>CAJYHN010000001.1 GCA_913774665.1 uncultured Microbacterium sp.
TCAACCTCGGGAACCGGCCGAACGACCGAACCAAAACCATACACCATAAAGAGCAGGTTTCGGGTGGTCCGCCACTTGAGACGAAGCGGGGCCTTCCGGCCTCTCCGCTCTCCCCTGTGGGGCGAACAGGTAAAACATTACGTCGGGAGACCGGATCGGTCGAATCGTCGCCTCACCCCGGGCGTGTCGCCACGTGCGAAGCGCGGAATCACGCGGATCTGCGACAAGGGCCCGACCGACGGATGTCGATCAGGCCCGATCGTGTGCTCAGGGAACGAGCGCTCGTCACGCGTTCGCGGTCTCGGCGTTCTCTGAGACCGGCAACGGCCACAGCGCATCCAAGAGCTGGCGCACCCACGCGATGAGGTTCGCATCGTCCGCGTCCTGAGGAAGCGGCACCACCATGGCGTCACCGCCGGCGACGAGCTTCGCCTTCGGGTACAGCCGCTGCAGGCGCACCCGCATCGAGTCCGGGAGGTTCGCCGGGGCGATGCGGAGGTTGGAACCCATTGCGACGACATCGGCCAGACCGGCTTGAGCAGCCCGGCGACGCAGGCGCGCCACGGCGATGAGTCCCTCGACTTCGGTCGGCGGCTCTCCGTATCGATCACGAAGCTCGTCGACCACGAGGTCGATCGCATCGCTCTTCGCCGTCGCCGAGGCCGCGGCCGACAGCTTCTGGTACGCCTCGAGACGCAGCCGCTCGCTGTCGATGTAGAACTCCGGCAAACGTGCGTCGACGGGCAGCTCGAGGCGGAGTTCGGTGGGACCGTCGACGTCTTCGCCGCGGAAGGTCGAAACGGCCTCGCCGATCATGCGGAGATATAGGTCGAAGCCGACACCCGCGATGTGTCCGGCCTGCTCGGCGCCGAGGAGGTTCCCGGCGCCACGCAGTTCGAGGTCTTTCAGCGCCACCTGCATGCCCGAGCCCAGATCGTTGTTCACGGCGATCGTCTCGAGCCGGTCGGCTGCCGTCTCGGACAACGGCTTCATCTCGTCGTAAAGGAAATACGCGTAGGCACGGTCGCGCCCACGCCCCACGCGTCCGCGGAGCTGATGCAGCTGCGACAGCCCGTACTTGTCGGCACGGTCGATGATGATCGTGTTGGCGTTCGAGATGTCGAGCCCGGTCTCGATGATCGTGGTCGACACCAGCACGTCGGCGCGGCGCTCCCAGAAGTCGTCGACGACCTGCTCGAGGGCGTGCTCCCCCATCTGCCCGTGGGCCACGACGATGCGGGCCTCGGGCACCAGTTCGGCGAGGTGCGCGGCAACCCGCTGGATCGACGAGACCCTGTTGTGCACATAGAAGATCTGGCCCTCGCGCAGCAACTCCCGGCGGATTGCGGCAGCGATCTGCTTGTCGTTGCGGGGGCCCACGTACGACAGGATCGGGTGCCGATCCTCCGGCGGGGTCGCGAGGGTCGACATCTCACGGATACCGGTGACCGCCATCTCGAGGGTGCGCGGGATCGGAGTGGCGCTCATCGCCAAGATGTCGACGTTGGTCTTGAGCTTCTTCAGCTGGTCCTTGTGCTCGACGCCGAACCGCTGCTCCTCGTCGATGATCATCAGCCCGAGGTCCTTGAACACGACCTTCTCGGTCAGGATGCGATGGGTTCCGATCACCATGTCGACCGTGCCGTCGGCGAGGCCGGCCAGGGTGGCCTTCACCTCTTTGTCGGTCTGGAAGCGCGACAGCGGCCGGACCGTGACGGGGAAGCCCGCGAAACGCTCGGCGAAGGTCTCGAGGTGTTGCTTCACCAGCAGCGTCGTGGGAACGAGCATCGCCACCTGCTTGCCGTCCTGGATGGCCTTGAACGCCGCCCGCACCGCGACCTCGGTCTTGCCGAACCCGACGTCGCCCGAGAGAAGTCGGTCCATCGGGATCGGCTTCTCCATGTCGGCTTTGATCTCGTCGATCGTCTGCAGCTGATCGAGGGTCTCGGCGAACGGGAAGGCCTCTTCGAGCTCGCGCTGCCACGGGGTGTCGGGACCGAACGCGTACCCCTTCGACGCCATGCGTGCCGAGTACAGCTTCACCAGCTCGACGGCGATGTCGCGGACGGCCTTCCGGGCTCGCCCCTTCGCCGCCGCCCAGTCGCTTCCTCCCATCTTCGAGAGCGTGGGCGCTTCGCCTCCCACGTACTTCGACAGCAGGTCGAGCTGGTCGGTGGGGACGAACAGCTTGTCGCCCGGGTAACCGCGCTTGGCCGGCGCATACTCGAGGACCAGGTACTCCTTCGTGGTCTTCACCGCATTGCGACCGCCACTGGACACCTCGCGCTGCGTGAGCTCGAGAAACTTCCCGATGCCATGGGTCGCATGCACGACGACGTCGCCGGGCTTGAGCTGCAGCGGGTCGACCACGTTGCGTCGACGCGAGGCGAGCTTCTTCACGCCGCGGTTGTCGCCGCTGACCGAGCGGCCGTAGAACTCCGTCTCGGTGATGACGGCGAACTTCGCCTCGGTCAGCTGGAAGCCCCGCTCGAGGGGCGCGCAGACGACATGGGCGACTCCGGCCTCGGGAGTCGACCTCACCTCGTCGACGCGGCGGGCGGCGATCCCTCGCTCGGAGAGGACGTCTCGGGCACGATCGACCATGCCGGGACCGGATGCCGTGACCACGACCGACCACCCGTCGCGCAGGAGCTCGCCGACGTGGGCAATCGCACCCTCGACATTGCCCTGGAACGACGGCACCGCATCGGCCTTGACGCGATGAGCGGAGTCATCGCCGACGATGAGTCCCTCGTCTTCGGCATCCGCCGCTCCGGAGTCGAAGGCGCTCAACTGCCACCAGACGCCTCCGCGACCGCTGGCCTTCTCGTGCAGATCGTCGAGAGTGACGAAGTCACCGGACCCGAGATCCACCGGGGTGTCCGCCCCTGCCGTCGCCGCCGACCACGCCGCCTCGAGGAACTCGCGATTGGTGTCGCCGAGCGTGGTGGCACGAGCCAGCGAACGCTCGGGATCCACGAGCGCCACCGCGCTCGCGCCGGGGAGATAGTCGACCAGGGTGATGAGGTCGTCCACCAGGACGGGGATGAGCGACTCCATGCCCTCGGCGGGAATACCCTCGGCCATCTTCTCGAGCAACTGACGCAGCCCGGGGTATCCGTCGCGAAGCTCGGCGGCGCGTGCGCGTACGTCGGCCGTGAGCAGAAGCTCGCGACTGGGCACGAGCGTCACCGCGGGCACCTCCCCGGGCAGCGAGCGCTGGTCGGCGACGGAGAAGGCGCGGATCTGGTCGACCTCGTCACCGAAGAACTCGACACGGTAGGGGTGATCCGCCACCGGGGGGAAGACGTCGAGGATGCCGCCGCGCACCGCGAACTCGCCGCGGCGCGAGACCATGTCGACGCGGTGGTACGCGAGCTCGACGAGGCGCGTCGTGACGACCTCGAGCTCGAGCCCGCGTTTCCCGACCGAGAGCTCGACCGGTTCGACGTCGCCCAGACCGGGGGCCAGCGGCTGGAGGGCGCTTCGCACCGAGGCGGTCACGACGAGCGGCGAGGTGCGGTCCCAGGCGGCGATCCGGCGCAGGACGTCGAGACGGCGACCGACGGTCTCGGGACTGGGGCTGAGCCGCTCGTGGGGCAGCGTCTCCCATGCGGGGAAGTGGAGGACCTGCGCGCGGGGGAGAACGGCATCGAGAGCCGGGCCGAGGGACTCTGCACGGCGACCGGTCGGCGCGATCACCAGCACCGCCCCGGGATCACCCGCCGCACGGCGACGCTCGACGAGACCCGCGATGACGGGGGCGTCGAGGCCGTCGACGAGGGAGAGCGACAGGTCGGAGGAGGCCGCCGAAGCGGCTTCACGGTACGACTCAGCCTGCTCGAGGGCGCGAACGATCCCGGGAACTGTCACTCGAAAGAGTCTACGCGGGGCCTCCGACATCAGGCCTGGGTGGACAACGTACCCGGGCGCTCCTCTCGTAGGCTTGGCGCATGACGACGCCGAGCGCCCCGAACGGTCCGGTCTTCGCCGCCCCGCATGCGGCACCGCCCGTCGGAACGCTCCTCACTCCCCCGCCGCCCACCCGCCGAGGCCGCCCCCTGGGCTCCTGGGCCCTTGCGCTGTCGGTGGTCGCGTCCGTCGTGGCCCCGGGCGTCGGCGGCTTCGCGGCGTTCCGCTCGGCGCGCGGTGCGGCCCCGGGTCTGACCACGATGTCGTCGAACGGCTTCGACTGGCGCGTGCTCTCCCCCGTGCGCGACCTGGTGCTGCTGGGCGAGATCGCGTTCTGGACGGGAACGGCGATCGGCATCACGGCCCTCGTCCTGGGAATCATCGCGATCGTCCGGCGGTCGGCGCGCGGTGCCGGGATAGCGGGACTCGTCCTCTCGGTCCTGGGCCCGATCGTCTTCGGTGTGCTGACCGCCATCGCGATCGTCGCGGGGCTGGCCACCGTGCCCGCGGGCGGTGCGCCCGTCTGACCCCGCCCCGATCGGGCGACGGGCGCCGATACCGCGCCGCGTCGACGGGCGTCCAGCCCGACGGTCCGGCCCACGACGCTTCTTAGACTCCGGAACGGGCGGTCCACGCCCACCCGACGACCAGAGGAGCATCCCGTGAGCACGACACCCCCGCCCCCCGAGCCGTACCAGCAGCCCGTCACGCGCAGCGACTCCTCCGGCACCGCTCCGTCGGCACAGGGCGCTCCCATCGCGCCGGCGTACCTCCCGCCCGCCACCGGCAAGCCGAAAGGCTCGAAGAAGCTCGGACTCATCGCCCTCGTCGTCTCGCTCATCGCGGTCGGCGGCGGCTCGATCATTGCTTTCATCGCGGGGATGCAGAGCGCGAGCCTCGCCCCGTACGCGGACGGCGGCCAGCAGATGGACCCGACCACGCTTCCTCCGGAGGTCCAGCAGGCGGCCGTCGTCTTCGGCATCCTGACGATCGTCGCCTTCGTGGTGTACGCGGTCTTCGGACTCTGGGGGTTCATCCAGGGCATCGTGGCGGCGGTGAAGAACCGCGGTCGCGGATGGGCGATCGGCGCGATCGCCCTGTCGCTTCTCGGGGGCATCGTGGTCGGCAGCGCGCTGGCGGCGGGCGCCGCGATCGGCGTCCCTGCGTGAGGTGACGTTCGACACGGCGGTCGGCCCCGGTTCCTCGTGACCGGGGCCGATCGTCGTTTCCCGTGGTCTCGCCTTCGACGGCGCGGGAGCGCGCGAGGTTGCGACGCGGGACGCGCCAGGTGACGGACGGCGGGGAGGCGTGCGGCCGGCGGCCACGCCCCGTGTCAGGCGCGCGGGGCGTGGAAGCGCTGCTGGGCGGCGATCAATCCCTCGTCGACCAGGAGTTCCACGGCATCCGCGGCATCCGAGACGAGGATCGGGAGCGTCTGACGCTCGGTCGAGCTGAACGGATCGAGCACCCAGTCGGCGGGATCCTGGCGCCCGACCGGACGACCGATACCCACGCGGACGCGGGGGAACTCCGGCGTGCCGAGGGCCTTCGCGATGTCGCGCACCCCGTTGTGCCCACCGTGACCGCCCCCGGTCTTGAGCTTGATGGTGTCGTAGGGGATGTCGAGCTCGTCGTGGACGACCACGATGCGCTCGGGTGCGGTTCCGTAGAACCGGGCGAGCCCCGCCGCCGGCCCCCCGGACACGTTCATGAAGCTGTTCGGCTTCGCCAGGACGAGCTTGTCCGCTCCCGGGCGCAGCCACGTCTCGACCACCCGCGCGTTGGCCTTGTGGGCGCGGAAGGCCTCGCGGCGGCGCGCGGCGAGCTCGTCGACGACCATCTGACCGATGTTGTGTCGAGTCGCCTCGTAACGAGGGCCCGGGTTGCCGAGACCCACGATGAGCCAGGTGTCTGCCATGGCATCCATCCTTCCGGGTCCGCGTGCGGACCGTGCGCGACGACGCGGTCGTCACGTGACGCAACCCCGCGCGCCACCCGCGCGGAGAAACGAACGAGGGGACGCGTAATCGCGTCCCCTCGTCGTCGGACCGTGGAACGGCCCTCGGGAATTACTTGTCGTCGCCCTCTTCGGTCGACTCGGCCTCTTCGGACTGCTCCTCGGCGACCTCGGCATCGGCCTCGGCGATCTCTTCGTCGGCGGCGATGGTGTCGAGCGGAACCGAGACACCCACGACGAGCGTCTCGGGCTCGGTGACGAGGGTGGCGCCCTGGGGCAGCGTCAGGTCGGCGGCGGTGATCTGCGTGCCGTCCTCGGCGCCCTCGACCGAGACCTCGATGTTCTGGGGGATGTGGGTGGCCTCGACCTCGAGCGCCACGGACGCGGCGTCGAGCATCGCGATGGTGCCGGGGAAGGGCTCGCCGGTGACGACGACGGGGACGTCGACCTGGACCTTCTCGCCCTTCTTCACGACGATGAGGTCGATGTGCTCGATGATCTGGCGCACGGGGTCCTTCTGCACGTCCTTCACGAGGACGAGCTGGCCCTTGCCCGCGATGTCGAGGTCGAGCAGCGCGTTGGCGCGGCGGATGAGCAGCGCGACCTGGTGGCCGGGCAGCGCGACGTGCTGGGGCTCGGTGCCGTGACCGTAGATGACGGCCGGGATCTTGCCCGCGGCGCGGAGGCGACGGGCGAAGCCCTTGCCGAAGTTCTCGCGGAGCTCCGCGACGACCTTGTTGTCTTCCGACATGATGTTCTCCTCGCGGGCTCGTGTCCCGCAGCTTGTGAGCGGACATGGTCCGCACCTGTGTGGTCTGGATTCGACTCGAACGCGAGCGCGTGAGGAAAGCCGGGAGCCTGCATCACTGCGTCGATCACGGACGCCTGCGCACCGTGCGGCACGCGAAGCAGCATCCCTCGCCGAAGTTCCCCGGAAGTCTACCAGCGGGAGAGGGAGAACCACGACCCGGCCTCGGACGGCGGCGGGAGCGCTCGCCGAGCGACGGTAGGATCGAACGGCCACAACCCACCCGGAGGATCATCATGGACAGCGGCTTCTTCTCTCACGTCGTGCTCTGGGTCATCGGCGGCATCGCCGCGTTCGGCCTGATCGGCACCGTCGGCGCGCTCTTCAGCATGGGCCGCAACGCGAACTACAAGAAGCACTGACGCCGCAGCGTCGTCAGGCGTCTTCGGACGCGTCCCTCATGGCGTCGTCGGCCTCGCGGACGATCAGCCGCATGGCCTCGGCCGCATCGTCCGCCTTCCCCGCCGCGATCGCGAAGGCCACATCCTGGTGCCACCGCACAGCGTGCGGATTGGCGTCGTGGGGCATGAGCTCGTGCAGTGTGCGTCCCACAAGGACGGACTCCACGACCGATCCCAGCGCCGCGAGCATCGAATTCCCGGATGCCGCGAGCAGAGTGCGGTGGAAGGCGATGTCGGCCGCGAGGTAGTCGCCCCCGTCGGCGTCGTGCTCCGTGCGGGCCATCTCGATGACCGCCGCGATCAACTCCTGCCGCTGCGTCGACGTGGCGTGCGTCGCCGCCGCCCGCGCCGCGAGCGGCTCGATCGCGCCGCGTAGTTCGCTGAGCTCGCGAAGCTGAGCGTCGCGACCGGGGCCGGCGAGACGCCACGCGATGATCTCGGGGGCGTAGACGTTCCAGTCGGTGGACGGTCGAACCTCGACCCCGGTCTTGCGGCGGACGCGCACGAGGCCGAGCGACTGCAGAACACGGACGGCCTCTCGACCCGCTCCGCGCGACGACCCCTCCGAGAGATCGCCGGTGACCAGGCGAGACCCCGGCTCGAGCTCACCCCTCACGATCGCCGCTCCGAGGCGGTCGACGAGCGCGTCGTGCAGCGACGCCACGGCGGGACGGTCCATCGTCATCCATCGATGATGACAGACGACATCGATGGCCGGAACGATATTTGTCGTGCAGAAATTGGCGTCCTGTGCTTTTATGTACGACAAATACTCACGGCACTGCCGCCGACCGCCGGAACAAGGACGCTCATGGCCCTCACATCCCTCCCCGCACCCCTCGTGCTCGCCGCCGCGGAAAGCGGCCCTGCCGCCCCCGCGGGCCAGCTCATCACCGCCGCGCTCATCGGCGTGGCCCTGATCGTCGTGCTGATCACGTGGGGGAAGCTTCACCCCTTCCTCGCGTTGACCATCGGCGCGCTCACCACCGGCGTCGTCGCCGGCATGGCCGTTCCCGCCACCGTCACCAGCTTCACGGGTGGCTTCGGCTCGACCATGGGCGGGGTCGGCATCCTCGTCGCCCTCGGCGCCATCTACGGCAAGCTGCTCGCCGACTCCGGTGGCGCCGACCGCATCGTCGACACCCTCGTCGCGCGGGCGACTCCCCGCAGCCTGCCCTGGGTGATGGGTCTGATCGGCGCCATCATCGGGCTGCCGATGTTCTTCGAGGTGGGGCTCGTCCTGCTCGTGCCCGTGATCATCCTGGTCGCCCGCCGCTCGGGCGTCGCGCTGATGAAGATCGCCATCCCCACCCTCGCCGGTCTCTCGGCGATGCACGGTCTCGTGCCCCCGCACCCCGGCCCGCTGGCGGCGATCGACGCTCTCGGCGCCAACCTCGGCCTGACCCTGGCGTTCGGCGTGATCGTCGCGATCCCCGCCGTGATCATCGCCGGGCCGCTGTTCGCCACGATCGCCGCCCGCTGGGCTCCCGTTCCCGTGCCGGAGCTGTTCCTCTCGGCCGAGGAGAAGGGCGACGAGCCCGCCCGTCGCCCCTCGTTCGCCGCGACGCTCGCGAGCATCCTGCTTCCGGTCGCCCTGATGCTGCTCAAGGCGGTCGCCGACATCGCCGCTCCGGCCTCGACCGACCTGTGGAAGGTCGTCATCGACTTCCTCGGCATGCCGATCATCGCTCTTCTGCTCGCCGTGCTGGTCGGCTTCGTGGTGCTCGGCCGCGGCGCCGGCTTCGACCGCGCCCGCCTCACCGGGGTCGTCGGATCCTCGCTCGGCCCGATCGCCGGCATCCTGCTCATCGTCGGCGCGGGCGGCGGCTTCAAGCAGGTGCTCGTCGACACCGGCATCGGCAAGGTCATCGCCGACACGGTGGCCGGCTCCAGCGTGTCCGTCCTGCTGCTGGCCTGGCTGGTCGCGGTCGTGATCCGCGTCGCCACCGGATCGGCCACCGTCGCCACCATCACCGCCGCCGGCATCCTGCAACCGCTCACCGAGACCCTCGACGCCCCGATGACCGCACTGCTGGTGCTCGCGATCGGTGCGGGATCGGTCTTCCTCAGTCACGTCAACGACGCCGGGTTCTGGCTCATCAAGGAGTACTTCGGCCTCAACATCCCCCAGACCCTGAAAACATGGAGCGTGCTGGAGTGCGTGATCTCGGTCACGGGTCTGGCCGGCGTCCTCGCGATCAGCGTGTTCGTCTGAGCGGAACGGAAGAGAGCATCATGGCATCCCACCCCGTCCTGGTCTTCATGGGCCCCGCCGGCACCGGCAAGTCCACCGTCGCCGGCATGCTCGCCGGTCGCCTCGGCTGGGACTTCCAAGAGGGCGACGACCTGCATCCCGCCGAGAACGTCGCCAAGATGGCATCCGGTCACGCCCTCGACGACGACGACCGCTGGCCCTGGCTCGATCGCGTCGCCGGCTGGATCGACGGCCAGATCGCCGCGGGGCGCCCCGGCATCGTCACGTGCTCGGCCCTCAAGCGCAGCTACCGCGACGTCCTGCGCCGCGACGACGTCACCTTCGTGCTGCTGATGGGCGACCCGAAGCTCGTGCTCGAGCGGATGCTGCGCCGACAGGGGCACTACATGCCTCCCTCGCTGCTCACCTCGCAGTTCGAGACCCTCGAGATGCCGGATGCCGATGAGCAGGCGATCCGCGTCGACCTCGACCTCACTCCCCCGGAGCAGATGCGGCAGATCATCGAGCGCCTTCAGCTCGCCCCTACCCCGTCCTGAAACACACGCGAGCCGAGCCGATAAAGTGGCGGAGGCGGCCCGCGTGAGCACGCCCACCCCTTCCTCGCACCTGAATACGGAGCAACGAATGACGTCGACCCCCTCCCCGACCGGACCCTCGAGCGACCAGGATCAGGCCCCGCACACGGCAGCACAGGTGCACGAGGGTGCACCCGGCATCGAAGAGGTGGATCGTCCCGCCGCCGAGGCCGGTTCCCGCCCCGCGGGCGAGGGTGACGGGCGTGCCAACATCGGCGTCGTGGGACTCGCGGTCATGGGTTCGAACCTCGCCCGCAACCTCGCGAGCCGCGAGGGCAACACGGTCGCGATCTTCAACCGCAGCCAGGACAAGACCGAGCACGTGCTCGAGCAGCACCCCGAGGCGAACTTCGTGGCCTCGTTCTCGTACGAGGACTTCGCCGCCTCGCTGGCCAAGCCCCGCACCGCCATCATCATGGTCAAGGCCGGTCGCCCGACCGACTTCGTCATCGACGAGCTCGTCAAGGTCTTCGAGCCCGGCGACATCATCGTCGACGGCGGCAACGCCCTGTTCACCGACACCATCCGCCGCGAGAAAGCCGTGCGCGACACCGGCATCAACTTCGTCGGCATGGGCGTCTCGGGCGGCGAAGAGGGCGCGCTGCGCGGCCCCTCGATCATGCCCGGCGGCTCCGACGAGGCCTGGGCCACGCTCGGCCCGATCCTGAAGTCCATCGCCGCGGTCGCCGAGGGCGAGCCGTGCGTCACGCACGTCGGCCACGACGGCGCCGGCCACTTCGTCAAGATGGTGCACAACGGCATCGAGTACGCCGACATGCAGCTCATCGCCGAGGCCTACGACCTCATCCGCCGCGCCACGGGCAAGACCCCGGCGGAGATCGCCGACGTGTTCGCCGAGTGGAATCGCGGCGAGCTGGAGTCGTACCTCATCGAGATCACCGCCGAGGTGCTGCGCCAGACCGACGCCGACACCGGCAGGCCCCTCGTCGACGTCATCCTCGACCAGGCCGGCGCCAAGGGCACCGGCGCGTGGACCGTGCAGACCGCTCTCGACCTGGGCGTGCCCGTCTCGGGCATCGCCGAGGCCACCTTCGCGCGGTCGCTGTCGAGCCACCCCGAGCAGCGCTCGGTCTCGCGCGAACTCCCCGGCCCCTCGGGCACCGAGGTCCTGTCGGGCGAGGATGCCGACGCCTTCATCGAGCAGGTGCGCCTGGCGCTGTACGCCTCGAAGATCGTCGCCTACTCGCAGGGCTTCGACGAGATCCGCGCCGGCGCCGCGCAGTACGACTGGAGCATCGACCTGGGTGCGGTGTCGAAGATCTGGCGCGGCGGCTGCATCATCCGCGCGCAGTTCCTCAACCGCATCGCCGAGGCGTACGACGCCGAGGCCGAGCTGCCCGTGCTGCTGACCGCTCCGTACTTCGTCGAGGCGCTCGGCCGCGCTCAGGACGCGTGGCGCCACATCGTGTCGCTGTCGGCGGCCAGTGGCATCCCGGCCCCCGCTTTCAGCTCGTCGCTGGCGTACTACGACGGCCTGCGCGCCGAGCGTCTTCCCGCCGCTCTCATCCAGGGTCAGCGCGACTTCTTCGGTGCGCACACCTACCGCCGCATCGACAAGGAGGGCACCTTCCACACCCTCTGGTCGGGCGACCGCACCGAGATCGAAGCCGAAGACACCCACTGATCCCGAGGGATAACCGGTGACGAAACGGCGACGGGCAGGGCTCGTCGCCGTTTCGTGCGTCTACGCGGTCGCGGTGTGGTGGATGACGCTGCGCCCCTCGATCTACGACGCCGAGGTGGGCGGCATCCTGAGGAGACTGCTCGATGCGCTCCAGCAGTCCCCCGCGACGGCGTGGATCACCTTCGACGTCGTCGAATCCCTGGCGAACGTCGTGATGTTCGTTCCCCTGGGGCTCCTCGTGATCGCGTGGCGGGGGCGATGGTGGCACGGCATCCTGCTCGGCCTGACCGTGAGCTGCGCGATCGAGATCACGCAGCTGGTCTTCCTGCCGACGCGCGTGGCCGACGTCGGCGACGTGGTGGCCAACACTCTCGGGGCGACGCTCGGAGTGCTCCTGGGGCGCGTTCTCAGCCGCCGGATCCCGCGTTCCCAGGATTCCCATAAGGCTCGCCATAGAAAGCTCATAGATACGAGAGCACAATGAGTTCCATGACCGCGACCGCCGCCGCCCCCACCTTCACCCGCCCCGACGGAAGTGCCCTCCGCGTCCTCGTCGTGGACGACGAGCAGATGCTCACCGACCTGCTGTCGATGGCACTGCGCATGGAGGGCTGGGACGTCAAGACCGCCGGATCGGGCTTCGACGCCCTGCAGTCCGCGCGCGATTTCGAGCCGGATGCCATGGTGCTCGACATCATGATGCCCGACCTCGACGGCATGGCCGTCCTCCAGCGCCTGCGCCACTCGGGTAACGACGTGCCCGTGCTCTTCCTCACCGCGAAGGACGCCGTGGCCGATCGTGTCGCGGGTCTGACCGCCGGCGGCGACGACTACGTCACCAAGCCCTTCAGCCTCGAAGAGGTCGTGGCGCGCCTGCGGGGCCTCATGCGTCGCGCCGGCACGGCCCTGACGCGCGACTCGGAGCCGATCCTCCGCGTCGGCGACCTCTCGCTCAACGAGGACAGCCACGAGGTCATCCGCGGCGGCAAAGAGATCGAGCTCACCGCCACTGAATTCGAGCTTCTCCGCTTCCTCATGCGCAACCAGCGTCGCGTGGTGTCGAAGGCGCAGATCCTCGATCGCGTGTGGAACTACGACTTCGGCGGTCGGTCCAGCGTCGTCGAGCTCTACATCTCGTACCTGCGCAAGAAGATCGACGCCGGGAACGACCCGCTCATCCACACCGTGCGCGGCGTGGGCTACATGATCAAAGCCCCTCAGTGAGTACCCCGCCGCCGCGACCTGCTCCCCCTGTTCCCCCCGCCGAGGTCTGGGAGACCGACTCCCCCGA
This sequence comes from uncultured Microbacterium sp., assembly GCA_913774665.1. Classification (GTDB taxonomy): domain Bacteria; phylum Actinomycetota; class Actinomycetes; order Actinomycetales; family Microbacteriaceae; genus Microbacterium. Next base: position 12,805 of record CAJYHN010000001.1, read on the forward strand.
CGCCGACTCCCCGCGGGAGTCGACTCCCCAGGCCAAGAAGGAACCTCTGACGCAGAGGCTCCGTCGTCCCTGGACGCTCCAGGCGCGCCTGATGACCGCCGTCATCGGCATGGTCGCCTTCATCCTCGTGATGATCGGGATCTCGACCAGCGCCATCCTCAGCCAGGTGCTCTACGTCAACCTCGGCGCCCAGGTCGACGAGGCGGCGGCGTCGATTCAACCGCGCGCCGCCTTCCAGAGCTCGGCGGAGCAGGTCCTGGAGTCGGGGTTCTTCGACTCCGGCACCCTGCTCGTCATGAACTCGCGCGGCACGGGCATCACGGGCGCCGTGGTCGGCGACAACGGAGCGCGCGCGCTCACCACCGACGACCTCGGACGGATCGCCGACAGCCTGCAGGCCGCCGCCGCCGACCCCAACGCCCAGACCGTCGACCTGCCGAACCTCGGCGAGTACCTCGTCCGCCCCTTCCAGACGCCCGGCAGCGACAGCATCTTCTTGGTCGGGCTCCCCCTCTCGAGCGTCACCAGCACCATCGGCGCGATCTTGACGACCGTCGCCCTGGTGACCACGGGCGGCCTGCTGCTCCTCGCCGTCATCATCGCGATCGTCATCCGGCTGGGACTCCGGCCGTTGCGCGCCGTCGCCGAGACGGCCACCCGCGTGGCGTCGCTGCGCATGGATCAGGGCGACGTCTCGATCACCGAGCGCGTGCCCGCCGACCAGGTCGACGACCACACTGAGATCGGGCAGGTCGGCTCGGCCCTGAACACCCTGCTCGACCGGGTCGACGCCTCCCTCAGCGCCCGCCAGCGCAACGAAGAACTGATGCGTCGATTCGTCGCCGACGCCAGCCACGAACTGCGCACGCCCTTGGCATCCATCCGCGGCTTCTCGGAGCTGTCGTTGCGCGCCATGCGTCAGGCGCAGGACGACGAGAGTCGTCAGCGCATCTCACTCGCCGTCGAGACCACCGAGCAGTCGCTCGAGCGAATCCAGGCGCAGTCCCTGCGCATGACCACTCTCGTGGAGGATCTGCTGCTGCTCGCACGACTCGACGAGGGCCAGGAGCTCGTCTACGGGTCGGTCGACCTGACGCGCCTGGCCGTCGAGGCGGTAGGCGATGCCCGCCCGGCCGGGCCGGATCACTCGTGGACCATCGACGTCCCCGATACGCCCGTCGAGCTCGCCGGAGACGCCGCCCGCCTTCACCAGGTGGTGGCGAATCTGCTCGCCAACGCCCGCACGCACACGCCCGCGGGCAGCGAGGTCACCGTGTCGGTGGCCCACGAGGGCGCCGAGGCCGTGCTCCGGGTGCACGACAACGGTCCGGGCATCGATCCCTCGGTCGCCTCGCAGCTCTTCGAGCGGTTCGCCCGCGCCGATCGCTCGCGCGACCGCAAGACCGGCGGCACGGGCCTGGGCCTATCGATCGCGCGGGCGATCGTCGACGCGCACCGCGGAACGATCTCGGTCAGAAGCACTCCGGGCGACACGACGTTCGAGGTGCGCCTCCCGGCGAAGCCCGCCGACCCTGTGTCCGCGGACACGGTCTGAGAGCACGGGATGCCGGAGGTCAGGCGCACCGCGACCTGACCGCCGCCCGCGCCGCCTCGAGGTCGGGACCGGGCGCGACCTCGATGTCGGGCACGAGGGGGCCGTCGTAGACGGTACCGGTGCGGTCGACGTCGTACGAGGTGGTAAGGATGATGCGGGCGCCGTCGCTGAGCTCCCTCACCTGGTTGCCGGTCGTCATCCCCGAGGTCGGTTTTCCGACGCGGACGGCGTCGGTCTGGCCGGCGAACGCGATCGCCACGATCTCGGCGGCACTGTTGGTCATGCCGGAGGTGAGCAGGGCGACGGGGGCGTCGATACGGAATCCGCCCGGCGTCGCGGTGTCGTCTCCCCCGGGCGTTGAGACGACACCGCCGTTCGCCACCGTCGCCCAGTGCACCGTGTCGTCTCGTTTCAGCCCGACGACATCGCCGTCGTCGAGGAGAGGAGCGACCACGGCGAGCATGGGCCACGCGCTGCCGCCGCCGTTGGTCCGCAGGTCGATGATCCACCCGCACGTCGTCGAGGGCGCGGCGGCGCGCATCGCCTCGAGGCCCGCTGACTGGTACTGCTCGATCGCCTCGCGGTCCTCCCCCTGGAACCCGGGCACTGTCAGCATGCTGATTCCCTCGCGCGTCGACACGGTGGGGACGGGAAAGGGCGCGCCCGGGGCGTTCAGAGTGGTGATGGACGCGACATCGGCCGGCGTCTGCAGCCACGAGTGCGGTCCCCCCGCCGCGGACGCGAGCTCGTCGAGCCCCCGATAGGTCTCGGCGATCGTCGGCTTCGCCCTCAGCTCGGGCGCGGCGTGCGCCACGGCATCTCGGAACGCGTCCGTGTCGGCGTGGATGCCGTCGCGCATCTCGGCGATCGCCGCGTCGACGTAGGCGGCGACGTCGCCGTTCGGAGGGTCGACCTCGCAGCCAGTGAGGGTGGCCGCGATCGCGAGCACCCCGACGGCCCCACGCGCGCGCTTCACCCCCACAGCGGCCGCACGCTCGCTGCGAGAGCGCTCACCGCTCCCCCGTCGAGGATGACCCGCGACTCGGGAACACCGAACGCGGGCCACTGAACGACGAGTTCAAGCGGGCCGTCCGGGGGCAGCGGGTGCAGCCACAGGCCGTCGTGCATCGTGTAGGTCTCGCCTCCGCCGCTTCCGCCGCCGCCGGTCATGCGGACGCTGTGCCGCACGACGTCATCCGTGGACGGGTCGACAGGCGAGGGCGGGGCGAAGCGATCGTCGAGGAACAGTCGCTCTCCGTTACCGAGCACCAGGCCCCACCGGAGCCGATCGGGCGAGCGATCGCCCCCTCCCAGGTGTCCGGTGAAGTCCATCTGCGCCAGCTGCCACTCGCGGGCATCCCTCGACCCGCGTCGCAGGTGCCGCTCGATGAGGATCTCCACTCCGTCGGAGTGAACTCGCGCCCCCAAGATCGCGATGACGAGATCGTCCCCGCGAGCGATCACCTCCGGGGCCGCGAAGAGGGCCGGGACCTCATCGCGGGGCGGCTCGAACGATGGAACCCGCTCGTAGGACTGCGCGAACGGGTCTTCGCCTTCGCCGGGAGGATCGTCGGGGAAGAATCCGTGAGTCATCCCCCCAGCCTCCCGGCTCGAGCCCTTCCCCGCCACCCTTTCGGTTCAGTACCCCGCGAACGCGTCGGTCGTCAGCGACTTCGCCTTGCTCAGGGCGGGCGCGAGCGCCGAGATGAGTCGCGGCGGGCCCGAGACGTAGGCGGAGCGTTGCGCGATGTCGGGCACGGCCCCCAGGAGCGCCTCGGCATCCACTCGGTCCGGTCCGGCCCACACCCAGCGCGGGGGCAGATCGCGGGGCTCGTCGCGCGAGAAGACGACGACGGGGATGCCGCTGACGGCGATCTCGTCGCGGAAGGCGAGCTCCGAGGCCTCCGACACCACGTACACGAGAACGACGTCGCGCTCCTGGTTTGTTGCCACGAGGTGGCGCAGCTGCGAGACGAACGGGGTCACACCGATGCCGGCCGCAACCAGCAGCACGGGAGAGGTCGGCCGCGAGGGGAGCACGAAGTCGCCCCACACACCCGTGACGGCGAGGGTCGCCCCCGGCTCGACTGCGGCCAGGGCCCGCTTGTACGACGACTGCGAACCGTCCTTGAAGGCGATCCGCACCTCGGGCAGGTCTTCCGGCGCCGAGACGATCGAGAACTCACGGCGCGTTCCCCGAGCGTCGGGTCGGCGGTGCGGGACGTCGAGCTCGAGGTACTGCCCGGGGTGGAATGAGAAGGGCCGGGCGGCCCGGAACGAGAGTTCGCGCACCGTCGGGGTGACCTCGCGTCGACGTTCCACCCGCAGCCGCACGGCCGCGCGCAGGCAGAACAGGAAGGCGAGCAGGTTGCCGACGAGCAGCGCGCGCTCCTGACCGAGCGTGATCTCGCCCACCGGCAGCGGCCACCCGGCCAGGACGCCGACGACGATCGCCACGAGATACTGCTGCACGCGACGCGGCGGGAGAGTCAGCGGCTCGGACAGCATGAACGCGCCCAGGAACAGGAAGGGCGACGAGAACGCCACCTGCAGCAGCACGCTCGGCACATCGACCGGGAATCCCGCGGCCTGGAACTGCACGCTCGTGCGGAGGAAGGCGACGGCCATCGCGACGACCCAGAAGACGATCACGATCGGCAGCTTGTCGGTGCGGAGCAGGAGCAGCACTCCCAGCACCAGGACGGGTGCCGCGAGCCACGGCGAACCGACCCACCACGCCGAAGACCCCAGGTCGGGTGCCCAGATGCTCACGATCGTCAAGACGGTCGCGCCGGTCGCGGCGGGGTTGAAGATATGCCGACCGCGCCAGGCGAGCACGTACTTCGAGGCGGATGCCACGACTCCGGCGAGAGCGAGGCCGGCCAGACCCAGCGGCTCCACCGACGGACGCAGGACGAACAGCAGGATCCCGGCCGTGATCAGGGAGGACTCGAAGCGCCGCGGCATCCGGAGCAGACTCTGCGCGACGAGGTCCGTGAGGGCGCACGCGGCGGCGAGCACCACGGCGCTCGCGACGATGGCCAGAGGTTGCGGGACCACCAGGCCCGCGAATGTCAGGACGAGCGAGAGGACGGCGAGAAGACCGAGCGACGCCATGACGAGCCGGTACATCGAGACGCGACCGATGAGGCCGAGGACGCGGGTCGAGCCGGCGGTGAGCGTGGTGCTCATGGGGAACCCTTCAGAGGAGGCGAAACGGGGGGATGGAAAGGACGGTCTCAGGAGAAGATCTCGCCGGAGAAGCCTCGAGACCACTCGACGCGGCCATCGGTGCGCATGCGCACCCACTGGGAGTTCCAGGATGCCGCCAACGCGGGCCCGCCGTCGAAGAACAACGCGGTGGCCAGGGCGTCGGCGCGCATCGCCGTCTCGGCGAGAGCCCACGTAGCGGCGTACGCCTGGACGGGCACCCCGGTGCGGGCGTCGAGGACGTGGTGGAGACCGTCTCCCCACGCGCGGCGGTTGATCGCGGAGGCGCAGAGCGCCTGGTCCGCCACGGTGACCACGCCGATGGCGCGGGTCGGGTCGTAGGGGTGCTCGAGACCGACGCGCACGGGCGCCCCGCGGACCGCGAGGTCTCCCGAGGCGTCGACGACGGCGTCTCCGTCCGCGTGGGTTGTCACCGCGTCGAGCACCAGGTCGACCAGCCGCCCTTTGCCGAGCGCTCCGACGTCGATGGTGGTGGGAGCGGCGACCCTCACGTGGTCGGCGTCCCAGGTGAGGACCTCGCTCCACGAGGGCGCCGGCTGCGGCGCTCCCAACGGGGCGAGGGTCAGCCGGGCGTCGTACCCGAGACGTGCCAAGGCATCGCCGACGAGCGGGTTCACGGCGCCGGACGTCGCCGCATCGAGCTCGCGGTAGAGCGAGAACATGGCATCCGCGTCTCGGGGAGCAGGAATAGACGCGGCACGCCCCTCGGCGAGCGAGGACACCAGGGAGTCGTCGCGGAAACGCGACCACTCGCGGTCGAACCGCTCGACGAGGGTCGACACCGCGTCGCGGGCGACCGAGGACAGCGGATGCGCCGTCTCGATCGCCCACGACGTACCGATCGCGTCGAAGGTCCAGATCGACCCCGTGGCGAGCGGCGTGCTCATGGCTGTCAGGCCTTGGCCTCGGACTTGATCGAGTCGACGGCCTTGTTGAAGCCGCCGCTCGTCAGCGAAGAACCGGCCACCTTGCTGACCGAGATCTCGTCGAGCTTCTTGCCCACGACCTCGCTCTGGATGCCGCCGATGAATTCGCCCTGGTAGCGCTTGGACTCCGCGGCCTGCGGATCGCCGGTCACCTTCACCGCGGTCACGGTGTCGCCGGCGATCGTGAGGGTGACGTCGATGGTCTCGACGCTCTCGGGGGTCGCGTACTGGCCGGTGGCCTCGTACTCGCCGTCCTTGTAGGCGCCCGACCCGGTCGAGCCGCCGGCGGCGGCACCCGAGGTCGTGGCGGGGGCCGAACTCGCGGCCGGAGCGGCGGGGGCGGCGTCGCCGGTGGTCGTGCCACCCGCGCACCCGGCGAGGGTGGCGATGCCGGCGACACCCAGCAGAGCGGTGCCGATGCGGACGGGACGGGGTACGGCTGTGGTGCGGATCATGAGGGTCCTCCTTCGGTCGTGCCTCGCGGCGCGTACGTGCTCACGGTAGGGACACGACCTCGGCCGCCACCCGGTTCATTCTTTTGTGGGAGCTATGCGTGGACGCACGCCGCCCGAAGGACCCGCCTCGAGCACAGGCCCTCGCGCGGGTCTCCCGCTCGGAACGCATTCGGCCGTCTCCCCTCGCGGAAGACGGCCGAATGCCGAGGGAACGGCGGGGGTTACGCGTCGCCGCCGAACATGCTCGTGACCGAGCCGTCCTCGAAGACCTCGTGGATCGCGCGCGCGAGCAAGGGCGCGATCGGCAGCACCTCGAGACGCTCGAACCGACGCTCGGCAGAGATCGGCACGGTATCGGTGACGACGACCTGGTCGATCGCGGGGTCCTGCAGCCGCTCGGTGGCCGGGTCGCTGAAGATCGCGTGGGTCGCGGCGACGATGACCTTGCGGGCACCCGAGGCCTTGAGCGCCTGAGCGGCCTTCTGGATGGTGCCGCCGGTGTCGATCATGTCGTCGACCAGCAGACAGGTGCGGCCGTTCACGTCACCGACGATCTCGTGCACCGAGACCTGGTTGGCGACCTTCGGGTCGCGACGCTTGTGGATGATCGCGAGGGGGGCGCCCAGGCTGTCGGACCAGGTGTCGGCCACGCGCACGCGGCCCATGTCGGGAGAGACGACGGTGAGGGTCTCGCGGTCTTCGGCGGAGAGGCCCCGCTCGAAGTGGTCGAGCAGCACCGGCTTGGCGAACAGGTGGTCGACGGGACCGTCGAAGAAGCCCTGGATCTGCGCGGCGTGCAGGTCGACGCTCATGATGCGGTCGGCGCCCGCGGTCTTGAGCAGGTCGGCGACCAGGCGGGCGCTGATGGGCTCGCGGCCGCGGCCCTTCTTGTCCTGACGCGAGTACGGGAAGTACGGCGCGACGACGGTGATGCGCTTGGCCGAGGCCCGCTTGAGGGCGTCGAGCATGATGAGCAGCTCCATGAGCCACTCGTTCACGGGCGGGCCGAACGACTGCACGACGAACACGTCGCAGCCGCGGATCGACACCTCGAAGCGGGTGTAGATCTCACCCGAGGCGAAGGTGCGGTGCTCGGTCGGGGCGAGCTCGGTGCCCAGGTGCTGGGCGACCTGCGCGGCCAGCTCGGGGTGCGAGCGACCCGAGGCGACGACGAGCCGCTTCTTGGTCTTGGCGACGAGCCCGGGGGCGATGCCGTTGTCGCGGTCGAGGTCTACACGATTCTTCTTACGAGCCATCGGCCGCTTCCTGTTCAGCCCGAGCCTGAGCGGCCACGTCGGCCGCTCTGGTGCCCGGTCGGTTCTTCTCGACCCACCCCTCGACGTTGCGTTGGGGTGCCACGCTGAGCGCCAGCGCACCGGCCGGGACATCCTTGCGGATCACCGCGCCGGCACCCGTCTTGGCGCCCGCTCCAATCGTAACCGGCGCGACGAAGACGTTGTGCGATCCGCTGTGGACCTCGTCGCCGATGACGGTTCGGTGCTTGGCGATGTCGTCGTAGTTCGCCGTGATCGCGCCGGCGCCGAGGTTGACGCCTCGCCCGATCTCGGTGTCGCCGATGTAGGACAGGTGCGGGACCTTGCTGCCCTCGCCGATCGAGGAGTTCTTGACCTCGACGAAGGTGCCGACTTTGCCGTCCACCCCGACGCGCGCGTTCGCGCGGAGGTAGGCGAACGGTCCGACCGTGGCGCCGGCCTCGACGACCGCGAGGGTGCCGTCGGTGCGGGTGATCGTCGCGTTCTCGCCGACCTCGCAGTCGACGAGGCTCGTGTCGGGGCCGATGGTCGCGCCCGAGGCGATGACGGTCGCCCCGCGCACGTGCGTGTTGGGGAGGATGGTGACGTCGGGGGCGAGGGTCGCGGTCACGTCGATCCACGTCGTCGCCGGGTCGACGACCGTGACGCCCTCGAGCTGCCACCGCCGCACCGTGCGCGCGTTGAGCGTGCGCCCGGCCTCGGACAGCTGCACGCGGTCGTTCACGCCGAGCGCCGCCGAGGCGTCGGAGGTCACGGATGCCGCGACTCCCAGCTCCGCGTCGCGCAGCAGCCCGACCACGTCGGTGAGGTACTTCTCCCCCTGGGCGTTCGCGGTCCCCACGAGGGCGAGCTGCGCGCGCAGCGGACCGGCCCGGAAGACGTAGACCCCCACGTTGATCTCGGTGACCGCGGCCTCGTCGGCCGTGGCATCCTTCTGCTCGACGATGCGGCGCACGCCGTCGGTCTCGTCGCGCAGGATGCGGCCGTACCCGAACGGCTGGTCGACCCGCGCACTCAGCAGGGTGACGGCGGTGCCACCGCTGCGATGGGTCGCGAGCAGCTCCGTGAGCGTGCCTGTCTCGAGCAGCGGCACGTCGGCGCTGAGCACGAGGACATCGCCCTCGAAACCGTCCAGCGCGTCGAGGGCGACCTCGACCGCGCGTCCCGTGCCGGGCACCTCGTCCTGATCGACGACCACGACGCCCGGGGCGAGCTCCGCCACGGTCTCGGCGACCATCTCGCGCTCGTGACGCACGACCACGACGATGCGGGCCGGATCGAGGGATGCCGCGGTGTCGAGCACGTGACCGACGAGCGGACGACCGCCGACCGGGTGCAGGACCTTGGGAGTGCGGGAGCGCATGCGCGTTCCCTGACCCGCAGCGAGGACGACGACGGCCAACTCGGTCGGTGATGTCATGCTCCGCCGCCAGGATTCGAACCTGGACCTAACAGCTCCAAAGGCTGTCGTGCTGCCGTTACACCACGGCGGACCGTGCCCGAGGGCACCGGTCAAGTCTGCCAGACCCGGGCGCCGGGCGTTCCGCCCGCCCACGCGCGCCGACCGACCCGCCGAGCACTCGACATAATGAGACCGTGACCCGGGACAGCGACGAAGTCGACCGCATCGTCGATGCGTGGATGCGTCAGCGCCCCGATCTGGACTTCTCGCCCCTCGAGGTGCTCTCGCGCGTCGCGCGCCTGTCGCGACACCTCGACTTCGCCCGCAAAGAGGCGTTCCGCCGCAGCGACATCGAGTCGTGGGAGTGGGACGTGCTCTCGGCTCTGCGCCGCGCGGGCGAGCCGTACCAGCTGAGCCCGAAGCAGCTGCTGCAGCAGACGCTCGTCTCGAGCGGCACCATGACGAACCGCATCGATCGTCTCGTCGCCCGCCGTTTCGTGCGCCGCGAGGCCGACCCCGGAGACGGACGGAGCATTCTGGTGACGTTGACCGACGACGGACGAGTACGAGTGGATGCCGCGATCACGCGCCTCGTCGACGCCGAGGCCCTCTTGCTCGAGGGACTCTCGCGCGGCGACCGCGAACGGCTCGCCACCCTGCTGCGTAAGCTCAGCCTGGGGTTCGACGCATGAGCGCGCCGGCGGAGTCGCTGTCACGTGGGGCGCGTGTCCGGGCGTGGTTCGGCGTCCGCTTCCGCTCCCCCGCGGCGATCTACGGCCTGATCGTGTTCGCGGCGTTCGTCTCGATCGCCGACGACCACACCGAGGACGTGTGGGAGGTGCTCGGCAGTGCCTCGCTGTCCCTGGTCGTCTTCTTCATCGCCCACGTGTTCGCGCACACCCTCACCGAGCACGCCACCCACGGACTCCGCCACGCGACCCGCGAGGGCATGCGACACGGGGCGGGGATGCTCTACGCGTCGGTCCCGTCGATCCTCGTGCTGGTCTGGGCCGGGATGACAGGCGTCTCGGTGAGCGACGCGTTCGAGCTGTGCATGTGGGCGACCTTCGCGGTGCTGGCCCTGCTCGGCTACGGCGCCTACGCTCGGCGGAAGGCGTCGATCCCCCTTCGCCTCCTCGGCGCTTTCGCCACGGCCTGCCTCGGCGTCTTCATCGTGCTGCTGGAGTACACGGTCCACTGACACCGCTCGAGCCGCTCGGGCGAGGATCCCGGGCGGACGGGCGATCAGTCCTGCGCCGCCGCGCGTCGACGAACGCGCGCACGGAGCACGAGACCGGTGCCGATGGCGAGCACGGCGCCGAGGCCCGCGACACCCGCCACCTGTACACCCGTGACCGCGAGGTCCGAGCCGGTGGCGGCGGCCGCCGCGGGAGTGGCCGAGGCCGCGGGGCGAGGGGCGGCCGAGGCGGAGGCCGCGGGATCGGGGGCGACCGATCCCGAGGCGCTCGGCGACGGAGCGGGGCTGGTGGGCGCCGTGGTCGGCGAGGGACTCGGCTGACCGGGGATCGACCAACCCGCCGCAGACAGGGTGACCGGCAGGCTGGCGACGGAGAGGATCGACGAGGGCACCCCGGAGGACAGCGCCAGGCACTCGAGGCTCAGGGTCGCACTCGTCGTGCCCGAGGGAACGACGGCCGTGAACGACGAGCCCATCGGAACGCTCACCGCCGCGCCCGCGGAGACCGGCACGGTCGCCGAGACGACGACGGTGCTGTTTCCGGCGACCACCGAGAGGCGCGCCCCATCGCTCGTTCCGGAGGGGCACCCGTCGGCGAAGGTCGCGGAGGCGAAGGAGGGATACGCGGCGGAGTCACCCGTGTAGACGGCCGTGCCCGCGGCATCCCGCAGCACGAGGGGGCTCGCCGCGGACGCGGCCAGAGCCCCGAGCGGCACGAGGCCCGCGACGACGACCGCAGCCGCGGCGAGAGGGATGAGGCGGGTGAACACGGGGGTGGTCGACATGGCTGCTCTCGATCGGGTGGTGAGGACGAACGGACTGTGCCCCACCGGCCGGTCCACCGGGTGAACGGGTGGTGACGTCACCATCACCCGATGTGCACCCGCGATTCACCCCCGCGCCCTACGTTCCCGGCGACCCCTCTCGAGAAAGTCTGCGATGCCCTCTCACACCCCTTCCGGCTTCTCCCGCCGTACTTTCCTCGCCGCAGCGGCCGCCGCGGTCACGACCGCGTCCGCTGCGTCGTCGTTCGGGCCCGCAGCCGCGGCGAGCGCCGTGGCGGCGACCACACCCACGGCCGTGACCGATCCGAAGGCCCTGCGCTGGCTCGTCTTCGACCATCACGTGCACTCGGTCTACTCGCACGATGCCAAGTACGCGATGACGACGATCCTCGACCAGGCGCAGCGCTTCGGAGTGGATGCCATCGCCTTCACCGAGCACAGCAACGTCGGCCACGCGAACGTCGGCGGCGTCTTCAACGCGGCGCGCGAGATCGAGGCGGCACGGACCGCCCGACCCGATCTGCTCGTCTTCCAGGGCCTCGAGTGGTACATCCCGGCCGCCGAGCACGGCACCGTGCTGGTCGCCCCCGGCCCCCGCGTGACCGAGGTGCTGCGCCGCTTCGAGCTGACCTACGACGGCAAGCTCAACCAGTGGGAGAAGCCCCGACCGAACACGAGCGACGCCGCCGACTGGCTGCAGCACGCCGTCGACGGGATCTCGTGGCTCGGCCGACAGCGCACGGCGGGCGTGGTCGACGACGTCCTCGTCCTGGCCAACCACCCGAGCCGTCTCGGTATCGACTCCCCCGGCGAGCTACGCGCGTGGCAGGATGCCGACCCCGACGTCTTCGTCGGCTTCGAGGGGGCACCGGGGGCGCAGGCCTCGGGTCTCGCGGCGAACACCACCGACCGTTCGCAGCGTGGCGAGTACGAGAACTCCCGCAGCGACTACTCGTTCCCGGGGTTCCCCGCGACCGCGTACCGGGCGCACGGCGGATTCGACTGGATGACCGCCGTCGTCGGCGGCATGTGGGACGCCCTCTTGAGCGAGGGCCGGCGCTGGTGGATCACCACGAACAGCGACCTGCACCTGAAGAACTTCGACAACACCCGCGTGGGCGACTTCCCCACCGGCTCGGGGTGGGACAGCGGGGCCACGCTGGCGAACTTCAACCGCGCGGGCCGCCGACCCGACCCCGTGTCGACAGCCTCCCCGCAGGGCGGCAGCGACCTGTGGCCGGGCGAGTTCAGCCGCACGCATGTCGGCGCCACCGACAAGACGCACACCGCCGTCCTCGACGCCGTGCGCGCGGGACGCATGTGGGTCGACCACGGGCACCTCGTCGCCGGACTCGCGGTCACCCTGCGCGCCGTCGACGACACCGCCAACACCGCCACACTCGGTGGGACCCTGCGGGTGCCGACGGGCACGAAGATCGAGATCGTCATCGACGTCGAGCCCACCACGGAGCGCAACTCCGCCGGCATCCTGCCCCGTCTCGCGCACCTCGACGTGATCCGCGGCGAGATCACCGGAGCCGCGAGCGACCGCGACACGATGATCGCGCCCCGCACGCGCGTCATCGAGCTGCGCGACGTGAGCGACCGCAGCGGTTCGGCGTTCCAGATCGTGATCCCGGTGGGGACCGCCGACGTCGACGGCTACGTGCGCGTGCGCGGAAGCGACGGCAAGGTGCACGGCACCGGCCCGCGCGGGGCGGACGTCGACCCGCGGGCCCCGCAGCCCCACGCGGCCGGCCAGGGAAACCCCTGGCTCGACACGTGGCTCTACACGAACCCGATCTTCGTGTCGGTGCGCTGATCGTCGATCGAGGACGGCCCGTTCCCTCCGGGGGCGGGCCGTTCGCCGGTGCAGCGCCCCGAGGGCTCAGCCGATGGATTCGGTGAGCTCGAACCAGGTCGTCTCGAGTTCGTCGCGCTCGCCCTCGAGGGCCGAGATGCGCTGCATCTCTTTGCCGAGCCCCTCGTAGTCCGCCTGGTCGTGGTCGGCCAACGCCGTCTTCGCCTTGTCGATCTGCTGCTGCAGCTTCTCGATGCGGCGTTCGACGGCCGCCGCCTCCTTCTGCGCCGCGCGGAGCTCAGCGCCCTGCAGGCCCGAGGGCGCGGAGGCCCCGGAGGAGGTCGCGGACCGCGAGGGCTCGGCATCCTGCAGCGCCCTCAGACGCAGGTACTCGTCGACGCCCCCGGGAAGATGACGGAGTGTGGCGTCGAGGATCGCGTACTGCTGGTCGGTGACGCGCTCGAGGAAATATCGATCGTGCGAGACGACGATGAGGGTGCCGGACCACGAGTCGAGCAGGTCTTCCATCGCCGCGAGCATGTCGGTGTCGAGGTCGTTGGTGGGCTCGTCGAGGATCAGCACGTTCGGCTGATCGAGGATGACGAGCAGCAGCTGCAGGCGCCGCTTCTGCCCACCCGAGAGGTCCTTCACCGGAGTCGAGAGCTGCGTGCTCGAGAAGCCGAGGCGCTCGAGCAACTGCCCGGGGGTGAGTTCCTGCGATTTCGAGCCGGCGCCGAACGAGTACGTGGTGCGCAGCCCCGCGATGACCACGCGAACGGGGTCGTTGAGATGCGGGTCGAGCTCATCGAGGCGCTGGGTGAGGGTGGCGACCTTGACCGTCTTGCCGCGCTTGACGCGGCCGCTGGTGGGTTCGAGCGATCCGGTGACCAGGCTGAGCAGCGTGGACTTGCCCGCGCCGTTCACTCCCAGGATGCCGGTGCGCTCCCCCGGCGCGATCCGCCACTCCACGTCCTTCAGGACCGTCTTGTCGCCGAAGGTCACCCCCGCGTCGAGCAGGTCGACGACGTCCTTGCCCAGGCGGGCGACCGCGAGCGACTGCAGGGCGACCTTGTCGCGGATCTCGGGCACGTCGGCGATGAGCTCGTTCGCCGCGTCGATGCGGAACTTCGGCTTCGAGGTGCGCGCAGGCGCCCCGCGCCGCAGCCACGCGAGCTCTTTGCGGGCCAGGTTCTGACGACGTTGTTCGATGGATGCCGCCTGGCGGTCGCGCTCCACGCGCTGCAGGATGTACGCCGCATAGCCGCCCTCGAAGGGCTCGACGATCCGGTCGTGCACCTCCCAGGTGGCGGTGCAGATCTCGTCGAGGAACCACCGGTCGTGCGTGACGACGAGAAGGCCGCCGGCACTCGGGGCCCAGCGCTTCTTGAGGTGGCCCGCGAGCCAGGTGATGGCCTCGACGTCGAGGTGGTTGGTGGGCTCGTCGAGGAACAGCACGTCCCAATCGCCCGAGAGCAGCTTGGCCAGGGCGACGCGGCGTCGCTGACCACCCGAGAGGTCGCCGAGACGGGCGTCCCAGGGCAGGTCGCCAAGTAGCCCCGCGATCACGTCGCGTGTGCGGGAGTCGCCCGCCCACTCGTGCTCGGGCCGATCGCCGACCACCGCGTGGCCGATGGTGTCGTCGTCGTCGAGGGTGTCCTGCTGGTCGAGAACTCCGACGGTCACCCCGCCGCGCACCGTCACGCGCCCGCCGTCGGGCTCGCGGATGCCGGCGAGCATCCCGAGCAGACTCGACTTGCCGTCACCGTTGCGGCCGACGATCCCGATGCGATCGCCCTCGTTCACGCCGAGCGAGACGGAGTCGAAGACGACTTTGGTCGGGTATTCCAGGTGAAGGGCTTCGCCCCCGAGCAGATGTGCCATATCCGTCCCAGGCTACGCGGTGCTCGGCGGCTGCGAGCGCGCCGGGTTCCGGTATCCGCCCGTCCTTCCCGGACGAGGCGCTCGGGCCGGTTTCCCCGCGCCGAGACGGCAGTCCGCCGGACGACGGCGGTGCACTCCGACGCCGCCAGGTCGGCGGGGTGCGGTCTCGCGGACGAGAACGACGGCGGGGCCGCCCGGTGGACCGGACGACCCCGCACGACGGAGAACCTCAGAAGCCGTTGGCCGAGAGCCACTCCTTGGCGATGTCGGCGGACGACTTCTGGTCGACCGTGGACTCGACGTTCATCGCGACCAGCGCGTCTTCGGTCAGGGCGGCGCTGACCTTGTTGAGCACATCCGACACCTCGGACGCGACGTTCGAGTTGACGACCGGCACGACGTTCGACGCCAGGAACAGGCCCTTGGGGTCGGTCAGCGTGAGCAGGTTGTCGGTCTTGATGCGGGGATCGGCCGTGTAGACGTTGGCGACCTGGATGGTGCCCGCCACGAGGTCGTCGACCGTGGTCTCGCCCGTGGGCGAGAACTGGACGTTGACACCGTAGGTCGACTGCAGTCCGGCCGGCCCGTAGGGACGCTCGGCGAGCTCGGCGTTGCCACCGAGCGTCAGGCCCGAGCTCACCTTCGACAGATCGGCGATCGAGGTGAGGCCGTTGGCGTCGGCGAAGGCCTTCGTCACGGTGTACGAGTCCTGGTCGGTGGCCTGCGACTGGTCGAGGACCTCGAGGCCCTGGGGCAGAGCCGCCGGCAGAGCCGCGTAGACGTCGTCGGACGTGCGAGCGGTGGTGTCCTTCTCGAAGAACTGCAGCAGGTTGCCGGTGTACTCGGGGAACACCGAGACGGTGCCGTCCTCGAGCAGCGGGATGTACGCGTCGCGCTGACCGATCTGGAACTGGCGCTTCACGGTCTTGCCCGCGCCCTCGAGCGCCTGAGCGTAGATCTCGGCGATGATCTCGTTCGAGTAGTAGGCCTGCGAGCCGACGACGATCGTGTCGGACGACGCCGAGGCGTCACCGCCGCCGTTGCTGAGGGGGTCGCTCGATCCCCCGCTGCAACCGGCGAAGGCGAGGGAGGCGACCGCGAGGCCTGCGACGAGGCCGAGGCCCTTCTTGGTTCGTGCTGTGAACATGGGTGCTCTCTTTTCTGGTGATTCGGGAATCGGGTGGGTCAGGGGGTCGCCGGGGGCACTGCGGGCGCCCCCACGGCGAGGGCTTCCGCGCGGCGCTGACGAGCAGAACGCGGCTGCGGCTGGGCGGATCCCGCGGCTCGGATGCCACGGGGGACGACGAGATGCTGAAGAAGGGCGAAGAGGCCGTCGATCACCAGCGCGAGGACGGCGACGAGGATCGCCCCGCCGATCAGGATGTCGAAACGACGGAGCGGGATCGCGGCGATGATGTACTGGCCGAGCCCACCGAGACCGATGTACGCCGCGATCGTGACCGTGGCGAGGACCTGCAGGGTCGCCGCGCGAATGCCTCCGACGAGCAGCGGCAACCCGAGCGGCACCTCGATGCGCCACAGGATCTGCGACTCGGTCATCCCCATCGATCGACCCGCGTCGATCACGCGGCGGTCGATCGCCTCGAACCCGGTGTAGGCCCCGGCGAGGAGGGAGGGGATGGCGAGGACCACGAACGAGATGATCGCCGCCTCCGGCTTGTGCAGCACACCGAGAAGGAGGGTCAGCAGGATGAGCAGACCGAACGACGGGATGGCGCGAGCGGCGCCCGAGATGGCGACGGCCGTCTCGCGACCCTTGCCGGTGTGGCCGATGTACCACCCCAGCGGTATGGCGATGGCGCCGGCGATGAGCACGGCGACGACCGTGTACAGCAACTGCACGCCGATCGCGAGGGGGATGGCGTCGAACCCTCGACCAGGGTCGCCCGAGAAGATCCACGCGATCGCGTCGCCGACGAGGTTCATGCCTTCACCAACGTCCGGTTGGCCTGCCGTGAGACGGTCTTCGCCCCGCGTGTCCACGGCATGAGCAGACGACCCGCGATCACGAGCAACAGGTCGATCACGAGGGCGAGCACGACGACCGCCACGACGCCCGCGAAGACCTCGGGGATGATGCGCCGCTGAAGACCGTTCGTGAACAGATAGCCGATGTTCTGGATGCCGACGAGGATGCCGACCGTGGCCAGGGCGATCGTGCTCGCCGAGGCGACGCGGAGACCTGCCAGCACGACGGGACCGGCCAGGGGGAATTCGACAGCCCAGAAGCGCCGGAAGGAGCCGTAGCCGATGGCCGTGGACGCTTGGCGCACCCCGGCATCCACCGAATCGAGACCGTCGGCGACCGCACGGACGAGGATCGCGACGGCGTAGATGGCCAGGGCGACGATGAGGTTCGTCTCGCTGACGATGCTGTACCAGCCGGTGACGACGGGAACGAGGATCAGCAGGGCCAGCGACGGGATCGTGTAGAGCAGACCGGTGATCGTGATGACGCCGCTGCGCACGAGCCGATAGCGCCATGCGACCCAGCCGAGCGGAACGCTCAACACGAAGCCCGCGAGCAACGCGACGATGCTCTGGCGCAGGTGGATCAGCGTCAGTTCCCCGATGAGGTCGAGATTGTTGCCTACCCAATTCACGGGTGGGAGTCCTCCACGAGCGCACCCTGCGTGCGACCCTCGGCATCGACGACGACCGTCCCGGTCGGGGTCTGCTTCAGGTGCAGCGCGCGCTTTCCCTTCACCGCTCCGATGAAACTCGCGACGAAGTCGCTGGCGGGGTTCTCGACGATCTCGCTCGGCGTACCGACCTGGGCGATCTTCGCGCCCTTCTCGAGAATGACGACCTGGTCGCCGAGGAGGAACGCCTCGTCGATGTCGTGCGTGACGAAGACGATGGTCTTGCCGATCTCGCTCTGCAGCCGGATGAGTTCCTGCTGCAGTTCGTCGCGCACGATCGGGTCGACCGCGCCGAAGGGCTCGTCCATGAGCAGGATGTTCGGATCGGCGGCGAGCCCGCGGGCCACGCCCACGCGCTGCTGCTGCCCGCCCGAGAGCTGGCTCGGGTAGCGGTCGGCCATGGCGGTGTCGAGACCGACGGTCGCCATGAGCTCGAGGGCACGCGTGCGGGCGGCCTTGCGGCTCTGGCCCTGGAGCACGGGAACGGTCGAGATGTTGTCGGCCACGGTGAAGTGCGGCAGCAGACCCGAGTTCTGCATGACGTAGCCGATGCTGCGACGCAACTGCACCGCGGGCTTGCCGCCGATGTCGGCACCGTCGATGGAGATCGTGCCCGATGAGGGCTCGACCATGCGGTTGATCATCCGCAGCAGAGTCGTCTTGCCGCAACCGGACGAGCCCACGAAGACCGTGGTCTTGCGAGACGGGATGACGAGGTGGAAGTCGTCGACGGCGCGGGTGCCGTCAGGGAAGACCTTGGAGACGGCCGAGAACTCGATCATGTGTTCACCCGACCTCAGTCGGAGACCACGACCTTCCGGTCGAACGCGACGAAGCCGGCGAAGTCCTTGCCCACTCGTTCCACGGCTCCCGGGTAGAGGTCGGGGTACGACCACGCGCCGTCGGTCAGCTCGGCACCGTCGAGCGAGACGTTCCAGTACTGGGCGGCCCCCTTCCAGGGGCAGGTGTACGGGGTGGGGCTCTCGTGCAGCGCGCCCGCGCGGACGGACTGCGGCGGGAAGTACCAGTTCCCCTCGATCGAGGCCAGGTCGTCGCGGTCTGCTTCGGCGATGACGACGCCGTCGAGCACTGCCTTCATGGGAACCCCCTTCGTGGCGCCCCGCGGGCACAGCGCCCAGCGGTGACGGATCACCTATCACGAGGCTAACCAGATGGCGCGCCGGAAAAGCGCAGATTGCCCCGTGTGACGACCTGGGCTATGGTGCGGCGCTGTCACACCACACGCGCGCCCGGCACGGGGCCGTGCACGTGCAGAGCGACGAGGCCCGCGGCGCTGAGGGTGACCTGCAGGTCGATCGCGGATGATTCGTCGGCGGCCAGAAATGCCAGGGTCGGGCCGGATCCCGACACGATCCCGGCCAGCGCGCCCGAACTCTCTCCGCGTTCGAGGACGCGGGCGAGGTCGGGACGCAGGTGCAGGGCCGGCGCCTGGAGGTCGTTGCGAAGGGTCGCGGCGAGCATCCCCGCATCCCCCTGACGCAGAGCGTGCAGGACGTCGCGGTCCACCGCGGGAACGCGGGGCGCCGGCCCGATGTCGACGGCGTGGCGGCGACGGTGCGCATCGAGCTCGCCATAGACGACGGGGGTCGACATGCCCGTGTCGTTCGGCACCAGCACCCAATCGAAGCGCCCGCGCGCGAGCGCCGGGCTCAGCTGATCGCCGCGACCTGTCCCCACGGCGGTTCCCCCGAGCAGGGCGAAGGGCACGTCGGCGCCGAGGCGAGCGGCCAAGCGGACGAGCTCGCTCGTCGGCATCCCGAGCCCCCAGAGGGCATCGCACGCGACGAGCGCGGCGGCCGCGTCGGCGGAACCGCCGCCCATGCCGCCCGCGACGGGGACGGCCTTGCGCACGGAGAGGTGGGCACCGCGGTCGATGCCCGCGGTCTGCGCCAGGAGTCGAGCCGCGCGGACGGCGAGGTTGCGATCGTCCGTGGGGACGCCCTCGATGTCGACCGGACCGCGCGCCGAGACCTCGATCGTGATCTCGTCCGCGGGCGTCGCGACCATCTCTTCGTAGAGGGAGACCGCCTGGAACGCCGTGGCGAGTTCGTGGTACCCGTCGTCCTGGACGTCGCCCACCTCGAGGAAGACGTTGATCTTGCCGGGGGCGCGGACGCGGACGGATGCCGGAGCGTGCACACTCATCGGGGCGACCGCCGT
This sequence comes from uncultured Microbacterium sp., assembly GCA_913774665.1. Taxonomy (GTDB): domain Bacteria; phylum Actinomycetota; class Actinomycetes; order Actinomycetales; family Microbacteriaceae; genus Microbacterium. The sequence goes on from CAJYHN010000001.1 coordinate 32,157, forward strand.
CCTGCGCGCCGGGGGCTCTCACCGTGTGCGAAACTGGAACGTCGGTCTGCTTCCCGCCGTCGCTCGCAAGGCGGTACGGGGAGGTCCAGGCCGGAGCGAGCGATCTGAGTCACTCTTCGACAGTAGTGCTCCGCTCCCCGTCGTTCGGCGCTGAGGCCGAAACGTCTTCGTAACCCCGGAACCATACGGTGACCGGATCCCATGCACCCACCCCTCAGGAGGCAGAATGCGCCCGATGGTCCCCCTGTCGATCGACACCGACCCCTGGCGCGCCCTGCTGTCCCGGTCCGACATCCGCATGCACGACGGCATCCTGCACGTCGTCGACGACTCCTCGACGCCCGCGATGGCCGAGCGCGACGATCTGCTCACCGCGGCGTCCGCGATCGAAGCGGCCGGTGTGAAGGTGCTCCTCGTGCGCGACGCGAACCGTCGCCCCAAGCTCGTCGTCGACACGGCGGATGCCGAGGCGGCGCTCACCGCGCTGCGCGACCCCGAGCTGGGCCCGGTGTACCTCAAGGCCCGCGGCGAAGACCCCGTACCCGCGCACAGCGTGCACCCGGCGCCCGGCTCGGTCCAGGCCTACGCGGTGTTCCGCCCCCGCACTTCGACCGAGGGGTCGTACCGCTACGGCGCCTCTCTCGCTCCGCGACTCGAGCTGTGGCGCTTCGGCGAGAAGAACATCGAGGCCCCGCGCCCGAGCGCCCTCACCCGCCGCAAATTCGCCGCGGCCGACCTCGACCTGGTCGAGGTGGAACGGTACGGACGGCGGTGGATGACCGTCTCGGGAATGTTCGACCCGCACCCCAACGAGTTCACGGCCGACGTCGACATGGTGTTCTCGTGGGTCGACGGCTCGTCGAGCGAGTTCCAGCGCCAGCGTGCCGCGCGCATGAAGGGCTACGTCGTCGGCGACGGCGACGACAACGCCGCTCGCTACCGCCAGGTCGACGAGCTGCGCTACGCGCTGCGCAGCGTGCACATGTACGCGCCGTGGGTGCGCCGCATCTTCATCGCGACCGACTCCCCGACCCCCGAGTGGCTCGCCGACCACCCCCAGGTGACGATCGTGCGCAGCGAGGAGTTCTTCGCCGATCCCTCGGTTCTTCCGACGCACAACTCCCACGCCGTCGAGGCGCAGCTGCACCGCATCCCGGGTCTGGCCGAGCACTTCCTGTACAGCAACGACGACATGTTCTTCGGCCGCCCCGTCACCCCCGAGCTCTTCTTCAGCGGCGGCGGGGTCAGCCGGTTCGTCGAGAGCGGTGTCCGCATCGGCAGCGGCCCCGCGCACGTCGGGCGCTCGGGCCACGACAACGGTCTGCGCGTCAACCGCGCGCTGCTGAAGGAACGCTTCGGCCGGGTCATCACGCTCGACCTCGAGCACTGCGCCACTCCGTTGCGTCGCTCGGTGGCGTTCGAGCTCGAGCAGGAGTTCGCCGAGGACTACGCCCGCACCGCCGCGAGCCGGTTCCGTTCGGCCACCGACATCTCGGTGACGAACAGCCTGTACCACTACTACGCACTGGCGACCGGACGCGCGATCATCACGACCGAGCCGCGCACGCGGTACGTGCAGACCACGCAGCTCGACTCGCTGCGCACCATGGAGCGCCTGGTCTCGCGCCGCGACACCGACATGTTCTGCCTCAACGACGGCAGCGTGCCCGAGATCCCCGAAGAGGTGCGCGTCCCCGCGCTCCGGGCGTGCCTCGAGCGCTACTTCCCGATCGCCGCCCCGTGGGAGAAAACCTCGCTCAGCGAAGGATCGGCAGCGGCGTCGTCGGCGGCGACACCGGTCCGCTGAACGCCCGCGACGTCGGGACGACGATCCCGGCGTCGCGCAGTCGACGCTGGGACTCCTCGGCATCCACGTACTGGAGCGCCGCGCTGGCGGCCAGGGGCACGACCGAGTGCACCACCGTGTCGTCGTAGACGTGCACGATGTTGAAGCCCTGGGCCGCGTCCTGAGGGCGCGTCCCGCCGACCGGGACCATGAGGTCCTGCGTGTAGCAGGTGGCGGATGCCACGGACACGGGGATTCCGGCGAAGGTGGCGAACGTGGAGTAGTGCAGGTGACCCGCGAGGATCGCGCGCACGTCGCTGCCGCGCAGCACCGCCGCGAGGCTCCGCTGGTCGCGCAGTTCGACGGAGGCGGCGAGGTCGAGCACGCTGGGCACGGGCGGGTGGTGCATCGCGAGGATCGTGCCGAGCGGGGCCGGCGTCGCCAGCACCTCGGTGAGCCACTCGAGCTGCGCGTCGGTGACCTCGCCGTGATGCGCCCCGGGCACCGAGGTGTCGAGGGTCACGATGCGCAGGCCGTCGAACTCGTCGACGCGGTCCACCGGGGCGGTCGCCTCGGCGTCGTCACCGGGGAGCAGCCGCGAGCGGAAGGCCGCACGGTCGTCGTGGTTGCCCATCACCCACACCACACGGGTCTGCAGGCGCTCGGCGAGCGGCTCGACGAGCGCGCGGACGCGATCGTACGCGTCGGTTTCACCGAAGTCGGCGAGGTCGCCGGTGAAGACGAGGGCGTTCGGTCGGATCCCCGACGCTTCGATCGCCTCGACCGCGCGGGCGAGGTAGGCCTCGGAGTCGACGTCGTCGTAGAGCGGCGCACCGCCGGCTCGGAGATGGGTGTCGCTCAGGTGGAGCAGCACACGTTCGGCCCGGGGGTACTCGGCGTAGCGCATCTCGATCCTCTCGGGCCGTCGGGTACGACCTCGTCACCGGCGTGATGCTCCCGGTTGGCTCGAAATGTTACAGACATGTTTCGGGAACGCGTGATGAACACGGCAGGAATTCACCCCGCGCGTGGTCTCAAAAAGGCGTGAGTCGCCGAGGAGTGTCGCGTGGGCGCTGCCCGACGCGAGCTCACTCCTCGGGTTGAGAAGACGCTGCGGCGATGCGGGCGTAGTCGTCGACCGTGAGCTGCTCGCCGCGGAGGGTCGGGTCGACCCCGGCCGCCTCCAGGCGCGCCGACGCCTCGGCCGCGGTACCGCCCAGAACGCCCGACAACGCCTGACGGAGCATCTTGCGGCGCTGCTGAAAGGCGGCATCCACGATCTGAAAGGTGCGCAGCCGGTGCTCCTCGGTGCCGCGCGGCTCGGCATCCCGATCGAAACCGACCAGCACGCTGTCGACGTTCGGTATGGGCCAGAACACCTGACGCGACACCGTGCCGGCCAGACGCCACGAGCCGTACCAGGCGGCCTTCACGCTCGGGGCGCCGTAGATCTTCGACCCGGGAGGGGCGGCGAGCCGCTCCCCCACCTCGGCCTGGACCATGACGACCCCGCGCTGGAGGAACGGGAAGCTCTCGAGGAAGTGCAGGAGGACCGGGACCGACACGTTGTACGGCAGGTTCGCGACCAGCACGCTCGGCTCGCCGGGGAGCTCGTCGACGCGCAGGGCATCGGCGTCGATGACCGTCAGGCGGTCGGCGGGAACGTCGTGCGCGGCCGCCGTGACCGGAAGACGCTCGGCGAGGCGGTGGTCGATCTCGACCGCGACGACCGAGGCACCCGTCTCGAGGATCGCGAGAGTGAGGGATCCGAGGCCCGGGCCGATCTCGACGACACGATCGGATGCCGTCACCCCAGCCGCCTGAACGATCTTGCGGACCGTGTTGGCGTCGACGACGAAGTTCTGCCCGAGCTTCTTGGTGGGAGTGACGTCGAGGTCGGCGGCGAGCCGACGGATCTCGGCGGCACCGAGCAGGGAAACGGGCATTGTTCCACTGTAGTCAGCGATCCCGCCAGTACCCGCCGCGCCGGAGGCGCAGGAGTAGCGTGATGAGGTGAGTCAAACGCAGTCCATCCCCTCGAACGCCTTCACCCTCAGAAGCCCCTACGGGCGACGAGCCATCGGCCTTTCGGTCGCGGCCGCGGTGGGCGGTTTCCTCTTCGGTTTCGACTCCTCCGTCATCAACGGCGCGGTCGACGCGGTCGACGGCAACTTCGAGCTGGGACAGGTGCTCACCGGTTTCGTGGTCGCCGTCGCCCTCCTGGGCTGTGCGGTGGGAGCCATCATTGCCGGTGCCCTCTCGGACCGGTGGGGTCGCTTGAAGGTCATGCTGCTCGGTGCGGTGCTGTTCTTCGTGTCTTCGATCGGAGCGGCGCTCACCTTCAGCGTTCCGGACCTGATCCTGTGGCGCGTGATGAGCGGCCTGGGCATCGGCATCGCCTCGGTGGTCGCTCCCGCGTACATCGCCGAGGTCGCACCCCGTCAGATCCGCGGCTCGCTCGCGTCGCTGCAGCAGTTGGCCATCACGCTCGGTATCTTCGGCGCTCTGCTCTCCGACGCGCTGCTGGCCAACTCGGCCGGCGGTGCGGCGAACCAGCTCTGGCTGGGCCTCGAGGCCTGGCGCTGGATGTTCCTGGTGGGCGTGATCCCCGCCGCCGTGTACGGCATCCTGTCGTTCACCGTCCCCGAGTCGCCGCGCTATCTGCTCGCGAAGGGCAAGCGCGACGAGGCGAAGGCCATCTTCGCGCGCCTCGTGCCGCCCGCCGACCTCGACAAGACGATGAACGAGCTGACGAACACGATCGAGGCCGACCGCAAGAACAAGAACGTCTCGCTCCGCGGACCCGTGCTGGGCCTGCAGGGGATCGTTTGGACCGGCATCCTGCTGTCGATGTTCCAGCAGTTCGTCGGCATCAACGTGATCTTCTACTACTCAACGACGCTGTGGAAGGCCGTCGGCTTCGACGAGAGCGACTCTCTGCTGATCTCGGTGATCACCTCGATCACCAACGTGGTGGTCACGTTCGTCGCGATCTTCCTGGTCGACCGCGTCGGCCGCAAGCCGATCCTCATTACCGGGTCGGCGCTGATGACCCTGTCGCTGGGGGCCATGGCCCTGTCGTTCGCCTTCGCCACCGGTTCGGGCCAGGACGTCACGCTCCCCGCCCCGTGGGGCAGCGTCGCGCTCGTCGCCGCGAACGTGTTCGTCGTCGGCTTCGGAGCCTCGTGGGGCCCGCTGGTGTGGGTGCTGCTGGGCGAGATCTTCCCGAGCCGCATCCGCGGCAAGGCGCTGGGCGTCGCCGCCGGCGCGCAGTGGATCGCCAACTTCGCCATCACGGTGTCGTTCCCGGCGATGTCGAGCTGGTCGCTCCCGCTCACCTACGGCATGTACGCGCTGTTCGCGGCCCTGTCGTTCGTCTATGTGCTGCTGCGCATCCCCGAGACCAAGGGCATGGAGCTCGAGCAGACCGAGACGCTGTTCGTGCGCAAGCCGAAGGACAAGGCCAAGGCCTGATCCCGGATGCCAGAAGGCCGGTGCCCCGAGGGGTGCCGGCCTTTGTCGTTCTCGGGGTGGTCGGCGCGGTCGCCCCTCGGCGATGTGCGCGGTCCCGCGGCGGCCGCGGCTCCGCGGGCGGGGGCACGGGAGCCGCCCGACACAACCTCAGCGATCCGCACAACCTCAGCGGCAACGGCACAACCTCAGCGATCCGCGCAACCTCCGCGATCCGCACAAGCTCAGCGGCATCCGCGGCCTGAGATCTGAGAAACCGCAAATCACTGAGATTGCGCGAGCAGCCCCGGGCGTCGCGACACAACCTCAGCGATCCGCACAACCTCAGCGATTCGCACAAGCTCAGCGGCATCCGCGGCCTGCGGCCTGGGAAACCGCGAATCACTGAGACTGCGCGAGCAGCCCTCGGGCGACACGGCACAACCTCAGCGATCCGCGCAACCTCCGCGATCCGCACAGGCTCAGCGGCATCCGCGGCCTGAGATCTAAGAAACCGCAAATCACTGAGATTGCGCGAGCAGCCCCGGGCGACGCGACACAACCTCAGCAATCCGCACAACCTCAGCGATTCGCACAAGCTCAGCGATTCGCGCAACCTCAGTGGCATCCGCGACCAACTGCCTGACAAACCGCGAATCACTGAGACTGCGCAAGCAGCCCCAGGGCGACGCGACACAACCTCCGCGATTCGCAGAACCTCAGCAGCATCCGCCGCCTGCGGCCTGAGGATCCGCGAATCACTGAGACTGCGCAAGCAGCCTGCGCACGGAACGGCACAACCTCACCGGCAACCGCGGCCCCCAGCCTGACAAACCGCGAATCACTGAGATTGCGCGAGCAGCCCCAGGGCGACACGACACCACCTCAGCGATCCGCACAACCTCAGCGATCCGCACAACCTCACCGACATCCGCGGCCATCCGGCTGAGGACGCGCGGATGGCGGAGGATACGCCCGCGTCAGTTCTCGAACGCGCCGTAGACCTCGAGCGTGTTGGCGGCGACCTGGGCGGCGAGCTCGTCGGCATCCATCGACAGTTCGGCCGCGAGGAAGCGCAGCGTCACCGGAATCAGGTAAGGCGCGTTGGGGCGGCCGCGGTACGGCACGGGCGTCAGGAACGGGGCATCGGTCTCGACCAGGATGCGGTCGAGGGGCGTCACCGCCAGCGCATCGCGCAGGTTCTGCGCGTTCTTGAACGTGACATTTCCGGCGAAGGAGAGATAGTAGCCGCGGTCGGCGGCGATGCGCGCCATGTCGGCGTCGCCCGAGAAGCAGTGGAAGACCGTCTTGTCGGGGGCGCCGACACGCTCGAGCGTCTCGAGCACGGCGTCGTGGGCGTCGCGGTCGTGGATCTGCATCGCGATCCCGTGCTTCTTCGCCAGGGCGATGTGCGCCTCGAACGAGCGCATCTGAGCCGGGATGCCGTCGGCCTCGGTGCGGAAGAAGTCGAGCCCCGTCTCACCGATGGCCCGCACCCGCGGCTCGGCGGCGAGTTCGTCGATGACGGCGATCGCGGCATCCAATTCCCCGGTCTGTTCGTACGCGGGCGCCTCGTTGGGGTGGATCGCCACTGCCGCGAGAACACGCGGATGGGAGCGTGCGGCCCACGCCGACCACCGCGAGGAGTCGACGTCGCCGCCCGCCTGCACGACCCCGCGCACGCCGACCGCGAGGGCGCGTTCGAGCTGCTCGTCCAATGAGAGGCCGGTCTCGCCGTCTTCGATCTCGAGGTGCGTGTGATTGTCGTAGACCGGGATGCCGAGGGGCTCGGGCGCCGGCGGATAGCTGACGTCGCGACGCCCGTCGACCGACCGCTCGCGCACGTACGTGCTCGGGTCGCCGTCACCGATCGTGTCGCGGGGGCGCTCGACCGGGGTCGAGCCGGGGGCGGCGGCCGCGGCAGAAGACCCTTCGACAGGCTCGGGGAGCGCCGCCGACGACGACGTGGAAGGCACCCGCGTCACGCCTGCTCGACGCGCGGGAAGAGCGGGGTGAGCGGCGTGACCGTGGCCCCCGCCGGCAGCAGGCCCCAGGCGCCCGCCTCGCGAATCGGCTGTGACACGAGAGCGCCGAGACCGTCAGCTGCGCCCAGCGCGACCCACAGCTTCGACGTCGACTCGGGCATCACCGGTGACAGCAGCACCGCGAGGGCGCGCAGGCCCTCGGCCGCGGTGTAGAGCACCGTGCCCAGACGCTCGCGCGTCGACTCGTCCTTCGCCAGGGCCCAGGGCTCGTTCTCGGTGATGTACCCGTTCAGCGCGTCGACGATCGTCCAGATCGCAGCGATCGCCTCGTCGGTGCGGAAGCGTTCGATGGCGGCGTCGGCGGTGGTCGCGGCATCCGCCACGATCTTCTGGATGATCAGATCGCCCTCGCTGTACGCGGCCGGGGCCGGCACGACGCCCTCGAAGTACTTCGAGATCATCGCAACCGTGCGCGAGGCCAGGTTGCCGAAGCCGTTGGCGAGCTCGGCCTGGTAGCGGGCCGACAGGTCTTCCCACGAGAACGAGCCGTCTTGACCGAACGCGATCGCCGAGAGGAAGTAGAACCGGTAGGCGTCGGACCCGAAGACGTCGGTGATCTCGGTGGGAGCGATGCCGGTGAGCTTCGACTTCGACATCTTCTCGCCGCCGACCAGCAGCCACCCGTGTGCGAAGACGCCGCGTGGCACGTCGAGGCCCGCGGCCATCAGCATGGCCGGCCAGATCACGGCGTGGAAGCGCAGGATGTCTTTGCCGACCACGTGGAACGCCGGCCAGCGACGCTCGAACTCGGCGGGGTCGGTGCCGTAGCCCACGGCCGTGGCGTAGTTGAGCAGCGCGTCGACCCATACGTAGATGACGTGCGAGGGATCCCACGGGACCGTGATGCCCCAGTCGAACGCCGAACGCGAGATCGACAGGTCTTTCAGACCGCTGCGCACGAACGACACGACTTCGTTGCGCGCCGACTCGGGGCGCACGAAGTCGGGCTCGGTCTTGTAGAGCTCGAGAAGGCGGTCCTGGAACTCGCTCAACTTGAAGAAGTAGTTCTTCTCTTGCAGCAGTTCGAGGGGCTTGGAGTGGATCGCGCAGACCTTGAGGCCCTCGAAGGGACCGGTGCCGTCGACGATCTCGGCCTCGGGCTTGAACTCCTCGCAGCCGACGCAGTACAGCGCCTCGTATTCGCCCGCGTAGATGTAGCCGCGGTCGAACAGCGCCTTGACGAACTCTTGAACGCGCTCCTCGTGACGGGGCTGCGTGGTGCGGATGAAGTCGTCGTTGGCCACGTCGAGGGTCTCGAGCAGCGGGAACCACGACTCGGTGACGAGCTTGTCGACCCACTCCTGCGGGGTGACGCCGTTGGCGGCGGCCGCACGGAGCATCTTCTGCCCGTGCTCGTCGGTGCCGGTCAGCATCCAGGTGTCATCCCCCGCCTGGCGATGCCAGCGGGCGAGCGTGTCGACGGCGACGGTCGTGTACCCGTGCCCGATGTGGGGCAGATCGCTGGGGTAGTAGATCGGCGTCGTGATGTAGAAGGATCGGCCGGAAGTCACTTGGAGATTCTACGGGGAGCCTCCGACACTCCCGCCGCGTGTGTCGTCCCCGCGCCCCGGCCCTGCGCGCCGCCCCCGCGCGTGAGGGGTCAAGATGTGTCGCCTCGACGGCCACGAGGCGACAGAGATCGACCCCTCACGCGCGCGAACGCGCGCGAACGCCCGGATAGCCGCGGAGAAGTGCGCGAGCAGCGCGCGCGGCTCAGCGCTTGACGGCCAGCGCCGCCTGATAGAGCTCACGGGACGAATGCCCCGTCTGCGACGCCACCTCGGCGGCGGCCTCCTTGAGCCGCGCGCCGTCGCGCACGAGCTCGAGCACCTGGGTCACGGCATCCGGGAACGCGACCTCGCGCGCTGAGGCGCCGCCGACGACGATCGCGATCTCACCACGCACGCCCCCGGCCGCCCACGCGGCGAGCTCGGCCAGGGTGCCGCGCTTGACCTCTTCGTAGAGCTTCGTGAGCTCGCGGCAGACCGCTGCCGGCCGATCGGCGCCGAAGGCGCTCGCGAGGTCTTCGAGAGTGGATGCCAGCCGCGACGGCGACTCGAAGAACACGAGGGTCCGCTCCTCCGACGCCAGCTGCGCGAAGGCCTTGCGGCGCTCCCCCGGCTTGCGGCGTGGGAACCCCTCGAAGGCGAAGCGGTCGGTGGGCAGGCCCGCGACGGCCAGCGCCGTCACGACCGCGCTCGGCCCGGGTATCGCGGTGACCGTGACGCCCGCGGCGGCCGCAGCGGCGACGAGTCCGAAGCCGGGGTCGCTGACGGTGGGCATTCCCGCGTCACTCAGCACGAGCAGGTCGTCTTCGCGCGCGAGTTCGACGAGCTCGGCCGCGCGCTCTTTCTCGTTGTGGTCGTGCAAGGCGATCAGGCGCGGGCGGTTCTCGACCCCCAGGCCCGCGAGCAGGCGCTGCGTCGTGCGGGTGTCTTCTGCCGCGACGACCGCGGCGTTCTCGAGCGCTTCGACCAGGCGGCGCGACGCATCGCCCAGGTTGCCGATGGGAGTCGCCGCGAGGATGATCACCGTTCCACCTTAGGCTGGGGGCCGTGACCACCGCCGTCCCTCCGCTGCTCCCCACGGTCGAGCAGACGCGCATCGACCGGTGGCGCGATGCCCTGATCGCGAGCCCCCGCGGATACCGCCTGTGGCGCTGGCTCGCTCCCCTGCTCGTCACCGCCGTCGCGGCGGTCCTGCGCCTGATCGACCTCGGCAACCCGCACACGCTGGTGTTCGACGAGACCTACTACGTGAAGGACTCGTGGAGTCAGTGGGTGCTCGGGTACCCCTCGACCTGGCCTGACGGCGCCGACGCCAGCTTCGCCGCGGGTGACACCGACGTCTTCACCGGCATCGGCAGCTACGTCGTGCACCCCCCGCTCGGTCGCATCCTGATCGGCGCGGGCATGGCACTGCTGGGGCCGGACTCCGCGACCGGCTGGCGCATCTCGGCCGCGATCTTCGGCACCGCAACCGTGCTGCTGGTCTACCTGCTCGCGCGCACCCTCACCCGCTCGATTCCGTTCGCGACCGTGGCATCCGGTCTCATCGCGATCGACGGCCTCGGCATCGTCCTGAGCCGCATCTCGTTGCTCGACATCTTCTTGACGTTCTTCGTCGTGCTGACCTTCTGGTTCGTCGCACTCGATCACCGCCGCAGCACCGACCGCTTGCTCACCGCGATCGCGGCCCTCCCGGGGGAACGGCACACCTGGGGGCCCGTCCTGTGGAACCGTCCGTGGTTGATCGCCGCGGGTGCCGCTGCCGGAGCCGCCACCGCCGTGAAGTGGTCGGGGCTGTACGTGCTGGCCGCCGTCGGCCTGTACGCCGTCATCACCGACGCGCTCGCCCGTCGCCGCGCGGGGGTCGATCAATGGCCGATGGATGCCGTGCGCCAGGGCCTCGCGTCGTTCGTGCTGCTCGTACCGGTCGCGGTCGTCGTCTACGTGGCGAGCTGGTCGAGCTGGCTGTTCACGAACGGCGGGTGGATGCGCGGCACCCCGGTCGCCGCAACGGGCATCTGGGGCTGGGTCCCCGAGCCGCTGAGACAGCTGTGGGCGTACCACCAGGAGATGTACAACTTCCACGTCGGTCTCGTCACCCCGCACAGCTACGCGAGCCCCGCCTGGCAGTGGCCGCTGCTCATCCGTCCCACCTCGATGTACTGGCACCAGGATCAGGTCGGGGTCAACGGGTGCGCCCTGCCGACGGGGTGCACCGAGGCCATCTCGAGCATCGCGAACCCGATCATCTGGTGGGCCGGGGTCGCGGCATCCCTCTATCTGCTCGTCCGATTCGTCGTCGTCCGCGACGGGCGCTATGCGCTTGTGCTGACGGGCCTTGCCGCCACCTACGTGCCGTGGTTGCTGTACCCCGAGCGCACGATTTTCCAGTTCTATACGATCGCGATGCTGCCGTTCCTGGTGCTCGCCCTCGCTTTCGCGCTGCGCGATGTCGCGCGGGGAGTGAAGGGCGCCTCGCGACTGAGCGGCCAGGTCGTCGTGCTGGCGTTCCTCGTGCTCTGCGTCGGGGTGTCGGCGTTCTGGTACCCCGTGTGGGCGGGCCTGCCGGTGCCGTACGAGTTCTGGCGGCTGCACAACTGGTTGCCCACCTGGATCTGACCGTGGCGCGCGGGGACGAGTGGATGCACGACCTGCGCCCGGTGCAGCGCGTGAAGATATTCCGCGACGCGCCGGTGGACCCGTCCGCGTGGCCCGCGTCCATCCCGGCGGTGGCGCAGTTCCTCGAGGTGGCCAGCGGCGAGGGGTGGGAGTTCGGCCCCGGCGTCACCTTCCTCGTCGGCGAGAACGGATCCGGCAAGTCGACGCTCATCGAGGGCATCGCTGAGGCCGCGGGGCTCCCCGCCGAGGGCGGCTCGACCAACGGCGGCGGTGAGACGCGGCGAGCCGAGAGCCCGCTCGGCGAGTGGCTGCGCATCGAGCGGAGCCCGAGAGCCCCGCGCTGGGGGTTCTTCCTGCGGGCCGAGACGATGCACGGCTATTACAGCTGGAGAGACGACGTGGGCGGCCCCTCCCCCAGCCTGCACACGATGAGCCACGGCGAGTCCTTCAACGCCCTGCTCGACGAGGCGCTCGATCATCCCCGCTACGTCGCAGGACTCGCCTGCCTCGACGAGCCCGAGGCCGCCCTGTCGTTCTCGTCGACGCTGCGCTGGCTGGCCTCGCTCGACCGCATGCGCTCCCGCGGCACCCAGGTCATCTGCGCGACCCACTCCCCTGTGCTCGCGGCCCTGCCCGGTGCGACGATCCTCGAGCTGGGCGACTGGGGCATTCGCGAAAGCGCGTGGGAGGACGTAGAGCTGGTGCGGTCGCAGCGCGGGTTCCTCGAGTCGCCTGGGAGGTACCTGCGGCACCTGTTGGAGTGAAGGGGTGGATGCCGTGGGGCAGAGACTCACCCCGCTTACCGAGAGCATCGGCCAGGGGGTGCAGTGCCTGCCACACCGACGCTCGCGATTCGTCTGTTCCTCTGACGCCGTCAGACGGGTCTAAGAGGAGTCGCTTGATGACAAGCGACGCTCGCGACATCGTCCCACCAAGCCCTCCCACTGAGATCACTCTTTCCAATCGGATTGGTCGGCCAGACGTAGCCGTTGTCGACGCCACCCTCGACCGGGTCGACCTGCAGGAAGCGGCCCAACGCAGGGACGTACACGCGGGCCCCCATCTCCACGATCAGCGTCGACTCGAGCGTCTCCGTCAGCTTCTGCGCGCCCTGGTGCGAACCGGACGTACTGTTCACCTGACCCTGCGAGTTCGCCAACGAGGTACCGATCGCCAGCGTGACGGCATCCAGAGGCTGACCGAAAGGATCGAAGAGCCGCACACCCGTCGAGGACGTCCCACCACCCGTCGTCAGAGTGTGACCCTGCAGCGACGGGTAGGACCATGTCTGAGCGTTGCTCGAGAGGTCGACGGTGACCCCGCCGGGCAAGGAAATGAAGAAGACCTGGCCGCTTCTCGTCAAAGAGACGTACAGCGGCGCATCCCCCGCTCCGGCGTACGCATAGGTGGACGTCTCGGCGGGCGCGTCGCCTGCCGGGTCAACCCTGAACGACACCACACGACCCGTCGCATCACGAGCAATTGACACGCGAGCCCGCATCAACAAGCGGAAGCGCGTGGGGATCGGCGGCGCATGGTGAAGAACCAAGGATGCGTATTGACCGGCGCGGCTAGAAACTAGCCCGTCGAGCTATCTGGCAACCTTGCGCAACGGATGGCCTGCCCCAGACCATCCCGTCGGGCACTCTGCAACGACGTCACCGTCCCACCAAGACTGTGCATGCTGTCGGACAGCTCCAGCTCCAGGACGCCGCTCTGCCAAGAGCCACTCACTACGGGCCAGCCGAATACGTAAAGCCAACCACGGTAGGGCTCAGCGCGCGCCCTCACTATGGAGCGTCTATCGAACTGACGGGATCTCCACCACCCGGTGACTCGAAGCGAATCCCGACCGCAGTGAATTCCCGTTCTCCAGACCCGCAGCCAGGCCCGACCATAGATCATCCGAATGGGACCACACATCGTCATGAGAGCGGCTATCTCTTGAGGAGACTTCCCCACACTGACGAAAAGTGCACCGAGAGGAAGCGATCCTGAGAGCGCGGTAGACACCGCAAGGCGACACCGGCGACCTCGTCTCGATGGCCGACAGACGTTATTTGCTCTATCTCGCGCGTCCATTTAGGCGCACATCTTCCCCCGCTTCCAAGCGCGACGGCTGACCGCTTCCGAGAAATTTCCCGGGTAGCGGCTATTTGCCCGGGAAGACGCGGGCGACCGCGATGGAATTTACCCGTGGAACCATCGGCACCGCCCCGCGACCGGCGCAAACCCGCCGAGCTACACCCGCGTGAGGCCGCTGCCCTCAGCTCAGCCGCCCCGCATCGGTCGTCGGTAGCGCACACGTGAAAGCGCGGCAGTCGTAGGCCGTCGCCTCACCGCCGAGCGCGACCTTGCCCTCGAAGAGCGCGAACCCCGCCTCGGCGAAAGCGACAGCTTGCGCGGGCGACACCACCGCCACGACATCGGCGGCGACGAGGCGCGCGGCCTCGGCGATCTCGGCATCCGTCTCGCCCACCACGACCACCTGGCGCGGTGCAGAAGCCAGACCGAGGGCCACCTCGAGGATCGCTCCGTGCGCCAGCGGCGACGCCAGCGCCGCATCGGCGGCGTCGCGCACGAGCGTCTCGGCCGCGGTGCGGTACCGCTGCCCCGCCCCGAGACGCCAGAGGTCGAGAGCGGCCGCGGCGAACACGGACGGGCCCGACGGCGACGCGCCGTCGGTGGGCACGGCGTGCGACTGCATGCCTTGAGCGACGAGCACGGGATCGCCCCCGCCCGGAGGATGGATGCCGTCGGCGCCGAGGCACAGATCGACGAGGCCGCGCGCCCGCGAGGCGTAGGCGACTTCGCCGGTCGCGCGGGCGAGGGCGAGCAAACCCCGGGCGAGTCCGCCATAGTCCTCGAGCGTCGCCGGGGCGGCGGAGCGGACCTCGTCGAGCGAAGCCCGTCGCAGGGTTCCGTCTTCGGCGACGTTGCTCTCGAGCACGGCGTCGGCGGCCCACCGGGCCGCCTCGAGGAAGCGCGGGTCGGTGCGCGTTCCGACGGCGGCGAGGCCCGCGATCGCGTGGCCGTTCCAGCCGGTGACGACCTTGGCATCCAGAGCCGGAGGCTGCAGACCCGAGCGATCGGTGACGCGGTAGTACCCGCCCTCGTTGCGGACCCCGTCGATCATCGACTCGGAGTCCTGGGCAGCCGCGATGCCGCCGCTGGGCAGCTGCAACACGTCGACCAGGAACCGCGCGGCATCGATCGCGGTGGCCTCATCGCCCGCGGCGAGCGCCACCTCGACGAGACCCGCGTTGTCGGTGAGCATGCGCTCGTAGTGCGGCACACTCCAATCGCGACGGGTGGCGTAGCGGAAGAAGCCCCCCTCGACCAGGTCGTGCAGGTCGGAACGGGCCATGGCGGAGAGGGCGCGGGATGCCACGTCAGCGGCATCCGGAGCATCCACCGCCAGAGCCGGATGCTGCAGGAAGCGCAGCACGGGAGTGTTCGGGAATTTCGGGGTCTCGAACGCGGGACCTGCGGCGAAGCCGGAATACTCGCGGTCCTCGCGGGCGACGACGGTGCGCGCCGCGGCGGCGAGGTGTTCGAGGGAGGGAGGTGCATCGGCCGCAGCGGTGGCGGCCGCGGCCAAAGCGTCGCGAAGGGACGAGCCCGTGGCATCCACTTCCTGGCGTCGCTCGGTCCAGGCCTCGCGGACCGCGGCGAGCACCTGGCGGAACGAGGGCTGGGGCGGGCGCGGGGCCGGCGGGAAGTAGGTGCCGGCGTAGAAGACGCGTCCCTCGGGAGAGGCGAACACGGTCAACGGCCAGCCCAGGTGCGGTGTGAAGGCGGATGCCGCGTCGAGGTAGGCGGCGTCGACATCGGGGTGTTCTTCGCGGTCGACCTTGATCGAGACGAAATCGGCGTTGAGGAGCGCGGCGGTCTCGGCATCCTGGAACGACTCGCGGGCCATGACATGGCACCAGTGGCAGGTGCTGTAGCCGATCGAGACCATCACGGGGACGTCTCTCTCGGCGGCGAGCGCGAACGCCTCGGCCCCCCAGGGGAACCACGCGACGGGATTGTCGGCGTGGGCCCGCAGATAGGGGCTCGAGGCGTTCGCGAGGCGGTTCATGCGCGCGGGTGCGCCGACCTCAGTTGAGGTCGTCGGGGTGCGTGCCTACGCGGCCCGAGCCGTCGCCGGGGTCGACGGCGTCGATCGCGGCCATCTCGTCGGCGGTGAGCTCGAAGTCGAACAGGTCGAAGTTCTCCTCGAGGCGCTCACGGCGCACCGACTTGGGGAAGACGATGAAGCCGTGCTGGATGTGCCAGCGCAGCACCGCCTGGGCGGGGCTCTTGCCGTGGGCCTCGGCGGCGTCCTTGACGGCCGGGAGCTCGAACAGGTCGTACTTGCCCTGGCCGAGCGGGCCCCACGACTCGATGTGCATGTCGTGCTCCTGGCCCCAGGCCGCGATCTCGCGCTGACTGAGGGCCGGGTGCAGTTCGATCTGGTCGACGGCAGGGGTGACGCCGGTCTCGGCGACGATGCGGTCGAGGTGCGGCACGAGGAAGTTCGAGACGCCGATCGAGCGGGTCTTGCCCGCCTCGCGGATCTCGATCATCTTCTGCCACGCGTGAACGTAGTTGTCGTTCTTCGGCGTGGGCCAGTGGATGAGGTAGAGGTCGACGGCGTCGAGCTGCAGCTTCTGCAGGCTCTCGTCGATCGCGGCGAGCGGCTCGTCACCGTCGTGGCGGTCGTTCCAGAGCTTTGTCGTGACGAAGAGCTGGTCGCGCGGGATGCCGCTCGCGGCGATCGCGCGGCCGACACCCTCTTCGTTCTTGTAGATGGCGGCGGTGTCGATGTGGCGGTAGCCGACCTCGAGGGCCTCGGACACGGCGCGCTCGGCGTCGTCGGCGGGCACGAGGAACACGCCGTAGCCGAGCTGGGGGATGGTGTTTCCGTCGTTGAGCTGAACTGAAGGAACGGTCATGCATCGAGACTACGGAGCCGGGGCTCGAAGCGTTCTCGGGGTTGACGCGCGAATCGAGGTCGCTATGCCCGGTGTTCTCGCACCCGCGCGTGGTTGACTAGCGAAATGACGCCGCAGCCCCCCACCCGGCATGCTCGACGCGACCCCTCGTCGGCCTGGCGCCGGGGCGCGAAATTCGTCGCGATCGCCGCGACCGTCGTGCTCGTCGCCGTCGTGGCGGTCGGAGGCTTCTACGCCTTCTCCCTGTCGCAGCGCCTGCAAGAGGCGGCGGTCCCCCTGAAGGACGCCCCGGCCGAGCCGCCCGCGCTGAGCGCCTACAACGAGCCGTTCTCGGTCCTCGTCGTCGGCACCGACGAGTGCGACGAGCAGGTGAAGGCGGCCTTCGGGGCGCGCTGCTCGGACCCGGGCAACGAGGGCACCCGCAACGACGTGAACATGCTCGTCCACGTGTCGGCCAACCCCCGCCGTGTCACGGTCGTATCCTTCCCCCGCGACCTGCAGATCGGCATCCCGGAGTGCACGGCAGCCGACGGCTCGACCTCCTCCGCCTCGTACAAGGCCCCGATCAACTCGGCGTACGAAGCCGGCGGACTCACCTGCGTCGCCGACACGGTTTCGGAACTGAGCGGGCAGAGCATCCCGTTCGCCGCGAAGGTGAGCTTCGGAAACGTCGTCAACATCACCGACGCCATCGGCGGCGTGGAGGTCTGCATCGGCGGCGACGGCATCGACGACCCCGACGCGGGGATCGACTGGGAACCGGGCCCGCGCGTCGTGAAGGGCTACGACGCCCTGGCGTTCCTGCGCACGCGCAAGGGCATCGGCGACGGCAGCGACCTCGCCCGCATCGGAAACCAGCAGCAGTACCTCTCGCGGCTGATCAACAAGCTGCGCAGCGACGAGGTGCTCTCGAACCCCGGCACCCTCATCGGGCTCGCCAACACCGCGGTGAACAACATCGAACCGAGCGAGAGCCTCGCCGACCCGATCCGCATCGCGCAGCTGGCCTACACCCTCAAGGACGTGCCGTTCAGCGACATCACGTTCGTGCAGTTCCCGGTGGTCGACGATCCCGCCGACGACAACCATGTGGTCCCCGATCAGGCGTCCGCCGAGCTGCTGTGGCAGGCCCTCGCCGCCAACGCGCCCCTGACCCTGACCGGGGATGCCGGTCGCGGGGTGCTCGCCGATCCCTCGGTCCCGACCCCCGAGCCCACCGAGAGCGCGAGCGGAGAAGCCACCCCGAGTCCGGATGCCAGCGCCTCCCCCGACGCCAGTGCAGCGCCCGGTGTGGTCGAACTGCCCAAGAACGTCAACGGCAGCAAGGCCAGCCAGGCCACGTGCTCGAAAGGGGTGGGCTGAGCGGACCCGCACGCATCGGCACCGACGACGGACCGCCGCGGTGACCGGACGTCCAGACTCGTGCGCCAGCATCGAAGCGTGAAGACCGCCCCTCGCTTCTCGGCCGCCGCGCTGCTCGCCGTGCTCGCCCTCGCCGGGTGTGCCCCCGCCACCGGTTATGCTCCGAGCGCGACGCCGACCGCGACACCCGCCCCGACGGCGTCGCCCACCCCGACCCCGACCCCGACGCCCGACGCGCTCGCGGCGATGAGCATGGCCGACAAGGTCGGGCAGATGTTCATGGTCGGCACCCCGGTCGATGGCGTCGACCCCACGACCCTCGCCGCGGTGCGCGACGATCACATCGGCGGGGTGTTCCTGCACGGGCGCTCGGACGCGGGGACCGCCGCGATCGCCGAACTGGTGCGCGCCTTCACCGGCGTCGTCCCCGCAGGAACCCCGCGGTTGTGGGTCGCCACCGACCAGGAAGGCGGAACCGTCCAGGTGCTCAAGGGCCCGGGTTTCGATCGCATCCCCTCGGCGCTCGAGCAGGCCGCGCAGGACGACACGACCCTTCGCGCGAGCGCCGCCGCCTGGGCCGGTCAGCTCACTGCCGCCGGGGTGAACATGAACCTCGGTCCGGTCGCCGACATCGTCACGAGCCCCGAGTTCGCGGCATCCAATCCCCCCATCGGCGAGCTCGCTCGCGAATACGGCTACGACGGCGCCACGGTCGCCGCGAAGGCAGGGGCGTTCGCCGCGGGCATGCGCGAGGGCGGGGTGCTGCCGACCCTGAAACACTTTCCGGGCCTGGGGCACGTGGACGACAACACCGACTACTCCACCGGCGTGACCGATCAGGTGGTCACGGGCGATGGACCCGACGTGGGCGTCTACGCGTCGATCCTGCCGCAGGGCGACGCGGTGGTCATGATGTCGACCGCCGACTACTCGCTGATCGACCCGGACGTGCCGGCGGCGTTCTCGCCCGCGGTAGTCGGGCTGCTGCGCGATCGCCTCGGTTTCGACGGGGTCATCACCGTCGACGACCTCTCGGCCGCGGACCAGGTGGAGGTGTACTCCCCCGGCGAGCGCGCCACGCGGGCCATCGACGCCGGGGTCGACCTGCTGCTCGTGTCGGCCGACCCCTCGGTCTACCCCGAGATGCACCAGGCCGTGCTCGCGCGGGCGGAGTCCGACCCCGCGTTCGCGGCGAAGGTGGATGCGGCTGCGCGCCGGATTCTGGCGCAGAAGGCGGCGATGCCGTAGGGGCGGGGGTGCGTCGGTGCGGGTGGGGGTGCGGCCCGGCCCGGCGCGCTGAGGCGCCGATAAACGCTCTTTGTGCCGAAACACGGCGCGGTACAGCGTGTTTCGGTAGACATCGCGTTTATCGACAGGCAGCGCGGGGGCCGACGGGACGCCGCCCCGCCGCCCCACCGGGATAAACTGGAAGGCTGTGTCTGTCGAACCCGTCATCGTCTACCCGCCCGAGCTGCCCGTCAGCGCCGCGCGGGACGAGATCGCGCGCGCGATCCGCGACCACCAGGTCGTGATCGTCGCCGGAGCCACGGGCTCGGGAAAGACCACGCAGCTGCCCAAAATCTGCCTCGAACTGGGCCGCACCTCGATCGCGCACACCCAGCCGCGCCGCATCGCCGCGCGCACGATCGCGGAGCGCATCGCGGACGAGATGCAGGTGCCCCTCGGCTCGACCGTCGGCTACAAGGTGCGCTTCACCGACAAGGTGTCGGCCGACACGCGCGTGGCGCTCGTGACCGACGGCATCCTGCTCAACGAGATCCACCGCGATCGGCTGCTGCGCCGCTACGACACGATCATCGTCGACGAGGCGCACGAGCGCTCGCTGAACATCGACTTCCTGCTGGGGTATCTGCGGCGCATCCTGCCGAAGCGCCCCGACCTCAAGGTCATCGTCACCTCGGCCACGATCGACCCCGAGAGCTTCGCGCGCCACTTCGCCGCCGCTCCCACCGAGCCCGGCGGCGAGCCGACGCCGGCGCCGGTGATCGAGGTGTCGGGGCGCACGTACCCGGTCGAGATCCGGTATCGGCCGGTCGACGGGGCCGACGGCGTGGGCGAAACTCCGGAGATTCCGGATGCCGACGACGACGAGGCCCCGTCTTATCGCGGTCGCGCGCAGTCGGCGGCGTCGAATCTCCGGAGTTCTGCACGGCCCGCGGCCAAGACCGGATCCGCGGGCAAGTCCGGTCGCTCCGATGACGACGCCGACGAGGTCGGCGCGGTCGTGGCGGCCCTGCGCGAGCTCGACCGGGAGCCCGCGGGCGACGTGCTCGTGTTCTTCCCGGGCGAGGCCGAGATCCGCGATGCGGCGGATGCCATTCGCGGGGCGTACCAGAAGGACGCCGCGCCCACCGAGGTTCTCCCCCTCTACGGACGCCTGTCCGCGGCCGAACAGCACCGTGTGTTCGAGCGCTCGAGTGTCGCGGGCGTGCGCCGTCGCGTCATCCTCGCCACGAACGTCGCCGAGACGAGTCTCACCGTCCCCGGCATCCGGTACGTCGTCGACACCGGTACGGCGCGCATCTCGCGCTACAGCAATCGCTCCAAGATCCAGCGGCTGCCGATCGAGGCCGTCTCGCAGGCCTCGGCGCAGCAGCGCTCCGGTCGTGCGGGGCGCACCTCGCCGGGCATCGCGATCCGGCTCTACTCCGAGGACGACTTCACGCGTCGCCCGGAGTACACCGAACCCGAGATTCTGCGCACCTCGCTGGCATCCGTCATCCTCCAGATGCTGTCGCTCGGCTTCGGCGACATCCAGGCCTTCCCGTTCCTCACCCCGCCCGACTCGCGAGGAGTGAAGGCGGCGTTCGACCTGCTCGTCGAGCTCGGCGCGGTGAAGCTGCCCGCTGCGGGGTCGCGGTCCCGTGACGACCGGCCCGAGCGCGACCCCTCGCGCGGGGGTGGCGGGCGCAGCCGCCGCGACGACGACGGCCCCCGCCTCACCGAGATCGGCCGCGAGATCGCGCGCCTGCCGATCGACCCGCGCTTCGCCCGCATGCTCATTGAGGCGCGCCGGGGCGACGTGTCGAGCGAGGTGCTCGCGATCGTGTCGGGCATGTCGATCCAAGACGTGCGCGAGCGTCCCGAGGAACGCCGCGAGGAGGCCGACCGCTTCCACGCGCGGTTCACTGATCCGACCAGCGACTTCCTCTCGCTGCTGAACCTGTGGGACTACCTGCAGGAGAAGCAGGCCGAGCTGGGTTCGAGCGCGTTCCGGCGCCTCTGCCGCAGCGAGCACCTCAACTACGTGCGCGTGCGCGAGTGGATGGACGTGCACCGGCAGCTGCGTTCGCTCGGCGGCGCGGGCGAGGGCGGCGGCTCCGGCGTCGGCGGGCGCGCCGGCTCCGGCGGCAGCGGCGGCGGGCGCGGCGGCTCCGGCGCGGGCGGGCGCGGCGCTGCTGCTGGACGCGGCGCGAAGAACAATGTCCCACTTGTGGCCGGTGCGGGACGCCCGAAGCAGCATCATTTGGGACAAGCACCGTCAGAAGTGGGACGAGGTTCCTCTGGGGACGCCCCCGAGGGGCACGCCGCCGGCGACGCCATCCACCGCGCGATCCTGTCGGGGTTGCTGTCGCACCTCGGCATCCTGGATCCGCGCACGATGGCGCAGGCCAAGGACCGCAAGGCGCCGGGTGACGCCCGCCCCGTCAAGGGCGAGTACATCGGCGCGCGCGGTGCACGCTTCGCGATCTTCCCCGGTTCGGGGCTGAAGAAGAAGCGTCCCTCGGCGGTCATGGCCGCCGAGCTCGTCGAGACCTCGCGCCTGTTCGCCCGCACGGTCGCCGCCGTCGACCCGGCGTGGGCGGAGGAGCTCGCCCCCGACCTGGTGAAGCGCTCGCTGAGCGAGCCGCACTGGTCGAAGGATGCCGGCTCCGCCGCCGCCTACGAGAAGGTCACCCTCTTCGGGGTCGAACTCGTCGGGCGTCGTCGTGTGCAGCTCGCGCGCTTCGACCGCCCGCTCGCGCGCGAGATGTTCGTGCGGCACGCGCTCGTCGAGGGCGAGTGGGACCCGTCTGTACTCGACAAACGCCTCACCGCGTTCCTCCGCCGCAACCAGGAGCAGCGCCGCCTGCTCGAGAAGATCGAGGAGCGCGAGCGTCGCCGCGACATCCTCATCGGCGACGAGGCCGTGTTCGCGTTCTACAACGCGCGCATCCCCGCGGACGTCACCGACGTGCGCTCGTTCGAGACATGGTGGAAGGATGCCGTCAACCGCACGCCGCACCTGCTCGACCTCCGCGAGTCCGACCTCACCGGCGACCGCGCGCAGGGCGACGACCGCGCCTTTCCCGCACGGTGGCGCCAGGGCGACCAGACGCTGAACCTCGCCTACCGCTTCGAGCCCGGCGCCCCCGACGACGGCGTCACGGTCGTCGTGCCGCTGCCGCTGCTCGCCCAGCTGCGCCCCGACGGGTTCGACTGGCAGGTGCCCGGCATGCGCGACGAGCTCGTCACGGCGCTGTTGCGCGCGCTGCCGAAGACCATCCGCCGCAACGTCGTGCCCGCCGCGGACTGGGCCGAGAAGTTCAGCGCCGAGCTCGCCGAGAGAGCCCCCGAGCACGCGAACGGCCTGCCGAAGACGACGCTCGTCGACGCTCTCGCCGCCCTCGTGCAGCGCGTGGCGAACCAGCGGGTGAGCGCCGCCGACTTCGAGCTCGAGCGCGTGCCCGGTCACCTGATGCCGTCCTTCCGCGCGGTGGACGCCCGCGGGCGGGCTGTGGGCAGCGACCGCGACCTCGCCACGCTGCAGCGCCGCCTCGCCGACAAGGCCCGGTCCAGCGTCGAGTCGACGATCGCTCGCCCGGCGCAGAGAGCGGCGAAGGTCGCCGAGGCCTCCCCCGCGTTCGCGTCGCGCTCGAAGCTGACGACCTGGGATCTCGACGAACTCACCGAGGTCGTTGACACCCCCGTCGCCGGCGGGGTGGTCCGCGGGTACCCCGCACTCGTCGATGAGGGCGACAGCGTGGCCCTGCGCGTCGAGGCGACGCCCGAAGACGCCGCGCGGCACACGCGTGCCGGCATCCGTCGCCTGATGCTGCTCGCGGTCCCCTCCCCCGCCACCTACGTCCTGGATCACCTCACCGCGAACGAGAAGCTCGCTCTGGCGGCCTCGCCGTACCAGAACGCGAAAGCCCTGATCGAGGATGCGCGCGTGGCCCTGGCCGACGACATCCTCGGGCGCGACGGCTCCGTACGCACCCGGGCGGACTTCGAGCGCGTGCGCGACGCCTTCTCGGCAGCCTCGGTCGAGCGCACCTTCCAGACGGTGTCGCTCGCCGCAAAGATCCTGCTCGCGCAGCGCGAGGTCGACCGCGCGATGAAGGACGCCTCGTCGATCACGCTCCTCGGGGCGCTGAACGACGTACGCGGACAGGTGAAGGGCCTGATCTTCCCCGGTTTCCTCTCGCGCACGGGCTTGCACCGCCTGCAGCACCTGCCGCGTTACCTCGCGGGAGCGCTCGAGCGGGTGAAGACCCTCTCCGACAACCCCGGCCGCGACCGCCAGCGCATGACCGAGTACGAGCGCGCCGCGACCGCGTTCGTCGAGGCGGGCGGCGCCATCCCCCTGCCCGCTGACGCCCCCGCGAACCTCGTGCAGACGCGGTGGCTGCTCGAGGAGCTGCGCGTGAGCCTCTTCGCCCAACGCTTGGGCACGGCCGAGCCGGTGTCGATCCAGCGCATCGCGAAGGCACTCAAGGGCGCGTGAGTCGCCGCCTCCTGTCGCATCTGGGGGCTCGGGGAGACACAGTGTTCGCACCCGCGCGTTTACGGGGCGGCTCGTAGACTCGCGAGATGCCTCAGTCGGAGTACATCACCTCGATTCGCTCGCGGATCGGCACGGACTTCCTGTTGCTTCCCGGGGTGACCGCCGTCATCCGGCACAACGACCGGTTCCTTCTCGCACGGCAGGCGCACAGCGGCTCCTGGAGTCTGATCGGAGGTGCCGTCGAACCGGGTGAGGAACCAGCGGAGGCGCTGCACCGCGAGGTTCTCGAAGAAATAGGGGCACGCGTGCGCATTCGCGGAATCGTCGGGGTCTACGGCGGTGAACCCATGATGGTCACGTATCCGAACGGTGACCGCGTGGGGTACGTCACGACCGCTTACGACTGCGAACTGCTCAGTGAGGCCGTCGCCGACGGCGAGGAGTTGCGGGAGCTCGGATGGTTCGACCGCGAGGCGATCCGCCGCTTGGACCGCCGTCCGTGGATCGACCGGGTGATCGCCGACGTTGCCCGGACGCGCGCGTGATCGTGCGCCGGGGGCGCGTCGACGATTTAGATGTCATCGCCGCTCTTCACGAGCGGTCTCGGGCCGCTTACTACGGTGACGCACTCGACGCAGAGAATGCCCAGCTCGATCGACTGCCGATGTGGCGGCGCCTTTTGAAAGAAAGCGATACGCACGTGTTCTGCGCGGTGGAGGACGAGTCGGTCGCCGGCTTCCTGTGTCTCCGCTGGCAGCCGGACGAAACGGACGTCGAACTGCATAGTTTGTACGTCGAGCCCGCGAGGTTCGGCACGGGCATTGCCGACGCCCTCTACGAGCAGTTCGTGGCGGAATCCGGTGACCGGCCCGCGCACCTCGAGGTCTGGGATCGGAACGAACGCGCCAAGGCCTTCTATCGCCGACGCGGCTGGCTTCCCAGCGGCCGGACCCGCCCCGGACCCTCCGGGACCGCGTTCGTGACGTGGCGGCGCGGCGCCTGATCTAGACGCCGAGGTCTTGTCCCCACGCTCGCAGCAGTGCCTCGAGCGCGCGCCGCTGATCGGCGTCCAGCCCGGATAACAGCCGTTCCTCGTTCGCCAGGTGGGCGACAACGGCCTCGTCGATGACCCGGCGGCCGCTCGCGGTGAGAGAGATCACACGCCCGCGCCCGTCGTCGTCGCTCGCGCTGCGGGACACCAGACCGGATGCCACGAGCCGATCGACGCGTTTCGTCACCGCGCCCGTGGTCACCATCGTGTGGCGCGCGAGCTCACCCGGGGTGCGCGCGAACGGTTCGCCGCCGCGGCGGAGGGTCGCGAGGATGTCGAACTCCCCCTCGCCCAGGCCGAACCGGCGGAAGACCTCGAGCAGCTCCGCGTCGAGATGAGCGGCTATGCGGCTCAGACGACCGATGACCTGCATGGGTGACGCATCGACGTCGGGGCGTTCGACGGCCCAGCGCTGGACGATCTCGTCGACGTGATCGGCATCCATTCCTCGATTCTATCTTCCATGGAAGCTAGAATGTCTTCCATGGAAGATAAGTGGCGCCTCCTCGCGATCACCGCCGTCGCTCCCGTGGCGTGGGGCGCGACCTACGTGGTGACCCGGCACCTGCTGCCCCCTGACGCTCCGCTCTGGGGAGCCGCACTGCGGGCCCTCCCCGCGGGTCTCTTGCTCTGGGCGCTCGCGCGCCGTCGCCCGCGCGGGGACTGGTGGTGGAAGGCGCCCGCGCTGGGCCTGCTGAACTTCGGCGCCTTCTTCGTGCTCGTGTACGTCGCGGCGCAGTTGCTGCCGTCCTCCGTCGCCGCCTCGATCATGGCGCTGGCCCCGCTGGCTCTCGCGGGCCTCGCCTGGCCCCTGCTCTCGCAACGACCCACGGCGCGATGGGCCGTCGGCGCACTCCTGGGTCTCGTCGGAGTACTGGCGGTGGTGGGCCTCGGTACCGGAACGGTCCCGGTCGCGGGGGTTGCGGCATCCGGCGTCGCTCTGCTGGCGTCGTCGCTGGGGGCGATCCTCACGACCCGCTGGAGGGACGAGACGCCGCTGCTCGCGACCACCTCGTGGCAGCTGACCGCCGGAGGTGCCGTCCTGGCAGCGGTCGCGGCGGCGGTGGAGGGGCCCCCACCCCGAGTGGACGCTGCCGGCCTGCTGGCCTACGTCGGCATCGCGGTCGTCGCGACGGCGCTGGCGTTCGTGTGCTGGTTCACCGGGCTGCGTCATCTGCCCGCGGGGACCGTTGGTCTCATCGGACTGCTGAACCCCGTGACGGGGGTACTGCTCGGGGTGGCGGTGGGCGGCGAGTCGCTCGTGCTACCGCAGGTGGTCGGCATCGCGCTGGTGCTCGCGGCGATCGCCATGACGAGCAACGCGAGGGGCCGGGATCGGTCGCCCGGACGGTCCGTCCGCGACACATCCTGACCCCTCGCGCGAGTGTCACGACCGCAGCGACACCTGGCCAAGAGCCGCTTCGACGTCCACGACCGACGTCGCCGACGACGAGGTGCGAAGGCGGTTGTCGACCCGGCCGAGACCACTGTCGGTGGTGACGTTGTACTCGTCGTCGGGCAGGCTGATGTCGGCGGAACCGGCGGTCACCCTGACCTTGGTGCGCGCGGGGGCGTCTCCCGCCAGCGTCGAGGCGAGACTGCCGCCGGCGACCTCGAAGGTCGCATCCCCCACCCCCGTGAGCGTCCCCGACGCCGATCCGCCCGAGACCGACACGTCGAGGGTACGGACGTCTCCGGCGAGATCCACGTCACCGCCGGCGAGCTGCACGTTCAACGACCCGAAATCGGCGTCGACCGACAGGGCGCCGCCGGCGACCTGGATCCGCGCGTCGAGGTTCGTAGTGGTGGAGGCCCGGGGCAGCACCAGGGTGGCGGATCCGGCGCCATTCGACCAGCCGACCACGTTCGTCTGCGGAGAGCTCACCCGCAGGGTGCTGCCCTGGCGTTCGAACGTCCACCCGTCCGCCCCGCTCCCGATGTCGAGCTGCGCCTCCGAGACATCGCCGTACGCGATGGTGAGTGAACCGCCCGCCACATCGATGTCGAGATCGGTGAGTCCATCGGTCGAGGTCTCACTCATCGCGTACCCCGACCCGCTGTCGCGCAGCGTCGCGGCCGCGGTCACGCCGGTCCCGATGACCGTGCCCGCCAGTACGCATGATCCGACGACGATCGTGGCGAGCGAGACGAAGAAGGGAACCCCGTGACGAGAGGGCGCGGTCGGCGGGGCGAGAGGGGTCTGCGCGGTCATGAGGTGACTCCGGTGTGGTCGTGGCCCAGGTGAACGAGAGCAGCGATGACGCGGCGATTGCCGGTCTCGTCCTGCTCGAGTCCGAGCTTGGCGAAGATGGCGGTGATGTACTTCTCGACGCTGGCCTCCGAGACGAACAGCGCCTGAGCGATGGCCTGATTCGAGCGTCCCTCGGCGATCAGCGAGAGCACGGAGCGCTCCCGTTCGGTGAGGCTCTGCAGCCGCTCGTCGCGACGGCGCCGCGCCAGCAGCTGGCCGACGACCTCCGGGTCGAGCACGGTCGCTCCCCCGGCGATCCGAGCCACCGTGTCGAGGAAGTCGCGCACGTCGGCGACTCGGTCCTTGAGCAGGTACCCGAGCGAGCCCTGCCCGTCGGCGATCAGATCGCTCGCGTACTGCTCCTCGACATACTGAGACAAGACAAGGACCGAGAGACCGGGATGCCGGGACCTCAGCGCGATCGCAGCACGGATGCCCTCGTCGGTCCAGGTCGGCGGCAGACGCACGTCGAGGATGCACAGGTCGGGGGTGGTCTCCGCGACCGCGGTCTCGAGGCCCTCGGCATCGGGCAGCGCCGCGACGACCTCGTGACCGTCGTCCGCGAGCAGGCGCACGAGCCCCTCGCGCAGCAGGACCGAGTCCTCGCAGATCAGGATGCGCACGGGACGCTCACCTCCACCGTGGTCGGTCCGCCCTGCGGGCTGTCGATGCGGGCTCTGCCGCCGGCCGCGGTCACCCGGTTGACGATGCCGTCGAGGCCGCCACCGGGCACGATCCGCGCCCCGCCGAGACCGTCGTCCTCGACCCGGGCCCACAGGGTGCCGTCGTCTCGCAGTCGCACATGGACACGGCATCCGGTCGCCCGCGAATGCTTCGCCGCGTTCGTCAGCGCCTCGGCGATCACGAAGTACACCGCGGCCTCGGCCGGACGCGAACACCGCCGCGGCACCCGCACGTCCAGCGTCACCGGGATGTGCGACCGCGACGCGAGCGCCGAAAGGGCGGCGTCGAGTCCCCGATCGTCGAGGACAGAGGCATGGATGCCGCGAGCCAGCTGCCGCAGCTCGGTGATAGCCGACTTGGTCGAGGCGTGCGCCTCGGCGACGAGGGCCTTCGCGGCCTCGGGGTCGTCGTCGATCTTGGTCTGAGCCAAGCCCAGCGTCATGCCGATCGAGACGAGCCTCGGCTGGACCCCGTCGTGCAGGTCGCGCTCGATCCGCGTGCGTTCGACCTCGGCCGCCCGGACGGCCCCGGCGCGACGCGTGTCGGAGGTGCGGGCCTGCTCTTCGAGCTGCGCCTCGCGCGAGGGGACGAGGATCGCCCGCGAGATGACCCCGTGGAGCACCGCCAAACCCACGATCGCCGCGAGCGAGGCGACGAAGACGAGCAGACCCACGAGAGGCGCTGCCACGCCCTGCAGGGGCACGAAACCGAGCAGTCGCGGGTGGGACCACCCGAAGATCGGGCTGATCATCAAAGCCAGCCCCCACGACGTGAGCCCGGCGACGCCGAGTGTGGCGAGACCCAGGATCGTCGCGATGGTGAACGAAGCCACCGCCCGCCACTGACCCGGATCGATGGCCTGCAACCAGATGGTGTGCGCGACTCCGGTGAACCCGCTGCGCGGACTGTGACGAGGGCGCAGAGGCGGCAGCCCCAGGCGGTAGAGGCCGTCGAGGCGGGCGCGTTCGAACCACGCGATCGCGAAGAGCGCGTAGACGACGGCGACCAGGGCGATCACCCCGATGAAGAGGGCAGCGAGCAGCCCCACGCCGGCGCCGAAGAGCCCGAACAGGGTTCCCAGGATGCCGGGGCCGATGACGCCGAGCGCCGCGAGATGCACCGCCGCACCGGCGATTCGACCGGGCGAGGCGATCCGCACCCGCGGCGCGAGGGGCTGGTCCACCCCCGGAACGGCAGCGCCAGAGACGGACGCGGGCGTCGACGGGGGAGGCGGAAGAACGGATGCCGTGGTCATGGGTTCCACGCTAGAGGGGGGCCTCGAGACGGCACCGCCCGGTCAGCCCCCGCGCGCTTTCGGGTTATCCCGAAAGCTCCGAGTGCGGGGTCGCTTTCAGTCGCCGAGGGCGAACCTCGGCCATACGAACTGGCCCTCCACTCGGGCACCGGCCGCAAACGCACGAACGCCCCGCCGCACGAGGCGACGGGGCGTTCGAAGAGAAGCGTGGATCAACCGCGCGTGCGGTTCTTGTTCCACACGTCGAAGGCCACGGCCAGCAGGAGCACGAGGCCCTTGATGAACTGCTGCACGTCGGTCGAGATGCCCATCAGCGACATGCCGTTGTTGAGCACACCCATGACCAGACCACCGGCGATCGCGCCGACCACGCGGCCGACACCACCCTGGACGGCCGCTCCACCGATGAACGAGGCGGCGATCGCGTCGAGCTCGAAGAGGTTACCGGCACCCGGACCGGCCGAGTTCAGGCGCCCCGTGAAGACGATGCCGGCGAGAGCCGCGAGAACGCCCATGTTCACGAAGAGCATGAAGTCCACGCGACGGGTGTTGATACCCGAGAGCTTCGCGGCGGTGCGGTTGCCGCCGAGGGCGTAGATGTGGCGGCCGAAGACGCTGCGGCTCATGACCGTGGAGTAGCCGATGATGAGCAGCGCCAGGACGACGAGGACGATGGGCGTGCCACGCGATCCGGGAGCCACACCGAGCAGGTAGGTGAGGTAGGCGATCAGCGCGCCGCCACCGATGACCTTGACCAGGAACGCCACCTGCGGCTCGTTCTGCAGTTCGAGCGCGGCGCGCTTCGCGCGCTGGCGCACCTGCGACACGACGAAGAGAACGAGGGTCAGGGCACCGAGGGCGACCGTGATCCACTCGGCGGGCGAGGTCGTCGCCGGGAACAGGTCGGGGAACAGGTATCCGCCACCCAGAGCGCGGTATTCGGTCGGGAACGGCGTGATCTGCGTGTTGCCCAGGGTCATCTGCGTCAGACCGCGGAAGAGGAGCATGCCCGCGAGGGTCACGATGAACGCGGGGATGCCGATGTAGGCGACCCAGAAGCCCTGCCACATGCCGACCACGGCACCGAGGAGCAGCGAGAGGGCGATGCCGAGCCACCAGGGCAGGCCCCACTGCACGATGAGCACACCCGAGACGGCACCGACGAAGGCGGCGACCGATCCGACCGAGAGGTCGATGTGGCCGGCGATGATGATCATCACCATGCCGATCGCGAGGATCAGGATGTAGCTGTTCTGGACGATGATGTTCGACACGTTGCCCGCGGTGAGCAGACGGCCGCCGGTCAACGCCTGGAAGAGCAGCACGATCACGATCAGCGCGATGAAGATGCCGATCTCGCGCAGGCGCGACGTGAAGAACTGCACGATGCCGCCGGCACCGCCGCCGGCGGCGCCGCCGACGGGGCCCTTCGGCGTGGCGGGCCCCTGGGGGGTCACGGTGTTGTCAAGCGCTGACATGGTCGGCTTCCTTTTCCTTCGTCATGAGCACCATGAGTGCCTCGGGAGTGGCCTCTTCGATGGGCAGCTGGCCGGTGATGTGGCCTTCGCTGAGGGTGTAGATGCGGTCGCAGATGCCGAGGAGCTCGGGCAGCTCCGAAGAGATGACCAGCACCCCCTTCCCCTGCGCCGCGAGGGAGTTGATGATCGTGTAGATCTCGTACTTGGCGCCGACGTCGATGCCGCGAGTCGGCTCGTCGAGGATGAGCACCTCCGGGTCGGAGTACAGCCACTGCGACAGCACGACCTTCTGCTGGTTGCCGCCCGACAGCTTGCCCACGACCACGTCGACGCTGGGCGCCTTGATGTTCATCGACTTGCGGTACCGGTTGGCGACCAGGTACTCCTCGTCGCCGTCGACCCAACCGCCCTTGACGAGCTTGCGCATCCCGGCGAGCGAGATGTTGCGCTTGATCGTGTCGATCAGGTTGAGACCGGCGCCCTTGCGGTCCTCGGTCACGTAGGCGAGGCCGCTGCGGATGGCGGCGGGCACCGTCGAGGTGTCGGCCTTCTGACCGCGGATGTAGACGTTGCCCGAGATCTTCGAACCGAAGCTCTTGCCGAACACGCTCATCGCGAGCTCGGTGCGTCCGGCGCCCATCAGGCCGGCGATGCCGACGACTTCGCCCGCGCGCACGTTCAGGTTGGCCTGATGGATGACGGTGCGATTCGCGTCGGTGGGGTGGCTGACGTTCCAGTCCTCGATGCGCAGGACTTCGTCGCCGATCTCGACGTCGCGGTCGGGGTAGCGGTTCTCGAGCTCGCGGCCCACCATCCCGCGGATGATGCGGTCCTCGCTGGTGCCGCCCGTCGCCACATCGAGGGTCTCGATCGTGCGACCGTCGCGGATGATCGTGACCTCGTCGGCGATCGCGCGGATCTCGTTGAGCTTGTGGCTGATGATGATGCAGGTGATGTTCTGGCCGCGCAGGTGGCGGATCAGATCGAGCAGGTGCTCGGAGTCGTCGTCGTTGAGCGCCGCGGTGGGCTCGTCGAGGATGAGGAGCTTCACGTCCTTCGACAGGGCCTTGGCGATCTCGACGAGCTGCTGCTTGCCGACGCCGATCTCGTTGACGGGCACGTCGGGGCTGTCGCCCAGGCCCACGCGGGCGAGGAGCTTGGCGGCCTCGCGGTTCGTGGCATCCCAGTCGATGAGACCGCGGTGCGTGATCTCGTTGCCGAGGAAGATGTTCTCGGCGATGGACAGGTAGGGGCTCAGGGCGAGCTCCTGGTGGATGATGACGATGCCGGCCGCTTCGCTGTCGCGAATGTCCTTGAACTCGACGGTGTTGCCGTCGAAGACGATCTCGCCGCGGTAGTCGCCCGCGGGGTACACGCCGCTGAGCACCTTCATGAGGGTGGATTTGCCGGCACCGTTCTCGCCGCAGATGGCGTGAACCGTTCCGCGCTCGACGGTGAGTGACACGTCGGCGAGCGCGATGACGCCGGGGAACTCCTTGGTGATCGAGCGCATCTCGAGGATGGTGCTCACGAGGTCCTCCTTGCAGAACCGGCGCGAGGCCGGTGGGAATGTGGGGCGGGTGCGGGATGCCGCGGACCCGCGGGAGCCTCCGCCGCGACCCGAGGGGCCGCGGCGGAGGCGGGGAGGAAGGGCGAAGAACCCCTCCCGGGGATTACTTCAGGTCGGCCTCGGTGTAGTAACCGCTGTCGAGGAGGACGGCCTTGTAGTTGTCCTTCGTGACGATGGTCGACTGCAGGAGGTACGAGGGGACGACCTTCTTGCCGTTGTCGTACGTCTTGGTGTCGTTCGTCTCGGGGGTCTGACCCTTGCGGATGTCGTCGACCATGGTCACGGCCTGCTTGGCGAGCTCGCGCGTGTCCTTGAAGATCGTCGAGTACTGCTCACCGGCGATGATCGACTTGATCGAGCCGGCCTCGGCGTCCTGACCCGTGATGACGGGGAGGTCGCTGGCCGAGTATCCGCCCGAGGTGAGGGCCGAGATGATGCCGATCGACAGACCGTCGTAGGGCGAGAGCACACCGTTGAGCTTGGTGCCGCCGATGACGGTGAGGATGTTCTCCATGCGCTTCTGCGCCGTCTCGGGCAGCCAGCGGAGGATGGCCGCCTGACCGAACTCGGTCTGACCGGAGGGAACCTTCAGCACGCCCTTGTCCATGTAGGGCTTGAGGGTGTCCATCGCGCCGTTCCAGAAGAACGTGGCGTTGTTGTCGTCGGGGCTACCGGCGAACAGCTCGACGTTGAAGGGACCGGTCGCGCCGGTCTCCTTGCCCGAGGCGTCGAGGACGCCGAGGCCGGTCAGGAGCGAGGTGGCCTGCTGGACGCCGACCTTGTAGTTGTCGAAGGTCGTGTAGTAGTCGACGTTCTCGGTGCCGTTGATCAGGCGGTCGTACGCGATCACGGGGATGTTCGCTTCTTTGGCCTGCTGCAGCACGTCGGTGAGGGTCGTGCCGTCGATCGAGGCGACGATCAGGGCCTTGGCGCCCGTGGTGATCATGTTCTCGATCTGCGAGACCTGGGTGGGGATGTCGTCGTTGGCGTACTGCAGGTCGACCTGGTAGCCGAGCTGCTCGAGCTGCGACTTGACGTTGTTGCCGTCGGCGATCCAGCGCTCCGACTGCTGGGTCGGCATGGCGACGCCGATGGTGCCGCCGGCCTCCTGCTCGCCGCCGGCGCTGTTGCCCGTGCGGTCTCCGGCGCAACCGGCCAGACCGATGCCGAGCGCGAGGACGCCCGCGCCCGCGATCGCCTTGAGCATGCTGTGCTTCTTCACTCTGGTTCCCTCCATTGGGTGTTGGTCGCGGCGCTCCCCTGGAGCCCACCGCGGGCAGTGCTGACGGCACAGGTCGGGCGCACGGTCTCGGGGGCGAAACGAAGGGCCCTCGGCGAGGCGGTCATCCCGCGTCGTTCGAAACGTCTTCGTCTCGACGGATCCGCTCCGCAGCGAGTCCCGTCGGCCGTGTGACCCGGTCATGTGACCGTTCACATTGTGTGAGTGATGCTACCTCGACGCCTGGCACGACTGTCAAGTCCCGGAGCGCTCGGAGTCCAGCCGTTGCCGAAACGTGACGTGGACT
Organism: uncultured Microbacterium sp.; assembly: GCA_913774665.1. Lineage (GTDB taxonomy): Bacteria > Actinomycetota > Actinomycetes > Actinomycetales > Microbacteriaceae > Microbacterium. Next base: position 65,410 of record CAJYHN010000001.1, read on the forward strand.
CCTCGCGGATCACGACCTCGGTGGGGCCGTCGACGACCTCACGATGAGGCGGAGGTGGTCGGGTTCCACCACGCGTCCGTCGCCACCGGTCTCGCCCAGCGATGCCAACAAGTCGGTCACAGCGCGCGTGCCGATACCCACGAAGTCCTGCCGGACGGTGGTCAGCGGCGGCCAGAAGTGGGCGGATTCCGGCACGTCGTCGAACCCGACCACCGACATGTCCTCGGGGACCGAGCGACCTATGGCCCGGACGGCATGCATGAAGCCGAGCGCCATATGGTCGTTGCCCGCGAAGACCGCGGTGGCATCCTCCGTCCGCAGCAGTTCGAGGCCCGCCTCGAATCCGAACTTCGCCGTCCAGTCGCCCAGGACCGGAGGTCGCGGCGAGAGGTCGTTGGCATCCATCTCCGCCAGGTACCCGCGCATGCGGTGATCCGCCTCGACCCAGTCGCGTGGACCCGCGATGTGCAGGATCCGCGAATGCCCGAGCTCGACGAGGTGGCGGACGGCGGCCCGCGCTCCGGCGCTCTGGTCGTTGCGGCTCGTGGCGGCGCCTGTCGAGGTGACGATCTGCACGGGAACGGGCAGCTTCAGCTCGTCGAGGATCGGTACCACCCGCGTCTGCGGCGCGACGGCGATGAGTCCCTCGATCGACTGCTGCATGAGGTGGTCGATCGAGGAGCGCACGTCGTCGGGGGCGCTGGTGGCGAGGTTCGTGAGGGTGAGGCGGTACCCGGCGGATCGCGCCGCCGATTCGATCGCCTGCACCATCGCCGAGGTGCCGTGGGTCGTCGCCCGCGGTCCCAGCACACCGATCAGCCGCGAGCGGCTCGTGGCGAGGGCGCGCGCGGCCTGATTGGGGACGAACCGCAACTCGGCGATCGCCGATCGCACCTTGGCCGCGGTCTCGGGGCGGAGCTGCGTGCTGTTGTTGATCACCCGCGAGACGGTTTGATACGACACTCCGGCGAGCCGGGCGACGTCGCGGATGCTCGGGGCACGCCCCGCCGTCTCCGGGGTATCGGTGTCGCTCATCATCCGCCTCATCGCGGGTCGCGCGCTGCTGCGTGACCGGTCACACGAGAATAGCCGACGCCAGCTGGATCACCCGCCGCGGAAGAAGAACCACCCCTTCGACGCGGAACGGCAGGCTCGCGGTCCGCCGCTCTCGGCCGTCTCGGCCCGCGTCAGCCCTCGATGAGCGCTCGGTAGAACCGGATGCCACGCAGCCACACCTCGACGCGGATGCGCTCGTCGGGAGCGTGCAGGGCATCGCGTTCGGCCCGCGTGAGGTGGAACGGCGCGAACCGGTAGACCGCGTCGGTGAGACCCGTGTAGAAGCGGCTGTCGCTGGCCCCGAGCTGAAGATACGGCAGCGGGACGGTGCCCGCGCCGAGGGTGTCGGTGACGGCGCGGGACAGCCGCCGCCACGCCTCCCCGTGCCAGGGCGAGACCGGCGAGGGGTCGTCGCCGTGGCGCAGCTCGATGTCGACGAGCGGGTCGGCGACCGCTCGGCGCAGGTGGATCGACACACCGGCGAGCGTGTCGCCGGTGAGCAGACGAACGTTGACACTCGCGCGCGCCGAGGTGGCGAGCACATTCTCGCCCGCCGACCCCTCGAGACGGGTGACGACGGCGGTGGTGCGGACGAGCGCATTGGTCTCGGGACCGAGGAGCGACAGGGCCGCGGTCACCGCCGGCGCCGACACGGACGTGCGGCGGAAGAACGTCGCCAGGGGCTCCCCGGTGTGCGATGCCGCCGTGGCGAGCATGGCCCGGACGGGCGGGACCAGACGCCGGGGGAACGGGCGACGGCGGAGGCGATCGATCGCGCGGGCCAGTCGGGCCGTCGCCGGCATGCGCGGTGGAGTCGAGGCGTGACCCCCGGCCTCTCGGGTCACGAGGTCGAAGGTGGCGACGCCGCGCTCGGCGACACCGATCATCGCCGTGGGCGCACCGACGCCCGGCACGGCACCCTCGACGACCGCTCCCCCCTCGTCGAGCACCAGAGCGGGTCGGATGCCGCGCGCCGCGAGAAGGGCCGCCATCGCCTTGGCCCCGGTGCCGCGCGTCTCTTCGTCGTGCCCGAAGGCGAGCCACACGTCGGTTCGCGGAGTGACCCCCTCGGCAAGTGCCCCCTCGACCGCCTCGAGGATCGCGACGAGCGCGCCCTTGTCGTCGATCGCGCCGCGCGCATGGATCGTCGCCTCCTCCCCGTCGCCGACGAGTTCGGCGGCGAAGGGCGGATGCCCCCACTCCTGCCCGTCCACCGGCACGACGTCCTGATGGGCGAGGAGCAGGAGAGGCGCGCCGGGGCTCTCCCCCGCCCATCGGTAGAGGAGCGACCGTCCCTCGACCACCTCACGCTCGAGGCGCGCGTGGACCAGCGGATAGAGCCGTTCGAGCGCCGCGTGGAAGTCTCCGAAGGCCGAATCGTCGACCTCCGCCGGGTCGACACGCGACACCGTCGGGATGGACAGGAGCTCGCGGAAACGCTCGACAGCCGTCATGCGACGAGCCTAGGACGACACCGGCATCGCGGGACACGGGATGCCGGCATCCGGGGGCTCTTCGAGACTCGCGCGACGCCGATGTCGGCGGGCGCCGCTACGGTGGAGCGCATGACCGGACTGCACTGGGGCATCCTCGCGACGGGCGGCATCGCCCACGCCTTCACCTCCGACCTGCGCACCGCGGGCCTCGACGTCACCGCCGTCGGCTCCCGCCGCCTCGACAGCGCTCGCGCCTTCGCCGAGCAGTACGACATCGCGCACGCGCACGGCTCGTACGAAGAGCTCGTCGCCGATCCGGATGTCGACATCGTCTACATCGCGACCCCGCACCCCGGTCACCTCGAGAACGCCCTGCTCGCCCTCGACAACGGCAAGCACGTGCTCGTCGAGAAGCCGTTCACCCTCAACGCCGCCGAGGCGGCGGCCATCCGCGACAAGGCGGCCGAGAAGGGCCTCCTCGCGATGGAGGCGATGTGGACCCGATACCTGCCGCACATGGTGCGCATCCGCGAGATCCTCGCCGCGGGCACCCTCGGCGAGATCCGCGTCGTGTCCGCCGACCACACCCAGAAGATCTCCACCGACCCGGCGCATCGCCTCAATGATCTGGCGCTGGGCGGGGGCGCCCTGCTCGACCTGGGCATCTACCCGATCTCGTTCGCGATCGACGTCCTCGGCCTGCCGGAGCGCATCACCGCCCTGGCTCGTCTGTCCGAGGCGGGCAGTGACGCCGAAGTGTCGACCAGCTTCGTCCACGCGGGCGGTGCCCTGTCGACCAGCGTGTCGTCGTCGCGCGGAGCGGGAATGAACGTCGCGCAGATCGTCGGGACCGAGGCTCGAATCGAGATCGACCGCGTCTGGTACACCCCGACGTCTTTCCGCGTCGTCTCGCCCGACGGAGACGTGCTCGAAGAATTCACCTCCGAGGTCCCGGGCCGCGGCATGCAGTTCCAGGCCCAGGCCGCCGAGCGTCTCGTCGCCGCCGGAGCGGACTCCCCCGACATCCTGTCGATCGACGAGACCGTGGCGATCATGGGAGTGCTCGACGAGGTGCGTCGCCAGATCGGCGTGGTCTACCCCGGCGAGCGGTGAAGGGCGAGGGCTACCCGCTCGCGGGCGCGACGGGTCAGACTGGTCGTATGCCCGACACCCAGACCGCCCGCGTCGCCGTCTACCTCGACTTCGACAACATCGTCATGTCCTGGTACGACCGCGTGCACGGGAGGAACGCCTACTCGCGCGACCGGCAGAAGATCGCCGAGAACCCGACCGATCCCGACATCGCCGAGCGCCTGACCAAGGCGACCATCGACGTCGGGGCGGTCATCGATTACGCCGCGTCCTTCGGCACCCTGGTTCTCACTCGGGCATACGCCGACTGGTCGTCGCCGGTGAACGCCGAGTACCGCTCCCAGCTCGTCGCGCGCGCGGTCGATCTGGTGCAGCTGTTCCCCGCCGCCGCCTACGCCAAGAACGGCGCCGACATCCGACTCGCGGTGGATGCCGTCGAGGACATGTTCCGCCTCCCCGACCTGTCGCACGTGGTCATCGTCGCCGGCGACAGCGATTACGTTCCCCTCGCCCAGCGTTGCAAGAGGCTCGGTCGCTACGTCGTCGGGGTCGGCGTGGCCGGGTCCACGGCGAAGTCGCTCGCTGCGGCGTGCGACCGGTTCGACGCCTACGACTCGCTCCCCGGCATCCCGAAACTCGCCGAGACCAAGAAGGATGCCGCTCCCTCGCGGCCGCGGGCACGCAAGCGCTCGAAGGATCCGGCGGTCGATCTGCTCGAGCGCGCGATGCAGCTCGAGGCGGAGCGCGCCGACGGCGAGTGGCTGCACGCCTCGGCCGTGAAGGATCTGATGAAGCGCCTCGACCCCTCGTTCAGCGAGAAGGCGCTCGGGTTCCGCAGCTTCTCGGACTTCTTGAAGGCGCAGACCGACCAGGTCGAGGTCGACGAGGAGTCCAACGTCGTGCTGGTCAAGGCGATCTCGCGCGGCTGAGGGGCGGACGCGCCCGGACACCGGGGTCTGTTCGTCGAGGGGCGCGCGCCCTTTTCGATGCGCCGCCGACCCCGACCGATCGCACGGCCGTCAACGTGTCGTGGATACCCGACAGGTGTGGAGGGGCGGGGACGACGGCCCCGGTCCGGGCCTCAGCGTCGTTCGGCGCCCGGGGCGACGTGCGCCAGCACGCGTGACCACACCGACGTGAGCGTGACCTCGCCGGTGACCGAGTCGATCTCGTCGGGGTGGACGACTTCGGCGGTGCCGGAACGCAACCGGTCGACGTACCATTCGGCATCGCCCCGTCCCGCAGGGCCGTCCTGGCCCACGAGCACCAAGACGTCGGCCGCGAGATCGTCGAGCAGCGGCGTGCGCAGATCGCGACTGAGCGCATCGGTCGGGCTGTGGACGCCGACGATCGCGACGCGGTCCACGACCCCGCCCATGGCGGCGGCGAGGTAGAGCGCGATCGGTCCGGCGGCTCGCTCGCCCACGACACCGACCGCCGCACCCGGGGCCTCGCGCTCGAGCAGAGCCTTCAAGGCTTCGACCGTGAGCCCCGCGGGGGTCTGTCCGCCGAATACCGGCGGATCCTCGAGTTCCGGCGCGTCGAGACCGATCGCGACGATGCGCACATCGAAGCCGGAGGTCACGCGGGCATCGGGGTCGGTGGTGGCGACATCACCGGTACGGAGGACGAAGACGGCCCGCGGGGCGCCGGGGGCGCCGAAGCTGCGGTAACCGAGCTCGCCATCGAGCCAGGGAGCCAGACTCATCGTGTCATCCTTCCGTCGCCGCTTCGCCGCCGCCGGGCAGCAGCGCGCGCAGGGTGTCGATCGTGTCGGCCTCGGCCGCGGTCTTGTCGGAACGGTAGGTCTTCACCCGGGCGAAGCGCAGCGCCACGCCGCCGGGGTACCGTACGGACCGCTGCACGCCGTCGATGGCGATCTCGACGACGGTGTCGGGGGCGACGTAGATACCGCCCGTCACCTCGCCGATCTGCCGCTCGGCGAAGTGCGCCGTCTGCCATTGCAGCAGGTCGTCCGTCAGCCCTTTGAACGTCTTGCCGACCATGACGAAGCTGCCGGGCTCACCGAAGAGGCCCCGGGGATCACGCGCTCCGAGATGCAGGTTCGACAGCCAGCCGGAACGTCGGCCCGAGCCGTACTCCACCCCGAGGACGACGAGGTCGAAGGTGTGCACCGGCTTGACCTTGAGCCAGCTCTTGCCCCGGCGCCCCGCGGTGTAGGGGTCGTCGAGCCCCTTCACCATCACCCCCTCGTGACCGGCGGCGAGAGCGTCGCGGGCGAAGGCGTCGGCGACATCGACCTCGTCTGTGAGCACGGCGGGGATGCGGTGCTCCCCCGCCACCCGTTCGAGCTCGTCGAGGCGCGTGGCGAGGGGTTCGTCGACGAGGTCGCGCCCGTCGAGGTGGATCAGATCGAAGAACCAGGGTCGCAGGGCGATCTCCCGAGCCGTCTCGGCGCCGAATCGTGCCATCGTGTCCTGGAACGGACGGGGGCCGCCGTCTTCGTCGAGCGAGAGGGTCTCGCCGTCGAGGATCACGTCGTGGACGGGGAGCGAGAGCGCCACCTCGACGATCTCGGGCACCCGGTGGGTGATATCGGCGAGGGTGCGCGTGAAGACGCGCACCTTATCGCCGTGGCGATGGACCTGCACCCGGGCCCCGTCGAGCTTGTACTCCACCGAAGCTCGGCCCGTGACGGCCATCGCCTCGGCGACGCTCGTCGCGGGAGACGCCAACATCGGCTGCAGACCGCGACCGACGACGAGCCCGACCGCCGCGAGATCCTCGGGGGTCCCGGTCAGGGCGATGCGCGTCGTCCCGCCCAGGTCTCCCGACAGCATGGCGGCGCGACGCACCTGGGCAGCGTCGCGCTCGGCGGCGCGGGCCACGGCATCCAGGAGCACTCCCTCGAGGGCCCCCGTGCGCAACTCCCCCGTCATGATGCGAACGAGCAGATGCCACTCCGTCGCCGTGGCGCGTCCCGCGAGGTCGTCGAGGAGGCGCGTTCGGACCGCCGCGGAACCCGCCCCACCGATCCCGGTGAGCTCGCTGAACGCGTCGTCGATGTCGCTGATCGTCAGGTTCGAGGTGTCGGCGTGATCACCGGCGCGGGCGGAGAGCGTCCGCCACCCCACGCCGAGGCGCCCCTGTCGCGGGGCCGCGGTGAGCAGCCCCACCGCCGGCTCGATCTCCTCGGGATCGAGCCCGCGCAGAAGAGCCGCGAGGGCCTCGATCTTCGCCAGGCGCGATCGCGTGTTCGTCACCGTCGCGAGTGCGGTCTCGATGTCGCCGAAGAGCATGTCGGCATCCTGGCATCCCCCTCCGACATCGGGATGACGGTTGTGCCGGTCCGGCGCGAGTGGCATGGATCCCGGCGCGTTTCGGCGACCCGTCGCGTTTCACGGCCATCCCCCCGCGAGAACAGATCCGAGCCGCCCTCGCAACCCCCGGGGCGATGCCGGAGGTCTGAGGTGTGCTGAGACCTCTCCCAGGAATGAGGCTTCGTGAACGCTCCCGCCACACTCGAACAGTCCGCCCGCACCGCCCGAGAGGTCTTCGGATGGGACGACCTGTTGCCGGGTCAGGCCGAGGCGATCGACGCGGTGGTGAGCGGCCGCGACACTCTCGTCGTGTTCCCGACCGGAGCGGGCAAGTCGGCGGTCTACCAGATCGCCGGATGCGAACTGGGCGGCACCACCGTGGTCATCTCGCCCCTCTTGGCCCTCCAGCGCGATCAGATCGACTCGATCGACGCGGCCCCCGATGCCCCCGCCGCGGTCGCGCTCAACTCGCGAACCGGCGCCGCCGCCAAGAAGGCCGCGTGGGCCGCGATCGAGGGGCCCGACGCCGTCTACGCCTTCCTCGCCCCCGAGCAGCTCGCCAACAGCGAGGTGTTCGATCGTCTCGCGAAGGCCGATGTGCGCCTCGTCGTCATCGACGAAGCCCACTGCGTCTCGGCGTGGGGTCACGACTTCCGCCCCGATTACGCGCGCATCGGCGACGCCATCGACGCACTCGGCCATCCCCCGGTGCTGGCGCTGACCGCAACGGCATCCGCTCCCGTCCGCGACGACATCGTGTCGAGCCTCGGCATGCGCGAGCCCCACCTCGAGGTGCGCGGAATGGATCGTCCCGAGATCCACATGGCCGTCCGCCGCCACGAGCACGACGCCGACAAGCGCCGTGCTGTCGTGGCGGATGTCCGGGATGCCGGCGGCCCGGCGTTGCTGTACGTGGCGACGCGCAAGGGCACCGACTCCTACGCCGGAGAACTCCGCGAACTCGGCCTGCGAGCGGCGGCGTACCACGGAGCCATGGCGCAGAAGAAGCGCGACGAGGTGCACTCCGCGTGGAGCGCCGGAGAGCTCGACGTCGTGGTGGCGACATCGGCGTTCGGCATGGGCGTGGACAAGAGCGACGTGCGCCTGGTCGTGCACGCCGATGTCACGGAGTCGCTCGATTCGTACGCGCAGGAGATCGGACGCGCCGCCCGCGACGGGCAGCCCGCGCGGGCGATACTTCACTACCGCGCCGAGGACTTCTCGCTGCGCTCGTTCTTCGCGGGCGGCCACACCAAACGCGCCGACATCGCGGGCGTCTGGGACGTGCTGCGGCGGGCGACTGAGCCGGTGCGCGCGAAGGACATCGCCGACGAGAGCGGACGCTCGGTGCGGGCGATCGGCCGGGTGCTGAATCAGCTCGTGGCTTGCGAGCTCGCCGTGTCAGGCCCCGACGGGGTGTCGGCGCTCGCGAAGGTCTCGGCGGGTGACGCGGTGAGCGCCGTGCGCGAGCGCGACGAGGCCGAGGAGCGCATCCGGGCCTCGCGCATCGAGATCATGCGCGGGTACGCCGAGACGACTCACTGCCGACGGCGGGCGCTGCTCGAGTATTTCGGTGTCGAGACGCCGAGTCAGTGCGGCTCATGCGACCGGTGCGACGCCGGCGCGGTGGTGTCGGTCGAGCACGCGGACGAACACACCGAGCCGGGCGGCATCCGCATCGATTCCACCGTCGAACACGGTGAGTTCGGCACCGGTACGGTCATGGCGATCGAGGACGACCGCCTGACGGTCTTCTTCGCCGACCACGGTTACAAGGTGCTGGCCCGAGCGGCGTTCGAGAACGGCATCCTGGAGCTCGGCGAGGCGGCGTAGGCGCGAGGCCGTCAGCGCCGTCGCGTCGACCACCAGGCCCACGCGACGAGCGGCACCTGGAGGAACAGCCGGAGGAAGCGCGAGCGGTCGGTGTTCAATCCGGGCGCCGAGCGCCCGGTCCGCCATTGGTGGACGTTGCCGGGGAACACCGCGACGAAGAACGCGGCGATGGCCCCGCCGATGCGCCTCCGCTCCTTCGGCAACGCGATGACGGCGACGCCGAGGATCACTTCGGCGGCCCCGGATGCCACGACGATGGCGTCCTTATCGGTGCGGAGCAGCCGCGTCGCCCATCCGGGAACGACGATCCGGTAGCCACGGCGCCCCCACGTGACGTGGCTGACGCCGGCCCCGACGAGCAGCAGGGAGAGTGCCCCACGGGCGACGGAGCGGACGGTGAGACCTGTGCGACGCGGCATCCGGTCAGTCTGTCATCCGTTCGCGAGGGTGGGGTCTCGGCCGCCGAGACCCCCGCGCGCGCGACGCCCCGGAACCAGGCACCCGCACACGCTCAGCGCGGCGACGGAGCCGTCCTCCTCGCGAACTCGACGTAGGCCTCGACGGTGTCCTCCGCCACGATCGCCCGCAGAACGACCTCGTCGGCGGCCGCGGTGTAGGCGTCGAGAGCGTCCCCCAGCTCGGTCACGTCGCGGATCGTCGTGTCCGCGGCATCCACCCCCATCCGCTCGAAGTTCGCGGCGTAGTTGGGGAAAGAGGCGTATCGAGCGGTCTCCGCCTCGAGGCGTGCGCGCGCAGCCGGGGCGATCGCCGTGCGCACGTAGACGGCGATGTGCGCGTCCGGCGCGATCGCGTGCAGAGCCTCGGCCTGGTCGCGGGCCTCGACAGGAGGCACCCAGTTCAGCAGGACTCCCTCAGCGCGCTCGACGCCCGTTCGTCGCATCTTGGGACCCAAAGCCCCGACGAGGACGCGCGGCACCCCGGCCTCGTGCAGCACGGAGACGGCCTCGGCCACCCGGGCGAGAGCCCCCTGTTTGGCCACGCCCGAGCCGATGCCGAGCGTGAGCCGATCGAGGGGAAGAGCCAGGGATGCCACGTCGGCGGCGATCGCCTCGGCGGGCCTGCGGTCGACGGGCACGACCCCGGTGGCGAGACGGAGCCGGTCGGTCACGCGTGCGGCGGCTGAGAGCGCCGCCAGGGCATCGCCGTCGGGGGTGTCGTTGACCCACAGCGTGTCGAAGCCGGCGCTTTCGACGACCGGGGCGATGCGGGCGACGGCGTCGGGGCCCAGGGAGCCAGCGAGGCCCAGCGAAACGGTTCCGCGCGTCATGACACGCCTCCCGCGTGGGGAACAGCCTGTGCGACCTGGCCCACGGCCGAGAAGAACGCGGCGAGATCGACGTCGTCCGTCGGCAGGAGCACGACGTCATCGACGCCCGCCGCCTGGAAGCGCGCGACCCCCTCGGCGACCTCGCCCACCGATCCCGCGAGCACGCGGTCGGTCGCGTCGTCGCGATCGGACATGACCGCCGTCGCGCGCTCTCGCGCATCGGGACCGAACGCGGTGAGCACGTACGCCACGATGTCGGCGCGGCCCTCTCGACCGGCCTCTGCTCGCCCGGCCTGGACGGCCTGCACGGCGGCGGCGATCTCGGCGACGGTGTGCCGACTGTCGAGCACCACCCCGTCGGCGACGGCGCCGGCGAGGGTCAGAGTCTTGGGACCCTCGGCGGCGGCATAGACGAGGGGAGCCTGGGCGGGCGGCCAGTCGAGAGCGACGTCGCGGAGTTTCACGTAGCGCCCCTCGGCCGTGACGGTCTCGCCCGCGAGCAGGGAACGCAGCGCGGGCAGGTGCTCGCGCATGAGCGTCAACGGAGACGCGGCTTTCGCTCCGACCTGTCGCATCCAATCCTGCACCCCGTGCCCGAACCCCGGGAGAAGGCGACCAGGGAACATGCGCTCGATCGTCGCGACCTCCATGGCCGAGGCGGCCACGTTGCGCAGGGGTAGGGGGGCGATGCCGATCCCGATGCGCAGATGATCCGTCACGGCGAGCGCCGCGGCGGCCGCGGCCCAGGCCGAGGAGCGGAAGCAGTCCTCCCAGAGCCAGAGTTCTTCGACACCGGCGTCTTCGGCGGCGCGCGCGGCATCGCGCAGCTGCTCGGGCGGATGCGGGTAGGGGCTGAAGATCGTGCCGATACGACTCATGGCTCTACTCTGCCGCCAACCCCGGACATCGGGGCCCGGCCCTGCCGTGCGTCCGCTCATCCTCGCGCGTGCTCGCAACGACGACGAAGCCCCCGACCACGAGGTCGGGGGCTTCGAAACGGCTCAGTCGGTCGAGCCCGAGCAGGTGACGATGGCGAACTGGCCCGTCGAGGTCTAGCCCCGGGGCGTTCAACACGTCGCTCTACGCGGCGAGCGCCTGCGCGGAGGCGCCGATCGCGAAGCCCGCGTCGGTGGCATCCACCGTCACCGCTCCCCCATCGCTCAACTCCCCCGAGACGAACAGGTCCGCGATGCGGTCGTCGACCTCGCGCTGGATGACGCGGCGCAACGGCCGTGCACCGTACTCCGGCTCGTAGCCGACCTCGGCGAGACGATCGATCGCGGCATCCGTCACCTCCAGCCGGACCTCGCGAGAGGCCAGCCGGCGCGAGGTCGCGCCCAGCAGCAGCCGCACGATCTGGCGCAGCTGTGCCTTTTCGAGCTTGCGGAACAGCACGATGTCGTCGATGCGGTTGAGGAACTCGGGCCGCATCGCCTCGCGGAGCTTGCCCATCACGCGGTCGCGCAGGTCGTCGTCGGCGAACTCGCGCCCCGTGGTGGTGAAGCCGATGGCCCCCGATCGGGATGCCAAGAACTCGGCGCCCAGGTTGGAGGTCATCACGATCACCGTGTTGCGGAAGTCGACCGTACGCCCTTGACCGTCGGTCAGGCGACCGTCGTCGAGCACCTGCAGCAGCAGGGTGAACACGTCGGGGTGCGCCTTCTCGATCTCGTCGAACAGGACGACGGCGTAGGGGTTGCGGCGCACACGCTCGGTGAGCTGCCCCGCCTCGTCGTAGCCGACGTATCCGGGAGGGGCGCCGATCAGCCGCGACACGGTGTGCCGCTCGCCGAACTCGCTCATGTCGAAGCGGATCACGGCCCCGTCGTCGTCGAAGAGCGAGCCGGCCAGGGCCTTGGCGAGCTCGGTCTTGCCGACGCCGGTCGGGCCGAGGAACAGGAACGATCCGACCGGACGGTTCTCGTCGCCCATGCCCGTGCGGTTGCGGCGCACGGCCTTGGCGACGGCGGCGACCGCGTCGTCCTGACCGATCACGCGGGCGTGCAGCTCGGTCTCGAGCTCTGCGAGGCGTCCGCGCTCGGTGGCGGTGAGACGGGCGACGGGGATGCCGGTGGCCCGGCTGATCACCGCGGCGATCTCGGGTTCATCCACCACTGCGGCACCGCGCGGGGCGGTCGTGGCGTCATCGAGCCGGCTCTGCACCGCGGCGATCTCGTCGCGCAGGCGCGAGGCCTCCTCGTAGTGCTCGGCCGAGACGGCGGCGTTCTTGTCGGCCTCGAGGGTCGCGAGACGCTCGAGCAGCGACGAGGTGTCGACCGTCACACCGAGGCGCAGACGCAGTCGCGCCCCGGCCTGGTCGATCAGGTCGATGGCCTTGTCGGGCAGCACACGGTCGGGCAGGTACCGGTCGCTGAGCTCGACCGCGGCACGCAGGGCGTCGTCGGTGTAGGTGACGGCGTGATGCTCCTCGTACGCCGAGCGCAGCCCGCGGAGGATCTCCACGGCATCCGGGATCGAGGGCTCGCCGACGCGCACGGGCTGCAGGCGCCGCTCGAGGGCGGGGTCCTTCTCGATCGTGCGGTATTCGCGGAGGGTGGTCGCACCGATCAGGTGCACGTCGCCGCGGGCGAGGCGGGGCTTGAGGATGTTGCCGGCGTCCATCGAGCCGTCTCCACTGCCACCGGCGCCGACGAGCGTGTGCACCTCGTCGATGAAGACGACGAGCTTGTCGGATGCCGCGATCTCGTCCATCGTCTGGGTGAGACGCTCCTCGAAGTCGCCGCGGTAGCGGGCGCCCGCGAGCATCGCGGCGAGATCGAGCGAGACGACGCGGGTCTCGCGCAGCTGCTCGGGAACCTCGTTCGCGACGATCGCCCGGGCGAGACCCTCGACGACCGCGGTCTTGCCGACGCCGGCCTCGCCGATCAGCACGGGGTTGTTCTTGGTGCGACGGCTGAGGATCTCGATGGTCTGCTCGATCTCGTCGGTGCGACCGATGACCGGGTCGAGTTCACCGGCCGCCGCGCGGGCCGTGAGGTCGGTGCCGAAACGGTCGAGGTTCGGAGTGACGGATGCCGACTCCCCGGCCGTGTCGTCGGGCTCGCCGCCCATCACGGTGTCGCGGACCCCCTGGGTGAGGGCCTCGGCGGTAACGCCGGCCTGCGCGAGGATCTGCCCTGCGGGCGCGTCCTGCGCGAGCACGAGCGCGAAGAAGAGGTGGTCGGGGTCGACGTAGGTCGAGCCCGCGGCGCGCGCGACCTGGAAGGCGTGGAAGAGCGCGCGCTGCACGGAGCCGGCGACGACGGCGCCGTCGACGTTCGCGGGGGTCGCAGCCGCGGGGAGCCGACTCTCGGCCGCGCGGGCGATGGCGGCGGGGTCGGCGCCGAGTCGGGCGACCGCCTCTTTCGCGGGCGATTGACCGACCAGGACGTGGAGGACGTGCAGGGCGTCGAGCTCGCGCTGACCACGGCCGAGCGCGAAGCGGCCGGCCTCCTGCAGGGCATCCTGGGTGCGGGCGCTGAGGAACCGGCTGAGGTCGATGGAGCGCTCGGCGCGCGCCTGCTCGCCCGCGAGGTAGCGCGCGAGGAACTCGTCGAACGACTGGGCGCCGTCACCGGGGGTGAAGTCTTCGGGCAATTCCGTCTCCTGTGATACGTGAGTGAAGTCGACTCAATTTTCGTAATTGAGCGACGTCGTATCAACTTCAACGGGTGGACCCCGAGGATATTCCCGGCGAGCGGCCTCACGCTCGAAGTCGCGGATCCGCCTCGTTCCACAGCTCGACGGTCTGCAGCAGCCAGAACACCGCGAACAGCGCGAGCGCCACCGTCTCGCCCAGGAGCACCCACGGCACCGGACGTGTGATCTCCCCGCCCGCGACCGCCGACAGCAGCGCCGCAGCGAGCCCCAGCAGGGCGATCAGGATGCCGATCGCCACCCCCGCGTATGCGGGTCGGAACCGTTCCGGAGAGCGCTGCGGGCGCCACGCCGCGATCGCCGCCACCGCCGCGACGAGGAGGAAGAAGCCGACCGCGGCGACATTGTGCGCGACGAGCAGAAAGGCGCCAGGGGCCGAAACCGCCCACACCCCGAGCCCGACGACCACGACCACCACCGCGACAGCGGTCGAGGCCACCCCCCGCGAGAAGGTCCCCTGCACGATCGACAGCACCACTCCCGAGGCCACCCCCACGAGGACCACGGATGCCACGCTCGCACCGCCGTTGAGCACGACGGGGAGCACCAACGGCGGTACGCACCGCACGGAACCCGCGCAGCCCGCCCCTCCACGGTCGTCGGAACCACGGCGATCGCGAGCGCGAGCACCGCGGCGACGTCGAGGAGCCCCTGCTCGATGCTCCGACCCGAAAGAGCGACGAACGCCGCCGCGACCACGAAGAGACCCGCCGTGAACATCGGTCCCGCCGGCGTGTAGAAGGCCGCGCTCAGCGACGGCGGCGGGCCGCCGACGATCGCCTCCACCGTCACCGCCACGGCGATGAGCAGCGTCGCGGCGAGGATGGTGAGACGCACGTAACGGTAGGTGCGCTGCGTCGAGGTCGTGCGGATGCGCATGGCCACAGCCTGACAGCAGCCCCCGACTTTTCAGCCGACCGCCGCGTACTGCGTGGCCGCCGCCGCGACGCGATTGTTGTAGTCGACGGACGGGTTGTAGGCGTGGACGGCGGCGATCCAGTTGTCGGGCACGGTGAGGTCGCCACCGACCTCGCAGAGGTGCTCCGCCGCGGCGAGCGCCGCGTCGTCGATCTGATGGACGTCGACGACGCCGTCGCGGTTGCCGTCGCGTCCGACCTGCGCCCACGTCGAGGGGATGAACTGCATCGGCCCCACCGCGCGGTCCCACGTCGTGTCACCGTCCACGGCTCCCCCGTCGGTGTCGCGCACGACCTCGGTGCCGCGCCCGTCGAGCGCGATGCCGACGATGGCGGGCGACACGGTTCCGTCGCGACGCAGCGTGGCGCCGTTCATCGTGCCGTGCTCGGTCTCGATCAGCCCGATGCCCGCGAGGGTGTTCCAGCCCAGACCGCAGCCCGGATCCGAGCGCGAGACGGCGAGGGCCGCTCCGGCATAGGCGGCGAGCGCGCGGGAGGGGATGCCCGTGGATGCCGAGACCCGGTCGATCCACGAGGAGTCCGGAAGTTCGGCGATCGGCACCTCGCGCGGGTCGGTGCCGCCCGCCGCCGCCACCGGGAAGGGCGTCTCGACCGGTGCCGGGGTGGCGGTCGCCGATGTCGGCGACGGGGTCGTCCGCGCCGCGACGAGGGTGGGCACGGCGAGTCCGCCGACGAGGGCACCGGTGCCGAGAACAGCGAGAATCACTGTCACGACCGGCCACGCGCGCGAGGTCCGGGGCGACGGCGGCAGAAGGGGCGTGGGATCGGTCATGCGTGCGTCTCCTGATCGAGCGGGCTGCGGAGGGGAGGATGTCCGGTCGCTGAGTGCGACGACGACGGCCCGCGCGGGGTCGTGCGACGCCCGCGAGAGCGACGCCCCAAGACTCCCTGTCGCGGTGAGAACGTCCACGCGGCGAGGAAGACGGCCGTCAGCACGAGCACGATCGTCCCGCCCGTGGGGAGGGCCCAGGACCACGAGACGTAGAGCCCGACGGTGGCGGATACGGCGCCGATCACCGGGGCGAGGATCATCATGACCCCGAGCCGGTCGGTGAGAAGTCGCGCGATAGCGGCGGGGGTGACCAGCAGCGCGAGCACGAGGATGTTGCCGATCGTCTGCACGCTGATGACGACAGCGAGGGTCACGAGCACGTACAGGGCGAGGTCCAGCCAGAACACGCGCAGTCCGAGGGCCCTCGCGGACTCGCGATCCAGGCTGACCGTCACGAACTCCTTGTTCAGCGCGAGAACCGCACCGAGCACGATCAGAGACATCACGGCGATGACGGGGAGATCCTCGTCGGGGATGCCGGTGATCGATCCGAAGAGGAATTGCTGCAGCGAGCCCGCGTACCCCGGCGCCTGGGAGATCACCACGATGCCGAGCGCGAACGCGGCGACGAAGAAGATCCCGATGATCGAGTCCTCCTTCACGCGCCGGTTCTGCGCGAAGACGGCGACGAGCACCGCTGTCAGGACGCCCGCGATCGTTCCGCCCAGCACGAGGTTGCCCGACACGACGAACGCGACGGCGAGACCCGGGAAGACGGCGTGGGCCACGGCATCCCCGATGAAGGCCATTCCGCGCAGCACGACGTACGTCCCGACGACGCCGCAGACGACCGACGACATCACCGCGACCGCGAGCGCCTTCGGAAGGAACGCCAGATCCGGATTGAGCAGGTCGACGACGAAGTCCGCGGGGCTCATGCGAGGCTCCGCATCATCCGGACGAGCGTGGAATCCGCCGCGACGCCGAAGGTGGCGCTCCACGCCTGCGCATTGCGCGTGAGCCGGGCGGGTGTCCCGACCGCGACGATCGTGCGGTTCAGCAACGCGAGTCGATCCGCACCGTCGACCGCACCGAGGAGATCGTGCGTGGTCATGAGCACGGCTCGCCCCTCGCGGGCGAGGTCGGCGAACAGCCGAGAGAGCAGCTCCTGCGTGGGCATGTCGAGTCCGGTGAACGGTTCGTCCAGGAGCAGCACGGCGGAGCGCAGGACGAGGGCGCGGGCCACGAGGACGCGCTGCCGCTGCCCTCCCGACAGCTGCCCGACGGGACGCCCCGCGAGCTCGCCCAACCGGACACGGTCCAGCGCTTCCGCCACGGCATCCCACTCCGCCCGTCCGGGACGGCGGAAGAGTCCCAGGCGACCCGTCAGCCCGGTCATGACGACGTCGGCGACCGAGAGGGGGAAGTCCCACGCGAACTCGTGCCGCTGCGGCACGTAGCCGATCGCGGCCGGACCGCGGCGAGCCGCCCGCCCCTCCACGAGCACGCGCCCGTCCGCGATGCGCTGAAGCCCGAGCACCGTGCGCAGGAGCGTCGTCTTCCCCGCACCGTTGGGCCCGAGCAGGGCCACCAGCTCACCGCGGTCGACGGTGAGCTCGACGTCCTGCAGCACGCGCCGACCGCGGAGATCGACGGCGACCCCCGCCAGCTCCAGCCCCGTGTGCGGGCTCATGAGCGTGACCCCTCGTCGTCGAGGGCGCGCTCCGACGGTGCCGGCTCCCCGGCGACCGTGGCATCCCTCCCGCGTCCGGCGAGGGCCGCGCGCTTGGCTCGCGCTCCGCGGACCGCGACCAGGATCGCGGCGAGCGCGATGCCGCCGGCCACCAGCACGATCGCCGCGATGAGGAGGGGCACGAGCGGTGAGACCGGGGCGGACGTGACGACCGCCTCCCGCGCCGCGGGCGCCGTGGAGGCGCCCGCGGCGCTCTCGCCGTTTCCGGCCCACACCGCGGCGAAGGCGTCACCGGGTGCCGTGTCGGTGCCGACGGCGAACCGCAGCCGCTGCGTGTCGGCGGCGTGCGAGCCGTCGATGAGATCGGCTTCGGCCGTGAGCTCCACGAGGTACACCCCGGGTGCGGTGAAGACCCAGTTCGCGTGGGTGTGCGTGTTCACGTCGACCCACACCGGTTGCGCGTCGGTCCGGCGCGAGTCCCACAGCACCTGCGGCGCACCGAACGACCCCGACTGCAGGTAGGTCGTCATCACACCGGGTCCCTCGACAGCGCGCAGCGAAAGCGTCACGCCCCGATCCACGGTCTCCATGACGGCGGGATCCTGGGTGTTCCACCCGATCCAGACGACGTCGGGATTCTGCGTCTGCGGCGCGACCCAGACCTCGCTCCCGGCGTCTGCCCCGAGGAAGGCGTACGCCGGATCGTCGGGCACGACGAGCTTGGCCTCGTCGCGCACGTGCAGCACCGTCTCGTCCGGGTAGCGCCACACGCTCGTGGCGTTCGCGTCGGCCTTGGCGACGTCGTCGTGGATGAGGAAGCGCCAGTGGCCGTCGGCGTCGTACTTGGGTCCCATATCCAGATGACCGGCTTCGAGGACGCGCTCGCCGTGCACGATCGCGAGCTCGCCGAGCTTCTGATCGAGGTTCGGGTCCTCGCCGGTGGCGGTGGCCGCGACCGTGGGCGAGATGGTGGATGAAGCGGATGCCGCCGCCGGGGCGAGAGCGGCGATCGCGACCGTGGCCAGGACGCCGGCGCAGAACAGGCGTGAAGTCGGGGTCATGGGGTTGTTCCCTCGGACGGGGTCAGGCAGGAGAGGATGCTCTCTGCGTTGAAGCGGACGAGCCCTTCGTAGGTGGTCACGGTGTCTGAGAACGTGTCGCCGTAGATGGGGCAGACACGGATGCCGAGGTCTCCGGCGACATCCGTCAGGGTCGACGAGCGCGCGGCGAGGTTGGGCTCGAGGAACACCGCGGGGACGTGAAGAGTCCGGATCGTGTCGGCGAGGCGTCGCCGGTCGGCGAGGGACGGCTCGACCGCGGGGTTGGGCGAGACGAAGCCGGCGACCTCGAGCCCGTAGGCGTGGGCGAGATAGCCGAAGGCGTCGTGCGTCGTCACGAGGTGGCGATCAGCGGGCGGGATCCGCGCGTATTCTGCGCGGACGTCGGTGTCGACGGCATCCAGCTCGGCGAGGTATCTGTCCGTGTTCGCGGTGTAGTCGCGGGCGTGTTCCGGGTCGGCCCGGATGAGGGTGTCGCGGATGAGTTGCACGTACGCCATCGCGTTGCGGACGTCCTGCCACAGATGGGGGTCGATCTCGCCGTGGACGTGCTTGCCGAGCACCGCCTGCGCCAGCTGGTACACCGGCTGACCGGCCCGCCCCAGGAAGCGGAACTCCTCGCCGGCGGGGATCTCCGCGCGCGCCTTCGCGGGCACCTCGACGATGGCCCGATCGGCGGGCAGGGTCTGTTGCGTGTGCTCGCCCCCGCCGCTGGGGTCGTAGCGGACGCCCAGGGTCCCGGCATCCACGTCCACCGTCAGATCCGCGTGTCCGCGGTCGAGCATCAGGGGATCGGCCACGCCGAGCTCGTGGGCGGCGTCGAGCGGATCGACGCCCACCGCGAAGGCGAACCTCGCCTCGCCGAGGTCGACCGGACGCGAGGTCTCGTCGACCTGGAGCCGCGCCCGCAGCGTCAGGGTGTAGGCGCCGGGTTCGGTGAACGCCCAGGAGAGGTGGGTGTGCGCGTCGGCGGGGAGGGTGACGCTGTCGTGGCGGTACCCGTCCGCGGCATCGAACCCGTCGGAGGAGTCGATGTAGCGCTCGGTGTTCCCGAACGACCCGGTCAGATACGCGAAGATCGAGCCCGGTCCGGTCGCCGAGACCGCCGACACCTCCACCTCGGAGGTGCGGGTCGCACCGCGCGCCTCGCCCCTCCCCTGAGCGCGAAGACCCAACCACACGGTGTCCAGCGCGACGTCCTCCACGAGGGGGATGATCTCGGCCGCGTACTTGACGGCCTCTTCCGCGAGCGAGACGTTCACGGCATCCGGCCGCAGGTTGGCGTCCAGGGTCTTGATGACCGACTGCTCCTCGAGCATCGCGTAGTTCGAGAACGCCACGTCCGCGTAGACGACATTGCGCGCATCGCGAAGCGTCGGCTCGTATGAGTGCGTATCGGCCCGGTCGGGCACGAGCGAGACCACGTCGACGAGGTCACCCCCGACGTTCTGGACGAGATCGCGCAGGATGCCGGTGGTGGTGACGACCCGCAGCCGGTCACCGTCCGCGCTCAGCGAGGGAGGAGCCGCGCACCCCGTGAGACCGAGGACGAGCACTGCCGCGAGCGCGGTCGTTCCCTGTCGCCGCGTCACGCGGAACCTCCGCCCGGTCGGCTCCGCGCCCGCCGCCACAGCAGCCCCGACCCCGCGGCGGCGACCAGCAGCAGCCCGCCGAGGATGAGCAGCAGCAGCGGTACCGGGTCGCCGGAGGCGAGGGCTGCGAGCGGGTCCTGCGGGCTCGCCACGTCCGAGCCCTGCCCGGGAAGGGTGAGCCGTGCCGCGTCCGCCGCCTCGGCCGCCGCTTGATCGGCCGCGACGGCCGTTGCGGTCGCGTCGGCGAGGACGGCGCCGGCCGCCGGGGCGCAGGTGACGCCCCCGGCCACGGCGGTGCGCGGATCGACATCGCCGACGACGATCGTCATCGTCTCGCGGTCGCGGGAGACGCGTCCGTCCGCGAGCGTCGCGGTCTGCGTCGAGGTGATGCGGTACACCCCCTCGGCGCTGAACGCCCAGTCGGCGTGCGCGTGGACACCGAGCGGGATGTCGTACGTTCCGCCCCCGGAGAAGATCGCCTGCTGGACTCCGCCGAACGCACCGGTGAGATAGACGCTCACGCGGCCGGGTCCGTCGATGCCGTCGATCGACCACCGCACCGGCCCCGTGGTGTTGCCGGCGTTCAGGGCTTCGGTGTTCCAGCCCAGCCACACCAGGTCGGGGTTCTGCGTCTGCGGCACCTGCCAGATCGTCGATCCCGGCGCCCCGATCTGCCCGAATCCGGCCGGCAGGGTCACGCGTGCGGACGGCTTCAGCCACAGCACGACGCTCGACGGCTCGCGGTACACCTTGCTCCCCGAGCTGTCGTCGCCGATGAGCGACTGGAGCGCCCCGTCGACGATGCGCGAGGCGTAGTCGACGTGTCCCGCCGACAGGACCGTGGCTCCCGAGACGCACGCGGCCGCGGCGAGCTGAGCGGCGGCGGGGGTCGCTCCCCGCGCGTCCTCGCGCGGCGGGACCGGAACCTCGACCGCGCCCGTGTCGACCTTCTCACCGCAGCGCGCCGGGTTCACCGACATCACGTCGGCAGTGCCCACGGCCACGGCCAGGACGAAGGTGTCCGACGAGACGCGGCCATCGGCCAGCTGCGCGGTGCGCTGCATCGACAGGCAGTAGTTCCCCTCGGCGCTGAAGGCCCACGAGCCATGCGCGTGAGTGTTCTTCGGAATCGTCACCCGGTCGGACGCCGAGATCCCGTCGCGCGTGGAGAAGATCACCGACGGTTGCCCGAACGCCCCGGTCTCGTACAGCGCGAACTGGCCGGGACCGGAGGTGTCCAGCAGAGACCAGGTGACGCCACCCGTCGTCGCCGAGAGCGGAATGCCCTCGGTCGACCATCCCGGCCAGACGAGGCCGCTCTGCTGCGTCTGCGTCACCTGGTAGAACGACGCCCCGGGGTCGCCGAGGAAGCGCCACGCCTCGCCGCCCGGCACGGTCGCGCGCGATCCGGGCGTGAGCTGCAGCACGGTGCGGGACACGTCTCGGAAGACGGGCGTGGACACGGATGCCGAATCCTTCACGCGCGTGACCAACCGACCGTCCTGCACGAGCGAGGCGATGTCCACGTGGCCGTCATTGAGGACGACGGCACCGGCTTGGTTGACCGTGCCGTTGGCGACGTTCCAGGCGCCGGGGGTCCCGGGGTCCGGGTCGACCGGATCGACGGGTCCGGTCGCGGCGACGACCTGCAGGTCGTCCCATCCGGCGAGGGTGCCGTCCCGATCCTTCACCACCACGACGTGCGCACCGAGCGCCGCCTCCGCGGGCAAGCGCACCTGTGCGGCTCCCGACGACCCCAGACGCACCCAGCCGAGCCAGTGCGCGTCATCCAGCCACACCGAGACCCATTGTCCGGCCCGGTCTCGATCGACCTGCAGCGTGACGAGCTGGCCCGCGGTGAGTCCCGCATCCTCCCCCAGCACCTGGATGCCACCGCGGGTGGCATCCGTCAGCAGATCGCGCGCGATCGGCGTCGTGTCGGTATCTCCGGGCGATCCGTCGGGAACGGTGAAGCATCGGGTCGGGTCGACCTTCTTCACCGACACCGCTCCGACCGCGAAGGCGAGCGTGAAGGTGTCACTGACCCGCTCACCCGAGGCGAGGGTCGTCGCCCAGGTGAACCCGAGGCAGTACGTCCCTTCCGCGCTGAACGCCCACGTTCCGTGCGCGTGGATGTTCCTCGGAATCTCGAACGCGTCGGCCGCGGTGATCCCGTCGCGCGTGTCGAAGAACACCTGGGGACCATCGAACGGGGTCTGGTAGAGGGAGAACTCCCCCGGCCCCTCCACGCGATCGAGCGCCCACGTCACACCGCCCGTCGTGGCGTCCTGCGGGAGGGCCTCGGTGGACCAACCGGGCCACAGGATGCCCTCCGCCTCGGTCTCCGGCAGCAGCCACGCCCTCGCCCCCGCCGTGCCGAGGAACGCGTACGCGGGGTCGTCGGGCACGGTCGTCTCCGCCTCGGGCCGCACCTGCAGCACCGTCTCGGATGGGAGGCGCTGCGCCTCGGGCTGCGAGGCGTCGCTGGCGTCGGCGATCACCGTCGTCAGCCGCCCCCCGTCCAGGCGCGCGGCGACGTCGACGTGTCCGACGGCCACGATCGTCGCACCGGAGTCGGTGAGGGTGTGGTTGGGGACGTCCCACTCCGCGTCGGGGGTGCCGGGATCGGGATTGCCCGGTTCGGTCCCGTGGCCGCCCTTCGCGCACGGGGTCACCGCGGTCGCATCGACTCCCGCCGCGAAGGTGAGGGTCTTGGCGACCCGGAAGACCGTGCCGTCCGCGAGGGTGCCCGTCCAGGTCAGGGGGACGCAGTACACCCCGGCGGCCGAGAAGACGTGGTTGGCCGGGAAGTTCGATCCCCGCCAGAGCGTCTCGACCGATCTCACGGGCACCGAGCCCGAGTCCAGCTGCACGGCCTGGGAGTCCGTGCTGTTCCCGCGACGCGAGTACGAGCCGGGACCCTCCACGGCGCCGAGGCTGACGGTGACGTCGCTGCCGCCGGCATCCCATTCCCACGTCCGCCACCGGTCCTGGAAACGGAACTCGTCGACGAACCGGGCCGCTGAGAGGACGGTCTGCTCCGGGTCGAAGAACGTCATGCGCGGACCGTTCTTCTCCTCGATGGATGCCACGACCGCGGGGACCCCGTTCACCTTCCGCAGTTCGAGCGACGGTGCCGGCGAGGCCGCGTCGACCACCGCGGGCGCGGTCGAGAGCGCGACGGCCGCCGGTGACGGCGCGGCGGGCACGGCCTGCGTGCGCTCGCACGGCTGCACCGTGGCGAGGTCGACGTCGCCGACCACGACCGTCAGCAACGACGCGGCGGAGAGCGGGCGGGTCTCGTCGGCCGTGGCGCGGAGGTCGGCGCGCACCGCGAGGCAGTACACGCCCGCCTCGGTGAAGGCCCAGTTCAGGTGTCGATGGGTGCGACCGAGCGAGAACGGCACGGGGGTCGCGCGCCGGGAATCCAGCAGGAACGCACCGCTCGTCCAGGCGTACGCGTCGCCGGGACCGGAGACCTTCTGCAGCGACCAGGCTGCGTGACGCTCCGTGAAACCGGCCGGCAGGTACAGCATGCTCAGCCCGGGCCAGAGGGTGTGTCCCACGTATTCGCTCCCGGCGGAGAAGCCGTAGTACGACGTTCCCGGCGGGCCGATGAAGGTCCGGTCGTCGGCGGTATCCGGCTGGCGCACCGTGAACGAGGCGAAGTCTCCGCGACCGACCCACACGGCGTCGCGCAGCGCGTGCATGCCGAGGTCGCTGTGGCCGTCACCGGTGGCGAACTCGATCCCGCCGCGGCCGTCCTCGCGAACCGCGAGATCGGTGTGGCCCTTCTGCAGCCACGCGACCGACGGGTCGAGCGTTCCGGGATCCTCCCCGCCCGGATCGCCGCCGCCCTGGCCGGGGTCGCCGCCGTCGCTCTGCGCGCACGGCTGGACGGAGGAGGCGTCGATGCCCACGGCGAACGTGAACGTGGCGCGGTCCTGCGCGACCGCACCGTCGGGACGTGTCGCCGAGGAGCGGAGGGTGACGCAATAGACACCCGGCTCGGTGAACACGGTGCCGAGCGCCGCGGAGCCGCTGAGTTCGTCGCCGCGGTTGTAGAACGGGTCGCCCCATTCGTCGGGGGTCGCCACGACGCGCCCGACCGTGGTCTCGTCCGCGGGGGAACGTCCGTCCCAGAATCCGATGTCTTCGGGCCCGTTGAGCTCGGGCACCGACAGCTGACGGTAGGTGAAGAAGCGGCCGGTCGAGCTCGTCGACGTCGCCCCTTCGAAGTCGAAGGCGACCGAACCCCCCTCGTCCGGGTTCACCCGGACGTCGTCGGCCGAGACGAAGCGGCCGTCGAGATCGAGGACCAGCGGGTTGGCCTGTTCGTCACCGAGTCGACGATCGGCGGGGACGTGTCGTCCCGACGTGCGATAGGCGGTCGATCCCTCGGGGACGTACCGATCCCAGAGGTCCTTCTGCGTCGCACCGCGCCCCTGGGCGGGCCATCGCGTGTCGCGGTTCGGCAGCGAGAGCACGATTCGCGCGGGGTCGTAGGCGGTGGTGCGACCGCGGTCGGCCGTCACGGCGTGAAGGGAGAGGGCGCCGCCGCTCATCGTCGGCGCCAACAGCACGGTGCCCGCGTCGATCACGCGGATGTCACCCGAGGTCGCCTGCACGGGGTGCGGGCCCTGCGGGGAGACCTCTGCCGGCTGCGGGCAGGGGTCGACGGCGGCGGGATCCACCCCGACGGCGAACGTGAGCGCCACATCGTGGTTCACGAACGTGCCGTCGGCGAGCTGCGCATGGCTCCGTAGCGTCACGCAGGTGCGGCCCGCATCGGCGAACACCGCGGTCACCGGCACGGGCTCGGCGGCCTCGCCGACGACCACCGCCATCATCGGGGCGAGGTCGCCCGCGCGCGCGGATGTTCCGGCATCGTCGATGCCGCTGCGGAGCAGCCCGGCCGGGCTCGCCCCCGTCACCTCCCCGAGCGACGTCTGCACGACGAGACGTTCCGGAGCCCATTCCGGCGCGAAGAGCGCATTCGACGGGATGCCGCGGG
The DNA here is from genome assembly GCA_913774665.1 of uncultured Microbacterium sp. GTDB lineage: Bacteria > Actinomycetota > Actinomycetes > Actinomycetales > Microbacteriaceae > Microbacterium. The sequence continues at coordinate 90,120 of CAJYHN010000001.1, forward strand.
CGTCGAGCGACAGGGACAGGGCGTTGCCGGAGCCGTTCGGCGTCCGCGACCGCCACACGTCGCCGCGCGCGGGGGCGACCTCGTCCCAGAACGCGGCGTTCTCGCCGTCCGCTCTCCCCGGCCACGTCTCGGCCGTGGGCAGGGACAGCACCGTGCGCGCCGGGTCGACGATCGTGTCTCCTGCGACAAGGTTCTGGACGAGGTCTCCGTCGACAACACGCGAGACCACGCGCAGCTCGCCCTCGGAGAGGATGATGCGCCCGTCCGCGGATGCCGCGCCGGCTGCCGCCGCGGTCTCGGGTGGCGTCGCCGACGCGGCCGCGGCCGGGGCGGTCGCCGCGGTCTCGACGTCGGCCACCGACGCGCGGTCGTCGGGGGCGTCGCCGGCGTCGCTTGTCGAAGCGCCGTCGGCTCCCGGCCCGGTCGTGTCCGGGGCGGGGGTCGCGCTCTCGACTCCGGTCGCGGTGTTCTCGGTGGAGTGAAGCGACCCGGGGGGCTCTGCGGCGCGGGCGCCCGCGATCGGCAGGGTGACCGTCGTGACGAGGACGACGGAGACGGCACCGGCGATCAGGCGTGCGGTCAGGCGACGCGAGAGCGGCTCGGGGCCGAGACGGACGGAGCGGGTGGGGCGGAGGCGAGTCATCGAAGGCATTCCAGAGGGGGCGGGGACGCGATAGGGCGCGCCCCCGCCCGGTTCGTCAGAAGGTGAAGCGGTAGGTCGCCGACGCGGTGTAGGCGGTGGCGCCGCCGGAGACCGCGCTCACGCGCACGGAGACCGGAAGGTCGACGGAGCTGCCGCTCCCGCTGAACTGCCAGGTGTAGTGGCGGTGCCACTCGACGCCGGCCGCGACCGAGCCGGTCGTGATCGCGATCGTCTGAGACGCGGACGAGACGGGGACCGAACGCACCTGGCCGCTGGCGACGTCGGTGATGCTCAGGCCGGTTCCGGCGGGGACCGTGATGGTGAAGGTCGCCGACCGGGCGACCGAGGCGGTGTTGTGGAAGCGCACGCCGCCACCGGAAACCGGCGACGTCGCGGTGGCATCGTCACCGTCGATGAGCTTGCCGCTGCCGACGGCGAACGAGGCCGAGGGGCTGGCGACGGTGTCCCAGGTCTCGGTCTCGTGGTTGTAGCTCTGCAGGCGGGGCGACTGCGCGGCGGAGGTAGCGAGCAGGTCCCACTCGCCGGTCTGCGCGCCGGTGGCGGCGAAAGACGGGGCGCTCACCCCGAGGGTGAGGGCCAGAGCGGCGACGAGGGCGACGACGAGTCGCGCGAGGGGACTCTGGGTCCGCGGCGTCGGCGACGCGGCGACGGAGTCGTGGATGGTGGTCATGGCGGAGTTCTCCTGATCGAAAGGGTGTCGGAACGAGGGCGCGCGAGCGCGCAGGGGCGACTCGGATACCTGTGTCCGCGCGGTGCACGAGGCGGCGGACGGGAGGCGTCAGGCTCCGAGGCGGGCCATTCGATCGGAGTAGATGAAGTGCGCGCGCACGAATCCCGTGTGCTGCCCGCGCACCGGGGCCCAGTCCGTGAGGGCGGGCGAGAACGGGATCCGGGCCGGTTCGGGAGTCGGGCGCGAGCACCCGCATCGCTGCACACCACCGGGAAGCAGATGACCTCCGGTGTGGGCGTGAGGGGGCAGCATCGTCGACATCGACTCCCCTCGCTCGTGATCCACGCTCTTATCGATAACAGTTATCAATAAGCTGCGCGCTCATCTTGTCGAGTGCGCGCTCCTCATGTCAAGTCCGTTCGTCGGACGCGGTCCCTGCGAGACTGCTGGCATGCGCGAGTTCTTGCAGGGTGCCCGGATGCTCTTGCGCGGCCTCGGCCAGTGGCGACGCTCCCCCGGGGCGATGGCGCTCGGCCTCATCCCCGGATTCCTCGTCGGCCTGGTCTTCGGCGCCGCGCTCGTCGGCTGGGGCATCCTCCTCGGCGAAGTGGTCGACGATTGGACACCCTTCGCGAACTCCTGGGACCCCCTGTGGGCCACGATCCTGCGCACCGCGATCGCCGTCGCGTCCTTCGGGGCCGCCGCGTTCCTCGCGATCATCTCCTTCACGGCCGTGACGCTCGCCGTCGGCGAGCCGTTCTACGACCGCATCTGGCGCGCCACCGAACTCACCGCCCTCGGCCGGATCCCGGCGGCCGAGTACGGCTTCTGGCGCGCCGCGGGCGACAGCGTCCGCCTGATCCTGCGCGGTGTCGTCGCCGCGGCGGTGGCCTGGGCGGTCGGGCTCGTCCCGTTCGTCGGCGGCATCCTCGGCTTCCTCCTCGGCCTGCTGCTGACCGGCTGGCTCCTCGCCGACGAGCTGACGTCGCGCGCGCTCTCGGCCCGCGGGCTCGACCGCCGCTCCCGCCGCGCCGTGCTTCGCGAGAACCGGGCCGGAGCGCTCGGATTCGGCGTCGCCACACAGCTGTGCTTCCTGCTGCCGCTCGGAGCGGTCGCCGTCATGCCCGCCGCCGTGGCCGGCAGCACCCTCTGGGCGCACGCCGCTCTGCGCGAGACAGCCGACGCCGCGGACCGACGCGCCGACACGGCACGATAGCCTGGAGCGACCGAAGGGATCCTCATGTTCATCGTCTCGCTCATCCTGTTCGTCGGCGGCATGCTGCTGACCGGCCTGTCGTTCTCGCTCGCCGCGCCCGCGCTCTTCTTCGCGCTCGGCATCATCCTCGTCTCGGCCTCGCTGGCACTGCCGTTCCACTTCGGCACCCGCTGAGCCCGCACCTCGGATCGGCACCGCCCCACGTCACCCCCGGGTAGCGTGGACCGGTGCCTTTCTCGTTCGACGCCCTGCGTCGCCGCCCCGATCTCGAGGGGCCCGATCTCCTGGCGGTCGACGCCGCCGACCGCCTGATCCTCGACGAGTCAGCGAAGGCGCGAGCCCAGGCCGGCGATGACGAGCTCGTCGTGATCGGCGACTCCTACGGGGCGCTCACCCTGGCGGCAGCGGATGCCGGAGCTCGCGGCATCCGGGTCCATCAAGACGAACTGCTGGGCGAGGAAGCCCTCGCGCTCAACGCTCGCGACACCGGGCTCGAGGACTCCTTCGTCTCGCACCCGCTCGACGCAGCGCTTCTCACCGAGGCACGGGTCGTCCTCCTGCGGCTCCCGCGGTCGCTCCAGGCCCTCTCGGACATCGCCGGGCTGATCGCTCTCCATGCGCACCCCGACGTCGTCGTCTACGCCGGCGGGCGCCTGAAGCACATGACCCCGTCGATGAACGACGTACTGCGGCAGAACTTCACCCGGCTCGACGTCACGCATGCGCGGCAGAAGTCGCGCGTCCTCGTCGCGCGCGGCCCGCACGACGGCGCCGAGCCCGTCCCCGAGAGTGCCGAGATCGACGGTATCGCGGTCCGCGCCTTCGGCGGAGCCTTCGCGGGCGCATCGATCGACATCGGCACGCGGTTGCTGCTCGCCCACCTCCCGTCCCCGCGGGGAGGCGAGGCGATCGACCTGGCGTGCGGGACGGGAGTGGTCGCCGCGGCCCTGGCGACGCGGCATCCCTCGCTCCGGGTCATCGCGTGCGATCAATCGGCCATCGCGGTCGCGTCCGCCCGCGCCACCGCCGAGGCCAACGGGGTGTCCGATCGCGTGAGCGTCGTCCGCGACGACGTCTTGAGAGCACAGCCGGATGCCACGGCGTCGTTCATCGCGCTGAATCCGCCGTTCCACGCCGGGTCCGCCATCAACGAGGGTCTCGCTCCCCGGATGTTCGCCGATGCGGCCCGGGTGCTCGCCCCCGGTGGAGAGCTGTGGACCGTGTGGAACTCGTCGCTGCAGTACCGACCCGCGCTCGAGCGCCTCGTGGGCCCGACCCGTCAGGCCGCTCGCGACCGCAAGTTCACGGTCACGGTGTCGACGAAGCGCTGACCTGCCTCCCGTCCACCCGTGGCATGGAGTCCGTTCCCGGCGTAGATTCCGTCTGACGTCGACGAGGAGGTGCGCCGTGCGGATTCGAACCGCTGCTCCGCTGCTCGCCGTCGTCGCAGTCCTCGCGGCGGTGCTCGCAACGGGTGCGCCGGCGGCCGGCGCTCCCGCGTCGTCGTCTGGGCGCGCCGATCCCCTGTCCGACGCTCTCACGGCGCCCCTGCTCGCGGACTGCTCGAGCATCACGGACAACGGTCGCGGCTACGCCCGACTGCACGGCATCGGTCTGTGCGGCGCCGACTCGACACCGGCGTCGCAGCCCCTGCGCACAGAGCTCGTCGGCGGGGAGGAATGCGGGTCGGCGACTCTGACGATGACGAGTCGCGGCGGCGGGCTGGCCGCGATCGACTGGCGGGTGAGTTCCGAGACGGGACCGATCGTCGCCGTCGAGCTCGACCTCGCGTTCGCGAGCCACGCGGGCGGGGAGATGCGCCACTTCTCCGACCGCTCACCCAGCGTCCACGCCCACGACGGGACGGTCGTTTTCCTCGGGGCGGGTCGCGCCACGGCCACCCTCTCCGGGTCGGTCGAGACCTTCACCGCCACGTGTCGCATCGTCCCGGCGAGCGTGCGCATCCTCGTGCGCTGAGGCTCCTCGCGCGCGGTCAGCCCTTGCCGCCGGGAGGGCCCACGATCAGCAGCACGACGAACACGACCACCACCACCGCGACGAGGACCAGCGCGAGCGCCCAGGGCCGGCGGAGGAAGAACCGCAGCAATCGGTCGAGCGGCCGGTGATCGCGCGGGTCTCCGCTGTCCTCGAGTCGCCACGCCCCGCGGAGGCGTCCGGTGCGGTGCAGCCAGATCTCGGTCGGGATCGTCGCGTAGGGGATGACGGCGCTCACCACCGCGAGCGCGGTCGGACCGAGGCCCCAGCGCTGGTTCAGCGCCACGAGGACGGCGGTGGCCCCGTAAGCGAGGAACACGAAGCCGTGGATGCCACCCCCGATCGACACCGCGAGGGGAAGGTCGGCGACGGCGCGCACGATCACCCCGCCGATCAGGAGCGTCCACGAGATCGCCTCGGCGATCGCGAGAGTGCGAAACAGGGTCAGGGGCGTGCGGAACACGTCTCTCCTCGTTCGGGTCGGGGGCTTCCCACCCTACGGAAACGCCTCCCCGCTCACCGGCGCACCGTTCGACGTCGAGGGGTCACTCGATCGGCTGGTCGTCCCCGTCGAAGGAGTCGTCCGAGCGACCGGCTTCGGCGGCCGTCGTGGTGTCGGGTTCGGGGCCGGGCTCGATCGGCCCCTTCTCGCGTTCGGCATCCATTTCTCCACCCCATCAGATCGAGGGAGGGATGCCATCCCCTTGACGCCGCGGGATCGTCGGGCGCCTCCGCCCGAGGCCCCGGTCCGAGACCTCGCCCGGACCCGCCACCCACACGGCGCACGGCGCACGGCACCGGGGAGCGCGGCGCGTAGGCTGAAGGAATGGCGGAATCCCGGGGGCGCGTGTGGACCGGGGTCATCCGCGTCGGGCCGCACCGCGGCGATCACCGCGTCGCCCTGCGTGCCGTGCTCAGTGTCGGCATCCCGCTCCTCCTGCTCCTGGCGCTCGGGCGGCTCGACCTCAGCGTGTATGCGAGCTTCGGCGCTTTCGCCGCGCTCTACGGGCGGACCGACCTTCCCCGCACCCGGGTCCGCATGCAGGCGGTGGCGGGAACCGTCCTCGTGTCGTGCATGCTCATCGGCACTGCTCTCTCCGCGCTCGCCACCCCGGCGCTCGCGAGTGTCGCCGTCGTCGCCCTCGTCGCCGCGACGGTCACCCTCTTCGCCTATCGGGCCCAGTGGCATCCACCCGGAGCTCTGTTCGCGGTCTTCGCCGCGGGAGCCACGGCGAGCTTTCCCGCCACCGGCGCGACGTTCGCGACCGTGCTGCTCGTCGGCGGCGCGAGCGTGCTGTGGAGCCTGCTCGTGACGACCGTCTTCGTCGTCGCACGGCGCGGCTCGTGGCGGCGCCCCGCTCGCACGCGACCGCCGATCGGCACCGTCGCGTGGGAGATGACGGCGACCGTCGGCGTCGCAGCCCTCCTCGCGGGAGTGGCCGGAGCCCTTCTGGTGGGCACCCACTGGTACTGGGCGATGGTCGGCGCCGTCGCCGCTGTCGGCGGAGCGCACGTCACCGCGCGGCTCATCCGCGGCGTGCAGCGGCTCGTCGGGACCCTGCTGGGCGTGCTGATCGCCGCGGGTCTGCTCGCTCTCGATCTGCCCCCGTGGGTCGTGCTGCTGGTCGCCGTGGGCCTGCAGGCGGGTGCCGAGCTGTTCGTCGGGCGCAACTACGGCATCGCGATGCTCTTCATCACCCCGCTCGCGCTGCTCATGGTCTCGCTCGCCTCGCCCGTCGCCCCCGAGATGCTGCTGCGCGACCGCGTGGTCGAGACGGTCATCGGCGTCGCGGTCGGAACGCTGGTCGCCATCGTGTCTGCGGGCCTGCGCCGCCGAACAACGAGAGGCTGAGCACACCATGAACACTGAACGACAGCGCCGCCTCTCCACCGACGCCGCCGAACGCATCAGCGCCGGGTGCTACGGCGCGCTGGTCTCGGCATCCACTCTCATCGGCCTCGGCGAGGCCGACCTGGGCGATGTGATCCTCGTCGTCGCGCTGACGAACGTCGTCTACTTCTTCACGCACGTCTTCGCCTACACGCTCGGCGACACCTCGCCCGACCGCCCCTCGAAGATCTTCCGGCACCACCTGCGCGTGAGCGCTCCGATGGTGTCTGTCACGTTCCTGCCCCTGTTGGTCGTGGTGCTGCTCAATGCCTTCGGCGTGGGTCTCGCCACGGCCCTGCTGTGGGGCGTCGGCGTCGCGATGGCATATCTCGTCATCGTCGCCACCGCCGGTGCGCGCCTTCGCGGATACTCCGCGTTCGTCGTCATCGCCACGGCCGTGGGGGCGGCCCTCGTCTCGGCGCTGCTCATCGTCGCGAAGCTCCTGCTGCACTGACCGGAAGGCTCCCTCATCACTGCTCAGCTCACCGTCGTCGGCGCCATCAACGTCGACCTCACCGCTCGCGTCCGGCGCTCCCCCGGCCCCGGTGAAACCGTCGCCGACGGCGTCCTCGACCGCGGCCCGGGCGGCAAGGGCGCGAATCAGGCTGTCGCCGCCGCCCGCCTCGGCGCCGACGTCCGGCTCATCGGCGCCGTCGGCGATGACGCCGAGGGTCGTGGCATCCGGGACCGCTTCGCCTCGATCGGAATCGACGCCTCGGGCGTGCAGACCACGGATGCCGCGACCGGAACCGCCCTGATCGTCGTCGACGCGACGGGCGAGAACTCGATCGTCGTCTGCGCCGGGGCGAACGCCGCGATCGATGCGGACGCGCTCGGCATCGAGCCGGGAGCGGCGGTGCTGCTGCAGCTGGAGGTGTCGGATGCCGTGGTCGCGGCCGCCGCACGCGCCGCCGGGTTCCTCGCGGTCAATGCCGCCCCCGCCCGCCCGCTTCCCGCCGACGTCCTCGAGCGGTGCGATCTCGTGATCGTCAACGAAACCGAGTACGCGCAGCTGCCCGAGGTGCACGACGCGCCCCTGCTGTGCGTCACGCTCGGTGCCGCGGGCGCGCGGCTCTATCGCCTCGGCGAGCTCGTCGCGTCGGCCGCCGGGGTGCCGACCACCGTCCGCAACACCGTCGGCGCGGGAGACGCGTTCTGCGCGGCCCTCGTCGTCGGACTTCTTCGCGGCGACGACGAGGCCGACGCCCTCGCACGCGCCTGCGCGGTGGGCTCGGCCGCGGTCGCCGACGACGCCTCCCAACCGGCGCTCGACGCCCTCGACACGTACGGGGTCCCCGCATGAGCCGCCGACCGATCCTCGTCGACTGCGACACCGGCATCGACGACGCCCTCGCCCTGGCCTACCTGCTGGCCGAGCCCTCGGTCGAGATCGTGGGCGTCACGACCGTTTCGGGGAACACGGATGCCGCCCGCGCGGCCGCCAACACGCTGTCACTGTTCGAGCTCGCCGGCGAGGACGACATTCCGGTCGCGATCGGCGCCCACGATTTCCGCGCCCGCGCTTATGCCGGGGGTGCGCCGCACGTGCACGGGGACGACGGCCTCGGCGGCATCGCCCTGAGCGCCGCGGCCCGCGCGCACGATGCCCGCGCGGCGGTCGAGCTCATCGACCACCTGGCGTCGCGGCATCCGGACCTCACCGTCCTCGCCCTCGGCCCCCTGACGAACCTCGCGGCCTACGCCGAGGCACCGGGAGTCGCCCGATTCGATCGCCTCGTCGTCATGGGCGGCGCCTTCGCTCACTCGGGAAACGTCACCGCGTGGGCCGAGGCGAACATCCACAACGACCCCGAGGCCGCGGCCCTCGTCTTCGCGCAGGACTGGGACACCACCCTCGTGCCCCTCGACGTGACGATGACCCAGACCCTGGATGCCGCCGACCTCGTCCGCCTCGAAGCGATCCCCGGCGCACTGCCGCAGGCTCTCGCGCGCATGCTGCCGACCTACCTCGACTTCTACGCCCGGGTGTTCCCCGGCCGACGCTGCGCGCTGCACGATCCGCTGGCGGCGATGGTCGCCGCGGGGGCCCTGCGCGGGGTCAGCGTCGCTTCGGGCCACGTCGACGTGCGGCTCGAACGCGGCGAACGCGGGCGGACAGTCTCGGGCAGCGGGTCCGAGACGCAGCGCTGGGTCCGCGCCATGGAAGGCTGCGCCGTCGAGGTGCTGCTGGACCGCCTCGAGTCGCGGGAGTGGCCGGCCTGAGGTTTCGCTCTAGCGGCGGCGTTTCAGCCACGCCGTGAACCGCGACGTGTGGCGGTCAGTGAACTCGTTCGCGAGCCGGAACGCCTCGTCGCCGATGTCAGCACCCGCGTCGATGGCCTCGATCGAGCGGAGGGCTCGCTGTTCCTGTTCGTCCCGCTTGTCGTCGGCCATGGTGTCCAGGGTACGAGCGTCGGACGGGGTGGACACCGATAACGACAGAAGGAACGACGAAGCCCGCCCTCGCGTGATGCGGGGCGGGCTTCGTTTCATGCCTCTCGTTCGGGCAAAAATTCCTGGGACCAGCTCCGTTCCACCGGCTCTGTGACGAGGTCGATGGGCGCGATGTCGTCGACCCCACCCCCAACTTTGTACTTCCCCGCCACCACATTCTCGAACTCAGGCTTCTTGTCCTGCTCGACGGCCACCGTGCCGAGCACAGACGACCGCCATGCCTCGCCATTGAGCGCGTCGTACTCCACTCCCACTACAAATTTCACTTCTCGCTGCAAGTCAACAAGCAGAGCAGAACCTTCAGTACTCGAGGCCGTCAACCGCACTTGTACAGAGACTTGCTCGCCCATGCCAATTGGCAGCGTCACCCAAGATTTCGACGTGACGGAAGGATGATCAGAAACGGCGACGGTCACGCAGGCGTTCATGGCAGTCTGCTCAGTCAGATTCCGCAGCCCAACTTCCACCTCGAAAGAGACTTCAGCACCCGAACTGTGCTTCTCCGCCACGACGAGACGAACCCCGTATGAAGCGCGCCGGTCGACAGCCTCGCGGATCAAGTCTTCTTTGAAGATCGAGGGAGCGAGATACGGCCGTTGCTCCTTCCGGCGATGCACGAGGTCTTTCGTGCGCTCCTTAGAGTCGTGGAGAAGTACGGCCAGCAGCCCCGCGAACGCTAGACCTGAGAAGAGCGCGTTGACCGCCCCAAATGCATCCCCGGCCGAGCCACGACCGCCGAGATCTCCGTCCCCAGCTAGCAGAGTAGGAACAATCAGTGTCACCAGTAGCCACAGAGCGATCACTACAATCGCGAACCAAATGAGGGGCTTCAGTGGTTCCCAGCGCGCAGCTTCCAAGACCCTTTTATTGCTCATTCCGGACGCTCATATTCGCTCGAGCCAGCACAAGCTCGCAGCCATTCCAAACGAATATTGGCCGCTTCCAAGTTCGTGACATCTTCACCAAATCCTTGCCCCGCGAGCGCTTCCGGATGCAGATCGATTACCGAAACATCTCCGTTGCGTTGACCGAGCTGCAGCAGAGAACTCTCGGAAACATATCCAATCTCCACTAGTAGATCATTCGACTTCACAGCCGTCCGCACCGATCCGTCATCGGACACACAAATTTCGGCGACAGATTCCCCCACCAGGCTGCGACCAGTGAGGAGATCGCGCACCCCGACGACCGAGGCTGCAGACTTCAAGCCACGCCGGAGGAGCCGGTTTCTGCGAGAATCATCGACCAACGATGCAAGCACCAGGTCCGGGACGAGTCGACCGTCCGAGAATTCGAGTCGATGGTCCACATCGTATGTCACCTGCGTATTAGCGCCTTGCGCATACGTCTGCATCGCCACCGAGAACCAATACCACCTCTGAATATCGTTGACGCGCGAAGCGATGCCGATTTCATTTGAAGCACCTACGAAGTACGCGACCACGAGAACCATCGCCCATGACGGGACGTCTTCCGGCAGCGAGACGCCGAATCGCTTCCGCAGTAGCTCGAGCGCACCCACGTAGGCTTCTACTGCGTCATCCCAGCGAGTAACGACGTAGTCAGCAGGCACGTTAAGGACGTCCTTCTGACGTACCCCTTGGACTCTCCGACTGGGCGGACGAATAGATTCCGGGGAACGATCCTCATCGCGTTTCCAAAGGGCAACTAACTTAAGAATCTCAATCGGTTCGACGTCGAAGTTCTCTTTGGCCAAGATGGGATGATGCCGCCTGGCCTCGTCCCACTCTTCTCGAAGATCGCGCCCTTCGTTATAAACCACTGCAACCATGAGATCGAAAGCATCGAGACGCGTTCCGGTTCTGTTGAGCGTTTCAAAAATTCTTGTAAGTGCTTCGAGATCGATGTCCTCGCGCATCACAATTGCGGGGAGGGTGTACCCACCGTGTACCAGCTCGCCCAGTCGCTGCTCTCGGAGCGTCATCAGCAACTGTCGATCAGCCTCCGAGAGATCGTGCCACTTCTCGTAACTCTTCGGGCGCAGCAATTCATTGACCGCCCACGTTGAATTCGGGGGGGTACGCTTACCACGCTTGCGCCATTGAACTGGTGGCAAGCCTTCTTCGTCGAGTTTTTCATCGGGCGCACGCAGATCGACGAAGTACTGAGTGTCGCCCACGTCCTGGAGGAGGTGAAGCAACGACGTTACCCTCTGCTGCCCATCCAGCAGGTAGTAACGAATGTTCTCACGGTCGGCTGCCTGCGCGACACCGTCCATCCGTTTGGTACCGAATCGTTGAGGGCCCTCAAGAAGTAGAAGCGATCCTACTGGCCAACCGTTGGCAACGCTGTCCAGTAGCTCGACCACGTTACTCGGACTCCATACAAAGTCTCGCTGAAAAGCGGGCAAAGCAAGCGTCCCGGCGATAGCCATCTCCACGACATCTTGTACGTGAAGATCGCGATATACGTGCCTCACTCAGAAGTCCCAGTCGTCGTCCTCGGTCGCCTCGGCCTTGCCGATGACGTACGACGAGCCCGAGCCACTGAAGAAGTCGTGGTTTTATTCAAGGCCACTGGCTACGTCCACTCAGTCTCGTTGACCCCGGATTTGTGCGGGTGTGGGACGACTACGGACGACTACACCCGGTGTGATCCGTGGGCAGGATGTGGGCAAGCGCGCGACACGCAGGCACGCGTGCTTGCGCAGTGCGTGCACGCACGCTAGTTTTATGCACATGAGCACGAACACCACCAGGCCGGTGGCGGTGAACGCGGAAGCGCGGCACGCCAGAAGATGAGCAGGGGACGACGGAGTCCCCGCCAACGGCACGACGATCCACCGCCCCACCCCGCGAGAGAGCCCCATGGGACACCACGTCAGAAGAGCACCCGCCGCACACCGCGGCCACCGCATAAGCCCACCGCTTATCAACCCCGGACTATAAGCCGAGCGCTTATCCCCCCGAAGTACAGCCCCCGTCTCGCCGAGCGGGGGCTTTCTTCATGCGCTCAGATCACTCCCCCACACCACACGTTCTCACCGCGCTCGGCGTGCTTGCGCCACCCGGTGTGCGCGGTCTGCTGCGTCGCCGCGCGGCCGCGCTTCCCGCACTCGCACACCCATACGACGAACAGGCCGTCGGCGTCCTCGTCGGGCATGAGTTCCTCGAGCGAGTGTTCCATCACGCCGCCTCCTTCGCGAGAACGCGGCGGCAGAGCATCGGGTCCAGCGCCCACCCCTCCGCCGACCTCGCAGCGTGCAGGAGCAACTGGTAGTACCGTGCCGGCCGCAGCCCGAGCTCGTCGAAGATGAGCGACTCCTTGTGGCTGGTATGCCGGGGGTGGCGGTTCTCGAAGGCGAAAAGCTCGGGGACGGTGGGCATGTGGATAGTCTCCTCGGGGCCTCCGACATCGCCGCTACGCTCCCCGCATGAGCATCCCGCCCCCGATCTCCTGCCCCCTATGCGGCACCGTCATCGCCGCGACATGGTGCCACGCGTGCCGCGTCGACGTCATCCCAGTTTCGGTGGGGTGACGTAGCCTGTCACGTGGCCGGGGAAGGGGACCGGTCTGCATGGGATCGAACAAGGTCAGCGACGAGATGCTGTCACGCACGCTCACATCGGTGCACCCGATCACCCTGCCGATGCAGGCGTACGGGCCCGCCCCCGTGGAGTGGTTCGACCCGAAACTTCCCGTGTGGGCGTGGGTGCAATGGCCCAACCGTGCAGCCGAACGAGTCGAAGCGTGGGCCGCAGGGGCGAACGATCGCGTCGTCGTGCTCGAGGTGCCGTGCGACGGTGGGCACTGGCAGCCGGTCGTGTGGCGCAACGCGGTATCTATCCGACGGCTATGACAGCGGGTATGCTCACCACCATTTCCACTCCACAACCAAGGGGGATCCTGTGGAAGGCATCGTTCTCATGCTGTTCGGCTGGGCCGTCGGCCTCTTCGCGCTCTACTTCGTGATCACCGCCGCGGTGGCCGAGGGGATGAAGCGTCACACGCGGTGGCAGGTCGCCAACCGGGACGCGATCGAAGAGAAGTACGCGCAGCGCCCCGAGGTCTGAGCGCACGACGAAACGCCCCCGGTGTCACCTCCGAAGAGGGACACCGGGGGCGTCGTCGTGTGCCGTTCGTCAGTTGAGCTTGACCCATCCAGATCCGCCGCGGTAGACGTACATACCCGCGCCGCTGCCGGAGACGACCTGTGACGGCGTACCGGACGAGTAGATCCAGTCGCCGTCCTGCGGAGTGAGCGGCAGGGTGTTCAGTGGTAGCGCGACGCGGTCCGAGCGGGGGACGCGGATGGTCGGGGTGTTGACCGGCGTGATCACGTTCGCTCCGCTGCCGCTGCTGGTTACCCCGTCGAGAGTCAGCGTGAGCGTAGACCCGTCCACCCGTGCCAGGTTCGAGCCGGTGAGGATCGAACCGCCTCGGAAGGTGATGTCGGCCTGCTTGCCGCCAGACACGAACACCGGGTGCACGCACCCGTTGATGATCGAGTCGACGACAGCCGCGCGGCAGATGACGGATCCCGTGGCTCCCGACCGCACGGCGAAGAGGGTCTTCGGGTTGAGCAGGTTGAGCCGGGACAGGATCCCTGCCGAGAGGACACCTCCGGGCTGGAAGACGATGCCGTGATTGTCGCCGGACCCGCCGGCGAAGGTGAGCTCCCACGCATCCGCGATGAGTCGGTCGACGGTTCCGTTCAGATTCAGCACAGGGCCGTCGATCGTCACGCCGAGAGCGGTGCGGAGGCGGCGCATGGCGAGGCTCTTCACCCGCGAGTACACGTTCGTTCCGTACGTGTTGATCAGAACGACCGAGTTGGGCGTCTGCGTCGTCTCGATGATGAGCCCATCGATCTCGATCCCGTCGAGCGGATCCTTCGACCGCACGTTGAGGAAAGACTGACCCGATGGTGCCGACTTCCACGAGCAGTCGCGGAACGTGACGCCCTGCATCGAGAGCCCAGCGAACCGGTAGTCGATGAGGGCAGCGCTGCTCCCCGCGGTCGAATCGAATCGCACACTCTGGAAGACGATGTTTCGGAGCGTGAGCTGTGTCTGGCCGTCAGCCGGCGCGCCGTTCGAGTCTTTGTAGACCGTGAACGCTGATGCGGTCGGAGTGGATGCCCATTGACCACCGATGAAGGTCACGTCCTGGATGGTCCCCGCGCCGCTGTACTCGGCACCGTCCACCTGGTCGAAGTCGGAGAGCATGCCGACACCGGGGCCGCCGTTGACGGTCAGGCCCTCCACGACGACGTCGCGGATGTTTCCGACCCCCTGCCCTGCTCCGGTGGTGCGGGTACCGACGAGGAACTTGATCGCTCGAGCGGAGTGACCACGGGGGCCGGTCCCGAGGTAGGTGCACCGCTGAATGATGACGCCCTGGATGTCGCCGGACGCCGGAGACGAGCGGTGCCAGTCCCATGCGTTGAGAGCGATGAAGTCGTCATCGGTGTATCCGGTGACATCGCGGATGGTGACGTTTTGGCTGGGCCCGGAGATGTGCATTCCGTCGCGCGCGGTGTTGAGCGCGATCGACGCCAGGGTGACGCCGGTGCCGAGAGCGTGAACAGCGAAGCCGTTGCAGTTGACGATGGTGGTGTTGCGGATGGTGACGTTCCGCACACCGATCAGGTTGAGGTCTCCCTGGATGCCGTAGAGCAGCGAGTTCTTCGCCGCGGAGGTCTTGTCAGCCTGCGCGAGGGTGGACTGGTTGTTGGCGTAGTTGCCGTCCCAGGTGCCGCCCTCGATCACCATGTTCGCGTCAGTGAGAACGTCGCCCGCGGTGGGGTTGGCGTTGCGGAGCATGCAGACGTTGCCCGTCGCGGCGTCCGCCTTGCGGATGGTGACACCGGGCCCGAGGCGGAGGGTGATGTTCGACCGCATGAGAATGTGATCGTCGATGTAGTAGACCCCGCTGGCGGGAACCTCCACCACACCGCCGCCGGCTGCGTTCACCTGGGCGATGGCCGCGTTGATGGCAGCTACGTTCGCCGTCGCCTTGTCGAGTCCGGCTGACAGCTTCACGTAGGTCGTTGCCAGCACGATCGAGGCCGCGGCGGCGACTGCGGCATCCGCCGACGCCTTCGCGTCGTTCTTGTGCCCCAAAGCCGAGGCCGCAGACTGACCCGCCGCGAAAGCCGACCCCCCTGCGCGGTTCGCATCGAAATCCGCCGCGCCAGCGAACGTGCCAGCATCCGTCGCAGCCTCAAGCGCCTGAGCGGTCTTCGCGGCCACGTCCGCCTGCATCCCAGACACCTCGCCGACGACGAGCTCCCAGGCGGTCACGACGTCCGTCACCGGCTCGTACGTGCCCGGGTCGACGGCCACGAGGGCAGAGATCGCCACCGGGCCGACGCCGGGGATCGCGACCGCCGGGAGCACCAGCGGCGACGGCGCATACGGCTTCACCGACTGCACCGTCACGCGCGCGTAGCATCGTGCATCGGTGGGCGGCACGTCCACGATCACGGTGGGGACACCGTCGACGATCGGCACTCGGATGGCGTTCGGCAGGAGCGCCGTGGTGCCGTCCGTGCGCACCGACGGGGCGCCGTCCGCCCCGTAAAGGTATTCGATGAGGACAGAGCCGTCCTGCACGGCGGCGCGGCCACCGATCGCGGTGACGGCGGCGGTTACGTCGATGACGGTCACCGGGAGCTCCTTCCAGAGCCGGGGGCCACGTCAGTCGACGTGGGCGAGAAGATGAGGGTGAGGGCCACCGCGGCGACGAGGCCTACGGTGGCCCAGCGGAGAATCATTCCCCGCGCGATGCCCGGTACTCGGCGCGCGTCACCTTCGACGGGTCGAGCGCGGTGCGGTCGGTCTTCCGCTCGATCGCCTTCGCCGTGCCGCCGGTGATGAGCGCATAGGAGGCGGAGACGATGACGACGGCGAGCAGGAGGAAGACCCAGATGTTGCCGACGGGCTCACCGGTGATGTTCACGTAGAACAGGACGACGACCACCGCGAGAGCGAGGGCGAAGAGAATCGACACCACCTTCCGCTGCCACGCCTTCTGCACGAAGGGGAGGACGCCGTTGAGCGCCCCGATCGCGTAGGGCGCGAAGAACGCGAGGAGGGTGAGTATGCCGACGGGGAGGGCCGGGATGGCGATGTCCATGGGACTGTCCTTTCGGGACGAGGGATCAGGTGGGGTGGGTGTCTTCGTCGATGCCGAGCGCACGTCGCATCCAGTAATCGCGCAGCCCCTCGGCCTTTTCCGCGCGCTTCTCGGCCTTCTTGAGCTGGTCTTTCATGTCGGCGTAGGCGCGGTAGTCGATCTCGTCGTCTTCGTGCTCGGCGACCGCGGGGATACCGACCTCCGGCGCAGGTGCTCGGTCGGGTCGACGCCACGCACCGATCAGATCGGCGATGGCCTTGGTGAGACCGGCGACGGCGGTGAGCACGATCGCGACAACACCGGCGATCGCCACCCACGCGTCCACCGTCATCAGGTCTCCTTCGACTGGGCGATCGCCTCCACGTGGGTGGTGCGTCCAGCTCGAAGAGCTCGCCGGTACCGCCCGAGGCCGCGGACGATCTGCACGACCCGCACCCCAGCGGTGATCCCCAGCCCGGCGACCATGAGCTGCGTGAGCGGGTTCGACCCGAACCCGTACTCGTGGACGAGCGCGCCCCACAGCAGCAGGTAGCAGAGCGACACGACGGCCGTGGCGACCGCCTCGACGCGCTGCACGGCCCGCATGCGGTTCCCGTGCCCCTCAGCCCGCTTCATCAGCGGGAGGGTCGAGAACGCGACGACAGCGGCCACCAGCAACACCCACTGCCACACGTCAGCGAGGAGGTGGCTCCACGCCTCGAGCGCGACCGGCTGGTACACCTCGGCGACGGAAAGGATCGGGATGCCGGTGGAGATGAGCATCGCGCCGGCCGCCCACGCGTTGTCCGGAGAGGTGAGGCGGACGGGCTTAGGTTCGTCCATCTGCTTCCCCCCGTTCGACCAGGCACGACATTCCCGCGACGAGGGTGAGCAGCGCGAGCGCCGTGTACACGATCGGTGCGGACGGGGCGAAGTTCGGGGAGAATGCGATCGGCAGCACCCACAGCACCCACACAATGCCGAGCAGGAACGCGGGCACCGCGGCCGCCGCACGCGAATGCACGAGCAACGCCACCATCAGCACCCCGAGGATCACCATCGTCAGGCCCCACCACGGCGGTGCGACGAACGCGAACGCCTGAGCGAACGACGGGATCCGTGCGTAGTCCTTCGGCGCCGCGACAATCGACGCCCCGAACACCGCACCCACGGTCCCGAGGATGACGGTGATGACCTCGGTGAGGTAGATCGCCGCGAGCTTGTACCGCCACGCGGTGGGGATCACCGTCACTGCGACGATCCCCGAGCGAGGCGCGCGGCGAGCTCGGTCACGATCTCGTCCGACAGGCCCTCACGGATCGCGTCGGCCAGCGCCGCAGCGGCGGCGACTGGGTCTACCGCCGCCCCTCCGGGCCCCGCCGTCTGCCCGACCGACGCTAGGAGCGTACGCAGCATCGGTACGACCTGCACGGCGATCACATCCGCGAGGCTCCACCGAGGCGTGCCGTTCTCATCACGGAAAATGAACCGTTTGTGGAGGTCTATGCTGGAGTCGATCGCCTGGCGGAGCCGCCCGATGGAGAGGTCGACGCCGGGGACGCCGGCGAACAGTTCAACCTTCACGAGATTCTTCGCGAATTCTTCACCGCCGAGGATTTCGATGAATTTGTCGATGCGGGCCAGAGCCGCCACCTGGTCAGGGGTCATGTCTTCTTCCTCTCCCTCGAAGGGGATCGCTTCGATGAATGCGGAGACCGGTCCGCGGGGGTTCAGGTCGATGACGTGCCACGGCTCGTCGGGGTACCCACGGGAGGGCTCGATCATTCCGGGCTCGAGGCCGACGGCGCGGCAGTCGTCGTAGAACGCGGCGCGACCACCGTGGCCCTCGTACACCCACGCCCAGTTGTCGTAGTCGATCGCGAGCGTCTCGCGTTTCTCCCAATAGCCGCCATGCGAGGACGTGCCGACGTCGGCAGCGCCGATGCCGTAGCGCGCCTTCGCGATGCGCTGGGCCGGGATAGGCCGGTACGTCGAGAACCCCTCACCCGGCGTCAGCGTGCGGCCGGTGCGCGCCAGAGCGCGCGCCACGAGCGCGTTGTGCCGAGCGAGGGTCGCCGGCGTCAGCGCCCAGAACCAGTCACCGTCGCGGTCGCGACCTCGCCGGAACACGACGAGATCAGCCTCGGGGATCTGCCCGTTCTTCCACACCATGCGTGATCACTCCCCTCGCTCAGCCGACGGCCCGGATGAGGAACTCACACAGCCCACGCCCGTTGCCGCCGACGGTGACGGTCCCGCCGCTGACACCGTTCTGCGGCACCCACACGCGGACCGTCTCGCCCGCCGTGAGCGCGATCGACAGGACGGAGAGCTTCGCGATGCCACCGAAGCTCGGCGACGGGGACAGGGAGTCCTGCGCGATGATGTTCGACGGCGTGCCGTTCTTGATCAGGTGCATCGACACCGTTGCGCCGCTCACGGGGGCGATGGCGACGCGCGCTTCGATCTCGTACCGCCCCGATTTCAGGACCGTGATGTCACCCGACGCCGAGTTGTAGGAGAACCAGTTCGCCGTGGCGACGGAATCACCCGATCCGGGAGCGGACCAGATGGGAACGTTCGTCGACCCCGAGGAGTTGACGGTCGTCCCACCGATGAGGTCGATAAACGGCCCCGACGTCGGCATCCACTTCCCGCCAGCGCGGCGGAGGTGCACGCCCTCGTCGACACGGAACGCCAGCGACCCATCATGCGGGGTCCACGCGTCCTGCTCCGTCTGGTTTCGGAGGAGGACGACGCCGCCCTCCATCGCGGTGTACGGGACCGTCTCGGTGTACGTGACCCCCGATGCGGCGTTCGTCGTGGACACGCCAGCGTCGACCTTCCACACGCCGAGCTCGCGCGCGCCCGCGGGTAGCAGGTTCCGCGCGGCGGTCTCCGATGTCGTCGACTCGACCTTGTCGATGATCGGCCCCGCCGTGGCGTCAGAGAACGGTGCCTCCGTCTCCCGCTGCTTCGCGTAGATCACCGACCAGCGAGATCCGGACGACGGGGCCGAGGACAGCGTGACCTGGTGCACGCCGTCATTGGGCAGGAACACCGCGCCGGACCGATCGAGGACGACGACGCACGTCTGCACGTTCACAACCATCGACGCCGTGCCGACCATGAGCGGGGTCGTATCGGCTACCAGGACGCCCGTGCGCAGCGCGCCGGCGGCGGACTTCACCACCATGCCCGACAGGGAACGGCGGATGTCCTGGAACGTGGCCGCGCCGGTGACGGCGGGGAAACCGGGACGAGCGGTCATGGGGTGATCTCCAATCGGGAGAGGACGGTGTCCATGTCGGACCGGAGAGTCGAGTACTCGGCGGCGAGGTGGCGGAGAGCCGCCTGCTGAGCGATGACGAACTGGGAAAGCTCGATGCCCTGCACGGTGCCGTCGGGGGCGTGGATGACGCAGAAGCCGAGGCCGAGCGCGTCGAGGTGCTCGGCGATGAAACCGACCTCGGTGTGGACCTGGTAGTCGGGGTTCCAATCCCAGAACGGGGAGGGAAGCGCCGCACGCCGCTTCCGCTCTTCCCACTCGGCGACGTACTCGAACAACATCGGCTCGACAGCGAGCACCGCAGCCGGGTCGATATCGGCGGGACGGATCTTCGTCTTCGCCGCCTCGGTCGATGGCGCGTAGCCGAGGCGCCCGGTGGCGTCCTCGATCCACAGGGTTCGACGAGTGCCAGTGATGTTGAACGCGACCGCGCCAGGGGCGTAGACGTCCCCGGTGCGGACCATGCCGGTGGTGCCGTTGTCGACGTTCTTCGACCAGACCCCGGTGACCTGGTCCTGCGTGTGCGTGTGGACCGTCGGCGCCTTCCCACTGAGCGCGGTGTCCACCTCGGCGCGCGTGTACGTGAGCTGCGCGACGAGGTTGTTGACGGTCGTGCCGATGCCGGCCACGAGGGCCTGCATCTTCTCGTAGAGGCGGATGAACTGGGAACCGTCGATGCGGGCGTTGTCGTCCGTGTCTCGTCGGATGCGCTCGCGCTCGGCGTTCTGCCGGCCGAACGTCTCCGTCTCGGGAACTCGTGAGCTCATGCCGCGATCACCTCATCTGTCGTGACCTTCGCCCGCCGAGAGCGAAGCTGCCCGGAGAGGGCGGCGATGCGGCGACGGTAGGTGCCGTCGGGGAGGTACGGGTTTCGGCGGAGGACGACGTCGCAGTAGTCGCCGAGCGTGAACGACCCGACCTTGGGGACGCGGTCGATGTCCGTATCGAACGACCACCACTCGGCCAGACCAGAACCGAGCCCGAGGTCATCCCAGGCGTACGCGTCGAGGGTCGCCTGCTCCTTCACGGTCGAGTGCGCCGCAGACAGCGACTCCATGCGCGGGAAGCCCGCCTTTTGGAGCGCGTCCGACGCGGCACGAGAGATGAGTGCGATTGCCGCCTGACGCCCGCCCGTGGCCCATGCCTCGGAGGTCATGTCGCGCGCACTGCGCTTCACGACGAGTCCGCTCACGGATTTCTGCGGCGTGGAGAAGTCGAACCGGTGAGGGGCCCCGACGCGGGTGATCTGCAACTGAGCGTCGTCGCCGACCATCGGGCGCCACTGCACCCCGGTCCCGCCCGGAGCGAACTCAGCGCGGAACTCGATCTCAGGCCCGTCGACGAGCTCGGTGATGTCGGTGAACGCCTCGCCCTGCGTCTTGAACGACGCGGCGTCGTAGCTCTTGTCGTGCGCGCCGACACCGTCGGGGCCGAACACGAACGGAAGAGCGCCGCCCGCGCGCGCCATGCCCTGCTGGATGATCTGCCGCACGATCGCGGGCCACGTTGCGCCGGTGAACAGCGTCGCCACCGCGGGGTTGGGCTTGCCCGCGTCGTCACCCGACTGCAGAAGCAAGTCAATGGTCTCGACAGCGGCGGGCATGATGAACCGGCGCATGAGCATCGACCAGATGCCCTCGGCGTCGATACGGAGACGGCGGCTGTCGTCGTTGTACTCGTGCTCCCAGATGGGACCCGCCTCGAAGATGAAGTCACCCTCAGCGATCGCCAGGTAGGCGCGCCCGGGCATCGCCGACTGGTACAGGTCCAGTCGACGATGCGCCTTCGCGGAGAGAGTGACCTCGGCGGAGAGCGACCCGCCCCGGTTTCGGCGGATGGCCCACTCTCCGTCCCGCGCGGGGATGGGGATGATGTTTCGGCCCGTGGTCAGTTCGCCGACGAAGATCCTCACGCGTTCGCCTCTCTCCACCGCATCGTCAGGGTGGGCGTTCCGGTGACTGCGCCTATTGCCTCGAGTTGTACGGTCGCGGTCTCCCCGGGGCCGAGCACCCACCAGTTGGCGGCGGTGAGGCGACCAGAGATAGGTGCCTGCTCGTTGAGCCAGACCTGACCGTCAGCGAAGGAGAATCGGACGGTATCGGTCGGCAGGATCGGCCACTCAAGGCGAATGCGTTCGGCGGTTTCGATGCGCGTGAGCTGCACCCCGCCAGCACTCCCGCCGCCGCTGATGATCGCCTCGGGGAAGGTGTCGGTGCTGCCAGGATTGGTGAGCGACACACGCCCCGGGGATCCGCCGCCAATCTGGGTGAGCGGAGACGCGAGCGGCGATTCCACACCGAGACCCAGCACGGGCAGACCCGTCGACTGCTCCCGCCACGACCCGTACTTCCGAGGGTCGGGAGCCTTGAACGGCAGCTCAAACTCGATGACGTAGGGGGCGTTCACCATGTCCCAGGTGAGTCGACCGTTTCTGACCACCTCGGCGCGTTGGATGCCGTCGAGCGACTCGACCTCGATGGTGTGCGCCTTTCGGCTCGCCATCATCCGCGCGAACGGTGCACGAGCGGCGAACAGCTGCGCCTCGCTGGCGAAGCTGACGCGGCCGACGACGACGGGGAACCGGGCCGCGCTGTACACGTCCTCCTGGTCGTACTCCCCGTCGCCGTTGGCGCGCTCGTTGCGCTCGTTCATCGAGTCGACGCCGTCCCACCAGTTGACGACGTCGACCAGCCACGCCCCGTCCCCCGACTTGTCGTTCGACAGCTCGGGCACGTCGGGGAAGTCGGGGAACCGCACCACAATTCGGCTCATCGAAGCTTCTCCTCGACTCGGCGGACGATCTTATTGGTGAGCGCCGTTTCATCCATCCCCGGGGCTGCGTGCACGACGGGTGCGATGTTGTTGGTGACGTACGTCACGGGCTGCGCCTGACCAACGCCGAGACGCCGGCCGGTCTCTCGCCAGATCGCGATGTTGCGGTCCTCCTCGGACTCTTTGCCCGAGATGTACGCCTCCCACCGGGTGTTGGGCTCCGCGAATTTGTGGATCCCCCCAGGCACGGCGCCATAGATACCGGTAGCGAAGCCGCCGTTCTCGAAGGCCTTCACCTTCGCCATGCCCCGCTGATAGTCGACGAAGTTGCCGTTCTCGGAGACGAGGCCACCCGAACCGCCGAGCCCCTGAGCCACGGGCACGTTGTTGATGCGGAGGAGAATTTCGCGGTTGTTGTTCCGGCTGATGTAGGAATCGATCTCCAACTGCGCAGGCTTGGTGTTGAGGGTCACCGCGGTCGGGATATTGCTCGGGATGAGCCCAAGCTTGTTCGCGTAGTCCTCCGCCGCCTGCCCCGTTATTCCGAACTGGCCGAGCGCCCTGATGAGCTCGTCGCGACCGCGCTGGACCGCCGCTGTCGCCTGCTCCTGAGATCCTGTCTGCTGCAGCGTCGCCCCCGCCGCCTTGAGCGCCGACTCCGCGATGTTGTCGAGCGCTGCTTCGTTCGCGCGGCCCGCCGCGGTACCAATGTCGAGCGTCTGCCCGTTCTGGTTGACCGAGTCGGTGAGGGCGTCGATCGCCGCCTCGAAGTTGCGGGCCGCATCGCGTGCGTTCAGCTCGGCGGATCCGAAATTGAGGATCGTGTCCGTCAGGGCGTCCATGTCGAACGCCGTGTCGGTCGCCTCTCCCGCGAGTGCTGCCAAAGCGTTCGCGTTCTCTTCGGCCGCGGCGGAGGCCTTCTGCTCAGCGGACGTGGCCGCGTTGGTGACTGCAGCCTTCTCCTCGTTGACGCGGATCGCCTCTTCGATCGACGAGCTCTCACCACGGACCGAGTCGCGCAGCTGCCCGGTGGCGACGTCGAGGTCGTTAAGGCCGATACCGAGTCGGTTCGCGATCTCTGCGCGCTGGTACATGTTCTTGTTGCTGAGGTCGGTCTCCACGTCGAAGCGACGCAGGGCGTCGACGTTGCCGAGGGTCGCGTCCTTGACGGTCTTGAGGTCCACGCCGAGGGTGCGCGCGTTCTCGAACGCCGAATCCTGCTCCCACCACCACTGCTGCTTTTTCGCGGAGAGGTTGGCGACGACCATCTCTTCGGTGGCCGCGGTGACCTTGTTCGTGCCCTCCTCGAGCGTGGCGGCGTAGGCGTCGGCGCGGGCTCGCGCTTCGGCCTGCACGCGGGACAGCTCGCTGACGGCGAAGGCGATCGCGCCGAGCGCGAGGCCCGCGGCCGCGGCCTTCCCGGCGATGCTCCCCATGGACAGCCCAGCGCCGTCGACTGCGGCCTTGAACTCGAGGAACTTGCCGACGGACAGGAGCGCGGTGCCGCCAGCGAGTCCGACTGCCGCGGTGCCGATGCCGATGGCTAGCACGGCGCCTTGGACGCCGTCGGGCAGTTCGCCGTACATCTCGGCGAGGCCCGTGAGGGACTGGACCATGTCGCGGAGGACACCGTTCGCGCCGGACCCGGTCTTGATGAGCGCCGTGTCCAGGGCACCTCCGAGTGCCTCGATGTCACCGTTGAGGTTGTCGAGGCGCATGCGCGCCGTCTCGGCTGCGAAGCCGCTGTCGTCGACGGCCTTCGTCCACTCGTCGACGCCGCTCGCGCCCGCCTTATACAGCGCGGTCGCGGCGGTGATCGTTTCGCGTCCGAAGATGACCCCCAGGGATGCCTGGCGGGACGCGTCGTCCATGCCGGTGTAGGCGTTCGCGAGCTGCCCTGCGGCGTTCTCGAGGCCGAGGAACTTGCCGTTCGAGTCGTAGAGGGTGATGCCGAGCTTGTCGATCTCGGTGCGCGCCTGTGCGGAGGGTGCGGTCAGCGAGGACAGGACGCCGCGGAGCGACGTACCGGCCTGCTCGCCGATGATGCCCTGCTGCGCGAACAGGGCGAGGACACCGGTGGTCTCCTCGAGCGAGACGCCGAGCGACGCGGCCACGGGCCCGACGAACTTGAGGCCGTTCGCGAGGTCTTCGACGGATCCCATCGCCTTGCCCGCGCCGGCGGCGAGGACGTCGGCGACGTGGCTCGCCTTGCTGCCGTCGAGGCCGAACTGGTTGAGCGCGGTCGACGTGATCTCGGCTGCGCGCGCGACACCGAGCTCTCCTGCGGCAGCGAGGTCGAGAGAACCCGTGAGAGCACCCTTCATGATGTCGGAGGTCGAAATACCCGCCTTCGCGAGCTCCTCGATCGCGCCCGCCGCCTCGGTGGCAGAGAACACCGTCGACGCGCCAGCCTCGAGCGCGGCCTCCCGGAGGAGACCCATGTTCTCGCTACTCTCGTGCGTCGCGGCCTTGACGTTCGACATGGCGGCGTCGAACTCGGCAAACCGCCCGATCGCGATGCCGATGCCGGTAGCCATGAGACCGCCCATGACGAGGGCGCCGCGGCCGATGCCCTCGTAGGCCTCTTTCATCTGGGCGAGCTTCTCGCCCTCCGTGCCGACCTTGCGGGTGGCGTCGGCGGCGTCCTGCATGCCCTTCTGGTAGGAGAGCATCGACGCGGAGAGAGAGACCTTGACGGCGCGTTCGACCACCGTGCACCGCCTTCCGTTGCGTTTCGGTGCGCGGGGCGCGCGGGGGTGGACCGATCGGGTTAGCCGTCTGTCTCGGGTTCGGTCTTCGGCGTGCGTTGCACGCGCCACGTCAGCGACGAGGGATCGTCGTGCGGGTAGTCCTTCTCGTACTGCTTGCGCACCTTCGTCGCGGCCTGAGAGGCGTAGTCGCGGCGCGGTGGCGGCACCACGAATGCCTGAGCGTTTGCGGGGTCCGTGGCCTCGCTCATCGGTATGCCGTATGCGTTCCGGGGCTCGTTCTGCTCGTACCAGTCGGCGAGTAGGAGCGCCTGATCACGGACGGTGTACTCCGGTTCACGGACCGTGATCGAGCGGGTGATCCACGACGGGTGCTCGGGATCTTCGCGCAGATAGGTCGTTACTTCCGCCGCTTCTTTCCCTTGGAGGCGGCTCGGCGAGACTCCCTGTTGGCGGGCGAGCTTGACCGCTGGCCCGCCCGGGCTTTTCCCAGGGTCGCGAGCTCCTTCGCCGCCTCGAATACGTTCAGGCCCCACATGAGCGTGGTGATGTTCATGCGGTGAGCGAACTCGAGCACGTCGACGAGCTCGACCCACGTCTCCGGGGTGACGGCCTCGCCGTTGACCTTGATGCGCTCGGCGGGGTAGCCGCGGGGCAGCGTCCACTGGTCGAAGCCCACGCGGGCGTCGCCGGGGACGTTTGGCCGCACGGGGTTCAGCGCGGTGAGCGCGGCCCAGACGGCAGGTTGCAGCTTCGTGACCTCGACGATGACCTCCACGCCGCCGACGGCAACGGGAACAGTCTCCTTGCTCGGGTCCTCGAGCTTCTGCTTCTCGGCCTCGATGAGGGCCTTGAGGTCTTTCATGGTTTCCGCCATTTCGTCCGCCTGAAGTGGGATGCCCTGGGCCGGGGGCGGAAGACCCGGCCCAGGGCGGTCTGGTTACGCGACGAGGGTCGCCTGACGATCGGTCGGCTTCGTGAGGTACACCGTGTAGCTGGCGGTGTCGACGCCGTTTTCCGTGGGGGCGTTCGCGCGGCGGACGCCGACGATGCCGGTGAGCACGTCGGCCTTCTGACCGGTGGCGAAGGTCGCGTCGTTGGCGACGGCGCGGCGCGTGGTGAACTGCGTCTCCGCGCCGGACAGTGACAGAGCCAGGAGCACCTGGTCCGCCGATGTGGCGTCGGACGAGGCGACGGCGGTGAGCTCGAGCGTCTCGGTGATCTTGCCCGGGCGGGAGAGATCCTGCAGCAGCGTGAGGCGCTTGTCCTCGGCGGTGGCCTGCGAGACGGTGTGGTTGTAGCCGTCCGACGTCAGGCCGTACGTGATGGCGGTCGCGGTGCCGCCGTTGAGGATGGCGACCGACTTCGCGTTCGACCCGGACGGGACGTTGACGACCCGCCAGCGGCCGTCGGACTGCGAAGAGGTAGGGACGTTCTCTGCGGGCATGGCCCTGTTCCTTTCGTTCTCCCCGGCAACCGGGGTTCGGTTGGCCCTCGGGAGACCGAGGGGGCATGAAAAACCCCCGACCGAGCGGCGGGGGTTGAGAGGGTGGGTGGGAGATCAGGCGGGCTCGCTGTCGAACGACAGCTCGATGACCTGGTAGGCGACCGGCGGTGTCACGCCGCGGTCCCACTGGATCGGTTCGGGGCTCGACCAGCGCAGGTTCAGGGTCTTCTCGCCGGGGACGTCGAGGGGGACGCCGATGCCGTTGACGATGAAGCGGGCCTTGAGGTCGCGCGTGATCATCGCGACCTGGTCGTAGGAGTCGCCGACGATGTGCAGCGTGAAGCGGGGGTGCTGCGTCCGTCGCCCACCAGTGAACCGCTCTTGAGTGTCGATGCCGTCAGCCGGGTACACGGCGATGTAGGGGCGCTCGACGAGCTCCCCGGAGGCCGTGCGTGGCACCTCGCCGACAAAGGTGGGGAGCATGCCCTCGGTGCGGTCCGTCACCGCCTTGGTGTGCTGGATCACGTCAAAGCCCGTTCTCGCTGAGGGTGTCGTCGACGGCGGTTTCGATGCCGTGGACGTAGTCGGCTTGCTCCTCTTCGAGGGACGCGAGACCGTACCCGCGGGGGGCGACGGTCGGCGTTCCGAACTCGGAGATGTTGTCCAGGCGTCCCTGGGTCTTGTTCGGGTCGGGCCCGATCTCCGCCTCGACGACGTCGACGCCGAAAACTCTGTTCGTGTCGACGTCGTAGGAGACCGCGCGCGGGAGGTGCTTGAGGGATCCGCCGCCGGCGAGCTTCGCCTTCCACCGGTCTTTGATCTTCCGGGCCGTGACCTCGGTCGCCTTGCGGACGTTCGTGCGGACGCCGCGGCCGGCGTTCTCGAGGTCGGCGGCGAGGCGATTGAGCTCGCTGAAGTCAAAGTCGAGCTCGGCCACGGTTTCTCCTAGCTGATGCGCTTGACCTGGAAACGGCGGGCGGTCGCGTGCGACTTCGTGAAGGGCGCGGTGATGCGCATCCGGGCGCCGACCATGTCGGGGTCGTCACGGCACGCGAGGCACACGACGATGTCGTTCGTGAGGATCCCCGTGTGCTCGTATGCGGTGTGGAAGGTGAGCCCCGTCTCGGCGACCTGCTGCGCGGGCAGCTCGACGTCCGCCGTCTGCGCGTTGCCGGTCTGCACCTTGCCGCGGATCTCGGCGTAGACGGTGGCGAGCTCGTCAACCTGCTTGTAGGTGACGGGGTCGATCTCTTTCGCACCGGTCGCCCGGTACACGGCGAAGCGGTCGGTGTGCGCGCTCGCGACCTTGGCGCGGGCGGCTGCGAGCCGTGCGTGCGAGATCATCGCGTGGTGAGCGGGATCGAGTAGAACCCGCCGGTCTCGGAGAAGCGCGGCATGAGGCCTGCCTTCTCGGCGGCGGAGACGTAGAGCTGCCCCGATGCGATCGAGGAGTCCACCTCTTCGTTGAAGTCGTCGCCGCTCCACTTTCGGCGGGCGTCGGCGTTGCGGACCTTCCGCTCGACCATCGCCACGACGACGTCGCGCACGTCCTCGGTCGCGAGGTACTGCTCGTGGGTGGTCGCGAGGGCGTTGCGCTGGGCGATCCCCGGGACGACCCGGTTGAGCTCGCGCCACGCGCGCGCCAGCCAGTCGGGGACCACCCGCTTCTCGTCCTCGGTCAGGGGACGCTCGATGGTTCCCACGACGTGCGCGAGCGTTGCCGGGTTCTCCATGAGCGTCCCCTTTCCTCGGGTCTTACTCGGCGTCGACGAGCGCGGACTCGCCGGTGTCGATGTTGCGGCGCACGCGCACCACGGTGCCGTCGGGCTTCGTGGCGTTGTACTCCTCGAACCGGTGCTTGGTCTTGGTCGACTTCGCGGCGGCGGGCTTGTCGACCTTGATGGCGCCGTTCACGGTGCCCTCCGCGATGGCCTGGGCCGACGGGTTGGGCGTGACGGTCGTCGCGATCTCGGTGGGGTCGGTCGTGTCGGCCGGGGCGTCCCCGGGAGCGACCGTGGAGGGCTCGGTGACGTTGTCGTCGAGCCGGGTCTCCGTGGGCGTGCCCGACTCCGCCGCGGTCGCGCCGTCAGCGGGCGTCTCCGTGGCGGGTTCGGCCGGGGTGTTCGCCGCCGGAGCGGCCTTGCGAGCGGTCATGTGCGTGATCCCTTCTGATCAGCCGTTGAGAACGCCGGTGAGGCGGGCCGCGGCCTTGCCGCCAAAGACCGCCATGCCGCAGTAGAACTCGATGCGGGTGCGGTAGACGGGCTGCGACTGCAGCTGGCCGAGGTCGTCGACCTGGATGCCGCCGTTGGTGAGGCCGGTGACGCCGCGGTCGGTCTCGTCGTCGCCGAACTTCACCGCGTAGATCGAGGAGGCGAGGCTCGAGGAGCCCTGCGTCTCGTTCTGCGGGAGGATCGCCGCGCCGGCGGGGTTGTTGCCCGGGTCGAGAACGGGGATGCCGTTCCAGGTGAGGATGCGCTTGCCGGTCGTGTCCTCGCGGACGGTCTCGGCGCCGCCGATGCGACGTCCGGCGGAGCGGATCTTCGCGACGAGCGACGAGTTCGCGTAGATCGCGCCGTTGCTGCCGTCGATGCCCGGGACGAGGCCGAGCAGCGCGTCCAGCTGGTCGAAGAACGCGTGCGTGTCGGTCGTGCCGTTGCCGACGACGGGGATGCCGTTCGTGCCACCGGCGATGACCTGACCGCCGATGAGGCGCTTCTTGAGGCCGTCGAACGCCTTGGTGTCCACGGTCACGTCTCCGTTGAAGAACGTGTCCTGGAACTTGTACGACGCGGCCTTGACCTTGAGCGCCGTCTGGGTGGCGCGCTGGTCGTTGAGGTTGCCGCGAGTCTGGACGAGGAAGCGGTCCACGTCGGCGTCGCCACCGAGGATCGACAGCGTCTCGGTGCGCTGGTTCACCGCACCGGTCGACTCGACGTAGGCCTCGTTGACGGCACGGAACGCGACGCCAGGGAGGGTGGCCTCCTCGTTGTACGCGTACGCGTTGCCCTCGATCGGCAGGAGCGGGAGACGGTCGAGGACAGGCGACACCTGCACGAAGGTCTCGATGACGCCGCGCTGCAGGTCGGTGGTCGACAGCAGAGCGGCCTGGGGAAGGGTGACAGCCATCGGCTATGTCCTCTCAGGTTCGGCTCGACCGCAGCACGGCTCGAGCACGGGGTTACTTGGATGTGGTCGACGCGTACGCGGCCCGCATGCGGTCCGTGCCGGCGCCGACCTCCGCCTTGGCGGCGGAGCCTGTACCGCCGATGCCCGCGGCGCGGTGATCAGCGGTGGTGTCTGTGGGCTTGAGGAGATGGGGGTTCTCCCTGGCGAGGTCGTCGAGGAGCTTCTTGACCGCGCCCTGGTCGGCGTCGCCGTCGTCCGAGACGGTGACCTTCGCAAGCTCCTTCGCATCGACGAGCGCGAGGGCCTGGGCGGGCTTGATGAAGCCGAGCTCCGCCGCCTGCGCGCGCACTTCGGCGCTGCGGGCCCGGGCGTTCGACTTCTCGGTGTTCTCGGCGTTGGCGGCGTCGAGCGCGTCCTTGATGCGCTTCTCGACGTCCTTGGCGTCCGGGCTGCCGGGGGCGTCCTTGAGCGCCTTGATCTCGGCGGGGGTGAGGCCGAGGTCCGTGAATGCGCGCAGGTCGCCCTGGGCCTTGTCGATGACGGTCTGGCGGGCCTTGAGCCGCTCGGTCTCGAGCGGGAGGCCTTCGATCCAGGAGGCGAGCTTGTCGCGGTCGCCGCCGAATGCCTGCACGTCGTCGTCGCTGATTTCGATTTCCATCGGGGTATCTCCTTGCGAGATGTCGTGGCACGTTGCGTGCCGGTGATCCCGTGCCGTTGCGGCACGGGGGCTCAGACGAGCGCGTTGTAACGCGCCCAGAGCAGCTCGGCGAGGCGCTTCTCCTGGTCGGTGCCGTTGCGGCGAACCCGGTCGATGCGTCGGATGAACCCGGCGCGGAGAATGTCGGCGTCCTCGTCGCTGATCGAGGTGAAGACCTGCCCGCGGTCGGCGGAGTTGCCGCCGATGGTGCGCGCGCGGCGCAGGAGGAGTGCCTGTTCGGCTCGGTAGTAGTCGTCGTAGATGCGCCGCTCACCGGCGGTCATCGTGGACCGGTTGAGGGGGTCGCGCTGGCCGCTCACGAGAGCGTCAAACTCGGCGGCACGGCGGGTGGTGACGCGTTCCGCGCCCACCAGGTACGTGCCGCGGCCACGCCCGCGCGCGATCGTCGCGGCGTTCGTCGACGCGTTGCCTCGGATGTTGCCGCCCGCGACCTGCGGTCCGGTGACGTATCCCTCACGGGCGAGCATCTCGATTGCCTGCTGGCGGGTGCCGGCTTCGCGGTACACGTCGTCGACGGTCATCCGGGAGGGCGTGCCGAACTTTCGAGCCTGCTTCGCTGTGGACAGCCCCCGCGACCGGGTGTTCACGACGCGGTAGATGTCGCCGCCGTCGCGGATGGCCTGCGCATCGCTCTTTCCGAACAGGCGGTCCTGCATCTTCGGGTCGAGCGAGCGGAAGTAGGCGTAGGGGTCGATGGTCAGATCCCCCGCAGCGGCCTCCTGCGCGGGAATGTGCCGGCAGTCGCAATGCGGGTGAGAGGGGAACCCCTCGTTCCAGCGGAACCACTTCCCGGCAAGAGTGACGCAGAACTTGCAGGACGGCGGGTTCAGCATCCGTACCCACCCCTGCACCGCGGGCCGCACGGCGATCGACGCGGACACAGCCTGTCGGTCGGCCTCTCGGGTCGCGTCGAGCACTGCTCCGCCGAGCCAGGTGCGCGCGCTCTGCAGTGCGGCCGATGCGGCGATACCCTGACCGACGAGAGTCTTCGCGCGGTACACGGCCCCATCGAGGAGCGTTGCCAGCGGGCGTCCATCCTTCGTCGTGCCGACGAATGCGCGTGCATTGACTCGCGCCTCGGGTGGTGCTTCGACGCCGGTCTCGTCGAGGACCGATGCGGTGTACGCGATCCCCGAGAGGGCGGCGGCGAGTTGCCCCGCCGACGCCGCCTCGTAGACGTGAGGAGAGATGGCCGACCACGACGTGTCGAAGTCGTCGGTCATCCCCGACCACAGGCGATCAACCGTGCGCGCCGTGCCGACCGAGATGGCCTGCTGATCCTGGTAGTGGCTAATCGCCGCCTGCGGGAGGACCATTCACGACCTCCGTCTGATCGACGACCGGGCGTGCCGGAGGCGTCGTGTCCTGCAACGCGCGGCCCGCGCGGGCGAGTTGGTTATCCCAGATCTCGTCGTCGGCGTGCTCGATCCAGGTCTCGACCTTCTGCTTCGTCGCTCCCGGCAACATCTGCCAGGCATCCCGCTTCGGGAAGCCCGACGCGATGAGCTTGGTGATGCCGTCGACGATCTGCGCGAACGACTTCGCTTCGGCGTCGGCGTAATTCATCTCGGCGTCGGGGAAGTCGCTGTCCACGCCGATGCACTTCGCGCCGCGGCGGAAGATGCCCTCGTTGCCCTCGGCACCGATGAGCTGTATCTCTTTCACCAGCGCTGCGAGCGTGGATTCCGCGCCAGCGAGCGCGTCGCCGGACAGGTTCGACATGCGCGAGAGGAGGTACTGCGGCGGGATCTGGCCCGTCGCGAAGAACTGGGTCAGGAACTCTCCGAGCACCTCGATGTAGTTCTTGAGGTTCGACTCGGCGAGGTCGAAGACTTTCGTGTCACCGCCCGGGAACGCGAGCAGACGGTCCACGCCCACCCGGCCCGGTGAGGTGAGGACCGGGATGGGATTCCCGTTCGCGTCGGTCTGCAGCGACCCGTCGCCGTTCTTGCGGAACGTCGGGTTGCCGTCCTTGTCGCGGACGATCGGGTCGAAGCCGACGACGATCCGCTGCCGGAACGCCGAGAACTGCATCGCGAGGAGGGTGTTGAAGCGGATCGTGTTGATGGCGTCCTGCTGCGGGATGAGCGGGTCCATCGGCGATCGAACCTGCCCGCGGCTGTCGGGTCGGTAGTCGAACGTCTGGAAGGGGTTCTCCCCCATCGGGTGAGTGCCCGTGGTGACAACCTCGAAGTTGGCATCCCCTGTACGCCCGCCGCGCTCAAGGCGGATCATGCCCTCGTCGTCGTACACGACCGCGATCGTCCGCACCGTGCCCGATAGACCGAAGGGCAGGATCAGCTGCCCGGTCGCGGCGCTGTAGTCGTTGACCGTCCAGACCTTCACCGACCAGTCGTGAGTGAACGGGTCATCCTCGGACGGGTGCAGGTAGACGAGCTCGTTCGACTCGGGCCGGACGATCGGCTTAGACCGGTCGGCGAGGTTGGGCCAGACGGACATGATGCCGCGACCGTGCTTCATCATGTCCTGGTACGGGTTCTGCTGACGCGCGTCGAGCTTGTTGCGCTGCCACACGTCGCGCCACAGCGTCTTGTCCAGGTCGTCGCTCTTGTGCGTCGCGAACGACTCCCCGCGAAGGCGCTGCACCGGTGCTCCCACCGCCAGCGCGATCCAGTTGGCGACGGCCTGCTTGCGCAGATCCTCGTACTCCTGGTTCACGCCGACGGGGGCGAACGGGAGGTCGTGCTCGCCGCGGTCGTACCGCTCCCGCTTCTCGATCTGGGGCCGGCTCTTGGTGAGCTCATCCAGAGCGATACGGATGCGCTGGCGGGCAACGTTGACGTCCATTCGTTCCCCTCAGTTGAAGCCGTACATGACGGTGGAGACGTTCGCCGACTTCCGCTTGCCGAGATCCCCGGCAGCGATGGCGTCGAGCGTCGCGGCGTGCGCGAGCGTGCTGGACATGGAGAGGTCGATCTTCTGCTTCTCGGACGGCTTGCCGAGGATGTACGTCTGCCCCGGCCGTGCGCGCACGACAGCGTTTCGCATGTGCTGCGCCGTGAACTGACAGTCGTCGTGACGGAAGTTCGCCGACGGGTTCGTGATGTCCGTCCGAAACCGCTCGAGCTCGAAGTGCATCGCTTTCGCCCGGTAGGTCTCCCATCCGATGAAGACCTTGTCGCCGTACTTGCCCTGCAGCTCCTGCAGCTCGGTCCCCCACAGCGGCGGATCGAAGTAGGCGCGGACGACCTCGAAGTTCTGCATGATGTCGTGCCACGCGGTCATGACCTCGTCGCGCGGGATGCGATGACCGGGCCAGCGCGCCGGGTCCCAGATCGTGCGGCGCTTGCCACCGAAGTAGGTCGGGGTGAACTGGAACTGGTCGAACGTCTCGAGCCGGATGCCGGTCCAGTCGTCGACGTCGGAGCCGTCGAAGCCTGCACAGACGGGCACGCCGCGTGGGCGGTCGCGCACCTCGAGCTTGTCCGCCCACGTGTGCTGCTCTTCGGGGTCGTACTGATCCATGCCCGGTTCGGGCAGCCACGAGCCGGAGCCGGCCGCGCTGATGTTGCCGTAGAACCGCGCCGCTTCGGTCGGGTCCTTGCGGAGCAGCTTCACGGCGTCGATCTCGATGCGGTCGAGGTTCACCCACCCGGAAACGCGAATGCCGTGGCGGTCGAGCTTGATCGCCGAATCGCCGTAGACGTGCCGGTGGATACGGGCACGGTCTTTCGCGTTCGTGTACGACAGACCCGCGAGTCGGCCCGACTTGAAATCGATCAGGTCGGACGGGTCGCCCGCTTCCTCGATCTCCTGAGCGACGCTATTCTCTGCGAGGTCCCACGCGTTCGTCGTCAGCAACGACCGCCCGCCAGTGCCCGACAGTCCTCGGTACTGGGTGGTCGCGAGGTACTTCATGTTCGGGCTCGTCCACGTACCGACCTCGTCCTGAGGGACGAACGTCACGCGCGCACCGAGGCGAGACAGTGCCTTCGACGTCACTGGCTCGATCCACCCCTGGCCGGGGAGGTTGATCCGATCTACGCCCGTGTCCGGGATGAGCTCGGCGAGCGGGCCCTCCTCGATCATGGGCCGCAACACCTTCCAGATGTTGTCGGTCTGATCCTCGCTGTAGGCGGTCACCTGGATGATCGGCGTCGGCCAGGGACGGCCAACGGGCTCGCCGTCCGCATCCCACCCGGCGAAGACGACGGGCGCCACTGCCTCGGCGGCGACGAATGCGGACGTGAGGGGGGCCTTGCCCCACTTCTGCGGCTTCACGAGGAGCGTGCGGACGTACTCCCACGCCGTCTGCCACTGATGCTGTGTCGCATCCGGGCGCAGCCGGTAGTGGTTGACGATGATCGACAGCTGCTCATCGGTCAGCCGGAACGGCTTGCCGATGTCCTCCCCGTCGGGGACGACGCAGTGCGACTCGATCCAATCCGCTACCTGCCAGCCCAGCGACGGGAACTCACCGTCCCACTCCGGGCCGCGCCACGGCATCAGACCACGGCCTGCATGATCCGTCGACGCTCAGCCGGGGTCCGGCCGTCAGACTTCGACGCCGGCTTCTTCTCCGACCGCTTCTCCGACACCTCGTCATCGCTGATGACCCACTCGAGGCGCTTCATCGACATCGGCGTCAGTCCGAGACGGTCCTCGAGCTGCCGAACCTCGTTCAGCAGCGCGGCGGTGGCATCCGGCTTTTCGGCCGACTGCAGCAGCAGCGCGTACCGGGCGACGGTGCGGTGGTAGCCGAGCTTCTCCCACGCGGCCGACTGCGGCGTCACCCACAGTTCGCGCCACACAGCGGGGACCCGCTGACCCTTGATGGGGAACGCGGGGGCTCGACCCACTCGGCCACCCACGGGCAGGACCATCGCAGCCTGCCGCTTGTTGCGGCGGCGAGCGTTCGGATCGGGGGCAGGACCAGGCATGGCGGGCCTCCTCCGAGGTGCGGTGAAATGTACGGGTTCCAGGCTTTTGAGGGGAAGCCCCGAACCCGTACGGCGAAGTTTTGCCATCTCCGGCGGTTCGACGGGGTCGGCCTCGGAGGGGGTACCCCCCACCCCTCAGCGCGTCGCTGATCGCCCGCCCTCACTGCGGTTGCAGTGGGCGTGCTCGGGTCCTCTGTAGCCACGGCGGTCGGGGGTGTGACCTAGATCCCATGGCTCACCAGGGTGGATGAGTCGGTCATCAGGTCTCTTGCAGTGCGGGCTGTGACAGCGGACACGACCGGTCGCGACCTGCGGTTCCCATTGAGCTCGGAGTCTGTCGTGCTCAGGACCGTATCCGCGTTGCTGTCGCGTGCCGCGTCTGCGCTCATGCTCCCTCGCATGCGTGCGGCAGTACACGCCTGGCACCAGGGTGGGGCATCCAGTGTGTCGGCATACCCTCATCGACATACGGGCTCAGTCCCCGCCTCGAACGATGGTGTCGCCGTCATCGTCCACGCGTGAGGGCACGAAGGTGTGCCGCACGCCACAGGCGCAGGCTGTCTCGCCCACCCGGTTGATGGTGAGCGCTCGCCCGCACCCCACGCACACGACGTCTACCGTGGCCCCGTGAAAGGTCGCTTCCATCTTGTTGCTCATGACGCGACCCCTCAGTGGTTCGGATCACTCGCGAGTGAATCCCACTCGAGCGGTGATGATGGGTGTTTCGCCGTCGAAGTAGCGGTCTCCGGCGTACTCCACCTGGGCGCCGGCACCGACGTGGGCGCCGCCCTCCGGCTGCTGCCTGTCCGGGCATCGGTGCTGATCACGCCAGGTCAAGACGTCGCGGCGGCGTGCGCGTATGGCTGCGCCGCATGAGCACCACTCACGCATCCGTCGTCGCTCCGTTCGCGTGTGTGATCGGAGGGGCGCAGGTACGCCTCGTCGCGAAAGCAGAGGCGACGTCGTGAGCGTCCTTCGCCGGGAGGCACCATGGCTTTTGGCGGCGTTGACGCCCCTCCGAAAGAGTGGGGCCGATGAGGTGTCCAGTAGTGGACACGTCGCGTCGGTGGTCGATGTCTTTGGCCGCGAGCATCCGGGGTCTCGCCCACACCCGGATGCCCGCGCTTCACGAACTAGGAACTCTTCGACTGCCCGTAGGCCCGATAGCCCACCCGTACCTCGCTGTTCAGCACCGGCTCTCCCGGCAACGCCAGAACGACGAACGGGGCCCAGCCGTATTGCTGCTTGATGGTCCGCGTTTTGGTCCGCGACTGACCACTCCCGCTGACCATCCAGAACAGGTCACCGTGAGCGTCTGCCCAGCGGACAGCGCTGATCGCCCCTTGGAAGATCGGGTGCGCGAATCCGACTATGGTCCCCGGCGGGAGTTTTTCGCACGCGGCCAGACTCTTTATCGAATCGCCGACCTTCGCTTCACTGTCGCCCATGTCAGCCTTTCCCTAGGTAGTGACATCCGTCCGCCACGCGGTCCCGGTCAAAAGCTCCACGCACAGGGGCGCCGGCCTAGGCCAACGATGGTTCCGCGACGACGCGGACCCCTGCGCGGGAAGACAGCGCCCCGACGCCCATCACCGCTCCGAAGCGCACGATCAGCGGCTCATCCCAGCCGAAGCCGGGACTCGCTAGCCAGTGGCGAGGGATGTGAGCGTGTGGTGTCGGGACGAGCCCCTCGGCGAAGAGCACCAACTCCGAGGGAAACCAGCAAGCCAGGAACGACGAATGCCCCCGGTCACAACCGAGGGCATTCATCTAGATCCAGTGATCTCGCAGGCGTCAGCCTAGCACCGACTGCGCAAGCCCTGCCACTAACAACGTGACGCGACACGCCGTGGCTACGAACCACTCGATTCGCGGTCCAGCAACGTGAGGCACAGCGAGCACGTCACCTTGGCCGCGGCGCGTGTGGTCAGGTTGAAGGACGCCGCGCCGTTGCCGTGCAGGCTGGTCGGCGCGTCGCCCACCCAGTGCACCGGTGCAGTCGATCCGAGCACGCGGGCGGCATACGCCTCCGCTGCCGCCGCATCCATGTCGCTCCATGACCGTTCATTCGATCCGGGAGGGCAGTCGCCCGCGCCGTTGTGCGCGGCCAGCGCGTCGGACAGGTGCATCGCCTTCGGCACACGCAGCGGGATCGGTTCAGACATCTTGGCTCCTGTTCTGATGGTTGGTCACCGTGGCAGCCGACGGCTTCGGTCGTGTTCTCTTCTCCTCGAGTGACGTATCCACGGCGTCGACCTTCGACGCGTAGAAGTACGACAGCACCGACCCCCGCGGCCCCCGGGCCTTCGTCGCCGGGACGAGCAGACCCTTTGACACCCAGAGGCGCACCGCCTGCTCCGTCACCCCCACCCGCTTCGCGGCCTGCCTCACCGTCAGCAGCGGGTCGTACCACTCACGCACCGGTGCGTGCGCCTCCTCGTCATCCGCTCGAGCGAACGACCCGGCCGGCGCGTTCGGGCGCACTCCCGCTGGGAAGCGGTGAACGTCTCCCCGCTCCGCACCCCACCGGTCCGCCGCATCCTGGATCGACCAGCGTTCCCGCACCCCCTCCTCATCAGCAGGGTGACGATCCAGCACCAGCGGGCCCAGCCACTCCATCGCGACCAGGTCGTTCGACAACTCCGACAGACCCGCGGCGAAGTACGCGATCGCAGCCCGCACCGCCACCGTCGCGTCGATCACGTCCTCACCGATCGGAGCCGGCGGCTCCGGCGACGACCCCGCGATCACTACCCGATCCCAGTTCCACCCCGACTTGAGCGGGTCACCCTGCGACCGGATCTGAGCGAGGATGTCGAACGCATCGCCGAGAAGGTGACGGGCGCGGCCGAAGCAGGCATCACAGATCAGCGACCCCTCACGGCATACGCTCGGCGCACACCCACGACACGGGGCCCGATACTTCTCCCCCGCCGCGTCCGCCGCCGCCTTCACCGCGAGCTCGGCCGGTGTCGTGTTCTCGCACGTCGCCCAGTGCTGATGGGTGCACCCACGGATGCAGAAACGATCGCTCATGCCGCCACCGCCCCTCGCAGCTCAGACAGCAGACGATCCGTCTCGGCGTCGTACTCCCGAACCTGCTTCACTCGGGCCGGTGCCTCGGCGGGCCACATGTACTCGCGTCGAAGCTGTCGGCGAGCCGGCGTCGACGACGACACCTCAGCGGTGATGCGGTCGAAGAACTCTGCCGCCGCCAGAGCGTTCTCACTGCGGGTCATCGGATCCACCGTCCCTTCGTGCCATGCGTTCGTCATCCCAGACCTTTCGCTGTAGTCGTGCTCTGCCACATCCCCTGCAGGGTTCCTCTGATCCGCCTGTGGCTTGGTGGTTGCGACAGAAGGGTGAGGGGGGAAGGTTCGGGTCGGTGGGCGGTGCGTCTCTCTCGCTCTCCCCCTCGCTCTCTCTCCCTCTCTCCCTCTCTCCCCTCTCCCCCGCCACGAACGACTCGCGAGTCGATCGCGAAGGCGGGGGCGGGTACCGGGAGTCGCCGGGACGGTCGACCTTCGGCCAGTCCGTCACCGCGAAATACGACACCCCGGCCACGTCGTACAGGACCACGCACCCGGCGTCGTCCAACGCGATGAGCATCTCCGTCACCTGTTGATCCGAGATGTCCCGGTCCAACGGGAAGATCTCCGCCCGCATCAGCAGCTCGTTCACCCGCTCCCGACCGTGATCGTCCGCATACAGGTGCAAGCCGTCCATCATCAGCCGCGTCGTCGGCGGCAGGCTCAACAACTCCTCGCGCTTCCACAGGCTCGGCGTGATCGTTCTTCCTCGTGTCATCGCCATAGCGGATGATTCCCTCGTAGATCTGGTCGACAGCCCGCGCGAGATCCGCAGGCTCGACGGTGAAGCACTCCGTGAACCCGCGGCCACGCGGGAGGATGTGCTCGGAGTCGGGGTAGGTGGCGAACGCGGCCGGGAAGTGCTCGTCGAGCTGCGCGAGCGCACACACCTCCCAGCGGGTGGGGACGTCCCGCATCAGGAACACCACCTCGCCACCGGTGGCGCAGAGTTCGCGGTACCGGGACGAGCTGCGACAGCGTCCCACCTTGAGCACACCCTCGGTGCGCCAGTAGACGGCGTAGAGGGTGCAGTTCCTCTGCGCGTTCGCGCTCATGAAGCCGCCCCCGATACTGTGCAGGGATGACCGATGAGATGACGAACAAGAACGAGCACGGGCGCACGGAAGCCGAGGAGGCGAGGATCGACGCCATCGCGGCGCGCATCGTCGAAGGCTCCGACAAGATCGAGGCCCAGGTGCCCGCGGACGCCTATCTCACTCGAGACCTGCTCTGGCTCTACCTGATGCACACGGACGAGAACTTCGACACCGACACCCCGCCCGCCGAGGTCATCCGCAAGCTGGTGCGTTCCGTCTTCCACCTCGAGCGTCGCCTTCTGGACGTCGAGAAGGCACTCAAGGCTCGCGGTCGCCTCTAACGTCCCGTTCATCACGCTCTCGCTTTCGTCTTGGGGGCGGCGTAGATGCCGCGGCGGCGGTCATGCTCGATGTCCTTCTTCGAGCACAGCCCGTGCTTGTCGAGCGCGATGGCGCGCTGGCCGCATGGGCACTTCGGGTAGTCCGCGTGCGCCCGGTCGATGCGGGCCGAGATCGCCGCGTACTCGCGGGCGACGTGCTCACGGCGGCGGTCGTCGAGCTTCCACCCCTTGTCCGTCGTCGACCAGCCACCGTTCGGGAGGGCAGCCACCTGTTCGGTGCAGCACCCGTACGCGCAGACAGCACCGGAAACTCGCGTGGGGGCGGTCATGCCGCCGATCCCGTCGGCTCCGGGGCTACGGGCGGCTCGGTCGACCACCCGCCCTCCTCGTCGAGGTACACGGGGCGACCGCCGGCCAGGTACAGACGGACGGGAACGAGCGCGGGGTCCTCCCACGAATTGACGGCGAAGCCCGCCTGGCGCGCGAGGTCGGGGTGATGGTGCGCCCACCCATGGCATCCGGTTGTCCCGGACCCGCAGAGGAGCACGCCGTTCGAGACCTCGTCGCCGCCGCCGCGCGACTTGTACTTGCGGTGGTGACGCGACCCGTTCTCCCAAATGCCCTTGCCGCAGCGGGCGCAGGACTGGTTCTCGCGGCGGTCGATCTTCACGTTGCGGTCACGCAGGGCGGCGCCGGAGAGACCGAGCGCGGGGCGATTGATCACGAGAGCACCGCCAGGAGGAACTCGGCGACCGCGTGGCCGAGGTCGCGGGCGGCGGGCGGGGTGACGGCGTTCCCGGCCTGCTTGACCTTGTCCCGCTTCGACCCGACGAGGTGGTAGTCGGCGGCGAAGCCCATGCCGAGCTGGATCTCGTGGGGCTCGAGCATGCGGAAGCCGGCGTCGTCGACGTCGAGGCTGGTCGGCTCGCCTGCCTCGATGAGCGACTGGTGTCCGGCGGTCGTGAGCGCGCGCAGCGGTTCGTGCACGGGGGTCGACATCTGGCCGCCGTCGCCGCGGGCGGTGTTGTTCCGCATGATGAGCGCCTGCGTTGTACCGGTGGTTGCGGTCGGCAGGGGCTCGGACACGGAGCGCGCGCGGTTCTCGTGTGTGTTTGTCAGCACGAGCGCGTGGTGATTCCCCTCGGCGCTCACCGTGTCGATCGGGTGCGTCGTCGGCTTCGCGACACCGTGATTGCGGAGCGGGACGACGAGGCCCGCGCGGTCCGCCGTCGTGACCGTACCCATCGGGTCAGTCGCGGGTCGTGCGACGCCCGTCGAGTAATACGGGACCAGCAGCCCCGTCTCATTGCGAGTCGACTGCGTGCGCAGCGGATCGGCGGCGGATGCCGCACTCTTGCCCTCACGGCCCTCCACGGGCACCAGGAGAGCCTGACCCGCGCCGTCGGCGACGACCGTCGGCAGCGCCTTGTCGAGCGTCTGCGTGCGGTCGCGCTCACGGAACTGCGCGAGGAACGCCGGCGGCATCGCGAGACCGTGCTCGGCGGTGCCCGTCTGCGCCGGGATGGGCGAGTCGAGGTCGCTGACCCGGAGGTAGCCCGATCCGGTCGTGACGCCGTCGTAGGTGTCCCCGGCAGCCTTCGCAATGATCGGCGCCCAGTGGCGTTCGATGCCGCGACGGATTCGCTCGCGCGTCTTCTCGGCAAGGGGCTTCGCGCGGTCGCCGATGCGTGGCGCGGGTAGCGACCAGTCGATGATCGACTCGGCGGCCAGCCACCCGGGCTCGATCGGCGTCCAGCACGTCGGGCAGCGGTAGACGTACTGCGCCCGGTAGCGGCCCCACGCCTCCTTCTTCTTGAACGCCTGGACGGCCTGCACCTCGCCGTGCTCCGGGCACACCGCCATCGGGCGCGTCCACTTCCCGACGTCGGGGCCCTGGCGGTCCTTCGACACGAGGTCCTCGCGCCACATCACGACGTACATGCGGTCGCGAGACTGCGGAGCGGGAAGCCCGCCGATCTGCGCGTGCATGCTGTTCAGCCACACGAGCTGCATCCGGTACCCGAGCGCGCGCATCGCCATCTGCCACGCGTCGAACTGATCCCACCGGTACGCATCGACGACGTTCTCAAGGATGATCGCCATGTACCGGTGGTGCTCGGCGAAGCGGGGAATGTCCCACATCGTGGCGCGCGAGCGGTTCGCGGCCTCGTCCGGGAGCGGGCGGGTGCCGTCGAGCTCGAACAGCGCCTGGTCCTGCTGACGCTGGCGCTTCACCCCCTTCGCGATCGAGTGGTTCGTGCACTCCGGTGATCCCCAGAGGACGTGCGTCTTCGGGAAGTACGCCGGGTTCACCTGGGAGATGTCAGCCTGTGAGTGGTCGGTGTCGGGGTGGTTGATCTGGTGCGACTCAATCGCGAGGGCCCAGTGGTTCGCCGCGATGACAACCCGGTAGCCCGCCTCGACGAGACCGGACGACGAACCGCCGGCACCGCAGAAGAGGTCGGTGACCGTCAACCCGTTCCACGGGACCGTGGGGCGCGCGTACCCGACGACGGTGCGCTCAAGCGTTGCGGCGCTCATCGGTGCGCCCCGTACTGCGCCGCGATGGCACGGTTGATGTTCAGCATGGAGTAGACCTTCGTGCGGAGTGCCCGCTCGGTGGACTCGGCGTGGTGGTACTCGGCCTTGGTGTTGTGCCACGTCTCGAGCTCTTCGAGGGCGTCAGCTTCCGCCTGGGCGCGGGCGAACGTCGCGGGTACGCCGGAGCGCCCGTAGCCCGCGAGGCGGGTGTTCTTCTTGCGGGAGTAGGCGCGCTCGGCGGCGTAGCGGCGGTCGTTGATCTCGAGCAGGAGGTTCGGCATCTCCTCGAGCAGGCCGTTGGCCTCGCGGATGAAGCGCTCCATCTCGGTCGGGTTGGTCGGCTCGAACGCGAGCAAGTCCGCCCCACGCTTGATCGCGAACCCGTCCTCCCGCACCTCCCCGGTGCCCTGATTGACGCTCACGGTTTGGCCTGCTTCCGGGTGGCGCGGCGCACGGCGCCGGGGACGGGTCGGTCGTGGCTCTCGGCGTCGCTGACGGCGGCGGCGAGGGCAGCGGACATTTCCGAGTTGCGGGGGCGGTGCTGTGCGGGGATGCGAGGACGCGGTGCGGTCGCGGGGCGCAGTTCCACCGTCGGCGGATGGGGTGTGGGCTTCGCCTGGTCCGGCGTCCATGCGTGCTCATCCTTCTGCAGCGCGGCCTCGACCGCGCGCAGGCCGCGATCGCGGGCGTGCATGGCGGCGGCCGAGAGCTCGGTGAGACGCACGTTGTAGGCGACCTCGCGCGGGCCGGTGCGGGCGCGGGCGGTGCGGGCGTCGGACCACACGCCCTTCAGCTCGTCCACGGTCGCGGCGGTCGCGATCTCCAGGTCCCAGTCGCGCGCCTCCGGCACAGGCGCGGCGTCACGGGCGTCCGGCAGGTCGTCCGGTTCGCGGCGGTCGCGCAGCGCCTCGCGGAACGCGGCCTTGAGCGCTCGGCGGGCGGTGAACGCGCCGAACAGGACGCGGGGACGCTCGGTCCACACCTTCTGCCAGTCGGGGTTCTCCGCCGGGAACGCTTCGTCCCAGAGGACGACCTCCTCCGCCGGGTAGAGCACGCCGATGCGGTGCACGCGGGATCTCGCAGCGAGCGGGGTGGGGTGCGCCTCGGTCTTCACCCACACGGGCGACCAGGTCACGCCGTCGTTGGTGAACTCGGTCGCCTCGCGGCCGTTCCACTCCCCCGTCGCTTGGACGATGCGCTCGTAGTCGGCGAGGGTCTTCGCGACATCCTCGTCGGTCGCGGTATCGGTCTGCTGCTCGGTCATGCTGCGCTCGCCTTCGCGACGGGGGCGGGCTCGGCGAGTTCGCCGCCCTGCCACTCGGCTGCGCCGTTGATCAGCAGGTTGGGCTGCAGGAGGGCGCGCGCCGTGCCGCCGACGTTGCTTACCCGCATGGGTGAGAGTTTCTTCTCACCGGGCTTCGGCATGGTGAAGACGAGGGGCTCGCCGCGGTAGCCGACGAGGTGCTGCATGCTGGCGATGAACTTCGGGTCGAGCCCGATGATGTCGACGTTCTCTGCCGCCACCTCCGTCTCTTCGCGGACCGGGTCCTTGAACAGGCGGCGCACGGGCGGGAACTTGCCGCGCACGGCGTCCGCCTCGTACCGGAACACGGGCGCGTCGTCAGCCTCGGATGCGATGACCTCGACGGCGATGCGGCCAGCCTTCGTCGGGGTGCCCTCGGTCCACGAGACGCGGATCTGCTGCTCGGGAAAGGACCGAGCGGGGCGGTGCGCGTTCGCGAGAATCCACGCAGCCTGGCGGCGATCCATGAGGAACTCGCCATTGCCAGCGCCCTTCGGTCTGGGGACGAGGGTCTCGTGCACGCGGTAGCGGTCGGTGGCGACAAGGTGGACATGCTTGCCCTCGACGACCCAGTTGACCGCGCAGAGCACGGGGGTGACGTCGTCGGTGGCGGCGGCAGCCAGCGCCCCGCGCAGCGCCCACCGGAGCTGTCCGGCGTCGAGCAGGAGGGTGATCTTCTTAGCCATGTCAGTGCTCCTTCGTGGTGTCGTCGAGGAGGTTCTCGACGCCGTAGTCGTTCAGTACGTCGCGGGCGTAGCCCAGGTGTTCGGCCATGTCGGCGAGGATCTGCGCGCGGTGGCCGGGGAACCGCTCGTCCTCTCGGATGCGGTCGAGACGCTCGACCGCCTTGCGGAGGGCGACGCCAGCGGCGCGGGCGTCGTCGGTGATGGCGGTGAGGGTCACCGCGCGGAGGTTCGGCTTCGGCTTGGGGTAGCTCTTGCCGTCGAGGCCTTCCGTGGTCGGCGGGACGGGCGTGAGCACCGGCCCCGATTCGGCGGGCGTCTCGTCCT
Organism: uncultured Microbacterium sp.; assembly: GCA_913774665.1. Lineage (GTDB taxonomy): Bacteria > Actinomycetota > Actinomycetes > Actinomycetales > Microbacteriaceae > Microbacterium. The sequence goes on from CAJYHN010000001.1 coordinate 134,375, forward strand.
CGGCCATGCCGGGAAGACCCGGGTTGTCGTGTCCAGAACTGGACAGGTCGGCGAGGTCGTTCGACACCTGCGACTTGCTGATGCCGACGATGGGGGCGATGGCGCGCGTGCTCATCCCCTCGCCGGAGAGGTAGCCGACCAGCTCGAGGCGCTCCTCACGGGACACTCGCATCGGCTCCTCAGCGAGAGTGTCCGACAGCCACGCGGTCCACGAGGAGAACCCGAGCATCTGCCACACGTTCGACGACTTCGCGACGTCGATCTGGTTGCGGAGCTTGAACAGGTTGTTGCGGATTCCGGAGGCGGTGAGTTTGATCTCCTGCGTCATCCGCTCCGCCTCACCCTTGGAGAGGATGGTGAGGACACCGGGGCGGGGCTTGGTCTCGCCGATGGCGTCGACCACGCCGGATCCGCGGGCCACGTCTGGGGCCGGGACGGTGCGACGGGCGCTCATGCCGACACCTCCGGCCAGATACGACGACCAGCGGTGATCGACGAGGCGTCAAGCGGAAGCGACCATGACCCGCTCTCGAACCTGTTGCCGTCCACGATGAACGCGGAGGTCTCGTCCTTCACGTGCGTCAGCACCCACACTTCGCGGGGCTTGGCGTCGTGCCACGGCTTCGGCTCCGGGTGAGCATCGAAGTAGGCGGCACCCGCTTCGGAGAACAATCCGAACAAGCTGTCGGGGTCATCCCTGCGAACACGGTGGCACTGCCCGTTGGCCTCATTCACTACCTGCGCGAGGTCGTTGTTACTCGGCGTCAGATAGAGCGCGCTCGGGTAGACGACGTAGTCGGGGTTCTCGGTCCAGCGCCACCGCCCGAGGCGTTCGTCAGCCTCCGCCTGGAGGAACTCACGCAGCGCCTGCATGTCGTGGCGGTCGAGGTAGTCCCAATCGGCCATCCGACTTCCGTCTCGGGCGACGATCTCGACCAGGTCATCCCGGCCGTCGCCGTTGTTGGTGTACTTCGCGATAGTCACCCCGTTGGATGCGGTGAAGTCGTTCATGCCGCGTCTCCGTTCGGTGCGATGCGGAACCCGGGCGTCGCCGGGACGGTCTTGCGGTAGACGTTCTCCGCAGCTCGGCGGATCATCAGGGCCCTCTCTTCCATGTCGACGACGTCGGCGTGCTGCTTCGCGTCCGCCGCGGCCCACGCGTCCTCGTCGAGGACGGTCTTCGTCTTGGGGGTGAAGGTGAGCGCGGCGTGCGAGCCCTCACGGCGGAGGGCGTCGGTGGGTGCCTGCTCGGCGATCCACGCGTCGATGACGGGGCGGGCGCCCTTCTTGAGCGCCTCACCTTCGGCGGCGATCGCGAGGCCGCGGGCGTACTGGGCGAGGGCGTCGTCGACGTCGTCGGGGAGACCGTTGATGGAGGGGGCGCCGGCCGCGCGCCAGGCGATGAAGTCGTCAGCCTGGCGGGCGAGGATCGCGATGCGGTCCTCGTCGCGCTCGATCCACCGGTGGTGGATGCCGTCCTCCCCCTCGACCTTCCACGCGTACAGCCACCAGTGGAGGCCGGTCACCCACATACCGAACTGGCACTGGTCGTAATGGTCCGCGGGGACGTCAACGGCGGCGGTTTTCTCCCGGCGCTTCACCTCGGCACCGAACACACCGCGGACGGCGTGGCGTCCGAGGCCGTCGGGGGTGGCGCGGTGGAGGGGGTGCTCGGGGTGACCGAGGAGAGCGTTGGAGCCTTCGAGGACGGTGACGCCGTCGAGCTGCGCGGCCTCCGCGAGGATGACCGGTTCGAGCTCGTGGCCGCGCTTCGTGTGCTGGTTGCCGTGGAACGTGGAGCCGTTGAGCTTCCCGTCGAGGATGGTGCGGCGGGCCTTCATGCTGCCGACGGCGATGGAGTGAACCTCGGAGGCGGTGACGCCCTCGGCGCGACCGTCCTGCCAGTCCTCGTCCGGTGCACCGTCGGGGACGATGATGAGCGCTGCGTTTCTGATGGTGTCGGTCACGAGTGGTCTCCTGCGAAGTGGCGGCGCACGGTGGCGTCGAAGGTGTCGTTCTCTTCGGGGGTCGCCTCAGGGGCGGTCGTCGCCGTCGTGCCACACGGGCACGAGAAGTCAGCGGTCACGGGTGGACCTCCCGTGCGGCTTCGAGCAAGCGGCGAGCCTGGCCAAAGAACTGGTCAACCGTGGATCCTGCGTGCTCGGCGTCGTAGTCGGCCCAGAGCATGAGGGCGACGCGCTCTACCTCGGTGTCGGTGACCGTCCCGTGCGGGCGGACCTCGAACCGTTCGCGTATCGCATCGGCAATGCGCTGCGCGTGGGGGCCGGTGATAGCCGCGTTCTCTCCGCCGTCGTGGAGGTGCACGTCGCGAGCAATGAGGGTCAGCGCTTCGCGTACGTCGTCGGCGGGCGGGGTGGGACGGCCGGGGTAACGGTCATCCAGCGGGCCAGGCAGACCATACTTTGCGTCGTATTCGTCGTCTGTCAGGTCGTCGTCGGCGGGCGGGGTGGACAGGGCGGCGAGCTTCGCCTCCGCTGCCTCAGCGCGCGAGCGCCACTGGGGTGAGTATTCAGACGGGGCCCAGTCCCCGCGCCTCAACGCATCGAATGCGGAGAGGATGAGCTCGAACTGCTCGGCTCGACTCTCGGCGTGCCACTGAGCGATCTGCGCCCGACGGACTGCGAGCACCGCTCCCTCGGGGTCTTGCACGACCTCGGCCATGGTGAGTGCATTCTTCGGGCCGCTCATCGGAGTGCCCCGGCCATGTTCGTGTCGCTCACGACCACGTCGGCGACGACACGGGTCCCGTCGGATAGGAGGTGCGGGATGGTGAGGATGACGACCGCGTCTTCCGGCATCCACTGGACCCGGTTGTCGGCGTACCGCTGGTCGAAGGGGGTGGTGCCCCACACGTGGCGGGCGAGGGTCATGATCGTGGGGTGGTCCAGCCACTTCGCGGACTGGACGAACACGCCAGCCACCAGGTCGGCGGGGGTGGTGCGCCCGCCGTCGCCGTAGAACTCGGCCCAGATGGCGTACGCACGGTCGTGCAGGTCAGCGTGGGTCAGGTGCCGCGCGTGGTTCTCAAGGGTGGTGAGGAGTGCTCTGGCGGTCGACGCTCTGAAATGCGCCTCTACTTTGTCGAGGTGCGCGAGGACGCGGAGACGCTGCAGGTCCTCGTCGAGGTGCGCCGTCACGTCGGCGATCGCGGCAGTGCGAGCGTCAGCGCAGGCGGGGCACGCGGTGTGCGTGCCGAACGGGTGCTGATCGCAGAACTGGGTGGGAGAGGTGGGATCCGTCATGATGTGCCCTTCGGTTCGGATCGGGAGATGGTGGGAAGGTCAGCGGCCCCGGCGTGCGCGGAGACGGCGGAGGATCGCCGGGGTTAGCCATGCGGCCCAGACCGCGAGAGCAGTGGGAACGAAGAACCAGGTCGGGAGTTCGTCGGGGTTCGTCACGACGAACCCTCGCCGCGGGTCTGCACGCGGGATGCCGTCACCCACTCGTCGATCTCCGACTCGAGGTAGACGACGGTGCGCTGGCTGGGCTTGTAGTAGGCCGGTCCGCGCCGGTTCTCGCGCATGTCCGTGAGGATGGTCTTCGTCATTCCCGGGACGCGCTCGCACACCTGCTCGGGCGATAGCCAGACAGGCTGCTCCACGGGCTTGCGCAGCGCCGTCACGTTGCTCACTTGCCCGCCTCCGCGGCGCGCGCCTCGTCAGAAGAGCGGAGGACGAACAGCGAGTCGAACGATGCGTGAGGGAAAGCGGCCGCGAGCTTAGCGAGGAACTCGTTCGACGCGACCGTCTCGCCCTTGCGCACTCTTCGCAAGGTGGAGTCGTCGACGCCGATCAGGCGGGCGAACTCGGCGTCGGTGGGGATGCCGTGAGCGTCCCGGAGCTTGTCGAGCCGCTCGGGATCGACCGAGAGATAGTGGGTTCTTGCACCTGGGCTAGTGGCTTGCATGCGTGCCACCGTACGCCAGTCCGGGTCTGCATGCAAGTACTGTGCACGCGCGCATGACAGCCGCGGCTCTCAACCCCGGGAACGCATACGCGCGCACGCATAGTGCGTGCACGCGTGCACCGTGGCGTGTACGGTTGCCTCGTGGACAACGACAGCACGTGGGCCGATTACGTCCAGACCAACAGCAACGGTGATCAGAAGAGCGTCATCGCGGGAAAGGTGGGGGTTGATCCCGCAACCGCAGGCCGCTGGGTGCGCGGAGTGGTAACCGCGCAGCCACTTCAGGTGATCGCCTTCGCGCGCGCGTACGGACTCAATCCGATCCCCGGCCTCATTGCCGCTGGATATCTGACCGCCGACGACGTCGCAGAAAATGTGACCATCGAGACGCCGCAGGGGCTCGAGGGCATCGCTACTCATGCCCTCGTCGACGAGCTTGAGCGTCGCATCGAGGTAATGTCCGACTACGCCGGCTGGGTAGACGCGATCGTCAACGGCAAACGCAGCCCTGCGAACCTCGGCGCCAGCGCACTCCGATACCTCGACCCCACTCGCCCGCCATCCTCGGTGCGCGGCGAAGACTTCGCTGAGGTCCTGGCGCCGCACGTGACCCAGACAGCCACGATCGGCGACTCCCCCGTCTTCGGCATCGTCGATGACCTCGCTGCCGCCCGCGGGCGCCGCAATGTCGGAACCCCCACGCAAGATGATGAGGCGCCGGTAAAGCAGCCACCCGCAAAGCAGCGGACCGCAGCGAAGAAGGGCACACGGAAGGCCGACCGCGCACCGCACGCCGAATGAGGGGGCACGAGGTGAGGGCACTACTGCAGTTCGCAGCCGCACGGGGCATCCGTGTGCACGCCGCTCACCTCGAGCCCGGAATACTCGGCGAGTGGTACGCCGACGAGGGCGAGATCTACTTCGACCTCACCCTCACGCCGAACGAGGCGACTTCCGTCGTCGCGCACGAGCTCGGCCACGCCCACTACGGTCACGCCTGCGAGGACGATGAGGGCGCCGAGGCGCAGGCCGATGAGTACGCCGCACGGCTGCTCATTGACCCCGCCCGCCTGGCCGCACTCGAGCGAGACGGAGCGACCCTCCACGACATGGCCGAGGACCTGCAGGTGACGGAAGAGCTCGTCGACGTCTACCTGACCCGCTGCCTTACCCGCGTCCGCGGGATCACATACGCACACGCCCGCATGGGCGTCGGCCAATGGGCGCATCGCGTCCGCTTCATCAGCTAACGGAGCCCTCCCATGGCAGGATCCATCGAGGCCTACGACAGCGCCAAGGGTCGTCGCTACCGCGTCCGCTACACCACCCCCAGTGGCAAACGCACCGACAAGCGCGGGTTCAAGACGAAGCGCGAAGCAGAGATCTTCCGCGCCGAGGTCACGGTGTCCGTCGCCTCGAACACGTTCCTCGATCCCACGCTCGGCAAGAAGACCGTCCGCATGTTCGCCGAACAGTGGAAGACGGGACGCCTCGCCCGCCTCAAGCCGTCGAGTCGGAACACGATGGAGACCTCGTGGCGGGTGCACGTGGAGCCTCAGTGGGGCGCGCGAGGGGTCGCCAGCATCCGCGCCTCAGAAGTCGAGGACTGGGTCAGCGCACTGCTCTCCCCCACCTCGGATCGAAAGGCGCTCAGCGCCCAGACCGTGCGCCGGTGCGTGTTCGTTCTGTCCAGCGTCTTGGCGATCGCCGAACGCGACGGCGTCATCCGTTCGTCTCCGACGAAGGGCGTGCAGTTGCCCGCGAAGCGCTCGAAGCCGAAACGATTCCTCACCCACCAACAGGTAGAGCGCCTCGCCGCGGCCGCCCCAGGGCGAGAGAACATCATGCTGCTGTTGGCCTACACCGGCCTCCGCTGGGGCGAGGTCTCAGCGCTGCGCGTCCGCCACCTCGACATGCTCCGCCGCCGCATGCTCATCGAAGACAACGCCGTCCTAGTGAAAGGCGTCTACGAGATCGGCACGCCGAAGCACGGCAGCTCGCGCGAGGTACCCATCCCCGGCTTCCTGGTCGCGCCTATCGCACGACTCTGCGAGGACAAGGCACGAGACGCCTTCCTGTTCTCCGACGGCGCCACACCTATGACCTACCCCCACCGAACCTCCGGTTGGTTTGTCAAGGCTGTCGCCGCCGCACAGGACGCCGACCGGACTTTCCCCACCATTACTCCCCACGACCTACGGCACACGGCCGCCTCGCTCGCCATCTCAGCCGGGGCCAACGTGAAGGCCGTGCAGCGCATGCTCGGGCACGCTTCCGCCGCCATGACGCTCGACGTCTACGCCGAACTCTTCGACGACGACCTCGAATCCGTGGCCACGAAGATGGCGGACGCGCGCGCGGCTGCCGTGTCGTAGCGACTAACGTGGAACACGGCAGGAATCGGAGTACCAGTCCGACCCTGCCGCGCCCCACTAGGTGGTTACTTACCTGACTTCTTGGTGGGCTTCTCTACAACGGTCGTTCGCGGATTGCGGGCGGCCGTTGTTGCTTTTACGAAGCGACCCGTAATCGCGCTGCGTGCGCGTCCTTTACCTGCCATGTCATCACCCCCTCCCGCTCTTTGTGGGCAAAACGTGGGCAAGCCCCCACTCCGGGCGGCCGTATAGGCCGCGTCGAGGTGGGGGCTTGCGACCGCAACGCGGTGCGAATTTGCGCTGCGGTCAGGCATTTCAGAAGTCCCAGTCGTCGTCTTCCGTGGCCTCGGCCTTGCCGATGACATACGACGACCCCGACCCCGAGAAGAAGTCGTGGTTCTCGTCGGCGTTCGGCGACAGGGCCGACAGAATCGCGGGGTTCACGTTCGTGACCGACGCGGGGAACATCGCCTCGTAGCCGAGGTTCATCAGCGCCTTGTTCGCGTTGTAGTGAAGGAACTTCTTCACGTCTTCGCTGAGGCCGACCGAGTCGTAGAGGCTCTGCGTGTACCCCACCTCGTTGTCGTAGAGCTCGTACATCAGCGAGAACGTGTAGTCCTTGATGTCGTCGCGACGAGCCTGGTCGACCGTCTCGAGACCGCGCTGGAACTTGTAGCCGATGTAGTACCCGTGCACGGCCTCGTCGCGGATGATGAGGCGGATCAGGTCTGCCGTGTTGGTGAGCTTGGCGCGGCTCGACCAGTGCATCGGCAGGTAGAAGCCCGAGTAGAACAGGAACGACTCGAGAAGCGTCGAGGCGACCTTGCGCTTGAGCGGGTCATCTCCTCGGTAGTAGTCCATGACGATGCGCGCCTTCTTCTGAAGGAACTCGTTCTCGGTCGACCAGCGGAACGCCTCGTCGATCTCCTTCGTGGAGCACAGCGTCGAGAAGATCGACGAGTAGCTCTTGGCGTGCACCGACTCCATGAACGCGATGTTCGTGTAGACGGCCTCTTCGTGCGGGGTGATCGCGTCGGGGATGAGCGAGACCGCGCCGACCGTGCCCTGGATGGTGTCGAGGAGCGTGAGCCCCGTGAACACGCGCATCGTCAGGGTCTGCTCCTCGGGGGTGAGCGTGTTCCACGACTGGATGTCGTTCGACAGCGGCACCTTCTCGGGCAGCCAGAAGTTGTTCACGAGACGGTTCCAGACCTCGAGGTCCTTGTCGTCCTGGATGCGGTTCCAGTTGATGGCCTGCACGTGGTTCAGCAACTGCAGCTTCTCAGCCATGTCGTTCCTGTGTCCTTGATCGATGGGGGGGGGTCAGCGGGTCAGAGCATGCACGAGACGCACTCGGTCATGTCGGTGCCCTCGAGCGCCAGCTGACGCAGACGGATGTAGTAGATGGTCTTGATGCCCTTGCGCCACGCGTAGATCTGAGCCTTGTTGATGTCGCGGGTGGTGACGGTGTCCTTGAAGAACAGCGTCAGCGACAGGCCCTGGTCGACGTGCTGGGTCGCGGCGGCGTACGTGTCGATGACCTTCTCGTAGCCGATCTCGTACGCGTCCTGGTAGTACTCCAGGTTCTCGTTCGTCATGAACGGAGCCGGGTAGTAGACGCGACCGAGCTTGCCTTCCTTGCGGATCTCGATCTTCGAGGCAATCGGGTGGATCGAGCTCGTCGAGTTGTTGATGTACGAGATCGAGCCGGTCGGGGGCACGGCCTGCAGGTTCTGGTTGTAGATACCGTGCGCCTGGATCGAGGCCTTCAGCTCGCGCCAGTCATCCTGCGTGGGGATCTGGACCCGGGCGAAGAGCTCCTTCGCCTTGACCGTCTGCGGCTCCCACACCTGGTCGGTGTACTTGTCGAAGAACTCGCCCGACGCGTAGGTGGAGTTCTCGAAGCCGTCGAAGGCCGTGCCGCGCTCGATCGCGAGGCGGTTCGAGGCGCGCAGCGCGTGGAACAGCACCGTGTAGAAGTAGATGTTCGTGAAGTCGATGCCCTCTTCGGAGCCGTAGTAGACGTGCTCACGAGCGAGGTAACCGTGCAGGTTCATCTGGCCGAGGCCGATGGCGTGCGAGCGGTCGTTGCCGTCTTCGATCGAGCGCACCGAGGCGATGTGGCTCTGCACGCTGACGGCGGTGAGGGCGCGGATCGCGGTCTCGACCGTGAGGCCGAGATCTCCACCGTCCATCGCGAGGGCGATGTTCATCGAACCGAGGTTGCAGGAGATGTCCTTGCCGATGGTGTCGTACGAGAGGTCCTCGTTGTACGTGGTCGGCGTGTTGACCTGCAGGATCTCGGAGCACAGGTTCGACATGTTGATGCGGCCGGCGATCGGGTTGGCCTTGTTCACCGTGTCCTCGAACATGATGTACGGGTAGCCCGACTCGAACTGGATCTCGGCGAGGGTCTGGAAGAACTCGCGCGCGTTGATCTTCGTCTTCTTGATGCGCGGGTCGTCGACCATCTCGCGGTACTTCTCGGTGACCGAGATGTCGCCGAACGGCTTGCCGTAGACCTTCTCGACGTCGTACGGCGAGAAGAGGTACATGTCCTCGCCGTTCTTCGCGAGCTCGAAGGTGATGTCGGGGATGACGACGCCCAGCGACAGCGTCTTGATGCGGATCTTCTCGTCGGCGTTCTCGCGCTTGGTGTCGAGGAAGCGGAGGATGTCGGGGTGGTGCGCGTTGAGGTAGACCGCGCCCGCGCCCTGGCGTGCGCCGAGCTGGTTGGCGTAGCTGAAGCTGTCTTCGAGGAGCTTCATGACGGGGATGATGCCCGACGACTGGTTCTCGATCTGCTTGATCGGCGCACCCGACTCGCGGATGTTCGACAGGAGCAGGGCCACGCCGCCGCCGCGCTTCGACAGCTGCAGCGCCGAGTTGATGCCGCGCGCGATCGATTCCATGTTGTCTTCGATGCGCAGCAGGAAGCAGGACACGAGTTCGCCGCGCTGCGCCTTGCCGGCGTTGAGGAACGTGGGCGTGGCGGGCTGGAAGCGGCCCGAGATGATCTCGTCGACGAGCTGCACCGCGAGACGCTGATCGCCGTCCGCCAGGGCGAGGGCGGTCATGACGACGCGGTCCTCGAAGCGCTCGAGGTAGCGCTTCCCGTCGAAGGTCTTCAGCGTGTAGCTCGTGTAGTACTTGAAGGCGCCGAGGAAGGTCTCGAAGCGGAACTTCGCGCCGTAGGCGCGGTCGTTGAGCTCCTGGATGAAGTCCATCGAGTACTTCTCGAGCACGGTGGGCTCGTAGTACTCCTTCTCGACGAGGTAGTCGAGGCGCTCCTTGAGCGAGTGGAAGAACACCGTGTTCTGGTTGACGTGCTGCAGGAAGTACTCCCGCGCCGCCCGCTTGTCGGCGTCGAACTGGATCTTGCCGTCGGCGTCGTACAGGTTCAGCATCGCGTTGAGGGCGTGGTAATCCATTCCCTCGAATCGCGCTTCGGTCTTGAAGTCCACGTCGGTCAGCTCAACTTCCACCATCGTTCCAATCCCTCGGTGACCCGCTCGACGTCGTCGGGCGTGCCGAATACTTCCAGCCGGTACAGGTGCGGCACGGCGCACTTGCGGCTGATGATGTCGCCGGCGAGGCAGAAGGCGTCGCCGAAGTTCGTGTTGCCCGCGGAGATGACCCCGCGGATGTTGCGTCGGTTCCGCTCCTCGTTGAGGAACCGGATGACCTGCTTGGGGACCGCGCCCTTCTCGACACCCCGGCCGGCACCCCCACCGTAAGTGGGGGTGACCAGCACGAAGGGTTCGTCGACGTGGAGGGGCGGATCGGTCGGCCGCAGCGGAATGCGCACGGCCCGCTTGCCGAGCTTCTCGATGAAACGCGCGGTGTTGCCCGACACGCTCGAGAAGTAGACCAGCAGCGGAGCCTCGGTCGCCGACAAGACAGTGCTCATGACGGTGGTCTGCGAGCCTGTCGCCGGATCAGGCGAGGCGCGACGCGAGCTCGTCGATCTTGTCGGGGCGGAAGCCCGACCAGTGGTCCTCGTCGGTGACGACGACGGGCGCCTGAAGGTACCCGAGCGACTTGACCTGCTCGAGCGCCGTCGGGTCTTCGGACAGGTCGAGCACGTTGTACTCGATGCCCTTCGAGTCGAGTGCGCGGTAGGTCGCGGTGCACTGGACGCAGGACGGCTTGGTGTAGACCGTGATCGCCATGTCGTTCTCTCTCTCCCCTGGAAAAACTGTGTCCGGGCGGGCAGGGCCAGCCGGGACCTCAATACTACATATGGGGACGGACATCGGAAGGCACCACAAGGGGTAGTAGTTACATCAGTGTGATTTTCCACCGTCTCTCCCCACGTACGACACAGGTTGTCCACGATTTCATCCACAGATCGACCCCCTCCCCGGATGATGTCGACAGGCGCGATTCCGCGGTTCTCGCGGCTCCGCTCGATGTCTGTCCACAGGTCGGACGCTAGACGGGGGTTCCGACATTGCACAGGTGAGGGAAAACGTCCATGGGCGTGTCGCGGCGTGTCGCGACGCGGCGACCGGACGGGGCCTCGGCGCATGTCGGAGGTCGGCTGTAGCGTTATCCGGTGGCCGGCTACCGCGAACTCCTTCGAACCCCAGGCGTGGGGCGCATCATCGCCGCGCAGTTGACGGCTCGTTTCCCCAACGGCATGACCAGCCTCGCCGTGCTCCTGCACATCGAGCACGTCACCGGCTCCTACGGCGCCGCCGGTCTCGTCCTGGCCGCCACGAGCATCGGCCAGGCCGTCGCCGGCCCCGTCACCAGCCGCTGGATGGGCATCTGGGGCATGCGCCGCGTGCTCACCGTCACGCTCCTCGTGTGCGCGGCGGCGATCGTGACCCTCGCCCTCATCGAGATGCCGCTTCCCCTTTACATGGCGCTCGGACTCATCGCCGGCCTCTCCACCCCGCCCGTGCAGTCCGCGGTCCGCACCATCTACCCCAAGATGGTCAACTCCCAGCGGCTCACCCCGCTCTACTCGCTCGACGCCTCGCTGCAAGAGATCATCTGGGTCCTCGCACCCGTGCTCATCACCCTGGTGGCGACGCAGGTCGGCACCGTCCCGGGCCTGCTCCTCGTCGTGGTCATCCTCCTCGGCGGGGGCGCGTGGTTCATCCTCAGCCCCGAGGTCGGGCGCGTGCGCATCCCGCGCAGCCGCCGCGGGCTCGGTCGCGTCCTGGCGAAGCCGCCGGTCATCCTGGCCACCGCCACCGGGTTCCTCCTGATCGGCGCGTGCTCTGCCGTCGAGGCTGGCGTCGTCGCGACCTTCGACCACGGCGGGCTCGAGGCGGGTCTGATCCTCGCCGTCTTCGCCGTCGGCAGTCTCGCCGGTGGCCTGTCGTTCGGCCACATCCCCATCGGCCCCTGGGCGATGGCCCGACGTTTCGCGATCGTCGCCGTCGGGCTCTCTCTCACCGTCCTCTCGCTCAACGCGTGGTGGATCGGTGCGACCCTCCTCGTCGCCGGCGCCGGCATCGCGCCGGCTCTGGCCGTGATGTTCGCCATGACCTCGGCGAGCGTCCGCTTCAGCGAGACGGCCGAGGCCTACGGCTGGATCGGCACGGGTCAGCTCATCGGCGCGGCCGCGGGCTCGGCCGTGGCGGGCTTCCTCGTCGACGGGGTCGGCCCGACCGGCGCGTACGTCGCCGCGGCCGGATTCGCGGTGCTCGGCTTCGTCGTCGCCGCGGTCTTCGTGCGTGGATTCCCCGATCTCCGCCACCGCGACGCGAGCCCCATCCCCGACACCGAACCGGTGCACACCATCACCTGAGTGGGGAGCCGGGGGGCGCGGCATCCCGTGTCGGAACACCCCGACGGGTGGGTCAGTGCGTGCGTCGCAGCAGTTCGAGCACGGCGAGTGCGTAGGCATCCGCCGGGGCCGGGTGGTCGAACACGAGCGTCGACCCGCCGATCGAGATCTCGACTTCGTAGGTGTCGGACAGCCGGCGCAGGGACCGGAAGGTCGAGCGCAGCATCTCGCGCAGCTGCGACTCCGACGGCAGCCACAGCGCGTCCTCGGTGGCGACCGAGTCGAGGGCCCATTCCGTCGTGCCGTTGAAGGCGAGGATCCGACCCGTGGGGTAGTCGCGCGGCTCCACCGTCATATCGCTCACGGTGAAGACGTCGGCCTCGAACTCCGGTTCGTCGAGTTGGAAGCGGTCACCGGATCGCGGATGCCACACCAGTCCGGCCTCGCGCAGGGCCTGGGCCATCTCGGTCGAGATCATGGCATCCATTCTGGGGGCGTTCTGTGACGCCGGATCGGCAGCGCGGCGTGCGGACGGAGCAAGATGGGTGCCATGCCCACTCCCGTGATCCTTCCTCAGCTCGCCTGGGGCGACCCGCGCGGTCCGCAGGCTCTGCTCGCCCACGGACTCGGCTCCGACGGCGCTCTCATGTGGCGCTACGGTGTCGCGCTGGCCGAAGCGGGGTGGCACGCCGTCGCCGTCGACCTGCGCGGTCACGGGGACGCACCGCGCACCCTCGACTACCGCCTGTCGGCGTACGCGGCTGACCTGCGCGGGACGACGCCCCCGCGCGGCGGGGCGTGGGACGCGGTCGTCGGGCACTCCCTCGGCGGCGGCGCATCGACCCTCGCCGCCGCGGAGAACCCGGGCTGGACCCGTCGCCTCGTACTCATCGACCCGGCCATCTTCCTGTCGGAGGAGGACCGGGCGATCGTCCGCGCGAGCCAGGAGCAGTCGTTCGACGACCCGAGCGTCGACGCCGTCCGGGCCGCGCATCCCGACTGGCACCCGATCGACGTCGAGTTGAAGGCACGAGCGACGGGGCGCGCGAGCCGGTGGGCCGTCGAGCAGACGAGCCTGCAGAACGCCGTGTGGGACGTCCGCTCGGCCGCGGCCGCGCTGTCGGTGCCGACGCGCGTGGTCGGAGCCGATCCCGCGGTGCACTCGATCTTCACGGGCGAGCTCGCGGCCGAGGTCCTCCGAAACCCCCTCGTGACGATGAGCGTCGTGGACGGCGCCGGTCACTCTCCGCATCGCGACCGGCCGGAGGCCGCGGTGGCCGCCGTCCTCGACGCCCTGCGTTGACCCGCGCTCGCGCGTTTCGAGGCGCGATGCCACCCCGCCCGCAATGTCGGTAGGGCCGAGCAGAATGGATGCCATGACCTCGTTCGATCCGGCTCGGTACCTGCCCGACGACCTGCTCGTGCGCATCCGTGAGCGCGCCGTGGTGCACGACCGCGAGAACACGTTCCCCCACGACGACCTCGACGAGCTGCGGGAGGCCGGGTATCTCGGCATCCTGGTGCCCACCGAGCTGGGCGGCGCGGGGCTGAGCCTCGCCGAGGCGTCGATCCTGCAGCAGCACCTCGCGGGTGCGGCACCCGCCACGGCCCTGGCGGTGAACATGCACCTCGTGTGGACCGGCGTCGCCAAGGTGTTGAGCGACCGCGGGCTCGACGATCTCGCCTTCGTCCAGCGCGGGGCGGCCGCGGGTGAGGTGTTCGCCTTCGGCATCAGCGAGGCGGGCAACGACCTGGTCCTCTTCGGGAGCGACACCGAGGCTCGCCCCGACGGGCGGGGCGGCTACACGTTCACGGGGACGAAGATCTTCACCTCGCTGTCTCCCGTCTGGGACCACCTCGGTGTGCACGGGCTCGACGACACCGCGCCCGAGGGCCCCCGCATGGTGTTCGCGTTCCTCGACCGCAGCGACGACGTCGTCGCCCGTGACGACTGGGACACCCTCGGCATGCGCGGCACGCAGAGCCGCACGACCGAGCTTCGCGGTGCGCACGCTCCCGCCGAACGCGTCATCCGCCTCGTCGTCCCGGGGCCCCAGCCCGATCCCCTCGTGTTCGGCATCTTCGCGGTCTTCGAGATCCTGCTGGCCTCCGTGTACACGGGTATCGCGCGGCGCGCCATCGAGCTCGCGGTCGAGGCCGCGACCTCGCGCCGGTCCAAGAAGACCGGGACCACCTACGCGAACGACCCCGACATCCGGTGGCGCATCGCCGACATGGCGCTCGCCTACGACGCCCTCCCGCCGCAGTTGGCCTCGCTCGCGTCCGACGTCGACACCCTCGCCGACCACGGCGCGCGCTGGTTCACCCTGCTGTCGGGGGTGAAGTACCGCGCCGTCGCCATGGCGAAAGAGGTCGTCGACGACGCCATCCTCGTCGGGGGCGGTTCGGCGTACTTCTCGCGCCACGAATTGAGCAGGCTGTACCGCGACGTCCTCGCCGGCATGTTCCACCCCTCCGACTCCGAGTCGGCGCACTCCACCGCGGCCACGGCCTGGCTCGGGCCGGTGACCGCCTGATGGCGCGCACGCCGACCCGGGCGCTGAGCCCCGCCGACCAGGAGCGCCGCCGCGCTCTCCAGGTGATGAAGGGGGTCGCTCTCGGCGCGCTGATCGCGATGGCCCTCGTCTTCGCGGTGTCGTTCTCGCTGCAGCGCGAGGTCGAGTGGTTGCAGTACGTGCGCGCCGCGGCCGAGGGCGGCATGGTGGGCGCCCTCGCCGACTGGTTCGCGGTCACCGCTCTGTTCCGGCACCCGCTGGGCCTGCCCATCCCGCATACGGCGATCATCCCGCGCCGGAAAGACGAGATCGGGCGTCAGCTGGGCGAGTTCGTCGAGACGAACTTCCTCGAGGGCGACGTCGTACGAACGAAGCTCGAGTCCACGCCCCTCTCGGCGCGGGCCGGGGCCTGGCTCGCCGATCCCGCCCACGCCGACCGCGTCGCCGCAGAGGGCGCGACCCTCGCATCGAGTGTCCTCACCGCGCTGAGCGACGACGATGTGCAGGGTCTCATCGAAGACCTCGCCCGCGAACACCTCCTCTCCCCCGACTGGGGACCCTCGATCGGCGGATGGCTCGAACGCGTCGTCGGCTCGGGTGCTCACCACGGCGCCGTGGATCTGGCCCTCGACAACATCGCTGTGTGGCTCGGCAACAACCGCGACACCTTCCAGGGCCTGGTCTCGCGTCGACTCCCGGCGTGGGTGCCGAGCATGGCGGCACGGCTCGTCGACGACACCGTGTACCGCGAGGCCGTGCAATTCGTGGATGCGGTGCGCGCCGATCCTCGACACCAGGCGCGCGGTGCGATCGACGGCTATCTCGGGAGACTGGCCGACAGCCTCCAGCACGACCCGGCGACGATGGTGCGTCTCGAGGAGGCGAAGGCGGCGGTCTTCGACAGCCCGCGGGTACGGCAGTTGGCGGCCGACGCCTGGAACACCGCCAAGGCCGGCCTCCTGCGTTCGCTCGCCGACCGCGAGAGCGCCCTGCGTCGCCGCGCCTCGGCGGCTCTCGCCGAGGTCGGCGTCCGCCTGCAGCGCGACGAGGCCCTGCAGAAGCGGGTCGACGGCTGGGTCACCGATGCGGCGGTGTTCGTCGTGGGGCGGTACCGGCACGACATCGCCTCGATCATCACCGACACCGTCGAACGCTGGGACGCCGAAGAGACCACCGAGAAGATCGAGCTCATGGTCGGACGCGACCTGCAGTACATCCGTCTGAACGGCACGATCGTCGGTGCTCTCGCGGGCCTGGTGATCTTCACGGTCGCACACCTGGTGTGGGGATCATGACGATTCGCGCACTCGATGGCCGAAACCTCTCACGTCGCGCCGCCCCTCGCCGACGCCGCGTGAGTACCCTGGTGCGCGTGAGCGACGGTTCGGGCACGGAGTCCCTCTTCACCTACGGGACGCTGCAGCTGCCCGAGGTTCAGCTCGACACCTTCGGTCACCGCGTCGAGGGAGCGGACGATGTTCTGTCCGGGTACCGCCTCGAGTGGACAGACGTCGCCGACGAGCGCGTCGCGCAGCTCTCGGGCCTCGACCGCCACCCGATCCTCCGCCGCACCGACGATCCCAACGACCGCGTGTTCGGACGCGTGCTGCACCTGACGCCAGAAGAACTGGACGCGGCCGACGAATACGAGGTGTCGCTGTACCGCCGCGCCGCGGTCGTCCTGCTCAGCGGCATCCGCGCTTGGGTATACGTGGCCGCATGAGCACCCTGTCGAGCGATCCCCTCTGGCCCCGCGCCGGAGACTGGCCCGCCCCCGATGAGAAGACGGCGCCGGATGCCGTTCTGCTCGGGGTCCCCGCGTGGCGCACGTCCCTCTCCCGGACGGGAGCGGGCGAGACACCGGCAGCCGTGCGCGAGGCTCTCCGGCGCTTCTCGCCGACGCTGCTCGGTCCTCCGCCCCTCGATCTCACTGCCGCGCTGAACATCGCGGACGCCGGCGACGTCGATGACCCCGACGGGCGCGACGGCGAGGCGCGCGTGCGCGCAGCCGTGGCGGCGCTCTCGGCGGCCTGTCTGGTGATAGCCCTCGGCGGAGACAACTCCGCCACCTACGGCGTCGCCCAGGGACGCGGAGTCGGGGGTCTGATCACCCTCGACGCGCACTTCGATCTCCGCGACGGGGAGTCGAACGGCTCCCCCGTGCGGCGGCTCATCGCCGACGGTCTCGACCCGCGCCGCATCGTTCAGATCGGCATCGCCGACTTCGCGAATTCGGCGGCGTACGCGCAGCGCGCCTTCGACGCGGGCATCACGGTCATCACGCTCGACGAGGTGCGCCGACGCGGTATCGACGAGGTCGTCGCCGAGGCGCTGCGCATCGCCCGCGGCGCGGGCGCCTCACCCCCGAACCGACCCGCTCTGTCGGCGGAGAGCGACGCGGTCGCGTCCCCGGCCGGCGACCCGGCGACCCGGACCCCCGCTCTCACCCCGGGCGATGTCGGGGCCGCGGCCTCCGGCATCCACCTCGACATCGATGTGGACGTGTGCGACCGCTCCGTCGCTCCGGGCTGCCCCGCGAGCGTCCCGGGCGGACTCGCCGCCTGGGAGGTGCGCGCCCTCGTGCGTGGGCTCGCCCGAGACCCCGGCGTGACGAGCGCCGACATCGTCGAGGTGGATGCCACGGCAGACACTCCCGACGCCCGCACCGTGCGGCTGGCCGCGCTGTGCGTTCTGGAGCTCCTGGCAGGAATGGCGGAAAGACGATGATCCAACTGGTTCTGGCGCGGCACGCGAAATCGGACTGGGCCGACGCGGGTCTCGACGACCACGACCGTCCCCTCAACGACCGCGGCCGACGCGACGCACCGGCGATGGCCCGGACCGTCGTGCGCAAGGGCGTCCGCCCCGAGGTCGTGCTCTCGAGCACGGCGCTGCGCGCCCGACAGACAGCTGAGGCGTTCGCTCTCGCGTTCGATGCGGAGGTCGTCGAGCATGCCGAGCTCTATCTCGCCGAGGCCGCGCAACTGCTCGCCTCCGCGCGCGCCGCGGGGGTCGACGAGGTGATGGTGGTCGCTCACGACCCCGGGATGAGTGCTCTCGTCTCGCGTCTGGCCGATCGCGACGAACGGATGGTCACGTGCGCGGTGGCGATCTTCACGTGGCACGAGGGAACGTGGGACGACGTCGACGCCACCCCTCCCGACGAGTTCGAGCTGCTGACGCCCTGAGGCCGGCTACCCGCCGTCCACCGCGCTGCCTCAGACCTCGGCCCCGTCCTTCCACACGGTCCGCACGAGAGGCACACCCGGCCGGTAGGCCAGGTGCACGCGGGACGGGGCCTCGAGCAGCACGAGGTCGGCGCAGGAGCCGGGGCGGATCACGCCCACATCCGTGCGCCGCAGTGCCCGCGCGCCGCCGGCCGTGGCTGCCCACACCGCCTCGGCGGGCGTCATCCCCATCTCGCGCACGGCGAGGGCGATCATGAGCGGCATCGAACTGGTGAAGCTCGACCCCGGGTTGCAGTCGCTCGCGAGCGCGACCGTCACTCCCGCGTCGAGCAGGCGCCGCGCGTCGGGGTACGGCTGGCGCGTCGAGAACTCCACCCCCGGGAGCAGGGTTGCGACGGTGTCGGATCCGGCGAGCGCGGCCACGTCCGCATCCGAGACGAACGTGCAGTGATCGACGGAGGCGGCGTTCAGGGACACCGCGAGCGCCACCCCGTCTCCGGCGCCGAGCTGGTTCCCGTGGACCCGGATGCCGAGCCCCTTCGCCCGGCCCGCCTCGAGCACGCGCCGACTCTGGGCGGCCGTGAACGCGCCGGTCTCGCAGAAGACGTCGACCCAGCGGGTGAGCGGTGACACAGCGTCGAGCATCTCGCCCGCGACGAGGTCGACGTACTCGTCCGCGTGCCCGGCGAACTCGGGCGCGACGACGTGCGCGCCGAGGAACGTGACCTCGTCGGTGACCTCCGCGGCGAGTCGCGCGAGCCGCAGCTCGGTCTCGACGTCGAGGCCGTAGCCCGTCTTGATCTCGAGCGTCGTCGTTCCCTGCGCGCGACACTCGGCGACGAGGGCGCGCAACCGCTCGCGAAGCTCATCGTCGGATGCCGCCCGGGTCGCCGCGACCGTCGTGCGGATCCCTCCCGCCGCGTACCGCTTCCCCTCCATGCGCGCGGCGAACTCCTCGGCCCGATCGCCGCCGAAGACGAGGTGCGTGTGACTGTCGACGAAGCCGGGGAGCACGGCGCGACCGCCGGCATCGATCACCCCGACTCTCGCGTCGGCGTCGAGGCCCGCGGCATCCGGAGCCTCGGTCGTCGGCCCCGTCCATTCCACGCGCCCCGCGCGCACGAGGACCGCCGCGTCGCGGAGCGTTCCGCACGGGTCGCCCGCGGCGGGGACATTGGTCGTGAGCTCGCCGATGTTCGTCAGCAGGAACGCGCGTCCAGCTCCGCCCGCCCCCGCGTCCCCACCGGTCAGCGCGGAAGCGCTCCCCCCATCGGCACCGGGCAGCGCGGAAGCGCTCACCACATCGGCACCGTCAGTCCGCGCTCGGCCGCGACCTCGCGGGCGCGGTCGTAGCCGGCATCCACGTGGCGCATGACTCCGGTGCCCGGGTCGTTGACGAGGACGCGGGCCAGCTTCTCCGCCGCGAGCTCCGTGCCGTCGGCGACGCACACCTGTCCCGCGTGGATGCTGCGGCCGATCCCCACCCCACCGCCGTGGTGGATCGACACCCACGACGCTCCGCTCGCGGTGTTGAGCAGCGCGTTGAGCAGGGGCCAGTCGGCGATGGCATCCGAGCCGTCGGCCATGGCCTCGGTCTCGCGGTACGGCGAGGCGACGGAGCCCGCGTCGAGGTGGTCGCGCCCGATGACGATGGGTCCCGACAGCTCGCCCGAGGCCACCATCTCGTTGAACCTCAGGCCCGCGAGGTGGCGCTCCTGGTAACCGAGCCAGCAGATGCGCGCGGGCAGCCCCTCGAACTGCACCTGCTCCCCCGCCTTCTCGAGCCACCGGTGCAGCGCGGTGTCGTGCGGGAACAGCTCGGCGACGGCGCGATCGGTCTTGGCGATGTCTTCGGGGTCTCCCGAGAGCGCGACCCACCGGAACGGCCCCTTACCCTCGGCGAAGAGCGGGCGGATGTACGCCGGCACGAAGCCCGGGAAGGCGAACGCACGCTCGTACCCGCCGAGCTCCGCCTCGCGACGGATCGAGTTGCCGTAGTCGAACACCGCCGCCCCGGCATCCTGGAACTCCACCATCGCCTTCACGTGGGCCGCCATGCTCTCGCGCGCGCGGCGGGTGAAATCCTCGGGGTCACGGGTGGCTTCGGTCTGCCACTGGTCGACGGACACACCGATCGGCAGGTACGACAGGGGGTCGTGAGCGCTCGTCTGATCGGTGACGATGTCGATCCGGATGCCGCGGCCCAGAAGCTCCGGGAAGACCTCGGCCGCGTTGCCCTCGACGCCGACCGACAGCGCCTCACCCGCCTCGCGTGCGGCGCTCACCCGTTCGATGGCGGCGTCGAGATCGGGAGCGACCTCGTCGAGGTAGCCGTGGGCGACGCGGCGGTCGAGGCGCGTGCGGTCGACGTCGACGATGAGCACCGCCCCGCCGTTCATCGTGACGGCGAGCGGCTGCGCCCCGCCCATGCCGCCGCACCCGGCGGTGAGGGTGAGGGTGCCGGCGAGCGACTCGCGGCCGAGCGAGCGGGCGACAGCCGCGAACGTCTCGTAGGTGCCCTGCAGGATGCCCTGCGTGCCGATGTAGATCCACGATCCGGCCGTCATCTGGCCGTACATCGTGAGCCCGAGCTCCTCGAGCTTGCGGAACTCGGGCCAGGTCGCCCAGTCGCCCACGAGGTTCGAGTTGGCGATGAGCACGCGCGGTGCCCACTCGTGCGTGCGGAACACGCCGACCGGCTTGCCCGACTGCACGAGCAGCGTCTCGTCGGGCTCGAGCTCGTCGAGGGTGCGCACGATCGCGTCGTAGGCTGCCCACGACCGCGCGGCCCGACCGGTGCCGCCGTAGACGACCAGGTCGTCGGGGCGCTCGGCGACCTCGGGGTCGAGGTTGTTCATGAGCATGCGCTTCGCGGCCTCGGCGCCCCAGCTCTTCGCGGTGCGCTCGGAGCCGCGGGGCGCCCGGATCGGACCGCGCGGAGCGGATGCCGAGCCGTTGGCGTCACCGTCCGCGGAGGCGAGAGGGGGGTTCACTGTGTCGGTCATGGCGTGATCTCCTTTGATCGGGCGGGTGGTGCGGGGCGGACGCGGCCTACGCCGTGACGGCCCCGGCGGGGATGCGGGCGAGGGCGGCCCTCGCCACCGCACCCGAGGCGACGAGGTCGGTGACGGCCTCGATCTCGGGCGAGACGAAACGGTCGGGCCCGGGACCGGCGACCCGCGTGCGGACGAGGTCGCGCACGGCGCCGGTGACCGGCGCGGGCGCGAGCGGAGCGCGCAGGTCGAGCGCACGGCATCCGGTCAGCACCTCGATCGCCAGGACGCGGGCGAGGCCGTCGATCGCGCGGCGCAGCTTGCGGGCGCCGGCCCACCCCATCGAGACGTGGTCCTCCTGCATGGCGCTCGAGGGGATCGAGTCGACCGAGGCGGGGGCGGCGAGGCGCTTGAGCTCCGACACGATTCCGGCGGCGGCGTACTGCGCGATCATCAGGCCCGAGTCGACCCCCACCTCGTCGGCGAGGAAGGGCGGCAGCCCGTTGCTGCGCGCGACGTCGAGCGCCCGGTCGGTGCGGCGCTCGGACATCGAGGCGACGTCGGCCACGGCGATGGCGAGGAAGTCGAGCACGTACGCCACGGGGGCGCCGTGGAAGTTTCCGTTCGACTCGACGCGGCCGTCGACCGTGACGACGGGGTTGTCGACGGAGGATGCCAGCTCGCGCTCGGCGATCTGCGCCGCGTGGGTCATCGTGTCGCGCGCGGCCCCGTGCACCTGCGGGGTGCAGCGCAGGGAGTAGGCGTCCTGCACGCGCGTGCACTCCGGCCCGCGGTGACTCGCCACGATCGGCGAGCCGGCGAGGAAGGAGCGCAGGTTCGCGGCGGAGGCGGCCTGCCCGAGTTGCGGGCGGAGCGCCATGAGGTCGGCGGCGAAGACGGCATCCGTCCCGAGCTGCGACTCGATCGAGATCGCCGCCGCGACGTCGGCGGTGGTGAGCAGCATCTCGAGGTCGTGCAGGGCGAGCAGCAGCATGCCGAGCATTCCGTCGGTGCCGTTGATGAGGGCGAGGCCCTCCTTCTCGCGGAGAGCGACCGGGGCGATGCCCGCGGCGGCGAGGGCGTCGGCGGCCTCTCGGAGGTCGCCGGCAGCATCCCGCACCTCGCCCTCGCCCATCACCGCGAGGGCGACGTGCGACAGCGGCGCGAGGTCGCCCGAGCAGCCGAGCGAGCCGTACTCGCGTACGACCGGGGTGATGCCGGCGTTCAGCAGGCCCGCGTAGGTCTCGACGACGACGGCGCGCACGCCGGTGCGGCCGGTCGCGAGGGTCTGCAGGCGCAGCAGCATGAGGGCGCGCACGACCTCGCGCTCGACCTCGGATCCGGTGCCCGCGGCGTGCGAGCGGATGAGGCTCGCCTGCAGTTGAGCGCGCCGGTCCTCGGCGATGAAGGTCGTCGCGAGCGCCCCGAAGCCGGTCGAGATGCCGTAGTGCGGCTGCGGGTCGTCGGCGAGCCCCTCGATCAGAGCGCGGGTGTCGGCCACGCGCCGCACGGCATCGGCGTGCACCGTCACCCGCGCGTCGTGTCGCGCGACGGCGACGACGTCCTGAGGGGTGAGGGGCTGGCTCCCGACCGTGACGCTCTCGTTCATACGCCGATTCCACCGTGCCGAGCATCGCGGAACGACGGGGTTCTGGCATCCTGTGTCTGTCATGCCAGACAATCCGCGCCCGCAGGTCCCCGCCGCCGATCAGACGCTGCGGATCCTCTCGCTGCTCGCGCGCCAACCCGGCCCGATGGCCGCGCAGTCCATCGCGACGACCCTCGGCATCCCGCGCTCGAGCGTCTATCACCTGCTCGCAACCCTCGAGCAGCACGGCTACGTCGTGCACCTGCCCGGCGATCGCCGCTGGGGCCTCGGCACCGCGGCGTTCGAGCTCGGCGGCGGATACGCACGGCAGCAGCCCCTCGCCCGCCTCGGCCGGCCTCTGCTCGCGGGGCTCTCCGACCGGGTCGGTGAATCCGCGCACCTCGCCGTGCTGGCCGGGCGCGACGTGCTCTACATCGTCGAAGAACGCGCCCCGCGCCGCCCCGCGCTCGTGACCGACGTGGGCGTTCGCCTGCCCGCGCACCTCACCGCCACGGGTCGGGCGATGCTCGCGGCGCTCCCCCGCGAGCAGGTACGGGCGTTGTTCCCGGATGCCACGGCCCTCACCCAGCGCCACGGTGCCGGCCCCGCGACCCCGCGCGAGCTGCGCGAGGTGCTCCGCCTCGTGCGGGCCGACGGCTACGCGAGCGAGAACGGCGAGGTCACGCCCGGGTTCCGCTCCGTCGCCGCCGCGGTGCTCGACCACGCCGGGTGGCCCGCCGCGGCCGTCGCGATCACGTGGCCGGCCGACGGCCCCCCGCGCGATGCCGGGGCGCTGGCGTCAGCGGCATCCGGAACCGCCGCCGAGCTCGCCCGCCGCATCGGCCGGCCCGTCTGACGAGCGCTCGGGGCGCGGCGCGTGCGCTCGCTCGGGGCGCGGCGCGTGGGCTGGCTCGGGGCTCGGCGCGTGGCCTGGTTCGGGGCGTGCACTTCCCGCCCCACACGCAGAATGCCGCCCCAAACCCCCGATTCAGTCGCCTCGGCGCGCCAAACCCCGCGCGTCAGCGCACGACCAGCCGCGGCTCCACCAGCACGTGCGCCGCCCCCGCCGTCGGGGCGCGAGGGGCGACGACCGTGCCGTTCTCCCCCATGAGCAGGTCGAGGGCTCCGGATGCCACCTTCTCGGGCAACTGCTCGACGCTCGAAAGGCCGAGCGCCTCGACCGCGGGGGTGTTGTCGAAGCCGATGACCGTGATGTCGGGGCGGCCGGCGAGGGTCACGGCGAGGTGCGCGCCGATGGCGAGGGAGTCGCTCGCGCAGACGATGCCCGTCACGCTCGGGTCGGCGGCGAGACCCGCGGCGACCACGTCGCGCGCGGCCGAGACGTTCTCTTCGACGACCCACCGCGGCCCCGAGGCCGCACTCTCGCGCCACCCGCGTTCGCGCTCGTCGCCGGTGCCCGAGCCGCCCGGCCAGCCGAGAAAAGCGATCCGCGAAGAACCCTGTCCGAGCAGGTGCGCGGTCGCGGCGCGCGTGCCGGCCGCTCCGTCGACGTCGACCCACAGGTGCGCGGGGGCCTCGACGTCGTCCTCGCCCCAGGGGCGCCCGAACGACACGAACGGCAGGGCGCGGTCGAGCAGCCACCCCGTGCGCGGGTCGCCGTGGAAGGTGCCGGTGATGACGACGGCATCCACCTCTCCCCCCTCGAGCAGGTCGCCGAGACGGGCGATCTCCTCCTCGGGCGTGCGCGCGGCGTACAGCAGCACGCGCATGTCGCGCTCGCCTGCGCGTTCGGTGAGGGCGTGCACGAATCGGTCGAGCACGACGCCGGAGATCCCGCCGGCGTACGGATCGAGATGGATGCCGATGGTCGAGCTGCGACGCGTGCGCAGGCGCCGCGCGGCGACGTGGGGGCGATAACCGAGCTGGGCGATCGCCGCCTCGACGCGCAGGCGGGTGGTCTCGCGGACGATGTCGGGGGTGTTCACGACGTTCGACACGGTCTGCCGCGAGACGCCGGCGACGCGTGCGACGTCGTCGACGGTGGGCGCCTTCGCCATCGTTCGTCCTCCCCCGGATCGCCGGTCGCCTCCGGTCGCCAGAGGTCAGAGCCTGCGCACCGCGCGCGTCGGCGGCGGGCGCAGGCCGGGCGGCCAGACCGTCAGCCTAGGCCGAGAGACAACCGCTTGACATCGCGCACCGCCGTTCCTTACCTTTGTCGGACCGTTATTTGAACGATCAAACCAACGGCCCTCCGAGCACCCGGAGGGGTCGCATGCCTCATCGAAGGAGAGAGACACATGACACGGCACCCTGTCCGCCTCTGGCTCACCGCCGGAGCCCTACTCGCGACCGGAGCCCTCACGCTCACCGCGTGCGGCTCGGGCTTCAACGACACCCCCGGCGAGTCCCAGGCCTCGGGCTCGGGCAAGCTCAGCATCCTCATCGGCTCCTCGGGCGATGCCGAGACCAAGGCCGTCACCGACGCGGTCGCCGCTTGGAGCCAGCAGTCGGGCGTGCAGGCCGAGGTCCAGGTCGCCAACGACCTGCCGCAGCAGCTCTCGCAGGGCTTCGCCGCCGGCTCCCCGCCGGACCTGTTCTACCTCGCCCCCGAGGCCCTCGCCGGCTACGCGGCGAACGGCTCGATCGCCGCCTACGGCGACGACCTGGCGAACAAGAGCGACTTCTACCCCTCTCTCGTCGACAACTTCACCATCGACGGCAAGTTCTACTGTGCCCCCAAGGACTTCTCGACCCTGGCCCTCATCATCAACACCGACCTCTGGTCGGCGGCGGGACTGACGGACGCCGATGTTCCCAAGACCTGGGACCAGTTGGCATCCGTCGCCCAGAAGCTCACCACCGACGGCCGCGTCGGTCTCGCGTTCGGAGCCGAGTACCAGCGCGTCGGCGCGTTCATGGCCGAGGCCGGAGGCGGTCTGGTCACCGACGGCAAGGCCACCGCCGACAGCGCCGCCAACGTCGAGGCGCTCACCTACGTCAAGACCCACCTGAACGACGGCACCTTCGCTTTCGCCTCCGATGTGGGCGCGGGCTGGGGCGGCGAGGCCTTCGGCACCCAGAAGGCCGCGATGGTCATCGAGGGCAACTGGATCTCGGGCGCGATGTCGGCGGACTACCCCACCGTGAAGTACACCGTCGCCGAGCTGCCCGCGGGCCCCGGCGGCAAGGGCACGCTGCAGTTCACCAACTGCTGGGGCATGGCCGCCGACAGCGGCAACCAGGAGCAGGCCCGCTCGCTCGTGGAGTACCTGACCGGCACCGATCAGCAGCTGGCCTTCTCGAAAGCGTTCGGCCCGATGCCCTCGATCCAGTCGGCCGCCGACGCGTGGTCGAGCGCCAACCCCGACAAGACAGCCTTCCTCGCCGGTGCCGATTACGCGCAGTTCCCGCCGAACATGGCCGGCGCCGCCGATGTCATCACCGACTTCAACGCGCAGCTGGAGTCGCTGAAGACCGGCGACCCCCAGGCGCTGCTGAAGACGGCGCAATCCAACCTCGAGGCCATCACCAAGTAGCCATGAGTGCTCTCACCTCAGCGCCCCGTCGCGCCGGATCCTCCTCCCCGGGGATCCGGCGCGGCGAGGCCGCCGCCGGCTGGCTGTTCACCGCCCCCGTGCTGATCATCCTGGGCGTGTTCCTGCTCGTCCCCGTGCTCATGGCGCTGTGGGTGAGCTTCTCCGACTGGACCGGGCGCGGCAGCCCCTTCTCCCCCAGCGTCGGCTTCGTCGGTCTCGACAACTACGCCGCCGTCACCACCGGAGGCGGCCTCGCCGAGCGCGACTTCGGCACGGCGCTGCGCAACAACACCTGGTACGTCCTGCTGGTCGTCCCTCTTCAGACGGCCCTCTCGCTCTTCCTCGCGGTGCTCGTCAACCGCGCGGTCCTGCGCGGACGCGGCCTGTTCCGCACGGCCTTCTACTTCCCGTCGGTCACGAGCTCGGTGGCCATCACCGTGCTGTGGCTCTTCCTCTTCTCGGCATCCGGTGCCGTCAACGAGGTGCTCTCGTGGCTCGGCATCAACGGCCCCAACTGGTTCAGCGACCCCTCGGGCGTCGTGCACAACCTGCTCGCCGCGGTGGGCGTCACCAGCGGCCCCGCCTTTCTCACCGGCAACACCCTGCTCGGGGTCTCGTGGTGGGACTGGCTCGCCGGCCCCTCGGTCGCGATGTCGGCATTCATCCTCATGGCCGTGTTCACCACCTCGGGCACGTTCATGCTGCTGTTCATCGCGGGCCTGCAGAACATCGGCGCCGATGTGCAGGAGGCCGCGATGATGGACGGCGCGAACGGCTGGCAGCGCTTCTGGCGCGTGACCCTGCCGCAGCTCAAGCCCGTGCTGTTCACGGTGCTGACCCTGGGCCTCATCGGCACGTGGCAGGTGTTCGACCAGATCTACACCGGCACGCAGGGCGGCCCCGGAAAGACGACGCTGACCCCCGCCTACCTCAGCTACTCCTCGGCGTTCCTGTCGCAGCAGTGGGGCCAGGGGGCGGCGATCGCCTTCGTGCTG
Source organism: uncultured Microbacterium sp. (assembly GCA_913774665.1). GTDB lineage: Bacteria > Actinomycetota > Actinomycetes > Actinomycetales > Microbacteriaceae > Microbacterium. The sequence continues at coordinate 161,197 of CAJYHN010000001.1, forward strand.
TTCGTCATCATCGTCGCTCTCACGATCCTGCAGCGCTTCGTGCTGCGCGACCGTCCGGTTTCGCGCCGACGCCTGCGCCAGTACGAGGTGTCCGCACCGAAGGGAGCGAAGCGATGACCGCCACGGCCTCTCCCCAGACCGCCGTCCTCGCCGAGCAGCGCGTCGACGGACCCGTGAAGCCCGAGAAGCACCGCATGTCGCCCACGGCCCTGCGCTGGCAGATCGGTCTCTACGTCCTGCTGATCGTGCTCGCGGTCATCTACATCTATCCGTTCCTCGTGCAGGTGGCGACATCGTTCAAGACGGATGCCGCAGCTGCGGCCGACCCGATCTCCCTCGCGCCCCAGCCGTTCACGTGGGCGGCCTACGAGCGGCTGTTCCTCAACTCCGACTTCCCCGTGTGGTTCGGCAACTCGGTCGTGGTGACCGTGTTCGTCACCGCGGGGCGCGTGTTCTTCAACTCGCTCGCCGGATACGCTCTCGCCCGCCTGCAATTCCGGGGCCGCGGCGTCGTGTTCGCCGCCCTCATCGCGGTGATGGCGGTACCGACCGTCGTGCTGCTGATCCCGAAGTTCCTCGTCATCAACCAGCTGGGCATCTACGACTCGTACGCGGGCATGATCCTGCCGCTGCTGGTCGATGCCGCGGGCGTGTTCATCATGAAGAACTTCTTCGAGTCGATCCCACCCTCGGTCGAAGAGCAGGCGCGCATCGACGGAGCCGGCACGTTCCGCATCTTCTGGTCGGTCGTGCTGCCGATGGCCCGACCCGCGCTCATCACGATCGTGATCCTGTCGTTCCAGGGATCGTGGAACGAGCTGAGCCACTTCGTCATCTCGACCCAATCGCCCGAGCTCACCACCCTGACCAAGGGCGTGGCGTCCCTGGCCAGCGGTCAGCTCAGCCAGGGCAGCCAATTCCCCCTCAAACTCGCGGCCGCGGCCATCATGACGATCCCGGTCGCCGTGGTGTTCTTCATCTTCCAGCGCCGCATCATGAACGCCAGCGAAGGAGCCGTCAAAGAATGACCACCGCCCCCACCACCTCCCCTCCCGGGACGACGGTCGACTCCCCTCCCCTGCAACCGCTGCTCAGCGATGCGCTCATCGTGCTGCGCGCCCCCACCCAGGTGTGGTCCGACGGCACGGGAGACATGGGCGCGGGCGCGGTGCACGGCGTCTACCACGGCGACGTGCGACACGTGCGGGCGCTGACCGCGAGCTGCGACGGCTCGCCGATCGAGTGGATCTCGACCGCCCCCGACGGCGCCTCGCGCGTGGTCTTCGCAGGACTCCTCCGCGGCCTCGACGACACCACCCCCGACCCGAAGGTGCGACTGCTGCGCGACCGCCGCGTCGACGACGGCGTGGTCAGCGAGTCGTGGACCGTGCACTCGCGCGTCGATCACGCCATCCGCACCACTGTGCGGCTGAGGCTCGCTCCCGAGTTCGCCCAGCTGCACGAGGTGAAGTCGGGTCACGCGTCCGATCGTGACAGGCAGACCGTGATCGAGGGAGAGAAGATCCGGGTGGATGCCGGTGCCCAGGGCCTCGAACTCGTCGCTCCGGGCGCTCGCGTGACGTCGACCGATCACGAGCTGGAGGCCGAGTGGGACGTCGAGATCGCCCCCTTCGGATCCGCCGAGATCGGCTGGACGCTGACGCTGCGCGACGACACCCTCGTCGTGGGCTCGGCGACCGCTCCCGCGCGCTGGGATGCCGCGGCCGTCGCCGCCGGCGCCCCCGACCCGCGCCTGTCGCGGTGGCTGCGCACGGCCCTCGACGACCTCGACGCCCTGCGGCTCGTGCTCCCCGATCACCCCGATGACGAATTCTTCGCCGCGGGGGCGCCCTGGTTCTTCACGCTCTTCGGCCGTGACTCGATCTGGGCCGCGCGACTCGCACTCCCGCTCGACCCTGAGATCGCGGCATCCACTCTGCGTGTTCTCGCCCGCCTGCAGGGCGCCGACGACGACGCGCAGACCGCGCAGGAGCCCGGCAAGATCCTGCACGAGTTGCGTGCCTCGGCGCTCGAGATCCCCGGCGAGGGAATCGTGCTGCCGCCGAAGTACTACGGCAGCGTCGACTCGACCCCGCTGTGGATCTGCCTCCTCGCCGACGCCTGGCGGGCCGGTATGCCCGAGGCCGAGGTGCGCGAGCTGCTCCCCACGCTCCGCGGCGCCCTCGGCTGGATCCGCGACAGCGGCGACAGCGACGGCGACGGCTTCCTCGACTACATCGACCGCCTGGGCACCGGCCTGTCGAACCAGGGATGGAAGGACTCGGGCGACTCCATTCAGTGGCGCGACGGCAGCCTCGCCGAGGGACCGATCGCCCTGTGCGAAGTGCAGGCGTACGCGTACGAGGCCGCCCTGACCGGAGCCGACCTCCTCGAGGAATTCGGTGAGGCGACGGATGCCGCTGACATCGCGTTCTGGCGCGCCTGGGCCGCCGACCTCAAGGAGCGTTTCGCCGCGACCTACTGGGTCGAGACGCCCGAGGGTCGCTATCCCGCCGTCGCGCTCGACCGCGACAAGCGCCCCGTCGACACGCTGACCAGCAACATCGGGCACCTGCTCGGCACCGGCATCCTCTCCCCCGACGAGGAGACGCACGTCACCCGGCTGTTGCTCGGCGAGAGCATGTCGAGTGGGTACGGCATCCGGACCATGTCGACCGGCGCCGCCGGATACTGGCCGCTGTCGTACCACGGGGGCAGCGTCTGGGTGCACGACACCGCGATCGCCGCCCACGGCATGCTGCGCGCAGGCCTGCCCGACGAGGCGCGGTCGGTCGTCGATGGTCTGTTGGATGCCGCCGAGGGCTTCCACTACCGCGTGCCCGAGCTGCACTCCGGCGACCCGCGCACCCACTCGTCGGTGCCGACGCCCTACCCCGCCGCCTGCCGTCCGCAGGCCTGGTCGGCCGCCGCGGCGGTGGTCTGCCTCACCGCCCTCACACCCGCCCCCGGGGTGTGAGCCCGCCGGGCGGCGCCGACCCGAACGGCCGCCGCCCGGCCCCTTTTTTGTTCTGGGGCGCCAGGCGTGGCCCCGGGGCGTGGCCGCCCGGCCCCTCCTCCCGTCCGGGGCGCCAGCAATGGCCCCGGGGTGTCACCGCCCGGCCCCTCCTCCCGTCCGGGGCGCCAGCAGTGGCCCCGGGGCGTGACCCCCCCCCGTTCTTTCACGCTTCCGGGGCCTGACAGGTGGCCCCGGGGCATGAAAAATGGCCCCGGGGCCACGCCACTCGCCCCACAACGCACCACCCGCCGCCAGCGGCCGCCCACGACGCGCCACGCGCCCGCGGGGCTACCAGAATGGCCGGGGCGTCACCGCCCAGTCCAATCACCCGTCCGGGGCATCAGACAGGGCCCCGGGGCGTCACCGCCCGCTCTTCCGCGCTTCTGGGGCCTCACAGGTGGCCCCGAGGCGTGAAAAGTGGCCCCGGGGCCACGCCACCCACCCCGCCCAATCACCCGTCCGGGGCACCAGACAAGGCCCCGGGGCGTCACCGCCCGCTCTTCCACGCTTCTGGGGCCTCACAGGTGGCCCCGGGGTGTGAAAAGTGGCCCCGGGGCCAAGCCACCTACCCCACAGCGCACCACCCGTTGCCAGTGGCCGCTCACGACGCGCCAGGCGCCCGCGGGGCCACCAAAATGGCCGGGGCTCCACCACCCCGCCCAGTCACCCGTCCGGGGCACCAGCCATGGCCCCGGGGCGCCACCGTCCGTTCTTCCACTCTTTTGGGGCCGAGCAGGTGGCCCCGGGGCGTGAAAAGTGGCCCCGGGTCCTCGCCACCCGCCCCACACCGCACCACCGCGCCTCAGCACCTCGTACCGGACGCCGCGCCAGCCGCCCCGGAGCATCAGACGCCTCGCCGGTTCGGGGCGGATTCCCCCGCTTGGGGCGGCAAACCTGCGCCCCAAACGACAACATGCGCCGGCGGGGGCCGGGCCGATCACGGCGACCGCGTCCACGACCTCGGTGATGCCCCAAACCGGCGGGTCAGGCCAGCGCGCACACCCACCATCCGCTCAAGCGACGCGCGTCACCGTGCCGCCGGTCAGCCGCACCAGTTCGTCGAACGTCAGCGGGAACACCGTGTGCGGCGTCCCGCCCGCGGCCCAGATCTCGGGGAACGCCGCGAGATCCTCGTCGACCACCGTGGTCAGGGGCGCGGGGTGTCCGGTCGGGGCCACTCCGCCGATGGGCTGGCCGGTCGCGGCGAGCACCTGCTCGGGGGTCGCCCGACGGATGCCGCTGCGCCCGAGCCGCTCGGCGAGAGCTGCCGTGTCCACCCGGTGCGCACCGCTGGTCATGACGAGCAGCGGTTCGTCGTCGCTCCAGAACACGAGGCTGTTGGCGATCGCGCCGACCTCGACCCCGAGGGCGGCGGCGGCGAGCGCTGCCGTCGACGCGGCATCCGGCAGCACGACGATGCGCCCGGCGATGCCCGCCTCCTCGAGGGCGGCGGCGACCAGGCGACTGCGGGCGGGGAGGGCGTCGGTCATGCCCGACAGCATAGAGCCAGCCCTGCCGCGGGCCGGGCGCGAACGCACACGTCCAGCGCGAGACCGCCCGTCCGAGACGGCCCATGCTGGCGCGGATCGTGTGACGTCTCCCGCGGGGCCGCTCGCATGACGCCCGTGGACGCGTCAGAATAGATCCCGGATGCCGCAACGCCGCGGTGACCGCACAGTGCCTCCCACAAGGCGGCCGACGACAAGGAACGCGATGACAACCGCTCTGCCCCTGCCCGATTTCACCCACGAACGCGTGGAGGTGATCACGGGACGACGCAGCGGTCTGTTCGTCGCCGTGGCCCTTCACTCCTCCGTCCTCGGCCCCGCTCTCGGCGGCGCACGCCTGTGGACCTACCCGTCCTGGACCGACGCGCTCGGCGACGCGCTCCGCCTCTCGGCCGCGATGACGCTCAAGAACGCCGCCGCCGGCCTCGACGCGGGTGGGGGCAAGTCGGTCATCGGACTGCCCGAGGGCACCGTGCTCGACGCCGACCGTCGCCGCGCCGCGTTCCTCGACCTCGGTGACGCTGTCGAGAGCCTGGGCGGGCTGTACCGCACCGCCGAAGACGTGGGTTCGACCACCGAGGACATGCTCGTCGTCAGCGAGCGCACCGCGCACGTGGTCGGACTCCCCGACACGGTCGGCGGCTCGGGTGAGCCGGCCGGTCCCACGAGCCTCGGCGTGTACGCCTCGCTCGTCGCGACCCTGGAGCGTGCCGTCGGAACCGGCGACGTCGCCGGGCGCCGAGTCACCATCGCCGGGCTCGGCCAGGTGGGCAGCCGCCTCGCTGAGCGTCTCGCCTCCGAGGGCGCCGTTCTCACCGTCACCGACGTCAATCCCGCCAAGCGTGCTCTCGCGACCGAACTGGGCGCGGCGTGGGTCGAGCCGAGCGAAGCGCACCTGATTCCCGCCGACGTCTTCGTTCCCGCGGGCATCGGCGGGGTGCTGACCGACGACGTGATCGACGCCCTCGACGCCCTCTCCGTGTGCGGTCCCGCGAACAATCCTCTGGCCGACCGCTCGGGCGCCGACCGTCTCGCCGCCCGGGGCATTCTGTACGCTCCCGATTTCGTCGTGAACGCGGGTGGGGTCATCTACCTCGACCTGGTGGCGAAGGAGCGCGGCAGCCTCGACGACATCATGGGGCGCGTCGCCGACATCGGCGATACCGTCCGCCGCGTCTTCGATGAGGCGGCGAGCCGGGGCGTGACCCCCCTCGCGGCGGCGGAGGGACTCGCTGCGGAGCGACTCGCCGCGGGCGCAGGACGCACGGCGCTCGTCTGATCCTGAGAAAAGAAGAACCGGATGCCACCTCGACGGGGCATCCGGTTCTTCGCGTTCGGGGGTCAATGCGCGGCGTCGTACGCCGCGAGGACAGTGGAGGAAATGCGTCCGCGATCATTGATCGGGAAGCCGTTCTTCTGTGCCCAGGAACGCACGTCGATCAAATCGCGGGTCGGAATAGCCCGCCCCCGCGGTGTGCGCCGCGGAGTGAGCGGAGATGTACCGACAGGGCGCGCGGCCGAAATGTACGGCCGGAAGGAGTCGCGCAGTTTGTCGGCATTCTCAGAAGACAGATCGATTTCATAGGAACGCCCTTCGAGCGCGAAGGTCAAAGTCGTTCCGTCTTCGATGACCGAACCGTCGAGATCGTCGATCGTCTGCGTGATGTGCTTTTTCGCCATGTCGCGACCATAAGCCGCCGACGGGGTGCATTCCACGCTGCGGATTGGGAATTCACCCGCCGACTCGCCCGCTTTCACCGACCCCCGCTCCGCGCGGTGCGTCCGCGATTCCGCGGGGTGACGCGAGACGCGACAACGCACGGGGACGAACGCCGTCGTCCTCTCGGCCGTCGCATTCACGTCCGGCCGAGAGGAGAACAGGCGAGGTTCAGGAATTCGCCTCGGCGTAGGCGTCGAGAATCGTCGCGGGAACACGACCGCGATCGCTCACGGTGTGTCCGTTCGCGCGCGCCCATTCCCGAACGGCACCGAGATCCACGTCGTTCGAGCGGCGAGCAGCGCGCGGGCGGCGCGCGGCCGAATTGCCACGGGACACTGAACGAGCGGCGTCCACGAACGGGGCGATCGCCGAATAGAACTTGTCCGCATTGCGGTCGGAGAGGTCGATCTCGTAAGCGCGACCTTCGACAGAGAAGGTGATCTGCTTTCCCTGGCCGTCTTCGAGAACAGAGCCGTCGAGGTCGTCGACGAGGTGCGTGATGTGCTTCATAGCCATAATACGAAAAACCTTACACCCGCATTCAATGAATTTGGCGCGTTAGTCATCTCTGATAAAGGCGCGACTGTCGACCCCTCCCGCAAGATAGGCACGGCGCCCGTCTGGGGACTATCCTCCCTGGGTGGTGTTCGCTCCCTGGACATCGCCTGAGACAGAGGAAGCGTCGCGTGAGTCTTTTCCGAACCAAGTCGGTGGAGCAATCCATCGCCGACACCGATGAGCCGGAGTTCCGCCTCAAGAAGTCCCTCAGCGCCGTCGACCTGACCGTCTTCGGCGTCGGCGTCGTCATCGGCGCGGGCATCTTCACATTGACCGGTCGCGCCGCCAACGAAGTCGCCGGCCCCGCCGTCGTGATCAGCTTCATCATCGCCGCGATCGCGTGTGGTCTCGCGGCCATGTGCTACGCGGAATTCGCTTCCACCGTGCCCGTTTCGGGATCGGCGTACACCTTCTCGTACGCCTCGCTCGGCGAACTCTTCGCGTGGATCATCGGGTGGGATCTCATTCTCGAGATGTTCCTCGGCGCGAGCGTCGTGGCCCAGGGATGGAGCGCCTACCTCAGCACCTTCCTTCAGCAACTCGGCATCGTCCTGCCCGAGGCGGTCAGCTCCGGCGGGGTCGTCGACGTGCCCGCGATCCTGCTCGTCCTGGTCCTCGGGGGCCTCATGACGGTCGGCATCAAGGAGTCCCTCCGGGTCAACCTCGTGCTGGTGGCCGTGAAGCTCTTCATCGTGCTGTTCGTCATCGTGGCCGGCATCCTCTTCATCAATCCGGCCAACTACAGCCCCTTCGTCCCGCCGTCCGTCGCCACCGAGTCGGCCTCCGGCCTCACCCAGCCGTTGCTGCAGTTCCTCTCGGGCCTCGAGCCGGCGACGTTCGGCGTCGGCGGCATCCTCGCCGGTGCGGCGCTGGTGTTCTTCGCCTACATCGGTTTCGATGTGGTGGCGACGACGGCCGAAGAGACCAAGAACCCGCAACGCGACCTGCCGATCGGCATCATCGCCTCCCTCGTCATCTGCACGATCCTCTACTGCGCCGTCGCCGTGGTCGTGACCGGCATGGTGCGCTTCGACGAGCTGAACCCGAAGGCCGCCCTCGCCGAGGCGTTCGCGTCGCGTGGCCAGACGTGGATGGCGACGGTCATCGCCGCCGGCGCCGTGGCGGGTCTGACAACCGTGGTGCTGACGCTGCTCATCGGCGCGACGCGCATCATCTTCGCGATGTCGCGCGACCGTCTGCTGCCCGGAGCTCTCGCCAAGGTCCACCCGCGTTTCCGCACCCCCTGGGTCATTTCGATCGTGGTCACCGTGATCGTCGCCCTCGTCGCTGGTCTCACGCCCGTCGGCATCCTCGAAGAGATGGTCAACATCGGCACCCTGTCGGCGTTCGTGCTCGTCTCGATCGGCGTGATCGTGCTGCGCCGCAAGCGCCCCGACCTCAAGCGCGGATTCCGCGTGCCGTGGAGCCCCGTCCTGCCGATCCTCTCGGCCGCGATCTGCACCTACCTCATGCTCAATCTCTCGGTCGAGACGTGGCTGCGATTCGTGATCTGGCTGGCCCTGGGCTTCGCGATCTACTTCGCGTACTCGCGCAGCCACGCCCGCGTCGGGACCGGTGCGCCGCTGGACCCGACCGCACCGAAGGTGGTCGCGCCTCCGAAGGAGTGACCCGATAAGACACCGGATGCCACGCCCCCGTCGTTCTCATGACGCTCGGGAGCGTGGCATTCGTCGTCTTCCCTTCAGCGGGTGACGACGCCATCCTTCCGGATGAATTCGGGGGGCCCCACCCCGGCGTCCCGGCCCTCCTGCGCCGTGGGCGATACATCGCCGATACGCCCCTCCCCCTAGGGTGAGGACGTTCGACGACGATTTTGTCCCGGGGGGTTTCATGGGGATCGCACGCGCGTGGGTCTTTCCGATTCTGCGCATTATTCTGGTCGCCCTGGTGGCGGCAGCGCTTATCAAGCTGGCGTTCTTCCCGGATCGGCAAGCCGACGCGGCGCCCGCCCAGCCGACCGGGGCCGTCGTGGAGCCGCGCGCGATCGCCGCTCTCGGCACCATCACGAACGACGTCGTGGTCAAGGCGACCGTCACGGCCGACGCGGCCGTGCCGATGAAGTCGACGGCCGCCGGGACCGTGAACAAGATCTTCGTCGCCGAGGGCGCGACGGTCGCCCAGGGCGACGTCGTCTTCAACGTCAAGGTGCCGATCGAGCGCGATCCCGCGGACAGCGTGGATGCCGAGGGCAAGCCCAAGCCCGCGATCTACCGGTACGTCGACGTCACGGCGCCCGCCGCGGGGACGCTGAGCTCTCTCGCCGTCATCGCGGGTCAGGACGTGACGATCGGAGCCACCGCCGGGGCCGTCGCTCCCCCCACGTTCTCGGTCACCGGGAGCCTCGAGCCGGCTCAGCAGTATCGTCTGCTGAACCGGCCCACCGAGGCCTCCGTGACCATCACCGGAGGACCCGCGGCGTTCACCTGCGGCAACCTCCGCATCACGACCCCCTTGGCCGGCAGCACGGGCGGCGACTCCGCCGCGACCGGGGGGAACGGCGCCGGGACGAGCGGCGCGGGCTCCGCGGCATCCGGAACCACCGCGACGTGCACCGTCCCGGGGGATGTCACCGTGTTCTCGGGCCTGGCCGCCGAGATGACCCTCGCGGGAGGACGCGCCGAGGGCGTGCTGCTGGTGCCGACCACCGCTGTCCGCGGCGCCGCGCAGAGCGGGACGGTCTGGGTCTCGAACCCCGACGGCACCACCGCGGAGCGCGCCGTCGCCCTCGGCCTCACCGACGGAACGCAGGTGCAGATCACCGACGGGCTGACCGAAGGCGAAGAGATCCTCGAGTTCGCGCCCGGCGCGATGGCGCCGGTGCAAGACGGGTGCACGGTGTACCCGGACGGCTCGATGTTCTGCGACCCGGCCACCGCCTCGTGAGCCTGCTCGCCCTTCGCGAGGTCACCCGGACGGTGCTCCCGCAGGATCAGCCCGCCCTGACGATCCTCAACGGCGTCGACCTCGTCATCGAACCCGGCGACCACGTGTCGATCGTCGGCCGGTCGGGGTCCGGCAAGTCGACGCTCCTGAACATGCTCGGACTGCTCGACACCCCCACGAGCGGGGAGATCACCTTCGACGACCGCCCGGTGAAGGAGTACTCGGCGGCCCAGCGCGACCGTCTGCGCGGCGCGGCGATCGGCTTCGTCTTTCAGCAGTTCAATCTGCTCCCCGGGCGCACCGCTCTCGAGAACGTCACCATGCCTCTGCTGTACGCGACGGGCCGCACGTTCTGGCGTCGCACGAAGATCGCCGCCGAGATGCTGGCTCTCGTCGGGCTCGAGCACCGCCTGAGCAGCCTGCCCGACCGCCTGTCGGGCGGTGAGCAGCAGCGCGTGGCCATCGCCCGTTCCCTCGTCCGCGGCCCGCGCCTGATCCTCGCCGACGAACCGACCGGCGCTCTCGACCTCGACACCGGGCAGAGCGTCATGGAACTGATCGACGACGTCGCCGCGCGCACGGGCGCCGCGCAGGTGGTCATCACGCACGACCCCACGATCGCCCGTCGCGCTCGCCGACACTTCCGTCTCGATCGCGGAGTCCTGACGGCCGTGGACGATCCGACACTCGAACCCCTCACACGCAGAGACCGTCGCGAGGCGAGTCCGGGTCCGTCCGAGGAGGAGCCGAGCGACAGCCTGGCCGCTCTCGGGCTCGACGGCGCGGAACGGAGCGATGCCTGATGCGCGCGATCACCGCCCTCGTCGGCGCTCTCCTCGAAGCGTGGCAGGAGGTGCGCGTGCACCGCACCCGCGTCCTCCTCTCTCTCGTGGGCGTTGCGGTCGCCGTGTGCTCGCTGACCACGGTGGTCGCCCTCGGCGCGATCGTGCAGCAGGCCAATCAAGAACTCAGCGAGCGCTCGTCCGGGCGCCCGGCGACGCTGCTTGTCTCCGCCTTCCGCACCGACGGCGTCGCCCTCGACGCCAAGAAGGTGGATGCCGCGTGGGCCGAAGTCCTCGACCGGTACGGGGTGTCCTACGCCACGCGCGTGCAGAACGTGTCGCAGCTCGTGCCGTTCCCCGACGGAGCGGTCCAGGTCATGACACAGGCTGTCGACCAACCCTACGGCGAGATGCACCGCGTGCAGATGGCCGAGGGCGAGTGGTTCTCGACCCTCGACGCGCAGCAGCTCGCGCCGCGCCTCATCGTCAACAGCGTGTTCTGGGACCGGATGGGAAACCCTCCCCTCTCCAGCCACCCGGTGGTGGCGCTGGGCGGCCAGGGGGTGCCGAATGCGGCATCCGGTATTCCGGCGGGCGGGACGACGGCGGTCGTGGTCGGGGTCGTCCCCGCGACGACGTGGGAGACCCAACCGACGATGTTCATGCTCGCCGATCACCTCTCGGCGATGCAGGATGCCGCCACCGGCGAGCACGGCGCCGAAGCTGCGGCCACCGATCCTTACGGCCAGGGCGCTCCGCAGACGCAGTACGAGATGTGGGTCCCGCCCGAGATCTCCGACCAGCTGACGACGGTCATCAAGCGCGACCTCGCGGGGGCCCTCGGCGAGAACGTCACGATCGACGCCGCACGCAATGACTGGGCGACGTACGGCGACGACCCGTTCCTCGTGACCAAGCTCGTCGTCATCGGCATCGCCATGCTGGTGCTGCTGCTCGGCGCTCTGGGTCTGGTGAACATCGCCCTCGTCACCGTGAAGCAGCGGGTCCGCGAGATCGGCATCCGCCGCAGCTTCGGGGCGACCGCGGGCCGGGTGTTCTTCGCGGTGATGATGGAGAGCGTGGTGGCCACCGTGGTGGCCGGCGCGGTCGGGGTGATCGTGTCGATCCTCGTCGTGCAGTCCCCCGCGACGCGCGATCTGATCGGCCAGGGCATGGTGAGCGATTTTCCGCCGTTCCCCGTCGACGCCGCCGTCACCGGGCTTTTCGCCGCCACGGTCGTCGGGGCGATCGCCGGGCTGCTCCCCGCCCTCGTCGCCGTTCGCGTCAAGGTCATCGACGCAATCCGGTACTGAGAACGCAGAGGTGCGCAGCGGGGCTGGGAATGCCCCGGTGCGCGCCGTTAGGTTCGAGGGATGACCGACATTCCTCGCGACGTCCCCCCGCCGTCCGCCCTGCCCGAGGCGGTCGTGCCCCGCGCCTCGACGGACTCCCGTCCGGCGATGCAGGTGACCGGTCTCGTGAAGCACTTCGGTCAGAAGGTCGCGGTCGAAGGTCTCGACCTCGTCGTTCCGACCGGGTCGTTCTATGGCCTGGTCGGCCCCAACGGCGCGGGCAAGACCACCACGCTGTCGATGGCGACGGGACTTCTGAGACCGGATGCCGGCACGGTCGGCATCCACGGAGTCGATGTCTGGACCCACCCGGTCGAGGCGAAGAAGCTGATCGGCAACCTCGCCGACGGCGTGCGCCTGTTCGACCGGCTCACCGGCGAGCAGCTCGTCACCTACACCGGCATGATGTTCGGCCTCACGCGTGAAGAGGTCGGCGCCCGCACGGCTGACCTCCTGCAGATCATGGATCTCACCGAGGCCGCGGGCACCCCCGTCGTCGACTACTCCGCGGGCATGACGAAGAAGGTCGCTCTCGCCTGCGCTCTCGTGCACGCCCCCCGTCTGCTCGTCCTCGACGAGCCCTTCGAGTCCGTCGACCCCGTGTCGGCGGCCAACATCGAGGACATCCTGCGCGGTTACACCGCCTCGGGAGGCACGGTCATCGTCTCGAGCCACTCGATGGACCTCGTGCAGCGCATGTGCGACCACGTCGCCATCATCGCGCAGGGCCGATTGCTGGCATCCGGGACCGTCGACGAGGTCCGCGGCGGACAGACCCTGCAGGACCGCTTCGTCGAGCTGGTCGGCGGGCGCCACCACGCGGAGGGGCCGCAGTGGTTGCGACAGTCCTGAGGATCCGGTTCCGCGTGCTGGGCAACACCCTGTCGCGGAGCCCCATGCAGTTGATCGGCTTCATCTTCGGCGTCATCGGCGCGGTCTGGATGCTGTTCCTCGCGGGAGCGGGCCTCTTCTTCGTCGGGACGCTCGACCTCGACGTCGCGCGGGCCGTCGTCACCTTCGCGGGCGCGGTGCTGACCCTCGGGTGGGTGGTGGGGCCCATCTTCGCCGCGGGGCTCGACACCACCCTCGATCCCGCGAAGCTCGCACCGTTCCCGATGACGACCCGGCAGATGATGGTCGCCATCACCGCGGGTGGGCTCACGGGCGTGCCCGGGATCACCACCGCGATCGGATCTCTCGCCGTTTTCCTCGTCTGGGCCCGCTACCCGGCTGCGGCCGTGGCCGCCGTCGTGTGCGTCCCGCTCGGAGTGGTGATCTGCGTCGTCGCGTCGCGCGCGGTGGCCGCTCTCGCCGCCGGCATCGGCGGAGGCCGTCGCACGCGCGAGGTCGTGGGTCTGGTCGGGTTCGCCCTCGTCATCTTCGCCAGTCCGCTCTTCATCGGGGTCACGAATCTGTTGTTCTCGGCGAGCCGGCAGGGGGCGGCCCTGCAGTCCGTCGTCTCGGCGCTGTCGTGGACCCCGGTCGCTGCGGCATGGGCCGTACCGGGCGACCTCGCCGCGGGGGCGTGGATCACGGGGCTTCTCAAGCTCGTCATCGCGGCTGCCACCCTCGCGCTGCTGTGGCTGCTCTGGCGGCGGAGCCTGGCGGCATCCCTCGTCGGCCCTCCTGCCCGGGCGGCCGCCCGTCGCCGGACCGGATCGCTGGGGTGGTTCGGCGTCATGCCCTCCAATCCCGTCGGGGCGACCTGGGCGCGCTCACTCACGTCGTGGACGCGCGACTTCCGCTATCTGCGGCAGTTGCTTCTGATCCCGTTCGCCCCCGTTCTCGTGCTCGTCTACTCGCGGGGGGATCTCGACGGACCGTTCTTCGCGGCCTCGGGCCTGCTGGTCGGATTCTTCGCCGGCATCCTGGCCTACACCGACGTGTCGTACGACGGCACTGCCTTCGCCACGGTGCTGCAGACCGGTATCCGCGGGCGCGCCGATCGCCTCGGGCGCATGCTCGGGTCGGCGACCGTGAGCATCCCGCTCGTGCTGCTCGCCGACGTCGTGACGCTGGCGATCGTCGGCAGATGGGAGCTGCTCCCCGCGGTCATCGGCGGCTCGATGGGCCTCACGCTCGTCGGACTGGGGGTGAGCGCGGTGAGTTCGGCCCTGCTCGTCGTCCCGACCCCCGCCCCCGGCGACTCGCCCTTCAAGCGCGTGCCCGGCTCGACGTTCACCATGTTCTTGGCGTTCTTCCTGTGCTGGGCCCTCGTCGCCGTGCTGGCGCTGCCCGCCGTGATCCCCGCCGCGATGGCCGTCTTCTTCGGAGTGACGGGCGCCGGATGGGTCGCACTCGCGATCGGCCTGCTCTGGGGCGCCATCGTCTTCGCGGGCGGCGTGCTCATCGGCGGCAGACGCTTCGATGCGGGAGCCCCCACGCTGCTCGCGCAGCTGCGCGCGTTCCAGGGCGCCTGACGAGCGGATGCCGCGTGCCGGTCCCGGCGGGCGGTCACCCGGCGTAGGGGTCCTCGAAGACGAAGCCGGGGACGGCCGCGGGATCCAGAACCAGCACCTGGCCGGGTTGGATGGCGGTGCTGCCGGGGATACCGTTGAGCGTGGTGAGGGACATCCCGTTCCAGATGCAGAACCGGTCGCCGATCGCCGTGGGGACATCGCCCGGGGCGACGGTGTAGGTGGCGATCCGCCCGTCGTCGGTGAGGGCGGGGGTTCCCGCCGCGAACTCTCGGACCCCCGTGTCGACGAGCTTTCCGAACAGACTCGCGGTGGGCGCCTGACCGTTCTGACTGCCCATGTGGATGTAGGCGGATTCCGCGCAGTCGCCGAACCCTCCCCCGGGAATGTACGTACCGTTGCCCACGCTGACGTACCCCTCGGGCGGCCCGTAGGGGTCGACGGGCGCTGCGGATGCTGACGGCGTCGACGACTCGCTCGGAGTCGATTCCAGAGAAGACGTGAGGCCAACGGCCACCGAGGCGACCGTCCCCAGCGGCGCGAAGGCCGGCACCGTCAACGCCGCCAGTCCCGCGACCACCATCGCGCACACGACGCCGGCGATGACCTTGGCAGATGGCTTCATGGTCTCGAGCATGGCAGGCGGCGGCGTCGGGCGCCATGGCGAGGGTCACCGCCCGCCGTCGGAAGGAGGCCTGATGGCCACCTCGCTCGTCGTCTACATCTCGTTCGCCGGTGCCGCCCGCTGATTCTTGGCGACTCCTTGGAGCGCGTGCGTTAGCGTCGCGCCGGACCCCGGCGCCCGCGAACCCGCGCGCGCCGGAACGAATCGGGGAGCGAATCGGCCGTGAACATCCACTTCGTCGCCATGTCGACCGGGATCCTGCCTGACGCGGCATCGATCCTCCACGCGTTCGGACCGTGGGTGCTCGGCGGTATCGCGCTGCTCATCTTCATCGAGTCGGGCGTGCTGTTCCCGTTCCTGCCCGGGGACTCCCTGCTCGTCACCGCGGCGGTACTGGCCGGCCCTCTCGGCATCCAGCCCTGGCAGGTGCTGCTGGTGGGTGTGCCCGCTGCGATCCTGGGCGACCAGGTCGGGTACGGGCTGGGCCGGCGCTTCGGTCGCCGGCTGTTCCGCGAGGGCGCGCGCGTGCTGCGCCCCGAACGTCTGCATGACGCCGAGAGCTTCTTCGAGCGGTACGGCGGCGGCTCGCTCGTGCTCGGACGCTTCGTGCCGATCGTGCGGACGTACGTGCCGGTGGCAGCCGGGACCGCGCACATGCCGTATCGCCGGTTCCTGCTGTGGAACACCCTGGGCGCGACGCTCTGGGTCGTGGCCATGACCCTCATAGGTCTGCTCCTCGGCGGCATCCCGTTCATCGTCGACAATATCGACGTGCTGATGATCGTGATCGTGCTGATCTCGGTGCTGCCGGTGATCATCGCGATCGTGCGCAAGACGCTCGCGTCGCGCCGGGCACGTGCGGCGGAGGCCGACTGAGTCGGAGACGTCCAGCGACCGCGAGGCCGAGAGCATCCGAGCCCTCACTCCTCACAGCCGTGCGGAGGAGGCCCGAAGGCGCAGGCCTGCAGCGCGAAGGTGCGCACAGCCCCGGAGATTCCGGCGACAAACGAGAAGGCCCCCGCTGCGCGGAGGCCTTCTCGTGGTGTTCTGGTGGACCTGAGGGGATTCGAACCCCTGACCTCCTCGATGCGAACGAGGCGCGCTACCAACTGCGCCACAGGCCCGGAAACCTCGACAACACTATCACGTCATTCGCGCCGACCTCGACGCGCGTCGACCTTGTCGGGTACCCCACGAGCGGCGTATGCCGCTGGAAGCATCGGTCGAGAAGGAGATCGACGGAGCAAGTCCGACACCCGCTGAAGGGGCGAGCGTCACTCCCCCGACGCGCGACGCGTCAGGAGCCGCTGAACGTGGTCCTGAATCTCCGAGTCGTCCACGTACCCCATCGCGGCGTACGGTGACGGAGCCGGGGCGACAGCGGCCGGACGAGCCGTCTCGATCGGGGTGGGCGCCTGCTCGGCGGCGAGCTCGCGTGCGGCCTCCTCGCGGGCGGCGGCGCGCAGCGCCTCGCGGGCGATCTGCTCGTCGACCACGGCGGCGGCACGCGACCCGGCCGACGCCACGAGCGGGCGTGGAAGCTCACGGGGCGTCCACGTGGGGCGCGGCTCGGGCACGAGGGCGACGTCCTGCACGTCGGTCGCGACCGTGCGCTTCGCCACCGACGTCGCGACGGACACGGGCGCCGTGCGGGCGGCTACGACCGAGATGCGCCGGAGGACGACGAGGGATGCCACGACGACGACCGACCCGAGAGACAGCAGCAGCGGCGCTCCCCCGGTGACGACCTGCGCGAGACCGACCAGTGCGGCGACGAGACCGGTGAAGGCGATCGTGGTCACGCTGAGTCGGAAGCGGCGGCGCGCACGGGCTCGACGCGCCTCGGGCCGGGCAACGGCCGCGGCGCGCTCGGCGTGCGCCCGCTCGACGGCGGCAGCACGCTCGGCGCGGGTCTTCTCGAGGGCGGCGGCGCGTTCGGCTCGAGCGATCTCGACGGCCGCGGCGCGCTCGGCACGAGCCAGGTCCACGGCCGCGGCTCGCTGCTCTTTGACGACATCGCGATCGCGGGCGCTCTCGAGACGAGCGACCTCGAGCCGCGCCTTGGCTGCGGCGAGCTCTGTCTGAGCTTTCTCGGCCTGGATCTGACGCGCGAGCTTCTGCTGCTGGTGGGCGGTGCGGGCTGTCAGCTCGAGCCGCACCTCGCGGGGCGTCTCGGCCGTCTCGGCGAGAACACGCAGCGCCTGGTTGAGACGCACGGCATTGCGTTCGGCGGAGGTGAACCGGTGACGGCTCTGCCACGACGGCAGCAGGTAGACGAGCCAGAGCGCGACCGCGACGAAGACGATCACGCCGCCGCTGAGAACCTGCCCACCCATGCCATAAAGGTAGGTCACCGAGAGATCACACCTCGGCATCCCCCGGCGTGTCGCGACGAGACTCTCGCCGCGACACGCGTCGGGATCGCAACAGAACCGCTCAGACCCGATCCGAGGGAGGGACGCGGGCGGCATCGGGAGGAACCTGGCCGCGCACGAAACGATCGAGCACCCCGTACGGAACCTCTTCGCGCACGAGGGCGAAGGCGTAGTGGTCACGCCAATCGCCGTCGATGTGGATGTACTTGCGGCGCAACCCCTCGTAGCGGAAGCCGAGCTTCTCGACCACCCGCAGGCTGGCATGATTCTCGGGCCGGATGCAGATCTCGACGCGGTGGAGGTTCAGCTCGGTGAAACACACGTCGGTCGCCATCGCCACGCTGATGGTGGTGATGTTGCGCCCCGCGAATTCTTCAGCCACCCAGTAGCCGATCGTCGCCGAAGCCAGCGACCCCCGCGACACCCCCCACACGTTCAGCTGCCCGGCGACGTCGTCGCCCCACGCCATCACGAAAGGGACGCCGACGCCGTCACGGTACTGCTGCAGAAGACGGCGGATGCCGAGACGCATGTCGAACGACACGGGACCGTCGGGGCTGGTCGCCTCCCACCGCTTCAACCACGAGCGGTTGTCGATCAGCTGCTGCTGGAGGACGCGCGCATCGCGATTGCGGATGAGACGGATCGACACGTCGCCGTGCCGCCGGGGGACGGACAGATCCATGGCGTCTAGCCCGGGTCAGAGACCCTGCGCGAACTCCTTGAACCAGGGACGGAGGGCGGGGCCGAGGTCGTCGCGGTCGGCAGCCAGCTGCACGATCGCCTTGATGTAGTCGACGCGATCGCCGGTGTCGTAACGGCGGCCGCGGAAGACGACGCCGTACACGCCGCCGCCGTCGCCACCGCCGGTGGCGAGCTCTTCGAGAGCATCGGTCAGCTGGATCTCGCCGCCCTTGCCGGGCTCGGTGCGCTCGAGGATGTCGAAGACGTCGGGACCGAGAACGTACCGACCGATGATCGCCAGGTTCGACGGCGCGTCTTCGGCCTTGGGCTTCTCGACGAGCTGCGTGACCTTGACGACGTCTTCTTCGTCGGTGGCCTCGACGGCGGCCACGCCGTAGAGGTGGATGTGGGCGGGGTCGACTTCCATGAGCGCGATGACGGTCGCTCCGCCGCGCTTGTCGTACTCCTCCATCATCTTGGTGAGCAGCGGGTCGCGCTCGTCGATGAGGTCGTCGCCCAGCAGGACGGCGAACGGGTGGTCGCCGACGTGACTGCGCGCGCGCAGCACCGCGTGACCCAGCCCCTTCGGCTCACCCTGGCGCACCATGTGGATGTCGGCGAGATCGGACGAGTGCTCGACCTTGGCGAGCTTGTCGTCGTCGCCCTTCTCGCGGAGCTTCGCCTCGAGCTCGGGCATGGAGTCGAAGTGGTTGGCGATGTTGTTCTTGTTGCGTCCGATGATGATGAGGACGTCCTCGATACCGGCCCCGGTGGCCTCCTCGACCACGTACTGGATGGCCGGCTTGTCGACGACGGGCAGCATCTCTTTCGGCATCGCCTTCGTGGCGGGCAGGAAGCGCGTACCGAGTCCGGCGGCCGGAATAACGGCCTTGAAGGGCTTGTGAGGCATGGGCATACCTTAGCGGGGTCCTGCGACACCGGCGGCAACGCGCCCGCCCGTAGACTGATCGCATGCCGGATCGTATCGAGCAGGCCAAGCGCGCTCTGCGCGCCGATCTGCGCGAACGCCGCCAGACCATCTCCGCCCACGCGCGCGAGGTGGCCGAGGCCGGCGTCACAGAACAGCTCGACGCCCTCGTCGCCCGCCTCGGCGCGCGCAGCATCTCGTGTTTCCTGTCGACGCCCACCGAACCCGGTACCCACGCGTTCGTGCGCGCGGCCGTGGATCGCGGCATCCGGGTGCTCCTTCCGATCACCCGCGAGGACGGTCTGCTCGACTGGAGCGTCGCCACGCCCGATACCGAGGTCACCGAGGGACTGTTCGGGCTTCCCGAACCGGTCGGAGACGTCCTGGGGCCGATCGCCGTCAACGACGTCGACCTGCTGATCATCCCCGCGGCCGCCGTGGATCACCAGGGCATGCGCCTCGGCTGGGGTCGCGGCTACTTCGACAAGACCCTCGGCTCGATGGAGAAGTGCCCGCCGGTGTACGCGGTCATCTTCGACTCCGAGCTCATCGACGACGTGCCGCGCGACGTGCACGACCAGCCCGTCACGGGCGTGGTCACCCCCACGCGCACGCTGCCGCTCGCCGCCCGCACCTCCTGAACACCCGAAGGACGCTCATGCCCACCTACTCCTACGCCTGCAAGCAGTGCGGTCACCGTTTCGACGCGGTCCAGTCGTTCGCGGACGCCGCCCTCACCGAGTGCCCCGAGTGCGGCGGCGAAGTGCGCAAGCAGTACGGATCGATCGGCGTGACGTTCAACGGCTCGGGGTTCTACCGCACCGACTCGCGCAACTCCACCTCCAGCGGGTCCGCTGGCGGCTCGACCGGTTCTTCGACATCATCGAAGTCGGAATCGACGTCGTCCGCCCCGTCCTCGGCCTCCTGAGCCCGGGCCGGCGCGGCCTGAGAGGAGCCAGCGCATGATCAAGGGATTCAAGGAGTTCATCCTCCGCGGGAACGTCATCGACCTCGCCGTCGCGGTGGTCATCGGCGCGGCGTTCACGGCGGTGGTCAACGCCATCGTCGCAGCGGTCATCACCCCGCTGATCGAGGTGTTCTACAAGCCCGCCGAGAACGGTGAGATCGGACCGTCCATCACGGGCATCTACGGGCAGGAAGTGGTCTTCCCCCTCCCCACCCTGCTCTCGGCGATCATCAGCTTCTTCGCCGTGGCGATCGTCGTCTACCTCGTGTTCGTCTACCCGATGAACCGGTGGAAGGCCATCGCGGCCGCGCGCGCCGGGGTGAACGAGCCCGCCTCGGACGAGCCGAAGCTGCCGACGGAGCAGGAGCTGCTCGTGCAGATCCGCGATCTGCTGGAGCGCCAGAACAAACTCTGAGCCGGCACCACCCCGCCGATACGGCGTCCGCGTCGGGATCACGTCCCGGATCGGGCGCCGTTTCGTCTGCGTGGGTCAGTAGTGCGGCGGGACGTCGCGCATCATGCGCTCGTCATTCGGCCCGGATGCCGCGGGCCGCGCACCCGCACCTCGAGCGGGATCGTCGGCCGGCGCCGGTTCGGCGGTCGTGCCCGGGGCGGCGAGCAGCCGCGCTCGGCGCGCACCGCGCACGCGCACGACCGGCTGACGCTCGGTGCCGCGACCGCTCGCCGCGTCCGCCTCGGGGCCGGCGTCGCCCGGGGTGTCGCTCATCGCGCGCTCAGTCGGGAAGATCGAGCGACTCGGTGGTCGCATCGGGCGCCGCCGCGTCGGCGGGGGCGATACCGAGCAGCTCGCCGATCCGGGATGCCACGCCCGCGGGGTCGCTGTACAGGTCGAAGGCATGTACGCGCACATAGTGCCAGCCGAGGCGGCGGAGGATCTGCGGGCGGAGACGCAGGGTCTCTCGCAGAGACTCGCCGATGGTCTCGGGATCGCTCTCCGCGACCACGGCCTTGCCCCGGTAGCGGGCGACGAGGGGAAGCAGCCCGCGGTAGTCGACGTCGACCTCGATCTCGAGTCGGCGCAGCTCGCGAGCCAGGGCGCGGGTCAACGGATCGGCGAGGTCTTCGAGACGCGTCTCGCGGCTGCGGGACGCGACGTTGCCCAGAATGCCCATGAGGGTCGCGGCACCGTGCTCGAGGCGGCCGTCGTCGAACGCCGAGGGACGGATCGACGAGACGATCACCATCGAGCGGCGGGCGCGCGTCATCCCGACGGTGAGCAGTCGCTCCCCATCGGGCGTCGACAGGTCGCCGAAGTCGCTGAGCACACGACCGTGGCGCGTGAGACCGAAGCCGAGCGAGAACACGACGCGGTCGCGACTCTCGGCCACGGACTCCTCGAGCGTCAGCACGGCGAACGGCTCGGCGGCATCCCTCGAGATGAACTCGGCGACGTCGGAGCGTCCGGCCAGCGCAGCCACGACCGAGGCGCGCACGCGCTCGGCGTGCTTGCGGCTGGCGGTGACGACCATGAGCGATTCGGACGCGCGGTTCACGGCGTGCTCGACGACGAGCGTCACGACGCGGGCGACCTCGGCATCGGGACTCTCGACCGCGCCGCTGACCGGGTCGGGGGCACCGACACCGCCCTCGACGTAATCGACGCTCAGGCTGCCACGGCCGAGGTACGAACCGGCCCAGGGAAGCGAGACGATCTCTCCCCCGTAGAAGGCGTCGTTCACCAGCTGCGAGAGATCCTCGCCGCCGGCGCGGTAGCTGCGGGTGAGCGTCTCGACGGGCAGCAGCTCGGCGATGCGCTCGAAGACCGAGGTCTCGTCGAAGGGAACCTCGTCGGCCTCGTCGGAGCCGGCGGTGATCGACGCGCTCACGCGGAAGGGGGTGGGCTTCTGCACCACGGGGTCGCCGAAGAGCACGACCTGACGAGCCCGGCGCAGGGCCGGAGCCGCCTCGGCGAGGCACAGGGCGGCGGCATCCGCGATGATGACGACGTCGAAGGCGAGATCGGTCGGAACGTCGGGAACCTCGTACGGCGACGCGAGCCACACCGGCGCGAGCGTGCGCAGCAGGGTGGGCGCGGCATCCGACATCTCCTGCGCGGTGTGCAGGCCGTCCTTGAGGACCCGCTTGAGGGCGGCCGCCTCGTCGGCGTGATCCACGATGCCGATACGCCACTGCGTCGCGAGCTGAGCGGCGAGCAGCGGGCCGGCCGCGGCGGCGTGAGCCTCGTCGACGAGACGGAAGTCGCGCTCGAGACGGTCGACGACGCTCGTGTTGGCGCCGAGAAGGGCACGGTCGGTGCGCAGCAGATGCTCGAGGGCCGACTGCCACCACGCGAACTCGAGTTCGGCCCCCACGCGCTCTTCGGGAACGTGGCGAACCGAGAGCTCGACGAGGAGCTGCTCGAGACCCAGACGCGCGAGCTCGGAACGCAGCTGCGCGCGCTCGACGAGGTTGTCGAAGAAGGTCGACTCCGCGGCGAGACCGGCGAGGGTGCGGACGAGACGCTGCACGGGCAGGGTCGCGAGGCGCTCGGAGCCCTGACGGCCGAGGATCTGATCGAGTTCGCCGAGCAGGGCGTCGGTGCGCTGCCACGCGACGTTGACATCGGCGAGACCCAGCGGCACCTCGGGGGTGACGCCGGCGTCGACGACGCGCTGCCACTCCGTCCGCTGCTGCTGGATGCGCACGAGCGCCTCGTACATGTCGGGCACGTGGACGCCCGGGCGCACGTACTCCTTCGACAGCCGCTTGAGACGACGACGGTTGGGACCGCTCATCGCGGAGGCGTCTCGGCGCGGCGAGTGCGCGTCGATGAGCTCGCCGAGCGGACGCTCGAAGACGCTCGGGCTGAAGCGATCGAGCGACTCGCGGATCCCCTGCAGGAGCTTCAGGTACGACCCCAGCTCGGACACCGTCTGGAACGGGCGCATGCGCGTCTGCGCGATGAGCTCGTACCCGCGCTCGAGCAGGCGAGGAACGTCGCTGCTGTGGAGCTTGCCCGCGAGATCGTGCGCCGCACGCGCGTCTTCTGTGCGCGAGAAGCTCACGCCGTACCAGGGCGAATCGTCGGGGCCGAAGCGGAACTCGCCAAGGCGCGCGGCCATCGCGAGCGCTCGGGCCGCGGCATCCCGTCGTCCGGCGAGTCTCTCGAGGGTCGCGAGATCGAAGCGGGCCTCGGTCGACGGAGCGGGAGAAGTGGATGCCAACGACGTGAGCGCGCGGAGGATCTCGAGCGCCGAGACACCCAGCGCCAGGTGCGGCTCGGTCACGGCGGAGCGGTAGTCGCGCAGAACCGTGCGCAGACGCACGAGGGCGTCGTCGATCTCGGCGACCTTCGGCTGCTCGGCCTTCTCGTTGCGACCGATCGCGCGGATGAGGTCGCGACGCACGTGGTTCGGGGAGACGGCGAGACCCGTGAGGCCGACTCCGGCGAGGCGGTGACGGATGCCGTCGAGCGTCGAGCGTCGAGCACTCACCACGAGCACGCGCTTGTTGTCGTGCACGAGCTGGCCGATCGCGTTGATGACCGTCTGGGTGCCGCCCGTGCCGGGAAGGGTGTGCACGGCGAGCGACTGGCCCGCGGCGATGCGGGCGAGGACGCGTTCCTGCTCGGCATCCGCGTCGAGGAGCAGAGTGTCGGCGGCGGGAGTGCGCTCGTCGGGGCTCACGACCGGCGGATCGTCGCGACGCACCGTGACGCGCGCGCGGTCGTCGGGGTGACCGGCGAGCGCGTTCAAGAGGGTGTGGTCGAGATCGTGCGTGTCGCGCGCCATGCCCGATCCGACGTCGGCGAACGACGAGATCACCAGGCGCGGGTGCACGACGAAGGTCGGCACGTGCGAGGTGAGGCGGCGGATGTGGTCGATGACCGGCTGCGGTTTGAACACGCCCTGGTCGTAGGCGAGGCCCGCGAGAGCCGCGGGGTCGATCTGGATGCCGAGGTGCGTGCGGAACGCGCGAGCGAGCTCGGGGTTCATGACGAACGCTCCGTGCAGCTTCAGTTCGAAGTCACCGTGATGGCGGCGGATCGCGAGCGGGCGAAGGAGGACCGGAGCGGACCACTCCACTCCCCCGATCTTCCACGCCGACAGGCCCACCGCGAGATGCACGGGCTCGAGGCCGCGCGCGGTGCGCAGCTCGACGTTCTTGGCCGTGATGCGCTCAGCGGCCATGCGGGCCGTGCGCAGAGCCACCTCGTCCCGGAAGAGGTTCGACAGCATGGTCGCGCGACCCGTGATGAACTGCGGGAGCGAACCCGGGTGAGCCTTGGTGATGTCGATGCCGGCGTCGCGGGCGTCGTCGAAGCGCAGGAGGGTCGATCGTCCGCCGAGAGCCGCAGCCTCGGACCGGATCCGGTCGCGTTCGGGGTCGGCCACGTGGCGAACCACGACGCCGGGTTCCGACAATCGCAGGTCGCCGGGATCGACGGACGACACCGTCTCGTCTCCGTCAGTGCCGATCACGGCACCGTCCTCAGCTCGCCACACACCTGTCAGACTAAGCCGGGCGATGCAGGATCGTGCGCAGCGGGCCCGAGTTTCGCCGTAATCGGCGACACGCCGCGCCACCGGCTCTTCCTCCCCAGGCGAGGAGTCGGCCAGATCCTCCCCATTCACGCGCGATCGCGGCGCACGCCCGGGGCACGGTCACGAGGATGAGCGCATGAACAGAGTCACCAGCACCGAATACGACAGCCCCGTCGGGCCGATCCTGCTGACCTTCGTCGACGACGCCCTCGTGCGTCTGAACGTGGCCCACGACGGTCTCGAGCTCGCGCGCGCCGAGATCGCGCACCGTCTCGGGGTCGTTCCCGAACACCAGCGGTCCGCCGAGAACCCCCTGGTCTCGCAGCTCGAGGAGTACTTCGACGGGACACGGCGAGCTTTCGAGGTCGCCCTCGACTGGCGCTTCGCCCGCGGATTCACCCGTGCTGCGCTCGAGGCGACGCTCGAGATCCCCTATGGCGAGGTCGCCTCGTACGGCGAGGTGTCGATGATGGCCGGCGTTCCGCGAGCAGCCCGCGCGGTGGGAACGGCATGCGCGTCGTCGCCGTTCTCGATCGTCCTCCCGGTGCACCGCGTCGTCCGCGCCGACGGCTCGATCGGCGAATACGGCGGCCACTCCGAGGTGAAGGAATATCTGCTCTCGCTCGAGAGCGACGTGATCCTCGGCGAGACCCTGCGTGCATCGGCCTGAACGGCTCGGGCGCCGGGCGCGACGATGCCCGGCCCCGCGAGGCGGGACCGGGCATCGATCGGTCAGTGGTTCGAGGCCTTCTCGGCGCCGTATCCGGTGAGGGAGCGGACATCCATCTCGGCGGCCTTGCGCGGATCCTCTGCCGTTCGTGACGTGACGGACCCGAGCCACCCGAGGAAGAACCCGAGCGGGATCGACACGATGCCGGGATTGTTCAGCGGCCAGATCGCCACTCCCGTGTTCGCGAACACGCTCGTCGCGGTTCCCCAGAACACCGGCGAGAGGAAGATCAGCACCAGGGCCGACCCCAGACCGCCGTACATGCTCCAGACGGCGCCGCGAGTGGTGAAGCGGCGCCAGAACAGCGAGAAGAGGATCGTCGGCAGGTTCGCCGACGCCGCGACCGCGAAGGCCAGCGCCACGAGGAACGCGACGTTCTGTCCCTGCACGCCGATGCCGCCGAGGATCGCGAGAACGCCGATCACGATGACCGTGCGCCGCGCGACCTTGACCTCGCCGTCGGGCGGGACGTCGCCCTTCTTCACGACGTTCGCGTAGATGTCGTGCGCGAACGAGGCGGCCGCCGTGATCGTGAGGCCGGCCACCACCGCCAGGATCGTCGCGAACGCCACCGCCGAGATGAACCCGAGCAGGAGCGGCCCGCCGAGAGCCAGGGCGAGCAGCGGCGCCGCCGCGTTCACCCCGCCCGGCGCGGCGAGGATCGTCTCGGATCCGACCATCGCACCGGCGCCGTAGCCCAGGACGAGGGTGAGGATGTAGAACAGACCGATCAGCCAGATGGCCCATACGACCGAGCGACGCGCCTCCTTCGCGGTCGGCACGGTGTAGAAGCGCATCAGCACGTGCGGCAGACCCGCGGTACCGAGCACCAGGGCCAGCGCGAGCGAGATGAAGTCCCAGGGATTCTTGCCGTACTGCAGGCCCGGGGCAAGGACGGCATCGCCCTTGGGAGAGGCCGCCACCGCGCTCTCGAGCAACGTGTTGAGGTTGAAACCGTTGATCGCCAGCACCCAGACCGTCATGACGATCGCGCCGCCGATGAGCAGGAACGCCTTGACGATCTGCACCCAGGTGGTGCCCTTCATGCCGCCGATGAGGACGTACACGATCATCAGGATGCCGACCACCGCGACGACGATCGATTGGCCGACGCGCTCGGTGATCCCCAGCAGCAACGACACCAGGCCACCGGCTCCGGCCATCTGCGCGAGCAGATAGAAGAAGCAGACGGCCAGCGTGGTGATGGCCGCGGCCATGCGCACCGGCCGCTCCTTCAGACGGAACGACAGCACGTCGGCCATTGTGAACTTGCCCGTGTTGCGCATGAGCTCGGCGACCAGAAGCAGCGCGACGAGCCAGGCGACGAGGAAGCCGATCGAGTAGAGGAAGCCGTCGTAGCCGTTGATGGCGATGGCGCCGACGATGCCGAGGAAGGAGGCCGCCGACAGGTAGTCGCCGGCGATCGCGAACCCGTTCTGCGGCCCGGTGAACGAGCGGCCCGCGGCGTAGTAGTCGGCCGCTGTCTTGCTGTTGCGGCTGGCCCTGATGACGATGAACAGGGTCACGGCGACGAAGGCCCCGAAGATCGAGATGTTCAGCACCGGGTTGTTCTCGACCGTCTGCACGGCCGCCTCGATGCTGGCGAAGACGTCGTTCATGCGCGACCCCCGTCAGCTCGCCCGAGCTCGACCCGCAACGCCTCGGCCCGCGGGTCGAGGCGACGGTTGGCGTACGCGACGTAGCCCATGGTGATGGCGAACGTGGTGACGAACTGGCCCAGACCCAGCACGAGTCCCACCGTGATGGCTCCCGAGACAGGCTGCGCCATGAACTCCGGCGCGAACGACGACAGCAGAACGTAGACGAAGTACCAGACGAGGAACGCCACCGCGAGGGGGAAGACGAAGCTGCGTTGCCGCTTCTTCAGCTCCCGGAACGGGGCGGACTCCTCGACCGCGATGTAGTCGACGCCGCCCGTGTGGG
This sequence comes from uncultured Microbacterium sp., assembly GCA_913774665.1. GTDB lineage: Bacteria > Actinomycetota > Actinomycetes > Actinomycetales > Microbacteriaceae > Microbacterium. The sequence goes on from CAJYHN010000001.1 coordinate 188,212, forward strand.
CTTCGTCGGTGCGACGGTCCGTCATGTGGCCTCCTTGCCTCATGAGTCCGACGCAACGCTGCGTCGGACGGCGGAAAAGTCCGGGTCGGCCGCTGCTTCCCCGGTGATAGGGTCGACGCTACGAAACGCGGCGACGAAGCCGTCACCCCCGGAAGTAGGTAGTGCGTGAGTGCACCCTCGACACTTCGAGACGATGCGACCCTCGTGTCTCACGCGGTCGCCGAGCTCGCGCGCCGCACGCACTTCCCCGTCGCCTTCGGCGGCCTGGAGCACGACGGCGCCGTCCACGTCACCACGATCGTCGGCGCCCGAACGCGCAGTATCGAGGGCCTCGTCGTGCACGCGTCCCGGGGCCTCGGTGGCCGCACCCTCGTGGAGCGGCGCCCGCGCATGACCCTGGACTACCGCACGTCTCGCTCGATCACCCACGACTACGACCGCGCCATCCTGGGCGAGGGGATCGCCACGCTGTTCGCCGTCCCCGTCCTGGTCAGCGGCGCGGCTCGCGGTGTCCTGTACTGCGGATCATGGGCGCAGGCCCCGGTCGGAGACGTCGAGGCGCGCCCTGCCTTCGACGTCGCCGGTGAGCTCGGCACCGAGCTCCGCGTGCGCGCCGAGGTCGAGCGGCGACTGGCCTCGAGCCCCGGCCCGGAAACCGGACTCAGCGCCGGAGCGCGCGAAGAGATCCGAGAGAGCTACGCCCAACTGCGCGGCATCGCGGCGAGGGTGTCCGACGACGAGGTACGTCGTCGCCTCGAAGACATCGAAGCGCGTCTCGCCGCCCTCACCGGAGACGCCGCAGACCCGGCATCCGATTCCGAGGTGCACCTGTCCCGTCGCGAGATCGACGTGCTCGCGTGCGCCGCGGTGGGGTCGACGAACGGCGAGATCGCGGCATCGCTCCACCTGCGCGAGACCACCGTCAAGTCGTATCTCGCCTCGGCGATGTCGAAGCTCGACGCCTCCACGCGTCACGCGGCGGTGACGCGGGCGCGGCGCGCCGGCCTGCTCCCCTGAGTCCGGTCGAGAGGCCGGTGGGAAAACCCTGGCAATGACGGTCTGAGCTTGAGCGCGGCTCGGATTCTCGGCATCGTGGCTGACTCCTGTCGTCGATCAGAGAAGGAGAGTCACCATGCTGACGCTCACCGAAGAGGCCACGACCGCCGTGAAGACCATCACCGCCCAGTTCCCGGATGCCGCCCAGGGCGGCGTCCGCATCGAAGGTGCGGGCTCCCCCGAGTCGCAGTTCGCGCTCTCGGTCGTGGACGGCCCCCAGCCCGACGACGCCGTCGTCGAGAAAGCCGGGGCGCGTGTCTTCCTCGACAGCGACGCCGCCGCCGTCCTCGACGACCGCGTGCTCGACGCGCAGATTGACCCCGAGCAGGGCTCGGTGCAGTTCGCGGTGACCAGCGCCGCGTGACGCGCTGACGTGTTCGAACGATGCCCCGGCCGCACGCCGGGGCATCGTCGTATGCGCGGGCGTCCGCGGACCCTCGGGGGTGCACCGCATGATCGCCGACCGTATCCGGGCGGGATCCTCGCTCAACCGCGGAAGACGACGATCTCGTCGTGCTCGCGGTCGTAGACGAACTGCAGGGACGTTCCCGAGGGCAGGTCGGTCACGCGGAGCTCGGCCGAGTCGTCGCTGAGCTGAAGCATCGCGTTGGCGGGGAAGATCCCCGCCCCGCACGAGCTCAGGAAGTATCGGCCGTCGTACGAGAACCCGCCGCCGGAGACATCGAGCAGATCGGGTTGCCACACCGTCATGCACTTCGCCGCGTCGGGACTCGCGTCGAAGGACGCGTAGGTGGCGACGCGGAAGCCCTCGAACTCCGCGTACCCGGTGGTGCCGCTGGTCACGCCCGGGGTCAACACGCTCGGAACCTCGAACGAGGGATCCGCAGCGAGCCGCGCGACCTGCGTCGCGCCCGTCTGCAGCGGGTCGGTCTGCACGCGCTGCACCACGACGAGAGCGGTCACGGCGCACAGTGCGACCAGAGCAGCCGCCGACAGCAAGATCACCGTGGAACGGCGAGGTCGCGGCAGACGGGGTCTCGCGGACTTTTCGCCAGCGTCGACGGCATCGGGAGCGAGGTCCTCGGGCTCCACCGCGAGCGCGGCGCGCTCCTCGTCGCTGGCGGGAGCAACCGAAGCCGCGACGCTCTCACGCCCCTCAAGTTCGATGAGGCGCTGCAGGGCGGTGGGGTCGGCGGAGATATCCGCTCCGGGTGCGTAGGCCCTGCGGCGCAGGGCCGCGAGTTCGCCATCGTCGTCGATGCTCGGCATCCCCCGATTCAATCAGGATCCGTCTGCGCTCCGTCGATCTCGTGCCCCAGCCACGCCGAACTCGTCGAGCGACGCAGCCGGCGGTGCGCTTCGCGGCCGACGCCGTTCGCGCTCGGGCCGCTCGGGCCGCTCGGGCCGCTCGGGCCGCTCGGGAGGATGGACTCCCGCCTTGGACCACGGGCGCTCGTCGTCGAGCCCGTCATCATCCCGTGAAGGTGGGCCGGCGCTTGGCCTGGAAGGCGGCGAATCCCTCCCGGTAGTCGTCCGTGGCGGCCAGAGCCGCCTGGGCGCGGTTCTCGAGCGCCATCGCGTCCCAGAGCCCCAGACGCTCGTCGCGGATCGCGCTCACGATGCGCTTGCTCGCGCGGAAGGCCTGCGTCGGACCGGTCGCGGCCGAGCGGGCCGCCGAGGACGCGGCATCCTGAACCTCCTCCGCCGGGAAAGAGCGCGAGAAGAGTCCGGCACGAACGGCCTCGGCACCCGACATCAGCCGCCCCGTGTAGATGAGGTCGAGCGTGGCGTGAGCGCCCAGGCGCTCGACGAACAGCGCGTGACCGCCGGAATCGAGGGTCGCTCCGAGAGCGGCGAAAGGCGAGCCGATCTTCGCGGTGTCGGCGACGTAGACGACGTCGGTGGCGATCAGCAGGCCGAGCCCCACGCCGAGGCACGCGCCGTGCGCGACGGCGAAGGTCGGTGCGGGGAACCTCGCCATGCGTCGCAGCAGCGGGGTGAGCGTGTCATCGAGGTAGCCGCCGACGTCGTCGGTCGCGGGATCGACGCCCGAGATGTCGCGGCCGGCGCAGAACGACGGCCCCTCTCCGCGCAGCAGCACGGCGCGGGCGCCGTCGGCCTCGGCGCGCTCGTAGGCGGCGGCGAGCTCGTGCAGGTCGTCGAGGCCGAGGGCGTTGCGTCGGGCGGGCGCGTTCAGCGCGATCTCGGCGACGCCCTCTTCGAAGCGATAGTCGATCATCGCGCTCACCCGTCGTAATCGACACGGACGGCGTCGGTGCTCGGGTGCGACTGGCAGGTGAGCACGTATCCGCGCTCGATCTCGTCGGGCTCGAGGGCGTAGTTCTCGGTCATCGTCACGGCGCCCTCGATGACGCGGGCGCGGCACGTTCCGCACACGCCGCCCGCGCACGCGAACGGCACGTCGGGGCGCACGCGGAGCGCTGCCGCGAGGATCGTCTCGTTCGCCGCGACCGGGCTGTCGACCGAGGCGGACTGCCCGTCGAGGGTGAAGTCGATGCGGCGGACGGGTTCGTCCCGACGCACGCGCACCGGGCGCGCTCCCCCGGTCTGCGCGGGGGCGTCGCCGTCTCCCGCGGTGAAGAGCTCGAAGCGCACGCGCTCGCGCGGCACACCGACCTCGGCCAGCACCTCGCGGCACAGCTCGACGAGGGCGAACGGCCCGCACAGGAACCACTCGTCGACGGATGCCGGATCGATCAGCCGCGACAGGATGAGCCGCAGCCGTTCGTCATCGATGCGTCCCGAGAACACCGGTGCCGCGCGCTGCTCGCGCGACAGCACGTGGTGGAGCGTGAGGCGGGACGGATAGCGGTCTTTCAGATCGGCGAGCTCGTCGACGAACATCACGTCGGTCGAGGAGCGGTTGGCGTAGACGATGGTCATGCGGCTGTCGGCGGAGCGCTCGAGAACGTCGGCGGCGAGCGCCATGATCGGGGTGATGCCCGAGCCCGCGGCGATCGCGACGACGTGGCCCGTCGCGGTGGACGCCTTCGAGACGAAGGTGCCCTGGGGGCTCATCACGTCGATCTCGTCGCCGGGGCGCAAGCCCTCGTGGGCCCAGGTCGAGAAGCGTCCGTCGGGGTCGCGCTTGATGCCGACGCTGACCGAGCCGCGCGCGGGCGGCCGGCAGATCGAGTACGAGCGCCGCAGCTCCTCACCGTCGACGCGGGCGCGCAGAGCGACGTACTGCCCGGGCGCGTAGTCGAACGCGTCCGCGAGCTCCTCGGGCACCGCGAAGGTCACCTCGATCGCGGTCGGGGTGAGCGGACGTACGTCGGCGACACGCAGGGTGTGGAAGCGGGCGCGGGCGCGCGGGACGGCCGGGGTCCCGGCATCCGTCATCGTCATCAGAGGGCCTTGAAGTGGTCGAAGGGTTCGAGGCACGCGCGGCATTCCCAGTGCGACTTGCACGAGGTGGAGCCGAAGCGCGAGACCTCGCGGGTGTTCAGGGATCCGCAGCGGGGGCAGGCGACGCTGAGCTTCAGGCGGATGGGTCCCGCGGGTGCGCGCCCGGTCGGCGGGGCGATGCCGTATTCGATGAGCTTGCGCTTGCCGGCATCGCTCATCCAGTCGGTCGTCCACGCGGGGGTGAGCGTCGTCGTGACGACGGCGTGGTCGAACCCGGCCGAGGTGAGAGCGAGCACGATGTCGTCGCGGATGGCGTCGACCGCGGGGCAGCCGGAATAGGTCGGGGTGATCGTGACGGTCACCGTGTCGCCGTCGAGCCGCACGTCGCGCAGCACTCCGAGGTCGTCGATCGTGAGCACGGGCACCTCGGGATCGACGACGGCCGCGACGACCTCGCGCGCGCGCTCGAGCGTCGCGGTCACCACGTCGCCCCCGGATGCCGGCGGGCCAGCACCTGCATCTCGGCGAGCAACGGCCCGAACGACGGGTGGTGGGCGCCACGACGACCCCCCGCGGAGGAGCCGGGGATCGAGGGGACGGGAACGTCCTCTTCGGCCAGGACGGCGGCGAGCACGTCGTCGACGCGGCCGCGCAGCGACGAGGGGCGCACGGCGATCCCCTCGAGACGCTCGTGCAGCGGCTCGTCGCGGAACAGTTCATCGAGGTACGGCCACACGTCGTCGAGGGCGACGAGCAACCGCCGACGGGACTCGTCGGTGCCGCCGGCGAGACGCAGCGTCCACTGCACGGCGTGATCGCGGTGGTAGTCGACCTCCTTCTCGGCCTTGGCCGCGACAGCGGAGATCACCGGATCGGCGGATGCCGTGAGGTCGCGGTACAGCTCGAGCAGGTACGCGGATGCCAGGAGCTGGCGGGCGATGGTGTGGGCGAAGTCGCCGTTCGGGAGCTCGAACAGCCAGGCGCTGCGGAAGTCGGGCTCGTCGCGCCAATACGCGAGGTCGTCTTCGGTGCGACCGTCGTACGACCCCGCGTAGCGCAGCAGCGAGCGGGCGTGGCCGAGGAGGTCGAGGGCGATGTTGCCGAGGGCGACGTCTTCTTCGAGCTCGGGGGCGCGGGCGATCCAGCCGCAGAGGTTCTGCGACAGGATCAGGGCGTCGTCGCCGAGGCTCAGGGCGTAGGCGGCCACGTCGGGGTCGGTCGTGCGGTTTTCTCCCCCGGCGAGCTCGGCCGCGAGCTCGCGGGCGTCGAGCGAGACGTCTCCATGCGGGTCGTCGGGGGTTTCGACGGGCACCGCCACGGGCGCTGCGCCGCGATCGGTCGAGGTGCTCACAGGTGCGGCACCCCCTCCGACGCGGTGTAGTACACCGCGTGCCGGTAGTTCTTTCCCGCCGGCGACTCGAAGAACGCGCCCTTGGCTCCCGGGTCGCTCGTCGTCACGGCATCCGAGGGGACGACCCACACCGACACGCCCTCACCGCGACGGGTGTAGAGGTCACGAGCGTTGCGGACGGCGAGCTCGGCGTCGGGGGCGTGGAGAGAGCCGACGTGAACGTGGCTCAGACCGCGGTTCGCGCGGACGAAGACCTCCCACAGGGGCCAGGTCTCGGCGGGGCTGCCGCCGGGGGTGGCCATCAGGCCGCCGCCGTCTCGGTGCGGGCGGCGCTCTTCTTCGCCGCGTAGGCCGCCGCGGCCTCGCGCACCCACGCGCCCTCTTCGTGCGCGGCGCGGCGGTTCTGCAGGCGCTGGCGGTTGAGCGGCCCTCGACCGGCGAGCACCTCGTGGAACTCCGTCCAGTCGATCTCGCCCATGTCGTACTGGCCGGTCTCGTCGTTGAAGCGCAGCTCGGGGTCGGGCAGGGTGACGCCCAGCACCGCTGCCTGCGGCACGAGCATCGAGACGAAGCGTTGACGCAGGTCGTCGTTGCTGAAGCGCTTGATGTTCCACGCCATCGACTGCGCCGAGTTGGGCGAATCGTCGTCGGGGGGCCCGAACATCATCAGGCTCGGCCAGTACCACCGGTCCACGGCATCCTGGGCCATCTGCCGCTGCTCGTCGGTGCCCTGCATGAGCGTCAGCAGGATCTCGAATCCCTGGCGCTGGTGGAACGACTCCTCCTTGCAGATGCGCACCATCGCGCGGCCGTAGGGTCCGTACGAGGCGCGGCACAGCGGCACCTGGTTGCAGATCGCCGCTCCGTCGACGAGCCAGCCGATCGCCCCCATGTCGGCCCACGTCGGGGTCGGGTAGTTGAAGATCGACGAGTAGCGCGCTCTGCCGTCGATGAGCTGCTGCGTCATCTCGTCGCGCGTGATGCCGAGCGTCTGCGCCGCGGAGTACAGGTACAGACCATGGCCGGCCTCGTCCTGCACCTTCGCCAGCAGGATCGATTTGCGCTTGAGGCTCGGCGCGCGGGTGATCCACGCCCCCTCGGGCTGCATGCCGATGATCTCGGAGTGCGCGTGCTGCGAGATCTGGCGGATGAGCGTGCGCCGGTAGGCGTCGGGCATCCAGTCGCGCGGCTCGATGCGCCCGTCGGCCGCGATGAGGGCGTCGAACATCGCCTCGCCGTCGAGGTCCTCCGTCATGGGGGCGGTCATCGTCATCGTCGACTCCTTTTACAGACCGATCGTTCAGTAAAGTGTATCCGCGGCGAGCGCGGCCGGCAAGGGGTGCCGGAACCGCGTCCGTTCGCCGCGTCGGTCTCCGACGAGGCGGGGCGCTCCGACCCCTCGCACACGCGGCCCTCAGCGCAGGTCGTACACGCGCTTGTACTTGCCCTCGCTGCGGGGCAGCACGCCGGGCTCCTCCACCCGCACGTCGACCGTGGTGCCGATCAGCACCTTGATGCGCTGCTGCAGCACCACGCCGGCCGCCTCGCACACCTCGCGGTCGAGGGCCGGATGCCGCTCGATGCGGACGGTCATGGCATCCATTCGTCCCTCGCGCCGGAGTTCGAGGACGAAGTGCGGGGTGAGCTTCTCGATGCCCAGCACGATCTCCTCGATCTGCGTGGGGAAGAGGTTCACGCCGCGCAGGATGATCATGTCGTCGTTGCGACCGGTGATCTTCTCGATGCGCCGCATCGCGGGGAACGCCGAGCCGGGCTGCAGCCGGGTGAGGTCGCGAGTGCGGTAGCGGATGACCGGGAACGCCTCCTTGGTGAGCGAGGTGAACACCAGCTCGCCCAGCTCGCCGTCGCCGACGGGCTCTCCGCTCTCGCCGTCGATCGTCTCGGGGAGGAAGTGGTCCTCCCAGATGTGCGGACCGTCCTTGGTGAGGGCGCTCTCGGATGCCACGCCCGGGCCCATCACCTCGCTCAGGCCGTAGATGTCGACCGCGACGAGGTCGAGGCGTCGCTCGATCTCGTGACGCATCTCGTTCGTCCACGGTTCCGCCCCGAGGACCGCGACCCTCAGCGAGGTCGAGCGCGGGTCGACGCCGGCCGCCTCGAGCGCGTCGGCGATCGTCAGGAGATAGCTGGGCGTGCAGAGGATGGCATCCGGCTCGAAGTCCTGGATGAGCTGCGCCTGGCGCGCGGTCTGCCCGCCCGACATCGGGATCACGGTCGCACCCAGGCGCTCGATGCCCGCGTGGGCGCCGAGGCCGCCGGTGAACAGGCCGTAGCCGTAGGCGTTGTGCACGCGATCCCCGGCGCGGATGCCGGCGGCACTCAGCGACCGCGCGACGAGATCGGCCCACCGGTCGAGGTCGCCCGCGGTGTACCCGACGACGGTGGGGCGCCCGGTGGTGCCCGACGAGGCGTGGATGCGGCGGACCTCGGCCATCGGCACCGCGAACATGCCGAAGGGGTAGGTCTCGCGCAGGTCGGCCTTGGTCGTGAAGGGCAGCAGGCGGACGTCGTCGAGGGTGCGGATGTCGTCGGGGCCGACGCCGGCCTCGTCGAACTTGCGCCGGTAGAGCGCGACGTTCTCATAGGCGTGGCGCACGGTCCACCGCAGACGTTCGAGCTGCAGCGCGCGCAGGCTCTCGAGCGGGATCGCGGTCGGATCGACGGATGCCAGGAAGTCGGGGCGCGATGCGGCGGTCAGGGTCATCGGGACACCTCCGTGGTCAAGAGCGCCTCGTCGCGCTCGGGGTCGGGTGATGCGGTCGCGGCGGGGGTCCTTGAGTTCGTGGGGGTGATTGAGTTCGTGGGGGTGATCGAGTTCGTGGGGGTGACTGAGTTCGTGGGGGTGTCTGAGTTCGTGGGGGTGTCTGGGGCGTGCGCGGCCTGGGCGCCGGCGCCCTGCACACCCTCAGCGATCCGCACATCCTCAGCCGCAGCCCCGGCGCGTCGCGCTGAGGTTGCGCGAATCGCTGAGGTTGCGTCGACGGATGCCGGCGGGCGGCGGTCCGTCGTGATGCTGCGGCCGCGGACCTCGGCGACGAGGTCGCCCGTCTCGTCGGTCACGCGGATGTCGTACAGGCCGGTCCGACCACTGCGCGCGCGGCGCACGGCGGAGGCGGTCAGCGTCTGCCCGGCCGTCGTGGACTTCAGGAACGTGATGTCGGCGCCCCCGGCGACCGTCACCCGCTCGTCCTCATTGCACGCGATCGCGAAGGCCGTGTCGGCGAGGGTGAAGACGAGCCCGCCGTGGGTGATGGCGAAGCCGTTGAGCATGTCGTCGCGCACGGTCATCGACACCCGCGCCTCCCCCGGCGCGTCGTGCTCGACGACCATGCCGAGCATGGCCGAGGCCCGATCGCGCTGCATCATCGGCCGCAGGGTCATGCCGTCACCGCCACGGGAGCCGGCGCCCACGTCTTCGCCACGAGCGTGAGCACGTCGTACTGCGCCACGATCTCGTCGTTCTGGTTGCGGATGACGGCATCCCACCGCACCTCGCCGTACTCGTCGGTCTCGCGCGGGGTGATCTGCTTCGCCGTCAGCGCGACGCGGATGCGGTCACCGGGTGAGACGGGGGTCACGAAGCGCAGGTTCTCGAGCCCCGAGTTCGCCAATACCGGGCCGGGCGCGGGGTCGACGAAGAGCCCCGCCGCCCACGACACGAGCAGGTAGCCGTGCGCGACGCGCCCCGGGAAGAAGGGGTTCGCGGCCGCGGACTCCTCGTCCATGTGCGCGTAGAACGTGTCGCCGGTGAAGGTCGCGAACACCTCGATGTCGTCGAGGGTGACTTCGCGTTCGGCCGACTCCACGGCATCCCCGATCCTCAGCTCCGAGAGCGGTTTGCGGAAGGGGTGCGTGCCGGCGGAGTCGGTCTCGGCACCCGGATGCCACACCCCGGTCAACGCGGTGAGCATGCGCGGCGAGCCCTGGATCGCGGTGCGCTGCATGGAATGGAGCACCGAACGGGTGCCGCCGAGCTCCTCGCCGCCGCCGGCGCGGCCGGGTCCGCCGTGCACGAGGTGGGGAACCGGGGCACCGTGTCCGGTTGAGGTGCGCGCGTCGTCGCGGTCGAGGAAGAGCACGCGGCCGTTCATCGCGCCCATGCGGGTGAGCAGCTCGGTCGCGACGTCGGGGTCGTGGGTCGCGACGCTCGTGACGAGGGAGCCGCCGCCGCGGGCCACGATGGTGGCGGCCTCGGCGACATCGGTGTACTCGACAATGCTCGCGACCGGGCCGAACGCCTCGATGTCGTTGACGGCCGGGGTCGTGGCATCCGCGAAGGCCAGCAGCATCGGCTGCAGGAACGCACCGTCGGCGGGCGCTCCCTCGGGCGCCTCGGCCGATCCGACCACGAAGCGCCCACCGGCATCGGTGAGCGCCCGAACCTGACGCAGAACCTCGTCGCGCTGCTCGAGGGACACGACCGGCCCCATCGTCACGCCCTCGGCGCGCGGGTCGCCGATGACCACGCGCTCGGCGATCTTGTCGCGCAGCGCCTCGGCCACGGCATCCGTCATGCCCGCCGGCACGATCGCGCGGCGGATCGCCGTGCACTTCTGCCCCGCCTTGGTCGTCATCTCCACCAGCAGCTGCTTCACGTACGCGTCGAACTCGGGGGTACCGGCCACCGCGTCGGGGCCGAGGATCGAGGCGTTGATCGAGTCGGTCTCGCTCGTGAAGCGCACACCCGGCTTCGCCTGCGCCCGCAGGCGCTCGGCGGTCGAGGCGCTGCCGGTGAACCCGACGGTGTCACCGAGATCGAGCAGGTCGAACAGGCCGGGAACGCTGCCGCTCACCAACTGCAGGGATCCCTCGGGGAGCAGTTTGGTCTCGACGACCATGCGCACCCAGGCCTCGGCGATGTAGGCCGTCGGGGTCGCGGGCTTCACGATCGTGGGGAGACCGGCGAGAAACGCGGGGGCGAACTTCTCGAGCGCTCCCCACATCGGAAAGTTGAAGGCGTTGATCTGCACCGCAACTCCCGGCAGGCGCGTGTAGACGTGCCGACCGAGGAAGGAGCCGTCCTTCGACAGGGGCTCGATCGGTCCGTCGAGCACGACCTTTCCGGCGGGGAGTTCGCGCCGCGCCTTCGACGAGAAGGTGAACAGCACACCGATGCCGCCGTCGACGTCGCTGAGCGAGTCGCGCCGGGTCGATCCGGAGCGCTCCGAGAGGGCGTAGAGCTCTTCGCGACGCTCGTTCAGGGCGATCGCGAGGTTCTTCAGCACCATCGCGCGTTGGTGGAAGGTCAGCGCGCCGAGGCTCTTCTGCCCCTCGCGGCGCGCGAAGGCGACGGCGCCCGCGAGGTCGAGCCCCTTCGTGCTGACGCGCACGATCTCCTCCCCCGTCGAGGCGTCGCGCACGATCGCCGCGTCGGGGTCATCGGCGGGCGTCCACCACGCGCCGTTCACGTAGCTCGGCAGAAACGTCATCGTTCGCTCCATTCGTAGAATCCGCGGCCGGTCTTGCGGCCCAGGTGCCCCTGGGCGACGAGCTCTCGCAGCAGCGCGGGCGGGGTGAAGCGCGCACCGAACGCGCGCTCGAGCTCTTCGGCGATGCCCAGGCGCACGTCGAGTCCGACGATGTCGGTCGTGCGGAGGGGTCCCATCGGATGCCGGTAGCCCAGCTCCATCGCCGTGTCGATGTCGTGTGCGGAGGCGACGGACTCCTCGAGCATGCGGATCGCCTCGAGCCCGAGCGCGACCCCCAGGCGGCTCGACGCGAAGCCGGGCGCATCGCGCACGACCACGGCGGTCTTGCCGATCGCCTCGACCCAGCGGTTCGCCACGTCGACCACCCGCGGGGCGGTCCGATCGCCGACGACCACCTCGACGAGCGCCGACGCGGGCACGGGGTTGAAGAAGTGCAGCCCGAGAAACCTGTCGGGTCGGACGAGGGATGCGGCGAGCGCGTCGATCGAGAGAGAGGAGGTGTTGGATGCCACGACCGCGCCGTTCCGCACAGCCCCCTCGATCCGCGCCAGGGCGTCGAGCTTGAGGTCGCGGTCCTCGGGCACGGCCTCGATGACGAGGCCCGCCTCGGCGAACGCTTCCGCGTCGACGCCGGTGGTGAGGGTGCCGGCATCCGGAATCTGCAGACCGCGCTCGGCCGAGCGGGCCAGGGCGGTCTCGACGCGGTCGCGGGCGGCGGCCGCCGCGTCGGCGTCGCGCTCGACGACGTGCACGCGGGCCCCGGCAAGCAGGAACGCGTGCGCGATGCCGGCACCCATCCGGCCTCCGCCGAGCACGCCGACGACGGCGGGGACGGATGCCGCGAGCCGGGCGGCCGCGGCGGTGGCGCGGTTGCGAGACGTGGTCTCGGGGAGGCTCACTTCTTCTTCCTCTCGAGGAACGCGGTCATGCGGGCGCGCTTGTCGGCGCTGTCGAAGAGCTCGGCCTGCAGCTCGCCGTCGATCGCGGGGTGGTCGGCGCGGGGAGCGAGCAGCGCGCGCTTGGTGAGGATCGTCGCGCGGGCGGAGTTCGCCGCCATACGGTCGGCGATCGCGTGCGCGGCCGCGAGCAGGTCGTCGGGGTCGTGGACGCTCGACAGCAGCCCCCAGGCGAGGGCCTCGTCGGCGTCGATCACGCGGGCGGTGAGCAGCAGCTCGCTCGCGCGGGCGTGGCCGACGATCTCGGGCAGACGCCACGCCGCACCGGCGGCGGCGATGATACCGAGGCCCGGCTCCGGGTTGCCGAAGCGCGTGCGAGGGGTCCCGAGGCGGATGTCGGCCGCGTAGGCGAGCTCGGCTCCCCCGCCCAGCGCGAACCCGTCGACGGCGGCGATCACGGGCATCGGCAGGTGACGGATGCGATCGAAGATCGTCGCGTTGATGCCGCGGCGCGCGTCGTCGCCGGTGCGTTCGCGCAGCTGGGCGATATCGGCTCCCGCGGCGAAGATGCCCCCGGCGCCGGTGAGGATGAGGGGGCGGGGGGTCGCCTCGAGTTCGGCGCACAGGGCGTGCAGCTCGTCGACCATCGCATGGTCGATCGCGTTGCGCACCCCGGGGCGGTCGAGGGTCGCGACGACGCGGTCGGCGGCGGCGTCGACGCGGAGGGTCTCAGCCATCGATCCGCTCAACGATCATCGCGGTGCCCTGGCCGACGCCGACGCACATCGTCGCGAGCCCGTAGCGCGCACCCTCGCGCTCGATCCGGCCGAGCAGCGTCACGATGAGCCGCGAGCCGCTCGAGCCCAGCGGATGCCCCAGCGCGATCGCTCCGCCGTCGGCATTGACGATCTCGGGGTCGAGCCCGAGGCGCCGCACGCACGCGATCGACTGCGAGGCGAACGCCTCGTTGAGTTCGACGGCGCCGAGGTCGGATGCCGAGAGCCCCGCCTTCGCGAGGGCCTTCTCGGTCGCCGGCACGGGGCCGAGGCCCATGATTTCGGGGGCGAGAGCCGCGGAGGCGTGCGCGACGATCCGAGCCCGTGGTCGAAGCCCGTAGCGCTCGACGGCGGCGGCGCTCGCGACGACGAGGGCCGATGCCCCGTCGTTGAGCGAGCTGGAGTTGCCCGCGGTGACGACCTCGCCGTCCTTCACGACCGGCCTGAGCCTCGCCAGGGCGTCGATCGAGGTATCGCGGCGCGGACCTTCGTCGCTGTCGACGATGCCCCGACCGGTGTCGACGGCGACGATCTCGTCGGCGAAACGACCGGCGTCCTGGGCGGCGATCGCGCGCTCGTGGCTGCGCAGGGCGAAGGCGTCGGCGTCCGCCCGCGAGATCCCGTCGAGGCGAGCGACCTCTTCGGCCGTCTCGGGCATCGAGAAGGTGGCCTTCTCGCGCGCGGCGAGACGAGGGTTGGTGAAACGCCAGCCGATCGAGGTGTCGAATTCCGCCCCGGGCTTCGCCCACGCCTTCTCGGGCTTCGCCTGCACCCAGGGCGCGCGGGTCATCGACTCGACGCCGCCGGCCACGACGAGGTCGGCATCGCCCGCGCGCACCGCCTGCGCGGCGAGCGCGATCGCACTCATTCCCGAAGCGCAGAGGCGGTTGACGGTGAGACCGGGAATGCCATCGGGCAGCCCCGCCAGCAGCACGGCCATCCGAGCGACGTTGCGGTTGTCTTCGCCGGCCTGGTTCGCGGCACCCAGGATGACCTCGTCGACCGCCTCACCGGGAACGCCCGCGCGGGCCACCGCCTCGGCCACGACGAGGGCCGCGAGATCGTCGGGACGAACGGATGCCAGTGCCCCGCCGTACCGTCCGACCGGGGTGCGCGCACCGCCGATGAGAAACGCGTCCGCCATCGTCTTCCTCTCCCCCGCCGACTCTGGCGGGGCCCGTCGACCTCGCCCGCGAGGTTTTCCGACCGATCGTTCAGTAATCATGCCACGGTGGGACGCGGGGAGGCAACGCCGAAAGAGGCGTCGTCGGAATCGCGGCGCGTCGGACGCTGCCGTCGTCACCGTCGCTCGCGGATCGCGTCGCGCGGATCGCGTCGCGCGGATCGCGTCGCGCCGCGGAAGAAGACGCGACGACGTCATCGCGATGGAGTGCCCCCGACAGGATTCGAACCTGCGACGCCCGCGTTAGGAGTGCGGCGCTCTATCCCCTGAGCTACGGAGGCGGGGTCCCCCCAGCCTACTGCGGCGCTTCGACCCGGGTGGCCCGAGCCGGGCTCGTCAGCGGCGTGCGCTCCCGCAAAGCTGCGACCAGCGCGTCGTCCCATCGCCCCGGCTCGGCGAGGGTCGCTTCGCGCACGTCCACACCGTCGGGCCCGACGCTCACCGCACAGACCAGGAGCGACTCGAGGACGAGCCCGTCATGGGCGTCCCGTCGCAGGATCGACGACTCGGGATCGTGCGTCGCCTCCTCGATCACGCCGAGCCACGGCATCCACCAGTCCGAGTCGGCCCCCGTGCCGGCCGCGCGGAACGCGTCGAGCCACCGCGCGATGCGCGGGGTTCCCGGGTCGTCGACGGCGTGGTGGGCGACCATGTGCGTGCCCGGGGTGAGGGCGGTGCGACGCGAGACCACACCGTCCCACTCCACGAGGTGCGCACCCGCGGCATCCACCTCGACGAGGTTGAACCCCCGCGTTGCCGGACGATCCGGGATGCCGACCCCCACCGCATCGAGGGGCACAGCGCCCCGACTGACGAGGCCGTTGTCGGCACGGCCGGAGAGGTCTTCGCGGTTGAGCAGAACAGCGAGCCGGTGAGCCGCCGGGTCGAGGGCCAGCCACGCTCCTCCGGCCCGGTCATCGCGCACGCCCCAGACGCCGTCGCGCTCGGGCCACCAGGCACCGATGCCCCGCCAGGGGCGGTCGCGGTCCTCATCGCGGACCGCGAGCACCCGCACGGGCTCACCGGGAGCCGTGGGAACGTCGATCACGACCGTGCACATTCCGACAACGCTACCCGCGCGGGGCGCGAACCGGGGCGGGCCGCGGACGCGGCGCGCGAGGCACGAACCAGGGCGGGCCGCGGACGCCCCGTGCGGGGCGCGAACCGGGACGGGCCGCGGACGCCCCGCGCGAGGCACGAACCAGGGCCGGCCGCGGACGCCCCGCGCGAGGCACGAACCAGGGCGGGCCGCGGACGCCCCACGCGAGGCACGAACCGGGGCGGGCGGCGGACGCCCCGTGCGGCGACCCGGGTCCGCCACGAGAACAGGCCGCCCGCCTTCGGAACCGCCTGTTCTCCCCCCTCCCTGTGTTCTCGTCGCACCGCCCCCGTCGCGGACGCCGACCTGGAAGACTGGGACGATGTTCGTCGTCGTGGGAGTGACCGGGGGCATCGCCGCCTACAAGACCGTGAGTCTCGTGCGCCTGCTCGTGAAGGCGGGTCATGAGGTGCACGTGATCCCGACCGCGGACGCCCTGCGTTTCGTCGGCGTGCCCACGTGGGAGGCCCTCAGCCGCAACCCCGTGACGACTTCCGTGCACGACGACGTCGCGCGCGTCCGGCACGTCGCGCTGGGCCAGTCCGCCGACCTCGTCATCGTCGCCCCCGCCACCGCGAATACTCTCGCCGCCATGACGGCGGGGCTGGCATCCGACCTGCTCGGCACGACTCTGCTTGCGACGACCGCTCCGGTCGTCGTCGCCCCGGCCATGCACACCGAGATGTGGCGGCATCCCGCGACCGTCCACAACATGGACGTCCTGCGCTCCCGCGGCGTGCACGTGGTCGGACCGGCCGACGGCGTCCTCACGGGCGGCGACTCGGGCCCCGGGCGCATGTCGGAGCCCGAAGAGATCGTCGCCGCGGCCCTCGCTCTCGTCGGCCGCCCGCGCGACCTCGAGGGGCTGTCGATCGTCGTGAGCGCCGGGGGGACGCGCGAGCCCATCGATCCCGTGCGGTTCCTCGGGAACCGCTCGAGCGGTCGGCAGGGCGTGGCGATCGCCCAGGCCGCCGCTGACCGGGGCGCCCGCGTGACTCTCGTCGCCGCGCACCTCGACGCGGACGTGCGCCCCGACCCTCGCGTCGACGTGATCGCCGCCGGGACCGCTGAGGAGGTGGGACAGGCGATGGATGCCGTTGCCCCCGACGCCGACGTGATCGTCATGGCCGCGGCTGTCGCCGACTACTCCGTCGCCGCGGTGTCGGAACACAAGCTCCGGAAGCAGGACTCCCCTGGCGGCCTCACGCTCGAGCTTCGCGAGAACCGCGACATCCTCGCCGGACTCGCGACCGCGCGCCGCCCCGGGCAGACGATCGTCGGGTTCGCGGCCGAGACCGTGGCCGACGATGCGGAGCTGCGGGAGCGCGCTCGAGCGAAGGCGGCGCGCAAGGGCGTCGATCTGCTGGCGGCCAATGCCGTGGGCTGGACGCGCGGGTTCGAGTCGATGGACAACGCGCTGACGATCGTCGACGCCGCGGGTGAGATCGTGGCGATCGCCTCGGGCTCGAAGGACGACACGGCGCACGCTCTGCTGGACGCGATCATGACGTCGCGCGGCCGCTGAGTCGGGCCGAACACCGACCGTCGAGGCGGCACGCCCCGACGGTCGGCTTCGGTCAGTCGTTGCCGAGACCGTCGACCGCTCTCACGATGGCGGCGACCTCGGTGCGCGTGGTGTAGTCGACGTGGACGTCGGCGAAGCGGATGCGTCCCGCTCGGTCGATCACGTACACGGAGGGGAAAGGAACCCGCGCCGTCGCGTCGGCGTTGCTGTCCGACACGGCGAAGCCGAGTTCGGTGTGGGCCTCCTGCGCGTGCGCGCTCGGCTCGGTGACGATGCCGAACCGGTCCGCCAGGACGTTGCCGGGATCCGAGAGGACGGTGAATCCGAGAGCACCGTTGGTCTGGCTCTGAGCGGTGCCGTCGGGGGTCTGAGGCGAGATCGCAACGAGCTGTGCCCCGCGCTCCTCGAGCGCCGGCAGGAGCTCGA
Organism: uncultured Microbacterium sp.; assembly: GCA_913774665.1. Taxonomy (GTDB): domain Bacteria; phylum Actinomycetota; class Actinomycetes; order Actinomycetales; family Microbacteriaceae; genus Microbacterium. Next base: position 205,304 of record CAJYHN010000001.1, read on the forward strand.
GTTGGTAGGTGCGCAGAGTGATGTTGCAGTACGGACACCACGCTCCGCGGTAGAAGACGACGACGGTCACGGAGCCCTCGCGTACGGAGGAGAACGTGACTGTTTCACCGGCGGCGGTGAGCAGGTCGGCGTCGGGAGCGGTGTCATCCGCGCCTCGCGCTCCGGCCGGCACGCCGGCCGCACGGAGTTCGCTTTGCTCGTCGGAGAAGACGGTGGCGAGACGATCGCCGATCTGCGCCTCGAACCCGGCGTTGAAGTCATCGACCCGCTGGGCGATGGATGGTGTGGACATGTGTGGCCTCCCCGGCAAAACCGACATCGGGCGTCGGTTCGAGGAGCGTATGTCGGTCGGGGCGGCCCCGGGGCGACGCTGTCGCGCAGCGGAACACAGCGTCATAGAGCGTCATCGACGATCACCGGGGGGGGGGCGCCGCCGAACGGACCGGCGCCCCCCCTCGCGTCAGTAGCCGTAGCTGGGCGAGAACTCGCCGATGAGAGTGGTTATCTGCGACACGAGGATGACGGCCCACACGACGAACGCGATGACCACGGCGACGTTGACCGCGATGGACGCCCAGATCGGGCCGAGGCCGGAGCCCGTGCGGCGACGCAGGATCACACCGCGACCGATGATGTAGACCAGGCCCGAGCCGATCGCCAGCACGAAGAAGCTGAAAGCCCAGTGGAACGGGCGATCCACACCGCGCGAACGCAATTGCCGCCAGTCGAGGAAGGCGAACAGAACCGTCAGCGCCGAGACGACGATGCTCACCACCGACGTCACCACGGTGATCAACGCGGTCGCGGCGTTCGTGCCGGCCATCGACGCCGGGCCCGAGTCGTACGAGTACACGCCGGCGTAGAAGGCGTCACGGAAGAACGACGACCAGTCGAAGACCACCACTCCGAGCAGGCTGAGCACCGGCAAGAAGACCATGAGCCACACCCACACGGTGTTGGTCTTGATGTCGCGACGAGGAGCGGCGGTGTCATAGGACACCGGGGGCGCGCTCGGGTAGCCCGGGCCCGCGGCGTAGCCGGCCCCGGCCGCGCCGGCGGCGTATGCCGAACCGGAGGGGTACGACGCAGCGGTGGAGGAAGCCGGGGCGCCCGGGAAGGCCGGGGCCGACGTGTAGGCCGGGGCGGTGGGCGGAGCCACGGGAGAGGTGGGCGGGGCCACGGGGGCGGTGGGCGGGGCCACGGGCGGCACGCCTGCGCCGGCGGCTGCCCCGGCGGCGGAGTACCCCGAATCCGGAGCCGCCGAGGACGCGGCGTCGTCCGACGCCGAGCCGTACGACGCCGAGTCGCGCGTGGCGGACTCGGACGCTGCGTAGCCATGCGCGACGGAGTCATGCGAGGCGGACTCGTGCGCGGCGGACTCGTGCGCGGCGGAGTCGTGTGGAGCACGGGCCGCGGGCTCGGAGGCGGTGAGCGGAGTGGCAGCATCGTGCGCGCCATCGTGGCCGAGCGTGTCGTGGCTGTCCGCACCGCCCGCAGCGTACGCCGACGGGGCTTCGTGCGTCGGTGCGCCCTCGTGCGCCGGAGCGCCGACCGACGCTCCCTCGTGCGCCGTCCCTGCGGAGTTCTCCTGCGGTTCGAGGCTCGACGAGATGTCCTGCGACGAGATGTCGTGCGACGATCCCTCGGTGGCCGCGGCGCCCTGGGCCGCCGAGCTGTCGCCGGGTTGCGGCGCGGCGTCGTGCACCGCTGCGGATTCCGTGGCGGAGCGCACCTCGTCGGTCCAGCCGGTGCCGTTCCAGCGGCGCAGGCCGCCGCCGCCGGCGGGGTCGGGATACCAGCCGTCGGGCGGAGTGGGAGTGTCGGTCATGTCGTTTCCCCTGTCAGGTGCGGAACCGGGCGAGATGGCCCGAGTCTAGTGATGGCGTGCGATGTCATCGGAAGTCTCGCGACGCGTGGGACACTCCCACGCGCAGATCGCTGAATCCGTCGGCGACCACGTTGGTCACTCCCTCGACCGAGCGCTCGAGCATCCCGCGCACGATGAGAGCGGGTGATTCGCGCGCGACGCGGCGGTATCTGTTCCACACGCCGACCGAGCAGATGATGTTCATCAGGCCGTGTTCGTCTTCGAGGTTGAGGAACGTGATCCCGGATGCCGTGGCCGGCCGCTGTCGGTGCGTGACGAGCCCCGCCACCTCGATGCGCCGGCCGGTTTCGAAGGTGCGGAGCTCGCGCGAGGTCAGCACCCCGCGGGCATCGAGCGCGGCCCGGAAATGGGTGAGCGGATGGTCGTCCGCCGACAGGCCCGTGGCCCACAGGTCGGATGCGAGGATCTCGTAGCTCGACGGGTCGGTGAACAGGGGAGGTTGGACGGCCACCAGGGAATCGGGAAGGAACTCCGGACGGTCAAGGGCGGCCGACCCCGACAGCCAGATCGCCTCGCGCCTCGTGTGACCGAGGCAGTCGAACGCTCCCGCCGTGGCGAGGGCTTCGAGCTGAGCCGTGACCAATCCCGTCCGACGCACGAGGTCGCGCAGATCGCGGTAGTCGCCGCCGCGCTCCCGCTCGTCGACGATGCGCGCGGCGACCTTGGCTCCGATTCCGGTGACCCCGGCCAGCCCGAGACGCACGGCGAAACCCCCGTCGCGGCGATGGGCGAGCGTCTCATCGGCCTCGGCAGGGTCGAACTCGCCCGTCGGCGGCTGACTCGCGTGAGCGCACTCCTCGAGCCCCGTCGCCGCCCTTCTCGCACGCCGTGGCGCCGAACCCGGTGACGCCGCTCCTGCAGCATCCGCCCCCGCGGCATCCGCCCGTTCTGTTCCCGTCCCTCCTTCCCGGTCGTCCACGGCCTCGAGGGTCGCCTCGACCCCCGAGCGCAGCAGATCGGGCCGGCGTACCTGCACCCCGTGCCGGCGGGCATCGGCGGTGAGCGTGGCGGGCGAATAGAACCCCATGGGTTGTGCGCGCAGGAGTCCGGCGAGGAAGGCGGCCGGATAGTGCAGCTTGATCCAGGAGCTGGCGTAGACCAGAAGAGCGAACGACAGCGAGTGCGACTCGGCGAAACCGAAGTTCGCGAAGGCCTGGATCTTGGCGTAGAGCTCGTCGGCGACCTGGCCCACCAGGCCGTTCTCGGCCATACCCGCGTAGAGCGTCTCGCGCAGGGAGTCGATCCGCTCCAGCCCGCGTTTGGATCCCATGGCGCGACGCAGCAGATCGGCGTCTTCGGCGGAGCAGTTGCCGATGGCCACGGCCATCTGCATGAGCTGCTCTTGGAACACCGGCACTCCCATCGTGCGCGAGAGCACCGGCTCGAGCTTGGGGTGCACATAGGTGATCGGCTCTTGACCGAGCTTTCGGCGCACGAACGGGTGCACCGCGCCGCCCTGGATCGGGCCGGGGCGGATGAGGGCGATCTGCACCACGAGGTCGTAGAACTTGCGGGGCTGCAGACGCGGCAGCAACCCCATCTGCGCGCGCGACTCCACCTGGAACACCCCGATCGAGTCGGCCCGGCAGAGCATGTCGTACACCGCCTTCTCTTCCTTCGGCAGAGTCGACAGTTCCCACTCCTCCCCCGTGGCGTCGCGGATCAGGTCGAAGCAGTACTGCAGGGCCGCGAGCATGCCCAACCCCAGCAGGTCGAACTTCACCAGTCCCATCCACGCGGCATCGTCCTTGTCCCACTGGATCACCGTGCGGTTCTCCATGCGGGCGTGCTCGATGGGCACGACCTCGCCCACGGGGCGGTCGGTGAGCACCATTCCCCCGGAGTGGATGCCGAGGTGTCGCGGCGCCTTCAACAGCTCCGACGCGAACTCGATGACCTGGTCGGGGATGTCGTGGTCGGCTCCGCTCTCGAGAGTGGCTCCCCACCGCTCGACCTGTTTCGACCAGGCATCCTGTTGGCCCGGGGAGTGCCCGAGCGCACGGGCCATATCGCGTACGGCGTTCTTCGGGCGGTACTGGATCACGTTCGCGACCTGCGCCGCTCGTTCACGTCCGTACTCGCCGTAGACCCACTGGATGATCTCTTCGCGACGGTCGGAATCAAAGTCGACGTCGATGTCGGGCTCTTCGTCGCGCAGGCTCGAGAGAAACCGCTCGAACGGCAGCTTGTAGAAGATCGAGTCGACGGCGGTGATGTCGAGCAGATAGCAGACCGCGCTGTTCGCGGCCGAACCGCGTCCCTGACACAGGATGCCGCGCCGCCGCGCCTCGGCCACGATGCCGTAGACGATGAGGAAGTAGCCCGGAAAGTCCTTCATCTCGATCACCTCGAGCTCGCGCTCGATGCGTCGCCGGTCGTCATCGGACAGATTCGGGTATTTGCGCGGTACGGCCGCCCAGACCAGGTGTCGCAACCACGACATGGGCGTGTGCCCCTCGGGTACCTTCTGCTTCGGCAGGGCGGGCTTGGCCCGACGTAACGGAAAAGCGATCTCGTCAGCGAGCTCGACCGTGCGCGCCACCGCTCCCGGGTACCGCCGGAACCGCGCCGCCATCTCGACACCCGAACGCAGATGCGCCCCGGCGTGGGAGGGGAGCCAGCCGTCGAGCTCATCGAGACCGCGGTTCGCCCGCACCGCGGCGACGGCGGCGGCCAACAATTCTTTCTGCGGAGCCGCGTAGTGCACGTTGTTGGTGGCGAGGATCGGCAGCCCTCGCTCGGCGGCGAGCGCAGCCAGGACGTCGTTGCGGCGGGAGTCGAGCGGATCGCCGTGATCCATCAGCTCGACGTAGACCGCCTCGGCGCCGAACAGGTCGACGAGGGCGTCGAGTTCACGCGCGGCTCCGGCCGGCCCCTCGAAGGCGAGCGCCTGGCGCACCGCCCCTTTGCGGCATCCGGTGAGCACCGCCCACTGCGGGTCGCCCGGTCCTCCGGCTCGTTCGGCGAGGTCGTCGAGGTCGTAGACCGGCCGGCCCTTCTCTGCGCCGGTCAGCTGCGCGTGGGTGATGGCGGCGGCGAGGCGATGATAGCCCTCCTCCTGACGGGCGAGGACCAGCAGGTGCGAGCCGGTCGGGTCCGCCTCCCCGTTCTGGGGGCCGGGGAGCCCGAGCGACAACTCCGCGCCGAAGACGGTGTTCACTGCGCGTTGTTCGGCCGCCTCGGCGAACCGCACGATGCCGTAGAAGCCGTCGTGATCGGTGAGGGCGAGGGCGTGCAGCCCCAAGCGCTCGGCCTCCTCGACGAGTTCTTCGGGTGAGGATGCGCCGTCGAGGAACGAGTACGACGAGTGCGCGTGGAGCTCGGCGTAGGGCACCGTATCGGTGGGCCGCTCGATCGAGGGCGGTACGTAGGCTCCGCGTTTGTGCGACCAGGCGGGACTGTCACCGCCGTCGCCGTTCGGCGGTGCACCGGTGGGTCTGCGGGCGTCGCTGAGAATACGCTCGAGCTCCGACCACTTCACGGGAGGGTTGGTCCAGCCCATCAGCGTGCCCCCTTCTTCGGACCGGGGGTGCGCCGAGCTTCAGTCATAGCGTCCCTCCGCTCTCCACTCGCCCTCTTCGACCACCAGCAACCACGCACCCCCATCGGCGTCGACCACCTGGAACCGGTGAGCCTTGCGCGCCCGCAGGGCGTCCCACCCCCGCTCGCTGATCGGCCAGGGACCCGCCCACTCGCTGATGCGGCGTCGTTGTCCGGCGGTCTCGAGGACGGCCGGCGGGGCACTCAGCGCGTCGCGCTCGCCCACCGTGACCGGCGCGCCGGCGATATCGGTGACCCCCACCAGACGCGGCTCCGGATAGACGGTGGCGGGCAGAGGGTCGGGGAGGCTGCCCGGCCACGGCCGCGTCCGCACCTTCTCGGTGATCGCCCGATCGCCCCACGGCACCAGCACCTGACGCTCGGCGAGCCAGCGTCCACCGCCGATCGTCGGAGTCACCACGCCGCGGTGACCGAGCATCGCCTGGACGCGAGAAAGAGCGTGGTGCACGCGCTCGTCGGGGCCGGCCCCGAACAGCCCCCTGGCGTGGTGCGCCGCGGCATCGACGGCCTCCGGCTCGATGTGCACTCCCGCGACCCCGCTCCCGAAGATGCCCTGCGCGTCTTCGGCGAGCTGCCAGCGCACGCGATCGACCACCCCGGCGGCGTCGAACGAACCGGGGTGCAGCCACACGCGCTCGCTGCGTTCTCCGCGTTCGCCCGTGAGCACGACGCGCAGCTCGGTGCACACCAGATCGTGCACGCCGAGCTGGGCGATGAACTCCTCAGCGGCGACACGCATACCGAAGGCGACCTGGTCGGCGAGCTCGAGGGGCGGTTCGAAGGCGACGTCGCGGTGCAACTCGGGAGGGGGTGTCCGCGGCTGCACCGGCTGCGAATCGAGCCCCCCGGCGAGGGCGTGCAGGCGAACCCCCCTCTCGCCGAACCGTTCCCGCACCCGCTCGACCTGGAGTCCCGCGAGCTCGCCCAGGGTGTGCACTCCCAATCGAGACAGCAGGCTGCCGAACTCGGCGTCGTCGAGGGTCGCGATCGACAGGGGCGCGAGGAAGGCCCCGGCCCCACCCGGCTCGACGATGCGGACCGGGTCGTCATCAGGTGCCGTCCGAGCCGCCTGCTCCGCCGTGAATACCCCATCGGCGACACTCGCGCGCACGCCCCCGAACCCCTCGTCGTCGAGCTGCCGGATCAGCATGTGCGCCGCCTCGACCTCGCCGCCGTAATAGCGCGCCGGCCCCCGTGCGCGGAGGGCGCAGAGGCCGGGTCGTACGACCTGCACACCGGGAGCGCGCTCCTCGATCCGGGCGACGACCGGGGCGAACGCTCGTGCATCTCGCACGGGGTCGGCCGGCACCACCTGCAGTCCCGGGCACAGCGCTTGTGCGTCGCGGCGCTTCTGTCCGCGGCGCACGCCCTGCGCCCGGGCGGCCCACGAGCAGGCGACGACGACATTGTGCGAGAACACCGCCACAGCGGCATCCGGCCGGGGAGGACTCACGGCCTCGTTCGCGAACGCGGTGATGGGCCAGTCGGGGAACCACAGCACGAGGCTGCGCGTGGGGGCCTGCATCATCCCACCGCCCGCACCGGGAAGGCATCGCGCTCTCGCGGCACCAATCGCTCCGCCGGAGCCCCCAGCAGCTCGATCGTCCCGTCTGCGGCGGGCAAGAGCATGCGCGCGCGTCGGGCGTTCGGTGAGCGTCGGCTGGTCACGGACACGGTCAGCTCGCGCCCGGCGAGATATCCATGCCCGTGCCCCAGCCCCGACCACCGGGGATCGGCGACATCGATCACGGCCTCGGCCTGGGGCCAGGCTCCCTGCACGAGCAGGACCGAACCGCGATCGCGCAACCGCGCAGCCAGTCTCGTGGTCTCGGCACCTCCGCGGGCGGCCGTCGTCCCCGAGGGAGGCCGCACCGCCACCACGGGCAGCACTTCGGTGATCGTCGCCGTGACGGCGAGCCACCGGGGACCCGGGTCGGGGATGAACACGAGTCGATCCAGATCGAGCCCGTACTTCTCCGCGGCCTCGGCTCCGAGTTCGGGCATGCCGATCACCCCGCACCATGCCCCGTCTTGAGAGGGACGGGCCATCAGAGCCAGGAGGAGAGAGGCCGAACGGGCCAGCGCATACGCCGACCCCGACCGCAGACCCCCACCGGGCAGGAGGGACGAGAACGCCGGGTGCGTGGGCAGCACGGGGGCATCCATGCGCCGCCCCTGCATGCGCTCGAGGCGATCGCGCAGCGCATGGATGTCGGGTACGGCCTGTACCTGGTCTCTCACGATCGCCCTCACTCCCACAGGTTAGAACATCCGTTCTATGACCTCAATCCCTGTGGGTCGAAGATACGATCGACCTCCGACATCGCGCGGACAGCCCCGACCGCGCGGTCGAAGAGCACACCGGCTCCCTCGCGTCCTACCGGTGACGGCCCCGCTCAGACCAGATCGGCCGTCGCCGCGATCCGGGCGAATCCCCCCTGCTGCAGCACGATGGCGGTGTTCGCCATGAGCTCCGCGGCCGTGCACGTGACGGTACCGAGCCCCGCGACCTCCCCGGTCAGATCGAAGGTGCGCGTGGCATCCAGGACGACCGTCACGTCGTAACCCAGGTTGCCCGCCATCCGCGCCGTCGTCTCGACGCACATGTTCGTCTGGATACCGCAGACCACCAGTTCTCGGATACCGCGCTCGCGCAACCACGCGTTCAGATCGGGATCCCCGTAGAACGCCGAGTTGACGCTCTTCGAGACGACGAGAGCGGCGGGTGCGGCGGCGACCACGTCGACGAGCCCGTTGCCCTCGGCATCCGGATGCAGGGGGGAACCGACGGACGCTGACTCGTGGCGCACCACGACGATCGGCTCGTCGTCACGACGCCACGCGTCGATGAGCGCGGCGACATGCGACTCGCAGTCCGGATTCGCGGTCGGCCCCCAGAACGAGAGGTCGTCGAACCCCCGCTGCATGTCGATGACGAGAAGAGCGCGAGTCATGGCATCCATTCTCGTCACACGAGCGTGCCTGTCGGCCCGAGGAAGCGAACTCTCTCGTCTCGGCGACACGCGCGTCAAGGACTGTGCGGACGAACTTCTTCTCAAAGAGGATGAAAAGTAGACGGGAAGGTCCATCAAACGTGATCGTCGAAACCACAATTCGTCGCGACGAGCTGCGGCGACAGGCTCGACGTCGCGAGCTGACGAAAGCGCGACGCCTCGTTCTCGTGCGCACCATCGTGATCCTGTCCGCCGCCACGGGGCTGAACTACATCGTGTGGCGCTGGCTCGCCTCGGTGAACTGGGAGTCGTGGTGGATCGCGGTGCCCCTGGTGCTGGCCGAGACCTACAGCCTCATCGATTCCCTTCTGTTCGGACTCGGCGCGTGGCGGCTGCGCGAGCGACACGACGCTCCCCCACTCCGGCACGACGTCACGGTGGACGTCCTCGTGACGACCTACAACGAGCCGCTCGAGCTCGTCATGCACACCGCCCGCGCGGCGAAGGCGATTCGCTACCCGCACGAGACGTGGATCCTCGACGACGGCGACCGTCCCGAGCTGCGCGCCCTCGCCGAAGCCGAGGGCATCGGCGTCGTCACCCGATCGGAGGCGTGGCGCGATCGGCCGCGCCACGCGAAGGCGGGCAATCTCAACAACGCGCTCATGGTCACCGAGGGCGAGTTCCTCCTGATCCTGGACGCGGACCAGGTACCCGCCCCCGACATCCTCGACCGCACGCTCGGCTGGTTCGAAGACGACGACGTCGCACTGGTTCAGACACCCCAGTGGTTCGTGAACGTGCCCGCGAACGATCCACTCGGAAGTCAGGCCCCCCTGTTCTACGGCCCGATCCAGCAGTCCAAGGACGGCTGGAACGCCGCCTTCTTCTGCGGATCCAACGCGATCCTCCGCCGCGAGGCGATGATGCAACTGGGCGTCTCGCGCTACGTCGGCGAGGTCACGCTCGCGGTGAACCGCGGCATCCGCTCCTCCCGCCGGGTCCTGGCTCGCGCCCGTCGCGAACATCTCTCCGACCCGCGCATCACGGCTTCGCTCGACGCCGTCGGCCGCGCCCTCGACGACCTGAAAGCGGGCATCGCCCGCGGAGACGCTCTCGCGGATCTCACCTTCGCCTTCCAGCGCCGCATCGTCGCGGTCCGACGAGACCTCGCCGATCAGGACATCGCGAGCGTGCGCGCTGAGCTCGCCGAGCTGGCCGCGGTCACGGGCGATCCCGCCGCTCTGGCCGCGATCGACGACCTCGCCCTCGACGCCCTCGGAGAGCGCAGCCTGTCGCCGCTGGCCGCGGTGGAGTCGGTGAGCATGCTCGTGGACTCCTTCGATGTCGGCCGGGAGGAAGAAGCCCAGGCGATCATGCCCCTGGCCACGATCTCGGTCACGGAAGACATGGCGACCTCGATGCGCCTGCACGGTCTCGGCTGGAAATCCGTCTACCACGACGAGGTCCTCGCGAAAGGGCTCGCGCCCGAAGACCTCCCCACCATGCTCACCCAGCGCCTGCGTTGGGCGCAGGGCACCATGCAGGTCATGTTCCGCGAGAACCCGCTCGTGCAGAAGGGCCTCAATTGGGGTCAGCGTCTGATGTACTTCGGCACGATGTGGAGCTACCTCTCCGGATTCGCCGCGATCGTCTATGTGGCGGCCCCGGTGCTCTACCTCTCGTTCGGGGTCATGCCCGTGCAGGCGTGGAGCGTGGATTTCTTCGCCCGCTTCATCCCGTTCTTCGTCATCAACCAGGTGCTGTTCCTCGTGGTCGCCAACGGTCGCCCCACCTGGCGCGGCGCGCAGTACTCCCTGGCGCTGTTCCCCGTGTGGATCCGCGCCGTGACCAGCGCGTTCGACAACGTGTACCGCGGTCGCTCGCTCGGCTTCTCGGTCACGCCGAAGACGCGGTCGCTCGAGGATCGCCCGCGATGGGACCTGGTCAAGCCGCAGCTGTGGGTGATGGGCGCGATGGTGGCCTCCCTGGGGGTCGTGGCCGTCCGCTACAGCGTGGGTCAGGCCGAGGGCATCGCTCCCCTCATCAACATCGCCTGGGTCCTGTACGACCTCGCCGTCTTCAGCATCATCGTGCGCGCGGTGCTGTACTCCGCCTCCGATCACCAACCGAAGGGTTATTGACATGCTCCAGGTAGACATCGACAGCCGTGACGGCGGTACGGTCGTGGTCCCCCGCGGCCGGCTCACCATGGTGTCGGCGAAGTCGTTCCGCGAAACCGTGACCGCCGAGATCGATCGGGGGGCGGGTGAGATCGTCGTCGTGGACCTTTCGCAGACCGAGTTCGTCGACTCGTCGGGACTCGGCGCCCTGGTGGCCTGCCTGAAGAGCGCACGACAGTCAGGGGGCGACCTCCGCCTCGCTGCTCCCTCCGAGCAGGTCACGATGGTCCTCGGCCTGACGAACCTCGACCGCGTCCTGCGCCCGCGCCCGAGCGTCGATGAGGCCCTTCGTGACTGATTCCACGGCCCACCGCTCGCTCGAGGCCGCCGTCGCGCCCGCGAGCCTGGAGGCGGTCTTCGCGGTGCTCGCCGAGTGGTGGCCCGAGGTCGGCGACCTGCCCGCCGCGACGCGTTTCGGTTTCGAGACCGCGGTCATCGAGATCGCCGGCAACATCGTCGAGCACTCTCGCGGGGCTGCCGCCGAACGCCGATTCACTCTCGAGCTGTTCGCGGATGCCGAGATGCTCCGTGCCACGTTCCGAGATGACGGAGATCCTCCCCTGCTCGACCTGGATGCCGTGCGCATGGCCGACGAGAACCAGGTCAGCGGCCGCGGCCTCGCGCTCGCCCGCGCGAGCGTCGACGACGTCGCTTTCGATCGCGACGCTGACCGGAATGTGTGGACCCTGGAGTCGAGAAGAACGTGAAGCGCGTCGGACAGCGGGTCACGGCGGCTCTGGGGCTCGCTGCCGGACTCCTTCTGACGGTGGTGGCTCCCGCCGCCGCCGCCGTCCCCGTCGACGACGGCGTGTGGTTCGGGGCCGAGCTCAACTGGGGTGACGACGGACCCGACGGATACCGCGGGCGCCTCGGCGAACAGCCGGCCATGTATTCCGTCCGTCTGTCCTATCCGCTCGATGACCGGGCGCTCGCAGAGTGGCAGCGCGCCGCGACGCAGGTCGCCGGCCAGGGCGCCGCCCTCGTCCTCACCCTCGAACCCTCGGTCGCGCTCGACAAGCTCACCGACGCCGACGCCGCCGAGGTGAATTCCCGGCTCGAGGGCTACCGCACGCAGTACGACGCGGTGCAGCTCGTTCGCTTCGCCCCCGAGATGAACGGATCGTGGGTGTCGTGGGGCCAGCAGCCGACCGCCTACGTCCGCGCATTCGAGCGCGTCGCCACGGCGATCCACGCCGGTTCCTCCGGGGCCCAGACCGTGTGGAGTCCCTCGTATGCCGCGGGGTACCCCTTCGAACGCGCCGACGGCCGCCTCGACAACCTCACCGCCGGCGACCGGGTCACCCTCGACACCGACGGCGACGGGCTCTTCACCGAGGCGGACGATCCCTATGGACCGTATTTCCCCGACCCCGACACGGTCGACCGCGTCGGGCTGTCGATGTACTACTTCGGAAAAGGCGAATCGGCTGCCGCCGCCGGACGCGATGTGCCGCTCGAGACGAATTCGGCGCCGAAGGAGGGAGAGGTCGCCGCACGGCTGAACGAGAGCTGGGGCTACACCACCGGTCAGAGGTCGTCGTTCTACGACCGCTTCGCCGTCGGGGAGGACAAGCCCATGCTTCTCGACACGGGGGCGCTGTACGACTTCTCGCGTGAGGGTGACACAGAGCTCGCGGTCAAGCAGGGTTGGTGGCGGCAGGTCCTGGCCGAGCTTCCCGACCATCCGCTCCTCACTGGGGTGACCTGGCTCGAGGTCGTCCGCGCGGAGGCGGAGGCCGGCGGTCAGGTCGTCGACTGGCGGGCGACCGCCCGCGGTGACGTGGCGGGGTCGCTCCGGGCGGACCTCGAGGGCACGGGACGGATCCGCTGGGGCCCCGTCACCACCGTCATCACGCCCGAGCAGGCCTCGGCGGCAACCGTCCAGGTCCGTCAGGGCGGCGCCGATCCGAACGAAGAGATGAACTGGATCACCGGCAGCGCCGCGGCGCTGGCCGTGGCTTTCCTGGCATCCGGGATCGTGGGGCGTGCCCTGCCGACCTGGCGCTACGACGACTCCTCCGCCAGCCGTGATCTGCGCATCGACATGATCCGCGGGTTCATCATCGTGGTCGTCGTGGTCACCCATATCGAGGTGACGAGCCCCTTCGCCTACGCATCCTTGAAGGCCATCGGCGCCATCACCGGTGCCGAGCTCTTCGTCCTGCTCAGCGGAATCGTGCTGGGAATGGTGTTCCCCGCCGCCCTTCGCCGCGGGGGCGAGTGGGCCGCTGCACTGGCGGCCTGGGGGCGCGCGCGCAAACAGTATCTCGTCGCCCTGGCGGTGATCCTCTCGATCTTCGCCCTCGGTTTCCTCCCGTTCGTGGACACCAGCGCGATCTCCACGTTCACCGACCGTGGCACGGGCGCGGGCGGCACCGGCGACAGCGGACGCGTCTACGACCTCTACCCCAATGCGGAACGTCTGCTCGACTATCCGCCCCCCTGGTATGCGGTCCGCCAATTCCTGCTGCTCGAGATGGGCCCCTGGCCGTTCAACATCATGGGGCTGTTCGTCGTCCTGAGCCTGGCCTACCCGGCGCTCATGTGGCTGATCAAGCGCGGGATGTGGTGGCTCGTCCTGGCCCTCAGCTGGGGGGTCTACGCGACGCACTATCTGGCCCCCGGCGTCCTCAGCCTGCCCTCGCAGTTCGACGCGGTGTTCCCGCTGGCCCTGTGGCAGGTGCTGTTCACGCACGGTCTGGTCATCGGGTACTACCGGCGACAGATCATCCGCGCCCTCACCACGATTCCCGGCAAGATCGGAATCGGCCTATTCGTCGTCGGCTACGCCGGTTTCCTCGTCTATCTCTGGGCCGGCCAGACCTATGGTTTCACGCCCGTCCCCTTCCCCGCGGACCTCTACGGGTCTCTCTACGAGTCGGGGTATCAGCGCATCTTCCTCGAATGGGGACGCCTCCTCGACCTTCCCCTCGTGATCGTCTGCTCGTACGCCGTGCTGACGGTGGCCTGGAAGCCGTTGTTCAAGAGCATGGGCTGGCTCTGGATCCCTCTCGGCCAAGCGAGCTTGTACGTCTTCATCGTGCACGTCTTCTTCGTGTTGGCCGTCGCCAACATCCCCGGCCTCGACCGGGGCAGCCTCTGGCAGGGCACACTCATCCACGGCGTGGTGATCGGACTCATCCTCTTCATGGTCCGCAAGCGCTTCCTCTTCTCCGTGATTCCCCGCTGACCACGGGGAGAAGGAGAGGGGATGCCGTCACCCCGACGACCATATGAGGTTCGCCGGGGTGATTCTCACGAGCCAGACGTCACGTGATCGACAGCACGACCGCGGTGACGTCGTCGTCGACCTGGTGCGTCGACACCCTCAGCGCCAGACCGTCGAAGAAGCCGTGCGGGTCGTTCGCCGCCCGCAGATCCTCGCCGATCAAGCGAAGACTCTCGAGGGTCGAATCGTAGGCGTCCAGGGCTCCGTCCGACACGCTCACCAGCAGGTCGCCCCGGCTGACATACGCTCGCCCGGCCTCCCACTCCATATCGTCGGGGCGCAGCCCGAGCGGAAGGTTCCGCGACGACAGACGCTCCGCCGAGCCATCGGGGTGCAGGACGAGGGTGAGGCCGTGACCGGCGTCGACATAGTCAATGGCGCCGGAGGCGGCGTCCACCACCGCGTGAAAGACCGTCGCGAACATCTCTCGGTACCGCCCGTCGGAACGGGACTCCTCTTCGACCGACAGCATCGCCTGCACGGGCGTCATGTCGCGCCGCTCCTGCAGGGCGCGCAGAAGCGCCTCAGCCACAGCCCCTGCCGCCTCGCCCTTGCCCATCACGTCGGCGAGCGTCACCACCACTCGCCCGCCGACCTCCTGCCATCCGCTCCGGTCGCCGCTCACGACCCCGTGCGGGATGGCGAGAGAGGCGAGGTGCATCCCGTCCGCCGTGAGATCGTCCGCTCGTGACGTCCGGTCGACGAGCGCGTCATCTCTGCGCGGAACCGCGTCGCTCTGGCGGATCTCCGCCTGCGCCCACCGACCGAGGTTCTCCAGGCAGCGACGCTGCTCCGGATCGAGGGCGCGAGGACCGGAGTCGAGCAGACACAGGGTTCCGACCGCCTCGCCATCGTCCGTGCGCAGCGGGAAGCCGGCGTAGAACCGCATGCCGTATCGGGTCACCGACGCGATGTCGCGGAACCGCTCGTCGAGCGTTGCATCGTCGACCTCGAGGATGCCGGCCTGCTTGACCGTCTCGCCGCAGAACACCGCCTCGCGAGGAGTCCGCCCGAAGTGCGTCTCCGGAGGCTGCGACTTCGTGTAGACCTCGTCTTCGTCGACGATGTTCACCAGCGCGAAGTCCACATCGAACATCTCCCGCGCGAGACGAGTGATCCGATCGAAACGCTCCTCGGGCGGAGAGTCCATCAGGCCGAGGCGCTCGACGGCGGGGACGGGGCTCTGGGAATCGGTGGTCATCGAGTACTGCCCTTCGCGTCGCGTGAATCCCGTCGCGAACGACCTTTCCGCGACGCACCGGCGCCCGGGCACCGCACGAACGACTCGACTCGACTCGCCCCCACGTCACCGCGGAATCGATCGCGCCGACATTCTCACCCTACCGACGCCCGTCGAAACCGGGCCCGGATTGTCGCTTTCAGGCCGCCAGAGCCAGGTACGGCTCCCAGCGCGGGTCGCTCTTGTCCACCCCGCGCACCGTCCACGACGATCCCCTCGGAGGCGCGGGGACGAGCCGTAGCTCCCACCGCATCTCCTGCGGAGTGCGATCGCCCTTCACGTTGTTGCACAGCAGGCAGCACGCCACGAGGTTCTCCCACGTGTCCTTGCCGCCGCGCGAACGGGGCAGCACGTGATCGATCGTCGACGCGGCCTTGCCGCAGTATCCGCAACGGTGGGCGTCGCGGCGCAGAACCCCTCGACGGGTGACCGGCACCTGGCGGGCCCCCGGAACCCGCACATACCGGGTCAGGATGATCACCGCCGGGCGATCGTAGGTTCCGTGGGCGGCCCAGACCGGGTCTTCGTCGATGCTCTCGACGACGGTGGCCTTGTCGTTCATGACGAGCACGAGGGCTCGCTTGAACGACACGACCGCGAGGGGCTCATAGCCCGCGTTCAGCACCAGTGTGCGCATTTCTCGTCCTCTCGAATGGCCGAGACGGCTTCTCGGATGTTCGACTCGCGACGACGAAGGTGCGAAAGGGTATGAAAAAGGCGCTGTCTAGACAGACAGCGCCTGGGAGGTCACGGCGAAACCGCGGCATCCGAACACACGATGCCGAAGAACGAGCAGCCCGAGCGCATCCATGGTGCGGATGCGCGGACTGGCGTTCATCGGTATGTCCCTTCGGTTCTTCCGACGTCGCTGACAGGCTAACCCACTGCGACACGCCCGGGGTCGGCCGTGAAGGGAAACAAGAAGCGGCGTGTCGGAGAACGATGTCCTCCGGCACGCCGCCTCGTGCGAAATGTCAGCCGGCGTTCTGCTGCAGCCAGGCGTAAGGATCGACGACCGAGCCGTTGATGTGCACCTCGAAGTGGAGGTGGTTGGCGGTCGAGCTGCCCGTCGAGCCGACCAGCCCGATGAGCTGGCCCGGGGAGACGGTCTGTCCGGCCTGCACCTGACGGCTGCCGTACGTCATGTGGCCGTATGTGGTCGAAACCTTCTGACCGTTGATGACGTGCTCGATCACGATCGCGACACCGTAACCGCCGTAGCTCTCCTGGGAGACGCTGACGACTCCGCCGGCCGCCGCGAAGATGGGCTGTCCGCCGGGAGCGAGGAGGTCGACTCCCTGGTGGTATCCGGAGTCCCACAGGCCACGGCCGAGCGTGTAGCTCGTAAGCGGCCAGCGCACCTCCCCGGATCCGGGTGCGGTCATGTTGAGGTCGATCGAGCTCACCGACGTCGACGCCTTCGTGGCGTTGGCGGCCAGCTGACGCGCGCGCTCCGCGGCGGCGGCCGCGGCGGCTTCTTGATCCTTCTTCTTCTGGATCTCGTCAGCGGTCGTCGCGGAGTAGCTGCTGCGGTCGAGGGTCTCGGCGGTGGCGTCCGAGGCCACGACGAGCGACTGGTTGTCGGCGGCCGACATCTGCTGGAGCGTCATGGTCTCGGCGGCCGGCATGGTCGCCGCGTACGCGGGGATGGCGACCGTGGCGACGAGCCCGGCGACCATCGAAAGGATGACGGCGCTGCGCAACGGCTTGCCGACGCGACGCGGCGACGAGGCGCTGCGAGCGGGAGCGGTACGTGCGACCGGCGCGGTCGCCGGAGCCGTGGTCTGCAGAGCACGGCCGTTCGGGCGGGTCACCGCGGCGCGCGTGCTCTTGCGGGTGGGTCCCGTCGCGGCACCTTCGGGTAGGTCCGCTGCGGGCTCGTTGTGTTCAGCCAAAGTTCCTCCGGCGCCTCTGCGTCTTCGGGGACGCTGGCTCGTCAGCACTCGAATATGGGGCACGATGTGCGGGCTGGGCCCTGCGCGGACGACGAGCCGATGAGGCAAACCGCGAGGGGTCCGACGGCGGGCTTCTCGCCTGTGGACTTTCTGAGGCTACCCGAAGATAACGAACATGTCACGCTTCAGTAACCGCTCTCAGGCGATGCTCGGCGCGGCACCGTGAAACGCGTCTGCGCTCACTCCTCGGCGACGAGGAAGATGTGCGAGGCGACCTCGACGGGCAGCTCGAGCCCTTCGTCCACGCCGTCCATCTGCACGAGCACGTAGCCCTCGTTGAAGCGGTAGTCGCCGTGGGCGCCGGGGAGCACTCCCGCGGCCTTGAGCTGCTGCAGAAGTTCGGGGTCGACCTGCGCGGGTTCGGCGAGGCGTCGGACCGTACCCGAGATGGGGCCGCCGGCGTCGGTGAGCCTGCGGACGAGGCCGACCACGCCGTCGTCGAAGGTGACGCTGCTGGCGTCGCCGAGCTGGTCGAGGCCGGGGATCGGGTTGCCATAGGGCGACTCGGTGGGGTGCCCGAGCAGTTCGACGAGGCGACGCTCCACCTGCTCGCTCATCACGTGCTCCCAGCGGCAGGCCTCATCGTGCACGTACGCCCAGTCGAGACCGATGACGTCGCTCAGCAGGCGCTCGGCGAGCCGGTGCTTGCGCATCACGTCGACGGCCTTCTGCCGACCGTCGTCGGTCAGCTCGAGGCGACGATCTTCGGAGACGACGACGAGACCGTCGCGCTCCATTCGTCCCACCGTCTGCGAGACGGTCGGACCCGAGTGGCCGAGGCGCTCGGAGATCCGCGCGCGCAGTGGCACGATCTTCTCCTCTTCGAGCTCGAGGATCGTGCGCAGGTACATCTCGGTGGTGTCGATCAGATCGGTCATTCAGGTGTCCTCGATGTCGCGCGGCAGGTCCTCCCAGCCTACCGACCCCCTCCGACATGAGCGCGGGGCCCATCTGGGGGTGACTCTAGAATCGGTCCCATGTCGCACGTGGAACTGCCCACCGATCTCCTGCCCGCCGACGGTCGCTTCGGGTGCGGCCCTTCGAAGGTGCGCGGCGCGCAGCTCGAGGCCCTCGTCACCCGCGGAGCCTCGATCCTCGGAACCTCGCACCGCCAGGCGCCCGTGAAGAACCTCGTCGCCAGCACGCGCGAGCGCCTGTCGCAGCTGTTCCGTCTGCCCGAGGGCTACGAGATCATCCTCGGCAACGGCGGCTCGACCGCCTTCTGGGATGCCGCCGCCTTCGGCCTGATCGAGAAGCGCAGCCAGAACCTCGTCTTCGGCGAGTTCGGCGGCAAGTTCGCCTCGGCCGCCGCCGCTCCCTGGTTGCAGGCCCCCGACGTCCGAAAGGCCGCACCCGGCACCCGCTCGATCGCCGAGGCCGTCGACGGCGTCGACGTCTACGCCTGGCCGCACAACGAGACCTCCACGGGCGTGTCCGCACCCGTCCAGCGTGTGAACGCCGACGCGGGTGCGCTCACCGTCATCGACGCGACGAGCGCCGCCGGCGGCATCGACTTCGACGTCACGCAGGCCGACGTCTACTATTTCGCCCCCCAGAAGAACCTCGGTTCCGACGGCGGCCTCTGGTACGCGGCCGTGTCGCCCGCCGCGATCGAACGCATCGAGCGGATCGCGGCATCCGACCGCTACATCCCCGAGTTCCTCAGCCTGAAGAACGCGCTCGACAACTCGCGACTGCAGCAGACGCTCAACACCCCGGCTCTCTCGACGCTCCTTCTTCTCGACGAGCAGCTCGGGTGGATCCTCGACAACGGCGGCCTGTCGTGGGCGGGTGCCCGCACGGCGGAGTCGTCGACGGCCCTCTACGAGTGGGCCGACGCGAGCGAGGTGGCCACCCCCTTCGTGAGCGACCCGGCTGACCGCTCCCCCGTGGTCGTCACCGTCGACTTCGACGACAGCATCGACGCGGCGGCGATCGCGAAGAGCCTCCGCGCGAACGGGATCGTCGACACCGAGCCGTATCGCAAGCTCGGACGAAACCAGCTGCGCGTGGCGACCTTCGTGTCGATCGAGCCCGACGACGTCCGTCGCCTCATCGACGCGATCGACTACACGATCGAGCGCCTGCCGCGGATCTGAGTGCCGGAACGACGAAGGCCGCCCTGCATCAGCGGGGCGGCCTTCGTCGTGCGGGACGTTCAGTAACTGCGTTCGCGCTCGTCTTCGTCGGGATCCTCGTCGTCGTCGGCATCCTCGTCGTCGTCGTCTTCGTCGTCACCCGACTCGTCGTCGCCGTCGCCGGAATCGTCGGTGTGCGTCGCGTCCAGCTCGTCGATGTCGACGCCGTCGAGGTCACCCGCGTGGAAGCGCGCCTTCGGTTCCTCGTCGTCGGACTCGTCGTCCGAGTCATCATCTTCCGAGTCGTCGTCGTCCCCATCCTCGTCGTCGGAATCGTCGTCCGCGGCGGCCGTCGTCTGCGCCGCCTGATACTCCGCGAGTCGTGTCGCCCACGGCACCCAGTCGGGAGCGAGAAGCGCGCCGTCACCGGGCAGCAGTTCGACCTCGAGCACGGTCGGCTCGGAGTCGTCGACGACGGCGACGCTGACCGTCCAGAACCATCCCGGGTACCCCGCGAGGCGCGTGTGGAACCGCAGCGACACCGCCACGTCGTCCTCGACCGTGTAACCGGCCGCAGGGCCGACGGTGTTGGCGGGGGTGATCTCGTGAAGGGCGGCGAGGGCCAGGTCGTGGGCGCTGGTCAGACGCTCATCGACGGGCTGCTCAGGCTTCGAAGTCATCGGCGACCTTGCGCAGGACCGCGGCGATCTTCTGGGCGTGCGGACCGTTGGGGTAACGACCGCGTCGCAGGTCGCCGCCGATGCCGTCGAGCAGCTTGACGAGGTCCTCGACGATGATCGCCATGTCATCCGCGGGCTTGCGCGAGCGCTTCGAGAGGCTCACGGGGGCGTCGAGGACGCGCACCGAGAGGGCCTGGAGGCCCCTCTTCCCGTCGGCCACGCCGAACTCCAGGCGCGTCCCGGCCTTGGGTCCGGGGGCTCCGGCGGGCAGGGCTGTGGCGTGCAGGAACACGTCCTGGCCGTCATCGGTGACGATGAAGCCGAAGCCCTTCTCGTCGTCGTAGAACCTGACCTTGCCGGTGGGCATGGACACCTCGCTGGATACGTGCGCGCGAGCGCGGCGGAACGCGGGAGCCGATCGGATCCCGGTCTTCCAGCCTACGGCACCTCCGCCAGGCAGTAGGCTGAGCCCGATGAGCACCCGCACCTCCGGTGGCAGCACACCGGGCGACGACGTCCCCGTCCGCCGCATCGACCGCATTCTCGCGTTCATGTCGCTCGGCCTGCTCGCGCTGTCGATCGTGTGCTTCTTCGCCATCATCATCGGTTCGAGCTCCGGAGCCGACATGGGGTCGGGTGTGTGGCCCGTCATCGGCCTGCTCGTCTACATCGCCCCGCCGGTGGCCTTCGCGTGCCTGATGGCCGTGCTGATCATGAGCTTCGTCCGAAGGGCCCGGGCCAACAAGGCCTGACGACGTGCCCGAGACCTCCGCACAACGCGCACTGGCGGTCTCGTTGAGCGCGCGCAGCGACGCCGACCTCGCCCGCCTCTTCGCCGAACGCACCATCTCCCCCTCGAGTACGTGGCGCGACATGTTCGACGCCGCCGAGGCGCTCCTCGACCCGGCCTCGGTCGCCCGCGCTCTGCCCGCTCTCACCCGCGATGAAGCCGCCGCTCTGCTCGATGCGGAGCACCCCGCTCCCACCGGAATCCGCGAGCACTTGGCATCCCGTGCCCTCGTGGGAGAAGACGGGCTCCCCTTCCCGTCCGTGTTCGAGACGGCGCGCGAGATCCTGCCCTCGGGAATCCCGGATGCCGTCCCCCCGCGCCGCGCGACGTCGACGCCCGAGAGCACCGGGGCCGCCTCCGAGGCGGTGTTCACCAACGCGGCATCCGTCGCCGACATCCTCATGCAGACCCTCGATGCCCCGCTCGGGCGCATCGGCTCCGGATCGCTCGGAGCCACCGAGAGACGTCGCCTCGTCGACGCGGGTGCCGTCTCGACCGCGGCCGAAGCCGACCTCCTCGTGGGGCTCGCCGCCGAGGTGGGCCTGCTCGGCACGAACGACCGCGCGTGGCTCGTGTCTCCGGCCGGGCGCGAATGGCTGGGACTGCCGACCCTCGAGCGCTGGCAGCGCACCGCCGAGGCTCTGCGCGACGCCCTTCCGCGGGCCTTCCGCTCGTCCGACGGCGGGTGGATCCCCACCGAGCAGTGGGCCCAGGCGACGCCCTTCGACCTCGAGGGACCCGACCGTGCGGCCCTCTGGATCAAACGTCTCGTGCGGTGGGGTCTTCTCGACGCCGCCGGTCACGCGACGCCGTGGGCACGTCCCCTGGCCCAGGGCGGCGACGTCGACACCTCGGCGCTGCGCGAGCTCCTGCCTCCCGAGGTCGATCGCGTGTACCTGCAGAACGACCTCACGGCGATCGCGCCCGGGCCGCTGGCCCCTCACCTGGACGTCCGACTGCGGTCGATGGCCGCCCGCGAATCGCGCGCTCAGGCCTCGAGCTACCGCTTCAGCGCCGCCACCATCGACGCGGCGATCACGGCGGGAGAGACGGCCGACTCGCTGCGCGAATTCCTCACCGGGATCTCGCTCACCGGGCTCCCCCAGCCTCTCGCGTACGTCATCGAGCGCACCGCCGCCGAACACGGACGCGTGCGCGTGACCACCGACACCGCTTCGCACCTCACCCGCGTCATGACCGACGACGAGACGCTGCTGCGGTCGATGGAGGTCGATCAGTCGCTCCGGTCGATCGCCCTCACCCGCACGGACGACGAGCTGGTCTCCCACGTCTCGGCCGACGTCGTGTTCTGGGCGCTGACCGACGCGCACTACCCGGCGGTGGCCGTCGACGCCGACGGACGTCCCCGCGCACTCGAACGCGCGAAGCTGGCCGCCCCCGCCTCGCCCGAGACCGCCCCCGCCGACACCTACGCCGACCTCATCGAGCGACTGAGGACGGGAGCCGAGGACTCGGATGCCGCCTGGCTCGAGCGCGAACTCGACCAGGCGGTGCGCGCTCGCGCGGTCATCGACGTCACGGTGCGTCTGCCCGACGGTTCTGCGCGCGTCTTCCGGCTCGAGGCGACGGGTCTCGGCGGAGGCCGACTGCGGGGTCGCGATCGCGGCGCCGACGTCGAACGCACTCTGCCCCTGTCGCACATCGACGGAGTCGCGCCCGTCGACTGACGGCCGAGCACGCCCCGCCCTCCCCGACCCCGGTAGACTCGAACGCTATGGCTGACGGCCCCCTCATCGTGCAGAGCGACCGCACCGTACTCCTCGAGGTCGCGCACCCCCAGGCGGAGACGGCGCGGCATGAGCTCGCGGTGTTCGCCGAGCTCGAGCGAGCACCCGAGCACATCCACACGTACCGCATCACCCGCCTGGGCCTCTGGAACGCTCGGGCGGCCGGCCACGATGCCGAGGCCATGCTCGACACGCTCGACCGGTGGTCGCGCTTCCCCGTGCCCGCCTCGGTCAGCACCGACATCCGCGAATCCGTCAACCGGTACGGGCGCCTCGTCATCGAGCGCAACGGCGACGGGGAGCTCGTCCTGCGCTCCTCCGATGCGGCCGTCCTCAGCGAGGTCTCGCGCAACAAGCGCATCGCCCCTCTGCTGATCGGTCGTCCGAGCGACGACAGCTTCCTGATCGACGCCTGGGCGCGCGGTCACATCAAGCAGGAGCTGCTGAAGATCGGCTGGCCCGCCGAGGACCTCGCCGGGTACACGCCCGGCACACCGCATCCGATCGACCTGGCCGAAGACGGGTGGAGCCTGCGCCCGTATCAGCGTCAGGCGGTCGAGTCCTTCTCGGAGGGCGGCTCCGGTGTCGTGGTTCTGCCGTGCGGGGCGGGCAAGACGCTGGTGGGTGCGGGGGCCATGGCGGACACCCGGACCACCACCCTGATCCTCGTCACCAACACCGTCAGCGCCCGCCAGTGGCGCGACGAGCTGTTGCGCCGCACGAGCCTGACCCCCGACGAGATCGGCGAGTACTCCGGCCAGGTCAAGGAGATCAAGCCGGTCACCATCGCGACCTACCAGATCCTGACCGCTAAGCGGAAAGGCCAGTACGCCCACCTCGCCCTCCTCGATGCCCTCGACTGGGGCCTCGTGCTGTACGACGAGGTGCATCTGCTCCCGGCTCCGGTGTTCAAGCTCACGGCCGACCTGCAGGCCCGCCGCCGCCTCGGCCTCACCGCGACTCTCGTGCGCGAAGACGGTCGCGAGGGCGACGTCTTCAGCCTCATCGGTCCGAAGCGTTTCGACGCACCCTGGAAGGAGATCGAGGCTCAGGGCTTCATCTCCCCCGCCGCCTGCTACGAGGTGCGCATCGACCTCCCCGCCGACGAGCGGCTCGAATACGCCGCCGCCGCTGATGAGGACCGGTACCGTCTCGCGGCCACCGCCCCCGCCAAGATCGAGGTCGCGCGCCGGCTCGTCGAGCGGCATCCGGGTGAGAGGGTCCTCGTCATCGGACAGTACCTCGATCAGATCGACGAGTTGGCGGAAGCGTTGAACGCCCCGCAGATCACCGGCGCCACGCCGATCCCCGAGCGCGAGGAGCTCTTCCAGGGGTTCCGTGACGGCTCGATCCCGCTGCTGGTGGTGTCCAAGGTCGCCAACTTCTCGGTCGACCTCCCGGAGGCGTCGGTCGCCATCCAGGTGTCGGGGTCGTTCGGCTCGCGCCAAGAAGAGGCGCAGCGGCTCGGTCGCCTGCTCCGCCCGAAGCAGTCGAACCACACCGCGAGCTTCTACACCCTCATCGCCCGCGACACCGTGGACCAGGATTTCGCCCAGAATCGCCAGCGATTCCTGGCGGAGCAGGGGTACGCCTACACGATTCTGGATGCCGACGGAATCGACGCAGAAGCGGCCTGACGCATACCAGCACGCGGCTTTCCGTTCCATATCCAGCACATTGCTGGGTCAGATCACGATAATGAGGGCATGACAGCTCCTCGCATCCTCGTCGTGGACGACGAACCGAACATCCGCGACCTGCTCATCACGAGCCTGCGTTTCGCCGGGTTCCAGGTGCGAGCCGTGGCCAACGGCGCGCAGACGATCTCGGCCGTGCTCGAAGAGGAACCCGACCTCATCGTGCTCGATGTGATGCTCCCCGACATGAACGGTTTCAGCGTCACCAAGCGTCTGCGCGGCGCCGGCTACACCGCTCCGATCCTCTTCCTCACCGCCAAGGACGAGACCGAAGACAAGATCATGGGTCTGAACGCCGGCGGCGACGACTACGTCACCAAGCCGTTCAGCCTCGACGAGATCGTCGCCCGCATCCAGGCGATCCTGCGCCGCACCATGCAGGCCGACGAGGAGTCGATCATCCGCACGGGTGAGCTGACGATGGACCAGGACACGCACGACGTCAGCGTCGGCGACGTTTCGATCGACCTCAGCCCCACCGAGTTCAAGCTGCTGCGCTACCTCATGCTCAACCCGAACCGCGTGCTGTCGAAGGCGCAGATCCTCGACCACGTCTGGGAGTACGACTTCAACGGCGATGCGGGCATCGTCGAGAGCTACATCTCGTACCTGCGGCGCAAGATCGACCCGCACTCCTCCGAGCCGCTCATCCAGACCAAGCGCGGCTTCGGCTACATGCTGAAGTCGGGCAAGACCGCCTGAGAGAAGGCGTCCTCCTGTCGCATTCCGACGATTCGCTCACGCGCTGGTGGCGCGGGCTGAGCCTGCGCACCAAAGTCACCGGCGTCACCGTCGCGCTCCTCGCCATCGGGTTGTTCACCGCGGGCATCGGAACCATGGTGTTCCTGCGCACCACCCTGGTGAACAACCTCGACGAGCAGCTCGCTCAGCAAGCCGCCGGAAGCATCGCGAACAGCATCTTCACCACCGCGCCCGTCGACGGCCGCGTCGTCTTCTCGCAGGTCGACAACGCTCCGCAGATCGGCTCCATGGTGGTCGTCTACGGTCCCGACGGTCAGCGTGAGGCGTTCTACAACGGCACCTCGACGTTGGCCCTCCCCGACATCCCGTCGACCTTCACCGTCGAGCAGACCTACAGTCAGATCGATCGGCGCATCGAACTCGAGTCCCCTGAATCGGGGCAGCATTTCCTCGCCCGCGTCGGAGTCCTGCAGGTGCCGGGAAATCCCGGCGTCTACACCCAGATGGTGATCCAGCCGCTGGCCCCGACGGATCGGATCGTCGCGGCTTACATCGGCATCTACGCCTTCGTGGCCCTGCTCATCCTCATCGCGACGGCTCTGCTGACGCGCTGGCTCGTCACCCTCGCCTTCCGCAACCTGCGGCAGGTCGAGACGACCGCGATGGATATCGCCGCCGGTGACTTCAGCCAGCGTCTGACCGACATCGTGCCCGACACCGAGGTGGGTCGGCTCAAGACGGCCATCAACGCGATGCTGGCTCGGATCGACGGAGCCCTCGGGCAACGGGATGCCACCGTGCGGCAGATGCGTCGATTCATCGGCGACGCCAGCCACGAACTCCGCACTCCCCTCGTGACCATGCGCGGCTACGCGGAGCTGTACCGCATGGGTGCGATCCGTTCCGACGAGGACGTGGCGCAGTCGATGGAGCGCATCGAGAAGGAGGCGATCCGCATGGGCGCCCTGGTCGAGGATCTTCTGGCCCTCGCTCGCCTCGACGAGCGTCGTGACGTCACGATCATCGCCCTCGATCTGCGCCCGATCGCGCGCGATGCCGCCCTGGACCTGCGCGTGACCTCCCCTCAGCGCGAGGTGACCGTCGACGACACCACCTCCCGCGACGAGATGGTGCTTCCCACGATCACCCTCGACCCGCTGCTGGACTCCGGCGGACGACCCGCGAGCGGCAACGGTCGACGCCGCACCGCCCCCACGACGTCGGCGATGGCGATCGCGGGCGCGACCCTGTCCCGGTTGCGGCGTCGGTCGAAAGACGCGGCAGAGCCCACGGCATCCCCCTCTCCCGAAGGCGAGCCGGCGCAGGGCACGGCCCCCCTCGGTGTGGTCCGGCCCGTACCGCGTCTCGCCCCCGTCGTCATGGGCGACGAGAACAAGGTGCGTCAGGTCGTCGCGAACCTGCTCGGCAATGCCCGCCGCTTCACAGCCGAGGACTCCCCCATCGGTCTGCGCGTCGGTGTCGACGCCGAGAGCGACATGGGTTGGATCGAGATCATCGACCACGGCGAGGGAGTGCCCGAGCAGATCCGCGAGCAGATCTTCCAGCGCTTCTGGCGCGCCGACACCTCGCGCACCCGAGAGACCGGCGGCTCGGGTCTGGGCCTGTCGATCGTGGCATCCATCGTCGACCTCCTGCACGGCACGGTCGATGTGCGCGACACCCCCGGGGGCGGAGCGACCTTCCGGGTCTCGCTTCCCCTCGCCGATCGCCGCGACGCGCAGGAGCACGCGCTCATCGAGACGCAGCCCCTCGAACGCCTCCCCGAGAACTACCGCCCCGAGAACGACTCCTGACGCCGCGGATGCCCGGGGCGTTCGTTCGGTCAGCGTCAGACCCACCCGGACAGGTCACGCAAAGTCCAGATCCCACGCTCGCCGAGCTCCGGGTGTCGGGCGGCCAATGAACGCGCTTGTCTGTCAACCCAGGGGGAAGTCACGCGGATCAGAGAACTCTCATCCCGTCGCGACCCCGAAACGAAGAACGCCCCCTCCCGAAGGAGAGGGCGTTCTCAGGCGTCAGCGTGGATCAGAAGTCCATGCCACCGGTCGGGTCACCCGCGGGAGCGGGGTTCTTCTCCGGCTTGTCGGCGACGACGGCCTCGGTCGTGAGGAAGAGGCCGGCGATCGACGCGGCGTTCTGCAGAGCCGAGCGGGTCACCTTGGCGGGGTCGATGATGCCCTGTGCGAACAGGTCACCGTACTCGCCGGTCGCGGCGTTGAGGCCGTGGCCCACGGGGAGCTCGGCGACCTTGTTCGCGACGACACCGGGCTCGAGACCGGCGTTGAGCGCGATCTGCTTGAGCGGGGCCTCGATGGCGACCTTGACGATGTTCGCACCGGTCGCCTCGTCGCCCGAGAGCTCGAGGTTCTGGAGGGCGTTCTTACCGGCCTGGATGAGCGCGACGCCACCACCGGCGACGACACCCTCTTCGACGGCGGCCTTGGCGTTGCGCACGGCGTCTTCGATGCGGTGCTTGCGCTCCTTGAGCTCGACCTCGGTCGCGGCTCCGGCCTTGATGACGGCGACGCCACCGGCGAGCTTCGCGAGGCGCTCCTGGAGCTTCTCGCGGTCGTAGTCGCTGTCGGTGTTCTCGATCTCGCGGCGGATCTGGGTCACACGACCCTCGATCAGCTCCGACTCACCGGCACCCTCGACGATCGTGGTCTCGTCCTTGGTGATGATGACCTTGCGCGCACGGCCGAGCAGGTCGACGGTCGCGTTCTCGAGCTTGAGGCCCACCTCTTCGGTGATGACCTGGCCGCCGGTGAGGATCGCGATGTCCTGCAGCTGCGCCTTGCGACGGTCGCCGAAGCCGGGAGCCTTGACGGCGACCGACTTGAAGATGCCGCGGATCTTGTTGAGCACCAGGGTCGCGAGAGCTTCGCCCTCGACGTCCTCGGCGATGATGAGGAGCTCCTTGCCCTCCTGGATCACCTTGTCGACGATCGGCAGGAGGTCCTTGATGTTGGAGATCTTCTGGTTGGCGATCAGGATGTACGGGTCTTCGAAGACCGCTTCCTGACGCTCGGGGTCGGTGACGAAGTAGGGGTTGATGTACCCCTTGTCGAAGCGCATGCCCTCGGTGAGCTCGAGCTCGGTGCCGAAGGTGTTGCTCTCTTCGACGGTGACGACGCCTTCCTTGCCCACCTTGTCGATGGCCTCGGCGATGAGCTCGCCGATCGCGGGGTCGGCGGCGGAGATCGACGCGGTCGCGGCGATCTGCTCCTTGGACTCGACCTCCTTGGCGGAAGCGAGCAGCTCGTCGGTGACGGCCTTGACGGCCTTCTCGATGCCCTTCTTGAGCGAGATGGGGTCGGCGCCGGCGGCGACGTTGCGCAGGCCCTCGCGCACGAGCGCCTGGGCGAGAACGGTGGCGGTGGTGGTGCCGTCACCCGCGACGTCGTCGGTCTTCTTGGCGACCTCCTTGACCAGCTCGGCGCCGATCTTCTCGTACGGGTCGTCGAGCTCGATCTCCTTGGCGATCGAGACACCGTCGTTCGTGATCGTGGGGGCGCCCCACTTCTTCTCGAGCACGACGTTGCGACCGCGGGGGCCCAGGGTCACCTTGACGGCGTCGGCGAGAGTGTTGAGGCCGCGCTCGAGACCGCGCCGGGCCTCTTCGTCGAAAGCGATGATCTTTGCCATAAGTGTGTCGTCCCTCCCGGACGGGTGACTTGCAGATTTTGGCACTCGACGAAAGCGAGTGCTAACTCATTCTGGCACTCGCCCCTGGGGAGTGCAAGCCGCGCACCGTCCCGAAAACGCCGAACGCCGCGGCATCCGGAACTCGGATGCCGCGGCGTTCTGATCAGCGCTCAGGCCAGTCGCACGGACTCCGCCTGGGGGCCCTTCTGGCCGGTGCCGACGGTGAATTCGACAGCCTGCCCCTCCTCGAGGACGCGGAAGCCCGACATCTCGATGCTCGAGTAGTGGACGAAAACGTCCTGCCCGTCATCGACCGTGATGAAGCCGAAGCCCTTCTCGGCGTTGAACCATTTGACAGTGCCCTGCGTCATGCGAATCTCCTGTTGCTGAACGACGAGGTCATCGTAAGCACGGGGGATGCCACCGGATCGGGGTTCGAGAGCATTGTTGACGCGCGTGCATCCAAGTTGTTACTCCGCGGAAACAAGCGCCCGCGAGAGGTCAGGATGAGGGCGAGGCGGACGGCTGACCGGATGCCCGGTCGAGGCCGATCACGACGATCAGACGCTTGACGTCGCTCTCGTCGTCGGGGGTGTTCGGGTCATCGGTGGGCTGCAGGAAGTCGCTTTGCGCGATCTGCGCCCCGCCGATCGTCTGAGCCAGCCCCTCGGCCGCGGCCTCATCGCTGTCGAGACGGTAGTAGATGGTCGTGTCGGCGAAGTCGGTGCTGTCGGAGTTGCCGGTCTCGACGGTGTCGCCGCTCCACCCCGCCGCCACGATCTGGTCGCGGACGGAGGCGGCGAGACCGCTGTCGGGCGTGCCGTTGAGCACCACGACCGAGTACGACGTGTCGACCACGGCCGGAGTCGTCGGCTCCGCCGAGGCGACCGGGGTGGGAGCGTCGGCGGGCCCCAGCGAGACACGACCCGAGACCACGAGCGTGGCGAAGATGCCGGCGATGATCAGCACCAGGGTGGCGATGGCCGCCCACAGGAAGACGATCCACCCGCGCAGACGCGGGTTCTCGGCCCGGTGGGCGCCGACGCGACCGGAGTCGGCCGGGAGGTCGTCGAAGCGATCCCGAGGGAAGGTCGATCTGGCCATTGGACGATGCTATCGGTCGCGTTCGCGCGAATCCGTCAGCGTTCCGCCGTCCGGCCCAGGCGCGCGCGGTGCTGGGCAGCCGCGTCGTCGCGCCGACGGCGCAGTCGACGCACGAGCATGGGATCGTGCGCGAGCGCCTCGGGGCTGTCGATCAGCCGACCGAGCAGTTGGTAGTACCGGGCGGGCGTCACGGCGAATTCCGCGCGGATGGCTTCTTCTTTCGCACCCGCGTGGCGGCGCCACTCCCCCTCGAAAGCGAGGAAGGCGAGGTCACGGTCCGACAGGGTCACGCCGTCACGCTACTGCGCCGCCGCCCGCGATCCCGGATGCCACGCCACCCACGCCCCGAGCGGATCGACCTCCGCGAGCACCTCGCCGTCGAGGGCGAGGGCGAACCCCCCGCGCGCGGACTCCGGACGCCTCGTCCACCCGTCGTGCAGCCCGGGCGCGTCGAGGGTGATCCACCTGCCCGCCGCCCGCGCGGCATCGATCACCGCGGGGCGATGGACGCGGGGGACGTGCGCGAGCACACCGGGGGTCGTCACCACGAGCGTCGCCCCCGTCGGAGCGGTCGCGGCGAGCGCGGGAAGCGCCCCGGCCCCGTCACCGGCGACGAGGACGGGCGGAGCGGCCGCGGCGATGTCGAGGGCTCGCTCGATCCGTTCGAGGCGGCCGTGTTCGCCCGGCCACACAAGACCGGTGAGCCATGAGCGGTCCCGCGCATTTCGGGCGTCGAGGGGGCTGAGGTCGATCCCGGCGCGCCAGACGATCTCGGGCATGCGCAGGTCGGGGTGTCCGTCGAGATCGCTGTCGAGCACGACGGAGCTCGGCCCGTCGGCGGGATCGAGGGTGACGAGCTCGTCGCCGCGGCGATACCGGTACGAGTACCGGTCGGGAAAGAGGCACAGCCCCGCGCTCGCCCCCACCTCGAGCAGGGCGATCGGCCCCTCGATCAGCGAGAGCGCCGGCAGCAGAGCGGCGCAGCGGAGAGGCTCGTTGGTCTGCACGCTCCGGCGCCCGCATTCGGCGACGATCGCGTCGGCGTGGGCGAGGACCCACGAGCTCCACGCGTCGACGTCGTCGAGCGGCGATCCGAGCAGCCGCATGACCGCGAACACGAGGGGAGGCTGCCGCCGCGTCTCGGGGATGCGCGCGAGCGCCGCGGCCACCGCGGCGTCGTCCGTGACGCGGCGGGCCCACGCCTCGTACACCGCCGAACGGCCGGGGGCTTCGTCTCGCGCGAACCGCCGGTAGCGGTCGACGACGGCGGTCACGGCATCCTGAGTCACCCGGCAGATTATGCCGTCACGACCTGACCGCTGCCGGGCACGAGAGAATGGAGGCGAAGAAGGAGAGTGAACATGACCTACGCCGTCGACAAGTCCGACGACCAGTGGCGCGCCGAGCTCAGCCCCGAGCAGTACGCGGTGCTGCGCCAGGCGGGAACCGAGCGCGCCTGGACCGGTGAGCTGCTCGATGAGAGCCGCGCCGGCTTCTACACCTGCGCCGCATGTGGAAACGAGCTGTTCCAGAGCGGCACCAAGTTCGACTCGCACTGCGGGTGGCCGAGCTTCTACGAGTCGGTCCGTCCCGAGGCCGTCGAGCTGCTCGAGGACAACAGCCACGGTATGCAGCGCACCGAGGTCCGCTGCGCGAACTGCGGGTCGCACCTGGGTCACGTCTTCCCCGACGGGTTCGGCACGCCCACCGGCGACCGCTACTGCATGAACTCGCTGTCGCTGAACTTCACCCCGGCCGACTCCCCCGTCGACGAGGCATGAGCGCGCTCGAAGCGATGCGCGACCGCCGGTCGTGGTCGAAGGTCACCGACCTCGCCCCCACCGGCCCCGAGCTCGAGGCCTTCGTCGCCGCAGCCGGTCGCGTCGCCGATCACAAGAGCCTGCGTCCGTGGCGTCTCATCGAGATCCGCGGCGCCGATCGCGACGTGCTCGCGCGAGCGCTGAACAAAGCCGACGGCAAGAAGGGGCACTCGTCGAAGCCCCGCCGCGCTCCGCTGATCATCGCGGTCGTCGCCGACCTCAGCTCGAAGAAGATCCCCGCGTGGGAGCAGGAGGCCGTGGCATCCGGTGTCGCCCACATGCTGAGCCTCGTGCTCGATGAGGCGGGCTTCGGCGTGTTCTGGCGCACCGACGACAACACCCGCAGCAAGGTGCTCGCGAAGGCACACGGTCTCGCCAAGGGCGAGGTCCTGCTCGGTTGGCTCTACGTCGGCGGGAAGCCCCCGCGCACCCGCGCCACTCGACGCAAGACCGTGGATGCCGCGAAGCACCTGTCGCGTATGCCCGGCGGCTCGAAGAAGCGCCCGGTCGACGAGACACGTCTCTGACCTTCCTCCGATCGACGCCGCCGTGGGACAGCCGTCCCCGGCGGCGTCGTCGTCTCGCCGGTCAGCGGCGGCGGCGCCTCCACGGGACGGCGGCGACCGCCACCCCGGCGATGGCGACGGCTGCGGCCAGCAGAGCCACCGCCGTGGAGGGGGCAGCCGGAGCGGGCCACAGAGCGTCGAGCAGCACCGAGGTCGTGAGAAGACCGACCACCGAGCCGAGCCCGAGCAGCAGCACCCCCGTCCGGCGCACCACGACGGACGACAAGAAGATGTAGAGCACGCCCACCGCTCCGCCGAGGTAGAGCCACGGCTCGGTCGGGATGGTGCGCGGAGCCCCCACGAGGCCGAGGTGCACACCCGCGGCGATCAAGAGGACCACCGTCCCGCCGACGAAGTTCACCAGCGTCGCGGTGAGCGGGCTCTCGACGCGCACGCGCAGGCGCCCGTTCGTGCCCTGCTGCCAGGCCACACCCGCGCCCGCGATCGCCGGGACCACCAGCATCCACAGCGGAACCCCGCCGAGCGCGTCGCCCGACAGGCACACGACGACTCCCGCGATGGCGAGCAGAGCTCCCACGAGACGGCGAACCGTCACCGGCACGACCCCGGCAGGTCCGTAGCCGATGCGATCGAGCACCATTCCCCCGGTGGTCTGTCCCGCGACGAATCCGACCGTGAACAGTGCCACGCCGATGGTTGCGACCGTCAGCCCCTGGCTCGCGACGGTGAACGCCCCGACCAGACCCCCGAGCAGCATCCACGGAGGAATGGATCGGGTCCGGATGCCGGCCACCAGGCGGCCGAACCCGCGTCGGCCCCCGGGGATCAGGGCCGACAGCACGACGAGGATCACGAGCCCGGAGCTGAACGACACCGCGGCCGCGACGAAGCCGTCGCCGATCTCGGCCCCGAGCGTGCCGTTGATGCGCGCCTGCAGCGCGGTGAGGGCGCCGATGAGCACCGCTCCGCCAACGGCGACGCCGATCGTTCCGCGCTCTGACACGGTTCTCCCCTCGCGCCCCCGCGCGGGGGCCACCGTCGATCGTACGGCGGCGGCGTCGCGGTCAGCGCGAGTTCAGCGTGCGCTCCTCCCACATCATCCGCAGGACGTCGACCACCGCCTCGACGTCTGCGCCGCTGGCCGAGACGGCGCGACTCATTCCCGTTCATGCCCCCATCGTCCCCGCCCAATGGCAGCCGCGAGCGGATCGAGACCGGGTCGTTGTCGACGGCACCCCCGTGGATGCGCCAGGCTTTCCCCGTGACCCAGCTGCGCCCCGGCCCCTCCGACGTCTCCCGCCTCATCGGCGATCTCTCCGCCGCGGGCGCCGATCCGGAGTTCCTCGCGCACGCAGAGGTGCACCTCCCGCGACTGCACGAACTGTTCGAGCGCCTCTACGGTGAGCGCCCGGACGGCGTCGAGCGCTTGGCATCCGTCGTCGATCTCGCCCGTCGCTCCTGGACGGAACGTCCGCGGGCGCTCAAGGCTCTCGACCGCGAGCGCGAGAGCGCACCCGCCTGGTTCGAGAGCGAGGGCATGCTCGGGGGCGTCTGCTACGTCGACCGGTACGCGGGCGGGCTCAGCGGCATCCGAGAATCCATTCCGTACTTCCGCGAGCTGGGACTGACGTACCTGCACCTCATGCCGCTGTTCGAAAGCCCCGAGGGCAACAGCGACGGCGGGTACGCGGTGTCGAGCTACCGGCGGGTGAATCCCGCCCTCGGCTCGATGGAGGAGCTGGCCTCCCTCGCCGCGGAACTGCGGCGGGCGGGCATCTCGCTCGTGGTCGACTTCATCTTCAACCACACGAGCAACGAGCACGAGTGGGCGCAGAAGGCCCTCGCGGGTGAGGCGGGGTACGAGGATTTCTACCTGATCTTCCCCGACCGCGAGATGCCCGACGCGTACGAGCGGACCACGCGCGAGATCTTCCCCGACGACCACCCGGGTTCGTTCGTCCAGCTCGACGACGGCCGCTGGATCTGGGCGACGTTCTATCACTTCCAATGGGACCTCAACTACGCCAACCCCGCGGTCTTCGAAGCGATGGCGGGCGAGATGCTCTTCCTCGCCAACCAGGGCGTCGAGATCCTCCGCATGGACGCCGTGGCCTTCATCTGGAAACAGCTCGGCACCACCTGCGAGTCCCTCCCCGAGGCTCACCTGCTGCTGCAGGCTTTCAACGCTGTCCTGCGCATGGCGGCCCCAGGACTGCTGTTCAAGTCGGAGGCCATCGTGCACCCCGACGAGGTGGTCTCGTACATCTCACCGGACGAGTGCCAGATCTCGTACAACCCGCTGCAGATGGCCCTCACCTGGGAGGCTCTCGCCACCCGCGACGGCCGCCTTCTGCAGCAGGCGCTCGAGCGCCGCCATGCCCTTCCCGCCGGCACCGCGTGGGTGAACTACGTGCGCAGTCACGACGACATCGGCTGGACCTTCGCCGACGAGGATGCCGCCGAGCTGGGCATCGACGCCTCCCCGCACCGCCGGTTCCTCAACGACTTCTACGTGGGTCGGGCCGAGGGCTCGTTCGCGCGCGGCGTGCCGTTCCAGGAGAACCCGCGCACGGGAGACGCCCGCGTCACGGGGACCACCGCCTCGCTGGCCGGGGTCGAGGCGGGAGACGCCGGCGGCGAAGACCGGGTCGTGCTCGCCCACGCCCTCGCGCTCTCGACCGGCGGCATCCCCCTGCTCTACCTCGGTGACGAGGTCGCCCAGCTGAACGACTACACCTACGCCGAACGAGCGGATGAGGCCGACGACAGTCGGTGGGTCAACCGCCCCTTCCGTCCCGGGCAGAACTACGAGGATCGAGCGGATGCCGGCACCCCGGCCGGTCGCGTCTTCTCGCGGCTCTCGCGCCTCACCGAGGTCCGCCGGTCGACGCCGGAGTTCGCGGGCAACGAGCTGATCGCGTTCGGCGCGAACGTGGCATCCGTCGTCTCCTTCCTCCGCCCGGGACGTGGATTCTCGGTCCTGGTGTTGGCGAACGTCGCCGACTCGGCCGTCGAGGTCGACGCCCTGACCCTGTCAGGACTAGTTCCGGAGGCGCTCGACCTGGTGTCGTCGCACCCCGTGTGGCTGGGCGCCGGGATCACCCTCGCGCCCCACGGCGTGCGATGGCTGCGCGTGCGGATGCGCTGAGTCGTGCCCGATGATTCGCGTCCCGCGCGGAACCACGCGTGGCACCTCGCCGCGCTGGGTGCGGGAGTCGTGGCGATGGCGACCTCGGTCTGGGCACCGCCCGGGCTGATCGGCGATCTTCTCGTCCTGGTGGTCTCGGTCTGCACCCTCCTGTTCGCCCTGGACGGAAGCCGTCGCAGGGGCGCTCTCCGCGCCCTGGCCATCGCGGGCGCTCTGCTGGCGGGCCTGGCGATGATCGTGGCGGCGGCGGTGTTCCTCGTCGCTCTGGCGCGCGCGATGTCCTGAACGCCTGGCACGCCGACCGGAGAAAGGGCAAGGGCCGATCCGCCCCGGGCCGAACGCCTACGGTGAGGCCATGAATGACGCCGAGCTCTCCGCCCTGACCATCTCTCGCGCCAGGGAGAACGTTCAGAACGGAGGAAAACCCTTCGCCTGCCTCATCGTGAAAGAGGGCGAGATCATCGTCGAGGCGGTCAATCACGTCTCACAGGAGGGCGATCCGACGGCGCACGCCGAGATCCGCGCCATCCGCGCAGCCGCGGAGAAGGGCATCTCCGACCTGACGGGCTACGACATGTTCGTCACCGCCTACCCGTGCCCCATGTGCCTCGGCGCCGTGTACTACGCGCAACCCGATCGTCTCGTGTACGCCGTGACGCGAGAAGAAGAGGGCCAGCACTACGAAGACGGCAACAGACTCATGAGCCTCGCCACCTTCTACGACGAGTACGCCAAATCAGTGGAGGAACGCGCGCTGTCCTCGGAGCAGATCGCCGTCGACGATTCGACCGCGCCGTTCCGCGAGTGGACCGCCGCGCACGGAAGCTGAGGGCGAGAGGGCGTCAGCGAGGGTTCGAGGGCGCCGCGCCCGCGGGCGATCCTCGCTGGCCGCTCTCGCGGTCCCACTCGAGCGACTTCCACTGAAGGAACGTGCAGAGGTTGCTCGCCACGACGAGTTCGGCGGCGAGACTGGCGATCTCGTGCACGGACAACCCCAGTTCCCGGGGCTGCGGGGTGATCGTCATCTCCCAGAGCGGGTCGTCGTAGCCGCGCGGCCTCATGTAGACCGAGGACGATGCGTACCGGAGGCGCAGGATCACCAGTCCGGTGTCCTCTCCTCCGTCGTCCTCCTGGGGCGCCACCGTGATACTGCCCGCGATGCAGTGCTCGTTCTCCTCGAACTCGTCCACCCAGACCTGGAGTTGTTCGCGGGAGCGCCGCGGCGGGGAATCTTCGATCTCGGCGTCGGTCACGGGGCGAGCTTACGTTTCCGACGCGCGTTCTGGCGAAACTCCGCCGGGGGTTGACGCCCCGCAGTGTGCCTCGCGCTCCCCCGTTCCGGCAACCCCCGTCCAGCGTCGACGGGACACGCCTACCGTGCGTGTCATGGGGCAGAGCATCGAGCGACTGCGGATCGCCGTCGACCGCGTCTCGCACGCGCTCGGGCCCCTCGAGCACGCGGACGACCTCCGCCGTCAGGTCCTCGCCGCCGTCCACGCCGGTGGAGGCTTCCTGACGGTGACGACCGACGACGGCAGCAAGCTGAGCATCCTCGTCACTTCCGCCACCTCCGTCACCATCTCTGTCGTGACGGTTCATCTGCGGGAGGACACGGCGGATGCGCACCAGGCCGTCTGGGCGCCGCCGCCCTTCAGCTACGACGATGACGACACGCCTTTCGACGTCATCTGAGGAGCCCCGAGTAGGGCACGGATGAGGTGCCGGCTACAGGACTCGAACCTGCAACCCCCGTATTACAAGTACGGTGCGCTACCAATTGCGCCAAGCCGGCGTGAGACGGCGAGCGTCTCGATGGACGAGTCTAGAGCGGTCGAGGGGCCGCTTCCGACGCATCAGACGGTGTGGGTTCCGCTCTCGCGGTCCCACTCGAGGGACTTCCACTGCAGGAACGAGCAGAGATTGCCCGCGACGACGAGCTCGGCGGCCAGGCTCGCCATCTCGTGTGGCGTGAGGGTGAGATCGTCGGGACGGGCCGTCAACGTCGCCTCCCACAGCGGTTCGTCGTAGCCCTTGGGTTGCATGTAGATGGACGCGCGCGCGTTCATCAGGTTCATCACCACGAGACCGGTGTCCTGGCTGTCGGCATCCTCTTGCTCGACGACCTTCAGCTGGCCGGCGAACAGGTGCC
The DNA here is from genome assembly GCA_913774665.1 of uncultured Microbacterium sp. Lineage (GTDB taxonomy): Bacteria > Actinomycetota > Actinomycetes > Actinomycetales > Microbacteriaceae > Microbacterium. The sequence goes on from CAJYHN010000001.1 coordinate 242,423, forward strand.
CCTGCTCACGGAACTCCTGGACCCAGGCCTCGAGCTGCGCCAGGGACCGCCGCGGCGGGGAGTCCTCAAGCTTCTCGTTCATATGTCCAGAATCGCACACCGCACGTCTCTCCGACGTACCGATTCAGCCCGCGGGTGTCGTCGAGGGCGTGCTCGACGGCGTCGGGGTGGCGGTCGAGTAGTACGCGTTGCTGTCGACGGTGAGCACGAACTGGGCGAACTCCTTCGCGTCGTCCATGTTCCCGACGTACTCGGTGCCGTTGACGAGCACGGTCGGGGTCGCCGTCAGCGCCTGCCCCTTCGTGCCGGGCAGCCCCTTGATGGCGCGATCGGTCGCCGCCTTCGCCCAGGCCGTGTAGGTCTCATCCTCGATGCAGTCGCGCACCGTGCCGATGTCGCTCACGCCCGCGCCCTGCGCCATGTCGGCGAGCTGCTGATCGCTGTAGCCATCGGAGTCGACAGCGGGCTGGTTGGTGAGCAGCTCGTGGTTGAACGCGAAGAAGCGGTCGGACGAATGGGTCGCGACGCAGGCGGCGGCACCGGCCGCGCGCAGGCTGTACTTCGTGCCGTTGGACTTGGACGTCAACATCGCCACGGGGTAGTAGGTGAGGGTGGCGGCCTTGTCTCCGACCCACTTCGACAGCTGGCTGGCGTTGGCGGACTGGAATTCGCGGGCCTCGGCCGACATGTAGTCGACGTACACGCGGATGTCGACGGGAGCGGCCGTGCCCGTGGGCTCCGGCGTCGCCTCGGCGGTGGGCGCCGGCGCGTCTCCGGGAGGAGTGGCCTGAGCCGACATCGTGGCGGCGCTGCCGTCGACGGTCTGGTCGGCGAGGGGGTCGGCCACCCGCGAGGCGCTGGTGATCACGAAGCCGTCGTCGGTCGCCGCATCGGGGAGAGCCTGCGAACGGGCCTCGCGAGAGTTCAAGGCGAACGAGACTCCCACCGCGGCGACCGCGATCACGGCGACGGCGCCCACGCCCAGCAGCGAGCGGCGCACGATGCGCCACCGCGTCTGCTTCGCCTTGACCTGCTGCGCCTTCTCGCGCACCGCCTCGCGGCGGTCGCGTTCTGCTGGCACATTCGGTGACTGGTCGTTGGACATGAAACCTTCCGGGCACGGACGATGCCGCATGAAATCAGGGGGGCCGCGCGGGTGGGGCGACCGAGCATCGATGGTAGCCAGGCTGGCTGAGAAATGACCAGACACATGCGATACTGACGAATACGCCCAGCGTCGGGCGCACGGGGTCGCCCCCGTTCATTCCATTCACTACGGATCGTCCGGCACGTACCTGCCGGTGAAGGAGAAGAAAACATGGCGTCCGTCACCTTCGACAACGCAACCCGTCTGTACCCCGGCGGCACCCGCCCCGCGGTCGACAAGCTGAACCTCGACGTCGCCGATGGCGAGTTCCTGGTCCTCGTCGGCCCCTCGGGCTGCGGAAAGTCCACCTCGCTGCGCATGCTGGCCGGCCTCGAAGAGGTCAACTCGGGCCGCATCCTCATCGGCGACCGCGACGTCACCGACGTGCCCCCCAAGGACCGCGACATCGCGATGGTCTTCCAGAACTACGCGCTGTACCCCCACATGACCGTCGCCGAGAACATGGGCTTCGCGCTCAAGATCGCCGGCGTCGGCAAGGAGGAGCGCGCGGCCCGCGTCCTCGAGGCCGCCAAGCTCCTCGACCTCGAGCAGTACCTCACCCGCAAGCCCAAGGCCCTCTCGGGTGGTCAGCGTCAGCGCGTCGCCATGGGTCGCGCGATCGTCCGTCAGCCCCAGGTGTTCCTCATGGACGAGCCGCTGTCGAACCTCGACGCCAAGCTCCGCGTCCAGACGCGCACCCAGATCGCGTCGCTGCAGCGTCGCCTCGGCGTCACCACGGTCTACGTCACACACGACCAGACCGAGGCGCTCACCATGGGCGACCGCATCGCGGTCCTCAAGGACGGCCTGCTCCAGCAGGTGGGCACCCCGCGCGACCTGTACGAGACCCCGAAGAACGTCTTCGTGGCCGGCTTCATCGGCTCGCCCGCGATGAACCTCTTCACCGCGGACCTGGCCGAGGGCGGCGTGCGTTTCGGCGACCTCGTGGTCCCCGTCGAGGCCGACACCATCGGCAAGGCCCACGGCTCCGAGGTCACCATCGGCGTGCGCCCCGAGGACATCCAGGTCGCCCCCGCCGACGGCCGCGGCCTCAAGGTCGTCGTCGACCTCGTCGAAGAGCTCGGCGCCGACGGCTACCTCTACGGTCACGTCGACATCAACGGCAAGCGCACCGACCTGGTCGCGCGCGTCGACGGTCGCCGTCACCCCAACGCGGGCGAGACGGTCGTGCTGGCCCCGGTCCCCGGACACGTGCACGTGTTCGACCTCGAGTCGGGCGAGCGCCTGACCGACCGGGCCATCGCCTCGGCCTGACCCACGCATCGACGCGGCGCGTCCTCGGCATCCCGACCTGGTCGGGCCGGGGGCGCGCCGCACCGTTTTCCCGGAGGTTCCCGTGTCCGAATCGCTCAGCATCACCGCCAGCACCGTCGACCCGGGTCTGCTGCAGCTGCCCTGGTCCACCGGCCTGGCCGACTGGCCGAGCAGCCACATCGTCGCCCTGCCGAAGGGCATCTCCCGTCACCTCGTGCGTTTCGCGAACCTCTCCGGTCGCGTGGTGGCCATCAAAGAGACCACCGAAGAGATGGCCCGCCGCGAGTACGACATGCTCGGCAACCTCGACCGTCTCGCCGCCCCCTGCGTCGACCGCGTCGCCGTCATCGCCGGACGCACCGATGCCTCGGGCCGTCCGCTCCCCGCGGCCCTGGTGACCGCCCACTTGCGCTTCTCGCTCCCCTACCGCGCCCTGTTCACGCAGGTGCTGCGCCCGCACACGGCCACGCGCCTGGTCGACGCCCTCGCGGTGCTCCTGGTGCGCCTGCACAATGTCGGCTTCTACTGGGGCGATGTCTCGCTGTCGAACACGCTCTTCCGACGGGATGCCGGCGAGTTCGCCGCCTATCTCGTCGACGCCGAGACCGGCGAGCTCCACGGCAACCGCCTCAGCCCCGGGCAGCGGGCCCACGACCTCGACATCGCCCGCACCAACATCGCCGGCGAGATCATGGACCTCGAAGCCGGCGGCCGACTCGAGGGAGGAGTGGATGCCGTGGCCATCGCCGACGGCCTGGTGTCGTCGTATCACTCGCTGTGGGGCGCCCTCACCGACAAGGAGTCGTTCGCGGTCGACGAGTCGTGGCGCATCACCGAGCGCGTGCATCGCCTGAACGCCCTCGGCTTCGACATCGGCGAGATGTCGATCCGCACCGCCAGCGACGGCACGAAGGTGTCGATCCAGCCGAAGGTCGTCGATGCCGGTCACCACCAGCGCCGCCTGCTGCGCCTGACGGGCCTCGACGTCGAAGAGAACCAGGCCCGTCGCCTGCTCAACGATCTGGACGAGTTCCGTGCCCGGGTGTCGCGCCTCGGTGCCGACGAGGAGATGGTCGCCCACGAGTGGCTGACGCGCGTGTTCGAGCCGATCGTGATGGCGATCCCGTGGGACCTGCGCGCCAAGCTCGAGCCCGCCGAGGTGTTCCACCAGGTGCTCGAACACCGCTGGTACATGTCGCAGGCGCGCGGTCGTTCGGTGCCTCTGGCCGAGGTCGTGAGTTCGTACATCGACGACGTCCTGCGTCACCGTCGCGACGAGGCCACCGTGATGGGCCCGCCCACCGACACGATGTCGCTACCGACGGTCTCCGACGCCGATGCTCCGGCCACCGGTGAGGTTCCCACCACCGACACCGACCTGGTCGACTGGCGCGACCTCGTCTGACCCGCGCACCCCGCGTCCTCGCCGAAGCCGCGGCCCGAGATCACACGCTCCGGCCGAGAGCACACGCGCGGATCGGGTGATCTCGGTCCGATCGTGTGATCTCGGGCCCGGCCCGGGGTCGCGAGAGCGTGATCGTCCGCGAGACGCCGAGTCAGTAACCGACGGTGAAGCGCTCGCGCGTGTGCTTCGGGTTCTCGATCTCGTCGAGCACAGCGATCGCGAAGTCGGCGCCGCCGATGAACGAGTTGCCGTCGCCGTCGACGACGAGCACGTCGCCGCCGTCGCGATAGGACCCCGTACGCTCGCCCGGGGCCCACGAACCGAAACCCCCGGCCGGGTGCACGTAGAACCAGTCGCGTCCGGAGTCGTCGGCCTCCAGGTCTTCGAGGATGCCGATGGCCTCGCGCGCCTCGGGCTTGTACTCCTCGGCGAAACCGTCGGTGTCGATCAGGCGCGGTCCGCCCTCGGCGACGAGCGAGCCGCCGGCGCCGCCCACGACGCCGACGCGGACGCCGTCGGGGAGCGCGGCCACGAGCTCGGCGATCGCGGGGCGCAGCTTGCCCTCCATGTCACCGCGCGGGGCCACGGCCGACACGACCACGTCGACCCCCTCGAGCTCGGCGACGAGCCCGGGGACGTCGAGCACGGTGCCCTCGACGTAGGTCGCTCCCTCGATGCGCTCGGCCGCAACCGAGCGGGCGACGGAGACCACGGTGTGGCCGCGGCGCACGGCCTCGGTCACGATGTGGCTGCCGGCGTAGCCGGTTCCTCCGATGACGGCGATGCGGGGCATGGGCGTTCCTTTCGTCTGTCTGGGGGACGGATTCACGTCCTCGTCCAGCGTGCCGTGGTCGGGGCGCCCGGGCAATGCGACCCGGCGTGTTCGTCGGGCTTTCAGAGCCGGATCACGAAGCTCACCGCGCCGCGCGCAGCGTCGACACCTGATACAGGGCGACGGATGCCGCGATGCCGGCGTTGAGCGACTCGGTCACGGCCGAGATCGGGATCGACACGACCTGGTCGCAGGTCTCGGTGACCAGGCGCGACAGGCCCTTGCCCTCCGAGCCGACGACGATCACGACGGGACGATCCGCGAGCTCGAGGGCGGGCAGCGAGACGTCCCCGTCGCCGTCGAGGCCGAGTACGAAGACGCCCTGCTTCTTGAACTCCTTCAGCGTGGCCGTGAGGTTGGCCGCCAGGGCGACGGGGATGCGGGCGGCGGCGCCGGCGCTGGTCTTCCACGCGGCGGAGTTCACGCTCGCCGAGCGACGCTGCGGGATGATCAGCCCCTGTCCGCCGAACGCGCCCGTCGATCGGATGATCGCGCCGAGGTTGCGGGGGTCCGTGACGCCGTCGAGGGCGACGAGCAGCGGCACCTGACCCCTGTCGATGATCTGCTCGAGCAGGTCCTGCGGGTGGGCGTAGGCGTACGGGGGCACCTTGAGGGCGACGCCCTGGTGAACGCCGTCGAAGCCGGCCATGCGGTCCAGCTCGGGACGAGTGACCTCGAGCACGGGGATGCCGCGGTTGGTCGCCATCGACAGCATCTCTTTGACGCGGTCGTCCATCTCGATCCGCTGGGCGACGTACATCGCCGTGGCGGGGATCTTCGCGCGCAGCGCCTCGAGCACCGAGTTGCGACCGGTGACCGTCTCGGTGTCGTCGGCCGCCTTGGGGCTCTTGCGGTTCGGGTTGCTGCCGACGGCGCGCACGCCCGGCTTCGCCTTGCCGCCGGCGGCGGCGTAGCGCTCCTGAGCGGCCTTGCGCTTGCCCGCGGGGTGCCAGGCGCGGTCCTCGGCCTTCGGGGTCGGTCCGCGACCCTCGAGTCCCTTGCGGACGTGACCGCCGGTCCCCTTCAGGGGCCCCTTCTTCTTGCCGGGGTTGCGTGCTCCCGGGCGTCCAGGCTTAGCCATCGATACTCCAATGCGTTCCGGCCGGAGTGTCCTCCAGCGTGATTCCTGCGGCGGCGATCGCGTCTCGAATGCGATCCGCGGCCGCCCAATCCTTGTCCGCGCGAGCCTGCGCACGCTGCGTGATCATCGTCTGGACGAGGGCGTCCAGAGCGGCGGTCTCCGCTCCCCCGCCGGTGCCACCCCACGGAGAAGCGTGAGGATTGAGACCCAGGACGAGCGTCATCTGCACGACGTCCGAAACGTCCTGCTTCGCTTCATCGTACTTGCCGGCGTCGAGCAGCGCATTTCCCGAGCGGATGCTCGTGTGGATCGCCGCCAGCGCTCGGGGCACCGAGAGGTCGTCGTCCATCGCTTCGACGAACTCCGTCGGGAGCCCCTCCTTCGCCTCGGACCATCCCGGCTTCACGAGGCGATCGGCGCGGTCGAGGAATGTCCGGATGCGGCCGAGAGCCGCTTCGGCCTCGGCCCACGAGGCTTCGGTGAGGTCGAGGTTCGAGCGGTAGTGCGCCGCCGCGAGGGCGTAACGCACAACGAGCGGATCGTGGGCGCCGAGCACATCGGAGGCGAGGGTGAAGTTGCCCACCGACTTCGACATCTTCTGCCCGTCGACGGTGACCAGACCGTTGTGCACCCAGTACCGGGCGAACGGGTCTCCGGCAGCGGTCGACTGGGCGATCTCGTTCTCGTGGTGCGGGAAGCGCAGGTCGAGCCCGCCGCCGTGGATGTCGAACTCCGGCCCCAGGTATCGGCGCGACATCGCCGAGCACTCGATGTGCCAGCCCGGGCGCCCCGTGCCCCACGGCGAGGCCCAGGTCGCAGAAGCGGGCTCTCCGGGCTTCGCGCCCTTCCACAGGGCGAAATCGCGCGGGTCTCTCTTGCCCCGGGAGTCGGCGTCGGCGGCCGGCTCCATGGCATCCAGGCTCTGCCGCGTGAGCTCGCCGTAGGCGGGCCACGAGCGCACGTCGAAGTACACGTCGCCGGCGGCGGCGTACGCGTGACCGCGCTCGATGAGTTCGGAGATGAGCTCCTGCATCTGCGTCACCGAAGCGGTCGCGCGGGGCTCGTAGGTCGGGGGAAGGATGCCGACGGCTTCGTACGCCCGCGAGAATTCGAGCTCCATGCGATAGGCGAGAGCCCACCACGGCTCCGTGTCCCGCGCGTTGGCGAGCACCTTGTCGTCGATGTCGGTGACGTTGCGCACGAAGGTGACGCGACCGTAGCGGTGGGTGAGCCAGCGGCGCAGCAGATCGAACGCGAGAGCCGCGCGGACGTGACCGATGTGGGGACCCGACTGCACGGTCGGCCCGCAGACGTAGACCGTGACGTTCGAGGGGTCGAGGGGGACGAAATCGCGCAGAGCCTGCGCCTTCGTGTCATAGAGCCGAACAGTCACCGCCTCAGCCTACCGGCCGCCTCCGACGGCGACCCGAGCCTGAAACACGGGGTCGTTAGGGTGCGGGAATGCCCCTGATCATCCGCCCCGATGACCTGTCCGGAGCCGCCACGCGCGCTCTCGTCGCCGCCCACCTCGCCGGCATGCTCGAGAACACGCCCGTCGAGAGCGTGCACGCTCTCGACGTGGACCGACTCGCCGCCGACGGCGTCACGGTGTGGTCCGCGTGGGTGGACGACGAACTCGCCGGCATCGGCGCGTGCAAGGACCTCGGCGAGGGCCGGGCCGAGCTGAAGTCGATGCGGGTCGTGGAGGCCTTCCTCGGTCAGGGGGTCGGTCGAGCCATCCTGCGGCACATCATGGACGATGCGAGAGAGCGCGGCATCCGGAGTCTGTGGCTCGAGACCGGGAGCACCGACGATTTCGTGCCGGCGCGACGCCTCTACGCCAGCGAGGGTTTCGTCGAATGCCCGGCGTTCGCGCCCTACGTGCCCGACCCGCTCTCGACCTTCATGTCGCGCGCACTCTAGGCCGGCAGGAGCAGCGCGGTCGCGAACGCCGCGACCCCCTCGGTGCGTCCGGTGAATCCGAGCCCATCGGTGGTGGTCGCGCTCACCGATACCGCCGCACCGCCCAGGGCGGCCGACAGCACCTGTTCGGCCTCGACCCGCCGCGAGGCGAAGCGCGGGCGATTCGCCTGCACCTGCACCGACACGTTGCCGATGCGCCACCCGGCGGCCCCGAGCAGACCGACGGTGTGCGCGAGGAAGGCTGCGGCGTGCGCCCCGGCGAACTCGGGCCGGTCGGTGCCGAAGTGCGTGCCGATGTCGCCGAGCCCGGCGGCCGCCAAGAGCGCGTCGACGATCGCGTGGGCCACGGCGTCGCCGTCGGAGTGGCCCGAGAGCGCCTGCTCCCCCGGCCATTCGAGGCCGGCGAGCCAGAGTGTCCCCTCGCCGCCGAAGCCATGGACGTCGGTGCCGATCCCCACGCGCGGCGCCGTGTGAACCGGTGCCTGGACGAGGGATGCCGCGGGGCTCGCCTTCAGGAGCGCTCGAGCACGGTCGAGGTCGGGGCCGGTCGTGATCTTGAACGCCACAGCGTCCCCCGCGACGGTGACCACGGAGTGCCCCGCTGCGGCGACGGCCGCCGCGTCGTCGGTGTGCGCGACATCGACCGATGCGAGTGCCGATCGGAGCACCGTGCGCAGGAATCCCTGGGGGGTCTGAGCGGCGGCGAGCTCCGAGCGGTCGACGGGCCCGACCACCCGTCCGTCCGCATCGACCCGCTTGATGGTGTCCACCACGGGGAGCGTCGGGATGACCGCTGCGGCCCCGGCGTCGATCGCCGCGACCACGCGGTCGAAGACGGCGGCAGGAGTCAGCGCGCGCGCTGCGTCGTGGACCAGGACGATCTCGACATCGGCCCACAGCGCCTCGAGGCCCGCGACCACCGATTCTTGGCGGGTGGCACCGCCCACGACGACGGTGACGAGATCGGAGCGATCGCCCGCGGCATCCCGTGCATCGGTCAACGCCTCGCCCTCGTACCCCGGGGGCACGACGACGACCACCTGCGCGGTCGTCGCGGCGAACACACCGCGCAAAGCGTGGTGGAGGATCGACCGGTCGTCGATGCCGACGAACGCCTTCGGCGCTCCACCCTTCAGACGGGTGCCGGAGCCGGCGGCGACGACGATGACCGCGAGACGGGGAACGGGGGTGAGAGTCACCCGTTCACGCTAGCGCGCCGCCGCGAACGGGCGACGCGCTCAGCGGGATCAGGAAGCGAGAACCTCGTCGAGCACGACGCTCGCACGGTCTTCGTCGGTCTTCTCGGCCAGAGCGAGCTCCGACACGAGGATCTGACGGGCCTTGGCCAGCATGCGCTTCTCGCCGGCCGACAGACCGCGGTCCTGGTCGCGGCGCCACAGGTCGCGGACGACCTCGCTCACCTTGATCACGTCGCCCGAGGCGAGCTTCTCGAGGTTCGCCTTGTAGCGGCGCGACCAGTTGGTCGGCTCCTCGGTGAAGGGTGCGCGCAGCACCTCGAAGACGCGGTCGAGACCCTCTTTGCCGATCACGTCGCGAACGCCGACGAGGTCGACGTTGTCAGCCGGGACCTCGATGACGAGGTCTCCCTGCGTGACGTTGAGCTTCAAGTATTTCTTCGTCTCACCCTTGATAACGCGTTCCTTGACCTCGATGATCGTGGCCGCGCCATGGTGCGGGTAAACGACGGTCTCGCCAACCTCAAAAAGCATGGAGTTATGTCCTTTCGGCAACATCCAGGATACCACAGGCCCGCATGCGCTAAGGTTCCGCCCACCCTGCGGCCTCCCCCTCCTCGCGCGCGTGGGAGCGGCTCGCCACCGCGAACCCCGTAGGATGATCTGGATGCCGTCTGTCGATCTTGGAGGATCCGTGAAAACGCGCCTGATCGCGTCCATCGCCGTGGGTGCCGCTGTCGTGCTCGGCACGACTGGATGCAACATCCTCGCCCCGCAGGCGACCACCATCGATTACTCCGCGTCGGACGGCGTGAACGTGCCGGCCGACTCCGGCCCGCTGCACGTGCGCAACGCCCTGATCGTCGCGAACGACGACGGCACGACCGGCAACTTCGTCGCGGCCATCGTCAACGACACGACCGAGCCGCTCACGCTGCGCCTCGAGGTCGGCGAGGGATCGACCGCGGTCCGCTCCTCGGTCAACGTCCCCGCCAACCGGACTCTCAGCCTCGGCGACCTCACGAACGACGTCGAGCCGCTGCGCCTCGACGACATCGACGCCGTGCCGGGCTCGACCGTCCCCGTGTACTTCCAGTCCGGAGACGGACAGGGCGCCCTCATCCAGGTCCCCGTGCTCGACGGTGGGCTCGAGTACCTGGCTCCCCTGGCGCCGACCCCCGAGGCCACGTTCTCGATCCCGGCGACGCCCTCGGCCACGACGACTCCGACTCCGAGCGCGACTCCCGCGTCCTGAGAGAACGACGAAGGCGCCGACGGTCTCCGTCGGCGCCTTCGTCGTTCTCGCGGGGCCTCAGGCCTCGAAGCGGTACCCCAGACCGCGCACGGTCACGAGCATGCTGGGCTCGCTCGGGTTCTGCTCGATGCGCGAGCGGATGCGCTTGATGTGCACGTCGAGCGTCTTGGTGTCGCCGAAGTAGTCGGTCCCCCACACGCGGTCGATGAGCTGGCCACGCGTGAGCACGCGCCCGGCGTTGCGCATGAGCACCTCGAGCAGCTCGAACTCCTTGAGGGGGATGTTGATCTCGCCGCCGTCCACGGCGACCGTGTGGCGATCGATGTCCAGCACGACGCGCCCGCCCGACAGGACGCGGTCGTCGAGATCGGCCTCCTCCGGCGTCCGGCGGCGCAGCACCGCGCGCATCCGCGCGAGGAGTTCGCGGGTCGAGTAGGGCTTGGTGACGTAGTCGTCTGCGCCGAGCTCGAGACCGACGACGATATCGACCTCGGAGTCCTTCGCCGTGAGCATGATGATCGGCACCTGCGAGCTCAGACGCACCTGACGGCACACCTCGGTGCCCGGCATCCCGGGGAGCATGAGATCCAGCAGCAGGATGTCGGCTCCGCGCTCTCGGAAGGCGACCAGCGCGAGGGCGCCGTCCTCGGCGATCTCGACCTCGTACCCCTCGCGGCGCAGCAGGTAGGCCAGCGGGTCGGCCAGATCGGGTTCGTCCTCGACGATCAGAACGCGGGTCATGCGGTGTCTCCCTTCGCGGGTACGGGGGTCGTCGCGGAGCCCTTACGGCCTTTGCGACGGGGTTTGGGGCGGACGCTCTCGAGGTCGGGAGCCTCCGACAGCGGAAGGCGGATGGTGAAGGTCGAGCCGCGGTCGGGCCGAGACCACAGCCGCACCTCTCCCCCGTGGCGCTGGACGGCGTGCTTCACGATCGACAGACCGAGTCCGGTTCCGCCGGTTCGGCGCGAGCGGGCCTGGTCGGCGCGGTAGAAGCGCTCGAAGACGCGGTGCTGATCGCTCTCGGGGATGCCGATCCCGCGGTCGGTGACGGCGATCTCGACGACCGTGTCGTCGAGCTTGATGCCCACTCCGACTTTCGATCCCTCGGGCGAGTAGGCGATGGCGTTGGCCACCAGGTTGCCGACGGCCTCGGTGAGGATCTGCGGCTCCCCACGCACCCACAGGCCCTTCGTCCCCCCGCGGACCACCGTGACCTGAGCGGCGTCCGCCTGGATCGCGTACCCCTCGACCGCGGCGGTGACGACCTCGTCGATCGAGACGTCGCGGACGTCGCGCAGCTCGTCGGAGGCCTGCAGTCGCGAGAGGCTGAGGATGCGGTTGACGAGCGCGGCCAGTCGGGTGACCTCCGCCTGCAGGCGCGACGAGAAGTGCCGCACCTGCGCGGGGTCATCCGCGGCGGACTCGATCGCCTCGGCGAGCAGACTCACCGCGCCGACGGGGGTCTTCAGTTCGTGGCTCGTGTTGGCCACGAAGTCGCGCCGCATCTCTTCCACACGCTCGTGCTCGGTGATGTCGCGCAGGACGAGCAGGGTGAGGCGCGCCGAGATGGGCGTGGCCCGCACGGCCACGAGGCGCGGTTCGGCGGGGGCGGCGCCGCGGCGAAGGCGCAGGTTCTCGGCGATGCCCGAGCCGGTGTCGCGCGCCACCCGGGACACGCGCTTGAGCTCTTCGCTGGCGATCACCTCTCCGGCGTGGACGCCGAACACCTCGGCGGCCGGCGAGAGCGCCAGCACGGTCGATGAGGTGTCGCAGACGAATGCGGGGTCGTCCATCGCCCCCAGCATGGCCTCCACGCCCTCGGGCACCTCCGAGGAGGCCTGTGCGAGGGAACGGTCGCGAGCGCGGAGGGCTGCGACCACGAGGCCGACCACCGCGGCCCCGACCAGGAGTCCTGCGAGGAGCGCGAGCAGCACGAGCTGCGGTTGTTCCATGCCCCCAGCGTAGAGCCGCCTCTCGGGCGTCACCGGCCGTTCACCCCCGTGCAGGCCGCGGCAGAGGCTACTATTCACTGTCACAGCACCACTCGTTAACCTTCGCTGGGAAGAATCCCCGAGGGTTGCGGGACACCTATGTGCCGTGCCGCCGACGAGGAAGGTACCCGCCATGCGCGAAGTATTCCACCAGTCCCTCGAGGACGTTCAGAGCCGACTGGTCGAAATCGCCGACCTCGTGACCGTCGCGATCGACCGCGCCACGCGCGCCTTCGGTACGAGCGACGTCTCCCTCGCCGAAGAGGTCATCGAAGCCGACGCCGTCATCGACGAGAAGGCCTTCGAGCTCGACGAGCTCGCGATCGAGATCCTCGCCCGCCAGCAGCCCGTCGCCCGCGATCTGCGCATCGTCGTCACCGCCCTCCGCGTGAGCGCCTCGCTCGAGCGCATGGGCGACATGGCCGAGCACATCGCCCAGCTGGCGCGTTCGCGCTTCCCCGAGCGGGCCATCCCCAAGGGCCTGAAGAGCACCTTCACCCGCATGGGCGAGCTCGACGTCGAGGTGGCGCGCAAGCTCGCCGAGCTGCTGCGCACGCAGGACCTCCGCATCGCCGAGGCCATCCGCGACGCCGACGACGACATCGACGAGCTGCACGTCAGCGTCTTCGAGAAGGTGCTCGGCGACTCCTGGAAGGGCGAGGCCACCGCCACGGTCGACGCCACCCTCGCCAGCCGGTACCACGAGCGTTTCGCCGACCACGCCGTCTCGGTCGCGAAGAAGGTCGTCTACCTCGCGACGGGCGACTGGGCTGGCGCCGACGACGAGTCCGCTCACGAGCCGAGCCCCGTCATCTGAGCGCAGAACAACAAAGAGGGGGTGGATGCCGATCGGCATCCACCCCCTCTTCTCGTTACGGTGTCAGTGCTTGTTGCCCTGAGCGGCGACGGCGGCGGCACCGGCGGCCGCGGCCTCGGGGTCGAGGTACTCGCCCGGGCCGAGAGGCTTCATGTCGTCGTCGAGGCGGTACACCAGCGGGATGCCGGTGGGGATGTTCAGCTCGGCGATGTCGGCGTCGCTGATGCCTTCGAGGTGCTTGACCAGTCCGCGCAGTGAGTTGCCGTGCGCCGTGACGAGGACGGTCTTGCCGGCCTGCAGGTCGGGGACGATGTCGCTGTGCCAGTACGGCAGCATGCGGTCGATGACGATCTTGAGCGACTCGGTGTCGGGCACCTCGCCGTCGATGCCGTCGTAGCGGGGGTCGCCCACCTGGCTGTACTGGTCGTCGGCGGGCAGCGCCGGCGGCGGAACGTCGAACGAGCGGCGCCAGAGCATGAACTGCTCGTTGCCGAACTCCTCGAGGGTCTGCGCCTTGTCCTTGCCCTGCAGGGCGCCGTAGTGACGCTCGTTGAGGCGCCACGACCGCTTGACCGGGATCCAGAGGCGGTCGGCGGCGTCGAGGGCGATGTTGGCCGTCTGGATCGCGCGGCTCAGCACCGAGGTGTGCAGCACATCGGGCAGGACGCCGGACTCGGCGAGCAGCTCGCCGCCGCGCTTCGCCTCGGCCTTGCCCTGATCGGTGAGTCGCACGTCGACCCAGCCGGTGAACTGGTTGGTCTTGTTCCACTCGCTCTGCCCGTGGCGGAGGAGGATCAGCGTGTGAGGCATGACTCCATGCTACCGAGACGAGCGCCGCGGACCGGGGCCGCTCGGCCTGCCAAAATGTTCTGGTGACCCCCTCCCCCGTCGGCCGGCCCACGCGCGGCACGACCGGGGTCAATCGCCTCCGCCGGATCGACCGCTGGATCGCCCGTCACCCCGTCCTCCGCCGCACCGACGACCCTCTCGTCGTCGATCTCGGCTTCGGCGCCAGTGCCGTGACACCGCTCGAGCTTCTCGCCCGTCTGCGCAGTCAGAGACCGGATGCCGAGGTCCTCGGTCTCGAGATCGATCCCGACCGCGTCGCCCGGGCGCGCGAGCAGTCCGCGGGCATCGAGGGGGTGTCCTTCGCTCGCGGAGGCTTCGAGGTCCCCGTGCCGGGGTCGCGACGACCCGCGGTGATCCGCGCCATGAACGTCCTCCGTCAGTACGACGAGGGCGACGTCGCCGACGCGTGGGGGCGCATGTGCGCGCGGCTGCAGCCGGACGGCATCCTGGTCGAGGGCACCTGCGATGAGATCGGTCGCATCGCGACCTGGGCCGAGGTGGGGGCGGATGCCGTGCCCCGCAGCCTCACCATCTCGCTGCGCCTCGCCGAGCTCGACTCCCCCGCGATCGCCGCAGAGCGTCTGCCGAAGGCGCTGATCCACCGGAACGTCGAGGGTGAGCGCGTGCACGAGTTCGTGGCATCCCTCGATCGGGAGTGGACCCGCGCTGCGGCGGTCGCCCCGTTCGGGCCGGTCCACCGCTGGCGCACGGCGATGCGGGCCGTGGCGGACGCGGGGTGGCCCCTGCTGCGCCGCGAGCGGTGGAGACTCGGCGAGGTGGGCGTGGCCTGGGAGGCCGTCGCGCCGCGCTGAGCCTCAGACGCGCGGAAGCAGTTCGCGCGCGTCGTCCGAAGGCATCCCGGCGGCGACGAGCAGATCGACGGCCAGCGGGCGCAGCGCCGCGATGAGGTTGAGCTCGCCGACGCGCCCGTCCGGGAGAAGGGCCGCCGGATCGAGCCGCCGAGCGACCGCCCCGATCGCCTCGCGGGCGACGGGCTCGAGCGAGATGTCGTCGAGGCCGTCGCGGACGAGCCCCGCCCCTCGGGCCAGCTCGGCCAGGAGGTCGGCGGGAACGGGGCGGCTCTGGCCGTCGGCGCAGAGGTACGCGGCGCGCCGGGCCACCACGCGCAGATTCCGCGTCGTGAGGTCGAGGGCTCCGCGCACCCGCTCGTGGCGGTCGAGTTCTGTCCGCTGGCGGCGCAGGAACGGCGAGATGCGTGCGACCTCTCGACCGGATTCGAGCGACCCGCTCCACGCGTCGACGTAGGTCTGCAGCGAACGGGCACGCTCGAGACCGCGCTCCGCTCGAGCCCGGTCGCCCTTGCGCAGGGCCCGCACGATCGTGTTCATGGCCGCGTCCATCGCGTCGAACAGCTCGTCGGCGTCGCGCAGCTCGGTGCGACGAAGAGTGCGCGGGATGAGCGCGGTCACGATCAGCGCCGCGACACCCCCGACCGCGCCGTCGACCAGGCGGAGGAACGGGACGCCCGAGACCAGGACGAGAGCGATGAGCGACTGCACCACCGCGGCGAGCGCGAACCCCGGCTGCGGGGAGAGGAAGCGCGCGACCACGAGCGTGACCGTCATGGCGAGGGCGATCTGCCACCACCCCGCGCCCGCCACGATCAGCACGACCTCGGCGATCAGGATGCCGACCAGCATGCCCACGACCGTCTCGGCCACCCGCCAGGGACGAGCGTCGCGGACGAGGCCCAGGCTCGACACCGTCACGGTCGCCGCCAGCAGCGGCACCGGATGCCCGAGGACGACGTGGGCGAACGCGAAGGCGGCCGTGGCGGCGACGACGATCTGGGCGATCGCGGGGAGCGACTCGCGGACGCGGGCGAAGCGACGACCCATCGTCGAGCGCCAGCGCGAACGGGCGACGACGACCCCGACGGTCGTCGAGGAGTCGTCGGTGCTCATTCCGCGGCGCGGCGACGCCCGAGGCGCGGCAAGCGGGGCACCGAGGCGGTGGCCCCGGCGTCGGCCGGAACGACCGTCTCGGGTGCGGCGGCGAGCGGGCCGTCAGGGGTGTCGACGACGAGGGGCTCGCCCTCGGGGGCGGTGCGCTTGACGAGGGCGAGGGCGATGGGGCCCTCCTCGTGGTGCACGGCGACCGAGGTGATGGCGCCGATCACGGTATCGCCCGCGCGGACGACGTCTCCGCGGGAGGGGAGGACGTTGTCGCTGCCGTCGAGCTGCAACGCCACGACGCGACGCGGCGGGTGACCGAGGTTGTGCACCTTGGCGACCGTCTCCTGGCCGCGGTAGCAGCCCTTCGACAGGTGCACCGCCGTGCGCAGCCAGTCCATTTCGTGCGGAAGGAGCCGCTCGTCGGCGTCGACGGACACCCGGGGACGCCACGCGGCCACCCGCAGCGCCTCGACGGCGTCGAGACCGGCCAGAGCCGTCTGCCCCGCCGCGGCGGAGGCGATCACGCGCTCGAACTCCGCGGCATCCACGATCGCTTCGGCCCAGTCGCGGTCGGCACCCGGGTGCGGATCGACACGCGCGTACGCCCAGCCGCCGGGAGAGACCTCGGGCCACGGATCGACCCAGACCGGCGCGACGGTCGAGAGGTCGCTGACGGCCTCACGCGTGCCCCCGAGGACGAAGAGCTCGTCCGAACGATCCGTCACCTCGACGCGCAAACGGAACCGCATGCGCGTGAGCCATGTCGCGAGGGCCTCGGTATCGGAGGCGTCGACGAGGAGCCACGTGGTCTCTCCGTCGTCGACCACCGAGGCGGCGTGCTCGACGCGGCCCTGAGGGTCGAGGATGAGGAACTCGGTCGAGACCCCGGGCGCCAGGTGCGTGAGCGCCTGGGACGACAGGGAGTCGAGCCAGCTGCGGCGGTCCTCGCCCGACACCGTGATGACACGGCGGTCGCCGAGCGGGGCGAGGGCGGATCCGGATGCCAAGCGGCGCTGCTCCGCGACGGGAGCCCCGACGTGGCGGAGGCCCCGGTCGTCGACGACCGCGCCGGGGACGTCGGAGAACGAGGTCATGCTCACTCCGCCCGAGCCAGTCGAGCCGAGGCGTGAGAGCCGAGCTCGCGGCCGAGGGCGGCGATGTCCCAGGCCCACAACAGGTGGTTGTCGACCAGACCGTACAGACGAGTGGCCGCGGTGTAGGTCTTGGCTCCGGCCGTGCGCACGACGGCATCCGTCGCCAGATCGATGCGCGGGCCCTTCACCTGCCCGACGTAGAGCTCCAGGATGCCGTCGGCGTGCGCCAGGCTCACCTCGATGTCGAAGCCGCCGTCGGCGTTGCGCAGCGCTTCGACGTCGTCGGCCGTCCGGGTAACCGGAGCCGCGGTCGCCGGGAGCAGTCCCGGACCGGCATCGGCGTCGCCGACCGGCCGCGCGAGGCGCCAATAGCCGATCTCGGAGACGAGCGGACGTCGTTCTTCTCCGTCGAGAAGCCACGCGTCGGCGGAGTAGTTCAGGAACGCACCGCCGTCGTGGCTGAAGCTCACCCGGTGAGCGAACTCACCCGAGAAGGATCGGCCCTCGACCTCGTAGTCGATGACGCCGGTGCCTTCCCAGACGCCGACCAACCACGAGAGCGGGACGAGGTCGGCCGGAAGATCGGTCGGGATCTCGATCACGACGCGCTCAGCGCTGGCCGCGGTAGAGGTTCCAGATGACCGTCCCGGACACGAAGGCGATCGCCAGCGAGGCGAGGCCGAGAAGTCCCACGAAGAACGCTTCGAGCGCGAAAAGGTCCATAGCCCGATCCTAGCCCGACACCAACGCGGCGAGACCGAACCCCGCCGTGATGATGCCGAGCACCACCATCGCGCCGACGCTGCTCAGCGCCATGCGCTGGATGAAGGCCTGCGAGCGGCCGTACCAGAGCTGCACGGCGAAGGCCACGATGACGCAGCCGCCCAGAGCCACGGTGATCCACTGCGCGCGCCAGGGCTCGGGGGCGAACAGACCGATGAGCACACCCGCCAGCGCGGCGAGCACCCAGACGGCGACGACCCCGCCGAAGGTGCGGCGCGGCGCGAGGTCGGGCGTGGACATGCCCCCATCATCACCCACGACCCCCCTGACGCGCACCTGCAGCGCCGGTGTCGAGGGGCTTCGCCCGTCACCCTAAGATGATCGGGTGCGCGGCACGCCGCACGGGAGGTCCTCTTGGCACAGCTTCTGGTACTCAGCTCCGCCCCGGGCGGCGGCGCGGCCCTGCCTGCGCTCGAACTGCTGAGCCACCGGGTGAGGCAGATCCCCGCCGAGGCCGCGCAGCTGGTGAACGCCCCCAGCGCCGACGTCATCTTCGTCGACGCGCGCTTCGACCTGGTCGGCGCGAAGTCGCTCAGCAAGATCCTGACGACCACCGGCGTCGAAGCGCCGCTGGTGCTGATCGTCACCGAGGGCGGCCTCACCGCCGTCTCCACCGACTGGGGCATCGACGACGTCGTCCTGGTCGGAGCCGGCCCCGCCGAGATCGACGCGCGTATCCGACTCGCGATGGGTCGTCGCGCCGCCGATCAGGTCTCCACGCGCATCCAGACCTCGGGGATCACGATCGACGAGTCCTCGTATTCGGCGAAGGTGCACGGCAAGCCCCTCGATCTCACCTACAAGGAGTTCCAGCTCCTGCATTTCTTCGCCACGCACCCCTCTCGGGTGTTCACGCGCGAACAGCTGCTCAGCGAGGTCTGGGGCTACGACTACTTCGGCGGCACCCGCACGGTCGACGTGCACGTGCGCCGTCTGCGCGCGAAGCTCGGCGATCTCGAGCAGCTCATCGGCACGGTGCGCAACGTCGGCTACCGGTTCAACGTCTACGAAGACGACGCCCCCGCCGCGGCATCCCCCTCCGCATAAAGCCACACGCACCGCGTGTTCACTCGCGTGTCACCGACCCCTGCAATGATGTGGGGATGATGGAACACGACTCGCTGGATGCCGGTCTCGGCGATGCCGACGACGACGACTTCGACGAGGCCGTAGAGGCCGAGGACGACCAGCTTCCCGACCACCGCTACCTGGACCGCGAGATCAGCTGGCTGTCGTTCAATCAGCGCGTGCTCGAACTGGCCGAAGACCCCACGGTCCCCGTGCTCGAGCGTGCGAACTTCCTCGCGATCTTCGCCAGCAACCTCGACGAGTTCTTCATGGTGCGCGTCGCCGGCCTGAAGCGTCGCATCGTCACGGGCCTGGCCGTCCCGACCAACGTCGGCCGCGCCCCTCTCGACGTGCTCGCCGACATCTCGGCCGAGGCGCACCGCCTGCAGCTGCGCCACGCGGCCGCGTGGACCGAGAAGGTGCGCCCCGCCCTCGCCGACGCCGGCATCGAGGTCGTCACGTGGGACTCGCTCGACGCACCCACCGCCGAGCGGCTCACCGAATACTTCCAGCGCAACGTCTTCCCGGTGCTCATGCCGCTCGCCGTCGACCCCGCGCACCCGTTCCCGTACATCTCGGGCCTGTCGCTCAACCTCGCGATCCGCATCCGCAACGCCCGCACGGGCCGCCAGGAGTTCGCTCGCCTCAAGGTGCCCCCCATGCTCCCCCGCTTCGTCGAGATCGGCGGAGACGGGCCCGGCGTGCGTTACCTGCCGCTCGAGGAGCTCATCTCGAACCACCTCGGCGACCTGTTCCCCGGGATGGAGGTCCTCGATCACCACGCGTTCCGCCTGACGCGCAACGAGGACATGACGATCGAAGAGGACGAGACCGAGAACCTCATCCAGGCGCTCGAGGCCGAGCTCCTGCGTCGTCGCTTCGGCCCGCCCATCCGCCTCGAGATCACCGAGGACATGGACGACGTGACCCGCTCGCTGCTGCTGAGCGAACTCGACATCACCGAGCAGGAGGTCTACCGGCTGCCCGGCGCCCTCGATCTGCGCGGCCTGTTCGACCTCTCCCGCATCGACCGGCCCGATCTGCGCTACCCGCCGCACGTGCCCAAGACGGCTCTGGCCTTCCAGCCGCCCGAGCAGAACGGCCGCGCCGACCTGTTCGGAGCGATCCGCAAGGGCGACGTGCTCGTGCACCACCCCTACGAGTCGTTCGCGACGAGCGTGCAGGCCTTCCTCGAGCAGGCCGCCCGCGACCCGCACGTGCTCGCCATCAAGCAGACGCTGTACCGGACCTCGGGCGACAGCCCGATCGTGCAGGCCCTCATCGACGCGGCCGAGGCCGGCAAGCAGGTGCTCGCGCTCGTCGAGGTGAAGGCCCGCTTCGACGAGGCCAACAACATCGTCTGGGCCCGCAAGCTCGAGAAGGCCGGCGTCCACGTCGTCTACGGCCTCGTCGGCCTCAAGACCCACTGCAAGCTCGCCCTCGTCATCCGCGAAGAAGAGGGGCGCCTGCGCCACTACAGCCACGTCGGCACGGGCAACTACAACCCCAAGACGAGCCGCATCTACGAGGACTTCGGTCTGTTCACCGTCGACGACCAGGTCGGTCGCGACCTGACCCGTCTGTTCAACGAGCTCAGCGGGTACGCGATCGAGAAGAAGTTCAAGCGTCTGCTCGTCGCGCCCCTGCACCTGCGCCGAGGGCTCCTCCGCCACATCGACAAGGAGCGCCGCAACGCTCTCGAGGGCAAGCCCTCGGGGGTGCGGATCAAGGTCAACTCGATGGTCGACGAAGAGATCATCGATGCCCTGTACCGCGCGAGCCAGGCGGGCGTGCCCGTCGAGGTGTGGGTGCGCGGCATCTGCTCGATCAAGCCCGGCGTCCCCGGGATGAGCGAGAACATCACGGTGCGCTCGATCCTCGGCCGCTACCTGGAGCACTCCCGCATCTTCACGTTCGAGAACGACGGCGACCCTCAGGTGTTCATCGGCAGCGCCGACATGATGCACCGCAACCTCGACCGCCGTGTCGAGGCGCTGGTCCGCGTGGTCGACCCCGTGCAGGTGCAAGAGCTCACGACCCTGTTCACCCTCGCGATGGACGACGGGACGAGCTCGTGGCACCTGGGGTCGGAGGGCGAGTGGACGCGGCACAGCGTCGACGACGACGGGGCGCCGCTCATCGACCTGCAGGAGCACACGATGGCTCTCATCCAGCGCAAGCGTCGGGCCCGGACGGCGCGGTGACGAAGGCCGAGACCGAGACCGCCGTCTACGCGGCCGGCGGTGTGGTGTGGCGGCAGGTCGAGGGAAAGCTCCGCATCCTGCTCATCCACCGCACGAAGTACCGGGATCTGACCCTCCCGAAGGGCAAGGTCGATCCCGGCGAGACGCTCGCCGAGACCGCCGTGCGCGAGATCCGTGAAGAGACCGGCATCCGGGTCTCGCTGGGGGTGCCCGTCGGCGTCTCTCGATACCGGATGCCGAGCTCGCGCACCAAGATCGTGCACTACTGGGCGGCCGAGGCGACCGATGCCGCCGTGCGGAGTTCGACGTTCGTGCCGAACAAAGAGGTCGCGGCGATCGAGTGGGTGAGCCTGAAGAAGGCCCGCAAGAACCTCAGCTACCCCGTCGACATCGAGATCCTCGACGAGTTCACGAGGATCGTCGAAGAGGGCGCCCTGCCCACCTTCCCGATCGTCGTGCTGCGCCACGGCAAGGCGCGGTCCCGCGAGGAGTGGGAGGGCTCCGACAGCGCCCGTCCCCTGACCCCGCGCGGGCGCCGTCAGGCCGAGGCGATCGTCGGCCCCCTCCTCGCCTTCGGTGTGCGCCGGGTCTATTCGAGCCCCGCCGAGCGCTGTATCCGCACCGCCACTCCCCTCGCGCAGGCGCTCGGCCAGCGCGTCCACCTGACCGAAGCCGTCAGCCAGGACGCGTGGGAAGAGGGCCGCGCCGACGCACGGTCGCTCATCGGCGAGCGGGTGCGCGCGCGCAAGCCGATCGTCGTGTCGAGCCACCGACCCGTCCTCCCCGACATCCTGCACGAGCTCGCGCTCGCGACCGGAACGATGGGCGGCTCGTACCTCGGAAGCGCTTCGGCGCTGGAACCCGCGGCGTTCTCGGTCGTGCACATCCCCGTCGAGCACCCCGGCGCCGGCATCGTGGCCATCGAGACGCACGAACCGAAGGTGTGACGCTTCCCCCCGGCATCCGTCTCGTCTGGCGCGAGGTCCCCGCGGGCTCCGCGCGCCGAGACGTGTCGCGGGCTCTGCTGGCCGAGCTCCTGCCGGGCGCTCGGTTCCGCTCACGCTGCCCCGCGTGCGGCGGGGACCACGGCCGCATCCGCGTGGAGGGGGCGGATGCCGCGGTCTCGGTGTCGTACGTCGACGGATGGGCCGTCGCGGTGGCGGCGCGGGGTCACGAACGCGTCGGGCTGGACGCGGTGCCCGTCGATGCGCGGGGTCTGGAGCGGGTGCTTCCGCGGCTCGTGCCCGGAGGGGCGGGCGATCTCGAATCGCGCACTCCGGGAGCGGGAGCGGATGCCGGCGGGTCGAGCGCCGCGCCCGCTCGCGCGTGGGCGCGCGTCGAGGCCGTCCTGAAAGCCGACGGACGCGGGCTGACCGTCGATGCGCGACGGGTCGACGTCCAGGGGCACGGGGACACGTGGGAGGCTCGAATCCTCCCGTCCGCCTCAAGCGATCCGTCCCCCGCGGAGGGCCCCCCACGCGAATGGCGCGGGTGGGACCTCGATGGTCCGGCGGGCTTCGTTCTCGCGGTGGCGGTCCAGAGCGGGTCGGGCCTCTCCGCCTGACGGCGACGCGGGCCGGACGTCAGGGTCGCGCGGGCAACGCCACGTCGTCGATCCACCGCGACAGCACCGCTGCGGCATCCGGTCCCCCGGCGCTTTCGACCGCGGCGCGGAAATCGTCCGTGGTGACGAGGGCATGGCGGTGGTCCGTCGTCCACGTCCGCAGGAGATCGAAGAACGCCTCGTCGCCGAGGGTGCACCGCAGCGCGTGCAGCGTCAGGGCGCCGCGCTTGTAGACCCGGTCGTCGAACATGTCATCGGGCCCGGGATCGACCAGCAGGAGGTCGCGCGGCTTGGCGGCGAGTCGCGCGTAGTGGTCCGCGACGCACGATTCGACGGAGGCCCCGCCCGAGGTCTCCGACCACAGCCACTCCGCGTAGCAGGCGAAGCCCTCGTTCAGCCAGATGTCGCTCCACCGGGCGATCCCCACGCTGTTGCCGAACCACTGATGTGCCAGCTCGTGCGCCACCAGTCGCTGCGCCGCGGGAACGAGGTGGTTCATCCCGAACACCGCGAGCCCCTGCGCCTCGAGGGGAATCTCGAGCTCGTCGGCGGTCACCACGAGGGTGCACGCTTCTTGCGGGTACGGCCCGAAGAAGCGGTCGAAGGCCCGCAGCATGTCGGGCACCGTCGCGAAGGCGCGGTCGACCGCGGCGGTGAGGGCCGGAGGGGCGGTCACGGTCACGGCGGGCACCAGGGCCTCTCCGGTGCCCTCGAGCTGACGCGTGCGGTACCGACCGACGTGCACGGCCGCCAAGTACGTCGCCGTGGGGACGTCGGAGACGAACGTCGTTGTCGTCCGCCCACCTCGGCGCGTGCGGGGGCCTGCGACGCCGGTGGCGGCGGCCACGTAGCCGTCGTCGACCGTGATCTCGAGGCGCATGCGCGCCCTGTTGTCGGGGCGGTCGTTGCACGGGAACCAGGTCGGTGCGCCGATGGGCTGCCCCGCGACCAGAGCGCCGTCGGTCAGCTCCTCCCAGCCGACGGTCCCCCACCGCGACCGGCGGGGAGCGGGCGCGCCCGCGTAGGTCACCTCGACCTCGAAGCGGTCCCCGGGAGCGAGGGCCTGCGGGGGCGTCACCCGCAGGATCCGCGGCCCCGCCGAGAAGCGTGCGTTGACCCCGTCGACACGCACGCGCGAGGTGCGAAGACCGACGAGGTCGATCGCGAACGACGACACGGACTCGCGCGCGACCGCGACGATCGTCGCGACGCCGTCGAGGCGGTTGGTGCGGACGCGGTAGCCGATCGCGAGGTCGTACGACTCGACGTCGTAGGAGAGATCGCCGCTCTGCGGGGCGTAGGAGTCGGCCACGCTCACGTCGTCGACTGGTACGCGCGCACCTTCACCGCGCGCCACGGGCCGATGGGGTTGCCGCTCCACCGCGAACCGACCGGGACGGTCTCGCCACGCATGACGAGCGAGGCGGGACCCACGGTCGCGTGCGCGCCGAGGGTGGAGGCGGGGAGGACGACGCTGTGCGGCCCGAGGGTCGACCCCGGCTCCAGCTCGACGGTATCCATACTCATGATTCGATCATGGAACAGGTGCGTCTGCACCACGCATCCGCGGTTGACGGTTGACGCGTCGCCCAAAGTGACGAGGTCGGGTTCGGGCAACCAGTAGCTGTCGCACCACACGCCACGACCGATCTTCGCGCCGAGGCTCCGCAGCCAGACGGCGAGCGCCGGGGTTCCCGCCGCCGCGCGCGCGAACCACGGGGCCGCGACCATCTCGGTGAAGGTGTCCGACACCTCGGTGCGCCAGACGAAACTCGACCAC
Organism: uncultured Microbacterium sp.; assembly: GCA_913774665.1. GTDB lineage: Bacteria > Actinomycetota > Actinomycetes > Actinomycetales > Microbacteriaceae > Microbacterium. The sequence continues at coordinate 266,603 of CAJYHN010000001.1, forward strand.
AGCGGCTGCTCCCCCGCGCGGATCACGCCGACGATGGCCCACTTCGCCGCGGTCGAGACCCCCGCGGCGACGGCCCCCGCCGCGAGCAGCACGACGCCCGACAAAAGTAGCGCCCACACCGGACCGAGGGTGTCCCAGAGTGCGGCGAGCGCGAAGATCACGCCGAGGCCGATCGCGCAGGTGACGACGACCGGCACGAAGCGGCAGAGCTCCCACAGGGTCCGCGCGAGACGCAGGCTCGCGGTCGGTCGGTAGGTGCGCGACTCGTCGCCCTCCGCCGAGAGCCGGCGAAGACGCACGGCGGGCGAGCCCAACCATGACGATCCCGCCTTGGCCTTCACCGGGGCCGCGGACAGGACGGCGACCAGCCCGTCCCGCGGAACGCGGTGACCGGGCGCGGCCATTCCGGAGTTTCCGAGGAAGGCGCGCTTGCCGATCCGCACGGGCCCGAGGCGCATCCACCCCGCGCGAAGCTCGTACGACGCGACCATCGTGTCATCGGCGAGGAACGCTCCGTCTTCGATACGCGTCATCGACGGAATCAGAAGGACCGTCGAGGCCTCGACGTCGTGCCCGACGCGCGCACCCAGCAGGCGCAGCCACACCGGGGTGAAGAGCGAGGAGTAGAGGGGGAAGAGCACCGTGCGGGCGGCATCCAGGAGTCTTTCGATCGTCCACGCCTGCCACGCCACGCGGCTGCGCACCGGGTGGGTGCCCTCGGTGAGACCGATCGACATCACGCGCACGAGAAGGACGACGGATGCCGCGAACACCAGGCCTGCGACGGCGACACCCGGGACGAGCCAGACGAAGGCGCCCGCGGCCGCGTGGCCGAGATCGTCCGCCCCGCGGATCCCCTGCGCGACGACGAGGCCGCCGACGGCGAAGGAGGCGAGCGGAAGAAGAGCGAGCACCACCGCCGATGCCGCATAGGCCCACAGCCAACGGGTGGGCGCCGGGGGCCGCTGCGTGGGCCATCCCTTCGCCGTCCCGCCCACGCGGACGGCGGGCGACCCCGCCCACGACTGGTCCGCCTTGACGCGTCCGAAGACGGCTGAGCCCGGCGCGATCTCGGCGCGGCGACCGATGCGGGTGCCGGGCGCCAGCGTCGAGCGAGCGCCGACCGTGGCATCGGCGCCGATGCGCAGGTCGCCGATGCGGACGAGGTCGCCGTCGATCCAGTACCCGGTCAGGTCGACCTCGGGCTCGATCGAGGCCCCGTCGCCGACGACGAGCATCCCCGTGACGGGAGGCAACGCGTGCAGGTCGACGTTCCGACCGATCCGCGCGCCCAGAGCGCGGGCGTAGTACGACACCCAGGGGGCTCCGGCCAGCCCCACGGCATCCACCTGATCGGCGATCTGCTCGGCGAGCCAGAGCCGGATGTGCACCCACCCGCCCCGCGGATAGTCGCCGGGGCGCACGCCCGAGAGAAGGAGTCGAGCGGATGCCACGGCGATGGCCATGCGCCCGAACGGCGTCGCGAAGACGAGGAGGCCGACGACGAGGACGGGCCAGGGCACCGAGGGCAGCACGTCGAATCCGGGGACGACCTGGAGGATCGCCGAGGCCGTGAGCAGGTACAGCAACCACCGCACACCCGAGAGGATGAACAGCGGAGCGCCGAGAAGGGTCTGCGCCCACTGGGTGGTGCGCGGCGTCGGTTCGGCGCGGTGGAAGGCGGCGGGCGTCTCGTCGGAGAGCTGGGGCCCGAGCGCCTTGGCCATCGCCCCGAGGCGCGGCACGTCGTAGATGTCGGCGACCGAGAACTCCGGCACCCGTGCCCGGATGCGCGAGACCAGCTGCGCGGCGGCGAGCGACCCCCCACCGAGATCGAAGAAGTCGGCCTTGCGCTCGGTGACCGGAATGCCCAGGACGGCCTGCCACTGCTCGGCCAACCACGCCTCGTCGACGGAGAAGTCCGTCGCGGCGGGGGCCTCCACCCCCGGGAGGGGCCACGGGAGGGCCGCGCGGTCGACCTTGCCCGAGGTGCGGACCGGCAGGGAGTCCACCACGCCCAGGAGGGGGATGGTCGCGGCCGGGAGGCGCTCCGCGAGAGCCGCACGAGCCGCGCCGCGATCGAGCTCGGCGCCGACCTCCATCACGAGGTAGCCGACGAGGACCGGCACCCCCGCTTCGGTGGTCCGCACGGCCACGGTCGCCGCGCTCACGTCCGGAAGATCCTGCAGGGCCGATTCGACCTCGCCGAGCTCGATCCGGCGGCCGCCCACCTTGACCTGATCGTCCGCGCGCCCCTGGAACACCAGGCCTTCGCGCTCGAAGCGCACGAGGTCTCCCGAGCGGTAGGCGCGCTCCCACCCGAGGGTCGGCATCGGCGCGTACTTCTCAACGTCCTTCGCGGGATCGAGGTACCGGGCGAGGCCGACACCGCCGATGATCAGCTCGCCGACCGCTCCCTCGGCGACGGGGAGTCCCTCGGCATCCACCACCGCGAGGGCCCATCCGTCGAGGGGCAGACCGATGCGCACGGGCAGAGAGCCGTCGAGCGGAGCGGCGCACGCGACGACGGTGGCCTCGGTCGGGCCATAGGTGTTCCAGACCTCACGCCCCTCGGCCACGAGGCGAGCGGCGAGTTCGGGCGGACACGCCTCTCCGCCGAAGATCAGCAGGCGCACGTTCTCGATCGAGTCGGCGGGCCACATCGCGGCGAGGGTCGGAACGGTGGAGACGACCGTGATCCCCTGGCGCAGCAGCCACGGCGCAAGGTCCTCCCCCGAGCGCACGAGAGAACGAGGAGCCGGCACGAGGCACGCTCCGTGTCCCCAGGCGAGCCACATCTCCTCGCACGAGGCGTCGAACGCGACCGACAACCCGGCCAGCACGCGGTCGCCGGGGCCGAGCGGCTCGTCCTGCAGGAAGATCCGTCCCTCCGCCTCGACGAACGCCGCCGCGGAGCGGTGCGACACCGCCACCCCCTTGGGAACGCCGGTCGATCCCGAGGTGAAGATGATCCACGCGTCGTCGTCGATCGTGGGCGGGTCGACGAGGGGGATGGCGCTCGTGCGGGGGTGCGGCGCCGCTCCGTCGTAGAGGCGGACGAGATCACCCTCGGTCGCGACGAATTCCCCCTCGCCCGCGACGATCCCGCGCACCCCTGCTTCGCCGAATACCAGGCGCGCGCGCTCGTCGGGGTCATCGGCGTCGACCGGCACGTACGCGGCGCCAGCCGCCATGACCGCGAGGATCGAGACGTACAGTTCCTTCGACCCGGAAGGCATGCGCACGCCCACGCGGTCGCCCCGGCGCACTCCTGCCTCCTGCAGCGCAGCTGCCGTCCGCCAGACCCGCGCGAGCAGTTCGCGGTAGCTGAGCGCTCCCGATCCGTCATCGATCGCGGAGGCCTCCGGATGCCGAGAGGCGACGTCGGTGAGGATGTCGATGAGGGTGCGCGCGGGAGCCGCAGCCTCCGTTCGGTCGAGCGGGGCCTGAGCTGCGGAAGCGGAGGTCGTCACGGAGGTGAACAGTACAACGCCCAGGAAAACACCCCGGAACGGCCGCCCCGGTTCACCTTCCGTTCACCCGTGCAACGCAGTCTGTTATCCGTCGCTGTTTACCGTTCACGACGAACCCTGCACCGGGTTCCTGTTCCCGACATGCGAAGGATTCACACCGTGAAGCTCTCCCGACTCGCCCAGCTGGGCACCGTGGCCGCCGTGGCCTCCCTGACCCTCGCCGGCTGCGCCGGCCCCTCGGGCTCCGGCGACGCCGCGGGCTCGACCCCCTCGTCGACCTCGTCCGACGTCGCTTTCACGATCGACTCGAACCTCTCGGGCACGATCACCGCGGGTGGCTCGAGCGCCCAGGCCAACGCGCAGGCCGCGTGGACCAGCGCCTACAACGCCCAGGCCAAGGGCGTCACCATCAACTACGACAAGTCGCAGGGCTCCGGCGGTGGCGTCACCAACTTCCTCAGCGGCGCGTACGACTTCGCCGGCTCCGACTCGCCGCTGAACGCGGACCAGACGGCTCAGTCCAAGGCCCTCTGCACCGACGGTGGCGTCAACATCCCCGTCTACCTCGACGGCGTGGCCATCATCTTCAACATCCCCGGCGTCACGAGCCTGAAGCTCTCGGGCGAGACGATCGCGAAGATCTTCGCTCTGCAGATCACCGACTGGTCCGACCCGGCCATCACCAAGGACAACGGCACGGCCCTCACCGCCGGCCCCATCACGACCGTCGCACGTTCGGACGGCTCGGGCACCACCACCAACTTCACCAACTACCTCGCCGCGACCCAGTCGTCGGTGTGGACCTCCCCGGCCGGCAAGGACTGGCCGATCGAGGGCAACGTGTCGAAGCAGAAGGGTGGCTCGGGTGTCGTCGAGGCCGTCAAGGCCGGCTCCGGAACCATCGGCTACGCCGACCACTCCGCCATCGGCAGCCTGAACGCCGCATCGATCATCCAGGACGGCACCGCCATCGCGTTCAGCCCCGAGGCCGTCACCGCGACCTTCGCGGCCGCCGCGGTCGACGCCAGCAACGGTGTCACCGGCGACCTGTCGAAGAAGTTCGACTACTCGAAGCTGACCGCTGAGACGTACCCGATCCCGCTCGTGTCGTACGCGATCACCTGCACCACGTTCAAGGACGCCAAGCAGTCCGAGCTCGTCAAGTCGTACCTCGGCTTCGTGACCAGCACGCTCGGCCAGCAGGTCGCGGCCAAGAACGCCGGCTCCGCGCCGCTGCCCGACTCGGTGCTCTCGGCTGCCGCCGAGACCCTCGCGTCGATCAAGTAAACATCTCGTCGGACTCGGCCCGGCCCGCACCTCGCGTGCGGACCGGGCCGGGCTGATCGGAGCGGTCGACCAGCTCGAACGCTCCGCTGAGCCAGCATCCTCAGAGAACACCCGATCGAGGAGAACCATGACCCGTGCCGAGCGTGAGGTCCCCCGTGACTGACACCGTCGCTGACACAGAGACCGCCCCGTCCTCCCCTCCCCCGCCTCGGACGTCGATCATCGGCAAGCGCCGTGTCGGCGACTCGGTCTTCCTGGGTCTGTCGACCACGGCCGCCGTGTCGATCATGATCATCCTCGCCGGGGTCGCGATCTTCCTGATCATCCGCGGCATCCCCGCGATCACCGGCAACTGGACCGAGGGCGACCTCGCCGGTTACCAGAACGGCAGCTGGACCAACTTCTGGGAGTACGTCGGTCCGCTGCTGTTCGGCAGCATCTGGGCCGCGCTCATCGCCATGGTCGTCGGCACGCCGGTCGCCATCGGCATCGCGCTGTTCATCTCGCACTACGCGCCGCGTCGGATCGCCGGCTTCCTCGGCTACATCGTCGATCTGCTGGCCGCCGTGCCCTCGATCGTCTTCGGCCTGTGGGGCATCATCGTCATGCGCCCGCTGCTCGTGCCGGTCGGCGAGTTCCTCAACCAGTACCTGGGCTGGATCCCGCTCTTCCAGGGCCCGGTCTCGACCACGGGCTCGACGATGTTCACCGGTGGGGTCGTCCTCGCCGTGATGATCCTCCCGATCGTCACCTCGATCACGCGCGAGATCTTCCTGCAGACCCCCCGCCTGCACGAAGAGGCTGCCCTCGCCCTGGGCGCCACGCGGTGGGAGATGATCCGCCTCGCGGTCTTCCCCTACGCCCGCAGCGGCATGGTCTCGGCCACGCTCCTCGGCCTCGGCCGTGCGCTCGGCGAGACGATGGCCATCGCGCTGATCGTCTCGCCCAGCCTGATCTACTCGGTGCTGCTGCTCACCGACGGGTACAACTCGCAGACCATCGCGGCCAACATCGCGCTGAACTTCCCGATCGCCACCGACCTCCAGCGCTCGGCGCTGATCGGTACCGGCCTCATGCTGTTCGTCGTCTCTCTCGCGGTGAACATGCTCGCCCGCTACATCATCGGGGCGACCGGCCCCGGTGCGAAGGGTCGCAAGAAGGGCAAGCGCTCATGACCGTCACTGCCCCCTCATCGTCGTCTCCCCTGGCCCTCACGAGCGGCCAGCTGCCCCGCTTCATCGAGCCTGCGCTTCTGGTCGGTGTGGCCGTCGTCGTCGCTGTCATCCAGCTCCTGATGGGCGGCATCAATGTCGCGACGTGGCTGATCCTCTCGGCGGTGCTGTACCTGATCGCGATCGGGGTCGGGTCCTCGATCGTCGAGAACCGCCGCAAGGCGGTGGATCGCGTCGTCCGCGGCCTGGTGACCGTCGCCTTCCTGCTGGCGGTCGCGCCTCTCATCTCGACCCTGTGGACCGTGATCTCCAAGGGTCTCGCGGTGGTGAACTGGAGCTTCGTCACGCAGGTGGGCGGCACCGCCTTCAACCCCGACACCCTCGAGGTCGTCGCGACGGCGGGTGCCTGGCAGGCCATCACGGGCACGCTCATCATCACGGGTATCGCCGCCCTCATCTCGGTGCCGATCGGCGTCCTCGCCGCGGTCTACCTGGTCGAGTACGCGCAGCCGAACAACCCGCTGCGTCGAGCGATCACCTTCCTCGTCGATGTCATGACAGGCATCCCCTCGATCGTCGCCGGTCTGTTCGCGTTCTCGCTGTTCAGCCTGATCGTCGGTCCGAAGGCGTTCAGCGGGTTCTCGGCATCCATCGCCCTCTGCGTGCTGATGATCCCCATCGTCATCCGCTCCACCGAAGAGATGCTGCGCCTCGTCCCGGCCGACCTGCGCGAGGCTTCTCTCGCCCTGGGCGTGCCGCGCTCGGCGACCATCGTCAAGGTCGTGCTGCGCACCGCGGCCTCCGGAATCATCACGGGTGTCGTGCTGGCCGTGGCCCGCGTCGTCGGTGAGACGGCCCCGATCTTCATCGCGGCGAGCTTCACCGACAACTTCAACGCCAACCCTTTCGACGGCCCGATGCAGACCCTCCCCGTGATGGCCTACACCGCGTACAGCTTCCCCGGTCAGGACATCGACGCGTCCCAGGCGAACGCCTGGGGTGCGGCCTTCCTGCTCGTCGTCCTCGTCGTCATCTTCAACCTGATCGCCCGTATCGTGGCGGCGGTGTTCGCGCCCAAGGCGCGCTGAGCCCAGAAAGGCACTCACTCGTGTCCAAGAGCATCGAGGTCCAGGACCTCAACGTCTACTACAGCGACTTCCTCGCGGTCGAGGGCGTCTCGATCGACATCGAGCCCCGCTCGGTCACCGCCTTCATCGGCCCCTCGGGCTGCGGCAAGTCGACGTTCCTGCGCACGCTGAACCGCATGCACGAGGTCATCCCCGGCGGTCGCGTCGAGGGCCGGGTCCTGATCGACGGCGACGATCTCTACGGCGCGGGCGTCGACCCCGTGCTCGTGCGTCGTCACGTCGGCATGGTCTTCCAGCGCCCCAACCCCTTCCCGACCATGTCGATCCGCGAGAACGTGCTGGCCGGCGCGAAGCTCAACGACAAGCGGATGGCGAAGAGCGACGCGGATGCCCTGGTCGAGAAGTCGCTGAGGGGCGCCAACCTCTGGAACGAGGTCAAGGACCGTCTCGACAAGCCCGGCGGCGGACTCTCCGGCGGTCAGCAGCAGCGTCTGTGCATCGCACGCGCCATCGCCGTCTCTCCCGACGTGCTGCTGATGGACGAGCCGTGCTCGGCTCTTGACCCGATCTCGACCTTCGCGATCGAAGAGCTGATCGGTGAGCTGAAGAGCGAGTACACCATCGTGATCGTGACGCACAACATGCAGCAGGCCTCGCGTGTGAGCGACAAGACGGCGTTCTTCAACATCGCCGGCACCGGCAAGCCCGGCAAGCTCATCGAGTACAACGACACCGCGTCGATCTTCACCGCACCCAGCGTGCAGGCGACCGAGGACTACGTCTCGGGCCGCTTCGGATAAGCAGTCCCGTGCGAAGGCCCCGCTTCGGCGGGGCCTTCGTCGTTCCGCGGACCGCTCAGTCGCGGGGGCCGAGCAGGTAGGCGTTCAGGTCGTCAGTGAAGGCGCGGTCCACCGGCACCTCGATCCCGTCGACGGACCGGATCGGGGCGGCGAGCCGCACGCTCGACAGCAGCCACGCCGCATCCGCGGTGGTGAGGTCCTTCACCGGCACCGTCTCGTACGCCGTGGTGAAGCCTCGACGCTCGAGGTACGCGAACAGACTGAGCTGCGTCGTCCCGTGCAGGATGCCGGCCTGCGGCTCGGGTGTCACGAAGCGGTCCCCGACGCGGAGGACGACGGATGCCGTGGGCGCCTCGAGCAGGTAGCCGTCGCTCGTGACGAACACGGCGTCGTCGGCGCCGCGGCGTTTCGCCTCGCGGATCGCGGCCATGTTGACGGCGTACGACAGCGTCTTGGCCCCGAGCAGGAGCCAGGGAGCACGCGCGGGGACGTCGAGGGTGTAGCCGCGATCGAGGGTGGCGACAGCGACGCCGGTCGTTCGTCCCCTCGTGTTGTCGGGAGCGTCGGCGAGCGTGATCCACGCCGTCGGTGCGGGTCCGTCTTCGACGCCGCGGCTGAGCAGCAGCTTCATGACGTTCTCACCCTCCCCGGCCTCGCGGGCCACGCGCTCGATCGCGACGCGCCACTGGGCGAGGTTCGGCGCGGGGAGGTCGCAGAGCGCCGCTGAATGCGCGAGGCGCGCGAGGTGCGGCCCGACCTCTTGCGGATGACCGTTGACGACGCCGAGGCTCTCGAACACCCCGTCTCCGCGCTGGGCGCTGAGCTCACCCACCCCGAGGGCGGGGAGGGAGGGATCGATCTCGTGAAGTGTGTCGCGGTAGTCGGTGCGTTCCTCGTCGGATGCCACGGGGTCGATCACGAGAGCGCAACGCCAAGCCATGAACCGAGCCTACGCCGCACCGCCGACACGCCCGGGTCTTGTCAACCGGGCTGTTCGAGGGAATGTCCGAGGGCGGGGCTTGTTACACTTTCACAGCCGGGCCGCAGTAACCCCGGGCTCCATCTTCTGCCGCTATGAGCGGCCATGCGCCGAGAGGCGTTCTGCGGTCCGGCACCTTTCTTCTCCGCTCAGGTCAGCGTGTCACGGCGCCAGAGAGCGGCGGACGCCGAGAGATCCTCCGCGTACGTGGCGAGCCGCAGAGCGCGCGTGGTGAGAGCCGATGCCCGCTCCGACTCCGTGTTCTCGTAGTCGTCGGCGAGGTGCGTGGACCCCGCCGCCTGCACGCGGCAGAACGCCGCGGCGCGGTCGAGGGCCACGGCGAAATCCCCTTCGAAGAGCCCGCGCAGAATGGTGTCGATCAGCTGCACCAGTTCTTCGGGGCCCGCCGGCGCAGGAGCCCCCGCCACCACGGCATCCACCGTCGACATCTCCACTCGACCGCGCTCGTAGAGCAGGGCGGCCGTGGCTGCATCGTCGTGAATCATCAGCTGCAGAAGATAGAGGCGCCACAGCGAGCCGGGCAGGGAGCGAGCGGGCGAGCGCGACCAGAGTTCGGCGATGTCGTCGATGCCGTGGTCGTCGGTGAAAGCGACGAGCCGCTCGACCACGTCGATGCTCGGATCGGCCCGCACCCGGGAGAGGAGCGCCTGCGCCGTGCTGTGCGCGACGCGCGACACTTCTGCCGGATCCTCGGCCGAGAACAGGCGGTCGAACAGCTCGGCGGGGCGCCGGACCGGCTTGTGGAATTCGCGGGGGGAATCGCTCATGCATCCAGGCTAGAGCGTCCCCCTCAAGTGCCGGGCCGCGCGCGGCGCACATGCCGTCCGCAGCGCCGGGCATCCGACCTGCGTGCGGGCGGTCAGGCCGTCGCGACGGCGAGGACCGGGGCTGAGCTCGGCGTGCCGTCGGGGGAACCTCCGGCGGGTTCGACCGTCACGGCGATGATGTCGCCGCTGTGCATGTCGCCCGAGAGCTCAGCCGTGGCGTTGCCCTTGGCATCCGGCTCGAAGATCCCGGCCGGGATCGCGATCTGGTTCTCACCGCGGACGAACCACAGCTCGTAGGTCTTCCCTTCGGGCAGCGCCGGCATGCCGTCGGCGACGAGCACGCTCTTGCCGCTCGAGGGCGACCAGTGAGCGGTGGCAACGGTTCCGTCCGGCATGGTCGCGGACGCCGACTGCGCGTCGGGTGCGTCCTCGATCTGCTGGAGGGCGACGACCGCGGCGGGCGGAGCGAACAGTTGGCTCACGGTGACGGCGCCGAAGCCGAGCACGAGGACGGCCGCGAAGGAGGCAGCCAGTGCGAACCAGCGGCGAGCACCCCACCCAGAGCCGGAGGACGCACCGACCGTGACGGCCTCGCGCTCGGGCTCGGTGATCGCGGGGCCGGCCGCGGCGAAATCTTCGTCGTCGACGTCAAGATCGGCGGCGGTATCGGATGCCGCGGACTCCCGCGGCAGTTCGGAGATACGCGCGAACAACGAGGCTCGCACGGACGGCGGGGGCTCGACCGGTTCGACCGAGGCACTGATCGCGGCGACGGTTTCTGCAGCGCCGCGTACGTGGTGGTCCCAGTTCGGATTACCCGCGAGAGCCTCCTGGTACGCGCGCTCATCAGCCTCGGAAAGCGCATTGAGCGCGTGTCCGACGGCGAGGTCGGCGAAATCCCTCTCGTTCACTTGTCCACCCCCATCTCCATCCTCAAGCGCGACAGTCCGTCGCGCATTCGTGTCTTGACCGTACCGAGCGGTGCCCCGACGAGCGTTGCGATCTCACTTTGGCTGTACCCGCCGAAATAAGCGAGCGTGAGCGCTTCTTTCTGCGCGTCGGGGAGCGCCGCCAGTGCATCGACGACGCGCCGCCCTTCCATTTTCAGTTCAACTTTCTCGGAAACGGCGTCGTAGGCGACATCCATATCCCGGAAGCCCGCACGCACATCCCGATCGACACTCGACTGCGACGACCGCACGCGGTCCACCGCTCGACGGTGCGCGATCGTGAGAACCCACGATCTTCCCTGCCCTCTGTTCGGAGTGAAGCGCCCAGCGGATTGCCAGATCTCGAGGAAGACTTCTTGGAGCACTTCCTCGCTCTGCGATCGGTCCACCAGGACGCGGACGATCAGACCGAAAGCGCGGGCCGACAAAGAGTCGTACAGCTCAGCGAAGGCGTTGCGGTCGCCTGTGGCGACGCGCTGCAACAGGGCGCCCACGTGGTCGTCGTTCTCCGTTCCCTCGTGGGAAAGGTCGAAGCCGTCGATAACCATGACCCCATCATTGCTTACGGCCTTCACGCGTACGCGCGCGTGTACGCGCGTGGTGAAACAGCTTTGGGCAAACCGTTATCTGGGGCTCCGCTTCCTTCCGGGCGCTCGTGGGCACGATCGAAAATATTCTGAAGAATATTTACCCGCCCCTGACCTGGGTTTTTCACGTCCCCGGATGCCGATCTCCCACCGATCCAGCAACATTTCGCAATCCGATCCCGAGGGGGTCTCGAAGACCCTGTGTAAGCCGCTCCACGGCGAACCGCCCCTCGCACCGGGGTGTCCTTGACGGGTCGCAGACGCGATCCGACGATTTCGGAGGAATGTCATGCTCATCAACAAGAAGCCCGTTGTCGCTGGTCTCGCCCTCGTTCTGGGCTCGGCCTTCGCTCTCACCGCCTGCTCGGGTGGCACCACCTCGGGTGGCTCGACCACCGAAGAGAGCTCGATGCCCTCGATGTCGGCCTCGCCGTCGATGTCGTCCAGCGCGATGGACCCCGCAGCCAACCTCGTCGGCCCCGGCTGCGCCGACTACGCCGCCGCCGTTCCCTCCGGCTCCGGCTCGGTCGCCGGCATGGCCGCTGACCCGGTCGCCACCGCCGCCTCGAACAACCCGCTGCTGAAGACGCTCACCGCTGCCGTCAGCGGCCAGCTGAACCCCGACGTCAACCTCGTCGACACGCTGAACGGTTCGGAGTTCACGGTCTTCGCCCCGGTCGACGACGCGTTCGCCAAGATCCCCGCCGCTACGATCGACGGCCTCAAGACCGACTCGGCCACGCTGACCAAGATCCTCACGTACCACGTGGTCCCCGGCCAGATCGCGCCCAGCTCGATCGACGGCACGCACAAGACCGTCGAGGGCCAGGACGTCACCGTCTCCGGCTCGGGCAACTCCATCAAGGTGAACGACAGCGCCAGCGTCATCTGCGGTGGCGTCCAGACCGCCAACGCGACCGTGTACCTCATCGACTCGGTGCTGATGCCCCCTACCATGTAATTCCCCGGACGCGCGGTAACCGCGCATCCGACCGGTCGATGATCGACCGATCCAGACGGCGAGCGCCGGACCCCAGGCGAGGGGGTCCGGCGCTCGCTTTCGTTCGTCCGACGCGCCGTCGGTACGAGCGAGTTCTCGCTTATGGCTCGGCCGCGACGGGTACAGCCCTCTCCGGTCGGCGTCACGATCGAGCAGTGCGCCCGCTCCCCCGGGTCGGCTCATCGTCGTGACGGGTCGCGCATCCCCGTTCTGTGTGGTGCCGTGCCGACGCCGGTGATCACGAGCGCCCCGCAGGCCCGGTAGGCTTGACGGCGAGGGCCTCTAGCTCAGTCGGTAGAGCATCGGACTTTTAATCCGCGGGTCGTGGGTTCGAGCCCCACGGGGCCCACCAGACTCGTCTTCCTCGAACAAATAGCCGTGGGACAGTGATTGTCGGGGCGGAATCCGGAGCGTCAGCGGCATCGCTGGCGCTCCTTTTTTTGGTTCCCGCCCAGTTGGCGGCAGCTTGAACGAGCCCCTCCCTCGGCGGCCGGCTTGATCGGCGTTCGTCTCAATCGATGACAACCTTCGTCCTCCGCCACGATGCGCGGCGCGGACCCGCGACTCCCCCCCACGGTTCGCGAACGTCCCCGGATGAATACCTCGATGGGGTGTCTCGACGCCCTCGCGGATCATCCGTGATCGAAGCGCACGTCCACCATCTTCTGCGTCCACGCGAGCACATCGGGCGTGATGCCGGCGTCGAGGGCCTCGCGCACGTACTGCTCCCACTTCAGCCGGAGTGCGTGAACCGAATCCGGCGGCATCTCCATCGAGAGCTCGATGGCCTGCTGCCAGGTCGAGGCCGGAACGTTCAGAGCGGCAATGATCTTCGGCGCCATCTGTTCGTTCGCGCGGGCCGAGCGCTCGTCCAGCGCGCCCAGGGCGTCGAGAACGTACGCCTCGAGCAGGCGCAGAAGGGGCTTACCGGCGTATCGCTGCGTCGGATCCGTCATCAGGTCCCTCTCTCTCTCACGAGGGCGCGCATTGCCCGCTCCACGCTAGCGCCGTGGGGCCCCGCCCGAGAAGACGAGGCCCCTGACTCCCCGTGCGCGTCAGTCCATCGGCGACCGGCGCCGCCGCATCACCAATCCGGCGCCCGCGGCGATCAGCGCGATGGCACCCAGACCGAGGCCCCAGGGCAGCTCAGCCCCCGTGCGCGCGAGCGATCGCGCCCGAAGCACCTCGACACCGATCCGGCTGACGGTCGAACCGTCCGCCCGCGTGACCACCAGCGTGTGCGCACCCGTCGCGAAGTCGCCGGGGACCGTTACACGGAACGTGACCGCTCCGCGGGCATCCGCGACCGGGATGCCGGTGATCGCGAGCGGCTGGCTGTTCAGAACCGCGCTGATCTGCTCTCCGGCCGCGAGCCCCGTGACCGCAACGGTGAACGATCCGCCCTGCTCGACACGCGACGAGCTCGCCACGGCCGTCGGACCGGCGGAGGGGCTCTGCGATCCCGAGGGCTGGCCGGGAACAGATGCACTCGGCGAGGGTGAAGCAGACGGGTCCGGAGACGTCGTCGGGTCGGGAGAGGGCTCCGGCGAGGGAATCACCTCGCTCACCAATGTGCCCTTTGTGAACAGGGTGCCGACCTCGGTGGCATCCAGAGCCCGGTCGTAGACCCGGACCTCGTCGAGGTCGCCGCCGTAGAGGCTGTCCTGCGCGTACTGCGACTTCGCCAGCATGCCGCCGATCCCGCCGGACGCCTCGAGGTCGGAGGCGTCGAAGATCGTGGCGATCTCGGCGACCTTGGCGCCGTTGACGTACGTGGCGAGCGTCTTCTTGCCGGTGAGTACGAGGGTGACCTGCGCCCAGGCGCCCTTCGGCAGAGCCGCCGCGCCGGACTTGTTCTCGGCGAAGCCCGACTTGATCGCCGCGGCGACGCCTCCGCAGTCGGCGCTGGTGAACAGGTAGTTCGTCGTGCTCGAACCGAGCGACAGCGGCCACTCGCAGGGCGCGGTCCCATCCCACTTCATCCACGTCGACACGGTCAGATCACGCGTGCCATCGGGCACCACGTCTCCCGCGATGGTCGCGTACGCCGCGTTCGAGCCGGCCCGGCCGCCCGGGAACGACAGGGCGGAGTCGCCGTCCGTCCCTTGGGCGCCGGTGGCGAGGGTCGCGCCCTCGCCACGGATCGTCGCGTCGTGACCGCGCCCCGAGACGTCGGTCACACGAGAGCCCTCGGTCGTGGCATCCATTCCGTCGAAGCTGTAACGCAGCAGCAGGTCGGCCTCGGCCTTCACGACGGTCAACGCCAGCGTCGCGGTGCGACCGTCAGAAGTCTCCACCGTGATGGTCGATGTACCCGCCGTCACCGCCGTCACCCGGCCGGAGCCGTCGACCGTCGCCACCGCGGGAGTGCTCGAGGTCCAGGTGACCGTCTGGTCGGCGTTCGCGGGAGCCACCGACGCGGTGAGCGCTCTGGTCTCCCCGACAGCGAGAGCGCGCGAGTCGTAGCCGATGGACACCGAGGTGGATGCCACTGAGCCGCTAACCGCGGTCACGGTCGCGATCGCGGGGGTGCCGGATCCGTCGTTCAGCGTTCCCCGGATCTGCACGCTGTCGCCCGGGGTCTTCAGGGCCGACAGGTCCTGCTGGTCCCAGGTGACGCCGACGTCGATCGCACCGGCGGAGCGGGCGGCCTTCACCGTCGCGGGCAGGGCCACCGAAACGGTACCCGGAACCACCTGGAACGACAGCGGTTCCACCGACGTCACGAGTTGATCGGGGTTGTACCTGGCGATGAGGCGGTCGCGCTCCTCACGGGTGATGCCGAAGGCGACGCCGTGACGCGGGGACGGCGGCAGCGAGTACTTCGCCGGGACCTTCCAGTCGACCTTGCCGTCTTCGAGCGACTCCGTGTAGAGCGGGATGTACCCGACACCGCCGTACCAGTCGACGAGCACGTAATTGCGGTCGCCGTTGATGTCGCCGGGGTTGGAGCGGAACGCGGAGGGGCCCTCGGTCTCGGGCAGTCCCGCGTTCGCCGAGAGGCAGGTGTCGAACTTGGTCCACTCCCCCGAGGTCGACGGAGCCCGCAGGTCGGTGCCCTTCTCGGCCACGATGTCGGGGCGGCAGGCGGTCTGCTCGGTACCCTTCGTGAAGCGGTAGTACGTGCCGTCGCGCTCCATGATCGTCGTGTCGATGAGGCCGGCGTTCGTCTTGCGCAGCCCCTCGATGTCGCCCGAGGTGATGTACGGGACGGCCGGGGTGAAGGACACGAAGTCCCGCGTCGTGGCCATCAGGATCTGCGGGCCGTTGCCGTCTTCCTGGGTGTGGGCGTCATCGAGGAACAAACGCGACGACCAGTACACGACGTACGCGTCGATCGTCGGGTCGTAGTGCGCCTCGGGCGCCCAGGTCATGCCGGCGCTGGGAGGTGAGACCTCGATGTGGCGCTGCTCGCCCCAGTTCACGAGGTCGGTCGACTCCCAGATCTCGAGATAGCGACTGCCCGTGTCGGTCGGGAAGCCCTTCCGGGCCGCCGAAAGATCGGTGGCGATGAGGAAGAAGCGGTCCCCCTCCTTCGAACGCAGCACGAAGGGGTCGCGCAGACCCCTGTCGCCCTTCGTCGACTCCAGAACGGGGTTGGCGTTGTTCAAGGTGCGCCAGTTGAGTGCGTCGTTGCCCTCCGAGACGGCGAACCGGATTTTCTCTCCCTCAACGGAGTTATCGCGGAAGTAGACGAACATGTACGCCTCGTCGTCCTCACGCGTGTGCTCGGCGGCACGAAGTACCGTGACCGGGAGCTGCACGGTCTTGGTCGCCGTCCCCAGTCGCAGCGTGGCCGTGAGAGTCACCGTGGTGTCGGCGGTTCCTCGCGTGACACTGCCCTTCGTGACGACGTTCGGTGAAGCGCCCGCATCGGTGTCGCTGATGACCGCCGGATTCGACGAGCTCCACGAGATCGCGACCTCGCGGGCCTGCGCCGACGCGAAGGTCTGCGTGAGGTCGGCGCCGGTGCCGGGAAGGGTGATCGAGCCGCGCACTTCACCCGAGAGGCCCGCCTGCGCCGGGAGGGCAGCCGCGACCTGGCGCACGGCCTCGTCCTGCTCCGTGGCCGACAGGGCGCGGACAGTCACCGGGATGGGCGACGCCACCCGGGTCTGACCCCCCAGGACGAATGTCGGGGTGAGCTGGACGGTCATGTCGCCGGCGCTGGCCGAGGGGCGGGTGACCGTACCGTCCGCGGCCACCACGGCCGCATTGCTCGTCGTCCACGAAACGGAAGAGCCGGCTGCGGTGCTCGTCGGCAGTTGCAGGTCGCGGTCGACTCCGGACGTATCGCCGAGCGAGACGGAGTCGGATGCCAGGATCGCGCGGTATCCGTCCGCGCCGACGGTGCGGACGTCGTCGGCTGTCAGCGCGCTGTTCCAGATCCGCACGTCGTCGATCGCTCCGACGTAGAAGGGGTCGTCCCAGAAGGAGCGGCCGAGGTACCCGCCCACACCGTTCTGCCCGAGGGCGGCGTCGATGGTCTGCGTGATGCCGGTGAGGTCGGCGCCGGTGCCGTCGAGCTGGCCGTTGACGTAGTAGGACAACCGCTGCCCGGGCTGGAAGACGAGCGTGACGTTGGCCCACTGCCCGACCGGGAGGGTCGCTCCGCCGTTGCCGACGCGACGCTCCCCCGATCCGTCCGACACCGCCCCGTAGGTACCGTTGCAACTGGTCGACGCGAGCACGTTCTTCAGCGTCGAGCGACCGAGACCGAAAGCCAGCTGGCACGGGCCGTTGCCCGCACCCTCCCACTTCGTCCACAGGCTGACGGTCAGGGCCGTGTCGGTCGAGGAGACGATGTCGTTCGGCAGGGACACGTACGACGCGATCGCGTCCGCGTCGTTGCGTCCACCCGACAGGTGGATGGCTTTGTCGCTCGCGGATCCGGTGACCCCCGGGACGATCGTGACGCCGCCATTGCCGACGACTCCGTTCCCACGGGGCGAACGCACCCCCGTGTCGGGGATCGCCGCACCGGCGGCCAGCGTGCCGCTGAGGGTGTCGAAGGTGTAGTGCAAGCCGGGTTCGGGAACACCGGCGGCCGAGGCCGCGGGAATCGTGACGAACGTCGACGCGGCAACCGCGGCGACAGCGGTGGCGGCGAGAAGACGGGGGACGCGCATGGGCGGAACGCTCCGTTTCGGTGCGGGGGCGGGCGGACGATGCGGCGCTCGTCACCGGAAACGAAGAGGCAGCAACTCTGCTGCTCGCTCGGGTCGGCGCTGTGTTAGCGCTCACACTGCGAGCACCGTACAAACCCCGCGCAATGCGCGTCAAGCACTTACCGGATCAAGAGTGAAGGCTCACATTTCTCTTGCGCTCTCCCCCGCGCATTGCTTAGTGTCGGTCGCGACCACGGCCGGAACCCGCATTCCCGGCATGGACCGACACGACGACGTGCGGTCCCGGTCGCCACCAGGCGACCCGGACGAGACTGTGCGCCGCAGGCCCGAAAGGCTTCCTCTGATGCGCACACGCCGCCCTGCCGCTCTCGCCCTTGCCACTGCCCTGGTGGGGGCGGGGCTTGTCACGGGAATCGCTCCGGCCCAGGCCGCGACTCCCGCTGCCGCTCTGCTCTACGACTTCGACGACCTTGTTTCGGGGCCCGTCGACGCGGGAACGCTGATCCCGGATGTCGCGGGCGCACATGCCGGAACCCTGAGAGGTGGCGGCGCACGCATCGGCACGGGTCCGCGCGGCGGATCCGATCATGCCCTGTCCCTTCCCGGGGGGACGTCGACCTCGGGAGCGGCTTTCGTCGAGATGGCCCCGGGCCTCACCGACACCTCGACGACGGATGTCACCATCTCGGCGTGGATCAAATGGTCCGGCGGCCAAGAGTGCGCGTGGGCGTACAGCCTCGGCAGCTCGAACGATCGGTACCTGTTCGCCACCCCGCGTTGCGGAGGGAACCTCATCGGCGCCGTCAAGTCCGGCACGGAGCAGCGCGCGGCCGGCAACGGCCCCGCCTCCTCGTCGCGATGGAGCCACGTCGCCGTCGCTCTGCAATCGGGCCAGCGCGTCACCACCTACGTCGACGGCCAGGCCGTGGCATCCACCGCGACGACCGCCACCGGAGCGTCCACCGTCGGCACCTCGGTCTTCTCGGGTCTCATCGGCAAGTCGCTCTACCCCGGGGATCCGCTTTTCGCCGGTGCGATCGATGACGTCCGGGTGGATCGCGCGGCGCTGGGCGCCGATCAGATCCGCGCGATCGCCGCTCCCGCAGCGGACGCGATCGCGCGAGGCGACGTCGCCGGCATCGACCTCGGCGACACCTCAGCCCTCACCGCCGACCTCGCGCTCCCCCGCGCCGGGGCCGGCGGCTCCACGATCTCGTGGACCTCGAGTGACCCGGCCCTGGTCTCGACCGAGGGTCGGGTCACTCGACCCGCCCCCGGCTCCGCCGACGCCGCCGTCACGCTGACGCCCGCCGCGACCTTCGCCGGCACGACGGCGACCGGGACCCCCGTGCGCGTCACCGTGCGAGCGGATTCCGCCGACGACCTCTCGGCGCGATTGAGCGCCTCGCTCGTCGTTCCCCCCGTCGTGGCATCCGGCACCTCCCTCCCCGCTCCCGCGGGCGTCCAGCTGCAGTGGAGAGGGGATGTCGTTCAGAAAGGCGCGCTGGTGAACCCGGGGGCGGGCGACCGCACGACAACGATCACCGCCTCGGCGACCTGGGGAACGGCCACCTTCTCGAAGACCTTCACCACGACGGTCCTCGATCCCGCCACGGCGCAGAGCCTGGTCGCCTACACCCGGACGCCCACGAACGATCGCGACGCGAACCAAGACACCGTCGCGCGCAGCATCCACCTCGCCGTCGGCTCGACGCCCGATCAGGCGCAGCCGCTGCAGAACAATTTCGGCATCGTGTTCGCCGCCGGAGAGCACCTCGGTGTCGACAACGTCGACCAGCGCGGCGTCGCCGCGCCCTCGCCGTTCTTCTTCTCCGACGGCCGCCTCGGATTCATCGCCACACGCGTGGTGATGTCGGGTACCCCGGATGACACGGCCCGTTCGGGAGCGACGGTCTTCCGCGCCGCGGACGACGGGGCCACCCAGTTCGAGGAGCTGGGCACCATCGATCTCGGCACGACCGCCGGTGTCGCAGCGCCCCGCGCCGTATGGGACTCCGGACAGCAGCGCTACCTCGTCTCGTGGACCGATGACAGCGGTGCCGCGCGCCACACCACCGTCAGCGATCTCGCCCGGACCGAGCTGGTGGCCGACGCCTTCAACCCCGAGAACGACGGCCGCCGGTCGCGGATCGTGGTCGGCGGCAACCGCGGCGAGGTCGTCAGCGGGCCGATCACCACGGTCGACTCCCCCTCCCTGACCGCCTTCGGCGGCCGCGTCGCCAACGCCGAGCCCGGCGGATCTCTCCCGATCACCGGGGCACTCGCCGCATCGCTCTCGCAGCGGTACAACCGCGTCGTCAATACCGCCGCCACCGTGGCACCCCTGACGGTCGCGGCCGGGAAGACCGAGGCGGTCGCCGACACGCGTGTCGATCTGTCGTACTCGGACGGGTCGACGGCGACGCTCCCGGTCGACTGGAAGCCGGAAGATCTCGCGGCCGTCGGCGCGGCGGAGAGCGGCACCTTCACGGTGTCGGGCACGGTCCGACAGAGGGACTACAGCGTCCCGTTCGCCGCCAACCGGGCCGACCCCACGATCTACCGCTACGTGCACGACGGCAAGACGCAGTACCTGTTCATCGCCACCGACGACACGAACAACAACAACATCGCCTCCGCCCACCTTCCGATCCGTGTCGCCGACACGTTCGACGGACTGTCGGATGCGGCGGGCGGCGCCCAGCGCGAGGTCGACCTGCTGAACCGCTTCACCGCGCGCGACACGACCACGGACGGACGCACGATCGCCGGATGCTACTGGGCTCCCGAGATCCACGAGATCGGCGGCAAACTGTCGATCCTGTTCTCGCCGTGCTTCAACTCCGGCGACTCGCGAGCCAACGACGGCGCGGACTGGCGGACGGTGCAGTCGCACATCATGCAGTTGCGCGACGGCGGCGACCCCGCGAATCCGGCCGACTGGTCGAAGCCCGCCGCCGTGCTCACGGCCGACGGCAATCCCCTGGGTCGCGATGGCTACCGCAACATCAGCCTCGACATGACCTTCTTCGAAGCGAACGGCCAGGCCTACTACACGTGGTCGCAGCGCTATACCTCGCCCGGCTTCGGGGACCCGCTCACCTGGATCGCCAAGGTCGACCCGCAGAACCCCACCCGCATCGTGGGCGAAGCGAAGCCCGTCATCTCACCCGCGTTGTCGTGGGAGCTTCGGCTGGCCGAGGGCTCGTTCGCCCTGGAGCACGACGGGAAGATCTCCCTCATCTACTCCAGTGACGGCGTCAGCCCCCGCTATGTCGTCGGAGGCGTCTGGGCCGATCTCGACAGCGACCTCATGGACATCGACAGCTGGCACAAGTACAACACCCCGCTGATGAAGAGCGTTCCCATGCCCGCCGGCGTCACGGACTACCTGACCTACCCGCAGGGTCCCGGCCACGGCGCCGTGACCACCGACGCCGACGGCAACGAGCTGTACGTGTACCACACGTGGGGCGACGGCGTGGAGGGCAACGGTCGCGACACCCGTATCGGCCGCATCCACTGGGCCGCCGGAGACCGTCCCGTCCTCGACATGAGCCGCGACGAGCAGGTGCTGCCGGCCCTGCGCACGGTCACCATGACCGTCACGGTGACTCCCGCGGGCGCAACGACGCCGGAGCCGACACCAGAGCCGACCTCGCCCCCCGCGCAGCCGACCCCGGGTGCGACCTCGTCCCCCGCGAGGACCGCGACCGCCACGGCGAGCGCGACGCGCGTCGCGCAGGGTGGCTCGTTCCTCGTCAGCATCTCCGGCCTCTCCGCCGGCGAGCGGGTCTCGGCGGTCCTGCGCAGCACGCCCCTCACCCTCACCGGCATCCCGGCCGCCGACGCGGCGGGAGCAGTGACCTTCCGGGTCGCGATCCCCGCCGACTTCTCGGTCGGAGCGCACACCCTCACCATCACGCGGGCCGATGGCTCCCCGCTCTCTCCCCTTGCCATCGAGGTGGTCCCGGCCGGCTCGCTGGCCGCAACGGGTGACGCTGTGTCGTTCTCCGCGGCCCTGCTCGCCACCGGCGCCCTCCTCGCCGGAGCGGCCGTCCTCATCGGCCGCCGACGCCGCACCCACATCTGAACACCTGCACACGGGAAGCCTCCATGACACGCACACGCACCCTCCTCGCCCTCGGCGTCGTCGGGGTCCTGGCCGCCACGGCGTCCGGAACCCCGGCCATCGCCGCGCCCGTCCGGACGGCCGCCGCGTCGGCGGAGGCTCCCCCGCCGGTGGCCTTCTTCGATTTCGACGCGCCCCCGGTCGACGGCGCGTTCGCCTCGGGGAGCGCCCGCGCCACGGTGCGCGGGCGAGCCGATCTCGTCGCGGGTCGCGAGGGACACGGCACCGCCGCACGACTGTCGTCGCAATTCTGGCTCGACGTGCGCAACACCGACGGTTCTGCCGTGCTCGCGGGCGACGACGAGGTCACCCTCTCTTACGACAGCATGCCCGCCGCATCGGACAACACCGGGTGGACGGTCTTCGTGGCCGCGGATGCGGCGGCCCCGACCTACGGGAACGAGCGCTATCTCGGCATCCTGGACCGCACCGGAGGGATGACGGTCGAGCGGTATCGGAACAGCGGCGGACGCGACGCCTCGGGCAATCTCTCGGCAGAGGGCCGGGCGGGGTGGAAGCACGTCGATCTCGTGCTGTCCGGGAACACGGCCCGCCTCTACATCGACCAGAAGCTCGTGCGCACGGCGCTCGACGGCCCCGCGCTCGATGAGATCCTCGGCTCGAGCGGCGGGGTGCTGCAGGTGGGGAAGGCCAACTGGGGCGCCGGCGAGTACTTCTCGGGGCTCATCGACGACCTGAAGATCTACGACCGTGCCCTCACGCCCGATCAACTCGGCGTCGCTGGGGCTGCGCGCGATGATCGCGCCGCCCTCGGCATCCCGTCCGTCGTTCTCGGCGATCTGCCCACCGAGGTCCTCGGGAAGTCGGTCTCGTGGACGGCCACGGGCCCGGGGGCGGCACGCGTCCTCCCCGACGGCCACGTCGACACGGCCGGTCTGGGCGAAGCCGGGGTCGCGGTGCGCCTTCGAGCGCAGGTCGACGGCGCCGCCGAACCGTTCTCGTGGGATGTCACCCTGCGCGCTCCGGGCGGCGAGATCGCCACCTACGTCAAAACGGTCACCACCACCGGCGGGGTGAAGGACGACCCCCTCGCCTACGACGACGACCGCCGCGCCGATTCGCTCTACGTCGCTGCGCGCTCCGCGGGAACCCCGCAGTGGCAGCCGCTCAATCGCGGCCAAGCCGTCCTGTCGGTTCTGTGGGACGACTCGCAAGCGGCGAAGCCGTGGGCGCAGATGGGCTCGCCGAGCCTATTCCGCGACGCGGACGGACACCTCGGCGTCGTCGCCTCGCAGAACGACTCGACGAGCCGCATCTACCTCTGGCGCTCCACCGACGATCACACCTTCACCGACCAGCAGGTGATCGACCTGGGTGCGGGGATCGTATCGACGCCGCGCGTCGGAGCCACCCCCGAGGGCGGTTACCAGGTGCGGTGGACCGATCTCTCCACCGGCGAGGGACGCGCGGCCACGCTCTCGACCCTGGACTCCTCGGCGACCGTCTCCGCCCCGACGCGAGCCGATGCGCGGACCCTCGATCGCTCCGGCGACGGCCTCCCCTCCTGGGCGAGCGAGGTCACCGCGACCGCGGTGACCATCGATCAGTTCGACGCGTTCGTCAACGCATACGTCGATCTGCAGAACACGGGAGTGGATGCCATCTCCGCCCAGGTCGCGACCGGTGCCGACGCGGCCGCCGTGCGCGGCGCACTCCCCCGCACCGCGACTCTGCGCTACAACGACGGCAGTGCGAAGCGTCTCCCCGTGCAGTGGGATGCCCAGCAGGCGGCCGACGCGGCGGCGAAGGGTCCGGGAACGTACGAGATCCAGGGAGTCGTGCAGCAGCACGCGCAACGCCTCGTCTCGGACGCCCGCGCCGATCCTCACGTCTTCTACAACGACGACGACGGCTTCTACTACCTGACCGGATCCCACTACGGGGAGCCGAGCGACGGCCGCATCGACGAGGCGAGCAGCTACCGCAAGATCGGCCTGAAGAGAGCGAGCACCCTCGACGGCCTCGCCTCGGCTCCCGAGCAGATCGTGATCGACCCGGACGACGGGACCGTCGGCCACGAGGGTCAGTACCCGAACACGTTCTTCGGCTGGGGCGGATTCATCTGGGCACAGGAGTTCCACAAGATCAACGGTCGCTGGTGGATCGTCGCCGGCATGAACCGCGGCTTCGCGCAGACCGGCGGCTGGTGCGACAACACCGTCCTCATTCCGTACACCGGGGACTCGGCATCCATCGCCGGCGGCGGCTTCTTCGACGAGAAGAACTGGGGCGAACCCGTCGTGCTCGAGGGCGCGGCCTTCGACGTGTCCTACTTCGAGCGCGTGGAGGACGGCCGCACCCAGGGCTACTGGATCATGCCCAACAGCGGCCGACTCCTCGTGGGGAAGGCCCGCGGTGGGGAGGGCGCCGTTCCCCTGCTCGATGGACCTCTCTCGACCATCTACGAGACGAGCCAGGTGTGGGAGCGCGGCAAGCAGGCGCCGACGCCGTCCGACACGACCGAGGGCCAGGATCAGGCCGTCGTCGAAGCGCCCTTCATGATCTCCCACGGCGGACGCGTCTACCTCACCTACTCCGGGGGCACGGTCGACAAGTACTACGACCTGGGTCTGTTGACCGCGGACGCGGACGCGGACGCGGTACTCACCGATCCTGCGAGCTGGAGGCAGACGGCGTTCCCGGTGCTCGACACCAACGACACCTTTCAGGGGCGGCTCGGCGCCGACGAGCGCTCCTCCACCGCGCGCACCGCGGGAACGGGCCACAACTCCTTCATCGAGGATGCCGAGGGCAACCTCCTGTTGGCCTATCACGCACGCCCCTACCCCGACCCGCACACCGCCACCGACCCCGGCGGTGCCGGGGGCCTGTTCGATCCCGACCGCAACACGTGGTTCCAGTCGGTGAACGTGCGCGCGGACGGGAGACTCGACCTGACGCTGACGAAGGATCAAGAGGTCGCCCCCGCCTACCGCACCGTCAACGCGCGCATCACCATCGCCGCGAGCGGGACCTCCCCCACGGAACCCTCGACGGGCCCCGACCCGCAGCCGACCGGGACCGTGCCGACAGGCCCCTCCACGACCACACCACCGGCCTCCGACTCCTCGCCCTCTTCGACCCCGGATGCCGCCCCCGCGCGCTCCGCGTCGCTCTCCGTCAGCGCGGTCGAGCGGGGCGGAGTGGTTCGGGTCAACGTCATCGGGCTGCTCGCCGGCGAGAAGGTGACGGCAGAGCTGCACAGCGAGCCGCTCCGGATCGCGGGAATCCCCGCGGCAGACGAGAAGGGGCGCGCAGCCTTCGACGTGCGGATCCCCCCGACGTTCTCGACCGGCCGGCACCAGATCGTCCTGTGGGCGGCGGACGGCACGGAGTTCGCACGCTTGCCGATCACCGTCGTGGCTCAGGGCACCCTCGCGGCGACCGGGGCTCAGGCGCCGCTGGGCGCTGCCCTCCTCGGGGCGATGTCCGTCGTCGCCGGTGCCGCCCTGTGGGCGAAGCGACGGTCGCGCTGGGGTAAACAGGGGCAGGATCCTGAGCGCCCGTGAGAAGCCCCGGTACGCCGTCAGCCCCTGACCCGAGCAGGCGTCCGGGGCAGGGAGGAGGTCCTCGTCGTCGCTGAGGTCAGAGGGAGCACCTCCGGATCCGACGGAGGCGGGGAAACTGCGGCCGAACAGCGCGGCGGGGGGCCCCC
>CAJYHN010000002.1 GCA_913774665.1 uncultured Microbacterium sp.
GGAGAGTAGGACACCGCCGGACTTCTTTTCACCGAAATGGCCACCCAAAGTTGGGTGGCCATTTCGCATTCACGGGCACAATCCCCCCGTGGTGATCGACGTCGGTCGAACCAGGGGGAGACGTTTCAGCGCCGGTGCACACACCCCACCCCGGACAGGGAGGGTGTGAGCACCGGCGCTTCGCCGTCCCCGCGCCGCTGATCGGTAGGCTCGAGGACGTGAGCGAGTTCTCGGGCCATCTTCCCGGGAGTCGCGACTACCGTCGCCTGCTGGTCGGCCTCTTCTTCGGTGGCGTGGCGACCTTCGCCCAGCTCTACGCGACGCAGGCCGTCCTTCCGGCGATCGCCGACGATCTCTCGGCGGGCCCTGCAGGGGCAGCGCTGACGGTGTCGGCATCCACTCTCGGCTTGGCGATGGCGGTCATCCCGTGGTCGCTGGTGGCCGATCGCATCGGTCGTGTGCCCGCCATGGCCATCGGCTTGATCGTGGCGACTGTTCTCGGCGCCGTCACGCCCTTCGCCGGCGACCTCGGCCTGCTGTTGACGCTGCGCCTTCTCGAGGGGGCGGCGCTCGGCGCCGTTCCGGCGGTTGCCCTCGCATACCTGAGCGAGGAGGTGTCGCCCCGGTATGTGGCGGCCGCCGCCGGCTCCTACATCGCCGGGACGACCGTGGGCGGTCTCTCCGGACGCGTCGCTTCGGGCTTCGTCGCCGAACTGGCCGGATGGCGGTTGGGGGTGGCATCCGTCGTCCTTCTCTGCGTGGTCGCGGCGGTGGTCTTCTTGGGGCTCGTGCCGGCGGCGCGCGGATTCGTTCCCGGTCGGTCCCGGAGCGTGAGGGGACCGTCGGTGAGGCGACGTCTGGCGCTCAACCTCCGCTCTCCGGTGCAGCTCGCTCTCTATGCCCAAGCCTTCCTGCTGATGGGCGCCTTCGTCGCTGTTTACAACTATCTCGGCTTCCACGTGGCGGCGCCGCCGTTCGCGCTGCCGCCGGCGGTGGTGACGCTGCTGTTCCTCGCGTACCTCGCCGGGACGGTCTCGTCTCCGCGCGCGGGTGCGCTGGCCGTGAGGTACGGCAGGCTTCCCCTCCTGCTCGGCAGCACCGGACTCATGGCGGCGGGAGTGGTCGTGATGTTCCTCCCGTTCATCGCCGCGGTGATCGTGGGGCTTCTCGCCTTCACCGCGGGCTTCTTCGGGGCGCACGCGGTGGCCTCGGGCTGGACTCCGGTCGCCGCCGATCCCGAGGCCCGCGCGCAGGCGTCGTCGCTGTACTACCTCGGGTACTACGCGGGCTCGAGCCTGTTCGGATGGCTGCTGGGGCTGGTCTTCGCGTCCGCCGGGTGGGCGGTGTTCCTCACCGCGGTGCTCGGAATGTGCCTGGTCGCGCTGGTGATCGCCTGGTCGGCCCTGCGCGCAGCTCCCTCTCGTCCGCGGTGAGATCGGAGGGCAGCCCGGACGGCGGATCTGGCGACACTCGGCGGGTCGAGGTCAATGCCCGAGGTCGATGTCGGTGGAAGCGACTAGCGTCGGTGGTGATGTGAGGGAGGTCGGCAGTGGACGACGCCGATGAGCGCGCTGTGATGGACGATGAGATGGTCGATGCCGGTCGGAACGACGCGGATGATCTCGACGCCGAAGAGACGGTCGAGACGACGACCGAGATCAGTTACGACGAGCAGCGGTATCCGGCGCGACCCCGTCGGCTGCGCCCCCGCGATCAGTTCCGCGGTGGCACTCTCCGTCGATTCCTCACCGATCCTCGCAACGCGAACGGAGGCAACCCCTCCTACGTGGAGTGGCTCGTCCGTCAGTCGATGCTCAAGGACGCCGATGTGTTGAGCAGGCAGCTGTCCGGTCAGCCCTCGATGTGGCGTAATCCCTACGCGCGTCCGGACGCGCGCCGGGCCATCGAATCGACCGACGTCTGGTTCACCGCCTATCCGATCTCGCTCATCACCCGCCCGGGGGAGTCGTTCCTCGAGGCGCTGGGTGATGAGGCGTTGTGGGAGGCCTTCGAGTGGGTGGGGATCAACGGCATCCACACCGGTCCCGTCAAAAGAGCCGGAGGCATCACCGGCTGGCAGGAGACCCCGAGCGTCGACGGTCACTTCGATCGCATCAGCACGCAGATCGACCCCGAGTTCGGCGACGAGAACGCGTTCCGCCGCGTCGCCGATGTGGCGGAGTCGCACGGCGGCAGCGTCATCGACGACATCGTTCCGGGTCACACGGGTAAGGGCGCGGATTTCCGGCTCGCCGAGATGGCCTACAAGGACTATCCGGGCATCTACCACATGGTCGAGATCCCCCGTGAGGACTGGGATCTGCTTCCCGAGGTGCCGGCCGGGCGCGACTCGGTCAACCTCGACGCCGAGACCGAGCGCGAGCTGAGCGCACGCGGCTACATCATCGGCGAGCTGCAGCGCGTCATCTTCTACACCCCGGGGGTGAAGGAGACGAACTGGAGCACGACCGCCCCGGTCGTCGGGACCGACGGTCTCGAACGACGCTGGGTCTATCTCCACTACTTCAAGGAGGGGCAGCCGTCGATCAACTGGCTCGACCCCACCTTCGCGGGGATGCGGCTCGTGATCGGGGACGCCCTGCACTCCCTCGGAGACCTCGGGACGAGCGCGCTGCGACTCGACGCGAACGGCTTCCTCGGCGTGGAGAAGAGCGCAGAGGGCCTGCCCGCGTGGTCGGAGGGGCACCCGCTGTCGCACGCGGCGAACCACATCATCGCCGGGATGGTCCGAAAGGTCGGCGGGTTCACGTTCCAGGAGCTGAACCTGACGATGGAGGACATCCGCGACACGAGTGCGGTCGGCGCCGACCTGTCGTACGACTTCGTCACGCGGCCCGGGTACCACCACGCCCTCGCGACGGCGAACACGGAGTTCCTGCGGCTCGCGCTGACGACGGCGCTCGAGACCGGCGTCGAGCCCGTCCAGCTCGTGCACGGCATGCAGAACCACGACGAGCTGACCTACGAGCTCGTGCACTGGGCCACGACCCACCGCGACACCGTCTACCCCTTCCGGCACGACGAGCACACCGGGGGAGAGATCGCCGAGATGGTGCGCGCAGAGCTCACCGAGAAGCTCACCGTCGACGCCGATTACAACCTCGTCTTCACGCAGAACGGGATCGCCTGCACGTCGGCATCCCTCATCGCCGCGACGCAGGGCAAGGCGACGCTGGAGGAGATCACCGACGAGGACATCCCGGCCATCCGCGACGCCCACCTGCTGCTCGCGAAGTACAACTCCTGGCAGCCGGGGGTCTTCGCCCTCTCGGGCTGGGATCTCACCGGCTCGCTCACGCTCCCGGCCGACGATGTGCGACACCTCATCTCGACCGGCGACACGCGCTGGATCGAGCGGGGAGCGCACGACCTGCTCGACGTGGCCCCCGATGCGGCATCGTCGATGTCGGGCGTTCCGCGCGCGCGCTCGCTCTACGGCTCGTTGGGGCGGCAGCAGAAGGACCCCGAATCCTTCCTGGCCGGGCTGAAGGAGATCCTGCGGATTCGCGGTGACCACGGCATCGCCATCGCCTCGCAGGTCGACATCCCGCAGGTCGGGCATCCGAGCATGCTCGTGATGGTCCATCGTCTCGACGGTGGCGACCGACGGGATGAGACAGCACCCCTGCAGATCACGGTGCTGAACTTCTCGAGCGAGACGATCGAGGGAACGGTCCGCTCGGAATGGCTGGTGCCGCAGAGCACCGCGATCGACGCGGCGACCGGTGAGGCCGTCGGCCGCGTGGACGAGCTGCAGAGCTTCTCTCTCGAGCTCGGGCCGTACGCCGGTCTGTTCCTCGTGCTGGAGGCGCCGGCCGCCGACGACTGACGCTCGCGGGCGGCGCCACCGGTGACGGATGGTGCCCGCCCGCGATGTCGGGGGCCGCGCGTACGCTGACGCCGTGCCGCCCTCTCCTCCGTGTCTCGTCGTCAGCTGCGTCGGCGTCGCAGAGCCTGACGCGCCCATCGCCCTGTGCGCGTGGCACCTCGCGGTGAGCGCCGACTGGTCGGCTGCCCACGAGGGCGTCACGGACGTCCTGCCCGCGCCGTGCCTCGTGTGCGGATCACGTCTCGGCGTCCGTTGGCCGTCGGGATGGCTGTGCGCGGTGTGCGAGTGGCGGCACGGAGAACCGCTCGACGACGAACTCCCCTCACCGCGGGTCGACGTCGTCTACTACCTGCGCTTCGACGACCGCGTGAAGATCGGAACGACGGCGCATCCACGCCAGCGGCTCGCGGCGATCTGGCACGACGAGCTCCTCGCGTTCGAGCCGGGGGACCGGCTCGTCGAACGTCGGCGCCACGCGCTCTTCGCCGACGAGCGCTTCGGCCGGACCGAGTGGTTCCGTCGCAGTCCCGCGCTCGACGCGCACATCGCGAACCTCGCCGCCGGCGTCGACGACCCGTGGGCGCGGTACGCGCGATGGGTGAGCGAGGCCATCGCTCGGCGCGGATGAGGGTTCGGACGCAAGCCCTCTCTCGGCCGTGTCCCTGCCCGTAGCGTGGGTGTACCCCCGCAGAAAGGCGACCAGCATGGGCTTCCTCGATCGACTCTTCGGTTCCGGTGACGAGTCCCGACGCGCCGACATCCCTCCCGCGCCCCGCGGGACCGCGAGCGAACTGCGCGACACCGACGGTCGGTATGCGCCGCCACCCCCGCCGCAGGCTCGGACCGCGCAGGGCGCCGCGTCGGCGGCATCCGGATCGTCCGACGATCAGCGGGCGATCGAGCGATACCGTTATCTGCTGCGCACAGCTCCGCCCGAGACCGTCGAGCAGGTGCACGCCGAGGCGTTCGGGAAGCTCTCTCCGGAGCAGCGCCAGCAGGTGCTTCAGGAACTGTCGTCGGGGCTCGACCCCGCGGAGCGACCCCGCACCGACGACCCCGACGCGCTGGCGCGAGCCGCGACCCGGGCCGAATACCGGCAGCCGGGTTTCATGGAGCGCACGTTCGGCGGCCGTTCGTTCTCGAACGGCCCCGGGTTCGGGTCGATGCTCGGGGCGTCGATGCTCGGCACCATCGGCGGGTACGTCGTGGGCTCCGCGCTGGTCGGAGCCCTCTTCGACCCTGGCTACGACGCCGGCTATGCCGACGGTGCCGAAGCCGACGACGCCGCGGGCGACCCGGGAGCGGTCGATGCCGCGGCGACGGACGGCGGGGGAGCGGATGCCGGTGGCGACATCGGCGCCGGGTTCGGCGGCGACGCCGGGGGCGGATTCGGCGGTGGCTTCGGCGGTGGTGATTTCGGCGGTGGTGATTTCGGCGGCGGCGACTTCGGGTTCTGAGCCGGCCGGCCCGAGCGCGCGCCTCGCCGGGCGGCCCGCGCGAGACACCCTCCCACCTCCCGCGGCAGCGCCTGGGGGAACGCTATGGTCGAGGCCATGGCGCTCTCCAACCCGAGCGAAGGTCTCGGCCTGCGGCGCAGCATCGTCTCGAACCAATCGCTGCTCGCGGCCGCCGCCACGATCGGGGTGATCGTGTCGATCGTTCTCGGTCAGGTGCGCGACCCGTCGACGTTCTTCCTCGGTGCCGCCGCTGTCTACGTCGGGACGATCGCGGCTGTTCTCGTGCCGTGGGATGCGGTGCCGCGCTGGACGCTCGCCCTCCTCCCCGCCATCGACGTCGTCGTCATCGCGGTGATGCGGGAGAGCGCCCCCACCGCCGGTCTCGGCCTGCTGTGGGCTTTCCCGGCGTTGTGGGTCGGGGGCACGTTCGGCCTCCGAGGCGTCGTGGCGGTCTCGTCGGTCATCAGCATCCTGCTTCTGCACCAGACCATCACCGACACCGAGCAGCGCTTCGCGTCGTCGACGCTCGTGCTGCCGTTCATCATCGCTTCGCTGTCGTCGATGGCCCACCTGACCGCGCGCCGGGCGCGGGCGCAGCGGGCTCTGCTCGAGAAGCAGTCGGCCGAACTCCGTCGCGCGCTCGAGCGCGCGCAGCGCCAGGAAGATCTCGTGACCGAGGTGCTCGACGCCGTCGACTTCGGCGTGACGCGCATCACGGCGACGGGGGAGTTCGCGGTGACGAACACCGCCCACGGGCTGCTGCTCGACACCACCGATGCGTTCGGACACGAGATCGCGGTGTTCGCGGCGGACGGCTCGACGCCCATCACGTCCTCGGCCAGTCCCCTCGCGCGTGCCCGCGCCGGCGAGGTGTTCGAGAGCGAGATGGTCTGGTACGGGCTTCCCGGCGAGGACCGCCGCGCGCTCAGCGTCACCGCCCGCCGCCTCCCGGCTCCCGACGGGGTGGACGCCGGCGGAGTGGTCGTCTCCCGCGACGTCACGGTCGAGGAGCAGGCCCGTCGCGCGCGCGAAGACCTCGTCGCGAGCGTCTCGCACGAACTGCGCACCCCGCTGACCTCGATCATCGGCTACCTCGATCTGGTGCTCGACGACGACGCGCTCGACGACGGCGCGCGCGATCGCCTCGAGATCGCGGAGCGCAACGCCTCCCGGCTGCTCGAGCTGGTCGCCGACATCCTCTCGCAGTCCACCGCCTCGGGCGCAGGGAGCGCCGTCGAACTCGACCGTCGTCCCGCCGACATCGCAGCGCTCGTCCGCGCCGCGATCGAGTCGATCGAACCGCGTGCTCGAGACCACGGCATCCGGATCATCACGGGCGAGATCGCCCCGGTGCGAGCCGTCGTCGACGCCCGGCGCGTGCGTCAGATCGTCGACAACCTGCTGTCGAACGCCGTGAAGTACATCCCCCGCGGCGCCTCGATCACCGTGGGGGTGATCACCGATGTGCAGTCGCTGTCGATCGTGGTCTCCGATGACGGTCCGGGCATCTCGCCGAGCGAGCAGGCGCGCTTGTTCGAGAGGTTCTTCCGCGGAGACGCTGTGCGCAAGACCTCGACCCACGGCAGCGGCCTCGGGCTGGCCATCAGCCGCGACCTCGCCCGCGCGCACGGCGGGGAGATCACCGTACGGACCGCGCCCGGCGAGGGTGCCACATTCACCGTGCGGTTGCCGCGCGACCCGAAGGGGGACGGATGAGCCTCGACCTGCTCAGTCTGCAGACCGCCGCGTCGGTGGTCATCGTCATCTCGACCGTGATGTATCTGCTCGACACGCTCATGCTGAAGGACGGCCTGCCCGGCCGCATCTGGGCGAGCGCGTACCTGGCGGGCACGTTCTCGGCCCTGTGCTACCTGGGCTGGCTCCTGCTGCCGGACGTCTATCTCGCGATCGCCCTCGGAAACGGCGCCTTCGTCGCGGCGACGGGGCTCATCTGGCTCGGGTGCGTCGCGTTCAACGGCCGGTCGGCGCGAGTGCCGTCGGTGGTCCTCGCGGCCGTGATCCTCGTCGTGATCATCTCGGCGCTGGCAGCCGGGCCCGAGGGCGGTGACTGGGCGGGAGCGGTGGCGCTGTTCCTCGGCAACGCGGCCCTCGCCGTGGCCGGAGCGATCGAGACGCGACGCGGGGCCATCCGCCGCCGATGGAGCGCGACCGGGCTGACGCTCGTGCTGGGGATCGAGGCGGTGTGGTTCGTCGCCCGCACCGTCGTCTTCGTCGGCGTGGGTCCCGACAGCGAGCTGTTCCGGACCGCGTTCGACACGCGGGTGTCGTCCCTGCTCACGATCACGCTGGTGATCGCGGCCGTCGTGGTGACCTCTGCTCTGCGGGCCGACGAGTCGGCGCTGAGGGGAACGGGCGCGTCGAAGTCGTTGTCGGTGGATGCCGACGGCGTGCTGTTCCGCGAATCGTTCGAGGCGACGATGGCCATCGTGTGCGCGCGCGCCGAGGTGGCCGGAGAGGGGGTGGGGCTGATCTGCGTCCGCGTCGACGACCTGCGGAGGGTCGCCGTCGCGTTCGGACCCGACGAGGCGGAGTCCATCGCGCGCGAGTTCCGGGCGTCGGTGCGTCGTCACGCGCCGACGATGGCGCTGGTGGGTGCCCTGGATCCCGCCGGCGTCGCCGTGGCGTTCACCACCACCGCGACCACAGACGTGAAGAGGGTCACGCGCATCCTGCACGAGCGGGTCGTCTCCGACCTGGGGCGCCTCGGGCCGTCGGCCCTTCCGGTGGTGGGAATCGGAATGGCGCTCACCGCCGATCACGGGTTCGACGCCGCGGCCCTCGTCGCGCGGGCAGACGAAGCGGCCGCGCATGCTGCCGTGACCGGTACGCAGCCGTTCGGGCTGGTCTGAGCGATCAGGTCGTGGCGTCGAGGAGAGACTCGACGCGCTGGCGCAGCTCGCGGGGGCGGAAGGGCTTCGTGAGGTAGTCGTCGGCGCCGGCGTCGCGTCCGGCGCGCTGCTCGGCGTCATCGGCGCGGGCGCTGACCATGAGGATGCGCGTCGCGCTGAACTCCCGGATGCGTCGTGCCGTCTCGAACCCGTCGATACCGGGCAT
The DNA here is from genome assembly GCA_913774665.1 of uncultured Microbacterium sp. Classification (GTDB taxonomy): domain Bacteria; phylum Actinomycetota; class Actinomycetes; order Actinomycetales; family Microbacteriaceae; genus Microbacterium. Next base: position 8,383 of record CAJYHN010000002.1, read on the forward strand.
GCTCACGTCGAGGGTGACCACGGAGGGGGCGTAGCGACGCACCAATTCGATCCCGTCGAGCCCGGTCGCCGCGGCGTGCACGACGAACCCGGCTGCCTCGAGCACCGTCGACACGAGAAGACGGATGTCGAGGTCGTCCTCGATGACGACCGCGGTGCGGGTGGCGGGCATGGCGGAGCTTTCAGAGACCGAGCGGGCGGCGGTCTTCTCGAAGACTAGACGACGCGGGGGATCATCGCTGGGGGGTGGCGGATGTGGCATCCTCTTCGGGTGCCTCTTCTCGCGCTGACCGGCGGCATCGCCTCGGGCAAGTCGACCATCGCCGCCCTGCTCGCCGCACGCGGAGCCGTCGTCGTCGACGCCGACGCGATCGTGCGCGAGGTGCAGGCGCCGGGATCCCCGGTGCTCGCCGAGATCGAGCGCGAATTCGGGGCGGGGGTGATCCGCCCCGACGGCGCCTTGGATCGCCCCGCGCTCGGCGCGCTGGTGTTCGGTCACCCCGAGCGGCTCGCCGCGTTGAACGCCCTCGTGCATCCCGCGGTGCGCCGCGAGTCGGAGCGGCGGTTCGGTGAGGCGTTCGCGGCAGAGCCCACCGCGGTGGTCGTCTACGACGTCCCGCTGCTCGCGGAGGCTCGGGGCGGCGACGCGTGGGACCTCGTCGTCGTCGCACACGCCCCCGTCGAACAGCGGGTGCAGCGTCTCGTCCACGAGCGGGGGATGACGGATGCCGAGGCTCGCGCCCGCATCGGATCGCAGGTCGGCGACGACGAGCGACTCGCGCTGGCCGACGTGGTGATCGACACGGCGACGACGATGGACGAGACCCTCGCGCAGGTCGACCGGCTGTGGGAACGGGTCTCGGAGCGCTGAAGCCGCTCGGACGGCCGTCCCGCCGTTCGCGCTCGCCCACGGCGAACGCAACCCGACCCCGATGTCGGAGGCCCCGCCTACGCTGGAAGCATGCAGGCCACGCGCTCCGTCCGTCCCTTCGAGGTCATCAGCGAGTACTCCCCCTCGGGCGACCAGCCACAGGCGATCGCCGATCTCGCGGGGCGCATCAACGCCGGTGAGACCGACGTCGTGCTGCTGGGTGCCACGGGTACCGGCAAGTCGGCGACGACGGCCTGGCTCGTCGAGCAGGTCCAGCGCCCCACGCTCGTGCTCGCGCACAACAAGACGCTGGCGGCCCAGTTGGCGAACGAGTTCCGCGAGCTCATGCCCAACAACGCCGTCGAGTACTTCGTCTCGTACTACGACTACTACCAGCCCGAGGCCTACGTTCCGCAGACGGACACCTTCATCGAGAAGGACAGCTCGATCAACGCCGAGGTGGAGCGTCTTCGACACTCGACGACCAACTCGCTGCTCTCGCGTCGCGACGTCGTGGTGGTGTCGACGGTCTCGTGCATCTACGGCCTCGGCGCGCCGGAGGAGTACCTCCGCGCGATGGTGGCTCTGCAGGTGGGGGAGCGGTACGACCGCGACGCCCTCATCCGCAAGTTCATCTCGATGCAGTACAACCGCAACGACGTCGACTTCTCGCGCGGAAACTTCCGCGTGCGCGGCGACACGATCGAGATCATCCCGGTGTACGAGGAGTACGCCATCCGCATCGAGATGTTCGGCGACGAGATCGAGGCCCTGTACCTTCTCCACCCCCTGACGGGCGATGTGATCGAGAAGATGGACTCCGTGCCGATCTTCCCCGCGTCGCACTACGTCGCCGGGACCGAGACGGTTCAGCGCGCGATCGGAACGATCGAGCACGAACTCGAAGAGCGTCTGAAGGAGTTCGAGGCGCAGGGCAAGCTGCTCGAGGCGCAGCGCCTGCGCATGCGCACCACCTTCGACCTCGAGATGCTGCAGCAGCTCGGGTTCTGCTCGGGCATCGAGAACTACTCCCGGCACATGGACGGCCGGATGCCGGGCGACCCGCCGCACACCCTGCTCGACTTCTTCCCCGATGACTTCTTGCTCGTCATCGACGAGTCCCACGTGACCGTCCCGCAGATCGGGGCGATGTACGAGGGCGACGCCTCGCGCAAGCGCACTCTGGTCGAGCACGGTTTCCGCCTGCCGAGCGCGATGGACAACCGCCCGCTGCGCTGGGACGAGTTCAAAGAGCGCGTCGGCCAGACGGTGTACCTGTCGGCGACGCCGGGCCGCTACGAGATGGGCATCGCCGACGGCGTGGTCGAGCAGATCATCCGTCCCACCGGTCTCGTCGACCCCGAGATCATCGTGAAGCCCTCGAAGGGGCAGATCGACGACCTGCTCGAAGAGATCCGCGTTCGCGTGGAGCGCGACGAGCGCGTGCTCGTCACCACCCTCACGAAGAAGATGGCGGAGGAGCTCACCGACTTCCTCGGCGAGCACGGGGTCCGCGTGCGGTATCTGCACTCCGATGTCGACACGCTGCGCCGCGTCGAGCTGCTCACCGAACTGCGGGCCGGCGTCTACGACGTGCTGGTGGGCATCAACCTGCTGCGCGAGGGTCTTGACCTTCCGGAGGTCTCGCTGGTGTCGATCCTCGATGCCGACAAGGAGGGGTTCCTGCGCAGCGGCACCTCGCTCATCCAGACCATCGGTCGCGCGGCGCGAAACGTCTCGGGCGAGGTGCACATGTACGCCGACAAGATGACCGACTCGATGACCAAGGCCATCGAAGAGACCGAGCGTCGTCGCGAGAAGCAGATCGCCTACAACCGCGAGCACGGTATCGACCCGCAGCCGCTGCGCAAGAAGATCGCCGACATCACCGAGGTCCTCAACCGCGAGGCGTCCGACACGAAGAACCTGCTGGCGCGCAACGACAAATCCGGCAAGGGCAAGTCGCCCACGCCGTCCCTGCGCCGCACCGGTATCGCGGCTGAGGGCGCGGATCAGCTCGAGTCCACGATCGCGGATCTCACGCAGCAGATGCTCGCGGCCGCGGCCGAGCTCAAGTTCGAGCTCGCCGGGCGCCTGCGCGACGAGGTTCAGGACATGAAGAAGGAGTTGCGCGCCATGGAGCGCGCCGGTCACGCCTGAGCCCGATGGGGCCGCGGTGTGGGACGGGGTGACGCTCGCCGACGACTCCTGGGGTCGCGGATGCCGGGGGCCGGGGCGGAGGTCGGGGTGAACCCGGGGAGGTCGCGGTGAACCCGGCAAGGTCACGTGATGACCGGGAGAGGCCGGTGCTCTACGAAGGAGGCGCGTGCTCTACGAAGGACGCGCGTGCTCTACAAAGGACGCGCGTGCTCTACGAAGGAGGCCCGTGCTCAACGAGAGACGCGGTTCCGCGCCGGAGATCAGGGGCAGTGCAGGAGGGGCTTCGGTCCCGACCGGTCGACGGCGTGCTCGGACATCGCGTGACCGCACAGCGGACAGGGGCGCTCCGTGCGGACGGGCTCGGGGGTGTTCTCGTACGGGCCGACCGACGCGGGGCCGGCGACGCGGATCAGACGCGTGTTGAGGTACTGGTACCAGCCGCCGGCGTCGCGGACGCGCTCGCGGAGAGGCGGGCGGTCGGCATCCCTTCGTGTCATGATAGTTAGTGTACTAACGAATCGAGAGGTGCGCACGTGGACGACCCCCTGAAGCTCGAGAATCAAGTGTGCTTCGCGCTGGTCACGGCCGCCCGGAACGTGGTGTCGATCTACCGTCCCGTCCTCGAGCCGCTCGGCCTGACGCACCCGCAGTACCTGGTGATGCTCGCGCTCTGGGAAGAGGCACCGCGCTCTCTCGGCGCTCTCGCCGTCGAACTCGCGATGGAGCCCGCCACGCTGTCACCGCTCGTCAAGCGCCTCGAGGCCCAGGGGAGGGTGGCACGTTCGCGGCGGGCCGACGACGAGCGCGTGCTCGACATCGCGCTGACGGATGAGGGTCGCGCTCTGCGCGCGGCCGCGCTCGAGGTTCCGGGCAAGATCATGGAGCGGGTCGGGGTCGACCTCGACGCGCTCCTGGCGCTGCGCGACGGTCTGGCCCCCTTCGCGGGGCCGATGCGCGACTGACGTCCGGTCCCGGGCGATCGTCCGAAGCATCCGGGGCGCGACGCCACGGGGCCTGCACTTTCGCACATCCGTGCGCCCCGGGCGAACCCGGGGCCGATGTCGGAGGTCCGACCTAGACTTAACAGGTGCCCATCGTTCCTGTCGCCCAGCCCTCGTCATCCGCGAATTCCGGTACCAGCGGAAAGCTGAGTGTCCGGGGCGCGCGTGTCCACAACCTGAAGAACGTCGACCTCGACATCCCGCGTGATTCGCTCGTCGTCTTCACCGGTCTGTCGGGTTCGGGCAAGTCGAGCCTCGCCTTCGACACCATCTTCGCCGAGGGGCAGCGTCGGTACGTCGAGTCGCTGAGCGCGTATGCGCGCCAGTTCCTCGGACAGGTCGACCGGCCCGACGTCGACTTCATCGAGGGTCTCAGCCCGGCCGTCTCGATCGATCAGAAGTCGACCAACCGCAACCCCCGCTCGACGGTCGGCACGATCACCGAGATCCACGACTACATGCGTCTGCTCTGGGCGCGCGTCGGCGTTCCCCACTGCCCCGATTGCGGTGCCCGCATCCAGCGTCAGACCGTCCAGCAGATCGCCGACCAGCTGATGGAGCTGCCCGAGCGCACGAGATACCAGATCGTCGCCCCCGTCGTCACCCAGAAGAAGGGTGAGTTCGTCGACCTCTTCAAAGAGCTCAGCGCCAAGGGCTACGCCCGCGCGGTCGTCGACGGCGAGCTCGTCCAGCTGGCCGAGCCCCCGGCGCTGAAGAAGAGCTACAAGCACGACATCGCGGTCGTCGTCGACCGGCTCGTGGCATCCGGCGACAACCTCAGCCGCGTCACCGACTCGGTCGAGACCGCCATGGGCCTCGCCGGCGGCATCATGCAGGTGAACTACGTCGACGAAGAAGGCGACGACGCCTGGCAGTCGTTCTCCGAGAAGCTCGCGTGCCCCAACGGCCACCCCCTGCAGCTGACCGAGATCGAGCCGCGCACGTTCTCGTTCAACGCGCCGTTCGGTGCGTGCCCCGTGTGTTCGGGCCTCGGCACGCGCATGTCTGTCGACGTCGACCTCATGCTGGGCGATGAAGAACTCTCCATCCGCGATGGAGCGATCCTGCCGTGGACCACGCAGGGCAAGGGCCTGTTCCAGTACTACGAGCGCCTGCTCGAAGGGCTCGCGCGCGACCTGGAGTTCTCGCTCGACACCCCGTGGAAGGACCTCTCGCACGACGTCCAGCAGGCGGTCCTGCGCGGCGAGAACTACAAGGTGACCGTCAAGTGGAAGAACCGCTACGGTCGGGAGATGCGGTACTCCTCGGGCTTCGAGGGCGTCGTTCCGTACATCGAGCGCCAGTACCTCCAGGCCGAGTCCGATACACAGCGCCAGCGCTGGTCGGAGTACCTGCGCGAGGTCCCCTGCGCGGTCTGCGACGGCGACCGTCTGAAGCCCGAGGTGCTCTCGGTCCTCGTCGACGGCACCTCGATCGCCGCAGCCTCGCGCATGAGCCTCGCCGACGCGCGGGAGTTCTTCTCGAAGCTCACCCTCACCGACCGCGAGGCGACGATCGCCGCCGCGGTGCTCCGCGAGATCCGCGCGCGCCTCGACTTCCTCCTGCAGGTGGGGCTGAACTACCTGAGCCTCGGCCGCGCGGCCGGCACGCTCTCCGGCGGCGAAGCGCAGCGCATCCGTCTCGCCACCCAGATCGGCTCGGGCCTGACGGGGGTGCTCTACGTGCTGGACGAGCCGTCGATCGGCCTTCATCAGCGCGACAACCGCCGCCTCATCCAGACGCTCGAGACCCTGCGCGACCTCGGCAACACCCTCATCGTCGTGGAGCACGACGAAGAGACGATTCACGCGGCCGACTGGGTCGTCGACATCGGACCCCGCGCTGGCGTCGACGGCGGCAACGTCGTCCACTCCGGCCCTCTGGCCGAACTCCTCGAGGACGAGCGCTCCCTCACCGGTGCCTACCTCTCGGGCCGCCGGTCGATCGAGGCGCCCAAGAAGCGCCGGAAGATCGACAAGAAGCGCCAGGTCACGGTCGTCGGGGCGCGTGAGAACAACCTCCAGAATGTGACGGCCGACTTCCCGCTCGGTGTGCTGACCTCCGTCACCGGGGTCAGCGGCTCGGGCAAGTCCACGCTCGTCAACGGCATCCTGTACGAGGTCCTCGCCTCCAAGCTGAACGGGGCTCGGCGCGTGCCCGGCAAGCACACGCGCGTCACCGGGCTCGACAACCTCGACAAGGTCGTGCACGTCGACCAGGCGCCCATCGGTCGGACGCCGCGCTCGAACCCTGCCACCTACACCGGCGTCTTCGACCGCATCCGCAGCCTCTTCGCCGAGACGCCCGAGGCCAAGGTCCGCGGCTACCAGGCCGGCCGCTTCAGCTTCAACGTCAAGGGCGGCCGCTGCGAGGCGTGCTCGGGCGACGGCACGCTGAAGATCGAGATGAACTTCCTGCCCGACGTGTACGTGGACTGCGAGGTCTGCCACGGCAAGCGCTACAACCGCGACACGCTGTCGGTGCACTACAAGGGGAAGAACATCGCCGAGGTGCTCGAGATGCCCATCTCCGAGGCCGCGGACTTCTTCGAGCCGATCCAGGCGATCCATCGCTACCTGCGGACGCTCGTCGACGTCGGTCTCGGGTACGTGCGCCTCGGGCAGTCGGCGACCACGCTGTCCGGCGGTGAGGCGCAGCGCGTCAAGCTCGCGACCGAGCTGCAGCGCCGGAGCAACGGCCGCTCGATCTATGTGCTCGACGAGCCGACGACCGGTCTGCACTTCGAAGACGTGTCGCTGCTGCTGAAGGTGCTCAACGGTCTCGTCGACAAGGGCAATACCGTGATCGTCATCGAGCACAACCTCGACGTCATCAAGAGCTCGGACTGGGTCATCGACCTCGGTCCCGAGGGCGGCGCCGGCGGGGGGACGATCGTGGCCACCGGCACGCCCGAGCAGGTCGCGAAGGTCGAGGGCAGCCACACCGGCGCCTTCCTCGCGGAGCTTCTCGAGACCGGTCGCACCGGCGCGCAGCGCAACGCCGCGACGGTCGAGACCGGCGACCCCGAGCGAGAGCTCGTGAGCGCGGCGCGCTGAGCATGGCATCCCGCGAACGGGTGTCGCACCTCGCGTACCGCCCCAAGGCCGGTGAGATCCCCACCAATCCGGGGGTCTACCGGTTCCGGGACGCCGAGGGGCGCGTGCTGTACGTCGGCAAGGCGAAGAACCTGCGCGCGCGCCTGTCGAACTACTTCGCTCCGCTGCACTCGCTGCACGAGCGCACGCGTCGCATGGTCACGACGGCGGCGAGCGTGGAGTGGACGGTCGTGCCCAGCGACATCGACTCACTGCAGCTCGAGTACATGTGGATCAAGGAGTTCGATCCGCCCTTCAACGTCCGCTACAAGGACGACAAGTCCTATCCCTTCATGGCGATCACCCTCGCCGACGAGGCGCCGCGGGTGATCGTCACGCGCAACCCGAAGATCCGCGGCGCGAAGTACTTCGGGCCGTATCCCAAGGTGTGGGCGGTGCACGACACGATCGACCTGATGATCAAGGTCTTCCCGATCCGCACGTGCAGCGACTCGTCGTACAAGAAGGCGATGGCATCCGGGCGTCCCTGCTTCCCCGGTCAGATCGGGCGCTGCGGCGGTCCCTGCTCGATGAAGGTGACGATCGAGGAGCACCGCGCGATCGTCAACGACTTCGTCGCCTTCATGTCGGGCGGCGACCAGCGCTTTGCGCGCGAACTGACGTCTCGCATGAAAGAGGCGTCGGCGGCGATGGACTACGAGTCGGCCGCGCACTACCGCGACCGCCTGCAGGCCATCGACGCCGTGCTCGGCAAGAGCGCCCTCGTGCTGGCCTCCGACACAGATGCCGATCTCTTCGGCATCGCCGAAGACGAGCTCGCCGCGACCGTCCAGCACTTCGTGGTGCGCGGCGGACGCGTGCGCGGAGTCCGCGCCACCACCATCGAGAAAGAGATCGACATCTCCGGAGCCGATCTCGTCGACCAGGTGCTGCAGCGCACCTACGGAGACGCGGATGCCACCGACATCCCGCGTCAGGTGCTCGTGCCCGAGCTGCCCGACGACGCCGAACAGCTCGAGGACTGGCTGCGCGAGCGCCGGGGCCGCCCGGTGACCCTGCAGGTGGCCCAGCGGGGCCGCAAGGCCGACCTGCTGAAGACCGCGACGCTCAACGCGCAACAGGCCCTCATGTTGCACAAGACGCGCCGCACGAGCGACTACGTCGCCCGGTCGCAGGCCCTCACCGACCTGCAAGAGGCGCTCGGCATGACCGAGGCGCCCTTGCGCATCGAGTGTTTCGACATCTCGCACCTGTCGGGCACCAACGTGGTGGCATCCATGGTCGTGTTCGAGGACGGTCTTCCGCGCAAAGACCAGTACCGCTCCTTCGGCGTCGCCGAGACGACCGACGACACCGATTCGATGTACCAGGTGCTCAGTCGTCGGCTGGCGTACCTCGATCGGCCCGACGAGATCGAGCCCGAGACCATCGACGGGGCGATCGTGGCCGATCCCGATTCCGAGGAGGCGACGGCCGACGGCGAGGTCGTCACGGCTCGCAAGAGGCCGCGCTTCGCCTACCGCCCGCAGCTGCTCGTGGTCGACGGCGGTCAACCCCAGGTCGCCGCCGCGGCCCGTGCCCTCGCCGACGCGGGGCACGAGGAGATCGCGCTGTGCGGCATCGCCAAGCGTCTCGAGGAGGTGTGGCTGCCGGGGGAGGAGTACCCGGTGATCCTCCCGCGCACCTCGGAGGCGCTGTACCTGCTGCAACGTCTGCGCGACGAGGCCCACCGCTTCGCGATCGTCCACCAGCGCAAGCGCCGCAAGCGCGACATCACGAGCGTGCTCACCGAGGTCCCCGGCCTCGGCGACACGCGCATCAAGGCGCTGCTGCGGCATTTCGGGTCGGTCTCGGCGTTGAAGAACGCCACGCCCGAAGAGATCATGGAGCTCCCCGGCATCGGGCCGACCCTCGCCGAGAACATCCACAGCCATCTAGCTCGGTAGGCTGGACCGACACGACGGGAGGCGATCGCCCATGGAACCGGCACGCGACGACGAGCCAGGCGAGGTGCTGATCGTCACGGGCATGTCGGGCGCCGGGCGATCCACGGTCGCCAACGCCCTCGAGGACCTCGATTGGTACGTGGTCGACAACCTCCCCCCGCGCATGCTGCGACCGCTTCTCGAACTCACGGAGCTCGCCGGTGGGGCGGTTCCGCGCGTCGCGGTCGTGGTCGACGTCCGCGGCCGATCGCTCTTCGGCGACCTCCCCGAGGCCATGCGCACCCTGCAGGCGAACCGGCAGGTGCGGGTGGTGTTCCTGGATGCCAGTGACGCGGTGCTCGTGCGCAGGTTCGAGGCGGTGCGCCGGCCGCACCCCCTGCAGCACGACGGCACGATCCTGGACGGCATCCGTCGCGAGCGGGAGAGGCTGGCTCGCGTCCGCGAGGCCGCCGATGTCGTGATCGACACCTCCGCCCTGAACGTCCACCAGTTGTCGTTGCGCGCGGTCGAATTGTTCGGCGAAGAGGGTGCCGCGCGCCACACCGTCACGCTGATGAGTTTCGGGTTCAAGTACGGCCTGCCGCCGGACGTCGATCTCGTCGCGGACATGCGCTTCCTGCCGAACCCGTTCTGGAACGACGATCTGCGCGCGCTCACCGGTGAAGATTCCCGCGTGCGGGAATACGTGCTGGGTCAGCAGGGCGCGGCGGAGTTCCTCGACGCGTACGCGGCAGCGCTGGGCCCTGTGATGGAGGGGTATCAGCGCGAGAACAAGCGGCATTCCGTCGTGGCTGTGGGCTGCACGGGGGGCAAGCATCGATCGGTGGTGATGGCCCGGGAGTTGGCTGCACGTCTGTCCGATGTGCCCGGGGTGGCCGTCCGTGTGGCTCACCGCGACCTCGGTCGCGAGTAGGCTGTACCGTCGTCCCCGCAGCCCCCACCCGAGGAGAACCGTGCCGCTGACCGCCGACGTGAAGGCCGAACTCATCACCGTTCGCGACCCGCGCCCGACCGCGCGCGTCGCCGAGCTGACGGCCCTCCTGCGCTTCTCCGGCGGTCTGCACTCCATCGCCAACCGCGTCGCGGTCGAAGCCGAACTCGACTCCGACATCCTCGCGCGCCGCGTGGCCCGCGACCTCATGGAGCTGTACGGCGTCCGTCCTGAACTGCACCACGTGCAGGGCTCCGGTGGGCGCGCGGGCGGCCTCTACGCGGTGCGCGTGATCGAGGCGGGCGAGACCCTCGCGCGGCAGACGGGACTCCTCGACCAGCGCCGTCGGCCCGTGCGTGGGCTGCCGAACAAGCTCACCACCGGTTCGCGTCCCGACCTGAGCGCCATCTGGCGCGGAGCGTTCCTGGCCGCCGGAACCCTGAGCGACCCCGGTCGTTCCGCGGCCCTCGAGATCTCGTGCCCCTCGTCGGAGGCGGCGATGGCGCTCGTGGGCGCGGGCCACCGCATCGGCATCCCCGCCAAGGCCCGCGAGGTGCGCGGAGTGCCGCGCGTCGTCGTCCGCGACGGCGAGGCGATCCGCGGAGCCCTGTACGAGATGGGCGCCCGCCGCACCGCGGGGGAGTGGGACCAGATGCGCCAGCGCCGCGAGGTGCGGGCCGGGGTCAACCGTCTCGTGAACTTCGACGACGCGAACCTCCGCCGCTCCGCTCAGGCCGCCGTCGCCGCGTGCGCGCGCGTCGAGCGCGCTCTCGAGATCCTCGGCGACGAGGTTCCCGCGCACCTTCAGCAGGCGGGCGAGCTGCGCTTGGCGCACCGCGACGCCAGCCTCGACGAGCTCGGCCACCACGCCGACCCGCCCCTCACCAAGGACGCCGTCGCCGGCCGGATCCGGCGCCTCCTCGCCATGGCCGACAAGAAGGCCGACGTCGAGGGCATCCCGGGGACCGAGGCTGCTGTTCCCGTGGGCGCCGAGGACTGAGTCCGGGTGGGATGCCGACATCGGCGGCGTCCCTGAGCCCACTGTCGGTCCTCTGGATCCCCCGAGCCGCAGAGACCTTCACGGGCGTCGCTCCTCGGGACCGCGCGCGTCACGGCATCCATCGCCCTCCGACGCGCCCGGGCGTTTATCTTCCGTCATTCGGGGAAGCAACCCCGGTGCGCCGTGGTTACCCGTCAGTAGGATGACATCGTCACCCTCGCTGCTCGATTCCTCGGCACGTCGTCTCGGCGAAGAGGTTTCGGCAGCGCCCGATTCGGAAGTTGAGATCATGGCGAAGTACACGCTGCCCGAACTGCCCTACGACTACTCCGCGCTGGAGCCGCACATCAGCGCGACCATCATGGAGCTGCACCACAGCAAGCACCACCAGACGTACGTCAACGGGGCGAACACGACCCTCGACCTGCTCGCCGAAGCGCGCGAGAAGGGCGATTTCGCCAACATCAACCGCCTGCAGAAGGACCTCGCGTTCAACCTCGGCGGTCACACGAACCACTCGATCTTCTGGACGAACCTCTCGCCCAACGGCGGCGACAAGCCCACCGGCGACCTCGAGTCCGCGATCGACGACCAGTTCGGCTCGTTCGACGCCTTCCGCGCGCAGTTCACCGCCGCCGCCCTCGGCGTGCAGGGCTCTGGCTGGGCGGGTCTGTTCTGGGACTCGATCGGTGAGAACCTCGTCATCCAGCAGTTCTTCGACCAGCAGGGTCAGATCGTCGCGGGCACCGTTCCGCTGCTGCTCCTCGACGTCTGGGAGCACGCGTACTACCTCGACTACAAGAACGTGCGCGCCGACTACGTGAAGGCGTTCTGGAACATCGCCAACTGGGCCGACGCCCAGGACCGCTTCGCCGCCGCCCGAGAGAAGACCTCGGGTCTGCTGGTACTGTCGTAAACGGTGCGGCGTCCCGGTGGGGCACCCCACCGGGACGCCGTTGTCCGCCAGCGAACACCGCAATCACGCGCTTCTCGCGCACAACTGATTCAGGAGATATTCCGTGACCGTCAAGATCGGAATCAACGGCTTCGGCCGTATCGGACGCAACTACCTCCGCGCGGCTCTCGCGCAGGGTGCCGACCTCGAAATCGTGGCGGTGAACGACCTCACCGACAACAAGACCCTCGCGCACCTGCTGAAGTACGACTCCGTCGGCGGCGTGCTGTCCGAGGACGTCTCGTACACCGAAGACTCCATCACCGTCGGCGACAAGACCATCAAGGTCTTCGAAGAGCGCGACCCCGCCAACCTGCCGTGGGGTGAGCTGGGCGTCGACATCGTCATCGAGTCGACCGGCCGCTTCACCAAGGCCGAAGACGCCAAGAAGCACGTCGCCGGCGGCGCGAAGAAGGTCCTCATCTCGGCCCCCGCCACGGGCGACGACGCGACCATCGTCATGGGCGTCAACGAAGAGACCTACAACCCCGAGACCGACGTCATCATCTCGAACGCGTCGTGCACCACGAACTGCCTCGCGCCCCTCGCGAAGGTCTTCGAAGACGCCTTCGGCATCGAGCGCGGCTTCATGATGACCGCCCACGCCTACACCGCCGACCAGAACCTGCAGGACGGCCCGCACGGCGACCTGCGTCGCGCGCGCGGTGCGGCGATCAACATCGTCCCCGCCTCGACCGGTGCCGCCAAGGCCATCGGCCTGGTGCTGCCCGAGCTCAACGGCAAGCTCAGCGGCTCGTCGTACCGCGTTCCGGTTCCCACCGGCTCGATCGTCGACCTCACGATCGTCACCCCCACCGAGGGTCTGACCGTCGACCAGGTCAACGAGGTCTACAAGAAGGCCGCTGCCGAGGGTCGCCTCAACGGCATCCTCCAGTACACCGAGGACCCGATCGTCTCGAGCGACATCCAGGGCAACCCGCACTCGTCGATCTTCGACGCCGAGCTGACCAACGTCAGCGGCAACCTCGTCAAGGTCTCGTCGTGGTACGACAACGAGTGGGGCTACTCGAACCGTCTCGTCGACCTGACCGAGTACGTCGCCGAGCGTCTCTGACCCTCCATGGCTCTGCGCACCCTCGATTCGCTGGGGTCGCTGGCCGGCACGCGCGTCATCGTCCGTTGTGATCTCAACGTTCCTCTCAAGGACGGGATCATCACGGACGATGGCCGCGTGCGCGCGTCGCTGCCGACCCTCAACGCACTGATCAACGCCGGCGCGCGTGTGATCGTGTGCTCGCACCTGGGCCGCCCCGACGGGGCCCCCGACCCGAAGTACTCCCTCGAGCCGGTCGCGCAGCGCCTGTCCGAGCTCCTCGGCCAGCCGGTTGCGTTCGCGCGCGACACGGTCGGAGAGTCCGCTCAGGATGCCGTCGCCTCGCTCGAGAACGGTGAGGTCGCGGTCATCGAGAACCTCCGCTTCAACGCGGGCGAGACCTCGAAGGACGAGTCCGAGCGCCAGGCGTTCGCCCGGGAGCTCGCCGGTCTCGGCGACGCCCTCGTGTCGGACGGCTTCGGCGTCGTGCATCGCAAGCAGGCGAGCGTCTACGACCTCGCTCAGCTCGTGCCCTCGGCCGCCGGCCTTCTCATCCAGAAGGAGCTCGAGGTCCTCGACCGTCTCACCGAGAACCCCGAGCGCCCCTACACGGTCGTTCTCGGCGGTTCCAAGGTCAGCGACAAGCTCGGCGTCATCGAGCACCTGCTGCCGCGCGTGGACAAGCTCCTCGTCGGTGGCGGCATGATGTTCACCTTCCTCGTCGCCGAGGGGCACAAGGTCGGCTCGAGCCTGCTCGAGCAGGACCAGATCGACACCGTGAAGGGCTACCTCGCCACGGCGAAGGAGCGCGGCGTCGAGATCGTGCTGCCGGTGGATGCGGTCGTCGCCGCCTCGTTCTCGGCGGACGCCGACCACGTGGTCGCCGACGCGGACGCCCTCGAAGACACCGCTTTCGGTGCGTCCGGTCTCGGCCTCGACATCGGACCCCGCACGGCGGAGCTGTTCGCCGACGCCGTCCGCGGCTCGCGCACCGTCTTCTGGAACGGCCCGATGGGCGTGTTCGAGATGAAGGCGTTCGAGTCCGGCACCAGGACCGTCGCCCAGGCTCTCACCGAGGTCGACGGCCTCAGCGTCGTCGGCGGTGGCGACTCCGCCGCGGCCGTGCGTCAGCTCGGCTTCGACGACGAGGCGTTCGGCCACATCTCCACGGGTGGCGGCGCCAGCCTGGAGTTCCTCGAAGGTAAGAAGCTCCCCGGACTGGAGGTCCTCGGATGGCAGTGACCAGAACCCCCCTCATCGCCGGCAACTGGAAGATGAACCTCGACCACCTGCAGGCGGTCGCGTTCGTTCAGAAGCTGCACTGGACGTTGAAGGAAGCCAAGCACGAGGCCGGAAGCGTCGAGGTCGCGGTCTTCCCGCCGTTCACCGATCTGCGCACCGTGCAGACGCTGCTCGACGCCGACAAGATCGACTTCTCCCTCGGCGGTCAGGACCTCTCGGCCCACGACTCCGGCGCGTACACCGGCGAGATCTCGGGTCAGTTCCTGGCCAAGCTCGACGCGAAGTACGTGATCATCGGGCACTCGGAGCGTCGTCAGTTCCACAACGAGACCGACGAGGTCGTCGCGGCGAAGACCCAGGCCGCTCTGCGCCACGGTCTCGCCCCGGTGATCTGCGTCGGCGAGACCTCGGAGGACCTCGAGAAGTTCGGCGCCAGCGCCGTTCCGGTCGGCCAGCTCGAGGTCGCGCTCGAGGGCGTGGCGGCGGACGCCGACATCGTCGTGGCCTACGAGCCGGTGTGGGCCATCGGTTCGGGTCAGGCGGCGACGCCCGACCAGGCCCAGGAGGTCTGCGCCAAGCTCCGTGCGGTCGTCGCCGACAAGCTGGGCGCCGATGCGGCTGCGCGAACGCGCGTCCTCTACGGCGGCTCGGTGAAGTCGGGGAACATCGCCGGGTTCATGCGCGAGCCCGACGTGGACGGCGCCCTGGTGGGTGGCGCGAGCCTCGTCGTGGACGAGTTCGCCGCGATCGTCCGCTTCCAGAAGCACGTCGGCGTCTGACGCCGACACGGATGCCCGCGGCGCTCCGCCGCGGGCATCCGTGCGTCCGGGGCGCCTCCCCGTATACTTGACGCTTGTGCGGTCGACCTGATCGCTACGAAAGGCTTCCGACTGTGCAGATTCTCGAGTTCGTCCTGCAGGTGCTCCTCGGCATCACCAGCCTCCTGCTGACCCTGCTCATCCTGCTCCACAAGGGTCGCGGTGGCGGTCTGTCCGACATGTTCGGCGGCGGCATGAGTTCCGCCCTCGGTTCGTCGGGCCTGGCCGAGCGCAACCTCAACCGTTTCACGATCGTGCTCGCGCTGGTGTGGTTCGTCACCATCGTGGGTCTCGGTCTCCTCACCAAGTTCGCGGAGATCTGACATGGCCACTGGCGGCAATGCCATCCGTGGCTCGCGCGTCGGCGCGGGCCCCATGGGCGAGCAGGATCACGGCTTCCACGCCGACCGCGTCGCCGTTTCGTACTGGGACGCCCTCGGCAACGAGACCGTCCGGTATTTCGCCGCGGGAATCCCCGACGACGAGATCCCCGAGACGATCGACTCCCCGCACTCCGGGCTCCCCGCCGGGCGTGACAAGGCCAACCCGCCGGCTCTCGCCAAGGCGGAGCCCTACAAGACGCACCTCGCCTACGTGAAGGAGCGCCGCAGCGACGAAGAAGCCGCGTCGCTCCTCGACGACGCTCTGCAGCAGCTGCGCGAGCGTCGCGGACAGTAAGTCCTCACCGCGCGAACGAGAGAAGGGCCGGATGCCGTGGCATCCGGCCCTTCTTCCTTTCGGTGACCACGCGAGAGCGGACGGGCGCGCCCGGGCGAGGGGACGGGCATCCGCGCCGCGCGTCGGGGGTGGGCACCGGCTCAGCGGACCGGGGAGTCGGTGACGATCCTCGTCCAGGGGCCCGCGGGGACGTCGGCGTCGTCGACGAAGGCCCAATCGACGCGGTCGTCCTCTCCGTCGAGATCCGAGAAGCCCAGGCAGCCGTTGAGAGCGGGAGAGACGTCGAGGCCCGCGCCGTTGTAGCGCGCGTTCGCGGGACGACGATCGTCGGAGCCGAAAACGTAGGCGGCGTCGCGGTACTCGCCCGGCCCCGCGTCCTCGATCTGGCCGTAGCAGACGTGTCCGTCCTTGCGCAGGACCACCCACCTGTTCTTCATGAGGCTCTGCGAGGGGTCGTCGACGGCCGAGGAGTACGCCGGCTCTTCCGCCCACGGGATGACCGAGCCGCGCGTGGCGAAGCCCTGTTCGTCGTTGACGTCGTCGAAGGGCAGGTCGAGGTAGAACGGGTTCTCGAGCGGGGTCATGGCGGTGGGGAAATACCCGGTGTCGGCGGTACGGGCCTCGGTGCGGCAGGCGGTGCCGACGACGATCCCATCGCAACCGCCGTAGGAACCCAACCAGTCCGAGTCGTACGTCGAGAGGCGCTGGCTCCCGTCGGAGGCGTTCGGGTCGAACACCTCGCCCACCCAGAAGGTCGTCGCCACCACGCCGGTGTGCCACGGGTAGCCGGTCTCGGGTCGCGGTACGGCGGGCGGGGCGCACGCCGACAGGCCGACGGCGGCGACCACCACGAGGGTGATCGCCGCCGCCGGCCGCAGCGACAGCGTCATCCGGTGACGTCGCTCTCGGTGGGGTGGACCTTCTCCACCGGGCCCTGGGGAGGTGTCGCGGTCATCGGGGCGAACGACGGGGCGGTCACGGTGGCGGGGGCCAGCGACGGGGCGCCGGCGCTGTCGTAGAGCTGCAGATCATCGGTGCGGAGGGTGCCGTTGCCGAAGATCGTCAGCGCGAAACTGATGCCGTTGTAGCCGGCGGGGATCGCGGACGTCGTCCAATCGGCCTGCGTCCAATCGGCCGCCGAGGCGAACCACGGGCTCGAGGTCCAGTACGACCACGAACCGCTCGTCGACCGGAGGTAGACCGCGAACTGCGTCACCCCGCTCGACTGGTACCACTCGCGCAGCGTGTAGGTCTTGCCCGGTGTCACCGTGGGGGAGCACTGGCCGAGGTCGAACTGCGGGAGGAGCTTGGCATCGCCGTCCACGTACGCGGACATGACGATCCCGCTGGAGATGTTCCCCGTGTGCGCGGGGGAGCCCGTGCTGAACGCGGGGGAGTTGTTGCCGTAGCCGCCCCTCATCCAGCAGTCGGGGGCACCGGTCTCCATGCTCGGATTGACGATGCCGTTGGTCGACCCCGTCACGGCGGGCACCGAGGGGCCGTCGACGGCGGGCTTGGCCGTGCCGCCGATGACGTCGCCGATCGTCTTGACCACCGTTCCCGCCGCCTGTCGCGTCTTCAACCACGAGGTGAACTGACCGAACAACGACGTGGTCACCGCCAGGTCGCTGCACGCATTGTCGCAGACGTCGTGGAAGGTGTACTGCACCCACCCTCCGCCGTTCTGCTCGGCGTTCGTGACCCCGGCCTTGAGGTCGTCGAGCGTCCAGGTGGCGTCGACCTGGTCGAGAGCTTTGAGTGCGTACTTGTCGGCCGGGCGGGTGGACTCGGCGTAGGCGCAGTCGGGGCAGCCGAAGCGGCTTCGGATGTCGCCGAGGAGGCGCCCGCTCTGGTACCCGCAGTTCGCCACGGCCTTTTCGACGGTGGGGGTCGACGAGGCGAACGGGTACGCGAAGCTGCGCACGGTGAAGCCCCACGAGGTGAGGTTCTTGCGATCGGTGCAGATCTGGCGCGTGGCCTCGTCGACGCTGACCTGCGCGAGATCGGGGTGGTTGACGGTGTGCCCGCCGATCTCGTGCCCCGCATTCTTGAGGTTCGTCAGGTCGGTGCGGGTCATGTGCCCCGCCGCGCCGATGAATCCGGAGTTGATGTAGAACGTCCCCTTCATGCCGTTGGCCTGAAGGGCGGGGAGGGCGTTGAGCTGGTCGGAGTTGGCGTCGTCGAAGGTGAGGCTGACGATGGTGCGGGTCGCGGCCTGGGCCGGCGCCGCGGCGGGCGGTGCCGCGGCGATCAGCCCGCCCGCTCCGACGGCGACGGCGGCGAGGACCGCGAGGGCCCGGAGTCGCCGACGCCCGGGGGCGACGGGTCGGTGGATCATGGGGGCGTCCTTTCGGGTCAGGCGGGTCCGTCGGCGGATCCATGAGTCGTCGGGGCCGGTGGCCTCGGAGGCACGGCCGGTCACGAGACCGTCACCGACTTTGCGAGATTGCGCGGCTTGTCGACGTCGCGGCGCAAGCGCAGGGCGAGCTCGCGAGCGAACATCTGCAGGGGGACGACCGTTTCGAGAGGCCCCCAGGAGGGGCCCGTCCGCGGCAGGTGCAGGGGGATCCCGCCGACGGTCAGCACGCGTTCTCCCACGCGCAGCACGCGGCCGCCGCGGGCCAGGATCTCGGCGACGTCGACGTCGAGCCGAGGATCGCCGTTGTCGACGACGAACACCGGGGTGCCGGCATCCACCAGGGCGAGAGGGCCGTGCTTCAGTTCGCCCGCCGGCTGGTGCTCAGTCCACCGGTACGACAGCTCCTTCAGCTTGAGCGCCCCCTCGGCGGCGTAGACGAGACCCGAGCCGCGCCCGATGAAGAGGAAGCCGGGGGCGTTGACGAACTCGGCGGCCATCTTCGCCGCGGGGCCGCGCCAGGTGTCGAGAGCGGCCGACAGTGCCTCCGGGGTCGCGGCGAGCGCGCGCAGGTCACCGTCGAGGGCCATCGCGTCGGCCCGCGACGAGACCGACAACCCCGAGAGGGCCAGGCAGGCGCCCGTGAGGACCTGCGCGACGAACGTCTTGGTCGCGGCGACTCCGATCTCGGGACCGGCGAGGCAATCGAGCGTCGCATCCGCGCGACGGGCCAGCGTCGACGACGGATTGTTCGTCAGGGCCAGCAGGGTGCGCCCGTTGGCCGGGAGGCCGTCGAGCGCCCGGAGGACGTCGGCCGTCTCACCCGACTGGCTCAGCGCGATCACCAGGGTTCGCGGCTCCCAGACCTCGTGCGCCGCTTCGCTCGCGACGAGCGTGCGGGTGGGGAGGCCGCCGAGGCGGGAGAACACCCCGGCCACCGCACGGCCGGCGTGCAGCGACGTTCCGCACCCGATGACCGTCACCCGATCGACGTCGTCGAGCGGGGGAAGGCCCGCCCCCCGCCACAGGGCGCCGTCGGCGATTCCGGGGGTGAGGACCTCGAGCACGCGGCGCGCCACGGCGGGCTGCTCGTCGATCTCGTTGCCCATGTGGTCACGGTGGCGTCCCTTGCTCGACAGGTACGCCGTCTGCGGGACGGGCCACAGTCCCCGCGGGCGGCAGCTGCCGCCCGCGCGGTGCCACCGCATGCCTCCCGCGTCCACCTCGACCACGTCGTCGTCCTCCAGCACGCGGAACGCCTCGACCACCGGGGCGATCGCGCCCACGTCGCTCGCGAAGTAGACCCCTTCTTCACCCGCGGCGACGATGAGCGGCGAACCGTGCGCCGTTCCCGCGAGCGATCCGGTTCGGGTGTCGAGGGCGACGATCGCCCACGACCCCTCGAGGCGCGTGACGGTGTCGGCGAGGGCGTCGCCGAGGCCCACTCCGGGGCGCAGCGCCTGCTCGAGCAGGTGGACGATCACCTCGCTGTCGACGTCGGTGGCGAAGCGGTGCCCGTCGGCGACGAGCTGCGCCCGCAGCAGGTCGGCGTTCTCGATGATCCCGTTGTGCACCAGGAACAACCGACCGCTGCAGTCCTCGATCGGGTGGGCGTTGCGCTCGTTGACCTCGCCGTGGGTGGCCCAGCGGGTGTGACCGATCGCCGAGGTCGTGGCATCCGTCCCCGATTCGCCCGAACGCACTGCGTCGGTGAGGGATGCCACGCCGTTCAGGGTGCGCACGTGCAGAGCCGTGCCGTCGACGTACCGCGCGGCGATGCCGGCGGAGTCGTAGCCCCGGTACTCCAGACGCTCGAGGGCGTTGCGGGCGCGCGAGGCGGCGGACGTCGGTCCGCGGTAGGCGGTGATGCCGCACATCAGAGGACCCCGCGGAAGGCGCCCGCGCCGGCGAGCGGCATGGCATCGGAGCCCAGGCGTTCGCGCGAGAGCAGGTCGGCGGCGACGCGCATGATCGTGGAGGTCAACGAGGTGTGCGGCTCGTAGCCGACGAGGTCGTGCGCCTTGGTGTTGTCGGGGACGCGGCGCCGCATGTCTTCGAAACCGGGGGCGTACGCCTGCTCGTAGGGGACGAGCTCGATCGTGCTCCGGCTGTCGAGGGTGCGGATGATCTCGGTCGCGAGTTCGAAGATCGAGATCTCGCGCGCCCCGCCCAGGTTGTAGGCCTGACCCCGAGCGCGCGGGTCCCTCTCGATGAGCACCATCGCGGGCACGACATCCTCGACCGCGGAGAAGCAACGCGTCTGCTGGCCGTCGCCGAACACGGTGAGGGGCGCGCCGCGCAGGGCCTGCCCCACGAGGTTCGGCAGCACCATGCCGTAGCGACCGGTCTGGCGGGGCCCGACGGTGTTGAACAGGCGGACGATCGAGACGTCGAGGCCCTCCTGATCGCAGTAGGCCTTGGCGAAGGCCTCGTCGATGCCCTTCGCCCCCGCGTAGGTCCAGCGGGAGAGCAGCGGGTCGCCGAGGACGCGGTCGGAGTCCTCGCGCAGGCGATCGGCGGTGTTCTTGCCGTACACCTCGCTCGTGGACACCATCAGCACGGAGGCCTGGTGTTCGATGGCCGCCGTCAGCACGTTCTCGGTGCCGTGGATGTTGATGCGCAGACCCCGCAGGGGCTGCTCCACGATGAGCTTCACCCCCACGGCCGCGGCCAGGTGGAACACGCGGTCGCATCCCTGCATCGCCGCGCCCACCGTCTTGGTGTTGAGGATCGAGCCGTGGATCATCTCGAGCCGGGGGTTGTCGGCGACCCCCGCGAGGTTGCGGGCCGAGCCGGTCGAGAGATCGTCGAGGACGACGACCTCGTCGCCGAGGCTCAGCAGGTGCTCGACGAGGTGGCTGCCGACGAACCCGGCGCCCCCGGTGACGAGCGTGCGCGTCCGGGGCGAGGCGGAGCCCGGGTAGACCGTGACGCCGCTCACAGGAGCACCCGCCCCGCGATGTCGGCGCTGCGGTAGGTGCCGTCGACCACGACCGCGTCGCCGTCGAGCCACGCCAGGTCCGCGTCATGGTGGCGGGTGTGTACGAGCACGATGTCGGGGTGGAACGCCGCCGGGTCGGGCAGCGAATCGCGTTCGCGCCCGGAGTCGAGGCGGATGTGCGGGGCGTGGGTGTCGACGTACTGCACCTCGGCGCCCACGTCGATCAGGTGGTCGATGATCTCGAGGGCGGGGGACTCGCGCAGGTCGGCGACGTCGGGTTTGTAGGTGACGCCGACGACGAGCACCCGGGCGCCGAGCGTGCCCTTGCCCGCGCGTCCGAGCACGTCGCGGATCCGGTCGACGACACGGCGCGGGCGGGCGGCGATGCGCGTCATGGCCTCGGTGATGACGCCCGCGTCGACGTGCAGCGCCTTCAGCTGCCAGAGCAGGTAGTGCGGGTCGCACGGGATGCAGTGTCCGCCGACGCCGGGGCCGGGGTAGAACGCCATGAAGCCGTAGGGCTTCGTGCTCGCCGCCTCGATCACCTCGGTGACGGGGACGTCGAGGGCACCGCAGATGTCGGCGAACTCGTTGGCCAGGGCGATGTTGACGGCGCGGAAGGTGTTCTCGAGCAGCTTCGTCATCTCGGCGGTTGCGAGGCTGGAGACCCGATGCACGCGCGCCGCGTAGCGGGCGAGCAGTCGCGCGCCCTCTTCTTCGCACTGCGCGGTGGCCCCGCCGACCACGCGGGGGACGACCTCCTGGGCGAAGCCCACGTTGCCGGGGTCGATGCGTTCGGCGCTGAAGGTGACGAAGACGTCGCGTCCGATCTGCATCCCGCGCTCGCGGAGCGGCTTCTCGACGAGGTCGTGGGTGCAGCCGACGTAGGTGGTCGAGGTGAGCATGATGAGCTGCCCGGGCCGGACGGCCGCGACGACGGTGGCGCACGCCGCCCGGAGCGCGGTGAGGTCGGGGACCTGCTGGTGGTCGACGGGCGTGGGGACGCACACGACGATCGCGGCCGCGCGGCTGAGCTCCGCGGTGTCGCTGGTGAGCCGGAAGTCCGCCGGCGCGTGCAGGGCGGTCTCGAGGCGCTCCCGGTCGGAGTCGATGAGGTCGGCGCTGCGCGAGGCGATGTCGCGCAGGCGTCGCGGCGAGACGTCGAGGGCGAGAACGCGCGACCCGCTGGCGTGATAAGCCAGGGCGGTCGGCAGGCCCACGTACCCGAGTCCGACGATGGCGACGTCGAAGTCGAACGTCCGCGTCGGAGCGGGAGCCGGGGGCCGCGGCGTGGTCATGACGTCGGCTCGGACATCGAGAGTGGACATCTTCATCCTCCAAGGCAGGGTCCGAGGGGGCGGCGGGGGAAATGCAGCGCCCCCTCGGACGATTTCGGGTGGTGGGACGGCGTCCGATCGGGTATCGACGCTGATCCGGGGATCACAGTGCGTCGTGGGCGCGGGTCGGGTCAAGGAATCGTCGACGATCCTGCGGTGTCCCGCTTCCCGCATCGCGTTCTGCGGGAAACCGCAACCGCAACTGCGGGTCGAGGCGGTGTCGATCAGCGTCGGCTCACGTACGGTCGCCTTCGACACGTCATCCGGTCGCCCGATCCGGAGGCGCGATGCGAACCCTCGACCCGAAGAGGTGGGATGCCATGACCCCTGCACTCGTCGTGCTCGTCGCGGTGTGCACGATCGGTGTGTCGACGCTCGTGTGGGGCACGGCGGCGATGTGCCGTCTCATCGCCGAGCGCCGACCGTCCGCCGCGCTGCTGAACCCGTCGATGTACTTCCGCAGCGCCGAGGTGGCGATCCTCATCGCCGCGCACGACGAGGAGCTCGTGATCGCCGAGGCCGTGCGTGCCGCGCGCCGGCTCGTGCCCGCGGGCAATGTGTTCGTCGTCTCGGACGGCTCCCACGACGACACCGTCGAGCGGGCGCGGGCCGCGGGTGCCGAGGCCTGGGATCTCACGCCGAATCGGGGCAAGGCGGGCGCCATCAGGGCGGGCCTGCGTCACTTCCGGATCCCGGAGCGGTTCCCCCTGCTCCTCCTGCTCGACGCGGACTCCCGGCCTCGCCCCGACTATCTGCGCACCGCGCTTCCGCAGTTCACCGATGAGGGCGTCGTCGCGGTGGCAGGTCGGGCGACCACGTCGGCGGATGTTCCGCCCACGGGCGTGGGCCGCGTCCTCACCTCGTATCGCGAGCGCACCTACGTGTGCACGCAATACCTGCACAAGTTCGGGCAGGCGGCGCGGGGAGCGGATGCCGTGGCGATCGTGCCCGGGTTCGCCAGCCTCTATCGCACCGATGTGCTGGACCGCATCGACATCGACGCCCCCGGGCTCTCGATCGAGGACTTCAACATGACCTTCGAGGTCCACGCCAAGAAGCTCGGGCGGATCGCCTTCCACCCCGAGTGCGCGGTCGCCGAGACCCAGGATCCCGCGGTGCTGCGCGACTACTCGGCGCAGGTCCGGCGCTGGAGCCTCGGATTCTGGCAGACGGTGCGCCGCCACGGGCTCCACCCGGGCCTCTTCTGGTCTTCGGTCGGCGTCTTCGCGGTCGAGACCGTCGTGTCCAGTCTGGTCCTCGTGGCGATGCTTCCGCTCCTGATCGTGGGAGCTCTGGCGGCGCTGGTCGCAGCGATGGCCGACGGCACCGTGGCCGCGACGGCGGCCGGGGTGGCCGCGGCGCTTCCCGTGCTTCCCCTGGCCGCCGGGTTTCTGATCGTCGACTTCGTCATGAGCGCCTTCACCTGTGCGGTTTCGCGCACGCGCCCGCATCCTCGGATGCTCGTGTTCCCCCTCCTCCGGGTGTGGGATGCGAGCCTGTGCCTGCGCGCTCTCGTCGCCGCGCTCGGGCGCCCGTCCGACGGACGCTGGCGCAGCCCCGATCGCCGGATGTCCGAGCGGTCGCCCGAACCGGCGGCCGTGCGGATGAACCCTCCGCTCAGCTCGCCGCTCCGCGAAGGTGGGCCACGAGCTGTACCCGCGAGGTGATGCCGAGCTTGCGGTAGATGCCGGTCAGGCGGAGCTCGACCGTGCGGAGCGAGATGAACAGGGCCGCCGCGATCTCGCGGTTGCGCAGGCCGCGCTCGACGAGGGCGACGATCTCCCGTTCGTGGCTGGAGAGTTCTCGCGCGTTCCGACCCGGACGGGGGCCCGGGACGGCGTCGTCGCCGAGCGCGCGGACGGCCGACACGCGGACGTCCGGTAGACAGCGTTCCTCTGCCCGGCGGAGGCGTTCCCACTCGAGAGGGGCGTCGTCGCCGCGGAAGAGCGCTTCCGCGTCACGGAAGGCGCCCGCGCCCTCGTGGCCCGACCGACAGACGGCCCGCGAGCGCGCGAGGGCGAGGTGGGTCCACCGCCTCGTCGAGTGGGCGGCCGCACGCTCGAGACGCTGAAGTTCGTCGCGGGCCTCGTCGTGCCGGCCGTCGAGCCAGAGGGCTTCGATGAGGTCGGCGTCGAGACGCATCACGGCGGGGTCGTCGTCGACGTGGAGGGACCGGGCTTCGCGCAGGTGCAGGACGGCCTCGGCGTACCGGCCCTCGCCGAGGGCCAGGGCCCCCTCGATCGCCGTGAACCACGGCGTCAGGGTGCTTGCGCCCTCGCGGCGGGCCCGCTCCCGCCCCCGCTGCACGAGGTCGGCGGCCCCGGTCGGCGACTCGTGCATCGCCGCCTCGGCGGCGAGGATGAGCGTGCTGGCGGCGTCGGCGCTGCGTCCCGGGATCCACTCGTGCTGCCACGCGATGACGGCTTCGCGCGCGGCGACCGGGTCTCCGGCGCGGACCTCGACCGTGACGAGCTGGCGCAGAAGATGCTCGCGCCACATCGGCGCGTGTCGCGGGGAGCGGTCGAGCTCGGTACGGATGATCCGTCTGGCCGTGCTGTAGTCGTCGCGCAGCAGGATGAGGCCGGCGTACAGCAGGGCGTGGTCGATCGGGACGTCGGCGCCGACGTTCTCGAGACGGATGGGCGCCACGGCGCGGCAGCGCCCGCCCAGCTCCTCGGCGATACCGGCGAGCAGCGCCGTCTGGGTGGACGCGACGCCGAGCTCCACGGCGAGGGCGATGCGTTCGACGGCGAGGTCGACCTCCCCGCGGTGCAGGTGCAGGCGGGCGCTCTCGCAGAGAAGCCTCTCGGATGCCGCGGCCTCGGCCCCGACGAGCGGATCGACGTGGTCGAGCACGGCGTCGTCGACCAGGTGGTCCACTGACGCGACCGCGCGGAGATGGGCGATCGCTGCGCGCGTGCGGGTCGCGGGATCGGCGCTCACCCCGGCCCGCCGGAGGTAGTGCTGACCGAGGAGGTCGTGTCCGCCGAGCACGAGCGCCTCGCCGAGGTCCACGAGGAGCTCGCACCGACGTGTCTCGTCCATCTCCCCGCCCAACGCCCGCTCGGCGAACTCCACGGCGGCGGCGGTCTCGGCGTTCCGAGCGAGCAGGATGGCACCGCCGAGAAGGGCGCTGCGATCCGCTGTCGGGTCGAGGAAGCTCTCGTGCCAGCGGCGCGTCGCCGGGTACGCGCCGGCGTGGTCGGCCGCTCCCCGCGCGTGCAGGGCGCGACGCTCCTCCGGACTCAGGTCGGCATGCAGGCGCAGCCGATGGGCCGGGTCGGCGATGCGAGCGAGACCGCCGTGAACCGACACGATGCCGTGGTCGAGCAGATCGTCGATGTCGACGTCGTGCTCGCGGGCGGTGGCGCGCAGACGATCGAGGCCGTACACGGGACCCACGGCGAGAAGGTCGAGCACGCGCGCCCACCTCGGGTCGAGGACGCGGTATTCGCGCTGCTGTCGTCGGGGCGGTCGCTGCTCGCGCACGCGCAACGGGACGTTGAGCGGCTCGTCGCCGTTCGCCTCGGCGGGGGTGAGGCGCAATCCCACCAGCACGCCGGGGTCGCCGGCGGCGAGTTCCGCGACGATCCGCAGCACGGCCCGGTCGGCGCCCGGCCCCAGGACGCTCCGGGCGAGATCGACGGACTCGTCGAACGACAACCGCTGGATGCGGGTCTGCAGCATGCCGGCGAAGTCGTGGCGTCCCTCGAACGAGCCGCTGGTGGCGATCACGCTGACGCCGGTGCCGCGGAGGCGTCCGAAGACGTACGACAGCACGGTGATGCTCGCGCTGTCCATCTCATCGAGATCGTCGACCACCACCACGCAGGGTTCTGCTCGCAGCAGGTGAAGGGTGCGGCTGATCTCTTCGGCGAGCAGGTGCTCCGGCCAGTCGCCGCCGCGGGAGAGGACGCTGTCGACGGCATCCCGTCGCCCGTCGTCGAGCGCCGAGGCCACCGCGGTGACACCCGAGAGCGGCCACATGCGCTCGCTCGGACTGGCCGTGACCACCACGGCGTCGTGGCGCAGGGCGACCTCGTGCGCCAGGGCGGACTTGCCCGCCCCTCTTTCACCGACGAATAAGCCCGCGGAGCCTGTGCCCGAACCGATCAGGTTCGCGGCGACGTGCAACTCTCGCTCTCGACCGACAATTGGCATCCGAACGCTCCCTACTGCGTCGGCCGTTCGTCGCGGATCGACCCTCACGGATCGAGCCCCGCCGAACGGACCAGGATGCCCCCCACGAAGAGAGTAAATCGGCGTCCCGCGGAAGACAATGGGTGGAATTCCCCTAGAGACGTCCGCGCATAAACGCGGAGGACCGGATGCCGTGTGGCATCCGGTCCTCCGCGTTCATGCGCCCGGGCTCGCGGCCTGCGCGGGGCAGGGGGTCCTGTGGGGCTCCCGCTCCTCAGTACTCGCGGTCGATGAGCTGGGGCGGAACCTGATCGGCCGCGACCTCGTCGACGAAGAACGCCGTGCGACGGCGGCCCTTCGCCCCGGCCGCGGGCACGCTCTGATAGCTCGCACCCGCGAGGGCGAGACCCAGGGCGGCGGCCTTGTCGGCGCCCGCGACGACCATCCACACGCGCTTCGACGAGTTGATGACCGGCCGCGTCAGAGAGACGCGATCGCTCGGGGGCTTGGGGGAGTTGCGCACCGGCACGGTGGCGCGGTCGGTCACCGAGATCTCGGGGCGATCGGGGAACAGCGAGGCGATGTGCGCGTCGGGGCCGACCCCGAGGAAGCAGATGTCGAAAGCGGGCCAGGGTCCCGTCTCGCTGCGATCCGAGGGAGCGAACTGAGCCAGCTCGTCGGCGTAGGCGATCGCCGCGGCATCGAGGTCGAGACCGTCCTCGCTCGAGGCGACGGTGTGGATGTTCTCGGCCGGGATGTCGAGGTGGTCGAGGAACGCCGCGCGCGCCTGCTTCTCGTTGCGGTCGTCCGAGTCGCGCGGAACGAACCGCTCGTCGCCGAACCAGAAGTGCACGAGCGACCAGTCGATGCGACCGATCCGCTCATCCTGCGCGGCCGTCCGTAACACCGCGCCGCCCATCGTGCCCCCGGTGAGGCACACGTGCATGCGCTTGCCCTCGGCGACCCGCTTGACGATGCGGTTCACGAAGCGCGTGGCGACGTACGAGGCGAGGGTCTCGGCATCCGGCTTGATGATGACCTGTTTGACCGAGCCGTTGTCGGTCATGAGTCGCCCCGCTCGCTCGCGGCGATCAGCAGGTCGTGCCCCTCGGTGATCACGCGACCGTAGAGAAGGTCGGGGTCGAGGCGGCGCAGCTCCTCGGCAAGGCACTCGCGCAAGGTGCGGCGCGGGAACGCCAGGTCGTGGGTGGGCTGACCGGGCTGCGTCAGCACCGCGACGCCCGCCTCGGGCCGCTCTAGCAATGTGTCGCCGCTCGGACGGGTGAGACGCACCGACTTGATGCCGCTCGCCCACTCCCCGGCCGGCAGGTACGCGTAGTCGACGGGAGCCTCGAGCTTCATCCCCAGCCAGGCCGCCAGCAGGGCGGTGGAGGGGGAGTCGGCGGCGCCGCGGACCTCGATCGCGGTGACGGGCTCGTACGGGGGCTGATCGAGCACGGCGGCCAGCTGCTCGCGCCAGCGCGTCACACGGGTCCAGGCGAAGTCGGTGTCGCCGGGGGAGTAGTGCTCGCCGAGCCGGGCGACCCAGGCGGCCGGGTCGGCCTGCGACGACGCGTCGGTGATGCGACGCTGAGCGATCCGACCGATCGCGGAGTGCGAGGGGTCTTCGGGTGCGTCAGCCGGCCACCAGGCGACGACCGGGGCATCGGGGAGCAGCAGGCCGGTCACGAGGCTCTCGGCGTTCGAGCCCGCGGCGCCGTGGGCGCGGAGCACCACGACCTCGCTCGCGCCCGCGTCGCCGCCCACGCGGATCTGGGCGTCGAGGCGGGGCTCGTCGTCGTCGTCGCCGAACAGCACGGCGATGACGCGCATCGGGTGCTCGCGCGAGGCGTCGTTGGCCGCCTCGATGACCTCTTCTTCGGCACCGTGGTGCGTGACGATGATGAGCGTCAGCACGCGGCCGAGGGCGACGGCGCCGCCCTCTTCGCGCACGCTGACGAGCTTCTTCGAGATGGCGCTGACGGTGGTGTCGGGCAGATCGATGATCACGGGCGTCTCCAGGTGCGACCGTCGCGGGCGAGGAGTTCGTCGGCGGATGCCGGACCCCACGAACCGGGCGAATACTGTTCGAGCGGACCGCCCTGGGCGGACCAGAACTCCTCGATCGGGTCGAGGATCTTCCAGCTGAGCTCCACCTCTTCGTGCCGGGGGAACAGCGGCGGATCACCCAGCAGGACGTCGAGGATGAGGCGCTCGTAGGCCTCGGGGCTCGCCTCGGTGAAGGCGTGCCCGTAGCCGAAGTCCATCGTGACGTCGCGCACCTGGGTGCCGTCGCCGGGCACCTTCGACCCGAAGCGGATCGTCACGCCCTCGTCGGGCTGAACGCGGATGACGAGGGCGTTCTGCCCGAGCTCCTGCGTCTGACTCTGCGAGAACAGCTGCTGCGGCGCGCGCTTGAACACCACGGCGACCTCGGTCACGCGGCGACCCAGACGCTTGCCGCTGCGCACGTAGAAGGGGACCCCCGACCAGCGGCGCGTGTTGATCTCGAGCTTGATCGCCGCGTAGGTCTCGGTGACCGACTCGGGGTTCATGCCGTCTTCCTCGAGGAAGCCCAGCACCTGCTCGCCGCCCTGCCAGCCGCCGGCGTACTGACCGCGCGCGGTCGCCTCGGCCAGGTTCTCGGGCACGCGGACCGCGGCCAGGACCTTCTCCTTCTCGGCGCGCAGGTCGGCGGCGTTGAAGCTGATGGGCTCTTCCATCGCCGTGAGGGCGAGAAGCTGCAGCAGGTGGTTCTGGATGACGTCGCGCGCCGCGCCGATGCCGTCGTAATAACCGGCGCGACCACCGACGCCGATGTCCTCGGCCATGGTGATCTGCACGTGGTCGACGTAGTTGCGGTTCCAGATCGGCTCGTACAGCTCGTTCGCGAAGCGCAGCGCGAGGATGTTCTGCACCGTCTCTTTACCGAGGTAGTGGTCGATGCGGAAGATGGCGTCGGCGGGGAACGCGCTCTCGACGACCTCGTTCAGCTCGCGCGCCGAGGCGAGATCGTGACCGAACGGCTTCTCGATCACCACGCGGCGCCAGCCGGAGGTCTTCGTCTCGTCGTCGCCCACGAGCCCCGATGCCTTCAGCTGGGTGGTGACCAGCGGGAAGGCCTTCGGCGGGATCGAGAGGTAGTAGGCGTGGTTGCCCATCGTGCCGCGCTCGGTGTCGAGCTTGTCGACGGTCTCGCGCAGACGGCCAAACGCCTCGGGGTCGTCGAACTCGCCCTGGACGAAGCGGATGCCCTCGAGGAGCTCCTTCCACGTCTCCTCGCGGAACTCCGTCCGGGCGTACTTCTTGACCGACTCGTACACGACCTTCGCGAAGTCCTGGTCCTCCCAGTCGCGGCGCGCGAAGCCCACGAGCGCGAAGCCCGGGGGCAGCAGGCCGCGGTTGGCGAGGTCGTAGACCGCCGGCATGAGTTTCTTGCGCGAGAGGTCGCCGGTGACGCCGAAGATCACGAGGGCGCTGGGCCCCGCGATCCGGCTCAGACGGCGATCCTCGGGATCGCGCAACGGATTGTGACCCGGGGTGATCTCTACGACCATGCTTTACTGCGCCGCCTCGAAGAGTGAGAGCACTTCGACCTGCGGGTCGGTCAGCGTCAGCGTGACGACGGGACGGCCGTGGCCCTCCGCCAGCACGCTCGCGTCTCCCGCGGCCTGTGCCTGGATGAGTTGTCCGAACGTGAACGGCCGACCGGGGATCTCGAGGTCGACGTCGGTGCGTTCGATGATCTGGAGGAACACGCCGGTGGCGGGTCCTCCCTTGTGGAACTGTCCGGTGGAGTGCAGGAACCGCGGTCCCCAGCCGAAGGTGGTGGGGCGACCCGAGTCGGCCGCCACGAGTTCGCGCAGACCCGCGAGCTGTGCCAGCTCGAGACGGTTCACGTACGCCTGAATGCTGACGTAGCCGTCGACCGGGACCGTCCGCCACAGCGCTTCCAGGACACCCGTCACCGTGCCGCTCGCCGCGAGGGCGGGGTCGGACACGCGCACCTCGACGCCGCCGTCGACGAAGGCCGGGGCGGTGGGCGCGGGCTGCGCGTCGAGCAGGCCGCGCGTCGCCTCCTTGGCCGACTCGACGTCGGGCTGATCGAAGGGATCGATTCCGAGCAGCCGACCGGCGATCGCGGTGGCGTACTCCCAGACGACGAACTGCGCGCCGAGCGAACCGCTCATGAGCACTTCGCCGGTGTGCCGCTCGAACAGGTGAAACGCCTCGGCATCGTCGACGAATCGCACGACCTGGAGATCGTCGGGCTTCGTCTCGAGCTCGGGTGACACGGGGAGCAGGACGACGGGCAGGATGCCGGTGCCGTCCTTCCCGGTCGATTCGGCGACCAGCTGCTCGATCCAATCGGGCAGGCCGATGATGTGGCTTCCGTCGGTGACGAGGCCGAGCTTGTCGCGGCGGTGCGCCCCGCCACCCGCGATCGCCGCGGCGAGTACGAGGGCCGGGTTCTCGGGGGAGTCGATCGCGACCTCGAGCAGAGTGGCATCCGCCTCATCGAGGAGGTCCTCGATGTCGACGCCGGCGAGGCCGGTGGGGACGAGCCCGAACGCCGTGAGAGCCGAGTAGCGTCCGCCCACGGTCGGATCGGCGGTGAACACCCGGTAGCCGTCGGCGCGAGCGGACTGCTCGAGCGGGGAGCCGGGATCGGTGACCACCACGATGCGACCGGCGGGGTCGATGCCGAGATCGCGGAAAGCGGCCTCGAAGGCCCGCTTGGCGGAGTCGGTCTCGATGGTCGAGCCCGACTTGCTCGAGACCACCAGCACGGTCTGCTCGAGACCGCCGGACTCGGCGTCGCCGTCGATCGCGGCGAGCACCTGCCCCGGAGCGGTCGAGTCGAGAATGACGAGCGGCACGCCCGCCGACTGCGCGATGACCTCGGGAGCGAGCGAGGATCCGCCCATTCCGGCGAGGACGACGCGGGTCACGCCCTGCGCGACGAGTTCGTCGCGCAGGGCCGTGATCTCGGCCACGAGCGGGCGCGAGACGGTGACCGCCCGCACCCACCCGAGTCGACGCGACGCCTCGTCCTCGGCCGCCGCGCCCCACAGGGTGGGGTCGGCCGCCGTGATCCCCGACGCGATGAGCGAGACGGTCAGACCGGGCAGCTCCGCGTCGACGACCGACTTGGCGTGGCCGGTGACCTTGACGGCGAGAGTCACTGCGCGGCCTGGGCGCTTCCGGCCTGCAGCGCGGTCTTCACGGTGTCCTGCAGTTCGTGCCACGAGGCGATGAACTTCTCGACGCCCTCGTCCTCGAGCACCTGCGTGGCGTCGGCGACGTCGACGCCGGCCGCGGCGAGCCGGTCGAAGACCTCGTGCGCCTCGGCGTAG
Organism: uncultured Microbacterium sp.; assembly: GCA_913774665.1. Taxonomy (GTDB): domain Bacteria; phylum Actinomycetota; class Actinomycetes; order Actinomycetales; family Microbacteriaceae; genus Microbacterium. Next base: position 40,225 of record CAJYHN010000002.1, read on the forward strand.
GCGCCGGTGACGGTGTCACCCGTGATCACGCCGTGGTCGAAGGTCGCCTCGAGGGTCTTCTCGGGCATCGTGTTGACGGTGCCGGGGGCGACGAGCTCGGTCACGTAGAGCGTGTCGGGCAGCGCGGGGTCCTTGACGCCGGTCGACGCCCAGAGCGGACGCTGCACCGTGGCACCGGCATCCAGCAGCTTCGTGGCGCGGTCCTCCGAGAACTTCTTCTCGTACAGCTCGTAGGCCAGGCGCGCGTTGGCGATCCCGGCCTTCCCCTTGAGGGCTGCGGCCTCGTCGGTGCCGATCGCGGCGAGGCGCTTGTCGATCTCGGTGTCGACGCGCGAGACGAAGAACGACGCCACCGACTGCAGGGTCGAGATGTCGTGACCGGCGGCGTGCGCCTTCTCGACACCGGCGAGGTAGGCGTCGATGACCTCTTCGTAGCGCTCGAGGCTGAAGATCAGCGTGACGTTGACCGAGATGCCCGCACCGATGACCTCGGTGATGGCGGGCAGGCCCGCCTTGGTCGCGGGGATCTTGATGAGGACGTTCTTGCGGTCGACGCGGGCCGACAGGTCCTTCGCCTGGGCGATCGTGCCCTCGGTGTCGTGGGCGAGGTCGGGGGAGACCTCGATCGACACGCGGCCGTCGACGCCGTTCGTGGCCTCGAAGACCGGCAGGAAGATGTCGCACGCGTCGCGCACGTCGTCGGTGGTGATCGAGAAGATCGCCTCGTCGACGCTGGCGTCGGCGGCCGCGAGCTCCTTGACCTGACCCTCGTACGCCTCGCCTTTCGACAGAGCGCCGGCGAAGATGGTCGGGTTCGTGGTGACACCCGAGACGTCGCGCGACTCGATGAGCTCGGCGAGGTTGCCGGACTGGATGCGCTGACGAGACAGGTCGTCCAGCCAGATGCTGACGCCGGCGGCCGAGAGGTCTGCGGTGGGAGTGCTCATTGTTCTGGTTCTCCTCTGATTACTTCTTCGCGGCGGCCAGCGACTCGTGCGCGGCCTTGACGACGTGCTCGGTGGTGATGCCGAACTTCTGGAAAAGGGTCTTGTAGTCGGCCGACGCACCGAAGTGGTCGATCGCGACGGAGCGGCCGGCGTCGCCGACGATGCCCGCCCAGCCGAGCGCGGAACCGGCTTCGACCGACACGCGCGCCTTGACCGACGACGGCAGCACCGACTCGCGGTACGCCTCGTCCTGCTCGGCGAACCACTCGAGCGAGGGGGCCGACACGACACGGGCGTGCACGCCCTCGGCGGCGAGCTTCTCGCGCGCCTCGACGGCCAGCTGCACCTCGGACCCCGTGGCGATGAGGATCACGTCGGGCTCGCCGTTCTTGGCCTCGGCCAGCACGTACGCTCCCTTGACCGCGCCTTCGGCGGAGGCGAACTCGTCTCCGGATGCCGCCCCCTCGCCGCGGGCGAAGACGGGGATGTTCTGGCGGGTCAGGGCGATACCGGCGGGGCCGGCGGTGCGACGCAGCATCTCGAGCCATACGACGCTCGTCTCGTTGGCATCCGCCGGACGCACGAGGGCGAAGTTCGGGATGGCGCGGAGCGTGGCGATCTGCTCGATCGGCTGGTGGGTGGGGCCGTCCTCGCCGAGGGCGACGGAGTCGTGCGTCCAGACGAAGATCGTCGGGATGTTCATCAGGGCGGCCAGACGCACCGGCGGGCGCATGTAGTCGCTGAAGATGAGGAATGTGCCGCCGAAGGGACGCGTGGGGCCGTGGAGCACGATGCCGTTGAGGATCGCGCCCATGGCGTGCTCGCGGATGCCGAAGTGCAGCACGCGGCCGTAGGGGTCGCCCGACCACTCGTGCGTCGACCACGACGAGGGGATGAAGGACTTGGCATCCTTGATCGTCGTCAGGTTGGACTCGGCGAGGTCGGCCGAACCGCCCCAGAGCTCGGGGAGCTCGGCGGCCAGGGCGTTGATGACCGTGCCGCTGGCGGCGCGGGTCGAGACGTCCTTGCCCGCTTCGAAGGCGGGGAGCGCGTCGGCGATGCCCGCGGGGAGCTCGCGCGCCTGCAGGCGGTCCCACAGCTGCTTGCGCTCGGGGTGGGCCTCGGCCCACGCGTCGAACTTCTGCTGCCAGGCGGCCTTCTCGGCCTCGCCGCGCTCGACGAGCTTGCGCGTGTGGGCGATGACGTCGTCCGCGACGGCGAAGTGCTGCTCGGGGTCGAAGCCGAGCACCTCCTTCGTCGCCTTCAGCTCGTCGGCTCCGAGGGCCGAGCCGTGGATCTTGCCCGAGTTCTGCTTTCCGGGGGAGGGCCAGCCGATGATCGTCTTCAGGACGATGAGCGAGGGCTTGCTCGTCTCGCCCTTCGCGGCCTCGATGGCCGCGTGCAGCTCGGCGACGTCTTCGACGTACTGACCGGTCTTCTTCCAGTCGACCGTCTGCACGTGCCAGCCGTAGGCCTCGTAGCGCTTCTGGACGTCCTCGGTGAAGGCGACGTTGGTGTCGTCCTCGATCGAGATCTGGTTGGAGTCGTAGATGGCGATGAGGTTGCCGAGCTCCTGGTGGCCGGCGAGCGAGGAGGCCTCGCTGGTCACGCCCTCCTGCAGGTCGCCGTCGCCGGCGATCACGTAGACGTAGTGGTCGAAGGGGCTCTCGCCGGCCGGCGACTCCGGGTCGAACAGGCCGCGCTCGTAGCGGGCGGCGTAGGCGAAGCCCACGGACGAGGCGAGACCCTGGCCGAGGGGGCCCGTGGTGATCTCGACGCCGTCGGTGTGGCCGTACTCGGGGTGACCGGGGGTCAGCGAGCCCCAGGTGCGCAGCGCCTCGAGGTCCTTCTTCTCGAGGCCGAAGCCGCCGAGGTAGAGCTGGACGTACTGCGTCAGCGAGGAGTGACCGACCGACAGGATGAAGCGGTCGCGGCCCGGCCAGTGGGTGTCGGCGGGATCGTGGCGCATCACGCGCTGGTAGAGCAGGTAGGCCGCGGGTGCGAGCGACATCGCGGTTCCGGGGTGGCCGTTGCCCACCTTCTCGACGGCATCCGCCGCGAGGATGCGGGCGGTGTCCACCGCGCGCCGATCGATGTCATCCCATTCGAAGTCCGACAACTGGGTCGCCTTTCTCGATACTGAGCGCCCGGGTTCACTTCCGACGCCGCACTCACCACCGTAGGAGTGGGAGAGGGGTGGGGTGTCGGCGCGGGGCGCGCGTTCATCGCCAGCATAGCGAGAACGCCGCTGCAGGTTGCGGCGGGTGACGGGGGTCGACAGACGGCCGGTCGTGTGGTGGAGATGGCATAGAATCGTCGAGGTTCTATACGCGCTTACCCCGGGGGACGATGGACATCTCGACGACGTCGCACGTCATTGCGACGACCGATCGCCGCTCCGTCGGACGCACCCTCCGGGCCTACGTCGCCCTGACGAAGCCCCGCGTCCTCGAGCTGCTGCTCGTGACCACCGTGCCGGTGATGATCCTGGCTCAGGGCGGTCTGCCGAACCTGTGGCTGATCCTGGCCACCGTGATCGGCGGCTCGCTGAGCGCGGGCTCCGCGGCGGCGTTCAACATGTACCTGGATCGCGACATCGACGCGCACATGCAGCGCACGGTCAACCGGCCGCTCGTGACGGGCGAGGTCTCGCCCCGCGGCGCACTGGTCTTCGCGTGGACGCTGGCCGTCGTGTCGACGGTCTGGCTGTGGGCTTTCACCAACGTCCTGGCGGCGGGTCTGTCGGCCGCGGCGATCTTCTTCTACGTGGTGATCTACACGATCATCCTCAAGCGCCGCACCGAGCAGAACATCGTCTGGGGTGGGATCGCCGGGTGCTTCCCGGTCCTCATCGGCTGGTCGGCCGTGACGGGCTCTCTGTCGTGGACGCCGTTCATCCTCTTCGCGCTGGTCTTCCTGTGGACGCCCCCGCACTACTGGCCGCTGTCGATGAAGTATGCGGCGCAGTACGACGAGGTCGACGTGCCCATGCTGGGCGCCACGCGCAGCGGTTCGCAGGTGGGCCTGCAGGTCATCCTCTACGCGTGGGCGACGGTCTCGTGCTCCCTCCTGCTCATCCCGGTCGCCCCGATGGGTCTCGTCTACACCGTGTCGGCCCTCGTCTTCGGCGGCTGGTTCATCTACGAATCGCACCGCCTGTACTCGCGCGCCGTCCGCGGGGGCGAGCCCCGGCCGATGCGCGTGTTCCACGCGTCGATCACCTACCTGACGCTGCTGTTCGTCGCGATCGCCGTCGACCCGCTGCTTCCGTTCTGATCGGATTCGACAGCGCCCGTCCCGTCTCCGGGACGGGCGCTTCGTCGTTTCGGGATGCCGGCTCCCGGCGTCGCGGGAAGCGCGCGGTGACGGTCAGTCGGGGGAGGCGGAGCGGTCGGCGTCCGTGGTCAGGGGGAGACTCATCTCCACGAGTCCACCGTCGTCGGAGCGCGGCTCTCGTCCGCGCACCCGCAGCTCCTGCGTCCGTCCGGTGGGGGCGAAACCCCGGCGGGCGTAGAACCGTCGAGCGGGTACCGAGACCTCAGCCACCCAGAGTCGCAGGGCGGACCCGCGCGAGTCGGCCCACCGCACGATGGAGTCGAGCAGGGCATCGGTGACGCCGTTCTCGCGTCCGCGCGCGTCGGGGGTCACGTAGACGCCCGTGAGGACGGGCTCGGGGCCGTGCTCGTCGCCGAGCTGCGCGTTCATCATGCCGAGCCAGCGGCCCGACTCATCGTCGGTGGCGACGACGCTGGTCGTATCGGGATTCTCGCCGCGGCGCGCCCGCATCTTCCAGCCGTCATCGGGGATGAGCACTGTCTCCTCGACGGTCGCGGTCCACGAGACGGGGTTGTCGATGGCGTTCTCGATTCGGAACTCCCGCACGCGGGGCCAGTCTTCTTCCCGGGTTGTGCGCAAGGTGAACATTCGACCAGCCTAGGCACCGTCTCGCGTCCCCACGCACGAAGCGCCCGCCCCCGGGTGCGGGGGCGGGCGCTTCGAGGAGAGATGATCAGCGGCGCGTCGTGTCGTCTCCGGCGTCGAGGCGGGGCTCGTCGTGGCTCGCGGACGCGCGGGCCTGCGGGGGAGCCGTGGCCGTCGAGGGCACCTCGACGTCGGCGTCCTCGACCGCGAGGGGGGTGGCCGTCGTCGCGGGGGCGAAGGGAGCGGCGCTCTGCGGAGCCGTCTCCTCGTCGCTGGACCAGTCGATCGTCTCGACCGACACGTCGGGGCGACGCACGAGGGCGGTCGCGGCGGCGAGCGCCAGGACCGCGACGATGCCGATGGCGCCGGCACCGAGCACGGCGGCGCCGACGACGACCCACGACTGGCCGACGTAGACCTGCACGACGGTGGCGTTGGGGTCGTTGAGCACCTGCTCCATCGCGTCGATCCCGTTCAGGACGATCGCGAGTCCGCCGGCGATGGCGGCCAGGGATGCCACGACGAGCACCCAGAACGGGATGCTGGTCACCAGGCGGGGACGAGTCTTCATGGGGAGTACTCCTTGTCGTTCCGACGGGGGGTGTCGGGCGGCGGGTCCCGAAGCGGGGGACGACGGGACGGTGGGCACGAAAGTGCCACGATCAACGATGGCCTACGAGGCGGTGCTGCATGTAGGGGTCGCCGATGAATCGTCTATGAGCGTATAAGGGGGTCACCCGGGCATCGCCGGGTGGGGCGTCATCCGTTCGGGAATCCCGATCGTGCGCCGTCGGTAGTTCAGCCGCGCGTCGACGCCGTCTCGCGCGGTGCACCGACACGGCCCGCGATCGCCGACACCTTGAGGCGCAGCACGACGACCGTCATGGTCGCGGCGGCCAGGGCGGCCAGGACCATGTGGGTACCGACGGCCCACTCGGGCAGGCCGTTGCGGGCCTGGTAGAGCCCCACGGCGATCTGCACCAGCTCGACGGCCAGCAGGGCGACGGCCCAGCGTCGTACCGGCAGGCGCAGGCGCCAGGACGCGATGACCACCACGAGCGTCAGGGCGAACAGGGCGTATCCCGGCCAGGAGTGCACGTGCTCCAGCACCTCGGCATCGAAGCCGTTTCGTCCGGCCGCCGCGTCTCCCGAGTGCGGGCCGGCGCCGGTGGTGAGCACGCCGAAGACGATCGTGAGGGCGAGGACGCCGGTCGTCGCGTGGACGAGCCCAGCGAACCAGCGAGGGGCGGCGAGCAGGCGCGACCCGACCGGCTGGTTCATCCGCACGAGGAACGCCGCGCACACCGCCACGATGGACACCGACGCGATGTAGTGGAACCCGACGATGAAGGGGTTCAATCCGGTGAGCACCGTGACGCCGCCCACGATCGCCTGCGCGACGATCCCGACGAGCACGACCAGCGAGAGCACGAACAGCACGCGGCGCTCGTGACGCATGCGCCACACCAGAACGACCACGGCGAGGGCCAGGATGCCGACGAGACCCGTCAGCGTGCGGTTGCCGAACTCGATGATGCCGTGGATGCCCATCTCGGGGGTGTTCACGAGGGAGTCGGGGGTGCAGCGCGGCCAGGTCGGGCAGCCCAGACCCGAACCCGTCAGCCGGACGGCCCCGCCGGTGCCGATGATCAGCACCTCCGCGACGAACGACAGCCACGCGAAGACGCGCACGCGACGGTCGACATCGGTCGGGAGCCATTCCACGATCCGCCGCAGGGGTGCGGGGACGCGTGTCGAGACGGTGGGGGACGAGGCGGAGGGCATACGTACGGCTTCCTGGCGTCGAGGTGCTCCGGGCTGTCGGGAGAACGGACCTGCCATGCCGGGAGCGGGTGTTGCCTGTAGAATCGAAGGGTCCGGGCGCAGCGCTCGCGCGAACCGCACCCACGACAGTCTAGGCGCGCAGCCAGCGCCTTCGAGCGGGCCCACCAGCGACCTTCCTGGGACTTCGACCGGAGTCCGGAATGTCGGGGCGGATGACACCGTTGTGGCCCGAGAAGGAGAGTGATCACCATGTCCGATGTCCTCATCGACCGACCAGAGCTCGAAAGCCTGGGGCAATACGAATTCGGCTGGCACGACACGGACGCTGCGGGCGCCATCGCGCAGCGCGGCATCAACGAGGACGTCGTCCGCGGCATCTCCTCGCTGAAGAACGAGCCGGAGTGGATGCTGAAGACCCGTCTGAAGGGGTACCAGCTCTTCGGCAAGAAGCCGATGCCGACGTGGGGCGCCGACCTGTCGGAGATCGACTTCGACAACATCAAGTACTTCGTGCGCTCGACCGAGAAGCAGGCCCAGACCTGGGAAGACCTGCCGGAAGAGATCCGCAACACCTACGAGAAGCTGGGCATCCCCGAGGCCGAGCGTCAGCGCCTCGTCGCCGGCGTCGCCGCCCAGTACGAGTCCGAGGTGGTCTACCACCAGATCCGCGAGGACCTCGAGCAGCAGGGTGTCATCTTCATGGACACCGACACGGCTCTGCGCGAGCACCCCGAGTTCTTCGAGGAGTACTTCGGCACCGTCATCCCCGCCGGCGACAACAAGTTCGCGGCGCTGAACACGGCTGTCTGGTCGGGCGGATCGTTCGTCTACGTCCCCAAGGGCGTGCACGTCGAGATCCCTCTCCAGGCGTACTTCCGCATCAACACCGAGAACATGGGTCAGTTCGAGCGGACGCTGATCATCGCCGATGAGGACAGCTACGTCCACTACATCGAGGGCTGCACCGCTCCGATCTACAAGAGCGACTCGCTGCACTCGGCCGTCGTCGAGATCATCGTGAAGAAGAACGCCCGCGTGCGTTACACGACGATCCAGAACTGGTCGAACAACGTCTACAACCTCGTCACGAAGCGTGCCGTCGCCCACGAGGGCGCGACCATGGAGTGGGTCGACGGCAACATCGGCTCCAAGGTGACGATGAAGTACCCCTCCATCTACCTGATGGGCGAGCACGCCAAGGGCGAGACGCTCTCGGTCGCCTTCGCCGGTCCCGGTCAGCACCAGGACGCCGGCGCGAAGATGATCCACATGGCGCCCTACACGCAGTCGTCGATCGTCTCGAAGTCGATCGCTCGCGGCGGCGGTCGCGCCGGATACCGCGGCGAGGTACGGGTGGACGCCAACGCGCACCACTCCGCCAACACCGTGCGCTGCGACGCCCTGCTCGTCGACACCATCTCGCGCAGCGACACCTACCCCGCGATCGACATCCGCGTCGACGACGTGCAGCTCGGCCACGAGGCCACGGTCTCGAAGGTCAGCGAGGAACAGCTGTTCTACCTGCAGTCGCGCGGCATGCCCGAAGACGAGGCCATGGCCATGATCGTGCGCGGGTTCATCGAGCCCATCGCGCGGGAGCTCCCCATGGAGTACGCGCTCGAACTCAACAAGCTCATCGAAATGGGCATGGAAGGATCCGTAGGCTAAATGACGACTGCGACCGAATCACCCGCAGCCGCCGAGGGTCACATCGACCCGGCAGCCCTCGTGGCATCCGTCGTTCCGGTGCAGACGCGCTCGGAGCGTCTGACCTCGTTCGACCCGGCCGACTTCGGCACCCCCACGGGGCGCGAGGTCAACTGGAAGCTCAGCCCGATCGCGCGCCTGGCGCCGCTGTTCGTCGACGAGGCCGGTCCCACCGGCGTCATCACCGTCGACGTGCAGGCGCCGGACGCCGTGGAGCAGCTGCGCCTCGCCGCCGGCCACGCGCCGCGCGGTGAGCACTTCCGGCCCGAAGACCTGCCCGCGGCCCTCGCGTGGACCCACGAGACCGAGGCTCCGCTGCTGCGGATCCCCGCGAACGTCGAGCTCGACGAGCCCGTCGTGGTGCGCCTGACCGGCACGGGCGGCCTCGCGCACGCCCACGTCGTGATCGAAGCGCAGCCCAATTCGCGCGGCACCGTGGTGCTGCGTCACGAGGGCACCGCCCACCACGCCCAGAACGTCGAGATCATCGTGCGCGACGGCGCCGATCTCACCGTCGTGTCGGTGCAGCGCTGGAACGACGACGCCGTGCACGCGGCATCCCACCAGGCCCGTGTCGACCGCGACGCCAAGCTCACTCACGTCGTGGTCAGCTTCGGCGGCGGCGTCGTGCGCGTGAACCCCTCGGTGGAGCTCTCGGGCCCCGGCGCCGAGGGGCGCCTGTACGGCCTGTCGTTCTCCGACGCCGGTCAGCACCTCGAGTCGCAGGTCTACCTGCACCACAAGGGTCCGCACACCGTCGGCGACGTGCTCTACAAGGGCGCCCTGCAGGGTGAGAGCGCGCGCAGCGTCTGGATCGGCGACGTCCTCATCGGACCGGATGCCACGGGCACCGACTCCTACGAGGCCAACCGCAACCTCGTGCTCACCGACGGCGCCCGCGCCGACTCGATCCCGAACCTCGAGATCGAGACCGGTGACATCCAGGGTGCCGGCCACGCCAGCGCCACGGGTCGTTTCGACGACGAGCAGCTGTTCTACCTGCAGGCTCGCGGCATCGCCGAAGACGAGGCGCGTCGCCTGGTCGTGCTCGGCTTCCTCAGCGAGATCGTGCAGCGTATCGGCATCCCCGAGCTCGAGACCGAGCTCATCGAGGCCATCGAGCACGAGCTGGCCGAGGGGGCTGCCGCGTGAGCGCCTCGCGCGCCTGCGCACTCAGCGAGCTGGTCCAGGACGAGGCGCGTCGCGTCGAGATCGACGGCGTCGCGATGGCGGTCGTGCTCGACGGCAACGGCGAGGTCCACGCCATCGGCGACGTCTGCACCCACGGCGACATCTCGCTGTCGGACGGCTTCGTCGAGGGCGACACGTTGGAGTGCTGGGCCCACGGCTCGGCGTTCTCGCTGAAGACCGGACACCCCCTGAACCTCCCGGCCTACGAGCCGGTCCCCGTGTACGAGGTCGTGATCGACGGAGACGACGTGCTCATCGATCCCGCCGTCACCAAGGCGACGGCCTGAGCCGCGCCCACGACCTGAAGACTTACGAGTAAGGAACACCATGTCTGTCCTCGAGATCCGCGACCTCCACGTGACGGTCGAGACGGAGAACGGTACGACCCCGATCCTCAACGGCGTGACGCTGACCATGCGCACCGGTGAGACCCACGCCATCATGGGCCCCAACGGCTCCGGCAAGTCGACCCTGGCGTACACGATCGCCGGTCACCCCAAGTACACCGTCACGAGCGGTTCGATCACCCTCGACGGTGAAGACGTGCTCGAGATGAGCGTCGACGAGCGCGCCCGCGCGGGCCTCTTCCTCGCGATGCAGTACCCGGTCGAGATCCCCGGCGTGACGGTCACCAACTTCCTGCGCACGGCCAAGACGGCCATCGACGGCGAGGCTCCGGCCATCCGCTCGTGGACGAAGGACGTCAAGGGCGCGATGGAGAACCTCCGCATGGACGCGAAGTTCGCGTCGCGCAACGTCAACGAGGGCTTCTCGGGCGGCGAGAAGAAGCGCCACGAGATCCTCCAGCTCGAACTGCTCAAGCCGAAGATCGCCGTGCTCGATGAGACCGACTCCGGCCTCGACGTCGACGCGCTGAAGATCGTGTCGGAGGGCGTGAACCGCGCGAAGGAGCAGACCGACCTCGGTGTGCTGCTCATCACGCACTACACGCGCATCCTGCGCTACATCCGTCCCGACTTCGTGCACGTCGTCGTCAAGGGTCGCATCGTCGAAGAGGGCGGCCCCGAGCTCGCCGACCGACTCGAAGAAGAGGGTTACGACCGCTTCCTCGAGGCCGGTACGCCGATCGACGCGTAGGATCGTTACATGACCGCAACCCTCGCTCCCGAGAAGTACGACGAGGTCACCGAGGCTCTCAAGGACGTCATGGACCCCGAACTGGGGATCAACGTCGTCGACCTCGGCCTCATCTACGATCTCGCGTGGGACGACGAGAACGACGCGCTCGTCATCCATATGACCCTCACCTCGGCCGGCTGCCCGCTGACCGACGTCCTCGAAGAGCAGACGGCCCAGGCCCTCGACAACGTCGTGGACCGCTTCCGCATCAACTGGGTGTGGATGCCGCCGTGGGGCCCCGAGCGGATCACCGACGACGGCCGCGACATGATGCGCGCCCTCGGTTTCGCGATCTGACCGCAGGATCCGTTCTGAACGCCCATCCCTTCGGGGGTGGGCGTTCGGCGTTCCGGCGAGGAGAACGGTGGCCCCGGTTCCGACCGGCGCCACTCTCGCGCCCGTGTGTCCTCCTCTGACGCGGCGGGTGCTGGCATCCGGGGTCCTCGTTAGGCTTTTCGCATGAGCGTTCCTCCGTTGCAGGCCTTGCCGCTCGAGCTCCTGCGTCAGCGCAGCAGCACGAAGTGGCGCTCCTACGACGACGACGTCATTCCGATGTTCGTGGCCGAGACCGACTTCCCGCTGGCGCCGGCCATCACCTCGGCGCTGCATCGTGCCGTCGAGATCGGCGACACGGGGTACACGCCCCCGCGTCCCGGCATCGACCTCGATTTCGCCGACTTCGCCGAGCGGCAGTGGGGGTGGCGCCCGGATCCGGCGCGCATCCGCTGGACGGGCGACGTGATGATGGGCGTCGTCGAGGTGCTGCGGGGGGTGACCTCGCGCGGCGATCGGGTGATCGTGACGCCCCCGGTCTATCCGCCGTTCTACGACACGGTCGAGGAGGCGGGGGCCGTCGTGGAGCGCGTCCCGCTGATCGACGACGGGGAGCGCTGGCGCCTCGACCTCGACGGCATCGAGGCGGCTCTGGCGGGCGGAGCGCGCGCCGTGCTGCTGTGCAACCCGCACAACCCCACCGGGACTGTCCACTCCCGGGACTCCCTCGCCGCTCTCGCGCGCCTCGCGAAGCGGTACGGCGCCAGTGTGATCAGCGACGAGATCCACGCGCCGCTCACCCACGCTCCCGCGGTCTTCACCCCCTTCCTGGATGCCGGTGACGAGGCGGCCGCGGTCGGGTACATCGTGACGAGCGCGAGCAAGACCTACAACCTCGCCGGGCTGAAGTGCGCTCTCATCGTGACCGGCTCGGAGGAGACCGCGGCGGTCGTGCGTGCCCTGCCCTGGGAGGTCGAGTGGCGTGCCGGGCTGTTCGGGGTCATCGCGAACCGTGCGGCGTTCTCGGCCGAGAGCGACGACTGGCTGGCCTCCCTGCTCGTGGCCCTCGACGACAACCGTCGTCTGCTCGCCGAGCTGCTGGCGGAACACCTGCCGCTCGCGCGGTATCGCATCCCGGAGGCGGGCTTCCTCGCGTGGGTCGATGTCTCGTCCTACGGCTGGGGCGACAACCCCGCCCCGTTCATCCGGCGCGAGGCGCAGGTCGCCCTGCACCACGGCCCGCTCTTCGGGGTCGAGGGGATCGGGCACGTGCGCGTCAACGTGGGCTGCGCTCCCGAGGTGCTGCGCGAGGCGATCGAGAGGATCGGGAAGCTGGTCGATCGCGCGTAACGGGCTCGGGTAGCTCGCCGTCGAGGCAGCGACGTGGCAACCGGAAGCAAGGTAAGGATATCCTTATCTCGTGATCACTGCCACGCGTCCCGCCTACCGCCCGTACGTTGCCGTGGTGAAGGCCGCGCGGCGCCTCTCGCCGCACTTCGTGCGCGTGACTCTCACCTCTCCCGACTTCGACGTCTTCGGCACGGACCGGCGCGATCAGCGCGTGAAGCTGGTGCTACCCGGCCGTGACGGCACCGTCTGCGACATCGGACAGGACGATCCGGATGCCATCGCGCGCGGCGAGTGGTACACGCGCTGGCGCGATCTTCCCGACGACGAGCGCATGCCGTTCCGCACCTACACCGTGCGCCGCATCGACCCCGAGGCCCTCGAGCTCGACATCGACTTCGTCGTGCACCATGACGCCGGTCCGGCCGGTTCCTGGGCCGAAGCGGCGACGGTGGGGGACCACCTGGTGGTCGTCGGTCCCGACGCGCGCAGCGCCGACTCCGCACAGGGGATCGACTTCCACCCCGGGACCGCGCGTCGCATCCTGCTCGCCGGCGACGAGACAGCCGCCCCGGCGATCTGCGCCGTGCTGGAGGGCCTCGAGCCCGGCCTCGAGGTGGATGCGTTCATCGAGGTCCCCGATGTCGACGACGCCCTCCCGGTGCGCAGCGGAGACGCGCGCGTGCACTGGCTCGCGCGGGGCGAACGCCCGCACGGCGAGGTCCTGATCGACGCGATGGAGGCCTGGGCCGCGGCATCCGGTGACGTTCTGAAGCGCGCGGCCGCGCCCCGTCCGCAGATTCTCGAAGAGATCGATCTCGACGTCGACCTGCTGTGGGACAGCCCGGGCGATGCCGAGGGCGAGTTCTACGCGTGGATCGCGGGGGAGTCGTCGACCGTCAAGCTCCTGCGGCGCATGCTCGTCTCGGGGTGCGGCGTCGACCGCGGCCGTGTCGCCTTCATGGGCTACTGGCGGGCCGGACAGGTCGAGCGCACGGCCTAGACCCCCGGCATGATGACGACGGAAGCCCCGGCCAAGGCCGGGGCTTCCGTCGTTCTCGCGACCTCTCAGGCCGTCTGCGCCGGCGTCTGTTCGGGCTCGGACACGGTGTGGTGGCGGCCGATCGGGATCACCATCGGCCGGCCGGTCAGGGGGTCCGGTACGACGCGACTGTCGAGGCCGAAGACGCGGCGGACGGTCTCTTCGGTGAGGACGTCGGAGGGATCGCCCGCCGCGATCACCTCGCCCCGGGCCATCGCCACGAGATGGTCGGCGTAGCGGGCGGCGAGGTTGAGGTCGTGCAGCACCATCGCCACGGTGGTGCCGCGGTCGCGATTGAGGTCGGTGAGCAGGTCGAGGACGTCGATCTGGTGGCTGATGTCGAGGAAGGTCGTCGGCTCGTCGAGCAGGAGCACGTCGGTCTCCTGGGCCAGGGCCATCGCAATCCACACGCGCTGGCGTTGACCGCCGCTGAGCTCGTCGACGGGACGGTCGGCGAGGTGCGTGACGTCGGTGGCCTCGAGGGCGCGCGCGACCGCTACGTCGTCGGTGCTCGTCCAGCGCGAGAGGGCGCCCTGGTGCGGGTGGCGACCCCGGCTCACGAGGTCGCTGACGGCGATGCCGTCGGGGGCGATCGGCGACTGCGGGAGCAGCCCGAGAACGCGGGCGACCTGCTTGGTCGGCAGGCGATGGATCGACCTGCCGTCGAGCAGGACCTGGCCCGCCGATGGCGTCAGCAGACGGGCCATCGCCTTCAGCAGCGTCGACTTGCCGCAGGCATTCGCACCGACGATGGCGGTCACGCGGCCCGGAGGCACGGCGAGGTCCAGGGAGTCGACGATCGTCCGGTCGCCGTAGCCGAGCGTGACGCTCTCGGCGGTCAGGGTGCGCTCGACGGTCATCGGGTGACTCCTCGGTGGTGGGGGACGGGGCGGACCGGCCTGCGGTCGGTGGTCATAGCGAAGTCCCTTCGGATCGGCTGCTGCGGATGAGCAGGAAGATGAGGTACGGCGCACCCAGCACGCCGGTGATGACACCGACGGGCAGGCGGGTGCCGAAGGCGTACTGCGCGGCGAAGTCGGCGACCAGCACGAGCAGGGCTCCGACGAGGCCCGCGGGCAGGATCGGCGAGCCGACCGGGCCGAGCAGGCGCACAGCGATCGGTCCGGCGAGGAACGAGACGAACGCGATGGGACCGGCGGCGGCCGTACCGAAGGCGAGGAGGCCGACGGCCGCCACGATCAGCAGCAGGCGGCTCCGTTCGACGGGGAGGCCGATGGCGGCGGCGGTGTCGTCTCCCATCCGGAGGATCTCGAGGCGCCCCGCCAGGGTCAGCAGCACCGGACCCAGGACGACGACCGCGAAGAGAACCGGCATCGCCCGATCCCAGGTGGCGTCGTTCAGGTTGCCGGTGATCCAGCGCATCGCGGCGGGGAGGTCGTACTGCGCGGCACGCGCGACGACGTACGAGACGACCGCCTGGCACATCGCGGCGACGCCGATGCCCACGAGGATGAGTCGCGCACCCGAACTCCCGTCGCGATACGAGAGCAGGTAGATCGCGAGCGCCGCGGCGAGGGCCGCCGCCATCGCGAGGAAGGACACGGCGGTCTCGCCCCAGCCGAGCACGACGATGCCGATGACGGCTGCCGCGCTCGCGCCGGTGTTGATGCCGATCACATCGGGGCTGGCGAGGGCGTTGCCCAGCATGGTCTGGAAGACGACCCCGCCCATGCCGAAGCAGAGTCCCGTCAGCAGGGCCGTCATCGCGCGGGGCAGGCGCAGCTCGCCGACGGTGAACGAGGCTCCGGCGACGCGTTGTCCGGTGAGGACGCCCCACACGTCGGCGGGCGAGTAGAGGGTCTGACCCAGCATGAGCGAGAGGGCGAACGCGGCCACGACGGCCGTTGCCAGGGTCGCGGTGACGAGGGTCCACCGGCGGCGGCGACGACGGCGCCCGGCGATGACGGATGCCAGGGCGTCCGGTGCCGTGCGGGGCGCGGCGGCCCGGGGGAAGACGTACGTGGTCACAGGGCCCTCATCTTCTGACGGCGGACGAGGGCGATGAAGAACGGGGCTCCGATGAGGGCGGTCACGATGCCGACCTCGATCTCTTCGGGACGGGCCACGACACGACCGACGACGTCGGCGAGGGTCAACAGGGTCGCGCCGCCGAGGGCCGAGACGGGAAGGAGCCATCGGTGGTCGACGCCCACGACGAGGCGGAGCATGTGGGGCACGATGAGGCCCACGAAGCCGATGGGGCCCGCGACGGCGGTCGCGGCTCCGCAGAGCACGACCGCGCCGAGGGTCGCGACGAGACGCGCGGTACGCACGCGGGCGCCCAGGCCCGCGGCGAGCTCGTCGCCGAGCGCGAGGGTGTTCAGTGCCGGAGCGCTCGCGAGGCAGATGATCAGGCCGGCGAGGAGGAAGGGGAGCACCTGGCCGATGGTCTCGACCGTGGCTCCGCCGACGCCGCCGATCTGCCAGAAACGGAAGACGTTCATCACGTCGGTCCGGGGGAGCAGGATCGCGCTCGTCAGCGAGCTGAACGCGACAGCGGTCACCGCGCCAGCCAGGGCCAGGCGCAGGGGGGTTGCCCCGCCGCGGCCGAGTGAGCCGATCGTGTAGACGAGGACGGCCGCGGCTGCCGCGCCCAGCATGCCCGTCCAGATGTACATCGACGGCGAGCTCAGGCCGAAGAAGGCGATCCCCGTGACGATCGCGAGTCCCGCGCCGCCGTTGATGCCGAGGATCTGCGGGTCGGCCAGCGGGTTCCGCGTCGCCCCCTGGAGCACGGCGCCCGACACGGCCAGGGCGGCGCCCACGAGGATCGCGAGGATGGTGCGGGGGATGCGCTTGGCGACGGCCGCGGCCGACGTCGTGTCGGTCGAGCCGGTGAGCCCCGCCCACACGTCCGCGGCGGTGACGTCGCGGGCGCCGAAGGTCACGGACAGCACCACGGCGACGACGAGAACGGCGACGAGGGCCGTGACCCCGACGACGCGTCGCCGCCCCCAGCGACGCGGGCGGGCGTCGCCGGGGGCGGTCGGGGCCTGCGCGAGAGCGGTCATCGCGCCCACGGACGAGGAGCGCGCGTGGGGACGAGCGGCGTCCGGACGAACCGCACCGAGGCCTTCGGCGTCGGGACGGCTCGTACCGGAAGCGCGTTCATCAGGACGCGGCCTTCTCGGCGGCCTTGCCCACGAGGGCGATGTAGTCGTCGCCGTAGGACGTGCCGATCGACAGCGGGCTGGGGTTGCCGGCCGCGGCCATGGTGGTGTTGTCGGGCAGGAAAGCCACGGCACCGTTCGCGATGGCGGGGATGCGGGACCACAGCGGGTCGGCCTGCAGCTGCGCGAGGGTCGCGTCGGTGCCGTAGCCGGTGAGGACCTGGACGTCCGAGAAGTTCTCGATCTTCTCGGTGCTCTCGGTGAACCAGAAGGTGTCACCGGTGGCGCTGGAGGCCTCGACGGCCGACGAGGGCACCAGGCCGAGCTCGTCGAGGTACGTCGCGCGGGGGTCCTTGGTCGAGTAGTAGCCGACGGTGCTGAGGTCGGTCGGGTCGATGTACGTGAACAGCGCCCTCTTGCCCGCCAGAGCGGGGTACTTCGCGGACTCGTCGGTCACGTGCTTCTCGAGGTCGGTCACCAGCTGCTCCGCCTGGTCCTCGCGGCCGAGGGCCTTGGCATCCGTCATCGTCATCTGCTGCCAGGTGGTGCCCCAGGCGATCTCGGGGAAGGCGACGACGGGGGCGATCTTGCTGAGCGTGTCGTACTGCTCCTGCGTCATGCCCGAGTACGCGCCCAGGATGACGTCGGGCTTCGCGTCGGCGATCGCCTCGTAGTCGAAACCGTTGGTCTCGTCCATCAGCGTGGGCGTCTGCGCGCCGAGCTCGTCGAGCTTGTCCTTGACCCAGGGGAGCATGCCGTCGCCGTCTTCGTCACCCCAGGTGACCTTCGGCATGGCGACGGGCACGACGCCGAGCGCGAGCGCGGCCTCCTGGTTGCCCCAGCTGACCGTGACGACGCGCTTCGGCTCCGCCTCGATCGTGGTCTCGCCGAAGGCGTGGTCGATCGTGACGGGGAACGACCCCGTTGCCGACGTCGACGACCCTTCCTGCGCGCCGGGGGCGGCTGAGGTACCGGCACAGCCGGTGAGGACGAGGGCGGTACCGACGGCGAGTGCCGCCAGTGCGCGGAATCGGGACACGAAGAGCCTCCTGCGTGTTAGGTAAGGATAGGCTTAGTTTAGTTCAGGCCTCGGGTGAGAACGCAAACCGTGATGCCGGGAACCCGGGGCATCATCTCGGCGTCGAGGTAACGGCATCCGGCGTCGGCTTCTCGGCCGGCACGGGGTCGGCGGGCCTCGGGCCGCGGGAAATCCACGCTGTCGGCGGGCATGCAGGGGCGCGTCTTATACTGGGTGGCTGGCCATGTCGGCCTGCTTCCCCATCCCCGAAGAACGGACGTTCGCTGTGCTCGCCGTGCACGACCTCGAGATCCGCGTGGGTGCCCGCGTGCTCATGTCCGACGTGGACTTCCGCGTGTCCGACGGCGACAAGATCGGCCTCGTCGGGCGCAACGGAGCCGGGAAGACCACCCTGACCAAGGTGCTCGCCGGCGATCTGCTGCCGTCCAACGGCGGCGTCGACCGTTCCGGAGAGCTCGGCTACCTGCCGCAGGACCCCCGCTCGGGCGACCCCGAGATGCTCGCGCGCACGCGCATCCTCGACGCGCGCGGTCTCGGCTCGCTCGCTCTCGGCATGCACGAGGCGTCGATGGCGATGGGCGACGACGATCCCGCCGTCGCGGCGAAGGCGATGAAGAAGTACGGCCGCCTCACCGAGGAGTTCGAGTCGGCCGGCGGATACGCGGCCGAGGCCGAGGCGGCATCCATCGCCCACAACCTCTCTCTTCCCGACCGCATCCTCGATCAGCCGCTGAAGACCCTGTCGGGTGGTCAGCGTCGGCGCATCGAACTCGCGCGCATCCTGTTCTCGGACGCGCAGACGATGATCCTCGACGAGCCGACCAACCACCTCGACGCCGACAGCGTCGTGTGGCTGCGCGAGTTCCTCAAGGGGTACAAGGGCGGGCTCATCGTCATCTCGCACGACGTCGAGCTCGTGGGCGAGACGGTCAATCGCGTCTTCTACCTGGATGCCAATCGCCAGGTCATCGACGTCTACAACATGAACTGGAAGAACTACCTGCGCCAGCGGGTGGCCGACGAGGAGCGCCGCAAGAAGGAGCGCGCCAACGTCGAGAAGAAGGCCACCGCGCTGCAGCTGCAGGCCGCGCGCTTCGGCGCCAAGGCGTCCAAGGCTGCCGCCGCCCACCAGATGGTCGCGCGCGCCGAGAAGATGCTCTCGGGCCTGGACGACGTGCGTCAGGACGAGCGCGTCGCCAAGCTCCGTTTTCCGAAGCCCGCGCCGTGCGGAAAGACGCCGCTCATGGCATCCGGTCTGTCGAAGTCGTACGGATCGCTCGAGATCTTCACCGACGTCGACCTCGCGATCGATCGCGGCTCGCGCGTGGTCATCCTGGGACTGAACGGTGCCGGAAAGACGACGCTGCTGCGCATCCTCGCCGGCGTCGATCAGCCCGACACCGGACAGCTCGAGCCCGGCCACGGTCTGAAGATCGGGTACTACGCCCAGGAGCACGAGAACCTCGACGTGAACCGCTCGGTGCTAGAGAACATGATGTCGTCGGCTCCGCACATCACCGCGACCGAGGCGCGAAAGGTGCTCGGTTCGTTCCTGTTCGTCGGCGACGATGTGCTCAAGCCCGCGGGGGTGCTCTCGGGTGGCGAGAAGACGCGCCTCTCGCTCGCGACGCTCGTGGTGTCGTCGGCGAACATGCTGCTGCTCGACGAGCCCACGAACAACCTCGACCCCGCGTCGCGCGAGGAGATCCTCGGCGCCCTGTCGCACTACGAGGGTGCGGTCGTTCTCGTCTCGCACGACGAGGGGGCCGTCGAGGCGCTCAACCCCGAGCGCGTGCTGATCCTCCCCGACGGCGTCGAGGACATCTGGGGCCGCGATTACGCGGACCTGATCACGCTGGCGTAGCCGGGGGTCTCCCCACGGTTGGTGCTGTTGAGGACATCTGGGGTCGCGATTACGCGGATATCCGGGGTCGCGGTCACGTGGGTCTGGTGCCGATGGCGTAGCCGCTCCGGCGTCGCTGGCGTGGGGCCCTCAACGCTGCGATCGAGACCGATCGCTCTGCGGGTGCGCGAGCTCCTCGGCATCCACTCCCGCGCTCATCGCGCGTCGAGCAGGGCGTCCTCGTCGTCGGCGTCGCGATCCTTCGGCCGCTTCCGCGCCCGGTGAAGGGCTACCGGATCGACACGACGCTTCTCGCCCGCGGCTCTCTCGGGTGCGGCGACGGGCTCGGGCAGCACGTCGTCGTCCTCGGCGTCGTCCTCGGCGTCCTCGCGGCGGAGCTTTCGCTCGCTCACGATGACGTAGGTGATGAACCCGAACCCCATCACGGCGAACAGGATCCACTGCACGGCGTAGGACAGGTACGGCCCGGGGTCGTTGCTCGGCGGGTCGACGGTGTTGGGCGTGGTCGCCGGCGCCGGCGTCTCGGACATGAGCAGACCGTAGGCGCCCTGCTCGAGGGGTCCGGTCTGTTCCGCGACGAGGCCCAGGTTGATGGTCGGGACCTGACCCGCCTCGGCGGTACGCCCCGAGGTCGGTGCGGCCTCTTCGGGGCGCAGGCGCACCTCGACGGTCACCTGCCCCGTGGGCGGCGCGGGGATGTCGTCGGGTTCCGCTTGACGATTGCCCGGCGGCAGCCACCCGCGATCGACCAGGAAGGTCCGCCCGTCGACGAGTCGGAAGGGGACGAGCTGCTCGTAGGCCGCCGAACCGCCGTGCGCGCGGTTGCGGACGAGGAGCTGCTCGTCGGTGACGTACTGCCCCTCCAGGCGCACGGGGCGCCACTCGTCGCCGGGGTTCAGCTCGGCGCCCGGGGCGAGGAGTTCGCCGAGCGGGACGGGCGCGGCGTCGTAGTTATCGGCCACGAGCTGCAACTGCTCGCTGCGTTCGGCATTGCGCGAGAACTGCCAGTTCGACAAGAACCCGCACGCGATCGCGAACAGGATCGCGATTCCGACGTAGACGGCCCAGCGACCAGCGGCCGGCATCTCGCGCGCGCTCACGAGGCATCTCCGTTCGT
Source organism: uncultured Microbacterium sp. (assembly GCA_913774665.1). Taxonomy (GTDB): domain Bacteria; phylum Actinomycetota; class Actinomycetes; order Actinomycetales; family Microbacteriaceae; genus Microbacterium. The sequence continues at coordinate 60,729 of CAJYHN010000002.1, forward strand.
CGCCGCGGAGCTCACGGGCGTGAGGCGACCACGCGCGAGCACTTCGACAGAGCTGACCACGTCTTCCAGGGTACGTCGGTCGGCGTGAGCCTCACGCGCGATCTCTCGAAAGGGCTGACACCTCGACGGGGAAGTCGCGGGCGCTGAGGAACTCCCGCAGGTACGACACGTGTTCATCGCAGGCGACCCAGGTTTTGCGGCGGTCAGCGGTGTGAATGCGCGGATTGCGCCAGCGGATCGCCCAGGCGGCGGTGTCCCGGCATCCGGCCCGGGAGCACTCCACGGGCTGATCGCTCACGACGGGTCGCGCGGTGACTCGAGGCGCGGGGTCTCGGCGATACGGATGACGATCGGGCCATCGGCCGGGGCACCGGCGGCAGGAGTCGCCGCGGGGGCTTCGATCGCCCGTTCGGGATTGATCGCCTCGGTCGACCCCTGGTCGGCGCCGACGTTGGCGACGATGACCGCGAGGTACGGCAGGAAGATCGCCCCGGCGGCGAACACGAAGGTGTACCAGCCGTAGGGCGTGACCACGGCCATCGCGATGAAGCACGCGATACGGATGCCCATCATCACCATGTATTTGGCGAAGCGGGAGTCGGCGTCCTCCCTCGGTGCCTTGGGGAGCGACGTCGCGGACTGGGCGGTGTGCGATGTCTTCACAGTGGTATCAGGGTACGCCCGCGGCGGTGGGGCGGGGCGCGGCCGTGCGCGGACTGTTCGACGTCGTGACAAGCCGTCGAGCGCGGGTCGCCGGGCGCGCGGGGCGCCCGGCGGACCCGCCGCTGGGGATCACGCGCCGTAGCGCGAGCCGCTGGTCCCTGCGCTGGTTGCGATGAGGATCGAGATCCCGATCACGAAGAGGATGACGAACAGCAGAGTGACGTACCCGATGATGACGCCGGCGAGCGCCATGCCGCGGCCGCGCTCGCCCCGATCCTTGATCTGCTTGAGCGAGATGTGGCCCGTGATCACACCGGCGATCGATCCGACCACCGGGAGGATGAGGACGAAACCGACGAGGGATGCCACGAGCGAGATGATCGCGAGGACGTTGGTGCGCGCGGGGGCGGAGTAGCCGCCGCCGTAGCCGTACCCCGCGTTCGGGGCGCCGTACGCGGGCTGCCCGTAGGTCGAGGTGGTGGACTGACCGGAGGCCGCGGCACCGTAGGTGGGTGCCTCGGGCGCGGGGGTGCCGTACGCCGGGGGTGCGGGGGTGCCGTATGCCGGGGGAGCCGGGGCGTCCGGTGCCGGGCTGCCGGAGGGGGCGGCGCCGCCGGTCGCGGCGCCCTCCGGCGCGGAGCCGTAGGGCGGAGCCGCCGGCGTCGCGGGGGAGTCGTACCCGGGGACGCCGTCGCTCTGCGGAGCGTACGGGAACGACGACGTGTCGCCTCCCGACGTGCTGTCGGACCCGGTGTGGTCGGGATGCTGCGGGTCGGTGGTGCGGTCGTCGCTCACGGGAGCCCCTTTCGTCGCGCGTCCTCCCAGCGTTCCAGCGCCGCTGACCCCGTGTCAAACCTCGATGCGCGAGGCGATCGGGGCGGCCTCGGTAGGCTGGGCCGGTTCCGTCATCGCAAGCGCAGGAGTCTCACCATGTCCCAGGACCGCGTCGTCGTCGTCACCGGAGGAAACCGGGGCATCGGTCGAGCCATCGCCGAGCGTTTCGTCGCCGAGGGGTGGAAGGTCGCCGTGACGGCCCGCTCGGGTGAGGGTCCCGAGGGGACGCTGACCGTCCGTGCCGACGTGACCGACGCCGCCACCGTCGACGCCGCTTTCACTCAGGTCGAGGCCGAGCTCGGTCCGATCGCCGTGGTCGTGGCCAACGCCGGGGTGACGAAGGACACCCTGCTGCTGCGCATGACCGAAGACGACTTCGACAGCGTGGTGAACACGAATCTCGGGGGCGCGTTCCGCGTGGTCAAGCGCGCCTCGAAGGGCATGCTCAAGGCCCGGTGGGGTCGCGTCATCCTCATCTCCAGCGTCGTGGGCCTGTACGGCTCGGCCGGCCAGATCAACTACGCCGCCTCGAAGAGTGCTCTCGTCGGCTTCGCGCGCTCTCTGACCCGCGAGCTCGGAGGGCGCGGAATCACCGCGAACGTGGTGGCTCCGGGCTTCATCGAGACCGACATGACGGCCGAGCTCCCCGCTGACACTCAGGCGGAGTACAAGAAGAACATCCCCGCCGGGCGCTTCGCGTCGGCTGATGAGGTGGCGGGCGTCGTGACGTGGCTCGCCGGCGATGACGCGGCCTACATCTCGGGCGCCGTGATCCCCGTCGACGGCGGCCTGGGCATGGGCCACTGACCGCGAGACGCGTCGGCGCGCTCTCCGGCGTCTCGGGGTGCGCGCCTAGCCCGGCTGCCGTCTGAGGGCGCGCGCCTGGCCCGGCCGCCGTCTGGGGGCGCGCCTGGCCCGGCCGCCGTTTAAGGGTGTGCGTCTGGCTTGGCCGCCGTCTGGGGGTGCGCGTCCAGCCTGCCCGCCGTCTGAGGGTGCGTGCCTGCCCCCGCCGCCGTCTCCGAGTGCGCGCCTGGCCCCGCCGCCGTCTGGGGGTGCGCGTCCGGCCCCGCCACCGCGAGACCGCTCCTGCGGGGTCGAGCCGGTCTCATCGCACGGCGGCGACGAGCGTCTCGGCGAACTTCTGGGGCTGAGAGAACTGCGGCCAGTGGCCGGAGTCGAGCGTGACGACCTCGACGCTCTCGATACGGTCGACCTCGTCGGCGTAGGCCCCCCAGTCCGCGAGGACGCGGCGGAGCGACTCGGCATCGAGCTGCCCCGACAGGATCGTGACGGGGATCGCGAACCGCCGCTCGTCGGTCAAGGTGATCGGCGATGTCGGAACGCGGCCGGGAACGTCGACGACCTGCTTTGCGGTCCGCCGGCGCGTCTCGTCGTCGAGGTCGGCGACGTCGTCTTCGTCGAAGAAGTCCCACCCGGGGAAGCACACGACACCGTCCTCGACGGGGAACTCCGAGATCATCGCGCCCGGGGGCGGGGTGATCGTGTCGACGAGGATGACGCGCGCGATCTGCGCGGGTCGTCGATCCGCCGCGCCCCATACGACGTTGCCGCCACCCGAGTGCCCGACGAGCACGACGTTCTCGACGAGACGGTCGATTTCGCCGACGACGGCGTCGACCCAGTCGTCGATGACGAGGTCGCCCAGCGCGGGCCCGGGCAGGGTCACGGGGTGCGGTCGATGACCAGCCGCCTCGAGGGCGGGGGTGACGTCGTCCCACGACGACGCGTCGAGCCAGAGACCGGGAACCAGGATGACGTCCATGCGGCGAGCGTAGAACGGGCCTCCGACATCGGGAAGGGCACCGCTCGGACGCAGGCGGCTCTGCGCGGACGAGGGACCGAGCCCGAGCCGCTCAGCGGGGGAGCAGCGCGACGACCTGGGCCAGATCGACGGGTCCGATCACCAGATCCGCCCGCTCGCGCACGGCCGGCTTGGCGTTGAACGCCAGGCCGAGTCCCGCCGTCGCCATCATCTCCAGGTCGTTCGCTCCGTCGCCGATCGCGAAGGTGAGGGGGAGGGGCACGCCGAGTTCTCCTGCCCAGCGACGGAGCGTGTCGGCCTTGGCCGTGGCGTCCACGATCTCTCCCTCGACCTCTCCCGTGAGAGTGGCGTCGACGGCGCCGAGCCTGTTCGCGCGCCAGAGATCGACGCCGAGATCGGGGGCGACGGTGTCGAGGACTTCGTGGAAGCCGCCCGACACGACGCCGACGATTCCGCCGCGTTCGTGAACGGCGTCGATCAGCTCGCGGACGCCGGGCGTGGGCTCGATCCGGGCGATGGCCCGCGCGAAGGCCTCGGTCGGAACACCGGTGAGCGCCTGCACGCGGGAGCGGAGGCTCGTGGCGAAGTCGACCTCTCCGCGCATGGCGGCCTCGGTGGCGGCGGCCACCTCGGGACCTCGGCCGGCTTCGTCAGCGAGGAGCTCGATGACCTCGTTGCGGATCAGGGTGGAATCGGCGTCGAGAACGACGAGGAATCGGGCGGTCGCAGGCACGCGCTCAACGCTAGCGGCTCAACGCGAGCGGCATGGCGGTCGCCCGTCGTGAGGCTCATCCGCGGTCGCAGACACGCGCTCGACGCCGGCGTTCCGGTGCGCGGGTTCCGCGTCGCCGCCCGATGCAGGACGTGCTCCCGGGGACCCCGCGCCACGCACCCGGGCGGCGTCATGCGGGGTCATCTCCCATCGCACCCGCCGTAGGCTTCTGCGGTACCCCCGCTTCTTCAGAAGGGACCTCGCATGGCCGACGTCGAAAGCTTCACCCTCGATCACACCGCCGTCCTGGCGCCCTACGTGCGCCTCATCGGAACCGAGTCGGGCCCGCGAGGTGACGTCATCTCGAACTTCGACCTGCGTCTCGTGCAGCCGAACGAGCAGGAGATCCCCACGGCCGGTCTTCACACGATCGAGCACCTGCTCGCGAGCCTCGTGCGCGACCGGATCGACGGCCTCATCGACATCTCGCCGTTCGGCTGCCGCACGGGCTTCCACGTGATCATGTGGGGCGAGCCCTCGGTGGGCGACCTCGTCGACGCGATCACCGGCTCGCTCCGCGCGATCGTCGACGAGGTGCAGTGGGACGACGTCCCCGGAACCGACGCGTTCAGCTGCGGCAACTACCGCGACCACAGCCTGCACACCGCCAAGGAGTGGTCCAAGGAGGTTCTCGCCAAGGGCATCTCGCGTGACGCGTTCGAGCGCGTCGGCGTCTGAGGATTCCGATCCGGATGCCACGAGGGGCGGCGACCCGCGCGGTCGCCGCTCCTCTCGGCATCCGGAGCCTCGCGGCATCCGGAGTCGTCCTCGCTGCTAGGCGTGGACGTGAACGTCCTTGCCGACGACGGTGATGCCCGTCTCGGTGACGGTGAAGCCGCGCGCGAGGTCGCGCTCGCGATCGACGCCGATGGTGGCACCGGGCTCGAGGACGACGTTCTTGTCGAGGATCGCGCGGTGGATGCGCGCTCCCGCACCGACCTGCACGCTGTCGAAGAGCACCGAGTCGGTGATCGTCGATCCGCCTCCGGCGAGAGCCCACGGCCCGACGACGCTGCGCTCGAGGTGGGTTCCCGACAGCACCGAGCCGAGCGAAACGATCGAGTCGATCGCGTTGCCGATGCGCCCGACCGAGTCGCGGACGAACTTCGCCGGCGGGGCGTTGAAGGTCTGCGAGTAGATCGGCCAGTCGTTGTTGTAGAGGTTGAACACGGGCAGGGTCGAGATGAGATCCATGTGCGCGTCGTAGAACGACTCGATCGTGCCCACGTCGCGCCAGTACGACTGGTCGCGCGGCGTCGATCCGGGGACGTCGTTGCGGTTGAAGTCGTACACCGCCGCCTCGCCGCGGTCGACGAAGTAGGGCACGATGTCGCCGCCCATGTCGTGCGCGGAGGTCGGCAGTTCGCCGTCGTGCGTGACGGCGTCGACGAGCGCGTCGGCGTCGAAGATGTAGTTGCCCATCGAGGCGAGGACTTCGTGCGGGGCGTCGGCCAGACCGGTCGGGTTCTGCGGCTTCTCGAGGAACGCGCGGATCTTGGTCGGGTCGGTCGGGTCGGTGTCGATCACGCCGAACTGGTTCGCGAGCGAGATCGGCTGACGGATGCCGGCGACCGTCGCCCGCGCGTCGGAGGCGATGTGCGCGTCGAGCATCTGCTTGAAGTCCATGCGGTACACGTGATCGGCGCCGATGACCACCACGATGTCGGGCTTCTCGTCGCGGATGAGGTTCATCGACTGCAGGATCGCGTCGGCCGAGCCGGAGAACCAGCGCTTGCCGAGACGCTGCTGAGCCGGGACAGAGGCGACGTAGGCGCCGAGCATCGGCGACATGCGCCACGTCTGCGAGATGTGGCGGTCGAGACTGTGCGATTTGTACTGCGTCAGCACGACGAGCTGACGCAGGCCCGAATTGATGAGATTCGAGATCGCGAAGTCGATCAGGCGGTATTGACCGCCGAAGGGGACGGCGGGTTTGGCGCGGTCCGCCGTCAGGGGCATGAGTCGCTTTCCCTCGCCGCCGGCGAGGATGATTCCGAAGACCTTCGGCGCTGCAGGCATGGCACCACCCTAGGGCTCCGGCGGGCGAGCGGAAACACGTCTGCGGCGCGCCTCGCGCTGTACTACGGTTCGTTTCATGCGCGTCGACATCGTGACGAAGGAATACCCGCCGGAGATCTACGGCGGAGCCGGGGTCCACGCCACCGAACTCGTCAAGGCGCTGCGCGCCGAGGGCACCGAGGTGCAGGTCCGCGCGTTCGGAGCATCGCGCGACGAGGCCGACACGACCTCCTACGGCGTGCCCGCCGAATTGGCGGCGGCGAACGGTGCGATCCAGACCCTCGGCACCGATCTCGCGATCGTCTCGGACATCGCGGGCGCCGACGTCGTGCACTCGCACACCTGGTACGCGAACTTCGCCGGGCACCTGGCATCCCTTCTTCACGGCATTCCCCACGTGGTCACCGCGCACAGCCTCGAGCCGCTGCGCCCGTGGAAGGCCGAGCAGCTCGGCGGCGGGTACGCCGTGTCGAGCTACATCGAGAAGACCGCGTACGAGGGTGCCGCCGCCGTCGTCGCGGTGAGCTCGGGCATGCGCGACGACATCCTGCGCAGCTACCCGTCGCTCGATCCCGACAAGGTGCGGGTCATCTACAACGGCATCGACACCGAGTCGTGGCATCCGGTGTCGGACGACGCTTTCCTGGCGTCGCAGGGGATCGACCCCTCGCGGCCCTCGGTCGTCTTCGTCGGGCGGATCACGCGCCAGAAGGGGCTGCCGTACCTGCTGCGCGCGGCGGAGCAGCTGCCGCCCGAGGTGCAGCTGATCCTTTGCGCCGGTGCCCCCGACACCCCGCAGATCATGGCCGAGGTGCAGGAGCTGGTCCGCGGGCTCCAGGCCACCCGTGACGGGGTCGTGTGGATCGAGAAGCTGCTGCCGCGCAACGAGCTCAGCGCGATCCTCACCGCGGCGACGACGTTCGTGTGCCCTTCGGTGTACGAGCCGCTGGGCATCGTGAACCTCGAGGCCATGGCGTGCGGGGCTGCGGTCGTCGGAACGGCGACCGGGGGCATTCCCGAGGTCGTCGTCGACGGCGTGACCGGGCGCCTGGTGCCGATCGAGCAGGTGCAGGACGGAACGGGAACGCCCGTCGATCCCGAGCGCTTCGTCGACGATCTGGCCCGCGTGCTGACGGAGGTCGTGATGGATGCCGACACCGCCCGGGCCTACGGAGAAGCCGGGCGAACGCGAGCCGTCGAGGACTTCAGTTGGGCCGCGATCGCGGAGACCACCGCGGCGCTGTACGCGGAGGTCGCGGGGGCGTAGAACGTCCGCGTCGCTGGCGGAGCGGCAGTGCGCCGCGACCATGACGCGCGACGCGCGCGGGTGTGTCCGGCACTCTCCACAGGGGCCGCGTGGCATCCGGGACCGCCCGTCTCGGACAGTAGGCTAGAACCATGCCCCAGGTGCTCGAGTTCTCCGACGTCGTCGTCCGCCGGAACGCGCGGGACATCGTGTCCCACCTCGACTGGGAGGTGTCGGACGACCAGCGTTGGGTCGTGCTCGGACCGAACGGTGCGGGCAAGACGACGCTGCTCCAGCTCGCCGACACCCTGCTTCACCCCACTTCGGGTTCGGTGACGATCCTCGGTGAGCGTCTCGGCCGCACCGACGTGTTCGAGCTGCGTCCGCGCATCGGCTTCGCCTCGTCGGCGATGGCGCGTCGCGTGCCCCCGGAAGAGACCGTGCTCGACGTCGTCCTGACGGCCGCGTTCTCGGTCGTGGGTCGCTGGCGCGAGGATTACGACGACATCGACGAGCGTCGCGCGCTGCGCGTGCTCGCCGAATGGAAGCTCGATCACCTCGCCGACCGCACGTTCGGAACCCTGAGCGACGGCGAGCAGAAGCGGGTGCAGATCGCCCGCGCCGTGATGACCGACCCCGAGCTGCTGCTCCTCGACGAGCCGACCGCGAGCCTCGACCTCGGCGCGCGTGAAGAACTGCTCGCCCTGCTGTCGGGCTACGCGCAGGCGCCGACGACCCCCGCGATGGTGATGGTGACGCACCACGTCGAGGAGATCCCCGTCGGGTTCACGCACGTGCTGCTGCTGCGGGACGGCGAGGTCGTGGCATCCGGACCCCTCCAGGACGCCCTCACGGCCGAGAACCTCACGAAGACGTTCGGGCTCGAGATCGCCCTTACGCACGAAGCCGGGCGGTACGCGGCGCGCGCCGTCTGAGGCGCGTCGCTTCACGGCGTCGGCTTCGTGTGAGGGTCGTGCTTGGGCCGTGGCTGGGGCGTGCTCGGGCCTGGTAGACTCTCCCGTTGGTGCCATCGGCGCCGCAGACTTTGACGTCCTGGCAGAATCCAGGACACCACTTCTCAAAGGACCTCCCATGAAGACTGACATCCACCCCACGTACAAGGCCGTCGTGTTCCGCGACCTCGGTTCGGGCGACACCTTCCTCACCCGTTCGACCGTGTCCAGCGACAAGACGATCGAGCTCGACGGTGTGGAGTACCCCGTCATCGACGTGGAAATCTCGTCCGCTTCGCACCCCTTCTACACGGGCAAGCAGCGCATCATGGACTCGGCCGGTCGCGTCGAGAAGTTCAACCAGCGCTTCAAGAACTTCGGCGGTCGTTGATCCGCAGCGGTTCTCGCAGCGAAAGCCCCTCGTCCTTCGGGACGGGGGGCTTCCGTTTTGTGTGCGGGCCGGCGCTAACCGGGGTTCGTCCGGCGCCGTTGTCGGCGGGGATCGCGTGGGGACCGGTTCAGAGATGGGTGGGGCGTGGAGATCACGGTCCGAGTTCACCGGACTGCTCGAGGTGAAGATCGCGGCGGCGCTCACCCCCGGGCAAGGAGGCGCGACTGTGGAGGTAGACGGTGGCGCCAGTCGCGGCGGCAGCGTGCTCAGGGAAGGTCTCGTTGTCACAGACGGAGAGCGCGAACTCGACGTCGCCGACGTCGAACGAATGTCTTCCCGCCCCCGGGCCCCCGCCCTGGGGGAGAAGATGGCGCGCTCGGGTCGGTCGGTGTTGCTTGGAGCACGTGCAGTGGGGTGGCGCACCGGTGGTCAGCAGCAGATCGGCGAGAGGTCGGCGGGGGCCTTCGTCGGCCGCCGTGTTCACGATGACGGCGACGACGCCGGTCTCTTCATTGGCGACGGCGCCGGTCTCGTGAACGGCGACGGTGCCGGTCTCGTCGTTGGCGGCGGTGCCGGTCTCGTCGTTGGCGGGGGTGCTGGTCTCGTCGTTGGCGGTGGTGCCGGTCTCGTCGTTGGCGATGGTGCCGGTCTCGTCGTTGGCGGCGGCGCCGGTCTCGTCAACGGCCACCGCGCCGGTCACGACGACGGCGACGGCGTGAGTCTCGTTGTTGGCGACGGCGTCGGTCTCGTCAACGGCGGCGGCGCTGGTCTCGTCAACGGCGTGGTGCAGGGGAGCATTGCAGGCGAGATTCGCGCGGCATGGCAGTTCGCCGGTCAACGTGGTCTCGTTGTAGCCGGTCAGGAAGCTTCGGGAAAGAGCACCACGTCCGCTCCAGCGACGAGGCTCTCGGCGACGAGCTGCGTGGCGCGCACGACGTTGAGCTCGACGGCGCCGGGGACGGCCTCCGCCGGGACGGCGGCGACGCAGGCCGTCACGTGAACAGCTTGGGAGGACCGCACCGGGGCACCACGTATTCGCGCCTAGAACGGCGGCGGATCTGTGCCGTACCTGCCGCCCAGAGGCGAGGTCCAGGCCGTACCGTCGCCCGGGGGATGGTCGATGTCCCAACGGGTCTCGTGGCGGAGGCGATGGTGATGGCGACATTTGGGGTCGAGGTTGTCGTCGTCAGTGGTTCCGCCGTCGGCCCAGGCCGTGCGGTGGTCGATGTCGCACTCGCGGGCGGCCCGGCCGCAGCCGGGGAAGACGCAGGTGGGGGAGGTGACGCCGAGCCACCGTCGGAGGGCCACGGGAACGCGGTACGTCTTGCGATCGAGCACGAGCGGCGCGCCGGTCACGGGGTGGGTGAGGAGCCGGATCCACGAGGTGGCGCTGCCGGCGAGTCGCCGTGCGGTCTCGAGGTCGATCGGTCCGTAGCCCTCGAGCGTGGCGGGCTCGGTGCCGTGGCCGAGGAGGGTGAGCGCCGGGATCGTCACGACGACCGTCGCCGGGGGAGCAGTCCGGAAGGTGCGCTCAGCGGCAGGTGCGTGCGGTGCGGTGCTCTCTGTATCGGCGGTGGGCGGGGGCGGAACCGTCGCGTTCTGGCCCGGATCCTCCGTCATGGTGACGAGGTCGGCGAAGGCATCGGCCCGCAGCTGCGCGAGCGTGCGTTCTTCGTCGGATGCCGCCCGGAGGTGCCGGGCCGCGCGATTCAGCCGTGACATCACCGCGTGGGCGCGATCCGCGGGGAGAAGGGCGTGCAGGGATGCCATGCCGTCGAGCTCGGCCCTCATCCAGACACCGCGATCCTCGGCTGCCCGGCGATGACGATCCTCGAGGGATTCGGCATGGACGCGCTCGCGGATCGCACGGGCAGCGACCGCGAACTTCGCCGGGGGAAGGACGAGTGCGAGCGGACACGCTTCGTCGTCGAAACGCTGGAAAGCGGCGGCATCGCCCGCGGGGAGCGTCGACGCCAGTCGAGCTGCGTCGACCGCGTGCTTCTCGGAAAGGCGGCCCCCGCCGAAGGCGGTCCACAGCGACGGGCAACCGACGGCCAGCGTCCGTGCGTGGGCGGCCCTCGTCCGAACGGTCTGCTCGGGCAGACGCAGGCGGACGGCGACCTCGGCGACGGCGGCTCGCTCAGCGAGGTCCGCACGATCGCGACGCACGGCGCCCGGAGTGCGGCCGCGGGGATCGTTCCACGCGCGATCGAGAGTGGGATCCGGACCGACCCACGGAGTGGGATCGAAAGCGGCGTCGTCGAGGATCGCGAGAATCAGTCGGTACTCGTCGGCGGTCGCCCGCTGCCTGTCGGTGACGACGCACTCGAGGTGGCCCAGTCGCGCATCGATGTCAGAGGCCGCGGCGGCGTCGCCGTCAAGAGGCGAGAGCAGGTCTTCTATCGACCAGACCTCGTCATGGTCGTCGAGGTCGAACGCCGTCGCGATGCCCGGCGTCGCGGCCGGGACCGTTGTGCAAGCCGATCCGCCCGGCAGCTCGGGTTCGTCGCCCGTCCACCACTCGACATCGCCGCTCTCTCGGAAAGCCGCCCATTCGGCTTCGCGTTCGAGCTCATCGTCGCTCGGCCAGGGCGCCCCGTCGCACTCCCGGAATACCGGTGTCGGCCGGCCTTCGGAGCGTACGGTGCGGGTCATGGCAGAACGCTAGCGCCGACCTCCGACATTGAGTCGAAGATCGGTTCGCCTCCCGCGGCGTGAACAAACGCGTCTTGCCCTGCGCGTCGAGGATCGGGGCCGGGCCGCGAGGGGGCGTTCCACCGCACCGGTCGGGGAGCGCGTTCCGCGGCATCGATCGGGAGCACCGATCGTTCCGTCGTGCCGGTCGGGGCGCGCCGACCCACGACGAATCGCCCCCGCGCCCGACAACCCGGGGCGGGGGCGATCCTCGCGTCGCGCTCAGACAGACTCGACGCGACGAGCTCCACGCCGGCGTCGCACCGACGCGACCGACAGCACCGAGCCGCCGATCAGAGCCGCAACACCCCACAGGATCGCCGCGATCGGTGCTTCCGAGCCCGTCGCTCCGAGCTGCCCGCGAGGGGCTGAGGCGACGGCCGCTCCCGGAGCCGACGGCGCGGGGACGGCCGCCGCGACGACCGGCCCGACGGGCGCGCTCGTGCGCGACTGGGTCAGGTATCCGGCCGCGCTCCCGGTGACTGTCACCGTCACCGTCCGTCCTACGGCGGTGGTCGGAATCGTGAAGGTGGGGGTCGTGGCATCCGGGATCGTGGTCCCGTCGACCGCCCACGAATACGCGAACGACGTGCCCTCGGTCCACCCGGGGGTGGTCGCCGTGAGCGTCGCGCCGGCCGTCGCGTCACCCGTGATGATCGGCGCCTGCGCGTCGACCGGGTACTCCTGCACGGCGAGGGTGCTCGAGCACGATGCGCACGTTCCGCCGAGGCTTGCAGCGGCCTCGGCCGTCAGTGCTCCGCCCGAGACATCGTCGGCGACCGTCGCCTCGAACGTCGTCGTGGCCGTCCGGCCCGGTTCCGTCGCCGGAATGGTCCAGACGAGGACGTCGCCCGTGAGGGTCACACCGGCGGGCAGGGTCGCCTGATCGATGAAGGCGCGATCCAGGATGCCGCGGACATCGAGCCTGGCGGTCGACGAAGCGAGTGGGACGAGTCCGGTGTTCTCCGCCGTGAGGGTGTAGGTTGCCGAGCCGCCGCGCTCGAGGGGGGCGATCGCAGAAGAGGACAGCGCGAGCGTGAACTCGTCAGGCCATGCGGGCTTGTCGGCATCCAGGATCCAGTCACGGTAGAACGACTGCAGGTCGCGGCCGGAGAGCTCCTCGGCGAGGGCGAGGAGGTCGGCGCCGGTCCTGCTCGTGCCGGCGTTACGCAGCTGCCACTGTTCGACGACGGGGAAGAACGCGTCGTCGCCGATCGCGATGCGCAGCGCCGCCCAGAACTGCGCCGAGCGGTCATAGGTCTGGTAGTCGTACAGAGAGGCCGAGTCGGTCTGCGCACCCGGGGCGATGGTCCAGCTGCTATCGCCCGCCGGGGTACTACTCCACGCGTCGAACTGCGCCTCGCGGGACGGAGTGCCCGCACCGAAGCCATCGCTGCCTGCGTAGAAGCTTTCGGCCCAGGTGGCCATGCCCTCGGCGATCCAGATGTCGGTCCACGTGGTGGGAGAGACGTTGTTGCCGTACCACTGGTGGGCGAGCTCGTGCACGAGGGTGCTGAACCCGATCCGCGTCGGGAAGAAGGAGCGGTCCTGCGTCTCGAGCGCGTAGTTGATCCCGCGCGGGACGCGGTCCACCACGACGCCGGCGCTCCGCCCCGGGTAGGGCCCGTACACGGACTCGAGGTTGCGGATGATCGGGCCGAGCTGACCCACCGCCGTGGTCACGGTCGCCTTGTTGGCGGTCGTCGACGTCGAGTCGACGAAGGACCACGCGGGGATGGTGCTGCCGTCGGTGAGCGTCACCGACGATTCGATGACGTCGTACCGTCCGATCGAGATGATGAGCAGCTCGGATGCCATCTGCTTCGTCTGCTGCCAGGCCCAGGTCGTGCGGGTGCCGTCGGTCGACGGCGTCTTCGAGAGCAGTTCGCCGTTGCTGACCCCGGCGGCCGGGGCTGCTCCCGCGCCGGTCGCGTCGGAGAGGGTGGTCGGGACGTCGAGGGAGATCGAGTAGGTCGCCTTGTCGCCCGGAGTGTTGTTGTGCGGGAATCCGGTCATGTTGCCGACCGGCTGACCGAGCATCGTCGCCCCGTCGGTCGTGGCGTTCCACCCCTCGTACGAGCCGTCGGCGTCGACGTGGGCCTGCGGGACTCCGTGATAGGCGACCGTGACGCGGAACTCAACGAAAACCGGGGTGGCGGGGGTCACGACGAGCTTGTGCCTGATCGCACCGGCGTCTGTCTCACGCAGCCATGCAGCGGGAGCGCCGTCCACCGTCACGGAGTCGACCACGAGTCCTTCGAAGTCGAGCGAGAAGCTGCGCAGCGGTTCGGCGGCGCGGGCGGTCATGGTCGAGGTCGCGACGATGGAGCCGGCCACGACGGAGCCGGTCTGAACCGCGTCGGGAGTCCAGGCGAGGTCGATGTCGTAGTCGAGAGCGTCGTAGCCGCCGTTGCCGACGTTCGGGAACATGGCGTCGCCCGAGGAGCGCGCGCCGTCCATGGGGTCGGCCGCGAGCGCCGGGGTGACCGCGGCGACGGATGAGATGACGATCCCCGCCGCCAGCGCGGCGGTTCCGAGGACCCGGACGGACCGGCGGGAAAGGAGAGGGGGCGAGGGCGGAGCTGCCGGAGCCTGGCGCATGGGTTCTGTCGTCCGTTCAGAAGATGCGGCAGCGTCGTCTGAAAGAGCGCCGCCGAGATGGTTCTCGTTACCGTAGGGGCGGCACGTTTCGGCGGCGTGTCGAACAGGGGCAGAATGCGTCACAGGAGATGCATAGGAGGATGCCGCGTCGGGCCGCCTCGGATCGACTCGGCGGCACCGCCGGACGGTGCGAGAACGCCGCGGCTGCCGGAGACGCCGCGCGATGCGGCGGCAACGCGCGAAGCGGGCTCAGCGGATCGGCCACGCCCCGTCGATCGCGGGAGCCGTGGCATCCAGCCGACCGATCTTCACGAAATACTCCGTGAGGCTCTCGGCTTGCGCGCGGGCCCAGGCGATCTGGCGCGTGTGGAGCTCGTCGAGGGTCGGGGGCAGCCACGGGCCGAACTTCTCGGCGAGCGCGAGGGCGAGACGGCCGGCCGCGACCGCGTCGGCGCAGGCCTCGTGCGCGGACTCGAGGGGAACGCTGTAGTGCTCGGCGACGACAGAGAGCGTGCGCTTGCCGCGACGATAGCGGTCGAAGGTCTTGTCGACGACAAGGGGGTCGATGACGGGGGAGGGGGCGGCGATCGGCGCCACGCCGTGACGCACGGCCTCGTTCTTGAGCAGGGAGAAATCGAAGGGCGCGTTGTAGGCGACGACCGGAATGCCGGCGGCGAAGAGCGCCCCCAGCGCCTCGACGACTTCGGCCACCACCCGCGGTGCGGGGGAGCCCTCGGCGCGCGCACGTTCGGTCGAGATCCCGTGGATCGCCGCGGCCCCCGCGGGGATCTCGACGCCCGGGTCGGCGAGCCAGTCGCGGGCGTCGACGACGCGGCCGTCGGCGTCGAGGACACCCACGTGCGCTGTCACGATGCGATCGTTCTCGACGTCGATCCCGGTGGTCTCGAGGTCGAACACGCCCACGAGGCGCGCCCACTCGGGCGTCTGGAAGAGAGGGAGCGGCTCGGCCTGCCACGTGGTCATGGGCTCACGCTAGAGCGGGCCTCCGACATCGCCGCCGAGGCGCGCAGGAACGGGGGTGGATGCCGTGGACTCGAGCAGGACGCGGGCGCCGCGCGGCCGGGGTCGAGTCGGCGGGGCGCGGCGCGGGCGCCGCGCGGGCCCCGCGCGGCCGGGATCGAGTCGGCGGGGCGAGGTGCGGGCGCGGCGCGGGCCCCGCGCGGCCGGGGTCGAGTCGGCGGGGTGAGGGACGACGCGTGCCACGGGCGTCGGTCGGGAGGGGGCATGTCGGACCCCCCTCGTAGACTCGACCTATGCCGAACCCCTACGCCGACCGCCTCGCTCAGATCCCCGTCGTGCGGCGCGAGGCGAGTGTCCTCGGGGGCACGACGGCGTACTGGGTCTACGGTGACGACGACGCCGAGACGACGATCGTCGCGGTTCACGGGTTCCGCGGCGAGCATCACGGACTCGATCCGGTGGTCGCGCATCTTCCCGGCATCCGGGTGATCTCTCCCGACCTTCCCGGCTTCGGCGAGACCGCGCCCCTCGGGGGACGCCCGCACGACCTCGACACCTACGCCGCCTGGCTGCGCGCGTTCGTCGAGACCGTCGCTCCGGGGGCGATCGTGCTCGGCCACTCGTTCGGTTCGATCGTGTCGTCCGCGGCGGTGGCGGGCGGGTTGTCGACGCCCCGACTCATCCTCGTCAACCCGATCGGGGCTCCCGCGCTCGAGGGCCCTCGCGGAGTCCTGACCCGTCTCGCGGTGTTCTACTACCTCGCCGGGGCGAAGCTGCCGCGCGCGATCGGCGAGGGACTGCTGCGCAACGGGCTCATCGTGCGCGTCATGAGCAACGCCATGGCCAAGACCCGCGACCCCGACCTGCGGCGGTTCGTGCACGAACAGCACGACGAATACTTCTCGCGCTTCGCCGACCGCGACGTGCTGCACGAGGCCTTCGTCACGAGCGTCTCGCACGACGTGCGCGAGTTCGCCCCGCGCATCGCGCAGCCGACGCTGCTCATCGCGGCCGAGAAGGACGACATCACCCCGATCGAGGCCGAGCGACACCTGGTGACGCTGTTCCCGGACGCCCGGCTCGTCGAGATTCCCGAGGTCGGACACCTGATCCACTACGAGACGCCGCAGGCCGCGGCGCGGGCGATCGTGGAGTTCCTCGGCTAGGCCTCGGCTCGACGCTTGCGGTACGCGTTCACGTTCATGCGGTTGCCGCAGTTGCCCGCGTCGCAGTAGCGCTTCGAGCCGTTCTTCGAGAAGTCGACGTACACGCCCTCGCAGTCATCCGCCTCGCAGACGCGCACGCGCGCGTACTCATCAGCCCGGATGACGTCGACGAAGGCCAACGCCGCCTCCACCAGGATGCGCGTGGCCAGGGGATCCGCGGGGTCGCTCGCGTGGATGTGCCAGTCGAGCCCGTCGTGGCGCACGAGCTGGGGGAGCGCGCGCCCATCGGCGAGCATGGCGTTCACCAGGGGGACCGCCCCGTCGCGATCCGCACTCCACAGCTTCAGCAGACGGGGTCGGATGCCGCGGACGGCGGCGAGCTCGCGGGCGTCGCGCGTGCGCGAACCCGTGTAGCCGTGGCGGTCGGTGAAGGCCTCGAGATCCCCGACGTCGATGAGGGTGTCGACCCCGCTCGCCTCGGTGTGCGGCAGGGTGTTCACGAGGTCGACGGCGGCGCGCAGCACCAATTCGGTGTCACGAATGAAGACCACGTTGACTCCTGACAGGTAGAGGCCGTACTGTCACGAGTGTAAACCCCCTTCACTCGTGACAGCAGGCCCGCATGACCACGTCTCCCGTGACCCTCCCGCGTCCCGCCCACCGCGGATCCACCGCCGTCACCGGCCTCGCGATCGCCGTCGCCTCGGCCCTGGCGTTCTCGTCCAGCGGCCCGTTCGTCAAACCCCTGCTCGACGGCGGCTGGTCGCTCGGCGCGGTGCTGCTCGTGCGCATGGGCCTCGCCGCCCTCCTGCTCTCGCCCGCGCTGATCCTCGCCATCCGCCGTCAGCGCGGATTCCTGCGCCGACACGGGCTGCTCATCATCGCGTTCGGGCTCACCGCGGTGGCCGGCTGCCAGCTGTTCTACTTCGCGGCGATGCAGCGGATGCCGGTCGCCGTCGCCCTGCTCATCCAGTACATCGCCCCGGTGCTCATCGTCATCGCGGTCTGGGTGCGCACCCGACGCTCGCCGTCGAAGGCGGTGCTCATCGGCTCCGTCGTCGCGATGGCCGGTCTCGTGCTCGTCGTCGACATCAGCGGAGCGCGCTTCGACCTTCTCGGCACGATCTTCGCGCTGTGCGCGGCGGTCTGCGCCGCGGCCTACTTCGTCATCGCCGGGCGCGCGGGCGACGATCTCCCCCCGCTCGCCCTCGCCGCGGGCGGCCTGCTGACGGGAACCCTGCTCATGGGCGTGCTGGTGGTCACGGGGGTGCTGCCCTTCGCCGCACCCTCGATCACCGTGTCGCTCGCGGGACTCGAGCTCCCCGGCATCCTGCCGCTGCTGTGGGTGGGCGGCGTGGCGACCACCGTGGGCTACGCGCTCGGGGTGATCGCGGTGCCGCTCATCGGCTCGCGGCTCGCCTCGTTCGTGGGTCTCAGCGAGGTGCTGTTCGCCCTCGGGTTCGCGTGGCTGCTGCTCGGCGAGACGCCGGCGCCGGTCCAGTTCGTGGGCGGGGCACTGATCCTGGTGGGCGTGGTTCTCGTGCGGATGGATGCCGGTGGAGCGGTCGAGGAGAAGACCGAGACGGCGAGCATCCCGGTGGTGCCGGCGCCGTAGCCGGGAGATCCGGTCGGGCGGCGTGCTCCGGATGCCGCGGGCTAGATGTCCTCGCGCGCCAGCTGCATCAGCGGTCCGACGCGGTAGCCGATGACCTCGCCCATCACGAGCGACGTCTCGGTGCGCTCGACGCCCTCGATGGCCAGGATCCGGGCGTCGGTGTCGAACAGGTGCTGGGTGTCTCGGCACGCCACCCGCACGAGCAGGTCGACCTGACCGCTGAGGCCGTGCGCCTGCAGGACCTCGGGCACCTTGGCGAGCTCCGCACGGATCGCCGGCAGCTCCGCCTGCCGGACCGTCACCTGCAGGAACGCCTCGATGGGAAAGCCCAGCGCCTCGGCCGACAGCGTGCGTTCGTACGAGAGGAAGACGCCCCCGCGTTCCAGGCGGCTCATGCGCGCCTGGACCGTGTTCCGAGAAAGTCCGAGCTTCTCGGCGAGCGCGACGACGGTGGCGCGCGGATCGGCGGACAGGGCGCGGAGGAGGTCGAGGTCGACCGCGTCGAGCTTGCTCATGGTGCGAAACATTAGCAGCGTGAAGGTCGGTCGCGGTGGGCACTGTGCTCAATATGACGGGGAGGTCTTGAGCGGGGTGCATTCCGCGCGTACGGTCGGCCTCGTCGGCGGTGCTGCCGGCATCCGTACGCCCCGGCTCTCACGAGGAGCCCGGGCCGCACTGGAGGGATGACGATGACGTACACCCAGACCCGAGGCTCTTCGACAGAGAGGGCCGACGACCACGACGCCGTCGACGACGTGCTCCGCCTCCTCGAGCCGGACGGCTCCCGGATCGCCGACGACACCCTCGATCCCTGGATCGCCGATCTCTCGCCGCACGAGCTGCGCGCGCTCCACCGCGACATGGTCCTCACCCGTCGCCTGGATGCCGAGGGAGTCGCCCTTCAACGCCAAGGACAGCTCGCCCTCTGGGCACCGTGCCGTGGGCAGGAGGCCACCCAGGTCGGCACCGCCCACGCCCTCGCCCCGGGAGACTTCGTCTTCCCCAGCTACCGAGAACACGGGGTGCTGCTGGGCCGCGGTGCCAAGCCCGCCGACTACGTCCTGGCCTGGCGCGGCGAGGAGCACTCGGCGTACGACCACACCACCATCAACGCCGCGCCTCCCCAGATCATCATCGGTGCGCAGTCGCTGCACGCCACCGGGTGGGCGATGGGCGCGCAGCGCGACGGCTCGACCGATGTCGCCGTCGCGTATTACGGCGACGGGGCGACGAGCCAGGGCGATGTCAACGAGGCGATGGTCTTCGCCTCGTCGTTCCGCGCTCCCGTGGTGTTCGTGTGCTCGAACAACCAGTGGGCGATCTCCGAACCCGTCACCGTCCAAGCCAGATACCCGATCGCCGGTCGGGCGCCGGGGTTCGGTATCCCGAGTCTCCGCATCGACGGCAACGACGCCCTCGCCTGCGTCGCGGCCATGCGCTGGGCGCTCGATCGCGCCCGCCGTGGTGAGGGCCCCTCGTTCATCGAGGCGGTGACCTACCGCATGGGTCCGCACACCACCAGCGACGACCCCACCCGCTACCGAGACGCCGCCGAGGTCGATGCGTGGGTGCAGCGCGACCCGATCGCGCGGCTCGAGGCCTATCTGCGCGCCGAGGGGATGCTCGACGACTCCGGAATGGACGAGGTCGCCCGTGCCGCCGACGCTCTCGCCGCGGAGGTGCGCGCGGCGTGCATCGGGGCCACCACGCGGGCCCCCGAGACGATATTCGACAACGTCTACGCGGAGCCGCACGCCGGCCTCGAGCGACAGAAGGCGGAGTACAGCGAGTACATGGCCGGGTTCGAGCAGGAGGGCGCGCGATGACCTCTCTCACCCTCGGTTCCGCGGTCAACGCGGGCCTGACCCGCGCCCTCGAGAACGACGACAGAGTCCTGCTCATGGGCGAGGACATCGGCAAGCTCGGCGGCGTCTTCCGCGTCACCGACGGCCTGCAGAAGCGCTTCGGCGCTCAGCGCGTCGTCGACACCCCGCTCGCCGAGGCCGGCATCGTCGGCACCGCGGTCGGCCTCGCCCTGCGCGGCTACCGGCCCGTCGTCGAGATCCAGTTCGACGGCTTCGTCTACCCGGCGTTCGACCAGATCGTCTGTCAGGTAGCCAAGCTGCACTACCGCAGCAACGGTCGTATCCGGATGCCGTTGGTCATCCGCATCCCGTGGGCCGGCGGCGTCGGCGCGGCCGAGCACCACTCCGAGTCGCCCGAGGCGTACTTCGTGCACACGGCGGGGCTCCGCGTGATCGCCGCCTCGAACCCGCAGGACGCGTACGTCATGCTGCAGCAGGCGATCGCCTCCGACGACCCGGTGATCTTCTTCGAGCCCAAGCGCCTGTACCACTCCAAGGGCGAGGTCGATCTCGACGCCGACCTCGCCGACGCTCCGCCGATGCACCTCGCGCGCGTCGCCCGCGAGGGCACGGATGCCACGATCGTCACCTACGGCGCCCAGGTGCGCACGGCCCTCGACGCCGCCGTCGCCGTAGAGGACGAGGGGATCTCGCTCGAGGTCATCGACCTGCGCTCGCTGTCGCCGATCGACATGAACACCGTCGCGGCATCCGTCCGCAAGACCGGTCGCGTCGTCGTCACTCACGAGGCCGCGCGCGAAGCGGGGGTCGGAGCCGAGCTCGTCGCGAGCATCACCGAGGAGTGCTTCCACTACCTCGAGACGCCGCCGCGGCGAGTGACCGGGCACGACATCCCCTATCCGCCGTCGAAGCTCGAGAAGCACCACGTACCCGATCTGGACCGGATCCTGCACGCGGTGGATCAGGTCTTGGAGCGCGGGGCGGGCTCTTCGCCCACCGGCGGCGCGTCCGCCGCGACCGTCGAGGGAGGCGTTCGATGATCGCCGAATCCCGTGCTGCCGAGCCCGTTGCGGGCGGGATCGAAGGAGCCGCGCGATGATCGCCGAGTTCTTGCTTCCCGACCTCGGTGAGGGGCTTCCCGAGGCCGAGATCGTGCAGTGGCACGTGGCCGAGGGTGACACCGTCACCCTCAACCAGACGATCGCCGAGGTCGAGACGGCGAAGGCGATCGTCGAGATCCCCTCGCCCTACGCCGGCACCGTGCAGGGCCTGCACGCCGCGGCCGGCGACGTCGTCGAGGTCGGCTCGCCCCTGGTGTCGTTCGATCTCGGCGGGACGGATGCCGCTTCCCCCGCCGCCCCGTCCGCTGAGGCGACCCGTGAGGCCGGGGCAGGCGCGGTCGTCGAGACGGTCGCCGAGGCGCCGCTCGACGCTCCCGCCGACGACATCGCCGCCCGCGCGACCCCCAACCTGGTCGGCTACGGTGCCGCCCCGGCATCCGGCAACCGCCCGAAGCGACGCGCGCGAGGGGGCGGAACCGCGATGATCGACTCCGACCACGCCGTGCGCGAGGCCGCTCCGCACGACGTCGTCAAGACCGGACCGATCGACCTGCCGCTCGAGCGTCCGCGCTCGACTCCGCCGGTGCGCAAGCTCGCGAAAGACCTCGGGGTCGACCTCGTGCTGGTCGCCGCCGCTCACCCGGGCGAGACGATCACGCGCGGCCACGTCGAGGAGTTCGCGGCGCGGACTCCGGCGATGCCCGAGGTCGCGGCATCCGCCACCGCTCACGCGGGTGACACGGTCGCACGCGCGAACGTCGCGGCATCCGCTCCCGTTCCCCCGTCGACGGTTCCGTCGGCTGGCCGGTCGGACGACCGGATGACCCGCACGCCGATCCGCGGAGTGCGCAAGCACACCGCTGCGGCGATGGTGCAGAGCGCGTTCACGGCTCCGCACGCGACGACGTTCCTCACTCTGGACGTCACCGCGACGACCGAGTTGCTCGCCTCACTCAAGACCGACCGCGCGCTCGACGGGCACCGCATCGGCGTGCTCGCGATCGTTGCGAAGGCTGTCTGCCTGGCGCTCGGGCGCACGCCCGCGCTCAACGCCAAGTGGGATGAGGCGGCGGGTGAGATCGTCGAGCATCACTACGTCAACCTGGGGATCGCCGCCGCGACCGATCGCGGTCTCGTGGTTCCGGTGATCCCGGATGCCGACCGGCTCGACCTCGTCGACCTCGCCGACGCGATCGCCGAGCTCGCCGCCACGGCCCGCGCCGGGCGCACCGCTCCGGCCGCGATGACCGGCGGGACGTTCTCGATCACCAACGTCGGCGTGTTCGGGGTCGATGCCGGAACGCCCATCCTCAATGCCGGCGAAGCGGGGATCCTCGCGGTCGGCGCTCTGCGGCGCACGCCGTGGGAGCACCACGGCGAGATCGCCCTGCGCGACGTGCTCACCCTCAGCCTCTCGTTCGACCACCGTTTGGTCGACGGAGCCGAGGCGGCGCGGTTCCTCACCGACGTCGCCGACGTGCTGCGCGAGCCCGGGAGGGCGATGCTGCTGCGCTGAGCCGACCCGCGGCGACCTGGTCGTCGCGCGGTGCACCGACGGGGTGCCGGGGGAGTGGTCGCCCTCGGCACCTTTCGGTTTTCAGGAGGCCTCTCGCGCGGGTCTTTTGAGGTCCAGAACGCGCGGATGGTTTTGCGGGTGGTCCGGGTGTTTTGGGCACGGCACGGCAGGGCACGGAAGGGCGGGGCAGGGCGGGCCGGGGGAGGGTAGGGCCGGGCAGGTCGGGGCAGGGCCGGGCAGGTCAGGGCAGGGCAGGGCCCGGCGGGGCAGGGGAGAGCAGGGCCGGGCAGGGCAGGGCGGGCGCCGGAGGAACAGCGGGGCGGATGCCGGAGGCTCACGCCGTCAAGGCTGCGAGCGCCATGCGGGTCAGCGCCGGACGCACGCGCGTCGCGGGCACTCCGCGCACGCTGTGCGGCGTCGAGTTGATCAGGCCGAAGCACGCGAGGGCTCGCACGCGGCGCTCGGCCGGGGTCTCGGCATCCGGATTCGCGGCCGCGAGAGCCTCGGTCCAGACCGCGACGTACGCGTTCTGCAGGCTCCGCACCGTGCGGCGGTCGGCGGGTGAGAGGCGGTCGAGGTCGCGGTCCTGCACGCGGATCACGTCGGCCTCGGCGAGCGCGAACGTGACGTGGAAGTCGACGAGCGCGCCCAGGACGGCGTCGGTGTCATCGGGACCCTGCGGGGCGGATGCCGGGTGTGCACAACGGCGGGGGGATTCCGCGACACGCGGGGCGGGGGCGGCCGAGGGCGGCGTGTCGGGCGCGATCTCCGCGGTTGTGCTCGCGGGGGACGAGTGCGCGACCCGGCGCCCGCCCTCGAGCAGCCGCTCGCTGACGTCGACGAGGATCGCGCCGAGCAGCGCCTGCTTGCCCGCGACGTGGCGGTACACCGCGGGTCCGCTGACTCCGGCCGCCTCGCCGATGTCGCCGAGGGTCACCCCGTCGAAGCCGCGCTCGGCGAACAGGCGCGCGGCGGCGGCGAGCAGGGCCGCGCGGCGGTCGGCCTTCGCGCGGTCGCGGGCGGTGCTGAGGGGACGGGCCGAGTCGACGGATGCCGCGGCCGCACCCGACGAGGATGCGGGGCGACCGGCAGCGACGTCCGCCGGGGGGACGGGGGAGCCGTCCACGCCCGCGCCACCCGTCGGCGGCTGGTCGCGGGGGTCTTCGGAAACTCTTGTCATCGGCATCCGCTCGGGCTAGCCTGGAATCTCAGTTAGCCAACATTAACTGAAAACCCCTCCGGCGGGAACGACCCCGACCGGAACGACGGTGCCGTCGACGAAGCGGCCCCGAGACGGAGCCGCCATGAGCACAGCACCGGTCACCGCGCCAGCGCCCGAGACGTCAGCGAACGCCGCGCCCACCCAGCGCGACCTCGCGGAACAGCTCCGCACGACGCTCGCTGCGGCTGCTCGCGGCGGTTCCGACGCCGCCCGCGAGCGCCACACCGCCCGCGGCAAGCTCCTCGCCCGCGACCGCGTCGACCGGCTGCTCGACGAGGGCAGTCCCTTCCTCGAGGTCGCCCCTCTCGCCGCCCACGGCCTCTACGACGGCGGGGCTCCCGGAGCCGGGGTCGTCGCGGGAATCGGCCTCGTGCGCGGACGCCACGTGATGGTCGTCGCCAACGACGCCACCGTGAAGGGCGGCGCGTACTTCCCCCTCACGGTGAAGAAGCACCTGCGCGCGCAGGAGATCGCCCTCGAGAACCGACTGCCCTGCGTCTACCTGGTCGACTCGGGCGGGGCGTTCCTCCCCCTGCAGGACGAGGTGTTCCCCGACCGCGAGCATTTCGGCCGCATCTTCCGCAATCAGGCGCAGCTGTCGGCCCGCGGTATCCCGCAGATCGCGGCCGTCATGGGCTCGTGCACCGCGGGTGGGGCCTATGTCCCCGCCATGAGTGACGAGAGCGTGATCGTGCGCAACCAGGGCACGGTGTTCCTCGGCGGACCGCCCCTGGTCAAGGCCGCGATCGGCGAAGACGTCACCGCCGAGCAGCTCGGCGGCGGCGACCTGCACGCCCGGCGCTCGGGAGTCGTCGACCACCTCGCCGACGACGACGAGCACGCGCTCGAGATCGTCCGCGACATCGTCGCGACCCTCCCGCCGACCCCCGCGCCGGTCTGGCAGGTCGAGGCGCCCACCGAGCCCGCGCGCGACCCGAGCGAGCTCTACGACATCGTCCCCGCCGACATCGGTCAGCCCGTCGACATGCGCGCGATCATCGACACCCTCGTCGACGCCGGCACCCTGCACGAGTTCAAGGCGCTGTACGGCGAGAGCGTCATCACGACCTTCGCGCGCCTGCACGGGCACCCGGTCGCGATCGTCGCCAACGACGGCGTGCTCTTCAGCGAGTCGGCGCTCAAGGCCGCGCACTTCATCGAGCTCGCCGATCAGCGCGGCATCCCCCTGCTCTTCCTGCAGAACATCACCGGGTTCATGGTGGGGCGGGATGCCGAGGCCGGAGGCATCGCGAAAGACGGCGCCAAGATGGTCACCGCCGTCGCGACCACCCGCGTCCCCAAGCTCACCGTCCTCGTCGGCGGATCGTACGGCGCCGGAAATTACGCCATGTGCGGGCGCGCGTACGACCCGCGGTTCCTCTGGACCTGGCCCTCGAGTCGCATCTCGGTCATGGGGGGTACGCAGGCGGCATCGGTTCTCTCGACCGTGCAGCGCGATCAGCGCGCCGCGCGCGGACAGGAGTGGACGAATGCCGAGGCGCAGGCCTTCCAACAGCCCATCCGCGACCGCTACGAAGAGCAGGGCAGCCCGTACTACGCCACGGCCCGGCTCTGGGACGACGGCGTGATCGACCCCGCCGACACCCGCACGATGCTCGGGCTCGCGCTGGACGTCGTCAGCCGCGCGCCGCTGGCCGACCCGGGCTTCGGCCTCTTCCGGATGTGATCATGAGCCTTCCCCCCTTCTCCTGCGTCCTCGTCGCCAACCGCGGCGAGATCGCGCGCCGGGTGTTCCGGACGCTGCGGCGTCTCGGCATCCGCTCGGTCGCCGTCTTCACCGACGCGGATGCCGCCGCTCCCCACACCCGCGAAGCCGATCACGCCGTGCGCGTGCCCTCGTACCTCGACGTCGATGCGGTGGTCGCCGCCGCGGTGTCAAGCGGGGCGGATGCCGTGCACCCGGGCTACGGCTTCCTCAGCGAGAACGCCGGCTTCGCCCGCGCGTACGCGGAGGCCGGAATCGTGTTCGTCGGCCCGGGCGTCGAGGCGCTCGAGGTGATGGGCGACAAGATCCGCGCCAAGGAGCACGTCGCCGCCCACGACGTGCCGACCGTGCCGGGGTTCTCGGCGGTGGGTCTCAGCAAGGAACGCATCGCGGAAGAGGCCGACCGCGCCGGATACCCCCTGCTCGTCAAGCCCTCCGCCGGTGGGGGCGGCAAGGGCATGACCGTGGCCACCGGGCCCGGCGACCTCGCCGACGCGCTCGCCACCGCCCGCCGGGTCGCCGCCGCGGCCTTCGGCGACGACACCCTGCTGCTCGAGCGGCTGCTGGAGCGCCCGCGCCACATCGAGGTGCAGGTGCTCGCCGACGGCCACGGCACGACCCTCTCGCTCGGCGAACGCGAGTGCACCCTGCAGCGGCGGCACCAGAAGGTGATCGAAGAGGCTCCCTCACCCGTCGTCGACCCCGCCACTCGCGCCCGCCTGGGCGAGGCCGCGGTCGCCGCCGCCCGCAGTGTCGGATACCTCGGCGCGGGGACCGTGGAGTTCCTCGTCGCCGGCGACCGGCTCGACGAGCCGTTCTTCATCGAGATGAACACGCGCCTGCAGGTCGAGCATCCCGTCACCGAGATGGTCACCGGCATCGACCTCGTCGAGCAGCAACTCCGGGTCGCCGCGGGCTTCGCGCTCGAGCTCGGCGAGATCCGCCTCGACGGACACGCGATCGAGGCGCGCGTGTACGCCGAGACGCCCGCGCGCGGATACCTTCCGGCGACCGGGACCGTGAGCCTGTGGCATCCGGGATCCGCCCGCGTCGACAGCGCCGTCGAGACCGGCAGCGTCATCAGCTCGCTGTACGACCCGATGATCGCGAAGGTCATCGCCCACGGTCCCGACCGCGAGACGGCCCTGGCCCGGCTCGACGCCGCGCTCGCCGACACCGTCGTGCTCGGCGTCGACACGAACATCGCCGATCTGCGGGCCCTGCTCGCCGATCCCGCCGTGCGCGCGGGGGACCTCGACACGGGGCTGCTGGATCGGCGAGGGACTCCGGAGGTCGCTGAGCCGCCGCGGGGTGCGCTCGCCGCCGTCGCTCGTCGGATCGTGGATGCCGAGACCCCGGACGACGGCTCGGTGTGGGGGCGCGTCGGGGCGTGGCGGGCCGGGGGAGCAGGGGCTCCCCGGACCGTGTGGCTGGAGGACGACGCCGGGCAGGTGCACTCCGTGACGCCGGGCGCCGCGGAGGACGCTGTCGTGACGGGAGGGCCGGCCGAGTACTGGGTGCATGCGGACGGAGGTGCGCACCGGCTGCGCACGGTCTCGCGACGGGATGCCGCCGCGCGTCGTCGAGCCGCAGCGAGCCGTGCCCCCGGCGCCGTCGACCCCGACCTCGTGGCCCCGCTTCCCGGCACCGTCGTCGCGGTGCACGTCGCCGACGGTGACCGCGTCGAGGCGGGCGCCCGGCTCGTCACGATCGAGGCGATGAAGATGGAGCACACGGTGACTGCGCCGCACGCGGGTACCGTGCGACTGCGCACGTCCCCGGGTGCGCAGGTGGCCCGAGACGCGGTGGTCGCGACGGTGCGCCCGGAAGTCGGTGAGCCCCACGATCACGCCGGGATCCCGGCATCCCCTCTGACAACCTCAGGGATCCGCACAACCTCTGTCGCCGAGGCGGGGGGTACGGCTGAGGATGTGCGAATCGCGGAGGTTCTGCCGGCGCCCGGCGCGCCCGTGCCCGCGAACCCCGCGCGCACAACCTCAGGGATCCGCACAACCTCTGTCGCCGAGGCGGGGGATGCGGCTGAGGATGTGCGGATCGCGGAGGTTCTGCCGGAGCCCGGCGCGCCCCCTCGCCACCCCGCCGACCAGTCGGAACCGCACGATCACGCCGGGATCCCGGCATCCACCCCATCCCACAAGGAGACCCACTCGTGAGCATCGACAGCCAGCAGGTATTCACCGACGACGAGCGCGAACTGAGCGCGATGGTGCGCGAGTTCGCCGACGAGGTGATCGCGCCGCGCTCGTACGAAGCCGACCGCGCCCACCAGCTGCCCCTCGACCTGGTCGAGCAGATGGGCGACCTGGGGCTGTTCGGCCTGCCGTTCCCCGAGGAGGTCGGCGGTCAGGGCGGCGACTACGCGAGCCTCTGCGTCGCGATCGAGGGAGTGGCGCGCGTCGATCAGTCGATGGCCATCACCCTCGAAGCGGGAGTGGGCCTCGGCGCCATGCCGATCTACCGCTACGGCACCGACGCGCAGAAGGCGGAGTACCTGCCCGACCTCGTCGCCGGTCGCGCGCTCGCCGGGTTCGGACTCACCGAAGCCGAGGCGGGCAGCGACGCCGGCGCCACCCGCACGACCGCGAAGCTCGAGGGCGGCGAATGGGTGATCGACGGGACGAAGCAGTTCATCACCAACTCCGGCACCGACATCACCCGCTTCGTCACCGTCACCGCGGTGACCGGGCGTACCGATGCGGGCCGCCCCGAGATCTCGACCATCATCGTGCCCAACGGCACGCCCGGCTTCACCGTGGGCCCCGCCTACGACAAGGTCGGCTGGAACGCCTCCGACACGCATCCGCTCACGTTCGACGGGGTGCGGGTTCCCGAGGCGAACCTGCTCGGCCCGCGCGGACACGGGTTCAAGAACTTCCTCCGCACGCTCGACGAGGGCCGCGTCGCGATCGCCGCCCTCGCCACCGGAGCCGCCGAGGGGTGCCTCGAAGCCGCGGTCGACTACGCCCGCAGCCGTACCGTCTTCGGCGAGCGCCTGTCGACGCGCCAGAACATGCAGTTCCTGCTCGCGCGTATGCACGCCCGCGTGCACACCGCCCGCCTCGCGTGGGTGCACGCCGCGCGCCTGTGCGACGCCGGCAAGCCGTTCTCGGTCGACGCGGCGGTCGCCAAGATGACCGCGAGCGACGCCGCCATGGCGAACGCGCGCGATGCGACACAGGTGTTCGGCGGCAACGGGTTCATCAACGAGTACCCGGTCGCGCGGCATTACCGCGACTCGAAGATCCTCGAGATCGGCGAGGGCACGACCGAGGTGCAGCTCATGGTGATCTCGCGTGCGCTGGGGCTCACGGGTACCGTTGCGGCATGATCGAGCAGCGCGGCCTGTATCTGGAGGAGTTCGTCGTCGGTGAGAAGTACGCCCACCGCCCCGGGCGGACGGTGACGGATGCCGACAACGTGCTGTTCACCACCCTCACGATGAACCCGCAGGCGCTGCACCTCGACGCGGCCTACGCCGCGACCCAGCCGTTCGGCAAGCCGCTGGTGAACTCGATGTGGACCCTGTCGACCCTCGTGGGTCTCTCTGTGGGGCAGCTGACGCAGGGCACGCTCGTCGCGCAGCTCGGGCTGACCGACGTGAGCTTTCCCGCCCCGCTGTTCGTCGGCGACACCCTTATGGCCGAGACCGAGATCGTCTCGGTGCGGCCCTCGGCATCCCGTCCCGGACAGGGTGTCGTCGTCATGGCGCACACCGGCCGCTCGCAGAACGACGAGGTGGTCGCGACCGCGACCCGCACGGTGCTGGTGTGGGCGCAGGAGGCGGCGGCGTGACTTTTTCGCTGGGTCCCGCGCGGCCCATTACGGCGCTGCGGGGGTGGGCGGCGTGAGCGGGTCTCGCCCCGAGCCGCGCGGCGCGTTCGACGAGGGCCCCGCGGGTATCTCTGCGGTGCTGCGGGGGTGGGCGGCGTGAGCGCGTCGTTCTCGCTCGGTCCCGCGCTGCTCTTCGTGCCCGGCGACCGCCCGGAACGGCTGTCGAAGGCCCTGGAGAGGGCGGATGCCGCGATCCTCGACCTCGAAGACGCGGTTGCCCCGGATGCCAAGGCGCACGCCCGTGCGCAGCTCATCGCCGCCGACCCCGACCCTGAGCGGGTGATCGTGCGCGTCAACGGGCCAGAGACGCCGGATTTCGCGCTCGACCTCGACGCGCTCACGCACACCCGCGTGCGGCGCGTGATGGTCGCGAAGGCGGAGGCCCCGGCATCCCTCGCCGCTCTCGCGTCGTTCGAGGTGATCGCGCTGTGCGAGACGGCCCGGGGAGTCGGGCACGCCGAGCAGCTCGCGGCCCTGCCGCAGGTCGTGGCGCTCATGTGGGGCGCCGAGGACCTCGTCGCGAGCCTCGGCGGAACCTCGAGCCGGCGCGACGACGGGTCTTATCGCGATGTGGCCCGCCTCGCGCGGGCGCGCGTACTGCTGGCCGCCGGGGCGTTCGGTAAGCGGGCGATCGACGCCGTGCACGTCGACATCGCCGACCTGAACGGCCTGTCGGACGAGGCGCGGGATGCCGCGGCATCCGGATTCGCGGCCACCGCGTGCATCCACCCGGGGCAGGTCGCGACGATCCGCGCGGCCTATGCCCCGTCTGCCGCGCAGGTGGCGTGGGCGCGCGGGGTGCTCGAGGCCGCGAAGCAGGAGCGGGGAGTGTTCCGCCACGAGGGGCGCATGATCGACGAGCCGATCCTGCGCCACGCGCGGTCGGTGGTGGCGCGGGCGGGGTAGCAAGCTTCCGGTGCGAGGTGGCGGAGGCCGTCGGAGCCACCGGGGTCGGCGCGGGGTTTCGGTGCCTTCGGCGGGCTCCGGGACCTGGGTTCCGACTAGCTCGCGACGCCCGCGTAGGCGAGCATCTCCCAGCTGTCTCCGTCGAGGCGGAACGTCGTCGCCGAACAGTTCGGCAGACGTTCGCCCTCGCGCGGGAACGCGCCGTCGGTGGCGAACAGGATGACCTCGCGGATGAGTGCGCCGTGCGCGACGGCGATCACGTCGGTGCCCTCGGGAGCGGATGCCACGGCCTCGGCGAGCGCGCTGAGCGCGCGCTCGCGCACCACCGGCCAGGTCTCGGCCCCCGGAACGTCGGCGGCGTGCCACGGGCCGTAGGTGTCGTAGAAGGTGGGGGCGTCCATACCCTCGGCGTCGCCGTAGGAGCGCTCCTGGAGGCCCGGCAACCGGAGGCTCACGGCGGTGCCGAGGGCGGCGGCGACGATGTCGGCGGTCTCCGCTGCGCGGGACAGGTCGCTCGAGACGACGATCGCCTCGCGACCGGCGTACTCCGTGGCGAGGCGGTCGGCGAGCTCCCGCGCTTGAGCGCGGCCGGTGTCGTTGAGGGGGATGTCGGTCGAGCCCTGGATGCGCCCTCCGGAGTTCCAGTCGGTTTCACCGTGTCGCACGAGAGTCAGGATCGTCACCGCTCGAGCCTAACTCGCGGTCCTGGTCGAGGCTCGCACCTGTCTGGCGTTCGCGAGCGCGACGGTGCGGGATCGGCCCCCGGCGCGAGTCGGGTCGCACGCCGGGGGCCGGGTCTGCGGAACGCCGGTCAGCGGGCGACGGATGCGCCGTCGAGGGCGCTGACGACCACGCGGGTGAAGCCTTCCGGGTCGGCGAGGTGTGCGAAGTGGTCGGCGCCCTCGATGTCGGTGATGCCGGCGTTCGGGATGACGTCCGCCAGGTCGTGCGCCGACTGGTACAGGAACGCCGTGGTCGCCGTTCCCGCGATCAGGTGGGTCGGGTTGTCGATCTCGGCGTAGCCGGACAGATCGCTGCCGAGGGCGTCGATCTCGGCGAGCTCGCGGACCCACGTCGGGGTGAGCGGAACGCTCGCGCCCCACAGCGGCGTCTCGCGGATGAAGGGGATGGCCTCCGCTGGCACGCGAACGAAGTTCACGAGCGCGTACTCGAGCGCCGCGTCGAGGTCTCCGGCGTCCACCAGGTCGCGATAGCCCTGCAGGCGCTCGCCGGCGACGGGGCCCTGCACCGCGAGCGGCGGCTCGTAGGCGAGGAGGGTGCCGCCGCCCAGCCCGTGCTCCCGGGCGTAGGCGAGGGTGGCCAGCGCTCCGAACGAATGGCCGAGCAGGTGAGCGCCGGGGCCCGCGACCTTCATCATCGCGGCGATGTCGGCGACCTCGTGGGCGAGGGAGTAGTCCGCGGCATCGCCCGTTCCGCCGCGTCCACGCCGGTCGTAGACGTACAGGGTGACGTGCTCCGCGAGATGCTCGCTCGCGGGGATCCACTGCTCCTTCGTCGCGATGCTACCGTGCGTCACGACCAGGGCCGGCCCGCTGCCACGGCGGAAGTACGCGATGGGTGTTCCGTCGGACGATGTCGTCTCGGCGTACTCGATGTCGGACATGTTCTGCCTCCTCGCAGATCGGTGTCGATGCTCTCGGCGGGACGCCGATCTCGAGCCATCGGCATCCCGTGGCCACATCGTGTAACACATCGGCGTCTTGCGCAAGCGATCTGTCTCGCTTCTCTGGAACGTGTGACAAAAATACGTTGCGCAACGTCGAGAAGTCATGCAACCTGGGACCACGCCGACGTCGAGGAGGACCGATGAGCGAGACCGTCACCCCGGTCGAGAACGCGATGCAACCCGAGGACACCCCCGAACTGCGCGCCCTGTATCGCGGATTCGAGGAGAACCATCTCATCCCGCTGTGGACGCAGCTCGACGACCTCATGCCCCAGGCCCCCCAGCCCAAGGCAGTGCCGTGGGTGTGGCGGTGGAGTGCCCTGCGACCCCTCGCCGAGCGTGCGGGAGACCTCGTCCCCGTGGGGCGAGGGGGAGAGCGGCGGGCCATCGGGCTCGCCAACCCCGGGTTGAGCGGCCGCGCGTACATCTCCCCGACGCTGTGGGCGGCGATCCAGCAGCTCGGCCCGCGCGAGACCGCGCCCGAGCACCGGCACTCGCAGAACGCCTTCCGGTTCGTCACCTCCGGCGAGGGGGTGTGGACCGTCGTCAACGGCGACCCCGTGCGGATGAGCCGCGGCGACTTCCTGCTCACTCCCGGCTGGCACTTCCACGGCCACCACAACGAGACCGACGAGTCGATGACCTGGATCGACGGCCTCGACATCCCCTTCGCTTACCAGATGGATTCGGGATTCTTCGAGTTCGGTTCCGAGCGGGTGACCGACGAGGCCACCCCCAACTTCTCGCGGTCCGAGCGCCTGTGGGCGCACCCGGGACTGCTGCCGCTCGCGGGACTGCGCCGCTCGGTGTCGAGCCCGATCGGCGCGTACCGCTGGGAGCACACCGACGCCGCGCTCACCGACCAGCTCCTGCTCGAGGCCGAGGGGATGCCGGCGACGGTCGGCCCCGGTCACGCCGCCGTGCGCTTCTCGAACCCCACCACCGGGGGCGACGTCATGCCGACGATCCGCGCACAGTTCCACCGTCTGCGCGAGGGATCGTCGACGCCGGTCCGCCGGGAGGTCGGGTCGAACGTTTACCAGGTGTTCGAGGGGACCGGTCGCGTGCTGCTCGGCGACACCGAGCACACCGTGGAGCACGGCGACATCTTCGTCGTGCCCAGCTGGTGCCGCTTCCGCGTTCAGGCCGAGACGCGCCTGGATCTGTTCCACTTCAGCGACACCCCGATCTTCGAGGGGCTGGGACTGTACCGCGCGTTCGACGAGGAGACCGACCGATGAAGCTGCTGACCCTGCACTGGAAGGGGGGCACCGCCGCGGCCCGCGTGGAGGGGAGTCGGGCCGTCGTGCTGGAACGCTTCGCCGACGTCGGCGACGTGCTGCGGGCCGGCTCCGCGTCGGCCGTCGCGGGCGTCGCGGGTCCGGTCGTGGAGGTGGATGCCGCGCACCTCGCGCCCGTGATCCTCGCCCCGAGCAAGATCGTGTGCGTCGGTCTGAACTACCGTGCCCACATCCTCGAGATGAAGCGCGACCTGCCCGAGCACCCCGTGCTGTTCGCGAAGTTCGCCGACACCCTTGCCGCGGACGGCGAGGAGATCGCCCTCCCGCCCGAGAGTCCCGAAATCGACTGGGAGGGCGAGCTCGCCGTCGTGATCGGCTCGACCGTCCGCCGTGCGTCGCACGAAGAGGCGGAGGACGCCATCGCCGGGTACACCATCGCGAACGATGTGTCGATGCGCGACTGGCAGTTCCGCACCCGCGAGTGGCTGCAGGGCAAGATGTGGGAGCGCTCGACCCCACTCGGGCCGGTGCTCGCCACCCCCGACGAGATCCCCTCCGACGCGCGCATGACCACGATCGTCGACGGCGTGCCGAAGCAGGTCGGCGACATCCACGACCTCGTCCACGGGCCCGTCGACCTCGTCCGCTACGTCTCGACCATCACGACGCTCCGCCCCGGAGACGTAATCCTCACCGGAACCCCCGGCGGCGTCGGGCACGCGCGCGAACCCCGGGAGTATCTGACATCCGGAAGCGTCGTCGAGGTCACGATCGACGGGATCGGGACCCTGCGCAACCGCTTCACGGCGGAGGAGCCGTGAGCGCGAGAGAGCTGACGTCCGAGCAGCTCGCGCTACGGAAACGGCAGGGCGCCGGAGCGCGTTACGACGCCGACTCCGCCCCGCACGCGCACCTCGACCTCGCCCGTCGCGGCACGGCGTACTTCGCGCGACGCCTCATGAACCTCGACGACGCAGAGCTCGACGCCCCGAGCCTGTTGCCCGGCTGGACGCGTCGGCACCTCGTCGCCCACGTCGGGTACAACGCCCGCGCGGTCGCGCGCCTGGTCGAATGGGCGCGCACGGGCGTCGAGACGCCCATGTACGCCTCCGACACGCAACGGGCCGACGAGATCGCCCTCGGCGCCACGCTGCCCACGCGCGCCCTGCGCCACCTCGTCGACCACGCCGCCGTGCACCTGGACGTCGAGTGGCGCGATCTGTCGGACCCGCAATGGGATGCCGAGGTCGTCACCGCGCAGGGGCGCACGGTGCCCGCGCGCGAGACGGCGTGGATGCGGGCCAAAGAAGTGTGGGTGCACGCGGTCGACCTCGCCGACGGCGGCTCGTTCCTCGACTTCCCTCCCGAGATGATCGACGGCATCATCACCGACGTCCTGCGTGCCTGGACGCGCCGGAGCGAGCCCGGCGCCGTCGTGCTGCGCGCCACCGACCGCGATGCCGCGCCGGGGGAGTACGGCGAGGGCGGCCCGGTCGTCGAGGGCGCCGCCGCCGACCTCGCGCGCTGGCTCGCCGGTCGGGGTGCCCGTCGGCTGCGGGTGGCGGGCGGCGGTGAGCTGCCCGAGATCGCGCGCTGGTTCTGAGGGCGAGACCCCATGTGTTTGCCGAGAACGCCTCCGTTCGGTGCCGGACGGGTGCGTTCTCGACGATCGCGTGCGGTCTCGGCGTGCGGGGGTGGTCCCGTGGGCACCCGCGGGTGGGTCACCCGCCCGGCACGGGCGGTAGCTCCACCACCTCGCCGAGAGGGGTGTACCGCGGTCCGGCGAGACGCCCGATCGGGCGGAGCAACTCGGTGTCGATGCCGGCCGCGCCCGTCGAGCCGAGGCGTACGACGTCGTCGCGTACCGTCCAGCCCACCACCGTGCCCACGACGAACTCGCCGCCGGTCGGGCTGAATGCGGTGGTCGAGTGGTAGCGGCACTCCATCCGCACGGGCGCGTCGGCGAGACCCGGGACGCCGATCACCCGCGACTGCTCGAGAGCGAGGCCCAGACGATCGGCCTCGCCGACCTCGGGCGGCATCCATTCGCTGCTCGCGTGCAGCGCGGACAGCATCGTCTCGTCGGCGATGTTCACGACGAACTCGCCGAGCTTCTCGATGTTGCGCACCGTGTCCTTGCGTCCGTTCGCGCGTCGGTTGACGGTGAAGCCGAGCATGGCCGGGTGCTGGCTCACCCAGGTGAACGAGCTGAAGGGCGCCAGATTCACCGGGTCGCGCCCGCTCGTGACCCACGCGATCGGCCGGGGAACGACCGAGCCGACGAGTAAGCGGTAAGTGTCGGCGGGGGAGAGACCGGCGGCGTCGATGAACATCGAACGCTCCTTTCGCATCAGGATGCCGTGAGTTCGGCGGCGAGCATCTCGCGCAGGGCCTTCTTGTCGATCTTGCCCACCTTGGTCAGGGGCAGTTCGTCGACGGTGACGAGGTGGTCGGGACGCTTGAAGGCGGCGACTCCCGAGGTGTCGAAGTGCTCCCGCACGGTGGCGAGATCGAGCTCGTGTCCCTCGTGCAGCACCGCGAACAGGCACACCGTCTCTCCGAGGGTGCCGTGCGGCATCGCCACGGCGGCCGCGAGTCGCACCGCGCGGAGTCCGTACACGAGGTTCTCGACCTCCTCGGCCGAGATGTTCTCGCCTCCGCGGTTGATCATGTCCTTGCTGCGCCCCTCGACGACGAGGTTGCCGTCGGGGCGCTGCCGCACGATGTCGCCGGTGATGTAGAAGCCGTCGGAGGTGAAGGAGCGCGCGTTGGCCTCGGGGGCGTCGTAGTACCCACGCGGGGTGTACGGGCCGCGCGTCAGGAGGACGCCGGGCTCGCCCGGGGCGACCTCGCGTCCAGTCGTCTCATCGACCACGCGCAGTTCGTCGAGGTGCGAGACCGGTCGCCCCTGCGTGCCCACGATCACCTCGACGGGGTCGTCGAGGCGGGTGACGTTGATGAGTCCCTCGGCCATGCCGAACACTTGCTGCAGTGTTCCGGGGAGCCCGCGTACCACGCGCTCTGCGAGCTCGTCGGCGAGGCGGGCGCCGCCCACCTGGAGGACACGCAGGCTCCGCAGCGCGTCGACGCCCACGACGCCGGCGTGATCGAGCCACGAGGCGACGACGGCGGGAACCGCGGCGGTGTGTGTCACTCGGTGGCGTTCGATGGCCGCGAAGGCACGCTCGGGTCGGGGCGAGCCGAGGGGGACGACCGTGCCGCCGGCGATCAGCGTGCCCAGGATGCCGGGACACGCGAGGGGGAAGTTGTGTCCGATCGGCAGCGTCGCCAGGTACACCGTGTCGGCGTCGACGGCCGAAGGGAGAGCCGTGAGGACGAGGTTGCAGAGGTAGTCGTCGTGCGTGCGGGCGATGAGCTTGGGAAGGCCCGTCGTCCCGCCCGACAGCAGGAACACGGCCACGTCGGCGGCATCCGGGGTCGGAAGGGTGCGGCCGCGGGTCGTCTCGTCGGAGGGCGCGCACAGTGCGGTGAGGCCGACGGTGTCGGGCTGGTCGTGGTCGTCCGACAGGACGACGAGGTGGCGCACCGTCGGGTTCGACGCGCGCAGAGAACGGGCGAGTGCCAGGTGGTCGAAGTCGCGCAGGGTGTCGGGGGTGACCAGTGCGACCGCCTCCGAGGCCGAGACGAGGTGTCGCAGCTCATGCTCGCGATGGGCGGGAAGGGCCATCACCGGCACGATCCCCACGCGCAGGCACGCGAGCGTCAGGACCACGAACGTCCAGTGGTTCGGCAGTTGCACGACGACGCGCTCGTCGGGGGCGAGGCCCCGGCCGATCAGGCGAGCGGCGCACGCCTCGACACGGTCGAGCAGGTCGGCGTAGGTCAGCGCGAGTTCGCCGTCGACGAGGGCGGTTCGGTCGGCGTTCGCCCGAGCGGAAGCGGCGAACGCGTCGCCCAGCGTGCGGCCCTGCCAGAGCCCCTCGGATCGGTACAGCTCGGCGACAGCGTCGGGCCAGGGCGTGATTCCCTCGCGTGTCTTCATCGCAGCACCGCGTCCGCACGGCCCGAGAGCACTAGGGTCATGGCGCGATCCTCGTCGCAGCCGGGTTCGTCGATGATCGCCGCCACGCCGTGACGCAGTCGTGCCGCCTCCGCGGTGAGCTGGCGGTCGAGTGCGCTCCCGCCGGTCACGAGCACCGCGGTGGCATCGCTCCGGGTGGCCAGCGCCGAGCGCACGGCGTCGTCGGGCCGGATGCCGTCACCCGCCGCGACCGTGACGACCGGGGGAAGATCCTCGCGGCCGACGACGCGTCGCTCGAGAAGACCCGCCACGGCGGACTCCAGGGGTGGCGCGCCATGACGGCTCTGCCACCGGTCGAGCGCGCGGCGCACGGCCTCCGGATCGCGGCGAGCGATCTTCGTGGCTGGCAGAGCACGCGAGAAGAAGTGGAATCCGAACTGCCATGGTTCGAACGCGTGGAAGTAGGTGCCGAAGTTCTCCCACCACGACAGACTCGGCCGCGCGGCGCCCTGGATACGAGCCACCTGGGGTTGCCGCACGCTCTCGTACTCCCGGAACGCCGCGTCGACGTCGTCGGGATGCGCGGCGAGCGCGTCGGCGAGGGCGATGGCGTCTTCGAGCGACATCTTCGTGCCGCTGCCGACCGAGAAATGGGCCGTGTGCACCGCGTCGCCGAGCAGGGCGACGTTGCCGTGGTGCCAGCTCCGGGCGCGGATGGTGCGGAAGTTCCCCCACCGCGAGTTGTTGCCGATGAGCCGTGCCCCGTCGATGAGGGGGCCGAAGATCTGCTCCAGGCGGTGCCTGCTGTGCTCGTCGCTCGGACCCGGGGGCGTGGCGGGGTCGAATCCGTCGAGTCCGGCCGCGCGCCACGTCTCTTCGTCGGTCTCGACGATGAAAGTCGACAGGCCCCCGCCGATCGGGTACGCGTGCGCCGCGAACACGCCGGGCACGGCATCGGGGAGCCCGTCGACATGGGTGTGCAGGAACGTCAGGCCCGGGAACGGCTGGTCGGTGGCGAACCAGATGAACTTCGCCGCCGCCGTCTCGTACGTCACCCCCAGGGTGTCGTCACCGATCGCGGCACGCGTCTGAGAGTTCGCGCCGTCGGCGGCGACGATCACGTCGTAGTCGCCGAGCTCGTCGATGCGCCGGGGGTCGGAGAAGTGCAGGTGGGCGCCGGCCTCGGTGGCTCGTCGCTGGAGGGCGGCGAGCAGATCTTTGCGCAGAACGGCTCCCATGCCGTTGCCGCCGAAGGTCATCGTCTCGCCCTTCGCGGTGACCCGGATGATGTCCCACCGCACCCCCGATGCATCGAGGGTTTCGCGCAGGGCCGAGTCGGCGGCATCCACCCCGTTCTGGGTCGCGTCCGAGAAGACCACGCCGAAGCCGAAGGCCTCGTCGGGCCGGTTGCGCTCGAACAGGTCCACATGGGCGCCGGGCACGTTCCGTGCGGCCAGAGCGGCGAACAGCAGTCCGCCCGGACCGCCTCCGATGATCGCGATACGCATGTCAGCCTCCTCGCTGAAGATGTCGAACCGTCACGACGAGATGAGTATGCAACACAAATCGGTCCTGCACCATATCTTCGTTACATTCGCGTCCGGTAACGTTCTCGCATGCGCCCCCGTTCCCTCGTCTTCACTCTCTTCGGGGACTACTTCCGGTACTGCGGAGACGGGGAGGTGCCGCTGCGCGGACTGAGCGACGTCCTCCAGCTCTTCGACATCGAGCCGGCCACCACCCGGGTGGTGATGTCGCGCCTGCGCGCCGAGGGCTGGTTCGAGACCCGCCGCGACGGGCGGCTCACGACCTACCTGCTGTCGCCGAAGTCCTGGGATCTGCTCGACGAGGGGCGCGAGCGCATCTTCCGGCACGTGTCGGGCGAGTGGGGTGGCGAGTGGACCCTCATCGCGACGCGCGCCGGCGATCGCTCGGCCCGCGACGAGATGCGCAAGCACCTCACCTGGCTCGGCTTCGGGCAACTGCAGCCCGCGATCTGGGTCGCTCCCGGCGACCGTCTGGCGGCTGCGCGAGAGCTGATGGATGCCAACGGGGTGGGGTCCGATGTCCTTCTGAGCCGCAGCGGGGACCTCACCCACGACCGCTCGATCGCCGCGCGCGGATGGGATCTCGACGCACTCGACGCGCACTACGCCGCGTTCGCCGCCCGACACGACATCGCCACGACCGAAGGGGCGGACGCCGCCCTGATCGCGCGCGTGCGCCTGACCGACGACTACCGTCGTTTCCCCTTCACCGATCCGGACCTGCCGGCGGCGCTGCTGCCGGAGGGATGGAGCGCCCCGCACGCCCATGCCGTTTTCGTTCGCCGGCACGGCGAGCTGCGCGCCGAGGCGACCGCGACGATCGAGCGTCTCACCGGGATGACGGTGAACGGTGCGCACCGGGCGTTCCTCGAGGGAGGGGCGGTGGGATACACGCGAGCGGAGTGATCGTGCCGAGGACGAGCGCGCGGGAGGTCAGAGCGGGTCCGGAAGCCGCTCGGCGAACGCCCGCAGCACGTCGGTCGTCCCGCCGTCGATCTTCACGGCCGCGCGGCGGTCGGCGCGGGTCTCGCCACGGTTGATGATGACGACGGGCAGGCGGCGACGGCGCGCGCGCTCCACCAGCCGGATACCGGAGTTCACCACGAGCGACGACCCCGCGATGACGAGGGCGTCGCTCGCGTGCACGAGCTGCTCGGCCTCGCGGAACTTCTCGACCGGGATGTACTCGCCGAAGAACACGACGTCGGGCTTGAGCGTGCCCCCGCACACCGAGCACGTGGGCACGACGAAACCGTCGGCGGACGCGGGCGTCACGTCCCCGTCGGGTCCGAGCTCGACGTTCTCGGGAAGACTGATCCACGGATTGTCGGCCTCGACCCGCTCGGCCAGATCGCGGCGGTCGAACACCTGACCGCACTGCAGGCAGCCCACGCGGCGCATCGTGCCGTGCAGCTCGACGACACGGCTGCTCCCGGCGCGCACGTGCAGGCCGTCGACGTTCTGCGTGATCACGCCGTTGGCGACTCCGGCGGACTCGAGATCGGCGAGGGCGCGATGACCGTCGTTCGGCCGTGCGGCGGCGAACACCTTCCACCCCAGGTGGCTGCCCACCCAGTAGCGACGCCGCGCGTCGGCGCTCGAGAGGAACTGCTGCGCCGTCATCGGCGTGCGAGTGGGAGCGCCCTTCCCGCGATAGTCGGGGATCCCCGAATCGGTCGACACGCCCGCGCCGGTGAGAACGGCGATCCTGCGCCCGGCGAGGACCTCGACGGCACGATCGACGGATGCCGAGAACTCGGCATCCTGCACCGTGTCGGTCATGCGCACCTCCGTCGCATCGAGTCTATGGCGGGCCGTCGACACCGGCTCGCGCGCGCAGCCCGTCCCCGTCCCGTCGTCGTCGACGGGTCCGTGTCGCGGGGAGGCGCGCTCGAAAGGGAGACTGGGGGAATGAGCTCCTTCCCCCGGCCCGCCATGCTCGACGTCACCTCCCTTCGCCGCGTGCGTCCGTGGGGCGGTGATCTCGTCGACATCGCCATCGAGGGGGGACGGATCACCGCGATCACCCCCGCCGCCGCCGACCCCATCGGCATCCGGGAATTCGACGGACGCGGACTGCTCGCCCTTCCGGGCCTCGTGAACGCCCACGCGCACGTGGACAAGTCGTGGTGGGGACTGCCGTGGCAGTCGTACGGCGGCGAGGGGTCGACCGAGGGGCGCATCCGACACGAACGGGAGCAGCGCGAGGCGCTCGGCATCCCCTCGGTCGAACGCTCCGCAGTCGTGCTCCGCGAGCTCGTCCGGCAGGGGACGACCGCGATCCGCACCCACGTCGACGTCGACACCGGGGTGGGCCTGCGCGGGATCGAGGCGGTCGAAGAAGCCGTCGCCGCCTACGGAGGCGCCCTCGACGTGCAGATCGTGGCCTTCCCGCAGGATGGGGTGCTCCGACGCCCGGGCGTCCTCCAGCTCCTGCGCGAGGCCGCGGGCCGCGACAGCGTCACGGGGATCGGTGGCCTCGATCCCGCGTCGATCGACCGCGACCCGGTGGGACAGATCGACGCCCTGACCGCGCTCGCCGTCGAAACCGGGGTCGACCTCGACATCCATCTGCACGATCCCGCCGAG
This sequence comes from uncultured Microbacterium sp., assembly GCA_913774665.1. Classification (GTDB taxonomy): domain Bacteria; phylum Actinomycetota; class Actinomycetes; order Actinomycetales; family Microbacteriaceae; genus Microbacterium. Next base: position 101,602 of record CAJYHN010000002.1, read on the forward strand.
CTCGGCGCGTTCCAGATCGAGCTGCTCATCGAACGCACGCAGCGCCGGGGACTCGGCGGACGGGTGAACATCGCCCACGGGTTCGCCGTCGCCCAGCTCGACCCCGCGCGTCGGCGCGACCTGCTCGCCGCGATGGGCGCGGCCGGCGTCTCGATGACCACCGTCGCCCCGCTGCGTCTGGCGCAGCTTCCCCTCGCCGAGCTCGACGCGGCCGGCGTCCGGTTGGGGCTCGGCACCGACGGCATCCGGGATCTCTGGAGCCCCTTCGGCACCGGGGACACGCTCGGCATCGCCTGGCAGTACGCCCGCGCGGGAGGGCTCGTGCACGACGAGGAGCTGCTCCGCGTCGTCGAGCTCGCCACCCGCGCGGGGGCGTGGGCGATCGGTCGAGAGGTGCACGACCTCGTCGAGGGGGCGCGCGCCGACATCGTCCTCGTGGATGCCGAGAACCCCATGGACGCGCTCGTCCGTCAGCCCGAGCGGGCACTGGTGATCGCCGGGGGTCGGGCGCTGCACGTGGCGTGAGGACGGGCGTACGCGGACAGGCGAGGCCCTCGCTCCCCGGGTGAGTGTCCACGACATCCGGAGGGCGTCGAGTTTCATCCGGGTGGTGGGGACGCTCAGCGCCGGGGCGGGCGCCCGCGACGCTGCGCGGGAAGACGTGCTGGGAGGATAGGGGAATGCCCGTCATCGCCCTCGACTCCGCCGACGACCCGCGCCTCGCCGACTACCGCGATCTCACGGACGTCTCGCTCCGGCGAGTGTCGGAGCCGGCCGGCGGGCTCTACATCGCCGAGTCGTCAAAGGTTCTCGACCGCGCCCTCCGTGCGGGGCACCGGCCGCGCTCCGTCCTCGTGCAGGAGAAGTTCCTCGCCGACGCGCTCGCCCTCGTCGGTGAGGACGCCGAGATCTACGTCGTCGCGGCCGAGATCGCCGAACAGGTGACGGGGTACACCGTGCACCGGGGGCTCCTGGCCTCCATGCATCGCCCCGCGCTGGCATCCGTCGAAGAGATCGTGCGCGACGCACGGCTCGTCGTCGTTCTCGAAGACGTGGTCGATCACACCAACGTCGGAGCCGCGTTCCGTTCGGCGGCGGCCCTCGGCGCCGACGCGGTGCTCGTCACGCCCCGCTGCGCCGACCCGCTGTATCGACGCAGCGTCCGCGTCAGCATGGGCACCGTCTTCCAGGTGCCGTGGACGCGACTGCCGGAGTGGTCGGATGCCGCACCCCTGCTGCACGACGCCGGATTCCACCTCGCCGCACTGGCGCTGTCGGACGACGCGGTGACCCTCGACGCCTTCTCCGCCGCGGGGCACGAGCGTGTCGCCCTGCTCATGGGATCCGAGGGCGACGGACTCAGCCGGGGCGCGCTCGCCGCGGCGGACACCGTCGTGACGATTCCGATGGCCGGGGGAGTGGACTCGCTCAACGTCGCCGCGGCGAGCGCGGTGGCGCTGTGGGAGCTGGGGCGCGGACGCCGAGCCTGAGGCGGGGACCGCGAACCGGCTCAGCCGGTCGGGCCCTCGGATCCGCTCGCGCGGTCAGCCGCGCGGAGAGCCCTGGCGCAGGATGCGTTCCGACGCGGCGGCGGCACGGACGCGGCCGTCGTCGTCGGCTTCGAGCCGGGTGAGCACGTCGTCGGACAGCCCCTCGTGGCCCGCGAGGTACCAGCGCTCCACGACGGAGCCGTCTGCGGCGACCCTCCGATCGCGCGCATCGTCGGGGGGCAGACCCTCGTCGGGGGTATCGGCGCGCGAGAGCGCGAGCTGCAGATGCGCGGGGAGCGCGCCCGGCCCGGCCGCCGTCTCGGGGGCCGTGTACAGCGACACGACGACTCCGCGACCCGACCACAGCAGCCAGTCGATCTCGTCGGACTGCCAGCGATGATCATCGACCGACCAGGTCGACCAGTCCGGCCCCTCGGTGTCGAGCGACCACCGGTTGCCGCCCTCGACGAGGACGGCAGCGATCGCGAGCGCCGCGGTGCGGACCGCGTCATCGTCGCCGACGAGGAACGCGGAGAGACCGGGTGCCCAGGCGGACGAGACGATGTCCCACCCGTCGGCGCCGAACCGTCCGCTCTCGACCTCGGGCGTCCACCCCGCGTCGGTCAGCCCCTCGGCGAGTCCCTCGGCGTCGCGGAGGAGGGTGTCGGCGTCGGCCGCGTCGAGGAGGGCGAGGACGGCGTGCGGCAGGACCGCGGCGGGATCCACGGGCGTCACACCTGCGACTCGCGGGAGCCCGCGGCATCCCGGCCCGGGGCGAGGGTCACCACCGGGAGCGGCTCGGGGCGCTTGGGCTGAATGTGGTCGCCGGATGACTGGTGCCGCAGGCGCCTCAGCACCCAGGGCATGAGGTACTCGCGCGCCCACACGAAGTCCTTCTCGCGGGCGGCGCGCCACGTCGTGATCGCCCTGGTCTCGGCCTTCATCGGTTCGAGGTCGTTGGGCACGTTGAGGGCGCGCAGCACCATGCGGGCGACCTCGTGATGACCGAGAGAGTTGTAGTGCAGGCGGTCGTCGTCGAAGAAGCGCATGTCCTGCACCTCTTTCAGACCCCACTGGTCGGCGACGACGCAGTCGTAGCGATCGGCGATCGAGCGGATGTTCTCGTTGTAGATCGCGACCTTGCCCCGGATGCCGCGGAACACCGGCGTGAACTCGGTGTCGACCGCCGTGAAGACGACGACGGTGGCCCCGCTGGCGCTCAGACGCGCAACAGCGTCTTCGAACTGCCGCGACACGGCGTCTGGGTCGCTGCCCGGGCGGATGACGTCGTTGCCCCCGGCGGAGATGGTGATGAGGTCGGGCTTGAGCGCGAGCGCCGGTTCGATCTGGTCGGCGACGATCTGCGCGATGAGCTTTCCGCGCACCGCCAGGTTGGCATAGGCGAAATCGTCGACCTGCGCGCCGAGTACCTCGGCGACGCGGTCGGCCCACCCCCGGTGACCGCCGTCGGGCAACGGGTCGCCGATTCCCTCGGTGAACGAGTCGCCGAGGGCGACGTAGCGGCGCCACGGGTGGGGGCCGGGGTTGTCGGATGCGGAAGGGGTGCGGGGCGAGTGCGGATCGAGTGTCATCGAAACCTCCGGCTTCCACGGTACCCCCGGCCTCCGACACCGCGAGAGAGCCGGGGGAGAGAGCCGGGCGTGAGAGGCAGCGGCATCCGCACCTGCACGAACGCGATTTCGTCGGATGAACGCGGTCCGCGCGCGTTTCTCGACGCGGATCGCGTTTATGGCCGGTGGCGCGACGTATCCGCCTCCGGGTCGGGCGTGGCGGGCTCCGCTGTCGCCTATCGTTGATGTTCGCGCTCGCGAAGGATGGAGGTTCGATGCTGGAAGAAGAAGCCCGCACCTCGGCCCTCCCGCACACGAGCCCGGCCGCCGAAGCGGCGACTCCGCGCATCGCCTCACCCGGCCCGGTCGCGAGCCCTCACCCGGTCGCGAGCCCCGGTCCGGTTGCGAGCCCTGGCCCGGTTGCGAGCCCCGGCACATCCTCCGCGCCCGCGGCCCCGGCATCCGCGCCCGTCGACCCGGCCCCCGTCGTCGACCCGTCCCACGCCACCGCGCCCGTCGCCGACGAACCCGCGCCCGGGGCGATTCCCGACCCCGCTCTCGACGGGATCGAGCCGCACTTCGGCTCCTTCGCCGCCGAGCACCTGTCGCCGTCGTTCCCGCAGCGCGCCCCCTGGGGAACCGCTCAGCGCCTGCGCGCCTGGCAGGCTGAAGCGCTCGACCTGTATTTCGGCCTCGACGGACCCGACGGCGAGGGCAAAGGCCCCCGCGACTTCCTCGCGGCCGCCACCCCCGGCGCCGGCAAGACGACCTTCGCCCTCCGCCTCGCCTCCGAGCTGATGCGTCGTCGCGTCGTCGACCGCATCGTCGTGGTGGCCCCCACCGAGCACCTCAAGACCCAGTGGGCCGAGGCGGCCGCGCGCGTCGGTATCCGTCTCGATCCCTTCTTCTCCAACCGGCACGCCACCCCCTCCCGGCAGTACCACGGCGTCGCCGTCACCTACGCGCAGGTCGCGGTCAAGGCCGAGGTGCACCAGCGCCTGACGATGGATGCCCGCACCCTCGTCATCCTCGACGAGGTGCACCACGGTGGCGACGCTCTCAGCTGGGGCGACGCCCTGCGCGAGGCCTACAACCGCGCGACGCGCCGCCTGCTGCTGTCGGGAACCCCGTTCCGCAGCGACACCGCGCCCATCCCGTTCGTGGAGTACCACCCCAACTCCAAGGGCATCCGCCTCTCGCGCACCGACTACGCCTACGGCTACAAGCGCGCCCTCGAGGACGGCGTCGTCCGGCCCGTCTTCTTCCTCGTCTACGCCGGGCAGATGCGCTGGCGCACGAAGGCGGGTGAGGAGATGGAGGCCCAGCTCGGCCAGGACAACACCAAAGACATCACCTCGCAGGCCTGGCGCACGGCGCTCGACCCGAACGGCGACTGGATCCCCGCGGTCCTGCGTTCCGCCGATCGCCGCCTCACCGAGGTGCGGGAGACGGTTCCGGATGCCGGGGGCCTGGTCATCGCGACGGATCAGACCGCCGCGCGCGCCTACGCGGCCATCCTCGAGGACATCAGCGGCGAGAAGGTCACCATCGTGCTCTCGGACGAGGCCGAGGCGTCGGGGCGCATCGAGACGTTCTCGAAGGGGACGACCCGCTGGATGGTCGCCGTGCGCATGGTGTCCGAGGGAGTCGACGTCCCGCGCCTCGCCGTCGGCGTGTACGCCACGAGCGCTTCGACGCCCCTCTTCTTCGCCCAGGCCATCGGCCGATTCGTGCGCGCACGCCGCCGCGGTGAGACCGCGAGCGTGTTCCTTCCCAACGTGCCGCAGCTGCTCGCCCTCGCCGGCGAGATGGAGGCGCAACGCGAGCACGCGCTCGACCGCGACAGCGACGTGGAAGACCAGTGGAACGCCGAAGAAGACATGATGGATGCCGCCGAGCGCGAGGACAAAGCCTCCGACGCGCTCGAGCAGGAGTTCGAGTACCAGGCGCTGGGCTCTCTCGCGCACTTCGACCGCGTGATGTTCGACGGGCAGGAGTTCGGCCAGCTCGCCGTTCCGGGAACCATCGAGGAGGAGGAGTTCCTCGGCATCCCGGGTCTTCTCGAGCCCGAGCAGGTGCACGAGGTGCTCATGTCGCGCGCGACGCGGCAGTCGCGCCACCGCTCGAGTCGCGAGGCGACCGAGAAGGAGAGCGGTGTCGAGCCGCCCTCGGTCGACGACGGCGGGCTCCCGGCGCCGCTCCACCGCACCCTCAAGGAGCAGCGCCAGCTGCTCAACACGATGGTCGGTCTCTACGCCCGCCAGAGCGGCGAGCCGCACGGCCTGGTGCACGCCGAGCTCCGCCGCATCTGCGGTGGCCCCGCGGTCTCGCACGCGACGGTCGCGCAGCTGCAGGCGCGCATCGATCTGCTGCGCAAGCGCGTGCACTCCTGACCCGGGCGCCTTCTCCGTCGCGAGAGGGCATCTCGCCGACGTACCGGTGACGAGCTGCCGCCGACGTGTCAGCGAGGCGTGATTTCGAGGCCGCCGCGGTCCCGACGCCCCTGCTCGAGCGGTGCGCCTGGCCACCGCCTCGGTCGCCCGGCTGCGCGATCGCGACCCCGCTTTTCGCGACCCCGAAATGCTGGCACCGAGCGCTCGGCATCCGCGTCTTTCCGGGCTTCGGGGGGCCGAAATGCTGTCAGTGTGGGCCGACGCGCCCGAGGGGGTGAATCGCCCTCACTACGGTGGGGGACGACCCGAAGGAGCACCCGTGACGACCCCCGCCACACCCACCGCCCGCGATCGCCGCCGCTGGGCGCGCTATCTCGTCGACGAACGCGCCGAGGCGCGCGTCTACCGCGAGCTCGCCTCGCGCCGCACCGGCGAGGAACGCGACATCCTGCTCGCCCTCGCCGAGGCCGAGGGCCGCCACGAGCAGCACTGGGTCGATCTTCTCGGCGAAGCGCCCAAGCGCCTGCCCGCACCGGGCATCGGCACCCGCCTTTTGACGTGGATGGCCCGCCGCTTCGGCTCGATCTTCGTCCTCGCCCTCGCCCAGAACGCCGAGGCCCGCTCGCCCTACGCCGACGAGCCCTACGCGACCCCCGCGATGGCCGCCGACGAACGCGTGCACCACGAAGTCGTCCGCGGTCTCGCCGCGCGCGGGCGCCGACGCCTCTCGGGGACCTTCCGCGCCGCCGTCTTCGGCGCGAACGACGGCCTCGTGTCGAACCTCGCCCTGGTGATGGGTGTGGGCGCGACCGGGGTGGCCCCCAGCTTCGTGCTCTTCAGCGGAATCGCGGGTCTGCTCGCCGGCGCCCTGTCGATGGGCGCGGGGGAGTTCGTCTCGGTGCGGTCGCAGCGCGAGCTTCTCGAAGCCACCGAGGAGAGCGACTTCGCCGACTCCGCTCTTCCCCATCTCGACCTGGATGCCAACGAGCTCGCGCTCGTCTATCGCACGCGCGGAATGGACCCCGACGCCGCTCTCGACAAGGCCCGCGAGGTCGTCACCGCCGCGCAGACCGGGAGCGCACCCGCCGCAGCCGCCCCGGGCGAGTCGTCGCACGAGGTGGTCGGAAGCGCCTGGGGAGCGGCCCTTTCGAGTTTCCTGTTCTTCGCCTCGGGCGCGATCATCCCGGTGCTGCCGTGGATCTTCGGCATGGCCGGCTTCCCGGCCGTGGCACTCGCCCTGGGACTCGTCGGAATCGCGCTGATCGGCACCGGCGCCATGGTCGGTCTGCTCTCGGGCGCCTCGCCGATCAAGCGCGGACTCCGCCAGCTCGCGATCGGTTTCGGCGCGGCCGCTGTCACCTACGTGCTGGGTCTGCTGTTCGGAGTGTCGGCGGGCTGACGCGACGAGAGGCGCTGCCCTCGGGCAGCGCCGGTGGGGCCGCGGCCGGGCCGGTGGTCGTTCGCGATCAGCCCCGGCTCGCCGCCGCCACCCGGGCGGCCTCGCGCGCTGCGCCGAGGTTCTTGCGGCCCGCCCGCGAGCCGGCGAGCTTGGCGGCGATGTGCTCGCGCACCGTCACCGGCTCGTACAGCGCCGGGGCCTCGGCCGAGACGAAGTGGGGCAGCGGGGCGATCACGGCATCCGCGTTGCCGTCGTGGAAGAACGCCGCCGAGCGTCGACGCTCGATCGTGCCGTCGATGACCGGCGGCTTCACCCGATGCAGGGTCGACATCCACCGGTCGTTCGTCAGACGGGCCGCGACATCACCCAGGTTGACGAGCAGGGCGCCCCGGGCCGGCGAGACGTCGTTCCAGGAGCCGTCCTGGCCGAGAACCTGGAGTCCCGCGACCTGGTCCGCCCAGAGCACGGTGACGAGACCGAAGTCGGTGTGCTCGCCCATGCCGGTCAATTCCGCTCCGAGCTCGATCGAGCCCGGCGGGAGGGCGTAGTTGTTCATGCGCAGGACGTCGATGGAGTGATCGGTGACGTCGTCGAAGAAGTCGTCGGGCACCCGAAGTGCCGCCGCGAAGATCCGCGTCAGAGTCTGTGCGACACGCCGCGCCTCTCCGTAGTAGTCGCGGACGGCCGGCTCGAAGACGCGCGTCTCGGCGGGCCAGGTGTTCTCCGCGTAGTCCGCCGCGGTCGCCGTGCTGCCCGGGTAATCGGCGGCCGAGGTCCCCACGTTGAACGCCTCGAAGAAGTCGTTCATCCGCGTCACCGGATCGACGCCGAGGCTGTAGCTCAGGGACTCGCTCTTGGGCGGGCTGTACCCGCGATTCTCGGCCGCGGGCCGCACGTAGGCCTTCTTGGCCTCCAGCGGCAGGGCGAAGAATTCGTCGAGACCCTCCGTGAGCTGCGAGATCACGGCATCCGGGATGCCATGGCCCACCACCTGCATGAAGCCCACGGTGCGACACGCGTGGTCGACCGCGGCGACCACCGCGGCTCGGGCATCGGGGGAGCCGGGGCCCACCCAGGCGGAGATGTCGATCATCGGCACAGAGAACGCGGGCATGACCCGACGCTAGGCGGCCGATGTCACGCGGGTGTTTCCGCACCGTCACGCACGGCGCGACGGTGCGGAAACTCCCGGCGGCACGGGGGCTCGTCGACGATCACGGCGCCGGGTCACGGCATCCGGAAGGGATGCCGCCGACGCCGGCGCCCGCGTGCCGTCGCCCGGGACCCCGCGTACAGCAGCGCCCCGATCGCCGTGGCGAAGAAACCGATCGGGAGGTCGGTCGTCACGGCCAGCGCGATCGAGGCCCACACCGTGCCGAGCGTGAGGGCGATCGAGAGGGCGATGCCGCGGCCGGGCGTCCGCGCGAGCACCTGCGCCGCGGCCGGGGGGCCGATCAGCAGAGCGAACATCAGCAGGGCGCCCACCATCGGCACGCTCACTGTCGTCGCCGCGGCGATCACGAGAGCGAAGACGAGGTCCACTCCCGTGACGGGTATTCCGCGTGCGGCGGCGAGGGACGGCGAGACGGATGCCAGCAGCAGCGGCCGCGCGATGAGCGCGACGAGCGCGAGACAGCCGATCGCGAGCAGGCCCATCGTGGTCAGCTGATCGGGGGACACCCCGAGGATCTGGCCGAAAAGCAGGGCGAACACCTGCGCCGAGTACTCGCGGGAGCGGCTGAGGAACAGGGCGCCGAGGGCGAGCATCGTCACGAGGGTGAGGGCCGTGACGACGTCATGCCGTGCGCGGCGACCGAGGAGCACGATGCCCACGGCCCCGCCCGCGGCGAAGACGCCGAGGCCGACCAGCGGATTCACTCCGATGAGGACGGCCCCCGCGGCGCCGGCGAACGCGCCATGAGGTACCGCGTGTGCGAAGAAGGCGTTGCCGCGCAGCACGACGAAGAAGCCGACGACCCCGGCGACCACCGCCACGATCGTCCCTCCCGCCCAGGCGGTCATGAGGTACGGCGCGAACATCACGCCGCCGCCGTCCGACGCGCGGGCGGGCGCAGGGCCCGAACGGAACGCGCCCCGACATAGGTGAGGAACACCGCGGCGACGATCGTGAAGCTGACGGGCCAGCTGCTGCCCCCGAACCAGTCGAAGCTCGCAAACGCCACCAGGCACCCGAGCCACACCTCGACCACCGCGATGGCCGCGGCGAGCATCGCCGCCGTACCCAGACGCCGGGTGAACAGCAGCGCGGTCGCGGCGGGTCCGATCAACAGCGCGGTCGAGAGGATCGCCCCGATCGACAGGGACGACAGCTGCACGGCCAGGGCGAGGGCGACGAGGAAGAGCGTGCTCGCCGTCCGCGAGGGGACTCCGCGCGCGGTGGACAGATCGCGGTCCAGGGTCTCGAGGGTCACCCACCGCCAGATCGCGGCGACGATCGCGAGAGCGAGGCCGCCCAGGGCGACGATGACGGGCACCAGCCGCGTGTCGATCGAGAACAGCGAGCCGAAGAGCACCGAGATCGCGGCGTTGCTCGACCCGCCGATGAGGGTGTCGAGGGTCAGGAACAGAGCGGTCAGCCCCGTACCCGCCCCGAAGACGACGCCGGTGGCCACGTCGCGCCCTTCCAGCCGCCGGGTGCCGATCGCCTCCATCGCGACGGCCGAGATCACCCCGGCCACGACGAACCCCCACAGCTGACTCACGCCGAGAAGGAATGCCCCCGACCCTCCGACCGCCCCCAGATCGGCGAGCGCATGACCGGCGAAGGACTGACCGCGCGTGATCGCGAACATCCCGACGACGCTCGACACCACCGCGACGAGGGTTCCGACCACGAGGGCCGTCTGCACCGTCGGGCTCGCGAAGAACGCCGAGAGCATCGCGCTCACGAGGGGGTCCCGCCGTCGTCGGCGACGACGAAGGTGCGCCCGGCCGTCTCGATCACCCGCATCGGGGCGCGGTACAACGCGCTCAGCACGTCGTCGCGCACGACCTCGGCGGGAGTCCCCACCGCCGCCCGCCCGCCCGCGAGGTAGGCGACGCGGTCGAGCACGGGGAGCAGCAGGGTCAGGTCGTGCGCCGTGACGACGATCGACACGTTCGAGTGCCGTCGCAGGTCGTCCAGGAGGGCGACCACGTCTCGCGCGCTGACCGGGTCGAGGCTCGCGAGCGGCTCGTCCAGAAGGAGCAGGGCCGGCCGGCTCACGATCGCGTGCGCGAGGAGGACTCTCTGCTGCTGTCCGCCCGAGAGCTCACCCACCCGTGCGTCGGCGAGACCCGATGCGCCCACCTGCGCCAGAGCGTCCTCGACCGCACCGCGCAGGCGGCGGCGACCCAGAGGGATGCCGAGCCGCGCCCCGTCGAGACCCAGCATCACGACATCGCGAGCGCGCAGGGGCGCTTGCGGGTCGAGAGCGATCTTCTGCGGGACGTACCCGACGCCCGCGCGTCGAGTCGGCCGCTGGATGTCTCCCTCCTGGGGCCGCAGGATGCCGAGCAGCACGCGCAGCAGCGTGGTCTTGCCCGCACCGTTCGCTCCGATGAGACCGACGATCGCACCCGCCGGCACGTCGAGGTCGACGTCGTCGAGCACGGTCGTGCCCGCGAAGCGCACCGAGATCCCGCGCGCCCGGAGGACGACGTCGGGATCCCGGAGCGGAGGCGCCTCGCTCACAGGTGCTCGGTGGAGGTGCCCTGGGTGACGGCCGTCTCGAGCGCCTTCACCTCGGCCAGCATCCAGTCCTGGTAGTGGTAGTTCGCCGGCATCGTCTCGTACACGCCCACGACCGGGATGCCGTTGTCCTTGGCGAGCTGGAGGTATTTGTCGGTCGTGTCGTCGGTGACCTGCTGGTTGTAGAGGAACACCTTCACCTGCTTGCCGGTGAACAGGGCGTCCTGCGTCGCGGTGTCCTGCGCCGACGGGTCCGTGTCGTTCATGATCGCGGCCTGCAGGTTCCAGGGCGTCTTGACGTCGGCATTCGCGGCTTCGAGCATGTAGTCCGCGACGGGCTCGGTCACCGCGACGGGCGTCCGGGGGTGGTTCCGGCCGAAGCTCGAGAGCGCGTCGGTCCAGTCGGACAGTGAGGCGATGAAGGTGGCGAGGTTCGCGTGGAACGCGTCGGCGCTCGCCGGATCGAGCTCGCTGAGCTTGTCGGCCACGGCGGTGGCGACCGCGGGCATCGTCTTCGGGTCGTACCAGAGGTGCGGATTGTCGGTGCTGTCGGGCAGGCCGAGCACGTCCTGCGCCACGATCACCGAGCGGCTGCTGTCGGGGGAGGCCTTCTCGAGATCTGACATGAAGTCGTCGTATCCGAGGCCGTTCTGCACGATGAGCTGCGCCCCGGCGATCTCCTTCGCCACGCTCGCGCTCGCCTCGAACGTGTGCGGATCGGTGTTGGGGTCGCTGAGGATCGCCGACACATCGACCCGGTCACCCCCGATCTGCTGCACGACGTCGGCGTACTCGTTCTCGGCGGCGACCACGGCGACCTTGGGGCCGGAGTCGGCCGTGGCGCCGGGCGTCGGCGCCGACGCGCCGGTGGCGCACCCGGCGAGAACGAGTGTCAGCAGAGAGACGGAAGCGGCGGCGGTGACGACGGTGCGCGTAATTTTCATGGAGGTCGGGTCCCTTCGGCGGTCGGTTCAGGGAATGAGAACCGTTATCACGAGGCACCGTAGGGAGGGAGGCTATGCCGTGAAAAGGCGACGGCTATCGGTTCGCTGTATGGATCGCGCGCGAGCTCCGAGGCGCGCGCCCGGGGCACTCGAGAACAGCGATGCCGGAAAACCACGAAGGCCCCGGACGAATCCGGGGCCTTCTGTGTTGTGCGCGAGGGGGGACTTGAACCCCCACGCCCGTTAAAGGGCACTAGCACCTCAAGCTAGCGCGTCTACCTATTCCGCCACCCGCGCATCTGGGTGTTTCGCTGCTTTCGCAACGAGGAACGACATTACCACGCTCCCGACCCCGCCTCGAATCAATGCCGCCGCCCGGGCGCGTCTCGGCGCGACGCGCGGCGGGCCGCGACGCTCGTCCCCGGTACCGTAGTGCGCATGCCCGAGCTCGAATCCGACATCCCCGAGGTCGCCCGCGTCGCGCGCGACCTCATCCGGTTCGACACCTCGAATTACGGCGGGGGCCGTGCCGAGGGCGAGCGCGAGGCGGCCCAGTACGTCGGCGCGTACCTCGAAGCCCTCGGTCTCGAGGTCGAGTACTACGAGCCCGTCGATCGACGCACCAACGTCTGCGCCCGCATTCCGGGTCGAGACCCCGGCAAGCCCGCCCTGATCCTCCACGGCCACCTCGACGTGGTGCCCGCCGTCGCCGCAGACTGGAGCGTCGATCCGTTCGCGGGCGAGATCCGCGACGGCATCCTGTGGGGTCGCGGGGCGGTGGACATGAAGGACATGGATGCCATGATCCTCACCGCCGTGGCCGACGTGCTGCGCGCGGGGGAGCAGCCCGAGCGCGACATCATCGTCACCTTCTTCGCCGACGAGGAGAACGGCGGGGTCGAGGGCTCGGCGCTCGTCATCCGCGACCGACCCGAGTGGTTCGCCGGAGCGACCGAGGCCATCAGCGAGGTCGGCGGGTACTCGATCGCCGTCGGCGACCGCCGCGCGTACCTGCTGCAGGTGGGGGAGAAGGCCCTCGTGTGGATCAGGCTCGTCGCCCGCGGCCGTGCGGGCCACGGCAGCGGTCTGCACGCCGACAACGCCGTCACGAAGCTCGCCGAGGCCGTCGCGGCCCTCGGCCGTACCGAGTGGCCGATCCGCCTGACCGACACGACCGCCCAGCTACTCGAGGGACTGGCCGAGATCACCGGCGACGACGCGGGCGACCCCGACGCGCTCGCTTCGCGCACCGGTGCGGCATCCAGCTTCATCCGCTCGACCCTGCGCACCACGACGAACCCGACCGGTCTCACCGCGGGGTACAAGCACAACGTCATCCCCGACCGCGCCGAGGCGCTCATCGACGTGCGGGTGCTGCCCGGCACCGAGGAGGCGGCCTTGGCCGACATCCGCCGCATCATCGGCCCCGACGTCGAGATCGAGATCGTCCACCAGGACATCGGACTCGAGGTGCCGTTCTCGGGCGACCTGGTCGACGCCATGGTCGCCCAGCTCACCCGTCACGACCCGGGCGTGCCGGTCCTGCCGTACCTGATGGGCGGGGGCACCGACAACAAGGCGCTGTCGGCCCTCGGCATCGCCGGTTACGGATTCGCGCCGCTGCGTCTGCCCGCCGATCTCGACTTCACCGGGATGTTCCACGGTGTCGACGAGCGCGTCCCCATCGACGCGCTCACCTTCGGTCAGCGAGTTCTCGCCGACCTCATCCGCACGTACTGAAGGACCGCATGCACATCTTCGAGGTCATCATCCTCGGGCTCGTCCAGGGCCTGACCGAGTTCCTCCCCATCTCCTCCAGCGCGCACCTGCGCATCGTCGGCGAGTTCCTCCCGTCGAAGACCGACCCGGGCGCGACCTTCACCGCGATCACGCAGATCGGTACCGAGCTCGCCGTGCTGATCTATTTCCGCAAGAAGATCGTGCGCGTCATCTCGCGCTGGTTCGGCTCGCTCGCCGGCAAGGTGCCGCGCACCGACCCCGATGCCCGCATGGGATGGCTCGTCATCATCGGCACGCTGCCGATCGCGCTGCTGGGCGTGCTCCTGCAGAGCCTCATCCGCGACAATTTCCGGAGCCTGTGGATCACCGCGGTGGTGCTGATCGTGTTCGGCATCCTGCTGGGGCTCGCCGACCATTACGGAAAGCGCCGTCGCGACCTCGACGACCTCACGTATCCGCACGGCATCGCCTTCGGTGTCGCCCAGGCTCTCGCACTCGTCCCCGGCGTCTCCCGTTCGGGGGCGACCACGACCCTCGGTCGCGCCCTGGGGTACAAGCGCACGGCCGCCGCGGAGTACTCGTTCCTCCTCGCGGTGCCGGCGGTCTTCGCCAGCGGATTCTTCGAGCTGTACAAGAGCTTCGACGAGGGAACGGGCCCGTACACCCTCGGTGAGACCGCGATCGCGACGATCATCGCGTTCGTCGTCGGATACGTCGTCATCGCCTTCCTCATGCAGTACCTCAAGCGCGGCAGCTTCCTGCCCTTCGTGATCTACCGCGTCGCTCTCGGCGTGCTCATCATGGTGCTGCTGACCCTCGGCGTGCTGCCGGCCTACTCGGCCATCACCGGCTGATCCCGGATGCCGAGAAGGCGCCGTCCCGTTCGGGGCGGCGCCTTCGTCGTGTGCGGGGGGTCCGGGGGCATCGACGGGCTCGGCCACCGGGGCGTACCGCGGGCGGTCCCGGAGCGCGTCGAAGGGGCCGGGGGAGTCGTCGCCGGCCGCTCGGTCAGCGTCGGGGCGGGTCGTCGCGTCCGGGTTTGGTGGGACCGTCGCCGCCGCGGCGCAGGTAGCGCTCGAACTCCTGGGCGATCGCGTCCCCCGAGGCTTCGGGGGAGTCCCACGTGTCACGGGTCTGCTCGAGCTGGCGGATGTACTCGCTCATCTCGTCGTCGTCGGCCGCGGCCGCGTCGATCGAGGCCTCCCACAGGCGCGATTCGTTCTCGAGGTCTCCGCGCGGGACCACGATGCCCGTGATCGACTCGAGCTTCTCGAGCAGGGCGAGAGTGGCCTTGGGCGAGGGGGTGTGCCCGGCGACGTAGTGCGGCACGCTCGCCCAGAGGCTCGCGGTCGGGATACCCACGGTCTCCGAGACATGACCGATGGCGCTCAGGATGCCGACCGGCCCCTCGTACAGGCTCCGCTCGAGGCCCAGGCTCTGGCGCACGCCCTCGTTGTCGCTGCCCGCGAAGACCGAGATGGGGCGCGTGTGCGGAACGTCGGACATCATCGACCCGAGGGCGACGAAGCCCGTGACGTCCTCCCGCAGGGCGACGTCGATGAACTCGGCGGCGAACGCCTGCCAGGCGCGCGCGGGCTCCACGCCCACCAGCAGCCAGATCTCGGCGTCGTCGGAGGGGTTCACGGGGCGCAGGAGCGTGGCCTCGGGCCAGGTGAGGGTGCGGCGGCCCTCGGCATCCAGTCCGACCTGGGGGCGGGTGTACTGGTAATCGAAGTACAGCTCCGGGTCGACCGAGTGCACGACCTCGTACTCCACATCGGCGCGCAGCATCGCCGCCGCCGCCGATGCGGCTTCTCCGGCATCGTTCCACCCGTCGAACGCGGCGACGATGATCCGGCGACCCAGTGCGTCCACGCAACCTCCTCTGCCCCGTCGGGGCTGGCTTCCAGGATAGGCGCACCCGCGGAGAGCGAGCCGGTCCCGCCCGGCGGACGGCACGGGGGGCGGACGGGCGCGTATCGGGCCCTCAATAGGATGGAACGATGACTTCCCCCGCTCCCGCCGCCGTCCTCTGGGACATGGACGGCACGCTCGTCGACACCGAGCCGTACTGGATGGCCGCGGAGACCCCGCTCGTGGAGCGCTTCGGCAGGACCTGGTCGCACGAGCAGGCGCTCGGGATGGTCGGCCTGGCCCTCGAGGACTCCGCCCGGCTGCTGCAGAACGCGGGCGTGCCCTGGGGTGTCGACGAGATCATCTCTCACCTGACCGATGAGGTGCTGCGTCAGCTCGCCGTGACAGGCGTGCCGTTCCGTCCCGGCGCTCGCGAGCTGCTCGCCGATCTGCGCGCCTCGGGCGTCAAGACCGCTCTCGTCACGATGTCGATGCGCCGCATGGCGCTCTCGGTGGTCGAGCTCATCGACTTCCCGGCCTTCGACCTCGTGGTCGCCGGCGACGACGTCGAACGTCCGAAGCCCCACCCCGACCCGTATCTGCAGGCGGCCGCGGCGCTCGGCGTCGACATCCGCGACACCGTGGCGATCGAGGACTCGCCGAACGGCCTGCGCTCCGCCCTCGCGAGCGGTGCCGTGTCGCTGGGCGTGCCCCTCATGGTCCCCCTCGACGGGGTCGGCGCGCACGCGCTGTGGCCGAGCCTCGAGGGCCGAACGACCTCCGACCTGCGGGCGCTCCACGCCGCGCACACCCCGATCCACCCCGAAGAGACACGAGTCACCCGATGAGCGAGACCCCCCACCTGAGCGGCCCCTTCCGGGTCGGCGACCGGGTGCAGCTGACCGGCCCCAAGGGTCGCATGCACACCATCACCCTGCGCGAGGCGGGCGAGCTGCACACCCACAACGGTGTGCTGAAGCACGAGCTGCTGGTCGGCCAGCCCGACGGCAGCGTCGTGACCAACAGCTCCGGTCACGACTACCTGGCCGTGCGCCCGCTGCTGCGCGACTTCGTCATGTCGATGCCGCGCGGTGCCGCGATCGTCTACCCGAAGGACGCCGCGCAGATCCTCGCGCAGGCCGACATCTTCCCGGGCGCCACGGTCGTCGAGGCCGGTGTCGGCTCGGGGGCGCTGTCGCTGTGGCTCCTGCGCGCGATCGGTCCGGCCGGTCGCCTGCTGTCGTTCGAGCGTCGCGAGGAGTTCGCCGACGTCGCCCGCGCCAACGTCGAGACGTTCCACGGCGAGATGCCCGCGACCTGGGAGGTCGTCGTCGGAGATCTGGTCGAAAGCCTTCCGGATGCCGTGGCCCCGGCCTCGGTCGACCGCATCGTGCTCGACATGCTCGCGCCCTGGGAGTGCATCGACGCCGCGGCCGACGCGCTGACCCCCGGTGGCGTGGTGCTCTGCTACATCGCCACCGCCACTCAGCTCAGCCGCGTGGCCGAGTACATCCGCGCCACCGGACTGTTCACCGAGCCGGATGCCAGCGAGACCATGGTCCGCGGGTGGCACGTCGAAGGACTCGCGGTCCGCCCCGACCACCGCATGGTCGCCCACACGGGCTTCCTGATCACCGCGCGCCGCCTCGCTCCGGGGGCCGTTCCGCCCGAGGTCAAGCGCCGCGCCTCGAAGTCGAGCTACGGCGACGAGGACGTCGAGCTGTGGACTCCCGGTGCCGTCGGTGACCGCCAGATCACCGACAAGAACCTGCGCAAGCGCGTGCGCGAGGCGCAGAAGTCCGCCGAGGGGGTTCGCCAGTCCGTCGCGGGCGCCTCGTCGGAAGCGCCCGGTTCGACCGCCTAAACTGATCCGGTGCGTAGACTCCCCGCTCTCGTTGCCGTGACCGCCCTGGCCGGATTCGGCCTCGCCGGGTGCTCGGCATCCGCCGCCTCGTCGTGCCCGACGCCCACCGACAGCGCGATCGCCGCGGTGGTCGACGCGAGCGGAGACTTCGGCACCGCCCCCACGGTCTCGGTGCGTTCTCCCTTCGTGCCCGAGGCGGCGGGGACCCAGACCCTCATCGAGGGCGACGGTCAGCGCATCACGAGCGACGACCAGCTCTCGCTCGTCGACGTGACGGTGCTCGACGCCGCCACCGGCTCGCAGCTCGTGGCGACCACGTACGGGTCCGACGTGAAGTCGGCGACGCCGCTGCCCCGCCTGACGCAGGCCATCCCGGCTATCGCGCCGCTGCTGCACTGCGTGGCCGAGGGCTCGCGGGTCGCGGTCGCCATCCCCGGTTCGGACCTCGGCGCCCAGGGCGCGACGGCGCTCGGCGTCAGCGAGGGCGATGGAGCGGTCTTCGTCTTCGACGTGCGCAAGGTCTTCCTCCCCGCGGCCGACGGGGCCGACCAGTACAACGCCGACTCGGGCATGCCCTCCGTCGTCCGCGCCCCCGACGGCACGCCCGGCGTGGTCATGCCCGCCGGCGACGCTCCCACGCAGCAGCGCACGCAGACCATCAAGAAGGGCGACGGCGAGGTGCTGACCGCCGACTCCTCGGTCGTCATCCACGTCCAGGGCGTCGCGTGGGGTGCCACGACCACCTTCGCCTCGACCTGGAAGAACGGCGCGCCCGGCCAGGCGACCGTGTCGCAGCTCCCGCCGGCGCTCGCCTCGGCCCTCGAGGGTGCGACGGTCGGATCGCAGCTGCTGATCGTCGTCCCCGCCGACCAGACCGCTCAGGACCAGCAGGTGCTCAAGGCTCCCGCGAACTCCGCACTCGTCTACGTCATCGACGTCCTCGGCACCGTCGGCTGATCGGCATCCCCCGCTCGGCCCGCGCGGAGCGGGCTCGCGGGGATCGCGTGGTGCCCCCTGCCGTTCCGGTCGGTCGCTCGACGCCTAGGATGGGCGGGTGCCCGCCACCGTCTCCCGCAGCGCTCCCGAGGAGCGTCTGGTGAACCTCGTCGTCGCCCTCATGGCGACCGAGCAGGGGCTGACGAAGGACACCATCCTGTCGTCCGTCGCCGGCTACCGGGAGCAGCTCGAGGCGGGTGCCTCGAAGGACGCGCTCGAGAAGATGTTCGAACGCGACAAAGAGAGCCTGCGCGGTCTCGGCGTCCCGATCGAGACCATCGGCAATCGCGCGGACCCCGACGATCTCCGCGAGGCGCGCTACCGCGTGCCGACGGCCGAGTACGCGCTCCCCGAGGACATCACCTTCAGCCCCGCCGAGGTGGCGCTGCTGAACATCGCGGGCGGTGTGTGGGGGAGCGAGTCCCTCTCCGCCGACGCGCGCAGCGGTCTGCGGAAGATCCGCGCGCTCGGCATCGCCGTCGACGAGCCGATCATCGGCTACGCCCCGCGCATCCGCGTCCGCGACGCCTCGTTCGCCGCTCTTCAGAGGGCGATCGAGCAGTGCCGCGTCGTGACCTTCACCTACCTGCGCCCCGGCGAGGCGCGCCCGCGCGAGCGTCGCGTGCAGCCCCTCGCGCTCGTCGAGTACGAGGCGCGCTGGCACGTCTACGGCTACGACCTGAACGTCGATGCCGACCGCACGTTCCTGCTCTCGCGGATCGTCGGCGAGGTGACGCTCACGCGCAAGGGTTTTGCCGCAGAACTGCGCGAGGGGGCGGGGGAGCGGGCCCTCGACGGCCTGCGCGCCGTCGCCGCACGCCAGCGCGCCCTCCTCGAGGTGCACCCCGGCACCGAGGCGGCCCTGCGTCTGGAGCGCCGCGCCGAACGGGCGCCCCAGGGCATCCGCGTCCCCTACGTCGACCTCCACGTCTTCGCCGACGAGCTCGCCTCGTACGGCCCCGAGGTGCGGGTCGTCGAGCCCGCCGACCTGCGCGCCGAGGTCATCCGACGTCTCGAGGCGACCCTCGCCCTGCACGGAGGTGCCGCGTGAGCACCGATCGTCCCGTCGCCGCGCTGGATCGCGCCGCGCTGCTGCTCCAGCTCGTGCCGTACCTGCTGGGCAAGGGCGAGGTGTCCGTGGCCGAGGCCGCCGCGGAGTTCGAGGTCGCCCCCGACCAGATGCGCGCGATGGTCGAGCGCCTCACGGTGATCGGCCTTCCCGGGGAGCAGGGGTACTGGCAGCTCCCGCACGACCTCTTCGACATCGACTGGGACCTGCTCGACCGCGACGACGTCATCGCCATCACCAACACGGTGGGGCTCGAGCGCTCCCCGCGGCTGACCGCGCGAGAGGCGGCCGCTCTTCTGGCCGGGCTGCAGTTGGCCCGCAGCCTCCCCGGTTTCGGAGACAGCGAGCTCGTCACCGGGCTCCTCTCGAAGCTCGCGCGGGGCGCATCCACCGCGCCCGCCGCGGTCATCGTCGCCCCCGGGCCGGTGGACGGCGTCCGGGACGTGGTCGACGAGGCCCTGCGCTCGCGTGTCGCGGTCACGTTCACCTACCGCGCCCCCGGGGCCGAGCCCATCAGCCGGACCGTCGACCCCATCAAAGTCCACATCGCGAACGGGCAGTGGTACCTGCAGGGCTGGGATCACCTGCGCCAGGCCGTGCGCACGTTCCACCTCGACCGCGTCGGCGATGCCCGCGTCACCGACATCCCGGCCGCGCACGGCGCCGACCCCGTGCCCGAGCTGTTCGCCCCGGCGGACGACGAGGTCGTCGCGCGCTTCCGCTTCCCCCGGGAGGTTGCGCCCCTGCTGGCCGACTACCTCGAGCGCGCCGAGATCGAGGACGGCGACGACGGCCGGGCCGTGGCATCCCTCCGGCTCGCCGACGAGCAGAGCCTCAAGCGCCTCGCGGCCCGTCGCGGGGGAGAGGTCGAGCTCGTCGAACCCGCCGGAGCCCGCCGGGCCGCCGCCGCGTGGGCGGCCGCGGGCCTCGCGCAGTACGCGCACGAATCCTGACCGTTACCGCCGGGTTTCCGCGCGTCGGAGCGCACGACGAGCGCCCGGGTTAGACTGAGATACCGCACGAACGAGACGAGGAGTCCTCATGTTCCAGGGTTTGACCGGATGGCACCTGCTCATCGTTCTCGCTGTCATCCTTCTTCTTTTCGGCGCCGCCAAGCTCCCCGCTCTCGCCAAGAGCATGGGTCAGTCGGCACGAGTGTTCAAGAGTGAGATGAAGGAGATGAAGCGCGACGACGAGGTCGCTGCCGCATCCGAAGCCCCGCGCGCCACCGACGTCGGCACCACGCCGACCGTCGCTCCCGAGCCGCGCAGGTCGACCGACCCCACCGTCTAACCCGTGGCGACGGCAGGACCGCCGCGCATCGACGTGCCCGAAGGGCCGCGGCGCGACAAGCGCATGTCGATCGGGGCGCACCTGGTCGAGCTGCGCAAGCGGCTCATGATCGCGGCGCTCGCCCTCGTGGTGGGTATGGTGGTCGCGTTCATCATCACCGACCCGATCATCCACCTCATCACCGAGCCCATCCGCGTCATCGCGGAACGGCGCGGCGATGACTTCTCGGCGCTGAACTTCACCTCGGTGACCTCGGCGTTCGACCTGCGCATGCGCATCGCGTTCTCGATCGGCATCTTCCTCTCGGCGCCGGTGTGGCTCTGGCAGATCTGGGCGTTCATCATGCCCGGGCTCACGCGCAAAGAGATCCGTTACACGGTCGGCTTCGTGGCATCCGCCGTCCCGCTCTTCTTCGTGGGCTGCTGGGTGGGTCTGCTGATCGTCCCGCACGTGATCGAGCTGATGTGGGGCTTCACGCCCGAGGGCGGCGTCAACTTCTACAACGCGGTCGACTACTACGACTTCGTCTTCAAGCTGATGATCGTCGTCGGCGTCGCGTTCGTGCTGCCGGTGTTCCTCGTGGCGCTGAACGTCGCGGGCATCATGAGCGGAAAGGCGATCCTCAAGGGCTGGCGCGTGGCGATCCTCATCGCCACCCTGTTCTCGGCCCTGGCCACCCCCGCGGCCGACATCATCAGCATGCTGATGCTCGCCGGCATCCTCACCGTGCTGTTCTTCGCGGCGGCAGCGGTCTCGATGCTGTTCGACCGGCGCAAGGCCCGCCGCCTCGCCGCGGCCGAGATGCCCTCGGGGCCCATCGCGTGAGTTCACCGAGTCCGGCCGAGCGTTTCGCTCGCGCCGCCGCCCGCTCCACGCACCCGCACACGGCCGACTTCGCCGAGATGCAGCGCTTCGACCTCGACGATTTCCAGATCGCCGGATGCCACGCCCTCGAGGACGGCCGGAGCGTTCTGGTGGCCGCGCCCACCGGCGCCGGAAAGACGATCGTCGGCGAGTTCGCGATCCACCTCGCGATGCTCGAGCCCGGTGACAAGGCGTTCTACACCACCCCCATCAAGGCGCTCTCGAACCAGAAGTTCCATGAGTTGCAGGAGGTGTACGGCGACGACGAGGTCGGCCTGCTGACGGGTGACACCAACATCAACGCCTCGGCGCGCATCGTCGTGATGACCACCGAGGTGCTGCGCAACATGCTGTACGCCGACTCGCCGGCCCTGCGGGGTCTGCGCTTCGTCGTGATGGACGAGGTGCACTACCTCGCCGACCGCTTCCGCGGCGCGGTGTGGGAAGAAGTGATCATCCACCTCCCGCCGTCGGTCAAGCTCGTGTCGCTGTCGGCGACCGTCTCCAACGCCGAGGAGTTCGGCGACTGGCTCGACACCGTGCGCGGCGACACCGAGGTGATCGTGTCTGAGACCCGTCCGGTTCCTCTCGAGCAGCACGTGCTCGTCCGCGGCGACCTTCTGCCGCTGTTCGACGATCGGGCCGGAGTCGCGACCGCGCAGGTCAATCAGGAGCTGCTGCGCATCCGCGGCGGCAACGCCGGGGGGTACGAGAACAACCGGCGCGCGCAGGAGTATCGCTCCCAGCGGCACGCGGGCGGCCCCCGCCACGCCCATCAGCGTCGCGGCGGGCACAAGCCGCTGCGCGCGCAGCAGGGCCCGCGCATCGAACGCATCGACCGGCCCGAGGTCGTCGAGCTGCTGCAGCGCAACCACCTTTTGCCGGCGATCTTCTTCATCTTCAGCCGCGCCGGGTGCGATGCCGCCGTCCAGCAGCTGCGCCGTGCCAACGTCCGGCTCACCTCCGCCGAGGAGCGCGTCGAGATCCGCCAGATCGTCGACGAACTGACCTTCACCCTCAAGGACGAGGATCTCGCCGTCCTGCGCTTCTGGGAGTGGCGCGACAACCTCGAACGCGGGATGGCCTCGCACCACGCGGGTCTGCTGCCGGCCTTCAAGGAGGTCGTCGAGGAGCTGTTCCGCCGCAAGCTCGTCAAGGTCGTGTTCGCGACCGAGACGCTCGCCCTCGGCATCAACATGCCGGCGCGTACCGTCGTGCTCGAGAGGCTCGAGAAGTTCAACGGCGAGGCCCGCGTCGCCATCACCTCGGGGGAGTACACGCAGCTCACCGGTCGCGCCGGCCGTCGCGGCATCGACGTCGAGGGCCACGCGGTCGTGCAGTTCACCGAGGGCCTCGACCCGCAGTCGGTCGCCGCGCTCGCCTCGCGCCGCACCTACCCGCTCAACTCGAGCTTCCGGCCCACCTACAACATGGCCGTGAACCTCATCGACCAGTTCGGTCGTGCGCGGGCGCGCGAGATCCTCGAGTCGTCGTTCGCGCAGTTCCAGGCCGACCGCTCGGTGGTGGGCCTCGCCCGCCAGGTGAAAGAAGCCGAGGAGTCGCTCGCCGGCTACGAGAAGGCGATGACGTGCGACCGCGGCGATTTCCGCGAGTACTCCACCATTCGACGCGAGCTGAGCGACCTCGAGAAGATCAATAGACGGGATGCCACGGCTCCGCGCCGTCTGCGCGACGAGCGGCAGCAGCAGATCCAGTCGCTGCGCAAGCGCATGCAGCGCCACCCGTGCCACTCGTGCCCCGATCGCGAGGCTCACGCCCGCTGGGCGGAGCGCTACTGGAAGCTCAAGCGCACCACCGACAAGACCCGCCAGCAGATCGACCAGCGCACCGGCACCGTCGCGCGCGTGTTCGACCGGGTCGTCGAAGTGCTCGCGGCGCTGGAGTACGTGGCGATCGAAGACGACGGCGCCACGGTGCTCACGCGCGCCGGCCGCACGATGCGCCGCATCTACGGAGAGCGCGACCTGCTCGTGGCCGAGTCGCTGCGCCAGGGACTGTGGGAGGGACTGGACGCCCCCTCGCTCGCCGCCCTCGCCTGCTGCCTCGTGTACGAACCACGCCGCGACGAAGCGGGACCGGGGGAGCGCGGCCTGCCCCGCGGCGCCTTCCGCGGGGCCCTCGACGCCACGCAGACGCTCTGGCAAGAGCTCGACGATCTCGAACGCGACCACCGGTTGCCGGGCTCGGAGTCGCCCGCCTCGGGCCTCGCGCCGGCGATGCACGCGTGGGCGAAGGGCCTCCCGCTCGACAGCGTGCTGACCCTGGCCGACATGGCCGCGGGTGACTTCGTGCGCTGGGCGAAGCAGACGATCGACCTGCTCGACCAGATCTCGCTGGTCGCCGAACCGCCGCTCGCCAAGACCGCGCGCACGGCGCTCGACTCCGTGCGCCGCGGGATCGTGGCCTACACGTCGGCATGAGCGCCGTGACGACGCCCCGGGGGGCAGCGGTTGCTCCGCTGCGCCTCGCTTTCGCGGCGCCCCTCGCCGTGGTGGCGGGGCTGCTGCTGGTCACCGCTTTCCCCGCCCTCGCCTGGTGGCCGATGGCGTTCCCCGCCGTCGCCCTCGCGTTGGTGACCCTCATCGGCCGCCGGTTCTGGTCGGCCGTGCTGATCGGGTTCCTCTTCGGGGTGGCGTTCTTCTCTGTCAACCTGCTGTTCACCGCTCGCTACCTCGGACCCGTCCCGTGGGCGGCCCTGTTCGTCCTCGAAGCGTTGCTCACAGCCGTTCTGGCGGCGCCGATCGCCCTGGCCTATCGGTGGATGCCGCGCATCGCGCCGGGGCGCGTGGGACGGCTCCTGCTGCTCCCCGCGCTCGTCGCGGCGCTGTGGACCCTCCGGGAGCAGATCGTCGGCTCGTGGCCGTACGGCGGCTTCCCCTGGGGGCGCATCGGCGTCTCGCAGGTCAACAGCCCCTTCGCCGAGGTGGCGTCGTGGGTGGGTATGTCGGGGCTGTCCTTCCTCGTGGTGCTGTTCTGCGCGATGGCCGTGGAGTTCGTGCGCGGCGGCCGCATCCGTCGGGTGACCGGCGCGGTCCCCGCGGCGGCGGTGCTCGTCGTGCTGGTGGCGTTGCCCGCGTTCCCCACCGCCGACGCGGGCTCGATCCGCGTGGGCGCGGTGCAGGGCAACGGTCCGGCGGGGTACTTCGACCAGCGCACGCGCAACGCGGTGTTGAACGCGCAGCTCGCGGCATCCGCCCCTCTGTTCGGTCAGAAGATGGACGTGCTGCTCTGGCCCGAGGGCGGCGTCGACTCCGACCCCACCTCGAACCCCGCGACGGCGGCGGCGCTCGGCGAACTCTCCCGGCGGATGAACGCCCCCCTGCTGATCTCGGCCGTCACCGAGCGCGGCTCCGAGTTGTTCAACTCGTCGCTGCTGTGGACGGCGGCCGGGCAGGAGGGGACGACGTACGACAAGCGGCATCCCGTACCGTTCGGCGAGTACGTTCCCGACCGGTCCTTCTGGGAGCCGTTCGCCCCCGACCTCATCGGTCTCATCGGCCGCGAGTACACCCCCGGAACCGCCCCTCCGCTGATCGACCTCAACGGGGTCGGCGTGGGCCTCGCGATCTGCTTCGACGTCATCTACGACGACGTCGTGTGGGACGGCGCCGACGAGGGGGCCGAGGTCTACATGTTCCAAACGAACAATGCCGACTTCCGCGGCACCGACGAGAACCTCCAACAACTCGCGTTCGCGCAGATGCGAGCGATCGAGACGGGCCGCGCGGTGGTCAACCTGTCGACCGTCGGTACGAGTCAGGTGATCGCACCGGACGGGTCGACGCTCGACTCCCTGCCGCCCGACACCGCCGGGCACATGCTCACCGACGTCCCGTTGCGCACCGGGCTGACCCCCGCGGTCGTGATCGGGCCGGCCGTGAAGATCATCCTCGGGTGGGGCGGCATCGCCGGGCTCCTCGCGGCGGGCCTGATCGCCGCGATCCGGGCGCGGCGCACGAAAAAGACGCCGACCCCCGAAGGGGCCGGCGTCTGAATCAGCGGGTCGGCGTCAGGCGCTGAGCTTCTCGTTCCCCGCGCCGCGACGAGCGCGGACGAACGCGAGGCGTTCCTCGAGGAGCTCTTCGAGCTCGGGGATGGTACGACGCTCCAGGAGCATGTCCCAGTGCGTGCGGGCGGCCTTGTCGGCGCTGTGGTCGACGGTCGCCGTGCCGTCACCGATGCGAAGAAGCGCCTCGGCACCGCACGTGCGGCACTCCCAGGCGTCGGGAACCTCGGCGTCGGCAGCGAAGGTCAGGACGGTGTCGCGTCCGCAGGTGCTGCAGGAATAGGTGTGTTGTGCACGGTCGTGGAACACGACGCCGTCTTCGCTCTGGAGGCTCTGGGCGCCGAGTCGGATGCCGCGGAGACTGCGGTCTGCCATTTTGTGGTCCTCTCGTCGGTCCCCATGTATAACGTTCGCACCTGTGCGCTTTATTCGAACTGCGCGCGTCCTGACGAGTTTCACAGTCGATGCTCAGACAGCCGCTGTTCCCCGTGTGTTCACCACCGCGATGGCCGCGTCCGCGCGGTCGGTGACGAGCCCGTCCACGCCGAGGTCGAGCAGCCGGGACATGTCGTCTTCGTCGTTCACCGTCCACACGTGCACCTCGACCCCGGCGGCGTGCGCGTCGCGCAGCAACCCGCGCGTGACCACGGGGATCGGCCCCTGACGCTCGGGAACCTGCAGGGCGTCGACCTCGCTCAGAAGCGATCTGATCAGGCGGGTCCGGTGCAGCGCGCGAGCGGCGAGCAGGCGGGCG
The DNA here is from genome assembly GCA_913774665.1 of uncultured Microbacterium sp. GTDB lineage: Bacteria > Actinomycetota > Actinomycetes > Actinomycetales > Microbacteriaceae > Microbacterium. Next base: position 127,551 of record CAJYHN010000002.1, read on the forward strand.
ATCGTCGCCGACCCCGGCGAGGTGGCCGGGCGCATCCGCGCCCCCGCCGTCCGCGCGGCGGCGAGGGCCTCGCGGCGGCGCTCGTCGGAGAAACTCGTGACCAGGACGCGCTCGGCGTGCGGGGCGACGAGGCGGCCGACCTCGCTCGCCGCGGCCGCCGCCTTCACGTCGAGGTTGAAGCGCACGTCGGGGAAGGCCTCGAGAGCCTGGACCAGCGTGATGAGACCCCCGCGATCCGACATCAGCTCTTCGATCTCGTGCAGGCGGACATCGGCGATGGCCCGCGGATCATCGGCGACCCGCCGCAGGTCGTCGTCGTGGAACAGCACGACCTCGCCGTCGGCGGTGAGGTGGCAGTCCGACTCGACGTAGTCGGCACCGGCGGCGTGCGCCTCGGCCACCGCGGCGAAGGAGTTCTCGGCCACCCCGTTCGCGGCGGCATCCGTCGTCACCAGACCGCGGTGGGCGAGCACACGCGGGGCGTCCGGGGAGAGGTAGGGATGCCGTGTCATCACGGAGCCGGGCTCGGCGGGGACGCCGCGGCGGGGGAGTCGTCGCCCGTGCGCGAGGCGAACGCGCCGGAGATGCCCTTCAGAGCCTCGGTGAATTCGCTCGGGATGATCCACAGCTTGCTCGACGAGCTGTCGCTGATCTTCGGCAGCGTCTGGAGGTACTGGTACGCGAGGAGCTTGTCGTCGGGTCGTCCCTCGTGGATCGCGCTGAACACGGAGTGGATCGCCTCGGCCTCACCCTGCGCGCGCAGCACCGCCGCCTGCTTGTCGCCCTCGGCCTCGAGGATCGCCGCCTGACGGCGCCCCTCGGCCTCGAGGATCTGAGACTGCTTGGACCCCTCTGCGGTCAGGATCGCGGCGCGGCGATCGCGTTCGGCTCTCATCTGCTTCTCCATCGAGTCCTGGATCGAGAGGGGTGGATCGATCGCCTTGAGCTCGACGCGTCCCACCCGGATGCCCCATTTTCCCGTGGCTTCGTCGAGGACGACGCGCAACTGGCCGTTGATGTTGTCACGGCTGGTGAGCGCCTGCTCGAGATTGAGGCCGCCCACGACGTTGCGCAGGGTCGTGGTCGTCAGCTGTTCGACGGCGCCGAGATAGTTGGCGATCTCGTAGGTCGCGGCCCGGGCGTCGGTGACCTGGAAGTACACGACCGTGTCGATCGAGACGACCAGGTTGTCCTCGGTGATGACCGGCTGAGGGGGGAACGACACGACCTGCTCGCGCATGTCGATCAGGGGCCGCACGCGGTCGACGAGGGGGACGACGAGGTTCAGGCCGGGGCTGAGCGTCTTGTGGTAGCGGCCGAGTCGCTCGACCACGCCGGCGCGGGCCTGCGGGATGATCCGGATCGCGCGGAACAGCACCACGACGACGAAGATCACCACCACGGCCGCGAGGACCCACCCGATCGTGACCGGGATCAGCTCGTTCATGATGTCGCCTCCTGGCTTCGCGCGCGGACGACGGCGGTGGCACCGTCGATACGGACGACCTCGATGCGCGTGGCGGGGTCGATCCGTGTGTCGGTCTCGGCGCGCGCGGTCCATACGTCACCGTTCGAGAGCTTGACCTGCCCGGGGACCGACGCCGACATCCGCGACAGGACGAGGCCCTCGAGGCCCAGCAGCGCCTCGACGTTGGAAGGACGAGGGTCGGCGTCGCGGTGCAGACGCTGCAGCAGGGGCGGACGCACGAAGAGCAGCAGCGCGACCGAAGCGACGGCCGCGACGATGATCTGCAGCCAGAGCGGTGCACCCAGCAGGTCGGCGACGAGGCCGACGAGGCTCCCCACCGCGACCATCAGGAACGTCAACTCGCCGGTGAGCATCTCGCACACGAGGAAGACGAGGATGAGAAGGATCCAGCCGATCCAGGCCCACATCTCGATGGTGGAGAGAACATCCATTTCGTGCCTCCTGGCCCGAACGTAGCACTGGCTACCGACACCGGGGCCGGTTCTCATCCTCCGCACAGCCGCCCTCGCCCCGAGGTGTCGGCATCCCGCTCGATAGGCTGAAGGCTGATCCCGAATCGTCAGGAGAACTCCCGTGTCCCAGACCCTCCCGTCCGGCTCGCTGAGCGGCAAGACCGCCCTCGTCACCGGCTCGTCGCGCGGCATCGGTGCCGACACCGTCCGCTACTTCGCCGAGGCCGGCGCGAACGTCGTCATCAACTTCCGCAACAAGGCTCCCCGCGCCGAGAAGCTCGCCACGCAGCTGCGCGAGCTCGGCGTCGAGGCCCTCGTCGTCGGCGCCGACCTCACCGACCCCGAATCGGTGAAGGCGATGTTCGACGAGGTCGAGCGCACCTTCGGCGGTCTCGACATCCTCGTGCTCAACGCCTCGGGTGGCATGGAGTCGGGCATGGCCGAGGACTACGCGCTGCATCTCAACCGCGACGCGCAGGTCAACGTGCTCGAGACGGCCCTTCCGCTGCTGAAAGACGACGCGCGTGTCGTCTTCGTCACCAGCCACCAGGCGCACTTCATCCGCACCACCCCGACCATGCCCGAGTACGAGCCGGTCGCCCTCTCCAAGCGCGCCGGCGAAGACGCCCTGCGCGAGAAGATCCCGGCCCTCGAGGAGCGCGGGATCGGCTTCACCGTCGTCTCGGGCGACATGATCGAGGGCACCATCACGGCGACCCTGCTCGAGCGGGCGAACCCCGGCGCCATCTCGGCCCGCCGCGAAGACGCCGGCAAGCTCTACAACGTCTCGGAGTTCGCCGCCGAGGTCGCCCGGGCCGCCGTCGACCCGGTGCCCGCCGACAACACCCGCCTCGTCGGAGACACGGGTTCGTTCGGAGGCGAGTGAGCATGCGGCCGACCGACATCGAGACACTGATCGGGGTCGGTCGGCCCACGATCGCCGCTTCGGGGGCGTTCGCCGTCTTCGCGACCTCGCGCCCCGACCTCGCCGCCGACCGCGCGGTCGGTCAGCTCTGGCGGGTGGACCTGCCCGCCGGTTCGCCCCGACGCCTCACGCGGGGGATCGCCGACGGGTCGCCGCGCCTCTCGCCCGACGACGGGACGATCGCATTCCTGCGCGCCGACGACAGGGGTCGCGCGCAGGTCTTCGTCGTGGCCTCGTCAGGCGGCGAGCCCGTGCAGGTCACCGACCAGCCCGGGGGAGTGACCGCCATGGCGTTCTCGCCCGACGGCGGTCGGCTCGCCTTCACGGCGCGCGTCCCCGAACCCGGCCGTTACGGCACGGTCGAGGGGCGGGATGCCGCGGCCGAGCCGCCCCGCCGGATCACCGGCATCCGCTGGCACGCCAACGGGCTCGGCTACCTCGACCGGCCGGCGCAGCTGTTCGTCGTCGACGTGCCCGCGACGGACGCCGAGCCGTTCTACGCGCCGGCGCCGACCCTCGAGACGCCCGAGAAACGCGTCGTGGCCGAGCCCGCGACGCAGCTCACCCACGGGGAGACGAGCTGGAGCGGTGTCGTCTGGACCGAGGACGGGTCGGAGCTGCTCAGCGTCCCCGACGTGATCGAGACCGCGCGCCGCGACCTGCGCGACCGGATCGTCGCGGTCGCGGTCGACAGCGGCGAGCAGCGTGAGGTGCTGAGCTCGTCCGAGAACCTCTCGGTGACGACGGTCGACGTCGCACCCGACGGAGCGGTCTTCGCGCTCGCGAACGACGTGGGCGACGAGGGGATCGACTTCGTCGCGCCCGGTGTCGCGCTGTTCGCCCTCGAGCCCGGCGGACCGCGTCCGCTCACCGATCCCGAGACGGTCGACCTCGGCGAGGTCGGCAGTCACCTCTCGTTCGACGGCGACGACGTTCTCGTGCAGGACCGCACGCGCGGCCGCCTGCGACTCCTGCGTGTGACGGGCGACGGGCGGGTGGAGCAGGTGCTCGGCGGCGACCTCGAGGTGAACGGCCATGCCGTCGCGCAGGGCCGGGTCGTGGCATCCGTCGCCTCTCCCGAGTCCTCCGGCGAGCTCGTCGTGATCGAGGGGCCCGAGGTGCGGGCGCTCACCGCGTTCGGCCGGGCCGCTCGCGCGGCGGGCATCGTCGTCCCGACCGAGCACGAGATCCGCGGTCGTGACGGTTATCCCGTGCACGGCTGGGTGGCCGTGCCCGAGGGTGAGGGGCCGTTCCCGGTCATCCTGCAGATCCATGGCGGACCCTACGCCTCGTACGGCGTGCACCTGTTCGACGAGACGCAGGTGCTCGTCGACGCCGGATACGCCGTCGTCTACAGCAACCCGCGGGGGAGTGCCGGGTACGGTCGCGCACACGGTCGCTCGATCCGCCGCCGCATGGGTACCCTCGACTTCTTCGACGTCATGGACTTCTTCGACGGCGTCGTCGGTGCCGACCCGCGACTCGACGCGGACCGCGTGGGGGTCATGGGCGGCTCGTACGGCGGGTACATGACCGCCTGGGTCATCGCGCACGACCACCGCTTCGCCGCGGCGATCGTCGAGCGCGGGTTCCTCGACCCCGCCGCCTTCCCGGGCTCGAGCGACATCGGCTCGTTCTTCGGCGACGAGTACGTCGGCACCGACCCGGCGCTCGTGGCCGCGCAGAGCCCCATGGCCGTCGTCGACCAGGTCGTCACACCCACGCTCGTGCTGCACTCCGAGCTCGACTACCGCTGCCCGCTCGATCAGGCGACGCGGTACTACGCGGCGCTGAAGCGCCACGGCGTCGAGGCCGAGATGCTCGTCTTCCCGGGAGAGGATCACGAGCTGACGCGCGCCGGGCGCCCGCAGCATCGGGTGCAGCGTTTCGAGGCCGTCCGGGAGTGGTGGAGTCGCCACCTGCCGGTGGGGTGAGAGACGAAGGGCCCGGATGCCATGGCATCCGGGCCCTGTTCGCTCGGGATCAGACCGCTTTGCCGAACTGGATCGCCCGCACGATCTGGAACACGCCCAGGATCACGAGCGAGATGCCGATGAGCAGGAACAGGGTCACCGCACCCAGCAACGGCGAGAAGAGCAGCACGATGCCGGCGAGGATGCTGACGATCGCGAAGAAGATCGTCCAGGCTCGCGCCTTCGACCGGTGACCGGCCGTGGTGAGCGAGACGACCCCCTCGATGATCCACAGGATGCCGACCAGCGTGCCGATGAAGACCCCGAACCACGCGGTCGTGGCCGAGAGGTTGGCGAACGAGAAGATGCCCGCGACGATGAACAGCACGCCGAGCACGAGGTAGCCGATGCGCGCCCATCCCGAGCGCCAGAACAGGCCGATGGCGAGGTTCACGAGACCGGCGATGATCACGTAGATCGAGATGATGCCGACGGCGACCTCGGCGGTGCGACCCGGCCAGATGAGGATGAGCAGACCGATGACGAGCGAGAGGGCACCGCTGACGCCGAGCGCGGTGCGCACGGCCCCGACGGCGGGGTTGGTCGTGGAGGTCGGCATGGCGAGCCTTTCTGAGTGAAAGCTGGGAAGGACTCTCACCCTAGACCCGAGGGTTCACGGTGCGCGAGGACCCCTCACGCGGGGGAGTGCTGCAGGAGAAGCGCGATCGAGCACGGGGCGGTTGGCCTGTACCGCGCCGTCGTGATGGGATGAGCCGCATGTACTCCGGATTCGCGCGCTTCTACGACGTCCTGCAGGGCGGGACCCCCGAGCCTTTCGCCGCCTGGATCGAGAGACGCGCGGTCGAGCTCGGGCGCGAGGTGGAGTCGATCCTCGAGCTCGGATGCGGTACGGGCGCCGTGCTCGACCTCCTGCCCGCCGCGTGGGCCAAGGTCGGCATCGACCTGTCGCCGGACATGCTCGAGATCGCCCGGGTCAAAGGGGTGGATGCCGACCTGATCGAGGCCGACATCCGCGACGTCGCCCTGGATCGTCGGTTCGATGTCGTCGCGTGCGTCTACGACACCGTCAACCATGTGCCCGTCTCGGACTGGCCACGGGTCTTCGCCGTGGCATCCGGCCATCTCGAACCCGACGGGATGTTCCTCTTCGACATGAACACGCTCGGGCGCCTGCGCGACGGTGCGGGGCGGTCCGAGACGACGGTCGCCGGGGAAGCGACGGTCACGATCTCGATCAGCGACCAGGGCGACGACCGCTACGACTGGCATGTGCGCATCGAGGGCGGCGACGATCCGATCGAGGAGACGATCGCCGAGTACGGTGCCGCGTTGGCCGACGTCCGCCGGATGCTGACGGACGCGGGATTCACCCGGGTCGAGGTGAGCGGCGGCCGCGATCGACCCGTGGACGACGAGGCGCCGCGGCTGTTCTTCGCGTGCCGCCGCTGACGCGCGCTGCGGGGGGAGAGGTCAGGGCTGCGGCTGCGGCCGGCGCAGCATCCAGTCGAGCGTCGAGTGCCAGGTCTGGCGCAGGGGGCGACCGCGCCGCCACTCGCGCCAGGTGAGCAGCAGGATGACCAGGTCGAAGACCGTCAGCAGCACGAGACCGATGCTCGGTGAGACGAACAGCTCGTACACCTGGTAGACGAGGAAGGCGCCGATCGCGGCGATCGCCCACGGGTAAACCCGCCGGGTGCCGAGCATCAGGGCGATGACGATGGCGAGTTTCACGACTCCGTGCAGCAGGAGGTACACGGCGAGGAAGATTACGGTGCCCGAACCGAGCTGCTCGACGCTGTGCAGCAACGCGTTCGCGAGGACGTCGTTGGGCTCACGCGCCAGCTCGTGAGCGGTGAGCCGCTGGGCGACGTGCAGGAGCTGGCCGGGGGTGGTGACGAGCAGCACGATCGCACCGAGGAGTTCGACCACGCCGTCGAGGCCCTTCAGGGCGACGCCGATGAGGAAGACGAGATCCATCACCCGTTCTCGCACCTGGCGCTCCTCTCCGCTCGGACGGGACGGCGGTCGCCGTCAGGGCCGAGTGTAGGCCGTGAGGCATCGGCATCTCGTGCACAAGACCCGGCTGGTCCTTGGGTCGGGGGTCTACCGTCGCGGGAATGAACACCTACGCCCCGAACCTCACCGAGATCCTCGATCGCGAACCCCTGCCGGCATCCGGAATCGAATCGGGCGACGTCGACTACTCCGCCGACGGCGTCGACTACCGCGGTTATCTCGCGCGCCCGGCAGGGGAGGGGCGACACCCGGGGGTCATGGTCGTCCACGACTGGCTCGGCGTGACCGATTACGTGCGCATGCGCTGCGACATGCTCGCCCGCCTCGGCTACACGGCTTTCGCGGCGGATGTCTACGGCGCCGATGTGCGACCGGCGCCGGAGGACGCAGCCGGAGTGGCCGGCGGCTTCTACCAGGATCGCCCGCTGTGGAGGAAGCGTCTGACCGAGGCGTTCGCCGTCCTGCGCGAGCAGCCGTCGGTCGACGCGGGCCGCACCGCGGCGATCGGATACTGCTTCGGCGGATCGTCGGTGCTCGAGCTCGCCCGCACGGGCGCCGACGTCGACGCGGTCGTGAGTTTCCACGGCGGCCTGCTCACCGGCCCCGAGGGGGAGGCGGAGCAGATCACCGCGAAGCTGCTCGTGCTGCACGGCGCCGCCGACCCGGTCGCGCCGGACGAGGCGATGATCGCCTTCGAGAACGACCTGCGCACGGCGTCGTCGGTCGACTGGCAGCTGGTGTCGTACGCGAACGCGATGCACGCCTTCACGCTCCCGGATGCCGATGCCCCCGAGCAGGGCGCGCAGTTCCAGGCGACCGCCGAGCGGCGTAGCTGGGCGGCCATGAAGGCGTTCCTGGCGGAGGTGTTCGGCTGAGCAGCGACCGCTCCGGTCAGTCGCGGGGGTGATCGCGCGGCGGCGAATCGCGCCTCCGCATTCCCTGCGATTCGGAATCGACGTCGTGTGAGCGGGGGAGGGCGAGGGCGAGGGTTCGTGCTGTTCGAGCGACTTCACGGAGCGCGTCCGGGTCGGCCCCGCTCATCGCGGACCGTAGACGCTCCGAAGCCGACTGCAGGAACGGACCCAGCCGGGTGAGCGCCTGTTCGGTGGCTCGCAGGGTCACGACGCGTCGGTCAGTGCTTTCCCTGTGACGTCCTACCAGATCACGCTGTTCAAGTCGGCCGATGAGCGCCGATGTTGCGCCGGATGTGAGGCCAATGCGCTCGGAGAGCCGGGCAGGAGAGAGCGGTGCGCCTCGTCGTTCGGCCCAGACCACCTCGCCGAGGCCGGCGCCGTCGGTGTGGGGCAGCGACATCCATTCGGCAAGCTGGCGGGAGGACTCCTGGTAGGCGTGCGCAAAAGTGCGGAGAGCCTCGAGAGCTTCGAGTCCAGGATCGTCCGTGGGCATCCCACGTGTGATGTCAGCGCTCATGCGGCGCGCAGCTCGGGGTAATCGGGGAGCGTTGGGACGTGCTTCTCGCTCGTCAGCAGGTGCGACTGGAACAGGGTGCGCAGCGGCTTCGATGCCGCGAGACGCAGAGCCCCGCGCATGGCCGCGACGCCGACGCGCGACGAAGGGTGGAGCAGTCGTGCACCGCCAGGGGGGAGACCCTGTGCGGAGTCCGCAAAGCGCCGCAGCATCTGCTCGTAGCGGGCGAAGGCGCCTCGATGATCGTTCGGTGTCGCTGCGAGTTCGCCAGCCAGCACGTGTGCGCCGACAAGGGCGAGGGTCGTTCCCATGCCGGTGGGTCCGGAGCCCCACGCCGCATCGCCCACCAGCGCGACTCGACCTTTGCTCCAGGTTGAGACGACGACCCGTTCCATCCGTTGGGTGTAGAACTCCTCCGGCCGTTGCGTGAAGCCCTGCAGGATCCTCTGCGACTCCCAGGCGACGCCACGGAATCGCTCCTCGAGGACGTGCAGCTGCGCTTCGACGGGAAGGGTTTCAAAACCCGACGGTTCGGACTCCAACGACACGCGTCGAGTTCCTCCATGGGTGGCCATCGCCAGTCGCTTGGCGCGGCATTGCGGCTGACGACAAGTGATGCTCTTGCCTGGTTTGACCGCGCCGATAATGCACATTATGTCAGTTTCCTGACACATCTGGGTTTCGCACAGGGTCGACCTCCTGCCGCGTCGACCGATAATCGCGCGATGAAAACCGATTGGCACCACTTTCGCTCACCTGATGTGGGCCGCTGGCGTCGCGCGGCAACCGCGCACGACACAACAGCCTTCGACCTCACATACCTGCCTCCGACAGTGGAATGAGTCCTCACCGCGATTTAGTCAGAGCGTAGAGGTGGGGCCCTCCTTTAATGTGATCAGATGTCGACGAATGCCGTGCGCGGCCGTGCGATCCGGACATCGGCGACCCTTCTGAGTGGTCCTGTCGAATTGCTCGACTTCCTCGTCCCGCTGTGGGCGGGGGCGATGCTCGGGCTCGGCGCCCCCGCGATCGGATGGCTGGTGGCCGCCGAGCTTGTGGCGTCGGTGCTCGTTCGACCTCTCGCCGGACATCTTGCCGATACCCGAGCACGGTCCCGAGTTGCCGCGGTCGGAGCCTTCGCCCTCAGCCTTAGCTGTGTGATCTACGCGGTAGCAGATACACCCGCACTTGCATTCATTGCGGCGGTCCTCGGCGGGGTTGCAGGCCCACTGTTCTGGATCTCGCTGCGCGCGATAGCCGCGGAGTACCTCGCCGACGACTCGGGAACATTCGCGGGGCTCATGTCCGCAGAGGCTCTCGGATCGTGGATCTTCTGGGGGCCAGCGATGCTCCTACTCGGGGCGTTCGGATACTCGGCGGTCTTCATCGGACTTGCTGTCACGGCGGCCGCCGCCGGCGCGCGCTTGCTACTCACCTCTAAGGAACCGCTCGTCATGCGAACGGAACTCGCCGGCGGAATCCGTGAACATGCCCGCCGACTCGCACCTCTGATGACGATTGGTGGCGTCGTCACCGCGGCCGAGGCAGGTGTCGGATTAGCACTCTTGCTTCAGCTGCAAGCAGCTGATCTCGAGGTCTGGCAAATCGCTCTGGTCTACCTGCCAGGCGGCATCGCACTCACCCTCCTCCCGTGCCCCCTTCACGGTCTCGTCGAGCGGTGGGGTCGTAAACCCGCTTACATTGCAGCTTCTCTCGCGACCGCTGTGAGCACAGCAGCTCTCGCCCTCTCACCGCCCGCAATCCTCATCGCCGCACTTTGGATCATCATGTCCGCCTCACTCGCGCTCCTCTATCCACTGCAGAAGACGCTTGTCTCAGAGGCGAGCGGCGACCGGGTGGCCCGCGGGATGAGCCTGCAGGCGAACGCGGACACGATCGGCGCGGCAGTCGGAGTGGTCGCCGTCGGCGCCATCGCCGCCGACGGCCAGTGGGCCCCCGCATTCGTTACCTGCGCTGTCGTCATCCTTGGCGGCGCGGCACTAGCTCCCTGGGTCATTGATCGCATCGGCAAGGAGTGCCGGGATCAGCAGCGAGAGGCGGCGAGAGGCAGGTAATTCCTCGACACCCCGCGCCCGAAGGGTGGGCACTTGTCTCCATCCTCGCGGTCTGACAATCCCCCCAAGATTGCTGCGATCACTACTTACGTGTAGCCGCATTGGAGTCATCCTGCCGAGGAGGCGCCGGCAGAAACCACTCCCCCGAACAGTCAACGGCCGACATGAGGCGCAACCGATAGTCGGTCATATGTCACCGGTCGGGCAACACACCGATTGAGCTCTCGATGGTGTCGAGGACGCGGTCTACGAGGCGTCGCTCATGCTCGCGTCCGGAGACGTCGTTGTCGAAAGCGAGACACTGCAGAGCGTGCGGGTCCTTCGTGAGGGGCGCCGGACGCACCCTGCGTACGTTTCCGCGAAAGATCCATGTCGATCTGGGCGCCGTCCGCGAATGGGCCCGCGCGAACGGCCACACGGTCGGCGATTGGGGCCGCGTTCCTGGCACCGTCGACGCTTACCAGGCGGCCCCCGCCCGATATGAGGTCCGAGGGAGCGGCCGCATGTCTGCGCACGGCAATGGGGGTGTTAGCGACGAAGGCAGGCCGACACCACCGCTATCGGAATCTCGTCTGGTCGACGTGGAGCGCGAATGCTTTGCCCTGGAGATAGTCGCAGAGGACGGCCGCAGCGGATAGCTCATAGCAGAGCTCGCGAAGGGCGTGGCTGGTCAATGTGGTGCCATCCGCTTGCCCTTCGAGCCTTACGCACCAGTCCAAAGATCCCGGCGACCTGGGCTCGATGTACACCGACAAGCGGGAGGCTCGGAGCGGGTAGATGACCAGTCCGCCATCCCGCCCGTCGCAGGGCTCCTGCTCCGCTACGTATGCTGTTGCGCCGCCAGGCCCGTCGGCATCGAACTCCTTTAACCAGGCCTGGAGAGTCGCGCTGCTGCAAAAAGGCATGATGCCGTCTCACGCTCCACCGGAGCGGTCATCGATGATGCTGCGGGACGGGGGCCGTGACGGGGACTTCCTTGAACACCATCTCTTCGGTGGGCGACGCAGCGCGGACAGGAGCGTCCGGTTCGGGTATGACGTAAAGACCGCGCGGCGAATTCGCATTGAAGGTGAGTGCCTGCATCCAAGCGGGGTTCAGTTGTGGCGTGCGGCCGCCGTGGAACTTGAACACAAGGGAGACGTTCGGCTGGATGTACACGGCCGTCCGACCACCCCCTGTGCTGATGTCGTCCTTCCATATGAACAGGAAGCTTTCGCCTCGACGGACCTTCGCCACGATCACCGCTTGCAGATGCGCAAGCAGGCGGTCCTCGAAATCAGCCTTGAGCGTCGAATCGTAGATGAACTTCCCCATAATCACTCCCGCCACACGCCCTGCCCACTCGCGGACCCCCCGGCGAGGAGTGACGGCCATGAATGGGCGTCGCGTGGTCTACGTGCACAGTGCGACAACGCATAAGACGCGTTAATACCCTTGAACACCTCGCGCGAATCGGATAGGGGTGCGCGAACCGCGCCAGGTTCTCGCACTATGCGCCCGCGCCGCGCCCGACGGCGGCGCCTGTCGCTCGTCCCGCTGGTGTCGGTCTAGCGCGGGCTTTCAGAGGACCCTTTGCTATCACACGGTCTTTCGACGTGCTGCCCCCTCGGTGCACAGGCGGACCCGTGAAACGGTGACGGGCATGGCATTCCCCCTCGCTATTCTCCGTGACGATTCGCTTTCTCTCCTTGTGCGCGGCTACGGCTTCGGCGCCCATCTCTGGCGTCGCGCCGATCGTGGTGCCCGTGCGGTGCCGTTCCGGTTGCTCGGGCGGGAGGCGCTGTTTGTTCGAGGCGAGGAGGGTGTGCGTCTGTTTTATGACGAGTCGCGCATCAGTAGGCGCGGCGAGATGCCCGCGTTCATCCAGGAGTCGCTGTTCGGTCATGGCTCGGTGCACAGCCTCGATGGGGACGATCACCGTCACCGCAAGGCGACGTTTGTCGACGTGTTGTATGACGACGCCGAGGTGCGGCGCCTGCTGCCTGAGCTTGACCGCCAGTGGCGAGGTGAACTCGATGAGTGGCTTGCGGGCGATGAACGCACAGCATATGGCGCGGCCGTGGGAGCGCTCGGGCGAGCGATCATGCGTTGGGCGGGCATCCCGGGAACACCTGCCGCGCAGACGCGCTGGGCCAAGCGGCAGGCGCAGATCGTCGATGGCTTCGGGGTGCCGTACTCCTCCGAGTACCTTCTGGCGCTCGCTAACCGTCGGTGGTCTGACCGTCATGCGGCTGAGCTCGTTCAGGCGGTGCGCTCGGGCGACCCAGTGGAGGGCACGGCACTGCGCGCCTGGGCTTGGCATCGCGACCGTTCCGGTCAGCTTCTGCCCGCGAAGGAGGCGGGCATCGAGGTGCAGAACAGCTTCCGCCCCATGATCGCGGTGTCGAGGTTCGTCGCCTTCGCCGCGAAGGAGTTGCACGACCGCCCCCAATGGCGCGACCGCATCGCGGCTGAGACCGGTGAGCGTGACTCCCTTGTCGGTGGCGAGCTGGCAACTATGTTCGCCCAGGAGATCCGCCGCACCGCCCCGTTTGTGCCGATGCTTCCGGCGTGGGCCGATACCGAGATCGAACTCGATGGGCAGCGCGTCGCGAAGGGCGGGCGGGTGGTGCTCGACATCCTCGGCACCGATACCGATACCCGTGAGTGGGAGCGCCCCGCTCAGTTCGACCCGGAACGGTTCCGCGGCATCGACGATTACGAGGCGCTTGAGGCGTTCGTGCCGCACGGTGGTGCTGATGTCCGCACCGGTCACCGGTGCCCGGGCGAGAAGCTCGCGATCGCGGGCCTCGCGGCGGCCATCGCTGCTCTGAGCGACCCGCGCGTGCGCATCAGCGGTCGTGGACTCGAGGTGAACAGGCGACGGATGCCGACAAAACCGCGTTCTGGCGGGCGGGTACGCCCCGTCGAAGCGCCGTCGGCCTGTCCCTTCCACCGCCGTTGAGCGCTCGGCGTGTGTGTCCCCCACGCGCGGCGCTCCGGCTCATGCGACCGGCGAACGGTTTGTGTGCCGATGGATGTGACCGGGCTGCGAGGGCCAGCGCCGGAGCTCGTTGACGAGACCGCCGAGGAGGCGATCGATGGTGTCGACGGTCTCAGGGCCTCTGTGGAGCGGCGGTGTCAACCCAGATGCGCGATTTGTCAGGGGCGGGTGGGGTAAGTTCGTCGATCCCCTAGGAGGCAGTCATGTCGCAACCCGCCCAGCAACAGAGCGTTCCCGGCACCGACCGCGCGATGGATCCGGAGCCCGATTATGGCGAGCAGAGCTACCACGGCTCGGACCGCCTGATGGGCAAGGTCGCCTTGATCACCGGAGCTGACAGCGGCATTGGTAAGGCCGTTGCCCTCGCGTACGCCCGGGAGGGTGCGGACGTCGCCATCGCTTATCTAGATGAGCATGAGGATGCGGAAGAGACCCGCCGCTTTGTCGAAGAGGCCGGCCGCCGCGCCATCCTTCTTCCCGGCGATGTGTCCGATCCCGCACACTGCCGGGACCTCGTCGCGCGCACCGTCGAGCAGTTCGGCAAGCTTGACGTATTGGTAGTGAACGCGGCGTTTCAGATGAGCCACGACACCCTCGAGGAGATCGAGAACAGTGAGTGGGACTACACGTGGGCGACCAACGTCAGTGCGTACTTCCACACCGTCAAGGCCGCGCTGCCGCACCTGACGAAGGGCGCATCGATTATCGCGTCGAGCTCGGTCAACTCCGACATGCCATCACCGCAGCTGCTCCCGTACGCCGCGACCAAGGCGGCGATCGCCAACATGACCGCGTCGCTCGCCCAGCTCCTGGCAGACCGCGGCATCCGGGCCAACAGTGTTGCCCCCGGTCCGGTGTGGACCCCACTTATTCCGGCCACGATGCCGGCGGAGAAAGTTGAGAGCTTCGGCGAGCAAGTCCCCCTCGGGCGCCCGGGCCAGCCGGCCGAGCTCGCCCCGGTGTACGTGCTGCTCGCCTCCGATGAGGCCAGTTATGTCTCCGGTGCCCGAGTCGCGGTGACCGGCGGCAAGCCCATCCTCTGAACTGACCTCGAACGACAGGAGAATCCGATGCACCGCATTTGCCTCGAAAAGAGCACCCGCAGAGAGCGCGCCCGGTGGCTCCAAGGTCGAAAGTAGCGATCGCGGCATGGGCCAGAACATCGAAGCGGGAGCCGCGAACATTCCAGGGATTGGCAGAGTCGCCTACCGAGTGGAGGTGACTGGGAACACGCGAGTGCTGCAGAGCGCGCGGCACGTCGAGGAAAACCGCGCCGTCACGAGCGAAGAGCATATGGCGCAAATCGCGGAGCACCTCAATATCACATGAGCGCCGTTAAGCGGATCTCGCGACGGGACGCACCGCGAGGTCGCCGCCGTCGTCGGACCCGGCGGTAATGCGCTGCCACCGACAGCCCTCAGTGGGTGCGCGTGGGCGACTGCCATAGCGGTGGGCGTAGGGCGCGGCTGAGTTCAGCCCGCTGTGGCGTTGTCATAGGCGCGCTGGGCTGCTTGCTGCGCGTCGGCCAGGGCCTGCTCGGTCGTCTTGTCGCCGAGCAGGGCCGCGGTGATCGCGTTGTTGAGCTCGTTCTGGATGTCCTGCCCGGCGGGCGACGAGCCGAACGACTTCCCGCTCTCGACCACGTCGTAGTAGGTCGAGATCACCTGATCGAAGCCGCTGTCGCCGGTGGGCACCACGAACTGCTCGCGGATCATCGCATCGGCCTCGGGCGAACCGGTGAACAGGCCGGTGTTGAGCCCGCCCTTGCTCTCGATGGTCGCCGCGCGCGCGGCGCCGGCGGCCATCCAGGCGTCGGTCGAGGTGAGGTCGGTCATCCACGCGCACGCGGCAGCGGGGTTCTTCGCCCCGACGGGGATCGCGAACGCCGTGCCCGATGCGAGTGAGAACGGCTGCCCCTCGGCATCGCGGAACGGAACAGCCTGCAGCGAGACCTGGTCGCGGTACGCGCCGAGCACGTTCGGATACCACTGGTTCGCGACCTGGGCGCCGACCTGGTTCTTCACGAACTGGTTGGCGTCGCCGAACGTGTCGAACGAGTCGGTGAAGCTCTTGACGGCCGCGTAGCCGCCCTGCGCTTCGGTGATCTGCATGAGCGCGTCGATTCCCGCGGCATTCGCGGGGTCATCGAGGGTCGGCTTGCCCTCGGCATCCGTCAGCTGCCCGCCCATGCCGAGTACCCAGAGTCCGCCCTGTCCCGTCGCGACCGGGTCGAAGCCGAGACGCGACGGGGTGCCGCCGGAGGACTGGTAGATCCTGCTGACCGCGGCGAGAAGTCCGTCTATCTTCGAGGTGTCGAACTCTTCCGGCGTCACGCCGGCCTCGTTCAGCACGTTCATGTTCAGCAGGATCGCGGGCGGCTGGTAGAACTGCGACACCGCGTAGACGCCGCCGTCGTAGGTCACGTCGTCGACGACGTTCTGGTACCAGCGCTCGGCGGGGGTGACGCCCTTAGCCTCGAAGCAGGCGTCGAGCGGCATCAGCAGTCCCTGCGCGGCATACGTCGTGACGTACCGGCGGTCCATCTGCACCACATCGGGCACGTCGCCGCTCGCGATCCGGGTGGTGAACTTCTGGGCGTCGAACGCCGTGGCATCCAGGGTCACCTGCACGTCGGGCAGCAGCTTGTCGGCGTAGTCGAGGCGCGACTGACCCACGTCATCCGCGTTCTCGAAGCCCCACGCGGCGAGCGTGCCGCTCGGTGCGGCAGAGAAGTCGACGTCGGCGGCGGGATCGTCCGAGCCAGCGCTGCAGGAGGTGAGGACGATGACGGATGCCGCGACCGCGGCGACACCGGCGAGGGGGCGCTTGCGCATGATGGGGTCCTTTCGAGACAGGGGATCTCAGCCCTTACGGCCTTGGGTGGCGGCGCCCTCGACGAAGTACCGCTGGCCGAAGGCGAAGATGATGAGCATCGGAAGGGTCACCAGCAGCGATGCGACCATCACGTACTGGTAGTCGCCCTGCCCGCCCGCGCTGGGGCTGTATTTGGTCATGGCGTAGGCGATGCCCAGCGGCGCGGTGAACTCCTCGACGCTGCCGGCGTTCAGATAGATCAGTGCGGCCTGCAGGTTGTTCCAGCTCGCCTGGAACTCGAACAGGAACACGATGATGAACGACGGGATCGACAGCGGCATGGCGATGCGCCAGAACAGGCCCCACGCGCTGGTGCCGTCGAGTCGCGCGGCTTCGAACAACTCCCGAGGCACGCCGAGGAAGAACTGCCGCTGCAGGAAGATGTAGAAGGCCGAACCGAAGAGGTTCATGCCCCACAGGGGCACCCACGTGCCGAGCAGGCCGGTCTCTTTCCAGATCAGGTAGATCGGGATCATCGTCACCGCGCCGGGCAGCATCATCGTCGCGAGCACGAGCCCGAACAGCAGCCCCCGGCCGGGGAAGCGGAAGTACGCGAAGCCGAAGGCGACGATCGAACTCATGACGGCGACGGTGGTCGCGGCGAGCAAGGCGATCGCCACGCTGTTGAACATCCAGGTCAGCAAAGGCAGCTGGTTCCACACCTCGACGTAGTTGCCGGGGAGGAAAGTCTTCGGAATGAGGGCGTTGTCGAACACCTCGCCGCGCGGCTTGAGGCTCGCGGCGAGCAGCCACGCGAAGGGGTAGAGGAACAGCAGCGCGAACAGCACGAGCACGCCGGCGAGGATGACCCGGCCGGCCAGCGTCTTCGGCTGCTTCAGTGCCCGGCGCCACCGGGACGGCCGGGCGGCGGAGGCCGTGAGCTCGGGGCGGGCCTGGGCGACGCCCGGGGTCTGCAGGGTGTTCGTCATCAGCGGTCCCCCTCGTAGTAGACGAAGCGGTTGCCGAGGCGCACCTGCACGAGGGTGATGAGCAGGATGATCACGAACAGCAGCCACGCCATCGCGGCGGCGAACCCGAAGTTGAACTGCCGGAACGCCTGCTGGAAGAGGTAGATGGCATAGAAGAGGGATGCCTCTGGCGAGGCGTTGCTCTGATCGCGCCAGAACAGCAGGTACGCCTGATCGAAGACCTGGAACGCCGCGATCGTCAGCACGATGACGTTGAAGAACATCGCGCCCGAGATCATCGGCAGGGTGATGGAGAAGAAGCGACGGACGGGACCCGCGCCGTCGATCTGCGCGACCTCGTAGAGATCGACGGGCACGTTCTTGATCGCCGCGAGGAAGATGACCATGGTGCCGCTGACGGTCCACAGCGCCATCAGCACAATGCTCGGCTTGACCCACGCCGGGTCGACGAGCCACTGCGGACCCGCGATGCCGACGGCCCGCAGCGCCTGATTGATCGCGCCGGAGTTGCCGTTGAGCAATAGGAAGAACACCGCGGCGGTGGCGACCGTCGGCGTCATCTTCGGCAGGTAGTACAGGGTGCGGAAGATCCCGGCCCCGCGGCCGACCCGGCTAAGCAGCAACGCGAGGACCAAGGCGAAGGCGATCTCGAGCGGAACCGCCATGACGGCGTAGAAGAGCGTGTTGCCGAGCGAGACGGCGACCCGCGGATCCTCGAACAGCTGCGCGTAGTTGGTGAAGCCGACGGGTCGCGCGGCACCCGTCGCGAGGTTGTAGCTCGAGAACGAGATGACGAGGCTGTAGATCATCGCGCCCGCCGTGAAAATGAGAAATCCGATGATCCACGGTGATACGAAGAGATAGCCCGCGATCGCTTCGCGTCGGTTGTACTTGATTCTTTGCCGCGCAGGGCGGCGCTTGCCGCGAGCGTTAGCGCGGTCCAGATTTGCGGCGACTGGTGCCGGGGGGAGCGTCACTGGAGGAGCCGGTCGGGCGCGGTGGGATCGGTGTACACAGGGGTCTCCTCTCGCACACGCTCTCGGCGCAGAGAGGCGTTTCGCCAGGGTCGAGAGAAGTGGCAGCCTGGTCCAGGGCGTTGCCAGGAACGGCGTGACATGAGATAAGACAGGCTCGGGCGCGCTGCGTTGAACGCAGCATGCGGGCAAGCAACCCCTTCTCAACGATGCGGGCAAACATGATTGGGTGCGCAAGCCTGATCAACGAGGAGCAAAGAGCGGTGTTCGCTCTCTCACCTTGCAGGGCGCGCCTCCCCGAATCGTCGTGGGGTTTCGGTCGGCAAAGTCGGAGCGTTCGCACAACCGGACTGCGTTCGCGGGTGGCCCTCACTGCGCCGCACGCTCAAAGCCGGTCCAAAATGACAGATTGAGCTCGTCCGCGAACTCACACCGTTCTCGCAACCCCCGCGACAGTGGTAATTGATGTGAGGACACTTTCTCCGCACGGAAGGAAGATATGACCAGGTATCGATTCGCGGCGGTTGCGGTGGCAGCGTCGACGATGTTGTTCGCGGGATGCGGTATCCAAATACCTGCCGACCCGTCTGGAACGCTCGACGCGGTAGAGGGCGGAGTGTTGCGCGCGGGCGTGACACCCAATGGTGAATGGGTGAGGGTCGGCGAGGACAGCCCCACGGGCACGGAGGTCGAAGCTCTCACTCACTTCGCGCAGTCACTCAATGCCGAGATCCAGTGGACGGTAGGATCCGAGGAGTCGCTCGTGCGGGGGTTAGAAGACGGCCAGCTCGACGTTGTCGCTGGTGGCCTGAGCGACAAAACCCCGTGGACCAACAAGGCGGGAGTGACAAGGCCGTATGCAGAAGCGACCCTCGCGGACGGCTCAAGTCTCAAGCTCGTCATGCTCGTTCCACTGGGGGAAAACGCGTTCGTGTCGGCCCTGGAGACGTTCCTCACTGACGAAACATCGCGGGCGGGAACCGCGCCATGAATCGCGGGACAACTTACTTCGGGCACGCTGCACTCCCAGAGCGGCAGAGAGAAGCGCTACGGCGCGCCATCCGCCTCGAGTGGATCACAGTTAGCCTCCTGATAATCACCGCGGCTCTCGTGCTCCTGGTGCTCGGCAACTCACAAGCAATGAAAGCGGCCTGGATCGAAGACCTGCTGTCCTTCATCCCCCCGATCGCCTTCCTCATCGCGGTGCGCCTGGCTCGCCAACCCCCCACTCGACGGCACCCATACGGATATCACCGCTCAGTGGCAGTCGGGCACCTCGTTGCCGCGGTCGCTCTAACGGCCATGGGCGCATTCCTCATAACCGATTCCAGCATCGGGCTCTTTACCGGAAAGCATCCCACTATCGGCACAGTGAACTTGTTCGGGATGACGATCTGGCTTGGATGGCTAATGATCGCGGTGATGGCCATCACCGCGATCCCGCCCGTCATTGTCGGCCATTTGAAGCTCGGGCTCGCCAAAGAGCTCCATGACAAGGTGCTCTACGCCGACGCCGATATGAACAAGGCCGACTGGATGACATCCGTCGGCACCATCGTCGGTGTCCTGGGGATCGGAGTGGGCCTGTGGTGGATGGACGCTGCGGCCGCCATCTTCATCGCCATCAGCATTGTGCACGACGGCGTGAACAACTTGCGCACTGCAGTGGTCGACCTGGTCGACGGACGGGCAACGACCTTCGACGACAAAGAGCCGCACCCCCTTTCCGGCCGCGTTGACCAGTACTTGGCCGACCTCGCCTGGGTCGCCGAGGTCGGGAGTCGTGTGCGCGATGAGGGCCACGTCTTTCATGTCGAGGCCTTCGTCGTACCACGAAAGAAGAGACTTTCCCTCGACGATGTCGAGAGAGCACGAAAAGAATGCATCGCGATCGACTGGAAACTGCAGGACGTCGTCATCATTCCCGTATCGAAGCTCCCGGGTTTCGTGTCCAAGACCGCCGATACCTCGAACAAGGTCACGAACCGCCGCGGCGTGCAGCGCCTCCATCTCGTCAGCGGTGACTTCTAGCGACGAGACAACCCGCGCGAAGTCCTCAGAGAGAGGTTCTGGGGGTGGCCGTTGAGATGACACCGTTCGAACCGGCTGTAAGTAGATACAGCCACGTCAGCCGCGTGGGCGACTTGTTCCTGAGATACGCCCCTCCGGCGCCGCAACTCATAAAGCCACCGCGAAACTGAGAGAACAATCCCGCCGTCTTTGTCCATAAAGCAACTTCTTCGCTGATAAATATTGGATTTTTTACGCTTGGTTGTGCAGTACCTCTAAGCGGCGTTCGCGTGAGGTGAGCCGGGCCCACACACGCTCGGAGAAACCATGTTTGCGCAGCAGCTCGTCGGCGCCAGGAAGCGTGACGTTGTCACCGGGCTGAGCCCCGTACAGCTCGTAGCGGACGGTTGCGCGGAGATCTCGAACGGCCCATCGGGTCTTCTCGTCCGCTGAGCGGCCGGGGCGCTTTTCCAGGGGTCGATCCAGCAGGAATTCGAGCAGGGCGCGTGTCTCGGGGCAGACACGTTCCAAAGCGGTGGCCAAGGTGTCGGGGTCGTCAGTCATGTGTCATCCTCTCGTTGCCGGCGTCACGCGACGCCGTAGAACTCCCAGTGCCAGGCTTCGTGCGGGCCGCTGCCGCCCTGGACGACCCAGGGTGGGTTTACCCACCCGTACCGGCCGGCGTTGGCGCTGAGCCAGGCGTAGGTGGCGCTGTCGTAGCTGATGCGGGCGTGGGTGTACGTGCCGATGTCGATCGCCATGGCCCACCCGTGATTCGACGTCCCCGGTGGCGCGGCCTCGTCTCCATAGATGCGCTTCGCCTGAACCTGGGAGGCGTAGTCGCGGTAGGAGTCGTTGATGGGGAGGTCGTAGCCGAACGCCTGCCGGAAGGCGGCGTTCATGGCCACGAGCGCTTGTACGGCATCGGGGCGCAGATGCTCCCCGGACGCCCACGGGATCGGCGCCAGCTGCGATTCGGGGATGCGGCCGTTGCTGTAGCCGCCCCATGCGCCCGGTTCGGTGCCGTTCTGCGGGCTGTAGCCGGCAGCAGCGTTGCACGGGGCTGTGAGCGCCGCCGTGACGGCCACGGCCGGCGCCTCCCACTTGGCGTAGTGGTTCGGGTCGCTGTTGATCTGCACCCGAGGTGAGTCCGCGTCCTCGAGGACGGTGCGGGCATAGTCCCGCATGATGTCCCACCGCGACGTCAGGACCGCCTCCGCGATCGGGCGCTCTCGGCAGTAATACGGCAGTGGGTCGAGCCCAGGTACTCGCGGAAGCCGGCCTCCAGATGGGGATGCTCCTCAAGGGCACGTTCGAGCGGGCCGTAGTCCAATGCGCGGTGCGCGCCATGATCTCGAAACGAGCGGAACAGATCGCTGACACCGCTCACGACGATGTCGGCGGGGAGCTCAGAGGCCCGCGTCAGGATGAGGTCGGATCTTCCCAGACGCGCGAGGGCGCAGGCTGCCCAGGAGCGTGCGCTCATGTCCCTACTCTCTCGGCCCATCAGCTCGACGAGGGCCTCGACCACCTCGGGCGTTTCGATGTTTATCTCGGCCAGAAGGCGAGCGGCGACCACGTTGCCCTCGGGAAGATGTTCACCGCGGATCACGCTGACCAATGCCGGGACGGCCTCGTTTCCACATGCGACCAGCAGCTTCTCGTGTTCGCCGATGAGCGGCCCCTGGTACCGAGGCGTCACGGCCCCGGGCAGGATCTCGATGACCCGTTCAGTCACGGACAGGACCGCGAGTCTGCGTCGTTACCGTTCGGCGACCTCATACTCCGGGAAGTGCCGGCGGAGCTGGGACTTCGTCAGGCTCAGCGGGATCAACTCGCCGCTCTCGTCGGCCGCGATCGCGACGAAATCCTTCTCCACGTCTCCCGCTGCGATCAACGTCTTGCGTGCCGCCTTGGCCGCGTGAGGGAAACACCGCAGAAAACGGTTGTACGCGTGTACCCGCTCCTCGAAGAGGCCGGAGGGTGACGCAGCCGTATGAACCGCATCCGCGATCGCCTGGACGTCGTCGCTCGGATCGAAACCGTGCGGCAGATCGGCACCCGACCACCGGAGCGATCCGAGAAACTCGTCCGGGTCATCCTCCGGGTATTTCTGTATCACTGCGCGCAACGATTCCTCCGTGCCGACCGTCACCATGGGCCAGTACATGACCGATCCGTCGCCGTAGAACTCGTGGAACATCGCGCCGTAGATCTTCTCGCCGGGGTGTTGCTCCCGCACCACGCGCACTGCGGCGACCATCTGGTCGGCAGCTGCCCGCTCGACTGCCTTCCACTGCGTCGTCATCCGTCCACCGTATCGACGGCGCGCTCGGCAAGCCCCGCCGCATCCGCTCCGGACTGTGCTGTGATGAGCGCATGTGGCAGATCGCGGGGCTTCCCGCCCACCCTCTTCTGGTTCACGCTGTCGTCGTTCTCATCCCGCTCGCGGCTCTCATGGTGATCGTGGGAAGCGTGTGGCCCGCCGCTCACCGCAAGCTCGGAGTGCTCACTCCGCTGGTGGCGGCGGTGGCGCTCGTCTTCGTTCCCCTCGCGAAAGAAGCGGGTGAAGCCCTCGAGCGGCAGGTCCCCGAATCCGCGGCGCTGGAGGTTCACACGGAACTCGGCGATCAACTCCTCCCCTGGGCCATCGGCTTGTTCGTGGTGGCCGCGGGGCAATGGGTGTGGTTCCGCATGCGGGCGCGGAAGCGCTCGGGCGACACGCGTTCGACGGCCGCCCGCGTGTCGACGATCGTCATCGCCGTGGTCGCCATCGGCGTCTCGGTCGGGACCACCGTGTCGGTCGTCCAGGTCGGAGACAGCGGTGCGCGCGCCGTCTGGTCCGGGCAGTCGGGAACGTCCTCCACCGAGAAGTGACGACGTCGCCGGTTCGCGCTGCAGAGATCATTCGGCATCCGATCCCCCGCCCGTGCGGAGAAGCGCTCGGCTTTCCGCACCGAGCGGGCACGCGTTTCTGATGGATGATCGTCACGTCGGCTCGAACGAAAAGGGGGCACGATGCATCCCTCACGCGTCCACATTCTGGGTGGCAGCGGCAGCGGAACGACGACGCTGGGCCACGCATTGTCCGTGCAATGGGCGGTACCGCACGCGGACGCGGACGACTATTACTGGGTGCCGACCACTCCCCCGTTCACGCGGAAAAGAGACGACGCGGAACGGGTAGCGCTGATGCGAGAGATCTTCGTCGGGCGCCCCGCGTGGGTGCTGTCGGGCTCGATGCTCGGGTGGGGAGAGTCGGTCGTCGCGGAGTGCGACGCGATCGTCTTCGTCGCGCTCGACCCCGCGGAGAGACTGCGCCGCCTCGAAGCCCGAGAGGTCGTCCGACGCGGGGGCCTGCCCCACGACGACGAAGCCTGGCACGAGTTCAGAACCTGGGCCGAGGGTTACGACGACCCGGCCTTCGACGGCCGTCGTCGCGCCGAACACGACCGGTGGTTGGCGACGATCGGCAAGCCCGTCCTGCGTCTCGACAGTCGGTCGACGGTGAGAGAACTGGTGGATGCCGTGTGCTCGTGGGAGCACGCGGCGAAGCCGTCCTAGAGGTCCGTCTCTTCGACGTCGACGAGCCACCCTCTGCGGATGCGCAGACGGCGTTCCGAGGGCTCGGGTCCGTTGAGCTCGTCCTCCGTGATGCGGTCGTCCGATTCGGGCCGCTCCCCCGGGACGCTGTCGCTGGGGACGAGCTCGACCGCCTCCGGCACGGGATCGGACATCCGCATCCATCGCGAGGGACGATTGCCGATGGAGACCCCGTTCCCGAGGTCCCTGCCCGAAAACGGCCAGAGCTCCCCCTCGGCGGGCATCTCGGCATCCGGAGGGGCACCGTATCCGGGTCGACGGAGGGCGAAGCGCTCGATCGTCTCCTGCACGACGACCTGCACGCGCGTGACCCGCCCGAGCACGCGATCGTCGGTGGAGCCCTGCGGATGCCGTGCCTCGAACGCGTCCACCGTCGCGGCCAGCTCAGCACCCAGCTGACGGACGAAACCGTCGAAGGGCGCCCGGTGTTCGATCACGAAGTCCACGTCGTCGCCGACGCTGAACGGGTCACCGCAACACGCCCACTCCATCGCATCCAGCCACACTCGCGTCATGGATGCCACGGTAACCGGGGCGCGGGCGCCGGTTCAGTCGCGCCGCACCCATCCCGAGGTCATGCCCAGCACTCGCGACCCATCGAGGTCGGCCAGAGACAGGCCGGCGAACTGGGTCGCCGCATCGGAGGTCTGCCAACGGAAGCGCGGCGCGGACGTCGTCGAGGCCTCGACGACCGTCTTCGCGGCATCCTCCGCGGATTGCGCGGACGCGAACGAGGTCGCCGCGCGATCGAGGTACGCCTGCTGCTGCTCGGCGTAGGGCCCGGGGGCGGCGCGGTGGACGGAGTCGACGAACGACGACGCGACGGCAGCGGGCTCGACGATCGACACGTCGACGCCGAAGGGCGCGACGACCGGGGCGAGCGACTGCATGAGCCCCTCGACGGCGAACTTGGCGGCGCAGTACGCGTCCGAGAACGGCTGGCCCACCGCTCCCCCGACGCTGGTGACCGTGACGATGCGTCCGCTCCCCCGCTCGCGCATGCCGGGCAGGACGAGTCGGGTCAGGCGCGCGACCGAGAGGTAGTTCGTCTCCAGCTGCTCCCGCAGGTCCTCGTCGCTCATCTGCTCGAGGGTGCCTACGGCGCCGCGTCCGGCGTTGTTGACGAGGATGTCGATCGGACCGACCGCCTCGATCAGGGCACCGGAGGCCTCGGCATCCGTCACGTCCAAGGCCCGGATGTCGAGCTCGACACCCGCCTCGGATGCCGCGGAGCGCAGGGCATCGGCACGCCCGGTGTCGCGGACCGTGGCGATGACCGTCACCCCATGCTGGGCGAGCTGGATGGCGGTGTGCAGGCCGATGCCGCTGGTGGTTCCGGTGACGAGTGCAAGAGTCATGTGCTCAGTCTGCTCCTCGAACCCATGGGCGCGGTGTGCGGGGTTCGCCCAGCCGGGGCTGCCAGGGTTGCCGGGTGATCGACGACGCGGAAGGCTCCTCCGCCGATCGCGCCATGCAGGAAGACCTGCGGGACAACGGAGTGGTACGTCTGTCGGCCCGTGATCGCTCGAGCATCGACGGGCTGATGCACTTCTCGCTGACGGCGGACTGTCGCGCGCCCTGAGGAGAGGGAAGGCCGTCGTCTCAGGGGCGCGCGTCGCCGTGCGGCGTGAGCTCCACCCACCCGCCGTCGAACTTCGCCTGACGGTTATCGCCCGACGAGGTGCCGGTGAGCCGGCGTCGCACCCACGGACCCACGTGCTCGCGGTAGTAGGCGGAGCCCTTCAGCCTCTCGGTCTCGGGGATCTCGCGCAGGCGCCACCACTCGGCGGGTGGCGTGAGCCCGACCGACTCGATCACCCGGGCGGCGACGCGATGGTGGCCGCGCGCGTTCATATGCAGACGGTCGACAGACCAGAACTCCCCGCCCGCCAGCTCGCGGTCGAACCAGTTGTAGGCGGTGAGCACGTCAGGGCGCGCCTCGAGACGTTTCTCGACGGCGTGCGACAGGCGGTCACCGCGCGCCTCGATGAGCCTGCCGAGCGGCAGCCCCGCCGACGGGTTCGCCCCCGAGAGCACGATCAGGCGCACCCCCTCTTCGTCGCACCGGCGCACGACGTGGTCGAAGAGGTCGACGATGCGGCCTATTCCCGTGCGCGGACGCAGCATGTCGTTGCCTCCGCCGTTGAACGACAGGTGGGTCGGCTTCAGCGCCAGCGCCGGTTCGAGCTGTTGAGCGACGATCGGCTCGATGAGCTTGCCGCGGATCGCGAGGTTCGCGTACTCGATGGGCTCTCCCGTGGCATCCGCCCATCCCTGTGCGGCCAGATCGGCCCACCCTCGGACGGTTCCGTCGGGCAGCTCATCGCCGACGCCTTCGGTGAACGAGTCGCCGATCGCGACGTAGCGGACGGATGCCATGGCACGAGCCTACGCGGGCGCGAGGCGCGGGCCGTCGCCCGCCACGCTCGCTCGTTCGGCGCGCATTCCGGCAGGCGGGGCGCACATTCTCCGCCCCGAAGGACGGAGTCCGCCCCGAACCGGGAAGAGACCT
The DNA here is from genome assembly GCA_913774665.1 of uncultured Microbacterium sp. Classification (GTDB taxonomy): domain Bacteria; phylum Actinomycetota; class Actinomycetes; order Actinomycetales; family Microbacteriaceae; genus Microbacterium. The sequence goes on from CAJYHN010000002.1 coordinate 153,755, forward strand.
ACGCCAGAGCGCGCCCGCGCTGCTCGCGCAGGAACAGTGCCGCGAGCACCGCCACGACGAAGAACGCGGCGAACACCACGAACAGCAGCGGGGTTCCCCCGACGCCGAGCAGCGGCGGCACGGAGAGGGGCGCCAGAATCGAGGCGATGCGACCGACGCCCGCCGCCCACCCGGCGCCTGTCGCACGCAGCGCGGTGGGGTACGTCTCGGGCGTCGCGGCATACAGAGCGCCCCATGCGCCGAGGTTGAAGAACGACAGCGCCATGCCGGCGGCGATGACCGCCACCTCTCCGGTGGCCGTGCCGAACAGCACCGCGGCGACAGCGGAACCGGCGAGGAAGGTTGCGAGGGTCGCGCGTCGGCCCCAGGCCTCGATGAGCCAGGCGGCGACCGCGTAACCCGGCAGCTGCGCGAGCGTGATGATGAGCGTGAAACCGAACGAGCGCACGAGGTCGTAGCCCTGCGCGACGAGGATGGTCGGAATCCAGATGAACGCCCCGTAGTACGAGAAGTTCACGCAGAACCACAGCACCCATAGACTCGCCGTGCGCGCCCGCAGTGCCGGTGCCCAGAGGGCTCGGACCCGGGGTCGGCGGGCGGGAGAGGATGCCGAGACCCCCTCCGTCGACGCCTCGAGCGCGATGCGACCCGCTGCGGCCTCGAGATCGCGCACGATGACGATCGCCTCGGCGTTGCGGCCGCGCGACGCCAGCCACCGCGGCGACTCGGGAAGACCCCACCGCACGATGAGCGCGTAGACGGCGGGGATGGCGCCGAGGGCGAAGGCCCACCGCCAGCCATCGGCGGACGACGGCACCACGAGGTAGCCGATGAGCGCCGCGGCCGTCCATCCGACCGCCCAGAACGCCTCGAGGAACACGATGAGTCGTCCCCGCATGCGCGCGGGCGCGAACTCGCTGACGTAGGTCGATGCCACCGGCAACTCCGCCCCGAGCCCGAGACCCACGACGAAGCGCAGGACGAGCAGGGCCGCGAGACCACCCACCAGAGCGCTGGCCCCGGTGGCCACGCCGTACACCAGCAGGGTCAGCGCGAAGACGTGACGTCGCCCGAACCGGTCGGCCAGCAGCCCGCCTACGCTCGCTCCGATCGCCATGCCGGCGAAGCCCGCCGACGCGATCCACGAAGCCTCGGTCGGCGCCAGCCGCCACTGCACGCTGAGAGCGGCGATGACGAACGAGATGAGGCCGACGTCCATGGCATCCAGAGCCCACCCCAGACCCGACCCACCCAGGATCCGCCCGTGGCGGCGGGTGAACGGCAGAGCGTCGAGGCGTTCGGACACCCGGATGGTGTCGGTGGTCGTGGTCACCGGATGCCGGGAGCGTCGACCGGCGTGGAGGTCTCGGCGAGCATCTCCTCGACGAGGGGGCGCACACGCGTGCCGTACAGCTCGATGCTCGACATCAAGCGGTCGTGCGAGATCGACCCGCTCGCGATCTTCATCTGGAAGCGGGAGTTGCCCAGCGCCCGCACGGTCGCGGCGATCTTCCGAGCGACCGTCTCGGGCGAGCCGACGTACATCGATCCCTCGGGCCCGACGTCGTGCTGGAAGCGCATGCGGTTGTACTCCGGCCAGCCGCGCTCGCGTCCGATCGTGTTGTTCAGCTCGGCGACACCCTCGAACGCCTCGTCCCAGGCCTGCTCGTCGGTCTCGGCGACGTGGCCGGGCGAGTGCACCGAGATGGGCATCTGCGGCTTGCCGAGTTCCTGCAGCGACCGACGGTAGAGGTCGGCGTACGGGCGGAACCGCGCCGCGGACCCGCCGATGATCGCGAGGACCAGACCGTAGCCGTAGCGCGCCGTGCGCACCACCGACTCGGGTGAACCGCCGACCCCGACCCACGCGGTCAGGCCCGTTTCGGTCTTGGGATAGACATCGGCATCCTGCAGCGCGGCGCGCGTGCGGCCCGACCAGGTGACGGGCTTCTCGGTGAGCAGGTGCGAGAACAGCTCGAGTTTCTCCTCGAACAGCTGCTCGTAGTCGGCGAGGTCGTAGCCGAACAGGGGGAACGACTCGATGAACGAGCCGCGCCCGAGGATGACCTCGGCGCGGCCGTTCGAGACGGCATCCAGCGTCGCGAAGCGCTCGTAGACGCGCACCGGGTCGTCACTGGACAGGACGGTCACGGCGGTGCCGAGGTGGATGCTCTTCGTGCGGGCGGCCGCGGCGGCCAGCACGATCTCGGGACTGGTGACGGCGAAGTCCTTGCGGTGGTGCTCCCCCACCCCGAAGAACGACAGCCCCACCTCGTCGGCGAGCACCGCCTGGTCGACGACGTTGCGGATGGTCTGCGCATCGGACAGCAGCGACCCGTCGGGGCCGCGCGAGATGTCTCCGAAGGTGTCGAGTCCGAGCTCGAGGGGGCGGGCGTCCATGGGATCTCCTTGCATTCGGATGAATGAACTTTACGCGACGGCCGAGTATTCCCCCGCATCGCCGAGGGGCGCCGCCGAAGCGACGCCCCTCGGGGAGATCAAGCGGAGGCCAGAGCCGCGCGCAGCGTGTCGAGACCCACGCCGCCGATGTCGAGCGCGCGCGTGTGGAACTGCTTCATCGAGAAGTCGGCGCCGCGGCGCTCCTGCTCCTCGTCGCGCACCTGCTCCCAGATGCGCTGGCCCACCTTGTACGACGGGGCCTGTCCCGGCCAGCCGAGGTAGCGGTTGACCTCGAAGCGCACGAACTCCTCGCTCATGTTGACGTTCTTCAGCATGAACGCGAGCGCGTAGTCGTGGTCCCACGCGCCGGTGCCGTCGAGGCGGGGCTTCTGCAGGTGCACGCCGATGTCGAGCACCACGCGAGCGGCGCGCATGCGCTGGCCGTCGAGCATGCCGAGGCGGTCGGCGGGGTCGTCGAGATAACCGAGCTGCTCCATGAGGCGCTCGGCGTAGAGCGCCCAGCCCTCGGCGTGTCCGCTCGTGCCGGCCAGGAGGCGGCGCCACGAGTTGAGCTCGGCGCGGTTGTGCACGGCCTGGGCGATCTGCAGGTGGTGGCCCGGAACGCCCTCGTGGTACACCGTGGTCAGCTCGCGCCAGGTGTCGAAGGTGTCGACGCCCTCGGGCACCGACCACCACATGCGGCCGGGGCGCGAGAAGTCGTCGGTGGGGCCGGTGTAGTAGATACCGCCCTCGTTCGTCGGGGCGATCATGCACTCGAGGTGGCGGATCGGCTCGGCGATGTCGAAGTGCGTGCGGCCGAGCTCCTCGACGGCCTTGTCGCTCGTGCGCTGCATCCACTCCTGCAGGGCCTTCGTGCCGCGGAGCTTGCGCGACTCGTCCTTCTCGAGGAACGCCACGGCCTCTTCCACCGTGGAGCCCGGCAGGATCTCGTTCGCGATGGTCTCCTGCTCGGCGACCATGCGGGCGAGCTCTTCGACACCCCACTCGTACGTCTCGTCGAGGTCGACCTCGGCGCCGAGGAAATGCCGCGACTGCAGGGCGTACACCTCGCGACCGACGGCGTCGACCTCGCCCGCGGCCGGCGCGAGCTCCGTCGACAGGAACGACGCGAGACCGTCGTAGGCGACTCTCGCCGCGTTGGAGTTCGCCGCGAGGTCGCGCGCGAGCGAGGCCGGGAGCTGTCCCTCCTCGGGGGCGGCGTCTCCGACGAACTCGGCGAAGAAGCCCGTGTCCGAGGTGTAGCGCGCGATCTGCGTCACGACCTCGTTCACCTGACGGCGCGCGGGCACGACGCCCTCGGCGATGCCCTGGCGCAGCGTCGCGACGTAGCCGTCGATGGCAGCCGGCAGCGCCTTCATGCGATCCGAGATCGTCGACCAGTCGTCGACCGTCGCGGTGGGCATGAGGTCGAAGGTCGAGCGGATGTCCTGCGCCGGAGAGGCGATGACGTTCAGGTCGCGCAGGTTCGTCTTGGCCTCGTGCTGCTCGATGAGGAGGTCGAGCTCGCGCACCAGGTCCATCTTGGTGACGGTGTCGATCGCGTCGGTCGCCTCGGCCGCCTCGAGCGCGGACTTCGTCGAGCGCGCCTCCGACACGAGGGCTTCTGCGCCCTCGGGGCTGTAGTCGCCGAAGCGACCGTTGTGCTCGAAACGGCCGATGTAGGTCGCGAGCGTCGGATCCTTCTCCGCCAGGGTGTCCACCCACGCGTCCGCGATCGTGTCGATCGGCGTGGGGGTGCGTTGTGCGTCAGTCATCCTCCGAGCCTAGGGAAGGCGCGGCGCCCGCGCACGCCCCCCCCTTGGGCGATTCCGGATGCCGCGACTCGGTCCGCGGGCGCGCACCGGGCCGCCGCGCTGGGAGCGGTTCCGGATGCCGCGACCCGGACGCAGCGTCGGGGCACGGCAACCGCGGGTCCTAGTGCCCCGCCTCGTCCCAATCGCCGCCGCGGCCGATCTGCACGTCGAGCGGAACCGACAGGTCGGCGGCGTCGGCCATGCGCGCGCGCACGATCTTCTCGACGTCATCCCACTCTCCCGCCGCGACCTCGACCACGAGCTCGTCGTGGATCTGCAGCAGCACGCGCGAGCGCAGGCCGGCCGCGGCGAGCTCGCGCTGGATGCGGAACAGCGCGACCTTCATGATGTCGGCGGCACTGCCCTGGATGGGCGCGTTGAGGGCCGCGCGCTCGGCGTTCTCGCGCAGCACGCGGTTCATGCTCGTGAGGTCGGGGAACGGCCGGCGCCGACCGAAGATCGTCTCGGTGTACCCGTCTTGGCGGGCCTGCTCGACCGACCCGCGCAGGTAGTCGCGCACGGCGCCGAAGCGGGCGAAGTACTCGAGCATGAGCTTCTTGGCCTCGGACTGCTCGATGCGCAGTTGCTTCGACAGGCCGAACGCCGACAGGCCGTAGACCAGGCCGTACGACATCGCCTTGACCTTGGTGCGCATGGCCGGGGTGACCTCGGCCGGCTCGACGCCGAAGACGCGCGCGCCGACGAAGCGGTGCAGGTCTTCGCCCGAGTTGAAGGCCTCGATGAGCCCGGGGTCACCCGAGAGGTGCGCCATGATGCGCATCTCGATCTGCGAGTAGTCGGCGGTCAGGAGCGTCTCGTACCCCTCGCCCACGACGAACGCCGCGCGGATGCGACGGCTCTCTTCGGTGCGGATCGGGATGTTCTGCAGGTTCGGGTCGGTGCTCGACAGGCGTCCCGTCTGGCTGCCGGTCTGCACGTAGGTCGTGTGGATGCGACCGTCCGCTCCGGTGGCCGTGTCGAGCGCGTCGATGATCTGCTTCAGCTTCGTCGCCTCGCGGTGGCGCAGCAGCAGGTCGAGGAACGGGTGGTCCGCGCTCTCTTGCAGGTCGGCGAGGGCTGCGGCATCCGTCGTGTATCCGCTCTTGGTCTTGCGGGTCTTCGGCAGCTGCAGCTCGTCGAACAGGACCTCCTGCAGCTGCTTGGGCGAACCCAGGTTCACCTCGTGGCCGATGGCGGCGTAGGCGTCGCGGGCGAGGGCGTCGGCGCGGGCCCCGAGCTCGGCCGAGAAGCTCGAGAGCTTCTCGTGCGACACCGCGACGCCGGCGAGCTCCATGTCGGCCAGGGCGGTGAGGGTCGGCAGCTCGATGTCGTCGAGCACGCTCGCGACCGATTCGGGCATGTCCGCGCGCTGCGCCTCGACGACACGGCGGGTGAACCAGGAGAGCTGGCTCGGGGTCGCGCCCTCGGTCTCGGGGACCAACTGGGTGGGGTCGGCGACCGGCAGCCTCTCGTCGAGCATGCGCTCGACGAGATCGCCGAGCGTCTTGTCGGGGAAGCTCGGCCGCACGAGCCACCCGGCGAGGATCACGTCGAACGCCACACCGCCGACCGCCACACCCTCGCGGGCGAGAGCCTTGATCTGGGGCTTCGCATCGGCGAAGACCTTGGGAGCGTCGGATGCCAGCCACTCGGCCAGCGCGTCGCGCACCGCCGGCGACCACTCGGCCTCGACCGCGGCATCGCTCGTGGCGAGTCCGATCGCGGTGGGCGCGCCGTCGGCCAGCGTGACGGTGACCCCGACCTCGCCGGTGGCACCGGCTGCCCACGCCGCCAGCGCCGTGGCGTCGAGCTGCGCGGGCGTCGGAGCGGTGGCCGTGGGACGCTGCTCTTCGACGATGCCCGCGTCGCCGCCGAGGGCGTCGAACACGCGCGGCAGCAGGGTGCGGAACTCGAGGCGCGCGAAGATGTCACGGACAGCCTGGGCATCGAGCGGGTGCATCTCGAGGTCGCCGGGGCCGACGGGCAATTCGACGTCACGCAGCAGGCGGTTGAGCGCGCGGTTGCGGCGCACGCCGTCGATGTGCTCGCGGAGGTTGCCGCCGACGACGCCGGTGATCTTGTCGGCGTTCTCGAGCAGAGCGTCGAGCGAGCCCCACTGGGTCAGCCACTTCACGGCGGTCTTCTCGCCGACCTTGGGCACACCCGGCAGGTTGTCGCTGGTCTCGCCCACGAGAGCGGCGATCTCGGGATACTGCGCGGGCGGCAGACCGTACTTCTCGATCACGGCGGCGGTGTCGTACCGCTTGAGCTGCGAGACGCCCTGAACGTTCGGGTAGAGCAGCGTGACGTCGTCGGTGACGAGCTGGATGGTGTCGCGATCCCCCGAGCAGACGAGCACCTCGAAGCCCTGCTGCTCGCCCTGCGTCGCGAGTGTGGCGAGGATGTCGTCGGCCTCGACGTCTTCTTTCGTCAGCACCGGCACGCCCATCGCGCGCAGGCAGTCCTGCAGCAGCGGGATCTGCCCCTTGAACTCGGCGGGCGATTCGCTGCGGTTGGCCTTGTACTCGGCGTACTCGCGGGTACGGAACGACTGCCGCGACGTATCGAACGCGACGGCGAGATGCGTGGGTTTCTCGGCTTTGACGAGGTTCACGAACATCGACAGGAACCCGTAGATGCCGTTCGTGTGCTGGCCGTCCTTGGTCGAGAAGTTGTCGACCGGCAGGGCGTAGAACGCCCGATACGCCAGCGAATGGCCGTCGACGACGAGGAGAGTAGGCTTTTCGGCATCCGTCACCCCTCCAGCGTAACGAGAACCACGGACACTCCCCCGGCCCCGGCCCGATCGACGAAGGCGATGATGACCTCCACGACTCCCGAAACGTCCCCCGGCCTCGACTGGGCGAAGGAGCGCGGCATGGGCGCCCTCGCCGAGAAGATGGGCATCGAGTGGGTCGAGTTCTCGGTGGAGCGCAGCGTCGCCACCATGCCGGTCGAGGGCAACACGCAGCCGGTCGGACTGCTGCACGGCGGCGCATACGTCGTCCTCGGCGAGTCGCTCGGCTCGATGGCGGCGAACCTCTACGCGGGCTCGGGCAGGCTCGCGGTCGGCATCGACATCAACGCCACGCACACCCGCTCGGCCACGTCGGGCATCGTCACGGGTGTGTGCACCCCGATCCACCTGGGCCGCTCGCTCACGGTGCACGAGATCGCGGTGTCCGACGAGCAGGGTCGTCGGTGCTCGACGATCCGGATCACGAACATGATCAAGGACGCCCCCGCGCGCTGACCGCACGCCCCGTCGCGGTCTTGAGCCCGTCACGGGTTCGGTGACGTCCACGCGCCCGGTGTCCTCGACCGGCTCAACCGCGCAATTCCCGCCCGCGCGCGTGCCCGGTGGCTCCATCCAGCCCCCCCCCTCTCGGCGGCGCTTACCGCTGAGCCGGAAACGAGAAATGGATGCCACCTCAGTGGCATCCATTCGTCGAAGAGGTCTCGCTCAGCCCTTCTTGGGAGCCAGCTGCTCGATGATCGCCTTGGCGACGTCCTGCATGGTGAGGCGGCGGTCCATCGACGCCTTCTGGATCCAGCGGAAGGCCTCGGGCTCGCTCAGACCCATCTTCTCGTTGAGCAGGCCCTTGGCCCGGTCGACGAGCTTGCGGGTCTCGAAGCGCTCGACCATGTCGGCGACCTCGGCCTCGAGCGTGATGATCTGCTCGTAGCGGGCGAGGGCGATCTCGATCGCGGGGAGCAGGTCGTTCGGGGTGAAGGGCTTGACCACGTACGCCAGAGCGCCGGCCTCGCTGGCGCGCTCGACGAGCTCCTTCTGGCTGAAGGCGGTGAGCAGCACGACCGGGGCGATGTGGTTCTTGCTGAGCTTCTCGGCAGCGCTGATGCCGTCGAGCTGCGGCATCTTGACGTCCATGATCACCAGATCGGGGCGCAACTCGGTCGCGAGCTGAACAGCGGTCTCTCCGTCGCCGGCCTCGCCGACGACGTCGAAGCCGTTGTCGCGGAGGATCTCGACGATGTCGAGGCGGATGAGCGACTCGTCTTCCGCGACGACGACGCGTCGGGGAGCGGCCGGAGCGCTGGCCGGAACGGCTTCTTGATCAGTCACGGAACCATCCTAAGTCTGCGGGGGCCAGAAGCCCCGGATCGCAGCCCCCATCACTCGGGTGCTGTCACGGGTACCGGTGGTGGGACTCGAACCCACACGTCTTTCGACAGAGCATTTTGAGTGCCCCGCGTCTGCCATTCCGCCACACCGGCAGGTGTTGCTCTCCCAACTTACCGGCGGTGAGACCGGGGTGGGAACGCGAAGACGCGCGCCGGGCGGACCCGGCGCGCGTCTTCGAGGATCAAACCTCTTTGTAGACGGGCGCTGCGCCGTGCACGGCGTCGCCCACGCGGTGGACGCGCAGGTCGTTGGTCGAGCCCGCGATTCCGGGAGGGGAACCCGAGATCACGACGACCTTGTCCCCCACCTCGGCCAGCTTGTGCGAGAGCAGGTAGTCGTCGACCTGCAGGAACATCTTGTCGGTGTGCGACACGTGCTCCACCAGCGTCGAGCGCACGCCCCACGTCAGCGCGAGGCGACGGCGGATGCCGGGCTCGGGCGTGAAGGCGATCATCGGGATCGTCGAACGCAGCCGCGACATGCGGCGCGCCGAGTCGCCCGACTCGGTGAACACGCAGAGGAACTTGGCGTCGACGAAGTCGGCCACCTCGACGGCGGCGAGCGTGATGGCGCCACCCTGCGTGCGGGGCTTGTTGGTCAGGGGCGCGATGCGCTCGAGACCGTGCTCCTCGGTGGATGCGACGATGCGCGCCATGGTCTCGACGACCACGACCGGGTAGTCGCCGACGCTGGTCTCACCCGAGAGCATGACCGCGTCCGCACCGTCGAGGACGGCGTTGGCGACGTCGCTGGTCTCGGCGCGCGTGGGGACCGGGCTGTTGATCATCGACTCGAGCATCTGCGTCGCGACGATGACGGGCTTCGCCATACGACGGGCGAGCTCGACGGCGCGCTTCTGCACGATCGGGACGGCCTCGAGGGGCAGCTCGACACCGAGGTCGCCGCGAGCGACCATGATGCCGTCGAAGGCGTCGATGATCTCTTCGAGGTTGTCGACCGCCTGCGGCTTCTCGATCTTGGCGATGACGGGCACGTAGCGCCCCTCTTCGGCCATGATCTCGTGCACGCGCTCGATGTCCTTGGCGTCGCGGACGAACGACAGGGCGATGAGGTCGGCGCCGGCGTTCAGGCCCCAGCGGAGGTCCGCCTCGTCCTTCTCGCTCAGTGCGGGGACGTTCACGGCCACGCCGGGCAGGTTGATGCCCTTGTTGTTCGAGACCGGACCGCCCACGACGACGCGGGTGGTGACGACGGTGCCGTCGGTCTCGACGACCTCGACGCGGACCTTGCCGTCGTCGATGAGCAGGAAGTCGCCGGGGCGGACGTCCTGGGGCAGACCCTTGAAGGTCGTGCCGACGATCTCTTTGGTGCCGAGGATGTCCTCGATGGTGATCTTGAAGATGTCACCGGGCAGCAGGTCGTGGGGACCGTTCTCGAACTTGCCGAGACGGATCTTCGGGCCCTGCAGGTCGACGAGGGCCGCGACCGGGCGTCCGGCGTCCTCTGCCGCCTTGCGCACGTTGGCGAAGTTGGCGTCGTGCACGGAGTAGTCTCCGTGGCTCAGGTTGAGGCGGGCGACATCCACGCCGGCGTCGATGATGGCGCGAACCATCTCATACGACGACGTGGCGGGCCCGAGTGTTGCGACGATCTTGGCGCGTCTCATCCGGTTTCAAGCTCCGTGAAATTTTCGGGAAGTGGCCGATCGGCCCTTGCCAGCTTAGGCGGGCAAGAGGCCGATGGCGACATCGGTCGGGCGCACCGGCGCGGGCAGCACCGTCTCGCCCATGAGGAACGTGTCGACCTCGGCGGCGGCCGCGCGGCCTTCGGCGATGGCCCACACGATCAGGGACTGTCCGCGTCCGGCATCTCCGGCAACGAACACCCCCGGCGTGGTGGTGGCGTAGGTCGCGTCGCGCTCCACGTTTCCGCGGTTCGTGAACTGCGTGCCGAGCTGGCTCTCCAGGTGCTCGCGCTCGGGGCCGGTGAAGCCCATCGCGATGAGGACCAGGTCGGCCGGGATCTCGCGCTCGGTGCCGCTCTTGGGGACGCGGCGGCCGTCGACGTACTCGGTCTCGGCCACCCGCAGTGCCCGCACCTCGCCCGCGGCGTTTCCGAGGAACTCCACGGTCGAGGCCAGGAACGTGCGTTCCCCGCCCTCTTCGTGCGCCGAGGCCATCTCGAACAGGTTCGGCATCATCGGCCAGGGCTGCTCGGCCGGGCGCTCCGACGGGGGCTGCTTGCCGATCGCGAGGTTCGTGACGCTCAGCGCACCCTGGCGGTGGGCGGTGCCGATGCAGTCGGCTCCGGTGTCGCCACCGCCGATGACGACGACGTGCTTGCCCTCGGCGGTGATCTGGTGCGGCACCTGGTCGCCCGCGACGGCCTTGTTGCCCTCGATGAGGTACTCCATGGCGTAGTGCACGCCGTCGAGATCGCGGCCGGGGATGGCGAGATCGCGCGGCACCGTGGAACCGGTGGCCACCACGACGGCGTCGTAGCGCGCCCGGAGGTCGCTCCACGAGACGTCCTTGCCGATCTCGACGCCGGCGCGGAAGCGCGTGCCCTCGGCCTGCATCTGCCGCAAGCGCTGCTCGAGGTGTCGCTTCTCCATCTTGAAGTCGGGGATGCCGTAACGCAGCAGCCCGCCGATGCGGTCGTCGCGCTCGAAGACGGCGACGGTGTGGCCGGCACGCGTGAGCTGCTGGGCGGCGGCGAGGCCGGCGGGGCCGGAGCCCACGACGGCGACCGTCTTTCCGGTCAGGCGCTCCGGCGGCTCGGGCTCGACCCATCCGTTGCCGAACGCCTCGTCGATGATCGAGACCTCGACCTGCTTGATCGTGACGGCCGGCTGGTTGATGCCGAGCACGCACGAACTCTCGCAGGGTGCGGGGCACAGACGACCCGTGAACTCCGGGAAGTTGTTGGTCGCGTGCAGGCGCTCGATCGCCGCGCGGCCCTCGCCGCGCCACGTGAGGTCGTTCCACTCCGGGATCAGGTTCCCGAGCGGGCAGCCCTTGTGGCAGAACGGGATGCCGCAGTCCATGCAGCGACCGGCCTGGCGCTTGATGACGGCCGAATCACCCGGCTCGTACACCTCTTTCCAGTCCATGATGCGCACCGGCACCGGCCGGCGCTTGGGGAGCTCGCGCTCCGTGACCTTGAGAAAGCCCTTCGGGTCAGCCACCCGTCACCTCCAGAATGCGCTTCCAGACGACGTCGCCGTCGGGGTCGAGCCCCTCGGTGACCGCCTCCTGGCGGGTCTGCAGCACGGCGGCGTAGTCGCGCGGCAGCACCCGGACGAAGTTGTCCACCTCGGTCTCGAAGTCGTCCAGCAGACGACGGGCGAGAGTGGAATCGGTCTCTGCGACGTGCTTTTCGAGCAGGTCGCGGAGGATCTCGGCATCCCCCGATCCGAGGGCGCCGAGTTCGAGCTCTCCCGATGCCACGGCCTCGCGGTTCACGAGGTCGCGGTCGAGCCGGTAGACGTAGGCCTGCCCGCCCGACATGCCGGCGCCGAGATTGCGACCCGTCGCGCCGAGGATCACGGCGAGACCACCGGTCATGTACTCGAGCGCGTGGTCGCCCACGCCCTCGACGACCGCCGTGGCCCCGGAGTTGCGCACCAGGAAGCGCTCGCCCACGACACCGTTGAGGAACATCTGCCCCTGCGTGGCGCCGTAGCCGATGACGTTTCCGGCGATGACGTTCTCAGACGCCGCGAAGCTCGAGCCGCGCGGCGGGCGCACGACGATCGTGCCGCCCGAGAGACCCTTGCCGACGTAGTCGTTCGAGTCGCCCTCGAGGCGCAGCGTGATGCCGGCCGGCATGAACGCGCCGAACGACTGCCCGGCCGAGCCGGTCAGACGCACGTCGATCGAGTTCTCGGGCAGACCGTGCTCGCCCCGCGCCTTGGTGACGTGGTGACCGAGCATGGTCCCCACGGCGCGCGCGGTGTTGCGGATCGGGAGCTCGATCGTGAGCTGACCCCCGTGCGCGATGACGTCCTGCGCGCGCTCGATGAGCTGCACGTCGAAGTGGTCCTCGAGCTCGTGATCCTGGTTGCGCGCGTGGCGACGGGGCTCGTCCTCGGCGAAGCGGGGCCCCTCGAGGATGGGCGCGAGGTTGAGGCCCCGGGCCTTCCAGTGCTGAATCGCCTCGTTGGCATCCAGCAGCTCCGAACGCCCCACGATCTCGTCGATCGAGCGGTAGCCGAGGGCGGCGAGGTACTCTCGCACCTCTTGCGCGATGAACTCCATGAAATTGACGATGTACTCGGCCTTGCCGGTGAAACGCTCGCGGAGCACGGGGTTCTGCGTCGCGACACCCACGGGGCAGGTGTCGAGGTGGCACACGCGCATCATGATGCAGCCCGAGACGACCAGCGGAGCGGTGGCGAAACCGAACTCCTCGGCACCCAGCAGCGCGCCGATGACGACGTCGCGACCGGTCTTCATCTGACCGTCGACCTGCACGACCACGCGGTCGCGCATGCCGTTGAGCATGAGCGTCTGCTGCGTCTCGGCCAGGCCCAGCTCCCACGGGGTGCCCGCGTGCTTGAGCGAGTTCATCGGGCTGGCGCCCGTGCCGCCGTCCTGGCCCGAGACCAGGATGACGTCGCTCAGCGCCTTGGCGACGCCCGCCGCGACCGCACCGATACCCGACTGGCTGACCAGCTTGGTGTGGATGCGTGCCGAGGGGTTGGCGCGCTTGAGGTCGAAGATGAGCTGCTTGAGGTCTTCGATCGAGTAGATGTCGTGGTGCGGCGGAGGCGAGATGAGCCCGACGCCCGCGGTGGCGTGACGCGTGCGCGCCACCCACGGGTACACCTTGGTCGGGGGCAGCTGACCGCCCTCGCCGGGCTTGGCACCCTGCGCGAGCTTGATCTGGATGTCATCCGCCTTGGTCAGGTACAGGCTCGTCACCCCGAAGCGACCGGATGCCACCTGCTTGATGGCACTGCGACGCTCGGGGTCGAGCAGGCGGTCTACGTCTTCTCCGCCCTCACCGGTGTTCGACTTGCCGCCGATGCGGTTCATCGCGACGGCGAGCACCTCGTGCGCCTCTTTCGAGATCGAGCCGTAGCTCATCGCGCCGGTGGAGAAGCGCTTGACGATCGCCGAGACGGGCTCGACCTCGTCGATCGGCACCGCCGGACGCAGGCCCGTGCGCAGGCCGAAGAGACCGCGCAGGGTCTTCAACTCGTGCGCCTGGTCGTCGATCAGCTGCGTGTACTCGCGGAAGATGTCGTACCGGCGCTCGCGCGTGGCGTGCTGCAGGCGGAACACCGTGTCGGGGTTGAAGAGGTGCGGGGCGCCGTCGCGGCGCCACTGGTACTCGCCGCCGGTCCAGAGGCGCTCGTGCGCACGGGCCGCGGCATCCTGCGGGTAGGCGTACTCGTGGCGCGCGGCGTTCTCGGCCGCGATGACGTCGAGGCCGACACCGCCGAGCTTGGTCTCGGTGCCGGTGAAGTACGCGTCGATGAAGTCGCGCGACAGGCCGACGGCCTCGAACACCTGGGCGCCGGCGTACGACGACACGGTCGAGATGCCCATCTTCGACATGATCTTGAGCACGCCCTTGCCGAGCGCGTAGATCAGGTTCTTGACGGCCTTCTCGGGCGTGATGTTCGTGATGAAGCCGGCGCGCACGAGGTACTCGACGGTCTCCATCGCCAGATACGGGTTGACCGCCGAGGCGCCGTACCCGATGAGGGTCGCCACGTGGTGCACCTCGCGGACGTCGCCGGCCTCGACCACGAGACCGACCTTCATGCGGGTCTCTTTGCGGATGAGGTGGTGGTGGACGGCCGCCAGCATGAGCAGCGACGGGATCGGCGCGAGGTCCTTGTTCGAGTCGCGGTCGCTGAGCACGATGAACTCGGCGCCGTCCTCGATGGCCTGGTCGACCTCGGTGCACATCTGCGTGAGGCGCTTCTGCAGGCCCTTGTGCCCGGCCTCGACGCGGTACAGACCGCGAATCGTCACCGACGAGCGCCCGGGAAGGGCGGTGTCGATGTGCTGGATCTTCGCGAGCTCGTCGTTGTCGATCACGGGGAAGTCGAGCGTCACCGTGCGGGTGTGCTCGGGGCCCCACGCGAGGAGGTTGCGCTCGGGACCGAGGCCCAGCGAGAGCGAGGTGACGACCTCTTCGCGGATCGAGTCGAGCGGCGGGTTCGTGACCTGCGCGAACTGCTGCGAGAAGTAGTCGAAGAGCAGGCGCGGTCGGTCGCTGAGCACGGCGACGGGTGCGTCGCTGCCCATGGCGCCGAGCGGTTCGGTGCCGCCCTGGCCCATGGGCGTGAGCAGCATGCGCACCTCTTCTTCGGTGTAGCCGAAGGTGCGCTGGCGGCGGGTGATCGAGGCGATCGGGTGCACGATGTGCTCGCGCTCGGGAAGCTCGCTGAGCTTGACGCGACCCTTGTCGACCCACTCGCCCCAGGGGTGGAGGGCGGCGAGGTCGGCCTTGATCTCCTCGTCCTCGACGATGCGGCGCTGGGCCGTGTCGACGAGGAACATGCGCCCGGGCTGCAACCGGCCGCGGCGCTTGATGCGCTCGGGTGCGAAGTCGAGGACGCCCGTCTCGGAGCCGATGACGACGAGTCCGTCGGTGGTCTCGGTCCAGCGGCCCGGGCGGAGCCCGTTGCGGTCGAGTGTCGCGCCGACGAGTGTGCCGTCGGTGAAGATCAGGGCGGCGGGGCCGTCCCAGGGCTCCATCTGCATGGAGTGGAAGTCGTAGAAGGCGCGCAGGGCGGGGTCGATCGTCGCCTGCTTCTCGTAGGCCTCGGGGACCATCATCATGATCGCGTGGGGCAGGCTGCGGCCCGTGAGGGTCAGCAGCTCGAGGACCTCGTCGAAGGATGCCGAGTCGCTGGCGCCCTCGGTGCAGATCGGAAGCAGCGGGCGGACGTCGCCGATCAGCTCGGACTCGAGCTGCGACTGGCGCGCGCGCATCCAGTTGCGGTTGCCCTTGACCGTGTTGATCTCGCCATTGTGCGCCAGCATGCGCAGCGGCTGCGCGAGCGGCCACGACGGGAAGGTGTTCGTGGAGTAGCGCGAGTGCACGACCGCGAGCTCCGAGGCGAAGCGCTCGTCGGAGAGGTCGGGGTAGAACGGCTCGAGCTGCAGGGTCGTGACCATGCCCTTGTAGCCGAGCGTGCGGCTCGACAGCGACACGAAGTACGCCTCGAGCTCGTGACGTGCGCGCTTGCGCAGGCGGTACACGCGGCGGTCGAGAGCGATGCCCGACAGAGCCGGCTCGTCGCCCGTCGCCGGCCGCGACACGAAGAGCTGCTCGAAGGCGGGGCGCGCCTCGAAGGCGAGCTTGCCGAGGTGCTCCGTGTCGACGGGGACCTCACGCCAACCGAGCACCTCGAGGTTCTCGTGCCGTGCGAGCTCTTCGATGCCCGCCTTCATGGCTTCGCGCTCGTCGTGGCCGAGCGGCAGGAAGATCATGCCCGCGGCGTACTCCCCCACCGGCGGCAGGGCGAAGTCGGCGACCTCCCGCAGGAACGCGTCGGGCATCTGGGTGAGGATGCCGGCGCCGTCACCGGTGCCCGCGTCGGACCCGATGGCACCGCGGTGCTCGAGGTTGCGCAGCGCTGTCAGCGCCAGATCGATGATGTCGTGTCCGGCTTCGCCGCGGAGAGTCGCGACCATGGCGAGGCCACAGGCGTCTTTCTCGAACGACGGGTCGTACATTCCCTGGCGGGCGGGGAATGCGCCTCCGACGGTGTCGGAACGCAGGCTGGAAGCCATATCAACCGTCCTCACGTTGATGCTTCGAATGGGACGACGTCGGCCCAGAGAGTTAGTTCGTGGCGGGGCTGCTTGTGGCGCTGGTGCCGACGGTGTCGTTCGTCGCGGGCGGCTCGCTCACGTCGACGAAGTCAGAGGGGTCGCCTGAGTCTACAGCCCCCGCAGCCTTCGACTCGCGCCCGGGCACGTACGGCGAGGGCTCGAAGCCGTGGTGACGGCGCGACTGAACGATGAAGATCACGATGCCGAGGATCACGCCGAAGATGGCGGCCCAGACGTTCGTGCGCAGGCCGAGGATGATGTCGCTGGGATCGACGCGGATGGATTCCCAGACGATGCGGCCCGCCGAGTACCAGACGAGGTAGATCGCGAACTGCTTGCCCCACTGCAGGGCGAAGCGCTTGCCGACGTACAGGATGACCGCGGCGCCGAGCAGGTTCCAGATCACCTCGTAGAGGAAAGTCGGCTGGAAAAGAGTGCCGGCTGGCAGTCCGACGGGGATGGCCGGGTTGCCTGCGGCGATCTCCAGACCCCACGGCAGGTCGGTGGGCTGACCGAAGAGCTCCTGGTTGAACCAGTTGCCGAAGCGACCCATGGCCTGGGCGATGATGAGGCCGGGTGCGAGGGCATCGGCGAAGGTCCAGAAGCGGATGCCGGTCCAGCGGCATCCGAGGATCGCGCCGATCGCGCCGCCGATGAGGGCGCCGTAGATGGCGATGCCACCCTCCCAGATGGCCCACACCGAGCCCGGCTGGGTGATGTTCCAGGGGTTGGATCCGGGGCCGAAGTAGAAGCCGAGGTGCGTGACCACGTGGTAGATACGGGCCACGACGATGGCCAGCGGCACCGCCAGGAGGCAGATGTCGATGACGACCCACTTCTCGGCGCCGCGACGCGTCAGACGCGCGTTCGTGAGGAAGATCGCCACGATGATGCCCGCGACGATGCACAGGGCATAGAAGTGGATGCGGAGCGGACCGAGATCGACGTACGAGATGGTCGGGCTCGGGATGCTGGCGAGCACGCCGGAGGCGGCGCTCGAGAGGGCGAACGTCATGTGGTCGAGTCTAAACGCGCTGCGCAGCGCCCGCGGACAGCTCCCTCGCCAGCGAGGAGAGCCCCTCGACGCCGCCGTCACGCAGCGCCTTCACCAGGGCGGTTCCGACGATCGCTCCGTCGGCGTACTCCACCACTCCCGTGACCTGCTCGGCGTTCGAGATGCCGATACCGACGCACGCGTGCTCGGCACCGAACGATCGCAGGCGCTCGACGAGGCTCCGCGCGGCGGCGTCGAGCGAGGCCCGCTCCCCCGTGATACCCATGGTCGACACGGTGTAGACGAAGCCCGTCGAGGCCTCGACGATCATCTTCAGGCGCTCGTCCGACGAGGTGGGGGCAGCGAGGAACACGCGATCCAGACCGGTGCGCTCGCTCGTCTCGATCCACCGGGCGGCGGCATCCGGGGTCACGTCGGGCGTGATGAGACCCGCACCGCCCGCGGCGACGAGCTCGTCGGCGTAGCGGTCGACACCGTACTGCTCGACGAGGTTCCAGTAGGTCATGACGAGGATCGGCACGTCGGTGCGCGCGGTGACCTCTCGGATGATCGTGAACAGGTCGCGCATGCGGAACCCGTTCGCCAGCGCCGTCTGCGTCGCTTCCTGGATGACCAGGCCGTCCATCACGGGGTCGCTGTAGGGCGGGCCGAGCTCGATCACGTCGGCGCCCGCCTCGGCCAGCGCGACGGCGGCCTCGATGCTGGTGGCGACGTCGGGGTATCCGGCGGGGAGGTAGCCGACGAAGGCGCCGCGGCCCTCGGCGTGGGCGGCGTCGATGGCCGCCGAGACGCGGGAGGTCACAGCTCGACTCCCGCTCCACTGGCGGCATCGGGGGCCGCGGTGACGTCGACGGGCGATCCGGGGGCGGATGCCACGGTCTCGGCCGCACGCGTCTGCGCGCGGCCCTCGACGGTCTCCGGGGCGTGCTCGGCGTCGTAGAGGTCGAAGTAGCGCGCCGCGGTGTCCATGTCTTTGTCGCCGCGACCGGAGAGGTTGATGGCGATCACGGCATCCGGACCCAGCTCGCGACCGATGCGCAGGGCTCCGGCCAGGGCGTGGGCCGATTCGATGGCCGGGATGATGCCCTCGGTGCGCGAGAGCAGACGCAGGGCCTGCATCGCCTCGTCGTCGGTGGCCGGGATGTACTGGGCGCGGCCGATGTCGGCGAGCCACGCGTGCTCGGGACCGACGCCCGGGTAGTCGAGGCCGGCCGAGATGGAGTGCGACTCGGTGGTCTGACCGTCTTCGTCCTGCAGCACGTAGGTGCGCGCACCGTGCAGGACGCCGGGGCGACCCCGCTCGATGGAGGCCGCGTGCTTCGGGGTGTCGACGCCGTCGCCGGCCGCTTCGACGCCGTAGAGGGCCACGCCCTCGTCGTCGAGGAAGGCGTCGAACATGCCGATCGCGTTGGATCCGCCGCCGACGCACGCGAACACGGCGTCGGGGAGGCGACCGAGGCGCTCGAGGAACTCGGCCCGGGTCTCCTCACCGATGATCTTCTGGAAGTCGCGGACCATCGCCGGGAACGGGTGCGGGCCCGCGGCGGTGCCGAAGATGTAGTTGGTCGTCTCGACCGAGGCGACCCAGTCGCGGTAGGCCTCGTTGATCGCGTCCTTCAGGGTGCGCGAGCCGGTCGTGACGGGGATCACCTCGGCGCCCAGAAGCCGCATGCGAGCGACGTTGAGGGCCTGGCGTTCGGTGTCGACCTCGCCCATGTAGACGACGCACTCGAGGCCGAACAGGGCCGCGGCCGTCGCGGTGGCGACGCCGTGCTGGCCGGCACCGGTCTCGGCGATCACGCGCGTCTTGCCGAGGCGCTTGGTGAGCAGCGCCTGACCCAGCACGTTGTTGATCTTGTGCGAGCCGGTGTGGTTCAGGTCTTCGCGCTTGAGGAAGACGCGGGCGCCTCCCGCGTGCTCGGCGAAGCGCGGCACCTCGGTGAGCACCGAGGGTCGGCCCGCGTAGTCGTGCAGCAGGGCCCGCAGCTCGGCGTGGAACTCCGGGTCGGCCATCGCCGACTCGTACACCTCGGTGAGCTCGTCGATCGCGGCGATGAGCGATTCGGGCATGAAGCGGCCGCCGAAGTCGCCGAAGAACGGCCCCTTCTGATCGCGCAGGTTCTGGATGGGAGCGGTGGTCATGACGTCTCCTGGAGGAACGCGCGGAGCGTGGCGACGGGGTCGCCGGTGACGAGGGCCTCGCCCACGAGCACGACATCGGCACCCGCCGCGCGGTAGTGCGCCACATCGGCGGGGGCGAGGACGGCCGATTCGGCGATCTTCACGGCATCCGCGGGGAAACGCTCGACCAGCGAACCGAACAGGTCGCGGTCGAGCTCGAAAGTCGAGAGGTTGCGGGCGTTGACGCCGATGAGCTTCGCGCCCAGGTGCGACGCGCGCTCGAGTTCGTCGGCGGAGTGCGTCTCGACCAGGGCGGTCATGCCCAGGTCGGTGACGAGACCGTAGAGCTCGGTGAGCGTCTTCTGGTCGAGGGCGGCGACGATCAGCAGGACGAGGTCGGCCCCCGAGGCGCGGGCCTCGAGCACCTGGTACGGCGTCGCGATGAAGTCCTTGCGCAGCACCGGGACGCTGACCGCCGATCGAACGGCCTCGAGGTCGGCGAGGCTGCCCTTGAACTTGCGGCGCTCGGTGAGCACCGAGATCGCCGACGCACCGCCCTCTTCGTACAGGCGCGCCTGACGAGCGGGGTCGGGGATCGCCGCGAGGTCTCCGCGGGACGGGCTCGCGCGCTTGACCTCGGCGATGATCTTCACGCGATCGGCGGGAGCGAGCATCGCCAGCGCGTCGCGCGCCGGCGTCTGCGCGAGGGCATCGCGTTCGACCTCGGCGAGGGGTCGCGACTGTGCGCGCTCCTCGGCGTCCTCCACCGCTCCGGCCGTGAGATCGGCCAGCGCCATCAGTGGGCCTTCGGGTTGGACTTCGCGCCGTTCGCGCCGTAGCCGGCCTTGGTCATGGCCCAGCCGACGATCGCGCCGACCACGAGCAGACCCACCGAGGCCCACACCAGCACCGGCATGTCGAGCCAGAAGAACAGCGTGCCGAGCGTGAACGCGGCGAGCATGATGATCACGGCCGTCCAGGCGGCGGGCGAGTGTCCGTGGCCGGGGTCGCCGATGGGGTTGCTCATGGGGCTCCTTACGGTCGCGCGCGAGCGCGGGGGAAAGCGTTCGTCCAGTCTATCGAAGCGCGGTGCGTGCCCTCCGCCGTCGTCTCGATGTCGGGGTGTTCTGCACCGATGAACGCCTCCGCGAGGGGGAAACGGCGCGCGAGAGCGGGCTTCACTCGCGAGAGCGTTTGTCGCGGCGGATTCGGCCGCCGCGTCAGGCGGTGGGGTCGTCGCCGCGCGAGAGGTCGTCCCACGAGTCGATCGCGTCGTGCGGGCGACCCGTGGCGATGCGCGCCTCTTCGGCCGTGCGGTACTTGCGGCTCGCCCCCGAGGCCCAACGGCGAGCGGTGACGAGAGTGAAGACGGATGCCGCGAACAGCACGACCTGCGCGATGAGCGTCACCGTCGGCCACGGGGTGAGGGACAGGCCCGAGACGAGCGAGGCCACGGCATCCGTTCCCGAGATGCCCGTCGCGTCGGTGACGGTCGCCGCCGTCGCCGAGACGGGAGTCGAGAGGAGGATCTGAACGGCCCCGAAGCCGACGAACGCCGCGATGAGCGCGCCCAGCGCACCGAAGACGTGGCGCAGCACCGGACCGACGATCGACAGTGCGGCGCCGAGGGCGAGGGCCGCGAGGCTCAGGGGGGTGAGCACCGGGAGCGCCTCGGCACCCGGGACGGCGAGGGTCTGCTGCGCGCCGTCGTCGAGGGTGACGTCGATCCACGTCTGGGTCGAGGCGATGACGCCGATCGCCCCGGCGGCCAGCATCGCCAGGACCGCCGTGGAGCGGGCGCGACGCATCAGCGCTCCCCCACGACCGGGTGCAGGTCGTCGGCGTCGAAGCAGGTGTGGTCGCCGGTGTGGCACGCGGCGCCGATCTGGTCGACCTCGATCAACAGGGTGTCGCCGTCGCAGTCCAGGCGCGCTCCCTTGACCAGCTGGATGTGGCCCGAGGTGTCGCCCTTGCGCCAGTACTCCTGGCGGGAACGCGACCAGAACGTCACGCGGCCGGAGGTGAGCGTACGGTTCAGGGCCTCGGCATCCATCCACCCCATCATCAGCACCTCGCGCGAGTCGAACTGCTGGATGACGGCCGGAACGAGGCCGTCGGCGTTATAGGTCACACGGTCGACGCTCATCGGCGTACCTCGATCCCCTCGGCGGCCATGGCGTCTTTGACCTGTCCCACGGTGAGCTGGCCGGAGTGGAACACGGATGCCGCGAGAACGGCGTCGGCGCCGGCCTGAACGGCCGGGGCGAAGTGTTCGAGCGCACCCGCACCGCCCGAGGCGATCACGGGGACGGCGGCGACCTGGCGCATGAGGCGGACCAGCTCGAGGTCGAAGCCCTGCTTCGTGCCGTCGGCGTCGATCGAGTTGACCAGCAGTTCGCCGGCTCCGCGCTCGACGGCCTCGCGCGCCCACTCGAGCGCGTCGAGGGTCGTCTCGGTACGCCCGCCGTGGGTGGTCACGACGAAGCCCGAGGGGGTGGATGCCGCCCGCTTGACGTCGAGAGAGAGCACGATCACCTGCGCGCCGAAGCGGTCGGCGATCTCGTCGATCAGGGCCGGGCGCGCGATCGCGGCGGAGTTGACGCCGATCTTGTCGGCGCCGACGGCGAGCAGGCGCGCGACGTCGTCGGCGGAGCGGACTCCCCCGCCGACCGTGAGCGGGATGAAGACCTGCTCGGCGGTGCGGCGCACGACGTCGTAGGTGGTCGAGCGCTCGTCGACCGTGGCCGTGACGTCGAGGAAGGTGACCTCGTCGGCGCCCTGGTCGAAGTACAGCTTCGCGAGCTCGACCGGGTCGCCCATGTCGCGCAGGTCGAGGAAGTTGACGCCCTTGACGACGCGGCCCGCGGCGACGTCGAGGCAGGGGATGACGCGACGCGCGAGGGTCATCAGAGCCTCGCGGCGAGGATCTCGGTGACGAGGATCGCGCGCGCACCGATCGCGTAGAGGGCGTCCATCACCTGGTTGACGTCGCGACGCGGGCTCATCACGCGAACGGCCACCCATTCGGGGTCGCGCAACGGCGAGATCGTGGGCGACTCCAGGCCCGGGGCGACCGCCACGGCCTGCTCGACGAGGGCGGCGGGCAGGTCGTAGTCGATGAGGACGTACTTCCGGGCCGCGAGCACACCGCGCAGGCGCCGCAGCAGTGTCTCGGTGCCCTCGGCCTCCTGCGGACCGGCGATGAGCACGGCATCGGACTCGAGCAGGACGGGCCCGAAGATCTCGAGACCGGCCTGGCGCAGCGTGGTTCCGGTCGAGACGACGTCGGCCACGGCATCCGCCACTCCGAGCTGCACGGCCGATTCGACCGCCCCGTCGAGAGGGACGATGTCGACGGCGATGCCGCGCTCGTCGAGGAAGGCGTCCACCAGACCCGGGTAGGCCGTCGCGACGCGAAGCCCCTCGAGGTCGGCGATGTCGGTGAAGCGGCCGGGGCGGCCGGCGAACCGGAAGGTCGAACCGGCGAAACCGAGCGACTCGACCTCGCGGGCGCCGGGCATGCGGGCGTCGAGCAGCAGGTCGCGGCCCGTGATGCCGACATCCAGCGCGCCGGAGCCGACGTAGGTCGCGATGTCACGCGGACGCAGGTAGAAGAACTCGACCTCGTTCACGGGGTCGACGGTGTAGAGGTCTTTCGAGTCGCGTCGTCCGGTATACCCGGCCTCCGAGAGCATCTCGGCGGCGGTCTCGGCGAGCGACCCCTTGTTCGGCACGGCGATTCGCAGCATGACGGGGGCTTTCGTGTGGGGTGAGCGTGGGGAGGACGAGCGCGGCTCAGAGATGTCGGTAGACGTCCTGGAGCGACAGGCCCTTCGCGAGCATGAGCGTCTGCAGGTGGTAGAGCAGCTGCGAGATCTCTTCGGCTGCGGCCTCGTCGGACTCGTACTCGGCGGCCATCCACACCTCGGCGGCCTCTTCGACGATCTTCTTGCCGATGGCGTGCACGCCCGCATCCAGCTGAGCGACGGTGCCGGAGCCGGCGGGTCGCTCGACGGCCTTGGCGCTGAGTTCCGCGAACAGGTCGTCGAAAGTTTTCACGGTTCCAGGGTATCGGGTCGGCGGGGGTGGGGTTGCCCGGGCGGTGGTCGACGGCGTGTGGGCTCGATAAACGCCGTTTCGTGCGAGACACGCTGCGAGACGGCGTTTCTTCGGAGGAATGGCGTTTATCGAGGTGGTGGGGGCGCGTCGGGGGCGGTGGGGGCGCCGCCCGCGGCGGCGGGGGCGCGTCGGGGGTGGCGCGGGTGCCGCCAGCGACGGTGGCAGTCGCGTAAGGGGCGGTGGGGCCCTCGACTGTGGCGGTGGGGCGCGTCAGTCGCGGCGGGGGCGCGTCAGTGGCGGTGGCGGCGCGTCAGTGGCGGTGGCGGCGCGTCAGTGATGGTGGGGACGCCGTCGGCGGCGGCGGGGGCGCGTCAGTGGCGGTGGCGGGCGGCCGAGGCGCGCAGCGACTGGATCGCGCGGTCGGGGTCGTCGGCGCCGAACACCGCGGAACCCGCGACGAAGGTGTCGGCCCCGGCCTCGGCGGCCTGGGCGATGGTGGACTCGCCGATGCCGCCGTCGACCTGCAACCAGACGCTCGCCCCGCGGCGCTTCGCCTCGTCGGCGAGCGACCGGAGCTTCGGCATGGTCTCGGGCATGAACGACTGCCCCCCGAAGCCCGGCTCGACGGTCATCACCAGGATCTGATCGAACTCGTTGAGCGAATCGAAGAGGTTCTCGACCGGGGTTCCGGGCTTGACGGCCACGCCGGCTCGAGCGCCGATCGAACGCAGCTGTCGGGCGAGGGCGACGGGCGAGGCGGCGGCCTCGAGGTGGAAGGTGACGGATGCCGCACCCAGCTCGGCGTACGCCGGAGCCCAGCGGTCGGGGTCGTCGATCATGAGGTGCACGTCCAAGGGCACGGGGCTCGTCTCCTGAATGCGGCCCACCATCTGCGGTCCGAATGTGAGGTTCGGCACGAAGTGGTTGTCCATCACGTCGACGTGGACGAAGTCGGCGCCCGCGATGCGGGCGAGCTCGGCCTCCATGTTCACGAAGTCGGCGGCCAGGATGCTCGGGTTGATGCGCGGGGCGTCGGTAGGCACCCGACCATTATGGGCGCGCGCGGTCGCTCGCGCCGCGAGGGTCGCGGCGCGTGAGGCGTCATTTCATGTCGCTTCCCGCGCGTCGAGGCGACAAAAAGTGACCCCTCACGCGGGGTGAGCGGGGGCCGGTGAGCGCGAGGCGCGTGAGGGGGCGGGAACGGTCGCTTCGCGCGCGTCGAGGCGACAAAAGGTGACCCCTCACGCGAAGGGGGGCGGGGGTCAGCGCTTGCGCAGCAGGGCGATCGACATCGCGTCGGTGCCGTGGCGGTGCGGCCAGAGCTGGGCGCGGAGCGATCCGTCGGCCTGGTCGGGCAGGTCGATCTCGTCGTTCGCGATCGCTCGGACCACCGCGCGGGCGTCGAGTTCTTCTGCGGCGTCGCCGAGTGCGCGCTTGACCTCGGCCAGCACGCCCGAGGTCTCGGCCAGGTGGGGCGAGCAGGTGACGTAGGCCACCACTCCGCCGGGCCGGAGCGCCTGGAAGGCCGCGAGCACGAGCTCCTGCTGCAGGGCGGTCAGGTCGGGCACGTCGGCCGGCGTCTTGCGCCAGCGCGCCTCGGGACGACGTCGCAGGGCGCCGATGCCGGTGCACGGGGCGTCGACGAGGATGCGGTCGTACTCGCCCGGCATCCGGGCCGCGCGCTCGCGCCCGTCCTCTTCGCTCACCCCGACCTCGAGGGGCACGGATGCCACAGCCTGGCGCACCAGCCCCGCTCGAGCCGGGGCGATCTCGTTGGCGTCGAGCGTCGCCCCGTGAGCGAGGGCTTCGGCGGCGAGCAGCGCGGTCTTGCCGCCCGGGCCGGCGCACAGATCGAGCCAGCGCTCGCCCTCACGCACCGGGAGGGCGCGGCTGAGGGCGAGGGCGGCGAGCTGCGATCCCTCGTCCTGCACGCGGATCGTGCCACCGGACGAATGGATCAGCCCCTCGGGGTCCCCCCCGCGGGTGGTGAACGCCGTCGGGGCGTAGCGCGTGGGCGTCGCGTCATCGGGTACCTCGGCGAGACCCGGAAGGGCGATCATCGCGACGCGCGGAGCGACGTTGTCGGCCTCGAGCAGCCCCTCGAGCTCGTGGGCGCGCCCCTCGGCGGTGAGAGCGCGGCGCAGGGCCCGCACGATCCACACCGGGTGCGAGGTGGTGAGCCCGATGCGTTCGTCGTCGCTGCGCGCGGCGGCCGAGATGGTCTGCATCCACTGCCCCGGATTGTCGCGCGAGACGCGGCGGAGCACCGCGTTGGCGAAGCCCGCGGCCCCGCGGCCCCCGCCGTGCCGCCGCGCGAGCTCGACGGACTCGTTCACCGCAGCGTGCGAGGCGACGCGGGTCGACAGCAGCTGGTGCACCCCCAGGCGCAGCGCGTCGAGCACCGCCGGGTCGATCCGGTCGACCGTGCGGTCGGCCGCCGCGGCGATGATGGCGTCGTAGGTGCCACGCCGGCGAAGGGTGCCGTACGTCAGCTCGGTCGCGAGCCCGGCGTCCTTGGCATCCAGCTTCTGGCGGCCGATCGCGTGCGGCAGCAGCAGGTTGGCGTAGGCCTCGTCTCCCGAGACGGCGCGCAGCACTTCGTAGGCCACGGCACGGGCTCCCTGCACGGTCATGATCCGAGCTCCGGCTCGTCATCGCGCAGGCCTCGGAACCAGTCGCTCGCGTTCATCGCTCCCTTTCCGGCGGGCTGCACGGTGTCGAGGCGCAGCGGCGTGGTGCCCGTGCCGACGACGACGTCTTTTCCGGATGCCGTGACCCGGCCCGGCGGCAGCGGCGGCGCGTCGGAGGGGGCGGCGCGGAGCACCTTGAAACGCGCTCCGCCGAAGGTCGTGTGCGCGCCGGGTTCGGGCGTCACCCCGGCGATCTGGTGCAGGAGGGTCTCGGCATCCCGGGTCAGATCGAGGGCACCGTCGTCGAGAGTGAGCTTGGGGGCGAGGGTCGGTTCGCCCTGCTGCGCCGTCGCGACCGCGGAGCCGTCGGCGATGCCGTCGACCACGCGCGCCACCAGCGGAGCACCGATCTCGGCGAGGTCCTCCAGGACCGTGGCCGAGGTCGCCCCGGCGGGCACCTCGTAGCGCTCCTCGGCGAACACGTCCCCGGCGTCGAGCGCGGCGACGAGCTGGAACACGCTCGCGCCCGTGACCGCATCGCCGGCGATGAGCGCACGCTGAACGGGAGCCGCACCGCGCCAGCGCGGGAGCAGCGAGAAGTGCAGGTTGATCCAGCCGTGCGCGGGCGTCGAAAGCAACGGCTCGCGCACGAGTCCGCCGTAGGCGACGATCACCCCGAGGTCGGGCTCGAGCTCCGCGATGCGGGCGGTCACCTCGGCGTTGAGACGGTCAGCCTTGATGACCGGGATGCCGAGTTCGTCGGCGACCTGCGCGACCGGTGAGGGCGTCAGGACGCGCTTGCGTCCCAGCGGCGCGTCGCTCCGGGTGATGACGGCAACGATCTCGTGCGGACCTGCCGCCAGAGCGCGGAGCGACGGAGCGGCGACGGCGGGTGTGCCGGCGAAGACGAGGCGCATGGGTCTCCTCAGACTCGGGGAAGCGGACGGGTGCGTGACCCGGTCACAGGTCGGGCTCGGGGATGTCGAGGCGGACTCTGAGCGTACTGCGCGGCCTGGGGCCGCGATCCTTACGCGCCTTGCGCGCGCGAAGGGCGTCGGCGATGACCCCGGCGCGCAGGGCCTCGGCCACGGCGCGACCGTGCGCGTAGTCGAAGCGCACCAGGGCGCGCGAGGTGGAGGTGTCGGGGTCCGTCGACGTGTCGACGGGTCCGAGGATCGCCATCGGGTCGAGATCGGGCACGCTGTCCCGCAACGACTCCAGCAGGGCATCGACGCTCCGGGTGTGTCCGTCGACACGGGCGACGCGCACCGCCGGAGGCATTCGGAGCGGCGCGCGATCGACGAGTTCGGCTCGGGCGTAGGCGGGCTGGGTCCAGGTCGCGAGAGCGCGCGCGACGGGACCCGCGACGCCCACGAGGTGGACCGGGGCGCCCGGGGCCGCGAGGGCGGCGGCGTTCGACCACCAGCGCAAGCAGTGCTCGCCGATGCGGAGGGCCTCGTTCTGCAGCATCCGGTCGCCGTCGAGCAGGATCACGGCGCGGTATCCGCCCCGGGCGAGAGGTTCGGCGCCCCGGGTGGCGATCACGAGCGCGGGGACGCCGTCGACCTCGGCGACGGGATGGGTGCCGTCGGCGACGATCACGCGCGTGTTCGGGAACGCACGGCCGAGCTCGTCGGCCGTGCGCTCGCTTCCCGACGACGCCATGCGGAGTTTGGTCGACGAGCAGTGGCCGCAGGCCCAGGCGTGGGCGCTGCGGCCGCACCAGGCGCAGACGGGCGTCGCGCCGGGGCGAGCCGCTCGGAGGGGGCCGGCGCAGTGCGGGCAGCGCGCGGGTCGACGGCAGTCGGCGCACACGAGCGAGGGGGCGTACCCCGGGCGGGCGACCTGCACGAGCACGGGGCCGTGCTGCAGGGCCTCGCGCGCCGCCGCGAACGCGGACGACGGCACGCGGGACTGTCGCTGCTCGCCCTCGCGTGTGGCGCTCAGCACCACACGGGGGCTCGGTCGCCGCGTCTGCGGGATGTCGCGGACGTACCCGACGTCGACCAGACGCTGCACGTCGGTCGTCCGCGTGTGCCCCGCGAAGAGCAGGGCGGAGCCCTCGATCTCTTGGCGGACGAGCGCGGCGTCGCGCGCGTGCACGCCCGGGGCGAGGGGTTCGGCGAGCAGGGTGTCGCCGTCGTCCCAGATCGCGACGAGACCGGTGTCGTGTGCGGGAGCGTAGACACCCGATCGGCGTCCGACGACGATGCAGGGCACCGGCGCGAGGGTGCGCAGGTACTGGGCGTAGCGCGCGGGACCGGACTGGTCGGAGTCATCGCGCACGATGGCATCCGGGCTCACGAGCTCGCCCAGCGCGGCGAGGAGCTGCGCCTGGTCGCGGTAATCGGGAACCACGAGCACGGCGCTGCGCCCGCGGGCGAGGGTGCGCACCGCGGCGGCGGCGAGGAGGTCGGCCCATGCGCCGCGCGGAAGTTCGGCGTGCGGGTGGGGCGGGGCGTCGAGGGCGATCCGCTCCCCCGCGTCGAGGGCGGCGGCGAGACCCGCGTAGGGGGCCAGCAGGGCGGCGGCCCGTTCGAACGCCGCCGGGACGACCTCGTGCGCCGTGGGCGCGGGGGCCGCAGCCCAGGCCTTCTCGGCGCGCACCATGCGCTTGGGGACCGCCAGGCGCAGCACGTCGCTCACCGATCCCGCGGCTCGATCAGCGACCCGGCGCGCGAGGGTGTAGAGGCGTTCGGGCAGCACCGGCATGGGAGAGACGACCGCCTCCACCGCCGACAGCGGGCGTTCGGTGCCGTCATCGGGCACGACCTCGATGACGAAGGCGTCCATCATGCGACCGGCTGAGCGCAGCGGCACCTTCACCCGCACGCCCGGTGCGATGTCGGCGACGAGCGGATGCGGAACGGCATAGTCGAACAGCCGATCGAGCTGCGGGACGGGCGACTCGAGCTGCACGCGCGCCACACGCCGCTCGCTCACGTGATCCTCCCCCGGGTGCGGTGGCCGTCAGCGGTGCCGGGACGCACTCCCCCACGCACTCTCAGAGCCCGGCAGCGGTACGCAGATCCTCGACGCGGTCGGTGCGCTCCCAGGTGAAGTCGGGCAGCTCTCGGCCGAAGTGGCCGTAGGTCGCCGTCTGCGCGTAGATCGGGCGCAGCAGATCGAGCTGGTCGACGATCGCGGCCGGGCGCAGGTCGAACACGTCGCGGATGGCCTTGACGATCACGTCGTCGGCCACGTGCGCGGTGCCGAACGACTCGACGTACAGGCCGACCGGGTTGGCCTTGCCGATCGCGTAGGCGATCTGCACCTCGAGGCGGTCCGCGAGACCCGCGGCCACGGCGTTCTTCGCCACCCAGCGCATGGCATAGGCGGCCGAGCGGTCGACCTTGGACGGGTCCTTGCCGCTGAATGCGCCGCCGCCGTGCCGCGAGGCCCCGCCGTAGGTGTCGATGATGATCTTGCGGCCGGTGAGGCCGGCGTCGCCCTTGGGGCCGCCGATGACGAAGGGGCCGGCCGGGTTGATGTAGTACTTCACCTCGGGCAGCTCGAGCCCCGTCTCGGCGAGCACCGGGTCGATGACCGCGGCCTGCACCTCGGCGCGCAGGTCTTCTTGCGAGATGTCGGGGTGGTGCTGCGTCGACAGCACGACGGAGTCCACCGTGCGGGGAACGTGACCCTCGTAGCCGAGCGTGACCTGGGTCTTGCCGTCCGGACGCAGGAACGGCAGCGAGCCGTCCTTGCGCACGGATGCCAGCCGTTCGGCGATGCGGTGAGCGGTCCAGGCGGCCATGGGCATGAGCTGGGGCGTCTCGTTGGTCGCGAAACCGAACATGATGCCCTGGTCGCCGGCGCCCTGCAGGTCGCGGGGATCGACCGAGCCGCGCTCGCGCTGCTCGAACGCCTTGTTGACGCCCGCGGCGATGTCGGACGACTGCGCGCCGATCGACACGCTCACGCCGCACGACTCGCCGTCGAAACCGGTGTCGCTGGAGGTATAGCCGATGCGGTTTACCACGTCGCGCACGATCGCCGGGATCTCGACGTAGGCGCGGGTGGAGACCTCGCCGGCGACGTGCACGAGACCCGTGGTGACCAGCGTCTCGACGGCCACGCGACCGGTGGGGTCGTCGGTGAGGATCGCGTCGAGGATGCTGTCGGAGATCTGGTCGCAGATCTTGTCGGGGTGTCCTTCGGTCACGGACTCGGACGTGAACAGGCGCAGGTCGGTCAAGACGACTCCGGGAGGATCGAGGGCTGGGGACGGGCACAAGTATGCCCCGGGCGGCGATGGGTCGCCCGGGGCATCGTCACATCTGTGAACAGATCACGACATGAGTCGGCTGTGGATTACTCCGCAGCCTTGAGGCGCAGCTTGTCCTCGTGGATCTCGTGCAGCGCGATGGTGAGGGGCTTGTCCTCGACGGTGGAGTCGACCAGCGGTCCCACGTTGTCGAAGAGGTTTCCCTCGTGCAGGTCGGAGTAGTAGTCGTTGATCTGGCGCGCGCGCTTGGACGCGTAGATCACGAGCTGGTACTTCGAGTCGACCTTGTCGAGCAGAGCGTCGATGGGCGGGTCGATGATGCCCTTGTCACGTCCGGCCATGGGGAACCTCCTGGTTCGGCGGGATGGGGTGGATGCGGCGCTCGAGCGCCGAAGCATCCTCTTATTCTAGCCGACGCCGGCGCGGCCTGTGCCGAGGGGCGTCGGATGGGTCGGGGTCACGCGGTTCGGGGCGGATTCCGTACCTCGGGGCGAGAGAATTCCGCCCCGAGGTGCACCTCGCGCCCCGAACGGGGAAGGTCAGTGCTGCGCCGCAGCCAGCGCCACGACCTGCGCGGCCGCGTGAGCCACTTCGTCGTTTACGACGCGGTAGTCGAACTCGTTCTGTGCGGCGAGCTCGACGCGGGCCGTGCGCAGGCGTCGCGCGCGCTCCTCGGCATCCTCGGTCCCCCGCCCGACCAAGCGTTGGACGAGTTCGTCCCAGCTCGGCGGCAGCAGGAACACCAGGGTCGCCGACGGGTCGGCCGCGCGCACCTGCCGGGCGCCCTGCAGGTCGATCTCGAGCAGGGCCGTGCCCCCCTCGGCCAGGACGCGCTCGATGGGCGCTCGCGGGGTGCCGTAGCGGTTCTTGTTGTGCACCACGGCCCACTCCAGCAACTCCCCCGCCGCGACCAGACGGTCGAACTCGGCATCGTCGACGAAGTAGTAGTGCTCTCCCTCGACCTCTCCGGGGCGGGGCGACCGGGTCGTCGCCGACACCGAGAGGTGGATCTCGGGGTAGTTCTCTTTGATGTGGGCGGCGACCGTCCCCTTGCCGACGGCGGTGGGGCCGGCGAGCACGATGAGACGGCTGCGGTCCTCCCGCGGTCCCGGCTCCGGCCACCGCGAGTCGAGGTAGTGCCGCAGCGCGTCGCGCTGCCGCGTGCCCAGACCACCGAGGCGCTTCACCGGAGAGATCGACAGGGAGGCGAGGATGCGATCGCGCTTGCTCTCGCCGATCGCGGGGATCGCCGTGAGGAACTCGGTCACGCGCATCGCCCCGGCCGCCGACAGCGGGTCGGCGAGGCCGCGGCGCAGCAGCTCCTGCGGTGAGATCACGCGGGTCGACACGTCGCGCTTGAGCGCGGCGCGCTCGCGACGGGCCTCGACGGCGCGGCGCGAAGCGGCGGCGCGGTCGACCTCGGGCGGACGACGGGTTTCAGCCATGCAGGGACTCCCGGTAGAGCGCGGCGCGCTCGTCGATGCGGGCGGTGAGACGGTCGGGTCCGACCGCGAGGATGCTGCGGCTCTCGTTGGCCACGACGGCGGATGCCACGTAGCCGAACAAGCGGCGCAGGTCGGCCGGCGCGGCCCCCTGCGCGCCGAAACCGGGAGCGAGGATCGGCATGCCCGCCAGTGCCACATCGCCCAGCCCGAACGCCGCACGGTCGACGGTCGCGCCGATCACGACGCCGATCGGACCGAGCGCCCCGGGGGCGCCGATGTTGGCCTGGTTCACGTCGTGCGCCACGCGGGCGGCGACGTGCTCGTGGTCGCCCACCGCGAGGGTGTCGTCGACGATCGCGCTCTGCAGCGCACGGGCCTCGGGGTTGCTCGTCGCGGTCAGCACGAACGCGCCCTTGCCGTGGTGCACGGCCAACGCCAGCGCCTCGCGCAGCGAATCGGCACCCAGGTAGGGCGAGAGGGTCACGGCATCCGCCTCGAGAGGAGAACCGGGCTCGAGCCAGGCGTGGGCGTAGCCCTCCATGGTCGTGCCGATGTCTCCGCGCTTGGCGTCGGCGATCACCAGCAGGCCGGCATCGCGAGCGGCGGCCATCACGTCCTCGAGAGCGGCGAAGCCGCGCGAGCCGTACCGCTCGTAGAACGCCACCTGCGGCTTGACCACGCCGACCCGCCCGTGGGCGGCTTCGACCGTGCGCAGGCCGAACTCCCGCGCGCCCTCAGCCGTGGCATCCAGCCCCCACGCCGACAACAGCGCGGCGTGGGGGTCGATGCCGACGCACAGGGCGCCGTGCACGCCGAGGGCTGCGGAGAGTCGCTGACCGAACGTCTCGCTCACAGGCGTCCCGCGCGATCCGAGGCGTGCTCCTGCAGGCTGCGCACCTCGAAGCCGTTCTTCATCGCACCCAGGGCGCTCACCGCGGCACCGAGCACGGCCATCGTGGTGAACAGGGCCTTGTCGGCGGCCACCGCGGCGGCGCGGATCTCGTAGCCGTCGGCCCGCGCGGTGCCACCCGAGGGGGTGTTGACGATCATGTCGATCTCGCCGGCGTTGATGAGGTCGACCACGTTCTGCTGGTCGGACCCTTGCGTCTCGGAGTACTTCTCGACGACCTTCACCCGGATGCCGTTGCGCGCCAGGATCTCGGCGGTGCCCTCGGTCGCGAGCAAGGAGAAGCCGAGCTCCTGCAGGCGGTGGGCGGGCAGGATCACGGCGCGCTTGTCGGCGTCGGCGACCGAGATGAACACGGTTCCCGACGTCGGCATGCCGCCGTACGCGGCCTCCTGCGACTTCGCGAACGCGGTCGGGAAGTCGCGGTCGATGCCCATGACCTCACCGGTCGAGCGCATCTCGGGTCCGAGGACGCTGTCGACGGTGGCGCCGTCGGTGGTGCGGAACCGCTTGAAGGGCAGCACGGCCTCCTTGACGGCGACCGGAGCGTCGAGCGGAACGCGCGAGCCGTCCTGCGCGGGCAGGAGCCCCTCGGCGATGAGCTCGGCGATCGTGTTGCCGGCCATGATGCGGCTGGCGGCCTTGGCCAGCGGAATGCCGAGGGCCTTCGACACGAACGGCACCGTGCGGCTCGCGCGCGGGTTCGCCTCGATGACGTAGAGCACGCCCGCCGAGATCGCGAACTGCACGTTCAGCAGACCGCGCACGCCCACGCCCTTCGCGATGGCGAGGGTCGCCTCGCGGACGCGGTCGACTTCCGTGCGGCCGAGCGAGACCGGCGGCAGGGTGCACGACGAGTCGCCGGAGTGGATGCCGGCCTCTTCGAGGTGCTCCATGACGCCGCCGATGTACAGGTCGGTGCCGTCGTACAGGGCGTCGACGTCGAGCTCGATCGCGTCGTCGAGGAAGCGGTCCACCAGCAGCGGGAGGCCGGGGCCGATGATCGCCTGGTCGGCGACGCGCACGAAGTAGTCGCGCAGCGCCTCCGTCGAGTAGACGATCTCCATGCCGCGCCCGCCGAGCACGAAGCTCGGGCGCACGAGCACCGGGTAGCCGATCTCCTCGGCAACGCTCACGGCGCCCTCGACGTCGATCGCGGTGCCGTTGCGCGGGGCCACGAGACCGGCGTCGTCGAGCAGGCGCGAGAACAGCTCGCGCTCCTCGGCGAGGTCGATCGCCTCGGGGCTCGTACCGAGGATCGTGTAGCCGGCCGCCTCGATGCCCTTGGCCAGGCCCAGGGGCGTCTGACCGCCGAGCTGGCAGACCACGCCCAGGATCGTGCCCGACTGCGACTCCGCGTGCAGCACCTCGAGCACGTCCTCGAGCGTCAGCGGCTCGAAGTACAGGCGGTCACTGGTGTCGTAGTCGGTCGACACGGTCTCGGGGTTGCAGTTGACCATGACGGTCTCGTAGCCGGCGTCCGACAGGGCGAACGAGGCGTGCACGCACGAGTAGTCGAACTCGACGCCCTGACCGATGCGGTTGGGACCCGAGCCGATGATGACGACCTTCGTGCGGTCGGAGGGGGTGACCTCGGTCTCGGCGTCGTACGAGGAGTAGTGGTACGGCGTGAGGGCCGGGAACTCCCCCGCGCAGGTGTCGACCGTCTTGTAGACCGGGCGCACGTCGAGCGCGTAGCGGCTCTCGCGCACCTCGGCCTCGTCGAGCCCGCGGATCTGCGCGATCTGCGCGTCACTGAAGCCGTGCTCCTTCGCGACGCGGAGGGTGTCGGCATCCAGCTCGTCGGCCTGCGCGATGAACTCCGCGACCTCGTTGATGAGCACCATCTGGTCGATGAACCAGGGGTCGATCGCCGTCGCGTCGAACGCCTGCTCGGGCGTCGCGCCCTTGCGCAGCGCCTGCTGCAGCACGACGATGCGACCGTCGGTCGGGGTCTTCGCGATCTCGAGCAGCTCCTCGACCGAGCGCGACTCCTCGCCCCAGTGGAAGCTCGATCCGCGCTTCTCCAGGGACCGCAGCGCCTTCTGCAGGGCGGTGGTGTAGTTGCGGCCGATCGCCATCGCCTCGCCCACCGACTTCATGGTGGTGGTGAGGGTGGTGTCGGCGGCGGGGAACTTCTCGAAGTTGAACCGCGGCACCTTGACCACGACGTAGTCGAGCGTGGGCTCGAAGCTCGCCGGGGTCACCTTGGTGATGTCGTTCGGGATCTCGTCGAGGCGGTAGCCGATCGCGAGCTTCGCGGCGATCTTGGCGATCGGGAAGCCGGTGGCCTTCGACGCCAGCGCCGACGACCGCGAGACGCGCGGGTTCATCTCGATGACGATGATGCGGCCCGTCTTCGGGTCGACGGCGAACTGGATGTTGCAGCCACCGGTGTCGACGCCCACCGCGCGGATGATGTCGATGCCGATGTCGCGCAGCCGCTGGTACTCGCGGTCGGTCAGCGTCAGCGCGGGCGCCACCGTGATCGAGTCGCCGGTGTGCACGCCGACGGGGTCGACGTTCTCGATCGAGCAGACGACCACCGTGTTGTCGGCGGTGTCGCGCATGAGCTCGAGCTCGTACTCCTTCCACCCGAGGATCGACTCCTCGAGCAGCACCTCGTTGGTGGGCGAGTCGTGCAGGCCCGCACCGCCGATGCGGCGGAGGTCGGCCTCGTCGTACGCGAAGCCCGAGCCGAGGCCGCCCATCGTGAAGCTCGGCCGGACGACCAGGGGGTACCCCAGCTTCTCGGCACCGGCGAGCAGTTCGTCCATCGAGTGGCAGATGACGGATGCCGCGACATCGGCGCCCGCCTCGATGACGAGCTCCTTGAAGATCTGGCGGTCCTCACCGCGGTTGATCGCGTCGAAGTCGGCGCCGATGAGCTCGACGTCGTACTTCTCGAGGATGCCGCGCTTGTGCAGCTGGATCGCCGCGTTCAGGGCCGTCTGCCCACCGAGCGTGGGGAGCACGGCATCAGGCTTCTCCTTCGCGATGATCGATTCGATGACCTCGGGGGTGATCGGCTCGATGTAGGTCGCGTCGGCGAAGTCGGGGTCGGTCATGATCGTCGCCGGGTTGGAGTTGACGAGGATGACGCGCACGCCCTCTTCGCGCAGCACGCGGCACGCCTGGGTGCCGGAGTAGTCGAACTCGCAGGCCTGACCGATGACGATCGGGCCGGAGCCGATGACGAGGACGGAGTGGATGTCGTCGCGCTTAGGCATTGGTCTTGGTCTCCTGGGTCGCGATCACCATGTCGCGGAAGCGGTCGAACAGGTAGTTGGCGTCGTGCGGGCCGGAGGCGGCCTCGGGGTGGTACTGCACACTGAACGCCGGGATGTCGAGGGCGCGCAGACCCTCGACCACGTTGTCGTTCAAGCCGATGTGGCTGACCTCGACGCGGCCGAAGCCGGCGGGGCTGTCGACGACCTGGTCGAGGGGCGCCTCGACCGCGAAGCCGTGGTTCTGCGAGGTGATCTCGACACGGCCGGTGGTCTTGTCGAGCACGGGCTGGTTGATGCCGCGGTGACCGAACGGCAGTTTGTAGGTGCCGAAGCCGAGGGCGCGGCCCAGCAGCTGGTTGCCGAAGCAGATACCGAAGAAGGGCAGGCCCTCGTGGAGCACGGCGCGCAGCAGCTCGACGTGCTGATCGGATGCCGCGGGGTCGCCGGGACCGTTCGAGTAGAACGCCGCGACCGGCTCGATCGCGCGGATCTCGTCGATCGTCGCGGACTGCGGGAACACGTGCACGTCGAAACCGCGCGCGGCGAGGTTGTTGATCGTCGAGGTCTTCACGCCCAGGTCGAGCACGGCCAGGTTGCCGATGCGTTCGGCGGTGGCGGGAGTGACCTCGACCTCGGAGACCGAGACCTCGGCGGAGAGGTTGCGACCCGCCATACCCGGGGCTTCGCGCACGCGGCGCAGCTGCTCCTCGGCATCCAGGTTCGCGGCCTCCCCCGAGAACACGCCGCCGCGCATGCTGCCCTCGGAGCGGATGCGGCGGGTGACGGCGCGGGTGTCGATGCCGGAGATGCCGACGATGCCGTCTTCGACGAGCGCCTCGTCGAGCGAGCGGTTCGCGCGCCAGTTCGAGACCATGCGCGAGGGGTCGCGCACGACGTAGCCGGCGACCCAGATGCGACGGGACTCGGGGTCTTCGTCGTTCACGCCGGTGTTGCCGATGTGCGGGGCGGTCTGCAGCACGATCTGGCCCGCGTACGAGGGGTCGGTGATCGTCTCCTGGTAGCCGGTCATGCCGGTGGCGAAGACGACCTCGCCGAGGGTCTCGCCGCGAGCGCCGTAGGCGCGGCCGGTGTAGCGGGTGCCGTCTTCGAGCACGAGGACGGCCGGATCGCGCGAGAGGCGCGCGGAAGGGATCAGGGCGGTCATGCGTCGCTTCCTGTCGAGGTGAGGGGGCGGATGGCGTCGGCCAGGGCTTTGGCCGAGGCATCCTGAGGACGGAGGTAGGTGTCGACGATCGTGTCGTCGTCGATGCGCCAGCTGACGCGCGTCAGGCCGTCGCGCTCGACCACGCGGTCGATGGCGACCGTGGCTTGAGCGGCGTCGACGAGGCGGTCGCGGGTGAGCGCGATGCGGGGCTGGCCCTGCAGGTCGAGGGCGACGCCGGCCGAGGTGACCGTGACGTCGACGCGGGAGCGGAAGCCGAGACTCTTGATGGCGAGACGTTCGAGCGGCTCGTCGTGTCGCGTCGTGGCGACGTAGAGCCCCGAGAACACCGCGGTTTCGACGGCGTCTGCGGGCAGCTCCCCCACCGGGGCCGTGTAGCGCGCATCGCGCCGCGTTCGTCGGACCCAGGCCCACGCGAGCACGGCCAGCAGCGCGAGGGCCACGCCGATCATCACGACGAGAGCGCCCTCGCGGCTCATGCGAGCACCCCGGGAGCGTCGAGCACCGCGCCGTCGACGACGGTCGGGATGCCGGCGCGCACGGTCCAGCGCACCTCTCCGGG
Source organism: uncultured Microbacterium sp. (assembly GCA_913774665.1). Classification (GTDB taxonomy): domain Bacteria; phylum Actinomycetota; class Actinomycetes; order Actinomycetales; family Microbacteriaceae; genus Microbacterium. The sequence goes on from CAJYHN010000002.1 coordinate 191,253, forward strand.
CAGCTCCCGGCCGAGGTAGGGCGAATTGGTGCTGCGCCCGCGCAGGTCGTCGAGGCCGAACGCGCGCGAGCGGCGCGGGTCGTAGAGCGTGAAGGTCGCCGGCTGCCCCGCGGCCACGCGTGTGCCGTGTCCGTCGAGGCGTCCGATGCGGGCCGGGTTCGCCGACATCACGCGGGCGACGTCGGCCCAGTCGAGCAGGCCCGTCTCGACCATGGCATGGTGCACGACGCGCAGCGCGCTCTCGAGACCCACCATGCCGTTCGCGGCGGCCGCCCACTCGCAGGCCTTCGCCTCGGTGGGGTGCGGGGCGTGGTCGGTGGCGACGATGTCGATCGTGCCGTCGGCCAGGCCCTCGCGCACGGCCATCACGTCTTCTTCGCGGCGCAGCGGCGGATTGACCTTGAACCGCGCGTCGTAGTCGCGCACGAGCTCGTCGGTCAGCAGCAGGTGGTGCGGGGTGACCTCGGCGGTGACGTTCACGCCGCGCTTCTTGGCCCAGCGGATGATGTCGACAGAGCCCGCGGTGCTGAGGTGGCACACGTGCAGGCGCGAGCCCACGTGCTCGGCCAGCAGCACGTCGCGCGCGATGATCGACTCCTCGGCGACGGCCGGCCAGCCGGTCAGGCCCAGCTCGGCCGAGACGGCGCCCTCGTTCATCTGCGCGCCCTCGGTGAGACGCGGATCCTGCGCGTGCTGCGCGATGACGCCGTCGAAGGCCTTCACGTACTCGAGCGCTCGCCGCATGATCAGCGGGTCGAACACGCAGAAGCCGTCGTCGCTGAAGACGCGGACGCGAGCGCGGGAGTCGGCCATCGCACCGAGCTCGGCGAGGCGCTCGCCCTTCTGCCCCACGGTCACGGCACCGATCGGCTGCACGTGCACGTAGCCCGCGGCCTCGCCCAGGGCGAGTTCCTGCTCGACCACGCCGGCGGTGTCGGCGACGGGCGAGGTGTTCGGCATCGCGAAGACGGTGGTGAAACCACCCGCCGCGGCGGCGCGTGAGCCGGTGAGGATCGTCTCGGATGCCTCGTACCCGGGCTCGCGCAGGTGCACGTGCAGATCGACGAGACCCGGCAACGCGAGGAGACCATCGGCATCGACGACCGTCGCACCCGCGTGCGAGAGACCGGAGCCCGTTTCGGCGATGATCCCGTCGCGGACGAGGAGGTCCGTGGCATCCCGGCCCTCGATGCGCGCGCCGCGCACCAGAAGGGTCTGAGCGGGGGCGTGGCTCATCGGAGGTCCTCTTTCTCGGTGTGGGGCCGTTCACCTGCCAGGAGCAGGTAGAGAACGGCCATCCGCACGGAGACGCCGTTCGTGACCTGCTCGAGCACCGTCGAGCGAGGCGAATCGGCGGCTTCGGCGGAGATCTCCAGACCCCGGTTCATGGGGCCCGGGTGCAGGACAATGCTACCGTCCGGCAGAGCCTGCAAACGCCGTGCGTCGAGACCGTACCGGCGGGAATACTCCCGTTCAGTCGGGAAATACGCTGCGGACATCCGCTCGAGCTGGATGCGCAGCATCATCAGGGCGTCAGGACCCGCCGCGATCGCGTGGTCGAGGTCGAAGTCGATCTCGACGGGCCACCGGCTGACGTCCTGCGGAACCAGCGTCGGTGGAGCCACCAGCGTCACGTTCGCGCCGAGCGTGTCCAGCAGCCACACGTTCGAGCGCGCGACGCGCGAGTGCAGCACGTCACCGACGATCGTGACCCGGATGCCGTCGAGGTCGCGGCCGCGGCTGTCGTCGCCGAACAGGCGCTTGCGGATGGTGAAGGCGTCGAGCAGGGCCTGCGTCGGGTGCTCGTGCGTACCGTCGCCGGCGTTCACCACGCCCGCGCTGATCCAGTCGGAGGTGGCGAGGGTGCGCGGAGCGCCGGATGCGCCGTGGCGGATGACGACGGCATCCGCCCCCATCGCCTGGAGTGTCTGCGCCGTGTCCTGCAGCGACTCGCCCTTGCTGACGCTCGAGCCCTTCGCCGAGAAGTTGATGACGTCGGCCGAGAGGCGCTTGGCGGCGGCCTCGAACGAGATGCGCGTGCGCGTGGAGTCCTCGAAGAAGAGGTTGACCACCGTCTTGCCGCGCAGCGTCGGGAGCTTCTTGACCTCGCGCCGCTGGGTGTCGGCCATGTCCTCGGCGACGTCGAGGATCTCGAGGGCGTCGGCGCGCGAGAGGTGCTGGGTGTCGAGGAGGTGCCTCATGATTCGATCGTCACCTCTTCGATGCCGTCGATCTCGGCGAGGCGCACGTTGACGCGCTCGTCGCGGGCGCTCGGGAGGTTCTTGCCCACGAAGTCGGGGCGGATCGGCAGTTCGCGGTGGCCGCGGTCGATCAGTGTCGCCAGCCGTACGGCGGCGGGGCGACCGATGTCTTGGAGTGCGTCGAGGGCGGCGCGGATGCTGCGGCCCGAGAACAGCACGTCGTCGATGAGCACGACGACCTTGCCGTCGATGCCGCCGGCGGGGATCTCGGTGCGGCGCGGCGCCCGCGTGGGATTGCGGTGCAGGTCGTCGCGGTACATCGTCACGTCGAGCGAGCCGACCGGGACGGGGGCGCCGCCGAAATCACTGACGAGGGGGCCGATCCGGTTCGCGAGCGTGACGCCGCGGGTCGGGATGCCGAGGAGGACGAGTCCCTCCGGTCCCTTGTTGGACTCCAGGATCTCGTGCGAGATGCGCGTCAAAGCGCGGGCGATATCGGCATCGTGCATGACGGTGCGCGTATTCATCCGCCGCTCCCTTCTCCGCCTCACGGGACGGGGTTAAAGGTTGCTGTGGTTCTTCGTCGAGTGTAGCGGGTGGGGCGGGGTGAATTCCGGGTGGTGGCGGATGGTGTCGTGCTCCGTCGCTGGCGGAGGGATCGAGTCATTCGTACATTTGTTCTATGGATGTGAGCGCGCCGACCGACCGCCTGCGGGCGGCGAGCGCGTCCGTCGTCGGGCTGCTGACGGGGCGAGACGTCGAGGCGCTCGACGATCGCGCGCTCGTGGGGCTGATGAGCGAGATCACGGCGGCGCGGAATGCGCTCGACGTGCTGGCGGCGTGCGCGGCGCGCGTGATCGACGCGAGGTCGGCGCGCGAGCGGGGCGGTGCGGGCCTGGCGCAGAAGACGGGGCACCGCAACGCGACCGAGTTGCTGCAGTCGTTGACGGGGCTACCGCGAAGAGACGTGATCCGGTCGGTGACGACCGGAGGTGATCTGCTCCCCGCGGTCAGGCCCGACGGCGAAGGTTTTCGGGCCGTGTCCGCCGTCGTGTCCCAGGATGCCGGCGGGGCGTGGCTCGACCGCCTGAGCGGGGCGCTTCGCGACGGGGTGCTCGGTCACGCGCAATTTCAGGCGATCCGCGTCGGGCTCGGTGAGCCGCCGGTCCAGAGGTATCCCGAGCTCGATCCGGATGTCCTCCCCCGGGCCTGGGCGGCCGCCGTCGAGCGGCTGATCGACGAGGCGCCCCACCTGCCGGTCGAGGAGGTGCGGGCGTCCGCCCTGATCGCGCGGGACCGGCTCGACCCCGTCGGCGTGACCCTGCGGTTCGAGGAGCGCTTCGCGGCGCGGTCGTTCCGGTCGTGGACCGACGAGCACGGGCAGCGCCACGGGCGGTTCGTGTTCGATGACGATGCGGCGGCGTGGGTCGACGCGATCCTGCAGGCGGCGTTGAGGCCACGGCGGGGCCCGCGATTCGTGGATCCGAATGCCGCGCGCACCGGCCCCGGCACTGGTTCAGATGCGCTCGCCGACGCCTCCGACGAGCGGTCGGGCGAGCAGATCGCGTACGACACGTTGATCGCCGTCATGCGCACCGGGGCTGCGGCCGATCCCGCGCGGGCGTTCGGCGATCGGCAGCCCGGGGTGCGGATCGTGGTGGAGGCGTCAGCGGTGACGACGGGCGGGAGCGGAAGCGCCGGCGGTCGTTCGGGCGGAGGGGTTCCGCGCATAGCCGCCGGTGTCGGCGGGGCGACGAGCGCCGAGACCGTCGTGCGCGGGGTCGGGCACCTCGAGACCGTCGTGCGCGGGGTCGGGCACCTCGAAGACGGTGGAGAAGCCCTTCCCGGCGGGGTGGTCGAAAGCTACCTGTGCGATGCGGGTGCGGTGACGGTGACTCTCGGTGACGCGGGTCGGCCACTCGACGTCGGCCGACACCAGCGTCTGTTCACCCGGGCCCAGCGGACCGCGATCGCGGTGCGCGACGGAGGGTGCGTCGGGATCGGATGCCGTGCCCCGATCTCGCAGTGCGAGATGCACCACATCGATCACTGGGCGGCGGATCGCGGCAGGACCGACGTCGACGACGGCGTCCCGCTCTGCCGGAACCACCACCTCGGACTCCATAATCGGGGCGAGAAGATCGTGCGCGAGCGAGATCTCGTGACCGGGCGGGACTCGTACTGGTTGCATGCGCCGCCCGATCCGCTCACCGGCGAGGTGAAGCCGCCGGCGCTGCTGCGGTCGAGATCCCCTCGTCGCTTCGGTGCGGCGTGAAGGGGCACGGGCGGATGCGGATAATCCCGGGGAATCGTGCCGTGAAGGGCGCACCGCGAGCATCGCGGCATCCGCTGCTCGCGCACCGCCGCGCAACCGTAGGCGCACGGTCGGTTTTCGGAGGATCGCGTCGTGAGCCCCCGCGCCATCCGTGGCTCGCGCACGGCTGCGCTACCGAGCGCGCGCGGGCGGGTGACGGGGATGGTTCCCCGAGCCCCGCGGCATCCGCTGCTCGCCCCACCGCGGGGCAGCCGGAACGCCCGTGCCGGGTCACTCCGCGTCCGCGACGATCTCCGCCTTGAAACCCGCGGAGTTCTCGAGCCACCCGGCATAGTGCGACGGGCCACCGGCGAACGGGTACCGCTCCTGATACAGCGGGCGCCACCCGTGGGCGCTCGCCGCGGCCATCACGGCATCCACCTGCCCGCGGGAGCCGCAGAGGAAGGCGAGATGGTTCACGCCCGGAGCGCGCCGGTCGTGGTCGAGCCGCGACAGGTTCGGCGAGGTCGTCAGCGTCAGGTACGGGCCGTCACCCGCGCTCCACGTCTCGCCGTCGGCCCAGTGCGCGGTTCGCTCGAAACCGACCGCGGAGAGCAGCCAGCCCCATTCGAACTGCGCCGCTGCCAGGTCGCCGACCCACACCTCGACGTGATGAAAGCCGGGCACGGGTCAGCCCGCGGCGACCTCAGCGGCGGCGCGCTCTCCGCTCGGGGTGGTGCGCACCCGCGACGAACGGATCGGGTGACCCGTCGTCGTCAGACAGCGACCCGTCTCCAGGTCCCACTTCCAGTCGTGCAGCGAGCAGGTCAGCACGCCGTCCTCGATCTTGCCGGTCTTGGTGAGGTCGGCGCGAAGGTGCGGACAACGACGCTGCACGGTCCAGCCCTCGATCTCGGCATCCTCAGTCTGATCGCTCTGCTCGGCGTACCAGTTCTCGACGTACTCGATGCGGTCGCGCGAGAGGCACTTGAGGAAGGTCGTGAGGAACTCGTTGAACTTGCCCGAGCGGCCGACCTCGAACTGCATCGACAGGAAGATCGAGTTCGACCAGTCGATCTCGTGATCGCGGATGTTCGTCGAGACGAGGTCGGCGGGGATCGTGTACCAGTAGATGCACTCCTCCCCCGCGTACTCGCGCAGCTTCGCCTTGGGGAAGTCCACCACCATGTCGAGCTCGCCGATGCGGAAGCGCACCATGCCGCCGACGCCGTTGCGGATCGTGCGGGCACGGCGCAGCAGCGGCTCCCACCACTCCTTCAGCGCGGCGAGCATCTCGGCCGGGGGGATGACCTCGGCGCGGGTCGCCTCTTCGGCGCGGATCTCGTCCTGGCGGCTGTCGCGCTGCGCGGCGAGGTAGTTCCACTTGTCGCCGAAGACCCGCTCGATCTCGGCTTCGGTGTACAGCGTCTGCGTCACGGTGACATCCGACCCCTGCACCTCGACCTCGGTGCCCGGGAGGAACAGGTAGCCCTTCTGGTCGGGGCGCTGCTCCTCCATGTGCGCGAGGAACTCGCGCTGGTCGGTGAAGATCGAGTCGCCCTCGAGCCCCGTGCCGTTGTAGCGGAACAGGTCCTCGCGCAGGAACATCGGCGGACCGGCCATCGGGAAGACGTGCTCCGCGTCGACCTTGTCGATGTAGTACATCGCGCGCTTGTTCTGCGCATCGCGCTTGAGATGGGCGAAGTTCTGCTTGGCATCCTGGGGCAGGTCGTAGACCATGGGCCACCAGATCGCCCCGGACACCTGTGTGAAGTACGCGTCGGGCTTGCCGAAGGCGAACAGCTTCTCGAGATCGAGGGGGTGGGAGTCGTTCTGGTTGAGAACGGATGCCGTGCCGTCATCGAGCGACAGCGACGAGTCGCCGATGGGTCCGTCGGAGGGGGCCCGCAGCGGAGTGACCATGAGCTTCAGGTCGCCGAACTGCAGGGGGACGCCCGCCTCGGTGCGGATGAGGTTCGTGTAGCCGAGGGCGACCAGATCCTGCTCGAGGTCATCGGTCGGGTACTCGGGCAGGAGGACCTTGATGTCTTTCGACACGTAACGCTCGAGCAGCGCCGGGTCGAAGTGATCGCGGTGACGGTGCGAGATGTAGAGGAAGTCCGCCGCGCCGAAGCGCTCCCAGTCGAGCGCGCGGTTGTCGGGGAACGGGAACCACGAGCCGAAGAAGCTCGGACCGAGGACGGGGTCGCAGATGATGCTGCCGCCGCGCGTCTCGATGAACATTCCCGCGTGGCCGAGGCCGGTGATCTTCATGCCGCTCCTGTGTCGTTGGCGAACCCGACGAGTCTACGCGGGGCTCCGGCGAGAGGCCTGGGAGCGGCGGGAGTGTCCGCGTCAAGCCGCCCGCCCGCACAGTCGCCGCGCGTAACGTGCGGACCCCCACGAAAGGATTGCCATGCCCCTGGTGATGATCGACACGATCCGCGGACAATACGACGAGACCGAACTGCGCACGATCATGGATGCCGTGCAGGATGCCGTCGTCGAGGCGTTCGGCGTTCCCGAGACCGACCGCTACCAGATCCTCACGCAGCACGAGCCGTTCGAGCTCGTCGCTCTCGACACGGGTCTGGGGATCGAGCGCAGCGAGCGCCTCGTCATCGTGCGTCTCGCGTCGAAGCAGCGCACGCAGGACGCCAAGGTTCAGCTGTACCGGCTGCTGGCGGAGAACCTGAACGACCGCGTCGGAGTCGAGGGCAACGACCTCGTCGTCAGCATCACCGAGAACGGCGACGCCGACTGGTCGTTCGGGCACGGCACGGCGCAGTTCCTCACCGGCGAGCTGGGCTGACCCGGGGAGGCGCCGCGACCGCTCACGCGGACGCCGACGGGTAGCCCCACCAGCCCTCGGCGAGGTGCAGCGTCCAGTCCGCCCGGCGCAGCACCGGCATCCCCAGGATGACGTCCAGGGGCGGCTCGCCGGGGCGTCGCATCCCCGCGAGCGGAGTGACGACGGCCGTGCTCGGCGGGAAGGAGCATCCGCCGATCGTCACCGCCGCCATGCGGACGAGCTCCACGCGACGGCTCGCCCCGCGCGCGTCTCCCGCGTCCGCCGCGCCGAGGGGGTCGAGCAGGTGCGCGTGCCGGGCGGCGAACGCCTCGTCGATGACGGTGACCTCGGCGCCGGAGTCCCACAGCACGTCGGTCTCGACCCCGCCCCACGACGCGCGGACGCACTCCCTCTTCGCCGAACACCGCCTCGTACAGGGGGGAAGGCGGGCGGATGGTAGCCGGGCTCGGGCCCCACGGTTCTCGTCATGATTTCTTTCGCCCCCCTCCCGTCGACCGGTGACGGAGCTCCGACCCCATCCGGGGTCCGGTGTCAGGGCCCGAGCAACTGCCGGATGTCGTCGGCATCCAGCGCCGACGCGAACGCCTCTCCGTCGTCGATCACCGCATCGAACAGCGCGGCCTTGCGGTGCTGCAGCTCGCGCACCTTCTCTTCCACCGTTCCGGCGGCGATCAGTCGGTAGACGAAGACGCTTCGGGTCTGTCCGATGCGGTGCGCCCGATCGATCGCCTGGTTCTCGGCCGCGGGGTTCCACCACGGGTCGAGCACGAACACGTACTCCGCTTCGGTGAGGGTCAGGCCGAACCCGCCCGCCTTCAGGCTGATGAGGAAGACCGGGGCCTCTCCCCCACGGAACCCCTCGATTACCTCTCCCCGCCGGGCCGTCGAACCGTCGAGGTGCGCGTACGCCAGGCCCGCGGCATCCAATCGATCGGCGGCGAGATCGAGGAACGACGTGAACTGGCTGAACACCAGCGCTCGATGCCCCTCCGCGGCGACCTCGACGAGGCGCTCCAGCAGGGCATCGAGCTTCGCGGAGCCGAGGTGCGCATCGCGTTCGTCGACGAGCCCCGGGGCCAGCGCCAGCATGCGCAGCAGCGTGAGCGAGCGGAACACGATGAACCGCTGACGGTCGAGGTCGTCGAGCAGCCCCAGCACCTTCTGGCGTTCGCGCTGAAGGACCCGGTCGTAGAGCTCCTGATGAGCGGGCCCGAGGGCGACGACGAGCTGCTGCTCCTGCTTGGGCGGGAGATCGGATGCCACGACGTCTTTCGTGCGCCGCAGCAGGAAGGGCCGCACCCGCCGGCGCAGGCGGTCGAGCATCTTCTCGCGGTGCGCGCTCGCCGCGGCTGCGGACAAGGCGGTCGGCGCGTCGGAGGGCACCTGCTCGATCGCGCGGGTGTAGTCCTCGCGGAACTGGCGGATCGAGGGGAAGAGCCCCGGCGCCGTGAGCGACAGCAACGCCCAGAGGTCGTCGAGTCCGTTCTCGAGCGGCGTGCCCGTCGCCGCGAACACCGCGTCAGTGCGCAGCTCCGCGATCGCCCGGTGGATGCGCGTCGCCGGGTTCTTCACGAACTGCGCCTCGTCGAGGACGACACCGGCCCAGTGCGGTACGGCGAACTCCGCGGCATCCGTCCGCACCACCCCGTAGGGGGCGACCACGACGTCGGCTCCCGCGGCGACCTCGGCGATCGACGTCGTCCGGCGCACCGCGGTGGCCTCGACCACCCGCACCCGCAGGGCGGGGACGAACCGGGCGGCCTCGTCGCGCCACGTCGGCAGCACCGAGGTGGGCGCGACGACCAGCCACGGACGGGCGTCGCCGCGCGAGCGCGCGTGCGCGATGAGGGCGAGCAGCTGCAGCGTCTTGCCGAGACCCATGTCGTCGGCCAGGATGCCACCGAGCCGGTGCGCGTGCAGGAGTGCGAGCCACGACAGACCCTCCCGCTGGTACGGACGCAGATCGGCGAGGAATCCGGGCGGGGGCGCCACCTCGGGCACCTCGCCGACCTCGCGCAGCGCCCGGGCGAGACCGCGCCATTCGACGGCGGCGTCGGACTCATCGGCGAGGTCTTCGAACTCCGCCCACAGGGCGAGGTGGGTGCGCGGCAGGCGCGGACCGGTCTCCCACTCGTCGAGGCTCGCCGCCTCGTCGAGCAGCTCGCGCAGCCGCTGCAGCGCCGGGTGGGCGAGCGAGAACCACGCGCCGTCCGACAGTTTGATGCGCGTGCGCCCCCGGGACAGGGCGGAGAACAGCGTCCCGAAGGGGATCGTGCGCCCGTCGATGGTCACGACGATCCCGAGGTCGAACCAGTCGCGGTCGACGGATTCGACCGCGGTGATGCGCAGGCGAGGATCTCCGCGCAGCTCGCGGAACGACGGAGCGGTGCCGCTCGTGCGCACGCGCACCTCGTCGAGCACGTCGAGCGCCGGAAGGACACGGGTGGCGAAGACCGCGGCATCGGCGTCGCGCAGGGTCGCGCCGGCCGCGACCGGAAGATCGGATGCCGCCGACCACGCCGTCTCGACGCGCTCTCGGATCTGCGCCTCGGCGCGCGTGTCGCGGTCGGCTCCTCCGTGACCGCCCGTGTCGTCGGCGTCGTACACGATGCGGAGTCCACCCGGGTAGACCCAGGTCAGGACGTAGTCCATGTCGTCGTCGGCGTAGGTCACCCCCACCTCGAGGGTGGGGCGGGCGGGCGGCGGTGCGGGCACCCCCGCCCCCACCGACAGTGGGGCGCGTCGAGCGAGCCGCGGGTACACCTCGGCGACGAACTCCGCCGCCTCCGCCGGGGGCACCTCGACCGGGGGCGCCCCCAGCAGCGACGGCAGGGGGTCGGGGAGGGCGACCGGCGCGAGCACGATCGGTACGGGATCGACCTCGGTCGCGAACGCGAACAGCCCCGCGTCTCCGAGGGCGCGGGCGTGGGCGGCATCCGTCGGCTGCCCGTCGATCTCGAGGTCGGCGGAGACGCGCAGGCCTCCCCCGCCGATCGCGTCGAGGGCCACGCGCGCGGTCGCGGCCCGCGCGAGACGCACGCGCTGCTGGGCGTTCAGGGAGACGAGAGGGATGCCGAGCGCCTCGGCGGCCGCCAGGTGGGGCCACAGCAGGGGCGAGTCGACGGCGTCGAGGGCGACGGTGTCGCCGGACGGGGCGAACGGTCCGGTCGTGCGCAGCGCCTGGGTGAGGGCGTGCAGCTCGGCGAACCATCGCACCTGCGTGGGCTCGAAACGGCCGGCGCTGCGCCGCACCGCGTCCCACGTGGCATCCGCCCGGATCCAGGCGTCGCGGGCGCCGCGCACGAGGGGACGGGCGACGAGCTGCAGGTCGTCCTGCCGGCGGGCGAGCAGGCGCGGCGTCACGGGCACGACCGCGCGGGCCTCCCATCGGGCGGGGTCGTACGCCTCGCGCTGACGCAGCTCTATGCCGAGAGCGAGCGCGTCGAAGGTCCGCGCCGGGGTGCCGGGGAGGAGGTCGCGCCACGAGGTCACGGCAGCATCCTGCCCCGGGCCTCCGACATCGGTGTGTGTGACGAGCATACCGGGTCGTGCCCCACACACCGATCAACGCTCTGCCTGCGGAGAAACGCTGCGACGCCGCGTTTCTCGGGACGAAGGGCGTTTATCGAAGCGCCCGCGCCGCCCTCGGACCGCGAACGGCTCCCCAGGTGACGACGTGCCGCCGGCGGACGCCGAAGGTCCCGGCATCCCGCCCGCAAACGCCGCGACGCGGCCACCGGCCGGGGGCCGGGACCGCGTCGCACGGGACCGACCGCGTTCAGGACGAGCGGGCGATGCGCGCGAGCACGCCGTGCACGAACGAACCGGAGTCGTCGGTCGAGAACTCCTTCGCCAGCTCCACGGCCTCGTCGATCGCGACGGCCGTGGGCACCTCGTCGTTGTAGAGGATCTCCCACGTGCCCATGCGCAGCAGCGCGCGGTCGACGGCGGGCATGCGCTGCAGCGACCAGTCCTTCGCGAACGTGGTGATCTGTTCGTCGATCGCGTCGCGGTTGTCGATCACTCCGTCGACGATGTCGCGGGCGTAGAGCCACGACGCTTCGCGAGCGGGCTCGGACGCTGCACGCTTCGCCTCGGTGGCGAGCATGATCGCGAGTTCTTCGCCGCGGACGTCCGCCTGGAAGAGGATGTCGAGGGCGCGCTTGCGCGCTTTGGTACGGGCGCTCAAGGTCAGCTGATGCGGCCGAGGTACTCGCCGGTGCGAGTGTCGACCTTGATCTTCGTGCCGGTCTCGAGGAACAGGGGAACCTGCATCTCGTAGCCGGTCTCGACGGTGGCGGGCTTGGTGCCGGCCGACGAACGGTCGCCCTGCAGGCCGGGCTCGGTGTACGTCACCTCGAGGATGACGGACGGCGGCATCTCGACGTAGAGGGGGTTGCCGTTGTTGAGGGCGATCTGCACCTGCTGGTTCTCGAGCAGGAAGTTGGCCGCGTCGCCGACGGTGGCCGCACCGACGGTGAGCTGGTCGTAGTCGGCGACGTCCATGAAGACGAAGCCCTCGCCGTCGTTGTACAGGTACGTGAAGTCGCGGCGATCGACGTTTTCGGTCTCGATCTTGGCGCCGGCGTTGAAGGTCTTGTCGACGACCTTGCCGCTCATGACGTTCTTGAGTTTCGTGCGGACGAACGCGCCGCCCTTTCCGGGCTTGACGTGCTGGAACTCCACGACGCTCCAGAGCTGACCGTCGATGTTCAGGACGACGCCGTTCTTGATGTCTGCGGTGGATGCCATGAGTGCCGATATTCCGTTTCGTGAGTCGATGTGGGCGAGAGCCCGACGTCAGAGTCTACGCGATCCCCGCCGTCAGCCGTCTGCGCGACCCGAGATCACCTCGACGAGCAGGTCGACGGCGCGCGCGTAGCCGGGCACTCCTTCGCCGATGACGTGCACCGCGGCGACGTCGCGGATGTACGAGAAGTGGCGGAAGCTCTCGCGCTCGAGGATGTTCGAGATGTGCACTTCGGCGACGGGGAGGTCAATGGATGCCAGGGCATCGCGCAACGACACGGAGGTGTGCGTCAGCCCTCCGGCGTTGATCACGATCCCGGCGCAGTCGTGCCGCGCGGCGTGGATCTCGTCGATCAGCACGCCCTCGTGGTTGCTCTGGATCGCGCGCACCTCGAGGCCGTGACGGGCCGCTGCCTCGCCCGTCACGCGCTCGACGTCGGCGAGGGTGTCACGGCCGTAGATCTCGGGCTGCCGGGTGCCGAGCAGGTTGAGGTTCGGACCGTTGACGAGCAGCAGGCGGCGGGGAGTGGTCATGGTCGGCACGCTATCAGCGCCGAGCCTGCGCGCTCAGGCGGACCGGGCCGGGCCGGGCCGGGCCGAGCGGTCCACAAGCCGTGGCATCCGGGAAGTCGAGTGGACAGGCGGTCCCCCGCGTCAGAGCGTCCGCAGCGAGCGGCTCATCACGAGCTCGGGACCGATCGGTCCGGTGAATTCCTCGCCGGTGGGCACGAAGCCGGCGCGGCGATAGGCGGTCTGCGCGCGGAGGTTGTCGACGTGGACGTCGAGCGACACCGTCTCGAACCCCTGACCCGCCGTCCAGCGCGCGGACGCGTCGAGCAGCGCGTCGATCGCCCCGGTCCCCCGCGCCTCGGGCGCGACGAACACGCCCACGATGTCGGCGCTTCCCTCGCTCAGCCGACGACCCGTGTGATCGATGTCGCCCGCGCGACGCACGAGCACGCTCAGCGTTCCGAGCCACGCCTCGTCACGTTCCGCGATGAACATCGCCGCCGCATCGCCCGCGGCGCCCGTCGCGGCCCGCTCGTCCCAGAAGGCCTGGTCGCGCTCGAGCTCCTGCTCGCGGGTGGTGAGGAAGGCGATGGATGCCACCGGGTCGCTCACCGCGCGCAGCCGCAGCTCGCGCACGCGCGCGCCCTCGCCCGCGCGCACTCGGCGCACCTCGATCGTCACGCCCGGACCCCGCCCGTGCGCGCGGGGCGAGGGGCGCGTCCCACGCGGGCCCGCTTGCGGCTGGCGACCGAACCGTGGCCGACGGGTGTCCCCCGTCGGGCGGTGCTCACGCACCGACCTCCTGGTAGGCCGCGAACAGCAGGGACTCGTCGGGTGCCTGCAGCACCGTCGGGCGGGCGAGGTCGTCGAGCACGATGAAGCGCAGCATGCTGCCGCGGCTCTTCTTGTCGCGCTGCATCGTGGCCTTGAGCGTCTGGAACGCGCCGGCGCGGTAGGTCGTCGGAAGCCCCAGTGACTCGAGCACCGTGCGATGGCGCTGGGCGACGTCGTCGGACAGGCGACCGGCGAGGCGCGACAGCTCGGCCGCGAAGACCATGCCGACCGAGATCGCCGCGCCGTGGCGCCAGCGGTAGCGCTCGGCGTGCTCGATCGCGTGTCCGAGGGTGTGGCCGTAGTTCAGCACCTCGCGCAGCCCGGCCTCGCGCAGGTCTTCGCCGACGACGCGAGCCTTCATGTCGATCGCGAGCTCGACGCAGCGGCGGAAGCCGTCTCCGCGCGGATCGACGATCCCCTCCGGGTCGGCCTCGATCAGGTCCAGGATCTCGGGATGCCAGATGAAGCCCGCCTTGACCACCTCGGCGAACCCGGCGGTCGCCTCGTTCTTCGACAGCGTGTCGAGCAGATCCAGGTCGCACACCACGGCGACCGGAGGCCAGAACGCGCCGACGAGGTTCTTGCCCTCGGCGGTGTTGATGCCGGTCTTGCCGCCCACCGCGGCATCCACCATCCCGAGCACGGTCGTCGGAACCTGCACGAGCGCGACGCCGCGCAGCCAGGTCGCCGCGACGAAGCCCGCGAGGTCGGTCACCGCTCCCCCGCCGAAACCGATCACGACGTCGGTGCGGGTGAAGTCGGCCTGACCCATGACCTGCCAGCAGAAGGCCGCGACCTCGACGCGTTTTCCGGCCTCGGCGTCGGGGATCTCGGCGAGCAGCACCTGCCGGTCGCCCATCAGCTGCGCCCGCAGCTCCTCGGCTTGCTTCGCGAGGGTCGGCGGGTGCACGACGAGCACCTTCTGCGCCCCCGCGGGGAGCGTCTCGCCGAGCGAGGCGAGCAGGCCCCGACCGATCGTGATGTCGTAGCCGGGGTCACCGGCGACGCTGATGGTGGTGGTGTCGGTCATGCCGTCTCTCCGGCCGGCACACGGCGTGCCCAGGCCACGATGTCGTCCACGACCCGCGAGAGGGGGCCGGACGAGGTGTCGAATGCGATGTCGGCCGTCTGCTCGTAGACGGCTCGGCGCTCGTCGAAGATGCGCTGCCAGCGCGCGACGGGATCTTCTCCGCCGAGCAACGGCCGCTCGTCGCCGTGGATGCGGGATGCCACGACATGCGGCGCGACCGTCAGCAGCACGACGTGATGCTCGCGCAGGCGTTCGCGCGTCAGCGGGTCGAGCACTGCTCCCCCGCCGAGCGCCACGACACCGCCGCGGGCCAGGGCCTCGACGACGGCGTCGCGCTCCAGGGCGCGGAAGTGCGGTTCGCCGTGCGCGGCGAACAGTGCCGGGATCGGACCGTGGTCGCGCACGACGAGCTTGTCGGTGTCGGTGAACGGCGTTCCGAGCGCGCGTGCCACACGACGGCCCACGCTCGTCTTCCCCGCCCCCATCGGCCCGATGAGCACGACGGCGGGACCCGCGGACGCGGTCTCGGAAGCGGCGTCAGGCGAGGTCATGCGCGAGGAGCGCCGCGTCGGACGCGTCGGTCGTGCGCAGCGTCTCGGGCAGGTTCGCGAGATAGGTCTCGACGTTGCGGCGGGTCTCGACGATGTTGTCGCCGCCGAACTTCTCGAGAACGGCGTCGGCGAGGGTGATCGCGACCATGGCCTCGGCGACGACACCGGCGGCGGGGACCGCGCAGACGTCGGAGCGCTGGTGGTGCGCCGCGGCGGTGTCGCCCGTGGCGACATCGACCGTGCGCAGGGCCTTGGGGATCGTCGCGATCGGCTTCATGCCGGCGCGCACGCGCAGCACGGTGCCGGTCGACATGCCGCCCTCGGTGCCGCCCGCGCGATCGGACGACCGGGTGATCCCGTCACCCGTGGCGAAGAGCTCGTCGTGCGCCTGCGATCCACGGCGGGTCGTTGTGAGGAAGCCGTCGCCGACCTCGACGCCCTTGATCGCCTGGATGCTCATCAGAGCCTGAGCCAGCTTGGCATCCAGTCGACGATCCCACTGCACGTGGGAGCCGAGTCCGGGCGGGAGGCCGTAGGCGAGGACCTCGACGACGCCGCCGAGCGTGTCACCGGTCTTCTTCGCGTCGTCGACCTCGGCCACCATCGCGGCACTCGTCTCGGCGTGGAAGCACCGCAGCGGGTCGGCATCGAGGCGGTCGACGTCGTCGGGCGTCGGGAACTCGGCATCGTCGGGGACGCGCACCGGGCCGATCGAGAGGGTGTGACTGACCAGACGGATGCCGAGTTCGTTCAGGAACGACCGTGCGACGGCGCCGAGGGCGACGCGTGCGGCGGTCTCGCGGGCCGAGGCCCGCTCGAGGATCGGTCGGGCCTCGTCGAAGCCGTACTTCTGCATGCCGACGAGGTCGGCGTGACCGGGACGCGGCCGCGTGAGAGCGGCGCCGCGACCCCGCGAGCGATCGGACAGCTCCACGGGCTCGGGGCTCATGACCTCGGTCCACTTGGGCCATTCGGTGTTGCCGATGCGCAACGCGATCGGGCTGCCGATCGTGAAGCCGTGCACGATGCCGGTCGACAGCGACAGCTCGTCTTCTTCGAATTTCATGCGCGAGCCCCGGCCGTAGCCCAGGCGACGACGCGCGAGTTCGGCGCGGATCTGGGCCGCAGAGATGGGGACGCCGGCCGGCATCCCTTCCATGAGGGCGATCAGCTCGGGGCCGTGGGACTCGCCGGCGGTGAGAACGCGAAGCATGGTCCTAGTCTCCCATGAGCGCGGTGCGCATTGCGGCCAGCACCTCGGCCTCGCGCTCGACGGCGACCCCGGGGTCTCCCCCGACGAAGACGCGCACCTGCAGCAGGGCCTGGTGAAGAAGCATCGCGAGACCGTCGTGCGCCTCCGTTCCCGCGCGCTCCCACGCTCGGGCGAGCGGGGTCGGCCAGCCACCGTAGACGACGTCGACGAGCGGACCCGAGACGGATGCCAGATCCTCGGCGACGCGGCCGAGGTCGGTGCCCCCGGGCAGGGCCGCGATGGTGGCGTCGACGCGTGCCGGCGGCGAGTGGTCGAGAGCGGCCACGCGGATCGTCACGCCCAGGGCGTCGCCGAGAGCGGCGATCGGCGCGGCGGCCTCGGGACGGCGGGCGCGCACCTCGACGGTCCGGGCACCGGCGCGGGCCGCCGCGACGACCGCCGAGGTCGCGGTGGCACCGGCGCCGAGGACGCGGATGGCCTCGGGCTCTCGCACCCCGACCTCGTCCAGGGCTCGCGCGAGGCCGCCCACGTCGGTGTTGAAGCCGTGGGGTCCGTCCCCGGTCAGCAGGAAGGTGTTGACGGCGCCGGTGAGGCGCGCATCGTCGTCGAGCGAGATGGCGTCGCGAGCGGCGGCGTGCTTGAGCGGCATGGTGAGCGAGAGGCCGCGCCAGTCGGCATCCAGGCCCCTCCAGGCGCTCTCGAAGCCCGCCTCGTCGACCTGCCGGCGCCCGTACTCCCAGTCGAGCTCGAGGACGCCGTACGCGGCGGCGTGCAGCCGGGGCGACCGCGAGTGCGCGATCGGGTCGCCCCAGACGGCGAGGCGGCGTGGGGCGGTCAGCATCCGCCGTTCGGATTCTCGCGGCACCACTGCTGGAACTGCGCGACCGCCTTCTCCTGATCGGCGTAGGTGGTCGAGAACACCGTCTCGCCCGTCTTCAGGTTCACGGTCGTGAAGTAGTACCAGGGGCCGTCGACCGGATGCATCGCGGCGTCGATCGCGAGGTCTCCGGCATTGGCGATGGGGCCGACCGGCAGCCCGGGGTACTTGTAGGTGTTGTACGGGTTGTCGCCGTTCAGGGCGTTCGCGCTCGACGACGACGATCCGGCGTCGAGTTCGTTCGCGCCGTACTGCGCGGTGGAGTCCATCTGCAACAGACCGTGCGTCTCGGTGTTGTCGGGCTGCAGGCGGTTCTCGATCACGCGCGAGACCTTGTAGAAGTCCTCGCTGCTGCGCGCCTCGCGTTCGATGATCGAGGCGATCGTCAGGACGCGCTCCCGATCGTCGGGCGCGACACCGGCCTTGTCGAGCGACTCGATCGTGCGCTTGACCATGCGGTCGATGACCTGCGGGGCGGTCACGCCGTCGTCGAAGTCGTAGGTGGCGGGGAAGATCCAGCCCTCGAGGGTCGACGCCGTCACTCCATAGGTCGACGGCGTTGCCACCGCCGCATCGAGGTCGGCGCGCGGGATGCTCGTCTGCTCGGAGATGATGTCGAGCGACTGCTTCAGGGTCAGCCCCTCGCGAAGCTGCACGGAATTGTCGAGCCTGCTCGCCGGGTCCTTCAGGGCGGCGAGCACCGCCGCCGAGGTCATCTGCTGCTGCAACTTGTAGACGCCGGGCTGGAACGTGAAACCGACGGCGTTGTCGACCATGTACTTGTAGAGCGAGTTGGAGGCCTTCGTGACCCCCGCCTCGAAGAGCTTGGGCGAGACGGACTGCCCCGTGTCGCCGCTCACGATCGTCACGCGGGCCTCGCCGGTGGCCTGGCCCGCCTCGTACTCGAGCGACTCCCCATTGCCGAGGAACGCCTGCACGCGCTCCCCGTAGGTGTTCCACAGGGCGATACCTCCGCCGGCGACACCGCCGACGAGGACCAGCACGATCGCGAGGGCGATCCAGCGACCGACGGACCGGCGCCGCTTGGGAGGCTTCTGCGGTGCCCACCCGATCTGCTGCGTGGTGGTCTCACCGGTGAACAGGTCTTCGAGGGATCCGGATGCCGCGCTCGAACGCGACGCTTCGGGGGCGGCGGCTGCGGCTCCGGCTCCGGCTCCGACGAGCACGGGCTCGCGATCGCGCGACGGTTCGGTGCGGCGGGCGTTCGCGCCGGCGGGGCGCGGGGTGTCGGCGGGGCGGGTCTCGCTGGCGCGCGGGGTCTCGGTGGAGCGCGGGGCTTCGAAGGAGCGCGGGGTCTCGGCGGCGCGCGGGGTCTCGGCGGCGCGCGGGGCGTCGGCGGAGCTCGGGGCCTCGGCTCGACGGGCGGCCGCTTGCCACACGGCGGACTGCGTGTCGCGGAACGGCTGTGCGTCGCGAGGAGGGTGCGCGTTCGGGGAGGCCGGCGCGGAGCGGGCGTCGAGCGCGTCGTCGGAGGACGATGGGGCGACCGAACGCGGACCGGCGGCGGCAGCGGCCTGAGCGCGTGACGCCTCCTCCCGGACCGGCTGTGCGGCGCCGGGGGTTCCGGACGCGGTGGGGGCGCTCGTGCGACGGGGGCCGGGGGCGGTGTCGCCGCTGCGGCGCGGTCCGGGAGCGTCATCGGACCGGCCGGCCGGGAGGGGCGAGCGCTCGGACGCGGTCGAGGAAGCCGCGGCTCCGGGCAACGACGAGGGCTCTCCCCAGCGGGTGCCCTGCTGCTCCTCGGCGGCGCGGGGGGCCGGCGCGGGTGCCGAGGCGGCCGGGAGGGACGCGGTCTGGCGAGGCGCCTCGGCACGTGAGGTGGCGGCTGCGGAGTCGTCCGCTGCGCGAGCGGCCTGGTCCGATCCGGTGATCGGGGTCGCTTCCGTCGCGGCCCGGCGGGCCTCTCGAGCTGCTCGGCGCGAGGGCGGCGCGGCATCCGTCTGCGGCGCGGACTCCCGTGAGCTGCGCGCGCCGGTGCGCGGGTCGGGCAGACGACCGTAGAGATCCGCGAACGGATCGCTCTCAGGGGGCTGGTTCTCGGGCATGTCAGGCGGGCTCCTGTCCCGGTGTGACGGTGGGTCCGGCCGGCTCGCCAGACTGTCGCTCCACGTCGAGCGCCTGCTGCAGAAGGACCACAGCGGCGACTTGGTCCACAATGCTACGAGAATCCCGCTGGGAACGCCCTGCTTCTCTCAACACGCCGTGCGCCGAGACGGTACTCAACCGTTCGTCGACCAGTCGGACGGGCATGGGGAGCGCCTCCGCGAGAGCAGCCGCGAACGTCCGCGCATCGGTGGTCGACGCCGTGTCCTCCCCGCGCAGGTTGAGAGGAAGCCCGACCAGGATCTCGAAGGCTTCGTACTCCGCAGCCAGCGCCGCGATCCGCCGGATCGGCTCCCCCTTTCGGGGCACGGTCTCGACCGGAACGGCTAGCACCCCGTCCGGATCCGACCGTGCCACGCCCACGCGGGCACGCCCGACGTCGATACCGAACCGGATGCCGCGACGGAACGCCGTCACGCGGTGGTCGCCCGCACGTCCGAGACGATGCCGTCGAGCGCCTGCGGGAGGGCAGCGGCATCCGTTCCACCGCCCTGCGCGACGTCGGGGCGTCCGCCGCCGCCGCCGCCGAGCACGCCCGCGGCGTTCTTCGCCAGGGCTCCTGCGGCGAGACCGCGCTCGCGCGCGGCGTCGTTCGTGACGACGACGACCGTTGCACGGCCGCCCGAGACGCTCGCGAGCGCCACGACGGCCGGATCGCTGCCCAGGCGATCGCGCACCTGCAGGGCGAGCGATCGCACGTCGTCGGCCGACGCGCCCTCGCCCAGGCTCTGCGCGACGACGCGCACGGTTCCGACCGCGACGGCCGACTCGACGAGCTGCGGCAGGCGACCGGTCAAGGCCTGTGCCTCGAAAGCGGCGATCTTCTTCTCGGCGGCCTTGAGGTTGGCGGCCAACTCCGCGATGCGCGTGGGCAGTTGCTCGCGAGGGGTCTTCAGGCTCGTGCTCAGCTGCGACACGATCGCACGCTCGGCCGCCAGGTCGCGGAAGGCGTCGAGGCCGACCAGGGCCTCCACACGGCGGTTCGAGGCGCCGACCGACTGCTCGCCGACGAGGTTGACCAGGCCGATCTCGGCGCTGCGGGCGACGTGGGTGCCGCCGCACAGCTCACGCGACCACGGGCCTCCGATGTCGACCATGCGCACGGTGTCGCCGTACTTCTCGCCGAACAGCGCCATAGCACCGGCCGCCTTCGCCTCGTCGAGCGACATCACGCGCGTGGTGACCTCGAGGTTGTCGCGCACGGCGTTGTTGGCGATGTCTTCGATCTCGGTGCGGGTCTCGGGCGACAGCGCCGAGCCCCAGCTGAAGTCGAAGCGCATGTAGCCGGCGCGGTTGAGCGAACCGGTCTGCGTCGCGGTCTTGCCGAGCGTGTCGCGGATGGCCGCGTGCACGAGGTGCGTCGCGGTGTGCGCCTGCTGGGCGGCGTGGCGGTTCAGCGCGTCGACGACCGTCGTCGCGGGGGCGCCGACCGACACCTCGCCCGTGGTGACCTCGACGGTGTGGCTGACCAGGCCCGGAACGGGGCGCTGCACGTCGAGCACCTCGAGCTCGTAGCCCGGGCCGACGATGACGCCCTTGTCGGCGACCTGGCCGCCCGACTCGGCGTACAGGGCGGTCTCGGCGAGGATGACCTCGGCGATCTGGCCCTCCGACGCGCGATCGCTGCCGTGGCCCTGCACGAGGATGCCGAGGACCTTGGACTCCGTCTGCATCTCGGTGTAGCCGGTGAACACGGTCTCACCGAGCGCGCGGAACTCGCGGTACGCGCTCTGGTCGGCGATCGCCCCCTTGCGGGCGCGGGCGTCGGCCTTCGCACGCGTGCGCTGCTCGAGCATGAGGGTGTCGAAGGCCGCACGGTCGACCGACAGTCCGGCCTCTTCGGCGATCTCGAGGGTGAGGTCGATCGGGAAGCCGTAGGTGTCGTGCAGCAGGAACGCCTCGGAGCCCGACAGGGTGGTGCCGCCGCCGTTCTTGGCCTCGACGACCGACTGGTCGAGGATCGCGGACCCGGCCGCGAGCGTGCGGAGGAACGTCTGCTCCTCGGCGATCGCGTAGGCCGAAAGGCGCGCGTAGTCGGCCTCGACCTCGGGGTACGACTCCTTCATCGCGTCGCGCGAGGCGGCGAACAGCTCGGGGAAGGTCGCGCCCTCGACGCCCAGCAGACGCATCGAGCGGATCGCGCGACGCATGATGCGGCGCAGGATGTAGCCGCGGCCTTCGTTCGAGGGGGTCACGCCGTCGGCGAGCAGCATGAGCGACGAGCGTACGTGGTCGGCGACGATGCGCAGGCGCACGTCGTCGTCGTGCGACTCCTGGCCGTACGACTTGCCCGCGAGCGACGCTGCCAGGTCGAGCACGGGGCGCACCTGGTCGGTCTCGTACATATTGTCGACGCCCTGCTTGATGAACGCGATGCGCTCGAGGCCCATGCCGGTGTCGATGTTCTTGGCGGGGAGCTCGCCGACGATGTCGAAGTCGTACTTCGAGCGCACGTTGGTGATCTCGTACTGCATGAACACGAGGTTCCAGATCTCGACGTAGCGGTCGTCGTCGGTCGCGGGACCGCCGTCGATGCCGTAGGCGGGACCGCGGTCGAAGAAGATCTCCGAGCAGGGGCCGGCGGGGCCCGGCAGGCCGGTGGACCAGTAGTTCGTGTCCTTGCCGAGGCGCTGGATGCGCTCGTCGGGCAGGGTACTCAGCTTCAGCCAGAGGTCGCGGGCCTCATCGTCCTCTTCGTACACCGTGACCCAGAGGTCCTTCGGGTCGAAGCCGAGTCCGCCCTCCGACTCGGGCGCGGTGAGCAGCTCCCAGGCGAACCGGATCGCATCTTCCTTGAAGTAGTCGCCGAACGACCAGTTGCCGAGCATCTGGAAGAAGGTGCCGTGACGCGGGGTCTTGCCGACCTCTTCGATGTCGTTGGTGCGGATGCACTTCTGCACGTCGGCCGCGCGCGGGTAAGGCGGTGGAACGACTCCGCTGAGGTACGGGATGAAGGGCACCATGCCCGCCACGGTGAACAGCAGGGCCGGGTCGTCCGTGACGAGCGAGGCCGAGGGGACGATCGTGTGGTTCTTCTTCTCGAAGAAGTCGAGGAAGCGCTGGGCGATCTCGGCGGTTTTCATGGCGGGTCTTTCCGTACGCATGCGGATCCGCCCCACGTACCGGGGCGGGAGGCCGGAGGGGGTCAGTCGGAGGAGGAAACGGCCTTCTTGGCCGCGGCGGCGGCGGATTCCACCGCGTCGCCGGTTTTGTCGACAGCGGAGGACGCGACGCCCTTGGCGTCGTCGATGATCTCGGAGAGACGGTTCTCCTGCTGGTGGTAGGCGTCGCTCATGTGGTCGGTGAACTCGCTGATGCGCGAGTCGAGCTGCGCGAGCAGCTCCTGACCGCGAGGGTCCTTGTTGACGAGATGGGCGGCGACGAAACCGCCGGCGATACCCAGCGCGAACCAGACGAGGCTTTTCACGATCACCACTTCTTCCTCGATACGACGCCGCGATCACGGCCCTCTCCATCGTAGGCGAGGGGCCCCGCTTCCCGGGCAAAGGCGCGGACGCCGCCCGCCCCGCCCCCACCCCGTTCACGCAGACGGTCACGGGTCGGCGAACCCGCGACCTTCGGATGGCCTCTGCGTTCATTCGCCGCTCATGGTCGGGTGCGCGGCGGTGCCCCGACCATCTCAGGCAATCGAATCCACCCCCTCGGCGTTCATTTGCCGCACATAGTCGCCAGCGCGGCGAGGTTGCGACCATCTGGGGCAATCGAATCCACGCCTTCAGCGTTCATTCGCCGCACATGGTCGCCAGCGCGGCGAGGTTTCGACCATCTCAGGCAATCGAACCAGCGCCCTCGGCGTTCATTTGCCGCACATGGTCGCCAGCGCGTCGAGGTTGCGACCCTCTGGGGCAATCGAATCCACGCCCTCGGCCTTCGTTCGCCGCACATGGTCGGGTGCGCGGCGGGGCCCCGACCATCTCGAGCAATCCAACCAATGCCCTCGGCCTTCGTTCGCCGCACATGGTCGCTGGCGCAGCGAGGTTGCGACCATCTCAGGCAATCGAACCCAAGCCCTCCGCATTCATTCGCCGCACATGGTCGCCGGCGCGGCGGTGCCCCGACCATCTCAGGCAAACGAACCAACGCCCCCGCGCCCATCCTCCGCAGACGACGAAGCTTCGCGCGAAGCGCAACCCGCGAACGACAAAGGGCGCCGGGAGAACCCGACGCCCTTCGTGTGCTCGCTGGGATCAGCGGGCGGCGTAGTACTCGACGACGAGCTGCACGTCACACGTGACGGGCACCTCGGCGCGCTTGGGACGACGCACGAGCTTCGCCTGCAGCGTGGAGAGGTCGACCTCGAGGTAGCCCGGAACGGGGGGCAGCACTTCGGCGTGCCCACCAGCGGCGGCGACCTGGAAGGGCTCGAGGCCCTCACTCTTGGTCTTGACGTGGATCAGCTGACCCGGCTTCACGCGGAACGACGGGCGGTCCACGAGCTGGCCGTCGACCATGATGTGGCGGTGCACGACGAGCTGGCG
The DNA here is from genome assembly GCA_913774665.1 of uncultured Microbacterium sp. Lineage (GTDB taxonomy): Bacteria > Actinomycetota > Actinomycetes > Actinomycetales > Microbacteriaceae > Microbacterium. The sequence goes on from CAJYHN010000002.1 coordinate 214,907, forward strand.
AGCCTGCGCGGTGGTGCGGGCGAAGCCCGAACGCACGACGAGGGCGTCCAGACGCATCTCGAGCAGCTCGACCAGGTTCTCACCGGTCAGGCCCTCGGTGCGGCGGGCCTCGTTGAACGCGATGCGAAGCTGCTTCTCGCGGATGCCGTACTGCTCGCGCAGACGCTGCTTCTCACGGAGACGGACGGCGTAGTCGCTGTCGGCCTTGCGCTTGGTGCGGCCGTGCTCGCCGGGAGCGTAGGGACGCTTCTCGAGGTAGCGGGCGGCCTTAGGGGTGAGTGCGACGCCGAGGGCGCGCGACAGACGCACCTTACGGCGGTCCTGAGACTTCGTGGTCACGAAGTTCTCCTTCCGATGACGTGGCCGCGCCTTTCACGGCTCACGGGCGTATCGCCCCCTTCCGCCCGATCCGAAGCGCACGCCGGGGCGCACCGGAAGGTGATCACAGGAAGGAGGGGATGCCCGAAAACCCTGTTTCGAGCCGGTTCATGCTATCAGAGCGGGCCGGGCGCATCCCGGATGCCGTGTCAACGCCCCTCGAGAATGCGGCGGATCTTCTCGAGGCGCGCCGACACGTCGCGTTCGGCACCGTGACTGGTGGGTTCGTAGTACCGCTTGCCGACGAGCTCGTCGGGCAGGTACTGCTGCGTGACGATGCCGATCTCGCTGTCGTGCGCGTACTTGTAGCCCTTGCCGTGGCCGAGACGCTTGGCTCCCGGATAGTGCGCGTCCCGCAGGTGCAGGGGGACGCGCCCGAAGCCGCCCGCGCGCACGTCGGCGATCGCGGCGTTGATGGCGTTGTACGCGGCGTTCGACTTGGCGGTCGTCGCCAGGTACACCGTGGCTTCGGCGAGGGGGATGCGTCCCTCGGGCATGCCGATGAACGCCACCGCGTCGGCCGCGGCCACCGCGATCTGCAGGGCCTGCGGGTCGGCCATGCCGATGTCCTCAGCGGCCGAGATGACCAGGCGCCGCGCGATGAAGCGGGGGTCCTCCCCCGCCTCGATCATGCGCGCGAGGTAGTGGATGGCGGCATCCGGATCGGAGCCCCGCACCGACTTGATGAAGGCGCTGATGACGTCGTAGTGCTCGTCTCCCTGGCGGTCGTAGCGCAGCAGGGCGCGGTCGACGGCCTGGGCGATGTGGTCGGCGGTGATGACGGGCAGCTCGTCGCCCTCGCCGGTGAACGGACCGGGGTCCTGTTCGTCGTCTTCGTCTTCGTCGTCGTCGCGGGCCGCCGGAGCAGGGGCCCCCGCGTCGTCGCCCGCGACCGAGGCCGCGGCCTCGAGGGCGGTGAGAGCGCGCCGCGCGTCGCCCGAGGCCAGACGCACCAGCGCCGCCCGGGCGTCGTCGTCGAGCACGACACGACCAGCGAGCCCGCGCGGGTCGGTTACCGCGCGATCCACCAGTGCGCCGAGGTCGTCATCGCCGAGCGGGCGGAGGGTGAGCAGAAGGGAGCGAGACAGCAGGGGCGAGATCACCGAGAACGACGGGTTCTCGGTGGTGGCGGCGATCAAGACGACCCAGCCGTTCTCGACACCCGGCAGCAGGGCGTCCTGCTGCGCTTTGGTGAAGCGGTGGATCTCGTCGAGGAAGAGGATGGTCGACTGGCCGTACAGATCTCGCTGTGTCAGCGCGTCTTGCATGACCTCGCGCACGTCTTTGACCCCCGCCGTGATGGCCGAGAGCTCCACGAACCGCCGCCCCGACGACCGGGCGATCGCCTGCGCCAGCGTGGTCTTTCCGGTGCCGGGCGGACCCCACAGGATCACCGAGGCGGCCGAGACGGATGCCGAGGAGTCGGTCGTCGCGAGAGTGACCAGCGGGGAGCCGGGTCGCAGCAGATGCCCTTGGCCGGCCACCTCATCGAGGCTCACCGGCCTCATGCGCACCGCCAACGGCGTCTGGCCTTGGAAGAGCGCGGAAGAAGGGGTCACCTCTCCAGGCTAACCGGGGCCTCCGACACCGGGATCGCCCATGCCCACGCCGTCATCCGGGACACTCCGACCTCTGTTTATAGGATCGAGGGGCCCGGACGGGCGGAGGAGGTCGATGTGGCGGCGCGTGGGAAAGACCGGCGGACCCGAGAGCAGCGCGAGCGTGCGCGCGCCTACCAGGCTCGACTCGAACTGCACGACCGTCAGGGACGTCGCCGCACCCGTGACAACCTCGTCGGCGTCATCGTCGGTCTGATCGTGATCGCCGGGGCGATCGCCCTGCAGACGGCGTATTTCGTGACCGGTCCCGGAGCGCCGACCCCCGAACCGTCGTCGACGGTCAGCCCGGAGACTCCTGCCCCGACCGAGATCCCGGCCCCGCTGCCCTCGGAGTCGACCGCACCCTGAACGATTCCCCCGCGCCGCGGGATGGGTGCCGTGGCGGGGCGGGAATGACCATCCTGTGTCGGAGCGGTCGCGCGTACTAGGCTCGGAGGGTCCTTCTCCCCCAGGCGGTTCTGCCGCGATGAGGTGCTACCCGTGACTTCCGCTCCCACTCCCGAGACCTCCGACCCGCGCGACGACGCGAGCAGCGCCGAGGTCGATCCCACCGTCACGACCCCGGTCGAGGCGGAAACCGACTCTTCCGACGCCGTTCCGGCCCCGGATCCCTCCGCTCCCGACGCCGACGCCTCGTCCGGCGAGTCGTCGCTCGACGAGCAGGCGACGGATGCCGCTGACCCCGCGTCCCCCACCGAGCCCGCTGCCGAAGAGCCCGCTGCTGAAGAGCCCGCTGTTGAAGAGCCCGCCGCCGCGGCGCCGGTCGAAGACGAAGAGGCCGCCGCTTCGAAGGACGACGCCGCTCCCGCCGTGCAGTCCGCCGCTGCGCAGCCCGCGGCCCCGCGTCCCGGCCTTCGACTCCCCGGGCCTCCTCCCGGCAAGACCGCGTCCACCTCGGCCACCCAGCCCTGGGGCCGCGTCGACGACGAGGGAACCGTCTCGGTCCGCGAGGGCGACGACTGGCGCGTCGTGGGCCAGTACCCCGACGGCACGCCGGCCGAGGCGCTGGCCTATTTCCAGCGCAAGTTCTCCGACCTCGCCGGTGAGGTCACTCTGATCGAGACGCGCCACCGTCGCGGAGGGGCCTCGGCATCGGACCTGCGTTCGACGGCGAAGACGCTTCGCGGCAAGCTGGAGGGTGCGGCCGCCGTGGGCGACCTCGCCGCTCTCATCGCCCGTGTCGACGCCCTCACGGCTGAGCTCGCCGAAGCGAGTGAGACCGAGGCCGTCGCCGCGAAGCAGGCCACCGAAGAGGCCGTGCGCGAGCGCACCGCGATCGTCGAAGAGGCCGAGGCCCTCGCCGCCCGCGACCCGCAGACGGTGCAGTGGAAGCAGATGACCGCCGACATGACCGCGCTGTTCGACCGGTGGCAGGCCCACCAGCAGAACGGTCCGCGCCTGTCGAAGTCGACCGCGCAGCAGCTCTGGCGCCGCTTCCGCGACGCGCGCGCCACGGTCGATCGTCACCGCCGCGAGTTCTTCTCGTCGCTCGACGAGACCCACAAGTCGGCGCGCGAGGCCAAGACGCGTCTGGTCGAGCGCGCCGAGGCCCTCGCCCCGCGTGGTGAGGACGGGATCGGGGCGTACCGCGACCTCCTCGACGCGTGGAAGGCCTCGGGTCGCGCCGGCCGCAAGGTCGACGATGCGCTGTGGGCTCGCTTCAAGGCCGCCGGCGACGCGCTCTACGGAGCTCGTATCGAGCGCGAGTCCGCCGATGCCGAGGCGTCGAAGGAGAAGATCGAGCAGAAGCGCGCTCTCCTCGAGCAGGCCGCGCCCATCGTCGACGAGAAGAACCTCGCGACGGCCCGTCAGAAGCTGACCGCCATCCAGCGTCAGTGGGACGAGATCGGACGCATCTTCCCGCGCGACAAGGAGCGCGTCCTCGACGACGAGCTCCGCAAGATCGAGCAGAGCGTGCGCACCCGCGAAGACGCCGACTGGAAGCGCAACGACCCCGAGCAGAAGGCCCGCGCCAACGACATGACGCGTCAGCTCACCGACGCGATCGACAAGCTCGAGGCCGAGCTGGCCGAGGCCGAGTCGCGCGGCGACAAGCGTGCCGCGGCGCAGGCGTCGGAGGCTCTCGAAGCGCGTCGTACCTGGCTGCGCGCCCTCGGCGGCTGATCGGGTTCTCCACAGTTCGACGGTTCGACCGTCACGGGCGACACCGCTCCGTCACACTGACGGGATGGTGTCGCCCTTTCTGTTCTTCCCCGGGGAGCGTCTCGCGTTGACCGAGCTCAGTGCGGCGTGCCTCGACGGTCTGCTCGTGCCGCTCGGCGAGGGTTTCATGCCGGCCGATGCGGTGGAGACGGTCTGGATGCGGGCACGGAGCCTGTCTCCCCTGCTCGGCGGACGGTGGGCCGGGGTGCGGCTGACGGCGGCGTGGGTGCACGGCGGAACGGCGACCGAGCCCAGACGGCACCACCTCCAGCGTGTGGGGCCGACGCGGACGCGCGCGCAGGACGCGACCCGGGCCGTGTTCCACGATGTGCGGCTCCCGGATGCCGACACGACCTTCGTCGCGGGCGTTCACCTCAGCACACCGGGGCGAACGCTCGCCGACCTCGCGCGTTCCGACGACGAGGCTCAGCGCGCCGTGGCGATCGAGTGGGCGGCATCCGATGTCGAATCGCGACACGAGGCCCAGGCGTGGCTGGTGCGACACCCGACGTTCCCGCACGGCAGGAGGGGCGCCGCGCTCCTTACCGACGTCGTGGCGGAGAGGACCCCGGCTGCTACGAGGAGGTGACGCGGTACACGTCGTAGACCGCGTCGATGCGCCGCACGGCGTTCAGCACGCGATCGAGGTGCACGGTGTCGCCCATCTCGAACACGAACTTACTGAGCGCGAGGCGGTCGTTCGTGGTCGACACGGTCGCCGAGAGGATGTTCACGTGGTGCTCGCTCAGCACGCGCGTGACATCGCTCAGCAGTCCCGAGCGATCGAGGGCCTCGACCTGGATCTGCACCAGGAAGACGCTCTTCGTCGTCGGCGCCCACTCGACGTCGATCAGACGATCGGGCTCCTCCTTCAGCGACTTCACGTTCGTGCAGTCGCCGCGGTGGACCGACACCCCGCTGCCGCGCGTGACGAAGCCGACGATCTCGTCGCCCGGAACGGGGGTGCAGCACTTGGCGAGCTTGACGAGGATGTCGGGGGCTCCGCGCACCAGGACGCCGGAGTCGCCGCCACGCGGAGCGCGGCTGCGGCCGACGGGGATGTCGATGGGGCCGGTGTTGGCCTCTTCGACGTTGACGAGAGCGGTGACCTTCTCGATCACGGATTGCGTGGAGACGTGCCCCTCGCCGACCGCGGCGTAGAGCGCGGACACGTCCTCGTAGTGGAAGAGCCGGGCGACCTCGGTGAACGAGTCCTGGCTCATGAGGCGCTGCAGGGGCAGGTTCTGCCGACGCATGGCGCGGGCGATCGAGTCCTTGCCCTGCTCGATGGCCTCTTCGCGGCGTTCCTTCGTGAACCACCCGCGGATCTTGTTGCGCGCGCGGGTGCTCTTGACGAACCCGAGCCAGTCCTGGCTGGGGCCGGCATCGGGGTTCTTCGAGGTGAACACCTCGACGACGTCGCCGCTCTGCAGGGTCGACTCGAGCGGCACCAGGCGACCGTTGACCTTGGCACCCATCGTGCGGTGACCGATCTCGGTGTGAACGGCGTACGCGAAGTCGACCGGGGTCGCGCCGGTGGGAAGCCCGACCACGCGGCCCTTCGGGGTGAAGACGTAGACCTCTTTCGCGCCGATCTCGAAGCGGAGCGAGTCGAGGAACTCCCCCGGGTCGGCGGTCTCGGCCTGCCAGTCGGAGATGTGCGCGATCCACGCCATGTCGGCGTCGACGGCCTTGGCGTCGGCCTTACCGCCCGCCATCCGCTCCTTGTACTTCCAATGCGCGGCGACGCCGAACTCCGCCTGCTGGTGCATCTCGTGCGTGCGGATCTGGATCTCGACGGTGCGCCCGCCGGGTCCGATCACCGTGGTGTGCAGCGACTGGTACAGGTTGAACTTGGGGGTCGCGATGTAGTCCTTGAAACGCCCCGGCAGCGGGGTCCACCGTGCGTGGATCGCACCGAGCACGGCGTAGCAGTCGCGCACGGTGCCGACCAGGATCCGGATGCCGATGAGGTCGTAGATGTCGTCGAACTCGCGGCCGCGGACCACCATCTTCTGGTACACGGAGTACAGCTGCTTGGGTCGGCCCATCACCCGGCCGCGAACGCGGAGTTCGCGCAGGTCGGCGTCGACGGCATCGATGACGTTCTGCACGTACTGCTCGCGCTGGGGCGTGCGCTGCTTGACCAGGCTGTCGATCTCGGCGTAGAGCTTCGGGTGCATCACCGCGAACGACAGGTCCTCGAGTTCGCTCTTGATCGCCTGGATACCGAGACGGTGTGCGAGCGGAGCGTAGATCTCGAGGGTCTCCGTGGCCTTCTTCGCGGCCTTGTGCGGCGGCACGAATCCCCAGGTGCGCGCGTTGTGCAGCCGGTCGGCCAGCTTGATGAGCAGCACGCGGATGTCTTTCGACATCGCCACGATCATCTTGCGGACCGTCTCGGCTTGGGCGCTGTCGCCGTACTTGACCTTGTCGAGCTTGGTGACGCCGTCGACGAGCATCGCGACCTCGTCACCGAAGTCGGCGGCGAGCTCGTCGAGCGGATAACCCGTGTCCTCGACGGTGTCGTGCAGCAGCGCGGCGGCGATCGCCTTGGGGCCGAGGCCGAGCTCCGCCAGGATCTGCGCGACCGCCAGGGGGTGCGTGATGTACGGCTCGCCGCTCTGTCGCTTCTGCCCGTCGTGGGCCTTGTCGGCCACGGCGTAGGCGCGCTCGATGATCGCGAGGTCGCCCTTGGGGTGGTGCGTGCGGACCGTGCGGAGCAGCTTGTCGACGTCGTCGCGACGGGCCGCGCGCGAGAAGATGCGCGGGACCAGCCGTCGCAGGGAGGACGGCGGCGGCGCGGAGGAAGCGGTCTCGGTCATCGCCACCCCTTCCTCACGGCCAGTAGATCGATTCTATGCCTCGCGGCGGGGGTCACAGGTGCGGGCCCGAAGGGCGGGGCCCCGGCCGTCAGGCCGGGACGCCCGCCTTCTCACGGGCCGACACGACGCGTGCGTCGCGCAGAGCGATCGGCTTCTCCTTCTCGCGCAGCAACGCGTACATCGGCACCGCGACGAAGAGTGTCGAGTATGCGGCGACGATCGTGCCGACGAAGATCGACAGCGAGATGTCGCTCAGCGTGCGCGCACCGAGCGGCACACCGATGAACAGGATCGCGCCGACGGGGAGGATCGCGACGACGGTGGTGTTGATCGAGCGGATCAGCGTCTGGTTCGCGGCGAGGTTCACCGACTCCGCGAATGTGCGACCGGAGATCTCCCCGTCCTCTCGGGTGTTCTCCCTGACCTTGTCGAACACGACGGTGGTGTCGTACAGCGCGTAGGAGAGGATCGTGAGGAAGCCGATGACGGCGGCGGGCGAGATCTCGAACCCGAAGACGGCGTAGACGCCGATGGTGATCACGAGGACGTCGACGAGGCCGATGATCGCGGCGACCGACATCTTCCACGTACGGAAGTACAGCGCGAGGATGAGGAACGTCAGCGCGAGGAAGATCGACAGACCCCAGAGCGACTGGCGCGTGACGTCGTTACCCCAGGTCGGCCCGATGAACGAGTTCGTGATCTCGGACGCCGGCACCTGGTAAGCGGTCGCGAGGGCTGCCGAGACCGCCTGTGTCTGGTCGTTGTCCAGCTGGTCGGTCTGCACGCGCACCGACTGGCCGCTGATCGTGGTGACGCGGGTCGTGGCATCCGGAACCACCGAGGTCACGGCCTGCGTGGCGAGCCCCTGGTCGAACGTCGACGGGTTCGACACGGTGAACTGCGATCCCCCCGTGAATTCGATCGAGAACTGAACGGGGCGGATGAACGGGACGAGGGCCGCGCCGATCACCAGGACCGCGGCGATGATGAACCACAGGCGACGACGCTGCACGAAGGGGAAGGACGTCTTCCCCGAGTAGAGGTCGTTACCGAGCTGCGACATGGAGCGCATCAGTCGTCTCCCTCCTTCGTGGAGCGGCTATCGCCGCGGCTGGCGGCGGCCAGCTCGGCCTGCTTGCGTTCGGCGATCGTCTGTCGACGCTGCGCCTCGCCGCGCGACTTCTTCACGCGGCCCGCCTCGACCACGGGGGCGCGGAACTGCGCGCGTCCCCGGTAGACGGCGCCGAGCGCGTTGGGGTCCATTCCCGACAGGGGGTGGCCCGAACCGAAGAACCGCGTGCGAGCGAGCAGCTGCATCACCGGGTGGGTGAACAGGATGAAGATCAGGATGTCGATGGCCGTCGTGAGACCCAGCGTGAACGCGAAGCCCTTCACCGTGGCATCCGCGAGGATGTACAGCACCACAGCCGCCAGGATGTTGATCGACTTCGAGATGTAGATCGTGCGCTTGGCGCGCGACCATCCGTCTTCGACCGCGGCGGTGATCGACTTGCCGTCGCGCAGCTCGTCTCGTATTCGCTCGAAGTAGACGATGAACGAGTCCGCCGTGAAGCCGATGGTGACGATCAGACCGGCGACACCCGCGAGCGAGAGTCGGAAGCCGGCACGCCACGCGAGGATGCACAGGGCGAGATAGGTCAGGACCGCCATCACCCCGAGCGAGGCGATGATCACCGTGCCGAGCGCTCGATAGACGATCAGCGAGTAGATCGCCACGAGCCCGAGGCCGATGAGACCGGCGATGAAGCCGACCTGCAGCTGCTGCGAACCGAGCGTCGCCGACACGGTGTCGGAGCTGACCACCTGGAAGCTGAGCGGCAACGCGCCGTACTTGAGCTGGTCGGCGAGGGCCTTGGACGACTCCTGCGTGAACGATCCCGTGATGCTGGGGCGACCGTCGACGATGATGCCGTTCATCGACGGCGCCGACAGGACCGACCCGTCGAGCACGAACGCGAACTGGTTCAGCGGAGCCTGGGCACCGTAGAGGCGCTGGCTGATCTCGGCGAACTTCTGCGTGCCCTGGTCGTTCAAGACGAGGTTGACCGCCCACTGCCCGGTGTTCTGCTCCTGGCCGTTGGTGGCGTTCGAGATGGCGGTGCCGTCGAGCTCGACGGGGCCGAGGATGTACTTCTGCCCGTCGTTCGTTCCGCACGTGATCATCGGCTGGTCGGCCGGAGCCTGCGCCGGGTTGCTCGGCGGGTTCGCGCAGTCGTATGCGAGGAACTGCGCCTGCAGGGCCGGGGTGATGTATGCCGGGTCGCTCGCGTTGGTGGGCGAGGCGGTGGGCGTCGACGGCAGGTTCGGGTCGGGCGTCGGGTACGGCGTGCTCACGCCGTCCTGACCCACGAACGTGGTCGCCGGCGAACCGGTGAACAGCACGGGGCGCAGCTGCAGCTGAGCCGAGCTCTGGATGCGCTGACGCGTGGCCTCGTCGGCCTGGCCGGGGATCTGCACGACGATGTTGCGGCCACCCTCGGTGGCGACGTCGGCTTCACCCACGCCCGAGGCGTCGACGCGCTGGCGGATGATCGTGACAGCCTGCGCCAGCTGTTCGCTGTCGGGCGCGGCGCCGTCGGTGGTCTGGGCTTGCAGGATGATCTGAGTGCCGCCCTGGAGGTCGAGCGCGAGCTCGGGGGTCCAGGAGCTGGCATTGAACACGTACACACCCAGCGCGTTGATGCCGAAGAGCACGCCGGTGATGGCGAGCAATCCGGTCAAAACGCGCCAGGCGTGACGGACGGGAGTCGAGGGCGCCACGGAGTCGGCTTTCTGTGCGGCGGTGAACGAAAAGGCGGGAGGGGGCGATCAGACCGCGGGGCGGTCCTTGTCGTCGCGCTCGGCGTCGGCAGCGTGCTGACGGGCGGCGCGCTGGTCGTCGCTGATCGAGGTGATGTCGCCGTCGGCGACGCCGGCCACGTACTCGGCCTCGGTCTCTTCGGCTTCGATGAACTCGTCCTCGGTGACGGTGCCCGCGGCCGAGTCGACGATGCGGAGGATGGCCTGGCTGTGCACCTTGATGACGACGCCGGGCGCGATCTCGACGTGCGCGGGCTTGTCGAGGTCTTCACCGTCGTACTCGACGATCGTGCCGTAGAGGCCGCCCTGCAGCAGCACCTCGGCACCGGGGACCGTCTCGCGGGCCTTCTGCTCGAGCTCGGCCTTCTGCTTCTTCATGCGACGGCGGGAGCTCAGGAACATGAAGACGAGCAGGCCCGCGAACAGAATGAGCAGGAGGAAACTGGAGTCCATGGAGGCGGTGCACCTTTCAGATCAGGCGCGCCGTGCGGCACTGCCTAGCGTGGGTCGGGGAATCCCCCGCCGAGTATAGGTCATGACCCCTGGCTGAACCGGAGCATGCCGTCCGGGTGGGGGGCTCCGAGGTGGTCGTAGGCCTCGGGAGTCGCCACGCGTCCGCGGGGCGTGCGGCCCATGAATCCGATGCGCACGAGGTAGGGCTCGACGACCGACTCGATGGTCTCGGGCTCTTCCCCCACGGCCACGGCGAGCGTGCTGAGCCCCACCGGTCCCCCGCGGAATCGGCGGACGAGGGCGTCGAGGACGGCTCTGTCGAGGCGGTCGAGCCCGATGGCATCCACGTCGTAGAGATCGAGAGCGGCGCCGACCGTCCGCACGTCGGCGTGACCCTCGTCGGTGCCGGTCGACGGACCGTTCACGACGAGATAGTCCCGGACACGTCGGAGCAGACGGTTGGCGATTCGGGGCGTCCCCCGCGAGCGGCGGGCGATCTCGGAGCGCGCCGTTCCCGGGAGGCCGACGTCGAGCATGGATGCCGAGCGGGAGACCACCCGCTCGAGTTCTTCGGGCTCGTAGTACTCGAGGTGGGCGGTGAAACCGAAGCGGTCACGGAGGGGGTTCGGCAGCAGGCCCGCGCGTGTCGTGGCGCCCACCAGGGTGAACGGAGCGAGGTCGAGGGGGATGCTGGTCGCTCCCGCGCCCTTGCCGACCATGATGTCGATGCGGAAGTCCTCCATCGCGAGGTACAGCATCTCTTCGGCGGAGCGTGCCATGCGGTGGATCTCGTCGATGAAGAGCACCTCCCCCGGCGTGAGCGACGACAGCAGGGCCGCGAGGTCGCCCGCGTGCTGGATCGCCGGTCCGCTCGACAAGCGCAGCGGACGCCCGCTCTCGTGGGCGACGATCATCGCGAGGGTGGTCTTGCCGAGCCCGGGAGGGCCGGAGAGCAGGATGTGGTCGGGAGAGCGCTGCTGGATGCGCGCGGCGTCGAGGAGGAGCTGCAGCTGGCCGCGGACCTTCTGCTGACCGACGAACTCGGCGAGGGAGGTGGGGCGCAGGGCCCCTTCGATCGCGAGTTCGACCTCGTCGTCGGGGGTCCCGGCGTCTCGGACGTCAGCCACTCACGCTCTCCTTGCGGGCCGGGCCCAGGAGGGCGAGCGTGAGTCGGAGCAACGACTGGACCGAGGCGCGGTCGGCCTCGGAAGCGGATTCGGCGACGGATGCCACGGCCTCGGCCGCCGTCCGTTCCGTCCAGCCCAGGCCCACGAGGGCCTGCGTGACCTGCAGGGGCACCTGGCCGTGCGTCGAGGCGGTAGCGGGCGCCGCGGAGGGCGCCACCTGGAGCTTGCCGGCGAGCTGCACCACGATCAGCTTCGCCGTCTTGGGGCCGATGCCCGAGACGCGCCGGAACGGGGCGTCGTCGTCGTCGGCTACGGCCTGGGCGATCTGCGGCACCGTGAGCGACGACAGCACCCCGAGCGCGGACTTCGGGCCGACGCCGGTCACGCTGATCAGCTGTGTGAAGACGGTCAGCTCTTCGCGCGCCTCGAAGCCGTAGAGCGACAGGGCGTCCTCGCGCACAATGAGGTTGGTGTGCAAGTGGACGTCGTCGCCGACGTGCACCGTGCGCGCGAGCTGAGCGGTGACCGCGACGGAGAAGCCGACGCCCCCGACCACGATGACCAGCGAGTCGTCGGCGACGTGAGCCGCCGTGCCGTGCAGCGAGGAGATCATCCGGCCAGCCTACGCGCCCGTTCGTACATGTGTTCGAGCGACACGCTTCGGCGGGGTGCGCTTCTTCTCGGCATCCCTCCAGGCCTTCTGGGCGGGCGTCAGCGCGTCATCGGCCGAGGCGGCGACCGCTCCTCCGCGCCAGGCATGGCAGAGGGCGATGGCGAGGGCGTCGGCGGCATCCGCCGGCTGGGGAGGCGCGTCGAGGTGCAGCACGCGGGCGACCATCGTCTGCACCTGCAGCTTGTCGGCGGAGCCGTATCCGGTGATCGCGGCCTTGACCTCGCTCGGGGTGTGGGTCGCGGCGGTCAGGCCGTGTTCGGCCGCGAGCAGCAGCGCGATGCCGCTGGCCTGAGCGGTCCCCATCACCGAGTGGAGGTTGTTCTGCGCGAAAACGCGCTCGACGGCGACGACGTGCGGCTGATGGGTGACCAGCACGTCCCGGATGCCGGCGGCGATCGCCGCGAGACGCTTCTCGATCGGGTCGGTGGGTGCGGAACGGGCGACGCCCACGTGCACGAGTGAGGCCGTGCGGTTCGGCGAGACGTCGACGACACCGAGGCCGCACCGGGTCAGGCCGGGGTCGATGCCGAGAACGCGGAGGGAACGAGACACGGCCCCCACGCTATGCGCAGGGGCCGTGTCGAGATCGAGGGCGCGCCCTCAGTCGTCGTTCTCGAGCTCGGCCTGCACCTCGGCGCTCATGTCGAAGTTGGTGAAGACGTTCTGAACGTCGTCGCTGTCTTCGAGGGCGTCGATGAGGCGGAACACCTTGCGAGCGGTGTCGGCGTCGACCTCGACCTTGAGCGAGGGCACGAACTCGACGTCGGCGGAGTCGTATTCGATGCCGGCATCCTGCAGGGCGGAGCGCACCGACACCAGGTCGGAGGCCTCGGTGATGACGCCGAAGCCGTCGCCGTGCGGCTCGACCTCTTCAGCGCCCGCCTCGAGGACGGCGAGCATGACGTCGTCTTCGGTGGTGCCCTCGGAGGGGACGACGATGACGCCCTTGCGGCTGAAGTTGTAGGCGACGCTGCCCGGGTCGGCGAGGGTGCCGCCGTTACGGCTGAGCGCGGTGCGCACCTCGGCCGCGGCGCGGTTCTTGTTGTCGGTCAGACACTCGATGAGGAAGGCGACGCCGTTGGGGCCGTAGCCCTCGTACATGATCGACGAGTACTCGACGGCTTCGCCGCCGATACCGGCACCACGTTTGATCGCGCGATCGATGTTGTCTTTGGGGACCGAGGTCTTCTTCGCCTTGAGGACGGCGTCGAAGAGGGTGGGGTTGCCCTGGAGGTCGGCTCCACCGAGCTTCGCCGCGACCTCGATGTTCTTGATGAGCTTGGCCCACGACTTGGCGCGACGGGAGTCGATGACCGCCTTCTTGTGCTTGGTCGTGGCCCATTTGGAGTGTCCGGACATGTACCAACTTTATCCTGGCTTGCGAGAGGCCGTCGGACTGGGGAGATCGGGCTCAGGTGGGACCCTCGACATGCATGCTTCTCCGCCGGGCCGGTCGGAGGCTCAGGCGGCTCAGGCCCAGAGCGCGGCGACGTCGACCTCGGTCTGAGTGAGGCGGTCTCCGGCGGACTGCGCGGCGTTGGTGGCCTCTTCGAGAGCCGCTCGCAACCGGCTCATGGGACCCGCCCACTGACGGTGAGCGTCGTCGTACGCGGCTTGCGCAGCGCCGGACCATTGCCCACGCAACGTCCCGACTTCCTGATCCAGGGCATCCAGACTCTCTTGCAGCCCGGCTACCGCGCGCCGGAGATGTGCCATCGTCTCGGCGTGCAGGGCGGCGTCGAACGATAGAATCACGGGCTTGGCGTTCGAGCGTTGAGCTGGAGGATGTCCCCCGCCACGCAGGCACTGTCGGCCCGGAAGTAGACGGCATTCTCGCCCACATCAAGAGAGTAATAACTGCCGTCGGGTCGCGTTCCGGTGAGGTAGGGGGGGTCAGAAAGGATCCAGCGAGGCGGGGTGAGGTTCGTATCGCGTTCGATCTGAACCTCGTGGCCTCGTTCTTGCCACGCCTTTTGTGCCTGAGCAATGAGTTCAGCGGGCGCGCCGGGCAATGGCGCCGTTCGTGATGCTGCGAGGTTCCAGCGGACTCTCACGTCGTCTGAGCTGGGTGAGCAATCCAGCCATGAGCCCTGAAGCTCCCAGCCATCCGGGGAGATGGCGGCCGCGCTGGCCTCATAGAGATCCATTAACTGTGTTTTGACGTCGTCGGGCGTCATATCTGGTCCTTCCGGAGTGGGGGCGCTCGGGGGCGCACACGCCGTCAAAAGCAGGCCGAGCAGCATGCCTGCGGGGATGAAGAGATATCTGGTCGTCATTGCTGGCGATTGTTCCGTCCGCTGGAGTACGAGGATTGGAATGGACCGATCAGGAGAACAATTACCGGGCGATCACATCATCGCCCCGGTCCACCGTAGCTAGAGCAGTGTTGTACTGGGCCGTGGTGTTGGGGTCGAGGTAGCTGAAGGTGGTGGACCCGTCGCCGAACGGACCATGTTTGTCGACAGCGCGCAGTACCTCACCGCTGGGAGTGGTGGCGGCTTCAGAGGAGAATTCGTGTGCGCCGAAGGACGCTTGGGTCGGATCGACTCTCCCGTCGCCGACGACGCGGGAGGTGAACTGCCCGATGGGAGCCCATCCGTCGTGGTCGGCCTGCGAGGCGAAGACCTGCCCGGGCGGGACGTTCATGGCGGCTGCATTGTCAACCTGACTGTCGACGCCTGCTGAGCCGAGTAGCACGACGTGATCGGCATGCGCTTCCGTCAGGGCGAGGGCGGTGACGTTTGTGCCGTAAGAATGGGCCACAACCGATACAGCCGCCGGAGAACCCGTCGCGGCGTGAACCGCGGCCATCGAGGTCAGATCCCTCGCCAGCGCGGACGCGCCCGCCTCTGCTTTGCCGTTGAAAGCAACGTCCGCGGGGTTCGAATTCATCGGGGGGTGATATCCGAGCCACGCGACAACTGCATAATCACCCAGATCGCCGCCGCCAAACTTCTGCTGTGCCTGCTGTAATTTCTGTGATGCGTTGACGTAGGACAGCATGTCGCCCTCCACATTCGAGTTCATCCCCGGCACGATGAAGGACACATTGGTCGCCGCATCTAGGTTGCCGACCGCGACCTGCGCGAGCGGTGGCACGTCGAGCACGAGGGACGCCAGTGTGTATCCCGACGCGCTACGTTCGAGCGCCTCCAGAGCTGCCAGCTGGTCGGGGCTTTCGGATGCGTGGCGCCGCGCGTCATGGATTGCCTGCTCGAGCACGATGCGATTGGCTTCATCGCGCGCTCGGTAGGCCACGCCGCCGAGATTGCCGATCACCGCCGGAATGGCGTGAATCAACGCGTCCTGTTGCTCATTGTCCAAGCCCGGCCACCACGCGGCGACGTCCGCTGGCGTCGTCCGGGATGCAAGACCGACGAGATCCGGGCGGAGAGCGCCGTCGCCGAGGTAACCGGCGCCGTCGCGAGGGCGGCTCCGGCCGTTGCCCACATCGAGCCGTCGGCGACGTGGAGGAGCTCGGTCGCTGCGTTCACCTCGGCGACCGCGATACGTGCCACGTCGCTCACCCACCCGCGGGCCTCACTGAGCCAGCCGGTGGCCTTCGCAAAAGCCTCGTCACTGGTCCTCGGGGCCACCCGGTCGGTACCCGCGCTGAAGACGTGCGGCGACGGCGTCAGACGTTGTGTGAACGGCGCCGCCGGCGGCCCCGCTTGTTCCTGGCGTTGCAACGCTTCGCCGTATTCCCACACCGTCACCGCGATTGCCGCCCTCTGCTGGGCCTGCGCTAGTGCGGATCGGTAGGCGCGCATCGCCACGGCCACGCGAGAAAGAGCATCCTGTGCGTCCGTCCACGCCCGGGTCAGACGGGCTACTTTCTCTGCGTACGCATCTGCGGCGGTGCCCGCCCAGTCGTCGATGCTCTTCTTGCGACCCACCGTGTCGGCCGCATCGCCGGCCACACCTGCGCGCCGACGGCACATCGCGATGATCGCCTCGATCTCGCCGATCGAACCGGGCACCAATGCTGTCGGGTCCTCGGTCTGCCCCAATTCCGCCATCAGAAGTCTTCCGCTCGGCACACGTCCTGCACACCTTCGTCATCGGCCGCTTCGTACAGCGCCGCCGATGCCGTCAAGGTCTGCGCCACGCCCTCGGTCTGCGATACCCGTTGCATCCACCCGCCCGGAAACGCTTCCATGAACGTCGAGAGCGCCGACGCGAGCCCCGCATCGCCGACGTGTGCCGTTGCCGCCGTCGTGGTTTCGCCTTCGGTAAAGTCCACCGCGCGGGCGACGACACTGGCTGCTGATCGCAACCCCTCCGGATCTACTGCCCACCCACCCACGTGGCACAGCGTACTGATCGCGCATATGCATCGACGTCCGGACGGGACTAAATCACCCGCCGACTGCGCGAATGCCGACCGGGCAGGCGTCACCTCAACCGCGCCTCACGGTCGAGGTCGAGACCGCGCCCGAGGTGCCTGCGTTGTCCGGCGTCAGCTCGAGCCGGCGGGCGCGCGCCCCTCGCGCCTGCTCGCGACGTGATCCAGGAACCGACGGTGGAAGCGCGTCTCCCCCGTCGACTCGGGGTGGAATGCGGTGCCCAGCAGCACTCCCTGCTCGATCGCCACGACGCGCCCATCGGGAAGGGATGCCAGGGGCTCGGCATCCGGTCCCCACTCGACGACCGCGGGCGCCCGGATGAACACCGCGTGCACCGGCGGATCGCCCAGGACGGGTACATCGAGGTCGGTCTCGAACGAGGCGGTCTGGCTGCCGAACGCGTTGCGCGCGACGCGCGCGTCGATGCCGCCGAACGTCTGCTGACCGGTGATCGCGCCGTCGATGCGGTCGGCCAGCAGGATGAGCCCCGCGCACGTGCCGTACATCGGCATGCCGTCGGCGATGGCCGCGCGGATCGGATCGAAGAGGCCGAATGCGCGCGCGAGCTTGTCGATGACGCCGGACTCGCCGCCGGGGAGCACCAGGCCCTCCACGGCGGCGAGCTCGTCGGGCCGGCGCACGGGCAGCGCATCGGCGCCGAGCCCGCGCAGCACGGCGAGGTGCTCGCGCACGTCGCCCTGCAGCGCGAGCACTCCGACGCGGGGGGTGTTACCAGCCACGCTCGGCCAGGCGGTGCGGGGCGGGGAGATCGGCGACGTTGATGCCCACCATGGCCTCGCCGAGTCCGCGCGACGCCTCGGCCACGATCTTGGGGTCGTCGTGGAAGGTCGTCGCCTTCACGATCGCCGCCGCGCGCTGGGCGGGATTACCCGACTTGAAGATGCCGGAGCCCACGAACACGCCGTCGGCGCCGAGCTGCATCATCATCGCGGCGTCGGCCGGGGTGGCCACTCCCCCGGCGGTGAAGAGCACGACGGGCAGCTCGCCGGTTTCGGCGATCTCGGCGACCAGGTCGTAGGGCGCCTGCAGCTCCTTGGCGGCGACGTAGAGCTCGTCCTTCGTCTTGGCGCGCAGGGCGTTGATCTCGCTGCGGATCGTGCGGATGTGTTTGGTCGCCTCCGACACGTCGCCGGTGCCGGCCTCGCCCTTGGAGCGGATCATCGCCGCTCCCTCGGTGATGCGGCGCAGGGCCTCGCCGAGGTTGGTCGCACCGCAGACGAAGGGGACGGTGAAGTTCCACTTGTCGATGTGGTTGACATAGTCGGCGGGCGAGAGGACCTCGGACTCGTCGATGTAGTCGACGCCGAGCTCCTGCAGGATCTGCGCCTCGACGAAGTGGCCGATGCGGGCCTTCGCCATGACCGGGATGGAGACGGATGCCACGATGTCGTCGATCAGATCGGGGTCGCTCATGCGCGCGACGCCGCCCTGGGCGCGGATATCGGCGGGCACGCGCTCGAGAGCCATGACGGCGACGGCGCCGGCGTCTTCGGCGATCCGGGCCTGCTCGGCGGTGACGACGTCCATGATCACGCCGCCCTTGAGCATCTCGGCGAGACCGCGCTTGACGCGGGAGGTTCCGGTGTCGGTCATGTCCACTCCGTTCCGCGCGTCGTGGCGCGATCATTGGCTTAGGCCAAACCGTAGCACGGCTCAGGACATAGGCTGGGCAGGACCCAGGGGGGCCTATGACCATCGACATCACCGGGCGTTCGGCATCCGCCATCGCCGCTGATCTACGCGAGCGCATCGAGCGCGGCGAGCTTCGTCCGGGCACGCTGCTGCCCTCCGTGCGTGCTGTCGCCGCCGACCTCGGCGTCAACCGCAACACCGTCGTCGCCGCGTACCGGCAACTCGCCCAGGCCGGTCTGGTCGAGGCCCGCGGCCGCAGCGGCACGCGCGTGGCGGACCGCACGGCCGTCGCACAGGAGGGGTACGCGCCCGACACCGTGCTGCGCGACGTGGGCACCGGCAACCCCGACCCCGCACTCATCCCCGACCCGACGGCCGCCCTGGCGCGCTCGGCCCGGCCGGTTCTCTACGGCGAGCCGGTCATCGACCCGGGCCTCGAGGCGTGGGCCCGCGGCTGGATGGCCGAGCAGCTCCCCCACGACGACCTGCTGATCACGGTGACGAGCGGCGCGAGTGATGCGATCGAGCGTCTGCTCGCTCAGGCCCTGCAGCGCGACGACGCCGTGGCGCTCGAAGACCCCTGCTTCCTCTCGGCCCTGCACACGGTTCGCACGGGCGGATACCGCGCGGTGCCGGTGGAGGTGGATGCCGAGGGCATGACCGTCGCCGGACTGCGCGCGGCCCTGGCCGCCGGCGTTCGCGCCGTGATCTGCACGCCCCGCGCGCACAACCCCACCGGGGCGAGCCTGAGCGCCGAACGCGCCGCGGCTCTCCGCGCGGTCCTCGCGGAGCACCCCTACGTCCTCGTCATCGAAGACGATCACTTCTCGTTGCTGTCCCGCGCTCCCCTGCACTCCGTCATCGGACCCGCGCAGCGCCGGTGGGCGCGTATCCGCTCGATGTCGAAGTTCCTCGGACCCGACACGTGCCTCGCCGTCACGGCATCCGATCCCGACACCGCCGACGGACTCGCCGTACGCCTCACGCCCGGCACCACCTGGGTGAGCCACATCCTGCAGCGCATGACCCTCGCCCTCGTCACCGACGACGCGGCGCGAGCCGGCATCGAGGCGGCAGCCGAGCATTACGCCGCGCGCAACGCGGCGTTCGCGGCCGCCCTCACCGAGCGGGGGCTGCCGGTGACCCCGGGTGACGGCCTCAACCTGTGGGTGCCGCTGCCGGTTCCGGCCGCGGCGGTGCGGGAAGAGCTCATGCGCCGCGGCTGGCTGGTGCGCGAGGGCGATCCGTTCTTCCTCGCCCCCGACCCTGCCGGCGCGTTCCTGCGGTTGACCGTGCACGATCTCGACGCGGCCTCGGCCGAAGCCCTCGCCGACGACCTCGCGCGTGCAGCGGGCGCGCTCCGGTCCGGTGCCCGAGGTGGGAGGATCGAGGCATGAAGGTTCTCTCGATCCAGTCGGCCGTCGCGTTCGGACACGTCGGCAACTCCGCCGCCGTCTTCCCCCTGCAGCGCATCGGCGTCGAGGTGCTGCCGGTGTACACGGTCAACTTCTCGAACCACACCGGCTACGGCGCATGGCGCGGCCCGCTGATCGCCCCCGACGATGTCGCGGCCGTGATCGAGGGCATCGAAGACCGCGGCGTCTTCCCCGAGATCGACGTGGTGCTGTCGGGCTACCAGGGCGGCGAGGGGATCGCCGACGTCATCATCGACGCGGTCGCGCGGGTGAAGAAGGCGAACCCGGATGCCGTGTACGCCTGCGACCCCGTCATGGGCAACGCCAAATCGGGGTGCTTCGTGGCGCCCGCGATCCCGGTGCTGCTGCGCGAGCGCGTCGTGCCGGTCGCCGACATCCTCACCCCCAACCAGTTCGAGCTCGGCTTCCTCACCGACACCGAGCCCGGCAGCATCGAGTCCACGCTCGAGTCGGCCGACATGCTGCGCGCCCGCGGCCCGCGCACGGTGCTCGTCACGAGCGTCGAGCGTCCCGATCGTGAGCCCGACACCATCGAGATGATGGTCGTCGACGATGCCGGGGCGTGGATCGTGCAGACGCCCCTGATCCCCATGAAGGCGAACGGCTCGGGGGACGTCACGGCGGCTCTGTTCACGGCGCACTACCGACGGACCGGCGACGCCGCCGACGCGCTCGCGCGCACGGCATCCAGCGTCTTCGACCTGCTCTCGAACACGTTCGAGGCCGGCTCGCGCGAACTCCGGCTCGTGGAATCGCAAGAGGCGTACGCCCACCCGCGCCTGCAGTTCTCCGTCCGTCAGGTGCGCTGAGGTCGGCCTGCCGCCGAGCCCGGCGGCTACGACGGGCTCAGCCATCCGCAAGGACCGCAGGTCCCCGGGCTGGTCGAAGGGGCCGGAAACCGCCGAGCGCTCCGGCGCGTCAGCCGCCGTAGACCTCTCGGTAGGCGGCGAGCCACTGATCGCCGTCGGCGGGGCACATGAAGGTCGCGCCGAACACCATGACGCTCGCGATCGGCTTCTCGGCCTGCGTGCGGGCGGCGCCCTGGAGGTCGCTCGGGACGAGTTGGGCGAACAGCGGCGAGGTGGCCACGTGCGTGCTCATCGTCGTGGCGTCGATCTGGTGACGGTTCAGGATCGCCGTCTCGCACGCGTCGCCCGCCAGGGCGAGGGCGAGGCTCTCGTCGGCCGACGTCCAGGTCGACCCCTGCTGCTCGACGTAGGCGCGCTGCTCGGCGATGAACTCCTTCTGAGCGGGCGTCACCGCGACCAGGGGGGAACCGTCCATCGGCAGCTGCTGCTCGCGGAAGTACTCCTCGCGCTCGGCGAACACGTCGCCGATGTCGTCGGGGTCGACCGTGCTCGATTCCTCGGGCGCGGGGCTTTGCGCCGCGCCCGGAGCGGACGTCGGCCGCCCCTCGGCGCCATTGGGCCCCAGGGGGCTCGGCAACGGGATGCACGCCGTGGTCGCGAGGAGCACGACGGCGAGGGTGAGGGAGAGAACCAGAGGGCGAGTCCGAGCGTTCATCCCTTCACGCTAGCGAGAACGCCCCGCGAGCGGGTGGGGCTTGTGGATAACCCGTTTCACGCTTCCCAGGCGTCGGCGACCGCCCGGCGCACATCGCCGAGCAGCTGCGGCAGGGCCTTGGTCTTCGCGATGATCGGGAAGAAATTGGCATCCGACGCCCACCGGGGAACGATGTGCTGGTGCAGGTGCGCGTCGACGCCCGCACCCGCGATCGCTCCCTGATTCATGCCGAGGTTGAAGCCGTCGCAGTTCGACACCGCGCGCAGCACCCGCATCCCGCGCTGCGTGAGTGCGCCGATCTCGGCGACCTCTTCGTCGGTGGCCTGGTCGTAGGTCGCGATGTGGCGGTACGGGCAGACCAGCAGGTGGCCCGAGTTGTACGGGAACAGGTTGAGCAGCACGTAGGCCGTCTTGCCGCGCGCGACGATCAGCCCGTCTTCGTCGCTCTTGCCGGGGGCCGCGCAGAACGGGCAGGTCTTCTCCATCGGCTCGCGCCCAGCGGAGATGTACGCCATGCGGTGCGGCGTCCACAGGCGCTGGAACTCGTCGGGCACGCCCGGAAGGGTCGCGGCGTCGACGAGTTCCGCATCGGTCGTGTGCGATCCGGACCCGTCGACGGCAGGCGTCATGCCAGGACCCGACGAAGAGCCCGCCGCGACGGCATCCGGATCGCCCATCACGCCAGGTCCTCGGCGGTGTTGACCAGGGCGCGCTCAGCGATCGCGCCGGTGATGCGCGCGACGGCGTCCTCGACCGGGATGCCGTTGAGCTGCGTGCCGTCGCGGAAGCGGAACGAGACCGTGCCGTTCGAGCGGTCCTGCTCTCCGGCGATCAGCATGAGCGGGACCTTCTGCGTGGTGTGCGTGCGGATCTTCTTCTGCATGCGGTCGTCGCTGTGGTCGGCCTCGGCGCGCACGCCCTTGGTCTTGAGGTCGGAGACGATGCCCTGCAGGTAGTCGCCGTACTCGGCGGCGACGGGAACGGCCACGACCTGCACGGGGGCGAGCCACACCGGGAAGGCCCCGGCGTAGTGCTCGAGCAGGATCGCGAAGAAGCGCTCGACCGAGCCGAACAGGGCACGGTGGATCATCACCGGACGGTGCTTCTCGCCGTCGGGGCCGGTGTACTCGAGCTCGAAGCGCTCGGGCTGGTTGAAGTCGAGCTGGATGGTCGACATCTGCCAGGTGCGACCGATCGCGTCGCGCGCCTGCACCGAGATCTTCGGACCGTAGAACGCCGCCCCACCCGGGTCGGGCACGAGCTCGAGGCCCGAGGCCTCGGCGACCTCGCGCAGCGTCTCGGTCGCCTCGGTCCAGAGGGTGTCGTCGCCGATGAACTTCGGGTTGCCCTCCTCTTTCGTGGACAGCTCGAGGTAGAAGTCGTTCAGGCCGTAGTCGCGCAGCGTCTGCAGCACGAAGTCGAGGCTGTGGGTCAGCTCGCCCTTGACCTGCTCGGCCGTGACATAGATGTGCGTGTCGTCCTGGGTCATGCCGCGCACGCGCGTGAGGCCCGACAGGGTTCCGCTCTTCTCGTAGCGGTAGACCGATCCGAACTCGCTCAGGCGCAGCGGCAGCTCGCGGTAGCTGCGGCCGCGCGAGCGGAAGATCAGGTTGTGGAACGGGCAGTTCATGGGCTTGAGGTAGTACTCCTGGCCCTCGCGCGAGACGTGGCCATCGGCATCCGTCACCTCGTCGAGCACCATCGGGGGGTACATGCCGTCGGCGTACCACTGCAGGTGGCCGCTCGTCATGAACAGGTCGCCCTTGGTGATGTGCGGGGTGTTGACGACCTCGTAGCCGCTGGCGAGAAGGCGCTCGCGCATGTAGCGCTCGATCTCGTAGCGGATGATGCCGCCCTTGGGGTGGAACACCGAAAGACCGGGGCCGATCTCGTCGGGGAACGAGAACAGGTCGAGCTCCTTGCCGAGCTTGCGGTGGTCGCGCTTCGCTGCCTCTTCGAGACGGTGCTGGTAGGCGCGCAGTTCGTCCTTGGTGGGCCACGCGGTGCCGTAGATGCGCTGCAGCTGGGGGTTCTTCTCGCTGCCGCGCCAGTAGGCGCCGGCGATGCGGGTGAGATCCCACCCGTTGCCGATGAGGCGCGTGCCGGGCACGTGGGGTCCGCGGCAGAGGTCTTTCCACGCGGTCTCGCCGTCGCGATTCACGTTGTCGTAGATCGTCAGCTCGCCGGCGCCGACCTCGACCGACGCGCCCTCGGCGGCCTCGGCCGACCCGCCCTTGAGGCCGATGAGCTCGAGCTTGAAGGGTTCGTCGGCGAGCTCGGCGCGGGCCTCGTCGTCGGTGACGACGCGACGCACGAAGCGCTGGTTCTCGCGGACGATGCGCTCCATCTCTTTCTTGATGACCTTGAGGTCATCGGGGGTGAAGGGCTCGTCGACCTGGAAGTCGTAGTAGAAGCCGTCGGTGACGGGCGGCCCGATGCCGAGGTTGGCCTGGGGCTTGACACGCTGCACCGCCTGCGCCAGCACGTGCGCGGTCGAGTGGCGCAGGATCGAGAGGCCGTCGGCGCTGTCGATCGTGACCGGCTCCACCTGGTCGTCGGCCGTCACGGTCGTGGCCAGGTCTTTCAACTCCCCGTTCACGCGCAGAGCGACGACCGAACGGTCGGGGAAGAGGGCGAAGCCATCGGCGGGGAAATCAGTCACAGAACATCTCCTGAAGGGGTCGTTTCCAGGCTACCGGGCGGGCGTGGTCTCGACGGCACGCGACGTGCCTCATAGTGGAGCGGTGACTTTGGCCATCATCGGCGGCGTGCTCTGGGTCCTCGGGATCATCGCGCTGCTCACCGGCGTCTTCCCCGCCGACGCCGCTCTTGCCGTCGCCGACCGCGTCTGGCCCATCCTGCTCTTCGTCGTCGCCGTGACGATCGTCGCCGAACTGGCCTCGAAGGCGGGGCTGTTCGACGTCGTGGCCGCGCGGTTGGCGAAGCTCGCCCGCGGACGCACGGCGCTGCTGTGGGTGCTGGTGGTGGCCCTGGCCACCGTCGCCACGGCGTTCCTCTCCCTCGACACCACCGCCGTCTTGTTGACCCCCGTGGTGGTCGCGATGGCGGTGGCTCGAAAGCTCAACCCGCTCCCCTTCGCCTTCGTCACCGTCGTGCTCGCGAACACCGCGTCGCTGGTGCTGCCGGTGTCGAACCTGACCAACCTGCTGGCATCCGAGGCGCTGGGCGGGGGTCACGACCCCATCGCCTTCCTCGCGCTCCTCGGACCGTCGGCGCTCATCGCGATCGTGGTCTCGGTGATCGTGTTGACGGTCGTGTTCCTCCGCCGGCTGCCGAAGACCTACCCCGATGCGGCCGCCCCGGACGTGTCCGACCGCGTCCTCCTGCGCATCTCGGCGGTGGTGACGGTCGCGTTGCTGCCTCTGCTGGTCGTCGGGCTCGAACCGTGGATGCCGGCCACGGCCGCCGCGGTCGTGCTCATCGCGGCGTTCGCCTGGCGCGCGCCGCGGGCTCTCGGCATCCGTCTGGTGCCCTGGTCGCTCCTGGTGTTCGCGGGGGGCCTGTTCCTCGCGGTCGGGGCGCTCGAGGCTGTGGGGATCGGGCGCGTCACCTCGGTCCTCGCCGGTTCCGGAGACGACCTGGTGTCGCTGTGGCAGCTGGCGGGTGTCGGAGCGCTGGCCGCGAACGGCATCAACAACCTCCCCGCCTATCTCGCCCTCGAGTCGGTGGCGGGCTCCCCCGCGCGCCTCGCGGCCCTGCTGATCGGTGTGAACGCCGGGCCGATCGTCACGCCCTGGGCGTCCCTGGCCACCCTCCTCTGGCACGACCGCCTGGTCGCCGCGGGTGTCGAGGTGAGGTGGAGCCGATTCATCCTGCTCGGCGCGATTATCGCGCCGGTGATCCTGTTCCTCGGGGTCCTGCCGCTCGTCTGGTGAGCTTCAGTCCTCGTACGTCTGCGACCAGGCTTTGTGGGGCTCGATGAACCACACGGCCAGGCCCGTCCGCAGACCGTACTCTTCGCCGGTGTAGAGCCGCGAGATCCGGTCGACGTAGGGCAGGGCCTCGTCGCCGTCGATCCGTTCGACGGCCACCCCGCGCACGAACGCCATCGAGTAGCTGTTGTCAGCAGCGGTGACCGAGACGGCCACGCGCGGGTCGCGCCGGAGGTTGCGGTCCTTCAGGGTGTCGGCCTCGGTGAACAGCATGAGTCGGTCGCCGTCGACTCCGACCCAGAGCGGGATCGAGTGCGGCGATCCGTCGCGCATCAGCGTCGCGAGGTGTGCGACGGCGTCGGTCTCGAAGTACGGCTTGGTGGCGTCCCAGTCGGTCATTGTCGGTGCAACAGCCGGGGTCATGGCATCCATTCCCCGTTCAGGACCGGACGGAGTGCGGGGCCTGATCGTTCGGCACCTCGCTGAAGACCATCTCTTCGCGCCGGCTGCTCCCGCGCGGCACGAACTCGTCGGGCTCGGTGACGACGTACAGTCCGCGACCCGAGTTCGCGTTGTAGGTCAGCGCGTGCAACCACGCGCTGCTCAGTTGCGGGGTCCGGCTCCCGTGGAATTTGAACACGAGCGACACGTGCGGATGGATGTACACCGTGGTGCGTCCGCCGCCGGTGCTGATGTCGTCTTTCCACGTGAACGGGAAGCTCTCGCCGCGACGCACTTTCGCCATGATCACCGCCTGCAGGTGCGCGAGTAGTCGGTCTTCGAAATCGACCTTGACGTTGCCGTCGTAGATGAATTTGCCCATGTCGGTCCCCCTGACCGCCGCCCACCGTCTTGCGCCTCTCGGCGAGAAGTCGAACGCAGAAATCGAGGGCGACGACCGCTTTCTCTGCGTGCACCGTCTCTCGGAACCGGCTCTCGCGCAAACCCCCTTGCAAGAAATTGCGGTTTCGGGATATCGGAGGGGTGAAAGCGAGGAATGCCGCCGTTCAGGCTCCGCGCGAAATGCGGATGATCACGCGATCGCCGGGCTTGCGCTGCAGTCGACGCACGAACGCCTCGACGCCGAGGATCGCGCGATACTGAAAGCCGTATTTGCGCTTGAGGGCGGCGTCGGCGCGAGCGTCGTCCGCGGCGGGACCGGCGATCCGCCCGTGCGCCTCGACGCGAACGGCATTCGGTTCGACGGCCCCCATCCTGCTGCAGGGCTGCAGGGTCACACGCGAGTCGTTGCGCAGACGCTTCACCTTGCCGGTCGACCGCTCGCTGGTCACGACCAATTCGTCGCCGTCGCGCGCGACCCACACCGGGACGGCCACGAGGGCACCGTTTCGGCGATAGGTGCCGAGCGAGACGAACGACGAGGCCGCGATCTCGCGCCACAGGGTGTCGGGGACGGTCATGGTCTCACCGTACTGGGCGGGTGCCGCGGCGGACACGGGTTGCGCCGACGGCCCGCCGCGGGGTCCGAACAGATCGAGGATCCCGGGAACGGATGCCATGTCCTCGACGCGTCCGTGAGCGAAGCCGCCCCAGAGGGCGCGGATGCTTCGGCCGACAGCGGTGAGCTCGTCGGGACGTGCGCCGGCGTAGGGCGGCAGGTGCGGCCCGATCAACTCGGTACCGAAGACGAAGGGCACCTCGATCGCGTGCGAGGCGCGGTAGAGGTCGTTTGCGCGCCAACGGAACACATAGCGCAGCGCTGTTCCTCCGGCCCTGCGGTAGTCGCGGGCGAGGCGACGGGCCGGGCGGCCGTAGACGAACGCATTCATCACGGTGTCGAGGACGGTCGAGACCAGCGCGTGCACGGCGGGAACAGCGCGCAACCCCTCCAGGGCCGCCACCCCGGGCAGGAAGAGCCGTGTCTCCTCGGCCGTGACCCCGATCAGTAGAGGGATACGCGCGGCTCCCTCGAGCCACCGCTCGGCGATCTCGCCGTGGGGAGGCAGGGGGTCGAACCCGGGCTGCGGAGCGAAGGGCATCAGCGAGAAGCGTCCGAAGCCGCGAGAGGCCTTCAACGCGTCGGCCTGGAGGGGCATCAGATCGTGTGACGGGGTCGCCGGATTCAGCCGCGCGGTGGCCGCGCTCATCGCCGCCACGAGCGCGACGCGTGCACCCATGGTGCCCATGGGGGCGCTCTGCACGATGGCGCGCGAGAAGAGTCCTCGGGCGCGCTCGACAGCCAGGAGATGGAGCACGGCATCACCGCCCGCGGATTGCCCGAACGCGGTCACGCGGTGCGGGTCTCCGCCGAACGCCGCGATGTTGCGCTGGACCCATTCGAAGGCGGCGAGCTGATCGAGGAGCCCGAGGTTGGCCGGGCGCTGGTCCCCGTCGCCGAGATAGCCGAGCACTCCGAGCCGGTAGGTGACCGTGACGACGATGACGTGCTGTTCGGCCGCGAGCACGGCGGGGTCGTAGACGGGCAGATCCCCCGCGCCGCTGGTGTACCCCCCGCCGTGCACCCATACCATCACGGGCAGCGCGGGGTCCGCGTCGTCGCGGTTGGCCGGAACGGTGATCGAGAGGTGCTGGCACTCCTCGCGGATCGGAAGACCGCCGGTCTGGTCACCGAGAGCGTCGATCAGCGGGGTGGGCGCCTGCGGCGCGGCGGGCGAGCGCTCGAGGGCATCGAGAACGTCGTCCGCGGCCCGGTCCGGCAGGGGAAGGGGAAGACCGAAGCGCTCCGCGCGTGCATACGGGATGCCACTGGCCCGCACCACCGCACCGTCGCGGCGTCCGCGAATCGGGCCCGTCGGCGGGGAGAAGAGGGGGGCTTCGCTCGTCACGCGTACTCGCTTCCTGTTCCGCCGGGGCGGTGCATCGCGCCCCGCCGCGGGGGCGGCGGAGCATCTGTTCAGCCTACTGAGCCGTCCCATGGCCCCGCCGTGCGACCCGGGGCCGTGGATCTCAAAGCGAGCGCAAGATCAGCGCAAGGACAGCACAAGACTGGACCGAACCTGTCCCCCAAATGGTGGACACGACGTAGTCTCGTGTTGTTCCCGCCGCCAGGCACTCCGCAGCCCCCCTTACTGGCGGCGGGAACGACCACCTCCCCCGACGTCGGCGCCGATGATCCGCGGGAGCTGCCACACCGCCCGTCGAGCTCGAGACTGGCGCGGAACTCGATGTCGGGTGCCGCGTGCGCAGAGCGCCTGTGGTGGAGAGCGCGTTCTCGTGACGGCTGAGGCGGGGGCGGGCCCCGGCCATACGTCGCGCGCCCCCCGATGACCGCGGCCGTGACGTTCGTGCGGATCGCCCGATCGCCCGGTTCCGTGTTCCGTGGGCCGGCTACCGGTTCGTCCGAAGGGCGGCCAGCCACTGTCGAAGCTTCGCCCACACAGGCGCTGTGCTGGCTTCCCCGGCGGCAACCTGTGGCGTCTCTCTTGTCGACCCCGGCGGCGATCGCAGTCTCTTGGGGCGGCGCTGGGAGCGCCTCGAGGCCTGCCGCCGCGGGCGATTGACGCAATCTTCGCGGCCGACAGCGGGAGTGTCGGCCTGCACCTCAGCCGAGCCGCCACGGGCGGTTTCACAGAGCCGCGGCAGTCACCGAACACGAAGCGCTTCCGCGGGCACCCCAGGAAGAGCGGCCAGCGGACAAAGCAAAAACCCCCGGCGAGCCGGGGGTTTCAGGTGGTGCGCGATACTGGGATCGAACCAGTGACCTCTTCCGTGTCAGGGAAGCGCGCTACCGCTGCGCCAATCGCGCCTATACAGGCTGTTCTTTTATGAGTTGAGGTGGCGACGGGATTCGAACCCGTGTAAACGGCTTTGCAGGCCGGTGCCTAGCCGCTCGGCCACGCCACCGTGATGTGGTTCGACCCACGTGTCGTGATGATCCGTCGGTTTCCCAGACGGAGATCCCTCCACTCGAGCGGATGACGAGACTCGAACTCGCGACCCCAACCTTGGCAAGGTTGTGCGCTACCAACTGCGCTACATCCGCATTTCGTTCCCGGGGCTTGCCCCGAGCACTCGTAAGACATTACCCGATCTGAGCGCGGGTGCAAAACGGCGCGCGCCCCGCGCGTGTCCTCTCCCCGTGGTTCGAAGCACGTCTCGGCATCCGGTACGATCGATGAGTCCCGTTCGGGATGAGGGCGATTGGCGCAGTTGGTAGCGCGCTTCCTTCACACGGAAGAGGTCGTCGGTTCGAGTCCGGCATCGCCCACAGTTTCACCCCCGGTCCTCCCGGGGGTTTTCTGTTTCTGTGCCGGTCTGGCGCTCGTCGTCGCCGACCGTCTGCGCATCGCCCGCCCGACGTGAGGGCGCGGCCCATTCGGGGACGCGTCGCCGCACGGCCGCCTCCCGTCGTCCCCCGGCCGATCGACGCCCCACGTGGTAACGCCCCGGCGCCCGGCCGTCGTGAGGCCGGACGCCGGGGCGTCGTCGGATCGCGGGTCAGTCGTCTTCGATGACCACGCGGAGATCGCGGCGGCGCTGACCGAGCTTCTGTCGGCTGCCGGCCCCTGCTCCGTGCTGGGTACCCGCCCCCGTCATCGGGGGTCGAAGACCGCCGGGGCCGGTGCCGTGCGCGGCCGACATCGAGGTCGCGGCCATCGCCGCTCCCCCGGTGGTCCCGCCGATGAGTGCGCCGGTGCTGCCGCTGTGGACGCCGGTGAAGGTCTTCGCATCGAGCCCGGTCAGCCCGCCGAGCGAACCGCTCGCGCCGCCGGACCCGCCGAGGGAGGCCTGGCCGATGACGGCCCCATCGGGCGTGGGGGCTCCGGAGAGCGCCCCGGAGCCGGTGAGGTGGAAGTCCCCCGAAGCGTGCTCGCCCGAGACGGCGAACGGGCGGTAGACGACCCCGTCGGCGCGCTGACCCTTCACGGTGAGGTCGTGTGCCGCGCTGTTTCCGTAGCGGGTGGCGTCGGACGCGTCGACGACGGCGCCCGAGTCGATGCGGATGGTCTGGGCGCTGCTCTGCAGGGCTGCGGCGGTCGTGGTCGACGTGCGGTCGAAGACGCCGCGGAGCTGCTGCACGAGCCCGGTGAGGGCCTTGACCGACCCGAGCACGGCACGCAGGGGCCGTACGACCTTGTTCACCATCTCGTTGACCTTCATCACGACGCGCGCGATGGCGTATCCCATGCCGAGACCGAATGAGGCGGCGACGACCGCCATGGCCTCGATCGCGGTGGCGACGACCTTGGAGATCGCCGACTTGACGACGCCCTGCATCTTCGTCACCAGGGTCGAGGCGGAGGTGAGTCCGCTCGCCGCCGCTTCGGCCCATTCGCCCGACGCGCCGAGGTGCTTCGCCGCGTCGGTGGCGAACCGCACATAGGCGGTGATGCTGCCGCCGGTCATTCCCTCGAGATCGCTCAACCGGCGGGTGAGGTCGGCGCCCGCCTGTCGCATCGACGACCCGGCAGAGACCCACTGCGACGCGACGGAGGCGACGTTGGAGGCGCTGCCGGCGAGTTGGTCCAGCCAGGTGCTGAGAGGCTTGAGGTGCTCCATCACCCATCCGAGACCACACGCGGTCAGCGTGCCGATGGGGTCGGTGAGAGCAGCGGCCGCGTCGCCCAGGGTGTCGAGGAAGGCCATTCCTCCGTCGAGCCAATTGCCGCTCTTGACGGCCTCGGCGAGGGCTCGACCCGACTCGATGACGCGGCTCCCCGAGAAGGTGGTGCCGGGGGCGACGACGGTGCTCATCAGACCCCCATCGCAGACTCGAGCGATCGGATGGTCGCGATGGTGTCGCTCTCGAACTGCTCCCACTGGTCGGCGGTCTGCCGCAGCTCTCCGGCGGTCCGCATGAGCAGGGCCTGGTCCTCGCCGAGAAGGCCGGTGGCGGCTGCCGACAGCGCGAGTCCCGGGGGAACGAGGAACGCGCACAGGAGTCCGAAGGCTTCGGGGAGCAGGTTGCCTCCGCGGAGGACGGAGAGTGCCGATCCGACGTCGCCCACGAGGGAATCGACGAATGCGGCGTGCTGTCGGAGTCGATCGAAGTCGACGGCGATGTCATCGGCCATGAAGAGTCCTCTCGGGTGAGGCGGGTTCGGTGTCGCGCAGCTGCGCGACGATGGGGTCGTCGGCGCCGAGCAGCGCACTCACCGCGCGGAGCGTGCTCTCGCGGGCGTCGACCTCGGCTTGACGGATGGTCGAGAGGATCTCGGCGGACAGTCGCTGCGCGCCGCGGGCCAGGGCCGCCTCGCTCAGTCGCAGATCGACGACCCGGCCGCCCGAGTCCACCTGGGCGATCACGTCGCGGCCGCGGGAGCGACCGGTGCCGCGCACGGACGCGACCGTCGCCTCGAAGGCCGGCATCTGCGCAGCGCGCAGCTCGGCGCGACGAACGTCGGCTTCGACCTGCGCGAACGACTCTTCGGGATCCAACGGCACGGCAGAAATTTATCGACCCGGGCGCCGAGAACGAACGGTTCCGGACGAGAAAGCACCGTAGATGAGAGGAATCTCACGTAGCTCTCACGAAGAGTTCCTCGTCCGGTCCGGTGATGGACGCAGAGCCTCAGCCGCGCGACCAGCCGTAGCGCGCGGCGAGAGCGGCGGCGACCGCGTCGAAGCGCGCACGGTCGAGGGCCGCTGCCTCCCGGCGCATCCCCGCGTCGTGGACCAGGTAGAGCTGTTCGATGTCGATCCACGAGGGACGACGCTGGGGGTCCCACTCCCCCGTGCCGAGGGACAGGTACTGCCGGTCGCCGTCGTGCGGCTTGCTGGTGAGCCGCACGGCGTAGGAGCGGGTGGCATCCGCTCGACCGATGACGAGGACCGGCCGATCCTTGCCCCGCCCGTCGCGCTCCTCGTAGGGAACCCACGTCCACACGATCTCGCCCCCGTCGGGGGCGTTGTCGCGCTTCGGCGCGTACGAGAGGGTGAGGCGGCGCGGCGGATCGATCTCGACGGTCTCGCTCCCGCGGGGGCCGGAAGGACGCGCGGTCGGCGCGACGGGAGTGGAACGACGAGCGGGCGGAGCGGTCGGCGTCGACCGGAACATGCCCAGCACGGCGGACAGGAGACGAGAAGCGGTTCCCATACCCACACCCTAGGCACGCGGAACGGGGCGCCGCCGACGAATCGGCGACGCCCCGTTCGGGGTCAGGCGGGTATCAGGCGCGGACGTCTGAGAGGACGTAGCCCTCTTCGCCGTGCACGACGGTGTCGATACCGGCGATCTCGTCCTCGTTCTTCACGCGGAAGCCGATCGTCTTCTCGATCGCGAAGCCGATGATGAAGGCCAGCACGAACGAGTAGACCAGCACCGCGAGGGCCGCGATCGCCTGGACGATCAGCTGGTTGAACGAGCCGCTGTAGATGAGTCCGCTCGTGTTGGCGAAGAAGCCCAGGTACAGCGTTCCGAGCAGACCACCGACGAGGTGGATGCCGACCACGTCGAGCGAGTCGTCGAAGCCGAGCTTGAACTTCAGCTCGATGGCGAGGGCGCAGACGGCGCCGGCGAGGAGGCCGAGAACGATGGCCCAGAAGGGCGTCAGAGCGGCGCAGGCGGGGGTGATCGCGACGAGACCCGCGACGGCACCGGAGGCGGCGCCGACCGAGGTGGGCTTGCCGTCCTTGATCTTCTCGACGATCAGCCACGACAGCAGGGCGGCGGCGGGAGCGGCGATCGTGTTGACGAAGGCCAGGGAGGCGGTGTTGTCGGCCGCGAGCTCGGAGCCGGCGTTGAAGCCGAACCAGCCGAACCACAGCAGGCCCGCACCGAGGAGGACGAAGGGCGGGTTGTGAGGGACGTGAGCGCCCTTCTGGAAGCCGACGCGCTTTCCGAGCACCAGGGCGAGGGCGAGGGCCGCCGCACCGGCGTTGATGTGGACCGCGGTGCCACCGGCGAAGTCGATCGCGCCGACGCCGAACACATCCTGCAGACCGTGCGTGATCCAGCCGCCGTAGCTGAACGTGCCGTCCTCGGCGAGGCCGAAGTTGAACACCCAGCTCGCCACGGGGAAGTAGACGACCGTGGCCCAGATACCGGCGAAGATCATCCAGGCGCCGAACTTGGCGCGGTCGGCGATCGCACCCGAGACGAGGGCGACGGTGATGATGGCGAAGGTGGCCTGGAAGGCGACGAAGGCGAGCGGCGGGTACGCGGCGCCCTCGGGGGTGGTGAGCACGTTGGCGAGGCCGAAGTCGGTGCCGTCGATCTTCCACGGGAAGTTGGTGACCCCGGCGTCGGTCGCGGGGAACGCGATCGCGTAGCCGTAGAGCACCCACAGGACGCCCATGAGGCCCATCGCGCCGAAGCTCATCATCATCATGCTGATGACGCTCTTGGCCTTGACGAGACCGCCGTAGAAGAACGCGAGTCCTGGCGTCATCAGCAGCACGAGGGCGGCTGCTATCAGGATGAATGCGGTGTTGCCTTGATCCATCTCGGAGGGAACCTCTCTGCAGGGACGCAGGTAAAGCGTCGGGTCCCCTCAGTGTTCCCAGCCCCGGTTCCGTCGCCGTTCGCCCCGTGTTTCGGGAGTGTTACAGGCGACCCGCTCCGGTAAACATCGCGTTTCGCGCGCCCGCGAACCGGCGATGAACGGGCGTCAGGAGTGCGTCAGCGCCACGAGACGCGAGACCGCGCGCAGGTATTTCTTGCGGTACCCGCCCCCCAGCATCTCCTCGCTGAACACCGTGTTGAGGGGCACCCCCGTGGCCCGGATCGGGATCTGCGCGTCGTAGGCGCGGTCGACGAAGGCGACCAGGCGCAGGGCCGCCGACTGGTCGTGCAGGACCTGCACGTCGCGCAGGCCGATCACGTCGACCCCGTCGATCAGGCGGATGAAGCGCGAGGGGTGGACGCGCGCGAGGTGGCCGACGAGGTCGGAGAACGCGTCGTCGGATGCCACGGAGCCCGAGGCGGCGGCATCCATCGCCTCTCGATACCCCTCGTCGGACAGGACCTTCGCCTCTCCGTCGATCGCGCGCTGGCGGAAGTCGGTGCCGTCGATGCGGATCGTGCGGAAGCTGTCGGCCATCGACTGGATCTCGCGCAAGAAGTCCTGCGCCGCGAAGCGCCCCTCGCCCAAGGCATTCGGCGGGGTGTTCGAGGTCGCGGCGAGCCGGGTTCCGGATGCCACGAGCTCGCCGAGCAGGCGCGTCATGACCATCGTGTCGCCCGGGTCGTCGAGTTCGAACTCGTCGATGCAGAGGAGGTCCGAACCGCGGAACAGCTCGACGGCCTTGGCGTAGCCGAGGACCCCGACGAGGGCCGTGTACTCGATGAACGATCCGAAGTACTTCCGGCGGGCGGGCATCGCGTGGTAGATCGCCGCGAGGAGGTGGGTCTTGCCCACGCCGAACCCGCCGTCGAGGTAGACGCCCGGCTTCACGGGGGCCACCTTCTCGGCGCGGCGGAAGAAGCCGCCCTTCTTGGCCGGAGCCGCCTGTCGGCCCGCGAACTCCTGCAGCAGCTCCTTCGCCTCCTGCTGCGAGGGATAGGCGTCGTCGGCGCGGTACGACTCGAAGGTCGCTCCGTCGAACTGGGGCGGCGGAACGAGGGCGTTCACCATGTCGGCGCCCGAGACGGCGGGCTCGCGTTCGGTGAGGTGGATGAGGCCGGTCGTGGCGGGAGTGGAGGTCATGGCCGTCCTGTGTCCAAGTCTTACGGGGAGGGTGCGTGCCCCATGCCGCGGATCTAGGGTCGATGGTGCGGTGTCCACCCTATGCCGCGCCATCCATCGCCCTGACCGAGGAGTCCCCGTGACCGTCGAGTTCGACACCACGTCCCCCAAGTTCGCCGACTACGCCGAGCCCGGCCGGCTCGTCACGGGCGAGTGGCTCCAGGAGCGTCTCGGGCAGCCGGGCCTCGCGGTCGTGGAGTCCGACGAAGACGTCCTCCTGTACGAGACGGGGCACATCCCGGGGTCCGTGAAGGTCGACTGGCACACCGAGCTCAACGATCCCGTCGTCCGCGACTACGTGGACGGCGCGGGATTCGCCGAGCTGTTGAGCCGCAAGGGCATCTCGCGCGACGACACCGTCGTGATCTACGGCGACAAGAACAACTGGTGGGCGGCGTACGCCCTGTGGGTCTTCTCGCTCTTCGGTCACGAGGACGTCCGCCTGCTCGACGGGGGCCGCGACAATTGGATCGCCGAGGGGCGCCCGATCACGACCGACAAGACGGTCGTCGAGCCCAGCGACTACCCGGTCGTCGAGCGCGACGACTCAGCGCTGCGCGCGTACAAGGACGACGTGCTCGCCCACCTCGGCAACCCGCTGATCGATGTCCGCTCCCCCGAGGAGTACTCCGGCGAGCGCACCACCGCCCCCGCCTACCCCGAAGAAGGTGCTCTCCGCGCCGGGCACATCCCGAGCGCCCAGAGCGTGCCGTGGGGCAAGGCCGTCGCGGAGGACGGCGGGTTCAAGTCGCGTGAAGAGCTGGACGCCATCTACCGCGACGGCGCCGGCCTGGCCGACGGAGACAAGATCGTGGCGTATTGCCGCATCGGTGAGCGCTCGAGCCACACCTGGTTCGTGCTCAAGCACCTGCTGGGCTTCGACGACGTCCGCAACTACGACGGCTCGTGGACCGAGTGGGGCAGCGCGGTCCGCGTGCCGATCGTCGCGGGGGCGGAGCCCGGCGAGGTGCCCTCGCGCTGATCCCGGTCGGCGCGGGCGTGGGAGGATGACGGTGATGTCCGACAACGCCCTCCCCGCCCGCCTCGCCGAGATCCGTGACGAGTTCCTCGAACTCGACGAGCCCGATCGTCTGCAGCTGCTGCTGGAGTTCTCCCAGGAGCTGCCCGAGGTCCCGGCGGAGTATGCCGCCCATCCCGAGATGCGCGAGCGCGTCGTCGAGTGCCAGTCGCCGGTGTACATCATCGTCACGGTCGACGACGCCGACCTGGTCGCGATGCACGCCACGGCTCCCGCCGAAGCGCCGACCACGCGCGGCTTCGCGAGCATCCTGTCGCAGGGGCTCACGGGGCTGTCCGCCGACGAGGTGCTCGCGGTGCCCGACGACTTCCCGCAGAGCATCGGTCTGACCCGTGCCGTCAGTCCGCTGCGCATCGCCGGCATGACCGGAATGCTCATGCGCGCCAAACGCCAGGTGCGCGCGAAGCGCGACGCCTGAGGCCGCACGGGTCGCCGGGGTGCCGGCATCCCGAATCAGTCCCGAGCGAGGCCCTGTCTGCGCACCCAGCCCTGGATCGCGGAGGTCCACCGGGTCTCGTCGTAGTTCCACAGCTTCGTGTGACGGGCGACCGTGAACGTCTCCATCGTGACGAGGTCGGGGCGCGCCTGCGCCAGCGCGTGAGAGGCATCCGCGGGGACGAAGCCGTCGTCGTCGCTGTGCAGGATGAGGACCGGATGCCGCAGCTCGGCCGCCCGAGAGACCCCGTCGAGGCGATCGAGAGGGATGGGTTCGCCGCTCCGCAGCGCGGTCGCTCCCCAGTTCGACGCGAGGGTGCGTTCCGCGAGCGCGATGACGGGTGCGGGCAGGCGCATCGCTCTCCCCTGGAAGTTCAGCACCGTCCGCCAGTCGACCACCGGCGAATCCAGGACGAGACCGGCGATCACGTCGGCGTGGGGCGACTCGAGCGCGGCCTGCAGAGACAGAGCTCCGCCCATCGACCATCCCATCAGCAGCACGCGGCGAGCCCCCCGGCGTCGGGCGTAGCCGATCGCCGCGTCGACGTCGCGCCACTCGGTCGCGCCGAGGGCGTAGGTGCCGGACGCGCTGCGCGGGGCATCGCCGTCGTTGCGGTACGAGACCACGAGGCTCGAGATGCCGAGCGCATGGAACACGGGGACGGCGCGCAGGGTCTCGGACCGGGTCGTGCCGCGGCCGTGCACCTGGATGACCCAGACGTCGGTCTCGCCCTCGGCGGGGAACTCCCACGCCGGGCACGCGCCCACTGCGGTGTCGATGTCGATCGAGTGGAATGGCAGGAGCAGGTCGCCCGGCTTGTCGAAGTACCACCCGCTGAAGGCCGCTTCGGCGGCGAGGTCGCCGTCCGCGGGCACGTGGGTGAGGAGCTTTCGGGTGACGGTGTCGTCGTCCTGGCCCACGATCGAGCCGACCCGCAGGTAGTCGGCCGACCCCACGGTGAAGAGACCGTAACGACCGGGCAGCACCGTGTCGGGGGTGCGCCCGAGCGTGATCGTCTGCGCGGCGGCGTCCAGACGCACGATGCGCGTGTCGGGGCGCCGCCCGGCGGGGCGGACGACCGTCCGGGCGACGCGCAACGAGACCGCTCCGAGAGCGGTGGCGGAGGCCGCGAGGGCGAGGCCGAGAGCCGAGAGCGTGACGCGGAGGCCGGGGTTCGTGCGCTGCGATGCGCGAGGACCCGCGGCGCGCCTGGGAGCGTTCATCGAGGCCTCACTCTAGTCTGTGGCCGTGAGTGACCAGCGCCCGGCGGAGGCCGACAGTCCCTTCGCGCGAGCCGTCGAGGAGCTGCGCGACACCGCTTTCCGCGACGATCTGGTCGTCCGTCAGATCCCTTCGCCCTCGGGCCTGGCTCCTTTCTCGCTCGCTCTCGCCGGCGACGTCCGCCCCGAGGAGCACGCGACCGACTCCGCCTTCGGCACGGGGCGATTCATCCTGTTGCACGACCCCGAAGAACCCGAGCCGTGGGGCGGCGCGTGGCGCATCGTGTGCTTCGCGCAGGCCCCTCTCGAACCCGAGATCGGCGTCGACCCCCTCTTGGCCGAGGTCGCCTGGTCGTGGTTGATCGACGCCCTGGACTCGCGCGGGGCGCAGCGCCACGCGGAGTCGGGCACCGCCACCAAGACCCTCTCCACCGGTTTCGGTGCCCTGGCCGCCCAGGGCGAGGGGTCGCAGATCGAACTTCGCGCGTCATGGTCGCCGCGCGGTCCCTTCCGCCCGCACCTCGAGGCGTGGGCGGAGCTCGTGTGCATGCTCGCCGGCCTCCCCCCGGGGTCGGAGGGCGTCGCTGTTCTCGGAGCCCGGAGGCCCACGCGTGGTTGAGTACATCGTCATCGAGGATGCCGCGGGGTTTCTCGCCGCGTGCGAGTCCCTGGCCGCGGGGAGCGGTCCCGTCGCAGTCGACGTCGAGCGCGCGTCGGGGTTCCGGTATTCGCAGCGGGCCTACCTGATCCAGGTGTTCCGGCGCGAGGCCGGCGTCTTCCTCTTCGACCCCTCCACGATCGAGGACTTCTCGCCGCTGCAGCACGCCATCGGCGACGTCGAGTGGGTGTTCCACGCCGCGAGCCAGGACCTCCCGTCGTTGCGCGAGCGGGGGCTCGAGCCGCCGCGCATCTTCGACACCGAGCTGGGGTCGCGCCTTCTCGGGCACGAGCGGGTCGGCCTCGGGGCCGTCGTCGAGCAGACGCTGGGGATCACCCTGGCCAAGGCCCACTCGGCCGCGGACTGGTCGACGCGCCCCCTGCCGGCATCCTGGCTCGAGTACGCCGCCCTCGACGTCGAGCACCTGATCGACGTGCGCGACGTGCTGGATGCCGAGCTCACCGAGCAGGGCAAGACCGAGATCGCGCGTCAGGAGTTCCAGGCCGTGCTCGATCGCGAGCCCAAGCCTCCCCGCGACGACCCGTGGCGGCGCCTGAGCGGCCTTCACAGCGTGCGCGGCCGCCGGTCGTTGGCGGTCGCCCGTTCGCTGTGGCAGGCGCGCGAGGACTACGCCCGCGAGCAGGATGTCGCCCCCGGGCGTCTCGTGCCCGACCGCGCGCTGGTCGCGGCCGTCCTCGCCGACCCGGCGAGCAAACAGGCTCTCGCGGGCGTCAAGGAGTTCAACGGTCGTGCCAGTCGCACGCAGCTCGATCGCTGGTGGAACGCGATCGTCGCCGGGCGCGAGGCGACGGATCTCCCGGCAGACCGCGTCCCGAGCGATACGCTCCCTCCGCCGCGCGCGTGGGCCGATCGCAATCCCGAGGCCGATCGCCGGCTGAAGAAGGCGCGTCCGGCGGTCGAGGCGCGGGCGGAAGAGCTCCGGATGCCGACCGAGAATCTGCTCACGCCCGAGTTGCTGCGTCGTCTGGCCTGGGCGCCGCCCGCCGAGACGACCGCCGCGGCCATCGGGGAGGCTCTCGCTCAGCTGGGTGCGCGGCCGTGGCAGATTGACCAGACCTCACAGGTGATCGCCGATAGCTTTGTAGCTTCCCTCAACGCCGACGACGACGTGTCCGGAACGGATTCGTAGGTTCGAACAACCGATTCTGCGGTGTATTCGCCTCTTCCTAGGCTGGGGTCATCCCAAACTATGGAGGCAGGGTGGCCGAGATGACGGACGTCTTCTTCGTCGACGGAATGCGCACCCCCTTCGGGCGCGCCGGCGAGAAAGGCATGTACTGGAACACCCGCGCCGACGACCTCGTGGTCAAGGCGATCATCGGGTTGATGGAACGCAACGGCGACGTGCCCAAGGACCGGATCGACGACGTGGCGATCGCCGCGACCTCGCAGACCGGTGACCAGGGATTGACGCTCGGGCGCACCGCCGCGATCCTCGCGGGTCTGCCGATGACCGTGCCGGGCCTGGCGATCGAGCGCATGTGCGCCGGTGCCATGACGAGCGTCACCACGATGGGCGCCTCGATCGGCGTCGGCATGTACGACCTCGCCCTCGCCGGCGGCGTCGAGCACATGGGGCGCCACCCCATCGGCGGCAACGTCGACCCCAACCCGCGCTTCGTGGCCGAGAAGCTCGTCGATCCGGGCGCTCTCAACATGGGCGTCACCGCCGAGCGCATCCACGACCGCTTCCCGCACCTGACGAAGGAGCGTGCGGACCGCTTCGGCGCAGCCAGCCAGCACAAGGTGCAGGCCGCGTACGACGCGGGCAAGATCCAGCCCGACCTGGTCTCGGTCGCCGTCAAGGATGCCGAGGGTGCCTGGGGCCTCGCCACAGAGGACGAGGGTCGTCGACCCGAGACCACCGTCGAGGGCCTCGCGACGCTCAAGACGCCGTTCCGCCCCCACGGGCGGGTCACGGCCGGTACCTCGTCGCCCCTCACCGACGGGGCGACCATCAGCCTCCTCGCCGGTGCCGACGCGGTGAAGGAGTTCGGCCTCGCCCCCAAGATGCGCATGGTGTCGTTCGCCTTCGCGGGCGTCGAGCCCGAGATCATGGGCATCGGACCGATCCCCTCGACCGAGAAGGCGCTGAAGAAGGCCGGACTCACGATCGACGACATCGGGCTCTTCGAGCTCAACGAGGCTTTCGCGATCCAGGTCATCTCGCTGCTGGATCACTTCGGCATCGCCGACGACGACCCCCGCGTCAACCCGTGGGGCGGCGCGATCGCCCTGGGCCACCCGCTCGCGGCATCCGGAGTCCGTCTCATGATCCAGCTGGCCGCCCAGTTCGCCGAGCGTCCCGACGTGCGCTACGGCCTCACCGCCATGTGCGTGGGCCTCGGCCAGGGCGGCTCGGTCATCTGGGAGAACCCGTTCTTCGACGGAAAGAAGAAGCGCAAGTGACCGACTACTCGAGCATCGATTTCTCGCCCCTCGACGCCCTCACCGGCGACGAGGTGGTGACCCACTCCCCCGTCCGCGACGTGCGCCTGCCCTCGGGTAACGTGCTCGCGCTGGTCACGCTCGACAACGGCCGTGACCACACCCGGCCCAACACGCTGGGACCGGCGACCCTCGCCGAGCTCGGGCAGACGCTGGAGACGCTCAAGAAGCGCGCGTCCGCCGGTGAGATCCACGCCGTCGCGATCACCGGCAAGCAGTACATCCTCGCGGCGGGCGCCGACCTGTCCGACGTGGCCAAGCTGCCCTCGAAAGAGGTCGCCCGCCTCATCGCGCAGCGCGGACACCAGGTGCTCGGGTCGCTGTCGGAGCTCGGCGTTCCCTCGTTCGCGTTCGTCAACGGCCTCGCCCTCGGCGGCGGTCTCGAGATCGCGCTGAACTCGACGTATCGCACGGTGGACGCCTCCGCCGCGGCGATCGCCCTGCCCGAGGTGTTCCTCGGCATCATCCCCGGCTGGGGCGGCGCCTACCTGCTGCCGAACCTCATCGGCATCGAGAACGCGCTCGAGGTCGTCGTCTCGAACCCGCTCAAGCAGAACCGCATGCTCAAGCCGCAGCAGGCGTTCGATCTCGGGATCATGGATGCCATCTTCCCGGCGGCCAGCTACCTCGAGGACTCGCTGCGGTGGGCCGACGGCGTGCTCACCGGTCGGGTGCGCGTCGAGCGCAAGAACGAGCCGGGCAAGCTCGAGCGCCTCACCAAGTGGCCCATCGCGATCAAGATGGCCCGCGGCATGCTCGAGTCCAAGATCGGTACCGTACCCCGCTCCCCCTACGTCGCGCTCGATCTGCTCGACAAGGCGAAGAGCGGCACCAAGGCCGAGGGCTTCGCCCGCGAGGACGAGGCGCTGGCCGACCTGATCACGGGCGACCAGTTCGCGGCATCCATGTATGCTTTCGATCTCGTCCAGAAGCGTGCGAAGCGTCCGGTCGGTGCCCCCGACAA
Organism: uncultured Microbacterium sp.; assembly: GCA_913774665.1. Classification (GTDB taxonomy): domain Bacteria; phylum Actinomycetota; class Actinomycetes; order Actinomycetales; family Microbacteriaceae; genus Microbacterium. The sequence continues at coordinate 256,214 of CAJYHN010000002.1, forward strand.
GGCGCTCGCGAAGAAGGTCACGAAGGTCGGCGTCATCGGCGCGGGGCTCATGGCCTCGCAGTTCGCGCTGCTGTTCGTCCGCAGGCTGCGGGTGCCCGTGATCATCACCGACCTCGATCAGGGACGGGTCGACAAGGGCGTGGCATCCATCCGCGAAGAGATCGGCAAGCTCGAGGCGAAGGGCCGGCTCGACGCCGACACCGCCAACCAGCTGCGCGCGCTCGTGCACGGCACGACCGACCGCTCGGAGTTCGCGGACTGCGACTTCGTCATCGAGGCCGTGTTCGAAGAGGTCGGCGTCAAGCAGGAGGTGTTCAGCGCGATCGAGAAGATCGTCGCCGACGACGCGATCCTCGCCACCAACACCTCGTCGCTCTCGGTCGCCGAGATCGGCTCGGTGCTGAAGAACCCCGAGCGGCTCGTGGGCTTCCACTTCTTCAACCCCGTCGCGGTCATGCCGCTCATCGAGGTCGTGAAGACGGATACCACCTCGGATGCGGCTCTGTCGACGGCGTTCGTCGTCGCCAAGGGGCTGGGCAAGAACGCGGTGCTCACCGCGGACGCGCCCGGTTTCGTCGTGAACCGTCTGCTGGCGAAGGTCATGGGCGAGGCGGCGCGCGCGGTGTACGAAGGCACCCCGATCGCGGTCGTGGAGAAGGCGTTCGCGCCGCTCGGCCTGCCCATGGGCCCGTTCCAGCTGATCGACCTCGTCGGCTGGAAGGTCGCGGCGCACGTGCAGGACACGATGGCGCACGCCTTTCCCGACCGGTTCTTCTCGTCGGAGAACTTCCACGAGCTCGCGGCCCTGCCGGAGGTCGTCGAGAAGGACAAGGGCGGCCGCGTCACCGGCTGGACCAAGGCCGCGCAGAAGGTGCTCGTCACCGGCAAGACGCCGGTCGCGCCCGAGACGATCCTCGCCCGCGTCCAGGACGGTCTCGCGCAGGAGATCAAAATCATGCTGGAGGAGGGCGTGGTGCCCGAGGTGCAGGACATTGACCTGTGCCTCATCCTCGGTGCGGGCTGGCCCTTCATCGACGGTGGGGCCTCGCCCTACCTCGACCGCGAGGGAGCGTCGGAGCGCGCCTTCGGTGACACGTTCCACCACCCGCCGATTCGAGGGATCGGGGCCTGAGCTCCGGAATCGCCAACGGCGCCGTCCCCGAGGGGGCGGCGCCGTTGTCGTGTGTACAGGCCTACGGCCGGGACTTCTCCCACTCCTCGATCGTCGGGATCGAGCCGGTCGGCGTCTGACGGGCCATGGGAATGCGGGTACCGAGGACCTGCGCCACGACGTCATGGGCGATCTTCGAGGCCGTCAGGCCGGCATCCTCGAGGATCTGCTCGCGCGTCGCGTGATCGATGAACTCATCGGGGATGCCGAGCTCGTCGACGGCCGTGTCGACGCCCGCCTCGCGCAGCACCTGCCGCACGCGCGTGCCGACGCCGCCGACGCGGATGCCGTCTTCGATGGTGATGACGAGGCGGTGCTCGCGCGCCAACGCGACGATCGAGGGCTGCACCGGGATCGCCCAGCGCGGGTCGATGACCGTGGCTCCGATGCCCTGCGCCTTCAGCCGCTCGGCGACCTCGAGGGCGAGATGGACCATGGGGCCGATGCCGACCAGCAGCACGTCTTCGCTCGAGCCGCGGCTCAGCACGTCGACGCCGTCGTGGAGGCGCTCGATCGCCTCGACGTCGTCGTTGACTCTGCCCTTCGGGTAGCGCACCACGGTGGGCGCGTCTTCGACGGCGGTCGCCTCACGGAAGACCTCGCGCAGGCGCGCCGCGTCGCGAGGGGCGGCGATGCGGATGCCGGGAACCAGCTGCAGCATTGCGAGATCCCAGATGCCGTGGTGACTGGGGCCGTCGGGACCGGTGACCCCGGCACGGTCGAGCACGAAGGTGACGCCGGCCTTGTGCAGCGCGACGTCCATCATGACCTGGTCGAACGCGCGGTTCATGAAAGTCGCGTAGATCGCCACGACCGGGTGCAGACCGCCGAAGGCGAGACCGGCGGCGGATGCCACGGCGTGCTGCTCGGCGATGCCCACGTCGTACACGCGTTCGGGGAAGCGCTCGGCGAAGGGCTGTAGGCCGGTGGGGCGGAGCATCGCCGCGGTCATCGCGATGATCTCCGTGCGCTCGGCACCGACCTCCACCAGCTCTTCGGCGAAGACGTCGGTCCACTGCACGCCGCCGCCCGAGCCGAGGGCCTCGCCCGTGATCGGGTCGATCTTGCCCACGGCGTGGAACTGGTCGGCCTCGTCGCTCATCGCGGGGGCGTAGCCGCTGCCCTTGTCGGTGATCGCGTGCACGATGACCGGGGCACCGTACGACTTCGCCAGCTCGAGGGTCTCGATGAGCGACTCGAAGTCGTGGCCGTCGATCGGGCCGAGGTACTTGATGTCGAGGTTGCTGTACAGCGCCTCGTTGTTGGTGAAGCGCGACAAGAAGCCGTGGGTGCCGCCGCGGACGCCGCGATAGACGGCACGCGCGGCGGGGCCCAGGCGACGGAAGAGCGTGTCGGAGCCGCGGTGCAGCGTCCGGTAGGCGTCGTTCGTGCGCACGCGGTTGAGGTAGCGCGCCATGCCCCCGATGGTCGGGGCGTACGACCGGCCGTTGTCGTTGACGACGATGACGAGGTTGCGCTCGTTGTCGTCGCTGATGTTGTTGAGGGCCTCCCAGGTCATGCCACCGGTGAGGGCGCCGTCGCCCACGACGGCGATCACATGACGGTCTCGACGACCGGTGCGGCTGAACGCGCGCGATACGCCGTCCGCCCAGCTCAACGAGCTCGACGCGTGCGAGGACTCGACGACGTCGTGCTCGCTCTCGGAGCGCTGCGGGTAGCCCGCGAGGCCGCCGCGCGAGCGGAGAGCCGAGAAGTCCTGGCGGCCGGTGAGCATCTTGTGCACGTAGGACTGGTGCCCGGTGTCGAAGATGATCGGGTCGGACGGTGAATCGAAGACCTTGTGAAGGGCGATGGTCAGCTCGACGACGCCGAGGTTCGGACCGAGGTGCCCGCCGGTGCGGGCGACGTTCTCGACGAGGAACGAACGGACCTCCGCGGCCAGCTGTCGTAGCTGGTCGGGGTTCAGTCCGTCGAGGTCACGGGGGCCGTGAATGCCGGGTAGGAGAGCCATGAGACTCCTCTCGTGCGATGCGCGCGGGGTCCGCGCGTACGGGTCGATTCTAGTCTCCGAGGGTGCGAGGGGCCCGGCAACGGGTTGCGCGCCGGGGTCGTGTACTCTCTGCGAACGCGATGTGCCCCGGGAGCGCGCGGCTCCCGGGGCACATCGATGAAGCGGGTCAGACCAGCGAACGCAGCACGTACTGCAGGATGCCGCCGTTGCGGTAGTAGTCGGCCTCACCGGGGGTGTCGATGCGGACCACGGCGTCGAACGTGACGGTCTGCTTGCCCTCGGGCGAGAACTCGCTCGGCTCGGCCGTGACCTTCACGGTCTTGGGGGTGACGCCCTCGTTGAGCTGCTCGAGGCCCTCGATCGAGACGATCTCGGTACCGTCGAGGCCCAGGGACTTCCAGCTCTCGCCGGCGGGGAACTGCAGCGGAACGACGCCCATGCCGATCAGGTTCGAGCGGTGGATGCGCTCGAAGCTCTCGGTGATGACGGCCTTGACGCCCAGCAGGTTCGTGCCCTTGGCCGCCCAGTCGCGCGACGAGCCGGAGCCGTACTCCTTGCCGCCGAAGATGACGAGCGGGGTGCCCTGCGCCTGGTAGTTCTGGCTCGCGTCGAAGATGTACGACTGCGGGCCGCCCTCCTGGGTGAAGTCGCGGGTGTACCCACCCTCGACGACAGTGCCGTCGTTGACGGCCGCAGTGAGCTCGTTCTTGAGGCGGATGTTGGCGAACGTCCCGCGGATCATGACCTCGTGGTTGCCGCGACGCGAGCCGTAGGAGTTGAAGTCCTTCTGCGCGACGCCGTGTTCCATCAGGTACTGCGCGGCGGGGGTGCCCGCCTTGATGTTTCCGGCCGGGCTGATGTGGTCGGTGGTGACCGAGTCGCCCAGGGTCGCCATGACGCGCGCGCCGGTGATGTCACGCACCGCGTCGGGCTGCATCGTCATGCCGTCGAAGTACGGGGCCTTGCGGACGTACGTCGAGTCGGCATCCCACTCGAAGATCGGTCCGGTCGGGGTGGGCAGGTTCTTCCAGCGCTCGTCGCCCTCGAAGACGGTGGCGTACTGCTGGATGAACTGCTCGCGCGAGATCGACGCGTCGATGATCGTCTGCACCTGGTCGGGGGCCGGCCAGATGTCCTTCAGGAAGACGTCGTCGCCGTTCTGGTCCTTGCCCAGGGCGTCGGTCTCGAAGTCGAAGTTCATCGAGCCCGCGAGGGCGTAGGCGACGACCAACGGCGGCGAGGCGAGGTAGTTCATCTTCACGTCGGGGCTGATGCGCCCCTCGAAGTTGCGGTTGCCCGAGAGGACGGCCGTGACGGCGAGGTCGTTCTCGTTGATGGCCTCGGAGACCTCCTCGATGAGGGGTCCCGAGTTGCCGATGCAGATGGTGCAGCCGTAGCCGACGGTGTAGAAGTCGAGACCCTCGAGCGCCTTGTCGAGACCGGACTTCTCGTAGTAGTCGGTGACGACCTTCGACCCGGGGCCGAGCGTCGTCTTGACCCACGGCTTGCGCTTCAGGCCCTTGTCGACGGCGTTCTTGGCGAGCAGGCCCGCCGCGATCATGACCGAGGGGTTCGAGGTGTTCGTGCACGAGGTGATGGCCGCGAGTGTGACCGCCCCGTTGTCGAGCAGGTACGACTGGCCCTCGGGCGTGGTGACCTTGACGGGGTTCGACGCGTTGGCGGGGTGACCCGAAGAGATCAGCACCTCGCTGTCGGTGACGTCCTCGTGCTCCTCGCCGGGAACCGAGCCCGGGTCGGACGCGGGGAACGTCCCGTCGACCTCGAGGTCGACGATCGAGTCGGAGACCGACGCGCCCGCGTAGTTGAGGATGTCCTTCTCGAACTGGTTCTTCGCCTCGGACAGCAGGATGCGGTCCTGGGGACGCTTGGGACCGGCGATCGAGGGGACGACCGTCGAGAGGTCGAGCTCCATGTACTCGCTGAACACCAGCTCGCGATCGGCGTCGTGCCAGAGCTTCTGCTCCTTGGCGTACGCCTCGACCAGGGCGACGGTCTGCTCGTCGCGGCCGGTCAGGCGCAGGTAGTCGAGCGTCACGTCGTCGATGGGGAACATCGCGGCGGTCGAGCCGAACTCGGGGCTCATGTTGCCGATGGTGGCGCGGTTGGCCAGCGGCACCGAGGCGACACCCTCGCCGTAGAACTCGACGAACTTGCCGACGACGCCGTGCTGACGCAGCATGTCGGTGATCGTGAGGACGACGTCGGTCGCGGTCACGCCGGCGGGGATCTCGCCCGAGAGCTTGAAGCCGACGACGCGCGGGATCAGCATCGACACGGGCTGGCCGAGCATGGCCGCCTCGGCCTCGATGCCGCCGACGCCCCAACCGAGCACGCCCAGGCCGTTGACCATCGTGGTGTGCGAGTCGGTGCCGACGCAGGTGTCGGGGTAGGCGCGGAGCACGCCGTCGACCGAACGGTCGTAGATGACCTTGGCGAGGTGCTCGATGTTGACCTGGTGCACGATTCCCGTTCCCGGGGGGACGACCTTGAAGTCGTCGAAGGCCGTCTGGCCCCAGCGGAGGAACTGGTACCGCTCGCCGTTGCGCTCGTACTCGATCTCGACGTTGCGTTCGAGGGCGTTCTCACTGCCGAACAGGTCGGCGATGACCGAGTGGTCGATGACCATCTCGGCGGGCGACAGCGGGTTGATCTTGCTGGGGTCGCCGCCCAGGGCGGTCACGGCCTCGCGCATGGTGGCGAGGTCGACGATGCAGGGCACGCCGGTGAAGTCCTGCATGACCACGCGAGCGGGCGTGAACTGGATCTCGGTGTCGGGGTCGGCCGTGGGGACCCACGAGCCGAGGGCCTCGATCTGCTCCTTGGTGACGTTGGCGCCGTCCTCGGTGCGCAGAAGGTTCTCGAGCAGCACCTTGAGGCTGAACGGGAGCTTCTCGTGACCGGCGACCGTGTCGATGCGGAAGATCTCGTAGTCGGTGCTGCCGACCGTCAGGGTGCTCTTGGCACCGAAGCTGTCAACCGTGGACACGATCGTCTCCTTCGTCGGCGAATGCGCAGGCGTCAGCCCGCATTTGTCCATCTTCCCCGCGCGGAGTGGTCGATTCCAGGAAGGTCGACCTAACCGCTCGGAGCGACGGATTTATCTTGATGTCAAGATATTATCAGGACTCTCGGCGAGGGTGGAGAGCCCGCACCACGAGCCAGGTCACCGCCAGCATCGGGGCGAACAGCGGCAGGCCCATGACGATCTTGAGCGTGCCGAGCGCCGTGACGTCTCCCGCGAAGTACAGCGGTAGCTGCACGGCGAGTCGTGCGGCGAACAGGGCGGCCCAGGCGATCGAGAGCCACGTGTAGGCGCGGCGCTTGCGCTTGTCGGCGCGCCAGCGCGTTCCCTCGCCGAGCAGGTACCCGGCGGCAAGACCGATCAGCGGCCAGCCGATGAGGGCCGAGACGAGGAATGCCGTTCCGTACGCGCCGTTCGTGAAGAAGCCCAGCACGAAGTTGTCCTGCCCGCGCCCCGTCACCAGCGACAGGACGGCGGCGCCCGCGGTCGCGAGCAGTCCGCCGATCGCGGCGCTCGGGGGCGACTTGGCGACCAGGCGCGCGAGGGTGAAGACGACGGCGAGCCCGACGGACACCCCGAGGCTCACCCACAGGTTGCCCTGGCGCGTCTCCGGGTCGATCGTGACGGTGAAGAGCACGACGAACGCGAGCGAGGGGAGGACGGATTCCAGGATGCCGCGCACCCCGCCCATCGCCGACCACACGGCGGCACCGGTCGAGGTGTGCTTCGACGGGTCGAGGCCCGCGCGGCGCGCGGCGTTGCCGAGCGCGGCGCTGACGCTGTCCGCCGCGGACGGCGGGTCGAGGGGGACGCGGTCGTCTTCTCGCGCCGGGCGTGCGGCGTCGTCGCTCATGCGGTTCCGGGGCTCGACGGCATCCGGAGCGGGATGAGATCGCGCGGCGGCATCGGCGACGATCCACGGACCACGACGATCGAGCGGAAGAGGTCCTCGACGGCGGCGGCTGCCTCGACATCGCCGGTGGCGGCCCCTCCGACGACCCCGCGCAGGAACCAGCGGGGCCCGTCCACGCCCACGAAACGCGCGAGGCGCTTGGCAGCGCCGTCCGCACCGGCCATGACGGGCACCTCGGCGAGAAGCTCGGGACCGAGCGGGCCCTCGCGCTCCTCGACGCGGCCGCCCTGCTGCTTGACCTGCTGACGGATCTGCTCGCGCGTCTCTTCCCACAGGCCGCTCGAGCGCGGCGCGGCGAAGGGCTGGACCTGCAGGGTGGAGTCGGCGTAATCGAGGCCCACGGCCACGATGCGCTTGGTCTGCTCCTCGACCTCGAGGCGGAGGTTCAGCCCCTCGCGCGGGAGGATCTTGATGCCACCCAGGTCGATGTAGGGGCGGACGGGGTTCGCCTCGGCCTCGTCGAACGGACCCGCGGTCTCGCGATCGGCGGGGGCGCTCTTGAGCGCCGGAACCGCCTCGGCGACGGGCTGATCGTCGGTGGTGTCGGGCGTGGTCTGCGACTCGTCGTCGGTCATCGGGTGCTCCCTTGCAGAGTCTGGTATCCGCTCGATCCGAAGCCGCCTTGACCGCGCACGCTGTCGGGCAGTTCGTCGACGGGGACGAAGCGCACGGCCGGGACGGGCATCACGATGAGCTGGGCGATGCGGTCTCCGACCGCGATGTCATAGGCCTCGTCGAGGTCGGTGTTCAACAGGGCGACCTTGATCTCGCCGCGGTAACCGGCGTCGATCGTGCCGGGCGCGTTCACGATGGTGATGCCGTGTGTGGCGGCCAAGCCGCTGCGCGGCACCACGAACGCGGCGTATCCCTCGGGAAGAGCGATGCGCACGCCCGTCGAGACGAGAGCGCGTCGCCCGGGCTCCAGGCGTACCGCCTCGGCGGCGGTCAGGTCGGCTCCGGCGTCGCCGGGGTGGGCGAAGACCGGAGGCTCGGATGCGACAATGAGGACGTCCACCGTTTCGGTCACCCCACGAGGGTAATGCAGAAGAGGGGGTGCGGCATCCGCACCGCAGCCGAGTATCGAGAGCGTCTGAGCCCGTCGCTGTGGGCGTTGGTCGCCGCAGCCGTGTGCGGCCCCATGGCGGCCGTCGTCTTCTCCCCGCTCGACACGACCCTGGCCCTGTTCATCGGGCTGCTCGTGTCGGTGGCGATCGTGACGGGCCTTCTCGCGATCGCACCGGTCATCGAGATCCGTGACGGGGAGTTCCGAGCGGGACGGGCACACATTCCGGTCGATCTTCTGGGCGTTCCCACCGGCGTCATCGCCGAAGAAGCGCGGACGGCCCGTGGGAGTGGTCTCGACCACCGGGCCTGGCATGTCATCCGGGGCGGGATCGACGGGATCGTCACGGTTCCCGTGATCGATCCCGATGATCCGACTCCGTCGTGGGTGGTGTCCACCCGCACGCCGGACCGCCTGGTGGCGGCGATCCAGCGCGCTCAGGTCAGGCTGCGCACTCCAGGCAGATGAAGCCGGGGCCGCTCTCTTCGGCGATCTGCGAACGGTGCTTCACGAGGAAGCAGTTCATGCAGGTGAACTCGTCTTCCTGAGCGGGAAGCACGACGACATCGAGCTCGATGTCGGACAGGTCGGCGCCGGGCAGTTCGAAGCCCGAGGGGTTGTCGGCATCCTCGTTGTCGATCGACCCCGACGCCTTGTCGGGCACGCGCTCCTTGAGGGCCTCGATCGACTCGCTGTCGTCCTCGGTCTTGCGCGGTGCGTCGTAATCGGTTGCCATGCGTGCAGGTCTCTACTTCCGGTTTTCGTGGTGCTGTGCCCCATCGGGTGCCCGATCGGGCGGCCATAGTTTGCATGACCCGCCCTCGATACGCAAATGCTCCGAGACGGGCGTGCGTGTCAGGCCTGACGAGAAACTCGCGGCGCGCCCGCGATATTCCCGGATGCGGACCGCGCGCGTGACAGCATGAACGCTGACCGCAGATCGGAGGGGTGTTTCGTATGGAACAGCTCAAAGTCATCGGAACCGAAGATGACGTCCTCGTCGTGGCGACGCAGGCGGGCGAACGCTTCGCCCTCGCCCTCGACGAGGTGCTGCGCGCCGAGGCGCGCCGTGCGCGTCGGGACCGCGAGGACGACGACCGTGCCCCGCGCCCGAGCCCCCGAGAGATCCAGGCGCACATCCGCGCCGGCCTGTCGGCGCGCGAGGTCGCGACGCTGCTGAACGCCCGCGTCGAAGACGTCGAGCGTTTCGAGGGCCCGGTGCTCGCGGAGCGCGAGCACGTCGTCGCCCAGGCTCTGGCCGTCCCCGTCCTTCTGGGCGGCACACTCGAGCACGACTCCCCCATCACCTTCGGTGCGGCCGTCCGCGCGAAGCTCGCCGAGGCCGGCGCGTCCGCCGAGCGGTGGACGAGTTGGAAAGAGTCGTCGGGCTGGTCCGTCAAGCTCGAGTTCACGGCCAACGGCATCGATCACGACGCGCGCTGGAGCTTCGACCCGCGTCGCAGCATCCTCTCGCCGCAGAACGCCGACGCGATCCAGCTGTCTCGGCAGGGATCGCTCCCCGAGGGGCTGATCCCCCGTCTGCGGGCCCTCGACAACGTGTCGAAGGACGACTCGCGCTTCGACAGCGGAGCGTTCGGGCCTCGCCGTATCGACATCGACGACGAGCCCGGCGTCGAGGCGACCGGCCCCGTCGCCGCCGCCGTCCAGGCTGCGGCGATCAAGCGAGCGCCCGACGCCCCCGTCACGTCGGCGGAGACCGCCGATCTGCTCGAGGCGCTGCGTCGACGTCGCGGGCAGCGCGAGCCTCTCCCCGGCGCGACCGAGAGCGAGGCCGAGCCGCGCCCGTCAAGCGCCCCCGTGGCCCTGTTCGACGCCGTCGAGCCGGGGTACGCCGACGACGCCGACGAGCCCGCGGGCGAACCTGAGCGTCCTTCGTCCGACAACGGCCGCCGGACGAAGGGACGCCCGTCGATGCCCTCGTGGGACGAGATCGTCTTCGGGGCCCGCTCCGACGAGAGCTGACGCGAGCCCTCCCACGACTCCCGGAGGCGCCGACGCACCCTCAGCGCGAGGGGGCCGGATGCCGGCATCCGGCGTGTTCCGGCAGGCTCAGGCGAACGCGCCGAGACGCAGCAGGGGCACGGTGCGCTCCTCGTCGGTGAGAGAACCGTGCTGGCCGACCATCCGCTGCGGACGCTTGTCCGCCTCGCGGTCGTCGTAGTACGCGAAGCGCCCCCGCGCGGCGACCAGGACGTCCCCGATCCGCGGACGCACGTCGTCGTCGACGGCGCCGAAGAGGTCTGCCGCGACCGCCTCGTCGCGCGTCATCACCCAGGCCCGCGCGGCCTCGGACTCGCGCCACAGGGAGGCCACGGCATCCGCTCGTCCCTCTTTCGTGTAGAGGTGGAGCATGCGGGGCTCGCCGCCGAGGAGGGCGACGCCGTCGAGCCGCGGATCGCCCGCGCGCAGCAGCACGTGCTTGTGAGCGGGGACGTCGACCATGCCGTGATCCGCGGTGACCAGGACGCCCGTGTGCGCGTCGATCGCGTCGGCGAGGCGGCGGGCCGCGGCATCCACCCGCTCGAGGGCGTCGGTCCAGCGGTCGGACTCCCACCCGTCGCGATGACCGGCGGTGTCGAGTTCGGGGGCGTACAGATAGGTGATCGATCCCGGATGCCGCGCCGCCAGGTCGGCCGCGAGACGCACGCGCTCGTCGAGGTCGTCGGAGGGGAAGAACGCGGCTCCGCGCAGCGTCGCCTCGGTGAAACCGGTGCCGGTGTACGAGGGGCGCGACACCACGAAGCTCGGTCGTCCCGCGGCGGAGCGGCGGGCGAACAGCGGCTCGGAGCGCTGCCAGGTGTGCGGGTCGAGGCCGTCTGTCTCCCACCCGTGCAGCTGGTTCGGGGCCGTGTCGGTCCCCGGGATGCGCGCGCGGTAGCCGACGATGCCGTGCACACCCGGATCGGTCCCGGTGAGGAGGCTCGACAGCGCCGCGGCTGTGGTCGAGGGGAAGACGGTGCGGGCGATGTCCTTCCGGCCCCCGACCGCGCCGAGGAAGCGCGCGTGTCCGCGACGGGCGGCCAGGTTGTGCGAGCCGAGGCCGTCGATGAGGAACACGATGGCGCTGCGCGCGGGGGCGAACCACTCCGATTCGCCCGTCAGGGCGGCGATCGACTGCTCCACCACACCGGTGAGGCTCCGGGAGCGCGGCGGGTCCGCCGGTAGGCTGAGTGACATCTCGGCAAGTCTTCCACACGACCGCCGATCCCCGTCCTGACGCGACGCCCGCCCGACCCGAGGCCGCACCTATGCCCGATTCCCGTTCCTCCTCATCCGCGACGTCACCCGTCGTCGAGCGCATCGAAGACGTCGATGTCTCGACCGAGATGCAGGGGTCGTTCCTCGAGTACGCCTACTCGGTCATCTATTCGCGCGCTCTTCCCGACGCCCGCGACGGACTCAAGCCGGTGCAGCGCCGCATCCTCTATCAGATGGCCGAGATGGGGCTGCGTCCCGATCGCGGGCACGTCAAGAGCGCCCGCGTCGTCGGCGAGGTGATGGGAAAGCTCCACCCCCACGGTGACGCCCCCATCTACGACGCTCTCGTGCGCCTCGCCCAGTACTTCTCGCTGCGCGTGCCCCTGGTCGACGGTCACGGCAACTTCGGTTCGCTCGACGACGGCCCCGCCGCGCCCCGTTACACCGAGGCGCGCCTGGCCGCTCCAGCCATGGCGCTGACCGAGAACCTCGACGAAGACGTCGTCGACTTCATCCCCAACTACGACGGGCAGTTCCAGCAGCCCGAGGTGCTGCCGGCGGCCTTCCCCAACCTGCTGGTGAACGGTGCGACCGGAATCGCGGTCGGCATGGCCACGAACATGGCGCCGCACAACCTCATCGAGGTCGTCGCCGCCGCCGTCCACCTGCTGCAGCATCCGGACGCCACCGTCGACGAGCTCATGGAGTTCGTGCCCGGGCCCGACCTGCCCTCGGGCGGCATCATCGTCGGACTCGACGGCATCAAGGACGCGTACACGAACGGCCGCGGCACGTTCCGCACCCGTGCGAAGGCGTCGATCGAGTCGCTCGGCCCGCGTCGCACCGGCATCGTCATCACCGAGCTGCCGTACCTTGTCGGGCCCGAGCGCGTGATCGAGAAGATCAAAGACGCCGTGCAGGCGAAGAAGCTGACCGGCATCGCCGACGTCACCGACCTCACCGACCGCAACAACGGCCTGCGCCTGGTGATCGGGATCAAGACCGGCTTCGACCCCAAGGCCGTGCTCGAGCAGCTCTACCGCCTCACCCCGCTCGAGGATTCGTTCGGCATCAACAACGTCGCCCTGGTCGACGGTCAGCCGCAGACGCTCGGCCTGCGCGAGATGCTGCGGGTGTACATCGATCACCGCATCCGCGTCGTCACGCGGCGCAGCGAGTTCCGCCTGGCGCGCAAGCGCGAGCGCCTGCACCTGGTCGAGGGTCTGCTCATCGCGATCCTCGACATCGACGAGGTCATCCAGGTCATCCGCTCTTCCGACGACGGGGAACAGGCTCGCACGAAGCTGCAGGAGGTGTTCGACCTCTCGCACCCGCAGGCCGAGTACATCCTCGAGCTGCGCCTGCGGCGCCTCACGAAATTCTCGCGCATCGAGCTCGAGGCCGAGCGCGACCAGTTGAACGCCGAGATCGCCCAGCTGGTCGAGCTGCTGGGCAGCGAGACGTTGCTGCGTCAGCAGGTGGCCAGAGAATTGGATGCCGCGGCCGACGCCTACGGCACTCCCCGTCGCACGATGCTGCTGAACGGTGGGCCGGTGCAGCCCCGCTCGGCGCGAGCCGCGGCGGCCGCCGACCTGCAGATCGCCGATGCGCCCTGCCGCGTCTACCTCTCGGCCACCGGACGCATGGTCCGCGCCGAGCTGATCGCCGACGCGCCCGCCGGTGGGGTCGTTCCGCCCGCCCGGCGCTCGAAGCACGACGCGATCCGCTCCTCGGTCGACACGACCACGCGCGGCGACATCGGTGCGGTCACCTCGGCCGGTCGTCTCGTGCGCTTCTCGCCGGTGGACCTGCCGTCGGTTCCCGCGAACTCCGTCCAGGTCGCCGCGGGCACGAAGGTCGAGCAGTACCTGGCGCTCGCGAAGGGCGAGAAGGTCGTGGCCCTCGTGCCGCTCGTCGACTCCCCCACCATCGCGCTGGGCACCGAGCAGGGCGTCGTGAAGCGCGTTGCGGCCACCGAGCTCGGCACGAAGGACGAGATCGAGATCATCTCTCTGCGTGACGGCGACCGAGTCGTCGGCGCGGCTCCGGCCGGCGACAACGCCGAGCTCGTCTTCGTCGCGAGCGATGCCCAGCTGCTGCGTTTCGATGCGTCCTCCGTGCGGCCCCAGGGGCGATCCGCGGGCGGGATGGCCGGCATCCGCCTCTCCGACGGCGCTCGGGTGATCGACTTCGCCGTCGTCGGGGCCTCGGCCTTCGACGCGGTGGTCGTGACCGTCGCGGGCTCGTCGGCGGCTCTCCCGGGCACCGACGCCGGCAGCGCCAAGGTCTCGGCCTTCACGGAGTTCCCCGCCAAGGGTCGCGCCACCGGTGGGGTGCGCGCCCAGCGCCTGCTGCGCGGAGAGGACGGCCTCGTGCTGGCCTGGGTGGGAACCGACCCGCGCGCGGTCGGGCCCGATGGCTCGGTTCGTGTCTTGCCGGATGCCGGCGCCAAGCGCGACGCCTCGGGCCAGCCCCTCGACGCCGTCGTCGGCGCGATCGGCACCGTCGTCCGCTGAGGCCGGGCGCCGCGTCCCGCGGCCTCCGGCGCGGTGCGGCTCGCCGGTCTCGCGAGCACAACGGCGGGGAGATGGGGCGACACGCCGGGCGGCGGCGCCGGGCCGCGGCGTGTCGGGGGTCTTTCCCGCTGTTGTGCGCGGGCGCGTCCGGGCTGCGGCGCGGCTTGTGGGTGGCCGCGGCGAGGTGGCGGCTCCTGGCGCGGTGCAGCTTGCCGGTCTCGCGGGCACAACGGCGGGGGGATGTGGCAACACGCCGGGCGGCGGAGTTGGGCCGCGGCGTGTCGGGGATCTTTCCCGCCGTTGTGCACGGGCGCGCCCCGGCTGCGGCGCGGCTGGGCGTGGTCGCGGCGAGGAGGCGGATCCTGGCGCGGTGCGGCTTGCCGGTCTCGCGTGCACAACGGCGGGGGGATGTGCCGACACGCCGGGTGGCGGCGTTGGGGCGCGGCGAGTCGGGGACTTTTCCCGCTGTTGTGCGCGGGTGCGCCCGGGCGGCGGCGCGGCCGTGCGTGGTCGCGGCGAGGCGGCGGCTCCTCGCGCGGTGCGGCTTGCCGGTCTCGCGTGCACAACGGCGGGGAGATGTGTCGACACGCCGGGTGGCGGCGCAGGGCGGCGGCGTGTCGGGGACTTTTCCCGCCGTTGTGCGCGGGCGCGCCCCGGCTGCGGCTCCGCTGATCGTGGCCGCACCCGAGGTGGCGGCTCCCGCCGCGCCCGCCCGAGATGGGCGGCTCCCGCCGCGCGCACCCGAGGCGGTGGCTCCCGCCGCGCCCGCCCGAGATGGGCGGCTCCCGCCGCGTCCGCCCGAGATGGGCGGCGTGGCGCCCGTGGCATCCGCCGTTCTGCACGGGCGCCGCGCGACGGCGACGCCGCGCTGGCCTCAGACGTCGATGCGCTCGCGCGCGAGCCTGTCGCTGGAGTCGATGATGAACTCACGGCGCGGGGCCACGTCGCTGCCCATGAGCAGGTCGAACACGGATGCCGCGGCCTCCATGTCCTGCACGCGCACGCGGCGCAGCATGCGGCCGGCGCGATCCATGGTCGTGGTCGCGAGCTGGTCGGCATCCATCTCGCCGAGACCCTTGTACCGCTGGATCGGCTCCTGCCAGCGCTTGTTGCCGCGCTTGAGCTTGGCGAGCAGCGCGTGCAGCTCCTGCTCGCTGTAGGTGTAGATCGTCTCGTTGGGCTTGGTGCCCGGGTTCATGACGATCACCCGGTGCAGTGGCGGGACAGCGGCGAAGACACGCCCCTCTTCGACCAGCGGCCGCATGTAGCGGAAGAACAGCGTCAACAGCAGCGTGCGGATGTGCGCGCCGTCGACGTCGGCGTCGCTCATCAGGATGATCTTGCCGTAGCGGGCGGCGTCGAGATCGAACGAGCGGCCGGAGCCCGCGCCGATCACCTGGATGATCGAGGCGCACTCGGCGTTCGACAGCATGTCGCTGATCGAGGCCTTCTGCGTGTTGAGGATCTTGCCGCGGATGGGCAGCAGCGCCTGGAACTCGCTGTTGCGCGCGAGCTTCGCCGTGCCGAGGGCCGAGTCGCCCTCGACGATGAACAGCTCGGAGTCGTTCACGTCGTTCGAGCGGCAGTCGACGAGCTTCGCGGGCAGCGACGACGACTCGAGGGCGTTCTTGCGCCGCTGGGTCTCTTTGTGGGTGCGCGCCGAGATGCGCGCCTTCATCTCGGAGACGATCTTCTCGAGCAGCTGCGCTGTCTGCGCCTTGTCGTCGCGCTTGGGTGAGGCGAAGCGCGCCGCGAGTTCTTTCTGAACGACGGATGCCACGATCTGACGCACCGCGGGAGTACCCAGCACCTCTTTGGTCTGGCCCTCGAACTGCGGCTCGGGCAGGCGCACGGTGAGCACAGTGGTGAGACCGGCGAGAAGGTCGTCCTTCTCGATCTTGTCGTTGCCGACCTTGAGCTTGCGGGCGTTCTGCTCGACCTGGGCGCGCAGCAGCTTCATCAGGCCCTGCTCGAAGCCCTGCTGGTGCGTGCCTCCCTTGGGCGTGGCGATGATGTTGACGAACGAGCGGGTCGTGGTGTCGTAGCCGGTGCCCCATCGCACGGCGATGTCGACCTCGCACTCGCGCGAGACCTCGGTCGGGATCATCGACCCGCCGGGCTGCAGGACCGGGACGGTCTCTGTGAACGTTCCCGTGCCGGTGAGCCGCCACGTGTCGGTGACCGCGGCGTCGGGCGCGAGGAAGTCGGCGAACTCCGAGATCCCGCCGTCGAAGCGGTAGCTCGTCTCGACGCGCTCGTCGCCCCGCTCGTCCTGCACGACGATCTCGAGCCCCGGCACGAGGAACGCCGTCTGGCGCACGCGCTGCACGAGCTCGTCGAGACCGAAGGTCGCGTCTTTGGTGAAGATCTGCCGGTCGGCCCAGTAGCGGATGCGCGTGCCGGTGACCCCGCGTGCCGCCTTGCCGACAACGCGCAGCTCGCTGCTGCGCTCGAACGGGGTGAAGGTCGAGTCGGGGGTGTCACCCGAGAACAGGCCGGGTTCACCGCGGTGGAACGACATCGCGTAGGTCTTGCCGCCGCGGTCGACCTCGACGTCGAGGCGCTCCGACAGCGCATTGACGACCGAGGCCCCGACGCCGTGAAGACCGCCGGATGCCGCGTACGAGCCGCCGCCGAACTTGCCGCCGGCGTGCAGCTTGGTGAACACGACCTCGACACCCGTCAGACCCGTGCGGGGCTCGACGTCGACCGGGATGCCGCGGGCACGGTCGCGCACCTCGACGCTGCCGTCGGCGTGCAGCACGATGTCGATGCGCGAGCCGAAGCCGCCGAGGGCTTCGTCGACCGAGTTGTCGATGATCTCCCACAGGCAGTGCATGAGACCGCGCGAGTCGGTGGACCCGATGTACATGCCCGGGCGCTTGCGCACGGCTTCGAGGCCCTCGAGGACCTGGAGATGATGGGCGGAGTACTCGGACGTCACGGTCTCCCAGCGTAATCGGGGGCACCGACATCGCCTGACAGACACACAGCAAGGTCGGGTCACCGTACGCGCACAGCGAAATGTGATCAAGCCGCGGCATAGGGGAAACATCCGCGTGGTTGTATATGGAGACTCGCCCACGACCACCTGAGGAGGGCACCCGACATGACCACCACGACTGCACCCGACGCGTCAGCCGTCCTCGATCACCGCCTGACGGCGGCGGATCGCTGCGACTCCTGCGGCGCACAGGCGTACATCGCCGCCGAGGTGAACGGCAGCGAGCTGCTGTTCTGCGCACACCACGGCCGCAAGTACGAAGAGAAGCTTCGCAGCGTCGCCACCTCGTGGCACGACGAGACGGCGCGCCTCAACGCCGCCGACTGAGACCACCACAGCGGAGCGGGCCCCGCGCACTCACGGAGTGCGTCGGGGCCCGCTCCGCGTTTCAGGCGTCGGTGGAGGTGTACTCGCGCGGAACGGTCGGCGAGACGCGCAACGCGATCTCCTCGCCGATCGTGTCGATCAGTTCGGCGAGCTCGGTCGCGGTGTGCAGCGCGTCCCGACCGAACACGGCGATCTCGTCTCCCGGCTGAGCTCCGGCCCACGGGGCGATCACCGTGTCGGTCGGAACGATCGCCTCGACCCTCCGCGGCCCCTCGGGGGTGACGACGTCGAATCGTCCGCCGAGGGCGCTGGGGAGCCCGTGCAGGCTCCCGAGGTCGAGGTGGACGCCCGCGGGGTCCACCGCCGTCACCGTGGCCGACAGCGTCGCGATCGGCTCGATTCCGAGCTCCTGCTCTCCCGGCCCGCCGGCGGGACGGATGCCGTACGAGAACGCCCCGACCCGCACGATGTCTTCGCGGAACTCACCGCGCGCGAAACCGGCCGCGCTGGCGGCCAGGTGCGAGAAGCGCGGGTCGAGCCCCACGGCGCGCGCGGTCTCGCGCGCGGCCAGGAACACCGCTCGCGCATCGTCGTCGTCGGCATCCGACGCTTCGGAGATGTGCGACCAGATGCCCTCGAGGCTCACCCGCCCCGCGGAGACCAGCTCCGAGGTCAACGCGAGAGCGGCCTCCCACCGTTCCGGACGGATGCCGTTGCGGTGCAGGCCCGTGTCGATCTTGAGGTGCACGCGGGCAGGTCGGCCGGCGTCGAGGTGGGCGAGGTCGCCGAGCAGGGCTTCGTCGCCGATGCCGAGGTCGAGGTCGGCCGCGATGCCCGCGGCCAGGTCGCCGGCTCCGCCGATCAGCCACACGAAGATGCGCACGTCCGGACCGGCGATGCGGCGCACGGCGGCTCCGGCGACGACGTCGAACGCACCGATCCAGCGGACGCCCTCGGCGACCGCCCGCATCACGATCGGCTCCAGCCCGTGAGCGTAGGCATCGTCCTTGACGACCAGCATGTGCGCGGCGGGGGCCACGGCCTCACGCACGCGACGGAGGTTGCGGGCGAAGGCGTCGAGGTCGACGCGGTAGACGGCGCTCACGCGGTCACCCGCCGATCGGCGCGCACACCCACGACGGCGACGATCTCGGCGGCGCCGAGGCCCGTGGCATCCGTCCACTCCTCGAGCGAGGGGTGCCCCTCGGCGGGGTCGCCGAAGAAGACGACCTCGGCTCCGCGCGGGACGGTCACGTCCTCGACGTCGACCACGCAGACGTCCATCGCGACACGCCCGACGATGCGGTGGCGGCGACCGTCGATCGCGACCGTGGCGGCGTTACCGAGCGAACGGACCACGCCCTGGGCGTAGCCGCCCGTGACGAGGGCCACGGTGGTGTCGTGAGGAGCGCGGTGCGTATAGCCGTAGGAGACGCCCTCTCCGCGCAGCAGGGGCTTGGTGCCCAGAGCGCGCCCGCGCAGCGACAGCACGGGCTGCGCGTGCGAGCCGGGCAGCCCGAACAGGGTCGGGGCGTCGAGGGGCGCGGCATCCATTCCGAGATCCGAGAGCACGGATGCCACCCACTCGGCGCCGTGCCCCCACGCGTCGGCGGCGAGCACGTCGTCGGCGCCGGTCGCGGTGCCGGCGGCGAGGGCGAGGGGCGCGTTGCGGCGCAGGGCCGACTCGGAGACGAGGGCCACCGGGGCCACCCCGCCGGCCGCGGGCAGGCGAGCAGGGAGCGTGGAGGTCACCCCTTTAGACTAACGGGGTCCTTCGTCCCCGACCTCGGAGCCTCATGCCTCACCAGGGTTTCTCCCCCGTCACACGCCTGCGCTACCTCGCCGGGCGGGCCCGCCGTATCGACGTGGGATCCGTCGTCGAACGAGCCAAAGAGGCCTCGGCGCAGCATGGCAAGGCCCTGCCGCTCGTCGTCGCCGACATGCTCTTCCAGGCCGGTGTGAAGAACGTCGGCTTCCAGGACTACATCGACTACGACTTCGCGATCCTCACCCCGGCCGAGCGTGCGACGTACATGACGCACCCGGTGTCGAACCAGATCTCGCAGAAGTACGACCACCCCGACTACCGCGGCCTGTTCCAGGACAAAGTGGAATTCGACCGCAAGTTCAGCGAGTTCCTCCGCCGCGACTGGATGGTGGTCGATGCCGGCAACGCCGACGAACTGCGCGCCTTCACGGAGCGCCTCGGCACCATCGTCACCAAGGAGCCGGTCGGTCAGGCCGGCACCGGTGTGCATCGCTACCACGCGGCCGAGGTCGAGGACTGGAGCGCGTTCCACCGCGGACTGCTCGAGCGCGGCGAGATCCTCGTCGAAGAGGTCATCCGCCAGCATGACGACCTCGCGGCCGTCTGCCCCGGAACCGTCAACACGACCCGTGTGACCGCGTTCTTCGACGGGCAGAAGACTCACATCCTCGCGATGGCGCAGAAGTTCGGCCGCGGGGCGGTCAGTGACCAGATGACCTTCGGCGGCTTCTACACGATGCTCGACGAGAACGGCCACGCCCTCGGCGCCGGCTACGACTCGCACGGCCACGTGCACGAGCTGCACCCCGACTCCGGTGTGCGCATCGCCGACTTCCAGCTGCCGATGATCGACGAGGTCAAGGCCTTCGTCGACCGGGTCGCGCGCGTCGTCCCCCAGGTGCAGTACGTCGGCTGGGACATCGTCGTCGGCCCCGACGGCCCCGTGCTCGTCGAGGGCAACTGGGGCGCCGGCGTCTACGAGAACAAGCCGAGCGTCACCGGGATCCGCACCGGACACAAGCCGCGCTATCAGGCCGCCATCGGGTTCTGATCCCGGATGCCGCGAGGCCCGTCCCCCGCGTGGGGGCGGGCCTTCTGCATTGTCGGTGCGTGCTGCCGCGGGCGAAACTCCGGAAGGATCGCGCGGATGGCGCGCAGAGCCATGCAGATGCGTCGGTGGCTCCGGCTTTCTCCGGAGTTCGGATCGGTTCGGGAGCTACCCCGGATGCCGAGAAGGCCCGCCCCCGAGGAGGGAGCGGGCCTTCTGCGAAGCCGTGTCAGCCGTGGCGCACGATGCCGAGCGGCGTCGACTCGTGGCCCTGACCGAGCGGGTTGTCCTTCAGGATCGCGACGAGGCGCTTCTCTCCGGCCTTGTCCATCGTCGACCCGAGGATGTTACCCCCGAGGTCGTTGATGTCGACCACGGCCACCTGCACGTCGCCGCCGAGCAGCGACTTCAGGCGCGCGGCGACCTCGCGCGGACGCTCGGGGCCGAGCACGACCGCCTGGTTGTAGGGCGGGATCGTGCCCTTGGTGGGGCCGTCGATCGCGCGGGCCTTGTCGCCCGCGATGCGGTAGAAGTCGCCCTTACGACCCATCGCCTTGGTCACAGCCGAGACGGCCGCGGCGAACAGGATGCGGGGCGTGCCGCACTCGCGCAGCGCCATCTCCATCGTCTCGGGCATGCCGAGACCGATGCCGTAGGGCGTGCGGGTGACGTACTTCGACAGGAACAGCGCGAGCTTGCGGGGCTTGATCGAGTCGAGCTTGAACGAACGGCCCTGCGTGATCGCGACGATCTTCTCGGTGACGAACAGCAGGTCGCCCGGCTGCACGGCATCCTTCGCGTACTCGAGGATGAAGGCGTCGAGATCGTCGCCCGGCATGACCACCCGCGTGCGGATCGGGATGCGGGCGTACGAGGTTCCCTCGACGGTACGGGTGAGCGCCTTGCCGGCGTTGGCCTCGCCGCTCATTCGAGGTAGTCCCGGAGCGACTGCGAGCGGCTGGGGTGACGCAGCTTCGCCATGGTCTTCGACTCGATCTGGCGGATGCGCTCGCGCGTGACGCCGAACGTGTCGCCGATCTGGTCGAGGGTCTTGGGCTGACCGTCGCCGAGGCCGAAGCGCATGCGGATCACGCCCGCCTCGCGCTCGCTGAGCGAGTCGAGCAGCGACTCGAGCTGACGCTGCAGCATGGTGAAGCCCACCGCGTCGGCGGGGACGACGGCCTCGGTGTCCTCGATGAGGTCACCGAACTCGCTGTCGCCGTCTTCGCCGAGGGGCGTGTGCAGCGAGATCGGCTCGCGGCCGTACTTCTGCACCTCGATGACCTTCTCGGGGGTCATGTCGAGCTCGCGGCTGAGCTCCTCGGGCGTGGGTTCGCGACCGAGGTCCTGCAGCATCTGACGCTGGACGCGCGCGAGCTTATTGATGACCTCGACCATGTGCACCGGGATGCGGATGGTGCGGGCCTGGTCGGCCATGGCGCGCGTGATCGCTTGACGGATCCACCAGGTGGCGTAGGTCGAGAACTTGAAGCCCTTGGTGTAGTCGAACTTCTCGACCGCACGGATCAGGCCCAGGTTGCCCTCTTGGATGAGGTCGAGGAACTGCATGCCGCGACCGGTGTAACGCTTGGCGAGCGAGACGACCAGACGCAGGTTGGCGCCGAGCAGGTGGCTCTTGGCGCGCTGACCGTCACGGGCGACCCACTGCAGGTCGAGTCCGAGCTGGCTCGTCTTCTCAGCCGCCGACATGTTCGACAGCTTCTCTTCGGCGAATAGACCGGCCTCGATGCGCATCGCGAGCTCGACCTCTTCGGCCGCGTTCAGGAGCGGGACCTTACCGATCTGCTTCAGGTAGTCCTTGACCGGGTCGGCGGTGGCGCCGGTGATCTGCGCGGAGTAGACGGGGACGTCGTCCTCGTCGCTCGAGGAGATGACGATCGCGCCGGTGGGAAGAGCTTCGGCGGGCGCCGCCGGGGTCTCGTCGTCCTCGTCGTCGTCGGTCTTCTTCGCGTCGGTCTTGGCCGCGTCGTCGGAGTCGTCGCTGTCGTCGGCGTCGTCGATCTCGACATCGCCTTCTTCGACCTCGTCGTCTTCTTCTTCGAGGTCGTCGTCCTTCGCGGCCTTGGCCTTCGCCTTGGCGGGAGTCGCCTTGGCCTTGGCCGGGGCCTTCTTCGCGGGGGTCTTCTTGGCGGTCGTCGTCTTCGACGCCGTCACGGTCTCCTCGGAGTTCTCGAGCTCGGTGTCCTTCGCACTCCGGGACCGGGTCTTGGTTGTCGTGTCTGCCACGTTTCGCCTTTCACCGGGAACGTACGCTGCACGGCCACCGGTCGTTCTCGGACACTAGTAAGACCCTTGTCAAGTCCCGAACCGAGGAGCGGGGGCTCCTGGTCCGGTTGACAACGGGTCAGGTTCTTCATTGTCTCACATTCCCGGACCGGGACTTGACGTGGACCGGGGATCTATGCGTAGACAACGCCCGCGCCGGATCGGACATTCCCGGGATGCCGACTCCTCGGCATCCCGTCGGTGCGGATGTCGGATGCCGTCAGCCGAGCTTGCCGCGACGATCGTCGTCGCCGGGGCGCGAGGCGAGGAAGCGCTCGAGTTCGGCGGCGAGCTCGTCGGCGCTCGGAAGATCGCCCGTGTGGATGATCGGCGTGGCGTGGGTCGAGCCCGCCATGTAGGCGTCGTAACGCTCTTCCAGGTTCTCGAGCATGCGGGTCAACTCGTCGCTGCCCTCGACCTGCTCGGTCACCTTCTCGAGGAATTCGCGGTTCTCTTCGCGAAGCACTTCTCCCGAGAACACGAGGCCCGTCGCGACGGTCAGGCTGTCGAGAGCGGCGAGGGCGGCGGCGGGATACTCCGTGTCGCCCAGGTAATGGGGAACGAGCAGGGCGAAGCCCGCCACCTTGGCGCCGGCCTCGGCGAAACGGTACTCGAGGAGGTGGCCCGCCGTGGAGGGCACCTGCGTGTGAGGGCGCCAGACGGAGTGAGCCTCGGCGAGGTCGGGGCGCGTTCCGCTGACGGTGGTGCCGATGGGACGCGTGTGCGGGACCGGCATGGGGATCGCGTGCACCCACGAGATCGACGAGACCTGCAGTCCCGCCGACAGCTCGAGGACGGTCTCGGCGAAGGCCTCCCAGAGGAAGTCGGGTTCGTACCCCGCGAGCAGGAGAAAGGGCTGGCCGAGGGAGTCGTGTGCGAGCGACAACTCGAGGCGCGCGGGTCGGTAGTCCGTGAGGTGGTCCTCGACGAACGTGATCGCGGGTCGGCGCGCGCGGTAATCGAGCAGCGCGTCGTTGTCGAACACGTACAGAGCGTTGGGCTGCACGTCGTTCCGGAAGTACTCGACGAGACGGGTCACCGCGCCACCGGCATCGGTGAAACCGGTGAGGGCGATCACGAGAGGCAGGCCCGACGGCACGGGGGGCGCCGCGGGGGCGCGGTCGTACAGCGGGGCGGAGGAACGCATACCTCCACTCTACGATCGTGCCGGTTGCGTCGGCCGCGGTGCGTCCCGCTCCTAGCGAACACGCTCGAACCTAGGATGGATGCCATGCCGTTTCCCTCCGTGGCGTATACCGACGCCCCCGTTCTCGAGTCCGACGCCGACGCGATCCTTCTGATCGTCCCCACTGTTTCGGAGGGAGCTCCGGATCCGGTCGGCTGGGAGGGGCTGATGGCGGCGCTGTCCGCCGTCGGTTTCACCGGCGCGGCGGGCTCGTTCCAGCGGGTGCACGTCCCGGGCGTCTCCACCCCCGTGGCCGTGGCCGGTGCGGGCGCGAACCCGGTGGAGTCGGCTCTGCGCGACGCCGCGGGCACGGGGCTCCGCCAGCTGACCGGCTTCGAGCACGTCGCCGTGCAGTCGCTCGTCCCCTCCGCGTGGCGTCCGATCGCCGAGGGCGCGGCTCTCGGCGGATACCGCTTCGCCGACTACAAGAAGAAGGTCGCGAAGGTGCGCGCGACGCGCGTGACGGTGGTCGCCGACGAGGCGCCCGCCGACAGCGACTCCGTTGCGGTCGCGGCCGTCGCCGGGGCTGTCGCGCTGGTGAAGGACCTGGTGACGACCCCGGCCGAGTGGCTCGGTCCCGCCGACTTCGCCGACGCCGCTGTGAAGGCCGTCGAGGGCCTGCCCGTCGAGGTCGAGGTGCTCGACGAGAACGCCCTTCGCGAGGGCGGGTACGGCGGGATCCTCGGTGTCGGGCAGGGATCGGACCGGCCCCCGCGCCTCGTACGCCTCGACTACTCGCCCGCCGACGCCGAGCGTCACGTCGCCCTCGTCGGCAAGGGCATCACGTTCGACACCGGTGGCCTTTCGCTCAAGCCGCCGGCATCCATGGTCGGGATGAAGTACGACATGTGCGGCGCCGCGACGGTGCTCGCCGTCCTCCGAGCCGCGGCCGAGATGCGCCTGCCCGTGCACGTGAGCGCCTGGCTGTGCATCGCGGACAACATGCCCTCGGGCCGCGCCACCCGCCCCGGCGACGTTTTGCGGACGCTGGATGGCACCACGGTCGAGGTGCTGAACACCGACGCCGAGGGGCGCCTCGTGCTCGCCGACGGTCTTGCCGCCGCGAGCCGTGAGAACCCCGATCTCATCGTTGACGTGGCCACGTTGACGGGGGCGATCACGGTCGCTCTCGGCAACCGCCACACCGGCGTGATGGGAGACGACGAGGCGGTCGCGACGTACCTGGCCGCGTCGTCGCGGACGTCCGAGTTGGCCTGGCAGTTGCCGCTCCCGGACCACATGGTCGACGACCTCGACTCCCCCATCGCCGACCTGCAGAACGCCAAGATCGGCGATCCCGCCGGCGGCTCGTTGTTCGCCGGGTTGTTCCTGCGCCACTTCGTGGGCCGAGTCTCGTCGGATGCCGATGCTCCGCGCATCCCCTGGGTCCACCTCGACATCGCCGGTGTGGGCATGAACAAGTCCGCACCCTTCGGGTACACGGACAAGGGCGTGACGGGAGCGACCGTCCGCTCGCTCGTCGAGATGCTGGCCACGGACGGCGCTCGGTGACCGAATACTCCGCCGACGTCGTCGTGCTCGGCGGCGGGAGCGGTGGCTACGCCGCCGCCCTCCGCCTCGCCGAGCTCGGTAAAGACGTCGTGCTCGTCGAGAAGGACAAGCTCGGCGGCACCTGCCTGCACCGGGGGTGCATTCCGACGAAGGCGCTGCTGCACGCCGGTGAGGTCGCCGATGCCGCCCGCGGTGCAGCCGACATCGGCGTCGATGTGACCTTCTCGGGCATCGACCCGGCACGCGTGCGGTCGTACCGCGAGGGCATCGTCGCGAAGAAGTTCAAGGGGCTCGAGGGCCTCATCTCTGCGCGCGGCATCCGTGTCGTGCACGGCGAGGGGGCCCTCGCCGCGGGGCCGTCGATCCGCGTCGGTGACGACGTGTACCGCGGAACCGACGTCATCCTCGCCACCGGCTCGTACAGTCGGAGCCTGCCGGGCCTCGAGATCGGCGGCCGGGTGCTCACCAGCGAGCAGGCCCTCGACCTCGACACGATCCCCGAGCGAGTTGTCGTCCTCGGCGGTGGCGTGATCGGTGTGGAGTTCGCGAGCGTGTGGCGTTCGTTCGGCGTCGAGGTCACGATCGTCGAGGCACTCCCCCACCTGCTCCCGGCGGAGGACGTGGCCTCGAGCAAGGCTCTCGAGCGCGCGTTCCGCAAGCGCGGGATCTCGTTCCAGCTCGGAAAGAGGTTCGCCTCCCTCTCGCAGTCCGCAGACTCCGCGACCGTGACCCTGGACGACGGCTCCGAACTCGTGGCCGATTACGTGCTGGTCGCTGTGGGCCGGGGCCCGGTGACCGCCGGACTCGGCTATGAAGAAGCCGGCGTCGTCCTCGACCGCGGCTTCGTCCAGACCGATGAGCGCCTGCGCACCGCCGCCGACCACGTGTGGGCGGTGGGCGACATCGTCCCCGGCCTGCAGCTCGCGCACCGCGGCTTCCAGCAGGGGATCTTCGTGGCGGAGGAGATAGCAGGGCTGGCGCCCGTGCTGGTCCCCGACGTCGACGTTCCCCGCGTCGCCTACTCGCACCCCGAGGTCGCGTCCGTCGGGCTCACCGAGGCGCAGGCGCAGGATCGTTACGGATCCGATGCCGTGAAGGCGTACGAGTACAACCTGGCCGGAAACGGCCGCAGCGAGATCATCGGCACCTCGGGCATCGTGAAGATCGTCCGACGTGTCGACGGCCCCATCGTCGGCGCCCACCTCGTGGGCGATCGCGTCGGTGAACTGATCTCGGAGGCGCAGCTCGCCGTGGGGTGGGAAGCCCACCCCGAAGACATCGCGCCGTTCGTCCACGCCCACCCCACCCAGAGCGAGGCGCTCGGCGAAGCCTTCCTGGCTCTCGCCGGCAAGCCCCTGCACGCACTCTGACCACAAACCGGTCACTAAGCTAGGTACCGCATCCGGTACGAAGGAGACATATCCATGAGCACTTCCGTCGTCCTCCCCGCTCTCGGCGAGAGCGTGACCGAGGGAACGGTCACCCGCTGGCTCAAGCAGGTCGGTGACACCGTCCAGGAGGACGAGGGTCTGCTGGAGATCTCGACCGACAAGGTCGACACCGAGATCCCCTCGCCCGTCTCGGGCGTGATCGAGGAGATCCTGGTCCAGGAAGACGAGACCGTCGAGGTCGGAGCGGTCCTCGCGAAGATCGGTGACGGCTCGGGCGCCGCTTCGTCCGACGACGCTCCGCAGGCCGCCCCGGCTGAGGAGCAGTCCGCTCCGGCCGAAGAGGCCGCCCCCGCCGAGGCCGCTTCTGAGCAGCCCGCCGCCGAGCAGCCCGCTGCCGAGTCCGCGCCCGCCGCGAGTGGTGACTCCACCGAGGTGAAGCTCCCCGAGCTCGGCGAGAGCGTGACCGAGGGCACCGTCACCCGCTGGCTGAAGGCCGTCGGCGACGACGTCGCGGTCGACGAGCCGCTGCTCGAGATCTCGACCGACAAGGTCGACACCGAGATTCCCTCGCCGGTCGCCGGCACGCTGCAGGAGATCCTGGTTCAGGAAGACGAGACGGTCAACGTCGGTGCCGCTCTCGCGCGCATCGGCAGTGGCGCCGTTCCGGCCGCGCAGCCCGAGGCACCCGCCGCCCCGGCCGCCGAAGGGAAGCCTGCCGAGCAGCCCGCTCCCGCCGCCGAGCAGAAGCCCGCCGAGCAGCCGGCTCCCGCCGCCGAGCAGAAGCCCGCCGAGCAGCCGGCTCCCGCAGCCGAGCAGAAGCCCGCCGAGCAGCCCGCTCCGGCTGCCGCGGCTCCGGCCGCCTCGTCCAACGACGACGTCACCTACGTCACGCCGCTCGTGCGTCGCCTCGCCCAGCAGCAGGGCGTCGACCTGGCTTCGGTCAAGGGCAGTGGCGTCGGTGGACGCATCCGCAAGGAAGATGTGCTCAAAGCCGCCGAGGCGGCCGCGTCCGCTCCCGCCGCCGCGGCTCCCGCTGCCGCGTCGGCCCCGGCGGCCGCCCCCGCGCCGGTCGAGGTCTCGCCCCTGCGCGGCACCACGCAGAAGATGTCGCGTCTGCGCAAGGTCATCGCCGAGCGCGCCGTCGCGTCGATGCAGGCGACGGCCCAGTTGACGACGGTGGTCGAGGTCGACGTGACCAAGCTCGCGGCCCTGCGCGACCGCATGAAGGGCGAGTTCCAGCAGAAGACGGGCGACAAGCTCTCGTTCCTGCCGTTCTTCGCCATCGCGGCCATCGAGGGGCTCAAGGCGTACCCGATCATCAACTCCACGGTCGAGGGTGACGAGATCGTCTATCCCGCTCACGAGAACGTGTCGATCGCGGTCGACACCGAGCGCGGCCTGCTGACCCCGGTCGTCAAGGACGCCGGCGACAAGAACATCGCGCAGCTGGCGCGCGAGATCGCCGATCTCGCCGCTCGGACGCGCGACAACAAGCTGAAGCCCGACGAGCTCGCCGGCGGCACGTTCACGCTGACCAACACCGGTTCGCGCGGCGCGCTCTTCGACACGCCCATCGTGTTCCTGCCGCAGTCGGCGATCCTCGGCCTCGGCGCCGTGGTGAAGAAGCCCGGCGTGGTCTCGGTCGACGGCAAGGACGCGATCTCGGTGCGCTCGTACGTCTACCTCGCGCTGTCGTACGACCACCGCATCATCGATGGAGCCGACGCCGCTCGCTTCCTCGGTACGGTCAAGGCTCGCCTCGAGGCGGCGCAGTTCGAGGGTGACCTCGGAATCTGATCCCACCGAGCACCGGCTCATGATGGCTGGTCCGCGACCGTTCTGACGGCGCGGACCAGCCATCGCTCGTTCTGGCGCACCAGGGTGACGTACTGCGTCGCCTCGTTCTCATCGACCCGCACGACGGTCACTCCCCCGAAGTCGTCCACGACGGTGATCTCCGCTGTGGCAGCCCCCGCCGCCAGGGGCTCCCGCGGAAAGGCGGAGTTCTCCTCGTACGCCGAGAGGCAGGCGGCGTCGCCGTGGCATCCCTGCAGCTCCGTGAATAGCGTGCGGGCGATCTGTTCCACGTCGTCGGACAGCGGACGGCGCTCATCCACCGGCGGCGGATCCGACAGCCACGGGGTCGTCGAGGTCGGCACGGGATCGACGACGGCTTGTCCGGTCGACGGCGGCTGCGCTCCGCGGTCTTCCGGGATCAGGCAGAAGGCGAGCACGGCGATCGTCGCGATGCCCGCGCCGAGCGTGAACACGCGGATGGGGCGAGATCGACGCCAGTGTCCGCGGACGCCCTCGAGCGTCTGTCGGGTGGCGTCGGCGAGGTCGGCATCGACGAGGTCGAGCATCCGGATCGCCGGGCCGTTCTGGTCGCGCGTCGGCGAATCCGAGACGGGATCCGCTGCGGGGAACAGCGGGCCGAGCACGAGAGGAACGGGCGTCGCATGCGCGAACAGACGCCTCTCGACCGCCTCCCAATCGCGCGGAGGACGCGTCAACACGCTCTCTCGTGCGCGACCGACGATCTCGCGGGTGGGCGGGTCGTCGGCGATGTCGGCGAGGTGCGCGAGCGTCTCAGCGGTCGCTGCGACCGCGTCGGGTCCGTCCGGGTCGTCGACCGCCACGGGACACCCGGTCGCGGTGAGCCACCAGGTCTTCCCGTCCGCCGCGGCGGTGGAGGCGCGGCATCCGCGAAGGAGGCCGACGGCCGCCGTGACGGCCTCTCCCGGCGTCAGGGGCAGGGTGCTGCGCGCTCGACGTCGGAGGTACGCGTCGAGGGGTTCGGCGAGAACGGATGCCGTGGAACTGCTCATCCCGCGATGGTGGCCGAACCCGCCGCTCGGCGAGGGCTTGTCGCGGCTGAAGTGGGGAGCGCAGGAGGGATCCGCCGCCTGGGGAGGAAGGACTCGCGGCGAAGATAGAATCGTTCTCATGGCCGCTCGCACCACCACGCCCGAGAAGCGTCCGGGCTTCTTCTCGCAGATCAAAACCCTCTACACCTTCACCCAGAAGGAGTACCGGTGGCTGCCGTTCCTGCTGGCCGGAATCGTGCTGGTGGGCATCGCCCTCGGCGTGCTCATCGGCTTCTTGATCCCGCCGCTGGCGGCCTGGAGCATCATCCTCTGGGGTGTCACGGGCCTGCTGGCCGGCATCCTGGCGTCGATGATCACGATGACGCGCCTGTCGACGACGGCGATGTACAAGAAGATCGACGGCATGCCCGGCGCCACCGGCCACGTGCTCTCGTCGTCGCTCGGGCGCAACTGGCAGGCCTCCGAGGCTCCGATCGGCGTCAACCCCCGCACGCAGGAGGCCGTCTACCGCGCCATCGGCCGCGGCGGTGTCGTCCTCATCGGCGAGGGTAATCGCAGCCGCCTGACGCGTCTCGTCGGCGAGGAGCGCTCCCGCGTGACGCGCGTCGCCGCCGGCGTGCCCGTCACCGTCCTCTACGTCGGACACGGCGACGACGAGGTGCCGATCGCCAAGCTCGCCTCGACGATCAAGGCGCTGCCGAAGAAGGTCGACCGCTCGACGATGGCCGCCGTCATCAAGCGCGTGTCGTCGGTCTCGCAGGGCCTGTCGTCGCTGCCGATCCCGAAGGGCGTCGACCCGACGAAGATGCGCTCCCCGCGTCCCCGCTGATCTCACGAGAAAGGCCCCCGCTCCGGCGGGGGCCTTTCTCGTGGAGTCGGGGACTCAGGAACGCACGAGCACCGTTCCGACGATCTTGTCGTGCAGACCGCGCTGGTCGGCGTCCCACACGACCGCGGGGATGATGAGGGCGAGAAGGACGGTTCTCACGATCGGGCGCCAGAAGCCCACCCATCCCCCGGATGCCAGCTCCAGGCGCATCCCCATGATCCGGTGTCCCGGGCTGCCGCCGAGAAGCGGGATGAAGAGGATCTGGACGGCGAAGAAGATCAGATTCGTCGCGATCGGATTCGCGAACGGCACGCCCGTCACCGGGTCGGGCGCGGAGAAGAACGCGTATCCGATGAGGCCGGCGCTCACCACATCGATCAGCAGGGCCGCGATGCGGCGCCCCGGGCGGGCGATGGAGCCGCGACCCTCGCGGGGAAGGCCGAGCCGCTGGCCCGGATACTCGTTCTCAGCGGGGACGCTCACGGCATCCAGCGTAATCGGCGCCGCGTAACATCCCCGAAACATGCGAGATATGACCGGGACACCGGTTCTGGGTAGGGTCGAGGAGGCTGGCCGAGGCCGGCATGATCCCGAATGTTCTACCTCTGGAGTCTTCATGTTCAAAGATTCGTCCGAGGTGCTGAAGTTCATCCAGGACGAGGACGTCAAGTTCCTCGACATCCGTTTCACGGATCTTCCTGGTGTGCAGCAGCACTTCAACATCCCCGCCTCGACCGTCGACGAGGAGTTCTTCACCGTCGGACAGCTGTTCGACGGCTCGTCGATCCGCGGGTTCGCGAACATCCACGAGTCGGACATGCAGCTGATCCCCGACGTGACGACCGCGTACGTCGATCAGTTCCGCGAGGCCAAGACCCTCGTCATGATCTTCGACATTTACAACCCGCGCAACGGTGAGATCTACGGCAAGGACCCGCGTCAGGTCGCCAAGAAGGCGGAGAAGTACCTCGCCTCCACCGGCATCGCCGACACCGCGTTCTTCGCCCCCGAGGCCGAGTTCTACATCTTCGACGACGTCCGCTACGAGGTGAAGCAGAACTCGAGCTTCTACTCGGTCGACTCCGAAGAGGGCGCCTGGAACACCGGTCGCGAAGAAGAGGGCGGCAACCTCGCCAACAAGACCCCCTACAAGGGCGGCTACTTCCCCGTCTCCCCCGTCGACAAGACGGCGGACCTCCGCGACGACATCACCCTCAAGCTGATCGAGGCGGGCTTCGCGCTCGAGCGTTCGCACCACGAGGTCGGCACCGGTGGGCAGCAGGAGATCAACTACCGCTTCGACACGATGCTGCACGCGGCCGACGACATCCTGAAGTTCAAGTACATCGTCAAGAACACCTGCGAGCAGTGGGGCAAGGTCGCGACCTTCATGCCCAAGCCGCTCTTCGGTGACAACGGCTCCGGCATGCACACGCACCAGTCGCTGTGGAACGACGGCAAGCCGCTGTTCTACGACGAGACCGGCTACGGCGGACTCTCCGACATCGCGCGCTGGTACATCGGTGGTCTGCTGGCGCACGCTCCCGCCGTGCTCGCCTTCACCAACCCGACCCTCAACAGCTACCACCGCCTGGTGAAGGGCTTCGAGGCTCCGGTCAACCTCGTGTACTCGGCCGGTAACCGCTCCGCGGCCATCCGCATCCCGATCACGGGTTCGAACCCCAAGGCCAAGCGCATCGAGTTCCGTGCTCCCGACGCCTCGGGCAACCCGTACCTCGCGTTCGCGGCTCAGCTCATGGCCGGTATCGACGGCATCAAGAACCGCATCGAGCCGCACGAGCCCGTCGACAAGGACCTCTACGAGCTCCCCGCCGAAGAGGCCAAGAACATCCCGCAGGTTCCGAACTCGCTGCTCGACTCGCTCGAGGCCCTGCGTGCCGACCACGAGTTCCTGCTCGCCGGTGGCGTCTTCACGCAGGAGCTCATCGACACCTGGATCGAGTACAAGATCGAGAACGAGATCCAGCCGATCGCCCAGCGCCCGCACCCCTTCGAGTACGAGCTGTACTTCGGGGTCTGATCGCCCGATCATCCACGTCGACGCCCGTCCCCGCCGTTTCGCGGGGGCGGGCGTCGACGTTTCCGGGCAGACCGGCGGAGTGGCACATGCCGCGGATCACCCGGCGCGCGACGCGCGCTTCTGCTCCTGGAAGACGCGGATGGCTTCGTAGCGCTCGGCCGAGCGGGCCTGCCGCTTCGCCGCCTCGACCTCGCGCACTTTCGGCGGGACCTTCGTCACGAGGTCGTCGAGGAGATTCCGGAGGGATGCCGCGATCTCGGTCACGGCGCGATCGAAGACGTCCTAGTTGGCCCGCGACGGAGTCGTCGTCCCGACGATCTTGCGGACGAACTGCAGCGCGGCGTCGTGGCACTCGGCATCCGTCGCCGGGGGCGTGAAGTTGTGCAGAGGGACGATATTGCGGCACATGCGGGACAGGTTAGGCGGATCGGCCGCCGGTCGCGAGGGGGCGTGGCGCCGGAATCTCGACGAGACGGAACCAGCGGCCGCTCGGACGCAGGCGCGAAAGCGCGGGGAGGAAGTGCGGATCGCTGACGTGGCCGTCGAAGTCGACGACCGTGAGGCCGCGGTGCGCGAGGATCGCCATCGCACGACGGATGCACCCCTCGACCAGATGCTCTCCCCCCGGCTGATCGCGCGAAACGGTCTCGGACACGATGAGCGGCGGCTCGCTGTCGAGGTACGTGAGGGCCAACGCCAGGATGCGGCCGGAGTCGTCGACGGCCAGAGCGGAGGCCTCGAGGTCGAGCTCGTCCCACAGGGCCTCCACCAGGGCGGCCTCGAAGTCCTGTCGCACCGGGCTCCAGTCCTCGTGCGTCCAGCGGTAGAGCTCCGCGAACGCGGCTTCGACGCGTGATCGGTCGGCACCGGCGAGGGGCTGGACCCCGGGGTGAAAGCGCAGGTCTGTTCGGGTGTCGAGGCTCGCGCGCGCGGGCGGGACGGTTTGGATCGTACGGGCGCCCAGCGCCTCGGCGAACCGCAGGGACTCGTCGTCGACGTACCCCCGTGCCATCAGCGGGAGATCGCGCGAACGCAGCGCCGAGAGGTGCCGCGCCAGGGCCGTCCCGATGCCGCGCCGGCGTCGATCGGGGTCGACGACGACCTCGAGCCAGAACCGGTCGTCGTGCACGCGCGAGAGCCAGATCGCGCCGGCGGCGACGATCCTGCCGTCCTCGACCGCCACCGCCGACCTCGTCTCATCGTCGCGCCAGCCGTCGCGGGCGAGGGAGCGCTCGCTCCACCACGGAGGAGAAGCGGCCAGGTCGTCGTCGGTCAGGGAGCGGAAGTGCACGTGCCCATCGAAGCAGGTCACCGCCTTCCCGGCATCCCTTCAGGTGAACCTCCGCCGCGATGTCGGAGGGGCACGGGAGGATGGGAGCATGGCCGAGTCCCCCTACGCGTCGCGCCCGTGGTCCGCTTCCTACGCCGAGGGAGTGCCCCTCGAGATCGAGGAGCCCTCGCAGACACTGCCCGAGATGCTCGCGGCCTCGGTCGCGCGATACGGCAAGAAGACAGCCCTCGAGTTCTTCGGGGCGCCGACCACGTATCGCGAGCTCGGCGATCAGGTGTCCCGCGCGGCAGAGGGGCTGCGTCGACTGGGAGTACGGGCCGGCGACCGCGTCGCGCTCGTCCTGCCGAACTCGCCGCAGCACGTCGTCGCGTTCTACGCCGCTCTGCGGCTCGGCGCGATCGTCATCGAGCACAACCCGCTCTACACGCCCCGCGAACTGCGTCACCAGTTCGAAGACCACGGCGCCCGTTTCGCGATCGTGTGGGACAAACTGGCAGACACCGTCGCCGACTTCCCGACCGACCTGGCGCTCGAGAAGATCATCAGCGTCGACATCACGACCGCCCTCCCCTTCGCGAAGCGCCTCGCGCTGCGCCTCCCGGCGGCGAAAGCCAGGGCTGCACGTGAGCAGCTCACCACCGCCCCGAGGTCGAAGCGACCGCAGGCGTGGGAGAAGCTCCTCACGCACGGCTCGTTGTCTCGAAAGCACGTCGGGCCGGTCCTGGACGACATCGCACTGCTGCAGTACACGAGCGGTACCACGGGAAGCCCGAAGGGAGCCGTCCTCACCCACGCGAATCTGCGTGCCAACGCGATGCAGGGCCGCGCGTGGGTGCCGGGCCTTCGCGACGGTGAAGAGACGTTCTACGGGGTCCTCCCCCTGTTCCACGCCTATGGGCTCACCCTCTGCCTGACTTTCGCCATGAGCATCGGGGCGAAGCTCGTGCTCTTCCCGAAGTACGATCTCGAGCTGGTCGCTGCGGCGGCGAGGAAGAGCGCGCCCACCTTCCTTCCCGCGGTTCCCCCCATCTACGACCAACTCGCGCGCGCTGCAGCCCGGGGCACCCTCGATCTGAGCACCGTGCGCTTCGCGATCTCGGGGGCGATGAGCTTGCCCGTCGCGACGGTCGACCGGTGGGAGGCCGCCACCGGGGGGCTTCTCGTCGAGGGGTACGGAATGACCGAGTCGTCGCCGGTCGCCCTCGGCAACCCCATCGGCCCGTCCCGCCGCCCCGGAACGGTGGGCGTGCCCTTTCCGAGCACGGACATTCGCGTCGTGGACCCCGACGACCCGACCGTCGATCGGCCACTCGGCGAGACCGGTGAGCTCCTCTTGCGCGGACCACAGGTCTTCCAGGGGTACTGGAACCGCCCCTCCGACACCGCGGCGACCCTGCTCGAGGGCGGATGGCTGCGCACGGGCGACATCGCCTCGGTCTCGCCGGACGGTTTCGTCACCATCGTCGACCGACTCAAAGAGATCATCATCACGGGCGGTTTCAACGTGTCGCCCAGCGAGGTCGAAGACGTCCTGACCTCGCACCCCGATATCGCGGGCGCTGCGGTCGTCGCCCTGCCCAAGTCGAGCGGTGGAGAAGACGTCGCGGCGGCGATCGTGCTGCGCGAGGGCGTCCATGTCGAGCCCGACGCGATCCGCGACTTCTGCAAGGCG
Source organism: uncultured Microbacterium sp. (assembly GCA_913774665.1). GTDB lineage: Bacteria > Actinomycetota > Actinomycetes > Actinomycetales > Microbacteriaceae > Microbacterium. Next base: position 291,294 of record CAJYHN010000002.1, read on the forward strand.
CGTCTCGCGGCCTACAAGGTGCCGCGTCGTGTCGTCGTGGTCGACGACCTGCCCCGCTCCCTCATCGGGAAGGTGCAGCGACGCGAGGTGCGCGAACGTCTGATGTCGTGAGCTGTGCAGGAGGGATGCCGCGAACGGGCGGCATCCCTCCGCTCGCGGTCACCCGTAGAACAGCTTGTCGAAGACCCGGCGCGCGCGGCGCGTGGTGCCCAAGTAGTCCTCCTCGACCTGAGTGGCCGAGCGCGGAGCGTATTCCAGGATGCGGCCGATACCGTCGAGCTTCGCACGGTCCACGGGGAGCACATCGCTCGTCTGACCCGACAACAGCGTGTTCGCCGAGCGAAGACGGCTCGCGAGATGCCAGGCCGCGGCGAGCTTGTCGGCCGCGTCGGCCTCGATGACACCCGCGTCGACAGCTCCTTCCAAGGCCTCGAGCGTCGACGTCGTCCGCATCGCGGGGGTCGCGCGCGCGTGCTGCAGCTGCAGCAACTGCACGAGCCACTCCACGTCGCTGATCGATCCGGGACCGAGCTTGAGGTGCCGAGCGGGGTCCACGCCCTGCGGCAGGCGCTCGTTCTCGACGCGCGCCTTGATCCGCCGGATCTCGCGCAGCCCGTTCTGATCGGCCGACTCCGGGTAACGCACCTCGTCGGCGAGCTCGAGGAACGCCCCGATGAGCTTCACACTGCCGGCCACACCTCGAGCGCGCAGGAGCGCCTGCGCCTCCCACGACAGCGACCACCGCCGGTAGTACTCGGCGTAGGCGTCCAGGGAGCGGGCGAGAGGCCCGCTTCGTCCCTCGGGTCTCAGCTCCGCGTCGAGGTCGAGCGGCAGGCGGTGGTCCTCCGACTGTTCGCGCAGGCCCGCCACGAGCTTCAGCGCGAGCTGACTGGCCCGCTGCGGGTCGATTCCGTTCGCGCGATAGACGTACATCACGTCGGCATCCGATCCGAAACCGATCTCGCGTCCGCCGAAGCGTCCCATCGCGATGACGGCGAAGTCGAGGTCGTCGTCCTCGGGCGGAACCACGACGCGGCGGACGGCTCGGAGCGTGGCCTGGATGGTGACCTCGGTGATGGTGGTGAGCGCGTCGGAGAGCTCCTCGAGCGAGACCGTTCCGAGGACCGCGGCCATCGCGACACGCAGCATCTCGCGCCGGCGCAGCGCTCGTACCGAACGCATCGCGTCGTCGATGTTCTGCCAGCGGGTCTGAATCGCGCGCGCTTCTTCTTCGAGCGCCTTGCCCGAGCGCGGTCGCAGCAGCGCGTCATCGTCGAGCCAGGCCACCGACTCGGGGATCCATTCCATGAGCTCGCCGATGTATCGCGACCCCGAGAGCACCCGTGTGAGGCTCTCTGCGGCCCCGGCCGAGTCGCGCAGCATCCGCAGGAACCAGGGGGTGTTGCCGAGACGCTCGCTGATGCGGCGGAAGACGAGGAGGCCGTAGTCGGGATCCACCCCGTCGGCGAACCAGCGGATCATGATGGGCATGAGGTGCCGTTGGATCGTCGCCTTGCGACTCAGGCCACTTGTCAGCGCGGCGATGTGGCGCAGTGCTCCGGCCGGGTCGCGGAAGCCGATCGCGGCGAGACGATCGCGGGCCTGCTCGGTCGACAGCGTGCGCTCGCCCTCGGGCAGCGCCGCCACGGCCGACAGCAGGGGACGGTAGAACAGGCGCACGTGGATATCGCGCACCTCGCGCTTGATGCCCTCCCACACCGCTTGCACCCCGGATGCCGAGTCGGCCAGGCGCGACGCCCGGGCGAGGACTCGCAGGTCGTCGTCCTTCTCGGGCAGCAGCGCCGTGCGGCGGAGCCCGCGAAGCTGGAGGCGGTGCTCGAGCAGACGGAGCAGGCGATAGTCGCGACCGAACGCCTCGGCCTCGGACCGACCGATGTACCCCTCGGCGACCAGCGCGTCGAGGGCCTCGAGCGTGCCGCGCTGGCGGATCCGTTCGTCGGTCAGGCCGTGGACCAGTTGCAGGAGCTGCACGGTGAACTCGACATCCCGGATGCCGCCGGGCCCGAGCTTGAGCTGTCGGTTGACCTCCGCGGACGGGATGTGATCGGTGACGCGTTCGCGCATGCGCTGGACGCCCTCGACGAAGTTCTCGCGCGCGGCGCTGTGCCACACCAAGGGCTGGACGGCGGCGACGTACTCGGCCCCCAGCGTCGGGTCCCCCGCGATCGCCCGGGCCTTCAGCAGGGCCTGGAACTCCCAGCTCTTCGCCCACCGCGCGTAGTACTGCTCGTGCGACGCGAGGCTGCGCACGAGCGCACCCTGCTTGCCCTCGGGGCGCAGGTTCGGGTCGACCTCCCACAGGGGCGGTTCGATCTCGGGACCCGAGATCCCGCGCATCGTCTGCACGGCGAGCCGCGTGCCGATGTCGATCGCGCGCGCTTCGGAGACGGCGTCCTCATCGGCGGATCCACCCACGAAGATCACGTCGACATCGCTGACGTAGTTCAGCTCCCGCGCGCCCGTCTTGCCCATCGCGATGATCGCGAACCGGGTCGCCTCCACCTGTTCACGGGGGAACGATCCCGGCCCGGGTCCGCTGACCCGTGCCCTCGCCACGCTGAGAGCCGCCTCGAGAGCCGCTCCCGCCAGGTCGGCCAACGACGAGGCCACGGCGGGAATCGCGCCGGCGGGATCGTCCTGCCCGAGGTCGTAGGCCGCGATCCGGGCCAGCAACCGCCGGTAGCGCACGCGCAACGCCACCCACGCGGCATCCGAGGCATCCGCCGCGAAGCCCTCGACATCGCCGACGGATGCCAGGAGCTCGGCGCGCATGAAGGGCTCGTCCGGCAGGGTGAGGCCCGCACCCGAGAGATGAGCGAGCTCGTCGGGGTGGCGCAGGTAGAACTCCGCGAAGCCGTCGGAGGCGCCCACGATGTCCCACAGTGCGCGCCACGTTCCCGCGTCCGCCGCCGCCGCGCGAACCGCTTCGCGATCGCGGCGGGCGACCTGCAGGATCGACAGCAGGGCACGGTCGGGGTCGGCCACGCGCTGCGCGAGCTGCATGGCATCCGCCCGCTCTACCCCCACCGACTCCTCAAGCTCGGAGAGCAGTGCGTCTGCTTCGGCGAGCCGCGAGAAGCCGGTGCGGGCGAGGGCGGTGAGCGCGGTGGAACGGTCGCCCGAGGTCATGGAACGACCGTCAGAGCGCTTCGAGGTTGCTCGCGAGCTCGAACGGCGTCACCTGGGCGCGGTACTGCTGCCACTCGCGACGCTTGTTGAGCAGCACGTACTTGAAGACCGTCTCGCCCAGCGTCTCGGCGACCAGCTCGGACTCCTCGAGGTATTCGAGGGCGTGGTCGAGGCTGGCCGGCAGGGGCGCGTAGCCGAGCGCGCGGCGCTCGGCGTCGCTGAGCGACCAGACGTTGTCCTCGGCCTCGGCCGGGAGCTCGTACTCCTGCTCGATGCCCTTGAGGCCCGCCGCGAGCATGAGCGCGTACGACAGGTAGGGGTTGGCAGCGGAGTCGAGCGCGCGGTACTCCACCCGCGTCGACTGACCCTTGTTGGGCTTGTACAGCGGCACGCGCACGAGAGCGGAGCGGTTGTTGTGGCCCCAGCAGATGAAGCTGGGCGCCTCGTCGCCGCCCCACAGGCGCTTGTACGAGTTGACGAACTGGTTGGTCACGGCCGAGATCTCGTTGGCGTGACGCAGCAGGCCCGCGATGAAGTGACGGCCCACCTTCGACAGCTGGTACTGCGCGCCCTCTTCGTAGAACGCGTTCATGTCGCCCTCGAAGAGAGACAGGTGCGTGTGCATGCCGCTGCCGGGCTGACCGCTGATCGGCTTCGGCATGAAGGTGGCGTACACGCCCTGCTCGATCGCGACCTCTTTCACGACGGTGCGGAAGGTCATGATGTTGTCGGCCGTGGTCAGCGCGTCGGCGTACCGCAGGTCGATCTCGTTCTGGCCGGGCCCGCCCTCGTGGTGGCTGAACTCGACCGAGATGCCGAGATCCTCGAGCATGCGCACCGACCGGCGACGGAAGTCGTGCGCCGTTCCGCCGGGCACGTTGTCGAAGTATCCGGCCGAGTCGACCGGCTGCGGGCGACCGTCGGCACCCAGCTGAGAGGACTTCAGCAGGTAGAACTCGATCTCGGGGTGCGTGTAGAACGTGAACCCGGCGTCGGCCGCCTTGGCGAGCGTGCGCTTGAGCACGTGACGCGGGTCGGCGACGGCCGGCTGCCCGTCGGGCGTCGTGATGTCGCAGAACATGCGCGCGGTGGGGTCGATCTCACCGCGCCACGGCAGGATCTGGAAGGTCGTGGGGTCGGGGTGCGCAAGGAGGTCGGACTCGTACGACCGCGTGAGTCCCTCGATCGCGGAGCCGTCGAAGCCCAGCCCCTCGGTGAAGGCGCCCTCGACCTCGGCCGGGGCGATCGCCACCGACTTGAGCGTGCCGACCACGTCGGTGAACCAGAGGCGGACGAACTTGACGCCCCGCTCCTCGATCGTGCGCAAGACGAAATCGCGCTGCTTGTCCATCGTCATCCCTCGTTTCGGTGGGCGTTCAGCGGGTGGAGCCGGAGCCCCAGTCGTCGCGGGCGTCTTCTTCGGCCCACTGCTTCGAGCGCTCCTTCATGAGCTGCGGCGCGTTGGCCGCCTCTTCGGCGGTGTCGAAGGGGCCGGCGCGATCGACCGCGGGCGACTCGTACCCCTGCTCGACCTGGCCGGTCTCGAGGTTGTACCAGTACTTCTTGTCATCGTCGCTCACGATCGCTCCTCACGTGGATCTCGCGTCTCGGCGCGAACCGCCGGTGCTCCCCCGATCCTACTGATCCCGACCGTGCGGCTGGATAGGGTGAGGGGTATGGCAACGAATGCGTCTCGTGCGGTCGGAGTGGACATCGGCGGAACCGGCATCAAGGCCGGAATCGTCGATCTGGATGCCGGCGAGCTCGTCAGCGACCGGGTGAAGGTCGCGACGCCCGAGGGCGCAGAGCCGGCCGACGTGCTCGCGGCTGTGAAGCAGGTGCTCGAGACGCTCGAGGCTCCCGACGACCTGCCGCTGGGCGTGGCCTTCCCCGCCATCGTGAAGAACGGCCAGACCCTCTCGGCCGCCAACGTGTCGAAGTCGTGGATCGGCTTCGAGGCCGAGAAGTTCTTCGAGCACGGCCTCTCGCGCGACATCCACTTCGCCAACGACGCCGATGTCGCCGGCATCGCCGAGGTGCGCTACGGCGCGGCCAAGGGCGTCGAGGGTCTCGTCATCCTCACCACCCTCGGCACGGGCATCGGCTCCGCCATGATCTACGACGGGGTGCTCGTGCCCAACAGCGAGCTCGGCCACCTGCAGCGCGCCGGCCACAAGAAGGACGCCGAGCACTTCGCCGCGTACTCGGCGCTGGAGCGCGAGGAACTGTCGTGGGAGAAGTGGGCGAAGCGCCTGCAGTGGTACTACGACTACGTCGAGTTCCTCTTCAGCCCCGACCTCATCGTCGTCGGCGGCGGCGTGTCGAAGCACTCGGAGCACTTCCTGCCCCTGCTGAAGCTGCGCGCACCGATCCTGCCGGCGAAGCACCGCAACAACGCGGGCATCATCGGCGCCGCCTCGCTCGCCGTTCCGGTTCCCGAGGCGCTGCCCGCGGTGGCGCCCAAGGCCCACCCGAGTTGAGGTTCGTCGCATCCGCGGGTGTCGAACCGATCCCCGGCGCTCGGGGCGTGGCATCCGGAATCCTCTTCAGGCGGCGGCGACCTCCCGCACGCTGACGGCGTTGCGCCAGACGACCGGCGCCCAGTGCCCGCCCTCGCAGGGCACCTCGAGCATGACGACGCGGTCGTTACCGCCGGTCGCCCACGCGGGTTCGCGGGTGGCGGCGCGGTTGGGCCAGGTGACCCACGCCCACACCGGGCGCTTCTGCGCGTACCACTCGATGGGTCGCGCTCCCCAGGTCTCGGGCTGCAGCGTGCAGGGGGCGATGGATGCCAGTACCCGAGCGACCATCTCATCGCTGACCCTCGTCGAACCCATGCGCCGGACCCCTTCCCCGGCCGATCTCGAGTGTAGAACATATGTCCGACACTCGACGGGTCTTGCGCCGCCGGTAGCGACGGGGTGCGCGTGGCGTCCCGGCGATCGCGGCGGTGTCGTCGCTCCCCCTATCCTCGGCGTCATGTACGCACACGACACAGAGGGGGAACCATCGTGAGCAGCGACTACAGCGGCGCGGCCGCCGGACTCGGCTTCGGGGTCCTGATTATCGGGTTCGTCATCTACATCGCGATCCTCGCGCTGGCGATCTGGATCGGGTATCTGATCATGCGCACGGCCGTGAAGAACGGCATTCTGCGCGCCGACGAGGAGCGTGCGCGTCGCGGTCTGCCCGGCGGGGGCATGGCGCCGCCGGCCGGCTACGGCTCCGGCCCGGGCACCTGACCAGACGATCGCCACGACGGCCCCGCCGCGCTCTCAGGAGCGGGCGGGGCCGTCGTCGTGTGCGGAGGGGCGAATGGGCCGGCCTGTACGCCGGGTTCTGTCCGGGGGTCGAAACCCCGTGGACGGTCATCTCTCTCGGCGACACGTTGCCGTGCCGCTCCAGCGGCCTACCCGGGGACTCGGCGAGCCGCGTCGTCATCCCCTGTCTGGCCTTGCTCCGGACGAGGTTTACCTCGCGGGTCGTGTCACCACGACCCCGGTGGTCTCTTACACCACCCTTTCACCCTTACCCCGCACCCCGAGGGGGCGAGGCGGTCTGCTCTCTGTGGCACTGTCTCGCGGATTGCTCCGGGTGGGCGTTACCCACCGTCCTGCCCTGTGGAGCCCGGACGTTCCTCGGCACGGGCGAACCCGTGACGCGACCGTCCAGCCGACCCATTCGCATCGGCCAGTCTACGCGGGCCTGCCCGACCCCCTCGATCACCGGGTGAGCAGCAGGATGCCACCGACGATCACCGCGGGCACGCTCGAGCGTGTCGAGCGCCGTTCAGCCCTTCTCGGCCGTCTCGCCGATGCGCAGATCGAGGGGGAAGTCGATCGGAAACGTCCCGAACAGCAGGCGCCCGGCGGCGTCTGCGGCTTCGCGGACCGCCTCGGCGACGGCATCCGCGTGTTCGATCGGGGTGTGCACGACGATCTCGTCGTGCAGGAAGAACGCCAGGTGCGGTCGCCGCGAGAACACCGCTCCGGATGCCGCGGCGGGGGCGTCGGCATCCGTCTCGGGAAACGCGGCGAGGCGCCCCCGGAGGTCGGCGAGCCAGGCCAGGGCCCACTCGGCCGCGGTGCCCTGCACGACGAAGTTGCGCGTGAAGCGTCCGCGATCGCGCGCGGAGCGACGTGCCCGGTTCTCGTCGATCCCGGATGCCGCCGACTCACTCGCCAAGGACTGCAGGGCGCGCCACGACTCCGCCGCCGCGGGAGAGGTGCGGCCGAGCCACGTGTGCACGACGCCGCCTTCCTCGCCGGTGCGCGCGGCGTCGTCGACGAGCTTCATCGCGCGGGGGAAGGTGCGGCGCAGACGCGGCAGGAGGCGTCCGCTCTCGCCGGTGGTGGCGCCGTACATCGCGCCGAGCATCGCGAGCTTCGCCTCGGCGCGGCTCGCCACGGCTCCGCGGTCGACGATGCCGGCGTAGAGGTCGCGGCCGGCCGCCGCCTCGGCCAGGGCGGTGTCGCGGGCCATCGCGGCGAGCACGCGGGGCTCGAGCTGCGCCACGTCGGCGGTCACGAGCGTCCAGCCGGGGTCGGCGTGCACGGCGGTGCGCAGGGCGCGCGGGATCTGCAGGGCTCCCCCGCCGGACGACGCCCATCGCCCGGTCACGACCCCGGCCGGCACGTAGACCGGGCGGAAGCGACCATCGCGCACCCACTCGGCCAGCCACGCCCAGCCGTTCGCGGTGTAGAGGCGCATCTGCTTCTTATAGGCGATGAGCGGGGCGATCGCGGGATGATCGTGCTCCGAGAGCTCCCACCGGCTCGTCGACTGCACCATCAGGCCGGCGCGGTGGAGAGAGCGGAGCAGACGGGGCTGCGAGTCGAGGGAAGCACTCTGGTCGCCCAGGGCCTCGCGCACGACCGCGGCGGTCTGCTCGACGCGCTCGGGGAGTCCGCCGCCGCGTCGTCGCCCCAACTCGCGCTCGAGCAGCCGTTCGTGCGCGTCGACGCTCCACGGCACGCCCGCGGTGTGCAGTTCGACGCCGATGAGGGCGCCGGCGGATTCGGCGGCCGCCAGGAGTCGCAGGGCACCGGGTGTCGCCGCGGCGGCGATGGCGTGATGCTGGCGCCGGTACTCGGCGACCACCTCGTCGGCGGATTCGGGCACTCCGGGTGCCGACTCCCCCAGGTCGAAGAGGGCGTCGCCCGCATCGGGTGCGGGAGAGGCGGCATCCCATGCGGTCGCACGGCGGAGCCCGGCGTCGTCGATGACCGCGGCGGCGTCGCGCAGGATCGCGTGCACGAGGCGTAGATCCCAGGCGCGGGCGACGCGCACGCCCACGTCGAGCAGCGGCGGGTAGCTCGACGTGGTGTCGGGCCAGACCCAGCGCACGTCGCCCGCGTGCTCGCGTGCGCGGACGGCCGCGACGAGGTCGTCGACCTCGGTGGAGCGAACCGGGGTCGCGTCGGCGTCGAGGTCGATCAGGACGGGGAAACCGGATGCCGCGCGAGCGACGACGACCGTGTCAGAGGCCACGGCCGTCTCGGGTCATCGGGACTCTTCGGTACGGACGAGGATGGCGCCGCACTCGGGGCAGAACACGACCTCGTCGGTCTGGGCGCGGCGGACCGTGGCGAGATCGCTGGGCGGGAGCACCATGCGACACGCCTCGCAGGCGCCGGCGCGCAGGAGCCCGGCGCCGTTTCCGCGAGCGGCGAGACGTTCGTACAGACCGAGCAGGTCACCGGGAACGGAGGCGGCGACCGCGTCGCGATCCCGGCGCGCTCCCTCGAGACGCGTGTTCGCGTCGGCGACGGTCGTCTTCGCCTCGGCGCTGAGCTGAGCGCCCTGCGCGTTGGTGTCGGCGATCACGGCCTCCTGCTCGGCGACAGCGGCATCCGCCGCCTCGAGGCGCTCCATGAGCGCGATCTCCATGTCTTCGAGGTCGCTCTTGCGGCGCTTGAGCGAGGTCAGCTCGCTCTCGAAGCCCTGGGCCTGCTTGGGGTTCGACGACGCGGCAAGGCGCTCGGTGTCGCGGGCGATGCGGGCGTCGACGACGGCGACGTCGGACTCGAGGCGCTTCATCTCGGCGTTGATGTCGTCGCGGGCGTTGGCACGCGTCGACAGCTCTTGCGTGAGCGTCGCCCGCTGCGCGATCAGCTCGCGCACGCGCTCGGCCTGCGGCGGGTTGCCGGCGACCTTCTCGTCACGGTGGATACGCGCGTCGAGGTCGGCGAGGTCGAGCAGTTTGCGCTGGTCGGCGGGATCGGCATTCACGCATGCAACGCTACCCCGGGGCTCCGACATCCGCGGCACGCGCGTGCGAGCCCTCGCCTGGCGGGTGCGGGGCGGGGCCGGGTGGGGCCGCGCCAGATCGCGTGACCGCGCCGAGAACACGCGCTCGAAGGTGTGCCGCCGGCGCGATCACGTGACGTGGCCGAGGGCACCCGCTCGGACGGGTGGCGTCGTCGAGGTGGCGGGAGACGCTCGATCGGACGCGGGTGGCGGGCGCGCGGACGCCGACCGCGCGGCGGCGCCGCGCACCACGCCCCGCTAGACTCGTGGCATCCAGGGCCTTTAGCTCAGCTGGTAGAGCGCCACGTTTACACCGTGGATGTCGTCGGTTCGATCCCGGCAGGGCCCACCGTCAGTTCAGGATGTTCACACTGCGCGAGATCACCAGCGCGAGAAGGATGAACCCCGACACCGCCTGCACCATCATGAACAGCTTCGCGCGCGTACTGAGCGGCATGACGTCGGTGGGACTGAAGGCCATGGCGTTGGATGCCGAGAAGTACAGGTAGTCGACGTACCCGGGCGCCCAGTCCTCGGTGTCGGAGGAGCGGCGGGCCACCTCGCTCACCGCGTCGCGGTCGGAGTCCTGCGGGAATTGGAAGTCCGCGGGCGGGAGCTCGTCGCGCGCGTCGCGGCGGCGCGCGATGGGTCCTCCGCGGTCCATCTCCCAGTAGACGACGGCATAGCCGATGACGTTGATCGCCCACACCTGCGCAGCCCCGAGCAGGGTGCCGGCCCCGCTTCCTTCTCCGCGCAGCAGTTGCTGGATGAGCAGGAAGAACGCGACCTGGTTCGCCACGAGCAGCACGGCGGTGAACGCCAGCGCGAAGCCGCGACCGATCGCCGACTCGCGCGAAAGGCGTGACGGATTGGTCACGACCATGGGGATGGCGCACAGCACTCCCGCGATCACGACGACGTAACGCAGCACGCCGGACGCCTCGTTCGGGAGCACGGCGTACAGACCCGTGCCGACGGCCAGAGCGATCAGGACGGGCCAGCGATGCTCCGGCCGGGTGCGGAAGCCCTCCCGCTCATGCGTGCTCACGGCCTCAGGCTAGACCTGCGTGCCCGGGCGTCCTGGTGCGGCGCGGGCGCTTCAGGCGTTCTCGATAGGCATCCACTCCTCTCGACGTCGAACCGTCTGCCCGCGGGGCGGGGATCGGTCGCGACCCCCGCGCATCCGATCCCGTTCCGACTCGCTAGGCTGGACGCTGGTTGATTGTGCGGAGCGAACAAGGGTTGCCGCACTCGTATGGCGATTCTCTGGCATGACCTGCCAGACGACGAAAGGTCTTCCGTGACTGTTCACGACCAGGATCCGTATTCGCAGGGGCCGCAGGACAGCGACCCGGAAGAGACCGGGGAGTGGCAGGAATCCCTGCGCCAGCTGGTCCAGGCGAAGGGTCCGGCTCGCGCTCGCGAGATCATGCTGAGCCTGCTGAAGGGCTCGAAAGAACTGCACCTGAACGTGCCGATGGTTCCGACCACCGATTACATCAACACGATCTCGCAGAAGAACGAGCCCGAGTTCCCCGGTGACGAGGAGCTCGAGCGCCGCTACCGCAAGTGGATCCGTTGGAACGCCGCGGTCACCGTGCACCGCGCGCAGCGCCCCGGCATCGGCGTCGGCGGCCACATCTCCACCTACGCCTCGTCGGCGGCGCTCTACGAAGTGGGTTTCAACCACTTCTTCCGCGGCCTCGACGACCCGTCGGGCGGCGACCAGATCTTCATCCAGGGCCACGCCTCCCCCGGCGCCTACGCCCGCGCCTACCTCGAGGGCCGGCTCACCGAGGCGCAGCTCGACGGCTTCCGTCAGGAGAAGTCGCAGGCGCCCCACGGCATCCCGTCGTACCCGCACCCGCGCCTCATGCCGGAGTTCTGGCAGTTCCCGACCGTGTCGATGGGTCTCGGCCCGATCAACGCGATCTACCAGGCGATGTCGAACAAGTACCTGTCGAACCGCGGCATCAAGGACGTCGGCGACTCGCACGTCTGGGCCTACCTCGGCGACGGCGAGATGGACGAGGTCGAGAGCCGCGGTCAGCTGCAGGTCGCGGCGAACGAAGGCCTCGACAACCTGACCTTCATCGTCAACTGCAACCTCCAGCGTCTCGACGGCCCGGTCCGCGGCAACGGCAAGATCATCCAGGAGCTCGAGAGCTTCTTCCGCGGTGCCGGCTGGAACGTCATCAAGGTCGTCTGGGGTCGCGAGTGGGACGACCTGCTCGCTCGCGACACCGAGGGCGCGCTGCTCAACCTCATGAACACGACGCCCGACGGCGACTACCAGACGTACAAGGCCGAGAACGGCGCGTACGTCCGCGAGAACTTCTTCGGTCGCGACCCCCGCGCCCTCGAGCTCGTCAAGGACTACACCGACGAGCAGGTCTGGGGCCTCAAGCGCGGTGGCCACGACTACCGCAAGGTGTTCGCGGCGTTCAAGGCGGCCAAGGAGCACAAGGGCCAGCCCACCGTCATCCTGGCCAAGACGATCAAGGGCTACGGTCTCGGACCGCACTTCGAGGGCCGCAACGCGACCCACCAGATGAAGAAGCTGACGCTCGACGACCTCAAGGCGTTCCGCGACGCGATGGACATCCCCGTCACCGACGCGCAGCTCGACGAGAACCCCTACCAGCCGCCGTACTACAACCCCGGTGAGCAGGACGAGACGATCAAGTACATGCTCGAGCGTCGCCGCTCGCTCGGCGGGTTCCTGCCCGAGCGTCGCACGACGCACGTGGGTCTCGAACTGCCGGGGGATGCCGCGTACGCCCTGCCCAAGAAGGGTTCGGGCACGCAGGAGATCGCCACGACCATGGCGTTCGTCCGTCTGCTCAAGGACCTGCTGCGCGTCAAGGACTTCGGCCACCGCATCGTGCCGATCATCCCCGACGAGGCGCGCACGTTCGGCATGGACGCGTACTTCCCGACGGCGAAGATCTACAACCCCAAGGGTCAGCACTACACCTCCGTCGACCGCGAGCTGCTGCTGGCGTACAAGGAGAGCCCGCAGGGCCAGATCGTGCACGTCGGCATCAACGAGGCGGGCGCCCTCGCGGCGTTCACCGCGGCCGGCACGGCGTACTCGACCCACGGACAGCCGCTCATCCCGGTGTACGTCTTCTACTCGATGTTCGGCTTCCAGCGCACCGGTGACGCCCAGTGGGCGGCCGGCGACCAGATGGCGCGCGGCTTCATCATCGGCGCCACGGCCGGTCGGACCACCCTGACCGGTGAGGGCCTGCAGCACGCCGACGGTCACTCGCAGCTGCTCGCCTCGACGAACCCGGCGACGGTGTCGTACGACCCGGCTTACGGCTACGAGATCTCGCACATCGTCCGCTCGGGCATCGAGCGCATGTACGGCGGAAACCACCCCGACCCCAACGTCATGTACTACATGACGGTCTACAACGAGCCGTACGTGCAGCCGGCCGAGCCCGAGGGGGTCGACGTCGACGGCATCGTCCGCGGCATCCACCACATCTCCGCGGGCGAGGGCGACGGTCCCCGCACGCAGCTGCTCGCCTCGGGCGTCGGTGTGCCGTGGGCCTTCGAGGCGCAGCGCCTGCTGAAGGACGACTGGGGCGTGACGGCCGACGTCTGGTCGGTCACCTCGTGGAGCGAGCTGCGCCGCGACGGACTCGCCGCCGACGAGCACAACTTCCTGCACCCCGAGGAAGAGCCCCGCGTGGCCTACCTCACCGACAAGCTGAAGGAAGCCGACGGCCCCGTGGTCGCCGTCAGCGACTGGATGCACGCCGTCCAAGACCAGATCCGCCAGTGGGTCCCGCAGAACTACTGGACCCTCGGCGCCGACGGCTTCGGCTTCTCGGACACCCGCGCCGCGGCCCGTCGCTTCTTCAAGATCGACGGTCCCTCGGTCGCCGTCCGCGCTCTCCAGGCGCTGGCCGCCGAGGGCAAGGTCGACCGCGCGGTCGTGGGCCAGGCCATCGAGAAGTACCGCCTGCACGACGTCAACGCCGGCACCAGCGGCAACGCGGGTGGCGAGGCCTGAGCGCGTGACGAGCACCGCCGACGGGTCCGGTTCCGCCTCCACGGGCGGGGCCGGGCCCGACCGGTCTGCGGGCGCGGTCTCGGCGGCGGCGCAAGAGAAGGCCGACACCCTCACGTGGCTGCGCCGCATCTCGGGTGACCTCGCCACGGCCACCATCCAGCGCCTCGAAGAGACGCTGCCCTGGTACGCCGAGATGCCGCCGGCCCGGCGTTCAGCGGTCGGGCTCGTCGCCCAGGCCGGCATCACCTCGTTCCTGCAGTGGTTCGAGGAGCCGGCATCCACCCCCGCCATCGCCGCGGACATCTTCGCCGCGGCGCCTCGCGAGCTGCTGCGCAGCGTCAGCCTCACGCAGACGCTGCAGCTCGTGCGCGTCACCGTCGAGGTGATGGAGGAGCGCGTCGCCGGACGCAGCGAGAAGGTGCGCGAGGCGATGCTGTCGTACTCGCGAGAGGTCGCCTTCGCGGCCGCCGACGTGTACGCGCGTGCCGCCGAAGCGCGGGGCCTGTGGGACGCCCGTCTCGAAGCGCTCGTGGTCGACTCGATCCTCACCGGCGAGGCCGACGACGAACTCCCCAGCCGCATCGCCGCGCTCGGCTGGCACGGCCACGGCGAGGTGGCGGTGCTCGTGGGGACCACTCCCCCGCAGCTCGATGTCGACCAGGTGCGGCGCACCGCGCGCAAGCTCGGCGTCGACGTGCTCATCGGCGTGCAGGGCTCGCGTCTGGTGCTGGTGATCGGTCGTGCCGACCTGCCGCCGCGCGCGGGAGAGGATTCGATCGAGCTGCCGTTCCCCGAGATCGCGAAGCGTCTCGAGCCCGGTTTCGGGTCGGGCCATCTGGTCCTCGGACCGGCCGTTCCGGCGTTGGTCGACGCCGGGCAGAGCGCCCGTGCCGCCCTCGCCGGCTTCGCCGTCGCCCGCGCGTGGCGTCATGCCCCGCGACCGGTGGAAGCCGATGACCTCCTGCCCGAGCGCGCCCTCGCGGGAGATGCCGTGGCCAAGCAGACCCTGGTGGATCGCGTCTATCAGCCTCTGCAGGCGCACAGCGCCGATCTGGTGGCGACCCTGTGGAGCTACCTCGACAACGGGCGCTCGCTCGAGGCGACGGCGCGCGAGTTGTACGTGCACCCCAACACGGTGCGCTATCGCCTCAAGCGCGTGTCCGAGGTCATCGGATGGGACGCCACGGGCCCCCGTGAAGCGCTCATCCTGCAGACCGCGCTGATCCTGGGATCGATCGGAACGGATGCCACGCGCCGTCGCGGACCCGCGGGTCGACGGTCGCCCCTGGCCCGCTGATGCACGGCGCGCACAAAGACACGCCGCATATCTGTGTCGATATCTCCATAAGCGCGGGCTCGATCGTTGGCAGGATGGAACGGTGATCATCGCCGTCTTCCCGGGGCAGGGTTCGCAGACCCCCGGATTCCTGACCCCGTGGCTCGAACTCGACGGAGCGCGCGAGCGCCTCGAGGCCTTCTCCGAGCGGGCGGGCATCGACCTCGTCGCCGCGGGCACCGAGTGGGATGCCGATCAGATCCGCAACACCGCGGTGGCCCAGCCGCTGATCGTCGCGGCGAGCCTGCTGTCGTGGGCCGCGCTGAACGAGCGATCCGCGACGGCCGTCGCCGGAGTCGCAGGGCATTCGGTCGGCGAGATCGCCGCGCTGGCGGCATCCGGAGTGCTCTCCGACGATGACGCGCTGCGCCTGGTCGGTCTCCGCGGCCGCGCGATGGCCGAGGCTGCCGCCACCGTCGAGACCGGCATGAGCGCCGTGGTCGGCGGAGACGAAGCCGCCGTGCTCGAGCGCCTTGACGCGCTCGGACTCACCCCCGCCAACTACAACGGCGGTGGACAGATCGTCGCCGCGGGCGAACTCCCCGCCCTCGCCGAGCTCGCCGCCGAGGCGCCCCGCGGGACCCGCGTCATCCCTCTGCAGGTCGCGGGCGCCTTCCACACCCGGTTCATGGAGCCCGCCGTCGAGACGCTGCGCGCCGCCGCCGCCGACGTGCAGGTGTCCGACCCCGCCACGACCCTGTGGACCAACTCCGACGGCTCCGTCGTGAGCGAGGGCCGCCGCGCCCTCGACCTCGTGGTCGCCCAAGTCTCGTCGCCCGTGCGCTGGGACCGCTGCATGGCCTCGTTCGCCGAGCAGGGCGTGACCGGCATCATCGAACTCTCGCCAGCCGGTGCCCTCACGGGTCTCGCGAAGCGAGCACTGCGCGGCACCCCCACCGTGGCAGTCACATCCCCCGACGACCTCGACGCGGCCGTCTCACTCCTGAAAGAAGACCAGGCATGAGCACCCCCACCCTCCGTCAGCTGCAGGGAGCCGCTCACACGCGCATCTACGCCTACGGCGCCGCGCGCGGTGAGAAGGTCGTGCCCAACGACGACCTCGTGGGGCCCATCGACTCCAGCGACGAGTGGATCCGTCAGCGCACTGGGATCGTCACGCGCGTCCGCGCGAACAAGGAGACCGATGCCATCGATCTGGCGACCGAGGCCGCGCGCGAAGCCGTCGAGAAGTCGGGCCTCGCGGCCGACCAGATCGACGCCGTGATCGTGGCGACCATCAGCAACCCCAAGCAGACCCCCTCGGCCTCGGCGATCGTCGCCGACCGCATCGGGGCCAACCCCGCCGCGGCCTACGACCTCAACGCCGCGTGCGCGGGCTTCGCGTACGGCGTCGGCCAGGCGGATGCCCTCGTGCGCTCCGGCCTGGCGAAGCACGTGGTCGTTGTCGGTGCTGAGAAGCTCAGCGACGTCGTCGACCCCACCGATCGCAGCATCTCGTTCCTTCTCGGTGACGGCGCGGGTGCCGTGGTCGTCGGACCGAGCGACACCCCCGGCATCGGCCCGACCGTCTGGGGATCGGACGGATCGAAGGCGGATGCCGTGGGCATGAACGCCACGCTCACCGATTTCCGTGACGGGGTCGCCCCGTGGCCGACCCTGCGCCAGGAGGGCCCCACCGTCTTCCGCTGGGCCGTCTGGGAGATGGTCAAGGTCGCACGTCAGGCCATCGAGGCCGCCGGCATCGAGCCCGCCGATCTCGCCGCCTTCGTGCCGCACCAGGCGAACATGCGCATCATCGACGAGTTCGCCAAGCAGCTCGGCCTGCCCGAGACCGTCGTCATCGGTCGCGACATCGAAACGACCGGCAACACCTCGGCGGCATCCATCCCCCTTGCCACCCACCGCCTGCTCGAGGAACACCCCGAGCTGAGCGGCGGCCTCGCGCTGCAGATCGGCTTCGGCGCCGGACTCGTGTTCGGCGCGCAGGTCGTCGTGCTTCCCTGACGCGACGGCGTCGAACCCTAGACTGATCGGGGCCTGACAGGCCCGCCCCCAAGAAACAGGAGACATCATGGCATTCACCAACGACGAGGTTCTCGCCGGCCTTGCCGAGCTCATCACCGACGAGACGGGCATTTCGGCCGACGAGGTCGCGCTCGAGAAGTCGTTCACCGACGACCTCGACATCGACTCCATCTCGATGATGACGATCGTCGTCAACGCCGAGGAGAAGTTCGGTGTCACCATCCCCGACGATGAGGTCAAGAACCTCAAGACCGTCGGAGACGCCGTGACCTTCATCACGTCGAACCAGTCCTGACACCTCCCGGTGGGGGCTCCGGCCCCCACCGGTCACGACCTGTCGGCCGCACCAAGGATTCTTCGCTCATGAGCACACCCCGCATCGTCGTCACCGGCATCGGAGCCACCTCGCCCATCGGCGGCACGGCACCCGAGAGCTGGTCCGCCCTGCTCGCCGGAACCTCTGGCGCGCGTTCCCTCGAGCACGAGTGGGTCGAGCAGTACAACCTGCCCGTCACCTTCGCCGCCGAGGCGCTCGTGCGACCCGAGACCGTGCTCGAGCGACCCGTCGCCAAGCGGCTCGACCCCTCGTCGCAGCTCGCCATGGTCGCGGCCAAAGAAGCGTGGGAAGACGCGGGGGCTCCCGACATCGACCCCGACCGCCTGGGCGTCGACTTCGCCACCGGCATCGGCGGCGTCTGGACCCTGCTCGACGCGTGGGACACCCTGCGCGAGAAGGGCCCGCGTCGGGTCATGCCGATGACGGTTCCGATGCTCATGCCGAACGCGGCGGCCGGAAACCTCTCCCTCCACTTCAACGCGCGCGCCTTCGCGCGCACGGTCGCATCGGCGTGCGCCTCGAGCACCGAGTCGATCGTCAACGCGGTGCAGCACATCCGCGACGGCCTCGCCGACGTCGTCATCGCCGGTGGCACCGAGTCGGCGATCCACCCGATCACGATCGCCTCGTTCGCGTCGATGCAGGCGCTGTCGAAGCGGAACGACTCACCCGAGACCGCTTCGCGTCCCGCCAGCATCGACCGCGACGGCTTCGTCATGGGCGAGGGCGCCGGTGTGCTCATCCTCGAGACCGAGGAGCACGCCAAGGCCCGCGGCGCCAAGATCTACGCGTCGATCGTGGGCGGCGGCGTCACCGCCGACTCGTACCACATCACCGCCAACGACCCCGAGGGTCGCGGCGCCGCCCGCGCCGTGCGCATGGCGCTCGAGATGGCGGGCGCGTCGGCCGACGACGTCACCCACATCAACGCCCACGCCACCTCGACCCCGGTCGGCGACCCGAACGAGTATCAGGCTCTGCGCGCCGTCTTCGGCGATCGGGTCGACGAGATCCCCGTCTCGGCGACGAAGGCCTCCACCGGTCACCTGCTGGGTGGCACGGGTGCTCTCGAAGCGATCTTCACGGTGCTCGCGCTGCAGAACCGCGTCGCGCCCCCCACGATCAACCTGACCGAGCAGGACCCCGAGGTTCCGTTCGCGCTCTCCGGCTCGCCCGTCGAGCTCGGCGCGGGCGATCAGCTCGCGATCAGCAACTCCTTCGGCTTCGGCGGCCACAACGCCGTCGTCGCCATCGCCTCGGTCTGAGCGCGCTCCCCGTCACGACGAGAGCCCCCTGGCATCCCCCCGACTGCGATCGGGGATGCCAGGGGGCTCTCGTTTCGTCAAGCGAGGGATACGCGGTCCCGGTGCCGGGTGTGTTCACCGACCTCCGGTAGTGGCGCCTCCCCCACTCGACGGGCTCATCCGACCTTGTGCAGCCACACGATCTGCTGGTCGTCTCCGGCGTGGCGGAAGGGCTCGAGCTCCTCATCCCAGGCCGAGCCCAGGGCGACGTCGAGTTCGCGCTGCAGCTCGAAGGGGTCGCCGGCCGCGACCTCCATCGCGTAGCGCACGCGGTCCTCGGCGATGACGACGTTTCCGGCCGAGTCGGTCTGTGCGAAGTGGATGCCAAGACCCGGCGTGTGCATCCAGCGTCCGCCGTCGCTGCGGGGCGTGGGATCCTCGCTCACCTCGAAGCGGAGGTGTTCCCACCCCCGGATGGCGCTCGCGAGCGCTGCGCCGGAGCCGACGGGTCCTTCCCAATAGAACTCCGCGCGGCGACTGCCCGTGAGGACGGGCTGGTCGGTCCAGTCGAAGTTGACGGCGCGGCCGAGAGCGCGTCCCACCGCCCACTCGAGGTGGGGGCACAACGCGCGGGGCGCGGAGTGGATCAGGATCACTCCGCGCGAAGACATGATCGCCATGGTTTCTCCTTCGTCAGGTACGTCTTCCCCTACGACCTGTGATGGAGTGCCGGCGATTGTTCGGTTGTCCGGCAATTATCGCCCGCGCATAACGAAATCACAACACTGTGATTCGTCCGCGCGTCGCGGAGGGCGGTCAGGCGACGAATCGGAGCGGTCTCAGCCGAACCACAGCGCCCAGTAGAGCGCGAAGTTGCGGTTGCCGTAGGCCGAGCAGGAGTCTCCGGTGCCCCAGCGGGCGGCCAGGGCTGCCGCGTTCGGCTGGTACGGCGTGTAGTTGTACAACGCCGCGGTGGCGGCGTTGGCGATCTGCACGTCGGAGCCCCCGCACGAGGGATCCGGCGAGTAGGCGAGGTAGTGCGTGCCCGGTTGACGCATGAAGTCCGAGGCGCTGTAGGACTTCAGATCGGTGGCCGCCTGGGCGACCTGGGCGCCGAATCCGGCGGCACCGGCGTCGCACGGGGCGGTGTCGGGGCATCTCGCTCCCATCGCCGCACCGAGCTGTTCGGGAGAGGGAGCACGCGCCGTGCGGCCCGAGACGAGGCTCTGCTCCTTCTGAAGGGTGACGAGCAGCACTTTGGCCGAGATCCCGCACGCGCGTTGAAGGCGGTCGATGATCTGGGCGGCGGTGAGCTCTCCCCCGTCGTAGCCCTCGCAGATCGTTCGGCCCGTGGCATCCGAGACGATCGGTCCGCGCGCGGGGAGGTCCGACCGCAGTACCGAGAGACAGGAGTCGTTGCGGCACTTCCCCACCTCGTCGTCGAGGAACGACTGGATCTGATCGGCCGTCATGGCGTCGCCGTCGTAGAACTGCTCGTCGTCGATGAGGTGGCCGGGATCGAAGGAGGTGAGGTCGATGGCCTCGCGCCGGGCCTCCGTGTTCCACGCCGCGGTGAGGGAGACGAGAGGGATGACCGCCAGAGCGATCAGACCGACGAGGAACACGGCGACCGCGGCGAACGTGACGCGGCGTC
The DNA here is from genome assembly GCA_913774665.1 of uncultured Microbacterium sp. GTDB lineage: Bacteria > Actinomycetota > Actinomycetes > Actinomycetales > Microbacteriaceae > Microbacterium. The sequence goes on from CAJYHN010000002.1 coordinate 311,277, forward strand.
GCCGGATCAGCCGTTGCCGGGGCGTTCGCCGTCGGCGCGTCCGAGTTCTCGCCACCGAACGATCGTGCCCCACCGCGCTGACCGCGCGCTGCACGCTCGGGGCGTGGCGCGGCGGTCAGCGCGGGGCACGGCTCAACTTCCCGGCGTTGCGGGAGGAGTCGGAGCGGTTCCCTCCGCGGGCGGGGTCGGAGCGGTGCCATCGGCGGGCGGTGCGGGAGGCGTGGGCTTCTGTCCGTCTGCGGGAGGGGTGGGCGCCGTGCCGTCGGCGGGAGGGGTGGGCGCGGTGCCGTCGGCCGGCGGTGCGGGCTTGGCGGCATCGCCCTTCGGTGCACCGGGCCCCCCGGGGCCGGCCGGTCCGCACACGCCGGGGCCCTTGCCGTCGGCGGGTGCGGCCGGAGCGGTCCCGTCCGCGGGAGGGGTCGGAGCCGTGCCGTCGGCCGGGGCCGTGGGTGAGGCCCCCGGCGTCGGAGCGGTACCGGGAGCACTGCCCGGTCCGGTGGATCCGCCGTCGGCGCTCGGAGCCGAGGTCGACGAAGCGGCCAGGGGCCCGGTGCCGTTGCTCTGCGCGGCGAGCGCGGCGGTTCCGCCGGTGAGGCCCGCGGCCACGATCACGGCGCCGGCGATCAGTGCCGGTCCGCGCCACGAGCGGCGTCGGGGTTCGGGGGTCTCGTCCTGTCGCGGCAGCGGCAGGGTGGGGTTGTCGTCGTTCATTTTTCTCTTCCCGTCCGGTGTCGGTCACCGGCTCTGACACCAGACTTCGAGCCGGGACTGAAGTGAACCTGAAGCCCGCGCACCCGTCCGCTTCGCATACGCAAGCCATAACCTGCGTTCAGCCGGCGTCCGTATCGTCGCCCGGATGTCCCTTGCTGCCCGCGTGCTCGTCCTCGACGACGACGAGACGATCCGCGTCGCCGTCACCACCGCTCTGCGTGCCGACGGATTCATCGCCGAGGCGGCTCCCGACGGGACCGATCTCGGCAACAGGCTCGCCTCGTTCCGCCCCGACCTCGTGATCATCGACTGGATGATGCCCGGGCCGAGCGGCATCCGTCTGCTTCCGCTCGTGAGAGCCTCAGGCGACACGGCGGTGATCATGCTGACCGCTCGGGACGAGGTCGACGATCGCCTGCGCGGGTTCGCGGAAGGGGCCGACGACTACGTCGTCAAGCCGTTCACGATGGCCGAGCTCGTCGCGCGCAGCGGCGCGGTCCTCCGTCGTCGAGGGCGGCTGCCGCAGACGGTGTCGGTGGGCGATCTCGTCGTCGATCCCGACGCGGCGACGGCGCACCGCGGCGGGGTGTCGCTGGATCTGACAGCCACGGAGTTCCGGCTGCTGCAGCTTCTGGCCGAGAGTCGCGGTCGCACCCTCTCGAAGGCGCAGATCCTCACGCAGGTCTGGGGCTATGAGGATTACGACCCCAACCTGGTCGAAGTGCATCTGAGCGCTCTCCGGCGCAAGATGGAGCAGCGCGGCCCCCGGCTGATCCACACCGTGCGCGGGCTGGGCTATCGGTTGAGCGAGGAACGATGACCGTCTCTCCCCCGCTCAGATCGGGGTCGCTGCGTCGTCGCACGATCGTCGCGGTGCTCGCCCTGGTCGCTCTCCTGCTCGTCGTGCTGGCGATCGTCGTCGACGTGGCGTTGGGTGCACGCCTGCGCGGTCAGATCGAGGAGCGTCTTCGCGACCGTGCCGCCGCCGCGGCATCCCTCGTGGGTACCGTCGACGACTCCGAGCTCGCCGAACGACTGTCGGACCAGGGGCTCGCCGTGCGCATCGACGGTGCGAGCGGAGACTCCGTCGTCGCCGGGCCCAGCCCCGAGCAGCTGCGCGACGGCCCCCCGGGCGGCCCCGGCGGTCCGGGCAGTGGACCGGCCACCCGGTCCGTTCCGCAGCCCACCGCCTCGAGCGACGTCAGCGTCGTGGCCTCGGAGGTGACGGGAGACAGTGACCTGGTCACGCTCCGTTCCACCCTCAGCGACGGTTCGACGCTGACGCTGACGGCGTCTGCGGCGGGGATCGACGACACGCTCGTGCAGGTGCGCTGGATCATGGCGCTGTCATCGATCGGGGTTCTCGTGTTCGCGGCGGGGGCGGTCACCCTGGTGGTGCGCCGAACCCTGCGGCCCCTCGACCAGGTGTCGCGGGTGGCGCGCGCGATCGGCTCCGGAGAGCGCGAGCGGCGCCTGCACCCCACTCGACCCGACACCGAGATCGGACGCGTCGCGACCGCTCTCGACGACATGCTCGACGACGTCGTGGGGGCCGAGCAGGCGGCCCTCGATGCGGAGCAGCGGCTGCGTGCCTTCCTCTCCGATGCCGCGCACGAGTTGCGCACGCCGGTCGCCGGCATCCGTGCCGCCGCCGACACCCTCGTGCGCGCCGATCTCGCCGGGCCCGAGCGCGAGGTGCTCGCCGCGCACGTCGCGCGCGAAGCCGCCCGTGCCTCGCGACTCGTGGACGACCTGCTCACCATGGCGCGCGTCGACCGCGGCCTCGAGCTCTCGCGCAACGCCCTCGATCTGCGTTCCCTCGTCACCGCCGAGGCGGAGCGCGTCCCGCTCGTCCACCCCTCGTTGCGCCTTCGGACGGAGATCCCGGATGCCGCGGTGCCCGTCCACGCGGACCCCGACCGCGTCGCGCAGGTGCTCTCGAACCTCATCGAGAACGCCGCTCGTGCCACGGGTCGCACCGGACTCGTCACGGTCGGCGTCGAGCGGCGGGGGTCCACCGCGGTCGTGGTCGTGACGGATGACGGGCCGGGCGTTCCCCTCGCGGATCGCGAGCGCATCTTCGAGCGCCTCGTCCGCCTCGACGACGCGCGCGCGGGCTCCGGAGGGGTGGGGCTGGGGCTGCCGATCGCCCGGGGCATCGCGCGGGCGCACGGCGGCGACGTGCGCTGCGTCGACAGCGATCGCGGTGCGCGCTTCGAGATCACCCTGCCGCTCGCGGAGCGATCAGCAGGGTGACTCCGGCACTCAGGCCGAGCGACCGCCCACCGGTTGCCGCGGCGGCGACGTGGTCGCCGGGGCGATCCCCGCAGCCGTTAGGGTGAGCCCGTCGGCACTGCTCGCGTCATGCATCATCTGATCGACGAGGGCGCGGTCGATGGCGGGCTCGCGCCCACCGTAGAACTGCATGACCAGGGCGTTCGAAGCGTGGATCCACAGGCTGGCCTGCCGCACGCCCTCGTTGACGGGCAGCTGCAGCATGAAGCCCTCGTTGCGCCGGAGCTTGTTCATCACGACGATGCGGAGGTGGGCGAGGATGCGGTCGTCGATGTCGAACGCCGCGCGGTCACGATAGATGAGACGTCCCATCACTGGTCCTTTTCTGGCTCGACGAAGCGAACCGTGTTTCGTGGGGACCGCGCTGGGGCGCAGCAATGGGGGCATCTCCATTGTGCCACCCGGCCCTCGCCTCGGGGGCGGATTTCGGGAGGACGTGCACGGGCGTTCAGAAGCTCTGAGCCTGCTCGGCATCCGCACCGACCGAGTCGACGACGCCGAAGGCCGAGCGCGACAGGAACGAGACGATGTCTTCCGCGGGCATCTCGGTCCCGAGGGCGAGTTCGACGAGCACCTCTTCGGCGAAGTTGACCCAGGAGCGCAGGGCGATCCGTAGCAGCGGAGAGTCGTCGACGCCGAGCTCGAGGAAACCGTCGATCACCCAGCCCGCCGTCACATCGCGAGCGCGGTCCACTTCCCGCCGCACCTCGGGGTCGCCTGAAGCCACGCCGCGGACGAGCGAGAAGAACGTTCCGCGATGCTCGCGGACGAAGCCCACGATGCGCGCGAGCGTGTCGGCGAGCCGGTCCCGGGCCGCGAGATCCTCCTGAGGGACGGATGCCGCGAGCAACGCCGCCGCGGCGGTGCTCACCACCTCGCGATGCAGTCCTTGACGCGACCCGAAGTAGTGGAACAGCAGCCCCCGTGAGACTCCCACACGCTCGGAGAGCACCTCCATCGTGAGGTCGTCGAGTGGTTTCTCGGCGAGGAACGCCACACCCGAGGCGACGAGCTGAGCGCGACGCTGATCGGGAGTGAGGCGCGTTCGGCGGTCGCTCGACATGAGGAAACTCTAACGAAGCGTTGAGTGCGTGATCTATTGACACTCTGTCAACGAGGCGTAGCCTGGGGTCGCTCGGCGCCGTCGCCGGGCCCGCTTCCGCAGGAGGATCGATGAAGTTCCGTGACCTGACCCGCTCCCGTACCGGCCGTGTGGCCCTCGCCACCGTCCCCGTCGCCGCCGTGGCGAGCCTTCTTCTCACCGGTGTCGCCCAGGGGGCTGTCCCCGTGTCGTTCTCCGTCTCGGGCAGCCAGTTCCAGATCAGTGCCTCGCAGCTCGAGGGCACCGGGTTCTCGCAGTACGCCGGCGTCACCAACGACACCGCCGGCGGCGAGCACAACGTCGCCATCGCCAACATCAAATCGGCGACGCTCGCCGACCTCTGCCAATCGGTCGTCAGCGAAACCCCGCTCGGCAAGGTCGGCGTTCTCATCACCGCGGGCGGCGGGGGCTCCCCCGCATCGGCGTCCGACCTGCAGATCGGCATGACGGGCCTTCAGGGCGATTCGTCGTTCGGCAACATCCGCATCGGCGTGGACGCCTCGACCGTCAACACGTCCGCGAAGGGCACCGCGGGCGACTTCGCTCAGGATGCCGACACCATCTCGATCGCGAACCTCAAGCAGACCGCGTGGAGCACGCAGGCCTCGGTCTTCACCCTCACCGGGATGAAGCTCGAGCTCACCGACGGCTCGAAGACGTGCTTCTGATCGGATCCGCCATGACCTCCCCCGACCTCACCGCGCGAGCGCGCTTTCGCGCGTGGCGCCGCCGTCGCCCCCTCGTGGGCGGACTGCTCGTGGCCCTGGGCGGCATCGAGATGTTCTTCTCGGGCCAGCTCGACATCGGTCAGCTGCACATCCAGCTCGGAATCGAGGGTCTCCAGGCGACGGTGATCCCCCTCGTCCTGGTGCTCCTCGGCATCCTGCTCATCTCGATGCCCGCGCACCGCATCTTCTACGGGGTCATCGCCCTCGCCGTTGCCGTCTATTCGCTCGTCGGGGTGAACCTCGGAGGTTTCCTTCTCGGGATGCTGTTGAGCACGGTGGGTGGCATCATCGCGGTGTCGTGGGCGCCGCCCCGCGCCCCCTCGCAAGACGATCCGGCGCCGACGGTCGAGGAGGCGGAGAGCGCGATCACGGGAGCCGAACGATGAAGCGCGCGCGAGCGGCGGCCGCGCTGACCGCGGCGATGCTCCTGCTGGGCGGTGCGACAGGCGCGGGAGCCGCGTGGGCGGACGACGGCACGCGGCCGGCGCGACTGTGCATCCCGATCCTGCTCCCGTGCGCCGACCCGTCTCCGTCGCCCACACCCAGCCCCACGCCCACGTCAGGATCCGTTCTGCCGACGCTGCCGGGTGTCCCGGGTGTGCCGGTGGTTCCCTCGCCGGACCCGACGACGCCTGCCACCCCGGCATCACCGGCGCCCACGCCGCCTGGGCAGGACTCCACCACCCCACCGGCGCAGGCCGCCGTGGTCGATGAGAATGCCCTGATCTTCACGCAACCGTCGGCCCAGTTGGGCGCGCAGTCCCTGTCGTTCCGGGGGATCCCCCTCGTCAGCGTGGTCACCGTGCCGCTCGCGGATGGCACGCGCATCACCGTCCTGAAAATGACGGCCGATGAGATCACGATCGACGGGTTCGCCCTCACCGTGCGACGGGCGACGGGTCCCGCCCTCGTCACCACAGCCGACCGCATGACGCTGTCGGGGCGCGTCTCGGTCTACCTGAACTCACTGTCGGCGACCACCGCCGACGGCAAGACCCTCACCCTGGGGGCCGACACTCCCCCGCCGGCCGACGGGATCGCACCCGGTCTCGCGCGCTTGACCCTCGGCTTGGTCGGCACCACGGCCGACTCGATCGTGTACACGAACACCGATCAGAAAATCACGCAACCGGGGTGAGCGCTGTGTCGGGGTGAATCCCCAGCCTGGGCGGGATCCCGCTGGATACAGTCGACGGGATCAGTGATCACCGACCCACGAGAGAGAAACCCGTGAGCCATCACCGCACCTCCACCGACCAGGAGGGCCGATCTCCGAGCCCCCTCTTTCCGAGAGGGGGTGAGATCTGATGCTGGCTGCGGCCCTGACTCTGCTGTTGGGGATCATCGGGACCCTGGCGATCATCGCGGCCTGCGGATTCTTCGTCGCACAGGAATTCGCCTACATGTCGGTCGATCGTTCGCGCCTGGCGGCCCGAGCCGAGAAGGGTGATGCGCAGGCGAAACGCGTGCTGGCCATCACCACGCGCACGTCGTTCATGCTGTCGGGCGCTCAGCTGGGCATCACTGTCACCGGCCTGTTGATCGGGTACGTCGCCGAACCCCTCATCGGGGAGTCCCTGGGGACGCTCCTCGGCGGGGTCGGCATCGACCCGACCGTCTCGGTGCTCATCGGCACCATCGGCGCGTTGCTGCTGGCGACCATCGTCACGATGATCTTCGGTGAGCTCTACCCGAAGAATCTCGCGATCGCGAGTCCCGAGCCCTTGGCCCGCGCGCTCGCTGTTCCGACGAGGATCTATCTGCTGCTGTTCGGGTGGCTCATCACCGTGTTCGACGTGGCGGCGAACGCGTTGTTGCGGCTGCTGCGCATCGAGCCCCTCGAGGACGTCGACGAGAGCGCCACCGCGCGCGATCTGGAGGCGATCATCGAGGAGTCGCGCGTGAGCGGAGACCTCCCCGACGATCTGTCGATGATCATCGACCGCATCCTGGACTTCCCGCAGCGTGATGTCGAACACGCGATGATCCCGCGGTCGCAGATCGACTCGGTCACCCCGGACACCACCGTCGGCGAGGTCCGCGCGCTCATGGCCACCGGCCATACCCGCTACCCCGTGATCGGCGACGAGGATTCCCCCGTCGGCGTCGTCGAGCTGATCGACGTGCTGCGCGAGCGGCCCGCGGACGACGCACCCGTTGCGTCCGTCATGCGCGCCGCCGTCGTCATCCCGACCTCGATGCTCCTGCCCGTCGCCCTCGACCGTATGCGTCGCTCGCGCAACGAGCTCGCGTGCGTGGTCGACGAGTACGGCAACTTCGACGGCATCCTGACGATCGAAGACCTGACCGAGGAGGTCATCGGCGAACTGTCCGACGAGCACGACGTCGAGGTCGCTGAGGTCTCCGCGGACGGAGACGCCGCCTGGACGGTGCCCGGCGACCTGCACCTCGACGAGCTCGAGCGCCTGATCGGGTACGACCTCGCCGAGAGCGACGTCGAGACGGTAGCGGGTCTCGTCATCGAGACCCACGGCGACCTGCCCGCCATCGGCAGCGTCGTGCGCGTCGACCTTCCCAAGCGTGCGTCCGAGACCGTGCGGGGACTGGATATCGAGCGCTGGCTCGCCATCGAGGTCGTCGAGGTCGATCGGCATGTGCCGTCTCAGCTGGCCGTGCATCTGCGAGAGGTGGATCGGGATGCCGAACCCGTCGACGCGGCCTCGACCGTCGACGAGGAGGTGGCCCGATGAACGGCTGGACCGTCGCCCTGATCACCGCGGCGCTCATCATCGCGAGCGCTTTCTTCGTCATCGTGGAGTTCGCTCTGCTCGCCGCGCGCCGCCACCGGCTCGAGGAACAGGCCGCCACGAGCGCCTCGGCGCGTGCGGCCCTGCGCGGTGTGAACGAGCTCACCGTCATGCTCGCGTTCGCTCAGCTCGGCATCACCGCGTGCACCTTCCTGCTCGGTGCCATCACCAAGCCCGCAATCGACTACGCACTTGCTCCCGTGTTCGAGGCATGGGGTCTGCCCTACGTTCTCGCCGACATCATCGCGTTCATGCTCGCCCTGATCGTGGTGACGTTCCTGCACCTCGTGATCGGCGAGATGGCCCCGAAATCCTGGGCGATCGCTCATCCCGAGACGGCGGCGAAGGCCACCGGCATCCTGGCTCGTGCCCTCACCTGGCCGCTGCGACCGTTCCTGCTGTGGATCAATCACATCGCGAACCGCCTCGTGAAGGCGTCGGGTGTCGAGCCCGTCGAAAAGGCCGCGGCGGGTGGTCAGGATGCCGACACGATCCGCGAGCTCGTTGCGCACTCGCGCCAGGCGGGCACACTCGAGAAGCAGTACTCGGAGCCGATCTCTCAGGCGATCGCCCTGGGCACGCTCACGGTGGGAGACATCGTGCGAACGGATCGCTCCCCGACGTCCGTGCCGAGGGATGCGACGGTCGCCGAGATCCAGGTGGTCGCGGCATCGTCGACGCACCTGCGCATCCTCGTGGGCTCGGGCGCGGACTCTCGCGTCGCGCACGTGCGCGACACGTTGACCGTCGACCCCTCCACACCGGCGCTCGAGATCGCGCGCGCACCGCTCGTGCTCGAGCCGAGTGCTGCGGCCTACGACGCGCTCGCTCGCATGCGCCGCGGACGCGTGCAGTTGGCAACCGTGGTGGCGGGCGAGGAGTTGCTCGGTGTTGTGACGCTCGACGATCTGCTGCGAGAGATCCTGCCGGGGCCGGGCGAGCTGGCTGCGGCGCGGGGCGGGGCTGACGCCTGAGGCGAGGCCGAGATGAACGCCTGCCGCGTTCGGGGTCGCTCGGCGCGAGCCTCACCCGATGCGGCAGGTGTTCGTCACGGGTGGGCAGAGGCGCGGCGGATTCGAGTGTCAAGCCGTCGAACTGGCCGAGGAGCGCGGCGTACCGTCGCTCGCGTTCACCCCCACATCTCTTCGGAGGACATCCATGAGCAAGACCTGGTTCATCACCGGCGCATCGAAAGGCTTCGGCCGCGAGTGGGCGGAGGCGGCCCTCGAACGCGGCGACAACGTCGCCGGCACAGCGCGCAACATCGACGACGTCACGAAGCTCGTCGAGAGTTATCCCGACACGTTCCTGCCGCTCACCCTCGATGTGACCGACCGCTCGGCTGATTTCGAGGCCGTCGCGAAGGCGCACGAGAAGTTCGGTCGACTCGACGTGGTCGTCAACAACGCCGGCTACGGGCACTTCGGCATGGTCGAGGAACTCACCGAGGACGAGGTCCGCGCGCAGCTCGAGACCAACTTCTTCGGTGCGCTCTGGGTGACGCAGGCAGCGCTTCCGATCATGCGTGCGCAGGGGTCCGGCCACATCATCCAGGTGTCGAGCATCGGCGGCATCAGCGCCTTCCCGACGGTCGGTGCGTATCACGCGTCGAAGTGGGCCCTGGAGGGCCTGTCTCAGTCGCTCGCGCAGGAGGTTGCGGGGTTCGGCATCCACGTCACTCTCATCGAGCCCGGCGGGTACTCGACCGATTGGTCGGGCCCCTCTGCGCAGCGGAGCGACGAGATCGAGGCCTACGCCGATGTGCGCGAGGAGGCGGCGAAGCGCCCCTCGGCCGCCGACCCCGGCAAGCCCGAAGCCACCCGTGCGGCGATCTTGAAGGTGGTGGATGCCACGACCCCGCCGTTGCGCATCTTCTTCGGCAAGGCGCCCCTCGGCATCGCGGAGCGCGACTACGAGTCGCGTCTGCAGACGTGGCGTGAGTGGCAGCCCGTCTCGGAGGAGGCGCACGGCTCTTAAGCCGCGCGGCGTCGATCTCGGAGATCGTTCCGGGGCGCGGACCGTGCACGGGGTCGTCTTCCGATGGGCTCTGCGCGCGGATCGCGCCCCGTTGTCATCGGCTCTCGCGAAGGAGCAGGCGCAACGCGCGAGCCTCGGTGCGCGGGTCATCGCAGGTACGCGTCCACGAGAAGAGATCCCCGGATGCCGCGGAATGCCTCGACCAGCCGGTCCAGAGCAGCCGGGTTCCATGCCGCAACCTGAAGGTCGTGCGGGCCGAGAGGTTCGAGCTTGCCGCTGCGCACCCGCACCACTTCCCACCCGGCTGAGCGCAGGGCTCTGTCCTTCCGACGGTCGGCCGCCTCACGCGTGCCCACATGTTCGAGACCGTGACGACCGATCGAGTCGTATTCGACGGCGATGCGCAGCTCGGGGAACACCAGGTCGGGCCACACCTCGAGGTGCTGGAAGAACGGTCTCGCGATCCGGACGGCGTTGAATCCGTCGCTCAGCAGGAGGCGGTGCCGCAGATCGGCGCGGATACGGTCTTCTACGGCCGAGGCGGGCGGGGGCGCGCACGGTGAGAGAAAGGCCGCGCCGACGGGAACCGCCGGGGTCTTCTGACAGATCGGGGCGCGCGTGGGACGTCGGCGGGGCCGAAGTACCGCGCTCTCGGTGATGGCCGGCGCTGAGACCGATTCGCGCATGGGCAGGCCGATCGCGCGTTTCGGGGTGGCCTGCTCACTGCACTCCGGGCACCAGGCGCTACGCCGGCGTTCCCTCCCGGGGCGCTGTCGCTGCTCTTCGGGTGTGGCCGCGAACCGGTGACCTGAATCGCACTGCCAGAGCAGGAGTACATCGGCGGCCGGCGGTACCTGGCTCAGCGCGATCCCCGCGTTCAGATCGGGGTGGTATTGACGGATGAGCGCCGGGAAGGCGGCCCACGCGTCCCGGTACGCGCCGACGGCGTAGGGCACCTCCCGCCCTTTCGACCACTGTCGCCGGGCCCACCATGCCTGCACTCTCTCCGCCACGCCAGCGACCATAGACGGCACCTCCGACATCGGCATCCGGTGCATCGTCGGGCAGCGGAGATGCCACTAGGGTCGGGGCATGACGATGCCCGCCATGCCGCCGCAGCAGCCGCCGCCTCCGTACACGCACCCGCTCCCGGCCGTGACGAACGGAACCGGCATCGCCTCCGTGGTGTTGGGACCGGTCGCCGTCCTGAACGCCGCCTTCGTCCCCCTGCCCTACCTCGGTTTCATCGCGGTCCTGACGGCGTTCCCGCTGGCGGTGGCGACGATCATCCTCGGCCATTTCGGAATGCGAACCGCCCGGCAGTACGGGGTGGGTCGGGCCTTGGCTGTCATCGGTCTCGTCTGCGGCTACGTCGCCCTCGGAGTGATCCTCGCGACGGCGACCCTGTTCTTTTCGCAGTTCCTGCTGATTCGACCGTCGATGATGGGCTGAGCTGTCCCTCCGCATACAGAAGACCCCCGACCAGGTGATCCCGGTCGGGGGTCTCGCGTAGGGCGGGTGGGACTTGAACCCACGATCGTCGGGTTATGAGCCCGCTGCCTTGACCAGCTTGGCCACCGCCCCCAGCGACGTCGAGCCTATCGTCATCCGGTTATCCACAATCCGTAGGGGGCCGTGCATGGCCGCGAGGGCTTTCGCTATGGTGTTGGAAAAGCTGACACGAGCGGGGGCCACGTGGCGGGAAGAACGCACATCATCATGGACACCGACGTCCTGGCGGAACAGGCGTCGACACTGGGACGCGTGAGCGATTCCCTGGATGCCGCGGCTGCGGCTGCCAGCGCGCCACTTCCCGCATCGGCCTTCGGCGTTCTGGCGTCGGGGATCGTCGTGGGCGCCGCGAACGGTCTCGCGAGCAATACCGCTCAATTGCTGTCGAGCGCACGTGAACTCGTCGCCACGATGCAGAAGGGCGTCCAGGTCGCGCGCGAATCCTTCGACGACGTCGAAGAGCAGGCCGTCGCGGTCATGCAGGAGTTCGAGTCATGAGCGGAGCTGCCGCCGTCGCTGCCCAGTTGCGCAGCGAGTCGTGGGCCGCCGGCGCATCTCGCTCGTCGAGCGGGGGCTGCGAGGGCATCCCCGGGTTCGCCGGCTGGTTGATCACCTACGTGCAGCCGCTGCCCCAATGGAAGGACGAGTTGCAGGGCGACCCCGGCGCCATCTCGATGCGTTCGTCGGAGTGGCGCACGGTCGAGTCGTCGGTGTCGGAGTTGACGCTCGACCTCGCGTCCGCCGCACGGGCTCTCGACGACCTCGATGGTCGGACGGTGCGCGCCCTTCGCCAGCGGTACGAAGACGTCTCGAGGGTGTTGACGGACGTGCAGGACTGGGCGGGTGCCGCCTCGTCTGCGCTGACTCTCGCGTCCACCCTCGTCACCGCCTGCCGCGACGCGATCTGCGGCCTTCTGAACGCCCTAGCGCGTTTGGCGGACTCGTTGACCAGCTTCACCCTCAACCCCTTCGACAAGCTCGACGCCATCCGCGAATTCGCGGACGCGGCGTGGGACATCATCGTGTTGGCGCGGGATCTGATCGAACAGCTCCTCACGGCGCTCGGGCAGTTGGGGCGTCTGCTCGGGGAGCTTGAGCCGATCGTCGGTGATGGCCTGGGCGTTTTGCAGGATCTCCTGGGTCGCATGCTGCCGGGCATTGCAGCACACTATGGCGGCGTGTCTGGGTTCTTTTTAGGGACGGGACTCGGCGACACGTTGCGCGCGAATCCACGCGTAACCGAACTTGACCCAGACGACGCGGCCACTCCGCAGTCATATCAAAGTCTGATGGATCAAGGGGAAATATCGTCGCCGGCCGATCTCATTTCTGGCAACCGGCTTGTCGACGATATCGGGAAGAACGATTTCACAGCTATTAGCGTGTCGACCGTTCGCCGTTCTGACGGCTCCACGTACACGTTAGTGAACCTGCCGTCTACCCAGGATTGGGGCGCGCTCAAAGCTATCCTGGGTGGCAAAGATTGGGGTGACACGTTCAAGGATGACGTTCCGATCAACGACCTGGACAGCAATATTGCGTTGATGCTGATGGACAACCCAGTCTTTCGAACTCAGTACGAACGGGCAGTGATGCAGGCGATGCAAGACGCTGGCGTGCCACCGGGCTCGGATGTGGTGTGGTCTGGGTTCAGTCAGGGCGGAATCATGGCCGGCAACCTTGCGTCCGACGGAGCGCTTCCGTACAACACGGTCGGAGTCGTAACGAACGGCGCGCCTATCGACGGATTTGATATCCCGGAACGCGTACCCGTGTTGCAAGTCCAACATCAATCCGATCCCGTTCCATGGCTCGATCTGCGAACACCGGAGCAGGCGACTCCGCAGGTCGTGAACGGTCCATTGGGTCCGGAGGTGAGCTACACCAATACCGTTCCGGACCATGTCGACTGGGTGCAACTTCCTGACCCTGGTGGCTCGACGGACCCCAATCAGACTCACAATGCTGCTAATTACACCGACAGCTTCAAGAAGTTCCTGAATCAAGGCGGCACTCTCAAGAACGACTGGTCGTTTCTCGACGGAACCGTGGAGGACGTTTACGTTGCGCGGACAGGAGAATAAGAATGAGTCACGACATTGACGAACGGGTCGAGGATGCGCTCGCGCGTTTGGATGCGCAAGTCGCGCGAGCCCGAGCTTCCCGTGAATCGTTGACCGCAGAGCTCACGGAACTTCGAAACATCGAAGCTACGGCTCGTAGCCCACGAGGGGAATGCTCAGTGACTGCCCGCGCCGACGGAACGGTCGTCGACGTGCGGCTTGGACCGCGGGCTGATCCTGGTCCCGCCCTGGAAAAATTGCTGACTGCCACTGTAGTGTCGGCGCAGCGTGAAGCTCGACAGAATGCAGCTGATCAAGCAGAAGTTCTTCTTGGGCACGGGGCGCCATGGGTGCGCGATATCCGCCTCCAGAGTCCGGAAAGAGGGTGAGTTCGGTGGCGCCTCGCCTTGATGTTCAAGTAGGTTCGCTCCTCGACCACGCTGTCCGCTTGGAGACCCAAGCTGCAGAGCTCGAGACAACTGTGGAGGACTTGAAGACCGCTGCTGACTCGTTGAGATCGACGACAGCGGGGACTGCCTCAGATGCGGCCATCTCTTCGATTCGGGCCGTGATCTCCGATTCGGGGCAACGTATCGAGCGACTGCAGAGGAATGCGTCGACTGCTCGAAAACTCGCAGACGTGTACGACACGTGCGACCTGTCTGCCGCGAGAGCACTTGGAGACTGATGCGATCACGGGAACGCGCGCTGGCATGCACAGCAACCATCGCCGCGGTTGTTCTAGCGTTGACAGGATGTTTCTCGTCGGGGCCGACGCTCGACGCCCGGGCGGCCGATCTAGCAGACAGGCTTGAACAAAGCGATCTTGGCGTGTCACACGCTGACGTGCTCGCACCGGCCTCCTTCACGGGCAGCCTCGATGTGACCGTTGTGTTGGACAAAGACGCTGTTGATGGCGGTTATTCAGTGTCCCCTGAACGGCTCCAAAAAATTCTTCACGTGGTTGGCGAAGGCGCGACCGACATGCGCGTTGGTTCCGCGATTTTCTACGCCGAGAATGACCAGGGAGCAGACCTGAACATGACGCGAGCGGCCGAGGAGCTGGGCCTCAGCGACAACGTATCCGGCAGGTCCCTTTCCTTCTCGGGTGAGGATTTGAAAAGATTGGCCGCGACCTAACGTGTCAACAATCTGGCTGTTCGAATTTCCGATGACAGAACGGCAGGGTGTTCTGGTTGATACCGAGAGACCAATTGCGTCGTTTGAGTGTGACTGGGTTGCTGCGCGGGTGTCGGGCTCATGAAGGGGGCCTCCCCGCGTAGAGCAGGCGCGGCGGTGGCGGGGCTCGTTCTCGCTGTGGCGCTCGGCGGTTGTGCGGTAGCTGGGCCAACGGGACAGGAGCGGGCCGACGAGCTTGCGAAACAGCTGGAAACCGGAGAGTTCGGGGTAAGGAGCGCGGACGCCGTCTACCTGTCCTCGTTTTCGGGGGATCTTTCTGTGTCGGTGGTCATGGAAGCAGACGCAGTTCAGCCCGGATACGCGGTTCCGGCGGAAACATTGGCTCCGATTCTGGGCACCGTTGCGCGAAGCGCCGAAGAAATGGGCGTGCCCGCCGTTGTTTTCTACGCCGAGGAAGAGGGGGGAATAGACGTTTCGATGGTCGCGGCGGCGCGGGAACTCGGCATCAGTGAGGCAGTCGACGGCAATTCGCTTCATTTGACCGGAAAGCGACTTGAGACTGTTGCTGACCAGTGACCTGCGGTTGTCCGTGCACCCCAAGCCATTGCTCGCAAGACCGCGACAGCGGATGTTCGGAGCCGCGTCAGTGGTGGTGTCGACACGGAACCTCTCGCTTTTAGCGTGGGATGACGGATCGAGCTCGCGGGGTCAGAAGACAACCGTCCCGGATTCCTCGATCTCGGCGGAGGGGAAATGGACCTCCGACGCCGGTAAGTGACCAGGAGCCAAGGACAATGATGCGATCACGAGCACGTGGACCGGCGTATGCGGCGATGATCACATCCCTCGGCTTCGCGCTGACGGGGTGCTCCGTCCGGGCCTTCGCTTGACACCCTGGCAGCCGCATTGGCAGACGAACTCGAGCAGAGCAGTCTCGGCGTCTCGCGCGCAGACGTCCTCACGCCGTCTTCTTTCACGGGGAGCCTCGATGTGACCCTTGTTCTCAAGGAAGACGCCGTTGATCGCGGACCATCGATCTCCGCTGAACGGCTTCAGAAAATCATTCATGTGGTCGGAGAAAGCGAGATTGAGATGCGTGTGGGCTCCCTGGTGCTGTACGCCGAAGACGATCACGGAGCGGACGTGAAGATGACGCGAGCGGCCGACGAACGGGGGCTGAGCGAAAACCACTCCGGAAGGTCTCTTTCGTTCTCCGGCGCGGAGGTGAAGGATCTGCCGACTCCTTTCGCCACGGGTTCGATGCGGTTCGAACGTCTCCCGGGAGTGGTGACGCGTCCTGCGTCGCTCAGGCATGGTCCGGCAGCCCAGCGGGCGGCGGGTTCACGATGAACATCAGGAAGCGCGGAGCGGCGCTGGCGGTGTCGAGCCTCGTCCTCGCCACCGCGCTCGGCGGTTGCTCCATCGGTGGACCGACCGGGCAAGAACGTGCCGACGACCTCGCGAGGCAGCTCGAAAACGGAGGGCTCGGCGTGCACAGCGCGGAAGCTATCTACCTGACGTCGTTCTCGGGCGATCTCACCGTGTCGGTGATCCTGGAACCAGACGCTCTGCAACCTGGGTACTCGGTGTCGGCCGAGACTCTCGGCCCGATCCTGGGCGTTGTCGCCCGAAGCGCAGAAAGCATGAGAGTCGGCGGAGTCGGCTTCTACGCGAAAGAAGAGGGGGAATCGATATCTCGCTGCGCACGGCGGCGGAGGACCTCGGCATCGCAGAAGCCGTCGACGGCAATTCCCTCTCCCTCACCGGCGAGCGACTCGATTTGCTCACGAATCGGTGATGAGCATCGGCCTCTCGAGACGCCGCCGATGGATAACGGGGTCGCTGAGGAGGTCCGCTGCGGACGGTAGACGCACCGAGGCCGTCACCAGCTCCCCCGGGTGGTGCAGCGGATTGTCCCCACAGGTGCTCGTTGTCAACGGAGCCACCCGTCGAACGCCCTACTTCACCCGAGGCTTCGTCGGCTTTCCGTCCGCTGTGACCTGAGGGTGGTGCTTGGTCAGCTGGATCACGCCCCACGTGGCGATCGCGCCCGCGATGACGAACCCGATGAGCGCCCAGGCGGGAGCGGTCGATGCCTCGCCGAGCACGAGAAGGCCGATCAACACCGCGACGATCGGGTCGATCACGGTGAGGCCCGCGATGACGAGGTCGGGCGGTCCGACCGAGTACGCCGTCTGCACGAAGTACGCGCCCACCGCCACCGCGGCCAGCAGAGCGACGAGACACAGCAGAGTCAGCCATTCGAAGTTGCCCGCCTGTGCTCGGCTGATGACGACCTTCGCCAGGGTCGCGACGAAACCGTAGATCACGCCCGCGGCCATGATGTAGAAGAGCGCCTGTGCCCGGCGGCGCACCAGCACCCAGAACACGCCGAAGACGATCACCACGACGGCGAGGATGCCGAGGATGATCCACAGCTCGCGCTCGGTGACCACGTGCTCGGTGGCGAAGAACGCGGCGATCGTCACAAAGATGAAGATGCCGCCCACGCAGAGCGCGATGGCGATCAGGGACTGCCGCGTCGGCTTCTGCCCAGAGACGCGGGCGTTCAACACCGTCGTGATCACGAGCGCGATCGCACCGAGGGGCTGAACGAGGATGAGCGGCGCGACCGACAGGGCCGAGAGCTGGCACACGATCGCCAGTCCGAGCATGACGGTACCCGCGACCCACGAGGGGCGGGTCAGCAAAGACGTGAGCTGCTTACGCGAGAGGCCACCGGTGGTCTTGCCCGAGAGGCGCTCGACCTTCTGCACCCCGCGGTGCTGATACTGCGCGCCGAACGACATGAACACCGCCCCGAGGAGCGCCAGCGGGATGCCGAGCAGGATACGGGGATCGCGGAAGACACCGACGAGTTGGTCGATTCCGTCGCTGAGGGTGGCATCGAGCGGGATCACCCTCCGACGATAGCCCGCCCTCCGCTGGTTAGGCTGGTGACGTGGCCGTACTCCCGATTCGCATCATGGGTGATCCTGTGCTGCACGCTCCCGCTGCCCGTGTCGACGAGATCACCGACGAGGTGCGCACGCTCGTCGCCGACATGTTCGAGACGATGGACGCCGCCCCCGGCGTGGGTCTCGCCGCCCCGCAGGTCGGAGTGGGGCTGCGCATCTTCACGTACACGTACGAGGACGACGAGGGTCGACCCTGGCGCGGCGTGGTGATCAACCCCGATTTGTGGGTCCGTCCGCTCGAGCCCGGCTACCCCGACCCCGACGAGGAGAGCGAGGGATGCCTCTCGTTCCCCGGCGAGCGATTCCCGCTCCGTCGGTCCGAGGCGGCTCTGCTCACCGGCACCGATCTCGACGGTCAGGCGGTCCGCATCGAGGTCACGGGCTGGCGTGCGCGGATCCTCCAGCACGAGTTCGATCACCTCGACGGCATCCTGTATGTGGATCGTCTCGACGAGGAGGACAGTCGGGTGGCGGCCAAGATCGCGAAGAAGCGCAAGTGGGGCAAGCCGGGCATCTCGTGGATGCCGGGTGTCGACGACGTCGACGCCTGAACGGCCGGCCGCGGGGCGGCGTCGTCAGCTCTCGATGATGTTCGGGGCGAAGCGGCAGAAGTAGTCGGTGATCGGTCCGTCGGATTCGCGGATGCCGACACCGAAGGCTTGCTGATCGATCACCCACGACCCGAGCACGGGGTGATTGCTCCCCTGCCTCCCCGGGAAGTCGGGCAGTTCGTGGTACTGCTGCCAGACGCGTTCGCGACCGGCCCCCTCACGGCGGTACTCCTGCCCGTTCGAGGTCACGCTGCCGTCACGGCGATGCACCTGGATGCCGTCGCCCTCTCGACCGAAGACGGGTTTGACGACGAAATCGGTCATGCCGTTGGGGCCGTCGGCATAGGCCGGCAGCAGGTTCGGGTGTCCGGGGAACAACCGCCAGAGGGCGACGAGGAGGAGCTTGTTGGAGAGGAACATCTTCCACGCCGGCTCGTACCAGCGCCCGAAGAGTCCGCGACCGGCGATGAGCAGGGCCCCGAACTCCTGGTCGCCGACGACGCGGTCCTCCCCCGAGACGAGGTCTTCCCAGGGGTAGAGCTTGAAGAGGTTGCGGATCACGGGGTACTGCGTGCCGGGGGTGTCGCCGGGGAGCGCCGCGATGCTCCGCGACGAGCCCCAGGGCTCGGGCACGCCGACGAACTGCCGCGCGCCGTGGTGCCATCCGATCTCTTTCATCTCGATTCCGGTGTGTTCCCACCCGGCCTCGCCGGCGACGTCACGCATGTAGGCGACGGTGTCCCAGTCTTCGCCGTAGGTGTCGGCATCCGAGTGGGCGACGAACAGTCGGCCGCCCTCACCCTCGTCCAGGGAGCGATGCAGCAGGGTTCGCCAGCGCTCCACCAGGGCCTCGTGCAGTCCGTTCCACTGGTCGGTCTCGGCAGGGAGGGCACCGCTCTTGATCCGGTCCTGCAACCAGAACCACTGCGTCACCGACGCCTCGATGAGACCGGTGGGGGTGTCGCCGTTGTACTCGAGCATCTTGGCGGGCGAGCCGTCGCCGGCGTAGGCGAGGTCGAAGCGGGCGTAGACGTCGGGTTCGTCCTGCTCGAGCGACCACTGCGCGAGTTCGAACGCCTTCGGGCTGAGGCCGAGATGACCGAGTGCCCCGGATGCCATGTACTTGGCCGCCTCGAGGCTCATGCGGTGCAGTTCCTCGGTCTGCTTCTCGAGCTCCTCGACCTCGGGAAGGGTGAACACGTACGCCGCGCCGTCGTTCCAGTACTCGACCGCCGTCCCGTCGTCACGGACGGAACGCGAGTAGATGAGACCGGACTGTTTGATGGTGCGCTCCCAATCGGGGCGCGGGTCGAGCTCGATGCGCCGCATCAGCTGCCGTGGCTTCCGTCGGAGCCCGAGCCGCCGAAGCCGCCGCGCGAGACGCTGTCTCCGTCGCCCGAGATACCGCGGGCAGCGGTCTTGCCCGACGGGAGGCTGTCGGAGCCACCGGTGGCCGGCTGCCCCACCGCGGGAACCGTCCGGCTCTGAGAACCGAGTGGCAGGTAATACCAGTGCGCACTACCGCCGTGGTTGTTGCAGTCATCGTCAGGGAGTCGCTTCTCGGTGGAATTGTCCCGGCAGATCTGCGCGTAGTCGTCCGAGACGTTCGTTCCCTGTCCGCACCCGGTGAGGGTGGCGGCGAGGGCGGCGACGACGCCGACGGTGACGGTGCGCGACGCGCGGCGACGCACGAGTGGCTGCATGGGAGGACTCCTTCGGAGCTGTCGATTCGGCGACATTGCGCCGATGTTCTCATACCCGCGTGCGGGCGATGTCAGACGCGGGATTCATGGCGCCGCGGGAAGATGTGGGGCGGGGCGCCGGAGGCCGGCATCCATTCGCAGGTGAAGCTGCCGCGGTAGCCGAAGAGGAAGCCGAAGCGGTCGTTGTCGACGCGCATGTCGACGTGGAACCGGCCGTCGGTGTCGTCGAACCGCTCGCGCAGGGTGGCGCGGCCGCTGAAGAGCATCGGGAACCGGAAGCCGACCGGTCCCTCGTAGAAGCGCTGCTCCCCCGATCGCAGGAGCAGTGCGCCCTCGGCATCCACCTTCAGATCGAGGTCGACGGCGAGGTGCTGGTGCGTGCCGAGGTAGTCGATGACCCGCCCGTCGTGCAGGATCATCGTCGCGTCGAACCGCGCGAACCGCCCACCTGCCTCGTACTCGCGGACGAAGGTCACGGTCTCACGACCGAAGGGGTCGAGGTACGGGCTGTTCCAGATGGTGAAGGGCACGTCCTCGCCCACCGTCGGGACGAGGATGTTCCGCAGTTTTCCGAACTGCAGGAACGGGACGGTCCACCAGGGCCCGCGCCGGATGGAGCTCATGACGCCGCGGCCGACGCACGCCTGACCGTCATCGAGGCCGACGCCGAACCGTCGCTGCATCATCGGGTGCAGGCGGTCGAAGTCGGAACCCATCGCCCGCGCGAAGATCGAGGTCATCGCTCGTCTCCCGGTGCGGGCAGAGCGGCGAGCGTGGCGGGGGCGTCGTCGAGCGCGCGCCGTCGATGCGGAGGAATCCGCTCGCAGCGGGACGCGCGGGGGCGGTCTTTCCGCCAGAAGGCGACGGCGTGCAGGAGGAACCACCGCTCCGGCTCCACACCGTTCTCGAGCCAGAGACGGAGGCGGTCGAAGCTCCACGCGGTCGCCCAGCCGACGAGAGGGCGCACAACGACGTCGAGCGGCCCCCACCCCGCCGCGTAGTCGTACCCCGTGGAGAATCGGATGCCGCCTTCCGCCGGCTCGTACCGCCAGTAGCCGCGACCGTCTCGCAGCGGCGACAGGCGGTCGGACGTGGTGAACCGCAGAGCGGAGGTCCGGCTGCCGTCGGGTCGAGAGGTCTCGCCGATGCTGATGCCGTCGCCGCGGACGGTGTGGACGGGTGTGCGTCTTTCGTAGACGAACCGCGCGGCGCCGTCCGCCTCGCTCGTGGTGGGGGTGATGCGCGAGAAGCGCACGTCCCACCGCACGTGCTGCGACGGGTCCTGCGTCGCCGTCCACACCTGGTCGAGCGTCGCGCGGATCGTCGTCGCGACATAGATCCCCCGTGCCCCCATAGCGTCAGCCTAGGCCTGCGGGGGTTGCGCTCGACACATCCCCCGGCGGGTGTCGTCAGCCCGACCCGAGGGCGTGCGGGGCGAGATCGTCGCTGAGGGCTTCGCTCGCGAGACGCCCCCGCACACTCGTGCCCTGCTCGTTGTGCGCCACGTCCTCATCGACGTCGAGGTCGCGTCCGGCGAAGGCGGCGAGCCCGCGGGCGATGCGGTCCATGCGCGCCTCGGCATCGGCACCCTCGACCAGCGAGGCCGTGAGCAGCGCCCCGGCGTTGACCATGGGGTTCGGCGGTCGGCCGGTTCCGCTTTCGAGTTTGATGGCGTCGAACGACTCGCCGGTGGGTTCGATGCCCACGCGATCCAGAGCCGCGCCGTCGGTGTCGAGCAGCGCCAGTGCGAACAGGAACGGCTTGACCGCGGACTGCACGCTGAACGAGACGTCGGCCTGTCGACTCGATCGCACCGAGCCGTCGGGCAGGACGAGAGCGAGGGCGCAGAAGTCGGGGTCGGCGTCGGCGAGTTGCGGGATGCTGTCGTCGAGGCGTCCCCCGCGCTCCGGGAGCAGGTGTGACCTCAACGCGTCGAGGTCGGCGGACGTGGCGTCGGGAGGCGAGATCACTCCCCCAGCCTCGCAGCTGCGCGCGGGACCGGGGCCGCTTCCCTCAGTACAGTCCGCGCGCCGCGAGCTCGCCCCGCAGAATCGGAGTCAACCGCTCCGCGAACGCCGGGGTGAGGTGGATGTCGTCGTACCGCACGGGGGTATCGCCGGCGAACGCGGGACAGATGCCCTGCCAGCAGCTGAAGGGAAGCGAGCTGATCGCCGCGTCACCCGTGGTCGCGGCGTGGGCCTCGGTCGCGGTCTCCATCTGCGTCCACACGTCGTCCACGCCCACGAGGCACGCCGACGGGCCGGTGAGCGGAGAGACGCAGCGGCCGAGATCGACGCCGTGGGGCGGAGGCGCGAGGTAGACCGTGTGGCCCGCGGGAGCCCATCCCGTGACCTCGGAGGCGATGGCGGAGGCCAGGTCACCGGCGCTCAGATCGCGTCCATCGACCGAACGCCCTAGCGTGAACGCGTTGGACACCACGAGGAGGTCTGCGGGTGAGGCGCCGATCATCGTCGCGACGTCGGCCTTGCGCTGCGCGCAGCCGGCCATGACCGACGGATCGCGGCTCTCGACGAGCACGTCGGTGAAGCGGCATCCGTACATTCCGACCGTCGTGACGCGCCACGCTCCCCCGCTGTCGTCGGCGAGCTTCGCGAAGGCGGGCGCGTACGCCATCGCGCTCGAGTCGCCCACGAGGTACAGGTGTCGGGGGGCATCGGCCGAGCCCCACGTGCACCGCCCGGCGTCGAGGGCGATTCCCGGGGTGAAGCAGTCGTGCGCGCGGTTCGCCGACGACGAAGCGCGCTGCACCTCCTCGAGCGAGGGATGCAGGTCGGGCCACGAGGTGGCGGTGGTCGCGGCGGCGAGTTCCGCCTGCAGCGCGCCGAGGGCGTCACCGGCCTGGGCGGCGACGTCGACCGCAGCCGGAGCGGCCACCGGCAGTCCCGGGAGGGTCGGAGCTCCGTAGGCCGACATCACGGCGAGGGCGGTGGCACCGGAGCCGATCGCGAGGGTGGCGCCGGCCATCACCACGCGGGGGGCGAAACGCGCGCGCCAGGCGGCCCACGCGGGTGCGGCGTCGGCGGGGAGGGATGCCGCGGGTGCCGGCATCCGCTCTTCGCCCGGCGTCGGGAGCGGTGCGGGGGCGATGACCGCTGCGGGCGCGGGTGCGATCGGGGCCGCCGCGGGGCGCGACCCGGGGTAGTACCGCTGACCGGGGACGTATCCGGCGGGTCGCGAGGTGAGCCCGCTCGGACGGCGGGGCGCCGGCTGCGGAACGGGGGCCTCGGGCGCGGGAGGTGTCGGCGCCGGGGCGGGCGCCGCGGCCCACGGCGAGCGGTGGAACGGCTGCTCGACGCCGAGGTAGGTCGCAACCGTCAGGACGAGCATGACCAGGATCGTGATCGCCGTCGCAGCGGGCCCCGGCGCGAGGAGGGCACCCGCGAAGACGATCACCGGCAGATGCCAGAGATACAGCGAATAAGACAGGTCTCCGAGGGTGACGGCGAGGGGGTTGGTGAGCACGAAGAGGTGCCGGTGGCGGGGGTCGCCGCCGACGCCTGCAGCGATCACGAGCGCCGCGCCGATCACCGGGAGAGCGGCGGCGGGTGCCGGGAAGGGCTCCGCGGGGTCGATCACGAAGAACGCCATGACGATCACGGCGACTCCGGCCCAGGCGAGCAGGCCGCGGGCCGCCGCTGGAACGCGCGCGAGCACAGGGGCGGCCGAGGCGATCACGGCGCCCGTGGCGAGTTCACCCGCCCGGGTGAGCGTGGAGAAGTAGGCCAGGCTCGGGTCGACCGGCGTCTGGACGACGGCGACGATCCCGGATGCCACGACCACCGCCCCGGCGAGGAGTCCCACCGCCACGCGACCCCCTCGTGTGCGGCGCGCGGCGGCCGGAAGAACGGCGACGGCGAGGAGGACGAGGAACGGCCAGGCGACCGAGAACTGCTCCTCGACCGACAGCGACCAGAAGTGCTGGAGGGGCGAGACATCCGTGGCGGCGAAGTAGTCGCGGCCCTCGAGGCCGAAGTGCCAGTTGGAGACGAGACCCGCCGCGGACAGGGCATCGGTCAGGATGCTCTCGGCCCGCACCGGCGAGAAGACCAGGAAGGCGGCGCCGACCACGACCGCGAGGACGGCCAGCGCGGCGGGGAGCAGACGCTTCACGCGACGCGCGAAGAAGTGCCCCACACGTATCGCTCCCGATCGATCGAGGTCGGACAACAGGATGCCGGTGACGAGGAACCCCGACAGCACGAAGAACACATCGACGCCGACGAAGCCGCCCGCGGGCCAGCCCGTGAGGTGAGTGAGGACCACCGCGGCGACGGCGATCGCCCGCAGCCCTTGGAGGTCGCGACGAATGCGAGAGGCGGGGGCGGGCACGTCGGATCCTCTCGGGCCGGCGTCGGCGGCCGCAGAGAGCCTAGTGGAATCGCTCCCACGGGGCGCGCTGGCGTCCGCGGCGCGAAGATCGACAGGACGCGGAACGAACAACGCGGGAGGGCATTATGTGCCGTCGGCCAGACCCCCGCTACCCCCGGCGCGGCGCCGTCCGGCGATCGTAGGCTCCGACGCAACGGATGCGTCCCGGCATCCGACCTTCCCGCCGTCAGGCGGTCCCGCTCGAAGGAACCGATGAGTCACGCGCTCGACCACTCGATGCCCCACGCGGGCGATATCCTCGGCGGCCGCTACATCCTGCGCGAGCGGATCGGCGCGGGAGGGATGGGGCGGGTCTTCCGCGCCCGCGACGAGGTTCTCGCGCGCGACGTGGCCATCAAGATCTTCTTCGCGGACGCGACCGACGAACCCGAGCCCATCCGGCGCATGTCGGAGGCGCGGGCTCTTGCCGCACTCGACCACCCCTCGCTCGTGACCCTGTACGACGCCCGTCTCACCGGCGACGATCACGTCTACCTCGTGATGGAGCTGGTGAACGGTCCCTCGCTGCAACGGCGTATCGAAGAGGGACCGCTCTCGTCGGCGGACGTGGCGGGGATCGTCGCGGATCTCGCGGGGGCCCTGGCCGTCGTCCACGACGCCGGTATCGTGCACCGCGACGTGAAGCCGTCGAACGTCCTGCTGCGGCCGGTACGAGCCGGCTCCCGTTCCGTCGAGGCCGTGCTCGCCGACTTCGGCATCGCGCGGCTGATCGGGGCGTCGCGGCTGACCACTCCCGGCACCGTCATCGGAACGGCCGCCTACCTGGCGCCGGAGCAGGTGCGCGGCGAGCCGCCTCGTGCGGCTTCCGACATCTACGCGCTGGGGCTCCTCGCGATCGAGGCGTTGACGCGTCTTCACCCCTTCGGTGGAGGGACCCTGCAGGAGACCCTGCTCGCCCGTCTCGCGCGACAGCCCGAGATCCCCGGGATCGTCGGCTCCGCGTGGCAGTCGCTTCTGACCGAGATGACCGCCTTCGATCCGGACGAGCGGCCGGCGGCGGCCACCGTGGTGGAGCGAGCCGGATCGCTGGCGCGTGCCGCGGGAGGCGACGTCGAGCTCGCCGCCGAAACACCCGCGTCGTGGATGTTGCCGACGGCTCTTATGGCAGCTCCCGGGGCCGTGTCGGCGACCACCACGCGCTCCCGGGACGTCGTGACCCCGGGCGACACCGCTCCGGTGGCCGCCGCGGCATCCATCGGTATCGGCGCAGGAAGCAGCTACGTCCCCTCCGAGCGATCTCGACGAGCCCCGCGTCGGCGGTGGCTGTGGTTCGGTCTCGCCGCCGGCGTGGCGGTCGTCGTCGGCGGACACGTCCTGGCGTTCTCGGTCACCTCGGTGCCCGAGATGACGACGGACCGCGTGTCGACTCCCGCACCCTCGAGCGTGCCCTCGTCGACGCCTGTTCCTCAGGTCGCCGAGAATGCGCCGTCCACGGTCGAGCCGGTCACGAGCACGGATGCCGAGAGCTCCCCGCCGTCGCCCTCCCCCGTTGTTCCGCAGCCGGGGCAGCCCGCTCCCGTGCAGCCCGTCGCCGACCTCCCCGGAGCACGGACCTCCCCCTCTGGTCGGCCCTCGCCCGACGCCGGCGGGGCGACCGTCGTCGAGCCGGGGCCCGGAGCGACCGCTCCGGCGGGCGAGGGTTCCGTCGTCCCGTCCCCCAGCGTCTCCCCCTCTCCTCCCATCGGCGGCGCGACACCCGGCACGGGAGGACCGGGAAGGGGTAACGGGAACGGCAAGGGGGCGAACAACGGCAAGGGTCCCGGTGCGGGCCAGGTCGCCGACGCTCCTGCGGGGTAGTCCTCTGTCGATCGGTGCGCCGGGAACGGTGTTCGCTCGCCGGTTGCACGACGCCACCCGCTTCCGGCCCCGTTCCCGCCGATCCGGAGACCGATCGCGCGGCCCGATCGTGCCCGATGGGGAGCAGAGCCCGGCCGAACGGGAAGAGCCTCGGCTCGATCCGGATCATGACGGCTCCCCCGCCTGAAGCACCGTGCGGCGAAGTGCGCCCCGGGTCCTCGCGTGCGGAGAAGAACGACGAAGGCCCGACGCTGATGCGTCGGGCCTTCCGTTGGCTCCCCGGCTTGGACTCGAACCAAGAACCTATCGGTTAACAGCCGATTGCTCTGCCAATTGAGCTACCGAGGATCATGCTCACCTTGCGGCGGGCAACCCCACGATACTAACAGCACGCGGGGGCGGCGGAAAAATCAACCGGCCGAAATCCGCCTCTCGGGCGTGCCGTCGGGTGTCCACTGCACGGCTTGGTCGCCATGACCGAGTCCGACGGCGTGTCCGGCGTGCAGCACGAGCACATCGGCATCCAGGTCTTTCGGTGCCTCTGCGTCGTTCGTCACGATGAGCGAGGCCATCCCGCGCTCGTCGCGACGCCGCGTGATCGACGCGCGGGCGGCGGCGCGTACCTCGAGATCGAGATTGGCGTACAGATCGTCCGCGACGAACAGACGCGGCTCGAGCACGAGGGCGCGAGCGAGAGCGACGCGTTGACGCATGCCGGCGCTGAGCTCGTACGGGTACTTCGGCGCTGTGCCGAGCGGGAGTTCCATCTCGTCGAGCAGGGTCGCCACGCGCACCGCGAGAGCCCGCGGGTTGACCTTGCGGTCGCGACTCGTGATGGGTTCGGCGATCACATCCTGCACGGTCAAGCGCGAGGGAAGCGCCGCTCCGGCTCCCTGCGGCAGATAACCGGTGTGGAAGACCCACTCACGACGGGAGCGTCCGGGTCTGCGGGCCGAGATGCCATGCACACGCGCATCTCCCCCGACCACCGTCAGCCCGTCGTCGGGGTGGCCAGCGAGGAGCGAGACGAGAGAGGTCTTGCCCGATCCTGTCGCCCCCTGCACGATCATCGTGCGCGCGGCGGGCAGGGTGAAGGTGATCCCGTCGATCACGCGCACGCCACTGCGCGCCAGAGACAGGTCGTCGGCACGCAGGGCGACGTCGGTGTCGAGGGTCCGGGGCATTCCCTCATCCTCCCCGACGAACACGAGCGATGCCAGCGGCGCGCGGCAACGACCGGTCAGGTCGCGACGAGTCGCTGACGATCGGCGTCCAGCTCGCGCAGGCGGAAGCGCAATCGCTTGCCCTCGTCGGAATCGGCGGGAACGCGCTGGATGCCGCGGAGCAGCTCGTTCTTCTCGCGTTCCAGCTCGCGCACGAGCAGGCCCCTCGCGAGGTCGTTCGCCGAGGCGACAGCGCCCTCTTCGGTGCGCGCGGGGAACTCGGCGGTCAGCAACTCGGCCGCGAGCGACCGGAAGGGTTCGCGGACGGCTTCGACCGCGGCGACGGCCCAGCCGGGCTGCGACAGATCGGTGGATGCCAGAGAGCTGCGCACCGCTTCGAGCGCGGGATGGCTGAACGGCGTCTGCAGCGCCCGAAGGAACACGTCCGGCTCGATGCGGTGGCCGTACTGGAGGAAGGCCATCATCGCGCCGCGTTCGAGGGCGACGTCACGGTTGTTCGGGAGCGATGCCATCGTGACCGAGATCGCGATCGGTGCGGGCTCGCTGTCTTTCCGCGTCTCGCGCTTCTCAGCGCGATCGGCGCCGCGGGCCGCGCGCTCGACGGCGGACTGCACCTCGGGCATGTCGAGACCGAGGCGGCGGGCGAGCACACGCACGTAGCCGGGACGCAGCGCGGGATCGCGGATGTCGGCCACGATGGGCGCCGCTGCGCGCAGGGCACCGGCCCGGCCCTCGACGCTCGAGAGGTCGAAGTCCTTCAGGCGCTGGTCGATGACGAACTCGAACATGGGCGCCTTGGTCTCCATCAGCGCGCGCACCGCTCCGTCGCCGCGCTGCAGGCGCAGGTCGCACGGGTCGAGGCCCTCGGGGGCGACGGCGACGTACGTCTGCGCCGCGAAACGCTTCTCGTCGGCGAAGGCGCGCAGCGCCGCCTTCTGCCCGGCGGCATCCGGATCGAAGGTGAAGACGACCTCGCCCGATGAGCTGTCATCGCCCATCACCCGCCGGAGCACGGTGATGTGGTCACTGCCGAACGCGGTGCCGCACGAGGCGATCGCGGTCGTGACGCCCGCGAGGTGGCACGCCATGACGTCGGTGTAGCCCTCGACCACGACGACCCGGTGCGAGCGCGAAATGTCGCGCTTGGCCAGATCGAGACCGTAGAGCACCTGGGCCTTCTTGTAGATCGGCGTCTCGGGGGTGTTCAGGTACTTGGGGCCCTGGTCGTCGTCGTACAGCTTGCGCGCCCCGAAACCGATCACCTGTCCGGTGACGTCGCGGATGGGCCAGACGAGGCGTCCCCGGAAGCGGTCGTACACGCCACGCTGCCCCTGCGAGACCAGCCCCGCCTGCAGCAGCTCGTCGCGGGTGAATTTCTGCGCGAGCAGATGGTCCATGAGGTGCGACCAGCCCTTCGGGGCGTAGCCGACGCCGAAGTGCGCGGCGGCGCCCGCGTCGAAGCCGCGGTCGCCGAGGAAGCGGCGCCCCGTGTCGGCCTCGGGTGTCATGAGCTGGGCGCGGAAGTACTCCGCCGCCGCGGCGTTGGCGGCGTACAGGCGCGAGCGGCCGGTCGTCTCGGGCGCGGGTCCGCCGTCTTCGTAGTGCAGGGTATAGCCGACGCGCGCGGCCATGCGCTCGACGGCCTCGGTGAACGAGACGTGGTCCATCGCGCGCAGGAACGAGTACACGTCTCCCGACTCGCCGCAGCCGAAGCAGTGGTAGTACCCCACCTGCGGGCGCACGTGGAAGCTCGGGCTGCGCTCGTCGTGGAAGGGGCACAGGCCCTTCATCGACCCCACGCCGGCCGACTTCAGCGCGACGCGCTCACCGACGACGTCGGCGATGTTGACCCGCGCCTTGACCTCGTCGACGTCGGACTGGCGGATGCGGGGCATCAGGCATCCGCTCCGCGCGAGGCGCGGGCGCCGGGGGCCCAGACGCCGAGCTCGGCGGCATCCACTTCTCCCACCAGCCGGCCGTGCCACGCGATCGCGAGCTGGTCGGTGAGGCTCGCGACCTGGTCGACGACGACGCGGCGGCGCGCGGCGTCGTCGGTGGCCGCGGCGAAGTCGGGGGCGTGGAGGGCGTCGAGGGCGCCGGGGTTCTCCCAGAGGGCGGATGCCAGGCGCTTGAGCACGTGGCGCTGTTCGCGGTACAGCACCTTGCGGCCGTCGATCGAGACGACGGTCGCGCCGATGATGCCCTTGAGCACCGCCATCTCGACCTCGACCTCGGTCGGCACGATGACGTGCGCGCGGTAGCGGGTGAGTTCGTCGGCGGGATACGCCTCGCGCGTGGCCGCCGTGGCGGCGCGGGCGAAGCGGCCGATCAGGTGGGAGGTGAGGTTCTTCAAGCGGGCCAGGGCCGGACGCGTGCCGTCGAACGAGGTGATCCACTCGGGCATCGCCATGAGGCGCTCGAGGCCCGCGGCGAGGTCGTCGCGCACGAAGTCGTAGCCGACCCAGCGCTGAATCGCGTCGAGCAGTCCCTCTCGGCCGACGCGCGACGCGAGACGCGCCGGATCGACGTACCGGTTGACCATCGCGTCTTCGAAGTCGTGCACCGAGTAGGCGATGTCGTCGGAGAGGTCCATGACCTCGGCTTCGATGCAGCGCTGACGCGCGGGGGCGCCCCCGCGCATCCAGTGGAACACCGGCTCGTCGTCGGGGTACACGCCGAACTTCAGGCGCCCGCCCGGGTCGGGCACGGGCTCGTCGACCGTCCAGGGGTACTTGCACGTGGCGTCGAGAGACGCGCGCGTGAGGTTGAGACCGTACGGCTCGCCGTCGGCGCCGAACGACTTCGGCTCGAGGCGGGTGAGGATGCGCAGGGTCTGCGCGTTGCCCTCGAAGCCTCCGATGTCTTCGGCCCATTCGTTGAGCGCACGCTCGCCGTTGTGACCGAAGGGCGGGTGACCCAGGTCGTGGCTCAGGCACGCGGTGTCGACGACGTCGGGCGATAGCTGCAGGGCCGTCGCGAGCTCGCGGCCCACCTGCGCGACCTCGAGCGAGTGCGTGAGGCGGTTGCGGGCGAAGTCGGCGGGGCTGGCGGGACTGAGCACCTGGGTCTTCGCGGCCAGGCGCCGCAGGGCCGCCGAGTGCAGCACGCGGGCGCGATCGCGCGCGAAGTCGTCGCGCTGCGAGCGGTGGTTCTCGACGCGGAAGCGCGCCGCGTCGACGTCGTCGTAGCCGACCGGTCGCGCGACCGTCGGCGCCGCCTCAACCGCCACTGTGGTGCAGCTCCGCGTCGGCGAGGGCGCGACCGGCGTCGTGACCGATCTCGCGGGAGTCGAGCCAGCCGTCGGGCAGGGCCGGACGCTTGGGCGTGCCGGCGCGCCCGCGCTGGCCCTCGGCCGCGGCACCCGGATACGGGGCGTCGAGCTCCATCGTGGCCAGCAGCTCGTCGATCTCGTCGAGGGTCGACGCGGTCGCGAGGCTCGCGCGCAGTTCTCCGCCGACGGGGTAGCCCTTGAAGTACCAGGCGACGTGCTTGCGGATGTCACGGCATCCGCGCCCCTCGTCCTCGAAGAACTCCACGAGAAGCTCGGCGTGGCGGCGGAAGGCCTTCGCGACGAAACCGAGCGTGGCGTCCACGGGCTCGCCGTGGGCGGCACCGGGGCCACCCAGCGCGCGCGCCAGATCGCCGAAGAGCCACGGACGACCGAGGCAGCCGCGACCGACGACGACGCCGTCGCAGCCGGTCTCGTCCATCATGCGCACGGCATCGTCGGCCGACCAGATGTCGCCGTTGCCGAGCACGGGCACACTCGTGACCGTCTCTTTGAGCTTCGTGATCGCGGCCCAGTCGGCCTGGCCGGAGTAGAACTCGGATGCCGTGCGCGCGTGCAGCGCGATCGAGGAGACACCCGCGCCCTCCGCGATGCGCCCGGCCTCGAGGTAGGTGAGGTGGTCGGCGTCGATGCCCTTGCGCATCTTGATCGTCAGCGGCTTGTCGCCCGCCGCCTTCACGGCGCGCTCGACGATCTCGCGGAACAGCGAGGTCTTCCACGGCAGCGCTGCTCCCCCGCCGCGTCGCGTGACCTTGGGCACGGGGCAGCCGAAGTTCAGGTCGATGTGGTCGGCGTGGTCTTCGGCGACGATCATCTGCACGGCGGCCTCGACGGTGGCCGGGTCGACGCCGTAGAGCTGGATCGAGCGCGGGGTCTCGGACTCGTGGTGGCGGATGAGCCGCATCGTGGTGTCGTTGCGTTCGACGAGCGCGCGCGTCGTGATCATCTCGCTCACGTACAGACCGGCACCGTATTCGCGACACAGGCGTCGGAACGCCGTGTTCGTGATGCCGGCCATGGGAGCGAGCACGACGGGAGCGTCGAGTCCGATGTTGCCGATGCGGAGCGTCCGCGCCGGAGCCAATGCCGTATTCACTTCACCATTCTCCCAGACGGATAACGACAGCGGTGCCCGCTCCCGACGAATCGGGAACGGGCACCGCTGGGGAGGAGCCTCACGCGTCGGCGGTCTCAGCGACCTCGCGACGCTCGCCCCACACCTGGCGGGCGATCTGGCTGAACGCTTCGACCGGCTGCGCGCCGCTCACGCCGTACTTGCCGTCGATGACGAAGAAGGGAACGCCGGTGATGCCGAACTGGCGGGCCTGCTCCTGGTCGGCGCGGACGGCCGCGCGGAAACGCTGCGACGAGAGGGCCTCGCGGGCCTCGGCCTCGTCGAGACCGACCTCGACCGCGAGGGCGACGAGGTCGTCGTCGCGACCCACGTGCTTGCCCTCGAGGAAGTACGCCGACATGAGCACCTCGGCGAGCTCGAGCTGCTTGCCGTTCTCCTTCGCGAAGTGCAGGAGTTCGTGCGCCTTCACGGTATTGGTGTGCTGGAGGATGTCGAAGCGATACGCCAGGCCCGCGTCGGCGGCGACGCCGGTGACGCGGTCGAGCGTCTCGCGCGCCTGATCGGGCGAGATGCCCTTGTGCTGCGAGAGATAGTCGACCTCTCCCCCGTGGAAGTCCTCGGGGGTGTCGGGCGAGAGCTCGAACGAGTGGTACTCGATCTCGACGACCGGGGCGTCGTCATCGGCGGCCGTCGCGGCGAGGCCGTTCTCGAGGTTCCGCTTGCCGATGTAGCACCAGGGGCAGGCGATGTCACTCCACACGTCGATCTTGATGGCATCCGTCATATCGCGTGCAACTCTCTCGATCGTGGATCTATTCCCCTGACGGCATCCGATCTCCCGCGCCGGACGACGCGGCGCTACGGCACCGCGGGCCCGGTGTAGTCGGCGAGCAGCGGAGGGGGCAGGGGGCCCTTGATGCGTCGGCCCGACCCGGTCTCCTCCCACGCGTGGGCGAGGATGCCGACGGATCGCGCGAGAACGAAGAGCCCCCGTGCGAGTTCGGGCTCGACGCCCAGCTCCGCGTAGACGATCGCCGAGACGCCGTCGATGTTCATCGGCACTCCGCGAGAGGCCAGCGCCTCTTCGAGGGCGAGACCCGCGCGCAGGTGGTCGCCGGAGACGGCCCCGGATGCCACGGCATCCTGCACCAGGATCAGGAGCGGATCGCGCCGCGGGTCGACGGGGTGGAATCGATGCCCGAACCCCGGCACGAAGGACTTCCGCGCGCGGTGCTGTGCGAGCTCGTCGGCGGCGAGATCGGCGAGGGGACGCCCCTCGTCGAGGTGAGCTCGAACCATGCGGTTCAGTATGGTCACGCACTGCTGACCGGCTCCGCCGTGCGTGTCGCCGAGCACGTTGATGCCGTTCGCCATCGCCGAGTTGATGCCGACGCCGCAGGTGGCGGCCATCCGCGCACTCGCGATCGACGGCGCCTGGGGTCCGTGGTCGACGCTCGCTACGAGCGTCGCCTCGAGCAGGCGTCCGCGCCGCGGGTCGAGATCCTCGCCGGTGACCATCAACCAGATGGTCTCGACGAACCCCGCGGTGCCGATCAGATCCTGCACGGGTCGACCGCGGAACGCGATCTCGCCGGGCTGGATGCGCGTGATGGCGGTCGCCCACCACGCCGTGACGGGGGCCAGCTGATCGTCGCTCATACGGCGCCTTCTTCGTGCAGGGTGGCGATCTCGTCGGCGCTGTAGCCGAGCGTCGCCAGGATCTCGTCGGTGTGCTCGCCGAGCAGCGGCGGAGCGAGGCGGGGAGCGGAGGGGGCCCCGTCGATCCGGATGCCGTTGCCCAGAACGCGCAGGGGTTCGTCGCTGCCGCCGCCCGGGAAAGGCAGTTCGTGCACGAGTCCGCGTTCACGGATCTGGGGGCTGCGCAGCATCTCGTCGACGCGGAGGACGGCCGCCGCCGGCACGCCGGCCGAGCTCAGTACGTCTTCCCACTCCGATGCCGGTCGCGCCGCCAGTGCCGTCTCGAGCTCGTCTGTGAGCGCCGCTCGGTGGGTCTTTCGGCTCTCACGTTCAGCGAAACGAGCGTCGGCGACGAGCTCGGGCCGACCCACGAGGGCGCACAGCAGCTCGAACTGCTCCTGCTTGTTCGCGGCGATGTTGAGCATGCCGTCAGCGGTCGCGAAGGCCCCCGACGGCGCGGCCGTGCCGTTGTCGTTGCCCAACGGGCGCGGCTCGTGACCGTCGACGAGCAGGTTCGACACCACCCAGCCCATCGCGGTGACCGCGGTCTCGAGCATCGACACGTCGATGACCGTGCCGATTCCGGTGCGGGCGCGACCGGCCAGGGCGCTCGAGATCGCGAACGCGGCCGCGAGCCCGCCGATCGTGTCGGCCAGCGGGAAGCCCGCGCGCAACGGCCCCGTCTCATCGGTGCCGGTCACGCTCATCATCCCGGAGTACCCCTGGATGATCTGGTCGTACGCCGGTTTGGTGCGCATCGGACCGGTCTGACCGAACCCCGACACCTGGCAGAGGATGAGGCGCGAGTTCAGCGCGCGCAGGGCGTCCCACCCGAACCCCAGCCGCTCGAGAACGCCCGGGCGGAAGTTCTCGACCAGGACGTCGGCTGTCGCCACCAGGCGCCGCAGGGCGTCGGCGCCGCGCGGCGTCTTCAGATCGAGCGTGATCGAGCGTTTCTGCGCATTCTGCGCCAGGAACGAGATGCCCAGCAGCTGGGCATTCAGCTCGGCGGACGTCCCGAGGCGGCGGGCCAGGTCGCCGCCGTCGGGGGTCTCCACCTTGATGACGTCGGCTCCCATCAGCGCCAGTTGATAGGCCGCGTAGGGCCCGGCCAGCACATTGGTCAGGTCGAGGACGGTCACCCCCGAGAGGGGGCCCGGCACCGTGGCATCCGTCATGCGGCGACCCTCTGCTTACGCGCCGCACGCACCCGGGTGAAGAGGACGCCCACGATGGCGAGGGCGAGCACTGCGTACAGCGTGATCGAGATGGGGCTCGACACCAGGATGCCGGCGTCGCCCTCGCTGACCGCCATGGCGCGGCGGTACTCGGTTTCGGCCAGCGGGCCGAGGATGATCGCGATGAGCATGGGGGCCACCGGCAGCCCGTAGCGGCGCATGAGGAAGCCGAGCAGACCCACGGCGAGCACGAGCACGAGGTCGAGGATCTTGCTGCTGGTGGCGTAGACGCCCAGCATCGCGAACACCGTGATCCCGGCGTAAAGGTAGTGCTTCGGCACCTTGAGCAGCTTCGCCCACAGGGGTGCGAACGGCAGGTTGAGGATGAGCAGCACGACCATCCCGACGAAGAAGCTCGCCAGCAGCGCCCAGACCAGATCGGGCGCCCGCTCGAACAGCAGCGGTCCCGGCTGCAGACCGTACTGGCGGAAGGCCGCCAGCAGGATCGCGGCCGTCGCCGAGGTTGGCAGTCCCAGGGCGAGGAGCGCGCCCATCGCCGTGCCGGCGGTGGCGTTTCCGGCGGCCTCGGGCCCGGCGACGCCCTGGATCGCACCGCGACCGAACATGGGCTTCTTGCGGCGGCCGTCGAGCTTGCGCTCCGTGCCGTACGCCAGGAACGTCGGCACCTCCGAGCCGCCGACGGGGATGATGCCGAACGGTACGCCGATCGCCGTGCCGCGCAGCCACGCGGGCAGCGCCTGGCGGAGCTCGCGGAACGACAGCCACAGGCGTCCGCTCGAGGCCAGCAGCTTCGTGTCGTCGGGGGTGCCACGGCGGCCGGCGACGCTGAAGACCTCGCCGAGCGCCAGGAGACCGACCGTGATGACCACGATGTCGATGCCGTCGAACAACTCCGGAAGGCCGAAGGTGAACCGGGACGCGCCCGACGCTCCGTCGATGCCGACGACCGAGATCGCGAGGCCGATCGCGAGGGCCGCCAGACCACG
Organism: uncultured Microbacterium sp.; assembly: GCA_913774665.1. GTDB lineage: Bacteria > Actinomycetota > Actinomycetes > Actinomycetales > Microbacteriaceae > Microbacterium. The sequence continues at coordinate 346,443 of CAJYHN010000002.1, forward strand.
CAGCACCGAATCGGTGACGACGGCCGAGATCGCGACGAACGCGAAGACCGCGAGGGCGAGGTATTCGGCGGGTCCGAAGAGGGTCGCCAGCTCCGCGAGCCGCGGGGCGAAGAACACCACGAGGATCGAGGCGATGATGCCGCCGATGAAGGCGCCGATCGCCGAGGTCGCGAGAGCCTGCGCGGCGCGCCCGCTCTTGGCCATGCGATGACCCTCGATGGAGCCGGCGATCGCGGTGCTGTTGCCGGGGGTGTTCATGAGGATGCCGGCGATCGAGTCGCCGAAGAGTCCACCGAACAGCACGCCGGCGAACATGATGAACGCGCCGATCGGGTCGAGCGAGAACGTGACGGGGAGCAGCAGCGCGACCGCCATCGCCGAGCCGAGGCCCGGAAGGACTCCGACCGCGGTGCCGAGGACGGCGCCGATGAGCACCCACAGCATGTTGATGGGGGTGAGGACGACGGCGAAGCCCTCCCCCAGGTTGACCAGCGCATCCATCAGAAGAGTCCCTCCAGGATTCCGGGCGGCAGGTTGAGTCCGAGACCACCGGAGAAGGCGATCTGCACGATGGCGGAGATCGCCAGCGAGAGGAAGATGTCGAAGATCGGGCGGCGGCTGCCGAGCGATCGGGCGATGCCCCAGAACAGGAAGGCGCCCGAGAGCAGCCATCCGAGCGGGGTGAGCGCGGCGATGAAGACGATGACCGTGCCGACGGCGCCGGCCAGGGCCCAGAGATTACTGCGCGGACGCACCGCGGGGGCTTCCGGCTCGCGCCCCTCGACGGCCGCGATGAGCGCCTCGTCATCGATGGCCGCCTCACTCTCGGGCGCGGCGCGGTCGGCGACCTCGACCGGCTCGGGCCGACGGAGCACATCGAGCGCCAGGAGCACGGCCAGGATGATCACCGCGGCGGCGATGATCGCCGGGAACAGCCGCGGACCCGGGGGCGCGGTGTTCGCCGGCACCGTCATGGTGAGCGTGCCGACAATGAGACCGATCCCGACGAGCAGCATGATCGCGGGCACCACGAGTCCGGTGCGACGGCGCCAGAATCCGTCGGAGGCGCGGCCGCGATGCGTGCGCGGGATGGTGGGGATGACGCCGCTCACAGGCCCAGCTCCTCGATGATGGCGTCGACGCGCGCTTGGTCTTCTTCGATGAAGGTCGCGAACTCCGTGCCGGTCAGCAGCGCGTCGCGCCAGCGATTGCGATCGAGCACCTCTTTCCACTCGGGGGTGGCGGCCATCTGCTCGACGATGGCGACGAGCTCGTCGCGGTGGTCGTCAGTGATGCCGGGTGGGGCGACCAGTCCACGCCAGTTCGGCAGGTTCACGTCGACGCCCTGCTCGATGAAGGTGGGGATGTCGATGCCGGGCACCGGCTCCTCGGCCGAGACGGCCAGGGCGCGCAGGCGGCCCGCCTCGATCTGGTCGCTGAAGTCGTTGTACCCACTCACGCCGACCGCGACCGTGTTCGACAGCAGGGCGGTGAGCACCTCGCCGCCACCGGCGTACGAGACGTAGTTGAGCTCGGCCGGGTCGATACCGGCGGCCTTCGCGGTCAGGCCCGTGAGCAAGTGGTCGGTGCCTCCGATGCCGCCGCCGCCGACGGCCTGACCGTGCGGGTCCTCGCGCCAGGCCCGCACGAAGTCGTCGAGCGTCTGGAAGGGTGACTCCGCGGGAACGATGAAGACGATGTAGTCCTCGGCGAGCCGGGCGATCGGGGTGGTGTCGGCTAGGCTCGCGGTCGAACCGTTGGCGGTGATCGCGCCCTCCATGACGGTGCCCGTCATCATCAGGTTCGTCGGATCGGCGCCGAGCTGGACGAATTGGCCGAGGCCGATCGTGCCGCCCGCGCCGGGCACGTTGACCACCTGCACGTTGTTGACGACCGAGGTCGAGCGCAGGACCTGCTGCGATTCGCGAGACGCGAGGTCCCACCCGCCGCCGGGCGCGGCCGGGGCCATGATGGTCAGTTTGGTCCGGGGGTCGGCTCCCGCGCTCGAGCCGCTGGCGTTCACCGCCGCCACGCCGACGAGGGCGGCGGTGGCAGCGATCCCGAGCGCGTTCCATAGGACGCGTCTGGTTCTCACGTCGTCACTCCTTCGTGATGAGGTTCGGAACCGGTGTCCGTCTGGTGGACTCCGGCGTCCACCTGACGGTACACTCGTCCTTCGAGACGGCGCAACCGCGGCGCCGCGGGAGGGTGACGATGACGACGACCATCGGGAGCCGCGATGACTCGACCGCCGAGAGCAGCGGCGTTCGCGCCGTCTCGCGCGCCTTCGAGGTGCTGCAGAGCTTCACGGCCGACAGGCCCGTGCTGTCGGTCGCCGAGATCGTCCGAGAGAGTGGTCTGCCCCGCACGACAGTCCTCCGGCTCGTCGACACCCTCGTCGGCGAGCGCATGCTGCGGCACGCGGCCGACGGACGCATCACCGTCGGCGCGCGGCTGATCCGTCTCGCGGCCTTCGCCGAGGCGGCGTGGGCCGTGCCCGAAGAGACCGCCGATCGCATGACGCGTCTCGCTCAAGAGACCGGCGAGACCGCGAGTCTCTACGTGCGCAGCGGCATGCGCCGCGTGGCCGTCGCGCAGTCGCCGAGCCCCTACTCGCTGCGCCACGTCGTGCAGGTCGGCGACGAGATGCCCTTGCTGGCCGGTGCTTCGTCCGCTCTGCTGGTCGCGGCGAGTGGTCCGGATGCCGTGGAGCAGGTGCTCGCGTCGACCCCGATCGATCATCTCTCCGACGTCGAGGTCGCGGCCTTCCGCCAGGCCGTCGCCGCGGCGGCCCGCGACCGTCATGCCGTGTCCCACGGGGCGCGAGAGCCCGGCAACAGCGGCGTCGCGGTGATCGTGCGCGACGGCGACGATCGTCGACCCGCCGTGGTCCTCGGCCTCGGCGGGCCCACGGCCCGTTTCACCGAGGAGCGCGTCGACGTCTTCCTCGCTGCCCTCGAGGCCGCGGCATCCGATCTCCGGCACACCGGTCTGCCGCCGGCACTCGACTGAATCGACCCGACGAGAGGACCGCCCGACGATGAGCACTTCTTCCGAAACCGCGGAGTACCCCCCGCCCGGCGCCTACGCCGCCGCCACCATCGGCGACGCGATGGAGCGCTTCGGGGTCGCGCGTGGAATCACTCCCCTGTGGGCAGGCGCGGTCGTCTCGGGACCCGCGGCCACCGTTCTCACCCGGCCCGGTGACAACAAGGGCGTGCACGCGGCGTTCGAGGTCATCCGCGCCGGCGAGATCCTCGTGGTCGACGGCGGCGCCGACGACTCGCGCGCCCTGATCGGAGAGCTCGTCGCCGAGAAGGCCAAGGCGCTCGGGGTGGCGGGAATCGTGCTCGACGGGGCCGCTCGCGATGCGGTCGAACTGCGCGAGGTGGGCGTTGCCGTGTTCGCGCGGGGCGTGACGCCCGCCGGCCCCTGGAAGACCGGCCCCTACCGCTTGGGCGAGACGGTCGCGCTGGGAGGCGTGCCGGTCGCGCCGGGCGACTGGGTCGTCGGCGACGCCGACGGTGTCGCGGTCGTCCCCCGCGGGCGCATCGCCGAGGTCACCGCCGCCGCCGACGATCTCGTGCGCGGCGAAGCCGACCGCCGCGCCGCGAACCGCGCCCTGACGCCCCGTGGCTGAGGCGGGGCCGGGGCGACCTGTCGTCTGGGTCCCGCGAGCGGTGCACGCCGACGCGGTGGCTGAGCTCGAGACGTGGGCCGACGTACGTCGCGGCTGGGGCCCTGAGCGCTCAACCGAAGATGCTGTCGCGCCGCTCGTGCAGGGCGTCCTCCTGCGCACGGCCCGACTCGATGCGCCGCAGCTGAGCCGCATGCCCAGGTTGCGCATCGTGGCGCGCCACGGTGTGGGCACCGACACGGTCGACACCACGTTCGCTCGAGAGCACGGCATCCGGATCACGACCACCCCCGAGGCGAACGTGCTCTCGGTGGCCGAGCACGCCGTCGCCCTGTTACTGGCCGTGCGGCGGGGCATCGGCGCCGCGGTGAGCGGTCGCGGCGAACGCGCCGACCTCATCGGCGGCGAGCTCAGCGGCTCGACGCTGGGTCTCATCGGCTTCGGGCGGATCGCCCGGCACGTGGCGCGGATCGGGCAGGGCGGGTTCTCGATGCGCGTGCTCGCGTACGACCCGGGTCTGCGTGACGACGAGGTGCGAGCGGCCGGTGCCGAGCCGCGGTCGCTCGACGATCTGCTCGCCGAGGCGGATGCCGTGAGCGTGCACGTTCCGCTCGTTCCGGCCACGCGCGGCCTATTGTCCACCGCACAGTTCCGCCGCATGCGCCCGCACGCCGTGGTGCTCAACACCTCGCGTGGGGGCGTCGTCGACGAGGAGGCCCTGCTCGCAGCCCTCGAGGCCGGCGAGATCGGCGGCGCCGGCCTCGACGTCTCGGAGGTCGAGCCGATGCCGGCCGACCACCCGCTGCGCGATCGCGCCGACGTCGTCGTGACCCCGCACATCGGCGGTCAGACGCGCGAGGCCATGCGGAGGGTCGCGATGGAGGCGGCCGCCTCGCTGCGCGCGGAACTCGCCCCCTAGAACCTCACCCCGTCGGCTTGTCGACAGCCCCGCCGAAGCGGCGATCGCGCGATTGGTAGTGCCCGATGGCCTCCCACAGGTGCGTGCGGCGGAAGTCGGGCCAGAGGGTGTCGAGGAACACCATCTCGGCGTACGCCGACTCCCACAGCAGGAAGTTCGAGGTGCGCTGCTCTCCGCTCGATCGCACGAACAGGTCGACGTCCGGCATGTCGGGCTGGTACAGGTTCTTGCGGATGAGCTTCTCGGTCACGGCCGACGGCTTCAGCCTGCCGGAGGCGATGTCGTCACCGATCCGACGCACGGCATCCACGATCTCGACCCGGCCGCCGTAGTTGACGCACATCGTCAGGGTCAGCGTCGAGTTGTCCTCGGTGAGGCGCTCGGCGTGCTGCAGCTCCTTGATGACCGAGCCCCACAGGCGCGGCTTGCGGCCCGACCAGCGGATGCGCACACCCCACTCGTTGAGCTGGTCGCGGCGGCGGTGCAGCACCTCGCGGTTGAACCCCATGAGAAAGCGCACCTCGTCGGGTGAGCGCGACCAGTTCTCGGTCGAGAAGGCGTAGACCGACAGGTGCTTCACGCCCGCCTGAATGGCACCGGCGACGACGTCGAGCAGAGCCGCCTCGCCCGCGCGGTGCCCCTCGACACGGGTCAGGCCCTGGCGGTTGGCCCAGCGGCCGTTGCCGTCCATGACGATCGCGACGTGCTCGGGCACGGCACCCTTGGGGAAGGCCGGCGGGTACTCGCCGGTCCAGTCGAGGGGGCGGTACGGTACGGCGTCGCGGTGCGTGAACGGCTTGGGTGTCATCGATGCGACTCCAGGTGCGAGAGGGAGCGGATGCCGCGCTCCAGGTGGAACTGCGCGTACGCGGCCACGAGGCCCGAGGCCGCCGCGATCGTGCGTCCGGGGGCGGCGTCGATGGTCTCCCACTCCCCCGCCATCAGGGCGCGGAGCATGTCGACCGTGTCGCGCGCCACGCGCGGCGAGCCGGCGGGCGCGCACGTCGAGCAGACGACGCCACCGAGCTGCGGCAGGAAGTAGTCGTGGTCGCCGACGGTGCCGCAGCGCGCGCACTCGGTCAGACCGGGCGCCCAGCCCGACAGGGCCATCGCGCGCAGCAGGTACGAGTCGAGCACGCTGCGCTCGGAATGCTCACCGCGGGCGAGGGATCGCAGCCCACCGACCAGCAGCAGGTACTGCTGGGGCGTCGCCTCGGCCTCGTTCAGACGGTCGGCGGTCTCGACCATGGCGCTGGCCGTGGTGTACACGTCGTAGTCCGCGACGATCTCGGCCCCGTACGACCCGAGCGACTCGGCCTGCTGCACGATGTCGAGATTGCGACCCTTGAACAGCTGCACGTCCGCGACCATGAACGGCTCGAGACGCGAGCCGAACTTCGACGCGGTGCGACGCACGCCCTTCGCGACCGCGCGGATCTTGCCGTTGCGGCGGCTGAGCAGGGTGAGGATGCGGTCCGCCTCCCCGAGCTTGTGGGTACGCAGGACCACGACCTCGTCGCGGTAGGTGGGCACAGTCCATTATCGGCCCGCTCCCCGGGAAGCGGCCGCGCGTCGCCGTGGCGCGCCGCTCGGATCAGCGGGAAGTCGCCGCTCTCTGCTGAAGGGGCCATGACCCGTCGGGAATCGGCAGATCGGGGCGGGTGTGCTGCAAGAAGTCGATCAGCTGGGGGTAGCCGAGCATGAGACGGGTCGCGCCGAACCGGGTCGTGCCCTCCGTCTTCGCGAGGATGCCCCCGAACCGATCGCCGGGGTTGGGCTCCAATCGGGTGATCTCCGCCACCGGCACCTCGTTCGGTCCGCGCACCAGCCCGAACGACCACACCCGGTCGGGGGTGACCTCCAATCGCATCCGCTTCATCCCTCGGGCCAAGAACACGAAGAGAATCCCGCCGACGAGCATCACCGCACCGGCGATGACCATGCTCGTCTCGGGATCCTTCACCGCGGCCGCGGCCAGGAGCAGCACGCTCCCGAGCACGATCACCGCGATGCCGACCGTGCGGATGAAAACGCGTTGCCACCGCCGTGTCGACACGACGAACAGCACGCCCTCGCGAGTCGCCCGAGCCGTCGCCGCCGACGGTGAACGACGGATGATCGCCGTCACGATCGTGGTGACCACCCCCGCGATGAGCACGGCCACCGCCACACTCGAATTAGCCCCCCAGTGCATCTGCAACCCCTCCGGCGACTCGTGGTCGCATCGTCGTTTCGGGCGCTCCGAATCGGCCCCCTGCCCTCGATGAAAGCGCATCCGAGCCGCCCGCGCTCACCCTGGACGGCGACCCGGTCGCGGTGATACACCCCGCCGACAGGGCGGTGACCGGTTTCTCCGTCTCCGCGCACGCGCCTGCGCACGCCGATCCCGCGTGTCCCGGAGAATGGATGCCGTGAACGCCTCGGTCTTCGTCATCCCCCTGTGGGCGGATCTCACCGCCGTCGCCCTGGGCGGTGTGCAGGGCGCGCTGTTCGCCTCGGGCTTCCAGGGGCAGCGGCGCCTCGACCTGCTCGGGGTGGCGATCATCGGCATCCTGCTCGGTATGGGAGGCGGGCTCATCCGCGACCTGCTGCTGGGACTCACCCCCGCGACCCTGCAGAGCAACTGGTACCTCATCACCGCGACGATCGCCTCGATCGTCGGCATGCTGCTGTCGGGGATCTTCCAGCGCTTGAACCGTGCGATCGTCATGCTCGACGCCGTGGTGATCGGCCTGTTCGGCGCCTTCGGGACGTCGAAGGCGCTGGCCCTCGGCATGCCGGCCGTCCCCGCGGTGTTCGTCGGCGTGCTCGCCGCGGCCGGGGGCAGCGTGCTGCGCGACGTGCTGATGGGGCTGCCCGTCGCGATCATGCACGTCGGCTCGCTGTACGCGGTCGCCGCCGGTGGGGGATGCGTCGTGTTGGCGACCACCGCGGCGTTCGGGGTGCCGCTTCCGGTCGCGGCGGTGATCGGTGTGATCGTGACGACGATCATCCGCGTCCTCGCCGTGATCTTCGACCTCTCGCTGCCCGAGCAGCGCAAGATCTACCGCCGCAAGGTCGCGGTCGAGACCACCGGCATCCCGATCATCCGGGTCGACGGCGGGGAGTGAGCCCCGAGCACGCAGGGGGTGAGGTCAGTCGAGGGGCGTGACCTCGTCGCCGAGGCGGATCGTGCCGCCGTCGGCCACCGGCAGCAGCAGGATCCCCAGCGTCGGCTCGGACTGACCGAACTCCGTCGTCAGCACGCGCAGCAGTCGCGCGTCGCGCGCTCCCGTGTCGGGGTTCGCGGTGATCGCGGCGCAGCGCTCGATCGGCTTCTGCACCTCGAACTCCACCTCGCCGATCCGCACACGGCCGTGCCACTCGAGCTCGGCCCACGGCGCGGCGCCGCTCACCACGATATTCGAGCGGAAGCGGCGATCGTCGACGGGCGCGGGCACCGCGGCATCCAGGTCTTCGACCGAGGCCGCGCCGTGCAGCGAGATGAATCCGCGCGGGCGGTCCTGAAAACGCGCGGTGCGACCGTCACCGAGAAGACCCAGGGGCAGGATGCCGTCGGCCTCGAGCAGCTTCGCATCGCTCGTCGTGCGCAGGTAGGCGGTGACCGCCTCGCTGAGACGCGCCCGGCCCTCGTCGCTGAGATCGGCGGTGACGTCGATGTCGTCGACGCGGAGTCGCAGCGTCAGGTCCTCGTCGTCGAGGGTGAGGTCCACGCGCGCCAACGTCGGGAACGTCATGAGCGCGAGTCCGCGGCTCTTGGGGAAGGTGGCATCCGCCGGCTCGAGGGCGTCGGCGAAGCCGAACACGAGCGAGCGGTCGCCCTGCACGCGGCCGTCGTCCTGGATGACGAGGCTGTCGCGCTTCTCGGGCGTGAAGCCCTTGACGGGATAACGGTAGAGGTCGTCGACGCGGATCACGGTCTCATCCTCGCATCGACGCCCCCTCTCGCTCACCAGCGGGCGAGAACCTCGCCGTGCGGCAGCAGGATCCACCCGTCGGGGTGCTCGGCCCACTCGCGCCAGGCGTCCGAGATGCGCTGCAGCTGCGCGTCGTCGGCGAGACCGAGCCGCTTCGCGTGTCCGGCGAACGCCGAGGCGAGCACGCGGTCGGCCCACATACCTCCCCACCACGCGCGCTTGTCGGGCGTGTCGAACACCCACACGCTCGCGCTCGCGTCGATGCGGGTGAACCCCGCCTCGCGCGCCCACGCCTTCAGACGCCGACCCGCATCGGGCTCGCCCGACGACCCGCGGTGCACGCCGTGATAGATCTCGAGCCAGTCGTCGAGGGCGGGGATGAGCGGATGCCAGATCACGCCGCCGTAGTCGACGTCGCGCACCGCGACCAGGCCATCGGGACCCGCGACGCGGCGGAACTCCCGCAGGGCGTCGACCGGACGCTCGAGATGCTGCAGCACCTGGTGAGCGTGCACGATGTCGAATGAGGCGTCGGGCACGTCGAGGGCGTAGGCGTCCCCGGTGCGGAAGGTCACGTTCGTGCGCTCCCCCGCGGCGGCGCGGGCCACCTCGACGACGTCGGACGCGGCATCCACCCCGACGACCTCTCCCGGGAACACCCGGTCGGCGAGGTCGACGGTGATGGAGCCGGGGCCGGCGCCCACATCGAGGATGCGGGTGCCGGCCGACAGCGAAGACACCAGGTAGGCCGCCGAGTCGGCGACGATGCGCGCGGCGTGGGAACGCAGCACGCTCTCGTGGTGCCCGTGGGCGTAGGCCACGGTCGTCTTCTCTTCTGCGCGGGTCAGACGCCGGCCAGGGCGCCGGAGGCCTGACGGGTGCGGATCGCGCGGTTCACGCCCGACACGATCGCCTTGAGCGACGCGGTCGAGATGTCGCCGTCTATGCCCACGCCCCACAGGCGCTGATCGTCGACCTGCAGTTCGACGTAGGCCGCGGCCTGCGCGTCGCCCCCGGAGCTGAGCGCGTGCTCGACGTAGTCGTACAGCGTCACGTCGAAGCCCTGCGACCGGACGATCTCGAGGAACGCGGCGACGGGGCCGTTGCCCACGGCCGAGGCCGGGTGCGTGGCGTCGCCGTCGCGCAGCGAGACGTCGAGGTGCACATCTCCCGACATGTCGCTCGACGAGCGGGTCGACAGCAGCTCGAAGCGGCCCCAGCGCTGGTCGTCGTCGGTCGCGGGCAGGTACTCGTCGGTGAAGATGTCCCAGATCTGGGCGCTCGAGACCTCGCCGCCCTCGGCATCGGTGCGGGCCTGCACCACGCCCGAGAACTCGATCTGGAGCTTGCGCGGCAGATCGATCGCGTGATCGGCCTTCAACAGGTAGGCGACGCCGCCCTTGCCCGACTGCGAGTTGACGCGGATGACCGCCTCATAAGACCGGCCCAGATCCTTCGGGTCGATCGGCAGGTAGGGAACGGCCCACTCGATCTCGTCGACTGTCTTGCCCTCGGCGGCCGCGCGGGCCTCCATCGCCTCGAAGCCCTTCTTGATGGCATCCTGGTGCGAGCCGCTGAACGCGGTGAACACCAGATCGCCGGCCCAGGGGCTGCGCTCGGGAACGGGCAGCTGGTTGCAGTACTCGACGGTGCGCTTGACCTGGTCGATGTCGCTGAAGTCGATCTGCGGGTCGATCCCCTGCGTCAGCAGGTTGATGCCCAACGCGACCAGGTCGACGTTGCCGGTGCGCTCCCCGTTGCCGAACAGGCAGCCCTCGATGCGGTCGGCGCCGGCCATGTAGCCGAGTTCCGCGGCGGCCACGGCGGTGCCGCGGTCGTTGTGCGGGTGCAGCGACAGGATGACGTTCTCGCGGTGGTTCAGGTGACGCGACATCCACTCGATCGAGTCGGCGTAGACGTTGGGCGTGGCCATCTCGACCGTGGCGGGCAGGTTCAGGATGACCTTGCGCTCAGGGGTCGGTTCGAACACCTCGAGCACCTCGTTGCAGATGCGCAGGGCGAACTCGAGCTCGGTCCCCGTATAGCTCTCGGGCGAGTACTCGTAGTAGACCTCGGTCTGGGGAATCGTCGCCTCGTACTGCTTGCACAGGCGCGCACCCTCGAGCGCGATGTCGACGATGCCCTGCTCGTCGGTGCGGAACACGACCTCGCGCTGCAACACGGAAGTCGAGTTGTACAGGTGCACGATGGCCTGCTTGGCGCCGGCGATCGCCTCGTAGGTGCGGGCGATGAGGTGCTCGCGCGCCTGCGTCAGCACCTGGATCGTGACGTCGTCGGGGATCAGGTTCTCGTCGATGAGCTGCCGGACGAAGTCGAAGTCGGTCTGGCTCGCGCTCGGAAAGCCGACCTCGATCTCCTTGTAGCCCATCTTGACCAGCAGGTCGAACATGACGCGCTTGCGCTCGGGGCTCATCGGGTCGATGAGGGCCTGGTTGCCATCGCGCAGGTCGACGGCGCACCAGCGCGGCGCGACCTCGATGCGCTTCGACGGCCACGTGCGATCGGGCAGGTCGACCCGGATCTGCTCGTGGAAGGGACGGTACTTGTGCACCGGAGCGGAGGTGGGCTTCTGGGTGTTCTTCATGATGTGTCGCTTCTTTGAATTCGTTCGGTGGGGCCGACGACGATCTCCGCGACGAGGAAGGCCCTTAGATCGAGGACTCGTCGCGGCAGCTAAGAAGAAGCAGGCCACCGAAGCGCATGGAGCGATCGTAGCAGTCCCTCACGACGCTCACCGTCGGCCGGCCGCCCACTCGCGGTCGAGGACGGCGTAGACGAGCAGGTCGGACCAGCGTCCCTTGAACCATGCGTTCTCGACGAAATGCGCTTCGCGGCGCATGCCGAGCCGTTCGGCCAGGGCTGCCGAGCGGACGTTGTCGGCGTCGATCTGCGCGACGAGTCGGCGCAGGCCGTACACGTCGAATGCGGTGTCGATGAGCGCGCGCACCGCTTCGGTGGCGAGACCCCGACCGGATGCCGCGGGGCTCAGGACCCACCCGATCTCGGCCGATCCGGCCTCGGGGTCGAGGTGGAAGAGCACGAGGTCGCCGATCACCGCGCCGTCGGTCTCGATGACGAGGACGACACCGCCGCGCGCACCCTCGAGGGTCGTGCCCCCGAACAGATGGCCGATGCGGCCACGGATGTCGTCGGGCGTCTGCGGCTCGAACGGCAGGAAGCGGCAGACCTCGGCGTCACCGCGGTACGCGGCCATGGCTTCTAGGTCGCTCTCCTCGAACGGGCGCAGGCGCACGCGATCGCGCGTCACCTCGAGCGTCGCGGGCGCGGGCGGCAGGGCGAACGGCGAGGCGCTCACGGCAGCAGGGCGACCTTGCCGCCCGGGTGGCCGTCCATGACGAAGCGGACGGCATCGATGGCCTCGGCCAGCGGGTACGTGCGCGCGACGGGGACCTCGAGAACTCCGGATGCCGCGAGCTCGAGCACCCGCGCACGCGCGATGTCGCGGAAACGGGCGCTCTCGGGTCGGGCCCCGGCGATCCAGAGGAACCCGTCGGCCTTCGCGCGCTCAGGGTCGACGATCGTGACGATGCGGTCGCGATCCGACACGAGGGCGAGCGAGACGTCGATGGCTTCGTCGGTGCCCACGGCGTCCCACGCGGCGGCGATCGGGGCGCCGTCGGCCGCCTCTGCGACGCGCTCGCGCAGGCCGTCGCCGTACGCGACAGGGATGCCGCCGTAGCGACGGACGCGTTCCGCCGAGTCAGCGGCATCCGCCCCCACGGTGCCGATGACGCGGACGCCGAGCTCGCGCGCCTGCTGCAGCAGGCTCACGCCCACCGCGCCGGACGCCGCGTGCAGCAGAACCGTCTCGCCCTCGGCCGCGCGGGTGACCTGGATCATCTCCGCCGCGGTCGTACCCGCGAGCAGCAGGTTCGCCGCCTCGGCGTGCGAGAGCGTTGCGGGCTTGGCGAACACGTCGCGGGCCGGGACCGTGATCTCGGTCGCGTAGGCGCCCTGCACACGGAAGGCGACGACCTCATCGCCCACCTGCAGGTGGCCGGAGCCGCCGACCGCGTCGGGGCCGACGGCCGAGACCTCGCCGGAGAGCTCGTAGCCGATCGGCACGGGGAACTCAGCGCCGGGACGAGCCGAGGCCACGTGCTTCGCATCGGCGGGGTTGACGCCCGCCGCGCGCACGCGGATCGTCACCTCGCCCGAGCCGGGGGGTGCGACCTCGACCTCGTCGAAGCTCCACTGATCGATGGGCCCGGGAGCCGGAGCCGTCCACCTCTTCGCCATGGTCACGCCTTTCGTTTCGCGTCGTCGCCGCCGAGCGTAGCCCCCGGCGTCAGGTGTTCTGCTCAGGTGGGTCAGAAGCCCAGGCGACCGAGCTGCTTCGGGTCGCGCTGCCACTCCTTGGCCACGCGGACGTGGAGCGAGAGGTAGACGCGCCCGCCGACGAGCGGCTCGATGCCGGCGCGCGCGCGGGCTCCGACATCGGCGAGGCGCGAGCCCTTCTTGCCGATGATGATGGCCTTCTGGCTGTCGCGCTCGACGACGATGTTGGCCCACACGTCGGTGAGATCGCTGTCCTCGCGCTGGGCGACGTCGTCGACGGTCACGGCGATCGAGTGCGGGAGCTCGTCACGCACGCCGTGGAGGGCGGCTTCGCGGATGATCTCGGCGATGCGATCGTCGAGGGCCTCATCGGTGACCACATCGTCCTCGTAGAGAGCGGGGCCGACCGGCATGAGCGCGAGCAGTTCGTCGCTCAGGACGTCGAGTTGGTCGTTCGTCACGGCCGAGAGGGGGATCACCGCGGCCCAATCCTCACGGAGGGAGTCGACCTCGACGAGACGCTCGGTGATCTGATCGCGCGTCGCGGCGTCGGTCTTGGTCACCAGCGCGACCTTCTTGGCCCGCGGGTAGCCGGAGAGCGACTCGGCGATCCGGCGGTCGCCGGGGCCGACCTTCTCGGTCGCCGGGGCGCAGAACGCGATCACGTCGACGTCGCCGAGCACCTGCTCGACGAGGTCGTTCAGGCGCTGACCGAGGAGAGTGCGCGGGCGATGGATGCCGGGGGTGTCGACGACCACGAGCTGGCCGCCCGGGCGGTTGACGATGCCGCGGATGGCGCGGCGGGTGGTCTGCGGCTTATCGCTCGTGATGGCGACCTTCTCGCCCACGAGGGCGTTGGTCAGCGTGGACTTGCCGACGTTCGGCCGGCCCACGAAGGTCACGAAACCGGATCGGGTGTCGGTCATCTGTCGGTCCTCTCACGCGACGAGGCATCGGCCTCGGCGTCTTCATCGTCCATCGTCTCAGCCCGTTCGACGATCACCGTCGCGATGCCGCGGTTGCGTCCGCGCGAGGCACCACCGGTCATCACGAGGCCCGAGTGCTCGGCGGTCGCGCCGGGTTGCGGGATGCGCCCGAGGGCCTTGCCCAAGAGCCCGCCGATCGAATCCACGTCCTCGTCGTCGAGCTCGAGGCCGAACAGGTCGCCGACCTCGTCGAGGCCGAGTCGTGCGTTGACGCGATAGCGACCGTCGGGCAGTTCGACGATCTCGGTCGAGGGGGCGTCGTACTCGTCGGCGATCTCGCCGACGAGTTCTTCGATGAGGTCCTCGAGCGTCACAAGCCCCGCGACCCCGCCGTACTCGTCGACGACGAGGCAGACGTGCACGGCGTCCTTCTTCATCTGCTGCAGCAGCGTCTCGGCCTTCATCGACTCGGGCACGAAGACGGCCGGCCGTGCGATGCGACGGATCGGAGCATCACGCCACCCGGCCTCATCGCGGAAGCCGAACTGGACGAGGTCCTTCAGGTACACCACGCCCACGATGTCATCGGCCTCATCGTCGGCGAGGGGGATGCGCGAGACGCCCTTCTCGAGGAAGAGGGCCAGAGCCTCTCGGGAGGTGGCGGTGGCATCCACGCTCACCATGTCGGTGCGGGGCACCATGACCTCGCGCACGTAACGGTCGGTGAAGTCGAAGACCGAGTGGATGAGTTCGCGGTCGTCCTCTTCGATGAGTTCGTTCTCGGCCGCTTCGTCGATGATGCTGAGCAACTGCTCTTCGGACGCGAACGAGGTCGAGTGCGCGACTCCCGGCGTGACGCGGTTTCCGACCGCCACGAGGCCGTGCGCGAGGGGTCCGAGCAGGATCCGCATCCCCCGGATGACGGGTGCCCCGCCGCGGAGGAGCCCTCGAGCGTGCTGACGACCGACCGAGCGCGGGCTCGCCCCGACGGCGACGAACGAGATGCCCGTCATCAGCACGGCCGCGGCCAGAACGGCGAGCAGGATGTTGTCGAAGATCAGCATGAACGCGGCCGCGACGAGCACGGCAGCGGTCGTCTCGGCCAGAACGCGGATGAACGAGACGGCCGTGACGTGAGCATTGGTGTCGTCGCCGATGCGGCGCAGTGCCCGAGCGTTACGGCCGCCGGATCCGAGCTCGATCAGATCGACTCTCGAGGTCACGCCCAGGGCAGCCTCGAACGCCGCCATCAGCCCGCCGAAGGCGACGAGCAGGAACGCGACGACGAGGAGCAGGGCCTCGGTCATGCGCGGCGCTGGCGCTCGACGGCCTGGAAGCCGGCGATGAGCTCGCGCTGCAGACCGAACATCTCGCGCTCCTCGTCGGGTTCGGCGTGATCGAAACCGAGGAGGTGCAGCAGGCCGTGCGTGGTGAGCAGGATCAGTTCGTCCTGTGTCGAATGCTTCGCGGCGACCGCCTGGGTCTCGGCCACGGCCGGGCAGAGCACGATGTCGCCGAGGAGTCCCGCGGGGGTCGGGGCGTCTTCGGAACCGGGACGCAGCTCGTCCATCGGGAAGCTCAGCACGTCGGTGGGGCCGGGCTCGTCCATCCACTGCACGTGCAGGGACTCCATGGCGCCCTCGTCGACGAGCACGATGGCCACGTCGGCGTCGGCGCTGACGTGCAGCTCCCGGAGGTTGTACTCCATCAGACGCAGCAGGACCTGCTCGTCGATCTGGTGGTCGGACTCGTTGTTGATCTCGATCGTCATGAGCGGTTTCGTCTCGGGAGGTGATCGCGGGGACCGGCGGCACCGGGGCCGCGTCGCTCCGCACGGGTGGCGAATTCGGAGGCCTCGTCGCGCTCGCGCCGGGCGGCCAGGCGCTTCTCGTCGTATTCGCTGTACGCGTCGACGATGCGGCCGACGAGGTTGTGTCGCACGACGTCGTCGCTGGTCAGGCGCGAGAAGTGGATGTCGTCGATGTCGTCGAGGACGCGCGTGACCAGGCGCAGGCCCGAAGCGCCCTGCGGAAGGTCGACCTGGGTGATGTCGCCGGTGACGACCATGCGGGTACCGAAGCCCAGGCGCGTGAGGAACATCTTCATCTGCTCGGGCGTGGTGTTCTGCGCCTCGTCGAGCACGACGAACGAGTCGTTCAGCGTGCGACCGCGCATGTACGCCAGCGGGGCGACCTCGATCGTGCCCGTGGCCATGAGCTTGGGGACGATGTCGGGGTCCATCATCTCGTTGAGCGCGTCGTAGAGCGGGCGCAGGTACGGGTCGATCTTGTCGGTGAGCGTGCCGGGCAGGAACCCGAGCCGCTCGCCCGCCTCGACGGCGGGACGCGTCAGGATGATGCGGTTGACCTCTTTGCGCTGCAGGGCCTGAACGGCCTTGGCCATGGCGAGGTAGGTCTTTCCGGTGCCGGCGGGGCCGATGCCGAACACGATCGTATTCTCGTCGATCGCGTCGACGTACTCTTTCTGCCCCGCGGTCTTGGGTCGGATGGTCTTGCCGCGGGACGACAGGATCGCCTCGCCCATGACCTCGGACGGACGGGGGCCGCCGTCGGAGCGCAGCATGCGGTTCGAGCTGGTCACGTCGGCCGGATCGAGGCCGTGACCCGAGCGCGTCATGCTGAGCAGCTCGTCGACGAGACCGCGAGCCGCGCGCACCGCCTCGGGTGAACCCGAGAGCGTGATCTCATTGCCGCGCACGTGCACGTCGACGTCGGGGTGCTCTTTCTCGACGACGCGCAGCAGGCGGTCCTGCGGGCCGAGCAGTTGCACCATGGCCACGCCGTCGACCTCGATGCGGTCGGAGACGGTTTCTTCGGGGGAATCAGCCACCCAGGCTCTTTTCGTTCAGGCCGCCCGCGAGGACGTGGGCGTGCACATGGAAGACGGTCTGACCGGCGCCCTCGCCGGTGTTGAAGATCAGACGGAAGTCGCCGTCGGAGTGCTCGGCGGCGACGGAGTTCGCGAGCCCGACGACCTCGGCGAGGAGGCCGGGGTCGCCCGCGGCCAGCTCGACGACGTTGCGGTACTGCTGCGTCTTGGGGATCACCAGCAGGTGCACCGGCGCCTGGGGCGCGATGTCGCGGATCGCGAAGGCGTTCTCGGTCTCGGCGACGATCTCGGCGGGGATCTCGCCCTGCAGGATGCGCGTGAAGATCGACGGCTCGCTCATGGCATCCAGTCTAGTGAGGGCCTCCGACACCGGGGCTCGGCCGTTCCGCCGGACCGCGGCCGCGCGAGCCGGTTCCCGGGGTTCGGGGCGGATCGCGTCGTTCGGGGCGGAGACTTCACGCCCCAGGCTGCGGAATCCGCCCCGAACGGAGGAAACGACCCGACACGGGCCCGATCACCAGCGCCCGTTCGCCGCCGACAGCACCGAGATGGCCGCGGCCCCCGCGGTGGAGGTTCGCAGCACCGTGTCGCCTAGGCGCACGAGGCGGGCCCCGGCACCGGACAAGGCCGAGAGCTCTTCCGGCGCGATGCCGCCCTCGGGACCGACCACGAGCACGAGGTCGCGCCCGTCGGAGGCCTCCGTCGCGATGGACGTCAGGCGGTCGGATGCCGAGGGCTCCAGCACCAGGACGAGTGCTGTCCCGGCGAGACGCGCGAGGTCGGCCGTGCGGGCCACGCCCTCGACCTCGGGGATCCACGCGCGGTGCGCCTGCTTCGCCGCTTCGCGGACGATCGTGCGCCAGCGGGCGAGGCCCTTGTCGGCCTTGGCATCCCAGCGCGAGACGCTGCGCGAGGCCTGCCAGGGCACGATCGCGTCGACGCCGAGCTCGGTCGCCGCCTGGACGGCGAGCTCGTCGCGGTCGCCCTTGGCCAGAGCCTGCACGAGCACGAAGCGCGGCGAGGGTCCGGGGACGACCTCGCGACCCGTCACCCGTACCTCGACCTGTTTCGGTGAGGCCGCGGTGACGACTCCCGTGAGCCAGGCCCCGCGACCGTCGCCCAGCGTCACCTCCTCGTCGACGCGCACGCGCCGCACGGCAGCGGCGTGGTGCGCCTCGGCTCCGGTCAGCACGACGGTGTCGCCCGCGTGGGCGTTCCCGGCGTCGTCGGTGACGAAGTGCAGAGCCACGGTCAGTGCCGGAAGCGGTCGCGGAACTTGCTGAACATGCCCTGCTGGTGCTCGGCCAGCCGTGGCTTGGGGGCCTTGGTGCGCTTGGCGAACTCCTCGATGAGGGCGCGCTCCTTGTGGTCGAGACGCGTGGGGGTCACCACATGCACGCCGACCCGCAGATCGCCGCGCTGACTTCCGCGCAGCGGCGTGATTCCGCGGCCCTTGATGGTCAGGACGTCGCCCGACTGGACGCCCGGGCGCACCTCGAGGTCGACGCTGCCGTCGAGGGACTCGATCGAGGTGTTCGTGCCGAGGATGGCATCCGGCATCGACACCTCGAGGGTCGCGACGAGGTCGTCGCCCTCGCGGCTGAAGGCGTCGTGCGCTTCGACCGTGATCTCGAGGTACAGGTCGCCGTTGGGGCCGCCGGCGGGGCCGACTTCGCCGGACCCGGGCAGCTGGAGACGCAGGCCCGACTCGACGCCCGCGGGGATGTCGACCGAGACCGTGCGGCGCGCACGAACGCGGCCCTGGCCCTGGCACGTCCCGCACGGGTAGGGGATGGTCGTCCCGTGACCCTGGCAGACGCTGCAGGGGGCACTGGTGACGACGTTTCCGAGCAGGCTGCGGACGGTGCGCTGCACGTGACCGGAGCCGTGGCAGATGTCGCACGTGACCTCGCTGGTCCCGGGCTGCGTGCACGCTCCCTGGCACGTCTCGCACAGCACGGCGGTGTCGACCTCGAGGTCGCGGTGGGTGCCGAAGACGACGTCGCCGAGGTCGAGGGTCACCCGGACCAGGGCATCTTGGCCGCGCTCTCGGCGCGACCGGGGACGCGGACCCCGTCCGCCGCCGCCCTGGCCACCGCCGCCGAAGAAGGTCTCGAAGATGTCGCTGAAGCCGCCGAACCCGGCCGCTCCCCCGCCGCCGAAGGGACTCTGGTCGCCGCCCATGTCGTACCGGCGGCGCTGCTCGGGGTCGCTCAGCACGTCGTAGGCGTGAGTGACCAGCTTGAAGCGCTCGGAGGCGTCTTCTCCCGGGTTCACGTCGGGGTGCAGCTGGCGTGCCAGTCGGCGGTACGCCTTCTTGATGTCTTCGGGGCTGGCATCGCGTTCGACGCCCAGGACCTCGTAGTGGTCAGCCACAATCGCCTTCCTGTCCGCTTGCGCGGGGTCGTTCTCGGGTGGGGTGCTCGCAGGATTCGACGTCAGCGCGACGCGTCGTCGTCTTCGAGCATCCGGGTCAGATAGTGCGCGACGGCACGGACCGCCGCGAGGTTGGAGGAGTAGTCCATACGGGTCGGACCGAGCAGCCCGACGCGGGCCCCGCCGGTGGATCCGTCGTACCGGCTGGCGAGCACGGAGGCCTCGATGAGTCCGAAGGGCTCGTTCTCACGGCCGATGCTCGCCGACAGCCCCTTCTCGTCTGCAACCATCTCGCTCATCAGCCGCAACAGGGTGACCTGCTCCTCGATCGCCTCGAGGAGAGGGTAGATGCTCCCGCGGAAGTCGGACTCGCGCTTGGCGAGGGTCGCGGCGCCGGCCATGACGAGGCGGTCCTGGCGGAACTCCTCGAGCTCCTCTCCCACGATGCGCAGCACCGCGTCGGCGAGCACGTCCAGCGCGACACCCGGGCGCGGACCGTCGGCGAGCACGGCCTGCACCTGTTGCGAGCTGTCGGCGACGCTGCGCCCGACGAGCAGTGCGCCGACGCGAGCGCGCAACTGCACGACGTCGGTCTCGCCGGGTTCCGCGGGAACGAGGGCGATGCGCTGCGAGACCCGGCCCGTGTCGGTGACCAGGATCACCAGCACGCGCGGGCCGCCCAGGGCGACGAGTTCGACGTGACTGACGTTGGCCCGGGCGAAGGACGGGTACTGCACGATCGCGACCTGTCCGGTCAGCTGCGTGAGCGCGCGGACGGTACGGGCGAGCAGATCGTCGAGGTCGCCCGCTTCGTCGAGGAAAGAGGTGATGGCGCTGCGCTGCGCGCCCGAGAGAGGGCGGAGCTCGGCGAGGTGGTCGACGAAGACGCGGTACCCCTTGTCGGTGGGGACGCGCCCCGACGAGGTGTGCGGGGCGACGATGAGCTCTTCGTCCTCGAGCAGGGCCATGTCGTTGCGGATGGTCGCGGCCGACACCCCGAAGGCGTGCCGATCGACGATCGCCTTACTGCCGACGGGTTCGCGCGTGTCGACATAGTCCTGCACGATCGCGCGGAGCACTTGGAGCCCGCGTTCCGACACCATGCGTTCTCCTCCCGTCTGGCACTCGACTCGATTGAGTGCCAATTCTACGACGATCGCCGCAGCCCCGCGTCGAGCGGCTCGCGGAGCGCCCGTCGCCCACCACGTCCACCCCCGCCGATAAACGCCGATCCTCGTGAGACACGCAGCGTCGCGCCGTGTTTCGAGAGGATCAGCGTTTATCGAGGCGCGGGAGGCGCGCGGCAGCGGCGCGGCAGGCGCGCAGCAGGCGCGCATCGGGCGGCTCGCGGAGCGCCCGTCGCGCACCCCCGCCGATAAACGCCCATCCTCTTGAGACACGCGGCGTCGCGCCGTGTTTCGAGAGGATCAGCGTTTATCGAGGCGCGCGGTAGCTTCGCAGCAGCCGCGCGGCAGGCGCGCAGCAGGCGCGCATCGGGCGGCTCGCGGAGCGCCCGTCGCGCACCCCCGCCGATAAACGCCCATCCTCTTGAGACACGCGGCGTCGCGCCGTGTTTCGATCGGATCAGCGTTTATCGAGGCGCGCAATAGCCGCGCAGCAGCCGCGCGGCAGCAGCGCGGCAGGCGCGCGGCAGCCCCGCGTCGGGCGGCTCGCGGAGCGCCCGTCGCGCACCCCGTCCATCCCCGCCGATAAACGCCGATCCTTGTGAGACACGCGGCGTCGCGCCGTGTTTCGATCGGATCAGCGTTTATCGAGGCGCGCGGCAGGCGAGCGGCAGGAGCGCCGCAGCCCCGCGTCGAGCGGCGCGGCAGGTGCGCAGCAGGCGCGCAGCAGTCACGCGCGCAGGCGCGCAGCAGTCACCCGCCAGGCGCGAGGCAGACGCCGGGATGCCGGCGTGCGCGCAGCGCCGACACACGCGAGACCGCCTCGCGCGCGAGGGCAGCGATCTCGCGGGCGGACGCGTCAGACCGTGAGCGCCCGCACCACGGCATCCGCCAGAAGGCGCCCCCGCAGTGTCAGCACGATGCGCCCGCGCACGGCATCCCTGCCGTCGATGAGACCGTCCGCGATGAGGGATGCCACGGCCTTCCGCCCTTCGCCGAGGATCTCGGACACCGCCAGACCGTCGCGGATACGACTGCGCAGCAGCACCGATTCGAGCCGGCGTGCGGTCTCGTCGGGTCGCTCGCGCGCGGCCGCGGGCGATTCGTCGGCGGCCAGGCGTTGGGCGTACGCGGCGGGGTGCTTCACGTTCCACCAGCGCAGCCCCGCGACGTGACTGTGTGCGCCGGGGCCGAAGCCCCACCAGTCGGTCCCCCGCCAGTACGCGAGATTGTGACGCGAGCGGTGCGCGACGCCGCGCGACCAGTTCGACACCTCGTACCAGTCGTATCCGGCGGCGCCGAGCAGGTCGTCGGCGAGCTCGTACATGTCGGCCTGCAGGTCGTCGGAGGGCTCGGCGACCACGCCCGAGCGGATCTGGCGCGCGAGCTTCGTCCCGTCTTCGACGATGAGGGCGTAGGCGGAGATGTGGTCGGGTTCGAGGGCCACGGCGGCGTCGAGGGACGCACGCCAATCATCGAGCGACTCCCCCGGCGCGCCGTAGATGAGGTCGACCGAGACGTCGAGCCCCGCGCGGCGGGCCGCGGCGACGGCCGTGGCGACGTTCGCGGGATCGTGCGTGCGGTCGAGGGCGGCGAGCACGTGCGGACGGGCCGACTGCATGCCGATCGACAGGCGGGTGACCCCGGCGTCGGCGAGCGTGCGGGCGACCGTGTCGTCGACGGTGTCGGGGTTGGCCTCGACGGTGACCTCGGCCCCGTCCGCGATCCCGAACTCCGTGCGGACCGCGTCGAGCATGCGCGCCAGATCGCCCGGCGGGAGGAGCGTCGGCGTGCCTCCACCGAAGAAAACGGTGGATGCCGCGCGGCGGGCACCCGCGGCATCCATCACTCCACCCGCCAGACGGACCTCGGCGGCCAGCGTGTCGGCGAAGTCGTCTTGGCGGGCGCCACGCAACTCGCTGGCGGTGTAGGTGTTGAAGTCGCAGTAGCCGCAGCGCACACGGCAGAACGGCACGTGCAGGTAGACGCCGAAATCGGCGGCGGGGTCGATGTCGAGGTCGGCGGGCAGGTGTCCGTCGGCGGGGGCCGGGTCTCCCAGCGGGAGCGGACCGCCCATCAGGACGAGTACAGCGGCGAGATCGCGCGCAGGTAGCGGGCGAACAGCGCCTTGCGCCGGCGGCGCACGCGGCTCGAGAACAGGCGGTACGACGGAGCCGTCGGGCGGTCGAAGGCGCGCACCGCGAACCACACCTCGTCGTTGTCTCGCCACTCGACGGCGAACAGCTCTTCGCCGCTGACGATCGAGTGTCCGACGGTGCCGAGGATGAAGCCCACGCGGCGGGGCTCCTCGAAGACCGAGATCACGCGCAGCTCGGCGTCGGCGCGGTGGCCATCGACCTTGCCGTGCAGCCGCACCCCGGTGCCGGGCCTTACGAACGGCGTTCCGTCGGCCGCGAAACGCTGCTCGGCCTCGAGGCTGCTGGGGGCGACGGGAGCGCCGTCGGCGTCGAACCCGACGCCGGAGTAGCCCTCACCCGATGCCGGGCGCACGTCGCTGATGCTCAATTCGCCGGTGCGCAGGGGCGCCCACGAGAGCAGGAGCTCGCCGGCCGCGGCGAAGCGTTCCTCGCCGCTGCCGATGCGCCACGCGTCTTCTGCCGGAAGCGAGTTCTCGGGTGGGTACTGCATCAGATCGTGCGCCTGGGTGGCGCCGACAGCCGCGTAGTCGACCGTGTCATCGGTGAAGTTCTGCCTGCGCATGGTTCACCCCTCTCGGTGTGGTGCGTTACTTCTTGGTCTCGACGTCTCCCGACAGGGCGGCGATGAACGCCTCCTGCGGAACCTCGACGCGGCCCACCATCTTCATGCGCTTCTTGCCCTCTTTCTGCTTCTCGAGGAGCTTGCGCTTTCGGGTGATGTCACCGCCGTAGCACTTGGCCAGAACGTCCTTGCGGATGGCGCGGATCGTTTCGCGCGCGATGATGCGCGCGCCGATCGCGGCCTGGATGGGCACCTCGAACTGCTGGCGCGGGATGAGCTTGCGCAGTCGCTCGGCCATGAGCGTGCCGTAGGCGTAGGCCTTCTCGCGGTGCACGATCGAGCTGAACGCGTCGACCTTGTCGCCCTGCAGCAGGATGTCGACCTTGACCAGGTCGGCGGTCTGCGAGCCGGCGGGTTCGTAGTCGAGGCTCGCGTAGCCCTGCGTGCGGCTCTTGAGGTGGTCGAAGAAGTCGAACACGATCTCGCCGAGAGGCATGTGGTAGCGCAGCTCGACGCGGTCTTCGCTGAGGTAGTCCATGCCGAGCAGCGTTCCGCGGCGCGACTGGCAGAGCTCCATGACGGTGCCGACGTAGTCCTTGGGCAGCAGGATGCCGACCTTGACGATCGGCTCCGACACCGAGGCGACGCGGCCGTCGGGGTACTCGCTCGGGTTGGTGACCGACACCGTCTCGCCGGTGTCGGTCGTGACCTCGTACGTCACCGAGGGAGCGGTGGTGATGAGGTCGAGACCGAACTCGCGCGAGAGGCGCTCGGTGATGATCTCGAGGTGAAGGAGGCCGAGGAAGCCGCAGCGGAAGCCGAAGCCGAGGGCGACCGAGGTCTCGGGCTCGTACTGCAGCGACGCGTCGGAGAGCTTGAGCTTGTCGAGCGCCTCGCGCAGCTCGGCGTAGTCGCTGCCGTCGATCGGGTAGATGCCCGAGAAGACCATGGGCTTCGGGTCGGTGTAGCCCGGCAGTGCGTCGGTCGCGGGCTTGCGGTGCGTGGTGATCGTGTCGCCGACCTTCGACTGGCGCACGTCCTTCACGCCCGTGATGAGGTAGCCGACCTCGCCGACGCCGAGACCCTTGGTGGGGACGGGCTCGGGGCTCGAGACGCCGATCTCGAGGGCCTCGTGCGTCGCGCCGGTCGACATCATCTGCAGGCGCTCGCGCGGCTGCAAGGCGCCGTCGATCATGCGGA
Source organism: uncultured Microbacterium sp. (assembly GCA_913774665.1). Taxonomy (GTDB): domain Bacteria; phylum Actinomycetota; class Actinomycetes; order Actinomycetales; family Microbacteriaceae; genus Microbacterium. The sequence goes on from CAJYHN010000002.1 coordinate 370,433, forward strand.
CGTAGGTGACCACGCCACGGTAGGCGTCGTAGACGGAGTCGAAGATCATCGCGCGGGCCGGGGCGTCGGCCGTGCCGACGGGGGCGGGGATCTTGTCGACGATCAGGTCGAGCAGCTCTTCGACGCCCATTCCGGTCTTGCCGCTCACGCGCAGCACGTCGGCGGGGTCGCCGCCGATGAGACCGGCGAGTTCGGCGGCGTACTTGTCGGGGTCGGCGGCCGGAAGGTCGATCTTGTTCAGCACCGGGATGATCGTCAGATCGTTCTCGAGCGCGAGATAGAGGTTGGCGAGGGTCTGCGCCTCGATGCCCTGGGCGGCGTCGACCAGCAGAATCGCGCCCTCGCAGGCGGCGAGCGAACGGCTGACCTCGTAGGTGAAGTCGACGTGGCCGGGCGTGTCGATCATGTTGAGCGCGAACGTGCCGTCGGCGGTGGACCACGGCATCCGCACCGCCTGCGACTTGATCGTGATGCCGCGCTCGCGCTCGATGTCCATGCGGTCGAGGTATTGCGCCCGCATATCGCGGTCGCTGACGACGCCGGTGATCTGCAGCATGCGATCGGCCAACGTCGACTTGCCGTGGTCGATGTGAGCGATGATGCAGAAGTTGCGGATCTGCTCCGGCGGGGTGGCAGACGGCTCGAGGGGCTTCAGGGCGCGCGGTGACATGTTCCGTCGATTCTACGGTGGTGCGCCGACACCGCCGTCCCCGGAGGCTCGGAGGCACGGCATCCGGAGCCTTTTCCCGTGGATGCCAGGGCGGTCCAGGTCGTGCTCGCGCACGGCATCCGCACGTCCGCCACTCGACGCGCTGCCGGAGGTGGCGCTCACCACGGTCGAGGCATCGACCTGCTAGACTCGGTCCTTGGCTTGCGTGTGGGGTTTTTCCCGACCTCCACGATCGCCGGTGCAGCGTCCCTCTACCGCTCGCCCGGCACTTCCAACACTCACTCAAACGAAAGACCGTCGACGTGGCGAACATCAAGTCGCAGATCAAGCGCAACAAGACCAACGAGAAGGCGCGCGAGCGCAACAAGGCCGTCAAGAGCGAGCTTCGCACGCACGTGCGTCGCACCAAGGAGGCCGTCGTGGCCGGTGACAAGGAAGCGGCCCTCAAGGCGCTCGCCACCGCGACCAAGAAGCTCGACAAGGCCGTGAGCAAGGGTGTCATCCACCAGAACCAGGCCGCGAACCGCAAGTCGGCCATCGCGAAGTCGGTCGCCGCCCTCTGAGCCGCAGCTCATCTCGACAGCCCGTCCCGCATCGCGGGGCGGGCTTCGTCGTTCTCGGGGGGAACCGGCCGGGGCTTCCGCCGCACACGCCCCTCGTGCAGCGCCGGCGCGCCACGCGAAGCCGCTTCGGCTCCCCCTCAGCCCCCGTAGGGCGCGCGGGTGGCGATGATGGTGATCATGCGCTCGAGAGCGAACACGGGGTCTCTCGACGCGCCCTTGACCTCGGCGTCGGCTCGAGCCGTGGCGTGGATCGCCATGCCGAGCGTGTTGCCCGTCCAGCCGACCAGGTCGCGGCGGGCACGATCGACCTGCCAGTCCTTCATGCCCAGGCGCTGAGCGAGCATCGACGACGACTCGCGGGTGCCCGCCACGCGCGCCATGGTGCGGAGCTTCATCGCGACCGCGGCGACGAGCGGGACGGGATCGGCCCCGGATGCCAGCGCGTGCCGCAGCGCGAGCAGGGCGGGGCCGTACTGCCCGGCGATGGCGGTGTCGGCCACGGTGAAGGCCGAGGTCTCGACGCGACCCCCGTAGTAGCGCTCGACGGTCCGCTCGTCGATGTCGCCCGGGACGTCGGAGATCAGTTGCTGGCAGGCCGCGGCCAGCTCGGTGAGGTCGTCGGCGAAGGCCGAGACCAGGGACCGGAGGGCGACGGGGGCGATCCGCTTGTGCGCGGCCTTGAACTCGCCGACGGCGAAGTCGAATCGGTCGGAGTCGCGCTTGACCGCGGGGCAGGCGATCTCGATGCCGCTGCCCTGACCCGCGCGGATGCCGTCGAGCAGCTTCTTGCCGCGAACGCTCGCTCCCGTGTGGCGCAGCACGACGGTCGCGCCATCCTGCGGGTGGGCGAGATACGACACCGCCTCGGTGAGGAAGGTGTCGCTGCACTTCTCGACCCCGCTGACGCGGACGAGTCGGGGCTCGCCGAACAGCGACGGCGACGTGACGCTGAGCAGGGTGCCGGCGGCGTAGTCGTCGGCACGGATATCGGTGACCTCGAGACTCGGGTCTTCGCTCTTGAGCATCGACCGGATGCCCGCGATCGCACGCTCGGCGCAGACCTCTTCGGGGCCCGAGACCAGGACGATCGGCGCGGGCTGAGGGGAACGCCACGACACCTGGGGAATGGCCGACTTCGCCTTGGCGGGGGCGGAGCGTCGGGGAGCCGGAGTCACTCCCCCAGCCTACCGACCGGCTCCGACATCGCCGGTCGGGTCGCGCGCCCCTTCCCCGGGTCCCGCCCGCTCGCGCCACAGGGTGAGTCTTCCCTCTTCGTCGATCCACACCGCCAGCGCGCCGTCCCGATCGGTGCGCGCCGCCGTGGTTCCTAGAGCCGTCAGGATGCCGAGGAGCTTCGCGGTCGGATGCCCGTAGTCGTTGTCGGCGCCGACCCCGATGAGCCCGACCGCCGGATGCAGCGCCCGATAGAGCGCGGCATCCTGGTCGGCGCTGCCGTGGTGGGAGACCTTCACGACCCGCACGCGCGGGACGTCGACCCGCCGCCGGAGGGCGGACTGCGCCTGCTCGCCGAGGTCGCCGAGCAGCAGCGTGCGAGGAAAGCCCGGGCCGGCGACGTCGATCGCGACGGAGGCATCGTTTCCGGGCTCGGCGTTCGGGGCGGGACCGAGCGCCTGCCACCGCGTATCGCCGAGAGCGCCCGTCATACCGTTCGTCGCCCCCTGCACGCGCGCTCCGGCCTGCGAGAACCGGTCGAGGAGTCGTCGGTCGGCCGCTTCGTCGGGCGGCCCGTGCACCACCAGATCGACCCGCCCCATCACCGCCGCGGACCCCCCGACGTGATCGAGGTCGAAGTGCGTCAGGACGACGAGGGCGAGATGGTCCACCCCGAACGTCTGCAGGCAGCGGGTCAGCGCCTCGGGTTCGGGTCCGGTGTCGACCAGCGCCACGGCGTCCCCTGAACGCCACAGCGTCGCGTCGCCCTGACCGACATCGCACATGGCCACCTGCCACGCCACGGGCACGGTCAGGGGACCCGCAACGGTGCGGACCGCCGTCTGACCGAGGACCAGGCCGACGACCACGGCGACGGCAAGGGAGGAGATCGCGGTGATCCGGGGCAGCCGGTGCGGTCTCACGACGGCGATGCCGACGGCGGCGCCGACGCCGGCGAGCAGGGCCGCTCCGATGGGACCGCCGGGCCACGGCAGGTTCTGGGCCGACACCGCGGCGGTCGTGTGCGCGACGGCCGCGATCCACGCGGCCGGCAGCCAGGCGAGCGCCGTCAGACCGTCCCTCAGCCACGGGAACGGGGCGATGCAGGCGAGGGCTCCGGCGATCGTGGCGGGCGCCGCGGCGGGGTCGGCGACGAGGTTGGCCGCGACGCCGAGAAGGGGAACATGCGGGTCGATGAGGACGATCAGCGGTCCGCAGACGAGCTGGGCGGAGGTGGGCACCGCGAGGGCGAGGGCGAGGGCGCGCGGCATCCACCGCTCCAGTCCGCCGGCCAGCGGGCGCGCGAGCACGAGGAGGGCTCCCGTCGCTGCGGCCGAGAGGGCGAAGCCGAGCGAGCGCGAGAGCCACGGGTCGACCACCAGCAGAACCGTCACCGCGAGGGACAGGACGGCCACGCCGATCGCCGGCCGCCCGAGTGCGAGCGCGAGCATCGCCACCGCCGCCATCGCGGCCGCGCGGATGACGCTCGGCTCGGGGGTGACGAGCGCCACGAACGCCGCCAGCACCAGCATCGCACCCGCCACCCTTCCGCCCCGGGACGCACCGCAGAACGCCAGTAGGGCGAACGCCGCACCGACGACGATCGCGCAGTTCGCCCCTGACACGGCCGTGAGGTGCGACAGCGACGAGGCGTTCATCGCGGCCTCGGTGCCGGGGTCGAGGCTCGACGTGTCGCCCACGGCGAGCCCGGGCACCAGACCCGCTCCCGGCTGGGGCAGACCGCGGGTCGACGCGACGAGGCCGTCGCGCAGCCCCTCGAAGAACGCCCACACGCCCGCCGGCGTCGAGGCCGACTCGATGGAACTCGCCCGGACGACCAGGGCGGCGCGCTCCCCCGGATCGGACGGGATGGCCCGCCCCGTCAGCCGCACCTCGCTGCCCATGCTCGCCGCTCCCAGCGCCGATCGCCCCTCGGTGTCGATCAGGACTCGCGCCGGCACCGTCCCCGTGACGGCGAGGGCGCCCGCGCGCACCCTCGTGGCGACGGCGTCGAACCACGCGCCGCCGTCGGGAGAGCCGTCGATGCGTCCTGTGACGGTGAGCTCGACCTCGAGGTGGCGCCCGCCGTCGGCCTCGAGGGCTTCGATCTGCGCCCGCGTCGATCCCGCCGTCGTCACGGTCCCCGCCGCCGCCGCCGAGCAGGCGAGTGCGACCGCGACCACCGCGAGCACGGCCGAGCGCCGCCACGCGAGCGCGGTGGTCGCGCACGCAGCGACGGCGAGGACCACCGCGAGCGGGGTGGCATCCGGAACCGTCGTGCTCGCGCCCGCGGTCGCCCAGGTTGCCGCGGCGACGATGACCGCTCGCAGGGAGCGGCGGCGTGCGCCGGGACGCCCCCTCACACGCGCACCAGGTCTCGGATGCCCGCGAGCATCTTCTCGCCGATCCCCGGCACCGAGAGCAGATCGTCGACGCTCGTGAAGCGACCGTTCGCCTCGCGCCACTCCAGGATGCGGTCGGCCATCGCCGGCCCGATGCGCGGGAGTCCGTCGAGTTGCTCGCGCGTGGCGGCGTTGAGGTCAAGCGGTCCACCCGCGCTGCCGCCGCCGCCCGAGGCGGGTGCGGCTGTTTCGGCCCCGACCACCGGGACGACGATCTGCTCGCCGTCGGCCACGGGCCTCGCGAGGTTCACCCCGTCGCGTTGCGCGTCGTCGGCGAAACCTCCCGCCCGGGCGATCGCGTCGGCGACCCTGTCACCGGCGTCCAATCGGTAGAGCCCGGGCTCGCGCACCGCTCCTGCGACGTGGACGTAGAGTCCCGCCTCCGCGGGCAGGGCGCCGGAAGACGCCGAGGGGGATGCCGTCTCGCCGACGATCTCGGCACCGGTGGCGCCCCGCAGCATGCCGATGCCGATCGTCACGGCGAAGGCGAGCACCACCAGGACGATGACCGCGCCGATGCCGAGGCGCGCGTGCGGGGGAAGAGCGCCGGGGGGCGAGTCCGCCGCAGCGTGCTCCCCCGGGTCGCTGCCGACAGCTTGCGACAGCAGGTCCGACTGTCGCCCGGGCTCTTCCCGCGCCCCTGTCCCCGTCCGCGCCACGCGGTGGGAGGAGGGGGACGGTTCGATCACGCGACGACGCTAAACACCGGACCCGCCCTCGCGCGGCGCGAGATCGACCTTTCGTGGACAGGCGGGAGGATTCCCGCGCTGTGCAGAACCCGCGCCTACGCTGGAGAGATGTCCACGAACAGCTGGCGCGCCCTGGTCTCGGCACTCGCCGACGATCGCGCGCGCGAGGTGTACGCGCGGATGGTGCTCGCCCAGCCGATCGATGACGCCCTCGACGCCCTGTCACCCGGAAAGCGTCGGCGCGTCCTCGACACCCTGCGTTCCGCGGGGCTCATCTCCCCGGACGGGGAGGGATGGCGAGTCGAACCCGACGTGTTCCGCGTCGCCCTCCGCTCCGCACCGGCCGCGCCCCGGCTGACGGGCATCGACCGTTTCTTCGTCGACGGCCGCCTCGCGGTCTATCCCTCTCGGGCCGCTGACCGCGACGCCGTTCTCGCCCACGTCGTCGAGCGAGTGGCGACGCCGGGCGAGATCCTCACCGAGGGGGCGGTCAACGACCGGTTGGCGGCGATCGTCGACGACGTCGCCGCGATGCGCCGCTATCTCGTCGACGCCGGGCTCCTCGAGCGCTCACGCGACGGCGCCGCCTACTCTCGCGCCCGCTGATCCCTCGGCGCGCACTCCCCTCGGAACGGCCCGAGAGGCGCACATCGCACCTCCCCTCGCTACCGCCCGAAACGCCGGATGCCACGCCCTGCGCTCCGCAGAGCGCCGGTGGCGTGGCATCCGGAATCAAGACCTACTTCGTCGAGAAGCTGACCACCTTCGGCGGGCGCACGACCGCGCGCACGATCTCGCGGTCACCGAGGGCGCGGAGCACCTTCTCGTCGGCGCGCGCCATGGCCTCGAGCTCGTCGGCGCCGATCTTGGCCGAGACCTCGAGCGTGCCGCGCACCTTGCCGTCGATCTGCACGACCGCGGTGACGGTGTCTTCGACGAGCAGCGTGGGGTCGGCCTGGCGCCAGGTGGCGAGGCCGACGAACCCGTCGTAGCCGAGCGTCGCCCACATCTCCTCGGCGGTGTGCGGGGCGAAGAGGTCGAGGGTCATCGCGATGACCTCGGCGGCCTCGCGCACGGCGGGGTCGCTCGCACCGGCCTTGCCGTCGATCGCCTTGCGGGTGGCGTTGACCAGCTCCATCAGGCGCGCGACGACGACGTTGAACTTCGTCTGCTCGACGAGGTTCGCGGCATCGGCGAGCAGACGGTGCGTCACGCGACGCAGCGACGCGTCTCCCTCGGCCCAGACCACGTCGGTCTCGCTGTCGACGTCGTGCGCGATGCGCAGGGCGCGGGCCAGGAACTTCGCCGCCCCGGTGGTCGAGACGTCGTTCCAGTCCTTGTCGTCCTCCACAGGACCCGCGAAGGCCAGGGCCACGCGCAGGGCGTCGGCGCCGTGGGCGTCGAGCTCCTCCTGGAACAGCACCAGGTTGCCCTTGCTCTTCGACATCTTCGTGCCGTCGAGGATGACCATGCCCTGGTTGATGAGGCTCGAGAACGGCTCGGTGAACTCCACCAGACCCATGTCGAACAGCGCCTTGGTGATGAAGCGTGCGTACAGCAGGTGCAGGATCGCGTGCTCGACGCCGCCGATGTAGAAGTCGACGGGGCCCCACTTGTTGGCCTCGCGGGCCGAGAACGCCTCGGTCTCGCTGTTCGGCGAGAGGAAGCGCAGGTAGTACCACGAGCTGTCGACGAAGGTGTCCATCGTGTCGGGGTCGCGCAGCAGCGTCTGGCCCGTCTCGGGGTCGGTCACCTGCACCCAGTCGGTGGCCGCGCCGAGGGGCGAGGTTCCCTTGGGCTTCAGGTCGAGACCCTCGACCGAGGGCAGGGTCACCGGCAGCTGGTCGGCGGGCACGGGCGTGATCGAGCCGTCCTCACCGTGCAGCATCGGGATGGGCGTGCCCCAGTAACGCTGGCGCGAGATCAGCCAGTCGCGCAGGCGGTAGGTCTTGGCGGCGCGGCCGACGCCCTTGGCCTCGAGCTCCTCGATCATGCGGGCGATCGCGTGACGCTTGGAGAGACCGTTGAGCGAGCCCGAGTTCATCATGCGACCGTCTCCGGTGAGCGCGATGCCGGTCTTGACCGGGTCCAGGTCGTCGATGTCGCCGAGCGGGTCGATCGGCACGCCGTCGTCGTCGAGCTCGATCACTGGGATCGCGCCGGTGATCGGCGCGGTCGTGTCGACGACGACCTTCACGGGCAGGTCGAAGGCGCGCGCGAAGTCGAGGTCGCGCTGGTCGTGCGCGGGCACGGCCATGACCGCGCCGTGACCGTAGTCGGCGAGGACGTAGTCGGCGGCCCAGATCGGCAGCTTCTCGCCGTTGACCGGGTTGATCGCGTAGTGGCCGAGGAACACGCCGGTCTTCGGGCGGTCGGTGGCCTGACGCTCGATGTCGGTCGCGCGCTGCACCTGGGCGAGGTAGGCCTCGAAACTCTCGCGCAGACCCTGATCAGCGGATGCCGCGAGCTCGGCGGCCAGGTCGGACTCGGGGGCCACGACGAAGAACGTCGCGCCGTGCAGGGTGTCGGGGCGCGTGGAGAAGACGGTGATCTTGTCGTCGCGACCCTCGATCTCGAACTCGATGTCGGCACCGACGGAGCGGCCGATCCAGTTGCGCTGCATCTGGATGACCTTGCTCGGCCAGAAGCCCTCGAGCTGGTTCAGGTCGTCGAGCAGGCGGTCGGCGTAGTCGGTGATGCGCAGGAACCACTGCGTCAGCTTCTTCTTGACGACGACGGCGCCGCTGCGCTCGGACGTGCCGTCGGGCAGCACCTGCTCGTTGGCGAGGACTGTCTGATCGACCGGATCCCAGTTGACCAGGGCGTCCTTGCGGTAGGCGAGGCCCTTCTCGTACAGCTTCTGGAACAGCCACTGGTTCCAGCGGTAGTACTCGGGGTCGCTGGTGTGCAGGACGCGGCTCCAGTCGAACGAGACGCCGTAGTCCTTCAGGCTCGCCTTCTGCTGGGCGATGTTCGCGTAGGTCCACTCGACGGGGTCGGCTCCGCGCTTGATGGCGGCGTTCTCGGCGGGCAGGCCGAACGAGTCCCACCCGATGGGGTTGAGCACGTTGTACCCGCGATGGCGCCAGAAGCGGGCCACGATGTCGGAGTAGAGGTAGTTCTCGGCGTGACCCATGTGCAGGTCGCCCGAGGGGTACGGGAACATCGCGAGCACGTACTTGCGGGGGCGCGTGTCGTCGTCGCCCCCGGCGCGGAACGGGTCTTTCTCGGCCCACGCCTGCTGCCACTTCGCCTGGATGGCGTGGGTGTCGAAGCCCCCCTCGCGGGGGTCTGGTGCGGAGATCTGTGACACGGATGAAGCCAATCGTGAAGGTCGGAAGGCCGCGGGGCCAACCTCCAGGCTATCGGACGCGCAGGTCACCACCCCGGCGGGACCTCGGCTCCCAGTGCCGCCAGCGGAGCCCGGGCCTTGAGCCCGACCTCGGCGACTTCGGATGCCGCGACCGAGCGCCACGTGATACCGCCTCCGGCCCCGACCCAGGCGGCATCCTGCTCCACGACGACGCTGCGGATGACCATCGCGAGATCCGCCGCTCCGTCGTCGCCGATCCATCCGAAGGCACCCGAGTAGATGCCCCGTTCCTCCCCCTCCAGCCCGGCGAGGATCTGCATCGCGGACTGCTTGGGCGCGCCCGTCATGCTCCCGGCGGGGAACACGGCCTCGAGCAGCCCGCCGATCGTGGTGCCCGGTAAGAGCCGCCCCGATACCTCGCTCACCAGCTGATGCACGGTGGGGTACGTCTCGACCTCGAGCAGCCGGTCGACCCCGACCGTCGAGGGTTCGCAGACGCGCGACAAGTCGTTGCGCATCAGGTCGACGATCATGACGTTCTCGGCCTGTTCCTTCGGGTCCGTCCGCACCTGCTCGGCGAGCGCGAGATCCTGCTCCGGGTCGGCCGAGCGAGGACGCGTGCCCTTGATGGGGTGGGTGTGCACGCGACCGTCGCGGACCTCGAGGAAGCGCTCGGGAGACGAGCTGACCAGGGTGGTGCCGCCGATGCGGATGAGACCCGCGTGGTGCGAGGCCGAGGCCTGCCGCAACCGACGGAACACCGCGACCGCGTCGTGCCGCCCGGGCACGGTGAAGCGGGTGGTCAGGCACAGCTGGTACGCGTCGCCCTCGCGGATCCGCTCACGACACGCTCCGATGAGCTCGGCGTAGCGGCTGGGTCTCACGCGGCCGGATGCCATCCCCCGCGGCTCCGCCGAGCCCACGGGCACCGGGGTCGGTGCGGACGCGACCCGCGCGGCGAGGCCGGAGTCGCCGAAGACGTGGACGCGGCGGCCGCCGTGGTCGAACGCGACGAGGGCGCCGACGCGCAGCCAGGCGTCCTGTCCTTCGTATGAGCGCCAGCCGACCCAGCCGCCACGGAACGGGCCGCTGTCATCCGTGGGTCCGCCGGCGGGAGTGGCATCCCTCTGCAGGGGTGCCGAGGAGGCGTCGAGGCGACCCGAGCCCATCCAGCTCCAGCCCGTCGACGACTCGTGTCCGGCGTCCAGCCAGAACACGTCCTCGCCCGTCGCGAAGACGTGCAGGAAGACCGCCTCGGGGTCGACCCACCGCGGCAGGGTGAACGGAGAGGCGGAGTGGGGCACGCTCCCAGGCTAGAGCGGGGATCCGGCCCTAGGCTGACGGAGGTGAACGAGATCCTCACCTGGTTGCTCGACGTCGTCCAGAACGTCGACCCCGTGCTGCGCACGATCATCGCCGGGATCGCGGTCATGCTCGAGACCAGCGTGCTCGTGGGGCTCATCGTCCCGGGCGACACGATGGTCATCGTGGCCGGCACCGCGGTCGCCTCCCCGGTCGAGGGAGTCGTCCTGGCCGCGGCGATCGTGGTGGGCGCGTTGCTCGGTGAGAGCTTCGGGTTCTGGCTCGGTCGTTACTTCGGTCCGCGCATCCGCGCCTCGCGGCTCGGCCAGAAGCTCGGCGAACGCAATTGGGAGCGGGCCGACAGATACCTCCGCCGTCGCGGCGGACCCGCCATCTTCCTGTCGCGCTTCCTCCCCGTGCTGCACTCGCTCGTTCCCCTGACCGTGGGCATGAGCGGGTACAGCTACCGCCGCTTCCTCGCCTGGACCACCCCCGCGTGCGTCGTGTGGGCGAGCCTGTACGTCACGGTCGCCGCGTCGGCTGCGGGAACGTACCGCGAGCTGTCCGACCGCATCCACGGCGCGGGCTACATCTTCGTCGGCATCCTCGTCGCCTTCATCGTTCTGGTCTTCATCGGCAAGAAGGTCCTCGAGCGGCTCGAACGTCGCCATCTCGCCGACGAGACCGCTCCTCTCGAACCGGTGGACGGTGACGTGAAAGACTGAGGGCGATGCCTCGTTCCTCTCGCGCCAAAGTGCTCTGGTTCGCCCGACTCGAGCGCCGATTCCACCGCTGGCGCGAACGTCGAGCGCGCGCCCGGGGCCTGCGTCCCGCCGTCACGGGTTTCCCGGGGTACGGGACCGAGGAATGGGTCCGCGTGCTGGGCCGCGTGCTCATCGCCCCGCCGATCAAACGCACGTCAACGGGCGAGTTCGCGAGCCTGCGCGGGTGGCGGAGCTTCGCGGCCGTGCCGGTCGGTTTCGGGCAGGTCGACGTCACGATCGACGGCGTCACGCACCGCGTCGTCGCCGACCGCGGCGGAGTGATCGACGCGAAGCTCCCCGCGACGCTCAGCCCCGGCTGGCAGAGCGTCACCATGTCGGTCGAAGGCAGCGAGCCGGCCGAGACGCGCGTGTTCATCGTGGGGTCCGATGTGCGCTTCGGCGTGGTGAGCGACGTCGACGACACCGTCATGGTGACCCTGCTCCCCCGCCCCCTGCTCGCGGCGTGGAACTCCTTCGTCGTCGACGAGCACGCCCGACAGCCCGTCCCCGGGATGGCGGTCATGCTCGAGCGCCTCACTCGCGAACACGCGGGGACACCCGTGGTCTACCTGTCGACCGGCGCCTGGAACGTGGCGCCCACCCTCACCCGCTTCATGCGCCGCCATCTCTTCCCCGCCGGATCGTTCCTGCTCACCGACTGGGGCCCGACCCACGACCGGTGGTTCCGCAGCGGTCGAGAGCACAAGGAGCAGAACCTCCGACGCCTGGCCGCGGAGTTCCCCGACGTGAAGTGGCTCCTCGTCGGCGACGACGGCCAGCACGACGACGCGATCTACACCGACTTCGCGATCGAGCACCCCGACAGCGTCGCGGCCGTCGCGATCCGGAGACTGCTCCCCGCCGAAGCGGTGCTCGCCGGTGGACGGACGGTCGTCGACGACCACTCCGCCGCCGAGGTGCCCTGGGTGACGGCGTCGGACGGCGCGGGACTCCTCGAGCGGCTGCGCAGCACCGGCGTCATCTCGAACGACGCCTGATCCCGGATGCCGCTGACCTCACGTCCGCGCCAGGTCGGTGGCATCCCGAGTTCCGGCTGAGCGCGTGCGGAGCGCGGCCGGCCGAGCGCGAGGCCCGATGTCGGAGGTGGCGCGTACGGTGGAGGCATGTGCGGTCGTTTCGTCGTAGCCAACGTGGCCTCCGAGCTCGTGGGGGTGCTGCGCGTCGACGTCGAGGCCGATGAGCTGCCCCGGCCCTCCTACAACATCGCGCCGACGTCCCCGATCGGCATCGTGCTCGACTCGATCAAGAGCGAGCCCCCGGTGCGCCGTCTCGAGGTCGCGCGGTGGGGCCTCATCCCGGGGTGGGCGAAAGACGTCAAGATCGGCGCGCGGGCCTTCAACGCGCGGTCCGAAGAGGTCGAAGACAAGCCCATGTTCCGTAACGCCCTCATCAAGCGTCGCGCCGTGATCCCGGCATCCGGCTACTACGAGTGGAAGACCACCGACGAGGGCAAGACGCCCCACTACATCCATCCCGCCGACGGCTCGCCGCTGTTCTTCGCGGGGCTCTACGAGTGGTGGAAGAACCCCGCCCTCGCCGATGACGACCCCGCACGGTGGGTGCTGAGCTGCACGATCCTCACACGTGATGCGATCGGACGACTGGGCTCCATCCACGACCGCATGCCGCTGTTCATGGATCCCGACTTCGCCGACGCCTGGCTCGATCCCACGACCGAGAACGTCGGAGACATCCTCGACGCGGCCATCGACGCCGCGCCCGACATGGCCGAGACGCTCGAGGACCACGTGGTCTCGGCGGCGGTGGGCAACGTCCGCAACGACTCCCCCGACCTCATCGAGCCGGTCGAATGACCCTCGTCGCGACCCGAACCGTCCTGACGCGCGCGGAGTGGACGGACGCCGCCGAACAGCACGCGCATCGCGCCGACGCACTCACCGCCGATCACCGCGCCCGCGCGAGCCGCGCGCAGAAGCATCCGGTGGAAGATTTCCTCTTCACGTACTACTCGTACAAGCCCGCCATCCTGCGGCGGTGGCATCCGGGTCCCGGGGTCGTTCTCGAAGCGGCCGACGAACGCGCCGCGTGGAGGTGGTACCGGGCCGAGCCCGAGGGCATGCGAGTGGATGCCGAGCTCTTCCGCACCGAGAAGGGGTCGATGTACCGCGGTATCGTCAACCTGCTGCGCGCCACCCTCGATCGACCCGCGCAGTTCGGGTGCTTCGGTCTGCACGAATGGGCGATGGCCTACCGCGTCGACGACGTGCGGCACGCCGTGCCCTTACGCCTCGGTCGCGACGGCACCGACGCGGTCGTCGACGCCCACGACCTCAAGTGCACGCACTTCGACGCGTTCCGCTTCTTCACGCCCGAGGCCGTTCCCCTCAACCGCACCTTCCTCCGTCGCGACGACCAGGTGGCGAAGGAGCAGCCGGGCTGTCTGCACGCGGGGATGGACGTCTACAAGTGGGCGGTCAAGCTCGGGCCCCTGGTCCCTGGGCCGCTCCTGCTCGACGCCTTCGAACTGGCGCGCGACATCCGCACCCTCGACATGCAGGCCTCCCCCTACGACCTGACCGACTGGGGGTATGCGCCAGTGGCGATCGAGACCCCCGAGGGCAAAGCCGAGTACGTCGTGCGTCAGCGCGCGCTGAGCGAGCGCGGGCAGGCCCTTCGCCGGGCGGTCGTGGACGCCGTGACGGCCCCGGGCGACACGCCCGACGGCGCCGATTTCTTGCGGCCGCGATCTGTGTTGTAAGCTCATGGAGTTGCCTCAAACGGGGCGGAAAACAAAAAACGGGCCTGTGGCGCAGCTGGTAGCGCACCTGCATGGCATGCAGGGGGTCAGGGGTTCGAGTCCCCTCAGGTCCACCACGAGAGAAAGCCTCCGCTGCGGCGGGGGCTTTCGTCGTTCCCGGATACGGCGTCCGCCGGCGAACTTCACGGCAGCCCTCGCCCTTCGCGCAACCTCGGCGATTCGCACAATCTCAGGCAGAAGGCGCGGGACGCCACTGATTTTGTGCGGATCGCTGAGGTTATGCGGTTTGCCGGGTGCGGCGGCATCCCTCGCCCTTTACGCAAATTCGGCGATTCGCACAATCTCAGCCTCTAGGCCTGGGATGCCACTGACTTTGTGCGGGTCGCTGAGGTTATGCGGTTCGCCGGGTGTGGCGGCATCCCTCCCCGCCGCGTAACTTCGGCGATTCGCGCAATCTCAGCCTGCAGGCGTGGGATGCCACTGACTTTGTGCGGATCACTGAGGTTATGCGGTTCGCCGGGTGCGGCGGCATCCCTCCCCCTCCGCGTAACCTCGGCGATTCGCATAACCTCAGCCCCGAGGTGCCGGATGCCACTGACTTTGTGCAGATCGCTGAGTTTATGCGGTTCGCCGGGTGCGGCGGCATCCCTCCCCTCCGCGCAACCTCGGCGATTCGCGCAATCTCAGCCCGAAGGCGCGGGATGCCACTGACTTTGTGCGGATCGCTGAGGTTATGCGCTCCGCCGGGTGCGGCGGCATCCCTCCCCGCCGCGCAACCTCGGCGATTCGCGCAATCTCAGCCCGAAGGCGCCGGATGCCACTGACTTTGTGCGGATCGCTGAGGTTATGCGCTCCGCCGGGTGCGGCGGCATCCCTCCCCGCCGCGCAACTTCGGCGATTCGCACAATCTCAGCCCAAAGGCGCGGGATGCCACTGACTTTGTGCGGATCGCTGAGGTTAGGCGGTTCGCCGGGTGTGGCGGCATCCCTCCCCCTCCGCGCAACCTCGGCGATTCGCATAACCTCAGCCCGAAGGCGCCGGATGCCACAGACTTTGTGCGGATCACTGAGGTGACGCGAACTTCCGGGCACGCGGCATTCCGCGCCTCACCAGGCACGCCCACAGAGAGGGGCGCCTCTCCTCGAGAATCCGACCCCGGCGAGTCTCATCGACACCCCGCCGACCGACCGGCACCCCGCGGCCGAGCTCCGAGCGGTACGGCTGAGCACACCTCAGTTCACGCACGGCACCGACCCCGCGCGCATCGGCTGCTGCGAGTCGGTGTACACGGACGACGTCGGGGACGGGGTTGCCACGGGAGCGCTCGTCGCGGGTGCGTCGGTCGGGCTCGGCGTGGCATCTAACCCGGAATCCGTCGTCGACGCGGGAGCCGGGTGGAGCAGGGCGGCGACCTGAGCCGCGATGGCCTTCTGGTCGACGATGTTCACGCTCTCGCCGTCGATCGTGCCGAAGCGTTCCACCGGCAGGGTCTGGAACGTCACGTCCCCTCCGGCGAGGCGCTGGGCCGTCGAGGCGAGGCTGAGCAGGTCGAAGCCCTGGTCGACGGCCACATACTGCTTGGCGGTGTCGAGCAGATCCTGCAGGCGTCCGAAGTCGGTGAAGGTCTGCGCGTCGCGCAGCTTCAGCGCGAGCGACACCAGGAACGCCTGCTGACGGCGCGTGCGGTCGAGGTCGGTGAGGAAGACGTCGTCGTACTTCGTGTCGCGGCGCTGGCGGACGAAGGCCATCGCCTGTGCGGCGTCGATCTGCTGCTCC
Organism: uncultured Microbacterium sp.; assembly: GCA_913774665.1. Lineage (GTDB taxonomy): Bacteria > Actinomycetota > Actinomycetes > Actinomycetales > Microbacteriaceae > Microbacterium. The sequence goes on from CAJYHN010000002.1 coordinate 385,825, forward strand.
CCCGCCACGAAGTCCGCCCCCGAGTAGGTGTCGGCGGTCGCGTGGTTGAGGCACACCGAGATGGGCTGGACGGCCTGTGCGACCCGGTAGAACGCCGCCATCGTCACCTCGACGAAGTGGTCGATCGGGACTCCGCCTAAGAACTGCGACACGGTCTGCATCTCTTCGGTGCGCGCGGCGTCGCGGGCCTGCTGATAGGCGTCGTCCTCCGCGACACCCGCCGCGCGGAGCTCGTCGTCCTTCGCGGCGAAGGCCCGGCCGTAGGCCTCTTTGATCTTGCCCTTCTTCGTCCCACCAGGAGCGCCCGCGTAGTCGACATAGTCGTCGCGCGGGATCGACACGGCGACCGCTTGCCCACCGCCCGCGGGGATGTGCACGTACATCAGCACGTTGGTGTTGTAGCCGCCCACCGACGCGTCCTCGGCGTGGATCGCGTCGTAGATCTCCTGGGGGTACGGCTTGCCGTCCTCGTCGACCCGACTGTCCAGGCCCATGATGAGGATGTTCTGCTCGCCCTCGTCTTGGGCGACCCCGGGAGCGGCTGTGGGCAGCTCGGCATCGGAATGATGGATGCCATTGGCCGCGCCGGCGAGATTGACCGCGACGACGGCCACGGTGCCCACGACGGCCGTGGTGACGACGGCGGCGACGAGGAGCAGGAGTCGACGCCGGTTGCGGCGGACGCGGTGCGAGGTCGGTGACACCGACCCAGCATGCGCTGTCGCGTCTATGAATCCGGCGTACGAACGAGAACGCCCCCTGCCGCGGGGGCAGAGGGCGTCGACGGCAGGGTCGTCAGTCGGTGGCGTTCGCCGGGGTCGGCAGCTCGATCGGGACGACCGGGCAGTCCTTCCAGAGGCGCTCGAGGCCGTAGTAGACGCGCTCTTCCTCATGGAAGACGTGGACGACGAGGTCGCCGAAGTCGAGCAGGACCCAGCGGGACTCCTGTCGGCCCTCGCGCCGCACGCGCTTGTGGCCGTGCTCGAGGAGCTTCTCTTCGACCTCGTCGGCGATCGCGGCGACGTTGCGCTCGTTGCGACCGGTGACGAGGAGGAAGATGTCGACGAGCGGGAGGGGTTCGGACACGTCGAGCGCGACGATGTCGTCGCCGCCCTTCGCGTCGGCGGCGAGGGCGGCAATCTGCGCCATCTCGCGACCGTTGTCGGTGGCTGTCATCGGAAGACTCCTGTCGTGAAGGCGAGGCCGAGGGTGACGGCCACCGCCAGGAAGAGAGCACCGGTCGTGATGATGAGCCCGATGAGGAGCTTGCTCCCCTTCTCGGGCGCCGGCGGGCGGATGATCTCGCCGGGCTGCTTGACGGTGCTGATCGCGGCACTCGCTGCGATCGGGGTGGGGGACGAGGCGGGCGGAAGCTCGCCGTCGAGGAGCACGGCGTCGGCGTCGCGACCATCGGTGGTACCGGGAGCGTGACCGACCGAGCCCAGCCCCTCGGGCAGCTCGAACGTGCCCGTGATCATGACCTCACCGGTCGCGGTGACGGGCCCGACCAACGGAACGCCGGTGGGGGTCTGCGACAGGATCAGCGCGTTCGGGGTCGACACGGCGCCGCTCGCCGCGGCGTTGCGCGAGATGAGCTGATCGAACGACGCGGGGAGCGAGACCTCGGGGGTCGCCCCGTCCAGCAGCTCGGAACCGAGTGCGGGGTTGACGACGGACGCGCCGGGTTCAGCGTCGTCCGATGGGATCGGGCTCTCTGCGGTGTCGGGGGCGGCGGGACGGAAGATGGCCGGCAGAGCGGACTCTTCGTCGGCCTGCGGCGCCGGAGCGGTGTTCTGACGCGACATCGACGACTCGAGGTCGGAGCTGATGACCGGGACCGCGGCCGTGCGGATCTTCTCCTGCGCCCGGACCTGTCGACGCGTGAGACCGGTGACACCGAAGTCGCCGTCGCCAAAGGGCCCGTCGAACGAGTCGGGACGCAGAGCGGGCGCGAAGGGCTCGACGCGCTTCTCGACGGGCGCGGGCTCCTCGGACACGGCGGGCTCGTGCTCCGCCGACGCGTCCTCGGTCTCGGCCTCGGCGCGCTCCGATGCGGCGTGCTCGTCGCCCGCGCTCTCGTCGACGCCTCGCTCGGGCACGCGATCGACGATCGGCGCCTTGGCCGACTCGACCGGAGCGGCCGGGGTCTCGGCATCCGGAGTATCGCCCTCGGGCTGCGGAACGATGATGGGCGTCGCGCCGGTCTGGCGGAGCTCGCGCAACTGACGGCGGGTCAGCGCGGGAGTCTCGGGGTTCTCGGGAGTGCTCATGCTGTGCTCCGGTAGAGGTGGTGCTTCGCGATGTACTGCACGACGCCGTCGGGCACGAGATACCACACGGGGTGGCCTCGGCGCACACGGGCGCGGCAGTCTGTGGACGAGATCGACAGGGCGGGGATCTCCAACTGGCTCACGTTCTCGGACGGGAGTCCCTCGGTCGTGAGGACGTGACCCGGCCGGGACACCGCCACGAAGTGCGCCAGATCCCAGAGCTCCTGGTGGTTGCGCCAGCTGAGGATCTGCGCGACCGCGTCGGCCCCGGTGATGAAGAACAGCTCCGCGCCGGGACGCTGCTCCTGCAGGTCGCGCAGCGTGTCGATCGTGTACGTGGGTCCCGCGCGATCGATGTCGACGCGACTCACGGTGAACTGGGGATTGGATGCCGTGGCGATCACCGTCATGAGGTAGCGGTGCTCGCTCTCGGTGACGTCGTCTTTCTGCCACGGACGCCCCGTCGGCACGAAGACGACCTCGTCGAGGTCGAACGATTGAGCGACCTCGCTGGCGGCGACCAGGTGACCATGATGGATGGGATCGAACGTCCCACCCATGACCCCGATGCGAGGGGCGCGCGTCACCGACATACGGTGGGCCTCAGTGGCCGTGCGCCTCGGGGGTGGGCGTCCCGTGCTTCTGGGTGTACGCCGCCGCCTTGTGCGCGTGACGGTTCGACACGTTGCGGTACGACAGCGTCACGAGGCTCAGGGCCACGAAGGTGAGGAATGCGACGGCGCCGTACCAGAAGGTCTGGGCCTGCACGTTTCCACCGTGGTGGGCGCCTTCTTCTGCGGCTTGGGCCAGAAGTGCGACGAAAGTCATCAGTGCTCCGATCAGAGGTCTGCGCGAGGCGCGCGTCTCATTTTAGGCGGTCAGGCGCGTACCTGGCCGTCGCCGCGCCCGAGCCACTTGGTGCTCGTCAGCTCGGCGAGGCCCATGGGTCCGCGGGCGTGAAGTTTCTGGGTGGAGATGCCGACCTCGGCCCCGAAGCCGAACTCGCCTCCGTCGGTGAAGCGCGTCGAGGCGTTCACCAGGACCACCGCGGAGTCGACCTCCGCGAGAAAGCGATCGGCGGCCGCGGAATCGGCGGTGATGATGGACTCGGTGTGGTGGGTCGAGTAGCGGCGGATGTGCGCGAGGGCCTCGTCGAGATCATCGACGACGCGGACGGCGAGGTCGAGGGTGCCGTACTCGAGCGACCAGTCCTCGTCGGTGGCCGGTACGACCCGCGCATCGTGCGACCGCGTGTCCGCGTCGCCGTGAATCGTGACGCCGGCGTCGGCGAGCGATGCCAGCAGCTCGGGCAGCAGCCGGTCGGCGGCGTCGCGGTGCACGAGCACGGTCTCGACAGCGTTGCAGACGCTCGGCCGCTGCGTCTTGGCATTCAGGACGATGTCGCGGGCCCAGTCGTCGCGGGCCGTGGCGTCGAGGTAGACGTGGACCACTCCGGCGCCGGTCTCGATCACCGGCACGGTCGACTGGGTGACGACGGTCTCGATGAGACCGGCGCTCCCGCGCGGCACCAGCACGTCGACGAGCCCGCGCGCGTTCATCAGCGCCTTCGCCCCGTCGCGACCGAAGTCGTCGACGCTCTGGATGGCCTCGGGGCTCACCCCGTGGTTCGAGAGCGCGACGCGCATGATCCGGACGAGCGTGGCATTGCTGCTCTGCGCCGCGGATCCTCCGCGCAGCACCACGGCGTTGCCGGAGCGCAGGGCGAGCGAGGCGATGTCGACGGTCACGTTGGGTCGGGCTTCGTAGATCGACCCGACGACGCCGAAGGGCACCGCGACCTTCTCGAGCGAGAGACCGTTGGGCAGCGTCCGGCGGTCGAGCACGCGGCCGACCGGGTCGGGAAGCTCGGCGACGTCGCGGACGGCCGCGGCGAGGGCCGCCACGCGCTTGGCGTCGAGACGCAGCCGGTCGAGGAGCGCCTCGCCGATGGCATCGCGGCGCCCCCTCTTGAGATCCTCGGCGTTCGCCTCGACGATCTCGGTCGACGAGGTCTCGAGCGCGTCGGCGACGGCGTGCAGGAGCGACGTTTTGCGCGCGGAATCGAGCAGACCGATCTCTCGCGCCGCATCTTTGGCCAGACGCAGGCGCTCGTCGACGGAGGCGGCGATCACGGTCATGCGCTCAGTGTACCGGCGCGTGTCACGGCGCCCACGGGGCCGGTCGCCAGGGTGACGGGATCGGGATTGGGGGCGAACCAGGTGCCCACAGCTTCGCCCGAGAGAGCGGATGCCACCAGGTCCGCGCTCGTGACGAGGACACCCACCCCCGCGGTCGAGGCGAGCCTGGCCGCGGAGGCCTTGGTCGCCGCTCCCCCGGTGCCGACGCCGTTGACGACACCCGCGCCGAACTCGAACTCGGACAGGTCGTCGCCCCATTCGACGTCGGTGATGGGGCGGGCGCCGGGCTCGCTGGGCGGGAGCGTGAAGAGCGTCTCGATGTCGCTGAGGAGCACGAGGACGTCGGCACCGATCAGCTGGGCCACGAGGGCTGCCAGTCGATCGTTATCGCCGAAGCGGATCTCGTGGGTGGCGACGGTGTCGTTCTCGTTCACGATGGGCAGGATGCCGAGGCCCAGCAGGCGTTCCATCGCGCGGCGCGCATTGGAGCGGTGCGTGGCGTTCTCGAGATCGCCCGCCGTCAACAGCACCTGACCCGCGAGAAGACCGAAGCGGTCGAGCGAGGTCTGGTATCGCCACATGAGGACGTTCTGGCCGACCGCCGCCGCAGCCTGCTGAGTCGCGAGGTCGTTCGGACGGCCCTCGAGATCGAGCAGGGGCAGCGCGGTGGCGATGGCACCCGACGAGACGAGCACGACCTCGGTGCCCGCACCGCGCGCGCGCGACAGCGCCTCGACGATCGTGTCGATGCGGTGGGCGCCGTCGCCGCTGATCGACGACGAACCGACCTTCACCACGACGCGGGCCGCGCCGGGGATGTCGGCGCGCGTCGTCGCGGTCACCGCTCCTCGTCCTCGAACTCGAGCCGGGAGGAGTCACCGTCGGGGGTGATGCCCGCGGCACGCGCCGCGAGGCGCTCGGCCTCGAGCTCGGCGCGGGCGTCGGCCTTGGCATCCATTCGCTCGTGGTATTGCTCACGACGCTCCGACGAGGTGCGGCGCGAGTTCTGCACGAGACGCGGATCGGTGCCGCGCGGGGCCGTCATGAGCTCGGCCGCCGAGGTCAGGGTGGGCTCCCAGTCGAAGACGATGCCGTCGCCGGGGCCGATGACGACGGTCGCACCCGCGACCGCGCCGGCGCGGAACAGTCCGTCCTCGACGCCGAGACGCGCGAGACGATCGGCGAGGTAGCCGACGGCCTCCTCGTTCTGGAAGTCGGTCTGCTGCACCCACTTGACGGGCTTGTCGCCGAGGATCCGGTAGACCGGCCCGTACGTGCCGCCTTCGACCTTGATGGTGAAGTCCTTCTCGGCGCCGCGGGGGCGGATGACGACGCGCTCGGGCGGCGTCTGATCGATCGTGGCGAGGCGGTGCTCCTCGACGATCTCGCCGAGGGCGAAGGTGAGTTCGCGCAGGCCCGCACGGCTGACAGTGGAGATCTCGAACACGCGGAAGCCGCGGGCCTCGAGGTCGGGACGCACGAAGTCGGCGAGTTCGTGCGCTTCGGGGACATCCACCTTGTTCAGGGCGATGATCTGCGGGCGATCGAGCAGGGGGATCTGCCCCTCGGGTACCGGGTAGGCCGCCAGCTCGGCGAGGATGATGTCGAGGTCGCTCAGCGGGTCGCGGCCGGGATCGAGGGTGGCGCAGTCGAGGACGTGCACCAGAGCCGTGCACCGCTCGACGTGGCGCAGGAACTCCAGGCCCAGGCCCTTGCCCTCGCTGGCGCCCTCGATGAGTCCGGGCACGTCGGCGATCGTGAAGCGCGCGTCGCCCGCCTGGACGACACCGAGGTTCGGGTGCAGCGTCGTGAACGGGTAGTCGGCGATCTTGGGGCGCGCGGCCGACACCGCGGCGATCAGGCTCGACTTGCCGGCGGAGGGGAATCCGACCAGCGCCACGTCGGCGACGGTCTTGAGCTCGAGGACGACGTCGCCCTCGTAACCCGGGGTTCCGAGCAGGGCGAAACCGGGTGCCTTCCGCTTGGGAGACGCCAGCGCCGCGTTGCCCAGACCGCCCAGGCCGCCCGGGGCGGCGACGAAGCGCATCCCGGGGGTGAGCATGTCGACGAGGACGTTGCCGTCCACGTCCTTGACGACCGTCCCGAGCGGGACCGGAAGCTCCTGGTCCTCACCGAGCGCTCCGGAGCGGTGGTCGCCCATGCCGAACCCGCCGTTGCCCGCAGACCGGTGCGGCGAGTGGTGGTACGACAGCAGGGTCGTCGTCTGCGGGTCGGCGACGAGCACGACGTCGCCGCCGCTGCCTCCGTTGCCGCCGTCGGGACCGGCCAGCGGCTTGAACTTCTCACGGCGCACCGAGACGCAGCCGTTGCCGCCCTTTCCCGCACGCAGGTGCAGGGTCACGCGGTCGACGAAGGTGACCATGGCGGGTCCTTCCGGGTGTGGCCGGCGTAGCCGACTCGAAAAAAGAAGAGGGGGTGGGCAGCCGCCCACCCCCTCGTGCGCCGAAGCGCGGGAATTACTCCGCTGCTGCGGTGACGATGTTGACGACCTTGCGGCCGCCCTTCGCGCCGAACTGGACCGCACCGGGTGCCAGGGCGAACAGCGTGTCGTCGCCGCCACGGCCGACGTTGGCGCCGGGGTGGAAGTGCGTGCCGCGCTGGCGGACGATGATCTCGCCGGCGAGGACGACCTGGCCGCCGAAGCGCTTCACGCCGAGGCGCTGTGCGTTGGAATCACGACCGTTACGGGTGGAGCTTGCGCCCTTTTTGTGTGCCATCTCTGCGTCTCCTGGCTCTTACTTGATGCCGGTGATCTTGACGCGCGTGAGGTCCTGACGGTGGCCCTGGCGCTTCTTGTAGCCGGTCTTGTTCTTGAACTTCTGGATCACGATCTTCGGACCGCGCTCCTCGCCGAGCACCTCGGCCGTGACCGAGACCTTCGCGAGCTTGTCGGCGTCGGTCGTGACCGCGTCGCCGTCGACGAACAGGACGGCGGGCAGCTGGATGCTCTCGCCGATCTTCGCCTTCTGGCGGTCGAGCACGACGACCGTGCCGACCTGGACCTTCTCCTGGCGGCCGCCGGCGCGCACAACTGCGTAAACCACTTCACACCTGTTTTCGTTCGGGAGCGCGAAGCTCCGGTTGTCTGATGACGTCGGGAGGGTCTGACGACCCAAGTCTCGGTGCGATCCGGCCGACGAAAGTCAGCGGGGTCACGCTCCGATGAGAGCGGACGCGACGCACCAAGGGTCAAGTTTAGCTCACCCCGAGGCATCCGGCAAAAGCATTCGACCCGCGTGTCGACCGTAGGATCGCGGGATGGCAATTCTGATCGACGATCCCCAGTGGCCCGCGCACGGACGTCTGTGGGCTCACCTGGTCAGCGACAGCGATCTCGACGAACTGCACGCCTTCGCCGCAGCGGCCGGCATCCCGCGCCGCGCGTTCGACCTCGACCATTATGACGTGCCCGACGAGCGTCACGCCGACCTCGTCCGCGCGGGGGCGGAGCACGTCGGCGGCAAGGAGCTCGTGCGGCGCCTGCGCGCCTCGGGACTGCGGATCACCGCCCGAGAGCGGCGACCTCGCCGGTGACTCTCCGGCTTCGCGGGCCCCGCACCTGACGACGGGACCGGGTCTGCGGCATCCGTCCCTGTCCGCACACACGCGTGAGGGCCGATCTCCGTCGCGGAGCGAAGCTCGCGGCGACGGAGACCGCCCCGTCACGCGGGACGGGGCTCAGGCCTCCGACGACGGCTGGGCGTTGACCGGGGTGCCGGTGAGGGCAGCCGTGGTCACGCGTCGGCGGGAGCGTCCCTGGCCGGGAGCCTTGGGCTCGGGCAGGGCCTCGAGGACCGACTCGAGCAGGGCGTCCTTCTCGGTGCGGGGTGCCTTGGGCTCGCGCTTCTTGCGGGGGCGCTTCTCCCGAGCGGGAGCGGGCGCTTCGGTCGCGGACTCGGTCTTCGCCTCGAGGACGGCCTCGACGGATGCCACGACCGCCGCCTCGACGAGGGCGGGGTCGTCGATGGTGGGCTTGACGGTCGACGCCGCGATCTGCGCGAGAGCGGACTTGACGCCCTCGGTGATGACGTGGGTGCCGCCGGCCTGCGCCGCCGCTCCCCCGTTGCCGCTCGCCCCGCCGTTACCCTGCGCGGCGTGACCGCCGTTGCCGCCGCCGGTCGACGCGTTGCCGTTCGAGCCGCCGTTGCCGCCGCGGCCACGACGGTTCGACGATCCGCCGTTTGAGTTGCCGCCGCCGTTGATCGACGAACCCGCGGGGCGGTGCTTGACGACGGGGTCGTGGTGCACGATGACGCCGCGACCGGCGCACACCTCGCACGCCTCGCTGAAGGTCTCGAGCAGGCCGAGACCGAGCTTCTTGCGGGTCATCTGCACGAGACCGAGCGAGGTGACCTCGGCGACCTGGTGCTTCGTGCGGTCGCGGCTCAGGCACTCGATCAGGCGGCGCAGCACGAGGTCGCGGTTGGACTCGAGCACCATGTCGATGAAGTCGACGACGATGATTCCGCCGATGTCGCGCAGGCGCAGCTGGCGCACGATCTCTTCGGCCGCCTCGAGATTGTTCTTCGTGACGGTCTCTTCGAGGTTTCCGCCCGAGCCGACGAACTTGCCGGTGTTGACGTCGACGACGGTCATCGCCTCGGTGCGGTCGATGACCAGCGAGCCGCCGGAGGGCAGCCAGACCTTGCGGTCGAGCGCCTTCTCGATCTGCTCGGTCACCCGGAACGCGTCGAACGGATCCTGTTCGCCCTCGTACTTCTCGACACGCTCGAGCAGGTCGGGGGCGACACCCTGCAGGTACGAGGAGATCGTCTGCAGCGCTTCGTCGCCCTGGATGAGCATGCGCGTGAAGTCCTCGTTGAAGACGTCGCGGACGATCTTGACCAGTAGGTCGGGCTCGGAGTGCAGCAGGGCGGGAGCCTGGATGGTCTTGACCTGGTTCGAGACGTGCTCCCACTGCGAGGTGAGGCGCTGCACGTCGAGAGTCAGCTGCTCCTCGGTGGCGCCTTCGGCGGCCGTGCGCACGATCACGCCCGAGGACTCGGGGAGCACCTCTTTGAGGATTTTCTTCAGACGCGCGCGCTCGGTGTCGGGCAGCTTGCGCGAGATCCCGTTCATCGTGCCGTTGGGCACGTAGACCAGGTAGCGGCCGGGGAGCGAGATCTGGCTCGTCAGACGGGCGCCCTTGTGGCCCACCGGGTCCTTGGTGACCTGCACGAGAACGCGGTCGCCCGACTTGAGGGCGAGCTCGATGCGACGCGGCTGGTTGTTGGTCTCGACGCCGTCCCAGTCGACCTCACCGGAGTAGAGCACGGCGTTGCGGCCGCGACCGATGTCGACGAACGCGGCCTCCATGCTGGGCAGGACGTTCTGGACGCGACCGAGGTAGACGTTGCCGATCAGCGAGGCGTCCTGGTTGCGGGCGACGTAGTGCTCGACGAGCACGTTGTCTTCGAGCACGGCGATCTGGATGCGACCGGCCTTGGAGCGCACGACCATGACGCGGTCGACGGCCTCGCGGCGCGCGAGGAATTCGGCTTCGGTGACGACGGGGCGACGGCGTCCCGCCTCGCGACCGTCGCGGCGACGCTGCTTCTTCGCCTCGAGACGCGTGGAACCCTTGATGCGCTGCGGCTCGGTGATGACCTCGACCGCGCGCTGACGCACGGGCGGCGCGGCGGGAGCCTCGGGGGCATCGTCACGGTTGTCGTTCGGTCCCCCGCGGCGGCGGTTGCGACGGCGGGCATTCGCCGAGACACGCTCGCCGGGGCCCTCGTCGTCGCGGTCATCGAAGTCATCGCGGACCACGACGGGCGGGAGCGCGGGCGCGTAGAAGTGCAGGGCCGTCGACACGGCCGAGACGAAGTTCTCGGGGAGCAGGCCGAGCGACACGGCGGTCGGACGGGCGGGCTTCTCGGGCTCCGAAGGGGTCTCGGGCTGGGCCGGGGTCTCTGGCTGGGCCGGGGTCTCTGGCTGGGCCGAGGTCTCTGGCTGGGCCGAGGTCTGGGACTGGGCCAGGGTCTCGGGCTCGGCCTGAGCGGGAACCTCGGCCTGGGCGGGAGCGCCCTCGGGCTGCTCCGTCCCCGTTTCGGCGGGCGTGGCCTCGTCCGAAACCGAACCGGACGCCGGCACCTCGGGCTCAGCGATCGGCTCGGGCTCATCCGCGGCCGGTGCGGACTGCTCCGACGCGTCCGCCTCGGATGAGTCGTCCGTGGCGGCGGGGATGTCCTCCACGTCGAGCACCGCGGGCGCCTCGGTGTCGTCGGCGGCCGCGTCTTCGGCATCCTGGACCGCCGCCTCTTCTTCGTCGACCGCGGGGGTGGCGTCGGGGTTAGCGGTGTCCGGAGAGATCGGCGTCTCGTCGGTGGGGTTCTGTTCGTCTGTCACATCGGCCATGTCGGGGTACTCCCTGGCGGACGACACCGCGCGTCGTCCGACGAAATCTCATGCGGCGCCGCACCCGGCGGGGCCGCGAACTCACTCGGTCTGCAGCCGGCCTGCGGCTCGTGCTGCGAAGGGCGGTCATCGCCCGAAGTCTTCTGGGTGATGTTCCTGCGGCGCGGCCGCGGTCACATCAGCCTTCATTATCGCACGAACCGCCGGGAACGCCCACGAAGCACGTCGGCGCGATGTTATCCACAGGGGGTTCCGGTGCGTCCGACCCAATCGATATGTTCGAAGCTCTGGCGAGGGGGCCAACGTGACCTTATTTGATGACTCGATCACTGCTCTGGAGCGAGCGCGTGCGCGCGTTCAATCTCAGACCGCTGAGGTGCGCGCGATGTCGGAGGAAGCCGCGCGGATGGCGGCCGATGTCCGCACCGCCACCGCGTCGCGAAGCTCGGCCTGCCGAGAGGTGAGGGTGTCTGCATCAGCCGGAGGGCGAGTACAGCGCATCGACATCTCATCGAATGCGATGAACTTCGACGCGGCGACGTTGTCGCGTATCGTCACCAACACCGTCCGCGAGGCGCAGCGTGACGCGGCGGACACAGCTCTCCACCGGATGTCAGAATGCCTCGGCGAGACATCGCTGCTCGTTGCTGCTGCGCGTCAGAGGATTGACGATGAGAACGCGGGTCCGACCTCGGAAACGAGGCGCTCATGATGGAGCATCTGGAAGTAGTTCCAGCTCGATTAGCGACCACGTCGCAGAGCATCAGGGCCGCCAGCGCTCAGATTGATGCTCTCGTCGAGACACTGACGCGTGAGACCGCTGTACTGAGCACCATGTGGAGCGGGGAAGCCCAGCGGGCCTACGCATTGGCTCAGGTCCAGCTCAGCGTCTTTCTTGCAGGTCACACGACACTCCTCGCCCGGATCTGCGGAGAACTCGATGACCTCGCGACCGCCTATAGCGACGCAGACCTGACGGGCGCTCGCGGCTTGGGGGTGAGCGCGTGAGGCTTCGTGCGCGCACGATCGTGGCCGCAACAATCCTGTTCACGGTCGGTGCCGCCGTAGCCGGGTGTAGCCAATTCCCGTTTCACGACGAGTCCTACAAGGCGCGGATTCCTGACGCGCTGCAGGAAGCTGAGCTAGGAATCTCCGCAGCGTGGGCTGAGGTCGGTCTATCAGGTTTCGTGGAAACGCTTTACGTCGGAGGGACCCTCGAAATCACCGAGGAATCGAAAAAAACCGTCTCGACGCAGCTGGTAGCCGAAGTCATCGACGTCGTGCTCAGCAACACGCCACCTCCTTCCACTTACCTGAAGCTGTCGTTCCGAGACTCAAAGGACGCGCTCATCGACCTGAGCTCAACATTTCAAGAACTCGACGTGGCGGTAAGAGGCGATGGGTCCATCTCGATGGAAGACGCCAAGATCGTGGCAAAGGACGAGAACCGGTGACCGCGGCAAATCAACACATCGAAATAGACGGGCGCGTTCTCAAAAAGCAAGCCGCGTTTCTGCAGGAGGCTGCGACTGTCTTGGCAGCGTCCGTCGCTCACGTTCACGCGGATTTACCCGGCGACGCATTCGGCGCCCTGAACCGTGGGCTGGTGTCTCCCCTCGCGACCGCTCTCGCAACGGAGGCTCGAGGCCTATTATCCAAGGTCGCGGCACTGGCCGAACGCTCAGCCGAGGGTGTTCAGAAAGCCGCCGAATCGTTCGCCGCTGTCGAAGAGCAAGCTGTCGCGAACTTCGCGAGGGCAGACCCGTGAGCGAGACGTCGATTCTCGCAGCGCGAATCGCCGAAGGCACCTGGGCCGCGAGTTTGCCGACTGTCGGGACAGGTGGGGATGCCTGCGCCCAGCTCCCCGGAATCTCTGGACTCGTGTTGCAGTACATCCAGCCGTTGCGCGACTGGCTTGACCAACTCGTGGGCGAGCCCGGAGTTGTCGCGGCGACCGCGTCATCCTGGGAAGACGTTTCGGCAGCCCTAGCCAGGACCTCCGACCTCGTTGAGCTGGCACGTACGTCCGTAAACGAACTCGACGGGAGAACCGTCCGCGCCGCACGCGAACGATGTGAGGATCTGCAGCGTTTGACCCTCGACGCTGCGGAATGGACGGCATCAACCGCGGCAGCCCTAAGACTTGCGTCCCGCGTTGTAGAAGCAACGCGATCTCTCATCTGCGACGCCCTCGTTTCACTCGTACAGTTCTCCGAGAAACTCTTTCATTGGACGCTCAACCCCTTCGACCTTGCGGATAGAGTCGAGCAGTTTGCACGTGCTGCGGCTGACCTCGTGCAGTCCGCTAGCCGACTCGTCATCGAACTGCTTGAGGCAATGTGCGCGCTTGGAGCGCTGATGTCCGAGCTCGCCCCTCTTGTGCGGAAGGGTCAGGATGAGATTTCTCGCGTTCTCGCAGAGATGTTGCCATCGGCTGGCGCTTTGTTGACAACCGCTCTGGGTGGGCCGACGCTCGGCGTTGTCGGTTCAATGGTCGGCGGCGCTGGCAAGAATTATATACAGCCGTCTACCTATGTCGAGGAGCTCGACCCATCGCTGCTCTCAGGACCGAGACGCGACGCGTGGGATCGAGCTCAGAACGTGACGGAGATCACCTCGCTGTCAGATCTCGTAAGCGTCAACGGCACGACAGATCTGATGGGCGGTGAAGACGCCACCGTCATCGACATCAAGAAGGTCGTTGGGCCTGACGGCACCGAGAAGTGGTTTGTATCCCTACCGTCAACCCAGGACTGGCAACTGTTCTCAGACACGGGAGCTCTTAACGACCGGGACTCAAACATTGCACTCATGATGAACGACCCGAACATGCGAACTGTCTACGAACGTGCCGTATTGGAAGCAATGCAGGATGCTGGGATCCCGCAGGGGAGCAATGTCGTCCTCGCGGGATTCAGCCAAGGAGGAATCACGGCGGCTAGTCTCGCGTCCGATTCGCAGTTTCCGTACAACACGGTCGGAATCGTCACCGACGGAACCCCTAGCGATAGTTTTCACATCCCGTCGCACATACCTGTCTACGCGTTCCAACACGTGACGGACGTCGTTCCGATGCTCGACGGCAACCCCTACGGCTCGCCCCCCGAAAACGTTCAGCGCGTCCTGCTTGAGGGGCCAGCCAGCCCAATAGCGGCGCATGACAACGCGGCATATACCTCGTCAGTCAAAAGATGGGAAGAGCGTTATGCGGAGGTCTTCGGCGGCCCACCACCCAACATGGACGTTTTTACGGGGCAGGTCGTAGACCACATCGCTTACCGCACTCATGAGTGAATGCTCCTGGACCGTTGCTCCGCTCGGACGCGACATCGCCTGCAGGCCCAGCGAAGCTGACCTCGCGGGAGCACGAGGACTGGGGGCGACGGCATGACCCGACGTTCACGCGTCGCCGCCCTGGTCGGTATCGCTCTCGCGGCGAGCGTCGCGTCAGGCTGAAGTCAGCTGCCGTTCCACGACGACTCGTACAAGACCGAGATCCCGGCCGCGCTGGAGGCGGCGGATGTGGGCATCACCGATGCGTGGGCCGGGGTGAGTCTCAGCGGCTTCACGGAGACGCTGTCGATTGGGGGGACGTTGAGTTCCCCCGAACAACCAGAGGATGAGGTGTCTCCTCAGATCGTGGCGCAGGTCCTCGGCGTTGCGCTGCACGACCCATCACTGTCGATGTCATACGTCGAGCTCGCGCTCAGAAACGCTGACGACGACCTCCTCGACGTCGGTTCCGCCTTGGAGTCATTGAACGCGCATCCAAGGGGGGAAAGCAGCATAACGATGGATGAAGCGAAGAAGATCGCGGAGGAGTCCAGACGATGACCACGGCGAACCCGCACATCGAGATCGATGGCGGAGTGCCGCGGAAAAGGCTGACATCGCTCGAGAGGCATCGTCGGCTTTCGCACGGCCGCAGACAGTGTCCGCGCCGAGCTACCGGGCGATGCCTTCGGACTCCTGAGCCGGGGTCTGGTCGCCACTGGCCGACGCGCTCGCGGGGCGGGCGCGCGAACTGCTTTCATCGGCCCGTGATCTCTCCGACCGAGTAGCGGATGGGGTCGAGCAGGACACGGTCGACGCTCGGGTCTCGACATGTTCACCGGCGAGGTCGACGACCCCAGCGTCTTCACGGCACATGAGTGAACGTGGCTGATACACCTTCGGTCGAATTCGCCCCGGGGGCTGCTCGCAGCTATCCCGCTGACGAGGAGCAGTCCGCTTTGCGCTCAAAGCTTTCGCATAGGGCGTCGGTGGGATAATCCCGATCATGACCGAAACCGTCACCCCGCGTCGACCCGTCGTCGTCGCCGTCTGGCTGATCTTCGCGGGGGTCGTCGGGTGGTGGGCCGCTTTCTCGCTCACCTTGGACAAGTTCCAGCAGCTCGCCGACCCCTCGGCGTCCGCGTCATGCGACTTCAGCGTGCTCGTGCAGTGCTCCGCGAACCTGCAATCTCCGCAGGGCAGCGTCTTCGGCTTCCCCAACCCGATCATCGGGCTCGCCGCGTGGATCGCGCCCATCGTCGTCGGAATGGCGCTGCTGGCCGGCGCGCGGTTCGCGCGGTGGTTCTGGGCGCTGTTCTGGGTCGGTTTCGCCTTCGCCCTGACCTTCGTCATCTGGCTCATCTCGCAGAGCATCTTCGTTCTGGCGACGCTGTGCCCCTGGTGCATGGTGACGTGGTCGGTCGTGATCCCCTCATTCTTCGTCGTGACGCTGCACGTGCTGCGCGAGGGCGTGATCCCTCGAGAGCGGGTTCGCGAGATCGCCGACCGGCTGATGGCGTGGGTGCCGCTGATGACGATCGTGGCGTTCGCGGTGGTCGCGGTGATCGCGCAGTTGCGGCTGAACGTCCTCGCCCAGCTCTGACCGGGTAGGCGCTGTCCCTCGTGCCCTCACGTCGAGGGATGGATGCCGTGAACCCACTGATGCCCGCCGCGTACGATCTCGTCTGGTCGGCGGTCGCGCTCGTGGCATTCGGCCTCGTCGTGTGGGCCGTCGTGAGCCTCTCCCGACGTGCGAGACCCCTCCCGTCGAGGGTTGTGCTCACGTGGGCGCTCGTGATCGTGGTGGTCCCCGTCCTCGGCCCGGTGGCGTGGTTGGCGGCGGGACGCCGAGCAGGGGTCTTGCGCTCCTAACGGATGTGCCCCGCGGGGCCGGTGGCCTCGACAGGCTCGGCGACCTCGCGGAGATCAGCCACCCCGCCCTCGAACGACGAAGGCCGCCACCCCTCACGGGGCGGCGGCCTTCTCGGCATCCGGAATCAGGAGAACCAGATCGCGAGCTCGCGCTCGGCGGACTCGACGCTGTCGGATCCGTGCACGAGGTTCTGCTGCACCTTGAGGCCCCAGTCGCGACCGAAGTCGCCGCGGATCGTGCCGGGGGCGGCGGTGGTGGGGTCGGTCGTGCCCGCGAGCGAGCGGAAGCCCTCGATGACGCGATTACCGGCGAGGCGGATCGCGACGGAGGGACCCGACATCATGAACTCGAGCAGCGGCTCGTAGAACGGCTTGCCCTCGTGCTCGGCGTAGTGCTGGGCGAGGGTCTCGCGGTCGGGCTCGACGAGACGGATATCGACGAGGGCGTAGCCCTTCGCCTCGATACGGGCCAGGATCGCGCCGGTCAGTCCGCGGGCGACGCCGTCGGGCTTGACCAGGACGAGGGTCTCTTCGGTAGCCATGGGTCATTCTCCGTTCGAGAGGTCGGGGGAAGCGGCACGTCGCGCGTTCTGCCGATCGAGCGCCGCTCCCTTGATCGTCGCATACGCCCACATGCCACCGAAAATGACGGCGACCACGGCGAGGGCCGGAACGAGAAGACCGCCGAGCAGCAGGATCACCTGCAGACCCCATCCGGCGAACAGGGCCCAGCGGTGACGCAGCAGGCCCGACACGGCCACCATCGCGATCGCCATGACGACACCCCCGACGATCCCCCACCACGGCTCGATGCCCGCGGGGAGCACCTTGAGGCCGTAGACGACGAGACCACCGAGGAAGACGATGATCGACTCGAAGCCGAGCACGACGGCACCCAGCGACTCCTGCGCACCGCGCTGACGGCGAACGCGGGGAGCACGGGGTTCGCGCGGGCTCACGCCTGCCACCCCGACTTCCAGTCCTCGAGTTCCGACAGGCGCAGGGCTTCTCCGGCGAGGACGACGGATCCGGCCACCACGACAGCGCGGCGGTCGGACTCGGCGGCCCAGGCGCGCGCTGCGTCGGCGGCGTCTTCGAGGGTCGGGTGCACGGTGACCGGCAGGTCGGCGGCCTCGGCGACGTCGGCGATCACGTCGGGATCGGTCGCGCGGTCGCTGTCGGGAGCCGTGGCGAAGACCCGCGCGACGGCAGGGACGAGCGCCGACATGATGCCCGCGGCGTCCTTCCCGTCGAGGATGCCGACCACGGCGCCCCACTCGTCGATGTCGAACGCCTCGTCGAGGGCGGCGACCAGCGCGCGAGCGCCGTGCGGGTTGTGGGCGGCGTCGACGAGCACGGTCGGCGCGGTGCCGACGAGCTGCAGGCGCCCGGGCGAAGTGGCGTTGCCGAGGCCGTCGGCCACGACGTCGGCGGTGAGGGGCTGGGTGCCTCCCCCGACGAGCGACTCGACCGCGGCGACGGCCAGTGCCGCGTTGGCGCCCTGGTGCGCGCCGTACATCGGCAGGTAGACCTCGCGGTACGTGCCCGCCACACCGCGGATGTCGAGCTGCTGCCCGCCGACGGCGAGGGTCTGGCCCTCGAGGGCGAAGCCGTCGCCGGCCACCGCGACCGTCGCGCCCTCCTTCTCGGCGCGCGCGCGGATCGCGCGCAGGGCCTCGTCGGGCTGGGCCGCCGAGACGACCGCGGCGCCCGGCTTGATGATGCCGGCCTTCACGGTCGCGATCTCGGCGATGGTCGAGCCGAGACGGTCGACGTGGTCGATGTCGATCGGTGCGAACACCGCGACGTCGCCGTCGGCGGTGTTCGTGGAGTCCCACTCCCCGCCCATCCCGACCTCGAGCACGAGTACGTCGATCGGCGCGTCGGCGGCCACGACGAACGCGAGCACCGTGAGCAGCTCGAAGAAGGTCAGCGGAGCGTCTCCGGATGCCGCGAGCTCGGCATCCACCATGTCGACGAACGGCTGGATCTCGTCCCACGCGTCGGCGATCGCGGCATCCGCCACGGGCTCACCGTCGATGAGAATGCGCTCGGTGAATCGCTCGAGGTGCGGGCTGGTGAACAGGCCGGTGCGCAGGCCCATCGCGCGCAGCAGGCTCTCGATCATCCGGCTGGTCGAGGTCTTGCCGTTCGTGCCGGTCACATGGATCACGCGGTACGTGCGCTGGGGGTCGGCGAGCAGCTCGAGCACGCGGCGGGTGCGCTCCACGCGTGGCTGCACCCACTGCTCGCCCTGTCGTTCGAGAAGCGCCGCGTAGACGGCATCCGCCCTGCTGCGATCGCTCATGCGGGGGCTCCGATCCGCGCGACGGCCACCGTGACCGCGCCGACGTTCGCGTAGGTCTTTGCGGCGAGGACGTTCTCGAACTCGGGCTCCCCCACGTTCCCGCGCTCGATGAGCCGCTCGGTGCGGCTGGCCAGCACGACGCCTTCGGCGAGGGTCTCGGATGCCACGCCCGCGCCGTCGAACGCCTGGGCGACAGCCGCCGCATCCCCGGCGTCGTCGAACGTGAGGGTCAGGGAGATCCGATCGCTCACGTCGAAACCGGCGGCCTTACGGGTGTCCTGGATGCCGCGGATCATGTCGCGCGCCAGGCCCTCGGCCTCGAGCTCGGGGGTGGTGACGGTGTCGAGCAGCAGGAAGCCGTCGGCGGCGACGAGCAGCGCGACCGCTTCACCCTCGGCGAGGCGGGAGGCGTCGGTCTCCAGGGTCCCCTCGCCGAGACCCAGCACGACCTCGCCCTCCGGGGTCTGCACGACGATGCCGCGGTCGGTCTCCGCCCAGTTGCCGGCCTTGGCCGCCTGGATGACCTGCTGCACGCGCTTTCCCAGACGAGGGCCGGCGGCGCGCGCGTTGACGACGAGGCGCTGCGCGAGTCCGAACTCGTCGAACGACTGGGGCGTCAGCTCCACCAGCTGCACGTCCTTGACGTTGAGTTCCTCGCGCACGAGGTCCTCGAACTGCGCCAGGCCCGCGGCATCCGGGGTCACCACCGTCAGACGCGGGAGCGGCAGGCGCACGCGCTTGCCCTCTCGCTTGCGCAGCGCGTTGGCGACGCTGGAGACCTCGCGCACGGTGTCCATCGCGGTGCGGATGTCTTCTGAGGCGGGGAACGCCGAGGCGTCGGGCCAATCGGTCAGGTGAACGCTCCGCCCGCCCGTCAGGCCCTGCCACACGCGCTCGGTGACCAGCGGGAGCAGCGGCGCGGCGACGCGCGTCAGCGTCTCGAGCACGGTGTAGAGCGTGTCGAAGGCCTCGCGGCTGCGCCGATCGTCAGTGACGCCCACCCAGAAGCGGTCGCGGGAGCGGCGGATGTACCAGTTGGTCAGCACCTCGGCGAAGTCGCGCAGGCGCTCGGCCGCCGTCGTGGAGTCGAGCCCTTCGAGGTCGGCGGCGACGTTCTTCACGAGGTCGCCGGTGAGCGCGAGGATGTAGCGGTCGAGCACGTCGGTGGAGTCGGTGCGCCACTCGGCTTCGTATCCGTCGGGACCCGACGCGTTCGCGTACGTCGCGAAGAAGTACCACGCATTCCACAGCGGCAGCAGGAATTCGCGGACGCCCGAGCGGATGCCCTCCTCGGTCACGACGAGGTTGCCGCCGCGCAGCACGCTCGACGACATGAGGAACCACCGCATGGCATCCGAACCGTCGCGATCGAAGACCTCGCGCACGTCGGGGTAGTTGCGCAGCGACTTCGACATCTTCTGCCCGTCGTTTCCGAGCACGATGCCGTGGCACGACACGCCCGTGTAGGCGGGGCGGTCGAACAGCGCGGTCGAGAGCACGTGCATCACGTAGAACCAGCCGCGCGTCTGCCCGATGTACTCGACGATGAAGTCGGCCGGGGCGTGCTCGTCGAACCACTCGTGGTTCTCGAACGGGTAGTGCACCTGCGCGAACGGCATCGAACCCGAGTCGAACCACACGTCGAGGACGTCTTCGATGCGGCGCATCGTCGACTGCCCCGTCGGATCGTCGGGGTTCGGGCGGGTGAGGTCGTCGATGTACGGACGGTGCAGGTCGACCTCGCCGTCGGCGTTCCGCGGCAGGCGGCCGAAGTCGGCCTCCATGTCGGCGAGCGAGCCGTAGACGTCGACGCGCGGGTAGTCGGGGTTGTCGCTCTTCCACACCGGGATCGGCGAGCCCCAGTAGCGGTTGCGGCTGATCGACCAGTCGCGCGCACCCTCGAGCCACTTGCCGAACTGGCCCTCCTTGACGTTCTCAGGCACCCAGGTGATCTGCTGGTTGTTCGCCAGCAGGTCGTCCTTGATGTCGGTCACGCGCACGAACCAGCTCGACACGGCCTTGTAGATGAGGGGGTTCCGGCAGCGCCAGCAGTGCGGGTACGAGTGCTCGTACGACGCCTCGCGCAGAAGGCGCCCGCCCTGCTTGAGCAGACGGATCAGCGGACGGTTCGCGTCGAGCCACAGCTCTCCCGCGACGTCGGTCACGGCCGACAGGAACCGGCCGCCGTCGTCGAGCGAGATGATCGTCGGCAGGCCCGCGGCATCCGCCAGTCGCTTGTCGTCCTCACCGTAGGCCGGAGCCTGGTGCACGATGCCCGTACCGTCGCTGACGGTGACGTAGTCGTCGACGAGGATCTTCCACGCGTTCTCGGTTCCCCACACGGAGGCGTCGGCGTAGTAGTCGAAGAGGCGGTCGTACGACACGCCCTCGAGCTCGGAGCCCAGGATCGTGGTCTGAACGGCCTCGCGGGCGGCATCCGCACTCTCGTATCCGAGGTCTTTCGCGTAGCCGGGCAGCAGGTCCTCGGCCAGAAGGTAGCGGTGGGCGACGGCCTCGAACGCCTCGTCGGGCGTGCCGTCGGGAGCGCGGTGCACGTCGGCGGCGCCGTTCGGCCCGCCCTCGATGACGGCATAACGGATGCCGGGACCCACGGCCAGCGCGAGGTTCGTGGGCAGCGTCCACGGCGTCGTCGTCCATGCCAGGGCGCGCACGCCGGTGAGGCCCAGCGCCTCGGCCTTGGCCCCGACGAGCGGGAACGTGACCGTGACCGACGGGTCCTGCCGCATCTTGTAGACGTCGTCGTCCATACGGAGCTCGTGCGTGGACAGCGGCGTCTCATCGCGCCAGCAGTACGGCAGCACGCGGTAGCCCTCGTACGCGAGACCCTTGTCGTGCAGGGTCTTGAACGCCCACAGCACGCTCTCCATGTACGTCGTGTCGAGCGTCTTGTAGCCGCGCTCGAAGTCGACCCAGCGGGCCTGACGCGTGACGTAGTCCTGCCACTCGCGCGTGTACTCGAGCACCGACTCGCGGGCTTTCGCGTTGAAGGTCGCGACGCCCATGGCCTCGATCTCGTCCTTCTCGGTGATGCCGAGCTGCTTCATCGCCTCGAGCTCGGCGGGCAGGCCGTGCGTGTCCCAGCCGAAGACGCGGTCGACCTTCTTGCCGCGCATCGTCTGGAAGCGCGGGAACACGTCCTTCGCGTAGCCGGTGAGCAGGTGGCCGTAGTGCGGCAGGCCGTTGGCGAAGGGCGGGCCGTCGTAGAAGACCCACTCCTCCGCGCCCTCGCGGTTCGCGATCGAGGCGCGGAAGGTGTCGTCGTCCTTCCAGAACGCGAGCGTGTCGTTCTCGATCGACGGGAAGCGCGGGCTGGGGACGACGGATGCCGCGTCGGCGGCCGGGCCGAAGGATGAGGGGCGTGGGTAGGTCATGTCTCTCCGCAGGTTGGGATCCACCTGCGGGGACGATCCGTGCGGACCGCGGTACCACCCCGCGTTGCACCGCCCCTGTCCGGGACCGGCGCCTCTCTCACTGCGGCTGTGACGGGCCTGCCCCGCGCGGTTCTACTGACCCGGCCCGTGAGGGTCGGACGTTCTTCCGCGTGCTCCCCGGTGATGGCCGGATCGGTGCGTGTACGACAAGTCTACGCGAGCCGCGCGCGGTGCGCTGCGGTGCGTGCGCGGCCGTTGAGTGTCCAAGAAACTCGGACGCGGGCCGGACCCATCCGGGTGTTGTGAACACTTCACGCTGGCGGAGGGACCGGGGCCGGACGCGACCCACGACTCACGCCCCGGTCGCGCCGAGACCGGCCGCGGCCAGCAGCTCGCGAGTGAAGGGATGCCGTGGCTCGGCGAAGACGCACGACACAGTGCCCGAGTCCACGACGCGCCCGTCCTTCATCACGATCAGGTCATCGGCGATGCCGGCGACCACGTCGAGGTCGTGCGTGACGAACACCATCGCGAGGTCGCGCTCGGTCTGCAAGGCGCGCAGGCGGTCGAGGATCCGCGCCCGCACCGACGCGTCGAGCGCCGAGACCGGCTCGTCGAGCACGAGAAGGTCGGGCGTCACGGCGAGGGCGCGCGCGATCGCGACGCGCTGGCGCTGCCCGCCCGACAACTGCGCGGGCCGTCGCCGGACGAACCCGGGAGACAGGCCCACCTCCTCGAGCAGCGCGGCGACCGCGGAGCGACGTCCGGAACGCGCGACTCCCCCGGCGGTCACGGCCTCGGTGAGCGTGCGGCCGACCGTCCAGCGGGGGTCCAGGGCGCCCCACGGGTTCTGCTGCACGAGCTGCACGCGGGTGCGCGCGGCGCCGCGGGCGACCTCCGACGACCAGGGGCGTCCCGCGAAGGTCATCGTCCCGGCATCCGGATCCGCCACCCCGACGATCAGGCGCGCGAGGGTCGTCTTGCCCGAGCCCGACTCCCCCACCACCGCGAGCGTGCGACCACGGCGCACCTCGATCGACACCTCGTCGACCGCTGTTCGGGCGCCGAAGCGCTTCGTCACGGCGTCGGCGGTGAAGATCGGGGCGTCGGTGCGCGGGGCGCGGCGCAGCGGCTCGTGCGACACCGCCTGCACCAGCTCGCGCGTGTGCGGGTCGCGGGGCGATGCGAGCACCTCGGCGGTCGGTCCGGTCTCGATGACCCGCCCCTCGTGCATGACGACGACACGATCAGCGACGCGGGCGACCGCCCCGAGATCGTGGCTGATGAAGACCACGGCCACGCCGTCGTCGGCGATGCGGCGCAGCAGGTCGAGCACGCGCGCCTGCACGGTGGCATCCAGGGCCGTCGTGGGCTCGTCGGCGACGAGCACCGCGGGGTTCGCCGCGAGAGCGGAGGCGATCAGCGCGCGCTGACGCAGGCCGCCCGAGAGCTCGTGGGGGTACTGCCGTGCTCGCGTCTCGGGCTCGGGCAGCGCCACCCGCTCGAGGCTGTGGCGAACGCGCGTCGCCAGCGCCTCGCCCCGCACCCGTGGCTCGTGGATGCGGACGGGCTCGGCGACCTCGGCCCCGATCCGCCGCAGCGGGTCGAGCGACACGAGCGCGTCTTGAGAGACGAGGGCGATCCGGTCGCCGCGCAGCCCACGCCACTGCCGCTCGCCGAACGATCGGGCGTCGACGCCGTCGATCTCGAGCTCGTCGACCCGGACCGACAACGCGCGGGGCACAAGACCCAGCAGCGCACGGGCGCTCACCGACTTGCCGGTGCCCGACTCCCCCACGATCGCGACGCATTCGCCCGGGGCGACGTCGAGGTCCAGTCCGCGCACGATCGCGCCGGCCGGGCCGTCGACGCGCAGGCCGCGCAGCCGCAGCCCGCTCACGTGTCGCGCTCCTCGGCTCGGGCGCGCAGAATGCGGCCGATCACGCTGACGCTCACGACGGTCGCGGTGATCGCGAGGCCGGGGAACACGGCGACCCACGGCGCCTGCAGCAGCAGGTTGCGTCCGGCGGAGAGCATGAGGCCCCATTCGGCGGTCGGTTCGGTGGGACCGAGCCCGAGGAAGCTCAACCCGGCAGCCGCGAGGATCGAGGTGCCGATGCCGATCGTGGCCAGCACGCTCACCGCGCCCAGCACGCCGGGGAGCACGTGGCGAACGTGCACCAGGACGGTCGGCACCCCGGTGATGCGTGCGGCCTCCACGTGCTCGGCGGCGGCGAGCGTGCGGGTCTGCGCGCGCGCGAGACGGATGTAGACGGGCACCGCGGCGATGGTCACCGCGACCGCGACGTTCACCGGGCCGGGTCCGAGCACCGCGACGACCAGCAGGGCGACCAGGAACTCCGGGAACGCCAGCAGCACGTCGACGACGCGCATCGCCGCGGCATCCGCCCATCTGGGGGCGACGGCCGACAGCGAACCGGCGATCACCCCGACGACGAGGGCGAGTCCGGTGGCGAGCAGACCGATCCCCACGGACCGCCCGGCGCCGGAGACCACGCGCGAGTACACGTCACGTCCGCTCTGGTCGGTACCGAACCAGTGCTCCGCACTCGGCGCCTGGAGGGTCGCGCGCACGTCGGTCAACAGCGGATCGTGGGTGGCGAGCAGGCCCGGGGCGACGGCGGCCAGGGCGATGACGGCGAGCGCGGCGCCGGCGATCCCGAGCGCCACGGCCTGACCACGCCGCCTCACGAGGGCACCGCCGTCCGTGCGGCCGGCGCGGGGGTCGCCGTGCGCAGGCGCGGATCGATCAGGGGCACGACGAGGTCGACCACGGTGTTCACCACGACGAAGACGAGCGCGCTCAGCAGGATCACCCCGGTGATCACGGGCAGGTCGCGGTTGGTGATCGCGGTCAGCGTCACGCGCCCGATGCCGGGCCGGGCGAACACGGTCTCGACCAGCACGGCACCGCCGAGCAGCGACCCGACGAGATAGGCGGCCAGCGTCACGCCCCCGACGCTCGCGTGGCGCAGCGTGTGGTGCACGCTCTCGCGGAGGGGCGTCGCTCCCCGCGCGCGCACGGTGGTCAGGAACG
Organism: uncultured Microbacterium sp.; assembly: GCA_913774665.1. Lineage (GTDB taxonomy): Bacteria > Actinomycetota > Actinomycetes > Actinomycetales > Microbacteriaceae > Microbacterium. The sequence continues at coordinate 410,514 of CAJYHN010000002.1, forward strand.
GCTCGCGCTCGGCCGCCTCGACCCCGTCGCGCAGCACCTGCGACAGCAGCGCCGCGACCGGCAGGGCCAGGGTCACCGCCGGCAGCACGATGGCGGCGGCATCCCGCGCCCCCGACACCGGGAACCACCCCAGCTGGAACGAGAACACGCTCAGCAGCAGCAGCCCCGTCCAGAACACCGGCGACGACAGCACGACGAGTTCGATCCCGGATGCCACAGCCCGACCGGTCCGCCCGCGCACGAGCAGCGACGAGGCGAGGGCCAGCACCACGGCGATCACGAGCGCGAGCGCCGAGAGCTGCAGGGTCGGTGCGAGCTGGCGCCCGATGACCTCGACGACCGGCTGCCGCAGCTGGTACGACTCGCCGAGGTCTCCGCGCACGAGTCGGCCGAGGAACGTCGCGTACTGCTCGAGGACGGGTCGGTCGAGCCCCAGGTCGCTGCGGATTCCCGCCTTGACGGCTTCGCTCACCTGAGCCTGCGGTCCGAGCAGCACGTCGACCGGGTCTCCCGGGATGATCCGGAACGCCACGAACGCCAGCGTCGCCGCTCCCCACAGGACCAGGACGACGGATGCCATGACCCCGCCGAGGCGCCTCAGCAAGGCGCGCGAGCGAGAACGTGGCATCCGACCAGTGTGTCCGAAACCCGGCGGGTCAGCCGACCGCGGCGGTCGCGAAGAGCGGGCGACCATACAGGTCGAAGGTCAGCCCCGAGACCTTCGGTGCCACGGCGCTGATCAGCGCCGGGCTGTACAGCGGCACGATGGCGGCCTGCTGGGCGTTCCACTGCTGCACCTGGGCGTAGATCGCGGTGCGCGCGGCGGGATCCGTCGTCGAGGCGCCCTGCTCGAGCAACGCGTCCAGCGCGGGGTCGCTCACCTGCGAGGCGTTCTGGAACCCGCCGGTGGCGAGGTGGCTGCGCAGCAGGTCGGCGTCGACGCCCGAGAAGCCCCAGTCGGTGACGTCATAGGTCTTCGGTCCGTACTGCTCGTTGTAGGCGCCCGGCTCGAGCACCTCGCGCTGCAGGTCGAAGCCCACGGCCTTCAGGTCGCTCTGCACGGCGTTGGCGAGCGCGGCGCGGTCGTCGGGAACCGGGGTCCACGCGATCCACCGGGCGGTGAGACGCTGACCGTTCTTGGTGCGGATGCCGTCGGCATCCCGACCCGTCCATCCGGCCTCGTCGAGAAGGGCGTTGGCCTGAGCCTGGTCGAGAGGCCAGGAGTTCTCGAGGCTCGCGTCGTAGCCGGGGGTCGTCGCGCCCAGGATGCTCCACGCGCGGGGGTACTGTCCGAAGAAGATCTCGCTGACCGCGGAGTCGACATCGATCGCGCGCGTGAACGCCTGGCGCACCTTCTGATCGGCGAAGACCCCGTACTTCTCGTTGAGGAACAGCGAGTAGGGCAGACCCGGGTACGCGATCGACTGGACGGTGTCGTCGGCGGGCACCTGCGACACGAGGTTCGGCGGCAGGTTCGTCACGACATCGGCCTGGCCGCTCGACAGCGCACCGACGCGCACCGAGGCTTCGGGCAGGATGTCGACCCGCAGCGTCTTGAAGCTCGGCGTGCCGGCGCCGTCGGGGCCCCAGGTGTAGGCGTCGTTGCGGGTGTACACGATGTCCTGGTCGGGCGTGTACTCGGTGAGTTCGAACGGGCCGGTGCCGACGGTCACGTCGGGTCCGCCCGCGGCGAGCTGGTCGGCCTTGGTCTCGAGCACCGCCGGAGAGTAGAAGCCCAGAAGGGCCGTGCTCGCCGCCTGCAGGAACGGCGCGTAGGGCTGCGAGAAGCGCACGCGCACGGTGTGCTCGTCGACGACGTCGGTGCCGGCGTAGAGCTCGCCACCGAGCATGCTCGCGGCCTGCGCCGAGGCGGTCGCGGGGTCCGCGATGCGGTCGAAGTTCGCCTTCACCGCGGCCGCGTCGAAGGGGGTGCCGTCGTGGAAGGTCACGTCGGTGCGCAGGCGGAAGAGGTAGCTCGCACCGCCGTCCTCGACGTCCCACGAGTCGGCGAGCCACGGCGCGAACGTGCCGTCGGCCTCCTGGAACACGAGCGAGTCGAGCACGGCGCGCTGCACCATGGCGGTGACGTCGAGCTGGCTGGTCTGAGGGTCCATCTTGCCGGCCGACAGGTTCGCTCCCTCGATCGCCCAGACGATCTCGCCGTCACCGGATGCCGCGGGGTCGGACCCGGCGCAGGCAGACAGCGAGAGGGCGGAGACGGCCGCGACGGCGACCGCCGACAGCACGCGGCGCGAAAGCGGAGAAAGCATGGAGAAACCTCGGAATCTCTGGTGGGAAGGCTTTCAGCTTACCGGGGTTGCTGTACCGGGTGCGGAAAGTCCGCCGCCCGGCGCACGCCGGCAGCGAACGGGCGCGTGCGCGCCGCGCAATCTCAGCGGTTCGCGCAACCTCAGTGATTCACGCAACCTCAGTCGGCATCCGCCCCTTCGGCCTGACTTTGTGCGAATCGCTGACTCTGTGCGGCTCCGTCCCCGCGCTTCGCACGGGCCTCGCCCCGCGCCTGCGCAACCTCAGTGATCCGCGCAACCTCAGTCGGCATCCGGCCCTTCGGCCTGACCTTGTGCGAATCGCTGACTCTGTGCGGGCCCCGCCCCGCGCTCCGGGCGGGCCCCGCCCCGCGTCTGCGCAATCTCAGTGATCCGCGTAACCTCAGTCGGCATTCGCCCCTTCGGCCTGATCGTGTGCGAATCGCTGACTCTATGCGGCTCCGCTCCCGCGGACCGCGCAGCCACAGTCGGCATCCACCCTTTCGACGTGACTCCGTGCGAATGGCCGACTCCGCGCGGGCCCCGCCCCCGCGCTCCGCGCAACCTCAGCGATCCGCGCAACCTCAGTCGGCGTCCGCCCGTCGCGACCAACACTGCGCAGATCGCGGAGCGGGCGCGAGAGATGCGTCGCGTTGCGCTTCGCCTCAGCGGGAGGAAGGCCGGCTCACACCCGGTGCAGGCCCTGGGCGACGGCGTGCATGATCTGCTCCTGCACCTCAGGCCAGCGGTTGATCACCTGGTCGTATCCCACGCGGATGACGTGGTACCCGAGCAGCATCAGCTCGGCGTCGTGACGGATGTCTTCCGCGCGCTGCGCCCCCACGTGGTGTCCGCCATCCACCTGAAGAACGAGTCGCTCACCGATCAGGAAGTCAACCCGATGGCCGAGGATCCAGATCTGGGTCCTGATCGGCAGCCCCAGCCACTTCAAGCGGATGGTCACGAAGGTCTCGAGCCCGGAGTCGGCCCAGGGCGACACCTCTTCGACGAGTCGTCGTGCGCGGCCGGTCCACGGCAGTCTTCGGAGACGAGCGAGGTCCACGACCTTCTTGTTCAGCGCGGAATCCCACACGGCGCGGGCCGCCTCATACGGCTGGCACGCGGCGACGGTGAGCAGGACGTTCTCGATGTCGTCTTCGAGCTGATCAGGATGCCGCGGCACGATGCCGCGCTGCCAGTGCACGACAGCCGCCGGCCCGTCGATCCTCCCGCGCCCCGGATAGGCGACGTGCGGCCGGTCCGGATGCTCGGCAACCCACAATCCGCGGCGTTCAGCGGCGGTCACGCACGACAGCACGACCCCCGTCCGAGCCGCGGCTATTAGGTGGGTGTCGGCGGAAGGGAGGGCGATCCAGTCCCGTCTGATGCGGACGACGAGGCCGCGTTCCATTGCTTGACCGATCCGATAGCGGCTGTGCCCCTCGCGGACGAGTCGGGTTGCGCGAACGACACCTCCGAGCTGGGCGACGCGCGTCGCAAGGTCACGGGCCGGAGAGTCGTCCATACCCGCAAGGATCGCTCCGCTCCGTATCCGCCTCGGGCACTCGTCCGTCGGGTGTGGACGGATTCGGACCTGGGGAGGAGGGTCGTCGACCCCACCCGCGTTCGCGCAACCTCAGCGATCTGCGCAAACTCAGCCGGCATCCGCCCCACCCCACTGAACTCGCGCGAATCGCCGAGCGTGCGCGGCAAGAAGCGCGGCGACGCCGTGCCCCGGTATCGTGGACGCAGACCCCATCAGGCACGCTCACACAGTGCCGCTCATATCGCTCGAGGAGTACCCCTATGGCCACCATTCCCGACAAGCCCGCCCTGGAAGGCCTCGAGCAGAAGTGGGACGCCGCGTGGCGTGAACGCGGCACCTACGTCTTCGATCGTCTGCGGGCCGCCGACCTCGGCCGCCAGGGCGTGTACTCGGTCGACACCCCGCCGCCGACGGCATCCGGAAGCCTCCACATCGGCCACGTGTTCTCGTTCACGCACACCGACGTGAAGGTGCGCTTCGAGCGCATGCGCGGCAAGACCGTGTTCTACCCGATGGGCTGGGACGACAACGGCCTGCCCACCGAGCGCCGCGTGCAGAACTACTACGGCGTGCGCTGCGACCCCTCGCTCCCCTACGACGCCGACTTCACCCCGCCGTTCGCGGGCGGCGACAACAAGAGCAGCAAGGCCGCCGACCAGGTGCCGATCAGCCGCCGCAACTTCATCGAGCTGTGCGAGCAGCTGACCGTCGAAGACGAGAAGCAGTTCGAAGACCTTTTCCGCGAGCTGGGCCTGAGCGTCGACTGGACTCAGACCTACCGCACGATCTCCGACGACTCGATCCGCACGAGCCAGCTGGCGTTCCTGCGCAACATCGAGCGCGGCGAGGCGTATCAGGCCCTCGCGCCGACGCTGTGGGACGTGGACTTCCGCTCCGCGATCGCCCAGGCCGAGCTCGAGGACCGCGACCAGCCCGCCGCGTACCACCGCGTGGGCTTCGCCAAGACCGACGGCTCGGGCGACGTGTTCATCGAGACCACCCGCCCCGAGCTGCTCCCGGCGTGCGTGGCGCTTGTGGCCAACCCGGACGACGAGCGCTACCAGCCGCTGTTCGGCACGACCGTGCGCACGCCCCTGTTCGACGTCGAGGTGCCCGTGCTCGCGCACCCCCTCGCGCAGAAGGAGAAGGGATCGGGCATCGCCATGATCTGCACCTTCGGCGACGTGACCGACATCATCTGGTGGCGCGAGCTCGACCTCCCCAACCGCACGATCATCGGCAAAGACGGTCGCATCGTCGCCGAGGCTCCCGAGGTGATCGTGACGGATGCCGCGAAGGCGGCGTACGGCGAGCTCGCGGGCAAGACCGTGTTCAGCGCCAAGAAGCGCATCGTCGAGCTCCTGCAGGAGTCCGGCGCCATGGAGGGCGCCCCCAAGCCCTTCACCCACCCCGTGAAGTTCTTCGAGAAGGGCGACCGGCCGCTGGAGATCGTTTCGACGCGCCAGTGGTACATCCGCAACGGCGCGCGCGACGCCGAGCTGCGTGAGCGCCTCATCTCGCTCGGTCGCGAGATGTCGTGGCATCCGGACTTCATGCGCGTGCGCTTCGAGAACTGGACGAGCGGCCTGACCGGAGACTGGCTGGTGTCGCGTCAGCGGTTCTTCGGCGTGCCGATCCCGGTCTGGTACGGCCTCGATGAGAACGGCGAGCGGGACTACGCCCGCGTGCTCACCCCCGACCTCGCCGCGCTCCCGGTCGACCCGACCACCGACGTGCCCCCGGGCTACACCGAAGACCAGCGCGGCGTCCCCGGCGGCTTCGACCCCGAGCGCGACATCCTCGACACGTGGGCGACGTCGTCGCTCACCCCGCAGCTGGCCGGCGGATGGCAGCGCGACGAGGAGCTCTGGAACCTCGTGTCGCCGTTCGACCTGCGCCCGCAGGGTCAGGACATCATCCGCACGTGGCTCTTCTCGACCATGCTGCGCAGCGCCCTCGAAGACGACCGGAGCCCCTGGACGGATGCCGCCATCTCAGGCTTCATCGTCGACCCCGACCGCAAGAAGATGTCGAAGTCGAAGGGCAACGTGGTCACGCCCGCCGACATCCTGAAGCAGCACGGCTCCGACGCGGTGCGGTACTGGTCGGCGTCGAGCCGCCTCGGCACCGACGCGGCGTTCGACCCGCAGAACCCGACGCAGGTGAAGATCGGTCGCCGCCTCGCGATCAAGCTGCTGAACGCGGCGAAGTTCGTGCTGTCGTTCCCGGTGCCCGAGGGTGCCGAGGTGACGCACGCGCTCGACGCGTCGATGCTCGCGACCCTGGATGCCGTCGTGCGCGACGCCACGGCCGCGTTCGAGGCGTACGACCACGCGCGGGCGCTCGAGATCACGGAGTCGTTCTTCTGGACGTTCTGCGACGACTACCTCGAGCTCGTCAAGGAGCGCGCGTACGACCAGTCCGACGCCGGCCAGGCGTCGGCGGCGCTCGCGCTGCGCACGGCCCTCTCGACGCTGGTGCGCCTGTTCGCCCCCGTGCTGTCGTTCGCGTCCGAGGAGGTGTGGTCGTGGTTCGAGGAGGGCTCGGTGCACACCGCCGCGTGGCCCGAGCCGAGCGGCTCGGAGGGCGATCCGGCCGTGCTGACCGCCGTGAGCGCCGCGCTCATCGGCATCCGTCGCGCCAAGACCGAGGCGAAGGCCTCGCAGAAGACGCCGGTGACCTCGCTCACCGTGTCGGGCCCCCACGTCGAAGCGCTGCGTCTCGCCGAGGGCGACCTGCGCGCGGTCGGACGCATCGAGGAGATCTCGTTCGCCGAGGCCGACTCCACCACCGTCACCGACATCGTGTTCGCACCCCAGGAGGACTGATGCAGCTCGGAACCCGTTGGACCGCCCGCGAGCAGCCGCCCCAGGCTGTTCCCGAGGTCCTGCACGCGCAGATCGCCGCGGTCGAGGCCGCGCTGAACCCCGACGGTCTGAGCGCTCCCGCCCCGCGCTGGACGCTGACCTTCCTCGAGGGGCGCCCCGTCGCCGAGCTCGACACGGGGGTCATCGTGAGCCAGGATGCCGCGGGCGAGGTCGTCGTGCGCTACGACGACGACGCGGAGTTCGCCTGAGCCTCACCGCTCGGGATTGCTGGGCCCGTCGACGCGTTCCGCGTCGGCGGGCTCGCGGCGTTTCGGCGCGGGAGCGCGGGTTCCCGGCCCATCGACAGGCTCCGGAACCTGGGGTGCCCCTCGCGCGTTCCCCGGCCCTCGGGCAGACTCACGAATCGGAAGCGCGCAGAGAGCCCGTACCCTCCGCGCCCCTCGACGGGCCCGGCACCTCCGTCGTCATCGCGGCGACAGGTACCGCGCGGCATCCGCCGACATCGCCCGCGACGCGGCGCGACCGGCACGCCGCGCCGGCTCCGCCTCGACGGCCCACGCGCGACGGCGCATCCGCTCTTCGGCGAGCTGGGTCATCGCGCGCGACAGTGCGAGCAGGGCGGCCTCGAGGCGAGTGGGATGCACCGGCATAACAGCGGTGCGGGTGACGGCGGTCATGCGGACCCTCTCTCGGTCGGAAGGGGAAAGATGTCCGCCCGCATGGTGATCGGGCGCACGCCCTCGCCGGACTGGTCGCGATAGCGGGCCACGGTCTCGTCGATCACCGCCTGGATCCGTTGCACGAGCTCGCGCGTCTGGGTCGCGGTGAGCCGGGCACTCGCCGTCGCGATGAGGGCGGCATCGCGCCACTCCTCCGTCTCGTCCCATCCGTGGGTCGCGAACTGCATGAGCTGCTGATGGCGCAGGGTGAGCGTTTCGGAGTGGACCGCTTCGAGCACGGCGCGGCCCGATGGGGTGTTCTCCATATCGGGGTTCGAGAGCGTCACCATCCCGGCCGGGCGCTCCCACCAGCGTTCGCGGGCGGTGCCGCGGCCGGCGACCTCACGAATGAGATCGTGGTGGGCCAGCGCCCGCAGGTGATAGCTCGTCGCTCCGGTGGACTCCCCCGTCAACTCGGCGAGGCTGCTCGCGGTCTGCGGGCCGTACTGGCTGAGGATGTCGTAAAGCCGCACGCGCAGCGGGTGCGCGAGTGCTCGGAGCGCTCCGGCGTCGAGGACGCGCTCATTACGGGGCTTCGGCTGGTCGGTCACACATGCAAAGATATCTTTGCACGAGATTCTTTGCAACGATTCCTCTGCACGAAGACCAGCACTGCACCTAGGCTGTGGGGATGACGGATGCCGTGAACAATCCCCTCCTCGCGCCGCCCTCGCTCCCCTACGACCTGCCGCCCTACGGCAGCATCGACGTCGAGCACTACCTCCCCGCGTTCCGCGCCGGTTTCGCCGCGCAGAAAGCCGAGGTCGACGCGATCACCGCGCAGACCGATGAACCCACGTTCGAGAACACCCTCGTCGCCCTGGAGCGCAGCGGCGAACTGCTCGACCGGGTCGCGCGCACCTTCTACACCGTGGCATCCGCCGACGGCACCCTCGCGATCCAGACCGTCGAAGAGGAGCTCGCTCCCCTCATGTCGGCGCACCGCGATGCGATCCAGCTCGACGCCGACCTGTTCGCCCGCATCGCCGTCGTGCACGCGCAGCTCGGCGACCTCGACCTCGATGCCGAGAGTCGCTACCTCGTCGAGCGGTACCACCGCGAGATGTCGCTGGCCGGCGCCGGTCTCGACGACGCGCAGAAGCAGACACTCACCCGGCTCAACCAGCGACTGTCGGTGCTGACGACCACCTTCGAGAAGAACCTGCTCGCCGACACCAACGACCTCGCCGTGGTGTTCGACTCCGCGGACGAACTCGACGGCCTGAGCGACGGCGAGCTCTCGGCGGCGGCGCAGGCGGCCACGAGCCGCGGCCTCGACGGACGCTACGTCGTGAACCTCACGCTGTACACGGGCCACCCCCTGCTCGCCTCCCTCACCAACCGCGAGAGCCGCCGCCGCCTGCTCGAAGCCTCACGCTCGCGCGCCTCGCGCGGGAACGACAACGACAACCGCGCCGTGCTCGGCGAGATCGTGCGTCTGCGCGCGGAGCGCGCCGCGGTACTCGGCTACCCCTCGCACGCCGCCGCCGTCCTCGCCGATCAGACGGCGGGGTCTCCGGATGCCGCACGCGACCTGCTCCGCCGACTCGCCGCCCCCGCTGCGGCCAACGCCCGATCCGAGCAGGAGGCTCTGCAGAGGATCGCCGACGCCGACGGCATCCGGATCGAGGCCCATGACTGGGCGTTCTACACCGAGAGAGTGCGCGCCGAGCGGTACGACCTCGACCGCGCAGCGCTGCGGCCGTGGTTCGAGGCCGAGCGCGTGCTGCGCGACGGCGTGTTCTTCGCGGCCGAGAAGCTCTACGGCATCCGCATGACCGAACGCCACGACCTGCAGGGGTATCACCCCGATGTACGCGTCTTCGAGGTGCACAACGCCGACGGCGGCGAGCTCGGGCTGTTCCTGCTCGACCTGTACACGCGCGACAGCAAGCGGGGAGGGGCGTGGATGAACTCGATCGCGACGCAGTCGGCCCTGCGCGGCACGGCCCCGGTCGTCGTCAACAACCTGAACGTCAACAAGCCCGCCCCCGGCACCCCGACGCTGCTGACACTGGACGAGGTCACTACCCTCTTCCACGAGTTCGGCCACGCCCTCCACGGGCTCTTCGCGACGGTGACCTACCCGCACTTCGGCGGCACGGCCGTCTACCGCGACTTCGTCGAGTTCCCGAGCCAAGTGAACGAGATGTGGATCCTCTGGCCCGAGATCCTCACGAATTATGCGCGCCACATCGACACCGACGAGCCGCTCCCGGCCAACGTCGTCGAGCGCCTGCACGCCTCCGAGGCGTTCAACCAGGGCTTCGCGACCAGCGAGTACCTCGCGGCATCCTGGATCGACCAGGCGTGGCACGGCCTGTCGGTCGATGAGGCGGCGGCCGACATCGACGTCGCCGCGTTCGAAGCGGCGGCCCTTGCTGACATCGGCCTCGACAACCCCGCCGTTCCCACGCGCTACGCCTCGACCTACTTCGCCCACGTGTTCTCGGGCGGCTACAGCGCCGGGTACTACTCGTACATCTGGAGCGAGGTGCTCGACGCCGACACCGTGGAGTGGTTCCGCGAGAACGGCGGGCTCACGCGCGCGAACGGCGACCGCTTCCGCCAGAGGCTGCTGGGGGTCGGCGGTTCCGGCGATCCACTGGCCGCGTACCGGGATTTCCGGGGTCGGGATGCCGAGATCCAGCCGCTTCTGCAGCGCCGCGGTCTCGCGGGCTGAGGTCAGCGTGCCCGGCCGCTCCCGGCGTCCGGGCACGCCGCGTCAGAGCGCGTATTTGAACCCGACGTGCGAGTCGACGAACCCGAGTCGGGTGTAGAACCGGTGGGCGTCCACGCGCGCGGCATCGGAGGTGAGCTGCACGAGGGTCGCGCCGGTCGCGGGGGCGGCGACGTGCATCACCCAGCGCATCACCGCGCTGCCGATCCCGCTGGAACGCGCACTCGACGACACCCTGACCGCCTCGACGAGCAGCCGGGTGGCTCCCTGACGTGCCATGCCGGGAATGACGGTGAGTTGCAGGGTGCCGATCACCTCACCCGCGGCGTCGTCGACGACGAGCAGATCGTTCAACGGCGCCTCGAGGACGCCCCGCAGGGCGGTGGCGTAGGTCCCCTCGTCCGAGGCGTCGGCGCGATCGCCGCGCGCGGCACTGACGGGGTCATCCGCCAGAAGCGCCATCAGCGCGGGCAGGTCGGTCGGCTTCGCCCGGCGGACGGTCACCTCGCCGATGCGGGCGGTCAGGGTCGTGGGCAGATCGAGGTCGGAGAGCACGCTCTCCATCCTGCCCCGCGCGTCAGCGCCAGCCGAGCACCTCGCGCACGACGGCTTGCGACGCCGGTGAACCGTCGTTCTTGAGGGAAAGCAGCTTCTCGCTGGAGACGAGAGCGCCCGACGCTCCGTAGGCGTCCGAGAGGCCCTGAACCGCCTGCCGGACGAGAGGCGCCGCGTCATTGCGATCGGCGCCGCCGCGTACCGAATAGTGGGGGTAGACGAGCAACTCGGTCCCCTCGGCCGTCGGTCGCGCACACGCGACGACCACCGTCGGAGTCGCCCCTCTCCAGAATTTGGGGAAGAACTCCAAGCCCGTCCCCTCCGCGAAGAACTCGACGACTCCGCGCTTCCACGACTTCGCCACGTCGCCGAGGCGGACGTCATGGGCGGTCCACTCCGACCCGCTCTCCCGGATCGCGGTGGTGAAGGCGTCGCCCCCGTCGGAGAATCCCGCCGCGATGAGCGCCTCCGTGGCACGGCGGACAGCCGAGGCGGGCTCGTCACGAACGAGCATTCGCGCCCCGCCTCGCGTTAGTCCGTTCCACCGGACGGGACCGATGTGGGCGTCTTCTCCGGATCCGCGCATGATCACAGCGACCACGCCCTCCCCACGGCGTCATCGGCTTCGCGGTAGGCCTGGGCCGCCGTCCGGGCCGCGTCGGCGGCGGCGCGACCGACATCGGCCAAGCGGGTCATCTCGGAGAGCCAGTCCCCCTGCTTGGCGGCGTACGCGTCAGCCGCGTCGCCCTGCCACCCTCCGAGAAGGGTGTTGCGGGCAGAGGCGAGTGTTGCGGTCTCGGCGGCGGTGCGCTGAACGGCGGCGTCGATGGACGAGGCCGTCTCCACGAGCCGGTCGGGCTTGATCGAAAAAGACGTCATGAGCGACGACTCTCCCTTCACACGTCGCGACGCGCGAGTTCGAGCGCGTCACGGATCTTGGCAAGAGCTTCGGTATAGCGCTCGTGCGAGTGACGGACGGCGGCGTCGAACTCAGCGTCGGGCGAGAGACGAGAGTCGTCCTCGGTGACGTCCTCCTCGACTTCGTCCCACGACTCACGCAGTGCGCGCAGATTCTCGGATGACATCCTCCGCAGAGCCTGGGCGGCAGAAGTCTGGTCCTCGCCGAGGAAAACCGCTTCGAGGCTGGTCTCACCGAGGTCGATGCGCGACTGCACGGTGCGCCACTCCGCGCCCATCTCGCCGGCGCGAGCACGAGCGGCACGATGCTCGTCGGCCTCTTGGCGCTCCTCTGCCTCGATCGCGGCGCGCGCGTTCTCGCGCTCGTCGTCTTCGCGGAGAAGCCGTGCGAAGGTCTCTGCCATCGTGCGGAAGTCGCCGACGAGCCGATCGTCATCGGGGCCGGGAACGTGATCCATCATCGGGTCTTCGATGCGTGCCATCAGACTCGCGCCGCCGCTCCGCGGGCCAGACCCTCGTACAGATCGGCCATGCGCATCGCACTGTCGGTCATCGTGCCGATGTTTCCGACCATCCCCGAAACGAGGTCATAGATCATGTTGATCCACTTGTACGCCCACCGCGCATCTTGAATCAGGTCGTACACCGCGATTCCCGCTTCGACGGCCGCCACGAGCCAACCCGCCACGGGAACGGCAGCTTCGGCCGCGATCCTCAGAAGCTTCTGCGCGAGACGGTCGAGGATCTTCAGAATCTTGCCGACGGCTTCTTTGCACAAAAGGATGAGCACCTTGATCGCCGTCGCCACCGTGCCCGCGGGTCCTGCCACGACGGTGTGAGCCTGCGACATCACACCGGCCGCTGCGACGAACGCCTCGGAGCCCTTGCCGGTCCACGACGCGAGGGGTGGGAGAAGCCCCATCGCGTTCTGACCGATCGCGCTCATGGCATCCCCCGCGTGCGTCCAGGCGAACTGCGCCTCGCGCATGCGCTCCCAGTCGCCCGAGAAGGGCTTCGTCACCTCTTCGAGGAGTGAGTAGCCGACGAGCTCTTCGAAGAGCCAGTCCACTCCGCCGAAGATCGGACCTGCCTTCCAACGGATGCTCTCGATCTCGGGATCCTCGCCCTGGGGCCGAGGGAGGAAGGAGCGCACGTCCTGCTTCTCGGTGACGGTTCGAGACGCGGACAGTCCGTCTCCCACGCGGTCGGAGATTCCCGATGCCGTCCCATCGGCCCACTCGACGGCCGAGTAGCCGTCCCAGAAGGCTTGGTTGAAGAGGTTCCCGTCGGGCTCGCCGTAGCGGCTCGATGCCCCGCCCTGTGCAGCGCCGAGAGTCGGCGTGGTGCCCGGCGAATACGGCGGCGTGTCGACGCCGAGCGACGCGGCGACCTGAGCGATCGCGTCGTGAGCCGTCTGCTCGGCAGCGCGATATGCGGCGACCGTCTCGCCCATCCGCTCGGTACCGATGCCGAAGGCCTGCGACGACATATCGGCGACGCGCTTTCCGACGTCGACGATGCCGTCGCTGATCGGCTGGAACAGCTGCAGGATGAGGCCCAGCTCTCCCGCATTCAGGCGGGCGTACGTTTCGAGGTGTTCCCCGATCGCCTGCCCGTGTCCGGCCTGTCTCTCCAACACCTGCTGCGCAAGTGACAGCTGATCGGTATCGACATCCATTCGGTCCCCCCGGTCCGTAGGTGAAGGTGTGAGCGGAGCAGGTTACGCGCTCCGCCGCTTCTGTGCCAGCACGATGGTCGGCTGCGCGCGGTCTTCGACGGCCGCACGCGTGATGACGACCTTGGCGATGTCGTCGGCCGAGGGCACGTCGAACATGATCGGGCCCAGGACGTCCTCGAGAATCGCGCGCAGACCGCGCGCACCGGTCTTCCGCACGACGGCGAGGTCGGCGATCGCGCGCAGCGCGTCCTCTTCGAACTCGAGCTGCACACCGTCGAGCTCGAACATCCGCTGGTACTGCTTGACCAGCGCGTTGCGCGGTGCCGTGAGGATCTCCATCAACGCGTCCTGGTCGAGGGGCGAGACGGATGCCACGACGGGCAGGCGACCGATGAACTCGGGGATCAGGCCGAACTTGTGAAGATCCTCGGGCAGGGCCTCGCTGAACAGGTCGGGCGCGTCTTCCTTGCGCTGCAGCGGAGCGCCGAATCCGACGCCGTGCTTGCCGACGCGTGCCGAGATGATCTCTTCGAGGCCTGCGAAGGCCCCGGCCACGATGAACAGGACGTTCGTCGTGTCGATCTGGATGAACTCCTGGTGCGGGTGCTTGCGGCCGCCCTGCGGCGGAACCGAGGCGACCGTTCCCTCGAGGATCTTCAGCAGCGCCTGCTGCACGCCCTCGCCCGACACATCGCGTGTGATCGAGGGGTTCTCGGCCTTGCGGGCGATCTTGTCGACCTCGTCGATGTAGATGATGCCGGTCTCGGCGCGCTTGACGTCGAAGTCGGCGGCCTGCAGAAGCTTCAGCAGGATGTTCTCGACGTCCTCACCGACGTAGCCGGCCTCGGTGAGGGCGGTGGCATCGGCGACCGCGAACGGCACGTTGAGGCGCTTCGCGAGGGTCTGGGCGAGGTATGTCTTGCCGCACCCGGTGGGCCCGAGCAGCAGGATGTTGCTCTTGGCGATGTCGATCTCTTCGGCGCGCTGCTCGGCGGGCTGAAGGGTGCCGTGCGAGCGCACGCGCTTGTAGTGGTTGTAGACGGCGACGGCGAGGGCGCGCTTGGCGGGCTCCTGCCCGACGACGTACTCCTCGAGGAACGAGAAGATCTCGCGCGGCTTCGGCAGGTCGAACTCGGCGACCTCACCGGCCGACGACTCGGCCATGCGCTCTTCGATGATCTCGTTGCAGAGCTCGACGCACTCGTCGCAGATGTAGACGCCCGGACCGGCGATCAGCTGCTGTACCTGCTTCTGGCTCTTGCCGCAGAAGGAGCACTTGAACAGGTCGGCGCTCTCACCGATACGTGCCATGGCCGGTTCCTCCCGTCACCCGGCCCCCGCCGGTGTGTTACCCGAGCCTAACCCGAGCCCGAGCGAACCGAGGGCATTCGCGCGCGCGGCGGTGTCGTGATCGCCCACGGCGGACTCCCGGCATCCGCTCTCCCACCCTGTCGTCGCGAACGTCGAGCTGCCGCTATGGCCACCCCGCCGCGGCGGCAGGCGGCGCCGAGACGGCATCTCGCCGACGAGTCCGTTGCAGGGCGACGCCGGGGTGTCGGCCAGCTGCAGTCTCACGATCCGCGGTGCCCACCGTCCACGACGACCGCCCTGCGCGACGAAGCCCCGCAGACCGAAACGGGTCTGCGGGGCTTCGTCGTGGCGCGAGGGCCTCAGGCGGTGAGGGCCGCGGGAGTGCGCTTGCGGGTCGTGAGCACCTGGTCGACGATGCCGTACTCCATCGCCTCGGCGGCGGAGAGGATCTTGTCGCGGTCGATGTCCTTGTTGACCTTTGAAACGTCCTGGCCGGTGTGGCGTGCCATGGTCTCTTCGAGCCAGGTGCGCATGCGAAGGATCTCCTGCGCCTGGATCTCGATGTCGGACGCCTGTCCGTGTCCGGCCTCGCCCATCGCGGGCTGGTGGATCAGGATGCGGGCGTTCGGCAGGGCGAGACGCTTGCCGGGGGCGCCGGCGGCCAGCAGCACGGATGCCGCGGAGGCGGCCTGACCGAGCACGACCGTCTGGATCTGCGGCGAGACGTACTGCATCGTGTCGTAGATCGCCGTCATGGCGGTGAAGGAGCCACCAGGCGAGTTGATGTACATGATGATGTCGCGGTCGGGGTCCTGCGACTCGAGGACGAGCAGCTGGGCCATGACGTCGTCGGCCGACGCGTCGTCGACCTGCACGCCGAGGAAGATCACGCGGTCTTCGAACAGCTTGTTGTAGGGGTCCTGGCGCTTGTAGCCGTAGGCCGTGCGCTCCTCGAACTGAGGAAGGACGTAGCGGCTCGAGGGCATGTGCGATGCGGCGCCGCCGAAAGTGGGGATGTTCATGATGGTGTGCTTTTCCTCTCGGCTCAGGCCGCGGTTCCGCCGCCGCCGGTGACGTCGGTGGCGTGCTCGCGCATGTGGTCGACGAAGCCGTACTCGAGCGCTTCCTGAGCGGTGAACCAGCGGTCGCGGTCACCGTCGGCGTTGATCTGCTCGACGCTCTTGCCGGTCTGGTTCGCGGTGATCTCGGCGAGACGGCGCTTCATGTCGAGGATGAGCTGCGCCTGCGTCTGGATGTCGCTCGACGTTCCGCCGAAGCCACCGTGGGGCTGGTGCAGCAGCACGCGCGCGTTCGGCGTGATGTAGCGCTTGCCCTTGGTGCCGCTGGTGAGCAGCAGCTGGCCCATGGAGGCCGCCATGCCGATGCCGACGGTGACGATGTCGTTGGGCACGAACTGCATCGTGTCGTAGATTGCCATACCGGCCGTGATCGAGCCGCCGGGCGAGTTGATGTAGAGGTAGATGTCCTTCTGCGGGTCTTCTGCGGCAAGCAGCAGGATCTTGGCGCAGATCTCGTTGGCGTTCTCGTCGCGCACCTCGGAACCGAGCCAGATGATGCGGTCCTTGAGCAGTCTGTCGAAGACGCTCGTTGCCATAAGGGGTTCGGGCATGTGTGCTCCTCTTCCGTGATCTGAATTGAATCTACCGGCGCGTTCCGGAGCGGGATGCCGTGTTCGCCGCGGGCGGATCAGCCCGCCTGGTCGGCGATTTCTCGCGCATATCCCGTCACGGAACGGGTATAACGCGGCAGGTGGGGGGCGAGGGCCTGAAGGGCGATGGATGCCGCCCGCTCGGGCGCTCCGCTCGACACGAGCGCGAGGGCGTAGAAGGCGGCGGCCGCGTCGTGCAGCGGCCCTTTCGGATCCCGCTCGTACTCCGCCTCGAGCATCGCCAGCGACTCCTCGGTCTTACCGAGGTTGCGGATCGTGCTCGCCAGTTGGATCGTCGCACGCGTGCGGCGCTGGTCGTCGAGTCCGATCTCGAGGGCTCGGCGGTAGAGCACCTCCGCCTCGTCCTCGACGCCGGCCGAGTCGCGCGCCCCGGCGCGTTCGAACAGCGCCAGCGCATCGTCGGCCGGTCGCTCGGCGGCGAGCTCGTCGATCCGCTCGATCACGTGCTCGGGGCTCAGCGTGTCGTCGGCCCACACGGCATCCACCCTGCTCTGCCAGTCGTTCATGTGTCGCATCCTCATCATCGTTCTGACCCCGTGTTCAGGCAGGAAGAGCCCACAACGCCCGGACGCTTCGAGAAGCGGTCCGAGTGTTCTGAACACTCAACGGGGTCGTTCCCCCGGACGGCGCCCGGAAATGAAAGAAGGGGGCGGATGCCACGGCATCCGCCCCCTTCTTCACGGCTTACTCGCTGTCAGCGGCCTCGTCGGTCTTCTTCTTGGCGGGGGCGCGCTTCTTGGCGGGAGCCTTCGCGGGGGTCTCCTCCGCGGCGGGCGCCTCGTCCGCGTCGGCCTTCTTCTTCGCGGGGGCGCGCTTCTTGGCGGGAGCCTTCGCGGGTGCCTCCTCGACGGCGGCCTCCTCGGCGGGAGCCTCGTCGGCGTCGTCGTCACCCTCGACGGGCTCTTCGCCCTCGACGGCGACGAAACCGGTCAGGTCGACGGGCTTGCCGTCGGTGTCGACGACGGTGACCTTGCCGAGCGCGATCGCGAGGGCCTTGTTGCGGGCGACCTCACCGACGAGCGCGGGCAGCTGGTTGCCCTGCTGCAGCGCGTTGACGAAGTCCTGCGGCGCCATGTTGTACTGCGCGGCCGACTGGATGAGGTACTGGGTCAGCTCGTCCTGCGACACCTGCACGTTGGCGTCTTCGGCGATCTTGTCGAGGACCATCTGCGTGCGGAACTGCTTCTCGCTCGCCTCGGTGACCTCGGCGCGGTGCTCGTCGTCTTCGAGGCGGTTCTCGCCCTCGAGGTGCTGGTGCACCTCGTCCTCGATGAGCTGCGGCGGGACCGGGATCTCGACGGCCTCGAGGAGCGCCTCGATGAACTTGTCGCGCGCGGCGGAGCCCTGCGTGAACACGGCCTGCTGCGACACGCGCTCGCTGAGCGACTCGCGCAGTTCGGCGATGGTGTCGAATTCCGACGCCATCTGCGCGAAGTCGTCGTCGGCCTCGGGGAGCTCGCGCTCCTTGACGGCGGTGATGGTGACCGAGACCTCGGCCTCTTCACCGGCGTGCTCGCCGCCGACCAGCTTCGAACGGAACGTGGTCTGCTCGTCGGCCGTCAGCGACTCGATGGCCTCGTCGATGCCCTCGAGCAGTTCGCCCGAGCCGATCTCGTACGACACGCCCTCGGCGCGGTCGATCTCGTTGCCGTCGATCGTGGCGACCAGGTCGAGCTCGACGAAGTCACCGGTCTTGGCGGGACGGTCGACCGTGATGAGCGTGCCGAAGCGCGCGCGGAGGCGGTCGAGCTCGGCGTCGATACCGGCCTCGTCGACCTCGGCGGCGTCGACCGTCACCGTGATCGAGTCGTACGCGGGCAGGTCGAACTCGGGGCGCACGTCGACCTCGACGTCGACGATCAGATCGCCCGAGAAGTCCTTGAGCTCGGGGAGCTCGACGATCTCGGCGTTCGGGCGACCGATGACGCGCAGCTCGTTGGCCTCGACGGCCTCGCGGTAGAACCCGTCGAGCCCCTCGTTGACCGCGTGCTCGATGACGGCGCCGCGGCCCATGCGCTGGTCGATGATCGGCGCGGGCACCTTGCCCTTGCGGAAGCCGGGGATCTGCACGTCGCGGGCGATGTGCTCGTAGGCGTGGGCGATGCTCGGCTTGAGCTCGTCGGGCGAAACCGTGATGTGCAGCTTGACCCGGGTGGGGCTGAGCTTCTCGACGGTGCTGTTGACCATGCGGTTCGTTCTCCTCGTGTGGCCCGCGCGCACGCGGGGGCCGATTGGGCCTGTGGTCTGTGGGGCCGTTCGTCGGGGCGACAGGATTTGAACCTGCGGCCTCCCGCTCCCAAAGCGGGCGCTCTACCAAGCTGAGCTACGCCCCGGGGCGGCGCGCGGCACGCGCCGACGAAACGACCGCTGAAAGTCTAGTCGATAGCCCTGGCTGCGCCGATTTCACCGGCCCCCTTGTGCGCGAGAGCGGAGGGATGCCGACACCCCCGCGTTCGCAACGGGCCTCAGGGTGTCGTAGAGTAGGGGCGTCCGACTTCGCGGTTCGTCAGAAAACCGCGGAAATCCGGGGCTGTAGCTTAGTGGTAAAGCCTCTGTCTTCCAAACAGATGATGCGAGTTCGATTCTCGTCAGCCCCTCCATTTTTCCCGTCTCGCTCGCCGCCTAGCGCCTTCTCTCGCGTCTCTTCCGGGGCATCCTTCGCGCTTGATACGTTGTTGGCGAGCGTGCGGGGCGCGCGCGGACGCGGAATGGGGCGGCAGATGCGCGGAACGACGACGATACGGCGCGCTTTCGCGCTCTCCCTCGCGGGAATCATGGTGACCGGGCTCACCGCGTGCACCGGAAGCCCCGACGCGGGAGGCGACTTCTCCGCGCAACGTGAGACGGTGACCGCTTTCATGAGTGCTCTCGAACGCGGCGACGCCCAACAGGCGGCAACCTACCTCTCCGACACCACGTCGTTCCCGCGGGGGGCGCTCACCGATGACTTCTACGCGAAGGCCGTCGCTCGTCCCACCGCCGCGACCATCACCGTCGCCACCGAGATCGACGGAAAAGTCGCCGTCCAGCTGGACTTCCGTCTCGGCGACGACGACCGCGAGTTGGATCTGATGCTCGATCGGTCGACGCCACCGCGCATCGAGCAGTGGTCGGGAATGCCGACCATCCTCCGCTCTGCCGACGGTGCCGGCCGCCTCGAGATCTCCCAGGCCCTGACGATCGACCTCGACACGCAGTCGACCTCCGCCGCGCTTCTCCCCGCGCGATATCGGATGGCCTTCACGGGCACCTCGAACACAGAGAACGTCGGTGCTTTCGAGCTGGACTTCCCCGTGACACCGGATGCCGTGGACACGCAATTGCCCGACGGTGTCGGCTTCGCCGGAGGAGCGCTCGCGTTCGGCGACTGATGCCCTCGATCAGCGGTCGGTGGGTCGCGCGGCGGAGGCTCCGCCGTCACCCCGGGTCACGGCATCCGGAATCTGCTGTGCCGAGCGATGACGCTCCCCGTGCGTGAGATAGAGCGACAAGCCCACGTCGAACGTCGAGCTAAGGAGCGCAATCGGCGTAAACAGCACTCGCCGATGCGGTCCATTTTCCGATCGAAGCCGTGACCGTATAGGTGTAGTTCGTCTCGTCCGAGAGGCCGTAATCATCGGCGGAATAGTCGTACCGGTTCCCTGTCCACGTCGGGCCCCTGGAGCTCACCGTCACGACAGACCCGTCGGGGTTCTGACGCGTGAGGGTAAACGTCGGGAGAACTCCCTGCCACGCTCTCGACGCCCCAGAAGTCGGATCCGCCGACCACTGAACGTTCGCCACACAGTGGCCAACCCCGTTCGACATCCTGAGATTCACGGGTGGCAGGACTTGGCCAGTAGTCACGACATTCCCCGCCACATTTTGCTGCGCCGTGAAAGATGCGCCGCTCACCGATGGTGTGCCGATGGCGGCGCTCAAGAGCACCATCACGATGAGCGCGCTCAATTTCCTCAACGGAAGTCCTCTCATCAACACCGGTGACAGAGGCAGTCTTGTGCGACCGGGATCTCCAGGCACAGCGCAACGTGACGCCTGAGCGTGCAGTTCGACGCTGTCCCTCAACGAATACCGACCTCGCGACCGAACGCCAACCTCGTTACGGTGCCACCGCAGTCGAAGCCTCCGCACACGACCGCTCGGCTACCTCTGTGGGCACACCCGAAGAATCCTTACATCCTTGCCCCGTGCCGCACCGCCTGCGCGAGATAGCTCTGGGCGTTGCCCCGGATCCCCGCCCGCTCCTCCTCGGTCAAGGCCCTCCGCACCTTCGCCGGCACCCCCGCCACCAGGGACCCTGCAGGAACCACCGTGCCCTCCAGCACGACCGCTCCCCCGGCCACGAGGCATCCTGGCCCGATGTTCGCGCCCGACAGGATGACGCTGCCCATGCCCACCAGCGACCCGTCGCCGATCGTGCACCCGTGCACGACCGCGTTGTGGCCCACGGAGACGTCGGCCCCGATGACGGCGGGGTGGTCGGCATCGACGTGCACCGACACGTTGTCCTGCAGATTGCTGCGCTCACCGACGATGATGGCGGCGCTGTCGCCGCGGAGGACGGCGTTGTACCAGACGCTCGCACCCTCGCTCAGCGTCACGTCGCCCACCACCCGCGCTCCGGCTGCGACGAAGGCGGTGCCGTGAATGGTCGGACCGGCGCCGGGAAGGGCGAGGACGGACGCGAGGGGATCGATCGGCATGTGCTGAGGCTAGCGTTCGCCAGTACCTACTGAGCGGCTACCCACCTGCGTCCCCGACTACGCACTCCGGCTCCGCCACTACTGCATTGCGCCAGATCGGTAGCGATGAACTCACACGCGACTCCTAACTTCGGGGCGTAAGCCGCACCGCACCGCCACAGGAGTCGCCATGTCCCAGCCCACCGAACCCACCCGCTCCGTCGTCGAGCCCGCACCCCGCCACCGCAAGGCGAAGGCGATCCTCGCCATCGCCGCCGGAACCGCCCTGCTGCTCGGCGGCGGCGGCACCTACGCCTACTGGTCGACCGAGAAGGCGCTCACCGCCACGCAGGTCAACTCCGGAAACCTCGACCTCGGCCTCGGGGCGGGCACATGGAAGCTCAAGGGCGCCCTTCAGTCCGCCCCGACCGATCTCACCAGCCTCACCAACGTGAAGATCGTGCCCGGCGACGTGCTCACCCTGACCCAGCCGCTCACCGTGACGCTCACCGGCGACACCCTCGTCGCCAACCTCAAGGCAGAGCTGGGCTCGACCTTCAGCGCGAGCGTGCTCGGGCAGAACCTCGACGTCAAGCTCACGATGCCCGCCAACTACGGCACGTCCACCAGCGACACGAGCTACCGTCTGACCTCGGCCGACTCGGGTACGCCGAACGCGACTCTCACGATCACCTTCCGGGGCGGCACGAGCCAGCAGACGGCGGTGAACACGAGCGTCAATCTCTCGGACGTGAAGTTCAGCCTCTCGCAGGCCTTCCCCACTCCGTGACGTCCGCCATGTCGAAGCGCGACGACGGCGTCACGCGGAGGCTGCGCTGGACGAGTCTGCTCGCGGCGGTCCTGGTCTTCGGAACCGGGACCGCCGCGGCACAGGCGTTCTGGAGGGCCGAGAAGCCCCTCTCCGGCACCGTGTCATCGGGGTCGTTCACCCTCTCGACGCAGTGGGTGGGCGACTGGAACACCTGGGCGTCGATCTTTCCGGGCGAGACGCGCGTCACCCCGATTCTCCGCGTCACCGAGACAGGGGCCGCGGGGTCGACGCTGCGGTGGAGAATCACCCCGATCGTGACCGCGTCGCCGAATCTCACGACCCAGCTCTTCGTCGGCTCGTGCGATTCCGGTGTCGCCATCGCGTCGGGGACGCCCTATGCACCGCCGGGGGGCTACGCGGCGGGCCAGTCGGTCGACCTCTGCCTGAGGGCGACACTCAAAACCGGCACGGACACCGCGCTGCAGGGCACCCCGCTCACGCCCTCCATCACGGTCACGGGGGAACAGGTGGTGGGATGAAACCGATCGACAAGAGCCTCTGGTCGGCCGGGGTCGTCGCCGCGGCGGCGCTGCTGCTCATGACCCCGGCGAGCACGCCGGCGTCTGCCGCCTGGCAGACGAGCACCACCGTCTCGGTGACGACGCTCGACGCGGGCCGGCTCGCCGCACCCTCCGCGCCAACGTGCCAGAACGCGAATCGCGTCCTCCCGATCGTCGTCATCACCTGGACCAAAGTGCCGAACGCCCTCGAGTACGAGGTCGTGACCCTCTCGTCCGGCAGCACCTCCTCCGTCCTCGCGACGGTCTCGGCCTCGTCGGCGTCCGGTCCGACGCTCTCGGCGGAACTGACCGGAACCCTTCTCAACGGCGTGATCTCCCTCCTGACGGGCGACCCTCAGATCGCCGTGGTCGCGAAGAACGACACCTGGCGCTCGAACCCGAGCAGCTCGCGCACCGTCGTCCCCGCCGGGTTGAGCGGCTACCTGCTGGGCGGTGTCAAATGCCAGGGGACCTGACACTCCGCCGGGACCGCCGCGCACCGGCGCCGGCCACCCTGCGCCCCCGCGCCTGGACGCGCGCCCGCGCGATCACGGGCACCCTCGTCCTGGTCGCGGTGTCCCTCTTCGCCCTCGTCACCGTGGTGATTCCCCTCATCCTCGGGGCGCAGACCTACACCGTGCTGACCGGAAGCATGCAGCCCGGCATGCCGCCCGGCACCCTCATCGCCGTCAGGCCCGTCGCCATCGACCAGGTCCGCGTCGGAGATGTCATCACCTACCAGATCCGGTCGGGCGACCCCGCGGTCGTCACGCATCGCGTCGTGGGCACCACGAGCAGTACGGGCGGTGAACGCCTGTTGATCACGCGCGGGGACGCCAACGACCGTGACGACCCCCCGGTCCAGTCGGAGCAGCTGCGAGGAAGCGTCATCCTCGCCCTTCCCTACCTGGGCTATCCCGGTGCCGTCTTCGGTGGGCAGGAGCGTGGAGCCGTCATCGCCGCGGCCGGTGTGGCGGTCGTCGGATACGGCCTGGCCCTCCTCGCTTTCGACGCCATCCGGGCACGGCGCCGCAAGACCGCAGCCCACGCCGCGGGTGCCCTCGTGGCCGCTCTCGTTCTCGCGCCCATGCTGATGCCCGCACCCGCCTCGGCGATGGAGCGGGCGGATGCCACGGCGCCCGACCGCCTGCTCGTCAGCGTCGACGGTGTGCGCTTCGTCGCCGACGGCTCCGTCACCCCGTTCGACGGGATCGACGATCTGGTGCCCGGACAGACGGTCTCCGCCACGCTGTGGGTCCGCAACGCGAGTGCCGACGCGGCACGCGCAGCACTCCGTGTGAGCGCGGCTCCGGTGTCAGCCGCGGCGACCGACACCGCCGTCGCCGCGGCGCTGCAGCTCGTCGTCGCCTCTTCACCCGTGCCCGCGGGCCAGGAATGGGTGAGCGAGGTCATCCCCGCCGGGCAGACGCTCCGGCTGGAGGTCGGACTGCGCATGGATGCCGCTGCCGGAAACACCTCGCGCGCCGGGGCGGCGATCATCCTGCCCGCGATCAGCCTGACGCAGGCGGTCGCGGACCCCGCACCGCCCAGCTCCGCAGCTCCCGCTCCCGCTTCGCCCGACGCGACGCGACCGAGCGGGACGCTTCCCGCCACAGGCGCCGACGTGCCCCTCGTTGCGCTCATCGGCGCGGCCGTCGTCGCGCTCTCTCTCGGCCTGCTGACGAGGCGGCCACGTGCGCGGCGAAGGTAAGGATTGCCTGTCTACCAGGAATTTAGCCGAGCCTCATCTTGCTTGCGGAATGCCCGTGCCTGAGTAGCGTTTCCTCCAACAGACGTCATTCGCTGCGAGAAGGAGCACCACATGAGCACCGTCCAGACCCCCGCCGCCACCACCGTCGACCCGACGATGGCCGCCGGCACCGCCCAGTTCCTCTCCCCCGTCGTCATCGGACTCGAGGCCCTCGTCGTCAACGGCAAGCAGGCGCACTGGCACGTGCGCGGCTCCAACTTCATCGGCGTGCACGAGCTGCTCGACTCGGTCGTCGCTCACGCCCAGGAGTGGGCAGACCTGGCCGCCGAGCGCATCGTCGCCCTGGGCCTTCCCATCGACTCGCGCCTGTCGACCGTCGCGGCGAAGGCGAAGGCCACCGAGGTCCCCGCCGGTTTCGCGCAGTCCGACGTGGTCATCCGCGCCGTGATCGCCGACATCGACGCCGTGCTCGTCGACATCGAAGCCGCCATCGAGGGTCTTGACGAGATCGACATGTCCAGCCAGGACGTGGCGATCGAGATCAAGCGCGGCCTCGACAAGGACCGCTGGTTCCTCTTCGCGCACCTCGCCGCGTAAGACGTTCCACGAAGGGGGCGGTGCTTCGGCACCGCCCCCTTCGTGGTTCTCCGTCCCCGGCTGGTCCGATCCCATCCGGAAGCGGGCCGCGCGGGAGGGCTCATCGCCTATCGCCGAGCGTCACTCCCCGCGACGCGCTCAGACCTCTCCCGCCCAGGCCGGCGCGGCGGGTCAGGCGGAGTGCGTCACGCGACCGGCCAGGAGGGTCGCGCGCACGGGCATTGCACGCAGCCCACGCTCGTCGGCGGTCAGTGGGTCGGCCCCGACGATGACGAGATCGGCGACGGCGCCCGGTGAGATCTCCGCGGGTGCGGTCGAACCCCCCGCCGTCGAGGCGGCGATCGCCGTGTCGATCCCGACCCGCTGGTGCGGCTGCCACGCGTCGCGCCCGTCGCGCGTGCGGAACACCGCCGATGCCATCGCGGCCCACGGGTCGAGGGGCGCGACGGGCGCGTCGGAGCCGAAGCGCAGATTCGTCCCGCTGTCGGCCAGGGCGCGCAGCGGGTAGGGCTGCGCGGATTGCTCGGCCCAGATGGCATCCGTCATATCCCGATCGTCGAGCGCATGCTCGGGCTGCACGCTCGCGGCGACCCCCAGACGAGCGAAGCGCGGAATGTCGGCGTGTGCGACGAGCTGAGCGTGTTCGATGGTTCCGACCGCGCCGGTGAGGGCGTACGCGTCGAGCGCGTGCGCGTTCGCGACGTCGCCGATGGCGTGGATCGCGCAGTCGAGTCCGGCAGCCGTGGCGCGCGTCATCATGTCGACGAGCTGCTCCGGCGGAACGGTCAACAACCCGTGGTTGCCGGTGTCGCCCGGATAGTGGTGGGCGCACGCCGCGGTGCGCGTGCCCAGCGAGCCGTCGGTGATCGCCTTGAGCGGCCCCACGCGCACGAGGCCGTTCGTCGATCCCCGCACCGGGTCGCCCGTCCGGAGGCCCTCGGCGATGGCCCGGTCCAGGTCCTGCGGATACGTGCCGTACGAGATCCGCAGAGTGTCGAAGCCGCTCGCCGCTCGCCGCTGCCAGGGCTCGTCGTTCCAGGTCATGTCGAGGTCGACGAGACCCACGACCCCGCGTGCCGCGGCCGCGCGGGCCATGCGCTCCACGGCGGCGTCGGCGACGGCGGCGTCGACGGCGTTCAATCGGCGCGAGATCTCGAACGCGTCCTCTTCGACGAGCATCCCGGATGCCACGGGCTCGAAGCCCTCGCGGCGGAAGGCCGCCGTGTTCATCCACACGCTGTGCACGTCGGCGTTGATCAGGTACGTCGGAACGCCCCGGGTGGTGGCATCCAGCAGCTCGAGGCTCGGCGCATCGGACCAGAGCCCGTCACGGAATCCGGAACCGACACGGCGGCCGTCGGACTCGGGGGCGAGCGCCATGATCGTCGCGGCATCGCGTGCGCTCACCACCTCGCCGAGGGGAACCCGACTCGCGGCGAGGGCCCACTGGAGCACGTGCACGTGGTGGTCCCAGAGCCCGGGCAGAAGCCACCCGCCCTCGCCATCGATA
This sequence comes from uncultured Microbacterium sp., assembly GCA_913774665.1. Classification (GTDB taxonomy): domain Bacteria; phylum Actinomycetota; class Actinomycetes; order Actinomycetales; family Microbacteriaceae; genus Microbacterium. The sequence goes on from CAJYHN010000002.1 coordinate 436,538, forward strand.
ACGGGGCCGGTGGGTCGGAGGTTGCCCGTCGGCGCGATGTCAGCGATCCGTCCGTCGGCGATGACGAGGTCGACGGGCTCGGACGTCGGAAGGAATTCACGTCCGGGGCCGGCCACGCGCACCGCGCGGACGAACCCCACGTTCTCGCCCATCACGGGCGGACCCGCGCGTCGGCGGCGCGACGCATCTCGGCGGAGAGCTCGTGGCGCCCCTCGGCGGTCAGACCCTGGATGATCGTCTCGACGACCTCCACGGAACGGTTCTGGCTGAGCTTGCGCTTCGCCGTCACGCGCGTCGGCGTGAGGCGGAATCCGACGGTCCCGCGTTCGAGCCTCTCCACGAAGGCGGCGTCGTTGGGCACCGCGTACAGCCCTCGCGCGTCGTCACCGTGACCCTCGAAATGATCGACGAGGCGCTCGAGTACCCGCAGGTTCTCCGTCGGAGAGAGCAGTTCCGGGATGCCGCTGAGGTGCGCCGACACGAAGTTCCACGTGGGCACAGCCGGAACGTCCCCGTACCACCGCGGCGTGATGTAGCCGTGCGGGCCTTGCACGACGACGAGCAGCTCTCGGTCGCCGAGACCGAGGATCGCGTCGTCGGGCTTGCCGACATGGCCCACGATCGTGAGGTCGTCGCGAGTGTCGTCGAGCATGACCGCGTAGTGCGAGGCGACGAGGCCTTCGTCGGTCCGGCTGACGAGGGTGACCCAGGGGTTGAGGTCGATGAGACGGCGGATCTCACCGACGTCGGTCATCGCGAAGCTCGGATTCTGACGCACCGGATCAGCCTAGAACGCGGCGCCGTGCGGCTTCGACAGGTTGAGCCGCGCCCCGTTCCCGGCGTGGTCGCTTATGGGGGCCGCGGGCGACTATTTGCGGCAGGGGGAAGGCCGGGGCGTGCGCGAGGCGCCCTTCAGTTGCCTGAGACGGTCGTTCCTCGGCCGCTCAGGCGACCATCTGCGGCAAGTGAAAGTCCAGGGCGCGCGAGGCCCCACGTCAGTTGCCTGAGATGGTCGTTCCTCGGCCGCTCACGCGACCATGTGTGGCAAGTGAAAGGCCGGGGCGTGCGCGAGGCGCCCGTCAATTGCCTGAGATGGTCGTCCCCCGGCCGCTCAGACGACCATCTGCGGCAAGTGAAAGGCCGAGGCGCTCGCGCGGCGCCCGCCAATTGCCTGAGATGGTCGTTCCTTGGCCGCTCAGGCGATCATCTGCGGCAAGTCAAGCGCGGGGCTTGCGCGGCGCCCGTCAATTGCCTGAGATGGTCGCTCCTCGGCCGCTCAGACGACCATCTGCGGCAAGTGAAAGGCCGAGGCGCTCGCGCGGCGCCCGCCGATTGCCCGAGATGGTCGATCTTCAGCCGCTCAGACGACCGTGTGCGGCAAGTCAAGCGCGGGGCTTGCGAGGCGCGCTTCAGTTGCCTGAGTTGATCATTCCTCGGCAGCTCAGACGACCATCTGCGGCAAGTGGAAGGCCGGTACGCACTGGGCGCACCTCAGTTGCCTGAGATGGTCGTTCCTCGGCCGCTGTGGCGACCATGTGGGGCAACTGAAAAGCCTGGGCACGCCGGAGGCGCGCTTCAGTTGCCTGAGATGGTCGTTCTCAGCCGCTCAGGCGACCATCTGCGGTAAGCGGAAGGCCCGGGCGCGCGCGAAAGGCCGCGCGAGAGCGCAGCTCAGCGGGTGCCGGGGACGGAGCGGGGCGCCCGGCGCGTAAAACCCGCGCTACCCCGCACGGCGATCAGCCCCGTCGCCCCGACCGCGATCGACGGGAATGCCACGGCCGCGCCGTCGAAAGGCCCGGAACCCGCTCGCTCAAGCCTGGCACTTCGGGCACCAGTACAGCTTGCGACCGGCGGCCTCTTCCATCACGATCGCCGTTCCGCACACGCGGCAGGGCAGACCCTCGCGGTGGTAGACCCAGTGCCGGTCGGCGCGACGCGCCATCGCGCGCCGGTAGGCGGCGGGGTCGAGCCCGTCCATCGTCATCATCTGACCGGTCTCGACGCCGATCGGCAGCAGCGTCGCCCAGTCGCGCCAGATGCCCCGCACGACCTCTTCGGGCACGTCACGCCCGGGCGTGTGCGGGTTCTGCCGCGCGCGGAACAGCAGCTCGGCGCGGTACACGTTGCCGATGCCGCTCACGACCGCCTGATCCATGAGCAGGAGGCCGATGGGCGTGGGCTTCTTGCGCACCGTGGCGGTGAAGCGCTCCTCGCCCTCCGCGAGGTCGTCGACGAGGGGATCGGGCCCGAGCTTCGCGATGGTCGCCTGCACCTCGTCGGGTGTCTGCAGCACGCACGCCGTCGGTCCGCGCAGGTCGGCGCACGTGGAGTCGGTGAGCAGGCGCAGGCGCACCTGGCCGACCACCGGCGGAGGCCACTCGTTCTGCCCCTCGAGACCTGTCGTCTGCTCCGACATGCGCACGCGCGTGCGACGTGGTGCGCCGATCGAGGTCAGAGAGTTCTCGCCCGCGGCATCCAGGATCGGCTCGTCGTCGATCACGGTGCCACGCTGGTTCGTCTGGCCCATGCGGCCGTTGGCCGAGGCGATCGTCGCGTCGACGACCACGTCGCCCGAGAAGTCCCACGCACCGTACATCCCGAGGTGTACGCGCAGCCAGACGTCGCCGTCGAAGCGGAGGAACATCTGCTTCGCCACCGCCCGCACCTCGAGCGCCTCGCGGCCGTCGATGACGGACGCGCCCTCGACGAAACGCCCCTGGGGACTGGATGCCGCGACCGTGCGTCCCACGATGTTGCGGTCGAACTGCCGCGCGATGCGGTGGACGGAATGCCCTTCGGGCATCAGCCTGCCTCGGGGTCGAACGAGTCGCTGGCGTCGGTCATGGTGTTCGGCTTCTCACCGGCGCGCGGGTCGGGCAGCAGCACCCCGTCCTGCTCGAAGGCGGCGAGCTGACCGATGCGGCGCGCGTGGCGCTCCTCGCCCGAGAACGGGGTGGCGATGAAGCGGTCGATGAACGACGCGGCCTCGTCGAAGGTGTGCTGACGCGCACCGATCGAGATGACGTTGGCGTCGTTGTGCTCACGGGCGAGCTCTGCGGTGGAGATGTTCCACACGAGCGCCGCGCGCACGCCCAGCACCTTGTTCGCGGCGATCTGCTCACCGTTGCCGGAGCCGCCGAACACGACACCGAGGGCCTCGACGCCCGCGGCCTGGTCGCGAACCACGGCCTGGGCCGCGCGGATGCAGAACGCCGGGTAGTCGTCGAGGGCGTCGTACTCGATCGGGCCGTGGTCGACGACCTCGTGCCCCTGAGAGGCGAGGTGGTGCTGGATCTGGGTGGAGAACTCGAGACCGGCGTGATCGGTGCCGATGTGGATGCGCATGCGGCCAGTCTATTGAGCGGGTCCGACATCACGGGCGGACATGACGACGCCGCCCGCTCCTGCTGAGGAACGGGCGGCGTACGAGTTCGTCAGGGACGCAGACCCGCGGCGACCGGTTTGAAACCGGCCCGGATGTTCTCGCAGCATCCCGGACGGCACACGTCGTACCAGGGACCCAGGTCGGTCAGGTGGGGGCGCTCCGCCTTCGGCGTGCCCTTCAGACGCTCCTCGACCAGGTCGACCAGACCCGAGACGTACGCGGGATCGATGCCCGGCGTCGGCGTGCGCACCGCGCGGATACCCGCCTCCTCGGCGGCCTCCATGGCCTCGGTGTCGAGGTCCCAGAGCACCTCCATGTGGTCGCTGACGAAGCCGAGGGGCACGATCACGACCGCCTCGGCGCCGCGGCCGGGAAGCTCCGCGATCACGTCGTTGACATCGGGCTCGAGCCAGGGCTGCGTGGGCGGGCCCGAGCGCGACTGGTAGACGAGCTCCCACTCGACGTCGGCGACGGCGGCGGCGACCTCGGCCATGACGAAGGCGGCGACGGCCTTGTGCTGCGCCTCGTAGGCACCGCCCTCTCCGAACTCGACGTCGCGAGGGCCGGAGCGCTCCGCGTCGGCGCTCGGGATGGAGTGAGTGGAGAAGAGCACGCGGATCTTCTCGGGCGCGATCCCGTCGGCGACGTAGGCCGAGACGGCATCCGACACGCCCCGGACGAAGGTGCTCACGAAGCCCGGGTGGTCGAAGAACTGACGGACCTTGTCGATCGTCACCGTCTCGCCGAGACCGGTCGCCTCGAGCACACGGGCGTAGTCCTCGCGGTACTGACGGCAGCTCGAGAACGAGCTGTAGGCGCTCGTCGCGATCGCAAGCAGCGTCGTATCACCCGCCTCGGCCGCCTCGGTCACGGCCTCTTCGAGGTACGGCGACCAGTTGCGGTTGCCCCAGTACACGGGCAGACCCAGTCCGCGCTTGGCGATCTCGGCCTCGAGGGCGGCCTTGAGCTCGCGATTGTGCTGGTTGATCGGGCTGACGCCGCCGAAGTGGCGATAGTGGTGGGCGACCTCTTCGAGTCGCTCATCGGGGATGCCGCGCCCACGCGTCACGTTGCGCAGGAACGGGATGACGTCGTCCTGACCCTCGGGCCCGCCGAAGCCGGCGAGGAGGATGCCGTCGTACGCCACCGGCGTCTCGACCCACTTGGGTCCGGACGCCGCGGCGGGCGACGCGTAGAGGACGGTCTCAGGGCTGGTGTCCGTGTCGGTCGTGCTCACGATCACATCCTCGCACCCCCGCGCGAGGCGCGGACGCGAGATATCTCGCTACTAGGCTTATACGGTTGTCACCGACGTCAACCGCGTCACCTGCGACAAACCACCCAGATCCCCGGGAGAACGCCAGTGCCAGGAGAGAACCTCACCCGCATCGAAGCGCAGGAGCGTCGCGCGATCGTCGACACGCACTCCTACGACGTGCAGCTCGACCTCACGCGCGGAGAGGAGGTCTTCACCTCGCGCACCGTCGTGAATTTCGCCGCCACCGAGGGCGCGTCGACCTTCATCGACCTGATCGCGCGCACCGTGCACGCGATCACCCTGAACGGCCGCTCGCTCGACCCCGCCGTCGTCTTCGCCGACTCGCGCATCGCGCTCGACGATCTCGCGGCAGAGAACGAGCTCGTCGTCGAGGCCGACTGCGAGTACACCAACACCGGTGAGGGCCTGCACCGCTTCGTCGACCCCGTCGATGGAGAGGTCTACCTCTACTCGCAGTTCGAGGTGCCCGACTCGCGCCGGATGTACACCGTGTTCGAGCAGCCCGACCTCAAGGCCGCGTTCACCTTCTCGGTGACCGCCCCCGCGCGGTGGAAGGTCGTCTCCAACTCCCCCACGCCCGAGCCGGTCGCCGTCTCCGACGACACCGCCCGCTGGGACTTCCCCGCGACCCCGCGCATCTCGTCGTACATCACGGCGCTCGTCGCCGGCCCCTACGAGGCGACCTACAGCGAGCTCACGAGCGCCGACGGCCGCGTCATCCCCCTCGGTGTCTTCGCCCGGAAGAGCCTGTGGCAGTACCTCGACGCCGACTACGTCTTCGAGAAGACCCGTCAGGGCTTCGCGTACTTCGAGGAGAAGTTCGGCTTCCCCTACCCCTTCGCCAAGTACGACCAGCTCTTCGTGCCCGAGTTCAACGCCGGCGCGATGGAGAATGCGGGTGCGGTGACCTTCACCGAGACCTACGTCTTCCGTAGCAAGGTGACGGATGCCGTGAAGGAACGTCGCGTCGTGACGATCCTCCACGAGCTCGCGCACATGTGGTTCGGCGACCTCGTCACCATGAAGTGGTGGAACGACCTGTGGCTGAACGAGTCGTTCGCCGAGTGGGCCTCCACGATCGCCACCGCCGAGGCCACCGAGTGGGAGGCCGCGTGGACGACCTTCAACGCGATGGAGAAGACCTGGGCGTACCGTCAGGACCAGCTCCCCTCGACCCACCCGGTCGTCGCCGAGATCAACGACCTCGAAGACGTGCAGGTCAACTTCGACGGCATCACCTACGCCAAGGGCGGATCGGTTCTGAAGCAGCTCGCCGCCTGGGTGGGCATCGAGCAGTTCTTCGCCGGGGTGGCCGCGTACTTCCAGAAGCACCAGTGGTCGAACACCGAGGTGGGCGACCTGCTCGCCGAGCTCGAGACCACGAGTGGTCGGGACCTGGGCGACTGGGCCGAGAAGTGGCTCGAGACGGCGGGAGTCAACACGCTGACTCCGCTCATCGAAGAAGGAGCCGACGGCACGATCACGCGTTTCGCCATCGTGCAGACCGCGCCGGCCGACTACCCCACCATCCGGCCGCACCGCCTGGGCGTGGGCTTCTACTCGGTGACCGAGTCGGGCTCGCTCGAGCGCGTCCACCGCGTCGAGATCGACGTCGACGGCGACCGCACCGAGGTCGCCGAACTCCGTGGCATCCGTCGTCCCGACCTCGTGCTGCTCAACGACGACGACCTCGCCTACGCGAAGATCCGTCTCGACGAGCGCTCGCTCGCCACGGCGATCGCCCACCTGAAGGACATCTCCGACCCGCTCGCGCGCTCGCTCGTGTGGGGTGCGGCGTGGGACCAGACGCGGGATGCCGAGGCCTCGGCCACCGACTACCTGGACCTCGTCCTGCAGAACATCGGCTCCGAGACCGAGTCGACCACCGTGCGCACGACCCTGGGCCAGCTGCAGCTCGCCGCGAACTCGTACGTGGCCCCCGAGACTCGGGACGCCGCGCGCGAGCGGGTGGCCGACGGCCTGTGGGAGCTGGCGCAGAAGGCCGAGGCCGGCAGCGACAGCCAGCTGCAGTTCGTGACGGCGTTCGCCTCCGCGGCATCCACCCCGGCCCACGCCGAGACGGTCCGTGCGCTGCGCGACGGCGACACCCCGCTCGAGGGCCTCGAGATCGACACCGACCTGTCGTGGCAGCTGCTGGTCTCGCTCGCTTCCGCGGGCGTGGTCACCGCCGCCGACATCGACGAGGCGCGCGCCGCCGACAACACCGCCAAGGGCGGGGAGTTCGCGGCCATGGCCAAGGCGTCGCTGCCCTCGCACGCGGCGAAGCAGGAGGCCTGGGACTCGCTCATCGAGCGCGCCGACGCGCCGAACACGATCGTGCGGTCGACGGCGTCCGGCTTCACGAACCCGGCGACGGTCGACGTGCTCGCCGACTTCGTCGAGCCGTACTTCGCGATGCTGCTGCCCATCTGGGAGTCGCGCAGCTACCAGATCGCGCAGTACCTGATCGTGGGCCTCTACCCCGCCGCCCTGGCGAACAAGACGCTGCGCGACGCGACGCGTCAGTGGCTGTCACAGAACGCCGACGCCGCCCCCGCGCTTCGTCGTCTCGTCGGCGAGAACCTCGCCGGCGTCGAGCGCGCGCTGGCGGTCCAGGAGCGCGACGCCGAGTAATCCGCCTCCGCATCGGATGCCCTCTCCCCCTCGGGAGGGGGCATCCGACGTTTCGGCGTCATCCTCCCGTCGCTCGCGATCATCCGGACGGAGGACGCGGCGACTGGGTCGCTCTTCCTAGCGTGGAGGCATGATCGTTGCAGACAACCTCACCAAGCGTTACGGCGACAAGACCGCTGTCGACGGCGTCTCGTTCACGGTGGCCCCGGGGCGGGTGACCGGCTTCCTCGGACCGAACGGTGCGGGCAAGTCCACCACCATGCGCATGATCGTCGGACTCGACCGCCCCACCGCCGGTCGCGTGACCGTGGGCGGCCAGGATTATCGGCACCTGCGCTCGCCCCTCACCGAGGTCGGCGTCCTGCTCGACGCCAAAGCCATCCATACGGGTCGGTCGGCCCGCAACCACCTTCGCGCCATGGCCGCGACGCACGGCATCGGGAACGCCCGCGTCGACGAGGTGATCGAACTCACCGGCATCGGTTCCGTGGCCGGCAAGCGAGCCGGGGGGTTCTCGCTCGGCATGGGCCAACGACTCGGGATCGCGGCCGCCCTGCTCGGCGACCCGCACACGCTGATCCTCGACGAGCCGGTCAACGGCCTCGACCCCGAGGGCGTGCGCTGGGTGCGCCAGTTCGTGCGGCACCTCGCGTCCGAGGGACGAACCGTGCTGCTGTCGAGCCACCTCATGAGCGAGATGTCGCAGACCGCCGATCACGTGATCGTGCTGGGGCGCGGGCGCGTGCTCGCCGACGCGGCCCTCTCCGACCTCGTGCGCACCTGGACGACGACCACCCTGCTCGTGCGCTCCCCCCGCCTCGGCGACCTCGTCACCGCCCTCGAGATCCCGGATGCCACCGTCTCGGCCGTCGAGCCGGGTGCGGCGCAGATCACCGGGATCACGGCCGAGACGGTCGGAGACATCGCCGCCGCCCACGGCATCCCTCTCTACGAGCTCAGCCCGCGCGTCGGCTCCCTCGAGGACGCCTACCTCGCCCTGACCGACGATTCCGTCGAGTACAAGACCAAGGAGATCGCATGACCGCCCTCGCCGCCGCGCCCCGCCGGGCGACGCACACCCACACCCACCGCCTGAGCTTCGCGCACCTGCTGAAGAGCGAGGCGATCAAGATCCTCACCCTTCGCTCGACCTGGTGGTCCCTCGGGGTCACGGCCGCCCTGTCGGTGGGGATCTCGCTGCTGATCGCCCTCGCCACGAGCGGCATGGGCGGGGGGATGCAGCCGACGAACGTCATCCTCGCGCCCACCCAGTTCACGATGCTCGTGGCCGGCATCCTCGGGGCGATCGTCGTGACCGGCGAGTACTCCACCGGGATGATCCGCTCGACGCTCACCGCGGAGCCGCGTCGCGGTGCCGTGCTGCTGGCGAAGGCGCTCGTCGTGGCCGTGACGATGATGGTCACCACCGTGATCATCTACGCCGTCGCCATCGCCGTCACCACTCCCCTGTCGGGCTCAGGCATCGACTGGGCGACGCCCGCCGACTCGGTCGTCCCCCTCGCCCTCGGCGTGGTCTCGATGGCCTGCTTCACCCTCATGGGAGTCGGCTTCGGTTTCGTCCTGCGCAGCGGCGCCGGCGCGATCGCCGTCACGGTCGGAGTGCTCTTCGTCCTGCCGATCATGCTGAGCCTGTTCTCGATCGCCGGCCCCGACTGGATGTGGGTCGTCGAGGCGGGCAGGTACCTTCCTGTCAGCGCCGCCGGGAGCCTCACCCGGGCCGGAGCGACCGACCTCGTGGAGCCCGCGCTCACGATGGCCGGGTGGGTGATCGCGCCCCTTCTGCTCGGGTGGATCGCACTCCGCTCGCGCGACGCCTGATCCGATCCCCGACGGATGCCTCGACGCTCAGCCGGCGCCGAGGCATCCGTCGTTAGGCTGATTCCGATGTTCGTTCTCGCCGAAAATCCCTCGCCCACCCCGTCGCCCTCGATCACCTCGCCGAGCGACCTGGCCAACCCCGACACCTGGGGCTGGATCGGTGATCAGCTCCTCGGGTTCGGCGGTGTCGTGCTGAAGATCCTCGGAATCATCGTGGGGATCGCCGTCGCCGCGTGGATCCTGCGCGTCATCATCCGCCACGTCGTCGATCGCATCGTCAACGGGGCGAAGAGCAAGGCCCGCGTCGACGACACGCAGGCGCTCGATCGCTCCCCGCTCAGCGCCGTGCGGTTGGTGCAACGCACCCGCACCCTCGGCACGATCCTGCAGAACATCGTCAACGTGATCCTCGTGATCGTGGCGCTCGTGTGGATCGCCAGCATCGTCGCTCCCGATGCCCTCGCCTCGCTCACACTCCTCACCGCGGCGATCGGCGCCGGCCTCGGCTTCGGCGCCCAGAACATCGTCAAGGACGTGCTCAACGGCATCTTCATCGTCGCCGAAGACCAGATCGGCATCGGCGACGTGGTCGATCTGGGGCTGGCCACCGGCATCGTGGAGTTCGTCAGCGTCCGCATCACCCACGTCCGCGACGTCAACGGCACGCTCTGGTACGTGCGCAACGGCGAGATCACCCGTATCGGCAACATGTCGCAGGGCTGGTCGCGCGTCATCATCGACTTGGCCGTACCGGTGGATGCCGACATCGACGACGTCGAGAAGGCGATGCTCTCCGCCGCCAAGACGATGGCGAAAGAGACGAAGTGGCGCTCGCGCATCATCGAGCAGCCCGAGATCTGGGGTCTGGAGTCGATCAGCGGCGATGCCCTCGTCATCCGCCTCGTCATGAAGACCCGCTCGAGCGCGAAGGACGACGTGGCCCGCGAGCTGCGCGCGCGCCTGAAGAAGGCCATCGACGCCATGGGTATCGCGCTCCCCCAGCTCAACTCGATCGTGCTCACGGGTGCGGAGGGCGCGCAGAGCGTCCGCGGCGCGCACCCGCCGAAGACCAAGGAGACCCAGGTCGCGGTCGGCGCGAGCCGCCCGATCTGGCGCCCCCGCCGCATCAAGCTGGACGCCTCCGAGACCGCCGACGACCGCACCGGCGGGGCGCCCCCTGCCACGGTGAAGAAGAAGAAGACGGTTCGTGACGACACCCCCACGGCCATCGTCGACCTGCCGCCCGCTCCCGGCGCTGACGCGCCCAAGCCCACTCCTCCGGCGGTCCGCGCCGACGACAAGGACGAGTCATGACCGAGCCCGTCAGCTTCTACGACCAGGTGGGCGGCATGGACACGTTCCGTCGGCTGGTCGACGCGTTCTATCGCGGCGTCGCCTCCGACGAGGTGCTGAAGCCGATGTACCCCGAAGAGGACCTCGGACCGGCCGCCGAACGCCTCACCCTCTTCCTCGCCCAGTACTGGGGCGGGCCGACGACCTACGGCGAGACCCGCGGACACCCGCGCCTGCGCATGCGCCACATGCCGTTCCACGTCGACCCGGACGCCCGCGACCGCTGGCTGCGGCACATGCGCGCAGCCGTCGATGAGATCGCCCTGCCGCCCGCGTTCGAAGCCCCCCTGTGGGACTACCTCGAGCGGGCGGCCTACGCGATGGTCAACACGTTCGAACCGAGCGGGATCGGCCCGCAGCAGAACGGGCGCCCCGATACAGGGCTGCCCGTCCGCGCGGGCGACTGATCACCGGCCCAGGAAGTCCCCGAACCCGGGGATGTCGAGGTTCGACAGCCCCTCGCCGAAACCGCTGATCTGCTCGCCGGCGCCCGAGACGGCATCCTGGGCTCCTCCGGCCCACTCGCCGAGACCGGCGCCGTCGGCGAGGGTGGTGAGATCGACCCCGGATGCCATCGCCTCGAGGTCGACGCCCTCTGCGAGCCCCGCGAAGTCGACGCCCAGCTGCCCCGCCTGCGCGAGCAGGGGCGCCGCGACGGCGCTGACGACGGCTCCCCCGGCGACCGCGGCGAGGAGCCCCCCGGCGCCCACGACCCCGGCACCGATCAGACCGCCGCGCCCGGCTCTGGCGAGCAGCCCGGACATGCGACCGGGTCGCACCGCTTCGGCACGCGCAGCCGTCCGCGCGAGGTCGTCCGCGGTAGCCGTGCGCGGACGCTCCTGAGGAGCCAGATCGGCATCCATCCGCTCCTTCACGTGCGCGCGCTGCGCCGGTGTGAGGCGGGCGAAGGCTTCGCGGTGCATCTGCTCGACGCTGTCGGGGTCAGCGGTGCGCAGGAGGTAGTCGTAACGCGCAATGGCGGCACGGTCGGCGGCCGGGAGAGCGGACGAGGGACGGGATGCCGCGGGCGGCGCGTATCGCCCGTCCGGCGCAGCCGATGCGGGCACGCCGGTCGCGGCGGGCGGTGGGGTGCTCACTCCGCGATCGCCGGTGACGGCGTCGGCCGCGGAGCGCACCATGTCGCGCCAGTCCTTTCCGCCGGAGGCACCCGGGGTACGCGACGAGGGTGCGGCTTTCCCGGCGGCCCGGGAAGCGAGATCGAACAGACGGGAGAACGAGACCATGGAGGGACCTCTCGACGGGCGGCGCGCGGCCGCAGCGTCAAGGTCTCCTCCGCCCTGTCGGACCGACGGACCCGGAATCCAACCGTGGACTCGTGATGACGGATACGCCGCGTCGGGAGTACTCCCCTTGCGTGCACTCAGCGTAGGGGGGCCACCTGTGCGCGTGCTGGATCAGCTCCCCGTCGCGCGCACCGCGGTGAGCCCCGAACGCACCGGACCGCGCACGACTACGTGGCCGCGCGCGAGACTCACGCGCGTCCACGCACCGCTGCGGCGCACGGGCGCCTGCTCGGAGCCCGCGATGAAGCCCAGGGCGAAGGCCGCGAAAGCCGTGCCCAGGGGCAGCCCCGATAGTGCCTCGTCGGGCTGACCCCAGACCTGGGCCCGCACGAGACGCACGACGTCCTCTCCGGCGTCCGCGGGGAGGGCGTCGGCGACGGCCGCGACCCCGTACTGCGCTCGCGATGCCAGCACGGCCGAGTCGATGGCATCCGTCTGCTCCCATCCTCCGCGCGGGGGCGAGATGCCCGCCCAGGCCGGTGAGGTCGCGGTCTCGGGCAGCACGACCGCGGTCGCGTCGTCGGGGGCGGGGAGCAGGGCCGATGCCTCGACCACCAAGTCGCACTCGAGCTCGGGGTCGATCGCCGAGACGCGCAGCCCCAGAACGGTCGGCGTGGCGTCGAGAAGTCCGCGCGGGGCGAGCGGGGCCGCCGTGGCGACCAGGACTCCCCCCTCGGCTCGCAGCCGCACGGTGCCATCGCCGAGACGGATTGTTCGGGCGGCGAAGGTGAGCAGGTCGGCTGCCGCCTGCGGGTCGGGGAACAACAGGCGCGCGGACACCCGCCCTAAACTATCAAGCGGTGCGGGTTCGCCGCGCCGGAACGGGAGTCAGCGTGTCCGAGGCCATCGATCCCGTGGCGTCGCTGCTGAGCGTGCTCGACCTCCGCGATGCCGGAGCGCGCACGACCGAAGACATCTTCACGGGGGTGTCGCAGGCCATGCCGACCGGTCGCGTGTACGGCGGTCAAGTCCTCGCGCAGACCATCGTCGCCGCTTCCCGGACCCTCCCGGCTGAGCGCACCGTCCACTCGATGCACGGCTACTTCCTCCGACCGGGAGACCCCTCCGACGGCATCACCTTCTCCGTCGACCGCATTCACGACGGCCGTTCGTTCTCTACCCGGCGGACCCAGGCCTTTCAGTCCGGCGTCCCGATCTTCTCGATGATCGCCTCGTTCCAGGACGAAGACCCGGGTCTCGAGCACTTCGAGCCGATGCCGGAGGGCATCCCCCAACCCGAGGACGCCCCCTCGCTCGAGGCCGCGACGCTGCACCCGATCAGCCGCAGGATCCTCTCCGAGAGCCCGGTCGACGTGCGCCACGTGACGTCTCCGCTGTACGCCTCGGTCGAGGGCCCGCACGTGCCCCGGCAGGCCGTGTGGATGAAGCTGCGACGCCCCATCGGCGACGACCCCGCCGTGCACCGGGCCGCTCTCGCCTACCTCAGCGACCTCACGATCCAGGAGTCGATCATGCGGGCGCACGGCGTCGCGTGGAACGCTCCGGGGCTGAAGGTGGCGAGCCTGGACCACGCGATGTGGTGGCACCGCCCGGGGCGCGTCGACGAATGGCTGCTGTACGCACAGGAGTCCCCGAACGCCCGCGGGGGCCGAGGACTCGCCACCGGACGCATCTACACGCGCGACGGCGCTCTCGTGGCCAGCGTCGCGCAAGAGGTCATGGTGCGCGTCCCGCGCGAGTGATCCCGGATGCCGACACCCGGCGGCTCCGCCCAGATGACGTCGAACGGGTCGGCGGCGGTGGCGTGCGGGGCCGGGTTGCGTCGGGCGCGGACGGGCGGCGCGGCGTGCGGGGCCGGGTTGCGTGGGGCGTGGACGAGCGTCGGCGGCGTGCGGGGACCGGGTTGCGTCGGGCGCGGACGAGCGTCGGCTCCGACGAGCGGAGAACGCCTCGGGCGACGGTGGCACGGACGAGCGCCGATGGCTTCCGACGAGGGCAGACCCTGCGGGATACCGTGGGGCGAGGTCACCCGCGCGAACGGCCCCTGCGGTACTCGATGGGGTCGCCGATGTACGGCGCCCAGGCGGAGCGTTCCGCCTCGGTCCAGCGGATGGGTCGGCCACTGGCGGTGTCGACGAGAACCGTGACGGCCGTGGCGCGGGCGTACAGCACGGGCTCGGCGTCACCGACGGGGCTGTAGACCTCGAAGCAGATGTCGGCGCTCGATCCGCCCATCGCGCCGATCCACATGCGCACGTCGAGCGGGCGTTGACTGTACGGCACCGGGCGCAGGTACTCGATCTCTTGACGGGCGATCAGCGTGGCGCGATCGCCGCCGCTCTCGAGCACGTCCATGTCGAACACCGCCGTCGGCAGCGGTTCTCCCTCGCCGTCACTGTGCCAGAACGCGCGCAGCCGCGCCTCTTCGAGCAACTTCAACATCGAGGTGTTGTTGACGTGCCCGAGGGCGTCGAGGTCGCCCCAGCGGAGGTGGATGGGCACGTGCACCCGCGAGGGCCCGGCGACCGCCGGACCCTCGTCGGGGGTGTGCTCCGCGCGGCTGTCAGTCACGCGTGAGCTTGCGGTACGTCGAGCGCGAGGGGTTGGCCGCGTCGGCACCGAGACGCTCGATCTTGTTCGCCTCGTAGGCCTCGAAGTTGCCCTCGAACCAGTGCCACTGGTCGGGGTGCTCCTCGGTGCCCTCGTAAGCGAGGATGTGCGTCGCAATGCGGTCGAGGAACCACCGGTCGTGCGTGATGACCACGGCGCAGCCGGGGAATTCGAGCAGCGCGTTCTCGAGCGAGCTCAGGGTCTCGACGTCGAGGTCGTTGGTCGGCTCGTCGAGGAGGAGCAGATTGCCGCCCTCCTTGAGCGTGAGGGCGAGGTTCAGGCGGTTGCGCTCACCACCGGACAGGACGCCCGCCTTCTTCTGCTGGTCGGGCCCCTTGAACCCGAACTTCGACACGTAGGCGCGCGAGGGGATCTCGGTCTTGCCGACGGTGATGATGTCGAGTCCGTCGGACACGACCTCCCACAGCGTCTTCTCGGGGTCGATGTTGGAGCGCGACTGGTCGACGTAGCTGATCTTGACGGTCTCGCCGATCTTCAGCGTGCCGCCGTCGAGGGGCTCGAGGCCGACGATCGTCTTGAACAGCGTGGTCTTTCCGACACCGTTCGGACCGATCACACCGACGATGCCGTTCGGCGGCAGGTTGAAGCTGAGGTTGCTGATCAGCGAGCGGTCGCCGAAGCTCTTCTCGAGCTTCTTGGCGTCGATGACGATGCTCCCCAGGCGCGGGCCGGCGGGGATCTGGATCTCGTCGAAGTCCAACTTCCGCGTGCGCTCAGCCTCGGCTGCCATCTCTTCGTAGCGGGCGAGACGCGCCTTCGACTTGACCTGGCGGCCCTTGGCGTTCGAGCGAACCCACTCGAGTTCTTCTTTCAAGCGCTTGGCGAGCTTGGCGTCCTTCTTGCCCTGGACGTCGAGGCGCTGGCCCTTCTTCTCGAGGTAGGTCGAGTAGTTGCCCTCGTACGGGTAGAGGTGACCGCGGTCGACCTCGGCGATCCACTCCGCGACGTTGTCGAGGAAGTACCGGTCGTGGGTGATGGCGATGACGGCGCCCTTGTAGGCCTTGAGGTGCTGCTCGAGCCAGAGCACGCTCTCGGCGTCGAGGTGGTTGGTGGGCTCGTCGAGCAGCAGCAGGTCGGGCTTCTGCAGCAGAAGCTTGGCGAGAGCGACGCGGCGACGCTCACCACCGGAGAGCGGGACGACCGAGGCGTCGGCGGGCGGGGTGCGTAGGGCGTCCATCGCCTGCTCGAGCTGCGAGTCGAGGTCCCAGCCGTCGGCAGCGTCGATCTCTTCCTGCAGGGTTCCCATCTCGGCCAGCAGCGCGTCGAAGTCGGCATCGGGGTCGGCCATGAGGGCCGAGATCTCGTTGAACCGGTCGAGCTTCGGCTTGATCGCCACGCCGTCCTGGATGTTCTCGAGGACGGTCTTGCTGTCGTCGAGCTCGGGCTCCTGCATGAGGATGCCGACGGTGAAGCCCGGGCTCAGCCGCGCCTCGCCGTTGGAGGGGTTGTCGAGCCCCGCCATGATCTTCAGGATCGTCGACTTACCCGCACCGTTCGGCCCGACCATGCCGATCTTGGCGCCGGGGAGGAACGACATGGTGACGTCGTCGAGGATCAGCTTGTCGCCCACAGCTTTGCGAGCGCGGACCATGGAGTAGATGTATTCCGCCATAACCCGTCCAGTCTAGGGGCGTTGCAGCATCTCGCCGACGTGAGTCGGCCTCGGGTCACCAGTCGATGGCGCGCGTCTGCCCGATCAGACATCCGCCGGACGACAGGCCGGGGAGGACCGCGGTGACGGGGTTGCCGATCGAGGGTCCGACCTGACCCACCAGACACTGATCGCCGATGCGGACGGAGAACTCGATGCTCTCGGCGGGATTATCGACCGTGGTCCGGTCGGACGTCACCTGCATCGCGGCCTTGTCGAAGCCCGCGGCCGCGAGAGCGTCGATGTAGGCGCGACCGGCGACCTGGTCCGGACCCGACCAGACCCCCGAGACGACCTGTGTGAAGAACGGCAGGTTCTGCGCGGCGGTCCCGCCGGGCACGAGCGCGGGAGCGGCCGACGCCGTCGGCGTGGACGGAGATGTGGACGACGGTGAGGCAGGAACCGACGGGGTGGCGGACTCGACGGGGCCGGGAGAGGGCGACTCGCCGGTGCACCCGGCGAGGCCCAGCACCGCAACAAGGGTCAGGGCGGCGAGGGGACGACCGAGGTGGCGAGACACGCGTCCGAGTCTACGGACCCCTCCACCCCACCCCGCTCCGGACGAGGCGATCGCACGCACGACCGTCCCCCGCGCCGCCGCGGACCCCCGGTTCAGAACGGACCGGCCTCATCCGCATCCGACGACGATCCGCCGCCGCCCCCGGTACTCGCGCCGACCATCTCGACGTCACCGGCGAGCCCCTCCGACTCTCCGGGGACCGCCCATTGCTCGTCCGCCTCCGACCCCGCCGCTTCCGCGGCCGCGTCGCGAGGGGCGCCCGACGACCGCGCCGCCTTCTCGAACCGCGTGGTGCCCCACCGCAGGTCGTGGCCGATGGCGTCGGCGACGACGTCGGCGCTCACCCCGCGCTTGACGTCGTTCTCCCACTCGCGGAGCCGCAGACGGCCGGTCAGGACGACCCGCTGCCCCTTGCGCAGGGAGCGCAACGCGTGAACCCCGAGGTCTCCGAACGCCGAGACGTTGTAGTAATTCGTGTGCCCGTCCACCCACTCCCCTCGCTCGCGGTCGAGCTTGCGCTCGCCGACGGCGATCCGGAAGGCCGCGATGGGCCCGCCTCCGCGGTTGGAGCGTTGCTCCAGCTCGCCGACGATGTTGCCCACCAGGGTGATGTGATCGCTCATGTCCGTTGTTCCTCTCGACGTGGTCTGCGCTCCGGCATCCGTGTGCCCGACGGATGCCGGAGCCACGCTCAGAATGGTCGGATCGATGCGTGCCTCGCGCGTCGATCCGGCCATTCCGTGGATCATTCGGACGATCAGGCACCTGGGGAGGACGGACCCCGGATACGACCGGCGTCGATGTCGGAGGTTGGTTCTACCGTCATCCCATGAGCACCGCACTGTGGAACGACCTCGCTCCGGCACCGCGTCCGGCCGGGTGGGGCGTGGCGACGCACGTCGCCGCCGGCCTCTGGCGCATCGCCGATCCGCGCGGCATCGTGGTCGGTCATATCCGTGCGATCGCGGCCGACGGAGGGTGGCGTTACGCCGCCGAGCGGTTCCACTCCGCCTCCGGGAGCTTCCGTCGCCTCGGCGAGTTCTGGTCGTCCGCTGACGCCGTCGAGTGCCTGCGATACCTCCGGTAGACCGTGCGGAGCTCGGCATCCGGTCCCCCGAGGCGGGCGGGCTGTGCTCAGACGACGGTCGCGAAGTCCGTTCGAGACGGGATCGCGCTTCCGCCGCGAACGTCGTCCCACGCCGAGCGCAGGATGCCGACCGCCCGCCGCAGCGTTGACGGCGACGCGGTGAACGGCACGCGCAGGCGACGGTCGTGGCCGCCCTCCACGGCGAATCGCGACCCGGCGGAGAGGGCGAGTCCTCGTGCCCTCGCCGACATCACCAACGGCGTGCTCAGGGGCTCGCCGATCCCCACCCAGAGCGACACGCCGCCGTGCACCTCGGGCACGTCCCATTCCGGAAGGAGCCGCTTCAGCTCCTCGACCAGGCTGTCGCGACCCGCTCGCAGCAGGGTGCCGCGCTGCGCGGCGATCTCGTCGAGTCGTGGGATGAGGCGCGCCGCGATGGCCTGTTCGAGCTCGGGGGTTCCCAGGTCGTGCACGGGTCGACCGCTGGCCAGGCGCCGGACGACATCGGGCGCCGCGCGCACCCACCCGACGCGGAGTCCGCCCCACACCGTCTTGCCGAGGGAGCCGACGCGGATCACGCCCTCATCCTCGGGAAAGGCCGCCGACACAGATCGCCGGTCGATGTCCAGCTGCGCGGTGGTCTCGTCGAGGACCAGGAGCGTTCCGACCGAGCGCGCGCCCCCGACGAAGGCATTCGTCTCCTCCGCGGTCATGGTGCGTCCCGTCGGGTTGTGGAAGTCGGGCATCAGGTACGCCAGCGAGGGCAGCGCCCGCGCGAACGTCTGCTCCGCGCGCTCGAGGTCCCATCCGTGGCTGGAGTCGACCGGCACGCCCACCAGACGTGCCCCGACCCGACGGAAGGCATCCGCCGCGTGAGGGTAGGTCGGGGTCTCGATCATGACCCGGTCGGCACGGTGCAGGAGCACCGAGGCGATGAGGTGGATCGCGCTCTGAGCCCCCGTCGTCACGAGGATCTGGTCGGCGGAGGTGGGGAGACCGCGTTGGCCGTAGTGCTCGGCGATCGCCGTGCGCAGGCCCACATCGCCGACGACGTCGTACCCGATCCGCGCGACGAGTGCCGGAGCGTCCTGGATGACCTCCGCCATGATCCCCGGAAGCCCCGGCCAGGCTGTGGGGCTCGCCTGCTGCAGATCGATCGTCTCGGCGTCCGATTCGTGCGGGCCAGGGTCGGTCCGACGCAGGGGCAGGGTGACGCTCCCGCTCCCGCGCAGGCTCTCGATGTGTCCGGTGTCGCGCAGGCTCTGGTACGCGGCGGCGACGGTGGTGCGACTCACTCCCAGTGTCGCCGCGAGCTCGCGCTCGGCGGGAAGGGCCGTGGCGGGAGCGAGGCGGTTGTCCAGGCAGAGCAGTCGAACCCCGTCGGCAAGCGCCTCATAGGCCGGACCGTTTCCCCGCCAGCCGCCGAGAGACGCGGCGAGGGTGCGGGCCGATACGCGCGAGTCCATGCGGCCACCGTAGCCGGATTGGCATCCTGCCCCAAAGCCAATCTCGTGATTGGATCACCGCATGCCTTCTCGGATCCTGCGACTCTTCTTCGGACTCGTGCTCTACGGCTTCGGCTGCGCCATCACCGTGGCGGCCGGCCTGGGAGTCGACCCGTGGACGGTCTTCGCGCAGGGTCTTTCGCGCGTGACGGGTGTCGGCCTCGGCTGGATCACGAACATCGTCGGCCTCGGCGTGCTCCTGCTGTGGATCCCCCTGCGCCAGAAGCCGGGCGTGGGAACCGCGGCGAACATCCTGCTCGTGGGCACGGGCCTCCAGCTCTCACTCGGGCTGCTCCCCCACCCCGACACCTTCTGGCTTCAACTCCTCATGCTCGCCGCCGGCGTGGTGCTGGTGGCCGTGGCATCCGGGCTCTACATCGGAGCGCATTTCGGCCCCGGTCCGCGCGACGGCCTCATGACCGGAATGCACGCGCGCTTCGGCTGGCCGATCTGGGCATGCCGTCTGAGCGTCGAGGGGTCGGTGCTCGTCCTCGGATGGCTGCTCGGCGGAACCGTCGGCATCGGGACCGTGGTCTTCGCGCTCGGGATCGGACCGCTGGTCCACCTCGCTCTGCCCGTGCTGGCCGCTCCGAAGCCCGCGGCACCCGTGCGGACGATGGCATCCGCCTGAGACACCGCGGTGGGGCGGCTCCCGCGGACCGGGAGCCGCCCCATCGTTCAGTGCTCGCGGAACTCCGGCCGCTCGCTGCCGGGCTTCAGGTGCGACTGCACGGCGTTCTTCGCGATCTCCATGGAGGGGTACACGCCCAGGGGTTCGTCCTTGCCGGCCATGTGAACGCGGTAGCCGTCGTTCTCCTTCTGGATCTTCCCGACGACGCCGTTCGGACCATAGGCCACCCAGAGGCGTCGCGTCGCAATCTCGGACATGAGTGCTCCTTTGCTCTCTTTCGCCGGAATGTACCGCCGCCCCGGCAGACGCGCCAGGGGCTGGCGCGGCGGGAACGCCTCGCGCGATATCCTGAGGTCGACCCCCAGTAGCTCAGTGGATAGAGCAGCGGCCTTCTAATCCGCCGGTCACACGTTCGAATCGTGTCTGGGGGACCGGAGCCGGTGTCGGCACCCCTCACTAGGATGTGGGGATGGTAAACGCCTCCGAGAACGACCGGCTCGTCTGGATCGACTGCGAGATGACCGGGCTCGACCTGGCCGTCGACGAGCTCGTCGAGATCGCCGTCGTCATCACCGATTTCGAGCTCAATGTGCTCGACCCCGGTTTCCAGATCGTGATCAAGCCCGACGCCTCGGCCCTCGCCAACATGGGTGAGTTCGTCACCGAGATGCACCGTTCCTCGGGTCTGCTCGACGAGATCCCGCACGGGGTGAGCCTTGCGGATGCCGAGTTCCAGACCCTCGAGTACATCCAGCGGTTCGCGCCCGTCGAGGGCAAGGCTCCTCTCGCCGGCAACACCATCGGCACCGACCGCATGTTCCTGGCGAAGTACATGCCGCGTGTCGACCGTTGGCTTCACTACCGCAACGTCGACGTGTCGAGCATCAAAGAGCTTTCGCGCCGCTGGTATCCGCGCGCCTACTTCCAGGCCCCGGCGAAGAACGGCGGACACCGCGCGCTCGCCGACATCCGCGAATCGATCCGCGAGCTCGCCTACTACCGCGCCGCGGTGTTCGTGCCGCAGCCGGGTCCCACCAGCGACGAGGCCAAGGCCGTCTCGGCCTCGGCCGTGTCGTCGTACACGCTGGACGTATGACATAATCGTTCAGTTGTCTGCTGCGGCGGACACATGGTGGCTATAGCTCAGTCGGTAGAGCACCGCGTTGTGGTCGCGGGGGTCGCGGGTTCAAGTCCCGTTAGCCACCCCAACGAAGAAGGCCCGGTCGAGCGTCGCTCGCCGGGCCTTCTTCCTTCGCGACCGGCACTCCCCCCCGCCGTAGAATCGACACGGAACGTCGGCGTGCTCTGTGAGCATCCGATGGACGGCTCGAGACCCCGGGAGGCCCGCCGTGAACGACAGCGTCGACGCGCGCCCGGCCCTCGAGATGGATGCGTCGGCGTTCGAAGAACTCGTCGTCGACGAGCTCGATCAGCTCCCCGACGACATGGTGGACGGTCTCGACAACGTCGTCTTCGTCGTCGAGGACCGTCCCGAGGACGGATCCCTCGACCTCCTCGGGCTGTACGACGGCTGGGCCCTGACGGAACGCGAACGGTACGGCGTCGGAGAGCTCCCCGATCGCATCATCGTGTACCGGGAGCCGCACCTCGCCGCGTGCAGCGACGTGGTCGAACTGCGCGACGAGATCCACACGACGCTCGTCCACGAGATCGCTCACTTCTACGGCATCGACGACGATCGTCTCCACGAGCTGGGGTGGGCGTGATGGCGGGCGTGGCGAGTCCCGACCTCGACCTCGAGACCGATCTCACGGCGACTCCTCCGTCCTCGTGGCAGACCGTGGTGTGGAACGACCCCGTGAACCTCATGAGCTACGTCACCCACATCTTCCGCACCTATTTCGGCTACGACGCCGCGACCGCGAACCGGCTGATGCTCGCCGTGCATCACGACGGCCACGCCGTGGTGGCCAGAGGGCCACGCGAAGTCATGGAAGCCCACGTGCAGGCGATGCACGACTTCGGCCTCTGGGCCACCGTCAGGAAGGACCCCGCGTGAGCGAGCGCATCGTCGTGCTGGAGATCAGTGGGCTCGAGGCCCTGCATCTGGCCGGCATCGTGGGACAGTTCCGCGATCTTCTGGCGGATTCCCGCGCGGGCGAGGACCCCGCGGTGGAACGCCTGCTTCCCGATGCCTACCCCGACGACGTCGCCGCGAGTCGCGAGTTCCGGCGTCTGACCGGTGGGGACCTGCTCGAGCGTCGGTCGCAGGACGTCGCCACGGTTCTGCACACCCTCGGCCTGGACGGCGCGGACCTCGACCCCGAGAGTGACCCCGACGCCACGATCGCCGTCGCCCTCGGCGAGGCCGAGGCCCTGGCGTGGATGCGCACGCTCTCGGCGCTGCGACTGGTCATGGCGACGCGTCTCGGCATCCAGACCGACGACGATCACGATCCCGAAGATCCGCGTTACGGCGTGTACGACTGGATCGGCTATCGCCTGGACGGTCTCGTCGCGGCGCTCGATCGCGCGTGAGAGGCGTCGTCGACGTTCGTCACGGAACGGAGACGACCAGATCGGCCAGCAGTTCCGGATGGTGGGCCTCGAGATGCCGTTCCTCCTGCGCGGCCCAGCGGTCCCAATGGGGACGATAAGTGTCGCCGTCGCGGCCGAGGGCGCGCGCCTTGCGGGACGGCAACGGAGCGTCCACCCACACCGACACATCGGCGAGTCGTGCGACCTCGGGGGTCAGAAGTCCCGATCCCTCGACCACCAGCGGCAGCGAGGGGTCGACGGCGTACGCCTCGGCCCGCGCGCTCGCCTCCCAGTCCCACCTCTCCCAGACGCCGATCAGGCCCCGCGCGTGCGGGGAGAGGATGACCCGCCGGGCATACTCGACGCCCTCGGCGAGGCCGTCCCAGCCGGGGTAGACGTCATCGAGGGCGACGAGTTGCACGCGTCCGCGGCCGGGCCATGCCGCGACCAGGCGTCGAGCCAGGGAGCTCTTCCCCGCGCCGCTGCGCCCGTCGAGGGCGACGACGGGGTTCGCGGCGCCGACCGCGACGATACGCGCCGACACCGCGGCCAGAGCCGCGGCGAGGGCGTCGGCGACCGGGTCCGCGTTATTTCTTGAGGGCGCGGATGACACGGCTGAGGGCGCGACCGGCGACCCACACGAACGGGATGCCGACGGCGAGAAGCGCGACGAGGTTCGGGTCGAAGCGCAGATCGTCTCCCCGGCGCACATATGCGCCGAGGGGCAGCGTGTAGCCACCGCCACCGCCACCGCCGTTGCCCTGCTCGTCGGAGCCGCCGCCGTACCCGGCCCAGGTGAGGGCGACGGGGATGATGCGGACGCCGTCGACGTCCTGCTGCTCGCCGTAGGCGGAGGTGACGCCGAAGCTGGTGGCCTGCTTGCCGAGTTCCAAAGCGATGTTGGGCATGGCTCCACCGTAGCGGCCCGGACTCGGACCATCGAGGGGCGTTGCGCCGCCGCCGCGCGCGTGCCACGGCGCACCGCACCGGCGGACCTCAGTGGTCGTAGGACGGCCGCGGGTTGGTGGGGAGGGCTCCCCCACCGCGCGATGGCCCGAGCAACGATCCGCGGGTCACGGCGCCTCGGCCGAAGCGCGTCGTGGCGTCGTCGAGCGCTCCCTCGACCCGGCGCCATTCGGCGTCGTCATCCCACAGGGTGGCGGCGATCGCCGCCGGCTTGAGCTTCTCGCCGCGTACGCCGACCAGGCGAACGGCCTGGCGCCGGTCGATCCCATCGAACAACTCGATCGCCGCGTCGCCGATGCGTTGGCCGACCGAGGTCGGTTCGGGCAGCGTGCGCGATCGGCTGAGCGTGGTGAAGTCGGAGAACCGCACCTTGATCGAGATCGTCGACGCCTCGTACTGCTGCGCGCGCAAGCGGGCGCCCACGCGATCGGCGAGGCGGCGGAGCTCGACGTGGAGGGTGCGCGTGTCGGAGATATCGGTGTGGAACGTCTCTTCGTGGCCGACGCTCTTCTCGGAGCGACCGGTGTGCACCTCGCGCGCGTCGATGCCGCGCGACAGATGCCAGACGCGCTCGGCCATGGCGGGGCCGAGTACCCGCTCGAGCGCGGGCCGCGGGGTGTCGAGGATGTCGGAGATGAATCGGATGCCGCGGGACTCGAGCGCCTCGGCGGCCTTGGGGCCGACTCCCCACAGGGCGCGCACCGAGCGCGGGCGCAGGAATGCCTCGGTGTCGGCCTCGGCCACCACGAGCAACCCGTCGGGTTTGGAGATCGTGGAAGCCATCTTGGCGACGTGCTTGGTCGCGGCGACCCCGATGCTGCAGGTCAGCCCGGTCTCGGCCTTCACCCGGGCCCTCAGGTCGCGGGCGATCGTGCCCGGACTCCCCCACAGCCGCCGCGCACCGCGCACGTCGAGGAAGGCCTCGTCGATCGAGAGGGGTTCGACCAGCGGGGTGACGTCGTGGAAGATCGCCATGACCTGCCGCGACATCTCGGTGTAGCGGTGGTAAGGCGGATTGACCACGATCGCGTTCGGACACATGCGCAGGGCGATCGCCACCGGCATGGCCGACTTCACGCCGTAACGGCGGGCCTCGTACGAGGCGCTCGACACGACGCCCCGCCCCTCGGACCCGCCGATGATCAGCGGCTTGCCGGCGAGGGACGGATCGTCGAGCACGGCGACCGAGGCGAAGAAGGCGTCCATGTCGACGTGCAGGATGCCCGTGCCCGTGTCGTCGGCGTCGGGCCGCGAGACGATGCGCCCCGTTCCGTCACCTCGTCCCATGGCATCCATTCTCCCCCGGACCTCCGACATCGGGTCCGGCCGCCCGCTCGTCCCACGCCCGGAAGCTCCGCGATTCGCGCAACGTCAGCCGGGACAGGGCCGACACCACTGAGGATGCGCGAATCACTGAAGATGCGGCAGGTGCCCGCTCGACCCCGCCCGGAGGGCCGGAACCACTGAGGATGCGCGAATCACCGAAGATGCGGCAGATGCCCGCACGCCCCACTCCCCGAACCTCCGCGATTCGCACAACCTCAGCCCGGACAGGGCCGGAACCACTGATGATGCGCGAATCACTGAGCTCGCGGCAGGTGCCCGCTCGTCCCGCGCCGGGAAGCTCCGCGATTCGCACAACCTCAGCCCGAACAGGCCCAAACCCACTGAGGATGCGGCAATCGCCGAGAATGCGACAGGCTCCCGCTCGCCCCCGCCGCGGAGGCTCCCCGATCCGCACGGGCTCCACCTGGCACGGGGCAAGACTCATCGAGCGGGCGCGACCCGCGGGACGTCGCGCTCGGCCGACGCTCCTCCCCCGCGCGATACGCAGATCCGCGGTCCGCGCGGGCGACGATCACCGAGCTCGTGTGCATCGCTGAGTCCGCGCCGAAGACGACGGATGCCACGGCCCCACCCCTCGCGGGGCGCGGTGCCGTGGCATCCGGTGTCGATTACAGAGCGGCGGCGCGCTCCAGCACGAGCTCGCGCACGCGCGCGGCGTCGGCCTGGCCTTTCATGGCCTTCATCACCGCGCCGATGACGGCGCCGGCGGCCTGGACCTTGCCGTCGCGGATCTTGGCGAGCACGTCGGGCTGGGCGGCGAGGGCCTCGTCGATCGCGGCGATGAGCGCCCCGTCGTCCGAGACCACGGCGAGACCGCGGGCGTCGACCACCTCTTGCGGGGTGCCCTCGCCGGCGATGACGCCCTCGAGCACCTGGCGCGCGAGCTTGTCGGTTAGGGTGCCGGCGTCGATGAGCTTCTGCAGAGCAGCGACGTTCTCGGGCGACACGAGGTCGACGGCGTCGCGCTCCTGCGCGTTGGCGACTCGGGTGATCTCGCCCGTCCACCACTTGCGGGCCGAGGCGGGAGCGGCTCCCGCGGCGATCGTGTCGGCCACCGCGTCGAGCAGGCCGCCGTTGGCGACGTCCTGGAACTCGAGGTCCGTGAAACCCCACTCGCCCTTCAGGCGACGACGACGGGCCGCGGGCGGCTCGGGGAGGGCGGCGCGCAGCTCCTCGATCAGCTCGGGCGCGGGCACCACCGGCAGCAGGTCGGGTTCGGGGAAGTAGCGGTAGTCATCGGCATCCGACTTCGGACGCCCCGGCGAGGTGCGGCCGGTGTCCTCGTGCCAATGGCGCGTCTCCTGCGTGATCGTCCCGCCCTTGGCGAGGATCGCGGCCTGGCGCTGGATCTCGTACCGCACAGCCCGCTCGACCGAACGCATCGAGTTGACGTTCTTCGTCTCGGTACGGGTGCCGAGCTTCTCCTGGCCGCGAGGACGCAGCGAGACGTTGGCGTCGCAGCGGAGGTTGCCGCGCTCGAGCTTGGCCTCCGAGATGCCGAGACCGCGCACGATGTCGCGGATCGTCGCGACGTACGCCTTCGCCAACGCGGGAGCGGAGTGCTCTGCGCCGAAGATCGGCTTGGTGACGATCTCGACGAGCGGGACACCCGCGCGGTTGTAGTCGACCAGCGAGTACTCGGCGCCCTGGATGCGACCGGTCGACCCGCCCATGTGGGTGAGCTTCCCGGCATCCTCCTCCATGTGCGCGCGCTCGATCGGCACGGCGACGATCGTGCCGTCTTCGAGCTCGACCTCGACCGAGCCCTCGAAGGCGATCGGCTCGTCGTACTGCGAGATCTGATAGTTCTTGCCGAGGTCGGGGTAGAAGTAGTTCTTCCGCGCGAAGCGGCTCGACGGCGCGATCGAGCACCCGAGCGCGAGACCCAGGCTGATCGACGAACGGATCGCCTCGGCGTTGACCACCGGCAGGGCGCCCGGAAGGCCCATGTCGACCGGCGCGACGAGCGTGTTCGGCTCGGCGCCGTGGTGGGCCTCGTTGGCGGGGTTGGGCGCCGACGAGAACATCTTGGTCGCGGTGTTCAGCTCGACGTGCACCTCGAAGCCGAGGACGGGCTCGAACATCTCGAGCGCCTCGTCGTAGTCCATCAGGGCATCTTTCGCCATCAGAGCGACGCTCCGTTCGTGAGAGAGGGGGCCTTGTCGAGCAGCGGGGCGCCCCACTGGTCGACGAGCAGCGCTTCGAGGGCCGCGCCGACACGGTAGAGGCGGGCGTCCTCGCGGGCGGGGGCGAGGAATTGGATGCCGACGGGCAGGCCGTCCTCTGCGGCGAGACCGCTCGGCACCGAGATGCCGGGCACACCCGCGAGATTCGCGGGAATCGTGGTGACGTCGTTGAGGTACATCTGCAGCGGGTCGTCGATCTTCTCGCCGAGGCGGAAGGCCGTGGTCGGCGCGGACGGCGTCGCGATCACGTCCACCTGTGCGAAGGCCGCGTCGAAGTCCTGCTGGATGAGCGTGCGCACCTTCTGGGCGCTGCCGTAGTAGGCGTCGTAGTAGCCGGCCGACAGGGCGTAGGTACCCAGGATGATGCGGCGCTTGACCTCGGGACCGAAGCCCGCGTCGCGCGTTGCGGCCATGACGTTCTCGACGGTCGCGGCCCCCTGCGGGTTCACCCGCATGCCGAAGCGCACCGAGTCGAACTTCGCGAGGTTGCTCGAGGCCTCGGCGGGCAGGATCAGGTAGTACGCGGCGACGCCGTACTCGAAGTGCGGGGCGCTGATCTCGACGATCTCGGCACCCTGCGCCTCCATGGCCGAAAGCGACGCGCGGAAGGAGTCCGACACGCCCTTCTGGAAGCCGCGGTCGTCGAGCTCGCGGATGACGCCGACCTTGAGTCCCTTCAGGACCTCGCCGGTCGCCCCCTCGCGGGCGGCGGCGGCGAACGACGGCCACGCGTCGGACAGCGAGGTCGAGTCGTTCGCGTCGTGCCCGCCGATGACGTCGTGAAGCAATCCGGCGTCGAGCACGGTGCGGGTGACCGGTCCGACCTGATCGAGGCTGGATGCCAGGGCGATCGCGCCGTAACGGCTCACTCCGCCGTACGTGGGCTTGACGCCGACCGTGCCGGTGACGTGCGCGGGCTGGCGGATCGAGCCACCCGTGTCGGAGCCGAGGGCCAGCGGCGCCTCGAAGGCCGCGACGGCCGCGGCCGAGCCACCGCCGGAGCCGCCGGGGATGCGGTCGAGGTCCCACGGGTTGCGGGTGGGTCCGTAGGCCGAGAACTCGGTGGAGGAGCCCATCGCGAACTCGTCCATGTTGGTCTTGCCGAGCGGCACGAGGCCCGCGGCGCGCGAGCGCGCGACGACCGTGGCGTCGTAGGGCGACATGTAGCCCTCGAGGATCTTCGACCCGCTGGTGGAGGGCATGTCGGTGGTGACGAGCACGTCCTTGACCGCGAGCGGAACGCCGGCGAGCTCGTGCAGCTGCTCGCCCGCCGCGCGACGACGGTCGATGTCGGCGGCGACCTCGAGGGCGTGGTCGCTCACGTGCAGGAACGCGTGCACGTCGCCGTCGACGGCGGCGATGCGGTCGAGGTGGGCCTGCGTGGCCTCGACGCTCGACACCTCGGACGAGGCGAGCCTGGCGGCGAGGTCGGCCGCGGTCAGGCGGGTGAGATCGGTCACTGCTCTTCTCCCAGGATCGCGGTCACGCGGAATCGGCCGTCGGCCTGGTCGGGGGCGTTCTGCAGCACCTGCTCGCGCGTGAGCTGCTGCTGCACGACGTCGGGGCGGAAGACGTTCTCGAGCGGGATCGGGTGGCTCGTGGCGACGACGTCGGGCGTGGCCACCTCGGACACCTTCGCGATGTTGTCGACGATGGCATCCAGCTGGCCGGTGAGGCTCTGGACCTCCTCGTCGCTCAACTGGATCCGGGCGAGCACACCGAGATGGCGCACGAGATCAGGAGTGATTTCAGACACCCGTCAAGTCTAGTTCGCGCGCGGTCCTGTCCCCGCCGAGCACCACCCCTAGGCTGACGGAGTGACGAGCTTCGATCCCCCGCGGCCCTGGACCTCGAGCTACGCCCCGGGGGTCCCCGAAGACCTGGACCCCCAGA
Organism: uncultured Microbacterium sp.; assembly: GCA_913774665.1. Lineage (GTDB taxonomy): Bacteria > Actinomycetota > Actinomycetes > Actinomycetales > Microbacteriaceae > Microbacterium. The sequence goes on from CAJYHN010000002.1 coordinate 465,209, forward strand.
GCGGCTCGCTCGTCGACATCGTCGACGCCTCGGTGCGCGACTACCCCGACGCCCCCGCTCTGCAGTTCTTCGGTCGCGAGACGACGTACGCCGAGATGGCCGCCGAGATCGTCCGCGTCGCGGGAGCCCTCGCCGAGCGCGGGGTGAAGGCGGGAGACCCGGTCGCGATCGTGCTGCCCAACTGCCCGCAGCACATCGTGGCGTTCTACGCGGTCCTGCGCCTGGGCGCCGTCGTGGTCGAGCACAATCCCCTCTACACCCCGCGGGAGCTGCGCAAGCAGTTCGAGGACCACGGCGCGAAGCACGCGATCGTGTGGAGCAAGGTGGTCGCCACGGTCCAGGAGTTCCCGGCCGACCTGAGGGTCGACACGCTCATCTCGGTCGACGTGACGACGGCCATGCCCCTGCGGACCCGACTCGCCCTCCGCCTGCCCCTGGCGAAGGCGCGGGAGGCCCGCGCGGCTCTGACGACGAAGACGCAGGATGCCATCGACTGGGCCGACCTGGTGCGTCACGCGCCCCTCCCCTCGTCGCACCCGCGACCGGGGTCGAACGACCTGGCGATCATCCAATACACGAGCGGGACGACCGGCACCCCCAAGGGAGCGATGCTCACGCACGCGAACCTTCTCGCCAACGCCGCTCAGGCCCGCGCCTGGGTGCCGCAGATCGTCCGTGGCGAGGGATGCGTCGTCTACGCCGTGCTGCCGATGTTCCACGCCTACGGGCTGACCCTGTGCCTGACCTTCGCGATGTCGATGGGCGCGCGCCTCGTCCTCTTCCCGAAATTCGACCCCGACCTCGTGCTCGCCGTCACGAAGAAGCACCCCGCGACCTTCCTCCCCCTCGTCCCCCCGATCGCCGAGCGCCTGCTCGTCGCGGCGACCGAGAAGGGCGTCTCGCTGGCGGGTACCGACGTCGCGATCTCGGGCGCGATGGCCCTCCCGCACGATCTCGTCGTGCCGTTCGAGGGCGCGACCGGGGGGTATCTGGTCGAGGGGTACGGGCTGAGCGAGTGCTCCCCCGTGCTCATGGCCAACCCCGTCGCCGATAATCGCGTCGCGGGGACCGTCGGCCTTCCCCTCCCCGGCACCGAGTGCCGGGTCGTCGACCCCGACGATCCCCGCACAGACGTCGAGCGCGGTGAACTCCTCGTCCGCGGCCCGCAGGTCTTCTCCGGCTACTACGGCAAGCCCGAAGAGACCGACGCGGTCTTCGTCGACGGGTGGTTCCGCACCGGTGACATCGTGACCATCGACGACGCCGGATTCGTCCGCATCGTCGACCGAATCAAAGAGCTGATCATCACGGGAGGCTTCAACGTCGCCCCCACCGAGGTCGAGAACGTCCTGCGCCAACACCCCTCGATCGCCGATGTGGCCGTGGTCGGCCTTCCGAGCGAGCACTCCGGCGAAGAGGTCGTCGCCGCGGTCGTGCCCTCGGCTCCCGGCGCGTTCGACGCCGAAGCCGTGCGGGCCTTCGCACGCGGCATTCTGACGCCGTATAAGGTTCCGAAGCGGATCGTCGTCGTCGAAGAACTGCCCCGCTCGCTCATCGGCAAAGTGCTCCGACGTCAGGTGCGCGACCGCCTGCTCGCCGACTGACGCCGCCGCCCTGCTACACGTTGACCTCGTCGCGCAAGACCGGAGGCCGAATTGGCGGGTGCGCACGCGCGCTCGGTAGCGTGGACGTATTCCGGGCCGCGTCGTGCCCGGGTGTGACCTTTGGGGGGAATCACATGACCATCAAGCGCGCTCCGTTCGCACTCGTCGCAGCCTCGGCGCTGCTCCTTCTCGCCGGCTGTTCCGGCGGTGCCACCAACACCGCGGAGTCGAGCGACGACAGCATGGCCGACAGCGGCACCACGACGACGCAGGAGACCACCGCGCCCACGTCGTCCGCCGCTCCCGCCGGGGATCAGTCGAAGGCCGACGCCTGCGACATCGTCCGGACGCAGTTCCAGGAGGTCAGCGGTGCGGGCAGCACGGTCGACAGCTCCAACCCGCAGGCGACCTTGGCGGCGTTCAAGAAGCTCGCCTCCGACGTCGGCACGCAGTTCGACTCGATCACCAACGCGGAAGTCGCGCCCGCGGCCAGGAAGGCCAGCGGCGCCCTGAACGACTACGCCGCGTTCCTCGAGACCGTCGTCGCCGACCCGTCGAAGGCCAGCGGTCTCAGCGACCAGGTGAGCACTCTGCAGGCGAGCTTCACGGAAGCCGCCACGGTCTGCACCGGCTGACACGAGCCGGGAGGGACAGAGAAGGGCGGGGGCTTCGGCCCCCCGCCCCTCCGTCGTTCGGTCAGTCGCCGACCGGGGCCTCTTCTGCGGCGGCTGCGGCGTCGGTGTCGGCCGCGACGTCGGCTTCGGACCCGGCTTCGGCTTCGGTGTCGGCTCCGGCCTCGGCCTCGGAGGGAGCGTCGCCTGTCACCGCGTCGAGTGCCGCGGGGCCCTGCTCGACGAGTATGCGGAACTGCGCGGCATCCAGGATTCTCAGCCCGAGCTCTTCGGCCTTGGCGAGCTTGGATCCGGCCCCCGGGCCCGCCGCCACGAAGTCCGTCTTCTTCGACACGCTGGATGCCGCCTTGCCGCCCGCCGAGAGGATGGCTTCCTGCGCCCCCTCGCGGGTGTAGCCCTCGAGCGAGCCGGTCGCCACCACCGTGAGGCCCGCGAGGACCCCGCCCGCCGCGGCCGCCGCCCCGGGTCCGGGATGGCCGGGGATCGAGAAGCGCACGCCCGCGGCCGCCCAGCGGACGACGATCTCGCGGTGCCAATCCACGTCGAACCAATCGATGACGGCGTCGGCGATGATGCCGCCGACGCCCTCGACGGCGGCGAGTTCTTCGTGCGAGGCCGCTCGGATGGCATCGAGTGAGCCGAACCACTGGGCGAGGGCGCGGGCCGCGACCGGACCGACGTGCCGGATGTTGAGCGAGACGAGCAGCCGCCAGAGGTCTTTGGTCTTGGCCTTGTCGAGCTCGGCGATGAGCTTGGTCGCCTGCTCGGAGGGCAGGACCTGCCGATAGTCCTTGCGGATGCCGCGGCGGCGGCGCTCGGCCGGGTCGAGGTCCTCGGTGCCCGGCGGGTACGACGCCGGCGACAGCTTCTGGAACGGCAGTCGTCGCACGAGCTCCCCGGTATCGGGATCGACCTTGCGCTCCCCCGTCTCGGAGTCGCGCACGACGACCTCGATCGGCACGAGCTCGTCGACGGTCAGGTCGAAGAGCCCCGCCTCGGTGTCGAGCGGCGGCCGGTCGGGCACCTCGGGCTGGGTGAGGGCGGCGGCGGTGACTTCGCCCAGGGCCTCGACGTCGAGCGCTCCGCGGGACCCGATGTGCTCCACACGACCGCGCACCTGGGCGGGACACGAGCGCGCGTTCGGGCACCGCAGGTCGATGTCGCCCTCTTTCGCGGGGCGCAGGGGCGTTCCGCACTCGGGGCAGTCCGCCGGCATGACGAACGCGCGTTCGCTGCCGTCGCGCAACTCGACCACCGGGCCGAGGACTTCGGGGATCACGTCGCCGGCTTTGCGCAGCACGACCGTGTCACCGATGAGCACTCCCTTGACCTTCACGACGTCCTGGTTGTGAAGGGTGGCCTGGCGCACGACGCTGCCGGCGACCTTCGCGGGCTCCATGACCGCGAAGGGGGTGGCCCGTCCGGTGCGGCCGACGGACACCACGATGTCGAGAAGCTTCGTGTTCACCTGCTCGGGAGGGTACTTGTACGCGATCGCCCATCGCGGCGCTCTGCTGGTGGCCCCGAGCTCGTCGTGCAGGGCGAGCTCGTCGACCTTGACCACGACGCCGTCGATCTCGTGCTCCACGTCGTGACGGTGCTCGCCGTGGTGCGCGACGAAGGCCAGGACGCCGTCGATCGTCGACTCGACGCGACTGTAGGGCGAGGTGGGCAGCCCCCACGACGAGAGAAGGTCGTAGATCTCGCTCTGCGCGGCCACGGGAGGGTCCTGCCAGGCACCGATGCCGTGCACGTAGAGCTGGAGGGAGTCGATGCGCGCGAGGCCGGCCTCGAGTTCGAGGCCCGACTTCTTCTCGATCTGCTGGCGCAGTCCGCCGCTGGCCGCGTTGCGAGGATTGGCGAACGCGGGGAAGCGTCGAGCCGCGGCGATCTCGGCCTTCTCTTCGTCGAAGGCGCGGCCCCCGCGTCGGCCGGCGGCCCGCTCGCGAGCCTCGACCAGTGCGCGCTCCCGGAACTCGCCCTGCAGTCGATTGAGGTTCTCGAACTTCGCGACGGGGATGAAGACCTCGCCGCGCACCTCCACGATCGGCGGGTGCCCCTCCCCCGTGAGCTCGCGCGGGATGTCGGCCAGACGCAGGGCGTTCTCGGTGACGATCTCTCCGACCCGACCGTCCCCGCGGGTCGCGGCGGAGGTGAGCACGCCGTTCTCGTACCGCAGGCTGATGGCGAGCCCGTCGATCTTGAGCTCGCTGAGCCAGTGCACCGCGCGCCCCGCGGCGGCCTCGGTCTTGACGGCCCAGTCGCGCAGCTCTTCGGGCGAGAAGACGTTGTCGAGGCTGAGCATGCGCTCGGCGTGCTCGATCGTCGCGAGGTCGGTGGCCTCGGCGGCTCCCACCGACAGGGTCGGGCTGTCCTGCCCCTGGAGTTCGGGGTGCAGACGCTCGAGGGCCTCGAGCCGGTGCATCCACCCGTCGTACGTGGCATCGTCGACGACCTCGGCGTCTCGTCCGTAATAGGCGTCGCGCGCACCGACGATCCGCTGCGTGAGGTCCGCGGCCTCGGCGCGCGCCTCGTCGAGAGTGAGGTCGGGAAGCTGATCGTGCTCGGTCACGCATCCAGCTTAGGGAGGGGTTCCGACATCGGCCGCGGACCCGTCACGGCTCACCCCACCCTTGACAGCTCATCGGGGTTCGACATCCGTCGGACGCCGGCGACGCCGACGGACGACGCGCCTCAGGCCTCGACCGGGACCGCCGACACCGTCCGGTCGATCGTGAACTGCCCGAGCACGCGCGTGCCGTCGTAGAGCACAGCGGTCTGCCCCGGGGCGACACCGTCGAAAGGCGTCTCGGGGCGGACGGTCAGCACGCCGTCGACGAACTCGGCGACGGCGGGCACGGGGTCCGCGTGCGCGCGGATCTGCACGTCGCAGTCGAAGCGATCGCCCTCGGGTGCGCGTCCCGCCCAGGTGAAGCGCTCCCCCGCGATCTCGGAGCACGCGAGCGCCTCTTTGGGCCCGACGACCACCGTGTTGGTGATCGGACGCACTTCGAGCACGAAGCGGGGCTTGCCGTCAGCCGCCGGAACTCCCAGCTGCAGTCCGCGCCGCTGCCCGACGGTGAAGGCGTGCGCGCCCTCGTGCGCGCCGACCACGGCTCCGGTCCGGTCGAGGATCTCGCCACGCTCGGCGCCCACCTTGTCGGCGAGCCACCCGCGCGTGTCGCCGTCGGGGATGAAGCAGATGTCGTGGCTGTCGGGCTTCTGCGCGACCGACAGCCCGCGCTCTTCTGCCTCGGCACGGACGAGCGCCTTCGACGGGGTGGATCCGAGCGGAAAGTACGTGTGCGCGAGCTGCTCGGCGGTGAGCACGCCCAGGACGTACGACTGGTCTTTCGCGTTGTCGGACGCACGGTGCAGCTCGCGCCCCTCGGGCGTGTCGACGAGCGTGGCGTAGTGGCCGGTGCAGACGGCGTCGAAGCCGAGTTCGAGGGCCCGCTCGAGGAGGGCCGCGAACTTGATCTTCTCGTTGCAGCGCATGCAGGGGTTGGGCGTGCGCCCGGCGCGGTACTCCGACACGAAGTCGTCGATCACGTCGTCGCGGAAGCGCTCCGAGAAGTCCCACACGTAGAACGGCATGCCGAGCTTGTCGGCGGCACGGCGGGCGTCCATCGCGTCTTCGATCGTGCAGCATCCTCGGCTGCCGGCCCGGAGCGTCCCCCCGGCGCGCGAGAGCGCCAGGTGCACGCCGACCACGTCGTGACCCGCCTCGACCGCGCGGGCCGCAGCCACCGCGGAGTCGACTCCACCGCTCATCGCCGCAAGAACTCGCATCGTCCCAGTCTACGAACGTCGGTCTGAACGAGCGCCGGATGCCACGGCCCGAGCGTACGCGGCGGGCAGACGCGTGAGAACCGCGTCGACGTCGGCGTCCGTGGAGGTGTGTCCGAGGGTGAATCTCAGCACCGATCGCGCGGCGCGGTCGTCGAACCCGAGAGCGAGCACCACGTGCGACGGCTCCGCCACTCCGGCCTGGCACGCCGACCCCGTCGACACGGCGATCTGATCCATGTCGAGCAGGAACAGGAGCGTCTCGCCCGCGGCATCCGGGAACAGCACGTGCGCGTTGCCGGGCAGCCGCTCGATCGGGTGCCCGAGCAGCCGGGCGGAGGGGATGGACGAGAGGATGCCGGCCACCAGACGATCGCGCAGCGCGGTGAGCCGCGCCTCCTCGCCGCGACGCTCGGCCTCGGCCGCCGTGAGGGCCGCCGCGAAGGCGGAGGCGCCCGCGACGTCCTGCGTCCCGGCGCGCAGGCTCCGCTGCTGCCCTCCGCCGTGGACGAGCGGGGTGAGGCGGGCGTGTCGCGAGACGACGGCGGCGCCGACGCCGCCGGGACCGCCGACCTTGTGCGCCGAGACCGACATCGCCACAAGGCCCGAGGGCGCGCTCCCCGAGCCCCGCCACGCCGAGAACCGCACGGGGATCTGCCCGAGCGCCGACACGGCGTCGAGGTGCAGGGGAACCCCGGCGTCGAGCGCGCGCTGCGCCAGGTCGGCGGCATCCTGGATCGTTCCGACCTCGTTGCTCGCGACGAGAGCCGTCGCGAGGGCGGCTCCCGGAAGAGCCGCAGAGAACGCCTCGGCGTCGATGCGGCCGAGCGGATCGAGGGGTACCGGGCGCACGCTGGCCTCCTGCGTCGAGGACAGCCACCCCACCGCATCGAGCGTGGCGTGGTGCTCTCCGTCGGGGAGCACGATCGCGCCGGCCTCGGCGAAACGCGACCACCACAGGCCTTTGAGAGCGAGATTGGCCGCCTCGGTGCCGCCGGAGGTGAAGACGACCTCGATCGGCTGGCACCCGAGCACGCTCGCGATGCCCTCGCGCGCGTCCTCCAGCAGACGACGCGCGTCCTGACCCGCGCCGTGGATCGACGAGGGGTTGCCGAGGACCTCGTGGGCGGCGAGCCACGCCTCGCGCGCCTCCGGGCGCAACGGGGTGGTCGCCGCGTGATCGAGGTATACCCGCATCCTCGCCCTCCCGGTATCTCCAGCGCCTTTCACTACCCTAAGACGCATGGTCCGACCCGAGACTGTCCTGCCCGCCCGCCCCGCCCTGCTCCGTTCGTCGCTGGACGACCTGGGTGTGCGCCTCGGCCCCGACGGGGGCACCCTGCGCGTCTGGTCGGGTTCCGCCGACGCGATGCAGGTGCTCGTCTTCGACGACGTGGACCTCGACTGGGCGACGGAGACCATCACCATGACCCCCGTGGGCGGGGGCGTGTTCGAGGCCACCACTGCCCTGCTGCGACCCGGCGCGCGATACGCCATCCGCGTCGGAGGTCCGCACGGCCCCGGGCACACGTTCAACCCGCAGTCGCTGCTGATCGAGCCGTACTCGCGCGGGCTCGTCTCGGGCAGTTACGGCGACTGGCGCTCCGTGGTCGTCGACGGCTCCTTCGACTGGGGCACCTCCGCCAAGCCTCGCGTGCCGATGGACCGCACGGTCATCTACGAGGGACACGTCAAGGGCCTCACCAAGCGGCATCCCTTCATCCCGCCCGCTCTGCACGGCACGTACGCGGGACTGGCGCACCCCGCGATGATCGATCACCTGCTCTCGCTCGGCGTCACCAGCGTCGAGCTGCTGCCGGTCCACGCCTTCGCCACCGAGCCGCGCCTGCTGCAGCTCGGCCTGTCGAACTACTGGGGCTACAACTCGCTCAACTTCTTCACCCCGCACGCGCCGTACGCCACGGCCGCCAGCCGCGCCGAAGGCCCCGAGGCCGTCCTGCGCGAGTTCAAGGGAATGGTGAAGCTCCTGCACGAGGCCGGGCTCGAGGTGCTTCTCGACGTCGTCTACAACCACACCGCCGAAGAGGGCATCGGGGGTCCGCGCACGAGTCTGCGCGGCATCGACAACACGGCCTACTACCGCCAGACCGCCGAGGGGGCATACATCGACGAGACCGGCTGCGGAAACGCGGTGAACACGTCGACGGATGCCGCGGCACGTCTCGTCCTCGACTCGCTGCGGTACTGGAGCGACGAGGTGCAGATCGACGGTTTCCGCTTCGATCTCGCCGTCACCCTCGGCCGCGACGAGAACCACTCGTTCACACCCGATCACCCGCTCCTGACGGCCATCCGACAGGATGCCGCGCTGTCGGGCACCAAGCTGATCGCCGAACCGTGGGACGTCGGCATGGGCGGCTGGCAGACGGGCAACTTCGGCGAGGGCTGGCTGGAGTGGAACGACCGCTACCGCGATCGCGTGCGCAACTTCTGGCTGAGCGACATCGACTACGCCCGGCGCGCGGCCACCGCCCCGGTCGGGATCGGCGGTTTCGCCACGCGTCTGGCGGGATCGTCGAACACGTTCTCGGAGGACCGGGGGCCCCTCGCGAGCGTCAACTTCGTCACCGCGCACGACGGCTTCACTCTGCGCGACCTCGTCTCGTACGACGTCAAGCACAACCTCGGCAACGGCGAGCAGAACCGCGACGGCGCCGACACCAACCGCTCGTTCAACCACGGTGCCGAAGGCCGCACCTCCGACGAGCGCGTGCTCGCCACCCGCCGCAAGGCCATGCGCAACCTCATGGGCACGCTGCTGCTGTCGGCGGGTGTGCCGATGATCACGGCCGGCGACGAGATGGGACGCACGCAGCGCGGGAACAACAACGCCTACTGCCACGACTCCGCGCTCACCTGGCTGTCGTGGGACCTCGCCCCCTGGCAGGAGCACCTGTTCGCGCACACGCAGCGACTGCTGCGGCTGCGCCGCGACAACCCCGCGTTGCGGCCCCAACGCTTCGCTCGGCTCGGCGAGGTGATCCCCTCGGCCTCGGTCATGGAGTGGTTCGACGAGAACGGCGAGACGATGTCGAGCGAGCGCTGGAACGATCCGGCGCACCGGACCCTGCAGTACCTCGCGACCTCGACGCCCGAAGAAGAAGACCCGAACCGCGTCCTCCTCGTGATCCACGGCACCGAGGACGCCACCCAGATCGTCCTGCCCGATCTCGAGGACGCGATCTACGTCTCGCTCTGGTCGAGCGCCGACGAGGCGCCGTCGGACGAGGAGGAGCGCTTCGCGCCCGGCGACGTCGTCCCCGTCCCCGGCGCCTCGATGCGTCTGTTCCGCGTCGACTGATCCGGCCCGGCTGTCAAGGCCGGTCGAAACCGTACGGCAACGTCGGCGGCCCGCGATAGGTTCGGACCGTGGCCACCACGACGACTCCCTCGCCCGAGCTGCCCTGGCGCAGCGCCGCCTCGATTCCCGTGCGTCCGGTCAAGCCGACGCCCACCTCGCGGAGCGTGGTCACCCCGCGCATCCCGATGGCGCTCCCGCACCCGAGCGTGCCCGGTGGCAGGTTCCGTCCCTCGGCGTACGTCGGTGAGGCCGTGCCGTTCACGGTCACGGCGTTCCGCGAGGGGCACGACCGCATCGGCGTGCAGGTGCGCCTGTTCTCGCCCTCCGGCGACGAATCGCTGCACCGCCTGAGTCCCCTCAACGACGGCTTCGATCGCTGGTCGACGCTCGTCGCTCCGCTCGAGCAGGGCGTCTGGCGGTTCCGTTTCGAATCCTTCGCCGACGACTTCGCGACCTGGGAGCACGCCGCCGAAGTCAAGATCGCGGCGGGCGTCGACGTCGCCCTCATGCGCGAGATGGGCGCGCAGCTCTTCGACCGTGCGCGCGGCGAGAAGAAGCGGCCCGGCACCGACAAGGACCGCCTGTACGACGCCGCCCGAGTTCTGCGCGATCCCGACGTGCACGACGACACCGCGCTACAGATCGTCCGCGACCCCGAGATCGCGGCGCTGTTCGAGGCCCGCCCCCTGATGGGCCTGGTCTCGGTCGGGCGGGATGCCGAGCTGCTCGTCGAACGAGAGCGCGCCGGCGCCGGCGCCTGGTACGAGTTCTTCCCCCGGTCCGAAGGAGCGCGACGGGCCGAAGACGGCTCGGTCGTGAGCGGTACGTTCCGCACCGCCGCCGAGCGGATCCCGGCCGTCTCCGACATGGGGTTCGACGTGCTCTACCTGCCGCCGATCCACCCGATCGGGCAGACCAACCGCAAGGGGCCGAACAACACCCTCGTCACCGAGCCCGGAGACCCCGGCTCGCCGTGGGCCATCGGCGCAGCGGCGGGCGGGCACGACACGGTCCACCCCGACCTCGGCACTCTCGAGGACTTCCGCGCCTTCGTGCGGACCGCGCGCGACAACGGCATCGAGGTGGCGCTCGACCTCGCCCTGCAGGCCTCTCCCGATCACCCGTGGGTCGCCGAGCACCCGGAGTGGTTCACCACCCTCCCCGACGGCTCGATCGCCTTCGCCGAGAACCCCCCGAAGAAGTACCAGGACATCTACCCGGTCAACTTCGACAACGACCCCGAGGGCATCCGCGCCGAGGTGCTGCGCATCGTGCGGCACTGGATCGCGCAGGGGGTCACGATCTTCCGCGTCGACAACCCGCACACCAAACCCCTGCAGTTCTGGGAGTGGCTCATCGCGACCGTCAGCGCCGAAGAGCCCGACGCGGTGTTCCTGGCCGAGGCCTTCACCCGCCCCGCGCCGCTGCAAGGCTTGGCCATGGCGGGTTTCCAGCAGAGCTACACCTACTTCACGTGGCGCAACACCAGGGAGGAGCTCGAGGAGTTCCTCACCGGCCTCGCCCACGAGACCGACGATTTCCTTCGCCCCAACCTCTTCGTCAACACCCCGGACATCCTCACCGAGTACCTCCAGTTCGGCGGGCGACCGGCCTACAAGATCCGCGCCGCCCTCGCGGCGACCGCGGCTCCCACCTACGGCGTCTACGCGGGCTACGAGTTGTTCGAGAACGTGGCGCGTCCGGGGTCCGAAGAGAACATCGACAACGAGAAGTACGAGTACAAGTTCCGCGACTGGGCCGCGGCCGAAGCCGCCGGCGACTCGCTCGCGCCGTACCTGCGCATGCTGAACGGCGCGCGGCGCGCGCACCCGGCGCTCCGGCAGTTGCGCAACCTCAGCGTGCACTGGAGCGACGACGACAGCATCCTCGTGTACTCCAAGCACCTCGACGCCGCCCTCTCGCCCGACGGTCGCAGCGACACGATCATCGTGGTCGCGAACGTCGACCCGCACTCCGCCCGTGAGACGACCGTGCACCTCGACACCACGGTCTTCGGCGTCGAGCCCGGGGCCGAGTACGAGGTCGAGGACCTCGTCACCGGACAGGTCTGGACCTGGGCCGACCACAACTTCGTGCGCCTCGACGCCTTCGTCGAGCCGGTGCACATCCTGCACGTCAAGGAGAACCGATGACCTCCCTTTCCCCCGAGATCCTGGATGCCGTCGCCCACGGCGCCCACCATGACCCGCACAGCGTGCTCGGCGTGCACGAGACCGGCGAGGGATGGGTCATCCGTTCGCGTCGCCCCCTCGCCCGCGAAGTGGTCGCGGAACTGGCCGACGGCACCTCGGTCGCCCTCGAGCACGTTCGCGGCGGGATCTGGGAGGGGCCCGTCGCGACCTACCCGGGCGCCTACACGGTGCGCGCGTCGTACGACGGCTCGGAGCACGTCTCCGACGACGGGTACCGCCACGCGCCGTCCGTGGGAGAGCTCGACCTCCACCTGATCGCCGAGGGACGTCACGAAGAGCTCTGGCGCATCCTCGGTGCCCACGTGCGCGAACTCGACGGGTCGACGGGTACCGCCTTCACCGTCTGGGCTCCCGACGCGCGCGCCCTGCGCGTCATCGGAGACTTCAACGGGTGGGACGGCGCCGGCCACGCCATGCGGTCGATGGGCGGCAGCGGCGTCTGGGAACTCTTCGTTCCCGGGATCGGCATCGGCACGCGCTACAAGTTCGAGATCCTCACCCGCGCCGGCCAGTGGATCGAGAAGGCGGATCCGCTGGCGCGACTCGCCGAGGTGCCTCCGGCCACCGCCTCCGTGGTCACCGATTCCACCTACGCGTGGGCAGACGACGAGTGGATCGACGAGCGCTCGCGCACCGCACCGATCGACCGCCCGATGTCGATCTACGAACTCCACCTCGGCTCCTGGAAGCAGGGGCTCTCGTACCGCGACGCGGCCGACGAGATCATCGACTACGTCGGCGCGCAGGGGTTCACCCACGTCGAGTTCCTCCCTCTGGCCGAGCACCCCTTCGGTGGCTCGTGGGGATACCAGGTGTCGGGCTACTACGCCCCGACGAGCCGCTTCGGCTCCCCCGACGACCTGCGCTACCTCATCGACCGCCTTCACCAGGCCGGCATCGGCGTGATCATGGACTGGGTCCCGGGGCACTTCCCCAAGGACGACTTCGCCCTCGCCCGCTTCGACGGCGAGGCCCTGTACGAGCACCCGGACCCCCGTCGCGGCGAGCACAAGGACTGGGGCACGCTCATCTTCGATTACGGCCGCAACGAGGTGCGCAACTTCCTCGTCGCGAACGCGCTGTACTGGTTCGAGGAGTTCCACGTCGACGGTCTGCGAGTGGATGCCGTGGCCTCCATGCTCTACCTCGATTACTCGCGTAACGACGGCGAGTGGGCGCCGAACCAGTTCGGCGGCCGCGAGAACCTCGAGGCGATCCGGTTCCTGCAGGAGGTGAACGCCACCTCGTACAAGCGCTACCCCGGTATCGCGATGATCGCCGAGGAGTCGACGAGCTTCCCCGGTGTCACCGCCCCCACCTCCCACGCGGGCCTCGGCTTCGGCTTCAAGTGGAACATGGGCTGGATGAACGACTCGTTGCAGTACATCGGGCGCGATCCCATGTACCGCTCGCACCACGAGGGTGAGCTGTCGTTCTCGTTCGTGTACTCGTTCAGCGAGAACTTCGTCCTTCCGATCAGCCACGACGAGGTCGTGCACGGCAAGGGCAGCCTCTTCGGGCGCATGCCGGGCGACCACTGGCAGAAACTCGCGAACATGCGCGCGTTCCTGGCGTACATGTGGGGGCACCCCGGCAAGCAGCTGCTCTTCATGGGCCAGGAGTTCGGGCAGATGTCCGAGTGGTCGGAGTCGCGCAGCATCGACTGGTGGATGCTCGACCAGCCGTCGCACGCGCAACTGCACTCGTTCGTGGCCGAGCTCAATCGCGTCTACAAGGATCAGTCGGCCCTGTGGTCGCGCGATCACGATGGAGCAGCGTTCTCTCGCCTCGGCGCCCCGGCCTGGAACCCGAACGTCCTCGCCTTCGCCCGTCGCGACCACCACGGCAACACGATCGCCGTGGTCTGCAACTTCTCGGGTGTCCCGCTGACCGATTTCCCCCTCGACCTTCCCGAATCGGGCACGTGGAGCGAGATCCTCAACAGCGACGCCGAGGCTTTCGGAGGCTCGGGGCAGGGCAACTTCGGTGCGGTGCAGACCGATGGTCGCGGAAGCGCCACGCTGACCCTCCCTCCTCTCGGCGTGCTGTGGCTCCACCACCGTTCGGAAAGCTGACCCTCGGTCTCACGACCCCCGGCGCGGGGTGACCCGCGCCCGCGTCAGGGTTCGAGACACTCGGAAACGACGACGGCCCCGTCCTCCCGCAGGAGGACGGGGCCGTCGGGCGTCCGGGCTCAGAAGAGCAACGAGGCCAGTCGCGAGCGGGCGCGGATCACGCGCGCGTCCTCGTCGCCGACGAGGCCGAAGAGCTCGAGCAGACGCTCGCGCACCGGGGCGCGCTCATCCGCGGGCAGCGCGGCGAAGAGGTCGAGCAGACGGCCGAAAGCGTCGTCGACGTGCCCGCCGACGACGTCGAGATCCGCGACGAGGAACTGTGCCTCGAGTCCGGTCGGGTCGGCGGCCGCCGCGGCACGGGCCGCCTGAAGGTCGGCGTCCTGGACGCGGTCCAGCAGACGGACCTGCCCGAGGCCGGCGCGCGCGTCGGCGTCGCGCGGGTTCTCCGCGAGGGCCTTCTCGTAGGCGGTGATGGCGCGGGCGTAGTCGCCCTCTTCGATCGCGGCGAACGCCTCCGCGTGCAGAGGCGGTAGCTCGGGCTCTGCGGCGGGGGCATCGGCGTCAGGGCCGCCCTCGACCGGGACGGTACCGGTCACACCGTGCTGCGCGGCGAGCTGCAGAAGCTGGGCGAACACATCGCGCACCTGCTGCTCGGGGACGGCTCCGGTGAACAGGGGCACCGGCTGACCCGCCACCAGCGCGAGCACCATGGGAATCGACTGAGCGCGGAACCCCTGGGCGAGCTGCGGGTTGGCGTCGACGTCGACCTTGGCGAGCACCAGGCGGCCGGCGAGCTCGGTGACCACCTTCTCGAGCAGGGGGCTCAACTGCTTGCACGGCCCGCACCACTCGGCCCACAAGTCGATGACGACGGGGACCGTGCGCGAGAGCTCGAGAACCTCACCGAACGTGTCGTCGGTCACGTCGAAGACCAGGGGCAGCGCGCCGGCGGGGCGCGGGGTCGCCGCGGCGGCTCCGGCGACGGGCGCCGCGGGCGGCTGGGGGCGGTTGCGCAACGACGAGAGGTCGACGGCCCCGCGCATCACGGAACCGGGGGCGGGAGTGGTCACGGGGACACCTTCGCTTCGAGGAGGCTGGATCGGTAGCCGAGCAGGCGGATCTGATCGTCGGAGCCCTGGCTGGGCACGTAGAAGAACACCTGGTCGGAGTATGTCGTGGTGAAGCCTGTCGCCGACTGGTCGACACCGGTGAGGGCCTTGACCGCCGGATTGTTGTCCAGCTTGATCACGGCGTCCTTGTTCGTGGGCTTCGCGGTGTCACTCTCGTACACGTTGACCGCGACGATCGCACCGGTGTCGAGGGTCGCCAGCGCGATGGGGGTCGCCGCTCCGGCGGAGGCCGAGAAGCTGATCTCCGCCGTTCCCGCACCGGTCTGGTTGAGCTCGTCGGTGCGCTTGGTCTTGTTGTCCTGGATCGCCGAGAGCAGCAGGTCGTTCGCCGTGTCGAACTTGGCGAACGAGGCGCTGTTCTGACCGTTGTTGATGACATCCGCGTAAGCGGCGGCCACTTTCTCGGGCGCCATGACGAGGAAGGACGAGTCCGGCGGCACCTGCGTCGCGCCCACGTAGGGCGCCGCGAGCTCGGGAAGGTTCGTCGACGCCTCGAGGTTCCCGACGTACGAGGCCTTGTACTCCTCCCACGGCGTCTGCTGGGTCATCATCATGATCGTAGTCGTGGGGGTCGCGGCATCCGCCGACTCCACCACCGTCATGAGAGTGCGGGGCCACGTTCCCGTGGTCTGCGGGAGCACGATCTGCACGGGCTCCGCCGGGATCGCCGGCAAGGCGGGTCGGTCGGGGATCGCGGCGCGCAGCTTGTAGTTGGTCTGCCGCTCCGCGAGGGCCGGGCCCGACAGTCGCTCGGCGACGACGTTCGCGTCGAGCGAGGCGTCGGCCTGGGCGACGGTCGACGAGACCTTCGCCACGATGCGCTGCGCCTGCGCCTCGGTGACCGCCGGCGGGAACTGCCCCTCCGGGACGATCACCGTCGGAGTGGGGCTCGGCGACTCGGTCGCCGCGAGCTGCGGCCATGCGTCGGCCGAGCATCCCGCCAGCAGAGCGATCGACACGCCCAGCGCGGGGACGGCGACCAGGGCGCGGCGACCGCGCAGGGCACCACGGACCCGTGACCCTCCGCGGCGACCGGGGCTCTGGCTCACGACGCCTTTGCTCTCGGCATCCGCGTCGACCGTCGAGATCGGCTCGGTGACCGGAAGCGGCAACCCCTTGCGGCGCGGACGACGCTGACGTCGGACGTGACGGATGCCGAGGAGGTAGAGCACGAGACCGGCCAGAAGGACGATTCCACCTCCGACGATGAGCGGACCGGCCCACGGGGTGGAGTCGTCGATCGGCCAGGTGAGGCTGACGGTCGAGGGGGCGGGGGCCGTTCCGTCGGAGGCGACGAGCACGCTCATGTCGGACGGGAGCTGAAGAGTGGTCGACAGCGATCCGGTCTGCTCGTATTCGTCGAGCCAGAGGTCGGAGTCCACGGGCGATCGTCCGGTGGTCGCGGCGCCCGAGGCGGGGGTGACCGTCGGCGCGACCTCCGAGGTCTGGACGGTGCCCGCGCCATCGAGGGTGACCGCGGTGTAGGGGACGTCGGCGAGCCACGCGGTGACGTCGGCGGTGCGTCCGTACGAGACGAACACCGCCCCGTCGCCTTGCACGCGCAGGGTCTGCGCCCCGGGGACGCTCGTCAGCACCGCCCCGTCGATCAGCGTGAACGCCGTCGAGCCGTCGGTCTGCACGTTGGCCGTGGTCTCCGAAGGGCCGTGGAACACGGTCCTTTGGGCGATACCGGCACCGATCATGGCGGCAGCGATGACGAATGCCACCACGGCCCAGACGAATCTCACGCTTCACACCATCCCCACCGGTGGCTCGGGCGCCACCGAATCGACATTTCAGACTATCCGAGGGCGCCTGAAAGTTCTCGGCGAGGCCCGTCGCGCGCTCCGTCGGGTCATCCGCTCAGTATCCTGACGAGACGGGCACGTCAGCCCGGCTGATGCGGGAGTCGTTCGGCATGAAGATCCACAATCCCTTCCGGGTGGCCCTGCTCGCCACGCTCGGCGTCGGAGTCGGCCTGCTGCTCATCGGCAGCGTGCAGAACCTGTCGACGATCCTGCTGTACGTGGGCACGGCGCTGTTCCTGTCTCTCGGTCTCGACCCCGTCGTGTCGTTCCTCGAGCGTCGAGGTCTCCCCCGCTGGGCCGCGGTGCTGGTGACGATCCTCGCCGTGCTCGGCGTCTTCGCGGGGATCATCTTCATGGTCGTCCCGATCATCGTGAGCCAGATCGCCCAGCTGGTGTCGCAGATCGAGCAGCTCCTGCAGCCCGGTCGGTGGAACGAGATCGTCACCGACGTGCAGGCGTGGGTGTCGCAGACCCTGCCCTGGCTGAAGATCGACGAGGTGTGGGCGGGGATCCAGCACTGGTTCTCCACGCTCGACGTCGGCAGCATCTCCACGATGATCGGCAACAGCCTCCTCACGGTCGGCGGCGCCGTCGCGGCCGGCCTGGGCGGCGCGTTCATCGTGCTGATCCTGACCATCTACTTCACGGCATCCACTCCCTCGCTGAAGTCGGCCGTCTATCAACTGGTCCCGGCCTCGAAGCGCGCCCGATTCATCGAGCTGGCCGAGAAGATCACCGACTCCGTGGGCTACTACGTCATGGGGCAGGTCAGCCTCGGCGTCATCAACGGTGTCCTGAGCGCCATCTTCCTGTCGATCATCAACGCGCCGTTCCCGGCCGTGCTGGCGGTCATCGCCTTCTTCTTCTCGCTCATCCCCCTGGTGGGCACCCTCACGGGGTCGACGATCATCGTGCTCACGTGCCTCATCCCGGGCCTCGGCACCCCCACGTGGGCGATCCTCGCCGCGGCGATCTACTACCTCGTGTACATGCAGATCGAGGCGTACGTGATCTCACCGCGCATCATGAACCGCGCGGTCTCGGTTCCGGGATCCGTCGTCGTGATCTCGGCGCTGGCCGGCGGCGCCCTGTTGAACCTGCTCGGCGCGCTCATCGCGATCCCGGTCGCCGCGAGCATCCTCATCATCTACCGCGAGGTCATCATCCCGCGGCAGAACGAACGCTGAGCCCCTTCGCGAACAGCCGGGGGCGACGCCGGAGCACCGGCGCGCGGGTTCAGCCCGCGATCTCGCCGTCCCACTCCACCGGCAGCGGCAGCGCGTCGGGGTTGACCGCCGCGACGATCTCGGTGAGCACGCGACGGGTCTGCGTCTCGCCGACCCACAGGTGCTTGCCGCCCTCGACCGCGATGAGCGTGGCATCCGGTACCGACGAGAACCGCTCACGGGCCTCGTCGGGACGCAGATAATCGTCGAACTCGGGGACGAGCACGACCATGCGGCGTTCGTCGCCCGCCCAGGCGGCGACCTCGTCGGCCGTCGCGCGGTGCAGCGGAGGAGAGAGCAGGATGACGCCCTCGATGTCGTGATCGCGACCGTACTTCAGCGCCAGCTCGGTGCCGAACGACCAGCCGACGAGCCACGGCCGCGGGAGACCGCGCTCACGAACGAGGTCGACGGCGGCCGCGACGTCGAAGCACTCGTTCGCGCCCCCGTCGAAGGACCCGTCGCTCGTTCCGCGCGGAGACGTCGTTCCGCGCGTGTTGAAACGCAGCACAGCGAGGTCGGCTAGAGCCGGCAGCCGGCCCGCCGCCTTGCGCAGGATATGCGAGTCCATGAAGCCGCCCGCGGTGGGCAGGGGGTGGAGCGTCACCAGGGTGGCGACCGGGTCGCGATCGGCCGGCAGCGCGAGTTCGCCCACGAGGGTCAGCTCGTCGACCGTGCGCAGCTCGATGTTCTCGCGACGGGCGGGGAGAAGGATGGGTCCGCGAATCTCCATCAGGCGATCCTCCAACAGTGCGTATGCCAATGACGACGGGCGGCGAGATCGGCTGCGTCGCCGAGGACGCCGTCGGCGCGCCAGACCACCACGTGAGCGGTTCCGGCCTCGACGGTCCGCCCGCACCCGGGGCACAGGTAGTCCTTGACCGCCTGCGGGCCCGAGATGGGCTGCACCGTCCACTCCCCTCCCCGTTTGACCTCGGTGCGCTTCCACCCGGCGATCAGACGGTCGAGCGACTCGTCGCCGCGGGAGGAGTCCGGGCGCCGTTTACGCGAGCGGGGCATGGATGCCGCTCACCACCAGTGGTTGGCGGACCAGAACGCGTAGGCACCGGCCCATCCGCCGTAGCGCCCGGTGGCGTAGCCGGTTCCCCAGCGCAGATTGTCGACCGGGTCGTAGCCGTTGCCGGGGACTTTGCTGCACGGCAGGGCTTGCACGAGGCCGCAGGCACCGGACGAGCGGTTCGTCGCATTCGGGTTCCAGCCGCTCTCGCGACTGACGATGTAGTCCACGAAGCCCATGTCGGATTCGGAGATGCCGGCGGCGGCCATCCACTCGGCGGGAGCGCCACCGCCGCTGTAGAGCATCGGACCGGCGTTGCCCGAGGACGAACCGGACCCGGAGTCCTTCTCGCGGGACGGCGACGGCGTCGGGGTGGGCGTCGGCTTGGGCTTGACGTACACGTTGTAGCTGGCCCTGTCGAGCTGCGGGGCCTGCTTCTCGCCCGAGGTCGACACGGCCTGCGTGTCGCCGAGACCCTCGGCGTACAGCGTGACGGTGTGCGGCTCCTCGGCCTGAGCCGGCAGCAGCGAGGCGCCCATCGGGCCGACGTAGGCGCCGACGAACAGAACCGCGGCCGCGGCCCCGAAGACGCCGACCACGCCGCGACGACGCGACCAGCGAGGGCTCGAGCGGTGCGGGAGAGCCGGCGGGACCACGTCGACCGAGGCGCCCCGACGGGCGACACGGGAGGTGGATGCGCGCGAAAGTTCCGAACCAGAAGTCACAGTGCGCTCGATTCTACCGACGCCCGAGGCCGGATGCCACGCGTCGGGGTCATCCGACCGCGAGCATCACTTCGACGACGGCGTCGAGGACGGCGTCGACCTGGGTCTCGCGGTATCCCCCGCGCTGCATGCGGAACGCGACCGAGCGCACCTGATCGGGTGTCACCGGGTCGCCCGCCGCGAGATAGCGGGCGACGCGATCGGCGACGACGTCCACCTCGTCGACCCGATAGCCGTAGCGCAGGAGGCCGACGCGGTCGAAGCGCGAGCCCCGCGGACGCCGGAGACGGTCGAGCACCACCTGCGCCGTGTCGCGGGTCTCGGCGACCCACGCGCGAGCGCCGAGCCGCGAGAGGGCGTGCTCGCGCTCCCGGGCGGCGAAGGCATCCTCAACCCGGCCGAGAGCGGCGTCCACGGCCTCGACCCTGTAGCCGCCCTTGACGAGCGGGAAGGCGGCGGCGCGCACCTCGGAGGAGCGCAGTGCGCCGACCTCGTCGGCCTCGAACGCGTCGCGGGCTCGCGCCAGGAAGACGTCGACCGCGCGCTTCTCGTACCCCTTGGTGCGACCCGAGGTCGTGGGGAACGGCGTCGCGGCCACGGTGTCGTGGATCGGCGTCTCGGTCATGACACTCCCAGGGGGGACAGCAGATAGAACATCACCAGGGCGGCGGTCGCCGACGGCAGGATCGAGTCGAGGCGGTCGAGCACTCCCCCGTGACCCGGCAGCCAGGAGCTCATGTCCTTGATGCCCAGGTCTCGCTTGAGCATCGACTCCCCGAGGTCGCCGACGGTCGCCGTCGCGAGGACCACGGCCCCGAAGATGAGACCGGCCCACCACGGCACCTGCAGCATGAAGGCGGCCAGGAGCGCGCCCGCGACGAGGGCCGCGACACATGCTCCCGCGAAGCCTTCCCAGGTCTTCTTGGGGCTGATGCGGGGGGCCATCGGATGCCGACCGCCCCGGCCGAACGTCAGGCCCGAGACGTACGCGCCGGTGTCGGCGGCCACCGCCAGGATGAGGAACGCGAGCACCCACCACTCCCCGCGGGGCTGCGCGAGGAGGATCATCGCAACGCTCGTCAGGAAGGGCACGTAGAGCTGCACGAAGCTCGCGACCAGGACGTCGCCGATGACCTCGATGTGGGCGCGACCGTCGCCGGCGAACATCTGAGCCGTCAGGCGCCAGACGATCACGACGACGACGGCGACGAGGGTGGCGATCCAGTGCACCCACGGGCCGAGGAAGAACCCGCTCAGCAGGAGCAGGAACCCCATGACGAGTTGCGGGACGACGTCCACCCGACGCCCCGCCACCTGGAGCGCGCGGGAGAACTCGAGGACGCCCAACACCATCGCGGCGGCCGCGAACAACACGAACAGCCACTTGACGAAGATCAGCGAGGCGATGACGATCACGCCGATGCCGACCCCGATCAGGGTCGCCACGATGAGGTCACGCCCCGTGCGCTGCTTGATCCGCTCGTTGGCCTGGTCGAACTCGGCGCGGGCGTGCGCGATCCGCTGATCCGCGTCCGATCGCATGGCACGCAGCTGCGACTCGATCGCGGTCACCCCCTCGCCCGTGGTCGGCAGACGGCGCGCCGAATCGGCCCGGCGCGGCGAGGCGGACGGATCGACCGGCTCGCTGTCGCCGATCTCGGGAGCGTCGGGCATGGGGGTCAGACCTCGAGGAGCTCAGCCTCTTTGCGCTTGAGCGCCTCGTCGATGAGGTCGACGTGCGTGCGCGTGACGGTGTCGAGCTCCTTCTCGGCGCGGACCAGCTCGTCCTCGCCGACATCGCTCTTCAGCGCGTCGAGGTCGTCCTTGGCCTTGCGGCGCAGGTTGCGGACCTGCACCTTGGCGTCCTCGCCCTTGCCGCGCACGATCTTGACGTACTCCTTGCGGCGGTCCTGCGTGAGCTCGGGCATGGTGACGCGGACGATGTTGCCGTCGTTCGTGGGGTTCACCCCGAGGTTCGGCATGTCGCGGATCGCCTGCTCGATCGCCTTCAGCGCCGACTTGTCGTACGGGTTGATGACGAGGGTGCGGGCCTCGGGGTTGTTCAGCGAGGCGAGCTGAGCCAGCGGGGTGGGCGACCCGTAGTAGTCGACCAGCACCTTCTGGAACATCTGGGGGTTCGCGCGTCCGGTACGGACCGTCGCGAAGTCTTCCTTGGCGGCCTCCACGGCGCGATCCATGCGCGCTCCGGCATCGGCGAGGACATCGGAAATCACGGTGACTCCATTCGTTGGGACTGACTGTTCAGTCTAGTCGCGCGCGGGCCCGGCTCCCCGGGCCCGCGCGGCGCGTCATGCGGTGACGAGGGTGCCCATCGTCTCGCCGAGAAGGGCGCGGGTGACGTTTCCGGCCGGCTCCATGCCGAACACGCGCATATCCATCCCGTTGTCCATGCAGAGGCTGAACGCCGTGGAGTCCACGACCTTCAGACCCTTCTGCAGGGCGTCGCTGTAGGTGACGTGGTCGAGCTTCGTGGCCGTCGGATCGGCGTTCGGGTCGGCGGTATAGACCCCGTCGACGCCGTTCTTGGCGACGAGGACCTCGGTCGCCCCGATCTCGAGCGCCCGCTGAGCGGCGACGGTGTCGGTGGAGAAATAGGGCAATCCCGCACCGGCGCCGAAGATCACGACGCGACCCTTCTCGAGGTGACGCACGGCGCGACGCGGGATGTAGGGCTCCGCGACCTGGGTCATCGAGATGGCCGACTGCACGCGCGTAGCGGCCCCCGCCTGCTCGAGGAAGTCCTGCAGCGCGAGGGAGTTCATCACGGTGCCGAGCATGCCCATGTAGTCGGCCCGCCCGCGGTCCATGCCGCGCTGGCTGAGCTCGGCGCCGCGGAAGAAGTTGCCGCCGCCGACGACGATAGCGATGTCGACGCGGTCGACGGCCTCGGCGATCTCACGGGCGATCTGGCCCACGACGTCGGGATTCACGCCCAGTTGGCCGCCGCCGAACGCCTCCCCCGACAGCTTCAGCAGAACTCGGCGGCGCTTGGTGGCTTCATCGATCACGTGTGATGTCCTCTCGTCTTGAACAAACTATCCCCCCGCACCCGCGATCGATACGCAGCAAGCGATCTGGGACGCGGGCAGGGAAAAGGCCCGGGATGCCGTGGCATCCCGGGCCTCATGACGGGCCCTGAGCCTGTCGAAGGGTTACGCGCCGACCTTGAAGCGGGCGAAGTCGGTCAGCGTGAGACCGGCGTCGGACGCGACCTTGGCGACGGACAGCTTGTTGTCCTTCGCGTAGTCCTGGTCGAGCAGGGCGACCTGCTTGAAGAACGCGTTGACGCGGCCCTCGACGATCTTCGGCAGCGCGGCCTCGGGCTTGCCCTCGTTGCGGGAGATCTCGGTGACGATCTCGCGCTCCTTCTCGACGTCGGCCTCGGGGACGGCGTCGCGGGTCAGGTACGAGGGGTTCGCGAACGAGATGTGCTGCGCGATCGAGCGAGCGGTCTCGGCGTCATCGCCCGAGTAGGCGAGGACGACGCCGACCTGCGGGGGCAGGTCCTTGCTGGTCTTGTGCAGGTAGACCTCGAACTTGTCGCCCGAGATGGTGCGCACGCGACGGAGCTCGACCTTCTCGCCGATGATCGCGGCCTCGTCCGAGATGAGCTGCTCGACGGTCTTGCCGTCGGCGTCGGCGGCCAGGGCGGCCTCGACCGAGTCGGCACCGGCGGCGGCTGCTGCGTCGACGACCTTGTCGGCCAGAGCGATGAAGCGCTCGTTCTTGGCGACGAAGTCGGTCTCGCAGGCGAGCTCGAGCAGCGTGACCGAGCCGGCGTTGTCGCGAGCGGCCACGAGGCCCTCGCTCGTGGAGCGGTCGGCACGCTTCGCGTTGCCCTTCGCGCCCTTGAGGCGCAGGATCTCGACGGCCTTCTCGACGTCGCCGTCCGCCTCTTCGAGCGCCTTCTTGGTGTCGACCATGCCCGTGCCGAGCTGCTCGCGCAGCGCCTTGATGTCGGCGATCGTGAAGTTTGCCATGGTGTGGCGTCTCCTTGTCGTTTGCGTTCTAGATGTGAGCCCGGCGGGGCCGTGTCGCCGCCCTCCGGAGAGGGAGCTGTCACGACCCCGCCGGATCGTAGCCTGTGCGGGTAGCGGGCCGTTCACGCGGAGGAGAACGGCCCGCCTCGCGGCTTACTTGCTGTCGGTGGCCTCGGCGTCAGCGGCCTCGGTCTCCGCGGCCTCGGTCGACTCGGCGGCCTCGGCGGCCGGAGCCTCGTCGGTCGACTCGGTCGCGGGGGCCTCGGTCGACTCGGCGGGGGTCTCGAGCAGCTCGCGCTCCCACTCGGCGAGGGGCTCGGCGGCCTCTTCTTCACCGGCAGGCTGGTGACGCTGGATGAGGCCCTCGGCGGCTGCGTCGGCGATGATGCGCGTGAGCAGGCTCACCGAGCGGATCGCGTCGTCGTTGCCGGGGATCGGGTACTGGAACTCGTCGGGGTCGGCGTTCGTGTCGAGGATGCCGATCACGGGAATGCCGAGCTTCTTGGCCTCGTCGACCGCGAGGTGCTCGCGCTTGGCGTCGACGACCCAGATCGCGGAGGGGGTCTTCTGCAGGTTGCGGATACCACCGAGCGACTTGTGCAGCTTGTCGAGCTCGCGCTTCTTGAGCAGCAGCTCCTTCTTGGTGAAGCCGCTCTCGGCCGGATTCTCGTAGTCGAGCTCCTCGAGCTCCTTCATGCGGGCGAGGCGCTTCGACACCGTCTGGAAGTTGGTGAGGAGGCCACCGAGCCAGCGCTGGTTGACGTAGGGCTGGCCCACGCGCGTCGCCTGCTCGGCGAGGACTTCCTGCGCCTGCTTCTTGGTGCCGACGAAAAGGATGGTGCCGCCGTGCGCGACGGTCTCCTTGACGAACTCGTACGCCTTGTCGATGTAGCCGAGCGACTGCTGGAGGTCGATGATGTGGATGCCCGAGCGCTCGGTCAGGATGAAGCGCTTCACCTTCGGGTTCCACCGGCGGGTCTGGTGTCCGAAGTGAACGCCGCTGTCGAGCAGCTGGCGGATGGTGACGACGGCCATGGTCGTGCTCCTGTTTCTGGGCGCTTCGCGCCGTGGTTGTGGTTGTTCGCGCCAGACGGTCCGCCTGACGAGCCTGGTGCCCGGCGCACACCCGCCACCCGCCGAAGCGGAGGACCAGGGGGTGTGGATGCCGCGCGGTGCGCTGCCCCGGAGGGCGGCGCGATGCGCTGTGGGCACGCGGAGTCATCCCGACATGCGAGATGCGTGTTCCAGCATACAGGACTGCTCCTCCCCACCCGCGTGCGGGTGCGAACTCTCCCCTTGTGTGGGGTGCACCGTGCCCCGCGCGGATCGAGGGGGAGAAGACTGCGCGGATGATCACGGCATCCGCCCGCCTCGTCGCTCTCGCCCTGCTGACCGCGACTCTTCTCGTTTCTCCGCCCGCGAGGGCGTCCGACGGCGACCCGCTCGGCGACCGCGCCTGGGTGTGGCCCGCGATCCCGGCTCATGTGGTGCGGCCGTTCGTCGCCCCGGCTCACGTGTACGGTCCGGGCCACCGCGGACTCGATCTGTCGGGAGACTCCGTCCGGTCGCCCGCGGACGGCCGTGTCGCCTTCGTGGGGGCGGTGGCCGGGCGCGACATCGTGACCATCGACCACGGCGACGGCCTCGTGTCGACGTTGGAACCCGTCGTCACCGATCTGGAAGTCGGTGCGGTCGTCGCACGCGCGTCACCGGTGGGGCGGGTGGCAGCCGGCGGGCACGCCGGTCCCGCGACCGTCCATTTCGGGGTGCGGTGGAACGGCGAATACGTGAACCCCCTGCGACTGCTGGGCGGGGTACCGAGAGCGGTGCTGCTGCCCTGCTGCGAGAGGTGACGCCGCGGGCCGGCTCACCCGATGCGGTTACCGCGACCCTCGACGGTCTGCGTGCCGATGCCGCCCGTGGCGCTCACGACGTTGTCCTGCCCGCGGACCGTGACGGCGGAGATCGCACCGCCCGCCTGGACCGAGGACCGATCGCCGCTCAGGTCGGCGCTGCCGATCGCCCCCGAGGAACGGACCGAGCCGTCATTGCCCTGCAGGATGAGGGCGTTGATCGTCCCGGCATCGATGCGGGCGCGGTCGCCGGAGATGCGAAGGGTGCCGATCGAGGCCCCCGACGCGTCGACGGTGATTGCAGACCCCGACACGGTGAGCTCTGCGCACGTTCCGACGATGCGGACGCTCTGCTCGGCGCCCGACACGCTCTGACTTCCCCCGTCGCCGCACGAGACGGCGTCGGTGCCGGACCCCGCGGCGGGAACCGACGGGCCCGTCGACGAGACCGGCGCGGGAGACGTCGTGACGACGGAGGGCGAGGGCACGGCGGCCGTCGGCGGGGCGCTCGAGGCGGCGAGCCCGGGAGGGAGTCGGGTCTCGACGGGGGCTGGGGCGAGGCTGCACGCGCTGAGCACCCCGACGAGCGCGACGACGCCGATCGCGGCGGGCACCAGGCGGCGGGAGATCACGGTTCCACGCTAGGGGCTTCGACGCGCATGCGCACGGAAACGCGGCACTTCAGGGCCCGCCCGACGAGAACCTGAGGGTCGGGCGGCCTGCCGGAGCGCTGACCGAGGACGGACTCCTCTCCGCGCAGGGTGCTGTGCGTCGGACGTCGCCTGCGCCAGCCTGTCAGGCCCGCGGGTGCGCGAGTCGGTAGGCCTCGCGGAGGCGCTCCGCGGACACATGGGTGTAGATCTGCGTGGTGCCCAGACTCGCGTGGCCGAGGATCTCTTGCACCGAGCGCAGATCGGCACCCCCGTCGAGCAGATGGGTGGCGGCCGAGTGCCGGAGCGCGTGCGGTCCGAGCACCTCCGCTCCCACGCTCGGCGCCACGGTCCTCGAAACGAGGGCGTGCACGGCTCTCGGCCCGAGACGCGAGCCCTTCGCCCCCAGGAACACGGCGCGCTCGTGCGGACGCATTGCGGACCCGGCGTGGCGGGCGGGAGCACCGGAGCCGCTCCCGTTTTCGACGCGGCTCGACCCGGACGCGCGAGATGCGGATGCCTCGACCCGTCGGGCCTGGAGAACGGGACGGGCCCGCACGAGGTAGGCCTGCAGAGCGTGAGCCGCGGGGAGCCCGAAGGGCACGACACGGTCCTTGCCGCCCTTGCCGCGCAGGAACAGGGTGCGTCGATCGTGATCGATGTCGTCGAGGTCGAGACCGCACACCTCGGACACGCGCGCGCCCGAGCCGTAGAGCACCTCCAAGAGGGCGTGGTCTCGGAGCGCCACGGCGTCGCCGCCCGCTGCGCGCTCGGCCGCCGCGGTCAGGACGTCCTCGAGCGCGTCGGCCGTCGCGACGGCGGGGAGGGCGCGCCCGCGCTTCGGAGACACCAGCCTCTGCGCCGGGTCCGTGGTGACCAACTCTTCCTCGACGGCCCAGGCGAAGAACCCCCGCACCGTTGACGTGCGACGCGCGGACGTCGCTTTGGACTGCCCCGACGTGACCGACTGCCACTGCCATTCGCGCAGGTCCTCCACGTCGACCTCGCCCAGGGGGCGATCGCCCACCGCGAGGATCACATCCGCGAGATCCGCGCGGTAGGCCCGCACCGTCGCCGCAGAGAGTCGGCGCACGTCGGACAGGTGGGAGAGATATCCCGCGACGGCGTCCGACAGCTGCATCCCCCCAGAGTGCCCGCAGGTCGCTCACTCGTGTGCGACGACGCGCGCCGATCGACGTTTCCCTCATCGCGCAGCTCCCCCGTCCCCACGACCGGCGGACGTCCACAGCCCCTCGCTGTCGCGCACGACCCGCCCCTCGAGCTCCGCGAAGCCGAGGAGCACCCCGGCATCCTCACTGGACATCCCGCTTCGGCGGGCGACCTCCCGCGTCGACCGGCCGGAACGCGCCGAGAGGGCGTCGAGCAGTCGGGTGGTGTCGTCGGTGCGGTCGGTGGTGCCGTGCTCCCCGGGTCCTCCCACACCGATCATCTCCAGCACGTCGGCGGCACCCGTCACGCAGGCTCCGCCGTACTCACGGAGGATGCGGTGGCACCCCGCTGACGCCGCGCTCGTGACGGGGCCGGGCACCGCGCCGAGGGCCCGGCCAAGGCTCGCGGCGTGCGCGGCGGTGTTGAGCGACCCGCTGCGCCACCCCGCCTCGACGACCACGACGGCGTCGGCGACCGCGGCGATGAGCCGATTGCGAGCCAGGAAGCGCCACTTGGTGGGTGTCGTCCCGCAGGGCGTCTCGCTCCAGACCGATCCTGCTCCCGCGATCTGGGCGAGAAGGCCCTCGTGACCGCGCGGGTACGGCCGATCGACCCCGCCGGCGAGGAACGCGACCGTCGGTCCGCCCGTCGACAGCGCCGCCCGGTGAGCGGCCCCGTCGATCCCGTACGCCGCCCCCGAGACGACGATCACCCCGGCCGCAGCCAGGTCGGCGGCGAGGTCCGCCGCGACCCCCTCCCCGTAGGCCGTCGAGGCCCGGGCCCCCACGAGGGCGACCGTGGGGGCACTGTCATCGAGGACGGCTCCCCGGCGCCAGAGGACGACCGGCGCATGCTCCCCCAGATCGTCGAGGCGGGCGGGCCACGACGCGTCACCCGGAACGATGAGGGAGGCTCCGGAGCGCCGCGCGGCGTCGAGCGCTGCGGCGATCGCATCGGGGTGCAGCCGGGGCAGCCACCGAGCGCGCGCCGCCTCGAGATCATCACGCCCCGGGGACGTGGCCACGCTCAAGGCCCGAACCGGTCCGTGCTCCGCGATGAGTCTTCCGGCGACCCCGTCTCCCGGCTCGGTCAGCACACTCCACACCGCTCGCGCGAATGCCTCCGCGGCGCCCACGTGGTCTGCGTCGTGCCGCAGGCCTCGGAGGGCGCGTGCGGCCTCGAACTCCTCGACCTCGTAGGGCGTCATGCGCCCGCACCTCGGCGCAGGTAAAGGGCGCGCCCCACATCCTCGGACCGGAGCTGATCATGCCCCGCGATGTCGGCGACCGTCCACGCCACACGAAGCAGGCGGTCGTATCCGCGCAGGGTCAGCGCGCCGCGGCGCAGGGCGGTGTCGAGCGGGCGGAGGACCTCGGGCGTGGGGGCGGCCGGGCCGCGCAACCACGTACCCGGTACGTCGGCGTTGCGTCGCCACGGCGTCTGGGCCCACCGCCGAGCGGCCTGCGCACGAGCGGAGGCGACGATCTCGCGCGCGCGCTCCGACGACACCGTTCGCGAGCTGCCCTCGTGCCGAGCGGTGGACACGCGCTGCAGTCGCAGGTCGATGTCGATCCGATCGAGAAGCGGGCCCGAGATGCGCCGGGTGTATCGGCGTATCGCCTGCGGCGCGCACTCGCACGATCCACCCGGGACTCCGTATTGGCCGCACGGGCAAGGGTTCGTGGCCACCACGAGTTGGAAGCGCGCGGGGTAGGTCGCCGAGACCCCGGAGCGGTGCACCTGGATCACGCCGTTCTCGAGGGGCTGACGAAGGGCGTCGAGAACGGATGCCGGGAACTCGCCGCCCTCGTCGAGGAACAGCACTCCCTCGCTCGCGCGGGCGATAGCTCCCGGGCGCACCACGCCAGAGCCTCCGCCGATCAGCGCCGCGGCGGTCGCCCCGTGGTGAGGGCTCTCGAACGGGGGCGTCCGCGACAACCGGGTCACGGCCTCGCCCGACAGGGAGCGCACCGACGCCACGGACAGGGCCGCCTCGTCATCGAGCGGAGGCAGAATGCCGGGGAGCCGGCGGGCCAGCATCGTCTTGCCCGCCCCCGGGGGACCGCTCATGAGCAGGTGGTGTCCACCCGCGGCGGCGACGACGAGCGCGTCCACGGCGTCACCCTGTCCCACGACATCGGCGAGGTCGAGCTGCTCCTCCTCGTCGGCCGGGGCGGCGGGTGCCTCGACCGGCTCGAGGTCGGGAGCATCGCTCGCGCCGCCGTGCCACCTCACCACGTCGGCGAGGCACGTGGCGGCGAAGACCTCGATCCCCTCGATGAGTCCCGCCTCCGCGGCGTTCGCCGCCGGGACCACCACGCGCCGATGACCGGCTCGCTGCGCCGCCACGACCGCCGGCAGAACACCGGGGACGGGCCGGAGGCGTCCGTCGAGTCCCAGTTCGCCGATGTGCACGGTCCGCGCGATGCGGGCGGCATCCATCCGCACCGACGTCGCGAGCGCGGCCACGGCGATCGCCACATCGAACCCCGACCCGCGCTTCGGCAGGCTCGCGGGCGACAGGTTGACGGTGATCCGACGCTTGGGCAGGTCGAGGCAGCGGTTGGTGCACGCGCCACGTACGCGTCGTCCGGCTTCACCCAGGGCCTTGTCGGCGAGACCGATGATGGAGAACTCCGGCGTCTGGGACGACACGTCGGCCTCGACCTCGACGAGGTCGCCGTGCAGCCCCGACAGCGCGACGGCCCAGGTCCGCGCGAGGGTCACAGGGCGTCCTCGAGGTGTTCGAGGCGCGCCCGTGCGGGATCGGGACCGACGAGGCCGATCGCGTCGACCCGGAGGCGTCGCCCCCTCGCCTCCTCGGGGTGGGCCGCCAACCACGCCATTGCGAGGCGCCAGAGACGCTGTGCCTTGCGGGCGTCGATCGCCTCGAAGGGGTGGCCGTAGTCCTCGGTGCGTCGCGTCTTCACCTCGACCACGACGAGCGTGTCGTCGCGCGCCGCGACGATGTCTATCTCGCCCTGATCGCACCGCCAATTCCGCGTGAGGATGCGGTAGCCGTCGTCCCTCAGGTACGCGACGGCGCGGTCTTCGCCCGCTCTGCCGAGCTCGTGTTTCGCTGCCATGCCCGAGAGCGTGGCATCCGCCCACCCCCTCTTGCGGAGCGGAGGGACCTATCGGTGGACAACCCGGGAGACGGTCCGGCTGGGGAGGAACCTCAGTTGTCGAGCGAGAGCTCGTCGGGCAGCTGGAAGTCGTGGCGAGAGAGCTCCTCGACGTTGACGTCCTTGAAGGTGAGCACGCGCACGGACTTCACGAAGCGGTCGGCGCGGTAGATGTCCCACACCCACACGTCGGTCATCGAAATCTCGAAGTAGAAGTCGTGCTCGGTGTCGCGCCGCACGACGTTCACGTCGTTCGCGAGATAGAACCGGCGCTCGGTCTCGATCACGTAGGTGAACTGGCGCACGACATCGCGGTACTCGCGGTACAGGGCCAGCTCGAGTTCGCGGTCGTAGTCCTCGAAGACGTCGTCATCCATGGTTGTTCCATCCTAGGCGCGCGCCGTCGCCCCGGCCGCACGATGCAGCCGCCCGGGCGCGTTCGGGCTCCGCGTCCACCGCGGGGTCAGAAGAGCGTCGGGGCGGCGGCGATGGCCCACGAGTGCCGGTGGTGCACGCTCATTCCGTGCGTCGTGATCGCCTCACGGTGGTCGAGGCTCGCGTAGCCCTTGTTGCGCGCCCACCCGTAGGCGGGATGGTCGTCGTGCAGCCCCGTCATGAGGGTGTCGCGCGCGACCTTGGCGATGACGGATGCCGCGGCCGCACTGGCGCAGTCGCGGTCGGCCTTGACGATGGGTTTCACCGTCAGCCCCGACTCCCCCGCCGGCGTGATGTAGTCGTGGTTGCCGTCGAGGATGACGAGGGCCTCTTCGGGCACGACGCCGTGCGCGCGCAGATCCGCGATCGCGCGGACAGCGGCGAGCCCCAGAGCCCGGATGATGCCGATCTCGTCGACCTCGACAGAGCTCGCCCACCCCACGGCGCTGTGCTGGACGAAGGCGCCCGCCCGAGCGGCGACCTCGGGCCGCCGAGCCTCGGGAACGAGCTTGGAGTCGCGGAGGCCGGCGGGCACGCGCTTGCGCGAACGCGCCGCGTCGATGACCGCGGCGCCGACCGCCACCGGCCCCGCCAGGGCCCCGCGGCCGACCTCGTCGCACGCGATGACGATCGCGTGTTCCTTCAGCAGACGACGCTCGAGGGTGAGGGTGGGTTCGATCACTGCGCTCCCGGCGCGGGGACCCCCGCGAACACCTCGTGGTGGAAGTCGATCAGGCCGAAGCGCGTGAACGGCCAGGTGATGAGGAACGCACGCCCCACGACGTTGTCGACGGGCACGAAGCCCTGCCCGGGCTGATCCTGGTTGAAGCGCGAGTCGCGCGAGCTGTTGCGGTTGTCGCCCAGGACCCAGAGCGAGCCGTCGGGCACCGTGATGTCGTAGGGAACGGGATTGGGCGCGGTCGCCCCCGGAGCCAGTCGCACGTACGGCTCATCGAGCGGCACGCCGTTGACCGTCGTCTGCCCCAGGACGTTGCAGCAGACGACGTGGTCGCCCGCCGTGCCGATCACACGCTTGATGAGGTGATCGTCGCTGTCGGGAGCCGACAGCCCGAAGAGCGACAGCACCCAGTCGGCGCCCTCGACCACCGGGGACCGCTGCTCGGTGGGGTTCGGCGGCAGCCAGCCACCGGGGTCGCGGAACACGACCACGTCACCCCGCGAGTACTGACCGAACTTCGGGGTCAGCTCGTCCACGAGGATACGGTCCTTGATCAGCAGCGTGTTCTCCATCGACGCCGACGGGATGTAGAACGAGCGGACGACGAAGGTCTTCACGAGGAACGACACCACGAGCGCGATCAGCACGATCACGAGGAGATCGCGGAAGAACGCCCCCCATCCGCGTCGACGCCGTCCGGCGGAGCGGGATGCCACGGCATCCGGGGTCGAGGCGGTCTGGTCGCTCATGTGTTCCTTCACCGGGTTCGACGCACACCGAGCGAACCGCAGGAACCAGGGTCGCACATCGCGGAGCCGCCCCGTGACCGACGACGCCGTGAGAACGCCGAACGCCCCGCGGGTGAAACCCACGGGGCGTTCGGGAGAGCGGACTCAGCGGTCGCGCTTCTCCTTGATCTTGGCCTTCTTGCCGCGCAGGCTGCGCAGGTAGTACAGCTTGGCGCGACGCACGTCACCGCGCGTGACGACCTCGATGTGGTCGATCACGGGGCTGTGGACCGGGAAGGTGCGCTCCACGCCGACCTGGAAGCTGACCTTGCGGACGCAGAAGGTCTCGCGCACGCCGTCGCCCGAGCGGCCGATGACGACGCCCTGGAACACCTGGATACGCGAGCGGTTGCCTTCGGTGATGTTGACGTGCACCTTGACGGTGTCGCCGGGGGCGAAGGCGGGGATGTCGGAGCGCAGCGAGGCTGCGTCGACGGAGTCGAGGATCTGCATGATCGTCACTTCCTGCGACCGCCACAGGTCGATCGCACGATAAAAGGGAAAAAGGTGTGACGTGCCCGAGGCCGCGGGATGCGGCGGACTCCCCTGAGGCAGAGCCGGTCAGGGCACAAGTGTCTATTCTGCCACGCGCAGGCCGACCCGCCAAAACGGTCCGTCCGCCGCGGCCACGCCACGACGTCAGTCGGGGCGCCGCGTCTCCGGAACGATGATGACCTCGGCATCCCGAGTCTGCTCGCGGCTCTGGCGCGGCGGCGGGATGTAGGCGGTCCCATCGGTCGCGTGCAGCACCGTCACCGCCCCGCGCGCCTCGTTCCACAGCTGCGCGAGAGACGACCAGAACAACACCAGCGCTCCCACGATCGACAGAACGAGCAACGGGAAGAAGACCCGGGAGTCGAAGAAGCCGAGGGCGACGATCACGACCTGCCAGATGCCCAGGCCCGCCAGATCCCGCCACGACACCGCGCGGCTCTCGCGCACGCTGCCTCGCGCGCGCACCAGGAGCGTCAGGACGAGCTGCGAGACGAAGACGGCCGGAACCGCGACGAAGAGCCAGAGAAGGCCCCAGGCGCTGCCTCCCGAGAAGACGATCCACCCGACGAACAGCCACAGCGGCAGCACGAACGCGGCCGGGAACAGCCAGTGGAGGAACAGTCGTCGCAACGCCATGACCCGACACTAGGGCGCGCGCATGTGCTTCGCCTCTGAGAAGGCTATGGCGCACGCGCATCCGACGGCGGGGCCGCGGATCGGAGACAATGGAGGTTCGACGCGAGAGGAACCACCCATGATCGAACTGCGCACCCCGGCCGAGATCGACGCGATGCGCCCCGCCGGACGCTTCGTCGCGGAGGTGCTGGCCACATTGCGCGCCGAGACCAAGGTGGGCACCAACCTGCTGCAGCTGGACCGTCGCGCACACGACATGATCCGCTCGGCCGGCGCGGAGTCGTGCTACATCGATTACCACCCCTCCTTCGGCGCGAGCCCCTTCGGCAAGGTTCTCTGCACGTCGATCAACGACGCCGTCCTGCACGGACTCCCCCACGACTATGTGCTGCGCGACGGAGACCTCGTCTCGCTCGACTTCGCCGCGTCCGTCGACGGCTGGGTCGCCGACTCCGCCGTCTCGTTCGTCGTGGGCACCGCTCGCGACGAGGACCTCGCCCTCATAGACACCTCGCAGCGCGCACTGGCCGCCGCGATCGAGACCGCGACCGTGGGCCGCAAGATCGGCGACATCTCCGCCGCGATCGCCGCCGTCGCCCACGCCGAGGGGCTGAGCATCAACACCGACTTCGGCGGCCACGGCGTCGGCCGCACGATGCACGGCGACCCGCACGTCGCCAACGACGGCAAGGCCGGCCGCGGCTACCCGCTGCGCGACGGTCTCGTGCTGGCTCTCGAGCCGTGGTTCCTCCAGACCACCGACGAACTGATCACCGACCCCGACGGATGGACGCTGCGCAGCGCCGACGGATCGCGCGGGGCGCACTCCGAGCACACCGTGGCGATCACCGCCGACGGTCCCCTCGTCCTGACCGATCGCTCGTTCCTGGGCGTCGACTGACGGAAGATCCCGGATGCCGTGGCCCGAGGTCACGGCATCCTCCCGGCAGCGCCGGAAGAGCTGTGCCGCGTCAGTCGGCGAGCAGGTCGGGGCGCCGCTCGCGCGTGCGCTCGATCTGCTGCTCGCGGCGCCAGGTCGCCACGGCGCCGTGGTTACCGCTCAGGAGCACGGGCGGCACCTCTCGCTCGCGCCACACAGCCGGCTTGGTGAACGAGGGGTACTCGAGCAGGCCGTCCTCGTGCGACTCCTCGACGAGGCTCTCGGGGTTGCCGACGACACCGGGGATCAGTCGTCCGATCGCCTCGACCATCGCCATGACGGCGACCTCTCCCCCGTTGAGCACGTAATCGCCGAGAGAGATCAGACGCACGTCGCCCCGCTCTGCGGCGTAGTCGAAGACGCGCTCGTCGATGCCCTCGTACCGGCCGCAGCCGAAGACGAGGTGCGGGGCGGTGGAGAGCTCTCGCGCCGTCGCCTGCGTGAACCGCTCGCCCGCGGGCGAGGGGAAGATGATGACCGGACGCGCTTCGGCGTCGCTCGTCACGTCGTCGAGCGCTTCGCCCCAGGGCTCGGGCTTCATGACCATACCGGCACCGCCGCCGTAGGGGGTGTCGTCGACGGTGCGGTGACGGTCGTATGTGTAGTCACGCAGATCGCGGATGCGGACGTCGAGCAGACCGCTCTGCCGGGCTTTGCCGAGCAACGACACCTCGAGAGCATCGAAGATCGTCGGGAAGATCGAGACGATGTCGATGCGCACGTCAGTCCTCGGGGGTGTCGGGGGTCTCGCCGTCGGACTCGTTGGACGTCGAGACGGGTTCGGGCTCGTCGTCGGCCTCGGCCGGGAGCTCTTCGAAGAGCCCCGCGGGCGGGGTGACGACGACGCGGCCACCCGCGATGTCGACCTCGGGGACGATGGCGCCCACGAAGGGGACGAGGACCTCACGATCCTCGCCGGCCATCCGGACGATCAAGAGGTCCTGGGCCGGGAAGTGATCGACGCGGGCGACGCGCCCGATCACGGCGCCGTCGCGCACGACGTCGAGACCGACGAGCTGATGGTCGTACCAGGCATCGTCCTCGGCGGGAGCCGCTTCGGCATCCTGATCGATCCACAGGATGGCCTTCACCAGCTCTTCGGCCGCGTTGCGGTCGTCGACGCCCTCGAAGAAGGCGACCGGGTGCGAGTTCATCCAGCGGAATTCACGGACCGTCAGCTCGCGGCCGTGCCACGGCGAGGACTCCGGAACCTGCAGGGTGAAGGTGCTCCCCGGCGTGAAGCGCCCGTCGGGGTCGTCGGTGTACAGCTCGAGCTTGAACGCGCCCTTCAGGCCGTGTGCCTTGACGAGTCGTCCGACGCGGAGCTGGGTCTTGGCGGGCTGCGCGCCCGCGGTGTCGCCGTTCGCCATCAGTCGTCGGCGACGTCGACGCGCACGCGACGCCCGTCGGCGAGAGCCGACACGACCGTGCGCAGTGCCTTGGCGGTGCGTCCGCCGCGCCCGATCACGCGACCCCGGTCATCGGGGTGCACGCGAACCTCCAGCACGTCACCGCGAGGCGAAGAGCTGGAACGGATGGTCACGGCATCGGGGTGATCGACGATCCCCTTGACGACGTGTTCGAGCGCGGCAGACAGCACGGGAATTACTCGGCCGAGGTCTCGGCGGCGTCCTCAGCGGGCGCCTCGGCGGGAGCTTCGGCCTTCTTCTCGGCCTTGGGCTTGACGACCGACTTCTTCGAGGCGTCGGCCTCGAACGCGGCCTTGGGCTCGCGGACCTTGACGGTCGAGACGGCGTTCTTGTCGCCCTTGAACTTGCCCCAGTCGCCCGTGAGCTTGAGGATGGCGGCGACCTGCTCGGTGGGCTGCGCGCCCACGGAGAGCCAGTACTGCGCACGCTCGGAGTCGACCTCGATGAACGAGGGCTCCTCGGTCGGGTGGTACTTGCCGATCTCCTCGATGACACGACCATCGCGCTTGGTGCGCGAG
Organism: uncultured Microbacterium sp.; assembly: GCA_913774665.1. Taxonomy (GTDB): domain Bacteria; phylum Actinomycetota; class Actinomycetes; order Actinomycetales; family Microbacteriaceae; genus Microbacterium. Next base: position 501,471 of record CAJYHN010000002.1, read on the forward strand.
TCGGCGACGACGATGCGGTAGTAGGGCGCGCGGATCTTTCCGAGGCGCTTGAGACGGATCTTGACAGCCACGATGACTCCAAATGATGAAAACGAACGAACCGAACGCCTGGAGAGTGGGGTGCACACCCGGCGGAAGCTCAAAAGGGTGGACCGATACCGGATAGAGGGTCGAGTAGCGGGTCCAGCCCTCTATTCTGCCAGATCCGCGGGCCTCGCGGTGACACGCGACGCGCCGCGACACGCGGCGTCTCGAAGGGGAGCGGAGGATCCCGGCATCCGACCCGCGTGTCAGACTGAGCCGCATGAGGCTGCCGTTCGCTGCATCGACGCGTTCGTCCGTGGGTCTGGAATGGGAGCTCATGCTCGCGGACCGCGAGACGGGCGATCTGGTCCCCCGCGCGCCCGAGATCCTCGACCAGCTCGAAGAGAAGACCGAGCTCGAACGCTTCACGGTCACCGGTGAGCTGCTCACGAACACCGTCGAGGTGACCAGCGGCGTGGGGCACACCGTCGCCGAGGCCGTCGACGACATCGCGGACGCCATCTGCGCCCTGCGCGAAGAGACCGAGCCGCGCGGGGTCGAGGTCCTGTGCGCCGGCAGCCACCCCTTCGCGCAGTGGTTCGACCAGGAGGTCACCGACAAGACGCGCTATCACTCGCTCATCGAGCGCACCCAGTGGTGGGGGCGAAACATGATGATCTGGGGCATCCACGTGCACGTCGGCGTGGACGATGTCGAGAAGGTCATCCCCATCGTCAACGCGCTGAACGTCTACCTCCCCCACCTCCAGGCGCTGTCGGCATCCAGTCCCTTCTGGGCGGGCGAGCGCACGGGGTACGCCTCGAATCGCGCTCTCGTGTTCCAGCAGCTCCCGACGGCGGGCCTGCCCTGGCAGCTCGACTCCTGGGGCGACTTCGAGAACTACCTCGACGACATGGTCCGCACCGGAGTGATGGCGGATGCCAGTGAGGTGCGCTGGGACATCCGCCCGGCGCCCAAGTGGGGCACGGTCGAGATCCGCGCCTGCGACGGCATGTCGACCCTGCCCGAGCTGGCCGCGGTCGCCTCGCTCGCGCAGACCCTCGTCGAGCACTTCTCGCGGCTGCTCGACGAGGGGCGCGAGCTTCCCGGCATCCCGCCCTGGTACGCCCGCGAGAACAAGTGGCGCGCGGCGCGGTACGGGCTCGACGCGCGGGTCATCGTCGACCGCGAGGGGACGCAGCGCCCCGTGGTCGAGCACCTGCGCGAGACGATGGAGGAGCTCGCCGACATCGCCCTCGAGCTGAAGTGCGCGAAGGAGTTCGCGAGTCTCGAGACGATCCTCGCCACCGGCGGCAGCTCGGCGCGGCAGATCGCCGTCGCCGACGCGGCCGACGGCGACCTGCGCGAGGTGGTGCAGCACCTCATCCGCGAGTTCCGCGGGGGCCCGACCCTGCGCGAGCACCTCGCGGCCCTGCGCGTCTAGAGGCGAACCTCCGCGCTCGTTCATAGGTCAGCGAACCTAGGATCGCGTCATGACCTTCGGACGCCGCTCCACCGTGGCTTCGCTGACCGTCCTCTCTGCGGGCGCGGTCGCGATGCTCGCCGGCTGCGCCGCCGATCCCACCGCCCCCGCGGCCCTGCCCACCTTCGCCGCCCCCGCGCTCGAGGCGAGTCCCTCCCCCTCGTCGACCCCCACGGGGCCCCTGCGGGTGGTGAGCCTGGGGGACTCCCTCATGTCGGGCTTCGGCCTGGAGCCGCAGCAGGCGTGGCCGACGCTCCTCGCCGCGCGCGCCCACGTTTCGCTGACGAACCTCGCGTGCCCCGGCATGGGCTTCGTGGTGCAGGGCGACTGCGGAACCGCCTACGCCGGCCTAGTGCCCGCTGTCGCCGCCCTGCAGCCGCAGCTGCTCGTCGTCGAGTCCTCCAGCAACGACTTCTGGGAGGACGAGGACGAGATCCGCATCGACACCGCCGACACCGTCGATCAGTTGCGCGCGGCCGCTCCCGATGCCCGCATCATCGGCCTGAGCACGATCTGGAACGACGACCCCGACGTCCCCACCGACACGAAGGTGACCTCCGACGCGCTCAAGGACGCCGTCGAGAAGGTCGGGGGAACCTTCATCGACGTCGGGCAGCCCCTCGCGGGCCACCCGGAGTGGATGCAGGAGGACGACGTCCACCCCACCCCGCGCGGTCAGCGCGCGATCGAGCAGACGGTCATGTCCGCCCTGCAGGACGCCGACGTCCTGCCCTGACGCAAATGCCGGGGTCTCCCCCGGGCGACGGCGTCAGCCGCGACCGAGCATCTTCTGCAGCTCGGCGAGGTCGGCCTCGCTCGGCGCCGCCTGTCCGCCCAGGCCGAAGCCCGAGCCGGTGGCCGGAGCGGATGCCGCGATACCGGCGTTCTCGGCCGCGCGCTTGGCGGGGTTGCCCGAACGCGAGCCCTTCGCCTTCTGCTGCTTGCCGCGCTTGGACGACGCGCCGGGCTTGCCGCCGACGGGTCCCATGCCGGGGATGTTGGGCACGCCGCCGCGCGCGACGGTCTTCATCATCTTGGCGGCCTGGTCGAACCGCTGGACGAGCTGATTGACGTCGGTGACCGTCATGCCCGAACCGCGGGCGATGCGCAGGCGGCGCGAGCCGTTGAGCATCTTGGGGTTTCGTCGCTCGGCGACGGTCATCGAGCGGATGATCGCCTCGGTTCGGTCGATCTCGCGCTCGTCGAAGTTCTCGAGCTGCTGCTTCATGTTTCCCATGCCGGGGAGCATCCCCAGCATCTTCTTCATGGAGCCCATCTTCTTCATCTGCTGCATCTGCTCGAGGAAGTCCTCGAGCGTGAAGGTCTCGGTCGCGAGCTTCTCGGCGACCTTCATCGCCTCGGCCTCGTCGAACGCCGACTGCGCCTGCTCGATCAGGGTGAGGATGTCACCGAGGTCGAGGATGCGCGATGCCATGCGGTCGGGGTAGAAGGGCTCGACGTCGTCGAGACCCTCACCGGTCGAGGCGAAGATGATGGGGCGACCGGTGACCGACGCGACCGACAGCGCGGCACCACCGCGCGCGTCGCCGTCGAGCTTCGACAGCACGACGCCGGTGAAGTCGACGCCGTCCTGGAACGCCTTCGCCGTGTTCACGGCATCCTGACCGATCATCGCGTCGATGACGAACAGCACCTCGTCGGGCTCGGTGGCCTTGCGGATGTCGGACGCCTGCTTCATCAGCTCGGCGTCGACGCCGAGGCGACCGGCGGTGTCGATGATGACGATGTCGTGCTGCTGGCGGGTGGCGTAGGCGACGCCGTCGCGGGCGACCTTGACCGGGTCGCCGACGCCGTTCCCCGGCTCGGGCGCGTAGATCGTGGCTCCCGCGCGCTCGGCGACGACCTGCAGCTGGTTGACGGCGTTGGGACGCTGGAGGTCGCACGCGACGAGCAGCGGGGTGTGGCCGTCCTTCTCGAGCATCTTGGCGAGCTTGCCGGCGAAGGTGGTCTTACCGGATCCCTGGAGACCGGCGAGCATGATCACCGTCGGCGGGTTCTTGGCGAACTGCAGGCGACGCTGCTGCCCGCCCAGGATGCCGATCAGCTCGTCGTTGACGATCTGCACGACCTGCTGCGCAGGGTTCAGCGCCCGGTTGACCTCATCGCCCAGGGCGCGCTCGCGCACCGCGGCGGTGAACTCCTTGACCACGGGCAGCGCGACGTCGGCGTCGAGGAGGGCGCGGCGGATCTCGCGCACCGTCCCGTCGACGTCGGCGGGCGTGAGCTGGCCCTTCTTCCGGAGGTTGCGGAAGGTCTCTGTGAGCCGGTCGGAGAGGGTGCCGAAAGTCGCCATGATGTGACGAGTTTACGCGGGGCGCGCCGCGTTCGCCGCCGCACACTCACCCGCCGGGCGCCCGAGGCGGGCGATTCGCCGATCCCGAACCCTTCACGGAGGGATGCCGCTGACCCCGCCCCTCACGCGAGGGTGGGGCGGACGGCCCTGTCGTGTCACGCGAGAGCGAGCGCGGACTCCAGCACCTCCGCGAGGGGCCGCCCGGCGGCGGTGCGGTCCGCCCACGCCCACACAGCGGCCAGCACGGCGGCCGAGAGCGCGCCCGCGCGGACCTGGGCGGTCAGCTCCGGCATGCCATCCCGGACGAACCGCGAAGCGAGCTCCCGCTGCAGCCGGAATTGGCGGACGGCCCGGTCGCGGTCGAGCTCGACGGAGATCCCCATGGCGCCGGCGTTGGTGATCGCGAGGGCGAGCGCGTCGGGTGCGAGACCCGCGCCGATCGCCGTCAGGCACTCAGCGGCCGACTGCCCTTCGCGCAGCCGCTGGATCGCGGCATCCGCCTGCTCGTCGTATCCCGACCAGAGCACGTCGCTCTTGGCGGAGAAGTAATTGAAGAAGCTCGAACGGCTCACACCGGCGCGGCGGGTGATGTCGGACACGCTGGTCGCCTCGTAGCCCTGCTCCAGGAAGAGTTCGCAGGCCGCCTCCGAGAGCACTTCGCGCGAGGAGGCGCGCGGTCGTCCGCTTCGAGGCTCGGTGGTCACGGCCCCAGCCTACGGGCGCACCCCGCGTGTATTGTTGGACGCAATCCAATATCGGAGGCCGTCGATGATCGACATCCAGCAGGTGGGCCTGTCCCCGCACTGTGTTCCCTACCTTGACGGCTGGGCGCACCAGCGTCGCATCCACGCCGACGTCGTCGCGGGAACCCGCGGCGACACCCTGCTCCTGCTCGAACACGAGGCGGTGTACACCGCGGGAAAGCGCACGGAGGCGCACGAACGCCCCGACGACGGCACTCCCGTGATCGACGTCGACCGCGGCGGAAAGATCACGTGGCACGGCCCGGGCCAGCTCGTCGGCTATCCGATCGTCCGGCTCCCCGAGCCCATCGACGTCGTCGCCCACGTCCGGCGCCTCGAAGCGCTGCTCATCGATGCCCTCGGCACCCTCGGCGTCGATGGCTTCCGTGTCGAGGGACGCAGCGGCGTCTGGGTACGGCGTCCCCTCGGTGTGGACAAGGTCGCGGCGATCGGAGTCCGCGTCGAAAAAGGAGTGACCATGCACGGCTTCGCCGTCAACTGCGACAACACCCTCGCGGGCTTCCGCCACATCGTCCCCTGCGGGATCACGGATGCCGGAGTGACCACCGTCAGCGAGGTGCTCGGCGCCGACGTCTCCCCCGCCCACCTCGTCCCCGCGATCGAGCGCGTCTTCCGCGCCGAGTACGCGGCGGTGGCCGCGTGAGCGCCTGCGGGACCGGAAACGCCGGGGCGCCGGCATCCACCGCCCCCAACGGCCGCAAGCTCCTGCGCCTCGAGGTGCGCAACGCCGAGACGCCGATCGAGCGAAAGCCCGAATGGATCAAGACCAAGGCGCGGATGGGCCCCGAGTACACGGCCCTGCAAAGCCTCGTGAAGACCGAGGAACTGCACACCGTCTGCCAGGAGGCGGGCTGCCCCAACATCTTCGAGTGCTGGGAGGACCGAGAGGCCACCTTCCTCATCGGCGGCTCGCAGTGCACACGACGCTGCGACTTCTGCCAGATCGACACCGGCAAGCCCGCGGACTACGACCGCGACGAGCCCCGCCGCGTCGCCGAGAGCGTCACGCGGATGCAGCTGCGCTACGCCACGGTCACCGGCGTCGCCCGGGACGACCTGCCCGACGAGGGCGCGTGGCTGCACGCCGAGACCGTGCGGCGCATCCACGCCGAGAATCCGGGCACCGGGGTCGAGATCCTCGCGACGGACTTCTCGGGCAACCCGGCGCACCTCGAGGAGGTGTTCTCGTCGAGGCCGGAGGTGTTCGCGCACAACGTCGAGACCGTCCCCCGCATCTTCAAGCGCATCCGTCCCGCGTTCCGCTACGAGCGGTCGCTCGGGGTACTCACCGCGGCACGCGAGGCGGGGCTCATCACCAAGTCGAACCTCATCCTCGGCATGGGCGAAGAGCCCGAAGAGGTCGTGCAGGCACTTGAGGATCTGCACGCCGCCGGCACCGACATCATCACGATCACGCAGTACCTGCGCCCCACTCCGCGTCACCTTCCCGTGCAGCGCTGGGTGAAGCCGGCCGAGTTCGTCGAGTTCAAAGAGCAGGCCGAGCGCATCGGCTTCCTGGGCGTGCTCGCCGGTCCCCTGGTGCGGTCCTCCTACCGCGCCGGCCGCCTGTGGGCGCAGTCGATGGTGTCGAAGGGCCGCGAGATCCCGCCGCACCTCGCGCACCTCGCGAAAGACATCGCCTCCGCCGACGCGGGCTTCGCACAGGCGGTCTGAACGCGCCGAGCGAAGAGTAGACCTCTTCGCTCACCGGGGATAGGGAACACCTCGTTCACCGCCGAGGTCTACCGTGTGGCCGGGCCGACCGGTCCGCTCCCGGCATCACCCCTCGATCGGAGTCGCGGTGGATCTCACCGTCCTCGTCCCCGTCCTTCTCGTCGTCGCCCTCTCGATCTTCTTCGACTTCACCAACGGCTTCCACGACACCGCCAACGCCATGGCGACCTCGGTGGCCACGGGCGCATTGAAACCCAAGGTCGCGGTGCTCATCTCCGCGGTGCTCAACCTCGTCGGCGCCTTCCTGTCGACCGCCGTGGCCAAGACGGTGTCGGAGGGGATCCTCGCCCAGAACGCCGAGGGTCTTCCGCAGATCACCGTGCCGATGATCTTCGCGGGGCTCATGGGCGCCGTGGTGTGGAACCTGCTGACCTGGTGGCTGGGGCTGCCCTCCAGCTCGACCCACGCCCTTTTCGGCGGCCTCATCGGCGCCGCGGTCATCGGCGTCGGCTTCCAGGCCGTCGAGTGGGGAGGGGTGCTGTCGAAGATCGTCCTACCCGCTCTGCTCTCGCCCTTCATCGCCGGCATCGTGGCGCTCGCGGCCACCTATCTCGTCTATCGCGTGACCAGGATGGCGACGGTCGCTGGATCGTCGACGGCGTTCCGGCACGGTCAGACCGTCTCGGCTTCCCTGGTCTCGCTCGCGCACGGGACGAACGATGCGCAGAAGACGATGGGCGTCATCACTCTGACCCTCATCGTGGCCGGCTTCCAAGAGGCGGGCACCGGTCCGCAGCTGTGGGTCATCCTGTCGGCGGGCCTCGCCATCGCTCTCGGCACCTACCTGGGCGGCTGGCGCATCATGCGCACCGTCGGCAAGCGCATCACCGACGTGAAGCCGCCGCAGGGCTTCGCCGCCGAGACCAGCGCCGCCTCGACGATCCTCATCTCGTCGACCCTCGGCTTCCCCCTGTCCACCACCCAGGTCACCTCGGGTGCGGTGATCGGCTCGGGTCTGGGCAAGCGCCTCGCGTCGGTGCACTGGAACGTGGTCACCCGCATCGCCTTCGCGTGGGTCGTCACGCTGCCCGCGGCGGCGGTCGTCGGTGGCGGCGCCGCCTGGGCGGCCTCGTCGGGTATCGCGGGCCTCGTGGTTGTGCTGGTGGGCGGCATCGCCGTCTGCGTGGGTCTGTTCCTCCTCGCCCGGCGTCGGCCGGTGTCGGCCGAGAACGTCAACGACGAAGAAGTGGATGCCGATCGCCTCGGCGAACGCCAGACCGAAGGAGAACGCGCGTGATCACCCCGCTCGAAAGCGCCGGCGCCGCCGACTGGCTCGGGACCGAAGGCGGGTCGATCCTGCTCGTCTTCGTGGTGGGGTTGGCCGCCACCCTCCTCATCGTGGGGCTGTACGCCCTCGGCATCCGATTCTTCGCCGTCGGCGCCCCCGACGTTCGCGTGCCGGACGGAGACGACCCCGAAGGACCGACCGCGGTGGTCGCCCCGCGCGAGACTCCGCGACCGCTGCCCGCGACCTTGGCCGGTCTCGTCTGCTTCGCCGGCGTCGCCTCCGCGGTGGTCTACGGGATCTACCTGGTGATCCCGCTTTTCCACGGGAAGTGAATCAGACGGGCCAGACGTACGGCAGGTCGTCGGGGACGTCCCCGAAACGGGGGATGTAGAACTCGGGGTCCTTGCGCACGAGGTTGGAGCGGTGGGCGAGGTGGAACGCCTCGTCTCCGACCCACGGCGGGAGGTCGAGTTCGTCTTGCGCGAGGCCGTCGACCTCGGGCGCGAACACGCGGATCTTCTCGCGGACGGTGTCGGCTCGGCCCTGGGCGATCCACTCGTCCGTCATGACGAGGCCGTACGAGACGAGCGCCGGAAGGTGCCCGTCCCACATCTTCGCCGCCGGGTGATGACGCCAGCCGTGGTCGGGCACGGTCAGCGCGCGCAGCAGCTGGAAGGTCTCGACGCGCTGCTTGCCCAGGCGCTTGAGGTCGAGAGCGGCGGCGGATGCCGTGAATGAGGGGTACGGCAGGAAGGTCTGCACGCGCTCAGTCGGCGCTGGTGACCGACTGGACGCTGCCGTCCGAGGCGAGGTTCACCAGGAGCACGTCGTCGGTCGCGTCGGGGTCCAGCGCGTACTCGAGGACGGCGAAGGGGTCGGCGCCCCCGTGCTCGTCGGCGAGGATCGTCATGCTCATCAGCTGCAGGGCCTTGATGACGTCGATGTGCGTGTCGCCCGAGACGTCGGTCAACAGGTCCTCGAGCTCTTCGCCGAGGGTCGCCTGCTGCTGAAGGATGTACTCGGTCACCTCGCTGGTGCGCGAATCGAGTTCGTTCACCATGGCGTTGCGCGCGGCGAGGTCGATCGACTCGAGCGACGAGACCATGGATGCCGCGACGTCGAGCGCCTCGACCGACACGTCGTCCTGGTCGGGGGCGGTCAGATCGACCGTGACGCTCTGGTCGCCGAACTCGACGTTCTCGCTCCAGAAGATGGACCCGTCGGGGCCCGACTCGAGGAGTCCGAAGAAGTCGTGCTCGATCGCCATACCCCCATGTAAGCAGTCCGCCCGGTGTTCGGGAAGACGACCCGCCACGGACACCGCGTGCGGTAAGGGCGTCCGGGAGGGCTCAGTCGACGAGCGAGGCGGCGAAGACGTGCGGGGTGAAACCAGTCAGGTCGTTGATGCCCTCGCCCTGGCCGAGAAGCTTCACCGGGATGCCGGTGCGCTCCTGCACCGCGAGGACGAAGCCGCCCTTCGCGGAACCGTCGAGCTTGGTGAGCACCAACCCCGTGACACCGGCGCTGTCGAGGAACGCCTGGGCCTGCATAAGGCCGTTCTGACCGGTCGTCGCGTCGAGCACGAGCAGCACCTCGCTGATGGGCGCCTGCTTCTCGATGACGCGCTTGATCTTTCCGAGCTCGTCCATGAGGCCGCCCTTGGTGTGCAGGCGGCCGGCGGTGTCGACGAGGACGATCTCGGTGCCGGTCTCTTTGGCATGCGCCACGGTCTGGAAGGCGACGGACGCCGGATCCTGACCCTCGTGCTGGGGACGAACGATCGTCGCTCCCCCGCGCTCGGCCCAGGTCGCGAGCTGATCGACGGCGGCGGCGCGGAAGGTGTCGGCGGCCCCGACCTTGACGGTGCGGCCGTAGCGCTGCAGGAACTTCGCGAACTTGCCGATCGTGGTGGTCTTGCCGACGCCGTTGACGCCGACGACCAGGACCACCGCCGGACGCTCGGTGAGTCTCAGCGTCGTGTCGAACTTAGCGAAGTGCTCCTCGAGCGTCTCGCGGAGCATGCGCTGCAGATCGCGCGGGTCAGTGGTGCGGAAGCGCTCGACCTTCTCGCGGAGTTCGTCGATGAGTCGCTCGGTCACGTCGGGGCCGAAGTCGGCCGTCAGCAGGGCGGTCTCGAGGTCATCCCACGTGGTCTCGTCGATCGTGGGTTTGACGAACAGTCCGCGCAGCGCGCGGCCCAGCGACCAGGAGTTCTCAGCCATTGCTTCAGCTTACGGGGGCGGCTTCGTCACGGGCGGCGTCTACGGACACCGCGGGAGCCGCCTCGGCGCGCGCGGCGGCGCGGTCGCCGACGCGCTGACCGACGACGGCCGAGACCCCGTCCTGACGCATCGACACCCCGTACAGCGCGTCGGCGATCTCCATCGTGCGCTTCTGGTGCGTGATGACGATGAGCTGGCTGCTGGCGCGGAGCTTCTCGAACACCCCGAGCAGGCGGCCGAGGTTCGCGTCGTCGAGTGCCGCCTCCACCTCGTCGAGGATGTAGAACGGGCTCGGCCGCGCCGTGAAGATCGACGTGAGGAAGGCCACAGCGGCGAGCGAGCGTTCCCCTCCCGACAGCAGAGACAGCCGCTCGATCTTCTTGCCCACCGGGCGCACCGCCACCTCGATGCCGGTCGTCAGCGGGTGGTCGGGGTCGGTGAGCGAGATGCTCCCCGCACCTCCCGGAAAGAGGATCGGGAAGATCTCGGTGAAGGCGGCCCGCGTGTCCTCGAAGGCCGCGACGAAGATCGTCTGCATGCGCTCGTCGAGGTCGGCGATGATCGTCTGCAGGTCCGCGCGGGTCTGCTGTAGATCCGCCAGCTGCTCGGTGAGGAACGCGTGCCGCTGTTCGAGAGCAGCGAACTCCTCGAGCGCCAGCGGGTTCACCCGGCCGAGTTGGGAGAGCTTGCGTTCGGCATCCTGCAGTCTGCGCTTCTGCGCGGACCGCTCGAACGGAACGCCCTCCTCGGCGTCCTCGACGGGGATGAGCTGGTCGGGCCCGTATTCCGAAACGAGAATGTTCTCGTCGAGGGCGAGTTCGGACTGGACGCGTTCGAGAAGCCCCGTGACGTGCAGCTTCTTCTCGTGCATCTGAAGTTCCAGCCCGTGGACGCTCTCGGTCAACCGCGCGAGACGCTCGCGGACGAGGGCTTCGTCGGCGCGCGCCCGCGCGAGCTCCGCGGTGATCGCCGTGCGGGCCGACTCCGCGGCCGCCAGCTCGACGCGCGCCTGACTGACCGAGCGGTCGACCGAGTCGAGCAGGGCCGGGAGGTGACCCGCGACCTCGGCGGCGATCTCGCGCTGCGCCCGGCGCAGCACCGCGCGCCGGGCCGCTTCCGCCGCCGCGGAGCGCTCGCGCTCGCGCTGCTGTTCGAGCTGGACGATACGGGCCTCGCCCGCGCGGATTCGCTCCCTCAGCGTCTCGATGTCGAGCCGGGCGCGCATCTCGCTCTCGCGCGCGGCGTCGACCTCGGCGGCGAGACCTTCGCGCGCCGACGCGTCGAGCAGGGGACGCGGAGCCTCGAGCGCGCGGGTGAGGGCCTCGTCGGCACGGTGAGCCGCGTCCTCGGCCTCGGCGACGGCCGACTCCGTCTGTGCGAGACCGGCGGCCAGGCGATCGCACTCGGCGACCACCGCCTCGTGGCGGACGGTCACCCGGTTGACCTTCTCGGCATGGGCCGCGAGGGCCGCGTCGTGGGCGCGCAGCGTCGAGAGGGCGTCTTTCGTGCGCTGACGCGCATCGACCTGGGCGCGCTGCTCGTCGGCCAGCGCCTCGCGGAGCGAGTCGGCGATCACGACGATCTCGTCGAGTCGCTCGGCGGCGGCATCCCTCTCGGCGGCGAGCTCGAGGCGCGAGCGCCCCGATCCCGATCCGGCGCGGACGGTCCGCGCGGTCGCGACCTCTCCGGCGCGCGTCACCACCGTCACGTCGTTCGCGAGGTTCGGCTGCGCCGCGCGAGCGGCGTCGAGGTCGTCGACGATGAGCACGCGAGACAGGATGCCGAGCACCCCGGCCGACGCCGTCACGACATCCACCGCGGCGATCGCGCCCTCGAGCGCGGGCGCGGGCGAATCCGATCCGGGGGCGTCCGCCCAGACGATCTCGACCAGACCGAGATCGGCCCCGGCCGCCGTGTGCGCGGCGGTGAATGCGGACGCCGCGTCGTCGACGAGCAATCCCTCGGCGAGAGTACCCAGCACCGCGGCCACCGCCGCCTCGTAGCCGGGGGTGATCTTCACGTCGTCGCCGACCAGACCCCGGATGCCGGCACCCCCGGCCGCGATCAGGTCGGCGGCCGCGTTGCGCACATCCAGAGCACGGCCGAGCGCCGTGGTCTGAGCCGTGAGCGCGTCTCGCTCGCGCTCGGCCGCGTGAAGCCGTTCCCGCAGTGCGGCGACGCGCGCCTCGACGTCGTTCGCGTCGCGCTGCGCACGCTCGTAGGCGGCCGCGTGCTCGGCGGTGGAGGCTTCGGGAACGACGTCGGGGTCGAGCTCGGCTCGCGCCTGCTCGGCCTCGGCACGTCGGGCGAGAGCGGCGTCGAGCGCCCGCTGCTGGCGCTCGACGCCGGCGCGCACCGCGGCGAGGGCCGAGTTCGCGGCATCCGCCGCGCCTCGAAGGCTCGTGATCTTCATGTCGTGCTCCGACACGAGGGCGCTCTGCGCGGCGATGTCGACGTCGAGCGCGTCGAGATCGCCGCGGGCGCGCGTCACGGCGCGAGCCGCCTCGGCCGCGGCATCCTGAGCATCTCCGAGGCCCGCCGCGATCTCGTCGATCTCGGCGCGGACGTCGTCGATCATCGATGGGGTGACGGTGGGTGAGAACCCGGCGCCGTCGGTCTCGTCGTCGCCGAGGAGGGTCAGGCGTTGGCCGGCGAGCGTGTAGAGCCCGCGGAGTCGCTCCTGCACCTGCTCGAGAGCGAAGGCGACGCTGCGCGCGCGATCGACGGCCTCCGAGCGCTGGTCGTGCTCGAGGCGCTCCACCCGTCCGCGGAGTCCCTCGGATTGCTCCTGCAGACCCAGGCGTTCGGTGTGGCGCTCGCTCTCGGCGCGCGCCGCGTCGGCCAGTTCCGTGCGCAGACGGACGAGCTCGTCGGCGAACAGTCGCGCCTTCGCGTCGCGCACCACGGCGGCGATCGTCGCGGCTTCGCGAGCGATCTCGGCCTGCTTGCCCAGTGGCTTCAGCTGCCGACGCAGCTCTCCCGCGAGGTCGCTCAAGCGCGTGAGGTTCGTCTCCATCGCCTCGAGCTTGCGGACGGTCTTCTCTTTGCGGCGGCGGTGCTTCAAGATGCCCGCCGCCTCCTCGATGAAGCCGCGCCGGTCTTCCGCCGACGCCTGGAGCACGGTGTCGAGCCGCCCCTGCCCGATGATGACGTGCATCTCCCGACCGAGACCGGAGTCGCTGAGGAGCTCCTGTACGTCGAGCAGTCGACACGTCTGCCCGTTGATCGCGTACTCGCTCGCGCCCGTGCGGAACAGCGTGCGGCTGATCGTCACCTCGCTGTAGTCGATGGGGAGGGCCCCGTCGGCGTTGTCGATCGTGAGCTGCACCTCGGCGCGACCCAGGGGGCCTCGCGTCGACGTGCCGGCGAAGATGACGTCCTCCATCTTGCCGCCGCGGAGGGTCTTCGCCCCCTGCTCCCCCATGACCCAGGCGAGCGCGTCGACGACGTTGGACTTTCCCGAGCCGTTCGGACCCACGATGCACGTCACGCCCGGCTCGAGCGCGAAGGTGGTCGACTGGGCGAAGGACTTGAAGCCCCTGAGCGTCACGCTCTTCAGGTGCATGTCACCCGCCTTCCGCTCGATCGACCCGCGTGTTCACGGTAGCCGAGAAACCGCAGGATTCCGCGGCGGCGGGCCGGTGCACGGGGTTCGACGCGCCCGGCGTCCACCGGAATCTGAGCGGGAGCTTGACATTCGCTGACAGCCTTCGCTAGCGTCTGAGGTCGCAACCGACGTCGAAAGGAGGTTACTTCCATGATTCGCACCACGACCGGCTTCACCGCCCCAGGCTTCACCGCCGTCCCCGTGCTCTCCGCATACGCCACGGGAGTGACCACCGCCGTCGGCATGCCCCCTCGTCAGGGCTAGTTCGTCGCGTCGAGACGCCTCGTCGTCTCCGCTTCTCGTGAGCCCCGTCCTCTCGACGTCGGCCACCCGGACTCTCTGCGTCCGTCCCCGCGTGAGCTGTCTGCTCGACGCGTCTCTCCCTCGCTCGATCTTCTTACGGAGCTTCCGCATGAACGCCCTGTTCACGCGCGCGCCGCAGCACTCCTCGGCCGCGCCTTCCTCCCTCCCCACCCCCTCGACGATCACGTTCGACACGACGGCATACCGGCCGCTCGGTCTGCTCGACCGCCTGTCGCTGCGTCTGGGTCTCTGGCTGCTGAACCGGCACGCCAACCGGGCCCGCGCCCTCGACACTCGAGCAGTCGAGGCTCTTCGAGCCCGCGACGCGGCCGCCGAGCGCGCCCGCCGCGAGCAGGCCTGGCAGAGCGCGGCCGCGTTCAGCCGCCCGCCGTTCTGATTCCGGTGGGGTCGGCCTCTCGGCCGGCCCCACCCCTTCCCCGTCTCATCCGACGAAAGACCTTCGAATGACTTCCTTCCCCGCCGGCCTCGAGCTGCGCCCGCTTCACATCCCCGCCCGCATCGACGATCCGGATGCCGCGGACTTCCGCGAGATGGTCCGCCTCCGCAACCTGGTCTACGCCGAGATCTCGGGGCACGACGATTCGTTCATGCCCGCCGACGAGCTCCTCCCCCTGTACCAACCCCAGCCCGAGATGAAGCGGTACGCGTGGATCGCCGTCTTCCACGGCGAGGTCGTCGGGCGGGTGGGCCTCGACTTCCCGCAGGAAGAAGGCGCCCGCACCGGATTCTGGCTCATCGAACTGCGCCGCTCCGCGTGGGGCCACGGCATCGGACGCGCCGCCTATGCGCTCATCGAGAACACGGCGCGCGAGCACGGACGTACCGTCCTGCAGTCGAGGGCCGAGCATCCCGCCGCGGACGGACCGCGCCTCGACGCGCCGACGGGATTCGGCTCGATCCCGCGGGATCACGCGGCGCGGTTCCTCCTGGCATCCGGCTTCTCGCTCGAACAGATCGTGCGCGTCAGCTCGCTCGATCTCGCCGGGGCACGACCACGTCTTGATCAACTGCTCGCGGACGCCGAACAGGCGGCCTCGGGCTACCGGATCGTGCAGTGGACTCTGCCCACGCCCGACGAGTTCGTCGATGCGTTCGCGTGGATGAAGTCGCGTATGGTGACCGACGCCCCCTCGGCGGACCTCGAGTTCGACGAGGAGGTGTGGGATGCCGGTCGGGTGCGCCGCTACGAAGCCGGCTACATCGACGCCGGACGGCACATGCTCGTCACCGCCGCCCAGCACGTCGACACCGGTGAGCTTGCGGCCTTCAACGAACTCGTCATCGGCAAGGACCGCACCGCTGCCACCAGCCAGGAGGACACCCTCGTCGTCGACGCCCACCGCGGGCACCGCCTCGGCATGCTCGTGAAGTGCGCGGGACTCCTCGCGTGGCACGATGTCGCACCGGAGTCACCCCGCGTGCTGACCTACAACGCCGAAGAGAACCGTCCCATGCTCTCGATCAACGAAGCCATCGGCTTCACGCCGATCTCGTACGAGGGAGTGTGGAAGAAGGTGCTGTGACCTGAGAGGGGGACGGGTCTGGAGTCCCGTCCCCCTCTCGCGTCATGACCACAGTGCGGTCACATCTGCCTCGGTCTGGGTGAGGCGGTCACCGGCGTGCTGCGCCGCTCCCGTCGCATCAGCCAGCGCGGAATGCAAGCGACCGATGGAGTCCGCCCATTCTCGGTGAGTACGCTCGTACGCCGCCTGCGCGGCACCTGACCACTGCCCACGCAGTGCGGTGACCTCCCGATCGAGGCCGTCCAGCTGATCCTGGATGCCAGCGATCACCCGTCGCAAAGCGGCGATCGTCTCCGCGTGCCGCTGGGGATCGAACCTGAGGGTCATGGGGTCGGCGTGGGGCTCGTGAGTTCGAAGATGTCGCCGGGTACGCAGGCACTGGTGGCCTGGAAGTAGACAGCGCGATCGCTGACGTCCAGCAGATAGTAGCTGCCATCCGGTTCGGTGCCCGTGAGGTAAGGCGGATCAGAAAGAATCCACCGTGGCGGAGTCAGGTTCGTGTCGCGCTCGACCGTCACGTCGTGTCCTCGCTCCTGCCACACTTTCTGCGCGTTTGCGATGAGATCAGCGGCAGCGCTCGGCAATGGCTCGGAGCGGGACGCGGCAAACGACAACTTCACGCGCGGTCCCGCGGAGTCGTCGGCGCAAGCTAGCCACGAGGCGTCATCTACTTTCCAGCCCTCAGCCGCGACCGCGGCTGCGCTCGCCTCGTAGAGATCGAGGATCTGCGCCTTGACATCTTCTGGGGTCACGTCGGGTCCCTTCGAGTTCTGGTCGCCACCGGGTGAGCAAGCGGTGAGCAGGACGACGAGCAGCGCGCTGACTGCGATGTAAGTGCGTCTGTTCATAGTCAACGAATGCCGTTCCACCCGACCGGGTACTCATTCGATCCGCTCGAGTGGTGCGGCCCGATCAGGTCTGATTCTGTCAGCGGTTGGTCGACGATGACCTCGTCCCCGCGGCCCGTCGTTGCCAACGCCGTGTTGAACTGCGCGGTCGTGTTCGCATCGAAGTAGCTGAATGTCTCCGAGCCATCGCCGAACGGTCCGTGTTTGTCAACCGCGCGCAGCGTCTCGCCGCCGGGGGCGATGCCCGCTTCCGAGGAGAACTCGCGCGCCCCGAACGATGTCGCTGTCGGGTCGACGCGTCCGTATAGGACGACGTACGAGGTGATCTGCCCGACAGGCGCCCAGCCGTCGTGACGGGCTTGAGATGCGAACACCTGTCCGGGAGGCACATTCAGGTCCGCGACGTTGTCTACTTGATTGTCTACACCGGCCGAGCCGAGCAGGACGACGTGGTCCGCGTGAGCGTCGGTGAGTGCGAGTGCCGCGACATCGGTGCCATAAGAGTGGGCGATGACCGAAACCGAGGCAGGGATGCCCGATGCTTCGTGAACAGCAGCCATCGACGTGAGGTCTTTCCATAAGGCGGGTGCGCCCGCCTCGGCTTTCCCGTTGAATGCCACGTCCACCGGCATATCGTTCGTCGGGGGGTGGTAGCCCAGCCACGCGATAACGGCGTAGTCGCCGAGCTCTCCGCCGCCTGCACGGCGCTGCGCGTACTGGAGTTGCTTCGCAGCATCGACGTAAGTCGCCATGTCACCCGCCACGTTCGAGTTCATCCCCGGCACGATGAACGACACATTCCTCGCGGCATCCAGGTCGCCGACGGCGACCTGCGCGAGCGGAGGTTCGTCAAGCACAACCGACACCAACGTGTGACTCTGGGCCGACTTCTTCAACGCCTCTAGCGCCGCGATCTGCTCCGACTTGTCGAGGGGGCTGCGCTTGGCATCCTCGATCGCTTGGTCGAGCACGATGCGATTGGCCTCATCACGCGCGCGGTAGGCCACTCCGCCGAGGTTGCCGATGGCGGCGGGGGCAGCGTGGACCAGCGCTTCCTGCTGGCCACCGTCGAGACCCGACCACCAGCTCGCGACATCGGCGGGCGACGCCTGCGAGAGAAGAGCGGCAAGGTCGGGACGCGCCGACAGCAGCGACGTGAGGTCGTCGCCGCGCAACGACTTCAGGACCGACAGCGCCGTCGCCGGCGTCACCGGCCCGCTTCCGAGGGCTGCGCTCGCCGGCGCCCACACGGATCCGCTGTCGGCTCGGAGCACCGCGGTCGCCGCAGCCACAGCCGCGGTTGCGGTGCGTGCCGCATCGGCTACCCATGTCCGCCCCTCGGCAAGCCAGCTGTCAGCCGTTGCGAACGCCTCCGCACTCGTGCGCGGCGGAGTCGTGTCGGCGCCCCCGGCGAACACGAGGGGCCACGCGCCGGAGAACGGCTCGACGAAGCCCGGCAACTCCGCACCGGCCGCCTGCTCCGTGCGTTGAAGGGACCGCGCATAATCCCAACCCTCGATCGCGGTCGCAGCTCTCGCCTGTGCCCCCGCCAACGCCGAAGCGTATGCGCGCATCGCGGCGCCGACACGGACCAGCGCCTCGTCCGCGTCGGACCACGCGGTCGCCACCCGGGTCACGCGGGCGGTGTAGGCGTCGGCGGACTGCCCCACCCAGTCGTCGATGTTCTTCTTCCTGCCCACCGTCTCGGCAGCCTGCCGTGCGACACGCGAGCGCCGGGCGCACAGCTCGACGATTGCCTGGACGTCTCCGACCGAGCCCGGCACCAGGGAAATCGGATCGGAAGTCTGCCCCAGTTCCGCCATCAGAAAATGTCCGCCTGGCGCACGTCACGAACACCTTCTTCATCGGCTGTTTCATACAACGTCGCCGAGGCCGCCAATGTCTGACACACACCCTCGGTCGCGGACACCCGCTGCATCACCCACCTGTCAGAGCCTGCATGAACGTTGACAAGGCCGCGGCGAGCTCAGCATCGCCGACACGTGCGGTCGCCGCCGTTGCCGTCTCCGGCTCAGTGATCTGTACGGCATACCGGACGACCGAAGCCGCGAAACGCAGTCCTTCCGGATCCACCGACCACTCGTTCATCGCCAACACTGTACCGATTACGCAACGTCACCGACGAGCACGATGACAGAAATCACCCGACGAATCAGCTGCTCTGGAGCGCGCGGCCCACGGTCCTTTCAGCGCCGCTTCTGGCAGTGCGGGCAGAAGTGGCTCGACCGGTTCATGAACGACACCCGTACGATCGGTCGCCCGCACCGCGGACACGGCTGGCCGGTGCGCCCATAGGCGTTCAGCGAGTGGGCGAAGTAGCCGGCCTGCCCGTTGACGTTCACGTACTGCGCGTCGAAGCTCGTCCCGCCCTCAGCGAGGGCCTTTTCGAGCACCGCCTGGATCTCACCGAGCAGACGGTTGACGGCGCGCGTCGAGAGATCGGATGCTGCGGTCTCGGGGTGGATACGCGCGGCCCACAGCGACTCGTCGGCGTAGATGTTGCCGATACCGCTCGCCACTGTCTGATCCAGCAGCACGCGCTTGATCCCCGAGGAGGTCCGCGCCACTCGCGCGCGGAATCGCGCGGCATCGAACGCAGGGTCGAGGGGATCTCGACCGATGTGCGCGACCTGCGTCGGCACGCGGGCGAGCTCCGAGCCGCGACCGCCCGCGGCTCCATCGGGCGTATCGACGAGCCGGTCAACGGCGAGCGAGCCGAAGGTGCGCTGGTCGGCGAAGACGACCGAAAGCGACCCGTGCACCGGATGCTCCAACTCGATGCGGATGCGCTCGTGCCGCTCCTCCGGCGCCCCGGGGGTACGCAGGAGCATCTGGCCGCTCATTCCGAGATGGGTGACGATGGCCTCATCGTCGGCCATCGGCATCCAGAGGAATTTGCCTCGCCGCACGGCGGACGCGATGCGCCGGCCGGTCAGCTCCGCCTCGAAGTGCGCCGCTCCGCCGGTATGCCGGGTCAGCGCTCGGTCGTCGCGCACGTCGACAGAGGCAACGAGTGCACCGGACACGGCGGGTTCGAGGCCGGCTCGGACGACCTCGACCTCGGGAAGCTCAGGCACGTGCGTCGAGCTCGCGCCACGCGGTCAGCGCCGCTGCCATCTCGGCGTGCTTCTTGCTCGAGCCGACGCCCGTGGTGACGACGTCGCCCGTCGTGACGGTGGCGGTGAACCGCCGGTCGTGGTCGGGGCCGGTGGCCTCGACCACGTACGCGGGTGCCGCCAGTCCCAGGCGGGCCGCGATCTCTTGCAGGCTCGTCTTCGGGTCCATCGCCGCGCCGTAGCGCTCCGGGTCAGCGAGAAGCGGTTCGACCAGGCGCAGCACCATGCCGGTCGCTGCGTCGGGGCCGGCCGACAGGAAGGTCGCGCCGATCAGCGCCTCCATGGTGTCGGCGAGGATCGAGTCCTTGTCGCGCCCACCGGTGAGGATCTCGCCGCGGCCCAGCCGCACGTGGTCGCCGAGTCCGATCGTGCGGGCGACCTCGGCCAACGCCACCGTCGACACGACGCTCGCGCGACGTTTCGCGAGGCTTCCTTCGTCGAGGTCGGGATGCCGCGTGAACAGCCGGACCGTGACAGCCTGGCCGAGCACGGAGTCGCCGAGGAACTCGAGGCGCTCGTTGTGCGGAATGCCGCCGTTCTCGTACGCGAACGAGCGGTGGGTCAGAGCAAGAGAAAGAAGCTCGGGGTCGATCTCGACCCCGAGCTTCTCGGTGAGCGCTGCGCGCTCGACGTTGTTACGCGTCACGAATCGCCGATCAGACGTCGGCGACCTTGCGGCCCTTGTACTCGAGGAAGAGCTCGGTGCCCTGCGAGTCGGTGACGACCTTCGCCTGGTGGGGGCGGCTGTAGACGACCTTGCCGTTCTCGATGGTCTTGACCAGCGCGGGGGCTTCAGCCTTCCACTGCGCACGACGCGAGCGGGTGTTGGAGCGGGAGACCTTCCGCTTCGGGGGGTTACCTGCCATGACTAGCTCTTCTCTGTCTTGGGGGCGGCGCGGGGCGCATCGCCGTCGTCTGGGGTGTACTGCTGGAGCGCAGCCCATCGGGGATCGACAGGCGTCTGCTCCGTGGTGCCGGGGCTTTCCGTCAGCCTCTCGCCCGTGTTCGGGTCGAGCCCGGGGCAGTCCGGCTGACACACCGGCTGGAACGGAAGCGACAGGACAATGGCATCCCGGACCAGATTTTCAAGATCCACGTGGTCGTCTTGAACGTCGAAGTCGTTCGCTTCGTCCCCAGGATACGCGAAAAGTTCCTGGAACTCGACTTCGACAGGCTCGGCGATGTCGATCAAGCAGCGTCCGCACACCCCGACGGCGGTGGTGTCGACGGTGCCCGAGACGAGAATGCCCTCGTGCACGGACTCGAGACGCACGTCGAGCTCGAGCGACTCGCCCTCGGGGACGGCGAGCAGTCCCTCGCCCCACTTCTCGGGAGCGGGCAGGTCGAGCGTGTGTTCGCGCATCTCGCCCGGGTGGCGCTCGATGTCGCGGACGGGGAGCTGGAAAGGTCCGGGTCGGCGGGTTCTCACGGTCGTCAATGCTACCCGTGCGCTCCGGGGTGAGGGCCGGGCGTCACCCGATGCCGACGGGCACGGGATTCCGCGGGATAGAAGCCCGGCGTCGCGCGCGGCCGATGGCCTCGCCGATAGCCCGGGCGTGTCAGATGCCGCGGGCGCCGGTGTCGAGGAAGCGGGCGACAGCGGGCGGAACGTACGGCGACACGTCGCCACCGAGACCCGCCACCTGACGCACGAGGGAGCTCGAGACCAGGGCATGCGCGGGGTCGGGAAGGAGGAACACCGTCTCGACATGGGCGAGGTCGCGGTTCACGATCGCCATGGGCGTCTCGTAGGCCACGTCCACCTGCGAACGGATGCCCTTCACGAGCACCTTCGCTCCCACCTCGGTGCAGTAGTCCACGAGCAGACCCATGCTCCACGCGGCGACGACCACATCGCCCTCGACGTCCGCTTCGGCGATGGACTGCTCCAGCAGGCTCTGCCGCTGCGCGATGGGGAGCATCGCCTCCTTGCCCGGGTTGTGAACGACGAGCACGTGCAGCTGGTCGAAGAGACCGGCCGCACGACGGATGACGTCCAGGTGGCCGAGCGTCGGCGGGTCGAATGAGCCGGGAACGACGGCGATCCGGGGGTCCATACCGCCAGCCTATCCGCGCGGTCCTCGGAACGGCCCGACGATCAGGACTTCGCCAGGGCGGCTCGCTCCTCGACCCCCACGCGGCGCTCCAGGGCGGCGGCGAGACCGGGATGCCGCCGCAGAGCCGGATCGTCGGCCAGCAGCCGCTCCCCCTCGGCGCGGGCCTCGGTGATCAGATCGGCGTCGGTGACCACCCGCAGCAGGCGGAGGGACGAGCGCGCCCCCGACTGGGCCCCACCGAGCACGTCGCCCTCGCCGCGGAGCTCGAGGTCGACCTCGGCGAGGGCGAAACCGTCGAGGGTCGCGGCCACGGCCTCGACACGGGAGCGCGCCGAGGTGCCGGGCGAGGCCTCGGTGACGAGCAGGCAGAGACCCGGCAGGCCCCCTCGCCCCACGCGTCCGCGCAACTGGTGCAGCTGCGAGACGCCGAAGCGATCGGCTTCGAGGATGACCATCGTGGAGGCGTTGGGCACGTCGACGCCGACCTCGATCACCGTGGTGGCGACGAGCACGTCGATGTCCCCACGGGCGAAGGCCTGCATCACCGCGTCCTTCTCGTCGGAGGGCATCTTGCCGTGAAGGATCTGCACACGGATGCCGCTGAACGTCGGCAGTCGCGACAGCAGCGCCTCGACCTGCACAACGCCCCAGCGCGTGCGAGCACCTTCGGCCGCGGCGGCCGGTGCGTCCGCCGGTTCGTCGGTCTTCTCGTCGGCGGTGAGCTGGTCGGAGTCGATGGCGGCGCACACCACGAATGCCTGGCGCCCGAGGGCGACCTCTTCGGCCACCCGATCCCATACGCGGGCGAACCACGAGGGCTTCTCGGCGAGCGGAGCGACGAAGGACTGGATGCCGGCTCGCCCGGCCGGCATGGTGCGGATGGTCGAGACGTCGAGGTCACCGAACACCGTCATGGCCACGGTGCGCGGGATGGGAGTGGCGGTCAGCACGAGTGTGTGCGGAGAGCTGCCCTTGGCGCGCAACGCCTCGCGCTGGTCGACGCCGAAACGGTGTTGCTCGTCGACGACGACGAAGCCGAGGTCGGCGAAAGTCGTGGTCGCGCTCAGGAGGGCGTGGGTGCCCACGACGATGCGCGCCTGGCCCGAGGCGACCCGCAGAGCGGCGCGGCGACGCTCGGCCGCGGGCATCTGCCCCGTGAGCAGGGTCGGCATGACCTCGGGCGCGAGCTCGGGCCCCAGCATGCGCGCGATGGAGCGCAGATGCTGACCGGCCAGCACCTCGGTGGGAGCGATGAGGGCGGACTGCCCGCCCGATTCGGCGACCTGCAGCATCGAGCGCAATGCCACCAGCGTCTTACCCGAGCCCACCTCGCCCTGCACCAGACGGTTCATGGGCCAGTCGGCGACGAGGTCGGCCTGGAGCTGGGCGCCGACGCTCTGCTGATCGGCGGTCAGTTCGAATGGGAGGATCGCGTCGAAGCGCTCGAGCAGACCACCGGGAGCCGCCGGCCGCTTGGTCGCCGACAGAGCCCGCACGAACTGCCGCTGCTGGAGCAGGGCGGTCTGCAGCACGAAGGCCTCGTGCATGCGCAGGGTCGCGATCGCGGGCGGGATGTCGTCATCGGTCTCGGGGCGATGGATCTGCTCGAAGGCCGCGCGCGCCGGGAGAAGGCCGCGGCGGGCCCGCAGGTCGTCGGGCAGAGGGTCCTCGACCTCTCCGAGTCCGTCGAGCACGAGCGAGATCGTCTTCTGCACGAGCGTGCTCGGGATCGAGCTCGTCGCGGGATAGATCGGGATGGGCCGCTTCGCCGTCACCTCGGCCTCGGCCCGAGCCTCGGCGATGTCGTCGAACAGCTCGTAGTCGGGGTTCGTCAACTGCGTCTGGCGGCGATATTCGCCGACCTTGCCCGAGAAGATGCCGCGGCGCCCCGGGGTGAGGTCTTTCAGACGCCAGGGCTGATTGAAGAAGGTGAGCGACATCCGCCCGTCTCCGTCGCTGATGACGACTTCGAGCAGCGAGCCGCGGCGGTTCTGCATGCGACGCTCGTTCGCGCTGACCACCTCGGCGACGATCGTGACCGGCTCGCCGAGCGGGAGGGAATCGATGGGCGTGAGCTCACCCCGGCGGGCATAGCGCCGGGGGTAGTGCTCGAGCAGCTCGCCCACCGTCTTCACGCCGAACGCCTTCTCGAACGCCGTCGCGGTCTTGCCGCCGATGGCGCCGTCCAGGCGCGACGCGAGCGAGAATCCGGGCATGCTCCGAGTCTAGGCAGGCCCTCGGACATCGACGTTCGCTCGAGCGCACGGGACCGCCGGGCCGAGGACCCTAGGCTGGAGAGGTGTTGCGCATCATCTCGGGCCGGGCCGGAGGCACGGTCCTCGACGTCCCTCCCAAGGGCACCCGCCCCACGAGCGACCGCGTCCGCGAGTCCCTCTTCGGAGCTCTCGAGTCCGCGGGCCTGCTCGACGACGCGCGCGTGGCCGATCTGTTCGCCGGCTCCGGCGCCCTGGGGCTCGAAAGCCTCAGCCGCGGGGCCGCCTCCGCGGACCTCGTCGAACTGTCGGCACCCGCGGCGGCCCTCATCCGCAAGAACGCCGAACGGGTGAAGACGGCCGGCGTCACCGCCCCCGCGCGCGTGCACAGGGCGAACGTCACGACGTTCCTCTCGGCATCCCCCCCCGAATGGGACCTCGTCTTCCTCGACCCGCCCTACGATCTCGCCGACGACGAGCTCACGAAGGCGCTCGTCGCGCTCGCGCCGCGTCTGCACCCCGACGCCACGGTGATCGTCGAGCGGGCCAAGCGATCCGCCGCCCCCGACTGGGCCGCCGCGGGGCTCGAGGCCGAGCGCGACCGCGCCTACGGCGACACCACGATGTGGTGGGGACGACCGCGGGGCGTCTGATCCCTCAGCCGCGACCGGCGTCCCAGTCGCGGTACGGATCCCACCCGCCCCGGCCCGACCAGGACCGATCGTCGACGGTGACGGCTTCGCTTCCTCGTGCCACGACCGTTCCCACGCGGCGGCCCAGCGGGTCCGCTTCGACGGGGAAGGTCACGAGGAATCCGTGGTCCTCTCCCCCGCCGAGCGCCCGGTCGGGGTGGTCACCGAGGGTCTCGGAGTCGAGGGCGATCGTGACGCCCGAGGCATCGGCCATGCGTGTGGCGTCGAGGACGAGCCCGTCGGAGATGTCCATCATCGCGGTGGCCCCCGCATCCGCGGCGCGCACGGCCTCCGCGATCGGCGGGCGCGGCGTGAGCTGGCGAGTCAGTCCGCGCGCGTCGTCTGCGCCGAGCGCCGCCCGAGCCTCGGACGTGATCACGACGGGGGTGCCGTCGGCATCCCGGAACCGCCCGAAAAGCACCTCGAGTCCCCTCGCGGCCTCGCCGAGCTCGCCGATCACGTAGACGCCGTCTCCGACGCGGGCGCCGGAACGACGCACGGGATCGCGACCGTCGAGGCTGCCGAGAGCCGTCACGGCGATGGTCAGCGTGTCCGAGACCGTGAGGTCGCCGCCCTCGACCGCGCAGTCGGGTGCCAGCTCGGCGCAGGCCGCCGCCAGACCGTCGGCGAACCCGCGGACGAACGAGACGGGAGTGTCGTCGGGCATCGCGAGCGCGACGAGCAGAGCGATCGGGCGCGCACCCATCGCGGCCACATCGGCGAGGTTCACCGCCGCGGACTTGAAGCCGAGATCGAACGGCGACGACCACGCCAGCCGGAAGTCGGGCCCGTGCACCAGGGTGTCCGTCGTCGCCACGACCCGCCCGTCGGGAACCGACAGCACGGCGGCGTCGTCACCGGGGCCGACCGGGGCGGTCGACGGCGGCAGACGATCCAGGATGCCGCGCAGGATCTGCCCCTCGGACAGTTCGCCCACAGTGATTGCACGGGTGGTCTCGGCGTCGGTCACTCCCCCACGCTATTAGCCTGGAGGGGTGCCCCGCTCCTCCCGCCTCCTCGCGCTCCTCGCCGCCGCCACCCTCGTCCCCGGGCTCGCGGCGTGCAGCACCACGGTCGCGATGCAGCCGGCCAAGAACGCGAACGACCCGGCGTGCGCCGAGATCGTCTCGCGACTGCCCCAGACGATCTCGGGGCAGAGCCGGCGCTGGACCGACGCGCAGTCGACCGGCGCGTGGGGCGATCCCGCCGCGATCCTCATGACGTGCGGACTCGAGGCCCCCGGCCCGTCGACCCTGCCGTGCCGCCCGTTCAACGGCGTGGACTGGCTCGTCGACGAGTCGCAGGCGGCCGACAACCGGTACACGCTGACGACGTTCGGGCGCAGCCCCGCGGTCCAGGTCTACCTGGACTACAAAGAGGCCAGCAGCGGCGATGTGGCCCAGGCCCTCGGGCCGCTCATCAGCCAGTACCTCCCGTCGACGGGAGCCGTCTGCACGTCGGCCTCCGACGCCACGCCCTCGCCGACCCCGACGCCGTAGCGCGCGCCGCGCCTGGCTCCCGCGTGCACAACCGCGGGACGAATCCGGACACACCGGCGCCTCCGGCCTCGGCGACGGCGCGTCGCCCGCGCGGCCCGCCGTTGTGCACGGCGGCGTCGCCCGTGCGGCCCGCCGTTGTGCACGGCGGACCGCGCCGAGACTCAGGCCCTCGAGAGAGCCGCGTCGAGCAGGTCGCTGATGAGGTCGGGGTACGACAGGCCCGAGGCGATCCAGCAGGTCGGGAACATCGAGATCGGCGTGAAGCCGGGCATGGTGTTGACCTCGTTCACGTAGAACTCGGTGCCGGTGTAAAAGAAGTCGACGCGGGCGAGGCCCTGACCGCCGATGGCCTCGAAAGCCTGGGCGGCGATGCGCTGCATCTCGGCGAGCTCGCCGTCGCGCAGGTCGGCGGGGCACACGAGCTCGACACCCGCAGCCCCGAGGTACTTCGCCTCGAAGTCGTAGAACTCCCGGCCCGTCACGACGATCTCGCCGGCGACGCTGACGCGCACCGGTCCGCCGTCGCGCCCGGGGAGCACACCGCACTCGACCTCTCGACCGACGATCGCCTTCTCGACGAGCACCAGGCCGTCTTCGGCGAACGCGGTGTCGAGCGCGGCATCGAGGTCGTCCCACTCCGACACCTTGGTGACGCCGACGCTGGAGCCGGCCTCGTTCGGCTTGACGAACACGGGCAGCTCGAGCGCGCGGATGCGGCGCTCCCACAGCGAGCGGTCCCGCGCGAGGTCGGCGCGGGTTACCGCGACCCACGGCACCACGGGCACGTTCGCGGCGCGAAGCACCTGCTTGGTCACGTGCTTGTTCATGCCGATCGCCGACATCAGCACTCCCCCGCCCGCGTACGGGATGCCGAGCAGCTCGAGCAGCCCCTGCACGGTGCCGTCCTCACCGAAGCGGCCGTGCAGGATCGGCAGCACGACGTCGACCTCTCCCAGCGAGCGCGTGCCCGCGGCATCCGTCACCGTCCACTCGCGCGAGAGCGTCGAGTCGGGCAGGCGAACGCGCGTGCCGTTGTCGCGCACCTCGGGTAGCGCGTCGGGGATCAGCGCGAACTTGTCGGGATCGTCGTCCTCGAGCACGAAGGCGCCGTCACGCGTGATGCCGACCGGGATGACCCGGAAGCGGTCACGGTCGATCGCCCGCAGCACCCCGCCCGCCGTGGCGGAACTGATCGAATGCTCGCTGGAGCGCCCGCCGAAGAGCACCACCACCACCGGTTTGGTCATTCTGCGTCCTCTCGCCCTGCGGCTGGTCGTCGTCTGTCGTCAGGTGCGGTGCGATGTCGCGCGGGTCCATGGTCCCGTCGAGCACCATCTTGACCTGCTGCACGATGGGCATGTCGACACCGACCTGCTTCGCGAGCTGCAGGACGGGGGCGACGGATGCCAGGCCCTCCGCGGTCTGCTGCATCTGGGTCACGACCTCTTTGTAGCCGTAGCCCTGGCCGAGCAGGCGCCCGGCGGTGTTATTGCGGCTGAGCGGCGACTGGCACGTCGCGATGAGGTCGCCGAGGCCGGCGAGGCCCTGCAGCGTCTCGGGCTGGGCACCCTGCGCCACGGCGAAGTCGGTCATCTCGACGAGACCGCGCGTGATGATCGAGGCCTTCGTGTTCTCGCCGTAGCCGACGCCGTCGACGATGCCGATCGCGACGGCGATGAGGTTCTTCAGCACGCCGCCGAACTCGGTGCCGATCACGTCGGTGTTCACGAACGAGCGGAAGTATTTGTTGCGCGCGCGGCGGGCCACGGCCTCGGCCGTCTCGGGGCTCAGCGAGCTGATGACGGCCGCGGTGGGCTGTTCGCGCGCGATCTCGAGGGCGAGGTTGGGGCCGGATGCCACGGCGATGCGAGCCGGGTCGCACTGGAGCACCTGTTCGATGACCTGGCTCATGCGCAGGCCGGTCGACTTCTCGACGCCCTTCATGAGCGAGACGAGCGGCACGTCGGTGCGCTCGACGAGAGGCCGGATGGCCGCGAGGTTCTCGCGCAGCGACTGGCTCGGCACCGACAGGAAGATCTGCTCCGCGCCGGTCAGAGCCTCGGCGAGGTCGGTGGTGGCGGTCATGGTCCGCGGCAGGTTGATGCCCGAGAGGTAGCGGCTGTTGCGCTTGGACTCGGTGATCTCCGCGGCCAGCTCGGGGCGGCGCGCCCACATGACGACCGAGGCTCCGCCGTCGGCGAGGATCTTGCCGAACGTCGTGCCCCAGCTGCCCGCGCCGACGACCGCGACCTTGGGCCCGGCGGCCGACACGGGGCTCTTACGACTCAAGGCGACCCGTCTCGTTCTGGCCGTGCTGCGACGGGTTCCAGCGCTCCGCGGGAGCAGGGAGACCCCGGATGCCGGAGAGCATCGCGGTGATCTCGTTCATCATCGCGTCGGTCGCCTTCGTCAGGGTGGCCGGCTGGGTGCGCGTGGCGGCGTAGGCGCTCATGTCCATGGCGGGGCCGAACTCGACGATGACTCGCGAGCGGCGGGGGAACTTCAGCTTCCCGTACCGCGGCAGGATCTGCTGCACGCCCCACTGCGCCATGGGGATGAGCGGCAGATCGGCGGCGAGGGCCAGACGAACCGCCCCGGTCTTGCCGCGCATCGGCCACAGGTCGGGGTCGCGCGTGAGCGTTCCCTCGGCGTACACGATGACACCGCGGCCGTCGCGGGCGATCTGCTCGGCCGCCTTCATCGACTGGTTCGCGCTGGTCGAGGCCCGCGGCACCGGGACCATTCCGGTGGCACGGAGCGCCGCACCGAGCACGGGCACCCTGAACAGACTCTCTTTGGCCATGAACCGCGGCGCACGACCCAGACGCCAGACGGCGACGGCCACGATCACGGGGTCGAACTCCGAGTTGTGATTCGGAGCGATGACGTAGGCACCCTCGCGCGGGAGGTTCTCGGCCCCGCGGATCTCGATCCGGGCGAAGAGTCCCGTGATCGGCACGATGATCGCCGCGAGCGGCCAGAAGGCGCTCGGCTTCGTCTTCTCGGGCGAGGCGGCCACGGATCAGCCCACGACGTCGAAGTCGGCGTCGAGAGCGGTCAGCTTCTCGAGGAACTTCTCGTAGCCCCGGCGGATGATGCCGATGTTGCGCACGGTCGACTCGCCCTCGGCGGCCAGGGCCGCGATGACGTAGCTGTAGCCGCCGCGCAGGTCGGGGACCTCGACGTCGGCGCCGTGCAGCGGCGTCGGTCCGTTGATGACGGCCGCCTGCTCGAGGTCGCGACGCGGCACCCGACGATCGGGGCTCGAGATGCCCTTGGGGTGCACGACGATGTCGGCGCCCATCTTGTTGAGCGCCTCGGTGAAGCCCAGACGGTTCTCGTACACGGTCTCGTGGACGGTGGAGGTGCCGGGTGCCTGCGTGAGGGCGACGATGAGCGGCTGCTGCCAGTCGGTCATGAAGCCGGGGTGCACGTCGGTCTCGACCATGACGGGCTTGAGGGCGTCACCGCGGCGGAACAGGATGCCGTCCTCGCGGACGTCGAACCAGCCGCCGGCCTTGCGGAAGACGTTGAGGAAGGTCAGCATGTCCTGCTGGCGGGCGCCCTTGGCGAAGATCTCGCCGTCGGTGGCCAGCGCGGCGCAGGCCCACGAGGCGGCTTCGTTGCGGTCGAAGATCGCGCGGTGGTCGTAGCCGACGAGCTTGTCGACGCCCTCGATGAAGATGACGCGGTTGGGCTCGTAGGAGATGATCGCGCCCATCTTCTGCAGAACGGCGATGAGATCCATGATCTCGGGCTCGATCGCGGCGTTGCGCAGCTCTGTGACGCCCTTCGCTCGGACCGCGGTGAGCAGGACCTGCTCGGTCGCGCCGACGCTCGGGTACGGCAGGGTGATGTTGGCGCCGTGCAGGCCGTTCGGGGCCGTGATGCGGATGCCCTCGTAGCTCTTGTCCACGACGGCGCCGAAGGCGCGCAGGGCATCCATGTGGAAGTTGATCGGGCGATCGCCGATGCGGCATCCGCCGAGGTCGGGGATGAGCGCCTCGCCGAGCAGGTGCAGCAGCGGTCCGCAGAACAGGATCGGGATGCGCGAGGCCCCCGCGTGCGCGTCGATCTCTTCGAAGTGCGCGGCGACCGCGCCCGAGGGGTCGAGGTGGAGCGTGCCCTCCTCGTCACCCTCGGTCACGGTGACGCCGTGCACCTCGAGGAGCGACCGGACGACCTTGACGTCGCTGATCATCGGCACGTCGCGGAGCGTGCTCGTGGTCTCGCCCAGGAGCGCGGCCACCATGGCCTTCGTCACCAGGTTCTTCGCGCCCTTGACCTCGACGGTCCCGCGCAGGGGCCGACCGCCGCGGATCGACAGCGTTTCGGCCGCCTCCCAGTCGGGCTGTCCGGGGTTCTGGTCTCCGGAGTCGGTGACGAGTGTGCTCATGGGGGGTGGACCTCACTTCGTGGACGAGGGGCGGCAGATCGACCCGATCGGGTCGATCGGGCTCAGCGGACCGGGAGGGTCCGCGGCCGCCATGCCTCGCGGCGCGCCTCGAACTGCGTGATCTTGTCTTCGTCACGCAGAGTGAGCCCGATGTCGTCGAGCCCTTCGAGAAGCCGCCACCTAGTGTAATCGTCGATCTCGAACGAGACCTGGAGCTCGCCGACCGTGGCGGTCTTCGCGGTGAGGTCCACGGTCATCTCGATGCCCGGGTTCGCCTCGAGGACGGCCCAGATCTGCTCGACCTCGGCCTCTGTGATCACGCCCGTGACCAGGCCTTGCTTGCCCGAGTTGCCCCGGAAGATGTCGGCGAACTTGGGGCTCAGCACGACGCGGAACCCGTAGTCGCGCAGCGCCCAGACGGCGTGCTCGCGGCTGGATCCGGTGCCGAAGTCGGGGCCTGCGACGAGGACGGACGCCGAGCGGAAGGCGTCCTGGTTGAGGACGAATCCGGGGTCCTGGCGCCAGTTCGAGAACAGGGCGTCTTCGAAGCCGGTCTTGGTGACGCGCTTGAGGAACACCGCCGGGATGATCTGATCGGTGTCGACGGCGGAGCGCTTCAGGGGAGCTGCGACCCCGGTGTGCGTGGTGAACTTCTCCATGTCAGGCCTCCGCCCCGGTCGAAACGGTCTCGGTGGGAACGGGGTCCAGGTCTGCCGGACTCGACAGCGTTCCGCGCACGGCGGTGGCCGCGGCCACCAGGGGCGAGACGAGGTGCGTGCGCCCGCCCTTGCCCTGGCGTCCCTCGAAGTTGCGGTTCGAGGTCGACGCGCAGCGCTCCCCCGGGGCCAGCTGATCGGGGTTCATGCCCAGGCACATCGAGCAACCCGCGAAACGCCATTCGGCGCCGAAGTCGGTGAAGAGCTTGTCGAG
The DNA here is from genome assembly GCA_913774665.1 of uncultured Microbacterium sp. Taxonomy (GTDB): domain Bacteria; phylum Actinomycetota; class Actinomycetes; order Actinomycetales; family Microbacteriaceae; genus Microbacterium. The sequence goes on from CAJYHN010000002.1 coordinate 532,466, forward strand.
GCCCTCGGCCTCGGCCTCGAGGCGCACGCGCGCCGATCCCGGAACGACCATGACGCGCACGTTCTCGGCCTTGGTGCGCCCCTCGATGACCGAGGCGAAGGCGCGGAGGTCTTCGATGCGACTGTTGGTGCAGGAGCCCATGAAGACGGCATCCACCGGAATGTCCTTCATCGGGGTGCCGGCCTGCAGGTCCATGTACTCGAGGGCCCGCTCGGCGGCGGCGCGCTCGTTGGGGTCGGCGATGTCGGCCGGGGTCGGAACGACGTCGCTCAACGAGACGCCCTGACCCGGGTTCGTTCCCCAGGTCACGAAGGGCTCGAGCTCGTTCGCGTCGAGGAACACCTCGGCGTCGTAGACCGCGCCCTCGTCGCTCGGCAGCGTCCGCCAATAAGCGACCGCGTCGTCCCAGTCCTGGCCCTGCGGGGCGTGCGGCTTGTCCTTGACGTACGCGAAGGTCGTCTCGTCGGGGGCGATCATGCCGGCGCGGGCGCCCGCCTCGATGGACATGTTGCACATGGTCATGCGCCCCTCCATCGAGAGGGAGCGGATCGCGCTGCCGCGGAACTCGAGCACGTAGCCCTGGCCGCCGTTGGCACCGATCTTGGCGATGATCGCGAGGATGATGTCTTTGGCGGTGACACCGGGCTTCAGCTCGCCCTCGACGGTGATCGCCATCGTCTTGAAGGGCTTGAGCGGCAGGGTCTGCGTGGCGAGCACGTGCTCGACCTCGCTCGTGCCGATGCCGAACGCCATCGCGCCGAACGCGCCGTGGGTCGAGGTGTGCGAGTCGCCGCACACGACGGTGATGCCGGGCATGGTCAGACCGAGCTGCGGTCCGACGACGTGCACGATGCCCTGCTCCTTGTCGCCGAGCGAGTGGATGCGCACCCCGAACTCCTCGGCGTTGCGGCGGAGGGTGTCGATCTGCGTGCGACTGGTGAGGTCGGCGATGGGCTTGTCGATGTCGAGGGTCGGGGTGTTGTGGTCTTCGGTCGCGATCGTCAGATCGAGCCGGCGCACGGGGCGCCCCTCGGCGCGCAGACCGTCGAAGGCCTGGGGGCTCGTCACCTCGTGCACGAGGTGCAGGTCGATGTAGATGAGGTCGGGCTGACCGTTCTCGCCCTTGACCACGAGGTGGTCGTCCCAGACCTTCTCGGCCAGAGTGCGAGGGTTCTCGGGAATCGTGCTCATGTTTGCGTTTCTCCTCGGAAGGGGGTGTGAGGCCCGCGACGAACTCCGCGACGAGAGAGGCCTAGAACAAGGTCTCGTCGCGGCCGCTAAGGAGGAGGCGAGCGATCCGCACGTCGTCACGATACCACCGGCATCCGACACCCCCGCCGCCGGGGACGGACCGCGGATGCCGCGTCGGCGATGTCACACGGCGACGCACGTTTCGTCGCCCGGCGTCGGCGCGTGCGAATCTGGGCCGATCCGAAGGAAGGAGTGCGCCATGGCCGCAGGCGCCGACACCGGTTTCTCCACTCGCCAGGTCCACGCGGGATCGGCGAGCACGCACGCGAGCCCCCGCGCGACCCCGATCTATCTCACGGCGGGCTTCACCTTCAGCGACCTCGACGAGTCGGCCGCGCACTTCGGCGAGGGCACGGGCTTCGGATACACCCGCACCGGCAACCCCACCGTGCACGCCGTCGAAGAGCGTCTCGCCTCGCTCGAGGGCGGCGACCAGGCCGTGCTCGTCTCGAGCGGTCAGGCGGCGGTCACCGTCGCACTGCTCGCCCTCGCGGGAGCCGGCGACCACGTCGTCGTCTCGGAGCACATCTACGAGGGCACGCGCGGCCTGCTGCTCGACAACCTCGCGCGCCTCGGTGTCGAGACGACCTTCGTCGACACCGACGACCTCGACGCCTGGCGCTCCGCGATCACTCCGCGTACCCGGGCCTTCTTCGCCGAGACCCTGTCGAACGCCCGCAACGACGTGCTCGACGTGGCCGCGGTCGCCGCGATCGGGGCCGAGCACGGCATCCCGCTCGTCGTCGACAGCACGTTCACCACTCCGTACCTGCTCCGCCCGATCGAACACGGGGCCGCCGTCGTCGTGCACTCGGCGAGCAAGTTCCTGGCGGGTCAGGGTGCCGTGCTCGGCGGTGTCATCGTCGATGACGGTCGCTTCGACGCCGCGGCATCCGGTCATCGCTTCCCCCACCTCGTGCAGACAGACCGTCTGGGTGGGGCGAGCTACGCGGAGAAGTACGGCGCCCGCGCACGCGGGCAGTACATCCGCGAGAGCGTGGCACCGCGGTTCGGCCCCTCGCCCTCGCCCTTGAACGCCTTCCTCATCGGTCAGGGCATCGAGACCCTGAGCCTGCGCGTCGAGCGTCAGTCGCAGAACGCCCTCGCCGTCGCTCGCTGGCTCGAGCAGCGCCCCGAGGTCGAGCGCGTCGACTACATCGGTCTCGACTCGCACCCCCACCACGACCTCGGTGCGCGCTATCTCCCGCGCGGCTTCGGCTCGGTCTTCACCGTGACCCTGCGCGGCGGCCTCGAGGCGGCGCGACACCTCGTGCAGTCGGTCGAGGTCATCACGCACATGACCCACCTCGGCGACGTGCGCTCGCTCGTGCTGCACCCGCAGAGCACCTCGCACGCCGCCCGCACCGTCGCCGAGCGCGAGCGCGCGGGGGTCTTCCCCGGCACGATCCGCCTGTCGATCGGCATCGAAGACATCGACGACCTGCTCGCCGACCTCGATCAGGCGCTCGTGGGCGTTCCGGTGCTCGAGCGCGAGACGGTCGTGCTGTGAGCCGCCTGCAGCACTTCGGCTGGTTCCTCGCGCGCGGCTTCGGCCCGCACGGATGGGGCCACCCGTATCTGCGCTGGAACCACCGCTGGACCGAGCCCGGCCTCTACCAGGACTCCGCCCGCACGCTCGAGCAGGCCGGCTTCGACCTGCTCATCATCGAGGACGCCCCCTCGCTCGGCAGCGCCGACACGATCGATCTGCGCGTGCGTCACGCCTTCGGTGGGCCCAAGCACGACCCGCTCCTGCTCGCGCCCTACCTGTTCGCCGCGACGCAGCACCTGGGCGTGGTGCCGACGGTCAACCCGGCCGCGTACCTTCCCTATACCGCCGCCCGGCAGTTCGCGACGCTCCAGCACCTGAGCGGCCACCGTCTCGGTCTGAACGTGGTGACCGACACCGGGAGCGCGCGCCACTTCTCGACCGCGCCCCAGCTCGGGCACGACGCGGCCTACGACCGGGCCGAGGAGTGGCTCGACGGCATCCGGAAGCTGTGGAACAGCTGGGGCGAGGGCGCTCTCGTCGCCGACGAAGACACGGGTGTCTACGCCGACGGCACGAAGCTCGAGGCGGTGCGGCACCGGGGTGAGCACTTCGGCTTCGACGGGCCGCTCAACGCGGTCCCCTTCACCGATGGCGCGCCCGCGATCGTCTCCCCCGGTGGGTCCGGACGCGGCCTGTCGTTCGCGGGTCACAACTCCGACGTGCAGCTCGCGCTCGCCCCCCTCGACGAGCAGAGCATCCGGGCGTACCGCGGTCGCATCCACGCGGCAGCCGTCGCCGCCGGGCGCGCCGCGGCCGACATCAAGATCCTCTTCGCCATCCAGCCTGTGCTCGTCTCCTCGCCGGAGGAAGCCGACCGCCTGGTCGCGGCATCCGCTCACCCCGATGACGAGGCGCTCATCGCGATCGCGCGCAAGCAGTCGAGCGATCTCGAGACCGATCTGACCGGTCTCGACCTCGATAAGCCGCTCGATCGCTCGATCTTCGGCGAGCACGTGTCCGAGGGCAGCATCAAGCGGCTCGTCGGAAAGCACGACGACGACGATCCCCTGCGCACGATCCTCGGCGCGCACGCACGCCTGGGTCGGCTCAACGACGGCTCCGGCTTCGTGGGGACGGCCGACGAATTCGCCGACCGCATCGAAGAGCTCGGAGACTGGGGCAACGACGGAGTGCTGCTGTGGGGTGACCTGCACCCGGTCACCGTGCACCGCGTGCTCGACGACCTCGTGCCGATCCTCCGTCGGCGCGGCATCCTCCGCGAGGAGTACGTCGACGGCGGCCTGCACGCCAACCTGCGCGCGTTCTAGTTTCAGGGGCGGCGGCGACGCCTCGTCCCACTTATGGCCGGTTAGCAAGCGCTCGACCGGCCATAAGTGGGACACGCACCGCGAGAAGTGGGACAGGGGACGACACCGCCTCGCCCTCTCCCTGGCGGTCCCGCCGACGCTCTCGACCGTGGATGCCGCCCGCCCGGCCGAGCCCCCTCGTCCCACTTATGGCCGGTTAGCACGCGCTCAACCGGCCACAAGTGGGACACACACCGCTAAAAGTGGGACGAGGGGCCGACACCGCCTCGTCCCCTCCCTGGCGCCCGCCGACGCTCTCGACCGCGGATGCCGCCCGCCCGACCAAGCCCCCTCGTCCCACTTATGGCCGGTTAGCACGCGCCCGACCGGCCATAAGTGGGACACGCACCGCGAGAAGTGGGACGAGGGGCTGGCACCGGGCGCGCACGACGCCGACGCATCGCGCGCGGGTCAGTCGCGCTCGGGGCGCTCCACCGTCGAGGGGGTGCCCTTCTCGTCGGCGGCCTCGGCGGCGGCATCCTGACGCCCCTCCGCCGCCGGCTCGCGACGCGCGGCGATCAGGCTCGCGACGGTGGCCACCGCCATCGACACGATGATCACCGCGAGAGAGACCCACGTCGAGATCTCGGGCGCCCACTCGATCGGCTCGCCCCCGTTGACGAACGACAGCTCGTTCACGTGCATCGCGTGCAGGATCAGCTTGACGCCGATGAAGGCGAGGATGAACGCGATGCCATAGTGGAGGAACTTCAGGCGGTCGAGCAGGTCGCCCAGCAGGAAGTACAGCTGGCGCAGGCCCATCAGCGCGAAGAGGTTGGCCGTGAAGACGATGAACGGGCTCTGCGTGATGCCGAAGATCGCCGGGATCGAGTCGATCGCGAACAGCAGGTCGGTCACGCCGATCGCGACGAACACGATGATCATCGGGGTGAAGAGCTTCTTGCCCTTGACGCGCGTGATGACCTTCTTGCCGTCGTAGGAGTCGCTCATCGGCAGCACGCGGCGCAGGATCCGCACGATGAGGTTCTCTTTCTGCGAGTCGTCGTCGTGATCGTCGCCCGGGAAGGCCTGGCGGACCGCCGTGTAGATGAGGAAGGCACCGAACAGGTAGAAGATCGGGCTGAAGTTCTCGATGATCGTCGCGCCGACGAGGATGAAGGCTCCGCGCAGGATGAGCGCGATGATGATGCCCACCATCAGCACTTCCTGCTGGTACCGGCGCGGCACCGCGAACTGCCCCATGATCAGCACGAACACGAAGAGGTTGTCGATCGAGAGGCTGTACTCGGTCAGCCAGCCCGCCACGAACTGCCCCGCCACCTCTCCCCCGGCCACGATCCACAGGACGCCCGCGAAGATCAGCGCGAGGATCACGTAGAAAACGACCCACAGCGTCGACTCTTTCGGCGCGGGGATGTGGGGCCGCTTGAGGATGATCAGCAGGTCGGCGACGAGGATCAGCACGAGCACGACGAGCGTGATCGTCTGGAAGAGCGGGTCGAGCTGCAGCTCCATCGAGGGGCCTTTCATCGGGGAAACGCTCGAGTTTATCCGCCGCCCTCCCCGTCGCACCGGGCTTGTGCACGTTCTGCTCCTTACGTGCGTACTTCCGTGAGACGATCCGCTCCACCCGGACACCTCTCAGTGAGAGAGTGCTTTCCGGGGCTCACCCGGAGGGCGGAACGGATGCCATGACCCACGGAGTCATCGACGACAGGGCCCTCGTGGCGCGCGCCGCCGGCGGGTCGGAGGTCGCGTATCGCGAGCTGTTTCAGGCGTACGCGCGGCCCGTGTATTGGATCGCCTTCGGTCTGGTCGGCGAGGCCGCGGATGCGGAGGACGTGGTGCAGGAGACGTTCGTGGTCGCGTGGCGCAAGATCCCGACGCTGCGGCTGGAGGGCGAGTCCCTGTTGCCCTGGCTCGCGACCGTCTGCCGCTTGCAGGCGCAGAACCGGCTGAGGGCCCGACGTCGCCACGGATCGCACGCGGCGCTCGACGACGAGATCCCCTCGGTCGTCGACGTCGAGGCTCAGGTCGTGCAGGCGCAGACCGTGGCCGCGATCCTCGCCGCCGTCGATCGGCTCAGCGACCTCGATCGCGAGATCTTCCGCCTGTGCGCCGCCGAGGGATACGGGTACGAAGCCGCCGCGGCCTCGCTGGGCGTGTCGCACGGAACCGTTCGCAACCGCCTCTCCCGCATCCGCTCCCGGGTGCGCGCCACCGCGATGGAGACGGAGACCCCATGACCACGCCCACGCTTCCCCCTCTCCCCGCCGACCGGGTGGATGCCATCGAAGCCGCCGTCTTCGGCAGGATCGCCGACGAGCGCGAGCGCAGGCGCCGTCGTCGTCGCGGGATCTGGACGGGCGCCGGGGCCGCGGCCGCCGTGGTCGTGGTCGCCGCATTCGTCGGCCCGTCGCTGACCGCCACCTCGGGGTCCAGCGGCTCGAGCACCGTCGTCGGGGCCAGCGAGCAGCACTCGAGCGGAGCCGCCCAGAACCCACCCCTCGTACCGGTGGACCCGGGTCAGGGTGCCGGGGGGTCAGCCTCGTCTTCCGAGGCCGCTGCGGGTGATGCAGCGGCGCGCGACACGGCGACCCGAGACATCGTCGCCACCGCGTCGAGCACCGTCGAGGTGGACGACATCGCTGCGGCGATCGCCGCGATCGGCGCCTCCGCGACCGGGGCGGGTGGGTACGTCGAGTCTTCGCAGCTGGGCGGCGCGGTGCCGTACGAGGGCGCGGTGACGGGCCCCACGGCATCCTCGGGATGGATCACCGTGCGCGTTCCGGCGGCCGCCCTCACGAGCACGATGGACGACCTGTGCCAGGTCGGTGAGGTCTCCGCCACGACGGTCAGCCGCTCCGACGTGACCGAGCAGACGGTCGACCTGCGCGCTCGCGTCGCGGCCGGCGAGGCCTCGGTGGCGCGCTTGACGCAGCTGTTGGCGCAGGCCGGGTCGGTGTCGGACCTGATCACCGCCGAGTCCGCTCTCGCCGAGCGGCAGGCGCAGCTCGACTCCGACCGCCAGGTGCTGCAGTCGGTCGAGTCGCAGGTAGCGACGTCGTCTCTGAGCGTGCAACTCGTCGAGCGTTCCCCCGCCGTCGCCGCCGACCCCGCCGGCTTCGGCGACGGCCTCGACGCCGGCTGGAACGGACTGGTGGCCACGCTGAACGGGATCGTGATCGGCCTCGGGTTCCTGCTGCCGTGGATCGCGGTGGCGGGCGTGGTCCTGGCGGTGGTGTGGGGGGTGCGCCTCCTGGTGCGGCGCCGCCGAGCCGAACGCGAAAGCTGAGCCGCGCCTCTTCCGCACCGGATTCGGATCGGAGCAACGGAATCGGATGCCGGGAGTCCTGGCATCCGAATCCGTTCGACGTATCCGAACCTGTCGCGGTGCGCATCCACCCCGAGAAGCTCGTGAACGCTTTTCTCCCGGTTCCGCGAGTGCCCGCAGGAGCCATTTGCGGTGACGGGTGCTCGCTCGGATCCCTCGCCGTACTGACCCGCATGTGAGGCGCACAGCGCCTCCCGGTTACCTTTCTGGGGCGACTGCACGTGTGTACCCTGGCCGCATGGAAATTCGGGCTGATTTTCAGGCGCTCGTTTCGGAGACGACGCGTCTCGATGAGGCTTCGGATGACCTATCCGCTCGAGTCCGGCAAGTGCGCGAGCGCGTCGAAGACCTCCTCGCCGTCGGGTGGACAGGGGATGCGGCCTCCGCGTTCCGGCCGCTCTTCGACGCGTGGTTCACAGCAGCAACGGGAAGTACGGAGGAACTCTCCCGCCTGACCGCCGCGTTGCGAGGCGCAACCGCTGATATTGCCGCTGCTGAGCAGGCCAGCCGCGATGCCGCCCGCACCCTGGGATCGAATCTGCCTGCGGGCGGTCAGCGATGAGGCACTCGGTCCATCTCGCGCAGCTTTCGGAGTTCGTCGAGGAGCTGACAAGCATCACCCGCAGCGTCACGCAGGCTCTCGAAGACGCGAACGCAGCCTCTCATCGCCTTCACCGGACGTGGGACGGTGAAGCGTCGGACGCCCACACGCTCGCCCACACCGCCTGGGCCGACGACTCTCGCGAGATGGCGGAGGCTCTGGCCGGAATGCGCCGACTGGTCGACGGCGCACGAGCGAACTACGATGCGGCGGTGGATGCCAACTCACGGATGTGGGGGTGACCAGTGCTCATCACCGTTGACCCCGACGCCTGGTACGCAGCGTCGACGAAGTTCGGCGCCAACGTCGCCCGGACGCTCAGCGACGCTGAATCTGCCCTCGGCGCTACCCTCGCTGACTCAGGACGCATCGCGGGCAATGACCCCTCGGGGGCAGCGTGGGCGCAGGCGTACGACCAGACCGCTCCCGCCGTCGCTCAGGCCATCAACGACGCGGTGGCCGCCGCGCTCACGGTGAGCGGGTTGCTCAGGCAGACGGGCTTGAATCACGCGTCCGCGGATGCGGACTCGAACGCGCTCGGCGCTATGCTCCAGGCGCCGATCGCCGTCGATGCACCGGCGTTCGGTGTCTGCGTCTCCGTTCCCAGCGTCGCGGGTGGCTCGCTCGGCCCACCAAACGGCTGGTTAGACATTCAGAAGTATGTAGCGGTCATTTGGCCGGACGGCGACCCTACGAAACTGCGCGCCCTCGCGCTCGCCTGGAGAGACTGCGCCACCACGCTCGAAAGCGCCTGGCCCTCGATATCGTCTGCCCTCACCGCGCTTGCGGATGAGGAGTCGCCGGAGGTGGATTCCGCCCGAGGTGTCTGCATCACGGTGGGCGATTCGCTGACCGACATCGCCGCGCAGGCACGAGCCATCGCGGACTCTGCCGAGACGCTTGCTCAGCACATCGACGATGCGCAGAACGAACTGCGCAAACAAGTCGCTCTCTTCCTCGCAGAGACCGCAGCCATCGAAGCAATCGCCCTAGCCGCTGGCGCGGCTACGGAAGGGGCGGGCCTGCTCGTTGGACACGGCGTCGCTGTCTTCAACGCCAGTAAGTACACGGTCCGGTTCGTCGAAATCGTCGTACGCCTAGCCGAAGGTGCGAGGGCCGCCGCCGCAGGTCTCGCCTGGCGCTCCCTCGACGCAACGAGCGACGGACTCCGGGCGATAGCCGCCCGGACGCCCTCCGTCGCAGCCACAGCCAGCGTCACCGGCGCAGCGGAGAAGCTGACCGCGCTGGCGGACAAACTCGCTAAGTCCCCTTGGCCCTTCGGCCCCTCCCCTCGGGGATTCGCCATTGAGGCTCGCCTGGGAGGCAACCTCCCGGCGTCCTTCCCCACCATCGACCGGTTCAACGACGCGACCGGCGTCGCGACGAGCATCAAGAGCATCGATCTAGCTTCGAAGACGTATCTCGTTCCGTCTCGTCTCCGCGGCACCCTGAGGGGGTACATCGATAGACTTGCTGAGTTCAAGGGTGCGACCTGGGGCGGTCGAGAAATCGACGATATCGCCATACAAGGTCGCGAGTTGCAGCTCGCGGTTCCCCGCACGGCGACGGCTGAGCAGCAGGCTGTTCTGAATAGCATGAAGGACTACGCACTAGAGAAGGGCGTACGCCTGACTGTGGAGGTCATTCGGTGAGTCAAACCTACGGAGTGGTCAACATCGACCTACGACCGGACGGCACTCTTCTCGTCCATGTGATGGCCCGCACGACGGAGGGTGCGATGATTCTGAGCGGTCTCCCAAAGGTCCTTACGGATGCCGATGACGACATTTCGCTTGGACAGACCGTCATGGCAGCGACCGACGAGGCCGTGTCCACCGTGCTGCCTGCCCGTGACCTACGACACAACCCGCCTGACGCTGAACTACTGGAGTGGTTGAAGCTCCCCTCCTACGCTGCATACGCGAAGGGGGTTCGAGAGGTAAAGGTGCACGGTTTCTATGAAGCTGGTGCACTGACGCACGTCCTGGTAACGCCCGCCCACAATGGCGGCGCACGAAGCGGCTTCACTCCGCTCACTGACCATCGGGTCAGGCTGGATAGCCCCACGGCGGCGCAGCTTGGGGCGGCTGTCCAGGAAGCTTTTGCTCTGGCCACTCTTTAGGGAAGAACGAGCGGGCGAGCGGAACGGATTGGTGACAACTGATCGCTCGTTCCGTCAGGTGCTGGCAGGGAGGACGCCGTCGCGGCCCGTCCCAATCCCAGGGGCTTGGCGAGGGCGTTTCGGTGGCCGCCCGTGGGCCTCAAAGCGGCGTCACCATCGAACAGATCGTGACCGATTTCGGGATCAGCGAAGCAATGCCGCAGAACTGGCTCCGCGGGCCGATATCGAGGAAGGCAACCGGCCCCGCCAAGCTGCTGTCGCGCGCCCTCTGAAAGCCACCACTGCGTGAGCCGGGCGAGGCATGACGAACCCCTCGATATCGGTCCTGAGAACTCCGAGACGCCCCGAGTTCACAGGCGGGGCACGCAGCCGGTTCGCCACGACACTTCAATTCCCACGAATCCCAGTCAGGCCACGTCTCTCTGTGCGGTCGCGATGACAATGTGCTCAAACAAGCTGTCCACTCGGCCCACCGCGTAGGCGGCGCACCAGGGCTGGCGTTGGCTACAGCCAGCACTCCTTTCACCGCTGGGTGATACGGCAGAGCTGCCTTGATATTGACATTCGCGGCGGTTAGCTCGGCGCGTAGGCCGATGACACGGCGACCGTGATGGCATCAGGCCACACAGCGACGAGCAGACTCATCAGCTTCTCTCGCATGAGACGAGCGTCCGTCGGTACAAGGGCGCTCCCGCTGAACGGGATCGTCGTCGGCCTCGGGTTCCTGCTGCCGTGGATCGCGGTGGCGGGCGTGGTCCTGGCGGTGGTGTGGGGGGTGCGCCCCCTGGTGCGGCGCCGCCGAGCCGAACGCGAAAGCTGAGCCGCGCCTCTTCCGCACCGGATTCGGATCGAAGCAACAGAATCGGATGCCGGGAGTCCTGGCATCCGATGGTGGTGCACGTCTCCGATTCTGTTGCGAAGTCCGGGCATCCCCTGCCAACGAAAAATGCCCCGACCATTCGGTCGAGGCATTTTCGTGTTGGTGACCCCAGCGGGATTCGAACCCGCGTTACCGCCGTGAGAGGGCGGCGTACTAGGCCGCTATACGATGGGGCCGCGTCGTCAACCATTCAAGTATGCATGACAGTTGACGCCCACGCAAAATCGAGGCCGAGGCGTCGACTTCTCGGGCGTGTCCGGCCACGGTACCGCGAGATGGCCCCGCACGGAAGAGCCGTTAAACGCTGTCCACCCACCGCGCCAGCGCTTGCCCCACTCCGCCATGCAGGAGTTGACTCGTCTCATGCACCTCACGAAGCACGAACACGCCGCCCTCGTCCTCGCCGAATCCGGTCACTCGCTCGTGATCGACCCGGGCAGCTTCACCTCGCCCCTCGAAGAGCTGACGAACCTCGACGGCATCGTCATCACCCACGAGCACGCCGACCACTGGACGCCCGAGCACCTCACCCGCCTGCAGAAGGCCCACCCCGGCGTGCCGATCTACGGCCCCGAAGGGGTGCGCGACGCCGCGGCCGGTTTCGACGTCACCGTGGTGCACCCGGGCGACACCCTCGACCTCGGGCCCTTCCACCTGGAGTTCTTCGGCGGGAAGCACGAGGTCATCCACTCCTCCATCCCCGTGGTCGACAACGTCGGCGTTCTCGTCAACGACGCGGTGTACTACCCGGGCGATTCGTTCGCGGTCCCCAAGCACAAGAAGGTCGAGCTGCTCGCCGCCCCCGTCGGCGCCCCGTGGCTCAAGGTCGGCGACGCCATCGACTACGTGCTCGCGGTCAAGCCCGAACGCGTCTTCGCTACCCACGACATGACCCTCTCGGTCGCCGGAAAGCAGATGGGCGACGCGCGCCTCACCTGGGCCGTGGAGCAGAACGGCGGCTCGTTCGTCGACCTGAAGCCGGGCGACTCCGTCGAGGTCTGACGGCCCCAGCGTGCCAAACTCCTGAGAAGTTCACGGGCGTGCGTCCCGAACCGCCGAACATCAACATCCGTCGTTGACTTCTCAGGAGTTTCGTCCGCCTCGATCTCGCAGAAACACCGGATGCCACGAGCCCCAAGGCCCGTGGCATCCGGTGTTCTGTGAAGAAGTGCTTACTGCGCGTCGAGATCGGTCTCGAGAAGGGCGACGAGCTCGTCGAGCGCCTGCTCGGCACCCTCGCCCTCGGCCTTCAGCGTCACGACGGTGCCGTGACCGGCACCGAGACCCATGAGCGAGAGGATGCTGCCGGCGTTGAGGTCGGCACCGCCCTCGGTGGCGATCGTGACGGGGATCTTCTTCTCCTGCACGGCCTGCACGAAGAGCTTCGCGGGGCGGGCGTGGAGGCCCGAGGCGCTCGCGATGGTGGCCTGACGTTCTGCCATGGTGAATCCTTCCGATTCGACGGGGTGTTACGCGGCGACCGTGGCTGCGGGAGCAGCCTCGGTGACGGCGGCGTCCTGCGTGCTGCGGCCGATGCCCTTGAGGGCGACGACGATCAGCGCAGTCACGACGGTACCCGCCACGATCGCGAGGGCGAAACCCCAGAAGGGGTTGATCGCGAAGAAGACGAAGATGCCTCCGTGAGGGGCGAACGACTGCACCGCGAGCAGCATGCTCAGACCACCCGTGATGGCGCCACCGACCATCGACGCGGGGATGACGCGCAGCGGGTCGGCCGCGGCGAACGGGATAGCGCCCTCGGAGATGAACGAGGCACCCAGAAGCCACGCGGCTGCACCGTTCTCGCGCTCGACCGGGGTGAACTTCTTGCGGGCGAGCAGCGTCGAGGCGAGGGCCATCGCGAGCGGGGGCACCATACCGGCGGCCATGACGGCGGCCATGATCAGGTACGGGGTGGTGTTCGTCTGCGTCGCGGCGGCGAGCCCCGTGGTGGCGAAGACGTACGCGACCTTGTTGACGGGGCCTCCGAGGTCGAAGCACATCATCAGACCCAGGATGACGCCGAGCACGACGGCTCCGGCACCGCTGGCGGCGAGCGAGGTCAGACCCTCGGTGAGGGCCGCCATGAGGGCTGCGATCGGACGACCGAGGAACAGGATCATCAGACCCGACGCGAAGATCGAGCCGAGGAACGGCACGATGACCACGGGCATGAGACCGCGGAGCCAGCGGGGCGCGTCGAAGCGGCCGAGCCACCAGGCGATGAAGCCCGCGAGCAGACCGCCGATGATGCCGCCGATGAAGCCGGCGTTCATGAGCACGGCGACGGCACCGGCCACGAAGCCGGGGGCGATGCCGGGGCGGTCGGCGATCGCGTAGGCGATGAAGCCCGCGAGCACGGCGACGATGAAGCCCATCGAGGTGGCGCCGATCGTGAAAGAGACCGAGCCGAGGTACTGGCCCACCGGACCGAACGACGAGGTGATGTTCTCGGTCGGGAGGTCCCAGAGCGAGTTCTGGATGATGACGTTCGCGGCGTTCTTGGTGACTTCGTAGCCACCGAGCAGGAAGCCGAGCGCGATGAGCAGACCGCCACCGGCGACGAACGGGATCATGTAGCTGACACCCGTCAGCAGCCAGCGCTGGATGCGGCGCCCCACCGACTGCTGCGCGACGGGAGCCTCCGACGCGGATGCCGCGGCGGCACCGCCCTGCACACGAGCGGCGTTCGGGTTCTCGCTGGCGGCGAGGGCCTCGGCGATGAGCTGCTTCGGCTGCTCGATGCCGCGCTTGACGCCCGCGCGGACGACGGGCTTACCCGCGAAGCGCTGCGGCTCGCGCACGTCGACGTCGACCGCGAAGATCACGGCGTCGGCGTCGTCGATCACGCTCTGCGGGAGGGCCTTGTAGCCGCTCGAGCCCTGCGGCTCGACGATGAGCTCGACACCCTCGGTCTCGGCGCCGGCGGCGGTCAGCGCGTCGGCGGCCATGAAGGTGTGGGCGATGCCCGTGGCGCACGCGGTGACGGCGACGATCTTCTTGGTCTTGGTGGCCGTGCGGGCCTCGGCGCGTGTGGCCGCGGGCGCTGCCGTCGCCGGGGCTGCCGCGGGTGCGGCGGCCGGGGTGACGGCATCCGTGATGATCTTCACGGCTTCGGCGGGCGTCTGCGCGGAACGCAGGCCCGCCATGAAGTCGTTGTTCATGAGGCTGCGGGCCAGCTGCGACAGCACCGAGAGATGAGCCTCGTCGGCGCCCTCGGGCGCCGCGATGAGGAACACGATGTCGGCGGGTCCGTCGGGGGCACCGAAGTCGACGCCGGGCGTGAGCCGCGCGAAGGCGAGGGTGGGCTCGGTGACCGAGGCGCTGCGCGCGTGCGGAATGCCGATGCCGCCGGGCAGGCCGGTCTCGTCCTTCTGCTCACGCGCCCACGCGTCGTCGAACAGCTCTTGGGCACTGCGCGCGCGGCCCTGCGCGACGACGCGCTCGGCAAGAGCACGGATCACCGACTGCTTGTCGGTGCCCAGGGGCGCGTCGAGGGTGACGAGCTCCGGAGTGATGATGTCGGACATTGTCAGTGACCTCCGTGGTCAGGATGTTGCGATGGGGGTGGGGAATTCGGTGACGGCGATGGGACCTGCGGGCAGATCGCCGGGAGTCGGCGCCTGCGTGCCGGGCAGAGTGGCTGCGGCCGCTCCGTAGGCGATGCTGCGCGCGAGACGGTCGGGCGCGGAGGCGCCCTCGAGGTCGGCGAGCAGGTAGCCGGCGAGCGAGCTGTCGCCCGCGCCGACGGTGCTGGCGACCTGGATGCGGGGGGCGCGACCGCGCCAGGTTCCCTCGGCCGTGAAGAGCAGGGCGCCGTCGGCACCGAGGGTCACGAGGGCGGATGCCACGCGGCCCGGGACCAGCGAGCGTGCGCGGCGCACAGCGGCGTCGTGCACGTCGTCATCGGCCGCGGGGTCTTCGCCGACGAGTTCGGCGAGCTCCTCGTGGTTGGGCTTGATGAGGTCGGGGCGGGCGGTGGCGATGACGGCGCTCAGGGCCGGCCCGGAAGCATCGACGGCGATGAGCGGAGCAGCGGCGCCCCAGCGCTCACGCACCGCGTCGATGAGATCGGCGTAGAACGTCACCGGCACTCCGGGGGGAAGCGACCCGGCGAGGACGAGCCAGGTCGCGCCCTGCGACGCGGCGACGACGCCCGCGACGAGGGCTTCGGCTTCGACCGCCGAGAGCTCGGCACCCGGCAGGTTGACCTTGGTCGTCTCTCCCCCGGGATCGGTGATCGTCAGATTCGCCCGGGCCCGACCGGCCACCTCGATGACATCGAGGGCGATGCCGGTGTCTTCGAGGAGCATCCGGTAGGGATCGTGGGCGTTGACGGGCACCACGGCGCGCGCGGGGGCTCCGGCGGCCGAGACGACGCGGGCGACGTTCACGCCCTTGCCTCCGGCGTCTTCGCGCGACGACAGTGCGCGCTGAACCTCGCCGGGCTGCAGAGCCTCGGACAGAACGACGGCGCGGTCGGCGGACGGGTTGGCGGTCAGAGTGACGATCATGCGACGCGCACCTCGATGTCGGCGGCCGTAAGGGCCTCGGAAAGGGCCGCCGGAGGGGCGGCATCGGTCACGAGCACGTCGAGCTCGTCGAGTCGGGCGAAGCGGACGAGCAGCTCTTCGCCGAACTTCGCGGCGTCCGCGAGCAGCACGACACGACGGGCAGACTGGATGATGGCGGCCTTGACCGCGGCCTCTTCGGGATCGGGGGTGCTGAGTCCGAAACCGGCGCTGAGACCGTTGGTTCCCACGAACGCGATATCCGGACGCAGTTGTCCGATCGCGCGGACGGTGTGGGCTCCCACCGCGGCCGCGGTGACTCCTCGCACGCGCCCGCCGATCGTGGTGAGCGAGAGACGCTCCTCGCCGGCGAGCAGGTGGGCGGCCTCGAGGGAGTGCGTGACCACCTCGACGCCGCCGATGCCCGCCCCGAGAGCGGCGGGAAGCAGCGAGGCGACCTCGGCGGGGGTCGTGCCTGCGTCGACGAAGATCGAGCCGCGGAAGTCGGGCCCGAGGAGAGAGACGGCTTCCGCGGCGATGGCGCGCTTGGCATCGCGGTGGCGCTCACGGCGCTCGGTGAGGGGGGACTCCGCGGTGCTGGCGCGACCGATGTCGACCGCCCCGCCGTGGACGCGACGCAGGGATCCGAGCGACTCGAGGCGGTCCAGGTCGCGGCGAACGGTCTCGGTCGTGACGTCGAAGCGGCGGGCGAGGTCGACGACGCTGACACGTCCGACCTCGCGCAGTTCGCGCTCGATGAGCTGCTGGCGCTCCATTGCGTACACGGAATCCCCTTCGAAGATTCCCACACGATACAACACGAAACCACACACGGCAACAGAAATGCGACACCGCACCCGCGGGCGCTCACGCGCGATCCGCCACACGATCGAAGAACCTCGATTCGGTGCGGCGAAAGTGAGGCTATCCTTACCTGTGGTCCGCCGTCGGGCCGCTCGTTCCACGATCCCTACGGAGTTCCCGGATGCCACGCGCCCGCGCCCTCGCCTTCCCCCTCGTCCTGCTGACCGCCGCAGCCGCCCTGACCGGCTGCGGAGCGTCGGAGGTCGTTCCCGAGGCATCCGCCACCACGGCCGGAGAGGGCGCCACGGTCTACCCCCTGACGCTGGAAAACTGCGGGCGCGAGATCACGGTCGAGCAGGCACCCAGCCGCGCGGTCTCGCTCGACCAGGACTCCACCGAGATCCTGCTGTCGCTGGGGCTCCAGGACCGCATGGTCGGCACGGCATCCTGGACCGATCCCGTTCTGGACTCGCTCGCCGAAGCGAACGCCGCCGTTCCTCGGCTGTCCGACAACGCCCCCTCGTACGAGGTCGTGCTCGGAACCGATCCCGATTTCGTCACCGCGTCGTTCGGCCGCCACTTCGCCCAGGGCGGCGTCGCCACGCGGGATCGCTTCGCCGAGACGGGTATCGCCTCCTACCTCTCCCCCACCGACTGCGACGGAGACGTGAGCGTCAATGCGGGCGGAAAGCGGACCACCCCGCTGACGATCGACGCGCTGTACGGCGAGATCCGCGATCTCGCCCGCGTCTTCGACGTCTCGGATCGCGGCGAGGCACTGATCTCCTCGCTGCAGCAGCGGGCCGCCGCTGCGACCGAGGGCGTCGACTTCGAGGGCCACAGCGTCGCCTTCTGGTTCGCCGACACCAAGACCCCCTATGTCGCGGGCGGATTCTCGAACGCCGCCCTCCTGGCATCCACCACGAAGATGACCAACGTGTTCGCCGGGCAGACCGACGACTGGCCCGCGGTCGGGTGGGAGAGCATGGTCTCGGCCGACCCCGACGTGCTGGTGCTGGGCGACCTGCAGCGCGACCGTTTCCCGGGCGACCGGCTCGCCGACAAGATCGCGTTCCTCGAGAGCGACCCGCTCACGAGCACCATGACCGCCGTCAAGGAGAAGCGGTACATCGCCCTGCACGGTGCGGAGCTCAACCCCTCGATCCGCTTCGTCGACGCGCTCGAGAAGATCCGCGCCTGGTGGGACGAGAACGGGAGCACGCTCTGAGCGCGTCCGTCGTCTCGCGGGCCCGACTCGGTCGGGGATCCGCGGGGCTCGGCATCCTGCTCGCTCTCACCGGTCTCGTCGTCCTGGTGATCTCGGTGGGCGTCGCGGTCACGCTCGGCCCCGCCGACGTGTCGCTGGTGAACGTGCGCGACGTGCTGCTGAACCACCTCGGTCTCGCCGACATCCCGGTCAAGGCAGCGAAGAACGCGATCGTGTGGGAGGAGCGCCTCCCCCGCGCCCTGGTCGCCGCGTGCGCCGGGGCCGGACTCGCGCTCTGCGGCGTCGTCATGCAGTCGCTGTTGCGCAACCCCCTCGCCGAGCCGTTCGTGCTGGGTGTGTCATCGGGGGCGTCGACCGGCGCGGTCGTGATCGGCGTGCTCGGGATCGGCGGCGGCGTTCTCGGTCTGTCGGGCGGAGCCTTCGTCGGCGCGCTGATCGCGTTCGGCCTCGTGCTGCTGCTCGCGCGCTTCACCTCGGGCGGAACCTCGGGCGTGATCCTCGCCGGAGTCGCCAGCACGCAGTTCTTCTCGGCTCTGACCTCCCTCGTCGTGTTCGCGGTCGCCGACAGCGACGAGACCCGGGGCGTGATGTTCTGGCTCCTCGGCTCGCTCGAGGGCATGCGCTGGGACAAGGTCGCCCTGTGCGCCGTCGTGGTCGTCGTCGGTGGTGCGGTGTGCCTGTTCGCGGCACGCGCCCTCGACGCCTTCACGTTCGGAGACGACGTGGCCGCCTCGCTCGGCATCCCCGTCGCCCGTACGCGCATCGGGCTGCTCGTCGTGACGGCCCTCATGACCGCGGCCCTGGTCAGCGTCGTCGGCGCGGTCGGATTCGTCGGCCTCGTCGTGCCGCACGCCGTCCGCCTGCTGGTGGGCCAGCGTCACGTGCGCGTGGTCCCGCTCGCGGCGGTCGTCGGCGCCGTGTTCATGGTGTGGGTGGATGCCGCGACGCGCACGCTCTTCGCCCCCACGCCCCTGCCGGTCGGGGTGGGGACGGCGATCGTCGGCGTCCCCGTCTTCGTCGCTCTTCTCGTTCGACGGAGGGGGCGCGCATGACGCTCGAAGCCCGCGAGGTGCGCTGGACGCGCGGGGGAACCCTCGTCGTCGACGGTGTCTCGCTGCATCCCGAGCCCGGGACCACCGTGGGCCTGCTCGGGCCCAACGGCTCGGGCAAGTCGTCGCTGCTGCGCCTGCTGCAGGGCGCAGCGCGACCGGACTCCGGTGACGTCCTGCTCGACGAGCGGCCTCTGACGCAGTGGCGCCGCCGCGAGCTCGCCCGCACGGTCGCCGTGGTCACGCAGCACGCCGAGACCGACGCCGACATCGTGGTCCGCGATGTCGTGCGCCTCGGTCGCACCCCGCACCGCCCGGTGTGGGGCGGGTCGACCGGCCACGACGAGGAGGCGATCGACGCGGCCCTCGAGCGGGTCGCCCTGACAGACAAGGCCGATCGCCTCTGGCACACTCTGTCCGGCGGAGAGCGTCAGCGTGCGCAGATCGCCCGCGCCCTGGCGCAGGAGCCGCGCGAACTGCTGCTCGACGAGCCGACGAACCACCTCGACATCCGTCACCAGCTCGACGTGCTGGCGCTGGTCGCTGCCCTGCCGGTGACGAGCATCATCGCCCTGCACGACCTCAACCTCGCGGCGACCTACTGCGACAGCGTGCTCGTCCTGCGCGACGGCGTCGTCGTCGCCGCCGGAGCCCCCGCCGAGGTGCTCACGCCGGCGCTCATCGCCGAGGTCTACGAGGTGAGGGCGCGCGTGATCCCGGATGCCGAGACCGGGCGCTCCACGATCCTGTTCGACGGTCCGCTGGCATCCTGATCCCTCTCCGCCTGCCCGCTCAGGGGGCGACGACGGACAGGGTGAAGCGGAGGGTCTTGCCGTCAGGGCCCGTGAGGGTGGCCGCCGTCTGACCGACCTCGTGCGGCAGGAAGCCGGGGCGGAAGACCGAGCCCTCGGACGGCCCTCCCGGCGAGAAGTCGGCGATCGCCACCTCGGCCGTCGACCCCGTCCACTCGGCCTCCGTGCCGTCGGGGACGGCGAGCACGAGCGAGGTGCCGATCTTGACGGTGGCGTCTTTGCCGTCGAGGTCCTCGGGAGAGACGACCGTGGGCGCGAAGGCCTGGTCGTTCACCGATGCGGCGGGACTCGGCGCCTGCGCCGCGGGTGCGACGGGAATCTCGGATGCCGCGGGCGCGCAGCCCGTGAGCAGGACGCCGGCCGTGACGATCGGGGCGAGCCGAAGAGCGAGGGAGCGCTGCACGAGGACCTTCTTCCGCGAGGAGGGAGACGACCTGCGTCCCCGCTCGGATGCTAACCCGCGAAGTCTTTGATCGCGCCGAGCGCGCGCCGGGTTCAGTCGCCGAGGGAGATCTCGACCGAGGTCACCGACGAACCGCCGAGGTCGAGCAGCCCGGGCACGGCCGCCGCGTTCTCGTCGTCGGGCAGGAGTTCGGCCCGGGTCTTCGGCCGCGCGGGTTCGCCGGGGAGCCCGGCCCACTCACTCGGTTCCTCGGGTCGCTGTACGAAGAGTCCCATGGAGCTATCCTCTCCCCCATCCTCGGCTCACGGCAGGGGGTGTGCTGTGAAGAACGTTTCGATCAGGGTCGTCGCCGAGATCGTCGTCTCGCTCGAGCCCGCCGCTCCCGGCCACACGTGCCCTCCCCCGTCGAGCCGGTAGTGCACCAGGGCGCCGCGATCGCGGCATCCGGTCCAGGTCTGCCTCTCGACGCCCGACGCGACCGATTCCGCGCGCGCATCGGGGGCGCAGCCGTTGCGCGTCGCCACCTGCGACAGCCAGAGGGAGACCGGGGCGACGGTCGCGTCGTGCCGAATGCCACCGTCGTAGGGGATGACGTCGTCGGCGGTGCCGTGGAACTCGATCAGCGGCACCGGGGATCCGCTCGCGCACGGCGGATTGGTCGCGGGATAGATGGCCCCGGAGACGACGGCGAAGGCGGCGATGCGTTCGGGGAGGGCGCACGACAGCAGCGACACGAACCCGCCGCCGTTGGAGATCCCGGCGGCGAACACGCGTTTCGGGTCGACGCAGGCACGCGACTCCACGTCATCGAGGAGGGCGGTGGTGAAGGCCACGTCGTCCGCGCCCGACGAGTAGGGCGCCCCCTGCCAGCCGACGCCCGCCGCGGTGCTCGCCGCCTGCGGGTAGACGACGATCGCGTCGCTGCCGTCGAGGCCGCTGAGCTGCTCGAGCTGCCCGGGCGGCATGCGGTATCCGGCGAAGGCGAGGATGAGCGGCGTCGGAGTCCGCGCCGTCATCGTCGCCGGGACGTACACGGTGTAGCCGCGGTCCGCGCCATCGACCGTCACCGCGAGAGGGATGCTCGTGCCCGGCTCGAGGGTCGAGTCCGCCGCGCAGCCCGAGGCCGTGGGGGTCGCGCCCGTGCCCGCCCCGCATCCCGCGAGCACCGCGCCCGCCACGACGAGAGCGACGATGGCGACGAGCGGGCGGAGGCGCATCGGGTCATCTTACGATTCGCCCGGAACGAGGAGGAGAAGCCTCATTCGGGCGGTCACCCGCGGCATCTCCTCGACACGCGAAAGGCCCGGGATCTTTCGATCACCGGGCCTTTTCGTGAAGCTGGGGTACCTGGACTCGAACCAAGAACAACGGAACCAGAAACCGCCGTGTTGCCAATTACACCATACCCCAATGGCTTCGAGCCGTAACTCGTGCCGAGGATCAAGCTTACGTGACGCGGAGCCCTGCGCCAAACCGGCGCCTCGCTCCGCGCGTCCCGGGCGCGTCCCGGGCCGGTCCGCGCCGATGCCGGAGGATCGCGCGCGCTTCGCGCATCCGGACCCCCCCCCGTCGCATTCTCCGGGTTCAGCCCGCCCGCAAACGCGCGATCCCCGCGACCGGAAGGTCACGGGGATCGCGGGGGCGTCTCAGCCCAGGTGGGAGACCAGCGCCTCGAGGCGGCGGATCGACTCCGCCTTGCCGAGCAGTTCCATCGACTCGAACAGCGGCGGCGAGATGCGGCGACCTGTCAGCGCGACGCGCGGCGGACCGTACGCGACGCGGGGCTTGAGGCCGAGCTCTTCGACGAGGGCCGTCGACAGCGCCTCCTGGACGGCGGCGGCGGTGAAGTCGTCGACACCCTCGAGCGCGCGAACGGATGCCGTGAGCACCTCGCTCGCGTTCGCGGGCAGCCCCTTCATCGCGTCCTCGGCGTAGTCGACCTCGGACACGAAGAGGAAGCCGAGCATGCCGGGGACCTCGCCGAGCAACTGCACACGCTCCTGCACGAGCGGAGCCGCCTGGGCGATGATCGCGCGGTGCTCCTCGCTGGGCTGCTCCGCGATCAGGCCCGCCCCCGCGAGGTAGGGGACGATGCGGGTCGCGAAGTCCTCGGCATCCAGCATGCGGATGTGATCGCCGTTGATGGCCTCGGCCTTCTTCTGGTCGAAGCGCGCCGGGTTGGGGTTCACGTCGGCGATGTCGAAGGCGGCGATCATCTCGTCGAGCGAGAACACGTCGCGGTCGCTCGCGAGCGACCAGCCGAGCAGCGAGAGGTAGTTGAGCAGCCCCTCGTGGATGAAGCCCTTCTCGCGCTGCAGGAAGAGATCGGCCTGCGGGTCGCGCTTGGAGAGCTTCTTGTTGCCGGTCTCGCCCAGCACCAGTGGCATGTGACCGAAGCGCGGCACGAAGTCGGTGACGCCGGCATCGAGCAGCGCCCGATAGAGCGCGAGCTGACGTGCGGTCGAGGGCATGAGGTCTTCACCGCGGATGACATGGGTGATGCCCATGAGCGCGTCGTCGACCGGGTTCACGAACGTGTAGAGCGGGATGCCGCCGGCGCGGACGATCACGAAGTCGGGAAAGGATCCGGCCGGGAAGGTGACCTCGCCGCGGATGAGGTCGACGAAGGTGAGGTCCTCGTCGGGCACGCGCACGCGCCACGCGGGCTCACGACCCTCGGCGCGGAAGGCGGCCTTCTGCTCGTCGGTGAGGTCGCGGTCGAAGTTATCGTAGCCGAGCTGCTTCGCGCGGCCATTGGCCTCGTTGCGCGCATCGATCTCTTCGGCGGTCGAGTAGCTCTCGTACACCGCACCCGCGGCGATGAGCGTGTCGAGCACCTCGCGGTAGATCTCGTGGCGCTGCGACTGGCGGTAGGGAGCGTGGGGTCCGCCGACCTCGACGCCCTCGTCCCAGTCGATGTTCATCCACCGCAGCGCCTCGAGGAGCTGCTGGTAGCTCTCCTCGCTGTCGCGCGCGGCGTCGGTGTCTTCGATGCGGAAGACGAGCTTGCCGCCGTTGTGCCGGGCGTAGGCCCAGTTGAACAGGACGGTGCGGATGAGACCGACGTGCGGCAGCCCCGTGGGTGAGGGGCAGAAGCGGACGCGAACGTCGGCGCCGGTGGCGGTCGTGGTGCGGGGATCGGGCGTGGCAGACATCCCCTCGATCCTACCGGCGGGCCGTGTCGCTTCCCGAGTGGCGGAGGTGATCGGCCAGCACCTCGCCCACGACCTCCAACGCCGCCCCCACCGCGGGCACGCGCTCGGCCCCCCGCGCGGTCACGACGTGCAGGGTGCGCGCCTCGGCGGTGGGCAGTCGAGGCGCGGCGATCCCCGCGAGCATCGGGAGGGATGCCACCGCCATCCGCGGCAGGATCGCCATGCCGACCCCCTGGGCGACGAGGTTCTCGACGGCGATGAAGTTGTCGGTCTCGAACGCGATGTCGGGCGTGAACCCCGCCCGGCCGCACGCCTCGAGAAGGTGCCCGCGGCACTGCGGGCAGCCCGCGATCCACCGCTCCCCCGCGAGCTGCGACAGGTCGATGGGATCGTGCGCGGCGGCCGGGTGACCGGTGGGCACGACCACGACCGTGTCGTCGTCGCCGAGGAGCCGGGAGGAGAGACCGGATGCCGCGGACTCGAGGTGCTCGCGCCGATCGCCGGGGTAGCTGTAGGTGAGGGCGATGTCGGCACGGTTCTCGCGCACGGCGGCGATGGCCTCGGGCGGCTCAGCCTCGACGAAGCTGATCGAGACGCCCGGGCGGCGCGCGGTGACCGCGGCGATCACGCGCGGCACCACGGTCGACGATGCGGAGGGGAAGGCGGCGATGCGAACGCGTCCGGCGCGCAGTCCCCGGAGCTCGGCGAGATCGCCGGCCGCGGCGTCGAGGGCCGTGGTCACGGCGCCGGCGTGACGGGCGAGGATCGACCCGGCCTCGGTGAGACGCACGCCGCGGCCGACGCGTTCGACGATCGGCATGCCGGCCCGCCGTTCCAAGCGGCGCAGCTGCTGGCTCACGGCGGGCTGGCTGTACCCGAGGGCGCGCGCGGCGGCCGTGATCGACCCGGTGTCGGCGATGGCTTTGACCACGCGCAGGGCGTTCGCGTCGAGGGAGTCGTCGATGTCGGCCATGCCTACACATAAGCAGACGTGATGATTCTCATGCAACACCTGTTCTGGTGCAATGACACGCGCGGCGAGATCCTGGATTCATGAGCAGCCTCGCCTCGCACTTCGCCGGTGGCCGCGACTACCTCGCAGCCTGCACCCTCGGCCTGCCCTCGCGCGCCACGGTGGCCGCGGTCCGCGCCGACCTCGAGTCCGCGGCATCCGGTCGACCCGATGTCGTCGCTGCGTCTCTGGCCGTCGAAGAGGCCCGCGCCTCGTACGCGCGTCTCGTGTGCTCCCCGGTGAGCGATGTCGCGATCGGCTCGCAGACGTCGGTCCAGGTGGCGCTGCTCGCCGCATCGGTGCCCGACGGCGCCGAAGTGCTGTGCGCCGAGGGCGACTTCTCGTCGCTGGTCGCCCCGTTCGCCCACGCGGGCCGGGGCGTGCGGCTGCGCACCGCTCCCCTTCGCGATCTCGCCGCCGCTGTCTCCCCCGACACCTGGCTCGTCGCCTTCTCGCTCGTGCAGTCGGCCACCGGAGAGGTCGCGGACGCCGCCGCGATCGCCGCCGCGGCCGCCCGCGCCGGAGCGCGAACCCTGTGCGACCTCACCCAGGCCGCGGGCTGGCTCCCCGTGGACGCGACCATGTTCGACGCGACGGTCTGCCACGCCTACAAGTGGCTCTGCTGCCCCCGCGGCGTGTCCTTCCTGACCATCACGCCCGCATTCGCGAACGAGATCCGCCCCGTGCAGGCCGGGTGGTACGCGGGCGACGATCCGTGGTCGTCCTGCTACGGCACGGGCGGCACGCTCGCCGCCGATGCCCGCCGCTTCGACGTCTCGCCCGCGTGGCAGGCGTTCGTCGGCGCCGCCCCGGCTCTCGCCCTGTTCGCCGACACCGACATCACGGCGTCCTACGCGCACGTGACGGGCTTGGCGGCACGCTTCCGCGAGGGCCTCGGCCTGGAGCACCCCGAGCGCCCCTCGGCGATCGTCACCTGGCCGGATGCCACGGGCGAAGCCCTCGCCCAACTCACCGCCCACGGGATCACGGCATCGGGGCGCGCGGGTCGAGCCCGCGTGGCCTTCCACGTGTTCAACGACGAACTCGACGTCGACCGAGCTCTACACGCGCTCGGCGTGCGCGGCGGCGAGGGCCTCTCGGCCTTCGACGGCCTGATCTACGCGATCTGAGGCACCCGCAGGCCGCTCCTCACGCGCACCCGCTCAACCGCCCGCGCGTGAATCGCGCCGCGCCGGTGCGGCCGCGCCTGTACCCGCAGGTTGTCGCCGGCACGTCCGTTGCCGCGCGAGGCGCCGAGAATCGTCGCTTCGGCCGGGCCCGGAGCGACACGCTCTGGCGACTCACGCGGCGAGTATCGGCTGACGGGACCCGACGACGACGGCCCCCGCGCACACCAGCGCGACCGGCACGAATGCCCACAGCGCGAGGCCGCCGTAGCCGACGAGCCCGAGAATGACCCCCGCGAGCACGGAACCGACCGCCGCGCACGCGGTCAGGGTCACGGCATCCGGAGCGACGACACGCGACCCGCCGCGAGCACCCGCACCGTTCGGCGCTGAGGGGCGGCGAGATCGACGCCCGCGGGAGTCGCGCTCTCAGGCATCGCGCGCGGTGTTGCGCAGCACCCCGATGCCGTCGATCTCGACCTCGACGACGTCACCGGCGTCGAACGAGCCGATGCCCGCCGGGGTACCGGTGAGGATCAGGTCGCCCGGGAGCAGGGTGAACACGGCGCTGACGTAGGCGATGAGGGTGGGGATGTCGTGGATCATGTCGGACACGGGACCCTGCTGACGCACCTCGCCGTTGACGCGCGTCGTGATGGACGCGGCCTTCAGGTCGAGGTCGGTCTCGATGACCGGTCCGACGGGGCAGAACGTGTCGAAGCCCTTGGCGCGCGACCACTGGCCGTCCGTGGCCTGCAGGTCACGAGCGGTGACGTCGTTGGCCACGGTGTAGCCGAAGATGTACTCGCCCGCGCGCTCGGCGGGGACGTTCTTGGCGATGCGGCCGATGACGACGGCGAGCTCGCCTTCGTAGTCGGTGCGCGAGCTGAGCGTCGTCGGGCGCACGATCTTGTCGTTCGGACCGATGACCGAGGTATTGGGCTTGAGGAACATCAGCGGCTCGGCGGGAGCCTCTCCCCCCATCTCGGCGGCGTGATCGTGGTAGTTCTTGCCGATGCAGACGACCTTCGATCGCGGGATGACCGGCGCGAGCAGGGCGACCTCGGACAGCGGTATCCGCTCCCCCGTCGTGTCGAACCCGGCGAACATGGGGTCGCCCTCGAGCACGACGAGGTGATCGTCGTCGACGATGCCGTAGCGGAGGGCGTCCTGGTGGCTGAAACGAGCGATCTTCACGGTGCCAGCCTATCCGCGGCCTCCGACACCGGAAGGGTCGCCCCGCCTCCCCGAACCGATGTCCGCCCGAAACGCCGGCGGCACGCGATTCTGCGGACGGATCGCGTTCTGGGGTCGATCGCCGGGCCGAGCGGGCGCGGCGGATCGGCCGCGACGCACGCACGCACGACGGAGGGGCCCCCGGCATCCGGGAACCCCTCCGTGAGACGACGCGGATCAGGCGTCGAGTCGATACAGCCAGCCGTGCTTGTCTTCGGCGCGGCCGTACTGGATGTCGGTGAGCTCTTCGCGCAGCTCGAGCGCGAGAGTGCCGGTCGGCTGCTCGTCGATGAAATCGCGGCCCTTGAGGACGCCGATCGGGGTGACCACCGCGGCGGTGCCGCACGCGAACACCTCGACGATGTCTCCGGATGCCACGCCCTGACGCCACTCGTCGAGCGAGACGTTGCGCCCTTCGACGTGGTGACCGCGGTCACGGGCGAGCTGCAGGATCGAGTCGCGCGTGATGCCCTCGAGGATCGAGTCGGACTGCGGCGTGACGATCGAGCCGTCCTTGTAGACGAACACGACGTTCATGCCGCCGAGCTCTTCGACGTTGCGGTCCTGGTCGAGGAAGACGACCTGGTCGCACTCGTTCTCGTACGCCTCGGACTGCGGGAGCAGGCTCGCGGCGTAGTTGCCGCCGGTCTTCGCCGCGCCCGTGCCGCCCTTGCCGGCGCGGGAGTAGTCCTCGCTGAGCCAGATCGACACCGGCTGCACGCCGCCCTTGAAGTAGGCGCCGGCGGGGCTGGCGATCAGGTAGTACGCGACCTTGTGCGCGGGGCGGACGCCGAGGAACGCCTCTTTCGCGAACATGAACGGGCGCAGGTACAGGCTCTGGTCGTCGCCCGAGGGCACCCACGCGCCGTCGACGGCGATCAGCTCGCGCAGCGACTGCAGGAAGTACGGCACGGGCAGCTCGGGGAGAGCCAGGCGACGTGCCGAGCGCTGCAGGCGACGGCCGTTCTGATCGGGGCGGAAGGTGTGGACCGAGCCGTCGGCGTGGCGGTACGCCTTGATGCCCTCGAAGATCTCCTGGCCGTAGTGCAGCACCGCTGCCGCCGGGTCGAGCGAGATCGGGCCGTAGGGCGAGACGCGCGGGCGGTGCCAACCGCCGCGGACAGACCAGCAGATGTCGACCATGTGGTCGGTGAAGCTCTGCCCGAAGCCGGGGTTGGCGAGGATCGCGTCGCGGTCTGCGGCGCTCTTGGCCGCGAGGTTGCGGGTGACGGCGAACTCGAGCGGGTCGAGTCCGGTGTCGGGATCGGTGTCGATGGTGGTCATTCGTTGTCCAAAGCTTGTCGAGTGCCGGGGGCGATGCTCGCCGATCGGTCCAGGTTACGCCCGGACACGATGGGCGATGGCGTCGCCGATCTGGGCGGTGGTGCGGACCCCGTCGCGGTTCGCGATGTCGTCCTCGACCGCGCGGGTGACGCGGGCTGATTCGTCGGTGAGCCCGAGGTGGTCGAGCAGGAGGGCGACGGAGAGGATCGCGGCCGTGGGGTCGGCCTTCTGGGATCCCGCGATGTCGGGCGCCGATCCGTGCACGGGCTCGAACATCGAGGGGAAAGCGCCGTCGGGGTTGATGTTGCCCGATGCGGCGAGGCCGATGCCTCCGGTGACGGCGCCGGCCAGGTCGGTGAGGATGTCGCCGAAGAGGTTGTCGGTGACGATCACGTCGAAACGGCTCGGGTTCGTGACCAGGAAGATGGTTGCCGCGTCGACGTGCAGGTAGTCTACGTCGACCCCGGGGAACTCCTGCGCCACGGCGTCGACGATGCGCTTCCACATGCCGCCCGCGTGGACGAGCACGTTCGTCTTGTGCACGAGCGTGAGCGTGCGACGGCGGCGCTCGGCGAGGGCGAAGGCGTAGCGCACGACGCGCTCGACGCCGAAGGCGGTGTTCACCGAGGTCTCGTTGGCGACCTCGTGCGCGGTGCCGCGGCGGATGGCCCCGCCGTTGCCGACGTACGGCCCCTCGGTGCCTTCCCGCACGACCACGAAGTCGATGTCGCCCGGGTCGGCGAGCGGGCCTGCCGCGCCGGGGTAGAGCCTGGAGGGGCGCAGGTTGACGTAGTGGTCGAGTTCGAAACGGAGCTTCAGCAGCAGGCCGCGCTCGATGTTGGCGTCTGTGAGGCGGGGGTCGCCGGGGACTCCCCCGACGGCGCCGAGCAGGATCGCGTCGTGTGCGGCGATCGCGGCGAGATCGTCGTCGGTCAGGGTGTCACCCGTCTCGAGGTAGCGCCCGGCACCGAGCGAGAACGTCGTCTTCTCGAACGAGACGTCCGAGGCGGCGGTGACGGTGTCGAGCACCTTCACGGCCTCGGTGACGACCTCGGGACCGATGCCGTCACCGGGGATGACGGCCAGCTTCACGACACGCGACATCGCTCTCCTCAGAGCTCGGGCACGTCACTTCTTCGACGTGCTGCGGGATCCTCCCAGGGTAGTGGCAGCGATGACCGCAGCCACGACGATCAGCCCCGCACCGATGAGTGCGGTGATCACGACGCCGGAGTCGAAGGCGTGCGCGGCGGCGAGACGCAGAGCGTCGGCCAGGGCGACGTCGTCGAGCGTGTTCGACACCGCGACGGCCCCGGCCAGTGTCTCTCGGGCGGCCTGGGCCGCGGCATCCGGCAGCCCCGCGGGCAAGACCAGCTGAGCGCGGTAGAAGGCGGCGAGGATGCCTCCCAGCACGGCCGTACCGAGGACGGCCCCCACCTCGTACGCGGTCTCCGACACGGCGCTGGCCGCGCCGGCCTTGGCCGAGGGGGCGCTGGAGAGGATCAGCTCGTTCGAGACCGTCTCGGCCGCGCCGATACCGATACCCAGCAACCCGAAGGCGACGATCAGCAGGGTCAGATCGGCCGTCGAGACGGCGACCAGGACGTAGGCGATCACCGAGAACGACAGCGCGATGGGGACGACGATTCGCCCCGGGACGCGCTTGGCGACCGGGACCACCGCGAGCCCCGAGATGATCATGAGCACGAGCCCCGGCAGCAGGGCGAAGCCCGCGACCATCGGCGACAGCCCGACGACCAGCTGCAGATGCTGAGCGACGAAGTAGAGGAAGCCCACGAGCCCGACGACGCTGAGCAGATTGACGAGGATCGCTCCCGAGAACGTGCCCTGGCGGAAGAGCGTCATGTCCAGCATGGGCGTGTCCAGGCGCCGCTGGCGCCGGACGAACAGCCACCCGAAGACCACGCCGACGACGAAGAGCACGGGAGCGAGCGAAAGCGGGCCGTCGACGGCGAGCTTTTTGATGCCGTAGACGATCGGCACCATGGTCGCCAGTGACAGCAGCACGCTCACGGGGTCGAATCGTCCCGGGTGGGGATCGCGACTCTCGGGCACGAAGAACGGCGCGAGGATCAACAGCGGAACGAGCACCGGCACCGCCATGAGGAACACGGAGCCCCACGTGAAGTGCTCGAGGAGAAAGCCTCCGACGATCGGACCGAGGGCCGCTCCGGCCGAAAAACCGGACGCCCACACGGCGATGGCGATACGACGCTGGTCGCGGTCGCGGAAGATGCTGCGCAGCAGAGACAGGGTCGACGGCATGAGCATGGCGCCGAACACGCCCATGAGCGCGCGGCCGGTGATGAGCAGCGCCGCGGTGGGCGCAAACGCCGACAGGGCGGACACGGCCGCGAAACCGGTCGCCCCGATCAGCAGCATTCGGCGGCGCCCGAACCGGTCACCCAGAGTGCCCATGGTGACGAGAAGCCCCGCGAGCACGAGCGGGTAGACGTCGATGATCCACAGCTGCTCGATGCTCGAGGGCCGCAGCGACAGGGCGATCTCGGGGAGCGCGAAGCTCAGCACCGTGTTGTCGACCGACACGAGCAGCACGGGCAGCATGAGCACGCCCAGCGCGAACCACCCGCGCCAACCGGCACGCGTCACGGTGATCTCCGAGGTGGGCAACGACGAGGTGAGCATTGTGCGAATCCGTTTCTTAACCGTCCAGCCGGTATAGTAACAGAGCAACGCTCACCGCCGCCAGTACGATCGAGGAGTCATGAGTCGCCCCCCTCTCGCCCGCGAAGCCGTCCTCGACGCCTTCAGCCGCATCCTCGTCGACGAGGGAGAACGCGCCGCGACGATGGATGCCACCGCCCGCGGTGCGGGCGTGTCGAAGGGGGGCCTGCTCTACCACTTCGGCTCGAAGAGCGCTCTCGAAGCGGCTCTCGTCGAGCGGCTGGAAAGGCTCGCCGAAGAGGACGTCGCCGAGATCGAGCGATCCGACGAGGGTGTGGTCGCGGCGCACCTGCGCTCCTCGCAGAACACCGGCTCTCCCCTCGACGTGACCATCCTCGCCGTGTCCCGCCTCGCGCAGAACGGCAGCGACGCCGCCTCGGCATCCCTCCGCCGTGTCCGCGAGCTCTGGGAAGACAGCCTCCGCGCGCACACGCGCGACGAGACCGCGCTGCAGATGGTGCTGCTCGTCAGCGACGGGCTCTATTTCAACGCGGTCCTCGATCTGAACGCGCTCCCGGGCCCGGCCCTCGAGGGCGCAGACCTCGACGCGCTCATCGCGCGCGTCGTCGCCGCAGCGACCTAGAGGTCCAGCTCCGCCCGCTCCCGCTCCGCCCGCCGCTCTCGCCGTTCCCGCCGCAGGTCGACCACCACACCGATCAGCACCAGCGCTCCCCCGATGACCCCGAGGAAACCCCACGGAGTGCGGCTCACGACGTCGGCCACCCCCGCGACGACGAAGAGAATGCCGAGAACAGCGGAGACGACGCGAAGGACGAGGGCCACGCGCGGCAGTCTGGACGGACTGCTTGTGCGCTTCCCCTGAGGGATCGACGCGCACGCCGGGAAGATCCGACGCACACGCCAGAAGCAGCGACGCACGCCCAGAACGGCCGACGCGCACGCCCAGAGAGCACGGAAGAGGGGGCCGCCGCAGCGACCCCCTCCCCGGGAAAACGAGGGCTCAGCCCTCGACGATGTCGATCTGTCGGAACAGATCGGCCCCGACGGACTCGCGCATGGCGACGAGGATCTCGTCGGGCACGGGCGAGTCGACCGTGAGCACCGAGAGGGCGCGACCCGTGGCATCCGGAGCCGCCACCTGCAGACCGGCGATGTTGATGCCGGCTTCACCCAGCTTCTGGCCGTAGATCGCCACGATTCCGGGGCGGTCGGCGTAGCGCATGACGACGTGGTGCTGCGCGATCGGCACCTCGATCTCGTAGCCGTTGATCGAGACGACCTTGGGCACCATGCGCGTGCCGGCGAGCGTGCCCGCGACCTCGAGGGTCGAGCCGTCGGCCAGCGTTCCGCGCAGGATCGTGATGTTGCGGTACAGCGGGCTCTCGGCCTCGACGACCAGGCGCGCCTCGACGCCGCGCTGCTCGGCGAAGAGCGGGGCGTTGACGTACGAGACGCTCTCGCTGACGATGCGGCTGAAGTAGCCCTTCAGCGCGGCCAGGCGGTAGACGCTGACGTCGTACTGCGCGAGCTCTCCGCGCACCTCGATCTCGAGCGAGGTCAGGGCGCTGTCGGCGAGGCCGCTGAAGAACTGGCCGAGCATCTCGACCAGAGCGATACCCGGACGCACGAAGGGATCGATCGCGCCACCGGCGACGTTCACGGCATCCGGGACGAGGTCTCCCTCGAGCGCCAGCTTGACCGAGCGCGCGACCGAGACGCCCGCCTTCTCCTGCGCCTCTTCGGTGCTCGCGCCGAGGTGCGGAGTGACGACGACGTTCGGCAGGTCGAGAAGCTTGCGCGCCGGCCCGCCCTCGGCGGGAGGTTCGGTCGAGAACACGTCGAGACCGGCTCCGGCGATCTCACCGGTGGTGAGGGCCTCGAACAGCGCCTCCTCGTCGATGAGGCCGCCGCGCGCGACGTTGACGACGTACGCGGTCTTCTTCATGCGGCGCAGCTGCTCCGCGCCGATCATGCCGGTCGTCTCGGGCGTCTTCGGCATGTGGATCGTAACGAAGTCGCTCTGATCGAGCAGCTCGTCGAGCGAGACCAGCTGCACGCCGAGCTGCTGCGCCCGGGCGGCGGTGACGTAGGGGTCGTACGCGATGACGCGCATGTCGAAGCCCTGCACGCGCGCCGCGATGAGGGCGCCGATGCGACCGAGACCGATGATGCCGATCGTCTTCTCGAACAGCTCGGTTCCGGTGAACGAGCTGCGCTTCCACAGGCCCTGGGCGAGCGAGGAGTGCGCGGCCGGAATGCGGCGCGCGAGGCTCAGCACGTGACCGACGGTCAGCTCGGCGGCCGAGATGATGTTCGAGGTCGGGGCGTTCACGACCATGACTCCGGCCGCGGTGGCCGACTTGATGTCGACGTTGTCGAGGCCGACTCCGGCGCGGGCGACGACCTTGAGCGACGGCGCGGCGGCGAGGGCCTCGGCGTCGATCTGGGTGGCCGAGCGCACGAGCACCGCGTGGGCGTCGGCGAGGGCCGACAGCAGCGCGGGGCGGTCGGTCCCGTCGACGCCTCGCACGTCGAAGTCGGGGCCGAGCGCGTCGATCGTGGCGGGAGAGAGTTCTTCGGCGATGAGCACGACGGGCTTCGTCACGGATACGTCCTTCGAAACGGTGCTGGGGACTGCCGCGCACCGTCGCACACCGCCGGCGCGAACCGGGCGCGCGACCCGTGCGGGCCGTCTGTCAGCCTAGCGCGGAGCCAGCCGGCGCCCTGACCGTATGACGCCGCACGACGGCGTCCCCGGCGGGCGCCGAGCTCGGCCGACACCGCCTCGCTGAAGGACCCGCGCCAGCGCGACGCCGAGGTGTCAGCGACAGGCGCTGTCGCGGCGGATGATGCCGCGCGCACAGCAGAAGACTCCGGATGCCGGGACCCGCTGCCTCAGCCGCCGTACAGGCCGTACGACGTGGTGCCGTAACCCACGATCGCGAGCCAGAAGGCAGCGGAGAGCGTCAGCCCCGCGAGGAGGGCGATCGCGAGTTCGCCCGCCGTACGCCGCTGGCCGATCGCGAAGGCCACCCCGAACGCGAGGAGCGGGAAGACGATCGGCAGGATGTACACGAACCAGCCCAGGCCGTTGAGCCCCAGCGGTCCGTTGACCTGCTGGATCAGCAGCGCGACCGAGCTCCAGACGACGTACGCGTAGAACAGGCCGAAGAACCCCGCGATCGTGACGAGAAGCCACGTCGGCAGGTGGCGGGTGCGAGCGGGAGTACTCATGCGAAAGCCCCCAACGACAGGAACGGCCAGGGAACGAGAAGCACGATTCCCACGATCAGCAGCAGAAAACGCTGCCACGTGCGCCAGCTGCGCGTGAGAGCGAGCACGGCGACGAACCACACGACCGGGGCGAGCGCCGCTCCGATCGTCAGGCCGATCACCGTCACCGACGGAATGGGCAGACCGAGGCCGTTCAGCCGCAGGCCCGCGAGAAGCCAGCCGATCGCGAAGAGCAGGAACGTCGCCGCCACCATGCCGATCCCCACGAGACCCACATTGCCGAGGGGCGCCGCGTGGGCGGCATCCGGATCCTGCTCGTCGGCATCCTCGACCGCGACCGGCTCGGATCGGACGGGCTCGGGATGCCGGGTGACCGGCGCCGCGGCAGGCTGCAGGGGTTCGATCGGCTCGGCCTCGACCTCGCCACCGGGCACGGGGGTCGGCGCGTGCTTCTCGCCGACGTCGAGGGTGGGGTCGTCGTCACCGCCCCAGGACAGGGCGTCGTCATCGCGCGGAGTGCTCACGGCTCCACGGTAGCGGCGCTCCCCCACCGCCGGGCCGCGCCCCGCCGAAACCGCGAACGCCCCGGAACCGCGAGGTCCCGGGGCGTTCGACAAGAGAGGTCAGCGCGCAGCGGAACCCTCGACGTAGTCGGAGTCCTGCTGCTTCCATGCGAACAGACCGCGGAGCTCCTTGCCGGTCGCCTCGATGGGGTGACCCTGCTCCTTCTCGCGGAGCTCGAGGAACTCGGGGGCGCCCTTGTCCTGGTCGGCGATGAAGCGCTCGGCGAAGGCACCCGACTGGATGTCCGCGAGGACGGCCTTCATGCTCGCCTTGACGTCCGGCGAGATGACGCGGGGTCCCGAGACGTAGTCGCCGTACTCGGCGGTGTCGGAGATCGACCAGCGCTGCTTGGCGATGCCGCCCTCCCACATGAGGTCGACGATGAGCTTGAGCTCGTGGAGGACCTCGAAGTAGGCGATCTGCGGCTGGTAGCCCGCCTCGGTGAGGGTCTCGAAGCCGGCCTGCACGAGGTGGCTCATGCCACCGCAGAGCACGGCCTGCTCGCCGAAGAGGTCGGTCTCGGTCTCTTCGGTGAAGGTCGTCTTGATGACGCCGGCGCGGGTGCCGCCGATGGCCTTGGCGTACGACAGGGCGGTGTCCCAGGCCGAGCCCGAGGCGTCGCGCTCGACGGCGATGATGTCGGGGATGCCGCGACCCGCGACGTACTCGCGACGCACGGTGTGACCGGGCGCCTTCGGGGCGACGAGGATCACGTCGACGCCCTCGGGGGCGTCGATGTAGCCGAAGCGGATGTTGAAGCCGTGCGCGAAGGCGAGCGTCTTGCCCTCGGTGAGCTTGTCCTTGATCGAGTCGGCGAAGATCGAACGCTGGTGCTGGTCGGGCGCCAGGATCATGATCAGGTCGGCCCACTCCGCGGCATCCGCCACGTTCTTGACCTCGAAGCCGTCTTCCTGCGCCTTGGCGGTCGACTTGGAGCCGTCCTTGAGCGCGATGACGACCTCGACACCCGAGTCGCGCAGGTTCTGCGCGTGGGCGTGACCCTGCGAGCCGTAGCCGACGATCGCGACCTTCTTGCCCTGGATGATCGAGAGGTCGGCGTCGTCGTCGTAGAAGATCTCTGCCATGAGGATGTTTCTCCTTGAATCGTGGCCCCCCTCAGGGGCCGCTGGTGAATGGAAGTGGGGAAGATTCAGCCGCGCAGGACGCGTTCGGTGATGCTCTTGCCGCCGCGACCGACGGCGAGCAGGCCCGACTGCGCGAGCTCCTTCACGCCGAACGGCTCGATCGCCTTGAGGAAGGCGGCGACCTTGCCCGAGTCGCCGGTGATCTCGATCACGACGGCGTCGGGGGCGTAATCGACGACCGACGCGCGGAAGAGGTTGACGACCTCGAGCACGTGAGAGCGGCTCGCATTGTCAGCGCGCACCTTCACCAGCACGTGCTCGCGCTGGACGGAGCTGGCGGGATCGAGCTCGACGATCTTGATGACGTTGATCAGCTTGTTGAGCTGCTTGGTCACCTGCTCGAGCGGCAGACCCTCGACATCGACGACGACCGTGATACGCGAGAGTCCCGGCACCTCGGTGACGCCGACGGCGAGCGATTCGATGTTGAAGCCGCGGCGGGCGAACAGGCCCGCGACGCGGGTCAGCAGACCCGGCTTGTCCTCGACGAGGAGGCTCAGAACGTGACGAGACATCTCAGTCCTCCTGCTCGGCGAAGGCGGGCGAGTGGTCGCGCGCGTACTGGACGTAGCTGTTGCTGACGCCCTGCGGGACCATCGGCCACACCATGGCGTCGGCGCTCACGACGAAGTCGATCACGACGGGACGGTCGTTGGTGTCCAGCGCGAGCTGGATCGCGGCGTCGATCTCGTCTTCTTTCTCGACGCGGATCGCGAGACACCCGTACGCCTCGGCCAACTTGACGAAGTCGGGGATGCGGCGGGTGCCGTGTCCCGTATTCAGGTCGGTGTTGGAGTGCCGGCCGTCGAAGAACAGCGTCTGCCACTGGCGCACCATGCCGAGCGAGGAGTTGTTGATGATCGCGACCTTGATCGGGATGTCGTTGATGACGCAGGTCGCGAGCTCCTGGTTCGTCATCTGGAAGCAGCCGTCGCCGTCGATCGCCCAGACGGCGCGCTCGGGCTGGGCCACCTTGGCGCCCATGGCCGCGGGCACCGCGTAGCCCATCGTGCCGGCGCCGCCGGAGTTGAGCCACGCGTTGGGACGCTCGTACTTGATGAACTGCGCGGCCCACATCTGGTGCTGGCCGACGCCGGAGGCGTAGACGCCCTCGGGACCGGTCAGCTCGCCGATGCGCTGGATGACGTACTGGGGCGAGAGCAGACCGTCCGAGGTCGGGGTGTAGCCGAGCGGGAACTCCTCGCGGAGGCCGTTCAGGTAGGTCCACCACTCGGTGTAGTCGTGCGGGTGCTCGGCGTCGGCGGCGCGGAACGCGGCATCCAGGTCGACGAGGACCTCTTTGAGGTCGCCCACGATCGGCACGTCGGCCGTGCGGATCTTGGAGATCTCGGCGGGGTCGATGTCGACGTGCACCACCTGCGCGTTCGGGGCGAAGAGCGAGGCCTTGCCCGTGACGCGGTCGTCGAAGCGCGCACCGAGAGAGACGATCAGGTCGCTCTCCTGCAGCGCGAGCACGGCGGGGACCGTGCCATGCATTCCGGGCATGCCGAGGTGCTGCTCGTGCGAGTCGGGGAACGCGCCGCGCGCCATCAGCGTGGTCACCACAGGAGCGCCCGTCGCCTCGGCGAGTACCTTGAGCTCGGCCGACGCGTTGGCGCGGATGGACCCGCCGCCGACGTAGAGCACGGGCTTCTGCGCGGTGGCGAGCAGCTGAGCCGCGGCCTGGATCTGCTTGCCGTGCGCCTTGGTCACCGGACGGTAACCGGGGAGGTCGATCTTGGGCGGCCACACGAAAGGCGCCTCGGCCTGCTGCGCGTCCTTCGTGATGTCGACCAGAACGGGACCCGGGCGGCCGGTCGAGGCGATCTCGAAGGCCGCGGCGATCGCGCCGGGGATCTCCTCGGCCGTCTTGACCAGGAACGAGTGCTTGGTGATCGGCATCGTGATGCCGACGATGTCGGCCTCCTGGAAGGCGTCCGTGCCCATGAGGGTGGAGAACACCTGGCCGGTGATGCACACGAGCGGCACCGAGTCCATGTAGGCGTCGGCGATCGCGGTGACGAGGTTGGTCGCTCCGGGACCCGAGGTCGCGATCGCGACGCCGACCTTGCCGGAGGCGGCCGCGTAGCCCTCGGCGGCGTGACCGGCGCCCTGCTCGTGACGCACGAGGATGTGGCGCACGTGCTCGTCATCCATGAGCGGGTCGTAGACGGGCATGATCGCCCCGCCCGGCAGACCGAACACGTCGGTGACGCCGAGCAGGTCGAGCGAGCGGACGACCGCCTGCGCACCCGACATCACGGGCGCCGGAGCGGTGCGGGCGGGCGGCCGGGGCACGGCCGCCGTAGGGGAATCGATGGACATGGGAGTACCTCGAGAACCGGGAGAAGGTGAGAAGGGGATGGCCGTCAGCCCGTGACCGCGCCCTCCGCGGCGGAGTGCACGAGCTTGGAGTACTTGGCCAGAACGCCACGGGTATAGCGCGGGGGAAGCGGTTCCCAGCCGTCACGGCGGGAACTCAGCTCGGCCTCATCGACGATCAAGTCGAGAGTGCGAGCGGCGATATCGACCCGTATCAGATCACCATCGCGCACGAAGGCGATAGGACCTGCGTCCACCGCTTCGGGAGCTATGTGGCCGATGCACAGGCCGGTTGTGCCGCCTGAGAATCGTCCGTCCGTCAACAGTAGTACATCTTTTCCGAGGCCCGCGCCCTTGATGGCCGCGGTGATCGCGAGCATCTCGCGCATGCCCGGACCACCCTTGGGACCCTCGTAGCGGATGACCACAACGTCGCCGGCGGCGATCTCGCCCGCCTCGAGGGCGTCCATGGCACCGCGCTCGCGCTCGAACACGCGGGCGGGGCCTTCGAAGACGTTTCCGTCGAAGCCGGCCGACTTCACCACGGCACCCTCGGGCGCCATCGAGCCGTGCAGGATCGTGATGCCGCCGGTCGCGTGGATCGGGTCGTCGAACGAGTGAATGACCTTGCCGTCGACCGGGTCGGGGTTCAGGTCGGCCAGGTTCTCGGCGAGGGTCTTGCCCGTGACGGTCAGCGCGTCGCCGTGCAGGAGCCCCTCGTCGAGCATCGCCTTCATGATGACCGGGATGCCGCCGTGACGGTCGACGTCGTTCATGACGTACTGACCGAAGGGCTTCATGTCGGCCACGTGCGGCGTGCGGTCGCCGATGCGGTTAAAGTCGTGCAGGTTCAGCTCGACCTCGGCCTCGTTCGCGATCGCGAGCAGGTGGAGCACGACGTTGGTCGAGCCGCCGAGCGCCATGGCGAGGGCGATGGCGTTCTCGAACGCCTCCTTGGTGAGGATGTCGCGCGTCGTGATGCCCTGACGCAGCAGGTTGACCACGGCCTCGCCCGAGCGGTGGGCGAAGTAGTCGCGGCGGCGGTCGGCCGAGGGCGGGGCGGCGGAGCCGGGGAGGCTGAGGCCGAGGGCCTCGGCGACGGATGCCATGGTGTTGGCGGTGTACATGCCACCGCACGCGCCCTCTCCGGGGGCGATCGCGCATTCGATGCGCTTGAGGTCGGCCTCGCTCATCTTGCCCGCGAGGCATGCGCCCACGGCCTCGAACGAGTCGATGATCGTGACGTCCTTCTCGGTGCCGTCGCTGAGCTTGACCCAGCCCGGAGCGATCGATCCCGCGTAGAGGAAGACGCTCGAGAGGTCGAGACGAGCGGATGCCATGAGCATGCCGGGGATGGACTTGTCGCAGCCCGCGAGCAGCACGGAGCCGTCGAGGCGCTCGGCCATCATGACGGTCTCGACGCTGTCGGCGATGACCTCACGCGACACGAGCGAGAAGTGCATGCCCTCGTGGCCCATCGAGATGCCGTCGGAGACGGAGATGGTGCCGAACTGCAGCGGGTACCCGCCGCCGGCGTGCACGCCTTCTTTCGCGCCCTGCGCGAGGCGGTCGAGGCTGAGGTTGCAGGGGGTGATCTCGTTCCAGCTCGACGCGATGCCGATCTGGGGCTTGTCCCAATCCTCGTCACCCATGCCGACGGCGCGGAGCATTCCGCGCGACGTGGTGGCTTCGATGCCATCGGTGACGACGCGACTGCGGGGCTTGATATCGAATTCGCCGGTGTTCGGATTCTGCGGTGCGGGCATTCTCGAAGTCTATTGCGCGGGTGCGACACCCGATGCTCCGCAGGCCGTGAACGCTCGATTAATCAGCGCTCGCGAGGGGCCTGACGAGCGCCGGACGGCGCTGCGCCCGGGCGGACGCGGGCCGAAGAACAGCGGGCGTCGATTCAGTCGACGTGCGCACGGCGCAGGCGCGCCACGTCGTCCAACACCGCGACGAACGCGTCGATGTCATCCACGCGAAGGGCCGCCGCGGTGTCTCCTCCGCCCACGCGCACGCCGAGGTCACCGGCATCCAGGGAGCTCAGAGCATCTTCATCGGTGACGTCATCGCCCGCGAAGAGCACGGCCGTCGCCCCGACGCGCTCACGCAAGCGCGCCACGGCGGAATCCTTGCCCTCGTGTCGGAACGAGAACTCGAGGATGTCGTGGCCCGTGCGGCGCCGCCACGAGGGCGCTCGATCCGCGAGGATCTCGTCGACGAGAGCGCGGGCGGCCCGCGCGGTCGCGGCATCCGCGGTGCGCGTGTGGACGCCGAGACCGTACTCCTTGGGCTCGATCCAGACACCCTCCAAGTCAGCCGTGCGTTCGAGGACCTCCTTCTGAAGGTCGTCCCGCAGCTCGAGGTCGGCGGCGTCGTCGCCTGTCTCTTCGATCCCCGTACCGGGCACCCAGAACTGGGCGCCGTGCGAGCCCGCGAGCCAGATGGGCGAGGAGTCGTCGTGCTCCGCGATCTCGCGCAGGTGCCCGAGCGAGCGCCCCGAGACCAGGGCGACGACCGTGCGCGGGAGCACCGAGAGGGCGTCGACCGCGGCCCGAGCACCCGGGGTCATCCGCGCCGACATCGGCTCGTCGACGAGCGGCGACAGCGTGCCGTCGAAGTCGAGGGCGACGAGGAGCGTGTCGGTGGTGGCGACGGCCTCGACCGTCGCGTCGGCGGCGGTCATTCGGCATCCACCCCTCTCCTGACGGCCGGAGCGGTCTCGTCGGGCATCGCGCCGGCGGCGGTCATTCGGCATCCGTTTCGTCGATGGGCTCGCGCTCGGGAACCGAACCGTCGTCGTGCTCGACCACCTCGGCGGCGGCGGCGCTCGACGCCTTCTCGTGGAAGACCGAGAGCGCCTCGAGGAACTCCCGCGACCAGTCCTCGACGTCGTGATCGCGCACGCGCTTGCGGAGGGCGCGCATGCGGCGCCCCTGTTCGGCGGCGGGCATGTCGATCGCGCGCAGGATCTGGTCCTTCATCCCGTCGATGTCGTGG
This sequence comes from uncultured Microbacterium sp., assembly GCA_913774665.1. Classification (GTDB taxonomy): domain Bacteria; phylum Actinomycetota; class Actinomycetes; order Actinomycetales; family Microbacteriaceae; genus Microbacterium. The sequence continues at coordinate 573,030 of CAJYHN010000002.1, forward strand.
GGGTTGATGAGAAGGGCGCTGCCCATCTCGTCGGCGGCTCCCGCGAACTCGCTCAGCACGAGCACGCCGCGGTTGTCGATGCGGCTGGCGACGTACTCCTTGGCGACGAGGTTCATGCCGTCGCGGAGCGCGGTGACGAGCATGACGTCGGCCGCGAGGAAGAGGGCGACCATCTCTTCGCGCGGGTACGACTGGTGCAGGTAGCGAATGGCCGTGTGCGTGGTGGTGTCGTGGTCGCCGTTGATGCGCCCGACGGTCATCTCGATCTCGTCGCGCAGCTGCACATAGGCGTCGACGCGCTCGCGGCTCGGGCTCGCCACCTGCACGAGGGTCGCGTCCTCGACGGTGGCCCGGCCGTCCTCGAGCAGTTCTCCCCACGCCTTCAGGCGGTGGCGGATGCCCTTGGTGTAGTCGAGACGGTCGACGCCCAGCAGGATCTTGCGCGGATTGCCGAGTCCCTCGCGGATCTCCTTGGCGCGCTGCTGGATCTCGGGCTTCTGCGCGAGCTCGATGTACGAGTCGGCGTCGATCGAGATGGGGAACGCCTTCGCGAGGGCGACGCGCGTCCCACCCGAGGCGTCGGGCACCAGGATGCCGCTCGCCTTGGTCTCGTACCGCAGCTGGCGTCGCACGGCTCGGGCGAAGTTGCCGGCGTCGGCCACCCGCTGGAATCCGATGACGTCGGCACCGAGAAGCCCCTCGAGCACCTGCTTGCGCCACGGCAGCTGCGAGTACAGGCCGTACGCGGGGAACGGGATGTGGTGGAAGTACCCGATCGTGAGGTCGGGCCGCAGCTCGCGCAGCATCTTCGGAACGAGCTGCAGCTGGTAGTCCTGCACCCACACGATCCCGCCCTCGGCGGAGACGTCGGCGGCAGCGCGGGCGAAGCGCTCGTTGACCTTGACGTAGGCGTCCCACCAGGCGCGCTTGTACGTGGGCGCGGCGATGACGTCGTGGTAGAGCGGCCAGATGGTGTCGTTCGAGAAGCCCTCGTAATACAGCTGCACGTCGGAGGCCGACAGGGTCACGGGGACGAGGTGCGTGCCCTCGAAGTCGAAGGGCTCGACGCTGGCATCGGCCTGGCCGGCCCATCCCACCCACGCGCCCTCGGCGCGGCGCATCACGGGTTCGAGAGCGGTGACGAGACCGCCGGGTGAGCGTCTCCACCCCTCTCCGTCGGGGGTGCGATCGACGGGCAGTCGGTTGGCGACGACGACGAACTCGGCCTGGGTCACAGGTCCTCCTCGGGGAATCGTCCTCAGGCTAACAGCGGGCCCGATCCGCGCACGGGGGGTGGACGGGATGCGATACGTGCGTTCTCCCGCGCGATCCTGCCGCGCTCCGCTGTCAAGGTGCGGCGCCGGGTCGCGCCGCTCGATAGGTTGGGCGCATGCGGCAGTACATCTTCGGAACCGGTCTTCTCAGCGCCATCACCGGCGGCGTCACGCTCCTGCGCGGTCTCAAGAACGACGAGCCGTTCACCTGGCGCACGGCGCTGGCGTGGCTGAGCTGGGGCATCACCCTCGCGCTCGCGATCGGAGCGGTCGTCGACACGCGCCGCGCTCGCCGGGGTCGCGTGATCGCGGGAGACTCCCCCGTCTCGAAGAAGCAGGAGAAGCTGTTCAAGAAGCGTCTCGCGCGCTGACCTGGAAGACCTCGACGGATGCCACGGCCGGACGGTCGTGGCATCCGTCGTCTTCGTCGGGGTGAGGTCAGGTCGGGCTGTTCGGGGTGGGTCACCGGCGGGCGGCGTGCACAACTCCGGAAAAAGCCGAGGGTCCGCAGCGCCGACCCCCGGAATTCCGTAGGAGCCGGAACCCGGCGAGACCGAATCTCCGGAGTTGTGCACCCCACCCCGCCCGCACCGGAGCGCCGCCGCCCCGGCGAGCATCAGCGCGTGAGGATGAGCGCGTCGCCCTGACCCCCACCACCGCACAGCGCCACCGCCGCCGTCCCGCCGCCGCGGCGGACCAGCTCGTGCACCGCGTGCACGACGAGACGGTTGCCCGAGGCGCCGATCGGGTGGCCGATGGCGATGCCGCCGCCGTGCGGGTTGACGACGTCGTCGGAGACCCCGAGCTCAGCTTGCGACCGCGCGACCACGGCGCCGAAGGCCTCGTTGATCTCGATGAGGTCTAGATCGGATGCCGCGATGCCCTGCTTCTCGAGCGCCTTCGCGATCGCGCGGGCGGGCTGAGCGTGCAGGGAGTTGTCGGGGCCGGCGACCTGTCCTGCCGCGCCGACGACGGCCAGCACGTCCCACCCGTGTTCGTCGGCGATCGCTCGGGTGGTCACGACCACGGCGGAGGCGCCGTCGGAGATCTGCGAGGCGTTGCCGGCGGTGATCGAGCCGCCCTCGGCGAAGGCGGGACGCAGCTTCGCGAGCGTCTCGACCGTCGTGTCGGCGCGAATGCCCTCGTCGGCGCTGACGACGACCGGGTCGCCCTTGCGCTGCGGAATCGACACCGGAACGATCTCGGCGTCGAAGATGCCCTCCGCCTGTGCGGCGGCGGCGCGGTGGTGGGAGCGCGCGGCCACGGCATCCTGAGCTTCGCGAGTGACCTCGTATCGCGCATTCGCGCGCTCGGTCGAGGCACCCATGCTCTCGCGGTCGTACGCATCGGTGAGGCCGTCGTACGCCATGTGGTCGAGCACCTCGACGGAGCCGTAGGCGTAGCCGTCGCGCGAGTTCATGAGCAGGTGCGGGGCGCGGGTCATCGACTCCATGCCCGCGGCGACGACGACCTTCGCGTCACCGAGGCGCAGCATGCGCGCGGCGTCGATGATGGCGGTGAGGCCCGACAGACAGACCTTGTTGATCGTGGCGGAATGCACGTCCCAGCCGATCCCCGCCTCGATCGCGGCCTGGCGCGCGGCGTTCTGCCCCGCTCCGGCCTGGAGCACCTGCCCCACGAGCACGGCGTCGACGGCGTCGGCGGGGATGCCGCCGCGCTCGAGCGCTCCGCGGATGGCGGCCGCCCCGAGCTGCACGGCGGTCAGCGGGGCGAGCTGCCCCTTCAGCCGCCCCTGCGGGGTACGGGCGGCGGCGACGATGACGACGTCGTCGTTCTGTGCGTTCATGCGTGCTGCTCCTCAGCGAGTCGGACGGTCAGCGGGGGCTCGGTGGCGGCCCGCACCTCGTCGACGCTCACTCCGGGGGCGAGCTCGACGAGCACGAGTCCATCCTCCGTCACATCGATGACGGCGAGGTCGGTGATGATGCGGTCGACGACGCCGCGGCCGGTGAGCGGCAGCGTGCACGCGTCGACGATCTTCGGCGAGCCGTCTCGAGCGACGTGCTCCATCAGCACGATCACCCGCGCGGCCCCGTGGACGAGGTCCATCGCCCCGCCGGGGCCCTTCACCATCTTTCCGGGGATCATCCAGTTCGCCAGATCTCCGGATGCCGACACCTGCATCGCCCCGAGGATGGCGGCGTCGATCTTGCCGCCGCGGATCATCCCGAAGCTCAGGGCCGAGTCGAAGAACGCCGACCCCGGGAGGGTGGTCACGGTCTCTTTGCCGGCGTTGATGAGGTCGGCATCCACCGCGTCTTCGGTCGGGTACGGACCGACACCGAGGATGCCGTTCTCGGACTGCAGAACGACCGTCACCCGCTCGGGCACGTAGTTGGGCACGAGGGTCGGCAGGCCGATGCCGAGGTTGACGTACGCGCCGTCGGAGAGCTCACGGGCGGCGCGGGCGGCCATCTCTGTGCGGGACAGAACCATCAGCGGGTCTCCTCACTCACGGTGCGCTTCTCGATGCGCTTGGGGATGTCGGGACCGACCTCGACGATGCGGTGCACGTAGACACCGGGCAGGTGCACGGCGTCCGGATCGAGTTCGCCGGGCTCGACGAGGTGCTCGACCTGCACGATGCAGGTGCGGCCGGCCATCGCGGCGAGCGGGTTGAAGGCGCGCGCCGCCTTGCGGAAGACGAGGTTGCCGTGCCGGTCGCCCGTGTAGGCGTGCACGAGCGAGAAGTCGGTGGTGATCGCCTCTTCGAGCACGAACTCGCGCTGCTCGCCGTTCACCTCGAAGGTGCGCACGTCTTTGACCGGGGATGCCACCGCGATACCTCCGGCCCCGTCGTAGCGACGCGGCAGGCCGCCCTCGGCGACCTGGGTCCCCACTCCGGTCTGGGTGTAGAACGCGGCGATGCCCGAGCCGCCGGCCCGGAGCTTCTCGGCGAGCGTGCCCTGCGGGGTGAGCTCGAGCTCGAGCTCGCCCGAGAGGAACTGCCGTTCGAACTCCTTGTTCTCGCCGACGTACGACGAGGTCATCTTGCGGATGCGGCCAGCCCCGAGCAGGATGCCGAGCCCCCAGTCGTCGACGCCGCAGTTGTTCGACACGACCGACAGGTCGCGGGTCTCCTGTGCGAGAAGGGCCTCGATGAGGGCGATGGGATTACCCGAGAGGCCGAACCCGCCGACGGCGAGAGACGCTCCGTCGGGAATGTCGGCGACGGCCTCGGCGGCCGAGGCGACGGTCTTGTCGATCACGCGAACTCCTTCGTTTCGTCCTCCTACGGTGCGCCGGCTGGGCCGAGGGAGTCGACCGCGCTCTTGTCATGTGGATGACGCGGGGCATAGCGTCCACATCGTGGACACTGCATCGCGATCCGTTCCCGGCGCCCAGGCCATCTCGCGCGCGGCCCGGCTCCTGCGTCTCGTCACGGCCGCGGGTCAGACCGGCGCTTCGATCGGCGACCTCGCCCGAGACGCCGATCTCACCCGACCGACCGCGCACCGCCTCCTCAGCGCCCTGCGCGCCGAGGGCCTCGTCGACCGCGACGAGCCGACCGGTCACTGGCTGCCGGGGCCGGAGCTGTATCTGATGGGGAGTGTGGCGGCATCCCGATTCGACATCACCTCGACCGCGCGCGACATCGTGCGCTCCCTGGCGGTGCGAACCGAGGAGAGCGCGTTCCTGTCGGTGCGGCGAGGCGACGAGACGGTGTGCCTGGTGCGCGAGGACGGGAGCTTCCCGATCCGCTCCTTCGTGCTGTCGGAGGGGGTGCGCTTTCCGCTCGGGGTGGCCTCGGCGGGGCTGGCGATCCTGGCGTTCCTGCCGTCGAGCGAGGTGGATGCGTATCTCGAGCGGCATCCGGAGCTTCCCGAGAAGTGGGGGGCCTCGCACTCCCCCGGTCGCCTGCGCGCGCGGATCCGCGATACCCAGGCGCGGGGATACGCGGTGAATCCGGGGTTGATCGTGGAGGGGAGCTACGGCCTCGGCGCGGCCGTCTTCACGCGCGCGGGCGACCCGCAGTGGGCTCTCAGCCTGACCGGGGTGGAGTTCCGTTTCGGCGGCGAGCGCCTCGCGGAGCTCGGACGGATCCTTCTCGCGCACGCGCACCAGTTGTCGACGCGCATCGCCTCACGGTGAGCTTGTCCGAATAGATACCCACGGTATATACCTGGGGTATACTTCTGGATATGACGCGCCACGACGACCTGCAGACCCTTCTGCTCGCGGTACACGCCCTCACCCGCGTCGCGGCTCTCGATACCCAGACCGACGCCCCCGCCGCGCAGTGGCGCACGCTGACACTGCTGCGCGACCACGGCCCTCAGCGCCTCGGCGACCTCGCGACCCTCAGCCGCGTGACGCAGCCCGGCATGACCCGACTCGTCCACCAGATGGACGCCGCGGGACTCCTCGAGCGCCGCCGCCTTCCCGACGATTCGCGCGTCAGCGTGATCGCCGCCACGGCGAAGGGTCTCGACGCGCTGGCCGGGTGGTACGAGCAGTTCCGCGCGGCTCTCGCTCCGCACGTGGCCGACCTCTCTGAGAAGGAGTGGGATGCCGTGAGCGTCGCCGCTTCCGCCCTCTCACTGCGCGTGGGCATGGCGCCGACGCCCGCGGGTCGACGCGAAACCCCGAACAGCCACACCCCCGACGACCACACCCGCGACGACGATGGCGACGCCGACCCGACCGAAGACCGCGGAGCCCTCACGGAATCCGCAGAAGAACAGGAGGTGGTCCGGTGAGTGCCGGAACCGCAGCAGTCAGCAAAGCGCCCAGCGTCTGGAAACAGCCCGCGCAAGTCTGGGCCGTCGCCTTCGCGTGCGTCGTCGCCTTCATGGGCATCGGTCTCGTCGACCCGATCCTCCCCGCCATCGCGGAATCCCTGAAGGCCACCCCGGTCGAGACGGAGCTGCTGTTCACCAGCTACCTCGTCGTGACCGGCCTGGCGATGCTCATCACCAGCTGGATCTCGAGCCGCATCGGCGCCAAGGCGACCCTGCTGGTCGGTCTGGGATTGATCGTCGTGTTCGCCTTCTTCTGCGCCATCAGCGGAAGCGTCGATGCCGTGATCGGCTTCCGCGCCGGATGGGGTCTGGGCAACGCCCTGTTCATCTCGACCGCGCTGGCGACCATCGTGGGCGCCGCATCCGGCGGGAGCTCCGCCGCGATCATCCTCTACGAAGCCGCGCTGGGCCTCGGCATCGCCGTGGGACCGCTGCTCGGCGGCATCCTGGGTGAAGTCAGCTGGCGGGGGCCGTTCTTCGGCGTCGTCGTGCTGATGGCGATCGCGTTCCTCGCGGTGGCGGTCCTCCTGCGCGGACCCCAGCCCGCGCGCACCCCTCTGCCCTTCAGTGCACCGTTCCGCGCCCTCGGCCGCCCCGCGCTCGCGATCCTCGCGGCGACCGCGCTGTTCTACAACATCGGCTTCTTCACGCTGCTCGCGTTCTCGCCGTTCCCCCTCGGGTTCGGGGCGATGGGCATCGGCCTGACCTTCTTCGGCTGGGGCGTGGGCCTGGCGATCACCAGCGTCTGGGTCGCTCCGCTGCTGCTGCGTAGGCTGCGACTGACGACGGTCCTGCTGATCGCCCTGCCGCTGCTGGCCCTCGACCTGCTCGTGGCCGCGTTCATCGTGTCGTCCGCCGCCGCCCTGGTCTTCTGCATCATCGTGGGCGGTCTGGTGCTGGGCGTCGTCAACACCGCGCTGACCGAAGCGGTCATGGAGGCCACCGACCTCCCCCGTTCCGTCGCATCGTCGGCCTACTCGGCCGTGCGCTTCCTGGGCGGTGCGGTCGCTCCCCCGCTCGCCGCGATGCTGTGGCACGCCTACGGCGCCGGAGTGCCGTACGTGATGGCCGCGGTGTCGGTCGTGATCGCCGCCGCCTGCATCCTGTTCGGTCGGCGACTGCTCGCGCACGTCGACGGAGCACACCCGGATGCCGCTGACGAGGGCGCCGCTGTTCTCGTGGGAGATGCGGCGTAAGGCGTCGGCGTCACCTCTCATCGCGCCGGGTGCCGGCAGGGCGAACCGTTCGGTCGTCTTGTCGGCGCCCGGCGCTTTCGGTGGGCTGGGCGGTGAACTCCTGCTCGATTCCGCCTCTGACCGGGCGTTGCTCCCGATGTCGGAGGTCCCCGATACCGTGCCCGCATGACGAGCTCGATCCCCGCAGCGCACCGGTCGACACCGGGTCCTGAACTCGTGCCTGCGGTGTTTCTGGCGCCTCCCCCGAGCGACGACGAGCTCGAGGCCTGGGCCGATGAGGTCCGCGCGATCGAAGAGGGACGATTCGAGCCGGACTGGGACGAACTGTTCTCCGACGACAGCTCCCCGTGGCCGGTGAGTCACGATCTCGGAGCCCCCGACGCTGACGCCGCCGCGGTTCCTGAGCCAGAAGCGGATGCTCGTCCCCTCGACCTCGTGCACACCCTCGTCGCGGTCGCCATCCGCCGTCGCCGGCATACCGCCGAGGAATACCGGCTCATGGCGCTGATCCTCGACCGAGCCGTCGCCGAGCCAGACCCGTGGGTCGGCCCCGATCCGACCCTCGATCTCTCCTGGGGCGACCCTCGCGGGCGCTCCGCGGCCGCCGTGCGGCGCGATCGCGCCGACCTCGCAGAGCGCGCCGCGGCCGCGGAGATCGCCGTTCACCTGCGCCTGGCCGAGCAGACGGTCCGCACGCGGGTCGGCCACGCCCGGACGTTGCAGGCTCGGTGCGGCCTGGCCTGGCGGGCATTCCTCGACGGGCGGATCTCCGAGAGTCACGCGATCAAGATCGCCCGGCTCGCCGACTCCCTCCCCGATGACCGCGACGCCTGGACCGCGTTCGATGCCGGCGCCACCGATCGCGCCGAGCGTCTCACCCCGTCGAGCTTCGACACCGCCGCGCGTGCCCTGCGCGAGAAAGTCCACGCCGAGTCGATCGAGGAGCGGCATCGCCGCGCCGCCCGCGACCGCGGGGTGTGGTTGACCGCGGAGCTCGACGGCATGGCGACCCTGACGGCCTTGCTTCCGGCCGACAAGGCTCAGGCCGCCATGACGCGCCTGGATCGTGCCGCGCGGCATCTGGCGACGGCAGCCGGCGAAGAGCGCACGCTCGCGCAGCTGAGAGCTGATGCGCTGGCAGATCTGCTGGCGGGTGGATCGGCCGTGAGTGGATCGGCCGTGAGTGGGTTGACCGCGGGTGGACCGGTCGTGGGTGGACCGCCCGCGGGTGGATCCGGGGCGTCCAGCCCGGCCCGCCCCACCGTCGTCGTGACCGTTCCCGCCCTCACCCTCCTCGGCCGCGACGACACCCTCGCCACTCTCGACGGGTACGGCCCGATCGATCTCGACACGGCCCGGAGACTTGCGGGAGAGGCGTCGTCGTGGATCCGCGTTCTCACCCACCCGGTCACGGCGGTTCCGATCGCCCTCGATCGCACCAGATACCGGGTGACGACCGCACTCCGGCGGTGGCTGGGCGTCACCTCGCCGACGTGCGTCTTCCCGGGGTGCGCCCGCCCCGCCCGCGAGTGCGACATCGACCACCTCACGGCCTGGGCCGACGGCGGGACCACCGACGACGACAACCTCGAACCCGAATGCCGCCACCACCACCGCCTCCGCCACGAGACGAAGTGGGAACCGCTCAAGGGTCCCGGCGATGTCGACCTGAGGTGGCGCTCACCCCTGGGTCACGACATCGAAGTCGATCCGCCGCCGTTCTGATCGTGGGCAGCGTCGGCCCGGCGCTGCTCCCCCACCCGTTCCATCAGCGTGTCCCAGAGCTGATCGAACCGGGCGTTCCACGGTGTCGCGAACACCCCGTCCTTCCAGCGCTGGTGCACGACGTCGAGGGTGACCCACTCGGCATCCTGAACCTCCTCCGGGTCCGGCACGGGCACAGGCTCACCGTCGGCATGGCCGACCCAGAGGTCGAACAGGGCCCTCTCTTCGACGACGCGACCCACCAGGACCAGGTCGTCGGGGGCGAGCACCATCCCCGTCTCTTCGGCGAGTTCGCGCACGGCGCCGGTGCGGCTGGTCTCTCCGCGGAGGGCACTGCCGGCCGGGAACTCCCACGCCAGGGGGTAGTCCTTGCCCGCGGCGCGCAGGCTCATGAGCACGCGCCCGGTCGACGACACCACGCAGACGGATGCCACGACGTGGAACGACCCGGCCGGCACCGGGCCGTCGCCGCGCCGGTGAAGGGTTCCGGTCGGGGTGCCCTGGATGTCAGTGACATCCCACATCTCGTCGTCGGCCATGCAAACCTCCCGGGTCACGCGCCGCCGGTGGAGACGGGGCTCGTTCCATCATGCCGAGCGCGGTCGAGAAGACGGAGGGATTGCGCGCATCAGCGGGACCCTGGCCCTTCGACTCGGTTCGCTGCGAGACACGGGACGCGCCCTGACCAGAGTCGGTGAGACGCGTTCTCCCCGAAGCTTCAAAACGAAAGCCGCCCCCCACCAGAAGATCTCTGGTGAAAGGCGGCTGGTGGTGCACCCCCTGGGACTTGAACCCAGAACCCACTGATTAAGAGTCAGTTGCTCTGCCGATTGAGCTAGAGGTGCGTTCCGTTCGGCCGGAGTTTCGCTCTCCGCGCCGAGGAATGACACTACCAGGCGTGACTCGGGCACACCAAATCGAGCCAGGATCGCCCGTTATCCTGGAGCCGTGTCCCGCATCGAAGAGCCCGCCGCGCCCCTCGCGGACCTGACCGACGATCTCGCACTCGCCCTCCGTCTGGCCGACGCCGCCGACGCTGTGGCGATGGAACGCTTCGACTCCGCCGATCTCCGGATCGACACGAAGCCCGACCGCACGCACGTGACCGAGGCCGACCTGGCGACCGAGCGCGCGATTCGCGGGATCCTCGACGCGGAGCGTCCCGGCGACTCCGTCCTCGGCGAGGAGTACGGCACGTCGGGTGACACGTCCCGCCGCTGGGTCATCGATCCGATCGACGGCACCCACAACTACATGCGCGGCATTCCGGTCTGGGCGACGCTCATCGCCCTGACCGTCGACGGCGTCCCCCGGGTGGGGGTCGTCAGCCAGCCGGCGATCGGCCGGCGCTGGTGGGCCGCAACGGACCAGGGCGCGTGGACGACGACCGCCGACGGCGACACCCGCCGCATTCACGTCTCCGGGGTCGACGAGGTCTCGGCATCCAGCATCAGCTTCCAGAGCATCGAGCAGTGGGATGACGTCGATCTCGTCCCCACTCTCGAGAAGCTCACGCGTGCGGTCTGGCGCGATCGCGCCTACGGGGATGCACTTCCCTACATGTGGTTGGCCGAGGGCCGCCTCGAGCTCGTGGCCGAGTTCGGGGTGAAGGAGTACGACATCGCGGCGATCGCCCCGATCGTGCGCGAGGCCGGCGGACGTTTCACGGCGTTCGACGGCACCGACCGTCTCGATGCCGGTTCCTCGCTCGCGACGAACGGCCTGCTGCACGACGACTTCTTCGCTCTGCTGCACGAGGACGGCGCACGATGACGCGCGCGCGCCTCGCACTCCTCGTCGCCACCGGCGCGACCGCGGCCTTGGCTCTCGCCGGGTGCACCTCGACCCCCGACGCCGCCCCGAGCGTGGCGGCCAGCGCCACGGCGACGGACGCGCCCGCCCCCGACGCCGGCGCCAGCGCGACGCCCACGCCGAGCCCGATCGACCCGACCTGCGAGAACATCATCCCGACCGCCACCGTCGACGACTTCAAGAGCCTCGGGTGGACGTACCAGGAGGAGCCGTTCCGCATCGGCGCGACCGCGCTCGACGACGGCATCCAGTGCAAGTGGGGCGATGCCAAAGTGGCATCCGATCGCGTGCAGATCTTCGGGTGGGCGCCCATCGACGACGCGACGGCGCAGCAGGCGGAGAAGGACCTGGTCGCTTCGGGGTGGAAGCTCGAGCGCGACGGCACCGGCGACTACGTCACCGAGAACCCCGACTGGCTCGGCGGTCGCGGTGCAGGCGGCTACGGTCTGACCTACCTGTTCGGCGACGGCTGGGTGAAGTTCGCGGACACCCGCCAGAGCCTGCTCCTCGTCGAGACCCCGCAGTAAAGCGCACGAGACGCGCTCACCTCACCGGTACGGGTTCACCGCCGCGGCGTCCCGTGCCGCGGCGAAGCCCTCGTCCCACGCGTCTCCGCGCGCCTCGAGACCACGCCAGAGCTCGTCGGCCTGCAGGATCCGTTGCGCGAAAGCGACCCAGTCGCTCCACCCGCCCTCGACCGGGGCGTCGCCGCCTCGCCCTTCTGCCCGCCACCGCGCTGCATCGGGAACGACGTCGAGGCGGAAGGGACCGACATCGATGCGGGTAAGACGTGGATCGGGCATTCCCCGACGCTAGCTGGTTCACTGGGACGCATGGGATTCCTCGATCGCCTCTTCGGCAAGAACGTCCCCGCCCCGCAGGCCACTCCCCCCGCGTCCGATCCCGCTCTCGCGGAGATGAGACGAACGGCGAGGGATGCCACCATCCCCGGCTTCCGCGACTTCGATGAGGTCGTGCAGCAGGTGCAGGACGTCCACGAACTCGACGATGCAGCCGCCGCCGAGGCCGTCGTGCGCGAGGTCTGGGCCGAGCGCCGCTGCGTCGAGCAGGGGTGGCCGTCCGTCACGGAGGGCGACCGCTTGCGCACGGCGTTCGCGATCCTCGAGGCGCGCGGCTTCGTCGCCCGCGCCGACTTCACCTGCTGCAACACGTGCGGAACCGCTGAGATCGACGACGAACGCACGCCCGCGGCGAGCGACGAGTCAGGTGCACCGCAGTTCCGCGAGTGGGCCTACACCTTCTTCCACCAGCAGGACGCCGAGCGACTCGCCGAAGAGCCCGCGCACCTGTTCCTCACCTTCAGCGCCTTCGCGCCCCTGCGCGACCTCGACCCCGGGCTGCTCGCGGCGGCCGACGTCGGAGACGAGGCCGCGCGCGGCGAGGTCTGGCGCCAGACCGATGCCCGCGTCGGACGGATCGTCGCCGACGCTCTCGCCGAGGCCGGCCTGCCCGTCGACTGGGACGGCGACCCCGCCCACCGCATCGTGATCCCCCTCCCCCAGTGGCGCAACCGCCTTCCCGGCAACGCTCCCGCGACGGCGTAGGTACGGCTCGGCGCGCACGGAACGGTACGGCGCGCACGGCACGGCACGGCGCAGCGCGCACGACAACGTAGGCTCGACCCTCGTGGCTATCGGCTCGACCATTCACCAGTTCACCGTGCAGCTCTCCGACGTCGATCGCGGCGTCTACGACGAGCTGGCGTTGCGTGTCGCCCGACACCCCTCGGAGACCGCTCCGTACATGCTGACGCGCGTGCTGGCCTACTGCCTCGAGTACGAGGAGGGCATCGGCTTCAGCGAGGGCGTCGCCGCGACCGACGAGCCCGCCGTGATGATCCGCGACCTCACGGGCGCCCTGGTGTCGTGGGTCGAGGTCGGAGCTCCGGATGCCGCGCGCCTGCACACCGGCAGCATGAAGGCCGAGCGCGTCGCGATCTACACGCATCGCGATCCCGACAAGGTCGCCGCCCCGTGGGCGGGAAAGCGCATCCACCGCGCTGAAGAGGTGCTCCTGCACAGCTTCGAGCCCGGCTTCGTCGAGAAGCTGTCGGATGCCATCGAGCGACGCAACACCGCGACGCTGACGCGCACCGAGCGACGCATCTACCTCGAACTGAACGGCATCGCCGGCGAGAGCGACATCCATACGCGCTCCGCGGGCTGATTCCGAACGAAGAAAGCCCCCGTCCTCGCCGAAACGGGCGAAGATGGGGGCTTTCTCACGTGACGATGGTTCGTGGAGCTGGGGGGAATCGAACCCCCGTCCAACGCTGGGTCTCCGCGTTTTCTCCGGGCGCAGTCTGTGCAGACGTTCTGCTCGGCTCCGACCTTTGTCACAGACACCTAAGTCGACAAGCCCAGCCTGGGAAAAGTCCCGCGTGACGTCCAGACGCCGTCACGCAGCAAGACCCCTAAATGACGCCAGGATCCGTGGCGGGGTCACACACGGTCTGACGGACTATCGGGCTCGCTTACGCAGCGAGGGCGAAGTCAGTGCGCTTAGCATTGGCACTTATTGTTTTGCAGGGAGCGTTTACGAGATAACCCCACATCCTCGGCCCGCTTCTCGCGGGTTCGCAGGCGCTGTCGAAACCGATCAGCCCCGGGAACTCCGTGCAGGAGCGACCATCGTCACACTCTTGAGTTACCACCTCGGAGCCGAAGCACCCGAGCGTCACAGTCTACAACGGTTCGCGGCGCGCGATGATTCCTGCCCCGAGCCGGTCGGTCCCGTCCCGTAGGCTCACCGCATGAGCGACGTCGTCATCACCGTCCGGGGCGAGAGCAACGCCCGCGCCCGCGCAGAAGAGGCGACCGTCCGCGTCACGGTCTCGACCGACGGACCGACTCGCGGACCCGTGGTCGAGCGGGCGCAGGAGCGCGCGGCGAGCGTGCAGGACGGCTTGGTCGCTCACCTCCGCTCCGGTGAGGTGTCGGAGTGGTCGAGCGCGCGCGTCTCGGTGTGGTCCGACCGTCCGTGGAACAACGAGGGAGCGCAACTCCCCCTCGTCCATCACGCCGCGGTGGAGCTGTCCGCCACCTTCATCGACGCCGGGGCCCTGTCGTGGTGGCTGGGGGATGTGGCCGAGTCCGACGATGTGCAGGTCACCGCGGTGGAATGGCGCCTCTCCCCCGCCACTCGCGCCCGCGTCGAGCGCGAGGTGGCCGCGGACGCCGTCCACGTCGCCGTGGAACGGGCGACGGCTTACGCGGACGCTCTGGGGCTGGCATCCGTGTCCGCCGTCGAGATCGCGGATGCCGGTTTGCTCGGCACGCACGTCGACCAGCCGGTACCGCTGGCCGCACGCATGATGGCCGCCGCAGGTGCGGCCGGGGGGCCGTCGTTCAGCCTGCAACCGCCCGAGATCGTCGTCACCTCGGTCGTCGAGGGCCGCTTCCGCGCGGAGTGACCCCGCGAGGCTGAGCGCGTTACTCGCCCAGCCGGTTCTTCGTGCGCATGGCGCGTTCGGCTTCGCGCTTGTCTTCGCGCTCGCGAATCGTCTGCCGCTTCTCGAACTCGCGCTTACCCTTCGCGACGGCGATCTCGACCTTCGCGCGACCGTCGAGGAAGTACAGGCGCAGCGGAACCAGCGTGTACCCGCCCGCCGACACGGCGTGCGAGAGCTTGATGATCTCTTCTTTGTGCAGCAGCAGCTTGCGCGTGCGCTTGGCCGAGTGGTTGGTCCAGTGGCCCTGCGAGTACTCCGGAATGTGCACGGCATCGAGGAACGCCTGGCCGCCGTCGATGTAGGCGTAGCCGTCGGTGAGGTTCGCGCGACCCTGGCGCAGCGACTTCACCTCGGTGCCCGTGAGCACCAGTCCCGCTTCGTACGTCTTCTCGATGGCGTAGTCGTGACGCGCCTTCTTGTTCGACGCGATGAGCTTTTCACCCTGCTCACGAGGCATGGTGCCACCTCCTCATGATCATGGGCACACAGAGCCTTACAGTTTACCTCACACCGGATGCCGACTCCGCGCGCGACCGCGAGGTCAGGCGCGCAGCCAGCGACGGATGGCGAAACCCGCGCTCAGGGCGGCGAGGACGATGCCGATCACGATGAGCGCCGGGATGACGATCGCGACGTCGCCGAAATCGACCCATGAGGTGATGAAGCCGATCCGGTCCCTCAGGTACTGGTTCACTCCGACGCCGACGATCGCCCAGACGGCGACGCTCGCCAGAGCGGACCCGATCAGCGCGGCGAGGACACCCTCGACGATGAACGGCGTCTGGATGAAGCGGTTGGACGCGCCCACCAGACGCATGATCCCCAACTCCCTGCGTCGGGCGAACGCCGAGAGGCGGATGGTCGTCGCGATCAGCAACACCGCCGCGATCAGCATGAGCCCGGCGATGCCCACCGCGACGTAGGTCGCGACCGTCAACGCTTGGAAGAGGGGCTCGAGGTACTGGAGCTGGTTCGTGACGCTCTCGACGCCGTCCTGTCCACTGAAGGCTTCGGCGATGACGTCGGACTGGCTCTGGTCGACGAGGTTGATGCTGAACGTCGCGTTGAACTGGTCGGCCGTGACGACACCGAGGATGTCCTCGGACAGCAGGCCCTTGGCGTTCTCGAACACCTGGTCACTGGTCTGGAAGGTGTAGTCGCGGATGAGCGGGGCGAGAGCGGAACCGTCGAGCTTCGCGGTGACCGCGTCGATCTGTTCCTGCGACGCGGGCTGGCCGGCCACGCAGGTCGGTGCGTTCGACGAGGCCGCGCACATGAACACCGCCACCTGAGCGCGATCGGCCCAGTACGACTGCATCTTGCCGATCTGCATCTGCATGAGCATCGCCGCGCCGACGAAGGTCAGAGAGACGAAGGTGACGAGGATGACCGAGATGACCATCGACGCGTTGCGGCGGAGACCGGTGAAGGCCTCCGAGAGGATGAGCCCGAACCTCATGACGTGGGTCCCACTTCGTCGTTGCGGTCTTTCTTCTCGCCCAGGCCGAGCCGGTCGGCGAGACCGAGAGCGTCGACGTCGGGGCGGGTGACCGGAATGGAGCGTGTGTTGGTGCCGGGCTCGCGGGGCTCTTCGACGGGAGCCGGAGCGTCGTCCGACGCGGCCGGAGCAGGTTCATCGCGTCGTACCGGCGTCGCGTCCGCGCCCGGTTTCGTCAGCGGTTCGACCGGCCCGGTCAGACCGGTGACCTCGCGCTGCACTTCGAGCACCGCGGTGAGGGCGGCGACCGCGGCCGCTCCACGCTCGACCTCGGGGGCCAGGCGCGGCAGGCTCGACGTGTCGCCGTAGCCGCCGTGACGCTCGTCGCGCACCATTTCGCCGCCGCGCAGCTCGATCACGCGACGCTGCATCTGGTCGACGAAACCGGCCTCGTGCGTCGCCATGACGACGGTCGTACCGCCGGCGTTGATCCGCGCGAGCAGGCGCATGATGTCGATCGACGTGGCGGGGTCGAGGTTTCCGGTCGGTTCGTCGGCGAGCAGCACCTGCGGGCGGTTGACGAGCGCCCGCGCGATCGCGACGCGCTGCTGCTCACCGCCCGAGAGTTCGTGCGGCAGCCGCTTCTCTTTGCCGTCGAGACCCACGAGCGCGAGAACCTCTGGCACGGCCTGCTGGATGAACCCGCGCGAGGCGCCGGTGACCTGCAGCGTGAAGGCGACGTTCTGGTGCACCGTCTTGTTCGGCAGCAGGCGGAAGTCCTGGAAGACCGAACCGATGTGACGGCGGAAGTAGGGAACCTTGCGGTTCGACAGCGTGCGCAGGTCGCGACCGAGCACGACGACACGGCCGTCGCTGGGGGTCTCGGCGCGCAGGATGAGCTGCAGGCACGACGATTTGCCGGAGCCCGAAGCGCCGACGAGGAAGACGAACTCCCCGCGCTGCACTTCGAAGTCCACGGCGTTGAGGGCGGGCTTCGCGGTGCCGCGATACCGCTTGGTGACGTTCTCGAACCGGATCATGGCTTGATGAGCCTAAACGCGGGCTTCGAGCAGGCCGACAGGACGCGCCGGGCGGCGAAACCGAGA
Source organism: uncultured Microbacterium sp. (assembly GCA_913774665.1). Lineage (GTDB taxonomy): Bacteria > Actinomycetota > Actinomycetes > Actinomycetales > Microbacteriaceae > Microbacterium. The sequence continues at coordinate 589,816 of CAJYHN010000002.1, forward strand.
GAGCCCTATGGATGCCAAGGTGCCGGCATCCGAAGGGCTCTCTGTCGTGAGAGGGAACGACTCAGTCGTCGTCCTTGCGCTTGCGCCAGCGGATGCCGGCTGCGATCAGACCGTCGAGGTCTCCGTCGAACACGACCGCCGGGTTTCCGACCTCGTATCCGGTGCGGAGGTCCTTCACCAGCTGCTGGCCGTAGAGGAAGTACGAGCGCATCTGGTCGCCCCAGCTCGCGGTGATCGTGCCGGCGAGCTCCTTCTTCTTGGCCGCCTCTTCTTCGCGCTTGAGAAGCAGAAGGCGGGTCTGCAGCACGCGCATGGCGGCCGCGCGGTTCTGGATCTGGGACTTCTCGTTCTGCATCGAGACGACCAGGCCCGTCGGCAGGTGCGTGATGCGCACGGCGGAGTCGGTTGTGTTGACCGACTGTCCACCGGGGCCCGACGAACGGAACACGTCGACGCGGATGTCGCCCTCGGGCACCTCGACCTCGACGGCTTCTTCCATGACGGGGATGACCTCGACGGCCGCGAAGCTCGTCTGTCGCTTGTCCGCGCCGCCGAAGGGGCTGATGCGTGCGAGGCGGTGCGTGCCGGCCTCGACCGACAGCGTGCCGTAGGCGTAGGGCACGTCGACCTCGAAGGTGGCCGACTTGATGCCGGCGCCTTCGGCGTAGGAGGTGTCCATGACCTTGACCGGATACTTGTGACGCTCGGCCCAGCGCAGGTACATGCGCAGCAGCATCTCGGCGAAGTCGGTGGCGTCGTCGCCGCCCGCGCCGGAGCGGATCGTGACGACGGCGGAGCGCGGGTCGTACTCGCCGTCGAGGAGCGTCTGCACCTCGAGCTGGCCGATCACGTCCTTGAGCGCGGCGAGCTCGCGGCGGGCCTCGTCGGCGGACTCCTCGTCGTCCATCTCGATGGCGAGCTCGACGAGCACCTCGAGGTCGTCGAGGCGCTGCTCGATCTCCGAGACGCGCTTGAGTTCGGCCTGACGGTGGCTCAGACGGCTGGTGACCTTCTGCGCGTTGTCGACGTCGTCCCAGAGGTCGGGGGCACCGGCCTCTTCGCTGAGACGATCGATGTCGGCTTTGAGTGCGTCGACGTCGACCACGGCCTGGATATCGGCGAAGGTCGAGCGCAGCGCCTGGATGTCGGCGGTCAAATCGAGTTCGAGCATTTGACATCAAGCCTATCGTGGAGACGGTGACAGCCGACTCTCCCCGGAACGTGCTGGTGCGCTTCGCACCGATGATCTACGGCCCCACGCTTCTGTTCGCGGTCGGTGAGGGCGCCGTGATCCCGCTCATTCCGGTCATCGCGAACCGCCTCGGCGCCGACGTCGCTCTGGCCGCCCTTGTCGCCGCGGCCCTCGTCGTCGGCCAGCTCTGCGGCAATATCCCGGCCGGGTGGGCGGTCGCGCGCTTCGGCGAGCGCGTCACGATGGGCGTGGCCGGCATCGTCGTGCTCGCGGGGTTGCTCGGAATCGTGTTCGCGCAGTCGCTGGCGTTCTTCACCGCGGCGGTGTTCCTGATCGGCTTCTGCGCGGCGTCGTTCGCCCTGGCCCGTCACTCCTTCATGACGACTCGCGTGCCGCTCACCTTCCGGGCCCGTGCGCTGTCGCTGCTGGGCGGCACGTTCCGCCTCGGCATGTTCGTCGGCCCGTTCATCTCGGCGGGCCTGCTGGCGATCTTCGGTGACGAGACGGCATCCATCGTCTTCTTCGCCGTGTGCCAGGTCGCCACGATCCTGCTGGTGTTCTTCGGACCCGATCCCGAGAAGGCCGTCCCGGTGGGCGCGGGCTCGACCACCCGTCGCGGCGCCGGCGACTCGCGCGATGCCGAAGACACCGGCGAACCCGTCACCGGGGCGATCCCCACCGTCGAGCGCGAGGGCGTGTTCCGTACGATGTGGCGCTTTCGTGGCGTGCTCGCGCGGTTGGGCCTCGCGGCGTCGTCGCTGTCGGCCGTGCGCTCGGCGCGGCAGGTGGTCCTGCCGCTGTGGGGCGTGTCGCTCGGGCTCGACGCCGGCACGATCGCCGTGGTCGTCGGCGTCTCGGGCGCGATCGACTTCGCCCTGTTCTACGCCAGCGGCCAGGTGATGGACCGCTTCGGACGCCTGTGGGCGGCCCTGCCCGCAATGGTTCTGATGGGCGCGGGCTTCCTGGCGCTGTCGTTCACGCACGAGCTGAGCTCGGCGGCTATGTGGTACGCGATGTTCGCGGCCGTGCTGGGGGTCGGCAACGGACTGTCGAGCGGTATTCTGCTCACCCTCGGCGCGGACGTGGCCCCGCCCACCGATCCGGCCGCGTTCCTCGGGTCATGGAGGACATTGACGGATGCCGGGGGTGCGGTGGCCCCGCTGATCGTGTCGGCCCTAACGGCCGTGGCATCCCTGTCGGTCGGGGTGGGAGCGATGGGTCTGATCGCGGTGCTCGGCGCGGCCGGTTTCATCCGCTGGGTGCCCCGCTACGTCCCCCGCACCCGCTGACCTGCGCTCTCGCGCGGCCCAGCGGTCTCGCTGAGACCCTGCGCTTCGCGCTTGACTTGCCGCACATGGTCGCCCGCGCGGCCGAGGAACGACCATCACAGGCAAATGACGCGCGCCTCGCCAGCGCCCCGGCCTTTCATTTGCCGCACATGGTCGCTTGACCGGCCGAGGAACGACCATCTCAGGCAAATGACGCGCGCCTCGCCCACCCCGGCCCTTGCATTTGCCGCACATGGTCGCCTCCGGCCCCCATAAGCGACCATGTCGGGCAAACGAAACCCCACGCCCGTTCCCGCACCCCGCCCCGGCCTCCCACTTGCCGCACATCGTCGCCCGCAGCCCCGACAAGCGACCACGCCAGGAAAACGAAACCCAACGCCCCTTCCCCATCCCCACACCCCGGCCCGCAACCGGCCTCGGCACGCTGGCAATCGGGGTCGCAGCACCAGGTCTGATCGCGCTTGCGGGCGCGCCCAGCTTCATCCGCCGAGCCCCCCGCCCGCACCCCCGCGTGGGGCGCCAGAGTAAGGCCCCCAGGTGCCCCACGCGCGCAAATGCGTCACTCCGAGACGCGAATCAGCACCTTCCCCAGGGCACCCTGCTCGACGGCATCGTGCGCCGCCGCCGTGTCGTCCAGGGAGAACCACGTCAACGGAAGCCCCGCGTCATCGCCCACCGGCAGCGCGCCATCGGCGACGGCCGCGGCGACGTCCTCGGCGGCGGCGAGCAGCGCCCGCTCCCCCACCGTGTACAGCAGCAGGCCCTGCCAGCGCACGTTCTTCGCGAAGCTCTCGCGCACGCGGGCGGTGAACTCCGCCCCGCCGTTGTCGGCGTAATAGCCGATGGTGCCGTGATTCGCGACGACCTCGACGTCGAGAGCGGCGTTGTCCGCGATCGCGACCTCGACGATGTGCTCCACGCCGTTGGGGGCGAGTTCCCGGATGCCATCGGCCAGCGCCTCGCTCGGATACTGCAGCACGTGGTGGGCGCCGGCGGCCCGCGCGAGGGCTTCCTTCTCGTCACTGCTGACCGTGGCGATGACCGTCGCCCCGGCCCACACCGCGAGTTGGATGGCCGCGTGCCCCACCGCTCCCGCACCGCCCTGCACGAGCACCGTGCGACCGGCGAGGGCGCCGGGGGCCAGGCGCGAGGGTCCGTCCTCGTGCACGGTGAGCGCACGGTGCGCCGTCATCGCGGGCACGCCGAGGCTCGCGCCGAGCTCGAACGAGGCGTCGTCGGCCAGCGGCACGGCGCGCGCGGCGGGCAGGATCGTGTACTCGGCCGCCGTGCCGAACGGACGCTGGTGCGCCGCGAGGTAGATCCACACCCGCTGCCCCACCGACAGATCGGTCACGCCGTCGCCGACGGCATCCACCACTCCCGCTCCGTCCTGGTTCGGCGTGACCTCGTCGAACGGCAGGGGGCGGCCGGTCGTCGCGCGTGCCTTCCAGTCGGTCGGATTGACGCCCGACACGACGACGCGCACGCGCACCTCGCCGGGTCCGGGTTCGGGCAGGGGCTTGTCGACCAGCGAGAGGACGGAGGAGTCGCCGGGCTGGGAGTACGTGATCGCCTTCATGGAGGGGGAAACGGATGCCATGGCGCCCAGCATTCCCTTTCGGCGTGTGACACGCGGTGAAGAGCCACCGGGTTGACGGCTGCTTCACATCGTGAGAGCACGACGCACGCTTAGACTGAGCACACTCGCGGGAGTGGTGAAATCGGCAGACACGCAGGATTTAGGTTCCTGTGCCTTCGGGCGTGGGGGTTCAAGTCCCCCCTTCCGCACGTTTTCCCTTCCTGCACCGACTCCTCGACCCGACGGGACCGATGTGATCCACACCACCAGCGGGCTGCTCCCGTGGCTCGACCCTGCGGCCATCATCACGAACTCGCAGCCCTGGGCGCTGCTCGTGGTGTGCTTCATCATCTTCGCCGAGACGGGTCTGCTGATCGGCTTCCTGCTCCCCGGCGACACGCTGTTGATCATGGCGGGCCTGCTCTCGCACTCCACGCCCGCGGCCCCCAACGGTGTCTTCGGCATCAACGCGTGGTGGGTCGCCCTGGCGATCGGCGTCGCCGCCTTCATCGGTGGTGAGGTCGGTTATTTCATCGGCCATAAGGCCGGGCCGTCGATCTTCGAGCGCAAAGAGTCGGGCATCTTCAGCAAGAAGAACGTCGAGCGCACGAATGCGTTCTTCGAGCGCTTCGGCGGTTTGACCGTGATCCTTGCGCGCTTCGTGCCGGTGGTTCGCACGTTCGCCCCGATCGCCGCGGGCGTCGGCCACATGCCGTGGAAGAAGTACTCGCTCTACAACTTCATCGGCGCGGTCATCTGGGGCATCGGCCTCACGATGCTCGGATACGTCGTCGGCTACATCCCCTTCATCCGCGACATCGTCACCGAGTACATCGACGTGATCCTGCTCGCGGCCGTCGCCGGCACCGCGATCTTCATCGCCGTTCACTACTTCCGTGAGCGCGCGGCCGCGAAGCGCGAGGGTGCCGTTTCGCACGCCGAGGCCGAGTCGCTGACCCTCGATTCGAACACCCTCGAAGACGGCGACCAGCCGAAGCGCTGATCCCTCCGCCGCGGCCTCACGGACCCCGGCCCGTCAGGACGCTTTCGAGGTCTTCTTCTTCGCGGGAGCCTTCTTCTTCGTCGCGTCCTCGGCCTTTTCGCCGCGCGCGGCCCGACTGCGCTCGACGCTCGCGCGCAGCGCCTCCATCAGGTCGATGACCTCTCCGCCGTCCTCGTCCTCCTGCGTGCCGAAGGTCGCGTCAGTGTCGAGCGCGTCGCCCTGCTCGAGCTTCGCGTCAATGAGGGTGCGCAGCTCGGCCTGATACTCGTCGGTGAACTCCTCGGCGTCGAAGTCCTTCGAGAAGCTGTCGACGAGGGATGCCGACATCTCGAGCTCCTTCGCCGAGATCCTCACGCTCTCCTCGAGCGCGGGGAACGACGCTTCGCGCACCTCGTCGGCCCACAGCAGTGTCTGCAGCACGAGCACGTCGCCGCGCACGCGCAGCGCCGCGAGCCGCGTCTTCTGCCGCAGCGAGAACCGGACGATCGCGGTGCGGTCGGTCTGCTCGAGCGTCTTGCGCAGCAGCACGTAGGCCTTGGGAGACGACGAGTCGGGCTCGAGATAGTACGCCTTGTCGAGCGTCAGCAGATCGACCTGGTCGCTCGGCACGAACTCGACGACCTCGATCTCGCGGCTGCGTTCGCTCGGCAGCGACGCGAGATCGTCCTTCGTGAGCACGACCGTCTGCTCGCCGTCGTCGTAGGCCTTGTCGATGTCCTGGTAGGGCACGACCTCGCCATCGATCTCACAGATGCGCTGATAACGGATGCGCCCGCCGTCCTTGTTGTGCACCTGGTGAAGCGACACGTCATGGTCCTCGGTCGCGGAGTACACCTTGACGGGCACGTTGACGAGGCCGAAGGTCAGAGCGCCTTTCCAGATCGATCGCATGGGATCAGTGAACACCGAAAGACTCCGGATGCCGAGACCCTTGCGCCCCACGGAAGCTCGGTGGCCGAGCCCGTCGACGCCACACCCGACATTGCCCCGGGAGCGATCGTCCCGCCCCACACGGACTGAGCTGTCTGATCAATCCGTCACGTGGTCACGCGGACTGATGGGCAGGGCCAACCCGCCCCAGAATTCGACATCGGCCGCGAATTCGTCCACGAGTGCCGGGAGGAGTGGAGCTGCTTCCGTTCCGCGGAGCACGATGTCGTCGAGCGACGCGACGACATCGAACACCGAGCGCGGCGCGAACTGACCTGCCAGCCTCTTCGCCTTCGCTCGCACATTGTTCGGAGTCGGACCGGCGTCGATCACCGAGTGATGCCAGAGCCGACCGTGGTGAGCGCACCGATTGCGGAGATAGACGAGCGCCCTCACCCGATAGGCGAAGCCTGACTTCGCAACTCCCAGGCTCGCAGCGACTTGTGCGGCAAGCCTCCCCGCGTCGCCACGCTCTATGCACTTGGAGAGGGTTCCGAACGACCACGCTTCGACGGCCGACCACACGGGGAGCTGCCCGAACAGCTCCTGATCTCCCGCGGCTGCGAACCGCAGGATATGACGCTCCTTCGACCGCTTGATATCGCGGAAGGCGGACTCGACTGTTCGTTCGTGATCGCCCGCGGCCGCATAGAAGCTCTCTTGCAGGTATCGGCCGCGCGGCCCGTGCGACAACGCAATGACATACGCCGTGTGGCTGCGAAGCAAGATCTCGACGCGGGCAAGTTGAGCGGAGAGCAATTCGCGAAGCAACCTGTCAGCGTCGTACACCGCTCGGATCTGTTCGAACGTCGTGCCGGGCAGGAACGCATCGTCCCCGTGGTGTGGTGCTCGCTGAAAGTACCGTGCGTAGCCGGCGAACCTGTAGTAGTTCTCCGATGCGAGAAACTTTTCGCAGTCATCGTCGCGGGCAATCGTGAGCCCTCGGTCCAGGAGAAGTTCTCGTTGCCGACTCCACGACAAGGCCGGTTTCGCGCTCACAGCCCTCCAGATCATGAGGCGGAGAAAGAAAAGGCCCCTCCCATTTGAGCATCAGAGACCGAGAGGCTTGGGAGGGGGTCGATTGCTCCCAGCCTACCGCAGGCGCCTGCTCGCTCGCCCGCCCGCAGCGCATTTCACCCGCAACATCCGTAACGTCGCCCTCCCATCCAGGGGGCTCAGCCTGTCGAAGCAACCGGGCCCCGTGCTCGGCCGGTTCCGTCGACAAGCGCAGGGTCCTCCCCAACCGCACACCCGCGCCACCCCTGCCCCGTCGAAAGCCCAGCGACCTCCGCGCCCCCGCAACCCCCTCGGCATCCGTCGCCCCTCCCGCTCTACGCTGGGGCGATGACGGAGCAGACGGTGCGCATCGGCGGCCGCCGTCTGCGCCTGTCCAACCTCGACAAGGTGCTCTACCCCGAGACGGGCACGACCAAGGGCGAGGTGATCGACTACTACTCGCGCATCGCGCCCCTGCTGCTCCCCCACATCGCCGACCGTCCGCTGACACGCAAGCGCTGGCCCGATGGAGTGGGGACGGATGCCGAGCCCGCCGCCCCCTTCTTCGCCAAGGCTCTCGAGCCCGGTGCGCCGTCGTGGGTGCGGCGCCTGCCGATCGATCACTCGAGCGGCGCGAAGGACTACCCGCTCGTCGACGACCTCCCCGCGCTCGTCTACCTGGCCCAGGTCGCGAGTCTCGAGCTGCACGTGCCGCAGTGGCGCTTCTCGAGCGACGGCGAGCGGCAGAACCCCGACCGGCTCGTTCTCGACCTGGATCCCGGTCCCGGAGTGGGCCTGTCCGAGTGTGCCGAGGTCGCCCGCTGGGCGCGCGCGATCCTGCACGACATCGGGCTCGAGCCCTATCCCGTCACGAGCGGCAGCAAGGGCATCCACCTCTACGCCCGCCTCGATGGGCGCCAGTCGAGCGACGCGGCGAGCGCCGTCGCGAAGGAGCTCGCCCGCGCAATCGAAGCCGACCACTCCGACCTCGTCGTGAGCCAGATGTCGAAGGCGGTGCGTCCCGGCAAGGTGTTCATCGACTGGAGTCAGAACAACGGCTCGAAGACGACGATCGCGCCGTACTCCCTGCGCGGACGCTCGCGCCCGTTCGTCGCCGCCCCGCGCACGTGGGACGAACTCGACGACCCCGATCTGCGTCACCTGCTTTACACCGAGGTGCTCGAGCGTCCCGACGACCCGCTCGCCCCGGTCGACGAGGCGCACGGTCCCCTGCGCGCGTACATCTCCAAGCGCACCCGCGGAAAGACCCCCGAACCCGTGCCCGACGCCCCGCGCGGGGAGCCCGCTCGAGAGGGACTCCCCCGCTTCGTCATCCAAGAGCACCACGCCACGCGCCTGCACTGGGATCTGCGCCTCGAACGTGACGGCGTGCTCGTCAGCTGGGCCGTGCCGAAGGGGGTTCCCGCGACGACGGCGAAGAACAGCCTCGCCGTGATGACCGAGGACCACCCGCTGCAGTACCTCGACTTCGCCGGCGAGATCCCCCGCGGAGAGTACGGCGCGGGCACGATGACGGTCTGGGACACCGGCACGTACGAGCTCGAGAAGTGGCGCGACGACGAGGTGATCGCCACTCTCGAGGGGCGCCCCGACGGGCCGCTCGGGCGCGTGCGTCTCGCCCTCATCCGCACCGAGGGTCAGGGCGAGAAGTCGCAGTGGCTGCTGCATCGGATGAAGACGGATGCCGACGGCCGACCCCAGAGCGAGGGGACGCCCGTGGCGCCCAGGGATCACGGCGTTCCCGCCCCCGAACGGTCGACACCTCCCGCGACCACGCCTCCCGCGGGGGCGGGGGCGCCGACCGCCGCCGAGCTCCGGCCGATGCTCGCCACCTCCGCCACCCCGGGCACCGCCCGCGCCGCCGCCGAGCGCTGGGGCGGTGAACCCTGGGTGGAGATGAAGTGGGACGGCATCCGGGGTCTGGGTGTCTGGGACGGCGAGCGCCTGCGCCTGCGATCGCGCAACGGGACCGATCTGACCGCCGCCTATCCCGAGCTGACGGAGGTCGACCTGGGTCTCGGACCGGATCCCGCGCTGTTCGACGGAGAGATCGTCGCCCTCGACGAACGGGGTCGACCGAGTTTTGGGCTCCTGCAGAAGCGCATGAACCTCGCCAAGCCTCGCGAGATCGCACGGGAAGCGGAGCGCACGCCCGTGCACCTGTATCTGTTCGACGTGTTGTCAGCGGGTGGTCGAGACGTGGCATCCCTCCCCCTGTCCGAGCGCCGCGATCTGCTCGTGCGCCTGGCCGCCGATGCCGGCGGGCCGGTCGTCGTGCCTCCGGTGTTCGACGACGTCGATGCCGCCGTCGCGACCAGCGGCCGCTTCGGCCTCGAGGGCGTCGTCGTGAAGGACCCGTCGTCGAGGTACACCCGGGGCGCGAGGTCGGAGCAGTGGCTCAAGGTGAAGCACTCCCGCACGCAGGAGGTCGTGATCGGCGGCATCCGCCCGGGCAAGGGCAATCGCGCGGGCACGATCGGGTCGCTGCTGGTCGGTGTTCCCGGGCCCGGAGGCCTGCACTACGCCGGGCGCGTGGGCTCGGGTTTCAGCGAGCAGACCCTCACCCGGTTGACCGCGTTGCTCGAGCCGTTGCGCACAGAGGTGGCCCCCTTCGAGGACGTTCCGGATGCCGATTCCCGCGACGCCCTGTGGGTGCGAGCCGACGTGGTCGGCGAGGTCGAGTTCGCGGAGTTCACCCCCGCGGGGATTCTGCGTCAGGCGCGGTGGCGGGGCCTGCGCCCCGACAAGGACCCGTCGGAAGTCGTGCGCGAGGACTGAGTCCATCGGCGCCCGCGTCCTTCGGTGGGGCGGGGTCTGCCTGGCGCAGAATGCCTGGTGAACGCCGCCCGAAGTGGGTGAGCGGCAGGGTGATTTGATCTCGCGACCCTCTTTCCCCTCCCTTGGATCCCTGCGATGGACGAGGGCCGGACCCCTCGGCGCGACGAGCACCTGCCATATGGTTCACCGCGCCCACGCCGCGTGGGCCCGCATGCATACCTGCCCGAAGGGACACTTCCTCCGTGACGACCTCACCCGCATCCGAAACCCTCTCGCCGAACGACCAGACCCCCCTCCCGCGCCGCACGGTGCTGGTCGGCGCTGCATGGTCGGTTCCCGCCGTCGCTTTACGACGGAAACGACTATTTCGTTCCGTTCCTCGAAATCGACGGCTCGTCGGTCTACGTGAAGAACAACTCGGAGAGGAACTGAACCCGGTTCTCTCGCCGCAGCCGGACCAGCTCAGCACGTTCGTCCGAGGTCACGCCTTCCGGGACGCCCTCGTCAACGTCAGTGATCTTCACCCACCGGCGCAGGCAGGACTCACTAATCCCCAGATCGGCCGCGAGCTGCGCGACCGGCTTCTCCTTCGACTGCGCGAGCGCAACCGCCCTCCGACGAAACTCCACCGGGTGAGCTGCAGGCATGATGAGTCCTTCACGAACGACTTTCACCGCTCAGATCATTTGTCCACAAGACCGGGTTCAGCTCCATTAAACCTTGCTGTTGCCTGTGCGCAACAAGAGCGGCGCGTGCACCTTCATCACGAACGGCGCCATTCAGCAGGCGGCCAAGAATGTTCCCGACGGATCGACTCCCCTGGTCGGGAATCTCTTCTTCGTGCCGTCCCTGACTCGAATCATCGAGGGTGAGGGAGGTGGCGTGCCCATGAGCGGGGTCACCTCAGTCGGAAAGGTCTGGCAGGGCGAGGGTGGCACGCAAGGCTGGTGGCACCTCCCCGCTTTCGGAAACACTAGCCCTTGTTGAAAATTCCAGGCCGCGCTGATTCACGCTAGCCGTCGAGAGTCTCGGGCCGCGTTGGCCGGGACCCTCGACAGGGATCGGGCCGGTCAGAGCCCCGCGAGCAGCGGAGCCAGCCCGCGAAACGCCCGCGCGCGGTGCGAAGCGGCGTTCTTCTCCTCTGCCGACCACTCCCCCACGGTGCGCTCGGCATCCGCCGGCTGGCCGTCGGGAATGAAGATGGGGTCGTAACCGAACCCACCGGGCCCGGCCGGCGACGTCGCGAGTCGGCCGGGCCAGCGGCCCTCGACCGTGTCCTCGGTGCCGTCGGGTCGCACCAGGGCGATCACCGAGACGAAGTGAGCTGTGCGGTGCGGGTCGGCGACATCCGACAGCTGATCGAGCAACAGCTCGAGATTGGCCGTGGCGTCCTTCTTGTGCCCGGCCCAGTACGCCGAGAACACCCCCGGCGATCCCCCCAGCACATCCACGGCGACACCCGAGTCGTCGGCCAGCGCGGGAAGCCCCGTGTGCGCCGAGGCCGCGCGCGCCTTGATCAGCGCGTTCGCCGCAAAGGTCACCCCGTCTTCCACGGGCTCCGGACCGTCGTAGCCGACGACCTCGAGGTCGGGTCGTACCTCGGCGACGATCGCCTGGAACTCCTCGACCTTGTGCGCGTTGTGGGTGGCGAGGACGACGCGGGCCATGCTCAGGCCTCGAGCGCGGTCGCCTGGATGCCGCGCAGGTCGGCGCACCCGTTCACCGCGAGATCGAGCAGGCGGTCGAGCTCGGCCTTGTCGAACGGCGCCCCCTCGGCGGTGCCCTGCACCTCGACGAACAGCCCACGGCCGGTGACGACGACGTTCATGTCGGTCTCAGCGCGCACGTCCTCGACGTACGCGAGGTCGAGCATCGGCTCGCCGTCGATGATGCCCACCGACACCGCGGAGACCGAGTCACGAAGCACCTCGGCCCGCTGACCGATGAACTTCTTCTCGCGGCCCCAGGCGATGGCATCCGCCAAGGCCACATACGCACCCGTGATCGCCGCGGTGCGCGTGCCTCCGTCGGCCTGCAGCACGTCGCAGTCGATCACGATCGTGTTCTCGCCCAGCGCCTTGGTGTCGACGACGGCGCGCAGCGCGCGGCCGATCAGGCGCGAGATCTCGTGCGTGCGGCCGCCGACCTTGCCCTTGATCGACTCGCGGTCGTTGCGGCTGTTCGTCGCGCGCGGAAGCATCGCGTACTCCGCGGTGACCCAGCCCTTGCCCTTGCCGGTCAGCCAGCGCGGGACGCCGTTCGTGAACGACGCGGTGCACAGCACCTTCGTGCCGCCGAACGTGACGAGGGCCGAACCCTCGGCGTGCGCCGACCAGCCCCGCTCGATGGTGACGGGACGGAGCTGATCGTTGGTGCGACCGTCTTTGCGGGTCATGAGTCCTCCTAGGGAACAGAAGTGGATGCCGCGACTCAGCGCGGCAGGTCGATCGCGCCGGTCTGCACGAGCTGCACCTCGCGAACCTCACGCCCCATCAAGCGATGGGCCAGGCGCACGAAGTCGTCGGCCGATGAGCCGGTGGCTTCGTAGCGGGCGGTGGGCACGGCATCCGGACTCGCGAGAAGATCACGCGACACGAGCTGGCGGAACACGTCTTTCGCGGTTTCGCTGTCGCTCGAGACGAGGCTCACCTCGGGGCCCATCACGTAGCTGATGGCGCCCTCGAGGAACGGATAGTGCGTGCAGCCGAGCACGAGGGTGTCGACCCCGGCGTGACGAAGCGGAGCGAGGTACTGCTCAGCGGTGGCGAGGACCTCGGGTGAGTCGGTGACTCCGGCCTCGACGAATTCGACGAAGCGCGGGCATGCCTCGGCGAACACGGTGAGGTTCGCGTTGACCTCGAGCATGTCTTGGTAGGCGCGGGATCCGATGGTTCCTACCGTGCCGATCACGCCGATGCGGCCGTTGCGGGTGGTCGACATCGCGGTGCGGACCGCGGGTCCGATGACCTCGACCACCGGAACGTCGTAGCGCTCGCGGGCGTCACGGAGCATGGCTGCGGAAGCCGTGTTGCAGGCGATCACGAGCATCTTCACGCCCTGATCGACGAGGGTGTCGAGCACCTCGAGCGAGTACTTGCGGACGTCGGCGATGGGCTTGGGGCCGTAGGGCGAACGCGCGGTGTCGCCGATGTAGAGGATCGACTCGCGCGGCAGCTGCTGCGAGACGGCCCGGGCGACGGTGAGTCCGCCGACCCCTGAGTCGAAGATCCCGATCGGCGCGTCGTTCATAGGGGTTCAGCCTATCGGGCGGGGGTCGGGCGGGCGGGGCTCGGGCCGGGGGTGTGCCGAACTTCTGAGGAATCGAGCCGTTCGCTGGTGGGCGGGGGCGGGCGGGCGGGAGTCGGGCGGGCGGGGGTCGGGCGGGGGTCGGGCGGGCGGGGCTCGGGCGGGGGTCGGGCGGGGGGCGGGCGGGGGGGGTGTGCCAAACTCCTGAGAAATCGAGCCGTTCGCGCGCGGACGGCACTTCTCGCCGCTGTCCGGCGCGAAAACTCAGGAGTTCGGTACGACGGGCGGCGAGGCAGACTCTTTAGAAATCGAGCCGTTCGCGGCCGGGCGGGGGTGGGGCCGGCGGGGGTCGGGCGGGCGTGGGGGTGTGCCGAACTCCTGAGAAATCGAGCCGTTCGCGCGCGGACGGCACTTCTCGCCGCTATCAGGCGCGAAAACTCAGGAGTTTGGTACGGCGGGCGCCGAGTCAAGCGCGGGCGTCGGCACGGGCGCGGCGGTGGGGCCGCAATAGGCTGACCGAATGAGCCGTAGCACCGCCCTGCACACCGACCGTTACGAACTCACGATGCTCGACGCGGCGCTCCGCGACGGCACGGCCTCGCGCCGCTGCGTATTCGAGGTCTTCGGTCGCCGCCTGTCGGGCGGGCGGCGGTTCGGCGTCGTCGCGGGCACGGGACGGTTGCTCGAGGCGATTCGCGACTTCCGCTTCGGCGATGACGAGCTGCGCTACCTCCGCGACAACCGGGTGGTGGATGCCACCACCCTCGACTTCCTCGCCGACTACCGCTTCACCGGCTCGGTGACGGGATACCGCGAGGGCGATGTCTACTTCCCCGGGTCGCCGTTGCTGACCATCGAGGGCACCTTCGCCGAGGCGGTGCTGCTCGAGACGCTGGCCCTGAGCATCTTGAACTACGACTCCGCCGTCGCCACCGCCGCCGCCCGCATGACCGTGGCCGCGGGTGACCGTCCCCTCGCCGAGATGGGCTCACGACGCGCGAGCGAAGAGGCCGCCGTCGCCGCCGCGCGCGCGGCGTACATCGCCGGGTTCTCCTCGACGAGCAACCTCGAGGCCGGACGCCGCTGGGGCGTACCGACCATGGGCACCGCGGCCCACGCGTGGACGCTCCTGCACGACACCGAAGAAGACGCCTTCCGCTCACAGATCGAGGCCCTCGGCCCGGGAACCACCCTGCTCATCGACACGTATGACATCCCCGAGGGTGTGCGCACGGCCGTGCGTGTCGCGGGCACGGAGCTGGGTGGGGTCCGGATCGACTCCGGCGACCTGCCCATCGTCGCGGGCGAGGTGCGCGCGCTGCTCGACGAGCTCGGCGCAACGAAGACGCGGATCACCGTGACGAGCGACCTCGACGAGTACGCGCTCGCTGCTCTCGCGGCATCCCCCGTCGACTCGTACGGCGTCGGGACCTCGGTCGCGACCGGGTCGGGAGTTCCGACAGCGGGCCTTGTCTTCAAGCTCGTCGCCCGCGAAGCCGCCGACGGTTCATGGGTGGGTGTGGCCAAGGCATCCGCTGAGAAGGCCTCGCACGGCGGACGCAAGGCCGCCTTCCGCACACTCGACGCCGGCACCGCGACCTCGGAGCTGATCATCGTCAGCGACGGTTTCGAAGAGCTTTCGACCGCGGCCGAGCACCCCGACGCCCGCGCCCTGCAGACGACGCTGATGGAGAACGGTGAGCCGGATGCCGCCTCCCTCGGCGCAGCGGGAGTGCAGGCCGCTCGGGCTCATCACTCGCGCGTCCGCGAGGAGCTGCCCGTGCGCGCGCTCGCGCTGAGCAAGGCCGACCCCGCGCTGCCGACGGAGTACCGCGACGCGGAGTGAGCTCCGGCGCTTGCGGGCGTGAGGGGTCGAGAACTGTCGCCTCGCGCGCGTGAACCGCGGGAGCACATGCGCCACTCCATGACCCTCAGCAGGTTCATTTGGCGCAGATGGTCGCCGGCGGGTCCGCGCAGCGACCACATGCGGCAAACGAAACCGGGGCACCGCCACCGCGCGAGCGCCACTCCACCACCCGCACCAGGTTCGTTCGCCGCACATGGTCGCCAGCCGGGCTGAGCAGCGACCACGTCCGGCAAGGCAAATGAAACCGGGGCGCGGTCACCGCGCGTGCGGCGCGTCCACCACCCTCAGCAGGCTTATTTGCCGCACATGGTCGCCAGGCGGGGCCGCACAGCGACCACATGCGGCAAACGAAACCCGGGCACGGCCACCGCGCGTGTGTACTCCACCAGCCTCACCGGGTTGATTTGCCGCAAATGGTCGCCGGCGGGGCCGCGCAGCGACCACGTGCGGCAAACGAAACCGGGGCACGGCCGGCGCGCGTCCGCCACCGCGCGTACGCCACTCCACCACCCGCACCGGGTTCACTTGCCGCACATGGTCGCCGACGGGCCCGCGCAGCGACCACATGCGGCAAACGAAACCGGGGCATGGCCATCGCGTGCGCGCCACTCCGCCACCCGCACCGGGTTCATTTGCCGCGAATGGTCGCCAGCGGGACCGCGCAGCGACCACGTGCGGCAAATGA
Source organism: uncultured Microbacterium sp. (assembly GCA_913774665.1). Lineage (GTDB taxonomy): Bacteria > Actinomycetota > Actinomycetes > Actinomycetales > Microbacteriaceae > Microbacterium. Next base: position 605,402 of record CAJYHN010000002.1, read on the forward strand.
GGCGAAGGGCCCCGCGCACGGGCGCGGAAACGCGCGTTAGGGGCCGAAAAATGTCGCTGGGCGACACTCTTCGACCCCTCACGCGGGGTGCGAAACCCTCAGTTGATGAGGGACTCGTAGATCTCTTTGCACTGCGGGCAGACGGGGAACTTCTCGGGGTCGCGCCCCGGCGTCCACTTCTTGCCGCACAGCGCACGCACCGGCTTGCCGCTGAGGGCGGACTCAAGGATCTTGTCCTTCTTCACGTAATGCGAGAAGCGCTCGTGATCACCGGGCTCGATGTTCTCTTCGCGGATGAGCTCTTCGAGCTCACGATCCAGGGTCGCGAGACCCCCGCTGTCAGGACTGTCGAGAGGCGTGCTCATGGAGAGCCAGTGTAGCCGCGGTATGCCCCGAGCGGTCGGTGCGATGCGAGGTCAGGTCGCTTCGGCGAACTCCATGAGCTGTGTTCCGCGACGCTCGAACAGCGCCGCACCGACGGTGACACCGATGACGAGCACGACCGCTCCGGCGCCCACACCGACCCAGAGGGCGAGCATCGAGTCGATCTCTTGACCGTTGATCGCCTGCCACGTGAGCCACGCCGCGGGCGAGGCCGCCGCGATCGCCCCGGCCATCACGAGGCCCTGGGCGACGACGCCGCCCGAGCCGGTGCGCTGCGGCTGCTGGAACGGGCTGTCACCGGGCCGCGACACCGCGTAAGGCGCGACGACCGACGAGATGCTCGACAGTCCGAGTCCCGCCAGGAACAGCGCGGCGCAGACGCCGACCACGGCGGGGAAGATGGCCCAGCGCCCGTGGGCGACGATGGCGAGCGGCAGGGTGATGGCGAGGATCGGGATGCCGATGAGCAGCACCGGAACGAGTCGTCCGATGCGGTCGGGAGCCCCGCGCATGCCGCTGGCGATGTGCATCCACAGCGCGGTGGAGTCGTAGGCGAGGTCGTTGTGCGGCAGCCAGCCGAAGAACAGCGCCATGATCGGCACCGGCAGCAGCACGGCGAGTTCGAACGGCACTCCGGCGACCAGCAGCGGCACCGTCGAGACGACGGCGGCGATGGGCACGATGATGACGTTGACGATGTAGCGACGGTCGCGCAGCCAGTACGAGAGGCTACGCGCTGCGACCGCGCCCCCGGGCGTCCCGGGCAGGATCGCGAACCACCCGAGACCGCCGCGCTCACGCACCGCGGTCGGGCGGCGGGTCGTGGTGAGAAGGGTGTTGACGAGCGCGAACCACGCCAGGGCGAGCAGGAGGACGGTGGCCAGGGCCACAACGAAGCTGCCCGCGGCGGCTGCGCCCGAGGGGGCGAGGGCGATACCCCAGGCCGCACCGATCGGCGTCCACGCGAGCACCTCGGCGGCCGACGCGAGCTGCGAGGGCACGGCGCCGCGCCATTCGAGCGAACCGAGGAAGACACCCACGGGCACGACGACGACGAGCACGGCCACCAGGTACACCCCGATGAGCTCACGCGACTGCCGAGGGCGCTGGACGAGGGCGCCGAGCGCCATGCTCACCCGCGCGAACAGCACGCACGTCGTCAGCCCCAGGACCACGGATGCCACGCTCGCCCACGCCGACGCTCCGTGAGCGCCCCACGCGACCGCGAGGCTCACCCCGAGGGCGAGGACCACGAGCACCGGCACGCTCAGGAAGCCGGCCAGCAGGAGCGCTCCGGCCAGGGGCCGGGGCTCGGGACCGACGACGGCGAAGCGTCGGGGATCGAGGGGGTCGATCGACGCGGTGACGGGCGGGCCGACCGCGAAACCGAGCGTCACCGCGGAGCCCGCGAGCACCGTGACGACGGCCGTGGTGAGGCTGCTGGCATCCGCGAGGCCTGCCGCGCTCATCGCGGCCACGACGGTGGCGGCGATCAGGATGACCACGCCGATGGCACGCCGGATGACTTCGCGCCGGTCGCCCCGCAGGGCGCCGAGCATCATCGCGAGCCTCAGGCGGAGAACGTGTGCAACCACTCGAGGCCCTCCACGTCGCCGAGCCCACCGGAAAGCTCGCGGAAGCGCTCCTCGAGCGTTCCTTCGCCGCGCACCTCGTCGACGGTGCCCTCGGCGAGCACCTGACCCGAGACGATCACGGCGACCCGCGAGCAGACGCGTTCGACGAGCTCCATGCCGTGGCTCGAGAGGATGACCGTTCCGCCGTGTTCGACGTACGTGCCGAGGATGTCGAGGATGACGCCGCTCGAGACGGGGTCGACGGCTTCGAACGGCTCGTCGAGCACGAGCAGGCGCGGCGAGTGGATCATCGCGCCGGCGAGCATGACCTTCTTGGTCATACCGGCGGAGTAATCCGAGACCGGGCGCGACAGCGCTTCGACGAGGTCGAACGCGCGGGCGAGGTCGGCCGTGCGGCTCTCGACGAGCGGAGCGGGAAGCCCACGCAGGGCGCCGTAGTACGACAGCAGCTGTCGGCCCGTGAGCCGGTCGAAGGTGCGCAACCGGTCGGGCAGCACACCGATGAGCTTCTTCGCCTCGCGCGAGCGCTTGCCCGCGTCGACCCCGTTGATCGTGACGGTGCCGCGATCGGGTCGCAGCAGTCCCGCGATGATCGAGAGGGTCGTGGTCTTGCCGGCACCGTTGGGGCCGACCAGACCGTAGAACGCACCGGCGGGAACGGTCAGGTCGATCGCGTCGACCGCCCGCAGCTCGCCGAAGCTCTTCGTGATCGTCCGGAGGGTGAGAGCGGGGACGGCGGTCTCGACATCGGATGCCGTGGCCCCCTCGACCGCGGGCGCAGCCATGACCGCGGCGGACTCGAGGTCGTCGCCATGGCGCGCAGAGTCGCTGTTCTCGTCGTCGCTCGTCTCGGCCGGGGCGACGGCGAACACGGCCGTCTCGGGCGCAGCGGCGTCGGACGCCGAGTCGGTGGCGGCGCCATCGACGAGCAGGACGGACTCGTCCGACCCCGGCTCAACCTCGCCGACGCGCACGTCAGCGGGAGTCGGGTCGTGTGGCTCGGCCGCACCGTCGATGTCGGATGAGACCTCGGTCCGGGCGTCGTCCTCGAGCGGCGTCTCGGTGACGATCTCGGCGGCCGACTCGGCGGCGAACGCCGAGACAGGCTCGGACCCCGCCACAGACGCGTCGACCGACCCGGACTCCGACACAGACACGTCGGCGGGCTCGATCACAGGCTCCTCGACGGCGACATCAGCGGGCGTGGGATCAGCCACAGGCTCCCCCTCGGCGGGGATCGCCGAGACAGGCTCGGACCCCGCCACAGACGCGTCGACCGACCCGGACTCCGACACAGACACGTCGGCGGGCTCGATCACAGGCTCCTCGACGGCGACACCGGCGGGCGTGGGATCAGCCGCAGCCTCCCCCTCGGCGGCGAACGCCGAGACAGGCTCGGACCCCACCACAGACGCGTCGACCGACCCGGACTCCGACACAGACACGTCGGCGGGCTCGATCACAGGCCCCTCGACGGCGACATCGGCGGGCGTGGGATCAGCCGCGGGCTCCGCCTCAGTCGGGTCCTGGTCGGCGACAGCCGAACCCGGCTCGGGCTCCCCGACCGCCATCGTCCCCGCGGGCTCCGCAACTGCCGCATCAGCCGGCGTCACCTCGTCCGCAGACGCGGCAGCCTTCTCACCCGGCAGCGGCGGGCGCGGGGGCACCACGATGTCGTCGGGAAGAAGCGGCGGGATGCCAACACTCGGCGCAACCGCATCGACCGCCGTCGTCGAGGCATCTTCGTCGGACGCTTCGCGAGCTGCAGCCTTCGCCGCTGCTGCCTTCGCCGCCGCCGTCTGGCGCGGCGCGGCGGGCTTCTTGGGAACCGCCGGCTTCGCTCCTGCCGTCGGCTTCGCTCCCGCAGCCGGCTTCGCTCCGGCAACCGGCTTCGCTCCGGCAACCGGCTTCGCCCCGACCGCCGGCTTCGCCCCCACCACCGGCTCCGCCCCCGCAGCCGGCTCCGCTCCGGCAACCGGCTTCGCTCCCGCGGCCGTCGAGGCTCCCGCGGCCTTCGAGGCGGCCGTGGTACGCGGGGCAGCGGGCTTTCGCGGAGTGGCGGGCTTCTTCGCGGCGGCCGTGCGGGCGGTCGCAGACGTGCCCGAGGCGGCGCGCGCGGCCGTCGTGCGCGGAGCGCGCGGCTTCGCCGGGGGCTTCGGCGCCGTGGGCGACCCGGACTCGGCATCGTCCGACGCGGCCGCCGCAGTGGGGCGCCGGGGCGCACGCGGGGTCGTCGTCCGCGGAGCGCGGGGCTTGGGCGGGGGCGTCACCGAGGCTTCGGCGCTCGCCGACGCGCCCTCGGTATCTGAAGAGGACTTTTCGGGGGGCACCGGCAGCGACGCTGTCATCGCACCAAACTACCAACCCCCTCCGACACCGACCGACGCCCGGTCGCGCGCCGCGCACACTCACAGATAACGAAAGGCCCGACGACCAGTGCGAAACATTTCATCTGAACGGATGACGTCAGATTGCGGCATCCGGTCGGCTTTGAGCCCCGCTCCGCTCGAGAGCTCGAATTCCGTCGTTCCGCGACCCCGCACGCCGCTCTGCGCTGGGGAAACCGCTCCGCCCCGCCGTCAACCGACCCCGCCCGATCCGCCGCCGGGGTGAGGATGGAGGCATGGCTGAGAAGGTGCACCGCATCCACACCCTGCCCGACGACGCCCCCTGGAAGGGCGGCCTCCCTCCGGTGGGGTCGGAGGAGCACCCGCGCGTCATCCGCCTGCTCGATCGCGTCCTCTCGGTGCAGCGACCCGTGGTGCTCGCGCACCTGCGCAGCGTGCGGCTTCGGCATCCGGATGCCACCGTCGTTGAGATCCTGAAGATCCTCGAGGAACGCTATCTCGCGGCCGTCACCACCGGTGGGGCCGCGGTGGGCGCCACGGCCGTGGTGCCCGGTATCGGCACGGGCGTGACGCTCGCGTTGAGCGGGGTCGAGACCGTGGGCTTTCTCGAGGCGACGGCGCTGTACGCGCAGTCGGTCGCCGAGGTGCACGGGGTCGTCGTCGAAGACCCCGATCGCGCTCGCGCTCTGGTTCTCGCGCTGATGCTCGGTAAAGAGGGCATCGATCTCGTGTCGCAGCTGGCATCGCAGGCCGCGGGCCGCGGGGTCTCGCGCTCCAGCTACTGGGGAGAGTTGGTGACCAAGACGCTCCCGCGCGCGATGGTCGGGCCCCTCGTCGACCGCCTCAAGACGACGTTCGTGCGTCAGTTCGCCACGCGCGGCGGTGCGTCGTGGATCGGCAAGGCGCTGCCGTTCGGTGTGGGCGCCGTCGTCGGCGGTGCGGGCAATCACATCCTCGGCCGTCGCGTGCTCGTCAATGCCCGTCGTGCGTTCGGCACTCCCCCGCTCGCGCTTCCGGCCGACCTCGAGCCCACGCCCGGCACCGAGCGGCTCGAGCGCGCGGCGGTCGGCGGTGTCCGCCGCGTCGGGGGCGCCCTCGCCGGGGCCGGTCGCCGCACGGGTTCGCTCGCGCGCCGGGCCCTCCCTGGACGCAAGAACCGCCTCGAGACCTCGGAGCTCGAGCCGGGCGACAACGAGCACCCGTCGGCATCCTGAGGCTCACCCTTTCTCATCGACACGGGGGCGCGCGCAAGACCTACGCGCCGCGAAGACCCGCGCGTTAGCCTCGCGACATGGGCGACCTCCTCGATCTCCTCGCTGTCTGGATGCCGCGTCAGCGCTGGTACGGCACGAAGGGCCGCGATCCGCGGCTGACTCTCGTCGCCGACTGGCCGCTCGACACCGCCGACGCGCAACTGCTGCTGGTGCGCGACGAAGCCGTGCAACCGGCGATCGTCTACCAGGTGCCGGTTGCGCGCCGGCCGGAGGGGTCCGTTCCTCCCGGGAGTCTGATCGGGGCGGCCGACGCGGGACTCGTGTGGACGGATGCCACGACCGACCCCGCCTTCACCGATGCGCTGTATGCGCTGGTGACGGTCGGCGGCGAGGTGGGTTCGGACGAGGACGGGTTCCGGGGCATTCCCCTCGGGGCGACCGGCGGGCCGGCTCCCTCTCCGCAGATGACCGCGCGCGTGCTGAGCGGCGAGCAGTCGAACACCTCGATCATCTACCGGCCCGAGGGTGAAGAGCCGGGTGTCCCCGTCATCTGCAAGTTGTTCCGGCAGGTGAATCCGGGGATCAATCCTGACGTCGAGCTGCAGTCCGCTCTGGCCGCCGGAGGGGCCGCTTTCGTGCCCGGAGCGATCGGCGAAGTCCGCGGGATCTGGATGACGCCCGAGGGCGTTCCGGTCAGCGGTTCGCTCGCTTTCGCGCAGGAATTCTTCGAGGGAGTCGAAGACGCGTGGCGCGTCGCGCTCGACGCCGCGGCCGCCGGAGAGGACTTCGCCGACCGCGCGTACGCCCTCGGAACGAGCGTCGCCGGTATGCACGTGGCGCTCGCCGAGCAGTTCTCGACCCTCGATCCGAGCGAGGCCGACCGCTCCGCGGTGACCGGCGCGTGGGAGCGACGACTCACCATCGCACTGATGGAAGTGCCCGCGCTGCGGCCCTACGAAGATCAGATCCGCGAGGTCTACGCCCGGGCTCTGGCCGCGAAATGGCCTGCTCTGCAGCGGGTTCACGGCGATCTGCACCTCGGCCAGGTGCTCGACACGCCCTCGAACGGATGGGTGCTTCTCGACTTCGAGGGCGAGCCCCTTCGTCCCATCGACGAGCGCCTCCAGCCCGACGTCGCGGTCCGTGATGTGGCCGGCATGCTCCGCTCGTTCGATTACGTCTCGGGCGCCGTGGCCGACGACGACGGCGAGGCCGTGCGCGCGTGGGTCATCGCCGCGCAGCAGGCCTTCCTCGACGGATACGCCGACACGACCGGTCGCCCCCGCTCCGACGACGATCCCCTGCTCGAGGCGTTCGAACTCGACAAGGCCGTGTACGAAGCGATCTACGAGACGCGAAATCGTCCGGACTGGGTGGGCATCCCCCTCGCCGCGATCAGCCGATTGGCCCCGTTACGCTGACACCCGGCCCCCTCAACCGGCTCTGCAGCGAGAACGCCACCCCGCACCGTCTGGCGGGGTGGCGTTTTCGTCGCTCCGAGCGGATCAGTTCGTGGGCATCGATCCCAGGGTGACCTCTGCGGTCTTCTCCTGACCGGAGCGGTTGTACGTGACCTCGGCCTTGCTGCCCGCGGCGAACGCGCGCACCTGGGCGGTGAGATCGATGGAGTTCGTCACGGGGATGCCGTTGACCTTCGTGATCACGTCACCCTTCTGGAGGCCGGCCGCCTGGGCCGCCCCTCCGCTGGAGACGTCTGCGATGTAGGCACCGGTCGTGGTCGCTCCCTGGATGGAGGCGGCATCCTGAACCGAGGCACCCAACAGGCCGTGCGTGGCGGAGCCGTTGTCGATGATCTCCTGCGAGATGCGCTTAGCGATGTCGGACGGGATCGAGAAGCCGACGCCGATGTTGCCGGACTGTCCGCCCGACGAGGATCCGCCGGCGCTCGCGATGGCGACGTTGATGCCGATCAGCTTGCCCTCGTTGTTGACGAGCGCTCCGCCGGAGTTGCCGGGGTTGATCGCCGCGTCGGTCTGGATGACCGCGATCTTGATCGTCTGGTTGGCGGACTGCTGCTGCTGGCCCTGACCGAAATCGAAGCGGAACGGGCTCTCCTGGCCCGGCTCCTGCTGCTGCTGGTCGGTGCCGTCGCTCGGGGCGGCCGACGAGGCGACCTGGATCGAGCGGTTCAGCGCGCTGACGATACCGGTCGTGACGGTGTTCGGCAGGTCGAGCGGGGCGCCGATCGCGATGGCGTTGTCGCCGACGTTGAGCTTGGACGAATCGGCCCACTCGATCGGGGTCAGGCCCGAGGCGTTGTCGAGCTTGATGACCGCGAGGTCGTAGGTGGGGTCGGTGCCGACGACCTTGGCCGAGTAGACCTTGCCGCTCGAGGTGGTGACCGAGATCTTCGCGCTGCCGCTCTGACCGTCGAGGGTGACCACGTGCGTGTTGGTGAGCACGTAGCCGTCCTGACTGAGGATCACACCCGAACCGGTGCCGCCCGACTGCCCGGCGGTCGCGCTGATGGTGACGACGCTGGGGACGACCTTCGCGGCGACGGCCGAGGTGTTGTTGACGCTGTCGGGGTTGTTGACCGTGATGGCCGAAGGGCCCGACGCCGCCGAGGTGTTCGAACCGCCCCAGAGGCTGAGGCCGGCGTAAGTACCGCCGAGGCCCGCGCCACCGCCGACGAGAGCTGCCGCGACGAGCAGGGCCGCGACGCGCGGCACCGAGCTCTTCTTGCGGGGGGCGGTCGAGGCCGACGACGGCATCGCGAGGGTGGGGTGCGCGTCAGTGGCAGCGGGGCCGAAGGCCTGACCGGTCGGCGTCGTCGCACCTGACGGGGCCGAGGCGTAGCCGGGGTGCTGCGGCGCGGTGCCGGCGGTGGGCGGGGGCCAGGCCGCGGCGGCCGAGGCCGGCGAGCGCGTGGGCATCGGCGGGACCTCGTAGCGCGGTGCGGCGGGGGTGGTGGACTCGGGCTGCGGCGACGCGGGACCGGCGCCGTTCGCGGCCGAGTTGTCGAGGTGGCTGTTGTGGTCGCCCGCGGGGCGGTTGTCCGTGTTGTCGCTCATGGGATGCTCCTTGTTCCAGGTGCTTCTACGATGACCACCGATCCTGTGGACCACCTATGACGGGCGTGGGCCGTCTCTATGGGTCTAGCAGGAGAGACCCGCGTGGCATTCCCGCTTGCGTCGCGCGGGGGTGCGGCATCCTGGATCCATGCGACACATCCCCGGCGCTTGGCAGCGCACCGCCCGCGGCGCGGGCCTGCTCGCTCCCGACGGCTCGTCGGTTCCCACGATCTTCGCCGAGATGAGCGCCCTCGCCGCCGCGACCGGGGCGCTCAACCTGGGGCAGGGTTTTCCCGACGAGGACGGGCCCGAATCGGTTCTGGATGCCGCCCGCGCGGCCATCTCGTCGGGCGTCAACCAGTACGCGCCGGGGCGGGGCTTTCCCGACCTGCTGGCCGCCGTCGCCGAGCACCAGCAGCGCTTCTACGGGATCGAGCTCGATCCGCAACGCGAGGTGCTCGTCACCGTCGGGGCGACCGAGGCGCTCGCCGCGACCCTGCTCGCCCTGGTGGACTCCCCCGACGACGAGATCGTGGTGTTCGAGCCCTACTACGACTCGTACGCGGCCTGCGTGGCCCTCTCGGGCGCGAAACTCGTGCCGGTGCCGCTGCGGTGGCCCGCGTTCCAGCCCGACCTCGATCAGCTGGCCTCCGCCGTCACCGATCGCACGCGCGTGATCCTCGTGAACGACCCGCACAATCCGACGGGCACGGTGTTCTCGCGCGAGGTGCTCGAGGAGGTCGTGCGCCTCGCCCATCGGCACGACGCGATCATCGTCACCGACGAGGTGTACGAGCACCTGGTGTTCGACGGGCCGCACGTGCCGATCGCGACTCTCCCCGGAGCGGCCGAGCGGACCCTGTCGATCTCGTCGGGCGGAAAGACGTTCTCGCTCACGGGCTGGAAGACCGGCTGGGTCACCGGCCCCGCCGACCTCGTGACGGCCGTGCTCGCGGTCAAGCAGTACCTGACCTACGTGGGCGGCTCGCCCTTCCAACCGGCGATCGCCGTCGGCCTGCGCCTTCCCGACGCCTTCTTCGCCTCGGTCGCGTCAGAGATGGCCGCCAAGGCCGCCCTGCTGGGCACGGGGCTCCGCGCGGCGGGGTTCGACGTCTCCTCCCCCGCCGGCTCGTACTTCACGGTGGTGGATGCCGCCCCCCTCGGCGCCACCGACGCCGACGCGTTCTGCCGCGAGCTGCCCGCCCGCGCGGGGGTGGTCGGGATTCCGCTCACCGCGTTCGTCACGCCGGAGCACCGCGGGGACTATGCGACGTTGGTGCGGTTCGCGGCGTGCAAGCGGGTCGAGGTGTTGGAGGATGCGGTGGGGCGGTTGGCGGGGATGACGTTCAACTGAGTTTATTCAGGCCCGCTAGGACACTCCGCCCCTCGGCACTTTTGCAGGGCGCCCCCGAGCGACGCGATCTATCCAACGGAGGATAAGGGACCCCTGGCCGCAAGTTCCGATAAGCACCGACGAATGTTTCCACCATCTCATCTCACGCCCAAGTAATGCAGTCATCGAAAGCGCTACGCTGGGCCAAATCCGCCAAGTACTACCGCTCGCGTCCGACCGCGGAGTGAAGGCCACGGGGTGGAAATAGTTTGAGCACGCGGATCGGTGGCCGCGTCGGCTGATTCGCTTGACAGTCCAGGCAAGGTCTGAGGCGGTGCCCCAAGCGGCGACTGTCCTAGTCTCGCGATCCCACACCGTTAGGATCGGCCTGTGGCGAACCCGATCATTAGTATGGCTCGCGCGGGTCGGCAGACCGCGGTTATTGCTCTTGTCTCCGCAGCGTGGCTCCTTGCAGCGATGTTCGTCGCCGCACGAGACCCGTTCCTCGGCCTCAGTGTAGGTATCGCCCCGATCCTTGCCGCACTCCTCGTCCGCTTCGCTACAGTCCGCGTCCTCGCGGTCTCAATCGGCGGGATGATCGTTCTCGGATCCTCGTCAGACCTCGGGCCAAACAAGATCATCTATGCCGCCGTTGTGGTGGTATGCGCCCTTATTTCCGGGTACAGGCTGATTTTGAGCCCACCGCCCTATGCGTGGGCTTTTCGGCCGCTGATCTGGTTTGGACTGGCTGTCATTGCCATTTTCGCCATCAGCTATCTTGCCTCACCCGCCGGTAGTGACTTCGCCACCTTCGGACGCCAATCAATCTTCTACCTATTAATCGTGCTCGGACCAGTCATCGGACTGGACTCTGGTCGCGATCTCGCGCCGCGTGCCGTTTACGCAATCCTCGGAGTCATAGGCATGGTTGCAGCGCTGGGGTTCGCTGCCGATTGGCTTAATCGGCGCGGCGTTACGGCGCTCCCTTTCGGCAGATTTGTGCTGTCTAGCCTCGTCCTCCCCGGCCTGGTATTTGGACTCGCGCTTGTCATGGTATTTCACAGTCGATCGGTTATGGCTCGCGCCTTATGGCTCATACCCGTAGTCATAATTCCCGTCGCTATGCTGGTCACTGGAACCCGCACGAACCTCATCATCTTCATTGCCATCGCCGTTGTCCTGGGATCGATGAGGAATGCCCGCGTCCCACCCGGCCGCATGATCATCCTCGTAGTGGTTGGCGGGATTGCCGGCGTCGTGCTTTTCCCAATCGCGGTGTCAGTAGCGGTCGCCGACCCCGCCTTCATCTCCAATCGCGTGGCCGCGCTAATTAGCGCCCTAACAGGCAACGGCGACGCCTCGCTCTCCTTCCGTCAAGACCAGGCAGATACGGCAGCGGAACTGATCTCCTACAGCCCGTTCTTCGGGTTCGGGCTGGGGTACGCGGTTCCATTCACTGTCGATTCGCCGCTGCTTACCCCGCTTCGTCTCGGATGGGTGGGAACGGCTCTGGTCGCCTCATTTATAGCCGCGCTATCGATCGCAGTATGGCGCGCATCCCGCGCTTACGCTCGCAACCCCGCGACGACCGCATGGTGGGCCTTCATGGCTATCTGCATCGCGAATTTAATCTTCGGGACGCCACTCGAGGACCGAGGATTCGGCTTCGCAGTCATGCTCGCCTGTATGGCGATCGGAGCCGGACTAAACGCATCGGAGAATCGCCCACGCGAGGAGAGTCAAATTACCGCAACGAGACGTTAGAACAGATCGCTCTACCCCGGCGTGAACATTCGGTCAATCAGCGCGCCGTAACCCGATACCGCCGCAGGTCCAGCGCCGGGTTCACACGCCGCACACGAGCGATCGCCGCCGGATCAACGTACGCCACCGCGACGTCGGTCGCCGTCCCCACCTGAGCGAGCGTCACGCCCTGCGGGTCGACGATCATCGAGTGCCCGACGCCGAGGGGTGGCGGGTGATCCGCCGCAGCCACGAAGAACGTGTTCTCGATCGCGCGGGCGGTGAGCAGCGTCTTCCAGTGATGCTCCTTGAGCGGACCGCGCACCCACTCGGCCGGCACGAGCGCGACATCGACGGCCGCGTCGGCGAGGGTGCGAGCCACCTCGGGGAATCGAAGGTCGTAACAGGTCATCAGACCGAGCCGCAGCCCGTCGACCTCGAACGTCTGAGGAGGTGCGATCTCGCCCGGCTCGACCCAGTCGGACTCGCGCTGTCCGAAAGCGTCGTACAGGTGAAGCTTTCGATACACGGCCCGGATGCCATCAGCACCCACTGCCACGACAGCGTTACGCACACGACGACCGTCGTCGGCGCGCTCGACCAGTCCCGCAACGACGACGATGTCGAGCTCGGAGGCAAGGGCGATGAGGGCCTGCACGAAGGGGCCGTCGAGGTCTTCGGCGTTCTCGGCGAGCGAGGAGTCGAAGGGGTCGACGAAGTAACTGGAGTACTCGGGGAACACGACGACCCGCGCACCTCGAGAAGCGGCCGTGCAGGCGGCTTCCGAGATGTCGGCCAGATTGCCCTCGCGAGATGCCGACGGGGCGAACTGCGCGACGGCGATACCGACGGTGTCGTGACTCATCTCGCGCCCTGCCTCCCCTGGCGCCGGACGTACACCGGCACCACGATCCACAGTACGAGGATGATCGCCCCGAGCACGAGCCCCGACGCCACGGCACCACCGAACCCGACGACCACGTCGAAGACGAACGCCACGACGCCGACCAGCAGCACAGACACCAACGCGAGCGCGCCCCGAAGGGCGTTGTGCCCGACCCGCACGAGCGCTGGCTTGACCTGTAGGTGAAACACCGCTCGATGAAGCGCCACAGGCGCCAGGGCCACAACCGCGCTCAGCGCCGCGAGACAGATCAGCACCAGGTAAAACACCCGTTGGGCCGGGTCAAGCTCAGCGAAGGACGCCTGGAAGGCCAGCGCCAGCAAGAAGCCGGTGAGTATCTGTGTACCGGTCTGCAGCACCCGAAGTTCCTGCAGAATCTCGTTCCAGTTGCGGTCGGCACGCTGGGCGGGCGTTTCGGGGCGTCCGTCGTCGAGATCGTCGATATTGCTGCTCACCTGGCTATTCTCTCGCGACACTCCCGGGCGGGGTGTCAGGATTTGCGTCTTCGTTCACCTGTGGGTAATGTTTTCTCTTGTGCCGCGGGGTGGAGCAGCTCGGTAGCTCGCTGGGCTCATAACCCAGAGGTCGTAGGTTCAAATCCTGCCCCCGCAACAAAACGAAGGCCCCGGATCATAAGATTCGGGGCCTTCGGCTTTCCTCGATCAACCCACCTTGAGAAGCGGCAGATCGCGGCAGCGGGAAGCTCACCGGAGAAATTGGGTGGGTAAGCCCGCACATGGACAGCAGGGCGGGTTGCTCGTGTAGTCGCTGGGAGCAGCGACCAATCAGGAGAAACAACTCAACTTGCCCCGGGACGCCTCGCGGACTCCGCGTCCCCATGAGGCTCACTCTGCAACCCCGTGATGCGTTTGCAAAAACGAGGGAGCCGATGAGTTTTTCAGCACCCCCTGTCGGAGCCCCACACGACCAGCACTGCATACGATCGCGAAGCCCCAAGGTTCAGCGAACTAGCGACCACTCAACCTGCGCTCCATTGGCACTTCGACGTACTTATGAAGCAGCCACGCTCCAAGCATCGATAGCGAAAATGCGATGCCTAGCGCGACGGCGCCATCGATACCGAGTTCTCGGATTCCAGGCTGAGCTAGACGGATGATAAATATGTGGTGCATCAGGTAGAAGCAATACGACAAGGCGCCGAGCTCCACGGCTATCGCACTCGTCAAAAGGCCACGGACGTTCGCAAGGTCGCGCTGCGCAGCCGCGACGATGAGAATCGCGAATGGGACCATTACTAGGGCAACAACGCTGTAAGCGTTGAGATAGACGGACGCAAGTGCGTAGGCCGCAAGCGCGAACGCTATGGCGGCGCACCAGTTGATTGCCGGGAGCTGCCCCCGTCGGCAAAGGAAGCCCAGGATCATTCCGAACACGAATTCGGGCAGCCTGGAGACGGGGCAATAGTAGGCAAGCCAAACCGTGAACGAGTTGGCGGCGAGACCGTCCGCATCCACTGACGCGTTCGCGATGGTAGCCAGCGCGATGGTGCACGCCACCGCTATACCCGCCGCTGACCAAAGGAAACTTGTGGACCGAGGCGCTAGGAAGCGGGCGAAGAGTGGGAACGTCACGTAGAAGAACGCCTCTACGGAGAGGGACCACGCGACTACGTTGAGTCCGAAGTAATACGTCGCATCTGGAACCCATGCCTGGAGCAGGAAGGGGGCAAGCACCCCTCGATAGAGCTGGCTTGGGTCGGTGATCGCCCAGAGGGTTGCCGCAAAAGCAAGCGCAGCGAGGTAAGCGGGGTAGATCCGGGCGAGGCGGCGCAGATAAAACCTGCGTGGAGTGTCGCTCTGCCGGTGCACCCAAGCGAGCATGAATCCGCTCAGGACGAAGAAGAATGTTACTCCACTCCGACCAGCACCGAAAAAACCTTCCAGTACGTCACGAGCTTGGGATTCGAAGAACGCGGTCGAGTGGAAGGCAAAGACCAGAAGAGCCGCAAAAAACCGGAGACTAGTGAGCCGGTCAAGCCTGAGTCCTGAGGTCACTGTCGTCACCATTCGAGTCTAAACAAAACCTGCGCGCTGCTAGGAGACCATGCGTCAATGCGGCGCTTCGCCCCTTGCCGCATCCACGGCTCGGCGCTAGAACTCCTTCCGAAATCGATGAGCAGGATTGACGGAAGGGCAATGGCCACCACAGCGCACGCGCCGCCGAGCTTCGAGACTCGTCATCGACGCAAGCCGGGCGTCTAACATGCACGAAGGGACGCCCATCATTCGGGGCTGGAGCACCAATCCCCCGACAGCCAGTCGGCGATCTTCGTCATCCGGTTCGCCACTGCCCGGTGCGAGTCACCAGCCTTCCAGATGTCAAAGGCATTCACATCTGCGAATGTCCCATCCTCCACAATGACGCGACCCTTGCGTGTGTCCACGGACAGCTCGATCGTCCACATCGTTACCCCCGGCGCTTTACCCAAAGATCGAAGTTCTTCTATGGCCGCAGACACTTCCGGGTCCGTGACGTCGTCACGGACCCGGAACAACACAACGTGTCGGAACATTTACTCGCGAATGGTTTCGACGTGATCGCGGTACCACGCGACCGTGCGCTCCATGCCTTCTTCGAGCGAGATGGATGCCGTCCACCCCGCCTCAGCGAGCTTGGAGACGTCCAGCAACTTCTGCGGGGTCCCGTCGGGCTTCGAGGTGTCCCATTCGGTTTCGCCGGTGTACCCGGTGACGCGCGCGATCGTCTCGGCGATCTCGCGGATTGTCACGTCGCTGCCGGTGCCGACGTTGACCTGGTCCGGGCCGTCGTAGTGCTCCATGAGATGCAGGCAGGCATCCGCCATGTCGTCCGCGTGCAGGAACTCGCGGCGAGGGGTTCCGGTCCCCCAGTTCGTGACGGTCGCGGCGCCGGAGTGCGCGGCCTCGTCGTAGCGGCGGATGAGCGCCGGCAGCACGTGCGACCCCTTCGGCGAGAAGTTGTCATTGGGACCGTACAGGTTGGTCGGCATCGCGCTGATCCACGGTAGGCCGTACTGGCGGCGGACTGCCTGCGTCTGCAGGATGCCGGCGATCTTCGCGATTGCGTATGCGTCGTTCGTCGGCTCGAGGTGCCCCGTGAGCAGCGAGTCCTCGCGGATGGGCTGCTCGGCGAACTTCGGGTAGATGCAGGACGAGCCGAGGAACAGCACTCGCTCCACGTCGTTGGCGAGGGCGGCATCGAGCACGTTGACCTGAATGCGCATGTTGTCGCTCAAGAAGTCCACGGGGTAGGTGGAGTTCGCCAGGATGCCGCCCACCTTGGCCGCAGCCAGGACGACGTACTTCGGCTTCGTCTCTCCCATGTAGGTGAAGACCGCATCACGGTCCTTCAGGTCGAGTTCTGCCGAGGGCTTGCCCACGACGTTCTCAAACCCCGAGGCCGCGAGCTTGCGCACGATGGCCGACCCGACGAGCCCGCGATGACCGGCGACGTAGAAGGTCGCGTCGCGGTCGAGCTCACCCGGGTTGTACTGCACTCCGTCGACGGCGGTGCTCACGCGCGCGCTCCGAGCAAGTCCCGGTTGCTCCAGGTCGGCAGCGAAACCGTGTCGATCCACTCAGAACCCCGCTCGAGGAGCGTGACGTCTGCGTCGACCATGAGCTTCGCCAGCTCGTCTCCGTGCACTGAGGGCACCCAGCCGAGCTTGTCAGCTGCCTTCGCCGGATCGCCGATCAGGGCGTCGACCTCGGTCGGACGCAGGTAGCGCTCGTCGAACTTCACGAACTCTGCCCAGTCCAGGCCGACGTGGCCGAACGAGACCTCGAGGAAGTCTCTGATGGTGTATCCCACGCCCGTGGCGAGCACGAAGTCCTCGGGGGTGTCGGCCTGAAGCATGCGCCACATACCTTCGACGTACTCCGCCGCGTATCCCCAGTCGCGGATCGAGTCGAGGTTGCCAAGGTAGAGGTCTTTCTGCACGCCGGCCTTGATGCGGGCGACCGCGCGCGTGATCTTGCGCGTCACGAACGTCTCACCGCGGCGCGGCGATTCGTGGTTGAACAGGATGCCGTTGACCGCGAACATGTCATATGCCTCGCGGTAGTTCTTGGTGATCCAGTAGCTGTACAGCTTGGCGGCCGCGTACGGCGAACGCGGATAGAACGGAGTCTCTTCGTTCTGCGGCGGCGGCGTCGCTCCGTACAGTTCCGACGTCGACGCTTGGTAGAACTTCGTCTGGATACCCGAAAGGCGAACGGCCTCGAGAAGGCGGATGGTTCCGGTTCCGGTGGTGTCAGCGGTGTGCTCGGGCTCGTCGAACGAGACACGCACATGCGACTGCGCTGCCAGGTTGTAGACCTCGTCCGGGTTGATCTCGGACATGAGCGTCACGAGCCGCGCACCGTCGGACAGGTCGCCGTAGTGAAGGAAGAGCTTCGCCTCCGGGTCGTGAGAGTCGACGTAGAGGTGGTCGATGCGGTGAGTGTTGAAGGTCGAAGCCCGACGAATGAGTCCGTGAACCTCGTACCCCTTCGACAGGAGCAGTTCCGCCAGGTAGGACCCGTCCTGGCCGGTGATGCCGGTGATGAGCGCGCGCTTGGTCAACTTTTTGCCGATCTTGATCGAGAGGTTGGACTAGACACGATGCTTCGCGGCATCGTCGGTGGTGAGATCGCTCAAGAGACTATCGAATCGCTGTACGGCAGAAGCCTCGGCCAGAACCGTCTCCCGGTAGCGCCTGCCGTTCGCGCCGAGGCGCGCGGCAGCCTGGCGATCAGCGACCAACCTCTCGACTCCGGCTAGAAGTGCGGCCGGGTCTCCTGCAGGGACCACTATGCCGGCCCTGGCCGCATGCACCTCCTGAGCGGTGATTCCGGTGGCGTCGGTAGCTGCGAGTACGGGCCGACCGGAAGCGAAGTACGAAGTCAACTTGCTGGGTACCGCCATCTCGGCGACTCCCGGCAGCTCGTTGACGAGCAGGATGTCGGCGGATTGGAGCATGTTCCCAAAAGCGTCATTGTCTAATGGCGGAACAATCTGGGTCGTGGTCGGCTGATCGTCTACCCGTCTTTGCAGTTCAACTCGCTGCGATCCCTCTCCAAAGAGAACGAACCGCACGCTCGCGCCCTGATGGTACGCGAGCCGCCCCGCGTTCACGACATGTTCCAAGCCCTGCTTCACGCCCATATTGCCGGCATGCACGACAACAATTTCCTCGTCACTCCACCCGTACGCCCGTCGCACAGCTGCAACATCAGCCGGTGGGAATGAAGACAAATGCGTCCAGTTGCGGACAACTCGAATGCGCGTCATGGGCACGCCGAAGTCTTCGTGAACCCGTTTTGCGAATCGTTCGTGTATGACGACGACCGTTGTCGCCGACCGTAACAGCCACCCCTCAACGGAACGGATCAGCCGCGTGGCGGCGCCCCCACCTTGCCCCGTCTCCTGAACGCCGAGAGCGTAGAGATCTTGGACCCACACCACGAAGGGGGTCCGTGAATGTGTTAGGAGGGCTCGCAGCCGCAAGATTGCCGAAGACAGCAACGCTGGAGAGACCGTAATGACCGATGACGGACGTCCCCAGCGAGTGAAAACTTGGCGAAGGCCAAGCGTCACCTCGGACAAAGCACGGGGCAATGGGGCTGGATGCCGAGGGACGAAATGCCTCACTCGATGAAGAGCAACACCGTTGATGCTTTCACGCTTCGACCACTGCCCGTAACCTGCGGCAATCTCCCACTCCGGATAATGGGGGTGCGCAACCACAGCGCGAACATGGTGTCCGCGGCGCACAAGACCGGCGGCCATGGCCGCCGTGTAGGGAGAAATTCCCGTAGTCTCCGGAGGGTAGTTGAGCCCGAAGAAGAGCGTTCGCGGTGGTTGCTGCACGGTCCGAACCTTACAGCGGTCATCATTACGAGACAGTTAAAAGAAGGACACACCGTGGGCGATGTACCGGTGATCGACCTCTCGAAGGCCCCTGGAGAGAGGGCAGCTTGGGACCGACCAAGATGGAAAATCTACCTTTGGGCCGTGTGCGAGCTGCTCTTTGTGACGAATGCGTGGCAGATCAGCTCGGGGCTCAGGGTCCGCGTCCTTCGGTCTTTCGGCGCGGAGATCGGACGGAGCGTGGTATTTCGTCCCCGGACTCGAGTCAAGTTCCCTTGGAAGCTCCACGTCGGAGATCGCTCCTGGATCGGTGAGGGCGTGTGGTTTCACAATCAGGACCACATCTACGTCGGGCATGATGCCGTGATTTCACAGGAGACGTTCCTGACGACGGGGAGCCATGCCCATCGACGCGACATGGCGTTGCTCACAAGGCCCATCCGTATCGATGCCGGAGCCTGGATCACCTCGCGCTGCGTCGTGTTGGGCGGAGCGCACGTCGGTCGTAGCGCCCTGATCCGCCCGCTCAGCGTGGTCGACGCCCGCGGCATACCGGCGGGCGAGGTGTGGGGCGGGAATCCGATGGCGTTTATCGGTCCGCGTTCGATCGAGTCCCGGTACACCGAGTGAGAATCGCGCACGTCGTCACTTACGCGTCGGCGGACGGTGCTTTCGGTGGTCCGACCCGCGTGGCCTTCGCACAGGCCAAGGCGCTCGCGGAACGTGGTCACGAAGTAACAGTCTTTGCGGGCTCTCCACCGGCGGAGGCTGGGGACGCCCAACGCGACGGGTTCCGCCTTCGAACCTTCCCCGTACATAAAGTCGCGCCCTTCGGCGGTTTCGCGACTCTCCGTCCCCGTGGAATGCGTACGGCTCTGTGTGCACAAGCCAGCGACCTCGACGTCGCCCACGTGCACCTGGCCCGCGATCTTGCGACGCTGCCTGCGGCCCTCGTCCTAAGAAAACTCGGCGTGCCCTACGTCACACAGACGCACGGCATGATCGACCGCTCCGAAAAGAGACTGGCCGCTATCCTCGACCGGCTCGCTACTGGTCGTGCGCTCACCGGCGCCGGGAGTTGGTTACTCCTCACCCCAGGGGAAAGGACGGATCTTGCCCACGTCGCCACTCCGGGCCGCACGCGCGCGGTGCAAAACGGCGTGGAGCTTCGCGAGACGACTCCCCTCGACCAGAGGAGCGACACGGTTCTCTTCCTCGCGCGACTGCATGAACGCAAGCGCCCACTCGCTTTCGTCGAAATGGCGACGCGTCTGGCCGATGATCTCCCCCGCACGCAGTTTCTGCTTATCGGCCCTGACGAGGGCGAAGGCGCGGCAGTCGCACGCGCGATCGGTGCAAGCGGACTGGGTGACCGCCTGCGATGGATCGGAGCCCTCTCCCCTGATGAAACGGCATCCGCCATGAGATCAGCCCGTGTCTATGTGCTCCCCTCCGTCAATGAGGTCTTCCCCATGACCATTCTCGAGTCCTTCGTGGCGGGGACACCTGTGGTCACAACATCGTCGCTGGGCATCGCCCCGGATTGCGAACGGTTCGGCGCCGCAATCATCACGGACGGAACCGTAGAACAACTCTCTGCTGCGGTTTTTCGGGCACGTAACGACGACGAGCTCGCTGCTTCGCTTCGCCGCGGGGCGGTCGCCTACCTCGAAGCTGAGCTGGATATCAAGCACGTTGCTCGTGATCTCGAGGACGAGTACTCCTACGTGATGAGGACACGCCGTGACTGAGGTCTCCATCGTCCAGCCCTACCTTCCGCAGTACCGCGTACCGTTTTTCGACGGGCTGTCCGTCGCCCTCAGAGAACACGGCGTGAGTCTGCGCGTCATAGCGGGGCAAGCCTTGAGGGAGCAGGCCCAGCGTGGGGACTCTGCGCACGCGTCCTGGCTGGAGCAAGTACACACGCGCACGCTCGCACTCGGGTCGCGACATCTTGCGCTCACGCTCACGTCACGGCTCTGGAAAGATTCGGATGCGGTGATCGTCCCCCACCAGGGCTCTTCTCTCGACGCGCTCGCGGCGACGGCCGGCTCGAGCCCGCGTCACGTCGGCGTGTGGGGGCACATTGCCTCTTACACCTCGCCACTCAATCCGCTCGACGCTGCTGTCGAGCGCTGGCAACTGCGCCGCGCCCACCACGTCTTCGCGTACATGCCCAGTGGCGCTGCGTTCGCTCGCAAACAGGGAGTGCGCGCGGAGCGCATCACGACGGTCATGAATACCATCGACACCACGCGCCTCGAAGATGCTCTGGCGCGCACGACGACGAGCGATATCGCGGCGTTTCGCCAGCGTCACCACTTGCCTGACGCTCCCTACCTGGCGTACGTGGGCGGCCTCGACCGGAGCAAAAGAGTCGATTTTCTCGCGGAGTCGCTCGACATTCTCCACGCCCGGCGGAGCAGGGTACACATAGTCGTCGCTGGCCGGGGCGACCAGGAGCACCTGCTTCGGACTGCGGCAGCACGCGGACAAGTCACTCTCGTCGGCTATGCCGATGTCGACACGAAAGCACTTATCTTGAAGGGGTCGAAGGCCATTGCCAACCCCGGCAGAGTTGGCCTCATCGCGGTCGACGCGCTCACCGCTCGCCGATCTATCGTGGCGACGCAGTGGCCCTGGCACGCGCCTGAGATCGAATATCTGCGCGTGGGCGAGAGCCTGTTCCTCTCACCCGACAATGCGGGCGATTTCGCCGATGCATTGGAAGATGCCGGACAACGCACAGGCTTCTCATCCACCAATGATTGGCCGCCGGCGCCGCGCATGGAGGCCATGGTGTCCAATTTCCGCAATGGCGTCCTTGCGCTGCTAACCTCCTGAGTGCAGGCGCCTCGCATCTCCGACAACCGGAGGGTGAGAGACGCAATCCCGATACCCGTCCAGGATTGCCTCCCCCACCATTCGCTGCGCCCAACAATCCACTCATCAGCCATGCCTTCACGTCGGCTCGATGACGGTGTACGTATCACGTCCAACGGGCGGGCGCGAAAGAGGTTGGCTCCGGTGCAGAAGATCGATTGGCTCACGGGCCGCGCGGCCCCTTACCGCCGCCCCATCTGGGACGTCCTTGGCAACCGGTTCGATTTTCAGATCCGCCTTCTTGAGAACAGTCGCCAATTTCATTGCAGACCGGGAAACCGCCCCGACGACTGGTACGAGTTCGGCCTACGAGGTGCAGACACGGCTTTCGTACCGACGAAGCGACTCCAGCGCGGAGAAGAAAATTACTACCTCGCTCTGCGGTCGCCCGTCCGACGCGGCGTCGACGGCGTCATCCTCGGCGGCTGGGAGTCACCTGCCTACTGGCAGGCCCTGGCCCAGCTCAAGACATCTCGCCGTCCCGTTCGCAGCGTGGGATTTTACGAATCGACGCTCGCAAGCCAGGGGCATAAGAACGGCCCGATTGCAGCCGCACGCCGGTGGTATTTTCGCAATCTCGATGCCGTCGTCGTGCCCGGCGAAGCGTCCGCCGAAGCGGTAGCCGCGATGGGCGTTGACGATCACAGAATCTTCGTGGGGTTCAATCCCGTCGACGTCGACTGGATCGCCAGGGAATCAACCCGCTCCCCCCTCCGCGGCCGGGGCCACCGTTTCATTTATATCGGGCAGCTTGTCCCCCGCAAGGCCCCCCTCGCGCTTATTCAGGCCTTTGCCCACTGTCGCGACGAGGCTGACACACTCACGATCGTCGGGAAGGGAGAACTAGCTCGAGCTGTCAACGCAGAGATCGACCGTCTCGGTCTTTCTGAAACCGTCGAGCTTTTTCCCACGGTCTCCTATCAAGACGTCCCCGCGCTGCTTGCCCGACACGACACGCTGGTGCTCCCCTCACTCACCGAGGTGTGGGGACTGGTCGTGAACGAGGCGCTTGCCGCCGGCCTGCACGTCGTCGTCTCACGCAACGCGGGGGTCGCGCCGTCAGTGGCGGACATGGACGGCGTCCACCTGTGTGAACCAGAACGGGAAGCAATTGCCCAGGCGATGGCGGCAAGTCGAGCGTCCTGGGCCGGTCCCGTGAGGACGCCTGCCATTCTCGCGTTCACCCCGCAAAGATTCGCGGACGTCTTCGTGCGCGCGCTGAACCAGAGCTGAGACACCGGAGCGACGGTCCACCGGTAACTGCGGTATCGAATTCTCTACGACGACGTGCCCACCACGCGATTAAACACATCGAGGTACCGCTCGGCACATACGCGAGCCCCGTATTGTTCGAGCACGCGCGCCGCCTGGGAGATGGCGCGAGATTGGAAGGCGTCGATGTCTTCCAGGACTCGTCGGACAGCGGCCACCCCGCCATCGACGTTCCCTGCGTCAAATTCTTCGCGCACAATCCAGTCCGGAAGACCAAGACCCACCTCTGACGTGCACACAATGGGGAGGCCTGCAGCGGCCGCCTCGAGGAGCGCCACGCTATGAGCCTCCCGGCGCGCCGTGTGCAAGAGCATTCTGGATCGACGAAGCGCCGCAGGGACGTCGTCGGACGGCCCGACGAAACGGATAACGTCTTCGCTTGCATCGAAAACGCTCACGAGGTTGGCATACTCGGGATCGACGTCTGTCGGTCCCACCCAATCAAATCGCACATTCCCATTGGCGGCGGTCACGCGGCGCGCGATGCTGGCCCAGGTATCGGGGTCTTTTTGGCCCGCGACACGTCCTACGGAGGTGATCCGGAATTCTGCGGGTGGGATTGTGGCGGGAAAGAAGTGCGAACCCACACCGTTGGGAATCATGTCGATCTGCTGGTCTGGAAATCTTGAGCGATATTCTGCTACTTGGGAAGCACTTACTGCGATGATGGCTGCCGCGCGGTGCTTCAAAAGGGTTTCGGCAACTCGAAGCTTCGCGTCGTCGAAATCCCGTGCGGCGCTGTGGAGGACGCACACCACCGGGGCCACGGATTTCTTCACCGCGAGGCGTGCGTAGAGGTTCGGCAGCGCGGAGTGGGAGACGACGACATCGGGGCCGAAGGCGCGAACCTCTTTGCGAATGTGCTGCAGACGCCGAACGGGAACCGTGCCGCTTGCGTCCATGAATGCAGTGTCGACCACGTGCCCGCGCTCGCGCCATACCGACGCAAGAGAGTCTGCCGCGGACTCCGCCCCTCCGATGCGAGGGCTGATAAGGATCTGAAGAATTCTCATTGGTCACCCTCTTCTCGGACCGCACGCGCGAAGACACTGCCCAGCGCGACGACGAGAACTGCCTGCGATAGGGCATAAGCAAGCGCTCCGCCGGCCGCACCGAACGCAGCCGCGAGTGCGGCTGTGGCGAGAAGTCGAACAGCTATGCCTGCAGCTGTGAGTATCCCCACCGCCCGATCGGCGCCACGCATCTGGCCGAAGACGGCGAGGGGCTGAGTCAGAAGTCCGGGAATCGTGCCGATAGCCATGATCTGAAAGACGAGTACGGAATCTGCATATGCCTCGCCCAACAGAAGAGGCACGATGAGCGGCGCGAGCGCGAAGGCGATCACGCACGCAGCGAGCGCCACCCCCAGCATCCACCACGCCCGACGGATGACATCCCACCCGGCACGGAAGGACTTGGCGCTGGCGATGAAGGGGGCCGCCGCCGAGGTGAAACCCGTCACAGCCAACCCCAACGGCTGCGTCCATCGATTGACTGCCGCGTAGACGCCCCCGGCGGGCGCACCTCCGAACGAGGTGACGAGAGACACGTCGAGTGACTGGAAGCTCGTTGCTACTGAATAGATCCCGAAGTGCGCTGATCCGTGCCACGGGTTGATGAAGCGGTAGTCATCCAAGCGGTATCGTCGGCGTTTCGGCGTCAGCCATAGGTAGAGGATGCTCTCCAAGAGTCCTGCAAAGGCAAGCGATATCCAGAGCGCGGTCGTGGAGGGGAGCCCGACGAGCAACATGACCAGCAGTGCCGCGCACATGATTACACGGCTGATTCCTATCGACAGTGCGATGAGGTCGCTGCGTGCCGCGGCTCGAAGCGGCACCTGGGTGAGTTGCGCGAGGGTCATCGATAAGAAGACGGGGGCGACCGCCAAAAATTCTTCTGGAAGCGGCAGGACCAACGAGGCCAACAGGGTGAGAACTCCCAGGACGACGGCGGTCGTCGTCTTCCAAAACCCGCGCCGCGCCGCTTCGGAAAGTGTCATCCGGCCACTCGCAAGGGAGCGCATCCAGAAGGAATTCGCTCCGAAATCGACAATTCCGATCATTGCCATACCTACGCCGATCGCAGAGGCGACGAAGCCAAAGGAATCGGGCGAGGCCGTTCGGGCCGCAATGACATATGCGACGGCAAGCAGTGCTTGTGATCCGCCGTTGGCTACAGTGAGCAGCGCTGCCTGGAGACCAGGTCCGGCCGCTCTCATCCTTTTTCGTCTTCGCGTCGCAATACTCGTGAGAAGACGTCACGGCTCCCTCGCAACTGCCCCGGCTCGCGTCGTGCCGGCATGCTGAGGACAAGTCGAGCGCCGTCTGCTAACGCGGGAGCACTGAGCTCCGTCCACACTCCCAGATCTGGATTCATGCGAAGCTCACGACGCAGCGTCGGAGCTCCCGCCGAAAGAACGCGCTTTCCAGCCAAATCGGCCTTGCCCATGATTCCGCTCGGCCCATCGTTGGTGTGCGCGATGACAGCGACGTCGATCGAGGCGATGATCGAATCGAGTTCCTCGTCAGACAGGCGACGGTTGATTCGGACCACGCTCTGTCCAACTTTGCGCATCGGGGCGGTCCATTCATCGATCGTCGACTCATCCACCTCCGATGCCCCCGCTACGACAAGGCCCACCTCCGGGCCTAGCTCAGCGAGCGCCCGCGAAACCAAGTCGACGTTCTTTCTTGATGTGATCGCCCCCGCTATTCCGAACCACAGCAGAGACGGGTCGGCACTCCGCCAGTCTGGGATTGACGCCCCCGGATTGAACTCGATCGGGTCTCGCACCTCCCACGCGCCCACGGACACAGTGGTGCTCGGAACGAGTGAAAAAACCTGCACATCGCGGTGAGAACGCGCCAAGCCACGCATGACCTTCTTGGCGGCAGATTCGAGAACCCGCTTAAATGACCTTCGCGACTGGCCGTGGGGTCTCATCATCAGCACACTCATCGCGGCGCCCGCCGGTCGCAACCTCCGCACTGCGAGCAGACGCACGGCGTCGTCACCGTCCGGGAAGATGAACATGCCCGCAGGCCGCTCATTCAGCAAGTCTTGAAGGGAAGCGGCGGTGAAATTCTCTAGCTCGCGCAACTGAATGCTAGCGACATGATCGCCCAAGTGGAGTGAGAACTCGGGGGCATCCCGCGTGCCGGGTGGAGCAAGAATCTCCACTGGTTCCCCGCACTCGACTGCCCTCGATACGAGTAACCGCACATAGCTCAGTCTGTGCCCCTCGATGCGCGGGCAGATGATAACTCTGCCCCGCCGAGATCCCACAGATGACGTGGCATTTCTCATGCAAATCGCCCGTCCATTTTGCAAACTCGCTTCGGCTCGCAAACAGTATCAGCCTGTCAGCCCAGCGTTGCACCAGCGACGGCGAGGGCGAGAAACGAGACGTTGTACACCACATGAAGAATAATCGCGCCCCACAGTCGCCCCGTCAGCAAGACGAGCAACCCGCACGAGGCGCCGACGGCGAAAAGCATGACTCCGTCGGCGAGCAGCAGCGATCCGCGCATTCCGTGGAGCAGAACAAAAAGTCCCGCCGAGACGAGCAGCGCAGTCGCGGCGGCGGCCAACTCCCCCACGCTTCGTCGGAGGACCTGATAGACCACCACAAGCACCACGGCACGGAAGAACAACTCCTCGACGATCGGGCCGATGAACCCCGCCGGCAGAAACTCGGTCAGCCACCACGTCACAGAGGGGACTCCTGGCGTACCGTCCGCTGATGGGAAGGCCCTCATATCCGCTCCGCTGACCCATCCCTGAAGCGCACGGAGAGCCAGTCCTAAGCCCAGTCCCCACACGAGGTCCGTGAGACGTACCCGAAGCAGACCCGCCGGCCGTGCACGAGCGAAGGAGTAGGCAGTCGCGGCGCCGAGACCCACCCAGAGAGCAAGAGTCGACGCAATGGGGATGCCAGGCAGAAGCAGGTTCGAGATCCCAGCACCGAAAACTCCCGCACCGAGTCCCCCCAACGCGACGGTGAGCACGCGCGAGTTCCACTTCTCCACGGCACGCCCGCCTAGGCGCCAGTCGTTTCGGCGCCGCCTCCTCCCACCTTCCTGAGTAGCCCCGATAAGGGCCCCCGTGGGAGAAACACCCAATCCTCCAGGGACAGAAGGGCGGTCAGACTCACTAAACTTGCGGGGCACGTGGCCAAGCTACCGGTCGGGACCAGCCCGAGCCGGTTGATCTTTGCCTCCGGAAGTTGTCGTGATTCACATTCTTGCTGTCTGCACCGGCAACATCTGCCGGTCTCCGCTCGCCGCGAAGGTGCTCGAGCAGCGTCTTTCCGATCTTCCTGTGTCCGTATCGAGCGCGGGTACTCGAGCGCGCAACGGAATGCGCATGACACCGCAGGCGATCGAGCTCGCTACCGCACGCGGCGTCGCAGAAGCCGCTGCCGGGCACACTGCACGAGAGTTGAACGAAGCAGACGTTCGCAATGCCGACCTGATCATCGCCCTCGCTCGTGATCATCGGCGTGAAATCGTGGAGCTCGTTCCATCTGGGCTGAGGAACACCTTCACGGCCCGCGAGTTCGCCCGCCTCTCGGGTGCTGTGAGCGACGACGACATTCGTGCCGCCGCGCGAGTTGAGGAAGTCGATGGACGGGTTGACGCTCAGAGCCGCGTGCGGTCCATCGTCGCCCTGATCGCGAGACAACGAGGGATCTCACTGCCACCCGCTCTGCCCGGCGACGACGATGTCACCGACCCGTACGGACGATCCGCAAGGACGTATGCGCTTTCTGCAGAGCAAATGGACCCGGCTCTCACCGCGGTGGAACGAGTCCTTCGTCTCGCTCTCGAGTGACGACCGCGATCCAGGAACGTCGCACGACGGCCAACCGTGATCGTTTGACCTCCCCGTTAGACGTCCTGATGCCCGTCAGTCTCGTTTCGATCCACGCCGGAGGCGTTTTGACCATCCGCTTGGAATGACACTGCTTGTGTCAGACTGATCGAAATGCCCCGCCTTTTCCCCCGGCAGGCCGTGCGTCCTCGAAAGGCACCATGGAGCTCAGCGACTACATCCGCATCCTTCGCAAAAATTGGCTCATCATCATCCTGCTCACGTTCGTGGGCCTGGGGGCCGCAGTGGGATTCACGGCCACTCGCACCCCCATTTACGAGTCGTCCAGCACGATTTTCGTGTCTACCCAAGCGGGAAGTTCAGCGGCGGAGCTGCAGCAGGGGTCGAGCTTCGCCCAAGCTCGCATTAATACATACGTGGGTCTCGTCGCGACGCCAATCGTGCTCGCACCGGTTATCTCGCAGCTCGACCTCCCCACCACGCCAGAATCTCTCGCCAAGGAGGTCAAGGCGGCGGGAGCGCTTAACTCCACGCTCATCGCCATCACGGTTTCGGATCCCGACGCTGCGCGTGCGGCAACCCTCGCGAACGCCGTTGCAGCGAGCCTCTCCGAGGTGGTTCCGCAACTGGAGCCGGAAGCCTCGGATGGTACGAGTCCCGTCCGTCTGAGCCTGGTGAGCGAGGCGCAGGCCCCCGCCTCGCCGTCCAGTCCGAACGTTCCTCTCAATCTCGCACTCGGGGCTCTCATCGGACTCGCCCTAGGAGTTGCCGCCGCCGTTCTACGGACGAGCCTCGACAACCGGATACGCGTGCCCCGCGAAGCCGAGCAGATCACGTCCGCCCCCAACATCGGAGCCATCGCCTACGACGCTAAGGCGAAAGAACGCCCGCTCATCGTGCACGCAGACCCGTTGAGCCCGCGTGCTGAGTCGTTCCGCGCGCTCCGCACGAACCTGCAGTTCCTCGACATGGGTGGTCGCGCGAGCTTCGTCGTGACAAGCTCCATCCCGAGCGAAGGAAAGTCGACGACGACGATCAACCTCGCCATCGCGCTGGCCGACGCGGGCAAGAGGGTGGCACTGCTGGACACCGACCTGCGTAAGCCGAAGGTGGCCGAGTACCTCAGCATCGAGGGCGGAGCCGGGCTGACGGACGTCCTGATTGGCCGCGCCAAAGTGAACGAAGTGATGTTGCCGTGGGGTGGTCGCAGCCTGTACGTCCTGCCAGCAGGCAAGATCCCGCCGAACCCGAGCGAGCTGCTCGGTTCTGCGCAGATGGGCACTCTGCTCAACATGCTGGAGAAAGACTTCGACGTCGTGCTGTGTGATGCGCCTCCGCTTCTTCCGGTCACGGATGCGGCCATCCTCGCTCGTGTGACGAGCGGTGCCCTCATGGTGGTAGCGGCTGGAAAGACCACAAAACATCAGCTCACGGGCGCGACAGAAGCCCTGGTCGCCGTCGGGGCGAAGCTCGCGGGATTCGTCATGTCGATGGTCCCTACGCGCGGTCCGGACTCGTACTACTCGGCGTACGGATACGGCTACGGCGGGTACGGCTACATGGCGACGCCCGAAAAGCCGACGCGCGCAGAACGGAAGCTCGCAAAACGTGCCGCCAAGCCGTCCGACCACGACATGGCGTCGGGCGACGACACAGAATCGGCGGATGCGGCGCTCGGCGAGCTCGGTTTAGCGCTCCGCCGCGGAGCGCGTGAGGCGCAGCAGTAGCAACCGCCACGCCTGAGTCAGCACACAACTCGGCGGCACTCCTATCGAACCGCGAACGTCAGGCGAAGCATGAGTTCATCAACCCTTCCCCCAGCAATGCTGACCGCGGGGCGCATCGTGGCGTGGATCATCGGCGGACTGCTGCTGGTCGTCCTGGTCACGACGGCTTGGGTGGGCGTACGCGGCGCAATGGCCTACCAACATCTCGAAGAGATACAGACAACGGCGGGCTCCGCGGCGAGCGCTGTCGCGGCTGACCCGTCAGAGTCTGCGCCGGCTCTTGCGCATCTTGCGTCTGAGGCGGAAGCGGCGCGAGGCCTGACCTCGGACCCCATCTGGGCCGTCGCGGAGCGCACACCCTGGATCGGCCCCCAACTGGCAGCCTTCGCAACGGTTGCACGGGCGTCGGACGATCTGCTGCGTGGGGGGCTGCTCCCCCTCGCGACCGCGTCTCAGTCATCCTCGATCGATAGCCTGAAGCCGATCAACGGTCGGATCGACACAAATGCGCTGTCCACCCTCGCCGTTCCGGCAGAAAATGCCGCGGTGACGGCTAGACAAGCGGCGATGGCCGTGCAGGGCATCGACCGAACTCCCCTCATCGGCGCCATGGATCGCGCAGTTGCCCAGGCGGAGAAGCTGTTCACGAGATCGTCGAGCGCCCTCGATGCGCTGTCGCGAACCACCAAGCTCCTTCCGGCGATGCTCGGTCAGGATGGGCCCCGCGACTATCTGCTTCTCGTGCAGAACAACGCCGAATGGCGTTCTCTCGGAGGAATCACCGGCACGGCCATCTTGCTTCGCACCGATGCGGGCGCCATATCGCTCGTCGACACGCGCTCTGCGACCGCGCTGTCGCGCGGCATCTCCGAGCCCGTCATTCAACTACCTGACGACGTCACGAAGATCTACGAGACGCGTCCGGCGCGGTATTTCCACAATCTGACTCAGATCCCCGATTTCACGATCGACGGGCCTCTCGCGCGCGACATGTACAAGAAGCAGACGGGCACGGACGTCGATGGAGTGATCGTCATGGACCCAGTGGTGCTCTCCTATCTGCTACACGCAGTAGGCCCGGTAACCGTCGCGGATGGTCAACGGTTGACAGCTGACAACGCCGTTCAGGTCTTGCTCAACGGCGTCTACGAGCGTTATCCCGACCCCGCCGCACAAGATGCATTCTTTGCCGGAGCTACCGGTGCCGTCTTCGATGCCGTTCTAACCGGACACGGATCGACAGCGGGAATGCTTGCCGCGTTGGCCCGAGCCGCAGACGAGCACCGCGTACTCGTCTGGGCAGCCAATGCCGACGAACAGGCGCTCGTCGCTGGTACAGCCCTCGCTGGGGAACTCCCCGTGACCGACGAACGCACCGCGCGCTTCGGCGTTTTCTTGAATGACGGCACGGGCTCGAAAATGAGCTACTACGTGAAACCTGATGTCACGGTGAGTTGGGGACGTTGCAGCCAGACTTCGAGGAGCGAACCGCGTGAGCTCGTCCTCACACTCACGCTCTCGAACAACGCTCCCGCGGACGCGCAAACATCACTCCCCCCGTACATCACGGGGAACGGGGTATACGGCGTTGCACCCGGGTCTTCAACCGTGATCAGCAACATCTTCCTGCCGCAAGGCTGGCAGCTCGCCTCCGCTTCGGCCTCGGAGCAGAACGTCTCCATGGACGGGAATCTCGAAGGGCGTCAGGTGCTCACCTACGGGTTCAGCCTGACCCCGCAATCGTCGCAGACCATCACGCTCGTCGTTCGATCGACGACGAGCGCATCGGAAGCAGAAGCAATCGTGACGCCCACGGCTGACGCATCACTCAATCCCGTCGTAATAGCGGACTGTAACAATGCCCCGGCGGCCACGCTGCAATGATCACGTTCGTTGCGTGAATGCGCCTCCGACTGCGCATCAGCGTAAATTTACGTAGTCGAAACCTTGACAAGTTGGAATCCAGGGTCCTCCTAGGCAATACTCAGGAGGGGTCTCTAATGCCCACCGCTTCATTGTTGTCCTTCCCCTTGCAGCTCCATCGGGATAGCACGGACGCGGACCACCACCTCCCGGTAGCCCGGATTCGAAAGCAGGCACTCATGAAGCTCACCCTTAAGAAGGCTGGCGTCACCGCCGCCCTCGCCGGCGCGCTGCTCTTCGCAGCTCCCGCCGTGGCTCAGGCGTACGTCCCCACCGCCCCCGGCACCCAGACCGTGACGATCAACAACAGCGGTCCGGTCACCTTCAACTTCGCCCCCGGTTCCACGGTCACCTTCGTTCTCGTCGGCTACAACGCCGACCAGGCTGGTCTCGCCACGGCGAACCTGCCCGTCAGCTCGAAGTCGATCACCAAGGTCGCCGACGCCTCCGGCAGTGCGACGGCGAACGTCACGCTCCCCGCTGACGCCCGCGGCAGCTACACGCTCTCGGCGACGCCGACCGGCGGCACCAGCAACAACGCAGGCGGCACCGCCGGCGGCTCGAGCAACAACGCCGGCGGCTCCACCGGCCTCCCCGCGACCGGCTTTGACACGAACTCACTCCTCGGCCTCTGGGTCGGCGGCGGCGCTCTCGCGCTGGCCGGCGGCACGATCGCCGTGGCCACCACGGTTCGTCGCAACCGCGCCGAGGGCAAGGCCTGACGCACCACGCGCTCGCGAAGGGGCGCCGTCGACTTCGGTCGGCGGCGCCCCTTCTTCGTTGAGCAGGTTTGCACCGGCACGTGGCATCCATCCCCCTCCGTCAACCCTGCGCTCCCCCGGGCTCGGCGCGGTTGACTCGAGCCATGGACACGACCACCACCGCTCCCCTCGACAACGACGGGCGCGATGCCGACACCCCGCCGACGCTGCCGTTCATCCACATGTGGACCGGACTGGACGGCAAGAGCCGACTCGACGAATCAGTACTACGGGGATTCGGGATGCAGAGCGTCGGCGGCGGAGCCGACCCGCAGTGGATGCGGCCGTTCCCCGGTGAGGTGTCGGCGGTGCTGTTCGCGGCGCTCCCGGTCGGGTGGGTGGGGCAGTGGCATCCCTCCCCTCATCCGCAGTGGGTGATTCCGCTGCGGGGGCGCTGGTTCCTCGAGACGCAGGACGGCTCGCGCGTCGAGATGGGTCCCGGCGACATCCACTTCGGGCAGGACACCGACACCACCGAGATCGACGGCACAGCCGGGCACCTCTCGGGCACCGTCGGCGACGAGCCCTGCCTGCAGGTGCTCATCCAGTTCTCCACGTCGCCGGCCGCACCCACGGCCCACCCGTTCGGCTGAGCGCGTCAAGCCGCCCCACCCGGCGGCCCCCGCACGTTTGACTGGGCCCATGCCCCGCATACCCCTCGACGGTCAGATCCTGCAGAGTGCCCGCTCCCCCGAGGCGGTCGACGTCGCGCCTCCCCGGGTGTGGGACGAGCGCCTGCGCGCCGTCCTGCCGCCCGCCTCGCGGCTGCTGTCGCTCTACGCCGACGCCACCTGGGCCGAGGGGCCGGTCTGGTGGACAGAGGAGCGCTCGCTCGTGTTCAGCGACGTGATCGGTCGGCGCACCCTCGCGTGGCGTGAGGACGGATCGATCATCACGGTGCGCGACCGCTCGAACTTCGCGAACGGAAACGCGATGGACGCCCACGGCCGTCTCGTGCAGGCCGAACACGGACGCCGCGGCATCAGCCGCACCGACGAGAACGGCACCGAACTGCTCGTCGACGCCTTCGAGGGCCAGCCGCTCAACTCGCCGAACGACCTGGTCGTGGCATCCGATGGCTGGATCTGGTTCACCGACCCGACGTACGGCATCTCGGATCCGCGCGAGGGATACCCCGCCGACCCCGCACTCTCCCACCAGAGCGTGTACCGCTGGCGCGACGGCGACGGCCTGCAGCGCATGATCGACCTCGATCAGCCCAACGGCCTGGCCTTCAGCCGCGACGAGAGCACCCTGTACGTCGCCGAGTCGAATGTCGAGCGGCTCCCCCGTGTCGTCGCGTGCAGCTGGGACGGCGAGACCCTCGGCGCCCCGCGCACCTTCGCGACGGTGGATGCCGGCATCCCCGACGGATTCGTCGTGGACAGCCGCGACTGGCTCTGGATCTCGAGCGAGGCGGGAGTGGTCATCGTCGACGAGACCGGCGCACGCCTGGGCGTCATCCCCACCCCGCACGTCGTCAGCAACTGCACCTTCGACGCCGACGAGAAGCGCCTCTTCATCACCGGCGACAGCGACCTGTGGATGGTGGAACTCGCGTGACCGACGTCGAGATGGCGCGCATCCCCGCCGGCCGCGTGCTGCGCGGAGACCTTCGGGGCGCAGAACGACGCGAGATCGTCGTCGACAGCTTCGAGATCGGCGTCTACGCCATCACCGAGGAGCAGATCGCGGAGCTGCTCGGCATCCCGTCTCGCCATCCGCGTCGCCCCGCGACGCAGCTGAGCTGGTTGCGGGCGATCCGGCTCTGCAACGCGCTGAGCGAATGGGAGGGCCTCGACCCCGTCTACTCCTTCGACGGCGAGGTCGTCACGGGCGACCCCGACTCCGACGGCTTTCGCCTGCCCACCGAGGACGAGTGGGAGTACGCGTGCCGCGCGGGCTCGACGTCATCGGCCTACGGACCGGTCCGCGAAGTGGCGTGGACGGCCGCTGACGGCCTGCGCGCCCCGGCGGAGGTCGGAGGACGGATGCCGAACCTCCACGGCCTCTTCGACACTCTGGGCAACGTGTGGGAGTGGTGCGCCGACCTGTACGACCCCGAGGGCGAGAGCGACGCGCGCGTGTTCCGCGGCGGCGGGTGGTCGGACGCCCCCGCGCAGGTGCGGGCGACCGCGCGACGGGGTGGGCGTCAGCGGGATGCGTTCGACGACGTGGGCGTGCGGGTCGCGCGGGGGTGACGCCCCGGGAGCCCGGGGGCTTCGACAGGCTCGGATGCCCGGTCGGGGGCGGGGGGGCAGTCCTCGGTGGTGATGGACTCGGTGAGCGAGTCCATGAACGCCACGATCGTGTCGAGCTCGCCGTCGTCGAAGCGCTCGGCGACATCGCGCATGGCGCCCAGGTGCGCTCCGAAGTGCTGGAAGAACTCGCGCCGCGACTTGTCGGTGAGCACGACGACGCGAGCACGGCCGTCGGAGGGGTGCGGACGACGCTCGAGATGCCCCGAGGCCACGAGACGGTCGATCAGCTTCGTCGTCGACGCGGTCGAGATCCGCAGGTGGGTCGCCACGTCGTGCGGGCTGACCATCTGGCCCCGGTATTCGCGGATGGTGAGCATGCGCAGCGTCGCGAGATCGCTGGCGTTCATGTCCATCTCGCCCTTCATGCCCGAATGCATTCTGTCGAGGGCGTCGCTGAGGGTTTGGATGGCGCGTAGGGTATGGCCCACGGCTGGCCTCGTATCAGAGGTCGACACGGCTTTCGTCACGGTGGACACCCCCTTTCGGCGTCGGTATAGTCAAGGCTACATCGCTAGCTAAACTAGCAAACGGGAGGCACGATGAGCGAGACCGAATATGTCGTCCTCCTGGACGATTTCGGGAACGAGATCGGCACGGCGCCCAAGGCTACCGTGCACGACACCGAGACACCTCTGCACCTGGCGTTCTCGTGCCACGTGGTCAACGGCGCGGGCGAAGTGCTCGTCACGCGCCGTGCTCTGCACAAGAAGACGTGGCCCGGCGTCTGGACGAACTCGTTCTGCGGTCACCCCGGCCCCTCCGAAGCCTCGCTCGCGGCGGTGCACCGCCGTGCCGCCCACGAGGTCGGTCTGGTCATCCGCGACCTCGAGCTGGCCCTTCCGCACTTCCGCTACCGCGCCGTCGACGCCAGCGGCATCGTCGAACACGAGATCTGTCCCGTGTACGTCGCCCGCGCCGACGTCGACCCCGAGCCGAACCCCGACGAGGTCGCCGAGTACCGCTGGGTCGACCCGCTCGAGCTCGCCGCATCTCTCGAGTCGACTCCGTGGGCGTTCAGCCCCTGGCTCGTCCTGCAGGCGCAGCAGCTGCACCTGTTCCAGACCCCTCACACGGTGAGGCGCGCCTCATGATCAGTCTCGAATCCACCCCCGTCGCCCGTCAGGGCATCGACCGCGAGATCGACGGGGCGCTGTCGCGCCTTCAGCGACGCGCCACCACGCTCGGCGACGGCGCCCGGTATCTGGCATCCGCCATCCGTCGGGCGACCGAAGGCGGAAAGCGCTTCCGTCCGCTGCTCGTCGTCTCGGCCTTCGAGACGCTCTACGGCGATGACGAGAACCGCATCGGCGTGTACCAGGTGGCCGCGGCCTTCGAACTGCTGCACACGGCGTTCGTCATTCACGACGACGTGATCGACCGCGACACCGAGCGCCGCGGCGTGCCCAACATCGGCGGAGAGTTCCGCCAGCGGGGTCTGTCGAAGGGAGCGGATGCCGACGGCTCGGCCCTCCTCGGAGACGCCGCCGCGATCCTCGCCGGTGACCTGCTGCTTCACGAGGCCGGACGCATGATCGCCCTCGCGCAGCTCCCCGACCGCATGCGCCAGCCGCTGCTCGAGATGCTCGACGACGCCGTTCTGATCTCGGCGATGGGCGAGCTCTCGGACGTGGAGCACGCCGTCTCGTCGGGCGAGATCGACTCCGAGGCGGTCCTGCGCACCACGCGCGACAAGACTGCCGCGTACTCGTTCTCGGCGCCGCTGCAGGCCGGAGCCCTCATCGCCGGAGCCCCGAGCCCGTCGATCTACGCGCTCGAGCGGTTCGGCCAGCGACTGGGACTCGCCTACCAGCTCGTCGACGACCTCATCGGCGCCTTCGGTTCGTCGGCGCTGTCGGGCAAAGAAGAGGGCTGCGACCTGCGCGAGGCGAAGAAGACGCACCTCATCTCCCTCGCGCGGAAGACCCCGAACTGGCCCGAGGTCAGCGAGGCTCTCGCCCAGGCCCACACCGGTCCGATTGCC
The DNA here is from genome assembly GCA_913774665.1 of uncultured Microbacterium sp. Classification (GTDB taxonomy): domain Bacteria; phylum Actinomycetota; class Actinomycetes; order Actinomycetales; family Microbacteriaceae; genus Microbacterium. The sequence goes on from CAJYHN010000002.1 coordinate 641,449, forward strand.
GTGCGCGCCGCCCAACAGGCCCTCTCCGAGTCGGGCGCCCGCGCCGAACTCGAATGCCTCATCCTCGACACGCTCGAAGAGGCCCTCATCATCGTCGACTCGTCGACGGTGCCGGCCGCATGCCAGGACATGCTGCGCGACCTCGTGAAAGCCGTGCAGGAGCGCATTCCGTGAGTCATGCGCCCACGGGCCTCGAGCTGTACTCCCAGACCGCGGACGACGCCGCCGCCGCCGTGATCCACCGCTACTCCACCTCGTTCGGCATCGCCGCGCGCCTGCTCGGGCCCCGCCCGCGTCCCCACGTGCGCAACATCTACGCCCTCGTGCGGGTGGCCGACGAGATCGTCGACGGACCCGCCCACGACGCGGGGCTCAGTCCCGAGCGGGAGCGCGCCGTCCTCGACGGCCTCGAGAACGAGGTTCGGGATGCCATCGCCACCGGCTTCAGCGCCAACCTCGTCGTCCACGCGTTCGCCCGGACGGCGCGCGAGTGCGGCATCACCGACGAGCTCATCGCCCCGTTCTTCGCGTCGATGCGCACCGACCTCGACACCGCGGAGCACGACGACCTCTCGCACGACGCTTACGTCTACGGCTCGGCCGAGGTCGTCGGGCTCATGTGCCTGCAGGTGTTCCTCAACGCCGGGATGTCGGCGCCCGCCCGACCCGCCGCCGACCTCGTCGACGGCGCACGGCGCCTGGGCGCGGCCTTCCAGGACGTGAACTTCCTCCGCGACCTCGCGGACGACGCCGACCGCCTCGGCCGCGACTATCTCGACGGCGCGGCCGACGACGAACGCCGGGTGGCCGTTCTCGACCGCATCGACGCCGACCTCGCCGCCGCGGCATCCGTCATCCCCCACCTGCCGCCCGACTGCCGCGCCGCCGTCACCACGGCGCACGACCTGTTCGCGGAACTCTCTCGCCGCCTCCGCTCCTCCCCCGCCGGCGCTCCCCGCGTCCGCGTTCCCGACGGTGTCAAAGCCACCCTCGCCGCCCGCGCCCTCCTGGGCCGCCCCCCGAAAGGTTCACGCTCATGAGCGCCCAGCGCATCGTCGTCGTCGGAGGCGGGATCGCCGGTCTCGGTACCGCAGCACTTCTTGCCGACCGCGGACACGACGTCCACCTCTTCGAGGCGCGTGACGCCCTCGGTGGCCGCGCGGGATCGTGGGAGAAGGACGGCTTCCGCTTCGACACCGGCCCCAGCTGGTACCTCATGCCCGAGGTGTTCGACCACTTCTTCCGTCTGCTCGGCACGAGCGCCGACGAGCAGCTCGACCTCGTACGCCTCGACCCGGCGTACCGCGTCTACGGCCCTCCCGGCAAGGGCGACCCGATCGACATCGTCTCGGGCCGCGAAGCCGTGCGCGCCCTGTTCGAGGAGCACGAACCCGGCTCGGGCGACAACATCGACGCCTACCTCGACTCCGCAAAGGACGCCTACGAGCTGTCCACGTCGAAGTTCCTGTACGACCCCTACTCGTCGACGAAGGGCCTGCGCGACCCCGCGCTGATCAAGCGCCTACCCACGCTCATCCCGCTGCTCACCCGCACGCTGTGGAAGCGCGTCACCGACGACTTCAAGAACACTCGTCTGCAGCAGATCCTGGCCTACCCCGCGGTGTTCCTCGGCGGCTCCCCCTTCGAGGTGCCGAGCTTGTACCACCTCATGAGCCACCTCGACCTGGGCGACGGCGTGCTGTACCCCAAGGGCGGGATGACCGAGATCATCGCCGCGATCGAGAAGCTCGCCCGCGAACGCGGCGTCACGATCGAGACCTCGGCACCCGTCGAGGCGATCATCACCGAGTCGGGCACCGCGCGCGGCGTGCGCCTGGCCGACGGCCGCATCTTCGCAGCGGACGCCGTCGTATCGGGCGCCGACCTGCACCACACCGAGAACGAGCTGCTCGAAGAGAAGGACCGCCAGTACCCCGAGAAGTGGTGGAAGGACAAGGTGCCCAGCCCCGGCGCCCTGCTGCTGCTGCTCGGCGTCAAGGGCGAGCTGCCGCAGCTCACCCACCACACGCTGCTGTTCACCGACGACTGGCACACCAACTTCGACGCGATCTTCGGTGAGAACAAGAAGATCCCCGACCCCGCGTCGATCTACATCTGCCGCCCCAGCGCCTCCGACGAATCCGTCGCGCCCGAGGGGCACGAGAACCTGTTCGTGCTCGTCCCCGTACCCGCCGACCCCGACAGTGGACGCGGAGGCGTGTCCGGCGCCGGCGACGAGCGGATCGAGAAGGCCGCGGATCGCGTCATCGCGCAGATCGCCGAATGGACCGGCATCCCGGATCTGGCCGAGCGGATCGTCGTCCGTAAGACGATCGCGCCCGAGGACTTCAAAGAAGACCTGCACGCCTGGCACGGCAACTCGCTCGGACTCGCGCACACGCTCAACCAGAGCGCGATCTTCCGCCCGAAGAACCGCTCGCGCAAGGTCGGCAACCTCTACTACGCCGGTACCTCGGTTCTGCCGGGCATCGGCCTGCCGATGTGCCTCATCTCGGCCGAGCTCGTGGTCAAGCGCCTGACGGGTGACACCACGACCGGCCCCCTGGCGGAACCCGCGCGCGCGGCGGTCTGAGGTGCCGGGGATCTACCTGGGCGCGATCCTCTTCTCGCTGATCGGCATGATGCTGATCGACGGGAAGTACTCGCTCGCGCTGCGGGTCGCTCCTCTCCGCACCACGATGGCGGTGCTGGGCGGGACGGCGTTCTTCCTCGCGTGGGACCTCGTCGGCATCGTCACGGGCGTGTTCGTGAAGGGCGAGAGTCCGCTGTTCGTCGGCGTGATGCTCGCCCCGCACCTGCCGCTCGAGGAAGTGTTCTTCCTGCTGTTCCTGAGCTATCTCGCGGTGGTCATGTTCGCCGTGTTCGAGCGGCGCGCGGCCGCACGGGCTCGCCGTAGGGAGACCCCGGCGGTCGAGAGGGGGTCCGCGTGACCTACCCGCTCATCGTGCTGCCGTTCGTCATCGTGACGCTCATCGTGACCCTCGCCACGCTCCGGCGGCCGCGGTTCCGCCAGCGGATGGCATCCTCCGCTCTCACGGCGCTCGTGCTGGGGGGACTGACGCTCGTGTTCGACAACCTCATGATCGCCGTCGACCTGTTCTCGTATCCTCAGGAGCACCTCAGCGGCCTGAAACTCGGGCTCGCCCCCATCGAGGACTTCGCCTACCCCCTGTGCGCGGCGTTCCTCCTGCCGGCGCTGTTCACCCTCTTCGCTCCCCTGCCCTCGAAGGACACCGCATGACCGCCCCCGCCGCCCTCACCCCCGGCCGCGTGCTGCGGGAGCTGTTCGTGTCGTCGCGACCGGTCAGCTGGATCAACACCGCCTTCCCGTTCGCCGCCGCCTACCTGCTGACCACGCGGACGATCGATGCGCCGCTGATCATCGGCATCCTGTTCTTCCTCGTTCCCTACAACCTCGCGATGTACGGCGTGAACGACGTGTTCGACTACGAATCCGACCTGCGCAACCCCCGCAAGGGCGGCACGCACGGGGCCGTGCTCGCGAAGCGCATGCACCCCATCACGCTGTGGGCCTCGGCGCTGTCGTGCCTGCCGTTCGTGGTGTACCTCGTCGTCATCGGGTCGCCGCTGTCGTGGCTCGTGCTCGCGCTGAGCCTGTTCTTCGTCGTGTTCTACTCCGCGCCGCCGCTGCGGCTCAAGGAACGCCCGTTCCTCGACTCGATGACCAGCAGCATCCACTTCTTCTCGCCCGCCGTGTACGGGCTCGTGCTGGCGGGCGCCGTGTGGACGCCGCAGCTCGTCTTCGTGCTCGTCGCGTTCGCGCTGTGGGGAATCGCCTCGCACGCCTTCGGCGCGGTGCAGGACGTCGAGGCCGACCGCGCCGCCGAGATCTCGTCGATCGCGACCGCCCGCGGAGCGCGGTGGACCGTGCGCTTCGCCCTGGCCGCCTACGCCCTCGCCGGGGTGGCCATGCTGTTCACGGCCTGGCCCGGGCCCCTGGCCGCCGTGCTCGTGGTGCCCTACCTCGTCGTGTGCTGGCCGTACCGGAACGTGACGGATGCCGAGAGCGACCGCGCCACCGCCGGCTGGAACCGCTTCTTGTGGCTGAACCAGATCGCCGGGTTCGGGACGACGATGCTGCTGATCTGGTGGTGGTTCTTGAGCGCTTGAGCGCGCGCGGCGCGAGCGCTTAGGGCGTGTGAGCGCGTGCGGCGCGTGCGGCGCGTGAGCACGTGCGCGGGTTGCGGGCTGCCAGCACTCGTTGATCAGCATTGAGTGTCCAAAACACTCGGACGGTTTCACATATCGTCCGCGTGTCTTGGACACTCAACGGGGGTAGACGCGGGTGGCCGCGCGGGGCAAGCGGGAGGGCGCTGGGCGGGCCGGCGGGCGCGCGCCGAGGACGGCGGCGGCGCGGAGGCACGGCGAGAACCACAACGCGGCGGGAACGACGACGCCGGCGCCCCGCGGGAAGCGGGACGCCGGCGTCGAGGGGTCGATCAGCCCGCGGGTGTGGCCGAGGGAGTCGGGGTCGGCGTGGTGCTGGCCGTACCGCCCTGGCCCTGCGACTCGAGGTCCAGCAGGCGCTGGACGGCCGCGGTGAGGCGCGCATCCTGCGTGGCAAAGCCCGAGAGGTCACCGCTCGTGAGCGCCGACTGGCGTGCCGTCAGCGCGTCGCGCGCCTCCTGCAGGGCGGCCGCGTAGTCGCCCGTCGGAGCCGTGGTGCCCGACGATCCGCCGGTGCCGCTGTTCTGGTCGGTCGGGGTGACGGTCTCATCACCCGTGTTCGCTCCGGAGTCACCGCCGAACAACGTGTCGAGCGCCTCGCTGAGGGTGTTCTCGAACGCGATCTTGTTGCCGAAGGCCACGAGCACGCGTCTCAGCTGAGGGAGCTTCGTATCACCCGACGACTGCACGAAGACCGGCTGCACGTACAACAGGCCGCCACCGACCGGGAGGGTCAGCAGGTTGCCGTTGAGCACTTGCGACTGCCCCTGCTTCAGGATGTTGATCTGCGACGAGACGTTCGTATCGGAGTCGAACGTGTTCTGCACCTGGCCGGGCCCGGGCACCGTGGTCGACGAATCGATCACGAGCATCCGGAGCTTGCCGTAGTCGTCGCGTTTGGTCCCCTGCTGGCTGCCCGCATTGGAGTCGACGGCGAGATAGCCCGTTAGCACGTTCCTCGCCTGCCCGCCCTGAGACGCCGGGATGAAGCTCGTGAACATCGAGTACGACGGGTCGTCCTGGTTCGGCATCTTCATCGTGAGGTAGTACGGCGGCTGGAACGTCGCCGGGTCCTGCGGGTCGTTCGGGGTCGTCCAGCGGTTGTCCTGCTGGAAGAACGAACGCGCGTCGTCGACGTGGTAGACGCCGAGCATCGAGCGCTGGACCTTCATGAGGTCGGTCGGATAGCGCACGTGGCTCATGAGGTCGGCCGACATGTCGGTCCACGGCTTGAGGGTCGTGGGGTAGATGTTCTGCCACGCCTTGAGCAGCGGGTCCTGGTCGTCCCACGCGTACAGGCTCACCGAGCCGTCGTAGGCGTCGACCGTGGCCTTGACCGAGTTGCGGATGTAGTTGATGTCATCCAGCGCGTAGGTGGGAGCCGGGTTGTTCGAGTCGGCGATCGCCCGCGAGAGCGAGACGCCCGAGGAGTACGGGTAGTTCGCGCTCGTGGTGTAGCCGTCGATGACCCACTTGATGCGTCCGTCGACGACCGTGGGGTACGGGTCGCTGTCGAGCGTCAGGTACGGCGCGAGCTTCTGCACGCGCTGCTTGGGGTTGCGGTCGTAGAGGATCTGCGAGTCGGAGTTGACGTAGTCCGAGAAGAGGATCTGCTCCGACTGGAACTTCAGCGCGTAGATGAGGCGGTTGAAGACGTTGCCGACGCTGGGTCCGCCGTTGCCGGCGAAGGTCGTGCGCGTCTCGTTGCCGCCGTCGGCGCCGAGCGGGTAGTCGAGCTCGATCGGCTCCCCGCCCTCGGGACCGCCCACGATCGAGTACGGCGGCGACTGCTCACCGAAGTACACGCGGGGCTCGTACTTGAGGTCGGTCAGGAAGCCGGTGCCGGGGATGGCCTGCTCGAGGAAGACCGGGTCGCCGTCGGCGGTGCGCTCGTTACCGGCGGCCGCGACCATGCCGTAGCCGTGCGTGTAGACGAGGGTCGTGTTCTGCCACGAGGCGGCGTCGCCGAGCTGACCGATGTTCAGCTCGCGCAGCGACACCACGGTGTCCTGCGTCTGGCCGTTGATCGTGTACCGGTCGACGTCGAGCGGGGTGTTGAACTGGTAGTACGCGCGGTACTGCTCGAGCTGGCGGACCGTCGGGCCGATGATCGCGGGGTCCATGATGCGCAGCTGCGCGGTGGACTCGGCGTCGTTGCGCAGCTGACCCGCCTGGGCCGTCGTGGTGGCCTGGAAGTTCTCTTTCTCGATGTTGTCGAGGCCGTAGGCGGCCTTCGTTCCGTCGAGGTTGCGCTGGTAGTACTGGCTCTCGAGGGCGAGCTCGTTCGGACGCACCTGGAACGTGGTCACCGCCCACGGGATGGCGGCGCCGACGACGATCGCCGAGACGACCAGCAGCGCGGTACCGATGAGCGGGTAGCGCCAGCGACCGAGGAAGGCCGTGACGAAGAACGCGAGGGCCACGATGACCGCCGCGATCGCGAGGATCGTCTGGCCGGGGATCACGGCGTTGGTGCCGACGTAGCCGGGACCGGTGATGCGCTCGGACGGCTCCACGAGCGTGCGGAAGCGGTCGAGCCAGAGGCTCGCACCCTGCAGCAGCAGGTAGAGGCCGGCGAGGATCGCGAGCTGGATGCGGGCGGCCTTCGAGATGCGCAGCTCACGCTGCCCGACGCGCACCGAGCCGTACAGGTACGAGACCACACCCGTGAGCAGGAGGCACACCAGCACCACCGCGGACGCGAAGCCGAGGGCGGCGGCGTAGAACGGCATCCCGAACAGATAGAAACCGGTGTCGAGACCGAACTGGGGGTCGGTGGTGGAGGTGGAGACGCCGTTGAACCACAGCCACGTGGTCTCCCACTGGGCGGAGGCGGCGAAGCCCGCGAAGAAGCCGAAGAAGATCGGGATGCCCCACATGGCGAGCCGGCGGAGCGGCTCGACGACCTCCTGATAGCGGTCGAGCTGCGAGCTCAGACGCGCGTACACCGGTCGCAGCCGATAGGCGAGCTGGATGACGCCCCACACGGGCAACGCCATCGCGATAAAACCGACGACGAACATCACGCTCCGGCCGATCCACTGGGTGGTCAGCACGGTGGTGAAGCCCAGCTGCGAGAACCACAGCCAGTCGGAATACAGGTTCGCGAAGACGAAGAACGCCACGACGAGCGCTGCGATCACCGCCAGAGTGATCGAGATGATCCGTCGAGAGCGGTTAGGGGGCGTGGCCTGATTCGGCGCCGAGGTCGTGGTCACCCGTCCATCCTAGGCGCGCCCTGCCTGGGGTTCGCCGTGAAAGGTCGATCACGAAGTACACGTCGGGAGGGCGTCGAGATCGCCCCCGTCGCGGATGGTCTCGAGGACCGTGAGCGACTGTTTCAGCGTCGACGTCGAGAACACGCGGATGCCGTCGGGCACGTGACCCACGACTTCGTTGCAGTTCGCCTCGGGGGCGAGGAACCAGGTGGCTCCGGCATCCCGAGCTCCGTAGAGCTTCTGACGGATGCCACCGATGGGGCCCACGTTCCCGTCGGCGTCGATCGTGCCGGTGCCGGCGATGTGCTGGCCGCCGGTCAGGTCGCCGGGCGACATCTTGTCGATGATCCCGAGGGCGAACATCATGCCCGCGCTCGGGCCGCCGACGTCGTTGAGCTGGATCTTCACGTCGACGGGCAGGTCGAACGTCATCATCAGCCCGACGCCCAGCAGGTACTGCGTCTGACCGTTCACGTCGGCCTGCCGGGGCGTGATCTGGACAGTGGATGCCGTGCCGTCGCGCTCGTAACCGACGGTGACCGGGGCTCCGGCGGCCTTCTGCACGGCGGCGCGGACGTCGTCGATGCTCGCGACCGCCGCACCGTCGACGGAGGTGATGACGTCCTTCTGCTGCAGCAGGCCCTTCGCGGCACCCGAGTCGTCGATCGTGCCGACGGCGATCTGCTGCGCAACGTCGTACCCGAGCTCCCGGAGGGCCGCGGCGCTCGCCTCGAGCTGCGAGTCGGTCATGAGGGCGGCGTTCTCGGTGTTGCGCTGCTCGGTGCTCTGCCCCGCGGGGAAGATGCGGTCGATCGGGACGACGGCGCGCGACCTGTCGAACCAGGCCGACGCCAGCTCGATCCACGAAGGAGTGTGCTCGCGGTTGCCGCTGACCTGGACGGTCAGCAGGTCGAGCTGGCCGGTGCCGGTGGAGTCCTTCTCGTCGGGCACCGTGATCAGGGGCACCTGCTGACCGTCGGCCCCGGCGGTGGTGCCGAGCGTGTTGTAGACCGGGCCGGGCTGCTGGATGACGTACGCCGAGGGCAGGAACGTCATCACGAACAGCACGATCACGGCGATCGTGAGCGACCACACGCCGACGACGGTGCCGCGCCTCCACCTCTGTCGAGGGGCGGGCACGACGGAGACGTTCTCATCGAACAGGGTCACGGTCTCAATCCTTTGCCGGGTCGTTCGCGCGCGGCGTAAGCGGCGAGAGGCCGGGCCGACAGATGCGGGTAAGCGTGCGACTAGCGTAGGACTCGTTCCCCCAGACCTGGCTGAAAGGCGGCTGAAGTGGCAGACGACAACCCCGGCGGCGACCGGAGCCCCGAGGACGAGTTCCAAGAACTCATGCGCCGTCTCATGTCAGGCGATGTCAGCGGAATCGACCCCGAACAGCTCTCCCGGCTGTCGGGCATGCAGATCGATCCCGCGATGCTGCAGGCGGTCATGGCGCAGCTTCAGGGCGCCTTCGCCGGCACGAACGAGGGCGTCGACTGGAGCCTGGCCGAGCGCCAGGCCCTGCACATCGCCAACCAGGACGGCTTGGGCGTGACCACCGGTCAGCGCACCGACATCGACCAGGCGTTCACCCTCGCCGCACTGTGGCTGGGCGAGGCCACCTCGATCAGCGACCTCCCCCATCCCCCGCGCGCCGTCACCCGCGGCGCCTGGGTGAGCGCGACTCTGCCCGTCTGGCAGGAGCTCGCCGAGCCCGTCGCAACGAGCATCGCCGACGCCCTCACCGCAGCCCTCGGACAGCAGGCACCCGACGACATGCAGGAGATGATCGCCGGAGCCGGTCGCCTCATGCGCACCGTCGGCGGGTCGCTCTTCGCCACCCAGCTCGGCCAGGTCGTCGGCCGCCTGTCGACCGAGGTGGTCGGTGGTGGAGACGTCGGCATCCCCGTCATGCCCGACGGCGAGGCCGCGATCCTGCCGCAGAACTTCGCCGACTTCGGTCGCGACCTCGAGATCCCCGAGGATCAGCTGGCCCTCTACCTCGCCACCCGCGAGCTCGCACACGCGCGCCTGTTCCGTCACGCCCGCTGGCTGCGCCTGCACGTCATCTCGCAGGTGCGCGACTTCGCCCGCGGCATCCACGTCGACACCGCCGCCCTCGAAGACCTCGCCTCGCGCTTCGACCCGACGCAGCCCGAAGAGCTTCGCGGCGCCCTCGAGAGCGGAGCCCTGCTGCCCGAGCGCTCCGAAGAGCAGACCGCGGCCCTCACGCGCCTCGAGAACCTGCTCGCCACGATCGAGGGCTGGGTCGACGTGGTCACCGAGGACGCCACCTCGCGGTTGCCCTCGGCCGGACGCATCGCCGAAGCCGTGCGCCGCCGTCGCGCGGTGGGCGGACCCGCCGAGCAGGCGCTCGGCGCCCTGGTCGGCCTCGAACTGCGCCCGCGCCGCATGCGCGAGGCCGCGGCCATGTGGCGCGCCGTCACCGACGCCGTCGGCGTCGACGGTCGCGACGGACTGTGGGACTACCCCGACCTCATGCCGTCGTCGGAGGACATCGACGACCCCGCAGCGCTCATCGCGCGCCTGACGGCCGCCTCACGTGGAGAAGCGGCCCCCTCCGACGCCATGGACGACGCGCTCGCGCAGCTGCTGGCCGAGGAGGCCGACGGCGGGCGGCGCGACGCCGAGGGCGGGACCCCGGATGCCGCGGACCCGGGCGATGCGACGGGGGACGCCGACCGCGACGGCGGCGATGACGACGGAGCGGCACCGGGAGATCAGCGTCCGGTGTGACGCGCGCCTGGAGTGCGGTAGGCCGGTGGCCCGGTGTGCGTCGCGGGGCCGGTTGTGACACGGGACCGAAGGCTGTTGTGCGCGGTGAACCCGTCTCGAGCTGACGCCCGTGGGGAGGACGACGTTCCTCCCCACGGGCGTTTCGCCCTTTTCGCCCTGGGGACAACGGCATCCGGGATCTCGGTCAGCGCGATGATCGGGCGATGATCCGACTCGATTCCGCTGCTCCCCCGCTCTGGCGTGCCGACGGGAGCGTCCAGTTCGGCGCCCCCGCGGTGGCCGTCTCGCCGTTCACCGGTTCGTGGGTCGACGTCGTCGTCGCGGCCCTGGCCGAGGGGACGAACTCGACCGCGGTGCGGGGGCTCGCCCGCGTGCACGGGGCCGGGGATGGCGAGGCCGACGCCTTCCTCGCGGCGGTCGCGCCGGCGTTGGCGCGGAGGACGCGGCATCCCTCTCTCGCCCTTCAGGTCGACGACGATCTTCCGGCGCGGGCGACTCGCGCCGTGTTGGCAGCGTTGCCCGCTCGCACGCGCGTCGTTCCCTGGGCGGGAACGGCGACCGAAGACGTCGCCCCCGGGACGCGCGTCGTGCTGCTCGCCGCGCACCGGGTCGACCCGCGGCGGGCGGGGCCGCTCGTCCGGGACGACGTGACCCACGTACCTCTCGTCCTCGACGGATCGGGCGCCCGTATCGGCCCGGTCGTCGCACCGGGACGGACCGCCTGCCTGGCGTGTCTCGACGCCGATCAGCGCCGCGAAGACCCGGAATGGGCCACGGTGGCCGCCCAGCTGATCGGCAGACCCCGACCCGAGGTCGACGTGGCCCTCGCCGCCGAGGCCGGTCGGGCGGCGAGGTTCCTGCTCACCGCTCCGATCGGGCGGACGACGAGGTCGTTGCACCTGCGCGGCGACTCGCTCCGGCGGGCCTGGACGCTGCATCGGCCGAGCGCAGACTGCCACTGCCGATCTCCCGAAGGAAACGCGACGGAGACCGCTCGCCCCGCCCTCGACCCCGCGCCCAGCTCACCGACAACGTTCGCGCGGCTCGCGTGACGCCGACATACGCGAGGCGTCGCTCCTCGTCGACCGCCTCGAACGTCTTCGCGTACGAGATCGGCAAGAGCCCCTCGCTGACTCCGACGAGGTACACGTGATCCCACTCCAGACCCTTCGCCGCGTGGAGCGTCGCCAGCGTCACCGTGCGGGTGGTTGGCTCGTGCTGATCGCGCGCTCGGGCCTGCAGGTCGTCGGTGAAGGAGCGCAGATCCGTGCCCGCGGGGGCTTCCTCGGCCAGCCGCAGCAGAGCCGCGCGCGCCTCCCACGCCTCTCGCAGAGCGCCGCCCGCCTCGGGCGGGTCGTCCGTAAGCCCGACGCTGCGCAGCACGTCGCGCACGGTCGGCAGGAAGCCCGTCTCGAGGGGCGCCACGGACGCCGCCCGCAGAGCCATGAGCGCCTGACGCACCTCGGGCAGGTCGAAGAACTTGCGCCCGCCCAGGACCGACGCGGCGACACCCACCTTCGCCAGGGCCGAGAGCAGCGCCGCCGACTGGGCGTGCGAGCGGTACAGCACGGCGATGTCGTGAGGATCGATCCCGCGCGAGAGCGAGTCCCTGATCGAGCGGGCCACGGCGGCGGCCTCGTCTTCGTCGTCGTCGAAGGCGCGGACGGTTGGTGTCGGGGTCTCGTCGTCGTTCGCGGCTTTCAGCTCGAGAGCACCGGCCCTGCCCCGCATGAGGTCGTTCGCGACGGCGAGCACGGGAGCGGTCGAGCGGTAGTTGCGCTCGAGACGCACCACGCGCGCGTCGTCATGGGTGCGCTCGAAATCGAGCAGATACCGCGCGTCGGCGCCGGTGAAGGAGTACACCGTCTGACTCGCATCGCCCACCACGCACAGGTCGCGACGATCCCCCAGCCACAGCTCGAGCAACCTGTTCTGCAGGGGAGAGACGTCCTGGTACTCATCCACCGTGAAGTGCCGGTACTGCTCCCGCACCGCCGCGGCGACGCGCGGTTCGGCCTCGATCATGCCGGCGCACGTCAGCAGGACGTCCTCGAAGTCCATCTGACGACGCTCGTCCTTGAGCTTCTCGTACGCCCGCTGCAGCGCCACGACCTGATCCACACCGAGGCGGCCGACGCCGTCGGGGCGGTCCGCCGCGTACTGCTCGATCGAGCGCAGGGTCACCTTGCGCCACTCGATCGCCGAGGCCACATCGCGCAGGGTCGCCGTGTCGGGGGCGAGTCCCACACCGTCGGCCGCGTGCGCGAGCATGCGGACCTTGTTGTCGATGATCGACGGAGCCTGGTCGCCGGCGAGCGTCGGCCAGAAGAAATTGACCTGCGCCAGGGCCGCCGCGTGGAAGGTGCGGGCCGACACCCCCGAAACCCCGAGAGCGCGCAGACGCCCGCGCATCTCTCCCGCGGCCTTGGCCGTGAAGGTCACCGCCATCACGCGCTGCGGCGAATACGCGCCGGTGTCGACGCCGTGGGCGATGCGACGCGTGATCACGCGTGTCTTGCCGGTACCCGCCCCCGCGAGCACGCACACCGGGCCGCGCAGCGCACGGGCGGCCTCGAGCTGGTACTCGTCGAGCCCCTCGAGCGGCGAGGTCACGCGACGCCTCGATACCAGTCGTCGATGAGTCGGCGAGCGATGGACGCCGGCCCCGGAAGCATCGCCGAGCCCTCGCCGCGCAGGGCCGCACCGATCTCGTCACGGTCGAACCACCGCACCTCGACGATCTCGTCGCCGTCGGCCTGCGCCTCGTCATCGTCCACGACCACCGCGCGGAAGCCGAGCATCAGCGACCGCGGGTACGGCCACGCCTGCGAATTGCGGTACGCGATGTCGCGCAAGCGCACCCCGGCCTCTTCGCCCACCTCGCGTGCGACGGCATCTTCGAGCGACTCCCCCGCCTCGGCGAAGCCGGCGAAACATGAAAATCGGTCCCCGCCCCAGGCGGCGTTGGCACCGAGCAGGATGCGGTCGTCGCGGGTGGCGGACGTCACGAGCACGATCACCGCGGGATCGGTGCGCGGAAAGTGCTCGCGTCCGCACACGGGACAGTGGCGCGACCAGCCGGCCTGGCGCAGCTCGGTCGCCGAACCGCACGCCGGGCAGAAGGCGGCGTCGCGCAGCCACCCCGCCAGAGCGACGGCCGTGGTCAGCAGTTCGGCTTCACCGGCGGGCAGGTCTCCACCGGCGGCGCGGAGCGGGGACCACTCGGCATCCGGAACGGTCTCGTCGGGCGCACCGTCGCTCAACCCCGCCAGAACGACCGCGGTGCGGTCGGGCGTGCGTCCGAGGAATGCCCACTCGGTCACGACGTCATCGTCGACCTCCGTGGTCGACACCAGTGCGAGGTGGCCGTCGCGGAGCGGCGCGGCGTCGCGACGGATCGCGAGCACACGCGTGCCCGGTTCCGAGCGGAGGCGGCTCAGCAAACCCTCGTCGTCACGCTCACCACCCGCGCGATCGACGGTCAATGGGGGACGGACCTCGGACGACGAAGACGCGGGACGCGGCATCGAGCACCTCTCTGACGGCGGGCAGCAAGCGGCGGTCGGAGGACCGACCTCCTCGGTCAAGGGCGTGGCGCGGGCCGGTGAAGGAAGGCCCGACCTACCCTGGGGGCATGGCACGCTCGCCCCTCATTTTAGCCGCGTCGGCGACAACGGCCCTGCCCGGTGCAGCCTTCTCGAACGTCAGCGCACTGACCGAGAACGCCGCCGGTCGCTTCGATGCCGCTCTCGCGCGCACCGCCGATGGGCGCGAGGTCGTCATCCGCATGCCGGCCGGCGACGAAGCGGCCCCCGACCTCGCCGCCGAATCGCGAGCCCTGCACGCGCTGACGGCGGGCGTCCGCGCCCTCCTGCCCTTCGCCGTGCCCGAAGTGATCGGAGAGAGCGGCTCCGGAACGCAGCGCGTGCTGATCGTCGACCGCATCGACGGCTACCGCATCGACCCCGCTCACCTGCCGAAGGGGCCCGGTTACGCACCCGCCATCGGTGGAGCCCTGGCCGCGGTGCACGCGCTCCCGGTCTCGATCGTCCGCACCGACGGACTGCCCGTGCGCTCACCCGAGCAGGTGCGCGACGACGTCAAGCGTCTCCTCGACCGCGCCGATGCCACCGGGCGCGTCAGCGACGACCTCATGCTGCGCTGGCGCCGCGCTCTCGACGTCGACGACCTGTGGCGGTTCGAGTCGGCCGTCGTCCTGGGCGGAGCCACCAGCTCCTCGATCCTCCTCGCCGACGACCAGGACGAGATCCCTCACGTGGTCGGCATCCTCGACTGGGCCGGGCTCAGTGTCGGCGACCCGGCCGTGGACCTGCGCTGGCTGGCATCCGCTCCCCTCGCCGCGGACGACGTCCATGCCGGCTACGCCGCAGCCGGCGACCGCTCGCCCGATCCCCTGCTGCGCGAGCGCGCCCGCCTCTACGCCGAGCTCGAGTTCGCGCGCTGGCTCGTACACGGCCACGACGCCGGCGAGACCGATGTCGTCGCCGACGCGGTGGCCCTGCTCGACGCTCTGGCCGACGGCGTGCGCGGTGACCACATCGTGTCCGACTCGCGCAGCGACATCGACGACGCGATGGCCCTCGTCGAGAGCGTTCCCCCCGTCTCCGCTCCGGCCGCGGTCGACACGTCGATGCAGACCGACGCGTACGACCCCGAGGCCCTCTCGCTGTACCTGTCCGCCGAGCGCGATCGCGCCACGGCTGCCGAGGCCCTCGCCGAAGCCCTCGCGAACGCGAAGGAGTCGGATGCCGACAGCGGAGCGATCCACGTCGACCGACTGCCCGTCCCCGACAGCGTCGAGCCCGGCGAGACCGAGCCCCTCGACCTCGACGGCTGGTCGGACTCGACCTCCCGGCCGGTGCAGGACCGTTCCGCGGGTCCCGCGCTGAGCGGAGACACCGACGCGACCTCCCTCTGGTCGCGCGCCGCCGTGCCCGCTGACCCCGCCGGGCCGGCCGTCCGCGACGAGAGCACATTCGGCGCCGGGTCGGAGCGCCCCGCCGAGGGCGACGCCGCGCACATCGATGATGAGGAAGACGCCGCTCGCGCGAGCCGCGCTGCACTGCGCCGCTGGGGCGTCTCGGGCGACGGGGCCTGACGGGGTCCTTCGGTTCGGCGGGGGTGGTCTCCTGCGTCGAGGGTGATACCGGCTGCGCGTACGGCTGTACCGCGTGGGGCGGGGTCGGGCGATCGCCTGCCGTTTGAGGGGTTGGGTCCGGCGTTTGCCTGCGGTTTGGGGCGGGGCCGGCGTTTGCATGCAATTTGGAGCGGGCCCGGCGTCCGCCTGCGGTTTGAGGCGGGGCCCGGCGTCGCCTTGCGGTGTGGGGTGCGGCCCGGCGTTCGCCCGAGGTTTAGGGCGGGGCCAGCTGTTCACCTGCGGTTTGAGGCGGGGCCCGGCGTTGGCCCAGGTTCGAGGCGGGGCCCGGCGTTGGCCCGCGGTTTGGGGCGGATTTTGGGCGTTGGGGCGTGAATTTCGCGCCCCAAAACGAAAACCGTGCCTCGAACCCGCAGTGGGCGCCCCGACGGCGCAGCGAACCGCGCCCCAAAACCGCAACGGCGCCCCGACCACGCAACAAACCGCGCCGCAGAATTGCAATGGGCGCCCCGAGGACACAACAAACCGCGCCCCAAAACCGCAACGGGCGCCGCGACGGCGCAGTGAACCGCGCCGCAGAAATGCAATGGGCGCCCCGACCACGCAGCGAACCGCGCCGCAGAAAAGCAAAAGGCGCGCCGACACCGCGCACCGCGCCGCGAACGGCGCATCTCAGGTCGTGAGGACCGCCCGGCGACCTGCCACCGGCGCGCTCCCGCGATCGGCCTGCGGCACGCGCCTCCGCGACCTAAGCATCACCCCGTGCCCGTCACGTCGTGACCGCGATACGCAAGCGACCCCGCCCGGGTCAGCCCCGCAGCACCAGCTCGTCACCGACGTAGAACAGGGCGACATCGATCAGGTCGAGGTCGATGCCGTGCTTCACGTGGTACGCCTCGCGGTAGAGCTCGAGCTGCAGCATGCGCGAGCGACGCTCGGACTCGCTGGTCGGCGGGCGACCCGTCTTCCAGTCGACGATCTCGTATCTCTCGCCGCGGCGGTACACGGCATCCAGCTTGCAGATCACGACGTGCTCGCGACCGTCGAGGCGGGTCGTGACGAAGTCGATCTCGGTTTCGACCTCGAGGGGCCGCAATCCCGCCCATTCCGACCGTTCGAAGCACGCGCGCAGTCGCTCGAGTTCCGCCGCATCCGCCGCAGAGGCTCCCTGCTCGTCGTCGTCCCACAGGCCGTCGTCGTCGAGACCGATGCCGGCGCCGACCAGCCCGGAGCGCTGCTCGACCCAGGCGTGGAAGAGGGTTCCCAGGCGCGTCTGCCGGTACGGGCGCTCCGGCATGGGGCGCCGCAGGTCTTCGACCGCACGACCGTAGTCGGCGACGAAATCCTTGAACCGCGACGCCGGAATACGCGTCGGAGCCGGGGTGTGCACGGGCCGGAGGCGGTCGGCGCGCTCGGCAAGAAGGAGTTCGAGGTCGTCGTCAGGGTCGGCCGGAGGCGACGCGCGCGCCGCGGTGACCGCACTCACCGCGCCCGAGACCGCTGTGCGCCGCGCACCGAGCGGGTCGAGCGGCCAATGCAGCAGGCGCCGCTCGCCGTCGTAGGGGTCCTCCCCCGCCTCGTCCCGCACCAGCTCGACGCCGAGCGCCTCGGCCGCCTCGTCGAGGAAGACGCTGGGTCGCCGCGGGCGCTTCGTGCCCGACCAGCTCGACCCCGACAGCATGAGGTGATCCCTGGCGCGTGTGAACGCCACGTAGGCGAGACGCCGGTCCTCATCGAGCTGACGGGCCCGGTTGTCGGCGACGAAGGCGTCGATCGCGGCTTTGAGGTCCTGCTGCGTCTCAGCCCCGCGCCACCCGAACACCGGAAGCCAGGCGGAATCCCCGCGGAACTCCGAGGGCAGGATGCCGAATCCCAGCCACCCCTTCGTGTCACGGGGCAGCGATGGCAGCTCGTCGGTCACGAGACGCACCACCGCCACGGCATCCCATTCGAGGCCCTTCGAGCCGTGGATCGTAAGGAGCTGCACCACGTCGTCTTCGGGCGGCTCGGTGCGGGGCGCGAATTCGTCCGCTTGTTCGGCGTGGTCGAGCCAGGCGAGCAGGCTCGGCACCGATCCCGATTCGTCCGCGGCGAGGAACCCGCGGATCTCGTCGACGAAAGCGCGCAGTTGCGCCGAGGCGATGCGAGCCGGGCCGCGAGCTTCGTTGGCCGCCAGCTCGATGTCGAGACGGAGCTCGGCCTCGATCAGGCGGATGAGTTCGGGAATGGGCGCGCCGACACTGCGCCTCAGCCCGGCGAACACCGCCCCCGCCTCGCGCAGGCGCGCGCGCCCCTCGGGGGTGATGTCGGTCAGCCAGCCGTGACCGTCGGTCTGGCGAGTGACGAAGTCGAGGGCGTCGACGAGCGATGCCCGGTCGGCTCCCGGGGTCGAGCGCAGTCGGTCCACGGTCTCGGGCGCCAGCGGTTGCAGGGCGACGTCGTGAGTGGCCAGGCGCCGCGCGAGCTGTGCGAGCGCGCGGAGATCCGCGAGACCGACCGCCCAGCGGGGTCCGGACAGCAGGCGGATCAGCGCGGACCCCGCCTCGGGGTCGCTGATGACCCGCAGGACCGACACGACGTCGACGACCTCGGGGGTGGTCAGCAGGCCGCCCAGTCCGAGGATGCGATGAGGGATGCCGCGCCGCCCGAGCGCATCTCCGAAGCGCACCATGTGCTTCTTGCTGCGGAACAGCACCGCTCCCGTGGTGCCGCTCCCCTCTGCGGCACGAGCCGCGCGGATGCCGACGAACCACGACGCGACGCGGTCGGCCTCGGTGTCGAGGTCGTTCTCGAACGTGATCTCGACCACCCCGTCGGGAGCCCCCGGCCGCGAGCGGAGCTCTTCGACCGCGACGGCCGCCCGCGACGCGAGGGGAGCCAGCACGGCATTGGCGGCATCGAGCACGCGCGCACTGTTGCGCCAGCTCGTCAGCAGGGCGAAGCGCTGACATCCGCCCGCGGGGGCGAAGGCGTCGGGGAATCCGCCGAGGTTTCCGGCGCTGGCGCCGCGCCAGGCGTAGATGGCCTGGTGCGGGTCGCCGACGGCCATGACCCCGGTCCCGCCGAAAAGGGTCGCCAGCAGGTCGGTCTGGACCACCGAGGTGTCCTGGTACTCGTCGAGCAGCACGACGCGATAGCGCGCGCGGAGCTCTTCGACCACCGCGGGATGCTCCTGGGCGATGCGCAAAGCACCTGCTACCTGGTCGGCGAAGTCCATGACGCCGAGCCGCGCTTTCTCGCGGTCGTAATCGGCGGCGAGCCGCGCGAGCAGCGACAACGCCGACACCCGGGTCGCGGCGTCGACGACGTCTTTGTAGACGTCGACCCGGGCCGAGGTCGACGGGCGCTCGACGATGCGGCCGAACTCGTCGGGGAAGGCGGCGAGCGTGTCGAGGTCGACGAGGTTGTCGACGCCGTCGCGGGCGATCCGCAGTGCCGCGTCGATGAGCGTGCGCGGGGATTCTTGACGCTCCTCGAGGCGGGGGTCGTCGGAGGCGAAGACCACCCTCCGCATCAGGAGCCAGGCCGCCGACTCGGACAGCACGGCGGCCTCGGAATCACGGCCGATGCGCAGCCCGTGCTCGCGCACGATCGAGTCGGCGAAGCTGTTGTAAGTCGACACGGTGGGCCGGTGCAGAAGATGGTCGCCCTCGTCGAGATCGGCGTCGCCCGCCCCGACCTCGGCGGCGAGAGCGTCGAGGACCTCCCGCCGAGCCGCGTCGGCCTTCGCCCCCTCGAGTCGAGCGACGTCGGCGAAAACCGAGAGCCGACCGGCCTCGTGAAGCGCCGGGAGCGAAGGGAGCAGACCCCGTGTTTCGAACTCCGACAGGCGCTGAAGACGGCGCTGGATTCGCTCGGCCAGCTCTCCGGCCGCCTTTCGGGTGAACGTCAGCCCGAGCACCTCGTCGCGCCGGACGAGCCCGTTCGCGACGAGCCAGACGACGCGCCCGGCCATTGTCTCGGTCTTGCCGCTGCCCGCTCCCGCGACGACGAGGGCAGGGGCGAGAGGGGCTTCGATGACCGCGGTCTGCTCGACGGTCGGGGGGAACTGACCGAGGGCCGCGGCGATGGTCGCGGCGGAGAGCACGGCGCTCACGACGTGCTCCTCGGGCGTCGGCGCGTGCCCCGGAGGACGGTGGTCATGACGCGCTCACCGCCGACACCGTGTGTATGCGGCAGAGCCCGTACGAGAACTCGTCTCGGCAGTGCACCTCGTAGGGCGCAGCGAAGCTCGTGCCGCGCATTACCTCGACCGCGCGCTGCACTCTTTCGACGAACTGGGCGCGCTGGGCGTCGTCGAAGGGCTTCTGCGTCGGCTCGGCGTAGTCCTTCGTGGCCGCTGTCGGACGGAGCACGAGCAGCTTCGCGCCGCCCGAGGGCAGTCCCGCGACCTGCTCGATGGCGCCCGACGAGAACGCCAGCTGGTACGCCGCGAGCTGGGGATTGTCGGCGACCTTGGCGTCGGTCTGGGGCTCACTCTTACCGGTCTTCAGGTCGACGATCACGACCTCTCCCGCGGGTGTGACCTCGACCCGATCGATGTCGCCGCTCAGCACGGCTCCGTGCTCGCCGGCATCCGCGATGGGGATCGGCACCTCGAAGTGCCGCTCGGCGCCGATCAGGCGCCCGCCCGCGTCGTCGAACCGACGCAGGTAGGCGGCCAGACGGCGTACCAGTTCGCGCGCGCGGGTGCGTTCGGCGCGCTCTCGCCACACGGCGTCGAACGTCAACTCTCCCCAGCGTTCGTCGACCACGGCCCAGAGGTCGTCTTCGGACGACGACGATGCCGTCTCGAGCGCCGCGTGGATGATCGTGCCGATGCCGGCCGTCGTCCCCCCGCGGTCGCCGCCGAGATCGGCGATGACCCAGTCGAGCTCGCATTCTTCGAGAGCGTGCAGGCGCGACGGCGAGACGCGGACGTCTTCGCGCGTGAGGTCGCGCAGGGGTGCCGACGAGGTGGGTGCGGCCACGCCGTACCACTCCTCGGGCGCCGCGCCGGCGACCCCGGCCGCCGCGAGCAGCGCGAGCTGGCCCGCCGCGTGGGCGCGCTCGGGTGCGGGAACCCGCGGCACGGTCAGCGAACGCCGGTGCCGAGCGACGAGGCCCCGCAACGACAGCGGATGCTCGGGAATGGATGCCGCCGGCTCGGGCGCCGGGAGCATCTCGAACAACACGCTGGGCCCGGTGTCGTCGTCGACGACGGCGGTCACCACGAGAAGCGAACCGGCCCGGCTCAGGGCACGGACGAACAATCTGAGCTCATCGTGCATGGCCGCGCGACGGCGGTCGAGCATGCCAGCGGCGGGGAGGTCGGGGTTCTGCACCGCGTCGGCCAGACGCCAGGTCTCGAGCAGACCGCCGCGCAGGCGGGTGTTGGGCCACACCCCGTCTTGCACCCCCGCGATGATGACGGTGTCGAACGCGGTGCCGGCCGCGGCCGCGGGGGTGAGCACGCGAACCGTGTCGACGACGGCGGGCTGCTCGATGCGGTCTTCGGCGACGTCGCTGTCGAGGACGGCCCGCAGGAAGACCGAGGCCTCGCCGTCGGGTTCGCGTTCGGTGTAGCGCTTCGCCGCCTGGAAGAGCGCCACGACGGCGTCGAGATCGCGATCGGCCTGTTCGGCGATCGGCCCGTGCCCGCGGACGGCCTCGCGCCACGACCGGGAGAGACCGCTGCGCTCCCACGCGGTCCACAGCAGTTCGTGGGGGGTCGCGCGCGAGAGGGCCTGCGCCCGCAGGGCGGCCAGTGTCTCACCCAGTCGCACGGCTCGGCGCGCCTCGCGCGTGTCGACGGACTCGAGTTCGAGGGGGAAGCGCACACCGGAGACGAGCAGCTCGGTCGCTGTGCGTGCTCCCCCAGCGCCCACCTCGTCGTGCCGGAGCGCTGTGCGCAGCCGACGGAGTTCGATGGGGTCGAGACCTCCGAACGTTCCGAGCAGAGCGTCGATCACCTCGTCGGGGGCCCAGTCGTCCGGGTCTTTCATGCCGAGCTCGACGAGCCCCACGAGGTCGCGCACCGGTCGCTGAACGCCGAGGGCGAGTCCGGGCCCGCTCGCCCGGGCGGGCACCTCTCGCGCGGCCAACTCGGCTTCGAGTGTTGCGACCTGCCGCGAATCGTGCGCGATCACGGCGCACGCCCCCCAGGGCACGCCGTCGAGGACGTGCCGTTCCCGCAGGAGGCGGGCGATGGCGTCGGCCTCTTCGGCCGGCGACCGGAGCAGATACGTGCGCACCGACCCCTGCGGCGCCGCTCCCGACGGTGCGCGTCGGTGCGCGACGACCCCGGCCGCACCGATCCGGGTCACGACGCGGCGGACCAGGTCGATCTGCTCGGGCGTCCCCCGATGCGGCTCGCCGAGAGCGGCGGTCGTGCCCAGTTCGCGGGCGAGACGCGCGAAATTCTCGGGAGTCGCGCCACGGAACGCTCCGGACCCGACGTCGGGATCGCCGAACGCGACCACGCCGATCCCCAGGCCGCGGCACGCGCGCAGCAGATCTATGCCTCCGGCCGTCAGCTCCTGCGCGTCGTCGACGAGGATGCAGCGCAGCGCGGTGAAGCGTCCGAGCAACCCGGGCTCGACGCGCGCCTCCTCGAGAACGGCAACGGCCTCGCGTGCGAGATCGGCCGCGTCGCGGTGTGCGCCGCGCATGTCGGAGCGCACAGCCCGGTACTCGTCGGCGAACGACGCCAGCGAGGCCCACACCGGCAGGTCGAACCGCCCCGCGAGATCGACGAGATCGTCGGAGACGACGCCCAGGTCGGTGCATTCCGCGAGGAACGCGCGGAGATCGCCGCGGAAACCGCGCGTGGCGCGAATCGCGGGCCCGAGCCACGCGGGCCAGCGCGACGGCCCCTCGAGCTCGTCCAGAGCGTCGCCCTCGAGCAGGTCGCGGATGATCTGGTCTTCGTCACCGCCGGTGAGCAGCTGCGGCGGTTCGAGGCCGCGACGTACCTCGGCCGCCCGCACGAGTTGGAAGGCGAACGATGCGACAGACCGCGCCAGAGCGCCGGAGGTGGCTCGCCCCACCGCGAGGGCGAGGGGGTCGCGCAGCGCCGTCGCCGCGGGCCGCGTCGGCGTGAGCACGAGGACCTCGTCGGGATCGACCCCGGATGCCACGAGCTCGCGCACACGCGCCAGAAGGGTGGTCGTCTTGCCCGAGCCCGGGGCCCCCACGACGAGGCCGCTCGCGGCCGCGGGCCAGTCCACGACGACGCGCTGCTCGGCGTCGAGAGCACCTCCCCGAGCGAGAGATGCGTCGAGGGAGACGGCATCCGGGATCTGCATGTCTCCACGCTAATCGCGACCTCCGACATCGCCGCGTGCGACGCCGCGACCGCACCGGTTCGCACTTCCAAAGGACCGACGCTGCCCGCTCCGTTCCGGCCCGGGCGCGGGCTCCGCGTCACCCCCGGGGAACGCTGCGACCCGGCGACATCACTCGTTACCGGCGCGCGCGTTCGCCGTCCGCGAAGCGGCCCCTCGCGCGGGCTGCGGTGTCGGAAGCCTGCCCTAGAGTCGAATCACGCGCCGGGCCGACCGCGGCCCGCGGGGAAAGGACGCATCGTGGAGATCCGCATCGGAATCACCAACACCGGCCGCGAGCTGAACTTCGAGACGAACGAGAGCTCGGACGCCGTCAAGTCGGCCGTCGCCGCCGCCCTCGACAACTCCGCCAGCCACGTCACCTTCACGGACGTGAAGGGCAACTCCTACCTCGTTCCGACCGCCAACCTCGCGTTCGTCGAACTGGGCACCGAAGAGTCGCGTCGCGTCGGCTTCGTCGCCTGACACTCGAGCCGTGCAGATCCTGCTCGGATTGATCATCGGCGCGGTCATCGGCCTCGCCGTGCATTTCGCGTTTCCGCACCGTCACCTCCGCGGCGTCGTCCTCGCTCCTCTGGCGGGGGCCGCCGCGGCGGCGATCTCGTGGACGGCGCTGACGTGGATAGGGCTCGGCGTCGACTCGCCGATCCTCTGGATCGTCGCCGTCCTCGCCCCGGCCGTCACGACCTTCGCCCTCGTGTCGCTGCTCACCCGTTCGCGTGTCGCGCGCGACGAGGCCGATCGCGCGCGCCTGGGCGTCTGACGACAGCACCGGATGCCGGCTCCCCGGCGCCCGGCCACGCCCGTGGCATCCCCGCGAAGAGGAAGCCGCATCACGCGGTGACCTCGTCAGGCGGCGAGCCCCATGGCATCCATTCGGCGTGCGTGTGCACCCATCAGCTCGCTGAATACGGGCTCGACCTTGGCCTCTTCGTCGCGATCGAGGTGACCGTGGCGCAGCGCGGCGCGCGCGACCAGCAGGGTGTCACCGACGAGTCGGCGACCCCACAGCGCGAGCAGCCAGCGCCACTCCTCGTCGCTCTCGATCGTCGCGCCCAGGATGTCGACGATCGCCTGGCGGTCGTCGTCGGCCTGCAAAATGCGCGCGACCCGCCGGCCGGTGTCGCCGTAGCTCGACGAGAGCGCGAGGTAGAAATCGTCGAGGAGCCCCGCGGTGATGTGCACCGTGAGCATCGTCTCCTGCGGGCGCACGCCGTGCGTGTTGCGGCGGAAGGCGTCGAGCGATTCGCGGAACGGCAGCATGAGCTGCGTCGGATCGGCCCCGCGCTCGCGGATGAGCGCGACGAGCTCCTGGTGCTTGATCAGCGCCGCCCCCGCCGCGCGCGACAGCGACTCCTTCTCGGCGAGCTCGGGCGTCAGGGCGATCAGTTCGCTGAGCGTCTCGAAGAAACCGAGCTGCAGATAGGCGGCCTGGCCCAGGAAAGTCTCGACCTCGGGGGCGAGCTCCGCGAAGTCGACCCGCATGGCCTCGCCGAGGTCGCCACGCGAGCGCAACTGCAACGTGCGGCCCACCGGGCGCTGACGACGACGGAACCACTCGAACACAGACCACAGCCTAGGCGTCGGGGGCCCGCGAGACACGCCGGGTAGAGTGGAACAGCCCCGGCGTCGGATCGGGGCCCCGCGCCTGTGGACGAGTGAGGCGTGGATACGACTCCCCCAGGCGGTCTCTCGCCGCCGGAACAGGCACGCTCATGACCACATTCGCCGAGCTCGGCATCGATCAGGACATCGTCGATGCCCTGGCCTCGAAGGGCATCGTCGATGCCTTCCCCATCCAGGAGCAGACGATCCCCCTCGGCCTCCCCGGCCAGGACATCATCGGTCAGGCCAAGACGGGTACCGGAAAGACCTTCGGCTTCGGCATCCCCGTCGTCCAGCGTCTCGGTCTGAACCCCGAGCCGGGCGTCAAGGCGCTCATCGTCGTCCCGACGCGCGAGCTCGCGGTGCAGGTCTACGAAGACATGGACATGCTGACCTCGAACCGCCCCACCAGCGTCGTCGCCATCTACGGCGGCAAGGCGTACGAGGGCCAGATCGATCAGCTCAAGGCCGGCGCGCAGATCGTCGTCGGCACCCCCGGTCGCCTCATCGACCTCGCCAACCAGCGCCTGCTCGACCTGTCGCACGCGACCGAGGTCGTGCTCGACGAGGCCGACAAGATGCTCGACCTCGGCTTCCTCGCCGACATCGAGAAGATCTTCTCCAAGGTCCCCGCGGTGCGTCACACGCAGCTGTTCTCGGCGACCATGCCCGGCCCGATCGTCGCGCTGGCCCGCCGCTTCATGTCGAACCCCATCCACATGCGCGCCAACGACCCCGACGAGGGCCTCACGCAGGCGAACATCAAGCACCTCGTCTACCGCGCGCACTCGCTCGACAAGGACGAGGTCATCGCCCGCATCCTGCAGGCCGAGGGTCGCGAGAAGGCCGTCATCTTCACCCGCACCAAGCGCGCCGCTCAGAAGCTGGTCGACGAGCTCGGCGACCGCGGCTTCAACGCCGCCGCGGTGCACGGCGACATGAGCCAGGAAGCGCGCGAGCGATCGATGGCCGCGTTCAAGGCCGGCAAGAAGGACGTCCTGATCGCCACCGACGTCGCCGCCCGCGGCATCGACGTCAACGACGTCACCCACGTGATCAACCACACGATCCCCGACGACGAGAAGACCTACCTGCACCGCGCGGGTCGCACCGGTCGCGCCGGTCGCACGGGTATCGCGGTGACCTTCGTCGACTGGGACGACGTGCACAAATGGGCGCTCATCAACCGCGCCCTCGAGTTCGGCCAGCCCGAGCCCACCGAGACCTACTCGTCGAGCCCGCACCTCTACACCGACCTGAACATCGCCGAGGGCACGAAGGGTCGCCTCGTGACGGCTCCGAAGGCCGTCGCGCCGAAGCAGGTCGAGAAGAAGAGCGAGGGCCAGGATGCCGAGAGCACCCGCGGCCCGCGTCGTCGCCGTCGCGGTGGATCGTCGTCGGCCGAGGGCGCCGCTCCCGCCAATGACGGCGCTCCCCGCGGAGAGGGCGGCGCCGGCACGCACGACGGCGCCGGCAAGGAGCACCACGACGGCAACGCGGCCCCGCGCCGTCGCCGTCGTCGCCGCAGCGGCGGCAGCTCGGGAACGCCGTCCGCTCCCGTGGCCTGACACGCGAACGCCGACAACGGCGCCGATCCCCTTCGCGGGGGTCGGCGCCGTTTCGCGTGGCGCCGGGGTGCCGGCATCCGGAATCTCCCGTCGTGGCGGCCCTCGCCTTCGCGATAAACGCTCCCTGCACCCAGAAACGCTGTCAGACAGCGTTTTTCACTACACCGGGCGTTTATCACCGCGGGAAGGTGCGCGTCCCGCGCCCCACCCGCCGCGCCCGCCCCACACACCGCGTCCCCGTCCGTCTCGCGCACCGTGCCCACCGCCCGCGCGATAAACGCCCCCCGCAGTCAGAAACGCGGGCGCACAGCGTTTCTCACTAGACCGGGCGTTTATCACCGCGGGAAGGCGCCCGCCCGCCCGACCACCGCGCAGCGTCCTACGGGAAGACCGGCGCCGTCCCGCGGCCCTGCGCGAAGATCCGCGCGACCATGTCGTCGGCCGTGGTGTTCTCGCCCGGCAGGTTGGGCTTGCCGAGGCCGTGGTAGTCGCTCGAACCGGTGACGATCAGGTCGCGCTCGGCGGCGAGGTCGGCGAGCAGGGCCGTGGGTTCGGGGAGGTTCTCGCGGTGAGCGAGCTCGAAGCCCGCCAGGCCCGCCTCGAGCATGGCCTGGAGTACCCCGTCCGGCAGGAGCGACCGCCCCGCGGGATGAGCGATGATCGGCACGCCGCCCGCGCCCACCACGAGTTCGACGGCCGTGACGGGATCGGGGGCGTACAGCGCCACGTAGTAGTCGCCGGAGGGGTGCAGGATGCCGGCGAACGCCTCGGTGCGATCCGCCACGATGCCGCGAGCCACCAGCGCGTCGGCGATATGCGGGCGGCCCACGGTCGCTCCGTCGGTGGTCTGGGCGACGATGTCGTCCCAGGCGATGTCGTAGTCATGAGAGATGCGCTCGGCCATGATCTGCGCGCGATCAAGTCGCGACGAACGGATCCGGTCGGTCATCGCCCGCAGTGCCGCATCGTCGGGATCGATGAGGTACGCCAGCACGTGGACGCTGCGCCACCGGTGGCGCGCCGACAGTTCCATGCCGGGCACGAACGTCATCCCCAGCGAGGTGGCCGCCTCGGCTGCCTCGGCCCAGCCCGACGTGGTGTCGTGGTCGGTGAGGGCCGCGGTGTGCAGACCGTGTCGGTGAGCGGCGGCCATCACCTGAGCGGGAGGCTCGGTGCCGTCCGAGTGCGAGGAGTGCAGGTGAAGGTCGCTGGGCCCCTCGAATCGACGTTCACGCTGCACCCGTCGAGCGTAGCGCGCCGCTTCACAGGGGCAGCGCCCACCCGGCATCCGAGGATCTCCCAGACGGCTCCCCTAGGGTCGGGTGCGTGCGTCGTCTGGTCGGTCTCCTCGTCGCGCTCGCCTTCGCGGCGGGCGCCGCAGTGCTGACGTGGCCCTCCGCATTCGGGGTCGAACGCACCTTCCCCCTGGCCCAGGTCATCTCGTTCCGTGCTCCCCTGGCGGCCGCCTTCGTCCTCGCGACACTGCTCATGCTGCTGTTCGCGCTGATTCGTCCCGTCCGCGCTCTGGCCCTCGTCCTGGCGTTCGTGTTCGCCCTCGCGGGCGGTGTCAACGTCTCGATGCTGGCACAGCGCGGCCTCGGCTCCGAGGACATGCCGGTCAAGACCGCGTCGAGCCTGCGCATCATGACGTGGAACACCGCGGGCTCGGCCACCTCGGCCGAGTCGATCGCGCAGTTCGCCGTGGGCATGCAGGCCGATGTCGTGACCCTGCCCGAGACCACGATCGAGACGGGGGCCCAGGTCGCCGAGCTCATGCGCGACATGGGCCAGCCGATGTGGGCGCACCACGCCGAGTACGGCGAGTACGGCATCACGGGATGGGATGCCACCTCGACGACCGTGCTCATCAAACCCGAGCTGGGCGAGTACTCCGTCATCGAGTCGTCGCTCGACGGATCGAGCAACACCTCGACCGTGCCGAGCGCCGTCGCGATGCCCGTCTCGGGCGACGGTCCGATCATCGTCGCCGCGCACGCCGTCGCCCCGCGCGAGGAGTACATGACGCAGTGGCGGAGCGACCTGCAGTGGCTGGCCGATCAGTGCGCGACCGACAACGTCATCCTCGCGGGCGACTTCAACGCGACGCTCGATCACATGACCGGCATGGGAGTCGAGGGCGGCACCCTCGGCCGGTGCCACGATGCGGCGTCCGAGAGCGGCAACGGCGGCGTGGGCACGTGGCCGACCGATGCCCCGGCCCTGCTCGGCGCGCCCATCGACCACGTCATGGCCACGCCCGACTGGACGGTCTCGGCGTCCGTCGTGATGCGGTCGCTCGACGGCTCGGGAAGCGACCACCGCCCCATCGTCGTGCAGCTCGAGCGCACCGGCGGCTGACCTCCCCTCCTGCCGCGCGCGGAGGAAAGGCACAGGATGCCGATCCCCGGCGCCCCGTCGATGAGGGGCGCCCCGCCGTGCCCGCGGTCGTGCGCGCGACGCCCGACGGTGCGAGACTGGAACGATGGACGCCCCCTCCACCAGCGACACGACCGCGACGACCGCCGAGCCCCAGGCCGAGACGACCGAACTCGACGCCCCCAGCAACAGGAAGGCCCCGTTCCCGCGCGGCTTCCTCGACACGATCTCGACCGGCTGGGCCGAACATCCCGCTGCCCTCCCCCAGCCGCGCGAGCAGGCAGCCTGGGCCGCGCGTCGCCGAGCCCGCGTCTCGGAGGCCTTCCCCGGGCAGCGCGTCGTGGTCCCCGCCGGGGGCCTCAAGCAGCGCAGCAACGACACCGACTACCCGTTCCGCGCGCACTCCGCCTTCGCCCACCTCACCGGGTGGGGCAGCGACGCCGAGCCCGACGCCGTCCTCGTCTTCGAGCCGCGCGACCAGGGTCACGAAGCCGTGCTGTACTTCCGTGAGCGAGCCGACCGTACGACGGCGGAGTTCTACTCGGATGCCACCGTCGGCGAGTTCTGGATCGGCCCCCGCCCCGCCCTCGACGGCGTGGCCGCCGACCTGGCCCTGGCCACGGCCCATCTCGCGGACTTCCAGGCGGGCGACGACGACCGCACCGTGGGCGAGGACGAAGAGGTCACGCGTTTCGTCTCCGAGCTGCGCCTGGTCAAGGACGAGTACGAGCTCGCCGAACTGGCCCTCGCCGTCGAGGTCACCGGCCGCGGCTTCGACGACATCGTCGCCGAACTCCCCCGCATCATCGAGCACCCCCGCGGCGAGCGGGTCGTGGAGGGCGTCTTCCACCAGCGCGCCCGCTCCGACGGCAACAGCGTCGGCTACGACACCATCGCCGCCTCGGGCCCCCACGCGTGCTATCTGCACTGGACCCGCAACGACGGGGCCGTGAAGCCGGGCGATCTCATCCTCGTCGACGCCGGCGTCGAGGTCGACAGCCTCTACACGGCCGACATCACGCGCACGCTGCCGGTCTCGGGCACCTTCACCGACATCCAGCGCCGCATCTACGAGACGGTCCGCGAGGCCGCCGACGCCTCGTTCGCCGCGGCGAAGGTCGGCGTGCCGTTCCGCCGCCTGCACGAGGCCGCGATGGAGGTCATCGCGGCGCGCGTCGCCGAGTGGGGCCTGCTCCCGGTGACCGCCGAAGAGGCGCTCCACGCCGACAACGGCGGTCAGCACCGCCGCTACATGGTGCACGGGACGAGCCACCACCTCGGCATCGACGTGCACGACTGCGCGCAGGCGCGTCGCGACATGTACTACGACGGTCTGCTCGAGCCCGGCATGGCCTTCACGATCGAGCCCGGCCTGTACTTCCAGATCGACGACCTCACCGTTCCCGAGGAGTACCGCGGCATCGGCGCGCGCATCGAGGACGACATCGTCATGACGGCCGACGGCCCGGTCAACCTGTCGGCGGGCATCCCCCGCACGGCGGACGAGGTCGAGGAGTGGATCGCCCGGCTGTCGCGATGACGTTCACGCCGGCGGCATCGTTCACCACCCGGCCGACCCTGCGGGGCACGTTCGGCATGTCGGCCTCGACGCACTGGACGGCGACCGCCACCGCGCAGTCCGTGCTCGAGCGCGGCGGCAACGCCTTCGACGCGGCGGTGGCGGCGGCGTTCGTGCTGCACGTCGTCGAGCCGCATCTGAACGGCCCCGGGGGCGACCTCGTCGCTCTCGTCCGGCCCGCGGGCGAGAAACGGCCGGTCGTGCTCATGGGCCAGGGCCCCGCCCCCGCTCGCGCGACGATCGAGCACTTCCACGACCGCGGGCTCGACCTCGTGCCCGGGGCGGGGGGCCTCGCCGCCGCGGTGCCGGGGGCAGTCGACGCGTGGCTGCTGCTGCTGCTGCGCGATCACGGCACCTGGGAGCTCCGTGAGGTGCTCGCGTACGCGATCGGCTACGCGCGCGACGGCCACCCGCTCGTCGCGGGGGCGGCGGCGACGATCGCCCGTGTTGCCGACCTGTTCCGCGACCACTGGCCGACGTCGGCAGAACGATGGATGCCGGCGGGCACGCCACCCGCCGTCGACACTCTCGTGCGAAACCCGGCGTATGCCGACGTCCTCGACGGACTCGTGGCGGCGGGGGCGGGGGCCGAGAGGACGCGGGGTACGCACGCGCAGGAGGACCGCGCGCACCGTGACAAGGCGGAGGCCGACCACGCGCGACGCGACGACCGCGTCGCCCGCATCGACGCCGCCCGCGAGCACTGGATGACCGCGGTGCTGCCCGAGGCCGCGGCCTTCATCGCGCAGCCGCACCGGCACGCCGATGGCGCCGATCACCCCGGCATCCTGGACGCCGAAGATCTGGCGGCCTGGCGCGCGTCATTCGAGCCCGCCGTGAGCGCGAACTTCCGCGGGTGGGACGTGTTCAAGGCCGGCACCTGGACCCAGGGACCCGCTCTGCTGCACACGCTGCGCCTGATCGAAGATGCCGCTGATCTCGACCCGTCGTCGGTCGAGGGGGCGCACCTGCTGCTCGAGGCGCAGAAGCTCTCGTACGCCGACCGCGACGCGTGGTTCGGCGACGCGGGCGGGGCTGTCGACATCGACTCCCTGCTCGCCGACGACTACGTCGCCGCCCGGCGGGCGCTGATCGGGCCCGAGGCCTCGGCCGAGTGGCATCCGGGATTCCCGGAGGGCCGCGACCCGGCGCTGCCGCCGCTGCGCACCGACCACGCGAGCACCGACGGCTCGACCGGAGAGCCCACGGTCGACCGATCGGGACAGACCCGCGGCGACACGTGCCACCTCGACGTGATCGATCGCTGGGGCAACGTCATCTCGGCGA
Source organism: uncultured Microbacterium sp. (assembly GCA_913774665.1). Lineage (GTDB taxonomy): Bacteria > Actinomycetota > Actinomycetes > Actinomycetales > Microbacteriaceae > Microbacterium. The sequence continues at coordinate 672,492 of CAJYHN010000002.1, forward strand.
CCCCGTCGGGTGGCTGGCTGCAGTCGTCACCGACCGTCCCGTCGCTGGGGTTCTGCCTGGGCACGCGGCTGCAGGCGACGTGGCTGGTGCCGGGACACCCGGCGTCGCTCACTCCCGGCAAGCGACCCCGGACGACGCTCACCCCGACCCTGGTGTCGCGCGGCGACGAGGTCATCGCGATCGGCTCCCCCGGCGGCGACCAGCAGGATCAGTGGCAGCTGACCGTGCTGCTGCGCATGCTCGTCGGCGGCTACAGCGCGCAGCAGGCGATCGATGCACCGAACCTCAACATCACCGCCCTCATCGACTCGTTCTGGCCCCGCACGTGGGTGCCCGCGGGCGTCGCCGTCGAAGACCGCATCGGCGACGAGGTCATCGCCGCACTGGAGCAGCGCGGGCATCGGGTGCGCCGCGCGGGCGACTGGGCTCTCGGCCGCGTCACCGCCGTGGGGCGCGGAGCCGACGGCGTGCTGTGGGCCGCGGCGAACGCCCGCGGATCCCAGGGCTACGCGGCGGGGCGCTGACGCGGGGGGGCCACCTGTGTCAGGGCGCCGACCTGCCGGGCTTCGCGGGGCGCTGACGCGCGGGGTCATCTGCGTCCGGGCGCCGACATGCCGGACATTGCGGGGCGCGGACGCGTGCAGCCGCGACCCGGCACGCGGCCGCGAGGCGGGGATACCCCAGCACAACTCCGGAAATTTCGACGTCCCCACCGGCATCTAAGCCTCTCCGGCGCGAAATTGCAGGAGTTGTGCACGGCCTCGACGCGTGCAGCCGCGACCCGGCACGCGGCCGCGCGGTAGGGATATCCCCACACAACTCCGGAATTTCCGACGTACCCACGGCAACCAGGCCTCCCCCGGCGGGAAAGTGCAGGAGTTGTGCGCGAACCCGACGCCGAAACTCCGGCGTTGCGTTCACCGCGGCAACCCCCGCGAAGCCCGGGGCCTCGCGGGCGTAGACGCGCGGCGTAACGCGTCGGGGCCCCGACACGAGCAGCCGCGACCCGGCACGCGGCCGCGCGGCGGGGATACGTCAACACAACTCCGGCAATTCCGACGCACCCACGGCATCCACGCCTCTCCCGGCGCGAAAGTGCAGGAGTTGTGCACGGCCCCGACGCCCTAACTCCTGCGTTGCGCTCGGCGCGGCAAACCCCGCGAAGCCCGGGGCTACGCGGCGGGGCGCTGACGCGAGGAGTCACGTGTCGGGACCCCGACCCGTGCAGCCGCGACCCGGCACGCCACCGCGCGGCGGGGATACCCCAACACAACTCCGGAAATTCCGCCGCACCCACAGCACCCACGCCTCGCCAACCGCAGAACTGCAGGAGTTGTGCCTCAGCCCCGACGTCGAAACTCCCGCGGCCGCTCAGACAGCCCCCAAAACCCCACCGCCCAGGTCCTCAGAGCGAGCGCGCGAATTCCGCGATCACCGGGGCCAGCGCCGCAACGATCTCGTCGGCCGGGCGCCGCGCGCCCTTCACCTCGAACGAGTGGTTGCCGCCGGCGATCCAGTGCACTCGCGCGTCCTGGCACGAGGCCACGACCTCGTCGAACTGCGCGCGCGGGGCGATGAAGGGGTCGTTCTCCCCCTCGACGAACACCTGCGGAACCGCGATGGAGGGCAGGTGCTCGCGGCGCGGCTTCTCGGGACGTCCCGGCGGGTGGAGCGGATACCCGAGGTAGGCGAGACCGGCGGGGGCGATCACCCCCTCGGCGGAGGCCATGGATGCCATGCGCCCGCCGTACGACTTGCCCACCGCCGCGTACCGGCCCGGGGCGGCGGATGCGAGCCAGGCCTCGACGCCTGCCCAGGTGGCCATCGCGTGGGGCGCGGGTCCGGGCATGCGGCGTCCCGCCTCGACGTAGGGGAAGACGAAGCGCAGGACCGAGATTCCCGAGGCCGCGAGGGCATCGGCGAGACCGGTGAGGAACGGGTGCTCCATCCCGGCGCCCGCACCGTGCGCGAGAGCGACGGTCGCGGCCGCGGCCGGTGCGGCAGACCACAGACCCGACACCTCGGTGTCGCCCGCCGGCAGCGCGACGGCGATGCGGACGGGCTCGACGCTCACCGCTCGGTCGGGGTGGGGCGCTCGTCCGAGCGCGGGGCCTCGGCGGTGCGGTGGTCTTCCGCCGACGCCTCGGGCACCGGCGACGACGGCGGCGCGATGCGCTCCCCGTAGCGCGGGGCCTCGGCGGTGTGGTCGTCTTCCGCCGGCGCCTCGGGCACGGGCGACGACGACGGGGCGGTGCGGTCGCCGCCTTCCGGCGCCTCGGGCGCGGGCGACGACGGCGGAGCGATCCGCTCCCCGTACCGCGGGGGCTCGTCGTCGCGCGGGGCCGGGTTCGGGGTCGGTGCCGGCGGGCGCGGCGGAGCGACGGGAGCAGCGGAGCCCGGGGCGACCCGTTCGCCGTACTGCGGGGGCGCGGAGTCCGACGGCGCGGGGCGCGAGACCACGGTGTGAGCGGCAGCGGAGCCGGTCGGGCCGACGATCCCGCGGGCCTTGTGCACGCTCGGCGCCGCGACGCAGACGTCATAGTGATCAGCGGCGACCTGCATGACCGACGCGAAATCGCGGCGGCGGCGCACGATCGAGTACGTTCCGATGCTCAGGATCATGCCGAGCGCCATCCCGACCAGCAGGACGCCGATGAAGGCGGAGATCTGCACGGTCGGCATCCCGAGCACGAAGATGAACGCGAAAAGCAGGCCGAGCATGAGGCCGTTCAGCGCTCCCGAGCGGGCCGCCGTGGCGTAGCCGAGCTTGCCGGTGATGCGCTCGATCGAGCGCAGACCCGAGCCCACGATCGCGATGTCGCGCGCGGGCACCTCGCCGGCGATGAGGGACGAGACGGCCTTCTGCGCCTGCTCATACGTCGGGAACGAGGCGATCTTCTCGCCGACCTCGTCGCGACCGGCACCCGGACGCTGCGCGAACATACTCATTTCACCATCCTGTCACGCGCGCCTGACCGTTCCCGAGGTGTTGCAGGGGAGGCGCGGACTACGCTGTACCGGTGAGCACGCAAAGGGTTTTCGTCGCCCGCTTGGCGGGCTGCACGGTGTTCGACCCGGCGGGAGATCGTCTGGGTAAGGTGCGCGACGTCGTGGTGATCTACCGCGCGTCGGCCGCACCGCGCGTCGTGGGGCTCGTCGTCGAGATTCCCGGACGACGACATGTGTTCGTGTCCATCGGGCGCGTCACCTCCATACAGGCCGGTCAGGTCATCACGACCGGCCTCATCAACGTGCGCCGCTTCCAGCAGCGCGGCGGCGAAGTGCGCGTCATGGCCGAGATGCTGGGACGCCGCGTGAGCCTCGTCGACGGCTCCGGCACCGCGGTGATCGAAGACGTGGCGATCGAGCGCAACCGCCTCGGCGAGTGGGACGTGGGGCAGTTGTTCCTGCGCCGCCCGCGCACGAGCGCCTCGCCCTTCGCGAAGGGCGCGACGACGTTCGCCGCGTGGGGAGAGGTGCGCGAGAACCAGACTCCCGGCGAGGCGCAGTCCGCCGAGCAGTTGGTCGCGACCTACTCCGAGCTCAAGCCCGCAGACCTCGCCAACACCCTCCTCGACCTGCCCGAAGAGCGCCTCATCGAGGTGGCCGAGGAGCTCAGCGACGACCGCCTGGCCGACGCCCTCGAAGAGATGCCCGAGGACGAGCAGGTCCACATCCTCGAGCAGCTGGGCGACGAGCGCGCCGCCGACATCCTGGATGCCATGGAGCCCGACGACGCGGCGGACCTCCTCGGTCAGCTCCCCGAGTCGCGCTCCGAGCAGCTTCTCGACCTGATGGAGCCGGAAGAGGCCGACGACGTCCGCGCCCTCCTGCAGTACGGCCCCGACACCGCGGGCGGTCTGATGACGCCCGAGCCCATCGTGCTGTCGGCCGATGCGACGGTGGCCGAGGCCCTGGCCCTCATCCGCCGGCACGAGCTGCACCCCGCCCTCGCGGCATCCGTGTTCATCACCCTGCCGCCGTACGAGACGCCCACCGGGCGCCTGCTCGGCACCGTGCACTTCCAGCGCATGCTGCGCTACCCGCCGCACGAGCGCCTCGGCGCGATCATCGACGACACCCTCGAGCCGGTCACCGCCGACGCCACCGCCGCCGAGGTCGCGCGTCTGCTCGCGAGCTACAACCTCGTCTCGCTTCCCGTGGTCGACCAGGCGCACCGGCTCGTGGGCTGCGTGAGCGTCGACGACGTGCTCGACTACCTGCTGCCCGATGACTGGCGCACGCACGACAGCGATGATCCGAGGCCCAGAGCCACGATCAGACCCACGCATACGTCGAGCATCCCGACCCAGATCCCCCAGACCCCGAGGAGGCGCTGATGGCACGCAACAACCGCAAGCCGGCTCTCGACGCCCCGCGCGGCCGCACCGGCGTGCTCGCGCCCCGCGCCCCGCAGCCCTCCCGCGACCGCTTCGGTCGGTTCACCGAGTGGGTCGCACGCGCGATGGGGACCCCGACGTTCCTGTTGTCGCTGACCCTCTTCTGCGCGGTGTGGATGGGGTGGAACTCGATCGCCCCCGACGAGCTGCGCTTCGACTCCGCCGCGATCGGCTTCACCGCGCTGACCCTCGTGCTCTCTCTGCAGGCGTCTTACGCCGCGCCCCTCATCCTGTTGGCCCAGAACCGGCAGGACGACCGCGACCGCGTGCAGATCGAGCAGGATCGCCAGCGCGCCGAGCGCAACCTCGCCGACACCGAGTACCTCGCCCGCGAGATCGTGGCGTTGCGCATGGCCGTGCGCGATCTGACCGACGAGGTCATCACGAAGGACACGCTGCGCGCCGAACTCCGGGCGGCACTGGAGCGCCTCGACGCCGACGACGACGCCCCCCGGGCGGAGTCCGGACGCGCGGACGCTCCTCGCGGCGACCTGCGCCGCGGCACGCACTCCGAGCCCGCGCGGCCCGGCTCGTGAGCGTCGACCTCACCGAGCGGGTTCGTGCGGCCGTCGCCGCGGTCACCGATCCCGAGCTTCGTCGTCCCCTCGGCGAGCTCGACATGCTGCGAGAGATCTCGGTCGCGGGCACCACGGCCCAGGTGGCCATCGCCCTCACCATCGTGGGCTGCCCCGCCGCCGATCGCATCGAGCGGGAGGTCCGGGATGCCGCGGCCTCGGTCGCCGGGATCGACGCCGTCGACGTGCGGGTCGGGGTGATGTCGCCCGACGAGCGGAAGGCGTTGACCGAGAAGCTCCGCGGCGGCCGCGCGAAACGCGAGATGCCCTTCGGCCCCGACTCGCTCACCCGCGTCATCGCGGTGACCAGCGGCAAGGGCGGCGTGGGCAAGTCGACCGTGACCGCGAACCTCGCGGTGGCGTTGGCGGCCAAGGGGCTGCGCGTCGGCCTGATCGACGCCGACGTCCACGGTTTCTCGATCCCGGGTCTGCTCGGGCTCGTCGACGCCGACGGTCTGCCTCCGGCGCCGACCAAGCTCGACGACCTCATCCTGCCGCCCGTCGCCTATGGGGTGAAGGTCATCTCGATCGGCATGTTCCTCCGACGGCCCGGGGAGGATGCCGCCGGCGCTGTCGCCTGGCGTGGACCCATGCTGCACCGCACCGTGCAGCAGTTCCTCACCGACGTGTTCTTCGGCGATCTCGACGTACTGCTGCTCGACATGCCGCCCGGGACCGGCGACGTCGCCATCTCCGTCGGGCAGTTGCTCCCCCACGCGGACGTCCTCGTTGTCACGACCCCTCAGGCGGCGGCCGCCGAGGTCGCCGTGCGCTCCGGACTCGTCGCCCGGCAGACGGGCCAGCGCCCCATCGGCGTGATCGAGAACATGGCCGCGATGACCCTCGCCGACGGCACGGTGCTCGATCTGTTCGGCGCCGGGGGCGGTGCGGAGGTGGCCCGCGCGCTCTCGAGTGACGGCGCGGACGTGCCGCTGCTGGCATCCGTTCCGCTCAGCCCCGCCCTGCGCACCGGGGGCGACGACGGACGCCCCGTGGTGCTGGCCGACCCCGACGACCCCGCCGCTCGCGCGATCGACGCCGCGGCGACTGCGCTGGCCGTCCGCCCGCGCGGCCTGTCTGGCAAACCTCTGCGCCTGAACGTGTGACGCGGGCGGGCGCCCGCACGCTCAGAGACCTCGCGCGTCAGGTCGCTTCGTCGTCGAACGGCGGCAGCTCGCCCGCCACGAAGGGGGTGGATGCCGGCTTCTCGCGCGCCGCGAGAGCGGCGGCGCCCGCAGCCCTCATCGTCGCCGTCGGGGTGTCGTCGAGGAGCGCCTCGCGGATGATGCGCCGCGGGTCGTACTGACGCGGATCGAGCTTCTTCCAGTCGACGTCGTCGAACTCGGGGCCCATCTCGTCGCGCATGCGCGAACGGGCACCCTGCAGCGTCTCTTTCGCGCGCTTGGTGAACTTGGCCAATGCCTCCGCGTAGCGCGGCAGGCGCTCGGGGCCGACGAGGACCGCTGCGATCACGCCGATCAGCATCAGCTTCTCGATCGTGAGGCCGAAGAACATGCCTCCAGATTACCGGCCTCGCCTGGGGGTCCAGCGACCATCCGCCGTCTAGCCTGATCTGAGGAGGTCCACGTGAGCGGTCATGAGGCGAACGAGCGGTTCGTGCAGGAGTCGACGGTCGAGCCCGAGCACATCGCTCGCGCCCGGGCGCACGCGCTCGAGCTCGGAGCGGCGCCCATCAGCCCCGCGGTCGGAGCCCAAGCGGCGGTGATCTCGGCGGCATCCCGTGCTCTCAACATCGTCGAGGTGGGCACCGGGGGCGGCGTGTCGGGCCTCTGGCTGCTGCACGGTTCGCCCCGCGCGACGATCACGACGATCGACAGCGAACCCGAGCACCTCGGGGCCGCGCGCTCCGCGTTCTCGGACGCCCGCATTCCCGCCGCGCGTGCCCGCTTCATCACTGGCCGGGCAGCCGAGGTCCTGCCGCGCATGAACGAGGCGTCGTACGACATCGTCTTCATCGACGCCGACCCCGAGGGCGTCATCGAGTACGTCGAGCACGGCCTGCGTCTCGTGCGCGCCGGGGGGACCGTCCTCATCCCCCGCGTCCTCGCGCACGGCGCGGTCGCCGACCCGGTGCGCCGAGACGCGGTGACCACGGCCTATCGCTCGCTCATCCAGGAGGTGCAGTCCTCCCCCGCCGTCATCGGCGCCCTGTCGACCACGGGCGAGGGCCTGCTGCAGCTCACGACCCGTCCGACCGAGGCCTGAGCCTCTGCCCGCGAACCCCGCGACGACGAAGAAGGCCGGCCCCCGCGGGAGCCGGCCTTCTTCGTTGTCTGTGGTCGTCAGGCGGTGACGACACCACCGAGCACGTCGTAGAGTTCCTTCGCCTCGGCGTCGTTCACCGAGACGACGAGTCGCCCGCCACCCTCGAGCGGCACGCGCACGATGATCAACCGGCCCTCCTTCACGGCCTCCATCGGTCCGTCGCCGGTACGCGGCTTCATGGCTGCCATCGCGGCCCCCTTTTCGTCGTTGGTCTGCCTGAGAAGTTTACCGGTATCCCGCGTGGCGGATCTCACAGGCGGGTCGGCGGGGGCGGATATGGGTCAGGGAATCTGCCAATACGTGTTCGCGAGGGCGTACATGTTGTAGATCCACCACCACTGTCCGAGCAGTGCGAGAGCGAGCACGCCGAGCCGCCATGCGCGGGACTTCGGCACGGCGAGGGCGCCCCACAGCGGCGAGATCGGGACCAGCAGACGGAAGATGCTGGACTGCGGGAAGAACACCAGCAGCAGGTAGACGAGATAGCTCGCCGACCACAGCCGCACCTCGATACCCAGACGCTTCACCTGCGGTGAGAACAGCAGCAGAGCGGCGATGGCTACCACCGTCAGCGCGAGGAACACGTAGCCCGTGACGGCACCGAGCCCCCACCGGGTGAACCAGAACCCCGCCGCCTCGACGAACCCGTCGAAGGGGACGAAGCCCCGCCCCGAGTCCCCGAGCCAGTTGCGGCGCCACGCCAGCTCGGTCGCCAGATAGGCACCGGGGTCGCCCGTGACGATCCCCGCGATGGCCTGCCACGCGAAGCCCACCACGACGGAGAGCCCGCCGAGGGCCACGAGATGCGCGAGGTCGCGCGTCGGGAGCGGATCCTTCCGTCGGCGCACGAAGCGGAAGACGCCGTAGAGCCCGAGGAACAGGGCGAAGGCGAGGATCCCGGGGCGCGTGAACCCCATCGCCGGGACGAGCAGATAGAGCCAGCCCCATCGCCGACGCTGCACGCACCGCAGCGCAAGGAAGACGAGGAACAGGAACAGCGCCTCGGCGTACCCCACCTGGAACAGTGCGGCGAGGGGACCGCACGCGAAGAACACCACGGCCCACATCGCGGCGGAGTCGCCGATCCGATCCCGCAGCATCGAATGCAGCACGAGGCACGCACCGAAGCCCGCGGCCAACGAGATGGTGACCGCCCCGGCTCCCCACGAACCGAGGAGGAATCCGAGTCCGGCCGAGAGGTACGCGTACAGCGGCATGAACGCCCACGCGTTCTCGGCGACGTGGCCGCCCGCGGCGAGCGGCAGATCGACGGGATACCCCGACACCGCGGCGAGCCAGTACCACTGCGCGTCCCACCCGAGCGCGAGCTTCTCGAGCGAGGGGGCCACACCGTAACGCGACCCGGGCCCCGAGAGCGCGGAGGCCAGCAGGAAGAAGCCCGTCGTGACCACGCGCGCCGCACCGTAGACGAGGGCGATGCGCGCCGGCACCGGCAGGCGCTCCCACCATCCGACCCGCGTGCGCGCCGTGGCCGCGGTGGTCACGACCCGCTCAACCAGGCGCGAAGGCCGCGCTCGACCGCGTCGATCTGCGCGAGAGGAACGCGCTCCTCGTCGTGATGCGCGAGGTGCGGATCGCCGGGACCGTAGTTGACGGCGGGGATGCCGAGCGCCGAGAACCGCGCCACATCCGTCCAGCCGTACTTCGGGGTGGGGGTCGCTCCCACGGCATCCACGAATTCCTTCGCCAGGGGCGCGTCGAGGCCGGGACGAGCCCCCTCGGCCACGTCGACGATCTCGACGTCGAAGCCCGTGAACACGTCGGTGACGACACGGGTGGCGGCGGCGGCGTCACGGCTCGGCGCGAAGCGGTAGTTGACCTCGACCGCGCACGCGTCGGGGATGACGTTGCCCGCGACCCCGCCCGAGATGCTGACCGCGTTCAGGCCCTCGCGGTAGACGAGACCCTCGACCTCGATCTCCCGGGCGCGGTACTCGGCCAGGCGCGCGAGGATCGGCGCCGCCTTGTGGATCGCATTCTCGCCGATCCACGATCGCGCGCTGTGCGCGCGAACCCCCTCGGTGCGCACGATGGCACGGAGCGTGCCGTTGCAGCCCCCCTCGACCTGGCCGTTGCTCGGTTCACCGAGGATCGCGAAGTCGCCCTCGAACAGGTCGGGGCGGTTGCGCGAGAGGCGACCGAGGCCGTTCAGCGCCGAGTCGACCTCTTCGTGGTCGTACCACATCCAGGTGATGTCGACCGGGGGCGCCGTGAGCTCGGCGGCGAGCTTGAGCTGCACCGCGACGCCCGCCTTCATATCGACCGTCCCCCGGCCCCAGATGACGTCCTCGCCGTCGACCGTGCGGTCCTCGACGGGGAGGTTGCGGTTGATCGGCACGGTGTCGATGTGCCCGGCGATGACGACCCGGCGGTCGCGCCCCAGGGCGGTGCGGGCGACGACGGTGTCGCCATCGCGGATGACCTCGAGATGGGGGTACGCGGAGACGGCGGCCTCGATGGCATCCGCGAGAGGGGTCTCGTCTCCCGAGACGCTGTGGATGTCGCAGACGGCTCGCGTCAGGGCGGCCGAGGACTGGGTGAGGTCGAGCGCGGGCATGCCCCGATCTTCCCACAGCCGGTGCCCCACTACCCTGGGACGGTGAGCAACGAACGACGCATCAGCGCTGCCGGCCTCTCGACGCGGACCACCGGGGGGACGGTGCTCGACGCCTGGTTCCCGAAGCCGGTCCTCGGTGCCCCCGGCGACCGGGATGCCGAGCAGGCGGCGCTCGAATCCGCCGCCGGCCCCGATGAGCGACGCGGCGTCGTCGTCGAGACGGTGTCGCTCACCATCGATGCCGACGCGGCTCCCGCCTCGACCGTGGACGCGTACCTGCGCCTGCACGCGCTGTCGCACCTGCTCGTCCGCCCCAACGAGATCAACCTCGACGGCATCTTCGGTCACCTCCCCAACGTCGCGTGGACGAACGCGGGTCCCGTGCACCCCGACGACGCGGCGCGCCTGCTGCCGCAGCTCAAGCGACACGGCATCCAGGTCCAGGGTCTCGACAAGTTCCCGCGCCTCACCGATTACGTCCTGCCCGCCGGGGTCCGCATCGCCGACGCCTCGCGGGTGCGCCTGGGCGCTCACCTCTCCCCCGGAACCACGGTGATGCACGAGGGCTTCGTCAACTTCAACGCCGGCACCCTCGGCTCCTCGATGATCGAGGGACGCGTCTCGCAGGGCGTCGTCATCAGCGACGGCACCGACATCGGCGGCGGTGCCTCGATCATGGGGACGCTCTCGGGCGGCGGGACGCACCGCGTCTCGATCGGAGCACGCACCCTGCTCGGCGCGAACGCCGGCATCGGCATCTCCCTCGGCGACGACTGCGTCGTCGAGGCCGGGCTCTACGTCACGGCGGGAACGAAGGTGCGCGTCGGCGACGAGACGGTCAAGGCGGGCGAGCTGTCGGGTCGCGACGGCATCCTGTTCCGCCGCAACTCCCTCACCGGCGCCGTCGAGGCCTCGGCCCGCGCCGGTGTCGGTGTGACGCTGAACGAGGCTCTGCACGCCTGAGGCCTGCTCGCGAGAAACGCCCTCTCGAGTGACACACGCCGTCGGCTGGCGTGTCTCACTCGCGGGGGCGTTTCTCAGTGCGGCTCAGTCGCGCACCCGCACCGACAGGCAGGTCACGCAGCCCTCGAGCTTCTCGAACTCGCTCACATCGACGGTCACGACCTCGAGGCCGCGGAACCGGTGCTCGTCCGCCGTCGCGGGGGCGTCCGACGACATCAGCACCGTGTCGTCGTCGAGCACCACCACGGCCGTGCCGTGCTCCTCGGGCACCCCCGCGAACACGGGGAACAGCGACGGATCGTCGACCAGCGGCTCGAACCCCACGACCGTGCCGTCGGGAAGCGCCGTCACCCCCGACTTCAGGTGCAGCACCTTCGTGACCGGGATCTCGCGGACCTCCCACCCCCGCGGCTCGAGCAGCGCCCGCAGCTGGGCGATGCCCTCGGCGTTCGTCCGCGACGACGCGCCCACGTAGACGGTCCGTCCGACCTTGAGCACGTCGCCCCCGTCGAGGGTTGCGGGTTCGACGATCTCGGCAAGCTCGATTCCGGATGCCGTGACCCCGGCGCGCACGCTCTCCGCCTCGCCGCGGCGCGAGACGGCGCCGGCCCGGCAGAGCACGGCGAGGTCGCCGAAGACGACGACCGCATCCTCGACGAACACCCCGTCGGGATGCTCATCTGCCGGGTCGATCTCGACGATCTGCCACCCACGGGTGCGGAAGGCATCGACGTACCCCCGCCACTGCTGCAGGGCGAGAGAGGCGTCGACCGGTACGCGGTCGAGGTGCGTCAGCTCCCCTTCGGCGAGCGACGGGGAGGGGCGGCGGACGATCAGACGCGGCATGACCCGACCCTACTGGGTGGCCTCGTCGACCCCCGCGCGGGAGGTGCGGCATCCACTCCCCCGCCCCGCCACCCCACGTCCCGCTTCGCGCGGGGCATGTTCCGCTTCGTGCGACAACAGCCGCCTCGGGCAGCGGCATCCACTCTCCCGCCACGACAGACGAAGCACGCACAGCGAGACGCCCCGCCCCTCGCGAGATGGACGGGGCGGCGATCCTGTCAGCGCAGGTGCTGCTCGTCGAGCTCGAGCGACTCGGCGGCATCCGCCCCGCCCTCGTCGATGACGCGCGGCGGCCAGGCACGGAACACGAGCACGGCACCCACCCCGGCGATCGCCACCGTGACGAGCGGAGCCAGCGAGGTGAGGACTCCCGCGTTGACCTCGGTGAGCACGATCCCCACCGCCGCGGCGACGATCCAGACGATCGCGCCCGGGGTGATGGCCGAGAGGCGATCGCGCCTCACCTCGGGGAGCGCCCCCGAAGCGCGGGTCAGCGCGATGGCGACGAGCGCGATGGTCACCCACGCGGTGACGAACACTCCCTGCCAGGCGAGCGCTTTCAGCAGCCACGTGACGACGTTGGTGAGCATGAGCAGGTACGCGATGCCGCCGCTGACGATCACCCAGACCCAGCGCGGCAATGCCAGGCGGAACACGCGCGTCGCGAAGGCATCGAGGTTCGTCGAGGCCAGGTAGTAGTTGGCCGTGTTGATGCGCGTCTGCGACACGAAGATCACCAGCAGGCCGAAGAAGCCGAGCGTGCCGAGGAAGGCGTCGACGACTCCGGTCTCGCTCCCCTCGTGCCCCGTGGCCGCGATCACGTAGATCCCGATCAGTCCGTTGACCGCGAACGTGAAGAGGTAGAACACCCACCCGAAGGTGATCGTGCCGTGGAACTTCCGATCGGCCGGGCGACCGAGACGGGCGTAATCGAAGGTGTACATCATCATGATCCAGACGCCCATGTAGATGAGGTACGAGGTGAGCCAGCCGGGCAGCGGCCCCGCCGCGGCGACGTCGAAGATCGCCGTCGGGGCGCCGTGCTGCACGGTCGCCGCGACGACGACGGCGACGAGGCCCACGACGTAGATGGGGAGCAGGATGCCGTTGAGCCGGTCCAGCCACCGTTGCACCGGGCCCACCGCGAGCGGGATCGCGTACACGACGACCAGGAGATACCAGAGATTGATCTGTCCGCCGAAAGACTTCTGCAGGGCTACGGCGATGATCGAGCCCTCGAAGACGGCGTAGTAGATCGCCGTCGCCGCGAAGATCAGGGTGGCCAGGGCCGAACCGAGGATGCCGAACAGGCTGCGGGAGAACAGCTCGACGGTGAGACCCGTCCGAGCGGCGTACCGCGACAGCACGAGGTTGACGACTCCGTAGGTCGCCACCGTCAGCGCCATGCCGATGAGTGTGTTGCCGAGGCCCACCGCGCCGGCGGAGGCGACGGCGACGTAGATCCAGAACATGGCCGAGAACAGGGCCCACCAGGCCATGGTGAGCGACCACCGCGGGACACGATCGGTGTCGCGGACGAGGTACGACGAATACGACAAAGAGACCTCCAAGGGAGAGGGTCGGGTGAGCTCGCTCGGAAGGTCAGCGAGGCCGGTCGTACAGCGGAGGACGACCGAGGGGCGCTGGCGAGTTGTGGAGGAGTCTATGGACGCGGGTCGCGGCGGCCGCATGGGCTATTCGCCACAGTTCTCGCCTCGTCTTGTGCAGAACGCTCAACGCCGCCCGCACCGGATCGTCGTCACCCCGCGTGGCGCAGCCGGAACGCCAGGAGGAGGACGGCGCGAGCCTGCCCGTCTTCGAGGTCTACGCCCAGCAGCGTCTCGATGCGCCGCATGCGGTACGCCAGGGTGTTCCGGTGAATGAACAACCGCTCGCATACCGCCCTCGTCGAGCCGCTCGTCTCGAGATACACCTCGAGCGTCTCGAGCAGCACCGGCTCGGCGTCGGCGAGGGGTTCGAGGGCGCGACGCGCCAGTGTCGCCACGCCCGTTCGCGGCAAGCCCTCGACCAACGAGAGCAGATCGGCGACCGGTGCCGGCGCGACTCCCGACTGCATCGGTGCGCGCCGCGAGACCTGCAGGGCGATCGCGATCTCGTCGAACGCGAGGTCCCGGTTGTAACGCACGTCGAGCCCCGTCTCGACGTCGGCGACCTCGGCGAGGACGTCCCCGAGAGGGCGGTCGTTGCGCGCACCCTGCGCGAGCAGCGTCGCCCGATCGGCTTCGTCGTAGAACCGGACGCGGGCGTACTCCCGCTCCAGGAGCACCCGCAGCCTCCAGGTCAGCAGGCGCAGCGTCGCCAGCGAGACCTCCTCGGGCCGCCGCACCGTCACCGCGTCCCACGGCGCCTCGGGGACGAACCCGGCGGAGACGGCCGCCGCGCGCTGATGCTCGAGGTCGGTGCGCGCGTCGAGCAACGTCTGGAAGAACACCCCGGCCGACTGCGAGTGCATCGGTGAGCGGGCCGTCAGGGTGTTCGACAACTGCATCGCCACGACGGCGAGCGCCGGTCCCAGAAGCGGCTGGAGCAGCATCGTCTCGTCGCGCGCTTCGACAGCCAGCTGGAAATGCTGGTGCTCACCGCCGGGCAGGCGCAGTCTCGCCCGCGTGGTGCGGCCGGGCTCGTTTCGCGACTCGCCCGCAGCACCGATCTCGAACCCCGCGGGATCGAGCAGCTGAACGCGTCCGCCGACCGTGTCGCTGAGCCGGCGCAGGAGTTGATTGAGGGGCGCCCCTTCGGTCGCCTCGTGGATGCAGTCGTCGGCGAGCTCCCACCCACGGCGGGCGATCTCGTAGCGCTCGGCGGCGAGCTCCTGCCAGACGTGGCGAGACAGCTTGATCAGCGGAAAGTCGGGGGCGAGCTCGATCAGGGGCAGGTCGTAGTGCGAACACGCGAGGGCGAGTCCCTCCGGGATCGAGGCGTGCACCGGGCCGAGTCCGAACCCCAGGGCGGTCGCTCCCGCGCTCACGATCCGCTCGACGTACGCGTCCCAGGTGCGCACGTCGCGCACGTTCATCCCCATTCCGAGAGTGAGGACGAGCTCGCCCCGGGCCAGGTACGGCGAGGGGTCCATCAGCTCGGACTGCGAGCAGCCCGTGACGTTGCGCTCGAGGCGATCCGATGGCGGGTCGCCGACGAGACGGAGTCCGAGAATCTCGTCGCCGATGAGGTCCGCGAGTCGCATTCGCGCCGTCCTCCCCCGCCGTCGACCGGAACACGTTGTGCACCTTGAACAATCGAACAGTCGATGTTGAGCATACGGCCGAGAGGACCCGGCATCCCGGAAACGTACTCTGTGGGAATGTCCCAGCACTTCACGATCAACGCCGATATGGGCGAGGGCATCGGTCTGCACCGCTTCGGGTACGACGCCGACCTCATGCCTCTCGTCGACCTCATCAACGTCGCGTGCGGATTCCACGCCGGCGACCCCCAGGTCATGCGGACGACGGTCTCGCTCGCCGCGGAGCACGGGGTACGTGTCGGCGCGCACCCCGGCCTTCCCGACCTCGTCGGCTTCGGGCGGCGACGCATGGCGCTGACCCCCGACGAGGTCGACGACCTCTTCACCTACCAGGTGGGAGCCCTCTGCGGCTTCCTCGAGCGCGCCGGGCACCCGCTGTCGCACATCAAGCCCCACGGCGCCCTGTGGGGAATGCTCGCCGACGATCCCGAGCTCATGCGTGCCGCCGCTCGTGCCACCAAGGCCTTCGGCGTTCCGTTCCTCGGATTGGCGGGCACCGCCCACGAAAGCGTGTGCCGCGAGGAGGGCGTGGACTTCGTCGCCGAGATGTACGTCGACATGGACTACGACGCTCGCGCTCGACTCATCCTCACGCGGTCCGCGCACGAGACCGATCCGGCCGCGGCCGCCGAGCGCGTCTCTCGCGCCATCCGAGGCGAGACCGTCGCCGCCGCCGACGGCACCCCGTTGACCCTGAGCTTCCAGACCGTGTGCGTCCACTCCGACGCACCCTCCGCCGTCGTCGTGGCCCGCGCCGTTCGCGAGGTCCTCGACGATCACGACCGCTCCACCACGTCCCCTGAAGGAGACAACGCATGACCGACATCATCTCGCCGCTTCCCGGTGTGTTCTATCGCCGTCCGGGTCCGGGCAAGGACCCCTACATCGAGACGGGCGACACCGTCGAGGCCGGTCAGACGATCGGCGTCATCGAGATCATGAAGCAGTTCTCCGAGATCCCCGCGCCCGTTGCCGGGGTCGTGGGCGAGTTCCTCGTCGCCGACAACGGCGCGGTCAACCCGGGCGACGTGATCGTCACCATCTCCGAGACGTGAACATGAAGCGTCTGCTCATCGCCAACCGAGGAGAGATCGCAGTGCGCATCGCCCGCACCGCGCGCACCCTCGGCATCGAGACCGTCGCCGTGGTGTCGGAGGCGGACCGCGAGGCCCTCATCACCGAGGTCGTGGACGCGGTCGCCGTGATCGGCCCGGCCCCCGCCGCACAGTCCTACCTCTCGCAAGACGCCATCCTCGACGCGGCCCGCACCCACGGCGCGGACGCGATCCACCCCGGCTACGGCTTTCTCAGCGAGAACGCCGGCTTCGCCCGCCGGGTGATCGACGCCGGACTGGTGTGGGTGGGTCCCGATCCCACGACCATCGAGCTGATGGGCGACAAGGCCCGCGCGATCGTCGCCGCACGAGCGGCCGCCGTCCCCACCCTCCCCGGCAGCGACGGAGCCCTGGGCGACGACGACGACGCACCGGCTGCGGCCGCCGCCGTGGGCTTCCCCCTCCTGATCAAGGCGCGCGCGGGCGGCGGGGGCCGCGGCATCCGTCTCGTCCGCTCCCCCGACGAGTTCGACGAGGCGCTCTCCATCGCCCGCAGCGAAGCGCGCGCCTCGTTCGGCGACGACGCGGTGTACCTCGAGCGCTTCGTGAATCACGCCCGTCACGTCGAGGTGCAGATCCTCGGAGACGGTCGGGATGCCATCCACCTCGGCGACCGCGACTGCTCGATGCAGCGTCGATCGCAGAAGGTCCTCGAGGAGGCACCGGCGCCGGGACTCCCCGACGCCACGCGCGAACGCATCCGCCGATCGTCGGTCGATCTGGCCCGCGCGTGCGGATACTCCGGGGCCGGAACCGTCGAGTTCCTCTACGATCCGGCATCCGGAGACGCGTTCTTCATCGAGATGAACACGCGTCTCCAGGTGGAGCATCCCGTCACCGAGACGCTGACCGGGCTCGACCTGGTGGCAGAGCAGCTGCGCATCGCCGATGGCGAACCGCTCTCGCTGACGCAGGACCAGGTCGAGCTGAACGGCCACGCGATCGAATGCCGCATCAACGCCGAGGACCCCGCGCGCGGGTTCTTCCCGAGCCCCGGCACGATCGAGCGCTTCTCGTGGCCCGAGGGCGTGCGGATGGATGCCGGCTTCCGCACGGGCTCGGTGGTGACACCGTTCTACGACTCCCTCGTGGCGAAGCTCATCGTGCACGCCGACGATCGCGACACGGCGATCCGCGCCATGTCGAGCGCTCTCGCGGACACCGTGATCGACGGCATCCAGACGACCCTCCCCCTCCATCGCGCCCTCGTGGACGCCCCCGCGTTCCGGGACGTGGCGCACTACACGACGTTCATCGAAGCCGAACCGGAAGCGTGGAACCGCTCATGACCGATGTCTCGATCGCCCCCGCCCGTCTGACCTGGGGAGGGGATGAGTTCCTCTTCGCCGAGATCGACGAGGCGATGGGTCTCGCCGCCAACTTCCGCGCGATGACCATCGCGCGCGGGGTCGCCGACCGCGCCCTGCCGGGGGTGATCGACATCTGCCCCGCGAACGCGTCGTTGCTCATCCGCTTCGATCCCGATGTGCTCTCGGCGGAGACGCTCGAGGGGGTCGTCCGAGAGATCGAGGCCGGCGCGACGGATGCCGACGACGTTCTGCACACGCGGATCATCGAGGTGCCCGTCTGGTACGACGATCCCTTCACCGCAGAGACCGCGCAGCGCTTCCGCGAGGGGTACCACCAGGACCCGTCGTCGGGCGATCTCGACTACGCGGCACGGGTGAACGGGCTCGGCGACAAGGCGGAGTTCATCCGACGCCATCATTCCCAACCGTGGCTGGTGTCGATGGTCGGCTTCGTGGCGGGGCTTCCGTTCCTGTACCAACTCGTCGATCGCGAGCAGCAGCTGGAGGTGCCGAAGTACCTCAGCCCGCGCACCGACACGCCCCGGCTGACCCTCGGTCACGGCGGGTGCTTCGGGGCGATCTACTCGGTCCGCGGGGCGGGCGGCTACCAGATGTTCGGCATCGTCGCCCCACCCATCTATCAGCCCGAGCAGACGTTGCCCGACTTCGTCGAGTCGTCCGTGCTCTTCCGCGCCGGAGACATCGTGCGCTTCCGCCCCGTTGACGAGGCGGAGTACACCCGCATCCAGGATGAGGTCGAGGCTGGCACCTACCGCTACCGTCAGGCTCCCGTCACCTTCTCGCTCGGCGCCACGCTCGCCGACCCGCTCGCCGCCAACCGCACGATGATCGAGGTTCTCGATGGCATGTGAAATCCGCCAGCCCGGACTGGCCACCACCGTTCAAGACCTCGGGCGCATCGGGCATTACGCGCTGGGGTTCCCTCAGGGCGGGGCGATGGACCAGGAGTCCGCGCGCCTCGCGAACGCGCTCGTCGGCAATGGTCCCGAGGCGGCCGTGCTCGAGTGCGCGTACATGGGTCCGGTCATCGCCGCGACCGCTCCGATCGAGATCGCCGTCACGGGCGCGCCCATCGAGGTCCGCGTGAACGGTGCGCCGCGCCCCGCCTGGACGCGTCTGCAGCTCGAGGCGGGCGACGAACTGTCGTTCGGCGTCATCCAGGGCGGCACGCGGTTCTTCATCGCCCTGCGCGGCGGGATCGATGTCCCTCTCGCCCTGGGGAGTCGCTCGACCTACGCGATCGGCGGGATCGGCGGAATCGAGGGCCGGGCGCTGCGTGCCGGAGACGTCGTGGAGACCCTCGAGCCCACCCACCCGCTACCCGCCGGCGACACCATCGCCGAGTCCGACAGGCCCGTCTTCTCTCGCGAGCAGGAGGTGCGCATCATGTTCGGCCTCTACGACCACCTGCTCTCGAGCGAGGGGCGCCGTCGCCTCGTCGAGGAGGACTGGACGCTCACCCCGACCGCCGACCGCATGGGACTGCGCTACTCGGGTCCCGGCGTCGAGTGGAGGGAACGCGAACAGCCCTTCGGCGCGGGGCAGGACCCCTCGAACATCGTCGATGCCGGGTATGCGGTCGGCTCGATCCAGATCCCGGGCGGTACGCAGCCGATCGTGCTGCACCGCGACGCAGTGTCGGGCGGCGGCTACGCGATGGTCGCCACCGTCATCAGCGCCGACATGGACCTCGTCGCTCGCGCCGCTCCCGGCACGCGCACCCGGTTCGTCGCGGTGGACAGGGAGGCGGCGTTGAACGCGCGGGCGGAGCGTCGCGCACGGGTCGCCCGCATCGTGGCCTCGCTCTGACGCCACGCCGACCTCGTGGCATCCGCCCCATCCCACGCGTGAACGCGATTCGCACCCGGGGGCACGACCTCGCTGCGTTCTCGTGCGCGGACCGCGTTCGTGCGTGAACGGGGCGGCGCACGGTGCCCGCACACCGAAACGCCCCGCCCCTCGCGAGAGGGACGGGGCGTTTCGAGCCGGGTCAGATGCCGGGGTAGGTGCGCTCGGCGGCACCCGTGTACAGCTGCTGCGGGCGGCCGATCTTCGTCTGGGGGTCGCTGATCGCCTCGCGCCACTGGGCGAGCCAGCCGGGCAGACGGCCGATGGCGAACAGCACCGTGAACATGCGGGTGGGGAAGCCCATCGCCTTGTAGATCACGCCGGTGTAGAAGTCGACGTTCGGGTAGAGGCGACGCTCCTTGAAGTAGTCGTCCTCGAGGGCGATCTGCTCGAGCTCCTTCGCGAGGTCGAGCAGCGGGTCGCTGACGCCGAGTGCGGTGAGCACCTCGTCGGCCGACTCCTTGACGAGCTTGGCGCGCGGGTCGTAGTTCTTGTACACGCGGTGACCGAAGCCCATGAGCTTGACGCCCTGCTCCTTGTTCTTCACCCGCTCGACGAAGCGCTCGACGCTCTCGCCCGAGTCGCGGATGCGCGCGAGCATCTGCAGGACGGCCTCGTTCGCGCCACCGTGCAGGGGGCCGGACAGCGCCTGGATGCCGGCGGAGATCGACGCGAACTGGTTCGCTCCGGTCGAACCGACCAGTCGCACGGTCGAGGTCGAGGCGTTCTGCTCGTGGTCCTCGTGCAGCATCAGCAGCAGATCGAGGGCCTTCGTCATGACCGGGTTGGCCTCGAAGGGCTCGCTGTGCACGCCGAAGTTGAGCTTGAGGAAGTTGTCGACGAAGCCGAGCGAGTTGTCGGGGTACAGGAACGCCTGTCCGATGCTCTTCTTGTGCGCGTAGGCCGCGATCACGGGGAGCTTCGCGAGCATGCGGACCGTGTTGAGCTCGACGTGCTCGGGGTTGTGCGGGTCGGACTCGGCCTCGTAATAGGTCGAGAGGGCCGCGGTCGCCGCCGAGAGCACCGACATGGGGTGCGCGGTGGGCGGCAGCGCCGAGAAGAGGCTCTTCAGGTCTTCGTGCAGCAGCGTGTGACGGCGGATCCGCTCGTCGAAAGACGCCAGCTCGGATGCCGAGGGCAGCTCGCCGTAGATGAGCAACCACGCGACCTCGAGGTAGGTGCTGTTCTTCGCCAGCTGCTCGATGGGGTATCCGCGATAGCGGAGGATGCCCTGGTCGCCGTCGATGTAGGTGATGTCGGACTTCGTCGAGGCCGTGTTGACGAAGCCGTAGTCGAGCGTGGTGTGACCGGTCTGCTTCGTCAGCGACGCGATGTCGATGCTCGGAACGCCGTCGGTGCCTCGCAGGACCGGGAATTCGGCGGTGGTGCCCCCTACCGTGAGAGTGGCCTTGTCCTGCTGCGTGCCCGCGTCGCTCACCGCGCCTCCTTGCGATTTCTGGTCGCCCGTGTGGTCGACCGCGGGGCTTGCGGCACCCCGCGATCTTCTCGCCCGCTGAATGCCACGGGAATGGCATCCGGGTCGGCGGGGCGCACGGAGGATGACCCCGGACGACCTGCCTTTACAGCCTAGTAGGCACTCCGGCGTACAGATGACACCGCTAAAGGTTGCCCCCATCGAATGGAGGGAACCTCCTGGTCAGGCGCGTAGACGCCCCGCGGCGGCCGCGATGCGCTCGTCGGTCGCGGTGAGCGAGAAGCGCACGTGGTTCGGGAAGTGGGTGCCGTAGAAGTGCCCCGGTCCCACCAGGATGCCCAGATCCGCGAGCCGGTCGACGCTCTCCCACGCGTCGCGCCCCTCGGTCGCCCAGAGGTACAGGCCGCCCTCGCTGCGGTCGATCGTGAAGCCGGCGGCCTCGACGGCGGGCTTGAGGACCGCGCGACGGCGGGCGTAGCGCTCGCGCTGCGCGGCGACGTGCTCGTCGTCGCCGAGGGCGACGGTCATCGCGCGCTGCACGGGCGCGGGAGGCATGAGTCCGAGATGCTTGCGCCCGGTCAGCAGACGCGAGACGAGCGCGGGGTCGCCCGCGAGGAACGCCGCGCGATATCCCGCGAGGTTCGACTGCTTGCTCAGCGAATAGACCGAGAGCACGTCGGTGAGGTCGCCGTCGACGACAGCCGGGTCGAGGACGCTCGGGACGGGCTGCGCATCCCACGGGGCGTCCCAGCCCAACTCGGCGTAGCACTCGTCGGAGGCCAGGACGGCTCCGATCTCGCGCGCTCGGGTCACGGCATCCCGAAGCTCGTCCGTCGAGAGGACGCGCCCGTCGGGGTTGCCGGGTGAGTTGACCCAGATCAGGCGCGCGTTCGCGGGCCACGAGGAGGGATCGTCGGATGCCACGGCCTCGGCACCCACGAGACGCGCTCCGACCTCGTAGGTGGGGTAGGCGGCGCGCGGGTGGACGACGGCGTCGCCCGGGCCGAGACCGAGGAGCAGGGGCAGCAGGGCAACGAGCTCTTTCGATCCGACCGTGGGCAGGACGTTCTCGGCCGAGAGGCCGGGAACGCCGCGACGGCGGTGATACCACTCGGCGATGGCCTCGCGCAGGGCCGGGGTGCCCGCGGTCTGCGGGTAGGCGTGCGCGTCGGTCGCGTCAGCCAGAGCCGCCGCGACGACGGCGGGAGTCGGGTCGACGGGCGAGCCGATCGACAGGTCGACGATGCCGTCGGGGTGGCGTCGCGCGCGTTCCGCGTACGGCGCGACCGCGTCCCACGGGTAGTCGGCGAGGTCGGCGACGCCCACGGGTCAGTGCGCCTGCGGGGGCAGTGCGGTGATGACGGGGTGGTCCTTGGCGATCACGCCGACCTTGGCGGCACCACCGGGCGAGCCGATGTCGTCGAAGAACTCGACGTTGGCCTTGTAGTAGTCGGACCACTCTTCGGGGAGGTCGTCCTCGTAGTAGATGGCCTCGACGGGGCAGACCGGCTCGCACGCACCGCAGTCGACGCACTCGTCGGGGTGGATGTAGAGCGATCGTTCACCCTCGTAGATGCAGTCGACAGGGCACTCATCGATGCAGGCGCGGTCTTTCACATCGACGCACGGGAGGGCGATTACGTAAGTCACCCGTCCAGTCTAATCGCGACGAGACGCGCGGTTTCGCTGCCGACGCGGTGGTATGACGCACAGCGTCCTCACCCGCATTCCGGGCTCATCGTCGCGCGCCGACGAAAGGCCGCGACCTGGGAGACTGTCCAGCCGACGGCACCCCAGCGAAAGATCGGTCGACGCATGAACGATGCTCCCCGCTTCCCTTCGTCCCCCGCGGTCTCGAGACGAGCCGTCGTGGCCGGCGCCGCCTGGGCCGTTCCCGCCATCGTGGCTGTCGGGGCGAGTCCCGCTCTCGCCGCGTCCGGCGGTCCGACCATGACGATGAGCACGCCGAACGGGAAGGCGCCCGCCGCCGGGGACGTGCCGGTGACGGCGACGGTGAAGCCCGCCACAGCGTCTGCCGCCGACGTGTCCTTGGTCGCCGTCTCCCAGCGGTACGTCACGTTCACCGGACCGACCGGCGTCAGCTTCAGCCCCAAAGAGGCGCTCGTGAGCGAGTCCGGCGTCGCCTCCACCACGATGACCACCACCGACACGTGGGCCATGCCGGGGAGCACGATCTCGATCACCGCCGTCAGCGAGGGTGTCCAGCCGGCGAGCGCCGCCATCACCGTGGTGGGCGCGAACGCTTATGCGCTCGGCAACAACTACGGGGTGGTGAGCAACGGTACGGCGGGGGTCGATTCTCAGGAACCGGTCCTTTCCCGGCCGACTCAGCTCTCGCTCGCCTTCTCCTCCCCCATCGTCCGTCTGGCGGGCGGCTTCGGATACTCCCTGGCGCTTCTCAAGGATGGGACGATCTGGGGAATCGGGTCGAACGAGCATCGCCAGCTCGGCGACGACGATGCGGATCGCACACAGTGGACGCGGGTCTCCGGCCTCGCAGATGTCGTCGACATCGTGACCGGCCGGGGCGTCGTGCTTGCCCTGACCCGCGGCGGCAGGGTCTATCAGTGGGGGCGCAACCTCGACTTCAGTAACGGGACCGCTCCGGCCGTGATCACGCCCACCGTGGTGCCCCTGAGCACTACAGCCGCTCAGATCGCGCTGGGCACGGATACCGACCATGCGGCGGCGTTCGCGCGCTGCGATGACGGCACGGTGCACTCCTGGGGGGCGGGCAATCTCGGTGACGGCAGCACCGCGTACCGTGACGACCCCCGCCCCGTCTCGGACGTCGAGCGGGCTGTCCATATCGCCGCAGCCAACAACGCGGCATACGCGGTTCTGCAGGACGGCACGATCCGCTCGTGGGGCGACGACGCCGGCGGCGCCCTCGGCAACGACAGTCCCGTGCGTCACGGCCGGTACGGCCCCCAGTATTTCTACGCGTACACGCCGGTCACGGTGTCGGACATCACCAGTGCCCGGCAGGTCTTTGCGGGCGAGTACTGCGCGTACGCGATCCTCGCCGACGGCTCGGTCCGCGCGTGGGGATACAACGGCTCCGGCCAACTCGGCGACGGCACGACCATGGATCGCAGCGCGCCGGTCACCGTGCAGCAACAGAGCGAGAGCGGACCGATCGATCTTCACGCCACCCAGATCGGCACGGCGCGAGACAGCGCCTACGCCGTCCTCGAGGGCGGCGCCGCCGCCGCGTGGGGCAGCAACGAGTCCTACCAACTCGGCGACGGGAGCACCGACGGCCGCCTCGTCGCCGGTCCGTTCATCCCCCAGGGACGCCCGATCACGAGCATCGGCACCACGGTCGTCTCGACGGTCTTCGCCGTCACCCGCTGATCCCCGCGTTCGAGGCCGTCCGCAGATTCCGAGGGGCTTCAGGATGCAGTCAGCGTGCGACGGAGGGCTCGTCGGCCCGAACGCGCCGAAGGTGTGAGAAATCGGGCCAGAACGCCACGAGCACCATGAGCGCGGGGCCGACCACCGTCCAGACGAGGGGAACCCACTCCATGCCCGCCGTCGGCGCGGCGACGATTGCGGAACCGCCCGGCCCCACCAGAGAGAAGACGTAGGTGGCCACCGTGATGCCCAGACCACCGGCGAGCGCGTTGACGCGGTCGCCGGTCAGGGTTCGTAGAGCCACGAGAAGCGCGGCACTGCCGATCGTCGCGAGCACCAGGCCGACGGGAAAAGGACCGAGGAGGAATCCCTGCGCAACGGTGCCCGCGGTTCCGTAGAAGACCCCGACGAGCAGGGCCACCAGCCAGCCGACGACGCGCAGGATGCCAGAAGTCACCGGTTCAGCATAGGTGCGCGC
Organism: uncultured Microbacterium sp.; assembly: GCA_913774665.1. Classification (GTDB taxonomy): domain Bacteria; phylum Actinomycetota; class Actinomycetes; order Actinomycetales; family Microbacteriaceae; genus Microbacterium. The sequence goes on from CAJYHN010000002.1 coordinate 696,990, forward strand.
AGCTATGGCTCGGCTTGGAGCGGCGCGCGCGGCGGGTGAGGAGATGTTATCCCGAGGGTGAATTACCGGCAGGTGCCGAACACAGGATGAGTCGCGCATCGCTGCAATCGACGCATGTAAACATGATCACCTGTGCACGGAAGGCTCGGGGAGCAGGATCTGGCCGCCACCATGCGCGATCCTCGTCAAGCGACCACATCCTCGCATTCCTCACGGGAAGGCCCTTCGCCTGATGATCAGCCCTACACGCCCGAGCCAACCTCCCGCGCTCTCTCGCCGATCGCTCGTCACGAGTGCGGCCTGGGCCGTGCCCGCGATCGTTGCGGCGACCGCGACGCCCGCGTTCGCCGTCTCCGCGCAGAAGCCCACGGTGACGGTCTCCACGCCCGGGATGCAGAGCCCGGCGGCGGGCGACGTGACCGCCACCGTGCAGGTGACCGATGCCGACGGCACGACCTCGGCGGGGCATGTCGTGTCGTTCACGAGTCCAGAAGGCGTCTCTTTCTCGCCACCCACCCCCACCACGAGTGGATCGGGCGTCGCAACCACGACGATGACGACCACGAACGCCTGGGCGACCCCCGGGAGCACCATCACCATCACTGCGCTGAGCGACGGCGCCTCCGGCTCGGCCGCCATCACCCAGCTCGGGGCGAATGCTCTCGTCAGCGGCAGCGGATCGGTGACGAACGGCACCACGACCACGTGGACACCGACGCAGTTGCCTCTGGTCTTCCCCTCTCCGGTGACCGCTCTCGTCTCGAACAGACAGGCCGCCTACGCGCTCCTCGAGAACGGCACGGTGTGGAGCGTCGGATCGAACGGCTACGGCCAGCTCGGCGACGGGACGAAAACCGATCGCAGTACGTGGGCGGTCATCCCTTCGCTGTCCAACGTCAAGCAGGTCGCCGCCTTCAGCGCTGGCGCCTATGCCCTCCTCGGGGACGGCAGCATTCGGTCGTGGGGCACGAACAACCTGGGGCAGCTCGGGAACGGCACCACGACCCAGAGCTCAAGCCCGACCGTCGTTTCGGGCGTCACCTCGGCCGTCGCCGTGGCGGGAGGCGGCGACAATGGTTACGCCCTGCTCAGAGACGGTTCGGTCGTCTCCTGGGGCTTCAACTACTACGGCCAGATCGGCAACGGAACAGTCGGTCGAGACTCGAGCACGTGGGCCGTCACCAGACCCACCCAGGTGGGCTTGGACGAAAGAGCCGACAGCATCGTCGCGGGTGGAACAAGCGCGTACGCGCTCATGAGAAGCGCGACGATCCGCGCGTGGGGCGACAACCGTTCGGGACAACTGGGAAACAACTCCTCCGCGGAGTACAGCTCGACCATCGTCGTCGTGGGCAATCTGTCGGGCATCAAACAGATTGCCGGTGGAGGAAAGTCCGCGTACGCACTGTCCAAGTCCGGTCAAGTCTTCGCGTGGGGCTCCGACTCGTCCGGCGCGCTGGGCACCGGTAACGGAAACAGCTCCAAGCCGGTGCGAATGCTCAGCGGCGTCAGCTCACTCACGGCGGGCGCGGCGTCCGGGTACGCCCTTCGGAGCGAGGGGACGTTGAGCGTCTGGGGCTCGAACTACCAGGGACAGCTCGGCGACGGAACGACCACCGACCGCGCCACGCCCGTCACGATCACACCGTCCGTGAGCGTCTCGAAACTGATGACCAGCAGTCCGACCTCGACGACGCAGTTCCTCGTGCACTGAGACCGCGTCCGTCTCAGGCCGCCCATCCCCACAGCCGCATCAGGGCTGCGGTCACGGCACCGCCGGCGACCACGACCAGGAACGGAGCTCGCATCCACAGCAGCACAGCCGCCACCCCGACCGCGGGGAGGCGCGCATCCACGACGATCGCGGGGCCCGCGGCGATCGCCTGCACGACGACGAGCGCAGACAACAGCGCCACGGTAAGCAGGTCCGCGATGCGGGCGGGGCGGGGCGACTCGAGCCAGCGGGCGGGGAGGAGATAACCGACCGCCTTGAGAGCGACGCAGATGAGGGATGCCACGAGCACGGCGGTCCACAGGGTCACGGCATCCCCCGTTCTTCGGCGACACCGGCCGCCGGGGGCGCGGGGTGGCGAGGGTCGAACAGGCCGACCGCGACGGCGACTCCCGCGACGGCGATGACCGGGATCCCGGGCAAGAGGACCGGCGTCAAGAGAGCGGCGACGACCGCCGCACCCGCGGCCACCGCAAGCGGTTGGCGGCCTCGCAGACGCGGCCACAGCAGAGCGAGGAACGCGGCGGCAGCCGCGGCATCCAATCCGTATGCGCGCGGGTCGCCCAGGACGTCACCGAGGAGGGCGCCGAGGAGCGTGGAAATGTTCCAGCCCACCCAGATACCGACTCCCGTGACCCAGAAGCCGGCCTGCCGTGCCCGCGGACAATCCTGCGCGAGCGCGACCGCCACGGACTCGTCGATGGTGAAAGGTGTCGCGACCGCCTTGCGCCAGAAACCGCCTGCCACGACGGGCGCCATCCGCATCGCGTACGCGGCGTTGCGAACCCCGAGCAGCGCGGCGGATGCGATGGCGGCGGGCGCGGAGGCAAGCCCTCCGGCCGCGATGACGCCGACGAAAGCGAACTGCGACCCGCCGGTGAACATCAGCAGACTCAGCACGCACGTCTGCCAGATGTCGAGACCGGATGCCACCGACAGGGCGCCGAACGAGATGCCGTACGCGCTCGTGGCGAGGGCGACGGCAAGGCCCTGCCGAGCGGCGACGCCCTCGGGTGTTCGGTGAAGCGAACGCATGGACATCATCGTGAACGATCGGGCGCGCGTTCGTCAAGTCGAACGTCCGGTTGCCATAATGAACACATGAGCGACCTGAGCGACCGCATCGCCGTGAGCCTGCGCCGCGAGCGAGAGAGACGCGACCTCAGCGTCTCGGAGCTCGCCCGGCGGGCGGGAGTCGCCAAGGCCACCGTCTCGCAGCTCGAGAACGGGGGCGGCAACCCCAGCGTGGAGACCCTGTGGGCACTGGCCTCGGCGCTCGAGATCACGTTCGCCGACTTCGTGGACGAGGGAGCGCACTCCCCCACCCTCATCCGGGCCGGCGAAGCCGGCACGGCCGTGGCCTCTGCGGCATCCGATTACGTCGCCGTCCTGCTGTCGGCGAGCCCCCCGCACGCTCGGCGCGATATCTACCTGCTCTCGGCCGAACCGGGAGCCCCCCGCCGATCCGAGCCGCACCCCCGGGGCACGATCGAGCACCTCGTGATGGTCTCGGGTCGAGGACTCGCCGGCCCGGCCGACGCCCCGTTCGAGCTCGCGCCCGGCGACTACCTGTCGTACGCCGGCGACGCCCCGCACGTCTTCGAAGCACTGACCCCGGGCCTGAGCGCCGTCTGCGTCGTCGAGTCCCGCTAATACGGCATTCGCGCCGGCAGGGGCCGGGCACGGGGATATCGTGCGGGCATGTTCCGCGTCTGCGTCGTCGAATCCCGCTGACACGGCATTCGCGCCGGCAGGGCCGTCGAGAGCTGACGCCCGCGGGTCCGAGCACAACCGCGGACGAATTTCCCGACACGCCGCCCGCCCCCACCGGATCCCCGCGTGTCGCCGAATTTCTCCGCCGTTGCGTACGCCCCGGCATCCGGATGCCACACACCCCGCCGACCCCCAGACGCGAACGGTCCCGCCGAGCACCAGGCTGGGCGGGACCGTTCGGGACGCGGGTGCTTACGCGTTGGCGTCCTGACGCTTCAGGCGCGAGGCGGTGCGGCCGCGCTCGGTCGCGTCGAGGACGACCTTGCGGATGCGTACCTTCTCGGGCGTGACCTCGACGCATTCGTCGTCGCGGGCGAACTCCAGCGACTCCTCGAGCGTGAGCACGCGCGGGGGCGTCATCGACTCGAAGGAGTCGGAGGTCGACGAACGCATGTTCGTGAGCTTCTTCTCCTTGGTGATGTTGACGTCCATGTCGTCGGCGCGCGAGTTCTCGCCGATGACCATGCCCTCGTAGACCTCTTCGGTGGGCTGCACGAAGAAGCTCATGCGCTCCTGGAGGGCGATCATGGCGAACGGGGTGACGACGCCCATGCGGTCGGCGACGATCGAGCCGTTCTGGCGGGTCGTGATCGCGCCCGCCCAGTCGTCGTAGCCGTGCGAGATCGCGTTGGCGATACCGGTGCCGCGCGTGACCGTCAGGAACTCGCTGCGGAAGCCGATGAGACCGCGCGAGGGGACGACGAACTCCATGCGCACCCAGCCGGTGCCGTGGTTGGTCATGTTGTCCATGCGGCCCTTGCGGGCGGCCATGAGCTGCGTGATCGCACCGAGGTGCTCTTCGGGAGCGTCGATCGTGAGGTGCTCGTACGGCTCCTTGAGCTTGCCGTCCTCACCGCGCTTGGTGACGACCTGGGGCTTGCCGACGGTGAGCTCGAAGCCCTCGCGACGCATGTTCTCGACAAGGATGGCCAGCGCCAGCTCGCCACGACCCTGGACCTCCCACGCGTCGGGGCGGCCGATGTCGACGACCTTGAGCGAGACGTTACCGATGAGCTCGCGGTCGAGGCGGTCCTTGACCATGCGGGCGGTGAGCTTGTGGCCCTTGACCTTGCCCATGAGGGGCGAGGTGTTGGTGCCGATGGTCATCGAGATGGCCGGGTCGTCGACGGTGATCGCCTTGAGCGGGCGCACGTCCTCGGGGTCGGCGATGGTCTCGCCGATGGTGATGTCGGGGAAACCGGCGATGGCGACGATGTCACCGGGGCCGGCGTCCTCGGCCGGGTAGCGCTCGAGGGCGCGGGTCTTCAGCAGTTCGGTGACGCGGGCGTTGCTCGTGGTGCCGTCGGCGCGCACCCAGGCCACGGTCTGGCCCTTCTTGAGCGTGCCGTTGAACACGCGCAGCAGCGCGAGACGACCGAGGAACGGGGAGGAGTCGAGGTTGGTGACCCAGGCCTGCAGGGGCGCCTCGTCGTCATAGGCGGGGGCCGGAACGTGCTCGAGGATCGCGCCGAACAGCGGCTCGAGGTCTTCGTTGTCGGGCAGCGAGCCGTTGTCGGGGCGGTTGAGCGACGCGGCACCCGCGCGACCCGAGGCGTAGACGACGGGCACGTCGAGCAGCGCGTCGACGTCGAGATCGGGCACGTCGTCGACCAGGTCGGACGCCAGGCCCAGCAGCAGGTCGTGCGCCTCTTCTTCGACCTCGGCGATGCGCGCGTCGGGGCGGTCGGTCTTGTTGACCAGCAGGATGACGGGGAGCTTGGCCTCGAGGGCCTTGCGCAGCACGAAGCGCGTCTGGGGCAGCGGGCCCTCGGACGCGTCGACCAGCAGCACGACGCCGTCGACCATCGAGAGGCCGCGCTCGACCTCGCCACCGAAGTCGGCGTGGCCGGGGGTGTCGATCACGTTGATCGTCACCGGAACGTCGCTGTGCACGCCGTTGTAGGTGATCGCCGTGTTCTTGGCGAGGATCGTGATGCCCTTTTCGCGCTCGAGGTCGTTCGAGTCCATCGCGCGCTCTTCGACGTGCGCGTGGTCGCCGAACGATCCGGTCTGGCGGAGCATGGCGTCGACGAGGGTCGTCTTGCCGTGGTCGACGTGCGCGACGATCGCGACGTTACGGAGGTCAGGACGAAGGGCGTGCGCCATGGAGGGTCTCCAGGAAAATTCGGGGTGATGCCCGGAATCGGGCGTCCCTAGTCTACCGGGCGCCCACGACACTCCCGGGCAGGAGACGCACAGGTAGCCGGAACGCACGGAAAAGGGGCGGAATCCCGCAGGATCCCGCCCCTTTCGTCAGCGGATCAGGAGTTCGCGAAGCCCACGATCGTCCAGTCGATGGTCTCGAACTGGGTGGCTCCCCAGTTCACGAGGCCCTGCTTGACGGCGTAGACGTTCGGCAGCGGCGCGATCGGGATGATCGGCACGGACTCCCAGAGCACCTTGTCGATGTCCTGGGCGGTCTGCAGACGCGCGTCGGGGTCGAGCTCCGAGTTGGCCTTCTCCCACAGGGCGTCCAGGCGCGAGTCGGCGATGCCGGTGTAGTTCTGCGCCGAGTCGACGGGCGTGAACAGCGAACGGCTCGACGAGATCGGGTAGGCGGTGCCCTGCCACGAGAACGTCACCATCTCGAAGTCGCCCTTGATGATGTAGTCCGAGAAGTAGCTGCCGACGGGCACCGAGACGAGCTCGACGGGGATGCCGACCTCGGCCAGGTCCGCCTGGATCTGCTCTGCGCGCTGGATGTTCGTCGTCGTGTCGGCCGGAACCGTCACCTTGAAGGACAGCGCCGTGCCGTCCTTCGTCCACGAGTCGCCGTCCTTGGTGTAGCCGGCGGCCTCGAGGTACTTGGTACCCGCGTCGACGTCGTACGGCAGGGAGTCGTCGGTGTAGCCGTCCTGGCCGGGCATGAAGATGTAGCTGCCCTGGGTGATGGCGGGGACGCCCACCGGCGAGTTCGCGTTGTTCGCGATCTGACCACGGTTGACGATGGACGCGATCGCCTTGCGGACGTTGACGTCGGCGAGCGGTCCGCTCGAGGCGCGCATGGTGATGTGCGTCCAGGTGAGGCCGTTCGACGCCTGGATCTCAGCTCCCGGCACGTTCTGGGCCGTCTGGTAGAGGTCGGCGTTCGAGCTGATGTTCAGCGCGTCGATCTCGCCGTTGCTGAACGAGGTGCCCTGCTGACTCTGGCTCACGGCGCGGAAGACGACCGAGTCGAGCTTGGGCTTGGCGCCCCACCAGTTCGGGTTCGGCTCGAGGGTCGCGACACCGGCGGTCGAGTCGAATTTCGCGAGTTTGAAGGGACCCGACGACGGCAGCGCCTTCGTGAGGTAGCCGGTGTTGAAGGTGTTCGGGTCGTTGGCGACGCTCGCGGGGAGCACCTGGCCGAACAGGCTCTGCCAGTCGGCGAAGACCGACGAGAAGGTGATCACGACGTCGAACTGATCGGTGCCCTGCTCGACGGAGGAGATCTGGTCCCAGCCGGTGGTCGAGATGACGACGTACTCCGGGTTGCTGCCGTTGTTGGCCTTCCACGTGGCCTGGTAGTCGGCGACCGTGATCGGCGTGCCGTCCTCCCACTTGGCATCCGGGTTGAGCTTGATCTCGACCTTCTGCGGGTCGGTGCTGGTCAGCTCGACGGAGGAGGCGTAGTTCTGGTCGACGATCGGCTTGCCGTCCTCGCCGATGCGGATGGGCCCACCCTGCATCGCGGCCACGATGTTGTTCGTGTTGGCCTCGTTGCCATCGATCTGGAAGTTGTTCCAGTTCACGGGCATGGAGTCGACCGCGAGGGTCAGCGTGCCGCCGTCCTTGACGTCTGCGGCATCGGCGCGCACCCACGCCGTCGACGGCAGCGAGTTCTGATCCTCGGGGTTCGCGGACGGAGCGGCGGTGTTGCCCGGCGCGCACCCGGCGATCGCCAGGGCGGCGGCGCTCAGCAGCGCGAGAGCGCTGAGGGCCTTCGCTTTACGCATTCTCATGTGATCAATCCTCTCGTTGGTGATCGGGGAGGGCCCCCGGCGACGTGGTGCCGTCGGTCGGGGACGTTCGGGGGGATCCGGCCGACACCGTCTCGAGGACGAGGTCGGACCGTTCGGCGTAGTGGCACGCCACCTGGGAGTGCGCCTGGGAGCGCAAGCCCGGGTCGTCGTTGTCGCACCGGCGCCGGTCGGCGTCGGGCAGCAGGCGGTAGAGCGGACACCGCGTGCGGAAACGGCATCCCGAGATCTCCTGCGTAGGACTCGGGAGGTCGCCGTCGAGCAGGATGCGCGTTCGCGCCCGCTCGATGCGCGGGTCGGGAATGGGCGCTGCCGAGATGAGGGCCTTCGTATAGGGATGCCGGGGGTCGTCGAACACCTCGTCGACAGGGCCCTGCTCGACGATGCGGCCGAGGTACATGACCGACACGTCGTCGGCGATCTGGCGGACCACAGCGAGGTCGTGCGCGACGAAGAGGAACGAGAGCCCGAGTCGTTCCTTGAGGTCTTCGAGCAGGTTGATGACCCCGGCTTGGATCGACACGTCGAGGGCCGACACCGGCTCGTCGAGGACGACGACGGCGGGGTCGGTCGCCAGGGCGCGGGCGATGCCGATCCGCTGACGCTGACCGCCCGAGAACTCGTGCGGGTACCGGTCCGACATGTTGGGATCGAGCCCGACGAGATCGAGCAGCTCGCGCATCTTGCGGTCGCGCTCCGCGCGCGGCACACCCTGAACCAGCAGGGGCTCGGTGATCACCTCGCCCACCGGCAGGCGCGGGTCGATCGCGCCCATCGGGTCCTGGAACACGATCTGGATGCCCTTGCGCAGCACGGCCTTGTCTTTGCGACTCACCGTGGCCACGTCGGTGCCGTTGATGCGGATGCTGCCGCTCTGCGGGGCGACCATCTCCATGATCTCGAGGATTGTCGTGGTCTTGCCGCAGCCGGACTCCCCCACCAGTCCCATCGTGCGACCGGGCTGGATCGAGAACGAGATCCCGTCGACGGCGCGCACCGTGCCGACGCGGCGCGGGAAGACCGCGCCCTTCATCAGCGGGAAGTGCTTCACGAGATCGGTGACCTCGACCGCGGGGGTCGCGTCGGGACGGAGCGGCGGGATCTCGCCGAGCGCCTCGGGCCGCGGGAAGATGTCGGACCGCGCGAGGGCGCCGGAGGCGATCTCGCCCGAGCGGATGCACGCCGCAACGTGGTCGGGCACGGCTCCGTGCACCTCGAGCGCGGGCTCGATGTCGTGGCACGCGTCGATCGCGATCGGGCAGCGCGCGGCGAACGGGCACCCCTTGGGCAGCGACGCGAGGGACGGCGGGCGCCCCTCGAGCGGGACGAGTCGGTGCGAACCCGCGGTCTGCATGTTGGGCACCGAGCGCAGCAGCCCCACGGTGTACGGCATGTGCGGGTCGTGGAAGATCTCGTCGACCGTGCCCCGCTCGACGAGCTTGCCCGCGTACATCACCGCGACGCGGTCGGCGTGACCGGCGACCACGCCGAGGTCGTGCGTGATGAGCACGACGGCGGCGCCCGTCACTTCGCGGGCCTTCTGCAGCACCTCGAGGATCTGCGCCTGGATCGTGACGTCGAGGGCGGTCGTCGGCTCGTCGGCGATGATCACGCGCGGGTCGTTGGCGATCGCCATGGCGATCATCGCGCGCTGTCGCATACCACCCGAGAACTCGTGAGGATACGCGCGAGCCCGACGCTCGGCATCCGGGATGCCGACGAGTTTGAGCAGCTCGACGCTGCGGGCGTGCGCAGCTTGAGCACTCAGAGCGCGGTCGTGAAGACGGAGTCCCTCGGAGATCTGGTCCCCGACGGTGTAGACCGGGGTCAGCGCCGACAGGGGGTCCTGGAAGACCATCGCGAGCTCGGCGCCGCGGATCTTGGACAGCTGCCCGTCGTTCATGCCGAGCAGCGAACGCCCGTCGTAGAGGATGTCGCCCTCGACCTGCGCGTTCGAGGGCAGCAGTCCCATCACGGCGAGCGACGACACGCTCTTGCCGGAGCCGGACTCGCCGACGATGCCGAGGAACTCCCCCTCGTGCACGTCGTACGAGATGCCGCGGACGGCGCGGACGGGAGAACCGTCGCGCTGGGGGAAGGTGACGCTGAGGTCGCGGACCGACAGCAGCGGCGAGCGGCCGGTCGAGGACAGCAGGGTGGCGGATCGGGTGTCAGTCACGGTTCGCTCCCGAGGTGGGGTCGATGGCGTCGCGCAGGGCGTCGCCGATGAGGCTGATGGCCAGGAGCAGCACGATCAGCACCCCGGCGGGGTACACGAACAGCCACGGGCGGGTCACCGCGGCCGACGTCCCCGACGCCAGCAGCGTGCCGAGAGAGACGTCGGGCGCCTGGACGCCGAAACCGAAGTAGCTGAGCGAGGTCTCGGCCATGATGGCCGCGACGATGCCGAGGGTGGCGTCGATGATGAGCAGCGACGCGATGTTGGGGATGATGTGGCGCCCGAGGATCTGCCGGGTCGGCATCCCCATGTACCGCGCCGCGCGCACGAAGTCGCGGTTGCGCAGAGAGCGGGTCTGGTTGCGGACGACCTGCGCGAGGATCATCCAGCTGAACACCGCGAGGAAGAACGTGAGCGCGAGCCACGACAGTCCGCGGGTCAGCGGGCTCAGCAGAACCAGGATGAAGAAGGACGGGATGACGAGCAGAAGATGGATGAGCCACCCGATGACCGCGTCGATCTTGCCGCCCAGGTAGCCGGCGAGGGATCCGACGGCCGCCGCGATGAGAGTGGCGCCGATGCCCGCCAGAGCGCCGATGATGAGCGACTTCTGCAGGCCCACCAGCGTCTGCGCGTAGATGTCCTGGCCGATGCCGTTCGTCCCGAACCAGTGCAACTGGGTCGGCCCCAGGCCCACGTTCAGGAAGTCGCGCTGGGTCGAGTCGTAGGCGTAGAGCAGCGGGCCGATGAAGGCCCACAACACGATGAAGACGAGGATGCTCGCGCCCACCCAGAAGCGGGGCATCTTGCGCAGTCGCGCACGGACCAGGGCGCCGCGTGACAGCGGCTTGCGGTCGCGGGTGACAGGGCTCGTCGCGACGAGCGTTCCGTCGAGGGCCTCTTCCTGCATGGTCATGTCAGCTCCTCACTCTCGGGTCGAGTGCGGCGTAGAGCACCTCGGACAGGGTCGATGACAGCAGCACCAGCACGGCGATGAAGAGCGTCGATCCGGCGACGGCGTTGATGTCCTGCTGGGTCACGGCGTTGAGTTGGAACTGCCCCATACCCCGCCACGAGAAGACGATCTCGAGCATGGTGGAACCGGCGATGAGCGTGCCGAAGCTGTACGCGAAGAACGTCGACATCGGGATCAGGGCGATGCGCACGCCGTGGCGGAAGAGCGCCTGCGTGCGGGGCAGTCCCTTCGCGCGGGCGGTGCGGATGTAGTCCGCGCCGAGCACGTCGAGCATCATGCTCCGCTGGTACCGCGAGTACGACGCGGCGCTGATGAGCACGAGCGCCAGCGTCGGCAGCAGCAGGTGGACCGCGCGATCGGCGATCATCGGCCAGAACCCCTCGACACCGGCGGTGTACTCGCCGGTGAAGCGGATGAGCTGCGTTCCGGCGGCGTTGTTGAGGTTGGTCGCGCCGATCATCAGCAGCACGCCGATGACGAAGGTGGGGGTCGCGAAGATGAGGTACGAGGCGTACGTGGTCACCTGGTCGGGAGCCCGGTACTGGCGCACCGCACCCCACACGCCGATGAGCACGCCGACGATCGCGCCGATGAGCGAGCCGATCAGCAGCAGGCGCAGGCTCGTGCCGGCGCGCGTCGCAATCTCGGTCATGACGTCCTGGCCGCCGATGGTGCTGCCGAGAGAGAACTTCGTGAACAGGTTGACCAGCCAGTTCCACAGGCGGACGAGGATCGGCACGTCGGGATTGGCACCGAGGGCGTCGAGGCTCGCGATGATCGACTCCTGGGGCGGCCGGGGGTTCATGCCGTAGAAGCGGTCCTGGGGTCGCAACAGCGCGCTGCCGAGGACGTACGCGAGGCACGTCGCCAACAGGCTCAGGACGGCGTAGTTCAAGAACCGTCGCAGAACGTACAGCGTCATGAGGTGCGCGGGCCCGTCCGGAACACGTCGGGGGTGTGCGTCATGGTGGTCCTCTCGCCTTCGAGATCCCCGCCTATTCGTTTGCCTGGCTAAGGATCTTCAGCGACCCTACGTCGGCTTCCCATGAAACGTGCGCCGGGGGAACACACTTTTCACGACCGTAACAAAGCTCTTACATGGCGCTTTGCCACCGCGGTATCCGTCGAGCGCAGCATCGCGCTCAGCCGAGACCGCCTGAGATGAACAAAGCGATAATAACCCAGCAGATCAGAACCAGCAGGGAAATGACCGGGGGAATGTCCCACGACCGGCGGACGACACCGGTCTTCGACGCGGTCGGCCGCGCCGTCTCCCACGCTTCCTGAATGAGCTGCAGGTCGCGGACCGCGGGAGGCTCGCGCCGTCCTCGCTCATCGTCACGACGGATCGGAGGACGACCCGGGCGACCGGCCACGGGGCCGCCGAAGGCCTTCACGAGGCGGGGTTCGTCGGTGCGGACCTCGAGCTGCCAGCGCATGTCGATATCGGCGACGCGCGCCCACGCGATATCCGCGATGCGCAGAGGGTTGTGGATGCGGATGCCCTCGGCGTCGATGCGCACGTGCGGGGCGAACAGCAGCGCGTAGACCGCCCACAGCGCCAACAGCACCCAGGGCGCCAACAGGAGCATCTCGCCCACCCCGGCGCGCAGCGCGGCATCCCCCAAGAGCACGAGCGCGAGCACCGCACCCAGGATCAGGCCGAAGATCGACGACGGGGCACGGAACACCCGCGGGTGTCCCGTGCCCCGGAAGCGCTCGTCGCGCGTCACGCGCCGCCCAGCTGCAGCGAGGCGCCGGGGATCGCGTCGAGCAATCGCTGCGTGTACTCCTGCGAGGGCTGCGCGAAGATCTCGTCGACCGTGCCCTGCTCCACGAGCTTGCCGCGCTCCATGACGCACACCAGGTCGGCGGCGACGCGGACGACGGCGAGGTCGTGCGTGATGAACAGGTAGGTCAGACCGAGCTCGGACTGCAGCTCCGCCAGCAGCTGCAGGATCTGCGCCTGCACCAGCACGTCGAGGGCCGACACGGCCTCGTCGAGCACGAGGATGTCGGGCTTGAGCGCGAGCGCGCGCGCGATGGCGACACGCTGGCGCTGCCCGCCGGACAGCTCGTTCGGATAGCGGGATGCCAGCTCCTGCGGAAGCGCGACCTGCTCGAGCAGCTCCTCCACACGAGCGCGACGCGACGCGTTGTCGCCCACCTTGTGGATGTTGAGCGGCTCGGCGATGAGGTTGCCGATACTGCGCAGCGGATCGAGGGATCCGTACGGGTCCTGGAAGACCGGCTGCATGCGGCGGCGCAGGTTGAAGGTGTCCTTCGCGCTCAGCTTGCCGGTGTTGACGCCGTCGACCTCGATCGAGCCCGAGGTCGGATCCTCGAGCTTGAGGACCATCTTCGCGATCGTCGACTTGCCGGAGCCCGACTCCCCCACCAGCGCGAGCGTCTTGCCGCGCGGAATCTCGAACGAGACCCCGTCGACGGCGCGGAACTGCTCGCTGCGGAATCCGCCCTGGCGGATCTTGTACTCCTTGACGAGGTCGGTGACCTTGACCGTCGCGGGGGCGTCGATGTCGGCCTCGCGCAGGATGCCGCGGTCTTCGACCGTCGCCTGGATGCGCTGCGAAGCGATGCTGGGCGCGGCGGCGACGAGGCGCTGCGTGTACGGGTGCCGCGGGTTCTCGAGGATCTCGCGGCTGGGACCCGACTCGACGATCTCGCCCTGGTTCATCACGACGATGGTGTCGGCGCGCTCGGCGGCCAGACCCAGGTCGTGCGTGATGAGCAGCACCGAGGTGCCCCGCTCACGCGTGAGGGATGCCATGTGATCGAGGATCACGCGCTGCACGGTCACGTCGAGGGCCGAGGTCGGCTCGTCGGCGATCAGCAGCTTCGGGTCGGCCGCGAGGCCGATGCCGATCAGCGCGCGCTGGCGCATACCGCCCGAGAACTGGTGCGGGTACTGGTGCAGTCGACGCTCCGCGTCGGCGAGACCAGCCTGCTTCAGCACCTCGATCGCGCGCTTCTCGACGTCCTTGCGACCGGTGGCGATGCCGTTCGCGCGGATCGCCTCCTTGACCTGGAAGCCGATGCTCCACACCGGGTTGAGGTTCGACATCGGGTCCTGCGGGACGTAACCGATGTCGCGACCGCGAACCGACTCGAACTGCGTCTGGCTGAGGTCGGTCAGCTCACGCCCGTCGAGCGTGATGCTGCCGGCGGTGACGTGACCGGTACCGGGGAGCAGGCCGATGACCGCCGAGGCGGTCGTGGACTTGCCCGAGCCTGACTCGCCCACGATGGCGACCGTCTGGCCGGGGTAGACGTCGAGGCTGACTCCGTGGAGGACCTCGCGCGTGCCACCCTGTCCCTCGAACGCGACCTTGAGGTCGCGAACGGACAGAAGCGGTGTCTGGGTGGCGTCGCTCATCGGCGGGCCCTCGCTCTCGGGTCGATGGCGTCTCGGATGAGCTCGCCCAGCAGGATGAAGGCCAGAACCGTGACGGTCAGGGCGATCGACGGCCAGATCAGCGCCATGGGCGCGATGCGCAGCGACTGCTGCGCCTGGCTGATGTCGTTCCCCCACGACATGGTGCTGCCGCCGAGGCCGACGCCGAGGAACGACAGGGTCGCCTCCGCGACGATCGCCGCGGCGAGGCTGATCGTGGTGACCACGAGGAGCGGGGCGATGGCGTTCGGGATCACGTGGGTCAGCAGCGTGCGGAAACGCGTCTGTCCGAGCGCCTGCGAGGCTGCCACGTAATCGGCCTGGCGCACGCGCAGAACCTCGGCGCGCACGACACGGGCCGTCGATGCCCACGCGAACCCGCCGATCGCGAACGCCAGAGTGAGGACGTTGCGGTACTGCGAGAACACGCTCATCACGACGATGGCCGCGAGGATGTAGGGGATCGAGAAGAAGATGTCGCCGACGCGCGAGATGACCGCGTCGAGCCATCCGCCGTAGAACCCCGACAGGGCGCCCATGATCAGGCCGATGATCGTGCCGATCGCGGTGGCCAGCAGGCCCACCGACAGCGAGGTGCGGGCACCCCACACGATGCGCGAGAACGTGTCGCACCCCTGGAACGTGAAGCCCAGGATGTGTTCCGCCGTGGGACCGCCGTTGCTGTTGGACAGCTGGCAGTCGTTGTCCGGCGGCACCTGCGTGAACAGGGTCGGGAACGCGGCCATCAGGATCACGATGGCCATGACGACCAGGGCGATCCAGAACGTGGGGCGACGACGGAGGTCGCGCCACGCGTCGAGCCACAGGTTGCTCTTGCGGGCGGCGACGCGGACGGCGTCGACCGAGATGGTCTCGGTCTTGATCGGCGCGACGTAGTGGGGCGCCGGGAACTGACTACTTGACATAGCGGATCCTCGGGTCGAGAAGGCCGTACAGGAGGTCGACGACGAGGTTGACCAGCACGTAGATGATGACGAAGACGGTCACGAACGACACCACCGTGGGGCCCTCACCGCGGATGGTGGCCTGGTAGAGCGTGTTACCGACACCGGGGATGTTGAAGATGCCCTCGGTCACGGTGGCGCCGACGAGGAGCACACCGAAGTTCGTCGCGGAGTTCGTGATGACGGGGATGAGCGAGTTGCGCAGCACGTGCACGGGGATCACGCGGCGACGCGAGAGGCCCTTCGAGTACGCGGTGCGCACCCAGTCCTGGTTGAGCGTGTCGATGACCGACCCGCGCATGAGGCGCATGCTCGTCGCGAACAGGCTGAAACCGAGCACGATGGCCGGCAGCAGCAGATCACCCCAGTTGTTCTGGGCACCCACCGTGGGACGGAACCACCCCAGCTGGATGGCGAGGAAGTACTGCGCGAGGAAGCACGCCACGAAGATCGGCAGCGCGACGAACAGCAGGGCGACGATGAGCGCGACGTTGTCGAACAGCTTGCCCTTGCGGATCGCCGAGATGGTGCCGACGACGACGGCGAGCACGAACTCGATGAGCAGAGCCATGACGGCCAGGCGCGCCGTCACGGGGAGCGTGCGGGCGAGCACCTCGTTGACGGACTGACCCGAGAAGGTCGTTCCCAGATCCCCCTGGAAGATCCCGCCCAGGTACAGGAAGTACTGGACGATGAAGGGCTGGTCGAGGTGGTACTGGGCCCGCAGGGCTTCGACGACCTGGGGCGCGGGAGTCTTGTCGCCGAAGAGGCCGAGGATCGGGTCCCCCGGCATGGCGAAGACCATGAAGTAGATCAGCAGCGTGGCCCCGAAGAACACGGGGAGCACCTGCAGCAGACGTCTGAGGATGTAGCCGAGCATCCGCTCTCTTTTCGAACGTGGGAAACGCCTCATCAGACGTTTTTGTGGGGGGCGCGGGCCGAAAAGGACCCGTGCCGTTCTATCACACGTCGTGATGAGGCCTGGCGGGCAGACCGCGAGGCGGTGACGAATCCGTCACCGCCTCGCGGGTGAGATCGGAAGGGTTACTTCGTGATCTCGTAGTACAGCGGAACCGAGTTCCAGCCGAACTGGACGTTGTTCACGCCGTCGGCGAAGCCGCCGGTGACGTTCGAGTACCAGAGCGGGATGGCCGGGAGGTCCTTCAGCAGGATCTCCTGAGCCTTGGCGAAGTCGGCGTTCTGCGTGCCCAGATCGGTCTCGGCGATGCCGGCCGTGATCTGCGCGTCGAACTGGGGGTTCGAGTAGTCACCGTCGTTCGACGAGGCACCCGTCGCGTACAGCGGCGCGAGGAAGTTGTACGCACCGGGGTAGTCGGCCTGCCAGCCCGAACGGAACGTGGTCTCGATGCTGCGGTTGGTGACCGCCGAGCGCAGTTCCTTGAACGTCGGGTACGGAGCACCCGAGGAGTCGATACCCAGGGTGTTCTTCAGCGAGTTCGTCACAGCGTCGACCCAGGACTGGTGTCCACCGTCGGCGTTGTACGCGATCTGCAGCGAGCCGCTCCACGGCGAGATGGCGTCGGCCTGGGCCCACAGCTGCTTCGCCTTGTCCGCGTTGTACTTCAGGACGTCGGCGCCCGTGAGGGAGTCGGACCATCCGGCGATGACCGGCGAGGTGAAGTCGCTGGCCGGGGTGCGCGAGCCCTGGAAGATCGTCTTGGTGATCTCGTCGCGGTTGATGGCCATCGAGATGGCCTGACGACGGAGCTTGCCCTCGTCGCCGCTGAAGTGCGCGAGACGCTCGGGGATCGTGAACGACTGGAAGATCGCGGCCGGCTGGTTGACCGCACGGTCGCCCAGGTCGGAGGTGAAGGTGGCCAGCGACGACGAGGGGACGCCGTCGATCACGTCGACGTTGCCGCCGAGGAGGTCGGCGTACGCGGCATCCTGGGTGGCGTAGAAGACGATCGAGAGACCGCCGTTCTTGACCGTGCGACCGCCCTGGTAGTCGTCGTTCTTGACGAGGTCGATCTGCACGTTGTGCTGCCAGGCGCCGTCGCCCTTGAGCTTGTAGGGGCCGTTGCCGATCGGGTTCTCGCCGAACGCAGCCATGTCGGTGAACGCGACGTCGGGCAGCGGGAAGAACGCCGAGTAGCCCAGGCGCAGCGCGAAGTCGGCGGCGGGCTTGGAGAGGGCGATGGTGAAGGTGTAGTCGTCGACCTTCTTCAGACCGGTCAGCTCGGAGTCAGCGTCGTAGCTGAAGCCAACGATGTCCTCGAAGAACGAGCTGCTCACCTGGTTGTTCGACAGCTGGGCGCCGTAGTTCCACGCCTTGATGAAGTTGTCGGCCTTGACCTCGGTGCCGTCAGTGAACTTCTGACCCTTCTTCAGGGTCACCGTGAGGTTCTGGGGGTCGTTGGTGACGATGGACTCCGCCATGTCGTTGACCGGGGCGCCGGTTCCGTCGTAGTAGACCAGACCCGCGAAGATCGAGTCGAGGATCTTTCCTCCACCGACCTCGTTGGTGTTGGTCGGGATCAGCGGGTTCTGCGGCTCGGAGCCGTTCGTCCGAATGATCGCCGAGGCGTCGCCGCCTGATGACGAGCCGCCATTGTCTCCGCCGCCCGAGCAGCCGGCGAGCATGAGCCCGACAGCTCCCAGCAGGGCGAGACCGGAGAGGGCAATCTTGTTGCGCTTCACAGTTCCTCCAGGGAAGGGATGATCATCGCCCGCGCAGGGCTTCCACGCAGCACAAGGCGCGTCAAAGATCCGTCGGGCAGGATGAGAACACACTAGGCACGTTTACCCAGGTGCCCCAAACTTCTCTGAAAAACGTTACACAGCATTTACTCGAGAGGCTCGCGATGGAGCAATCTGACAAGCGCGGTCGTCTACAGGCCCCGGCGGACTGGACCTATCCTCCGGTGCTGGAGCGCACGGACACCTACCGCCGCCGCCTCGGCGGGGAGATCGGGATCGTGCTGCTCGTCAGCGTCGGACAGTCGGCGATCTACTCGGTGGTCTCGTTCATCCGGGCGGCCACCCGCGCACCCATCTCGCAGCAGCAGACGCAGCTGAATCCGTCACGCAGCGCCGAGCCCGTGTGGGACGCGATCTACCAGTTCCTCGACATCTTCTTCTCGCTGGCGCTCGTGGCCCTGGCGGTCTACCTGCTGTGGGAGCCGACGAACAACGCGCTCCGTCGGATCGGGCTGGATTTCCGCCGCTTCGGCGGTGACGCCGCGCGGGGGCTCCTGCTCGTCGTCCTCATCGGCGCGCCCGGTATCGGTGTCTACGCGATCGGCCGCGCTCTCGGCCAGAGCATCGCGGTGATCCCCGCTCCCCTGGACTCGTCGTGGTGGGTCATCGCGCTGCTGGTCCTCGCGGCGTTGCGCGCCGGCCTCACCGAGGAGGTCATCTTCCTCGGCTACCTCTTCGACCGTCTGCGCCGTCTCGGGTGGTCGTGGACGTGGATCATCGTGTCGACCGCCCTACTGCGCGGCAGCTACCACCTGTACCAGGGGTGGCCCTCGGCGCTGGGCAACGTCGTCATGGGTCTCGTCTTCGGCTGGTGCTACAAGCGATGGGGGCGGGTGATGCCCCTGGTGGTCGCGCACACGATCATCGACATCGTCGCCTTCGTGGGGTACCCGCTCGCCGCCGCCTGGTGGCCGGGGATCTTCGCCCCGACCCCCGCGGCCTCGCCGACGTCATGACCGTCAGGACTGCGGCGGTGACCAGGTCCAGAACGCCGGAGGCAACCCGTTGGGCTCGGAGGTGTACGTCACTCCCCCGACACCCGCGGCGCTGACCACGGCGCCCGTTCGCTCGAGCAGCGGCACACCCGCGTACGCGGTGAACAGCGAGCGGTCGATGAGCTTCGCCTCCGCCAGCACATCGACGGGGTCGGTGTGCGTGGTGAGGTCGTCGAAGAGCTCCTCGGTGTCGCCGCCGTCGATCCCCTCCGCGATACGGTCACGCGCCGACCGGTAGAGACTCTCATCCTCGCCGACCCACGAGAGGGTGGCATCCGGAATCTCCGTCGCGGTGGCGGCGCGGACCGCGATCCCGGCCTTGGCGGCCATCGAGACGAGGCGCGGGAACACCAGGGATGCCGTCGAATCGGTCGTGTCGTAGGCGACGCGGAGCACGGCCGCCCGGTCGTTCAGCGCCGAGCGCGCGCCGTTCACGTCGGCCCCCGTGCCGGGAGCGCCATTGCCCGACACCAGGTCGTTGTAAAGCTGCCCCGTCGCCGGAGACGACAGGAACGACTGGAGGGGCTGGGCGTCCGGACGCACGGCACCCAGCACGTCCTGAACGAGCGAGGCCCGGTCGAGCGAGAGGGTCACCGCCTGACGGAGATCGGATGCCGTCGTCGTAGCGAACCGGAGTTGGAGCGTTTCGGAGGTCGGACCGACCTGGACGGCGAACCCGGCATCGGACAGGGTCTTGCGCTCCGCGACGTCGAGATCGCCGACGTTCGCCACGTCGACCGTTCCCGCTTCGATCGCCGACAGCTGCGCCGCGCGATCGGGGAAGAACCGCACCGTCAGACTCTCGAGACCCGGGAAGTGCGCACCCTGGTAGCTGTCTCGACGGGCCAATCGGAGCGTATCGGCCGTGATCTCCGAGACCGTCCACGGGCCCGACGATACGACACCGGCCGGGTCGGGCGTCGTTCCCGCGGCGACGTCGAAACCGGTGTTCCACGCCTGCGCGGCCGCGGCCAGCACGGGGTTCGGCGCCACCGGAGCCTGAGGGTCGCCCTCCGGCGCCGTGAGGATCGCGGTGAGCAGATCCTTGACGCTCACGCCCGCCCGCTGCGCGACGACGTGGACCGGGCGGTCGAGAAGCCACTGCCGGTTCCAGTCGGCGAAGGGCTGATCGTAGGTGAGCATCAGCGTGTCGTTGGCCCGGTCGAGGCGCGGACGCGTCGTGCGGGCATTGGGGTCGGCGGGGAGCGCCGTGTCGAAGTACCGCGTGCCCGAGACGACCTGGCCGTTGGCATCGTAGGTGGCGTCGTCGAAGAAGTGCGAGGTGACCGCCCACCCGAACAGCAGGTCGTCGAGGGTCACCGGGGTGCCGTCGGACCAGACGCGATCGGGGAACAGCTCGTAGCTGACGGTCAGCGGGTCGCCCTCGACCCGCGTGATGCGTCCGAGACCGTTATTGGGCACGACCTGGAGGTTTCCGTCGAGGGATCCGAGCTTCTCGTCGAGCAGGGCCGCGACCGCACGGTTCGCTGCCGTGTCGCCGGTTGCACTGGCGGCGTTGAAACTCGTGAGCGAGCCGACCACACCGACCGTCAGGCTCGTCCGCTGCTCTTTCGCGGGGACCGGCGCGGGGTCGGTCGCCGAACAACCGGCCAATGCGAGACCGGCGGCGACGAGGAGGGCGATCACCCGTCCCGGGCCGCCACGGCGTCGAAGCGGTCGAGGAACGTCGTTCAGCCCGTGGTGCACAGGGGCACTTTACTAAACGCCCCCTGAGGATCCCCCGGCCCGCCGCGGGCCGGGGGGACGCCGAGACCCGCCGCTGTGCCCGCGATGAACGCCCTCGCGAGTGAAACACGCGGCGACGCGGCGTGTCTCACTCGACGGGGCGTTTATCGCGAACGAGGAGCGAGGACGAGCGCGGCGCCGATCCCGGATGCCGGGAGCCGACGCCGCGCGCGGATCAGGCGAACGCCTCCGGGGGCGGGCACGAGCAGACCAGGTTGCGGTCGCCGTAGGCCTGGTCGATGCGGCGCACCGGGGGCCAGTACTTGCCGCGGATCAGCGAGCGCACGGGATACACGGCGGTCTCACGCGAGTAAGGGTGCTCCCACTCCCCCACGACCACCGTCTCGGCGGTGTGCGGGGCGTTGACGAGAGGGTTGTCGTCGGCGGGCCACTCCCCCGCGGCGACGGCGAGGGCCTCGTGCTTGATCGCGATCATGGCATCCACGAAGCGATCGAGCTCAGCGAGGTCTTCGCTCTCGGTCGGCTCGACCATCAGGGTGCCGGCGACCGGGAACGACATCGTCGGGGCGTGGAAGCCGTAGTCGATGAGGCGCTTGGCCACGTCGTCGACGGTGATGCCGGTCTGCTCCTTGAGGGGGCGCAGGTCGAGGATGCACTCGTGCGCGACCAGCCCGCCCTCACCCGCGTAGAGCACCGGGTAGTGCTCGCGCAGGCGCGCGGCGATGTAGTTGGCCGAGAGCACCGCCGCGGCCGTGGCCTGACGCAGGCCCTCGGCGCCCATCATGCGCACGTAGGCCCACGAGATCGGCAGGATGCCGGCGGAGCCGTGCGGGGCGGCCGAGACCGGTCCCCCGTCGAACACGCCGCCGGCGTGGTCGGCGCGCTGCGAGAACGGGTGCGAGGGCAGGTACGGCGCGAGGTGCGCCTTCGCCGCCACCGGACCCACACCGGGGCCGCCGCCGCCGTGAGGGATCGCGAACGTCTTGTGCAGGTTCAGGTGCGAGACGTCGCCGCCGAGGTCACCGAAGCGCGCAAAGCCGAGCAGCGCGTTGAGGTTCGCGCCGTCGACGTAGACCTGTCCGCCGGCGTCGTGCACGGCCTGCGTGATCTCGAGCACATCGTGCTCGTACACCCCGTGGGTCGAGGGGTACGTGATCATGAGGGCCGACAGCTCGGCCGCGTGCTGCGCGATCTTGGCGCGCAGATCGCCCAGGTCGACGTTGCCGGCCTCGTCGCACGCGACGACGACGACCTTCATCCCCGCAAGGATCGCCGAGGCGGCGTTGGTACCGTGCGCCGACGACGGGATGAGGCACACGGTGCGCTCGGTGTCGCCGTTGGCCAGGTGGTAGCCGCGGATCGCGAGGAGCCCGGCGAGCTCGCCCTGCGACCCGGCGTTCGGCTGCAGCGAGACCGCGTCGTAGCCGGTCACTTCGGCGAGCCAGCGCTCGAGCTGCTCGATCATCTCGAGGTAGCCGTGCACGTCGGCCTCGGGGGCGAAGGGGTGCACGCGCGAGAACTCCGGCCACGACACCGCCGCCATCTCGGTCGCGGCGTTGAGCTTCATCGTGCACGAGCCCAGCGGGATCATGCCGCGATCGAGAGCGTAGTCGCGGTCGGCGAGCGTCTTGAGGTACCGCATCATCGCCGTCTCGCTGCGGTGCGCGTGGAAGACGGGGTGCGTGAGGAAATCGTCGTCGCGGTGCAGGGCCTCACCGATCCCGCGCAGCGCCTCGCCCTCGGGCAGCGTGTCGACGGCGAGGCCGAAGGCGTCGAGGATGGCCGAGAGGTCGGCATCCGTCGTCGTCTCATCGACCGAGACGCCGACCGTCGCGTCCTCGACCCAGAGCAGCTGGTAGCCGCGCTCGCGGGCGCGGTCGACGACGTCCTGCGCGCGCCCCGGCACGTGCACGCGCACGGTGTCGAAGAAGGCGTCGCTCTCGAGGGTCAGATCGAAGGAGCGGAGGGCGGATGCCAGGGCGTCGGCCTTGCGCGCGACCCGCGTCGCGATCGCGCGGAGCCCGTCGGGCCCGTGGTACACCGCGTACATCGCCGCCATCACGGCCAGCAGCACCTGGGCGGTGCAGATGTTCGACGTCGCCTTCTCACGGCGGATGTGCTGCTCGCGCGTCTGCAGCGACAGGCGGTAGGCGGGAGCGCCCACGGCATCCTGAGAGACGCCGACCAGGCGGCCGGGCAGCTGACGCTCGAGGCCCGCGCGCACGGCCATGTAGCCCGCGTGGGGTCCGCCGAAGCCGAGCGGCACGCCGAAGCGCTGGGTCGTGCCCACCGCGACGTCGGCGCCGAGAGACCCGGGCGAGCTCAGCAGGGTCAGGGCCAGCAGATCGGCGGCGGCCACGACGAGACCACCGTTCGCGTGCACCGTCTCGGCGACGGCCGAGAAGTCCCAGATGCGACCGGTCGCGCCAGGGTACTGCACGAAGGCGCCGAACGCCTCGGGCAGATCCCCCGCGTACGATGTCTCGACGATGCGGATGCCGACGGCCGCGGCGCGGTGGTGCAGCAGCGCCTTGGTCTGCGGAAGCGCGTCGACGTCGACGAGGAAGACGTCGGTCTTCGCCTTCGACGCACGTCGGGCGACGAGCATGCCCTCGACGACGGCGGTGGACTCGTCGAGCATCGACGCGTTCGCCGTGGCAAGACCGGTCAGGTCGGTCACCATCGTCTGGAAGTTGATGAGCGCCTCGAGACGCCCCTGCGAGATCTCGGGCTGGTAGGGCGTGTACGCCGTGTACCAGGACGGGTTCTCGAGGACGTTTCGCGCGATCACCGACGGGGTGAAGGTGTCGTAGTAACCGAGCCCGATCATCGGGCGGGCGGAGCGGTTGGCGGATGCCAGCTCCCGAAGCTCCGCCAGGGCCTCGGCCTCGGTGGCCGCGGTCGGGATCGCGCTCGTGGCGCGGGCCTGCACGTGGATCGAGGCCGGAACCGCGGTCTCGACGAGCGCCTCGACACTGTCGTAGCCGACGACCTCGAGCATGTGCGCCTGGGCTTCGGCACCGATGCCGATGTGGCGGTCGGTGAAGGCGGCCGGGGTCCCGGCATCCGTGCGGGAAGGAAGGAGAGTGCTCATGCGGTGAGGTCCTCGTAGGCGGCGCGGTCGAGCAGGTCGGTGGGCAGGTCGCCCTCGACACGGATCTTGATGAGCCACCCGCCGGCGAAAGGCTCGGCGTTGACGAGCGAGGGGTCGTCGACCACGGCGTCGTTGACCTCGACGACCGTGCCCGTCAGCGGCGCGTAGAGCTCGCCGACCGACTTGGTCGACTCGATCTCACCGCAGACGTCACCGGCCGAGACGGCCGAGTCGGCGCCGGGCAGCTCGACGAAGACGACGTCGCCGAGCTTGTCGGCGGCGAAGTCGGTGATGCCGACGGTGGCGATGTCGCCCTCCAGGGCGATCCACTCGTGCTCGGAGGTGTAGCTGAGGGCGGTGAGGTCGGTCATGCGTTTCTCCGATAGAAGGGAAGGGCGGTGACGGTCGCGGGGATGCGGGTTCCGCGCACGTCGATGGACAGTTCGGTTCCGATGGCGGATGCCGCGGGGGCGACGAACGCCATGGCCACGGGGTGGCCGAGGGTGGGGCTGAGGGCGCCGCTGGTGATCTCGCCGACGGTGTCGTCGCCGTGCAGCACGGCGTACCCGGCGCGGCCCGCGCGGCGACCCTCGGAGACGAGGCCCACGAGCACGGGGGCGTCGGCGGGACCGGACGACAGACCGTCCTTGCCGACGAAGGCCTCTTTGTCGACGGCGACGACGCGGCCGAGACCCGCCTGCGCGGGGACGATGTCGCGCGAGAGCTCGTGGCCGTACAGCGGCATGCCGGCCTCGAGGCGCAGGGTGTCGCGCGCGGCGAGGCCGCACGGCACGAGACCCCGGTCGGCGCCCGCGGCGAGCGCGGCATCCCACAGGGCGGCGGCATGCGCGGTGGGGATCATGAGCTCGTAGCCGTCTTCGCCGGTGTACCCGGTGCGGGCGACGAACAGCGGTGCCCCGTCGAAGGTCCCCTCGGTCCAGGCGTAGTAGCCGAGCTCGTCGAGGGCGGTGCCGGTGATCTCGACCCCCGGGGTGGAGCTCAGGATGCCACGCGCCTCGGGACCCTGCAGGGCGATGAGGGCGTAGTGGTCGGTGACGTCTTCGACCGCGAGAGTTCCGGTCCCTTCGACGGGCTCCGGGACCTCGGTCGCCGGCGCGGGGACCCACGTGCGCTGAGCCAGGTCGAACGCCGAGGCCACGGCATCCCGATTACCGGCATTGGAGATGACGAGGAAGCTCTGCTCGCCCAGGCGGTAGACGATCACGTCGTCGACGATGCCGCCGCTCTCGGCGAGCACGAGCGAGTACTTGGCCTTGCCGATCTTCATGGTCGACAGGCGCCCGGCGAGCACGTAGTCGAGGAAGCCGGACGCGCTCTCGCCCTCGACACGGAACTCGGCCATGTGCGAGATGTCGAACAGGCCGGCGGCCTCGCGCACCGCACGGTGCTCGGCGAGGTCGGAGGTGTAGCGCACGGGCATGTTCCAGCCGCCGAAGTCGGTGAACGAGGCGCCGAGGGCCTCGTGCCGATCGTTCAGCGGGGACGTGCGCGGTGGAGCGGGGGTTTCGGTCATGAGTTCTGCCGTTCGCGATGACGGACAGACGCCGGGCGGCGCCTGAAGAACTCCCCCTCTGTCATGGGCCTGAGAGTTTCACCGCGCGGATCGCGCGGCTTTCACCGTCGGCGGGCTCGGGGACGTGGCATCCCGAACCTCTTTCCAGAGTGGCCCGATCGACGCGGTACGCGTACCTGAGAGATTGGCGGGGAGGCTTGCTCCTTCGGTGCCCGGCTGCGTTCGCCGGAGCTCTCCCGCATCGATCATGGGGCCGGTGTGGACTTGTGGGGTCAGCCTAGCGGAGCTTCGGCGAGCGCCGTGAGATGTTCAGGCGTTGTCCTGCTGGCGGAGCTCGGCGGCGTCGCCGGGGGCGAAGGGGGACTCGCCGGCGATGAAGTAATTGCCCGGACCGGTCGAGAAGGTAAGCCCCACAACGGGACCGCCGCTGCCGCACACCACGTATGCAGGGCTTTCGACCAGACGGACTTCCATGCCCAGTGAGCGCCAATAGTCAGCGACCTTCCGTGCGTCCGCCTCGCGATCACTGTCAGGCACGGGGGCACCGTAGGTATAGGCGTAGTTCGCCCTGTCGCCGCTCCCCGAGCCGCAGTCGCCCACCTCGGGGCGTGGCTTCGAGACCATCCCGCGACATCGAGTTGCGCGGCGCTGTCCTCGACCGTGCTGACGAGAGCGTCTCGCGCCTCCTCTGGACTCATCTTTGCCTCCTTCGAAACGCCACACGCAGAAACAATCAGCAGCGAGCCCACCAGAAGAAGCGCCGCAGACAGACGCTGAGCGCCCGCGTCAGTAACCCGCGCCATGTGCCAACCCTTCGATGAGAGCCCGTCGGAAGGGGGTCGGCTCAGGCGAGAGGTCAGCGACGATTCGATGTCCCCGAGACCCTTCACCCGGGAACGGGTCTGGTCGAGCCGCTCGGCATAAGCCTCCGCAGCGGCCTGTCCGCCGACGATCTCGTCGACCGCCGCCCGCCGCGCCCGCGTCATCGTCACCCGTGTCGGTGCGCTCCTTTCGCCCTCGCCGACGGCGCGGTCCGGCATCGCCGACCTGCTCACGGCGCGCGAGTGGGCCGTCGCCAGCGCCGCCGCCACACGCGCACGCAACCGCGAGATCGCGGAGAGCCTGGGCCTGTCGCACCGCACGGTCGAGAACCATCTCGCCGCCGTCTATCGCAAGCTCGGCGTGAGCGGGCGGGATGAACTCCGCGAGGTCGTCACCGCCGCAGCGACCGCGTGACCTCTCGTCGCGCACGGGTGACGGCCCTCGACGCGTGACGCGGCCGCCGACGGGCGGGCTCCGTCAGCCCCGCGTGCAGTTCCCGGATGCCACGGGTGCCGACAACGAGCCCATCTGAGCCATTACGGGCTCGAGTTCGGCGGGGGTCATGGCGTAGCCGACGTTGTCGTCGGTGTCGGATCGGGCGAAGACGATCCCCGCCACCTGACCGGACGTCGTCAGCAGCGGGCCGCCCGAGTTACCCGGCCGGACGACCCCGGCCAGAGCGTAGATGTCGCGCGGGGCTGAGGAATCGTCGTAGATGTCGGGCACCGGAACCGTGCCCTCCGACAGGATCTGCGCGCTCCCCGAGGTGAAGGGGCCACCACCGGGGTACCCCTGCACGACGGCGGGGGAACCGACGGCGAGCGTCTGCGCGATCGGCAGGGAGGCGGCATCCAACTGGTCCACCGAGATCACCGCGATGTCATCCACCGGGTCGAAGTACACCACGCGTCCCTCTCGCGCCGGGCGACCCGGCAGCTCGACCAGCGGCGTGTCCACGCCGGCGACGACGTGGGCGTTGGTGACGACGCGGCCGTCGGCGACCACGAAGCCCGACCCGCTCGAGGTGATGCCGCAGGCGTAGGCGGTGCCCGAGATCCGCGCCACCGACTGCGCCGCCTGAGTCAGGGCGGGGTCGTCGAGGGCGATGCTCGGGGTCGTCGGGACCGGGCCGATCTG
Organism: uncultured Microbacterium sp.; assembly: GCA_913774665.1. GTDB lineage: Bacteria > Actinomycetota > Actinomycetes > Actinomycetales > Microbacteriaceae > Microbacterium. The sequence continues at coordinate 723,996 of CAJYHN010000002.1, forward strand.
GATGAGCTCACCCAGGCGAGGGATGCCGTCGGCGAAGATCGTTCCGCGCAGGTCGGCGAGCGCTCCGCGCACAGGCGCCGGGGTGAGGTCGTCGATCGTGCGCACCACGGTCGAGGAGCCGAGCGCGGCGGAGACGACGGGCACGCCGACCGGGGTCAGGGAGCCCGCGACGAACGAGATCGTGAGGGCGGCGGCGGCCACGTTCACCACCCCGCCGAGGAGGCGCTCGGGCACGCGCAGCTTGATCCGGTCGGCGCCGCGCCGGAAGACGTTGCCGACGGCGCTGCCGAGACCCGAGCCGATCAGGAGCAGGAGGATTCCCGCGCCGATCATGGCGGGTCCTCGCCAAGCGAGGTCGGTGACCCACTGCCCCACGAACGGAAGCACCCAGTAGGCGGCGACCGCCCCGAGCGCGAGGCCCGCGAAGAAGCCGATGGTGGCGAGGAAGCCCCGCGAGAGCCCCACGGCGAGTGCGACCGCCAGAAGGGCGATCAGGGCGATGTCGACGATCGGCATCCGACCTCCTGTGTTCGCTTCGAGGCTAGAACGCCCGTCTGAGAGAACCCTTTCGACGCGCTGGGCCGTGCGCGCCTGTGCGGTCGTGGCCCCGGGGGCGCCTGAGGTGGCCCCGGGGCGTGAAACGTGGTCCCGGGGCCCCGCCGGGCGCCCCACCACGCCGTCCGCCCCGCTACGCGCCCCACCCCGAGGCCCCCATCACCGAATCCCCCCTTCGGGTCTAAATGACACTAAGATCGATCCCGGAGATATGGTCACCATGACACGAACCCCTCAGCCCGAGTCCCGCGGCGCCGATGTGCGCGTCGCGGTGTCGACCGTGATCTTCAGCGTGCGCCGCGACTCCGACGACGAGCCGGTGCTGTCGCTCCCGCTCGTCCGCCGCACGCGCGACCCGTTCGACGGCCGGTGGGCGCTCCCCGGGGGATGGCTGGATGCCGCCGAGGGCCTCGACACCGCGGCATCCCGAACCCTCGCCGAGACGACCGGCCTCACCCCCAGCTACCTCGAGCAGCTGTATGCGTTCGGGGCGGTCGACCGCTCCCCCACCCGGGTGGTGTCGATCGTGTACTGGGCGCTGCTGCGCTCCGACGAGGTCGACGCGCAGGTCGCCGCGCACGCCCGCGAGGGCGACGCCCCCGAGAACGTCGAGTGGTTCGACGCGACCGATCTCCCGGCCCTCGCCTTCGACCACAACGACATCGTCGAGTACACGCTGTGGCGCCTGCGCAACAAGGTCGGGTACAGCCGCATCGCCCACGGCCTCCTGCCCGACGAGTTCACCCTCGCGGACCTCCGCGAAGTGACCGAGTCGATCCTCGGCAAGCGCCTCGACCCGGCGAACTTCCGCCGCCAGGTCGACACGTCCGACACCCTCATCCCGACCGAGCGCTTCCGCACCGGAAGCCACCGACCCGCCCGCCTCTACCGCTACAACCGCGACGTGGAGCTCGCCGACCGCGGCCCGCTCCCGTCCCGTCACTGATCGGAAACGCCCATGTCCGCCACCCCTCTCACCCTGCAGCCCCGCCCCGCGATCGACCCGAGCGTCGACCACGCGATCCAAGCGATCGTCTCGGGCGCCTCGACCGACGCGACCTGCACGACCGACCTCGCCGTCGGCCCCTGGGACTTCGACACGCGCCCCGGCTACGGCCCGGGCTCGTCGATGGGCGATGTCATCCCCACGGGGGCACCGCGCCAGGGCGAGCTGCCGCAGGAGTACCGCGAGGCGTCCGACGACGAGCTCGATGCCCGCGTCCGCGCGGCGAAGGCGACGCTCGGTGACCGGGTCGTCGTGCTCGGGCACTTCTACCAGCGCGAAGAGGTCGTGCGCCACGCCGACTACGTGGGCGACTCGTTCCAGCTCGCCAACGCCGCGAAGGAGCGCCCCGAGGCCGAGGCGATCGTGTTCTGCGGCGTGCATTTCATGGCCGAGACCGCCGACCTCCTCTCGCGCCCCGATCAGGCGGTCATCCTGCCGAACCTCGCCGCGGGCTGCTCGATGGCCGACATGGCCGACATCGACCAGGTCGAGGAGTGCTGGGAGCAGCTCGAAGACGTGCTCGGAGACCTCGAGACCCCGGATGCCGAGGGCTTGGTCCCCGTGATCCCGGTGACGTACATGAACTCCTCCGCCGCCATCAAGGGCTTCGTCGGTCGTCACGGCGGCATCGTCTGCACCTCGTCGAACGCGCGGACGGTGCTCGAGTGGGCGTTCGCGCGCGGCCGCCGCGTGCTGTTCTTCCCCGACCAGCACCTGGGCCGCAACACGGCGAAGGCGATGGGCGTGCCCCTCGAGCAGATGCCGATGTGGAACCCGCGCAAGCCGCTCGGCGGCTCCACGGCCGAGGTGATCGAAGACAGCCGCGTGATCCTCTGGCACGGCTTCTGCTCGGTGCACCGCCGCTTCACCGTCGACCAGATCGACAAGGCCCGAGCCGAACACCCGGGCGTGCGCGTGATCGTGCACCCCGAGTGCCCGATGGACGTGGTCGACGCCGCCGACGAGGCCGGCTCGACCGACATCATCCGCAAGGCCATCGCCGCGGCGACCGAGCCCACGACCTTCGCGGTCGGCACCGAGATCAACCTCGTGCAGCGCCTGGCCGCCCAGTACCCGCAGCATGAGATCTTCTGCCTCGACCCCGTGGTGTGCCCGTGCTCGACGATGTACCGCATCCACCCGGGCTACCTGGCGTGGGTGCTCGAATCGCTCGTCGCGGGCGAGGTCGTCAACCGCATCACCGTCCCCGCAGACGTGGCCGAGCCCGCGACCGTCGCCCTCGAGCGCATGCTCGCGGCCAAGCCGAACGGCGCGGTGAAGTGACCGCCGTCGTCGTGGTGGGCAGCGGCATCGCCGGTCTCACGGCGGCGCTGCACGCGGCGGAGTCCGGATGCCGTGTCACGGTCGTGACGAAGGGCGCCCTGCCCGACACCAACACGCGGTGGGCGCAGGGCGGGATCGCGGCGGTGACCTCCCCCGCCGACACCGTGGCCTCGCACGCCGCCGACACGCTCACGGCCGGCGCGGGCCTGAACGATCCGGATGCCATCGACGTGCTCGTCGGCGAGGGCCTTGCCCGCATCGCCGAGCTCGTCGAGCGGGGTGTGGACTTCGATCGCGCCGCGGACGGCGACTACTCGCGCGGGCTGGAGGCGGCTCACGCCGTCGCGCGCGTGCTGCACGCGCGCGGGGACGCGACGGGAGCGGCGATCCAGGCCGCTCTCGGCGGAGCTGTTCGGGCCACGGGAATCGAGCTGCGCGAGCACGCGATGCTGCGCGACCTGCTGCTCGCGAACGGACGCGTCGTCGGCATCGAGCTCGCCGACGGCGAGCGCCTTCCCGCCGACGCGGTGATCCTCGCCACCGGTGGGGCCGGTCAGCTGTACGCGCACACCACCAACCCGTCCGGCGCGACCGCCGACGGCATCGCCGCGGCGATCCGCGCGGGTGCCGCCGTGGCCGACCTCGAGTTCGTGCAGTTCCACCCGACGGCCCTGGCCGTGGGCGAGCCGTTCCTCGTGTCGGAGGCCGTGCGCGGAGAGGGGGCGACCCTCATCGACGACAGCGGCCGCCGCTTCGCCTTCGACGCCCACCCCGACGGCGAGCTCGCCCCGCGCGATGTCGTGGCCCGCGCCAATGCGCGCGCGATGGCCGCGCAGGGCGGTCGCCCGGTGCGTCTCGACGCCACCGTGATCGGCGGCGAACGCCTCGCTCAGCGGTTCCCCACGATCGACGCGGCCGTGCGCGAGCGAGGCCTCGACTGGGGCCGCGAGCCGATCCCGGTGACCCCCGCCGCGCACTACCTGATGGGCGGGGTCGTGACCGACCTCGACGGTCGCACGACGGTTCCCGGGCTCTACGCGGTCGGCGAGACCGCCCGCACGGGCGTGCACGGCGCCAACCGCCTGGCGTCCAACTCCCTGCTCGAGGGCGCGGTGTTCGGCGCGCGCGCCGGCGAGGCGGTGGGCCGCGACACGGTCTGGCCCGTCGCGCCCGACGCCCCGACTGTTCTCCGACAGGCTCCGGATGCCGTGACCCCGCCCTTCACCCGCGCGGCGTTGCAGGAGCTGATGTGGACCGACGCGGGACTCGTGCGCGACGCCGCCGGCCTCACCCGGGCAGCCGGGATCCTCGCCGCGTGGCGCTCCGCCGCCGCACCCGCGGATGTCGAAGACGCCAACCTGCTGCTCGTCGCCTCGCACGTGGTGGATGCGGCGCTGAAGCGCACGGTCTCCGTCGGCGCGCACTTCCGGTCCGACTCCCCGGTTACCTCCCCTGCGGTCGACACAATCGCGGCCGACGCGAACTCGTCCGCACCCGCGACCGGCACCGACCCGCACGTCGCCCCACCCGCCCACGCGACCGCCGCCGTGGCATCCACCCCCTCCTCCCCCTCGAAGGTGCTCGCATGCTGACCCGTTCCGCCATCGACCGCGTCGTCACGGCCGCTCTCGACGAAGACGCTCCCTGGGGAGACCTGACGAGCGAGACCCTCATCCCCGAGAACGCCGTCGCGCGCGCCGAGCTCGTGGCGCGGGTCGAGGGCGTGTTCAGCGGGGCGGCGGTGTTCGCGGCCGCCTTCACCCTCACCGACCCGTCGACCTCGGTAAAGCAGCTCGTCAGCGACGGCGAGCGGTTCTCGCCCGGTGACACGCTCGCGGTGGTCACCGGTCCCGCCCGTGCGGTGCTGACCGCCGAGCGGATCGGCCTGAACTTCGTGCAGCGAATGTCGGGCATCGCGACCCTCACCGCCCGCTACGTCGCCGAGGTCGCCCACACCGGTGCGCGCATCGTCGACACGCGCAAGACCACGCCCGGCCTCCGCGCGATCGAGCGACAGGCGGTGCGCGACGGCGGCGGCCACAACCACCGGTTCTCGCTGTCGGATGCCGTGATGGCCAAGGACAACCACCTCGCGGTGCTCACCGCTCAGGGACTGTCCGTCACCCAGGCCCTGGAGGGCGCGATCGCCCGACTCCCCCACACCACGCACGTCGAGGTCGAGGTCGACCGTCTCGACCAGATCGACGCGGTGCTCGCGGCGGGGGTCGGCACGATCATGCTCGACAACTTCTCGCTCGACGACCTGCGCACCGGCGTCGCCCGCATCGCCGGCGCGGCCCAGGTCGAGGCGTCCGGAGGCGTGAGTCTCGAAACCGTCCGCGCGATCGCCGAGACCGGCGTCGACGTCATCTCGGTCGGGGCGCTCACCCACTCGGCATCCGCCCTCGACCTCGGGCTCGACATCCGCATCGAGACGGCGTGAGCCTCTACCTCGACAACGCCGCCACCACCCCCGTGCGCCCCGAGGTGCTCGAGGCCATGACCCCGTACCTCACCCGCTACTTCGGCAACCCGTCGAGCCATCACGAGGTGGGTGAGGCCGCGGCATCCGCCCTCGACGACGCCCGCCGTCGCGTCGCATCCGTACTGGGCATGCGCCCCGGAGACGTGCTGTTCACCTCGGGGGGCACCGAGTCGAACAACGCGGCGATCAAGGGGATCGTGCTCGGGTCGGGGCGTCGGCATCTCGTGACCACCCCGATCGAGCACGAATCGGTGCTCGCCTCCGCCGACTACCTGCACCGCCTCCACGGGGTCGAGGTCACGCACGCACCCGTCGACGACACCGGAACCCTGACCCCCGAGACGCTCGCCGGGGTCCTGCGCGACGACACGGCCCTCGTGTCGGTGGGCTACGCGAACAACGAGATCGGCACGGTGCAAGACGCCGCGGCGCTCGCCGCCGTCGCGCACGCTCGCGGAGTGCCCCTGCACCTCGACGCCGTGCAAGCGGCGGGGTGGCTGCCGCTGGCGGAGACCGGGGCGGATGCCGTGACCATCGCCGGACACAAGATCGGCGCCCCGAAGGGCACGGGAATCCTCGCCGTGCGCGGACGCCTGCCGTTCGAGCCCCTGCTGCACGGAGGCGGACAGGAGCGCGGCCGCCGCTCGGGCACTCCCGACGTCGCCGGGGCCGTGGGCATCGCCACCGCCCTCACCCTGGCCGAGACCGAGCGCGTCGACGAGACCACCCGGGTCGGCGCCCTGCGCGATGCGTTCATCGCCCGGGTGCTCGCCCTCGTGCCCGGCGCGCGTCTCACCGGTCACCCCACTCGTCGCCTGCCCGGCACCGCGAGCTTTGTCTTCCCCGGCACCAACGGCGAGACCGTGCTGCTCGAGCTGGAGCGGCGCGGCATCGTCTCGTCGAGCGGATCCGCGTGCGCGGCGGGCAGCGACGAGGCCTCGCACGTGCTGATCGCGATCGGTCTCGCGCACGACGACGCCCGCACCGCCGTGCGCTTCACGCTGCCGCACGGCCTGAGCGCTTCTCTCGACGACGTGGCAGATGCCGTCGCCGCCGCCGTCACCGCCGTAGGATCGCGCGGGTGAGTTCCACCCCGGTCACCGTGATCGTCCCCGGCTTCGACGTCGCCGACTACGCGCAAGAAGCGCTCGACTCCCTGCGGGCGCAGACGCACCCGCGCTGGAGCGCAATCCTCGTCGACGACGCCTCGAACGATGACACGGCGCGCATCTTCGCCGACGCCGCCTCCGTCGACGCCCGGTTCCGCCTCGAGCGGCACACCGCGCAGAGGGGGCTCGGAGCCGCCCGCAACACGGGCCTCGCACGGGTGGACACCCCGTACACCGCGTTCCTCGACGCCGACGACGTCATGCGCCCCCAGGCCCTCTCGCGCCTGGCCGACACTCTCGATCGCACCGGCAGCGACTTCGCGGTGGGCGCCTACGTGCGTCTGCGACCGGATGCCGACAGCCCCGCCTACGTCGCCGGAGAGGTGCAGCCCTGGGTCTCGGCATCCACCGATCCGGCCCGTGAGCGCACGACGCTCGCGGAGCACCCCGCCGCGTCGGGCAACATCGTGGCCTGGTCGAAGATGAGCCGCACCGACTTCTGGCGCACGCACGACCTGCGGTTCCCCGAGGGGCGCTACTACGAGGACCAGGTGCTCACGCAGCGCATGTACACGCGGGCGGCGGCGTTCGACGTCATCCCCGACGTCGTCGTCGACTGGCGCCAGCGCCGCGAGGGCGGGTCGATCACTCAGCGGCTCAGCGAGCTCGCCGTCCTGCGTGATTACCTCGACGCTCTCGGCGAGGGCATCGCGGTTCTCCGGGCCGCCGGAGCCGACGCGGCCGTGCGCGAACGCGGGGCGCTCATCCGCACCCTCGACCTGCCGCCGCTCGAGCGCATCGCCGAGTCGCACCCCGACCCCGCGTACCGCATCGCGCTCGAGGCGTTCGTCGAGACCCTGCCGGGCTGACGCCCGACGGGGGGCGGCGGGGGCGGGGCGGGGTGCCGCGGGGCGGGTTGAGGTGCCGCCGGGGCGGGGCGGGGTGCCGGGCCGCCGGGGGTACCGCGCCGCCAGGGTTCCGCTGACACCTCCAAATCACGCCGACGCCGCCTTGTCACCGAGGTGCTGTCTCACGCGAGCTCAGCAGCCACCCTCCCCACGCATGGACCACCGGCGTGCCTGGCCACGACACCCCGGACACAACCGCGGAACGCCCATCCGACACGCCGATGGCGGATGCCGATACCGGGCGCGCCATCGAAAACTCCCGCCGTTGTGCACGCGGTAGGCCCGCGACCGCGCGGACTGACGTCGGCCGAAAGCTCCGCCGTTGGGCACACGGCGGAGCCGGGACCGCCCGGCCTGACGACGGCTCCCTCTCCGGGAGGGGCCTCAGGCCGGAGCCTCGTCGGCGCGACGCGCGGGGAGGGCCGCACGGGCGAGGCCCGCTTCGTCGAGCTGCTCCTCCGCGAGGACGAACGAAGAGGCGAGCTGTTCGGCCGCAAGGCTCGCGTACAGGCCACCCTGGGCCAGCAGCTCGCTGTGCGTTCCCGATTCGACGATGCGGCCGGCATCCACCACGTGGATCCGGTCGGCGCCGATGACCGTCGACAGGCGATGCGCGATCGACAGGGTCGTGCGTCCGTGCGAGGCCGTCTCGAGGGCCTCTTGAACGATGCGCTCCGACACCGTGTCGAGCGCGCTCGTGGCCTCGTCGAGCAGGAGGACCGGCGGGTCCTTCAGCAGCACGCGAGCGATGGCGATCCGTTGCTTCTCTCCGCCCGAGAGGCGGTAGCCGCGCTCGCCCACGATGGTGTCGTAGCCCGCCTCGAATGAGGCGATGACGTGGTGGATGTTCGCCGCGCGACAGGCGGCCTCGATCTCGTCGTCCGTAGCGTCGGGGCGGGCGTAGCGCAGGTTCTCGCGCACGGTCGCGTGGAACAGGTAGGTCTCCTGCGAGACGATGCCGATCTCGTCGATGATCGAGGCCCGGTCGAGGGTGCGCACGTCAGCGCCCGAGAACATCACCGCTCCCCCGGTCGCCTCGTACATGCGCGGTGTGAGGTAGAGGATCGTCGTCTTGCCCGCGCCCGACGGGCCGACGAACGCGACGTGCTGGCCGGGCTCCACGGTGAACGAGATGCCGTCGAGGGTGGGCCGAGCCTGCGCGGGGGCGTCGGGGTAGCGGAACTCGACGTCGCGGAACTCGATGCGCCCCACCGGTCCCGGAGCGGCCGAGACGGGCCGCGCGTCGGGCTCGTCGACGATCGCGGGACGCAGGTCGAGGTACTCGAAGATGCGGGCGAACAGCGCCGACGAGGTCTGCACGTCGAGCGCGACGCGCATGAGCCCCATCAGCGGCATGAGCAGCCGAGCCTGCACGGTGGTGAAGGCCACGATCGTTCCGGCCGTGATCGCTCCCGCGCCGCCTCCGATGAGATACCCCGCGACGAGGTAGATGACCGCGGGCACACTCGACATGATCACTTGCACCACGGCGAAGAAGCCCTGGCCGCTCATGGCCCGACGCACCTGCAGACGGACCTGGTTGTCGTTCTCGGCGTCGAAACGCGCGGATTCCGTGCGCTGGCGGTTGAACGACTTCGACAGCAGGATGCCGGAGACGCTCAAGGTCTCTTGCGTGATCGCCGACAACTCCGACAGCGACTCCTGCGTCTCGCCCGCGATGCGCGCCCGCACCTGGCCGACTCGGCGCTGCACGAACAGGAGGAAGGGCATGAGCGCGACCGCGATCAGGGTGAGGCGCCAGTCGATGAGGATCATCGCCACCAGCGAGGCGATCACCGTCACGGCGTTGCCCAGGATGCTCGTGACCGTGTTCGTCAGCACGCCCGAGACACCGCCGACGTCGTTCTGCAGACGCGACTGGATGACGCCCGTCTTGGTGCGGGTGAAGAAGCCGAGCTCCATGTTCTGAAGGTGGTCGAACAGGCGCGTGCGCAGATCACCGGTGACCCGGTTGCCGACCGTGGCGGTCAGCCAGGTCTGGCCGACGTTCAGGGCCGCTGAGACCAGGAAGAGTCCGATCATGATGCCGACCAGGAACGCGAGCAGTGAGAGGTCGGGGCTCGATCCGTCGACGGGGAACAACGCATCGTCGAAGATCCGCTGCACCAGCAACGGCGGAACGACGGCCACGGCCGCGCCCACCACCACGAGGAGCGCGGTGAAGACGATGCGACCGCGATAGGGCCGGAACAGGTCGACGACGCGGCGACCGAGGTGGGCCACGCGCGGGGCCTGCGCGTTGCGGCGGCGCTGCACCTCGGCGTCCACGCCGCGGAACATACTCCCGCCCATACCCATGCTCATGATCGTCAGCCTACGTCCGACCACCGACACCGGCTCGGGCTGCGGCGATGTCGGGAGTACCCGATAGGGTCGCGGGCGAGCCTGCTCCGATCCGTGGACCCGACGCAGGAATAACCCGGGGTGGAGCTCCGTTGTGGCCAACGCAGTCGCCCTCCGTGGCGCCACGAAGCCCCCCGCACGAAAAGGACCTCGTCATGGCCGCCACCGGCACCGTTCCCGTCTCCCGACCGCACGCCGCCGCGTCCGCGGCTGCCGCGCCCCGCAGTGGCCCCGTCATCGCCCTGCTCGTCGTCGCCGCGTTCGTCGTCATCCTCAACGAGACCACCATGTCCGTCGCACTGCCGGCGATCATGGCCGACTTCGGGGTGAGCGCCGCCACCGGACAATGGCTCACCTCGGCGTTCCTCTTGACGATGGCCGTCGTCATCCCCCTCACCGGCTTCCTGCTCGAGCGCTTCCCCATCCGCAACGTCTTCTTCAGCGCGATGGGCGTCTTCGCTCTCGGTACCCTCGTCGCCGCGCTCGCGCCGGCCTTCGGGGTCCTGCTCGTGGGCCGCATCGTTCAGGCGATGGGCACGGGCGTCATGATGCCGCTGCTGTTCACCACTGTCCTGAACCTGGTTCCCGCGAACAAGCGCGGTCGGGTCATGGGCGTCGTGACGATCGTCATCGCCGTCGCTCCGGCGGTCGGCCCGACCGTGTCCGGACTCATCCTGTCGGCCCTCACCTGGCACGCGATCTTCTGGCTCATCCTCCCGATCGCCCTCGCGGCCATCGCGCTCGGCGCGCGGTGGGTCCGCAACGTCACCCAGACCCGCCCCGACGCACGATTCGACGTGCTCTCCGTCATCCTGTCGGCGATCGGCTTCGGCGGTCTCGTCTACGGCCTCAGCGCCATCGGCGAGTCGGCATCCGGGCACTCGTCCGTTCCGGTGTGGATCCCTCTCGCCGTCGGCGCGGTCTTCGTCACCGTCTTCGTGATCCGTCAGCTCCGTCTGCAGCGCTCCGACTCCGCTCTCCTCGACCTGCGCGTGTTCCAGAGCTCGTCGTTCCGTCTCGCCGTTCCCCTGGTCGCGATCGTGATGGCCGCGCTCTTCGGCTCGCTCATCCTGCTGCCGATCTTCCTGCAGCAGGCGCTCGGCCTCAGCAGCCTCACGGTGGGTCTCATGCTGCTTCCGGGTGGCGTGCTCATGGGCGTGATGGCACCGATCGTCGGCCGCCTCTTCGACCGCTTCGGGCCGACCCCGCTCGTCATCCCCGGCATGCTGATCGCGGCCGGGGTGTTGTGGACGATGGCGCTGACTTTCGGTCAGGACACGCCCATCTGGTGGATCGTGACGGTCTACCTCGCCCTCAACCTCGGGCTCGGCCTCGTGTTCACGCCGCTGATGACCTCCGCGCTCGGCTCGCTCCCCCGCCGGTTGTACTCCCACGGCAGCGCCGTGGTGGGCACCGCGCAGCAGGTGGCCGGTGCGGCCGGTACGGCCGGTTTCGTGGCGATCATGACCGTGTTCTCCAGCGCCGCTCTCGCCGGGGGTGCGGATCAGGCCGGAGCCGTCGCGTCAGGCGTCCATGCCTCATTCGTCGTCGGCGCGGTCATCGCGACCGCAGCGGTCGTCCTCGCGTGCTTCGTCCGCAAGCCGGCAGAAGTCGAAGACGCCGACGCGCCTGTCGGCGCACACTGACCCCCGTACCGGGTGGGCGCTCCGGCGCCCGCCCGGTCGTTCGAGCCACAGCAGCGCCCCGGCGCCCGCCCGGTCGTGCGAGCCACGGCAGCGCCTCGACCCGGCATGTGCGGCGCACGCGTCGCCGCTACCGGCAGCGTGTGCGTCGCGAGGCGCGGTGCGGCGAGGTGTCAGCGCGGTAGGCAACGGCGCACACTCGCCAGCGGAGGCGCGTGAGACAGGCGCCGGGAGGTGTCAGCGCGCGACGCGCCGACGGTGAATCAGAGCGAGCAGGAACCGCCGCCGCAGCACTGCGAGGCGGAGGGCTTCTCGGTGGTGTCGGTCTCGACACCGGGAGCGTTGAGCAGCGCGATCAGCGGCTTCGACGCGGGGGTGGTGTCAGAGGTGGTGTCAGCGGACATGCGCTCCATGCTACGCCTGCGCGCGAGCGCGAGGGCCGCGCGAGAGGGCTAACGCCGGGGTCCGGCATCCGCAACCCCCGTCTCGCCGTCAGGCCGGGTTCTTAGCGTGGGACACCCCCGATCGAGAAAGAAGGGCTTCCCATGACCGACCTCACCGGAAAGCGCATCGCGTTCCTCGCCACCGATGGATTCGAAGACAGCGAGCTGACCAGTCCGTGGGAGGCCGTGACCTCTGCCGGAGCCGAGGCGGTCCTCGTCTCGCCGAACGACGGCAGCATCAGCGGCGAGAAGGGCCACGAGCAGAAGGTCGACCTCTCCGTCTCGGGTGCTTCGGCGGGCGACTTCGATGCTCTCGTCCTGCCCGGTGGCGTGCAGAACGCCGACGACATCCGCATCGTGAAGGATGCCGTGTCTTTCGCTCGCGCCTTCTTCGACCAGCACAAGCCGGTCGCCGTCATCTGCCACGGCGGATGGATTCTCACCGAGGCCGATGTGCTGAAGGGCCGCACGCTCACGAGCTATCCGACGCTGCAGACCGACCTGCGCAACGCCGGCGCCACCTGGGTCGACGAAGAGGTGCACGTCGACCAGGGCCTGGTCTCGAGCCGCAACCCCGATGACCTGCCCGCGTTCAACGCGAAGCTCGTCGAGGAGGTCGCCGAAGGAAAGCACTCCGGCCAGACCGCCTGAGCACTTTTGCGCAGAGGGCCCCGGACCACGGTCCGGGGCCCTTTCTCGTCAGCACCCCGTGCGGTTCCTCAGTGATTCGCACAACCTCAGCCCCGAACCGCCCCCGCGAACAGACTTTGTACGAATCGCGGAAGTTACGCCGCACCCCCGCCCGACGCCGTCGCGGCCACGACCGCACACCCGTCGCGCATACCCTCAGCGATCCGCACAACCTCAGCCCCGAACCGCCTCCGCCAACAGAGAATGCGCGAATCACGGAGGTTATGCCGGACGCCGTCGCAACCCTGGCCGTGCGCAGCCCCGCCGACTCACCCGTCGCGTGTAACCTCAGCGATCCGCACAACCTCAGCCCCAAACCGCCTTCGCCAAAAGACTTGGTGCGAATCACGGAGGTTACGCCACAACCGCGCGGGACGCCATCGCAACCCCGCCCGCGCGCAGCCGCGACCGACGCCGTCGCAGCCCCGCCCGCACACCCGTCGCGCAAACCCTCAGCGATCCGCACAACCTCAGCCCCAAACCGCCTCCGCCAAAAGACTTGGTGCGAATCACGGAGGTTACGCCACAACCCCACCGGCCGCCATCGCAACCCCGCCCGCGCGCAGCCGCGACCGACGCCATCGCAGCCCCGCCCGCACACCCGTCGCGCATACCCTCAGCGATCCACACAACCTCAGCCCCGAACCGCCCCGCGAACAGAGTTTGTGTGAATCGCGGAAGTTACGCCGCACCCCCGCGGCCCCGCGAGGCACCCCCGCCGCCCCGCAGCCTCAGCCCGCCCAGCCCCGCCAGGCACCCAGCCCGCGCAACCTCAGCCCACCCAACCCCGCAACCGCACCCCCGGCCCCGCCACCCGACACCCCACCGGCGCGCGCCCCGAGCCGCGCTCAACCCTCACCCGCCCTGGCACGACGGGCACCACTGGCCCGCACCCTTGGTTCCGGGGATGTCTTCGACGACTCCCCCGCACCCGGGGCACGGCTCACCCGTGCGGCCGTGCACCTTCATCGCGGCGACCTTCGCGGCCTTCTGCTGAGCGATGGGCACGCCGCGGCGCTCCGCCACGGCCGTCGCGAGCGTGTCGTGCAGGGCGTCGTACAGCCGCGTGACCTCGGCGTCCGTAAGCGCCGAGGCGTGGGCGGTGGGCGATAGTCGCGCGGCGAAGAGGATCTCGTCCGAGTAGGCGTTGCCGATGCCCGCGAGCGTTTCCTGCTCCTGCAGCAGAGCCTTGAGCTGCTTGCGCCGACGCCCGAGGGCCGTGGCGAGCATGTCTCGCGAAAAGCCGGGGTCGGCGGCATCCGGTCCGAGTTTCGCCACCGCGGGCACCTCGTCGGCGGAATCGACGACGTGGAGCTGCACCGACAGCCACTCGCCGGCATCGGTGATGCCCAGGATGCCGTGATCGAAGGCGATCCGCGCGATGACAGCCGATCCCGCGGGGACGTCGTCGTCCGCGGGCTCGTCGCCCCAGGTCGCCCACCCGGCCCGCCCGAAGCCGAGGCCCAGGTGCACACCCTCGAGATCGAGGTCGATGTGCTTGCCGTGGCGAGTCACCGCGGTCACGGCACGACCGACGATCTCCTCGAGCGGACGCGCCCGGGTCTTCAGCGCCCGCCCCTCGACGAGCTCGACGCCCGTCACCGCGTGACCGGTCAGGCGCTCGCGCAGGAACAGCGCGAGCGCCTCGACCTCGGGCGCCTCAGGCACCGGTCGATCCGATCACGACTCCGACGACGCCGGGGGCGTGGCCGGGGGCGTGGTCGGAGCCGGGTACGAGCGCGCCTCGCCGGTGTGCTGCGGGTTCGTGAATGCGTCCGCCACGACCCGCCCCTGGATGATCTGCGTCAGGTCGATGCCCGTCGCCGCCTTGACCGCTTCGAACGACGAGCGCAGGCCCGTCGCCGATTCCGTCGCGAGATGACCGCTCGCTCCCTCACCGCCGAGAACGGTGATGTTGCCGACGCGGTCGTAGCCCTTGGCGAACTCCGCCATCATCGGCACCAGTGCCTCGAGGGCGCGCTGCGCGAGCAGGGCCTCTTGGTTGTGCGACAGCGCCTCGGCCTCGGCGCGGATCGCCTCGGCGCGGGCTTCACCGGCCAGGCGGACGGCCTGGGCGTCGGCCTCGGCACGCACGCGCACGGCGGCGGCTTCTTGCTCGGCGATCTCGGCGCGGGCCTGGGCGGCCTTGATCTGCGCGTAGGCCTCGGCGTCGGCATCCTTCTGGCGCTGGTAGAGGTCGGCGTCGGCGACGCGGGAGACCTCGGACTCCAGGCGGGCCTGCGTGTTCTGAGCCTCCTGCTGCAGGACGGCCTGGCGGCGCTCGGCGCGGGTCAAGGCCTCGGCCTGCTCGGCCTCGGCGTTGGCGCGACCGACCTCGGCCTTGGCCGCGGCACTGTTCTTGTCGAGCTTGGTCTGCTCGATGAGGTTCGCCTCGTCGGTGGCGATCTGGCGCGCGCGGATCTCGCGGACCGCGTTGATGCGGGCGACCTCCGCCTCGCGCTTGACGCGCTCGACCTCGGTCGCACCGAGGGCGGAGATGTACCCGTTGGAGTCGGTGACGCCCTGGATCTGGAACGAGTCGAGGATCAGGCCCTGAGACGACAGGTCGGCCTTGATGCCCTCGGCGATCTGGTCCGAGAGACGCTGGCGGTCGCGCATCAGCTCTTCGACGGTCAGCGTCGCGACGACGCCGCGCAGCGCACCCTCGAGCTGCTCGGTCGTGAACTGCTCGATCGCCTTGTCCTGCGAGGCGAAGCGCTCGGCCGCGCGGCGCACCGACTCGGGGTCGGATCCGATCTTGACCAGGGCCACGCCGCTGACGTTGACCGTCACGCCGTTGGACGACTGCGCGGTCGGCTCCATCTTGATCTGGCGCGCGCGCAACGAGATCATCTCGCCGCGCTGCGTCAGCGGGTTGACGATCGCGCCGCCGCCCGTGATCACGGTGATGCGCGAGGACTCGCCGTCGGCGCTCTTCTGCCGCTTTCCGACGATGACCAGCGCTTCGTCGGCCTTCGCGACGCGGTACCAGCCGCGGATCACCAGGCTGAGCACGATCATCACGACGATCGCGACCACCACGACGATGGCGGCGATGACGCCGATGGCTCCGAGGGCGGCGAGTTCCATACTTCTCCTTCGACGGGTACCGCGAACCGCGGTACGGGGGAATTCCCTCCAACCTATCCGGGGGCCTGCGGGCGCTGTCCACCCCTTCTGCGCACGATTCCGGTCCCGCCGGGGTGGGGAGGAGCGTACCGTTGAGGGTGGGCGGCCCGAACCGCCCGAGAAGGGTCCCCCATGAAGATCGTTTCGTCGCAGGACTGGCGAGATGCCATCCGCTTCGATGCTCCCGTGCTCGTCTCCGAGGTCGTTCCGGGCGAAGCCACCCGCTGCGTCGCCTGCGGCACCGACGGTCCGCTGTACGAGCGCACCGAGCTGTGGGCGGTGAAGCACCGCCACCCCAAGCACCACGGCGGGTTCGTACGGTTCTACTGCGAGGTGCACAAGCCGGCCGCCCCGCCGCCGCCGCCCGCCCCGACCATCGAGGCCCGTCGTGCCCGCGCCGCGTCCGCTCCCAAGGAGCGTCGCGCGCCGAGCCTCAAGCCCACCCCGATCGTCGACCGCCCCACGCGCGCGATGTGCCCCGACTGCTTCGTCGAGGTCTCCGCGGGCGGCGACTGCGGGATGTGCGGGGCCCAGGTCTCCTGAGCGACTAATCTCCCAGACGAACAGAACCGCCCCGGATCACCCCGGGGCGGTTCTGTTCGTGTGCGGGCGTCTCAGCGTGCCGAGATGGTCCACTCGGCTTCGTGCGAGGCTCCGGGGTCGAGCGAGACGACGCCCGTGTCGAAGTCGTAGGCGTCATCGTTGAACGCGTCGGGCGCGCAGGTCATCGGTTCGACGGCGAGGCCCGCGCGATGACCGGGCGTGCCGGGACCGTTGGGCAGGTCGGCCGTGTGGATCTGCACCCACGCGCACTCCCCCGCCCAGCTCATCTCGACGCCGGTCCCCGAGGGATCGGTGAGCGTGACGGTCGCTCGGCCCCCGGCATCCCGGATCAGTCCCGTGTAGGCGTGGTCGATCTCGACGGCGCCCAGCACCCGCTCGTCGCGGAAGTCGAAGCGCTCCGCGTCGGAGGTGACGGATGCCAGTGCCACCGGCGCGAGCCGATCGGGGGTGACCTCGAGCACGGTGTCGGCGGGCAGGCCGAGCGTCCACTCGTCGAGGGTCGCGGGACCCGCGACGAGGTACGGGTGGGGTCCCGTGCCCCACGGTGCCGGCGTGTCCGACAGGTTCGTGGCGCGGACGGTCTGCGTGAGGCCGTTCGCCTCCAGGCGGTAGGTGGTCGAGACGACGAGCCACCACGGGTACCCTGCCTGAGCGGTGACGGTCGCGGTCAGGGCGACGGCGTCATCTGACGCCTCGAGGATGTTCCAGTCGACCCACGAGAGCAGCCCGTGCAGCGCGTGCCCGCGGTTCGGCTCGGTCAGCGGCAGCTGATGCTCGACGCCGTCGAAGTGGTGGATGCCGTCGACCACGCGATTCGGCCAGGGGGCGAGAGTGGTCCCCCGGTAGCCGGGGCGAAGCTCGTCGGCGTCGAAGGGAACGACGAGGTCGCGGCCCTCGAAGGTCAAGGAGCGGAGGGAGGCGCCGACGCTCGCGATCGCGGCTTCGTAGCCGTGGGCGCGGAGGACGACGGGGGTGCCCGAGACGAGGGTGGGGGTCTCGGTGGGAACGGCAGCGGTCATGTCGCCATTATCCCGGCCGCGGCCCCGGCACCCCGGCATCCCCTCCGCCGGATGTCGTCCGAACAGACGAGATGCCCCGATCCGTGCGGATCGGGGCATCTCGGGGAGGGCGACTTACTTGAAGGCGTCCTTGACGTTCTCGCCGGCCTGCTTGGCGTGGGCCTTGGTCTGGTCAGCCTGACCCTCGGCCTCGAGGCGCTCGTTGTTCGTCGCCTTGCCGGCAGCTTCCTTCGCCTTGCCGGCAATGTTCTCCGCCGCGTTCTTGATCTTGTCGTCGAGTCCCATGATCGGCTCCTCCCGTGTGGTCTTTCGGGTAATTCCCGATATGCGTACACGGTAAGCCGCCGCCCCCGAACGCAAAGGGGGGCTTGAAATCCAGATCGCCGTGAGGCAGAGAACCGAATAGGTTCGGAACGTGGGCAGCCGTGGAGAACTCTCGTGAGCACTCTCGCCGATTTCGGCGACCTTCTTCAGGATGCTCCGGAACCGCCACCGCGCAGCGGGCGCGCCGGTCGGATGGCCCTCGTCGTCTTCCTCGTCGTCACCCTGCTCGTGCTCGGAAGTGGCGGCGGCTACGTGTGGTGGGCGTCGGCCGCCCCGCTGCCCGGCCCGACCGTCACCTCGCAGACGCCGACCGCGAACGCCGGGGCGCCGGCATCCCTCGCCCTCCCCGCCGGAGGCGAGACGCTGCTGCGCGTCGACGGGGGCGCCGACTACCTCGGTCCTGACGCCGCCTCGTCCTTCGCCGCGTCGGGAGGGAACGACTCGCGCTCGCTCGCGAGCATCTCGAAGCTCGTCACCGCCCTGGTCGTGCTCGACGCCCACCCGCTGAGCGGGCCGACCGACCCCGGTCCGACCATCTCGTACACCGAGGCCGACACCGATCTGTACGACCAGTTCTACGTGCAGGGCGCGGTGATCGCGCCGATGCCCGATGGGCTGAAGCTGTCGCTGCACGACTCGCTCACGACCATGCTGCTGCCCTCGGCCGCCAACTACGCGGTGGCCATCGCCCGGTGGGGTTTCGGTTCCGAGGGGGCGTACGTATCGGCGGCTCGATCGTGGCTGAGCAAGAACGGTCTGAACGACACCCGGATCGTGGATGCCACGGGCATCGACTCCCGCAACGCCAGCACCCCGAGCGATCTGCTGGCGCTCGCGAAGCTGGCTGAAGCGAACCCGGTCATCGCTCAGATCGCCGGTACCCGATCGGCGCAGATCACCGGCGCCGGCACCGTCACCAACACGAACGACCTGTTGGGGACCCTCGGCGTCACGGGCCTGAAGACCGGGAACCTCGGCGACGGCACCTTCAACCTGCTGTTCACCTCGTCGCTCGACGTGGGGATCGGCTCTCCCCTGAAGATCACGGGCGTCCGCCTGGGCGGCGAGACCCACGACAGCACCGACGCGGACGTCCGCAACCTCCTCCAGAGCATCAGCGACGGCTTCCACGACATCCCACTCGGCACGATCGGCGACGACCTCGGCACCATCTCGACGTCGTGGGGCTCGAGCGCGTCGCTCGTGCTGGCCCGAACGAGCAAACTGCACACGTGGTCGGACACACCCGTGTCGGTCATCCTCGACACCACGACCCCGCAGAACTACGCCGACGGCGAGATCGTGGGCTCGGTCACGTGGACCGCGGGGCCGCAGACGACGTCGGCCGAGGTGAAGATCAAGGGAGCGATCGAGGAGCCGTCCCTGTGGTGGCGGCTGACGCACCCGAGCGAGCTGGGCTGAGCGGCGGGGGCGCCTCCCTTGATCGAGACCGCGTCGACCGGATGCCGAAGCCTCGCGATCACATCGACCGCGGCGCGTCCCCGGCTCGTTGATGACCGACCGCGGGGCCGATAGCGTTCGTCTATGAGGCGAACCGTCCCCCTTCTCACGTTCACGGCCGTTCTGGCCCTCTGTCTGAGTGCGTGCGTCCCGCAGCCCGCTCCCGCGCCGTCGGACACTCCTTCACCGACGCCCGCCTTCACGCCGTCTGTGAAACCCACTCCGACGGTCTCGCCGACCGCCGAGGCGGCGGCCCCGGCGAGCGATGCCGTCCTGATCGTCTCCCTCGACAGTGCCTCGATCGCCGCGGGGTCGACCCTCGAGTATTCGCTGAACGCCGTCGACGCGTGGACGGCGGCGCTCGGCACGAGCCCCACGCAGTCCGCGGTCGAGGGCCCCTACGGCGGCACCCTCGAGCTCACCGCGCTCACCTGGCCGGGATTCACCCTGACCGTGCCCGACGACGGATCCACGCGCGGCGCCACCGTTCGCGTGACCACGCCCACGGTGTCCGGCCACCCGGTCGTCACCACGGGCGGCATCGGTGTCGGCTCGACCCGCACCGAAGCGGTCGCGGCGGGCGCGACAGAGGGCTTCGACGCCACCGAGCTGCGCCTCGACACGCGCGACGCGCCGGGGACGCAGTCCCTGCAACGCCCGGGCGAGGTGGGGCGCCAGTACGTGATGCTCGTCCTCGAGGGCGACTCGGTGACGCAACTGATCCTGCCGGCGAACGACTACAGCGACATCTGACGTCCCGAGTACCCCTCTTAGGCTGAGGTCATGAGCACCCCCTCCCCCGCCCAGGTCGACCGTGCGGTCGGCGCCGTCCTCGTCTCGGCCGCGGGCGACGCCCTCGGTTCGGCGTACGAGTTCGGCCCCGCCCTCGCCGACGAGGTCGTCCCCGCGTTCGGACGGGGGCATTTCGGCCACGGCGAGCGCGAGTGGACCGACGACACGAGCATGGCCGTTCCGATCCTCGACGAACTCGCCGCCGGTCACCGGCTCGAAGACCCCTCGTCGCTCGAGACGATCGTGCACCGCTGGAAGGAGTGGGCGCGCGACGCCCTCGACGTCGGAGCCCAGACGCGCCAGGTCCTGTCCCGCATCCCCGCCGGCGGAGGAATGGATGCCGTCACCGCGGCATCCCGTGCCGTGCACGACGCGTCGGGTCGCAGCGGGGGCAACGGCTCGCTCATGCGCACGGGTCCCGTCGCCCTCGGCTATCTCGATCGCCCGCGCGAGGATCTCGCCGCGGCCGCCGGCGCCGTCGCTCGCCTCACCCACTGGGAGGACGACAATCTCGACGCGTGCGCTCTCTGGTGCGGGGCGGTACGCCACGGCATCCTGACCGGAGAACTCGACATGCGTGCGCAGCTCGACCTCGTACCCGCCGAGCGCCGCGGTCGGTGGGCCGATCTCATCGACGCGACCGAGGGCCGGCATCCGCGGGACTTCGAGCAGGCGAACGGGTGGATCGTCCGGGCGTTCCAGGGCGCCCTCGCCGCCGTCTCGGGTGCGGCGACGCCGCTCGATGCGATCGAGCGCGCCGTGCGCGGCGGAAACGACACCGACACAGTCGCGGCCATCGCCGGCTCGCTCGCGGGAGCGGTGTGGGGCGCCGCGGCGCTTCCCCCCTCTCACGCCGAGGGTCTGCACGGCTGGCCGGGTATCGACGGCACCGAACTCGCGCGCCGCGCGCGGGCGGCCGTGGGGGCCTGACTCTTCGACGAAGGCCCGGTGTCCGACCGCGTCGCGGGTTCGCGCGTCGACCACCCGTCGTGCGCGCCGCGGGTACGCGCCCTCGCTCACGACCTCAGGTGGTCCCGCGCCCAGAGCGCAGCGCTCGTGCGGTCGGCGACGCCGATCTGTCGAAAGACGTTTCCGAGGTGGGCCTTCACGGTCCGCTCCGAGATGCCGAGCGCCGTGGCCACCTGTTTGTTCGCCAGGCCGTTCGCCACGAGCCGCAGCACCTCTTCCTCGCGCACGCTGAGTCCGTTGCCTGATGCCGCGGCATCCGGCAGCAGAGCCCCGGCGACCCGGGGGTCGAGGGGCGTATGCCCCTGCGCGACGGACCGTACGGCGGCGCGAAGGTCGGCCGGCTCGGCATCCTTCAGCTGATAGCCCGTGGCCCCCGCGGCGATCGCTCGGCGCACCTGGTCGCGGTCGCCGAACGAGGTCAGCACCAGCACGCGAACACGGGGATGATCCTGGCGTACGGCGCGCGTCGCCGCGATCCCGTCCATGACCGGCATCGACACGTCCATGACGACGACGTCGATCCCGGTCGTGCCGACGAGCGCGACGGCCTCCGCCCCGTTCGTCGCGGTCGCCACGACCTCGATGTCACCCTCCGCGGCGAGCACCGAGGAGAGTCCCTCCCGCACCATCGAGTGGTCGTCGGCGACGAGGACGCGGATCATTCGGAGTCCCGGAGGCGATCGTGCGAGGGAAGGGTCAGACGCCACCGGGTTCCGCGGCCGGGGGCGGTGGCGAGGGCGAGCTCGGCACCGGCATCCGTGACGAGATCGCGCAGGACGCGGGTGCCGAGGTGCCCTTCGACGGGTGGGCGGTGCAGGGTCGCCGCGTCGAACCCCGGGCCATCGTCGGCGACCGTCAGCACGGTCCCGCCGTCCTCTGCGGCCACGGTGATCACGACGCGGCAGGGAGCGGCGTGGGTCACCGCGTTGCGCAGTGCCTCCTGTGCGACCCGGTAGAGCAGGCGCTCGTGCTCCTCCGACAGGTCGTCCACCGGCATCCGCAGGTCGAGCACGACATCGGCACCCCGGGTGCGAGCCGTCGCCGCAAGATCCTGCAGGGCGGAGGCCAGGCCGGACGCGCCCAAGCTCTGGGGGTAGATGTCGACCAGCAGGGAGCGCAGCACCCGCACGTTGCCACGGACGGCTCCGGCTACCTCGCGCAGGCGCGCCGCTCCGGTTTCCTCGCCGCGTCGGTCGGCCTCGACGGCCGCACTCTCGGCGCCGAAGCTGGTGGCGACGAGCTCTTGCACCGGGCCATCGTGGAGGGTTCCCGCGATGCGTCGGCGTTCGGCATCCGAGGCGTCCACCGCTCGCTGCAAGAGCTCGCTGCGTCGCGTCTCGGCCCTCCGGAGCTGCCGCAACAGCGTCCAGACGATCGGAGCCGTGAGCACCACGAGCAGCAGCAGACTGCTCGTCGTCACGCCGGTGAATCCGCGCCACAGCTCCGCCGAGCGCGCCGCGACGGGCTCGTAGGGGTAGTACACCTCGAACAGCAGCTGCTGCCCGCTCGCCGACCACACCGGTCGGTAGACCTCGAGCAGCCTCGACCCTCTCTCGAATTCGTTCTCGTCCTCCGACAGGTCCGAGACCGCCGCACGGGTCGACGGGGTCGTCAGAGCCGCGCGCTGGGCCTCGTCGAGTTCGAAGGTGCGACCGATCAGCTGCGGCTCGTCGGCGTAGAGCACGCGTCCCTCGGGACTCCAGATCTTCACCCGGATGACGTCGTCGCCGAGGATCTGCGACCGCACGGTCACATCGAAGGCGGCGAGCGCGGTCGGGTCCCCCGCGGCGAGTGCGTCGCTCAACGCGGGCCTGACAACGGCGTCGGCGAGAACGTTGGTCACCTGCGCCGCGTCGTTGACCGCCTCGCGCTCCGCGAGCCACTGCGCGCCGAACCCGGCGAGCGCCGCGACGGCCACGAGAACCGCGGCCAGGCCGGCCGCGAGGCGGACGAGGACGGCACGGGTCGACAGGGCGCGCGGGACCGACCGGGAGGGGCTCGCCGTGACGAGCACCTCCCAGGGCGGAGGGGAGGGGTCGGATGCCACTCAGTCGTCTCCCCCGTGGCGGTCGCCGCCGCGCCCGCTCGTGCCGCCGTCGTCCGAGCGGCGGTCATCCGTGCGGCCGCTGTCGTCGGTGGGGGGTCGTGTGGAATCGCGCCCGCCCTGCACGGCTCTGTCGTCGCCGGGTTCGACCCGAGTGTCGCGCGGGGCGTCGCCACCCGCGTCGTCGGGGCGCGTCACCGCTCCGCCGTCGTCGGCGCCGAGTGAGCCGCCGTCGCGGTCGTCGCCGGGCTCGACGCGCTGATCGCGCGGAACGTCTCCCCCGTGATCGTCAACGGATGCCGAGGGCGACGGCGTCGGCGCGAGCACCTGAGCGAGCGAGGGGACCGGAACGGGCACCGATTCGGCGAACGACGCATTTCCCCACAGCCCGAGAGCCGCGGGCGCGGCCGCCACCAGCAGAGCTCCCGCCCCGACCAGGATCCGCTTCTTCATGTCATCCGTCCTTTCGCCCATTTTCACCCGTGACGCGGGGAATGCTCTCCACTGTTCGCCAAAGCGCCCCACCGGGCCATCGGACGATGGTCGTAGTACCAAGGTCGCATTGCCCGGTCGGGACGCCGGCCGCGACGGTGGGAGCAGCTCAACCGACGAAACGAGGCCCTCATGAGCAGCAGCACCTCCCCCCGTTCAGCCCTGACCCGCACCACCGCGATCGTCGCGGCCGCTCTGGTCGCGGCATCCGGTCTTCTCTTCCCCGCCGCGGCGCAGGCCAAGACCACCTCCACCGGCGGTGACTACGCGGTGACCGTGAACGGCACCACCTACGACCCCGCACCCGGCAAGGACGCGAAACTCAAAGACATCAGCGTCTCGGGGCTCATCACGGTAAATGGCAAGAACAACCGCTTCACGATCGATCCCTCCACCCTGGGCGTCTACGACTACACGCTCACCGGGGCTCCCGACACGCAGCGCATGGTCACGAGCCCCACGGTCGTGTTCACCTCGAAGGTCCCGACATTGACGGCCGCGCAGCGCAGCGGCACGCGCCTGTCGAGCCTCGAGGTGCGCGACGACTCGCTCGTGGCGATCTTCTCCACCGCCGGCGGCAAGCTGAAGATCCAGGCGAAGGACGGCGCGCAGGGCGGGATCTTCCAGATGGAGCCCGAGTTCGCCGCCCCGGTCGAACTCGTCCACACGCTCGGTCCCGGGCTCTTCTACTTCGTGAACCAGTACACGGGCAAGATCAACTTCGGAAACGGACTGGATGCCGTGACCTCCGGCCCCGACGCACACCAGATGCTGCTGGGCAAGGACAGCCCGCAGGTCGCCACGAAGACCTCCCAGGATGCGACCGTGACGAAGTGGACCGTCACCTCCGGCGGACGCATGGGCGGCGTACTGGGTGAGGATGCGATCGAGCTCTCCGCGGGTGCGACCAACTGCACGAGCCAGTGCCAGGCGCAGAACCGCATCAACGGCTCGCTGCCCGTTCCCCCGAACCCGACGAACCCGACGCCGATCGGCTGACGCCCGACGGATGCCCCCGGCCGTGAGGTCGGGGGCATCTGCGCGCACGATCGAGAAGGCCCAGCGGGGCGAGTCCGTAGGACTGGAGGACTCATGGCGGTCACGACAAGCGAGGCTCGACGCGACCTCATCGGTCTCATCACTCCTGAGCGCCGCGGCGCGGCAGCGTTCTGTGTCGCGGAACGCTCCTCAGCCCGAGGACAGCGCGCTGAACACCGTGATCAGCACCCCCACCGGAACGAGCACGGCAGCCGCGGCGATTCCGATCCCGACCCACACCCAGCGCGGCAGGCCGCGCCTCAACCGGCGCCCCTCCAGACCCACGGATGCCGATAGCCCCGGCACCGCGCGATCGTCGCTCCACCCGTCGGTCTGGGTCCACGCCTTCGCGCCCACCGTGTTCCGAATGCGGACGAAGCGCGCCCAGACCGCGGGATCGTGAAGGTCGAAGCCGCCGGGCCGGCAGACGATCAGCATGTCGTCGCGCACCTCGACGTCGAGCAGGCCGCGTCTCGCTTTCCGGTCACGAGGGGTGAAGCGACCATTCCCCTTCGGCGATTCGCGCGAAGACGCGTGAAGCGTCGCTTTCCACGCCGCTGAGCGCTTTCTCGAATACGTCGCCGCCGTCCTGGTGACCGGGTATCGCGGAGAAGCCGTTCTCGGCGGCCGTTTTTCGAACCGACTACGTGTGGCGATGGTCACCGGCCAGGCGGACAGTGGTGATGCGGTCGCTGTCCGCGAACCCCCGAAGGTAGAACGCGAGAACGTGGTGGTGGCGCTTCGCGGTCGGCTGGGTCATACGCCTGATTGTGCTCTTCGTGTCGCGGCTCGACCGGAGTTACGCGACCCGTGTCATGACACGAGGTTGACACACGGTCCCGGTACCACTGGCGTTGTGTCGGCACCAGGTCCCGGATTGCCGCGGCTTTAGTTGTTGAAGCGGAACTCCACCACGTCGCCGTCCTGCATGACGTAGTCCTTGCCCTCGAGGCGGGCCTTGCCCTTCGAACGGGCCTCGGCGACCGAGCCGAGCTCGACGAGGTCGTCGAACGAGATGACCTCGGCCTTGATGAAGCCCTTTTCGAAGTCCGTGTGGATCACACCGGCCGCCTGCGGCGCCTTCGCGCCCTGCGGGATCGTCCAGGCGCGCGCTTCCTTGGGGCCGGCGGTGAGGTAGGTCTGCAGGCCCAGCGTGTCGAACCCGATGCGAGCGAGCTGGTCGAGACCCGACTCATCCTGCCCGGTCGACGCGAGCAGTTCGGCGGCGTCCTCGGGGTCGAGGTCGATGAGCTCTGACTCGATCTTCGCGTCGAGGAACACGGCCTTCGCGGGAGCGACCAGCGCGGCCAACTCGTCCTTGCGTGACTGGTCGGTGAGCACGGCCTCGTCGACATTGAAGACGAAGATGAACGGCTTGGCGGTCAGCAGACCGAGCTCGCGAATCGGCGAGAGGTCGAGTCCGGATGCCGAGAGCAGCACGCCACGCTGGAGGGCGTTCTGCGCGGCCTTGGCGGCCTCGAGCACCGAGGGGTCGAGCTTCTTGCCCTTGACCTCCTTCTCGTACCGGGTGATCGCCTTCTCGAGCGTCTGGAGGTCGGCGAGCTGCAACTCGGCGTTGATGGTCTCCATGTCGTTCGCCGGGTTGACCGAGCCGTCGACGTGGACGACGTCGTCGTCGGCGAATCCGCGGACGACCTGCGCGATGGCATCCGCTTCACGGATGTTCGCGAGGAACTGGTTGCCGAGCCCCTCGCCCTCGCTCGCCCCGCGCACGATGCCGGCGATGTCGACGAACGACACCGCAGCGGGCACGAGCCGCTCGCTCTGGAACACGTCGGCGAGCTGCTGCAGGCGCGCATCGGGAAGGTTCACGACCCCGACGTTGGGCTCGATCGTGGCGAACGGGTAGTTCGCCGCGAGCACCGAGTTCTTGGTCAGGGCGTTGAAGAGGGTGGACTTTCCCACGTTGGGAAGGCCGACGATTCCGATGGTAAGAGCCACGGGAGTCCAGGTTACCCGGCCCGGAGCCCGCTCACCCGCGTCACGGCCGCCGCGCGCGGAACGCGTGGGTCACGTACGGCAGGGCGACGGCGCCCCCATCGGCCAGTTCAGGGACGGATGCCACGACCCCGTCGACCGCGGCCTCGATGCCCGCGCGCTTCTCGGGGCTCGCCGTGATGATGTCGCTGCGTGAGACGACGAGGTCACGCAGTTGCGGCAGGGTGATGCGCCTCTCCCACGACCATTCGCGGTGCTCGAGCTCGCCGTAGGGGTCGGCCACGCGCGGGCCGGTCGTGGCGAGGAGGACCTCGGCGTTCGACCCGCCCATGGCCGCGCTGAGCCGCCGCACCCAGTCGACGCGGTCGTCGCGGATGTTCCAGATGAGCCCGAGCACTCCCCCGCTGCGCAGCACGCGCGCGGTCTCGAGCGAAGCCGGCTCGACGTCGACCCAGTGCCAGGCCTGGCCCATGACGACGGCGTCCAGACCGGAATCGGGCAGGGGCAGACGCTCGGCCGTGCCGACGAACGTGGGAACACCCCGCGCGTTCTCGCGCAGGGTCGCGAGCATGTCGGCATCCGGATCCACCGCCACCACGTCGGCGCCGAGCTCGACGACCGCGCGGGTGAGCTTGCCCGTCCCGGCCCCGACATCGGCGACGCGCAGCGCGCGACCGGCCTCGCGCACGGGTTCGAGCAGCCACGCCACGGCCTCGGCGGGATACCCCGGCCGCCCGGATTCGTAGGCGGAAGCCGCCTGCCCGAACGAGGTCGACTTCGCCTGATCGCTCATGACCCCGACCCTACGCCGACCCTCCGACATGGCCTCCGGAGGATCTTCGAGCGATCCGGATGCCGCCGACCCCGGCGCGCCTCCTCGGCGCGACCCCCGACGGGGTGAGGGTGGAGTCGTGGCTCTGGACTTCACCGCGATCGACTTCGAGACGGCGAACTCCAGCGGTGCGTCCGCGTGCGCGGTGGGTCTGGCCCGCGTCCGGAACGGCCGCGTGGTCGCCACGGCGGACTGGCTCATCAAGCCGCCGCCGGGTCACGACCACTTCGCCCCGATCAACGTCGGGATCCACGGCATCCACCCCTCCGATGTCGTGAATGCGCCCGACTGGTCGACGCAACTCGCGCGCCTCACCGCCTTCGCCGGAGCCGACGTCCTGGTCGCGCACAACGCCGGTTTCGACATGTCGGTGCTGCGCCGGGCGTGCGCGGCGACCGGCGACGAGTGCCCGCCCTACCGCTACCTGTGCAGCGTGCAGTTGTCGCGCAAGACGTACACCCTCGACTCCTACCGGCTTCCGCTCGTCGCCGAGGAAGCGGGCTGCTCTCCCTTCGCCCACCACGACGCCCTGGCCGACGCCGTCGCCTGCGCCGAGATCACCATCGACTGCGCCCGCCGTGCCGGCGTCGACGACGTGCACGCCCTCGCCGCGCACCTGGGCGTCCGTGTGTCGCAGATCGCGGCGGAGCCGGCCGAGCGCGCCGTCGCCTGACGCCCGTCGGCCCGTCTTTCCGGCGATGTCGGAGGTCTGGTGCAAGCTGACCCCATGGATGCCATCGCTCTCGTCTTCGTGATCCTCGCTCTCGCCGTGGGTGTCGGCGGCGGGTGGTTCGTGGGTTCCTCGCGCGCCGCGGCCCGCGCCGGCGAAGACCAGCGAACCCTCGGCGCCCGCGTCGCCGCTGCCGAGACCGCGCGGGCGGGAGTGCAAGCGCAGCTCGACCATCAGGTCGCTCTGTACCGCGAGCTCGTGGGGCAGTCGCGGGCGGATCAGGCAGCACGCGAAGAACGCGAGCGTCGCGAGCAGACGGTCCTGCGCGCCCTCGACCCGGTGCGCGAGACGCTCGACGCGATGCAGCGCAAGGTCGACGGCCTCGAACGCGACCGGGTCGAGCAGTACACGGCCCTCGGCGAGCAGCTCCGTCTGTCCCGCGAGGCCGACGAGGCGCTCCGCGTGACGACCGAGTCGCTCGCCTCCGCGATGCGCTCCGGAACCACGCGCGGCGTCTGGGGCGAAACGCAGCTGCGCCGGGTCGTCGAAGCCGCGGGCCTCACGCGCTACGTCGATTTCGACCTGCAGACGGCGATCTCGAGCGACGCCGGAGCCGGTCGCCCCGACATGGTGGTGCGCCTCCCCGGCGGCAAGTCTCTGGCGGTGGATGCCAAGGTCCCCCTCGACGCATATCTGCAGGCCAGCGCGATCCCCGTCACGGCGCACGGCGACGACGGAACCCGCCGCGCCGCACTCCTGACCAAGCACGCCCGCGCGGTGCGCGCGCACGTCGACGGCCTCGCGAAGAAGGCGTACTGGGCGGGCCTCACCACGAGTCCGGAATTCGTCGTGTGTTTCCTGCCGAGCGAGTCGCTGCTCGCCTCGGCCCTCGACGAAGACCCGACGCTGCTCGACTACGCGTTCGCGCGCCGCGTCGCCCTCGCCTCGCCGGTCAATCTCTGGGCGGTGCTCAAGACCGTCGCGTTCACGTGGACCCAGCAGGACGTCTCCGATGAGGCGCGCACACTCTTCGCCCTGGGCACGGAGCTCTACGAGCGCGTCGGCAAGCTCGCCGAGCATGCCAACGACCTGCGCCGCGCGATCGAGAAGACGGTCGACAGCTACAACCGGTTCGCCGGATCACTCGAGACACGCGTGCTCGTCACGGCGCGGAAGTTCCCCGGCATCGACGAGACCAAGCTCGATGCGGTGGCCGCTCCCGTCACGATCGAGGCGACTCCCCGCCGATGGACCGCGTCGGAGATGATCGAGAACCTCGAGGACGCCGGCGAGGGCGTTCCCTCACCGGTCGACACGGCCAAAACGACCGCGCGGGCCGACCTGGGTGTCATCCGCCAGCGAGCAGGACTCGCCGACACCGAGTCGTGAACGCACGGGTCGTCAGGCGCGATGCTCGTACGCGGAGCGGTTTCGGGCCGAAGGCGAGGGACGAGGATGCGCGAGCCGTAGCCCGAGCGCCCAGCGACCGCAAGCCGAGGTTCAGGCTCCGCCGGGAACCCAGCTCAGCAGGCTCACCACGGCCGCGGAGACGGCGACGAACGCACCGACCATCCACCATGCGCTGACCTCGTGGCCCTCGTCGCGCCGCACGCGCAGCAGCACGTCGGGGCGGCGCGCAGGGTCGACTGCGCTGGCGATGACCGCCTGTGCACCTGTCTGAGGTGCGGTCTGGTTCGTCGGAGCTGCCATGGACGATCCCCCTTCGGGTCTCGGAAGAACACAGCGTCGCCGTTGACACTCCTAGAGATTCTGCCAGACGACCCCTCTGACACCGGTCACGCTTGCGTCACGACACGCCCGGCTGTATCTGCGCGTCGCGGCGACGTCCGCGCGTTGCCCCGCGCTCGTAACCGGGTCCGCGCCCCGCGCTCATCTCCGGGTCCACGCCCACGCAGCCTCAGGCCACGAGGCTGCATCTCACCGACGAAACAGGCGCGGCTTGCCATCGGCTTCTCCGCGAGATGCGGTCTCGCGATCGAACGCCGCCACCCTGCGCAGCGCACGTGTTGACGCGTCAGCGCCCGAGCGTCAGCGCCCCAGCGTCAGCGCCCCTGCGTCAGCGCCCGAGCGTCAGCGCCTCAGCGTCAGAGCCCGAGCGTCAGCGCAGGAGCGTCAGAGCCACTTCGACGTCAGGTGCTCCGACGAGATGCGGCGGAGCGTTCCCGAGGCGCCGCGCAGCACGACACTCTCTGTGTAGATGAAGTCGCCGTCACGGCGGACTCCCTGCACGAGCTGGCCGTCGGTCACGCCCGTGGCGACGAAGATCGTGTTCTTGCCCTTCACCAGGCCATCGGCGTCGTAGACCTCGCCGTCGACCTGGAGGCCGGCATCCCGACCCTTCTCTTTCTCGTCGTCGTTCCGAGGCGCGAGCACGCCCTGGATGTGACCACCCAGCGCCTTGATCGCGCACGCCGTCACGATGCCCTCGGGGCTGCCGCCGATTCCGACGCACATGTCGGTGCGGGCGTTGTGGCGGGCGGCGTTGATGCCGCCGGCGACGTCGCCGTCGCTCATGAGGCGCGTGCCCGCCCCCGCCTCGCGGATGTCGGCGATGAGCTTCTCGTGACGCGGACGGTTCAGCACCGAGACGACGATCTCGTCGACCGGCTTGCCCAGCGCCTTCGCGAGCAGGCGGATGTTCTCGCCGATGGGGAGGCGGATGTCGACGACGCCGACACCGGCGGGCCCGGTGACGAGCTTGTCCATGTAGAAGACGCTCGACGCGTCGAGCATCGTGCCCTGGTCGGACACGGCGATGACCGAGAGGGCGTTCTGGCGGCCCGCGGCCGTGAGCGAAGTGCCGTCGATCGGGTCGACCGCGACATCGCACTGGGGCCCGCGGCCGCTGCCGACGCGCTCTCCGTTGTAGAGCATGGGGGCGTTGTCCTTCTCGCCCTCGCCGATGACGATCGTGCCGTCGAAGTTGACGGTGCTGAAGAACGCTCGCATCGCGTCGACGGCCGCACCGTCAGCGGCCTCCTTGTCGCCGCGGCCGATGAAGGGAACGGCGCGGATGGACGCCGCTTCGGTCGCCCGCACCAGCTCGAGCGCCAGGTTTCGGTCGGGGTGCAAAGGGCTCATGTCGGCAGTCAGGCTCACCATGGGGCCACTGTATCCAGCGATCCGGTGACAATCGCCGGTTTTGACCGGACGTGCAACGAAGGAATCGCCGTTCTTAACTGATCAGCAGAACCGCCCGGTTCCTGTCGCGCCCGCACCGTCACGATCCGGCGGCTTCGCTAGAGTGACGGTGTCCCGACAACACCAAGGAGCACCTCCATGCCCGTCGCTTCCCCTGAGCAGTACGCCGACATGCTGGACCGCGCGAAGGCCGGCGGCTTCGCGTACCCCGCGATCAACGTCTCGAGCTCGCAGACCATCAACTCGGTGCTCCAGGGCCTGACCGAGGCCGGCTCCGACGGCATCCTCCAGGTCACCACCGGTGGTGCCGACTACTTCGCCGGTCACACGGTCAAGGCCCGCGCCACCGGCGCACTCGCCTTCGCCAAGTACGTGACCGAGGTCGCCAAGAACTACCCGATCACGGTCGCCCTGCACACCGACCACTGCCCCAAGGACGCCCTTCCCGGCTTTGTCCTTCCGCTGCTCGAGGCCTCCGAAGACGAGGTCAAGGCCGGACGCAACCCGATCTTCCAGTCGCACATGTGGGACGGCTCGGCCGTTCCCCTCGACGAGAACATCGACATCGCAGCCGAGCTCCTCCCCCGCATGAAGAACATCAACGCGATCCTCGAGATCGAGGTCGGCGTGGTCGGCGGTGAAGAGGACGGCGTCCAGCACGAGGGCTCCAACGAGGCCCTCTACACGACGGTCGCCGACGTGACGAAGGCCGTCGAGCGCCTCGGCCTCGGCGAGAACGGCCGTTACATCTCGGCCCTCACCTTCGGCAACGTGCACGGCGTGTACAAGCCCGGTGGCGTCAAGCTCCGCCCCGAGCTGCTCGGTGAGATCCAGGAGGGCATCGCCGCGAAATTCGGCACCGGCCCCAAGCCCCTCGACCTCGTCTTCCACGGCGGCAGCGGCTCGACCGACGAAGAGATCGCCCTGGCGGTCGCCAACGGCGTCGTGAAGATGAACATCGACACCGACACCCAGTACGCCTTCACGCGCTCGATCGCGGGCTACATGTTCTCGAACTACGAGGGCGTGCTCAAGCTCGACGGCGAGGTCGGCAACAAGAAGCAGTACGACCCCCGCGCCTGGGGCAAGGTCGCCGAATCGGCGATGGCCGTCCGCGTGGTCGAGGCCACCAAGCAGCTCGGCTCGTTCGGCCACTCGAAGAGCTGACACCTCGTCATCCCACGAACGCCCCGGCCCTCCCGCCGGGGCGTTCGTCGTTTCCGGATGCCGTTACCCCGAGCCCCCACGTACACAACGGCGGCCCCACCCACCGACACGCCGCACCCCCACCCCAACAACCGGCGCGTCGCACAAATCCCCCGCCGTTGTGCACACACCCCAGTCACGCAGCCCGCCCCCGCCCCCACGTACACAACGGCGGACCCACCCGCCAACACGCCGCACCCCCACCCCAACAACCGGCGCGTCGCGCAAACGCCCCGCCGTTGTGCACACACCCCCGTCACGCAGCCACCAGCCGCCCCCACGTACACAACAGCGGACCCACCCACCGACACGCCGCACCCCCACCCCAGCCACCGGCGCGTCGCACAAACCCCCCGCCGTTGTGCACACGCCGGGCCCACCCAGCGGAACGCCCACGCCGCCCAGCGCCGGTCGAACCGGACGCCCGCCCTCAGGCCCGGTACACCTCGAGCACCGTGGGCGCCCCCTCGGGCGACGACAGCACCTCGATGGCATCCCCCGCTCGAATCTCGCCGGCGCGACGGACACGCAGGTAGGCGCCGAGGCGTCCCTCGTCCGAGAAGCGCTTGACCCAGCCACGCGCCGCCGAGCCACCGACCCACCGGGCGAAGGTCGCGCAGGGCGTTCGGGGCATCGTGACCTCGAGCTCGACGGTGTCGCCGATGCGCCAGATCTCGCCGATCCGCGCTCCGTTGACGTCGAGTCCCTCGACGCGGAGGTTCTCGCCGAACCACCCCGGGTGAAGCTCCCGATCGAGCTCGCGCTCCCAGAATTCGGCGTCGTCCTGGGCGTACGCGTAGACGGCCTTGTCCGGCCCGCCGTGGTGCTTGCGGCTCGCCTGGACGTCGGAGCGGATGCCGAGCTTGCCGACGCGGACCTTCCCCTCGAGCGGACGCTTGTCGATCGCCGTCACCCCGATCGACCCGGAATCCGGGCGCAGGTTGTGGACGGCGCAGACGGCGACGAGTCGAGGCATGCGTCGATGCTAGAGCGTGCGGCGACGGCGCACGGACGCGACCGTCAGTCGAACTCGCGCCGCATCACGACCGTGTCGCCGTCGAGGGAGCGGATCTCGACCGCGCCGATGTTCGAGGCGGAGAGGTCGGTTCCCGCGCTCAGTTCGGTGGTCGAGCCCGGGTCGGCGCGCCAGGTCGAGAGCACGCTCGTCGTCCCCGAGTCGTCGGTGATGGCGAGAGCGTAGGGCCAGCCCCCGGGCGGGGCGTCGAGCACCTGACCGGTGTACTGGCACACGAGGTCGATGCGGGTCCCCCACGGTGCGGAGGTGAGCTTCACCGAGGCCTCGAGGGGGGCACCGGCGACGTCGTCGAGGGCGTAGACGGTCCCCGCCGACTGCTGCACCGCACTGTTCACGGCGAACACGCTCGGCACCGCGATCGCCACCAGGGCGATGGATGCCGCGAGCGCCCACACCGTGATGCGCCGCTTGCGACGACGTCGCGCGACCTCGACCACTCGTTCGCGGAGAGACGGATCGGGCGAGGCGAGCGGGATGGGGCCGGTCGTCGGGCTGAGGGCTCGGGCGCGTTCGGACGACAGTCGCGAGAGGAGCCCCGCGGTGGGAGCCAACTCGGCGACGGAGGCGCGACAGATGGCGCACACCGCCAGGTGCGCTTCGAATTCGGCGCGATCGGAGGCGCACAGCGCCCCGAGCACATAGGCGCCGTCCGACATCGACAGACGTTCGTGATCGTCGTTCATCGGGTCACCCCCCTTTCCTGCAGCGCGAGCCGCAATGCCCGCACCGCGTAATGCAATCGCGATTTGACGGTGCCCGTCGGGATGCCCAGCTCGTCTGCGGTCTGTGCGACGCTGCGCCCGCCGTAGTAAGCGCTGACGATGACGGCGCGGTGATCGGGTGTGAGGGTGGCGAGGGCCTCCTCGACCAGGAGCGCGTCGAACATCGCGTCGGTGTCGTCGTCGCGAACGGTCTCGGGGAGCTCGTCGACGGGCTGCTCGTGCCGGCGCCGCGCGCTCCGCGCCTCGTCGATGACGAGGTTGCGGGCCACGGTGTACATCCACGAGCGCAGCGAGGCCGGGTCGTCGCTCATGACGCGCGGCGTCCGCCACGCGCGCAGCAGCGTCTCCTGCACGACGTCGTCCGCACCCGCATGATCGCCGGTGAGGCTCACGACGTAACGCCAGACGGGGGTCGCGTGCGCGTCGTACAGCGCGGTCAGTTGCGCATGGTCGTCTCGCATAGCGGCATCCCCTCTCCCTCTTCTTTTAGGAACACGGGATGCCGCGGGGTTCGGTTCAGTTCGAGACGGTGCCCATGACGGCCGTCAAGAACTGCGGGTCGCTCGCCATGCCGATGAGCGAGAGGACGGCCGCGATGACCGTCGAGACCAGCGCCCCGACAATCGGGATCCAGAACGAGATGCGCCCGCGCTTCATGGACCGCCAGGTGAACACGGCGGTCAGAAGCCACCCGATGCCGGTGACGGCCGCGGCCGCCGCACCCCAGAGGTACCCCGCGGTCAGGTTGGTGAACGTCGCGTCGACCTGGAAGACCCGCGCGAAGTTGTTCGCGTACTCGGGGAAGTTGAGCAGCTGGATGATCGTGGTGACCACGGAGAACAGCCCGTAGATCAACAGACCGAACGTCACGATCCGGTCGATCTGGCCGCCGCGCGTGGCGGGAACGGGCATGGGCCCGGGCTTCGATGCGACGCGGGGGTCGGGGGCGTGCTCCGGCTGCGGGGCGACGCCCGCCTCCAGGGCCTCGGTCACCTCGGGACGACGGATGCGCGCCCGCTGCTCCTCGGGGGTGGCGTACTCGCCGTACTGCGGGCGGGGACGAGCCTCGTCCGCCGCGGACGGGGTGCGCGGGTCGGCGTCGTTCACGCGCGACCCCGGCCGCCCAGCGCGCGCTCGTCGCGCTTGCCGCTGGCATCCTGTCGCAGCTCCTTGGGGAGCGAGAAGATCAGGTCCTCTTCGGCGGTGCGCACCTCTTCGACGTCGCGGTAGCCGGCGCCGGCGAGCTCTTCGAGGACCTCGGTCACGAGCACCTCGGGCACCGAGGCGCCGCTGGTGACGCCGACGGTCTCGACGCCCTCGAGCCACTCCTGCTTGACCTCGTCGACGTAATCGACGCGGTACGCGGCCTTCGCTCCGTGCTCGAGGGCGACCTCGACCAGGCGCACGCTGTTCGAGCTGTTCGCCGACCCCACGACGATCACGAGGTCGGCGCCGACGGCGACCTTCTTGATCGCGACCTGGCGGTTCTGGGTGGCGTAGCAGATGTCATCGGAGGGCGGATCCTGCAGCTCGGGGAAGCGCTCGCGCAGACGCCGCACGGTCTCCATCGTCTCGTCGACCGAGAGCGTGGTCTGCGACAGCCACACGACCTTCGAGGGGTCGCGCACCTCGATGGTGTCGGCGTGGTCGGGAGAGTTCACGACGGTGACGTGCTCGGGGGCCTCTCCGGCCGTGCCCTCGACCTCTTCGTGGCCCTCGTGGCCGATCAGCAGGATCTCGAAGTCGTCGCGGGCGAAGCGCACGGCCTCGCGGTGCACCTTCGTCACGAGCGGGCAGGTGGCGTCGATGGCCTGCAGACCACGATCGGATGCCGCGGACACGACGGCCGGCGAGACACCGTGCGCGCTGAAGACGACGTGGGCGCCGGCGGGAACCTCGTCGACCTCTTCGACGAAGATCGCGCCCTTCTTCTCGAGCTCGGTCACGACGTGGATGTTGTGCACGATCTGCTTGCGCACGTAAACGGGGGCGCCGTAGCGCTCCAGGGCCTTCTCGACGGCGATGACCGCTCGATCGACTCCGGCGCAGTAGCCGCGGGGCGCTGCGAGCAGCACCTTCTTCTTGCCCGGGACGGGGACGTCCTGAAGCCGCCCGCGTCGACCCGGGATGCGGGGAACGGGCAGGTGCACGGCAGGTGAGCTCACCCCTCGATTCTACGGGGGCGCCCCTGGACGACGGCCGAACCTCCCCGGCGCGACCCTGCCGGATAGCATGGGACTTTCCTTCCCGAGAGGCGTCCGGCTCTTGCGGCCCCCGCCGACGGCGTGCATCCCAGCGAGTGACATGACCTCTTTCCAGCCCGAGACCATCGCCGGTCAGGCCCCGCCCGCCGACAGCGTGCACCCCCGCGACTCCTCCACCGATGCCCCCACCTCGGTGTCACGGCTGAACGACACGATCCGGGGCTTCATCGAGCGCTGGGGATCGGTCTGGGTCGAGGGCGAGATCACCTCGTTCAACCGCCGCGGCGGCAATGTCTTCGGACGGCTGAAGGACCTCGGCACCGAGTCGACGGTGGCCTTCCGCATCTGGTCGAGCACGCTCAACCGCTTGCCCAAAGACCTCAAGGTCGGCGATCACGTCGTCGCGTGCGTGAAGGCCGACTACTTCCCGCGCACCGGCGACTTCTCGTTCGCGATCTCGGCGATGCGGCACGTGGGCCTCGGCGAACAGCTCGAGCGCCTCGAGCGCCTGCGCGTGCAGCTGCGTTCGGAGGGTCTGTTCGACCCCGTCCGCAAGAAGAAGCTGCCCTTCCTCCCCCACTGCATCGGTCTGATCACGGGCGAGAACTCGGATGCCGAGAAGGACGTGCACCGCAACGCCGAGCTGCGCTGGCCCCGCGTGCGGTTCCGCACCCAGCACGCCGCCGTGCAGGGCGACCGGTGCGTTCCCGAAACGCTCGCGGCCCTGAGAATTCTGGATGCCGATCCCGAGGTCGACGTGATCGTGATCGCGCGCGGCGGCGGGGATCCGCAGACGCTCCTCGGCTTCAGCGACGAGCGACTGCTGCGTGCGGTGGCCGCGGTATCCACTCCGATCGTCAGCGCGATCGGGCACGAGAACGACCGACCGCTCCTCGACGAGGTCGCCGACGTGCGCGCCTCGACGCCCACCGACGCCGCCAAGCGCGTGGTCCCCGATGTCAGCGAGCAGCGGGCCCTCGTCTCTCAATTGCGCGCCCGGCTGACCGGACGTCTGACCCAGCGCGTGCTCCACGACATCGCGCAGCTGGAGCAGATCCGCTCGCGTCCCGCGCTGCGCAACCCGCACTCCCTGCTCACCTCCCGCGCACAGGAGCTGTGGATGCTCTCGAACCGGGGGCGCGACATCGTCGATCGGCGCATCGAGGGAGAGCGTCGACGCACCAGCGAGCTCGGGGCGGGACTCCGCGCCCTCTCACCGCTCGCCACCCTCGCCCGGGGATACGCCATCGCCCAGCTCCCCGACGGGTCCGTCCTGCGCGACGCCGCCCACGCCCCGGCCGGAACCGCCCTGCGGCTCACGATCGAGCAGGGAACCGTGGCCGCCCATTCGGACGGCGCCGTGCCAGACGCCGTCGCACACGGCGCTCAATCCCACGATCTGGCCGGCTCCGCGGCATCCGTCGATCGTCCACTCGACGACGAGGCACCCGGCGACGGGGTGTCGGTGGGGCGCGCCTAGAATGGATGCCATGACCGCGACGACCCCCGGCCCCGCCGTCGACGTCGCCACGCTGTCGTTCGAGCAGGCCCGCGACGAACTCGTGCGCGTGGTCGCCGAGCTCGAGCAGGGCGCCCCGACCCTCGAAGAATCCCTCGCTCTCTGGGAGCGCGGCGAGAAGCTCTACGCCCGCTGCGAGGAATGGCTGCTCGGGGCCAAGCGCCGCCTCGACGCCGCCCGCGGCGAGGGAGACGACTGATGGCTCGCGTCGTCGCGCATCTCGGCCGACCCGAGACCCCGCAAGAAACCGCCGATCGCAGGGCCGAGTCCTCGCGTCGGTACCGCTCGAGCAAGACGTTCCGCAACCTCATCGCGGCGTTGCTCGTGACGGTGGCGGTCGTCCTGGTCGTCGTGGCGGCCGTCCCCCGCGGCGAACCCGCGCCCCGCCCCGAGATCGACGTTCCGGCCCTCGCGGCCGACATGCAGCGCGATCTCGGGCGCCCCGTCCTCTCGCCCTCTCTCGGCGAGGGGTGGCGGGTCAATCAGGCCACCACCGAGGGCGTCGGCGGCACCGAGGCGTGGACGATGGTCTACGTGCGATCGGGCGAGAGCGGCTTCCTCCGCGTCGCTCAGGGTCTCGACGCCGACGAGGCGTGGGTCGGCCAGGTCCTCGACGGTACGCGCAGCAGCGAGACGATCCAGATCGACGGCATCACGTGGAACGTCTACCGCCCCTCGAACCCCTCGGGCACGGGCAACGTCGATTACGCCCTGGCCACCCCGGCCGGGCCGGACTACGTGCTCGTCTACGGCGATGCCGCCCCCGAGACCGCGGCCCTCGCGGCCGCCTCCGTCACATCGCAGATCGAGCAGTTGAGAGAGGTCCCGTGAGCGAGCGCATCAGCCCCCGTCAGGTCTGGCAGCAGATGGTGGAGGGCAACGAGCGTTTCGTCTCCGGCGCTCCCGCGCACCCGCGTCAAGACGTGGAGCGTCGCACCGAGCTCGCGAGTTCCCAGCACCCGACGGCGGCGCTCTTCGGCTGCTCCGACTCCCGCCTCGCCGCCGAGATCATCTTCGATCAGGGCCTCGGCGATCTGTTCGTCGTCCGCAACGCCGGCCAGGTCATCTCGGACTCGGTCATCGGCAGCCTCGAGTACGCCGTGGGCGTGCTGGAGGTCCCCCTCATCGTGGTGCTCGCGCACGACGCCTGCGGGGCCGTCGGCGCCGCGATCGAGAGCACGGGCGTGGACGCCCCGACCCTTCCCGCGTACATCTGGCGCCAGATCGCCCCGATCGTGCCCGCCGTCCGCCGCGTTCAGCGCGCCTCGGCCGTGGACGGCCACCTGCCCGACGTCGTCGACCCCGAGCTCGTGGGCCGCGAACACCTGCGCCACACCGTGGGCGAGCTGCTGCGCGCCTCCGAGCTGATCAGCGAGGCCGTGGCCGAGGGCCGCACCGCCGTGGTCGGCGCGAACTACCGCCTCGACGAGGGCGAGGCCTTCCCCGTCGTCGTGGTGGGCGATGTCGACGACTCGCGCGTCGACGACCACCGCGTCGACGACGCCCGCATCTGACAACCGAACGAACGACCTGGAGGAACGACGACGTGACCGACATCGAGTACCGCATCGAACACGACACCATGGGTGAGGTGCGGGTCCCCAAGGACGCCCTCTACGCCGCGCAGACGCAGCGCGCCGTCGAGAACTTCCCCATCTCGGGCTCGGGCCTCGAGTCGACGCAGATCGCGGCGCTCGCGCGCATCAAGAAGGCCGCCGCCCTCGCCAACAAAGAGCTCGGCACCCTCGACGGGGGCATCGCGGATGCCATCGCCCAGGCCGCCGACGAGGTCGTCACCGGCGCTCACGACGCGCACTTCCCGGTCGACACCTACCAGACCGGCAGCGGCACCTCGTCGAACATGAACATGAACGAGGTGCTCGCGACCCTCGCGACCCGCATCCTCGGCGACACGGTTCACCCCAACGACCACGTCAACGCCTCGCAGTCGTCGAACGACGTCTTCCCCACCTCGGTGCACATCGCCGTCACCCAGGCCCTCATCACCGACCTCATCCCCGCGCTCCAGCACCTCGCGACGGCCCTCGAGACCAAGGCCGACGCCTGGAAGGGCATCGTCAAGTCGGGTCGCACCCACCTCATGGACGCCACGCCCGTCACCCTCGGCCAGGAGTTCGGCGGCTACGCGCGCCAGATGCGCCTCGGCATCGAGCGCGTCGAGGCCGTGCTCCCCCGTGTCGGGGAGGTCCCCCTCGGCGGAACGGCCGTCGGCACCGGCATCAACACCCCGCTCGGCTTCCCGCAGAAGGTCATCGAGCTGCTCGCGGCCGAGACCCAGCTGCCCATCACCGAGGCGAAGGACCACTTCGAGGCGCAGGCCAACCGTGACGGCCTCGTCGAGGCATCCGGGGCCCTCCGCACCATCGCGGTCTCGCTCACCAAGATCAACAACGACATCCGCTGGATGGGATCGGGCCCCAACACCGGCCTCGGCGAGCTGCACATCCCCGACCTGCAGCCCGGCTCGTCGATCATGCCCGGCAAGGTCAACCCGGTCGTCCCCGAGGCCACACTCATGGTGTGCGCCCGCGTGATCGGCAACGACGCCACCGTCGCCTGGGCCGGCGCCTCGGGCTCGTTCGAGCTGAACGTCGCGATCCCCGTCATGGGCACCGCGCTGCTGGAGTCGATCCGTCTGCTCTCCAACGCGATGCGCGTGCTGGCCGACAAGACCATCGACGGCCTCGAGGCCAACGTCGCTCGCGCCGAGGCGTTCGCCGGCATGTCGCCGTCGATCGTCACCCCGCTCAACAAGGTCATCGGTTACGAGGCCGCGGCCAAGATCGCGAAGCACTCCGTCGCCAAGGGCATCACGGTGCGCGAGGCGGTCATCGACCTCGGCTACGTCGAGCGCGGCGAGATCACCGAAGAGGTGCTCGACGCCAAGCTCGACCTGCTGTCGATGACCCACCCGGGCTGATCGACCACACCCGCACATCCACGACGCCGAGGCGCGCCATAATCAGAGGATGAGCCGCACGCCGAGACCCGTCTCGACGCGCGTGCGTTTCCTCGGCGCGATCCTCGGCGTCGTGCTGCTCGGCATGATCATCGCGGGCGGCGTCACCTTCCTCGTCCAGAGCGAGCGTGTCGTGGCCAACGCCGAGCGCCAGCTCGACGGTTTCGTCTCGACGCTGTCGACGAGCAGCCAGGATGCCGCCGCCCTCGTCGCCGCGGCGATCCCCGGCCGCACCGATGGCACGGTGGCCCTCGACGGCACCCGCGTGCTCGCGACGACTCCGGCCCCGCCGGGACTCTCGGTCGGCGACGATGCCGGGCTCGTGGCATCCCTCGCCGGTCAGATCAGTCTGGGCAACGACCGGGGGCGTCTCGACAGCGATCGTGGCCCCGTGCTCTACGCGGCCGTCGAGACGCGCGGCGGGGTCGTGGTCCAGGTCATCTCGATCGATCAGCGCATGGAGCTCGTGACGCTCTCGACCGTCACGTACGGGATCTCGGCGCTCGTGGTGCTGCTGCTCGTCGGCGTCGTCGGCTGGTTCGTCACAGGACGCGTGTTCTCGCCGCTCCGGCGTCTGCGCGACACGACCGACGCCATCACGATCGACGACCTGGGCACGCGCCTGCGCGCGCACGGGAACGACGAGATCTCCGACCTCACCACCTCGGTGAACTCGATGCTCGATCGCCTGGCGATGTCGGTCGACGCGCAGCGGCAGTTGCTCGACGACGTCCGGCACGAGCTGAAGACACCCATCACGATCGTGCGGGGCCACCTCGAGATGATGGATCCCGCCGACCCCCACGACGTCACCGAGACGCGTGAGCTCGGCATCGCCGAACTCGACCGCCTCGCGCGACTGGTCGACGACATCGACGCTCTGGCCGATGTCGAGAGCGGGGCGCTCGAGGCCGCGGTCATCGACGTCGGGGCCCTCACCGACCGCGTCGCGGAACTCGCCGGCGCCATCCCCGGCCACGCGTGGACGATCGATCAGCGGGCGCGGGTCCGCATCCACGGCGACGCGGATCGCCTCGTGCAGGCGTGGCTCCAGCTGGCCGACAACGCCGCGAAGTACACCCCCGAGGGCACCTCGATCGAGATCGGCAGCACGGCCGACGACACGATGGCGCACCTCTGGGTGCGCGACCACGGTCCCGGCATTCCGCCCGCGGCGCGTCATCGCGTCTTCCGCCGATTCGATCGACTCTCGACCGGGCGCGGGGTGGACGGATCGGGGCTGGGACTGTCGATCGTGGATGCCATCGCCAAGGCGCACGACGGCCACTGCACCGTCGGCGACACCCCCGGCGGTGGCGCGACCGTGGCCCTGCACATCCCCGTGACCGGGGCACAGTCCCCCGCGGAGCTCCCGACGCCCGTACGCGCCGGCGACGTCGTCATGCAGAGAGAGGCCACCGGATGACACGCATCCTCATCGCGGAAGACGAGGAACGCATCTCGGCGTTCGTCGCGAAGGGACTGGAGTCCGCGGGCTACCAGACCCTCATCGTCGCCGATGGGGCGGAGGCCCTCGACACCGCGCTCTCGGGCGACGTCGACCTCGTCTTGCTCGACGTCGGCC
This sequence comes from uncultured Microbacterium sp., assembly GCA_913774665.1. Lineage (GTDB taxonomy): Bacteria > Actinomycetota > Actinomycetes > Actinomycetales > Microbacteriaceae > Microbacterium. The sequence goes on from CAJYHN010000002.1 coordinate 766,190, forward strand.
TGCCGACTCTCGACGGTTTCGAGGTGCTGCGGGCCATCCGCGGCCAGGGGTCGCAGATCCCGGTCATCATGCTCACCGCCCGCACGAGCACGCGCGACACCGTCGACGGGCTCGACGCCGGGGCCAACGACTACGTCGCCAAACCCTTCAAGTTCGACGAGCTCCTCGCCCGCGTGCGATCGCGCATGCGCGAACCGATGACTGCGGGGCCGATGACGGTCGCGCACGGAGACGTCTCGCTCGATGTCCTCGCGCGGCGGGCGACCGTGGGCAGTCGCGAGATCGACCTGAGCGCGCGCGAGTTCTCGCTGGCCGAGGAGTTCATCCGCCACGCGGGTCAGGTGCTCAGCCGCGAGCAGCTGCTCAGCCGCGTGTGGGGAATGGACTTCGACCCGTCCTCCAACGTGGTCGATGTCTACGTTCGATACCTGCGGGCCAAGATCGGCCAGTCCCATATCGTCACCGTGCGCGGCGCGGGCTATCGCTGGGAATGACGCAGAAAACCCGAAAACCCCCGGCGGGGGAACCGGGGGCTTGGGGAGACGCCCACGGTGGTCTTCCGACTCACCCGAAGAGCGGTGACCTGCACGTGACGTACTCGTGTTTTTCCTGGGGGAACCGCCGAGGCGGGTGACGAGGTTTCCCTCGTCGATGGCTCTACTCTGACGGACCATTGTGAGAACCCGGCGAGCCCCGAATGAGAACCCTCTCATCTTGCGGCGCCCCCTCCCCCGGCGCTGCTCACCCCGATCGACGCGAGCCTCCGGCACCGCGGCGGGAACAGAGAGGGGCCGGGATGCCACGGCATCCCGGCCCCTCTTTCTTCACCGCTACGAGAGCTCGCCGGCCTCCAGCAACTCGGTCACGAGTGCGGCGATGGCCGAACGCTCGGACCGCGTGAGGGTGACGTGACCGAACAGACCGTGGCCCTTGAGGGTCTCGATCACCGAGGCGACGCCGTCGTGCCGACCGACGCGCAGGTTGTCGCGCTGACCCACGTCGTGCGTCAGCACCACGCGGGAGTTCTGGCCGATGCGGCTCAGCACCGTCAGCAGCACGTTGCGCTCGAGCGACTGCGCCTCGTCGACGATCACGAACGCGTCGTGCAGCGACCGCCCGCGGATGTGCGTGAGCGGGAGCACCTCGAGCAGACCGCGAGCGAGCACCTCCTCGAGCACGTTGCCCGAGACGACCGAACCCAGGGTGTCGAAGACCGCCTGACCCCACGGACCCATCTTCTCGGCCTGGTCGCCGGGGAGGTATCCGAGCTCCTGACCACCGACGGCGAAGAGCGGCCGGAAGACGATGATCTTCTTCTGCTGCTGACGTTCGAGCACGGCTTCCAGCGCCGCGCACAGCGCCAGCGCCGACTTCCCGGTGCCGGCCCGGCCGCCGAGCGAGACGATGCCCACCTCGGGGTCGAGGAGCAGATCGAGCGCGATGCGCTGCTCGGCCGAACGTCCGTGCAGCCCGAACGCGTCGCGGTCGCCGCGCACCAGGCGGTACTCCCCCTTGCCGGTCACGCGCCCGAGCGCCGACCCGCGCTCGGAGTGGATGACGAGGCCGGTGTTGATCGGCAGCCCCTTCACCGCCTCGCTGACGCCCACTTCGGTCTCGTAGAGGTCGGAGATCTCATCCCCCGACAGGTCGATCGAGGCGATCCCGGTCCACCCGGAGTCCATCGCCTGCTCGGCGAGGTACTCCTCGGTGCTCAGGCCGAGGGATGCCGCCTTCACGCGCATCGGGAGGTCCTTCGACACCACGGTGACCTCGGCGCCGTCCTGCGCGAGATTCATCGCGACCGCCAGGATGCGGCTGTCGTTGCCGCCGGTGCGCATCCCCGACGGCAGCACCTGCTGGTCGGTGTTGTTCAGCTCGACGCGGAGCGTGCCGTCGGCGCCCACCGGCACGGGGAAGTCGAGGCGACCGTGCTCGATGCGGAGTTCGTCGAGGTGGCGCAGGGCCTGGCGGGCGAAATACCCGATCTCGGGGTCGTGACGCTTCCCTTCCAGCTCGGTGATCACCACGACGGGGATCACGACGGAGTTCTCGGCGAAGCGGAAGAACGCTCGCGGATCGCTCAGCAGGACGGAGGTGTCCAGGACGTACGTGCGAAGAGCCTGATCGACTCCCGCTTCGGACTCGGTGCTCTCGACGACGCGACGCTGGTCGTACGGTGCTCGTGCAGTCACAACCCACTCCCGACCCGGGTGAATCACCCGGTTGTCACGAGTCGACCTGTGGGTCACGAGTCGCGATCCGAAGGTCGACTCGACCGGACTCCGTGTCCGATGTGATCACCGTACGACTCCGCGACACCCCCGAGGGTCGTTAACACGCCGCGAATATGACGAGTTCGTGAACAGCGCGTTCGCGCGGCTCGCAACCGCGAGATAGTTCACCGGATGCCGTGCGCCGGCGCCGCCGCGCGAGGCGGGCGCTACTGCCCGAAACGTCGGTCGCGCGCCGCGAAGTCGCGGATCGCGCGCAGGAAATCGACCTCGCGCAGGTCGGGGCCGAGGGCCTCGACGAAGTAGAACTCCGAGTGCGCAGACTGCCAGAGCAGGAAGTCGCTGAGCCGCTGCTCGCCCGAGGTACGGATGACGAGGTCGGGATCGGCCTGGCCGCCCGTGTACAGGTGCTCGCCGATCTGCTCGGGGGTGAGACTCGCGGCGAGCTCTTCGAGGGACCCGCCCGACTGATCGTGCTTGGCGATGATCGAGCGCACGGCATCCACGATCTCGCTCCGCCCGCCGTACCCGACGGCGAGGTTGACGTGCAGACCCTTGTGCCCCCGCGTGCGCTCGGTGACCTCGTGCAGCACCTCGGCCAGCTCCGTCGGCAGCCCCTCGGCGCGGCCCACGTGCTTGACCCGCCAGTTCGGCTCGTGCGAGAGCTCCGCGGCCAATTCGGCGATGATCTCAAGAAGGTCCTGCAGCTCCTGGCTGTCGCGCTTGACGAGGTTGTCGTTCGAGAGCAGGTACAGCGACACCACCTCGATGCCGAGGTCGTCGCACCAGCGAAGGAACTCGTGCATCTTGGCCGCCCCCGCGCGGTGGCCGTGCGCGGCGCTGTCGTAGCCGAGCTGACGCGCCCACCGACGGTTGCCGTCGATCATCATCGCGACGTGGTGCGGCACAGTGGTCGGCATGCGACGGCGGAGGCGCGAGATGTACAGACGGTAGAGGGGGCCCCGCCCCTCGTTCTTCCGCATACGCGCCACCCGCCTACGCTACCGCGTCACGGGCGGGGGCACGGGCCTGAAACGGGCGAGGCTTCCTGGGGGAACGGTGAACGGATCGCCCATGTACCACCCGGAGCATGGGGGCCGACGTAGGGTCGAAGCGTGACGAGCTCGACCCCCGCAGACGGCCCCGATATGCCTCAGCTCCCCCTTCTGGAGGCGGGCGCTCTGGGCGCGAAGGCCGACCTGAAGCCCACCTGGCGCGGCTGGATCCACGCGGGCACGTTCCCCGTCGCGATCGTCGCCGGCATCGTCCTGATCGCCCTCGCCCAGGGCGCGCCCGCCAAGTGGGCGGCGGCGGTGTTCATGGTGACGTCGATGCTGCTGTTCGGCAACTCCGCGCTCTATCACCGCTTCCGCTGGAAGCCGAAGACCCTGGCCGTGCTCAAGCGCATCGACCACGCCAACATCTTCCTGCTGATCGCCGGTACGTACACGCCCCTGGCCGTCCTGGCCCTCCCGACTCCCAAGACCACCCTGTTGCTGTCGATCGTGTGGGGTGGAGCGATCCTCGGCATCCTGTTCCGCGTCTTCTGGATCAACGCCCCGCGCTGGCTCTACGTCGCGCTGTACCTCGCGCTCGGCTGGGCCGCCGTGATGTACCTCGGCGACCTGCTCGCGGCGAACGTCGCGATGATGGTGCTGGTCGTCGTCGGCGGGCTGCTCTACACGGCGGGGGCCATCGTCTACGCGCTCAAGAAGCCCAACCCGTGGCCCGGCCACTTCGGATTCCACGAGATCTTCCACGTGTGCACCGTGCTGGCGTTTCTCTGCCACTGGACCGCGTGCCTGCTGATCTCGCTCGCCCCCGCCTACCACGGCGGCTGATCCGGCTCGCCCCCGCACCGAAAGGGCGTCCACCCCGCGTGAGTCGCCAGAGTTCGTCGCTCGCGGGTCGCTCGAAGCGAGACTTCCTGGCGACTCGCGCGAGCGAAGACTCGGGATGCCGCGACTCCGGCGTGGGTCAGCGGCGCGGAGCCGCCGGGTCGATGTCCTCGTCGTCGGTCTCGCTGGCGGCCTGGGCCGCGCGCGCCTGCTCCTCGGCATCCAGCTCCGCATTCACTTCTTCGCGATACCGACCACGGCGGATGCGACGCAGCATGTCCCACACGAGAAGGAAGACCGCGACGCCGATGAAAGCGATCGCTGCGAAGCCGAGCGGCCCGGGCGTCACGATCGACTCGTCGGGGGTGACGACCGGGGAGGGTGTGGTCGCGAGAGCGACGATCACGGAGAGCATGGAGTCCTTCGGTCCGGGCGGAAGCGCGTAGCCTGGTACTCCAGCCTAAAGCCCGGGGAGACCATGACGACGCAAGCCCTGCTCGATGACCGTTACGGGCGCACGCGGTCGCCCCGACGGCGCATCGTGGCCTGGTCGATCGTCGCGGTGCTCGCGCTCGGAGCCATCGGGTATCTCGGCTACACGACGTTCGCCAGCAGCGCCGCCTCCGTCACGGCCACCGACACCGGCTTCACCGTCACCGACGACGCGTCCGTCACGGCGAGTTTCCAGATCACCGCGCCCGTCGGCAAGCCGGTGGCCTGCGCCCTCGAGGCACGCGACGAAGATCACGGCACCGTGGGCTGGAGGGTCGTGCAGTACCCGGCATCCGATGACGCATCCCGCGCCTTCTCCGAGACGATTCCGACGCTCTCTCTGGCGACCACGGGTTTTGTCAACGCCTGCTGGGTGCCGTAAACTCGCGGAATCACGACGCGCCCCGGCTCGATGCCGGGGCGTTCGACATATCCCCCGCCGGCGGCCGCACGCGTGCCGTCAGCGCCTCGACGAAGGAGTACCCGTGTCCAACGACGCTCAGGTGACGTTCCTCACGCAAGACGCCTACGACCGCCTCGCCAACGAGCTCGAGCACCTCTCGACCACCGGCCGCGAAGAGATCGCCAAGCGCATCGAGGTCGCACGCGAAGAGGGAGACCTCAAAGAGAACGGCGGCTACCACGCCGCGAAGGACGAGCAGGGCAAGCAAGAGGCCCGTATCCGCACCCTGCAGCAGCTGCTCAAGGACGCCAAGGTCGGCGAAGCCCCCGAGAGCCACGGCGTCGTCGAATCGGGCACCGTCGTGACCGCGATCGTCGCGGGCGGCGAAGAGAAGTTCCTCCTCGGCAACCGCGAGATCGCGGCCAACTCCGAGCTCGACGTCTACAGCGAGGCCTCGCCCCTCGGCGCGGCCATCCTGGGCCTCAAAGAGGGCGACAAGGGCTCGTACACCGCGCCCAACGGCAAAGAGATCTCGGTCGAGGTCATCAAGGTCGAGACGTACTCGGGCCAGTAACCCGCCTCCGCCCGCGAGCCGCTCCCCCGTTGTCGGGTGGGCGGCTCGCGGCGTTCGCGGGGACATCTCGGGTTCGGGGCGGATTCCGTCGTTCGGGGCGCACATTCCTCGCCCCGGACGGCAAGATCCGCCCCGAACCCGGTCGTGATGTCCCGCTCGGCGCCCACGACCGCGCAGCCCGCGCAGCAGGCGCGCACCGGGGCCGACCTCGGCGGGCCCGGCGCGGGGCGATCAGTTCGGAACGACGGTCGCGACGAACCCGGCGTCTTCGAGCGTCTGGATGACCAGAGCCCGGTGCTCCTCACCGCGCGTCTCGACGCTCAGCTGCAGGATCACCTCGCTGATCTGGAGTCCCTGACCGTGGCGCGTGTGCAGCACCTCGATGACGTTCGCGCCGACCCCGGCGAGAAGCTCCGAGACGCGAGCCAGCTGGCCCGGGCGGTCGGGCAGCGGAATGCGCAGGGACATGTAGCGACCGGATGCCGACAGCCCGTGCGCCACGACCCGTTGCAGCAGGAGGGGGTCGATGTTGCCACCCGAGAGGATCGTGACGGTCGGGCCGGTCGCCGTCACCTTGCCCGCCAGGATCGCGGCGACGCCCACGGCCCCCGCCGGTTCGACGACCTGCTTGGCGCGCTCGAGAAGGACGAGGAGCGCTCGGGCGATGTCGTCCTCGGTCACCGTGACGACCTCGTCGACGTACTGACGGATGAGTTCGAAGGGCAGATCGCCCGGGCGGGCGACGGCGATGCCGTCGGCGATCGTCGGCGTCGTCTCGACCTGCATCGGGTAGCCCGCGGCGAGCGACGAGGGGTAGGCGGCGGAATTGTGCGCCTGCACGCCGATGATGCGGACCTCGCGCCCCTCGGCGGCCGCCCGGGCCTTCACCGCGGCGGCGACGCCGGCGGCGAGGCCTCCCCCGCCGATCCCGACGATGACCGTCTCGAGGTCGGGCATGTCCTCGACGAGCTCGAGGCCCAGCGTCCCTTGACCCACGACGATGTCGCGATGGTCGAAGGGGTGGATCAGCACGGCCCCGGTGCGCTCGGCGAACTCAGCGGCCAGGCGGAGCGGCGTCTCGACGGTCGCGCCCTCGAGGATCACCTCCGCCCCGTACCCCCGCGTGGCGAGGAGCTTGGGCACGGGCACGCCCAACGGCATGAAGATCGTCGCCGCGATGCCGAGCTGCTGCGCGGCCAGGGCCACGCCCTGAGCGTGGTTGCCCGCGGATGCCGCGACGACGCCGCGCGCGCGCTCCTCGGCCGTGAGGCGCGAGAGGCGGTAGGTCGCGCCGCGGATCTTGAACGAACCCGTGCGCTGAAGGTTCTCGAGCTTGAGGCTCACCGGCACGCCGAGGAGCTCGGTCAGGTGCAGCGACTCGTCGAGCGGGGTTCGCGTGATGATGCCGCGCAGGTTCTGCGCGGCATCCTCGAACTCGGCCAGGGTGGGAGTGTCGTTCATGATCTCCTTCCGCGCTCGCGCGGGACGGTCCGCCAGATCAGATCCGGGGATGCCAAAATCTCACCGTCGCGCTTCCACGCCTTGGTGCTCAGATAGACGGCGACGACGTTCACGAAGGCGGCGAGCGGGACCGCGAAAAGCGCTCCGGCGATGCCGCCGACCATCGCGCCGCCCGCCACCACGAGCACGACCGCGAGGGGGTGCACCTTCACGGCGGAGCCCATGAGGATCGGCTGCAGGATGTGACTCTCGATCTGCTGCACGGCCAACACGACGATGAGCATGAACAGGGCGATGAGCGGTCCGTTGTAGACCAACGCGATGAACACGGCGAGGGCTCCCGTGGCCACGGCGCCGACGAAGGGGATGAACGCGCCGAGGAACACCAGGACGGCGATGGGGATCGACAGCGGCACGCCGAGCAGGAACGCACCGAGACCGATGCCGATGGCGTCGATCGTGGCGACCAGGAGTTGCGTGCGGGCATAGCTCTTGACGGTGCGCCACCCCGCGCGGCCGGCGCCGTCGACCGCGGGACGCGCGACGCGCGGGAACAAGCGGGTCGTCCAGCGCCAGATGCCGCCCCCGTCGGCCAGCAAGCAGAGCAGGATGAACAGCGTGAGCAGCACGCCGGTTCCGACGTGACCGATCGTGGTGCCGATCGCCAGAGCGCCGGTCCAGAGCACCTCGGCCTGCTGCTGCAGGAAGGTGCCCGCCTGTCCGAGCCCGTCGTTGATCTGCTGGGCGCTCAGGTGGAGCGGGCCGTCGATGAGGTACTGCCGGAACTGCGAGACGGCTTCGGCGGTGCGCTGACGGACCGAACCGAATTCACGGGTGATCTGCCAGACGGCCAGCCAGACCAGCCCCGAGATGATGGCGATGGTGCCGAGGACCGTGACGACGATGGCCAGCCACTTCGGCCACCGGTGACGCTGCAGGAACGAGAAGGCCGGCCACACCAGCGCGGTGATGAGGACCGCGATCAGCAGCGGCACGACCAGCAGCTTGAGCTGGATGACCACGAACACCACGACGGCCAGGGCGGCCGCGATCACGAGCAGGCGCCAGGCGTAGGCCGTGGCCTGACGCAGTGCCGGAGGCACCGGCGGTTGCAGGTCGCTCGAGACGGTGCGCCGCTTGAGGGCGTCGAGGAACGATCCGCGAGGTTCGGGATCGGTGCCGCTCATCCCGTCAGCCTACCGCCGCCCTCCGACATGCACCGCCGAGCATGTCGGAGGTCGCCGATACGGTGACAGACATGACCACGACGCTCCGCCGCGCCGACGCCCGCCGCATCGCCTTAGCCGCCCAGGGCTTCGCCCGCCCCCGGCCCGGCACCGTCGGCACCCGGCAGATCACCGGCGCTCTGCATCGCATGCGCATCCTCCAGATCGACTCGGTCAACGTCTTCTCGCGCTCGCACTACATGCCGTTGTTCGCGCGCCTCGGCGCGTACGACAGGGCACTGCTCGACAAGCTCGCCTTCGCCCGGCGCCCGTCGTGGGTGGAGTCGTGGGCGCACGTCGCCTCGCTGGTGTCGGTCGACGACTGGCCGCTGCTGCAGTTCCGCCGCGACGATCTGCGGGCGAAGTACGGGCACGATGCCTGGGCCGAGGCCAACCAGCCCCTCCTCCAGTGGCTCCGCGACGAGCTCGCCGACCGCGGCCCCCTGCGCCCGGCAGAAATCGACCACGACGCGCGCGAGGGGTCGCGGGGGTCCTGGTGGGGCTGGGACGACGTCAAGAACGGCCTGGAACGCCTGTGGCTGTTCGGAGAGGTGGCCATCGCGGGGCGGCGCGGCTTCGAGCGCCGCTACGCCCTGGCATCCGACGTCCTGCCCTCCGAGGCCCTGCAGACCACCGTCCCCCGGACCGAGGCGATCACCGAGCTGGTGCGCCGCGCCGCTCTGGCCTACGGCGTCGCGACGGCCGCCGACCTGGCCGATTACTGGCGCATCCGAGATCGTCCCGCGGTGCTGGCCGCGATCCGCGATCTCGTCGACGACGGGGAGCTGATCCCCGTCGCGGTCGACGGCTGGGCGATCGCCGGTCGCCCCGCCAAGGCCTGGCTGCACCGTGACGCCGCGCGCCCCCGCCGAGTGGATGCCACCGCGATCCTCACCCCGTTCGACCCGGTGGTGTGGTTCCGCGACCGCGCCGAGCGCCTGTTCGACTTCGACTACCGCATCGAGATCTACACACCGGCCCCACAGCGCCGGTTCGGGTACTACTCGCTGCCCGTCCTCGTCGGTGACGACGTGGTCGGTCGGGTGGACCTCAAGGCCGATCGCGCGTCGAGCGCCCTGCGCGTGCAGTCCGCGTGGTGGGAGCAGGGTGCTCCCCCGGATGCCGCCGAACGCGTTGCCGCCGAGCTTCTCACGGCAGCGCGCTGGCAGGGCCTCGACCGCGTCACCGTGTCGCGGTGGGGTGATGCTGCCGATGACCTCGCCGGGGCCCTGCGCGCCGAGCGGCATGACCACCCCGATGGTCGCGCCACCTGAAACGCGCCCCCTCTGCCGAAGCGGAGGGGGCGCGTCGCGTCAGAACTGCACGCGGGGCGGTTCGGCGATCGCGGCGCCGTCGATGACCTCGAAGAACTCCCGCTCGTGGAAGCCGAGCTGACGGGCGAAGAGGTTGTTGGGGAACACCTTGATCTTGGTGTTCAGCTCGCGCACCCCGCCGTTATAGAACCGGCGCGACGCCTGGATCTTGTCCTCGGTGTCGACGATCGAGTGCTGGAGCTGCAGGAAGTTCTGGCTGGCCTGAAGCTGCGGGTATGCCTCGGCGACCGCGAACAGCGACTTCAGCGCCTGCTGCATGTGCCCCTCGGCGACACCGGCCTCGGCGGGGCTCTGCGCCGACAGCGTCTCGGCACGAGCGCGCGTGACGTTCTCGAACACGGCCTTCTCGTGAGCCGCGTACCCCTTCACCGTCTCGATGAGGTTGGGCAGCAGATCAGCACGTCGCTTGAGCTGGACAGTGATGTCGCTCCACGCTTCATCGACGCGCACGTTCAGCGCGACGAGGGCGTTGTAGGTGGCCCACAGGTAGATACCGGCGATGATCAGGATGCCGACGATCACGATGACCGGTACGAGCCACTCCCACATAAGTCCCCACACTCCGTTCGAGAGATTGCCCTTCAGTCTAACCGCGGGCCGCGCCGCGTTACGGGCGATGGCGGGGACTCCCAGGGGATGTCCACGCGCCGGAGCACTGGTACCACTGGTACCCCCGGTGGGACTCGAACCCACACTGAAGCGATTTTAAGTCGCCTGCCTCTGCCATTGGGCTACGGGGGCCCACCCCCACCGTATCGCGGGGTGACCGCGTGCCACTGCCCGCGGCCCTTCTCCTGTGACGGGTCCGCGCGCCGCCCCCCGAGCCCTTTAGATGTGGGGCGGTCAAAGTGGCCCCGGGGCGCCAAAAATGGCCCCGGGGCCACGACGAGACGCCGCGCCACCCCCCGCGCTCCCCAATCCGTAGGGCGGTCAAAATGGCCCCGGGGCACCAAAAATGGCCCCGGGGCCACGACAAGACGCCGCGCCGCTCACCCAGGCCGCTGGACAGCTACCCCCACTCGTCGATTCCGGATGCCGCGAACCGACGCCTCGCCCCGGCGAATAGCACGGCGGTACAGCCCCGCCACCCACCGGCATCCGGGAACGACGAGACCCCCGCACCCACAGGGCACGGGGGTCTCGAACGAAGGGACTTACTTGGCCGCGACGGGCTCGGCCTTCTTCTCGGCCGGGGCCGCGGGGGCCTCGGCGGCCGGGGCTGCCGGACGCGGACGCGCGGCGAACTCCTCGAACGCGGCGCGGGGCTTCTGAACGGCCTCGAGGTTGACGACCTCGCGACCATGGAAGAAGTTCTGCATCCAGTCGCCGATCACGCGGAACTTGCGCTCCCACGTGGGCATGGCCAGGCCGTGGTAACCACGGTGGGCGAACCACGCGATCAGACCGGTCAGAGCGATGTTGCCCGACTGGAACGCACCGTTGTAGAGGCCCAGGCCGGCGACGGCGCCGAGGTTCTTGTGGTTGTACTCCTTGGGCTCTTCGCCGCGAAGGACGGCCACGAGGTTCTTGGCCATGAGCTTGCCCTGACGCACCGCGTGCTGAGCGTTGGGGACGCAGAAACCGCCGACGCCACCGCCCGAGAGGTCGGGAACCGCGGACACGTCTCCGGCGGCCCAGGCGCCCTCGACGATCTCGTCGTCGGTTCCGACGCGCAGGTCGGGGCGGGTGCGGATGCGACCGCGCTCCTCGACCGGGAGGTCGCTGCCACGGACGACCGTGGGGTTGGCCATGACACCGGCCGTCCAGATGATCAGGTCGGTCGGGAGGTTCTCACCGGTGGAGAGCTCGACGATGCCGTCGACGGCACCCTTGACCTGCGTGTCGAGGTGCACGAAGGCACCCTTCTTGGCGAGGTCGGCGAGAACCCACTCGCTCGTCTTCTGCGAGACCTCGGGCATGATGCGCCCCATGGCCTCGATGAGGTGGAAGTGCGTGTCGTCGAACGACAGGGTCGGGTACTGCTTCAGCAGCGACGACGCGTAGGCGCGAAGCTCGGCGAAGACCTCGATACCGGCGAATCCGCCGCCGACGACGACGACGGTCAGTAGACGGTCGCGCTCGGGGCCGGCCGGCAGCACCGACGCCTTGTCGAAGTTCGACGTGAGGCGGTCGCGGATGGCGACGGCCTCTTCGATCGTCTTGAGTCCGATCGCGTTGTCGGCGATGCCGGGGATCGGGAAGGTGCGCGAGACGGCGCCGGCGGTCACGACGATGTGGTCGTAGCTCTGCTCGAACGTCTCGTCACCGGCGATCGGCGTGACCGTCGCGGTCTTGGTCGCGTGCGAGATGCCCGTGATCTTGCCCGCGATGACCGTGGTGCGCTTGAGGTGGCGGCGAAGCCCGACCACGACGTGGCGCGGCTCGATCTCGCCCGCGGCGACCTCGGGGAGGAAGGGCTGGTACGTCATGTACGGCAGCGGGTCGACGAGCGTGACGTCGGCTTCGTTGCGGCCGAGGAGCTTCTCGAGCTTCCAGGCGGTGTAGAAACCTGCATAGCCCCCACCGACGATGAGGATTCTGGGCACGGTAGTGGTCACGATGTGAGGGACTCCTCGTCTGTGGTGCGGCTCGGCTCGCGGGAGACGCGCGCCTGTCGGATTCGCCGGGCAGCAGCAGTGACACCGAGCGCAATCATTATAGCGGCCAGTGTGGCGGCACCGAGCGGCAGCGATCCGTAGAGAACGCTATCGCGAGACGGCAGCAGGGGCGAGCCCGCCGCGGGCGCCGCTTCGATGGGCGGCAGCGGGGGGATGACGACCGGGGTCGAGGTCGGCTCGGGCGACGGCTGCGCGTCCGCCCGACGGTACAGCCGGATCCATTCCTTGAGGCTGCCCAGCGGATTCTCCGACACTGTCTCGACCCGCGCCGACACGGCGGCCGCGGCATCCACCAGTCCGTATCCGTAGAGCTTGTCGGGCCGGGCGGAAGCCCCCGCGGCCGGCTTCGCCGTCTGGATCAGGCGGTTGAGGACGTTGTCGGCATCCATTCCGGGATGCGACGCACGGACGAGAGCGGCGATGCCGGCGACGATCGGGGCGGCGCCACTCGTTCCGTTCCACTGGACCAGCGTGCCGTCTGCCGAGACGCCGATGAGTCGCTCGCTCGGGGCGGAGAGCCCGATGGTGATGCCCTGCGTCGAGGCGTCGTTGCTCGCCGCGCCGGTCGGGTCGACGCCTCCGACGGCGAGCACCCCCGGGATGGTGGCCGGGGCGCCCACGCGGTCGGTGCCGCTCCCCCGGTTGCCCGCGGCGACGACGATCACGACGTCGTGGTCGAAGGCGTATTCGAAGGCGGTGTCCCAGCTGGTGTCCCAGTCGAGGGTATTGGTCGTCAACGACATGTTGATGACCGTCGCACCGTTGTCGACCGCCCAGCGGATGGCGTCTGCGATCTGGTCGGTGAAGGGCTTGGTGCTCGCCGCTCCGAAGCCGACCGAGATGGACAGCAGCTCGGCTTCGGGCGCCACGCCGATCATGCCGCGGCCGTTGCCGGTGCCGCGTGCCGCGGCGAGAGAGGCCACCCAGCTGCCGTGGTTCGCGTCGACGGCCCCCACGGGGGTGCGCCCGTCGGCGGCGCCGACGCCCGAGACGTCGGTGCCACCCGCGACGGCTCCGTTGAACTCGGTCGGACCGCGTCCGATCCCGGTATCGATGACGGCGATCTTCTGCCCCGCGCCGCGCGTCGTCTTCCAGGCCTCTCGGACGCCGTACTGGTCGAGCCAGTACTCGCCCGCACGGACCGAGTCGGTCGGGTCTTCGGGCACCGGATTGGCGGGCGCCTGCGGGCTGGCCGATGCCGGGACCACCGCGGCCGCCGCGGGCATGGCCGTCGCGCCGCTCAGCACCGTCACGAGAAGGACGGATGCCACGACGGCGACGACGCGCTTCATCCGCCGGTCCCGGGGCTTTCGCACTGGCACCGCTCGGGCGACCAGGTGCCGCGCGCGAGGGCGCGGTCGCCGATCGGATTGACGCCGGGGCCGGCCGCGAGCGCGTGCCCCGCCAGGGCGTGCAGGCACTTGACGCGGGTGGGCATGCCCCCGGCCGAGATGCCGGCGATCTCTTCGGGCTCTCCATACGCTGCGCGGTCGCGGAGGTACGCCTCGTGGGCCGCGCGGTACTGCTGCTGCAGCTCCTCGTCTTCGGCGAGCTCGTCGGAGAACTCCTTCATGACGTGCCCCGCCTCGAGCACCGACATCGCCGCCGTCGCGGCGGGGTGGGTGAGGTAGTAGAACGTGGGGAACGGGCTGCCGTCGTCGAGACGGGGCGAGGTGGCCACCACCGTCGGGTTGCCGCACACGCAGCGCGCGGCGATCCCCACGACGCCGCGCGGTACACGGCCGAGCTGCGACTGCAGGACGGCCAGATCGGCGTCGGAGGCGGGGGGAAGCGTTGCGGTAGTCATCGACTCCAGGGTACCCGGGGTCTCCGACACGCCGTCGGGGTCGCTCAGCCGGCGGGGGCGTCGGGCGCGGGAGTCGGGTCCGGTACGCCGATCGTGATGTCGGGTACGGCGACCTGCGCGGCGCCCGACGAGGTGACCGAGCGGACGAGCTGCGCCATCCAGTCGGTCCGGGTCTGACCCACGTCTCCGCTGACCTCGTCCTGTTCCTGCGGGGTCGCCGAGGCCGGCAGGTCGTTGTCGATGAGGTACACGACCTCGCCCGGGAAGGTATAGCCGAGACGCTCGCGCGCCTGGGTGCGGATATACGCGGGGTCCGACCACCGATCGCGCTGCGTCTGCAGATCGGAGACCTCGGACTGGCTCAGCTGGACCGCGCTCCGCAGCGCCTGGATCTGCTGCCGCTGATCCATGTACGTGCCGACGGTGGGCACCAGCACGAACGTCCCGAGCACCACCAGGCCGAGCATGATCACCACGAAGCCCGAGAGGCGCACGCGTCCGAGCCATTCGCGCACGTCGACGCGCCGTTCCTCCGCCGCGGGGCGGACGGGCTGTCGCGCGGGACGCGCGACCGTCTTCGCCGAGCTCTTCGACGCCCCGGAGCCCGACTTCGGAGCCACGGATGCCGCGGGACGGCGGGGCGGCAGTGTCGGTCGCTCCACGGCATCCCTTCCGTCGTCATCCCGCCCGGGATTCGGGCCGCGAGTGAGTCTACGTCGCCAACTCGGGGGCTCCCGGGGACGCGCCGGATGCTCGGCATCCGTCCGGCGAAAACGACGAAGGAGGGGGAACCTCTCGGCTCCCCCTCCTCGATGGTCGGTCGATCAGCCCTTGAAGCGGGGGAAGGCCGAGCGGCCCGCGAAGACCGCGGCGGTACCGAGGTCTTCCTCGATGCGGAGCAGCTGGTTGTACTTCGCGACGCGCTCGCTGCGCGCCGGGGCACCGGTCTTGATCTGGCCCGCGTTGACCGCGACGGCGAGGTCGGCGATCGTGGTGTCCTCGGTCTCGCCCGAGCGGTGCGAGAGCATCGAGGTGTAGCCCGAGCGAGTCGCCAGCGAGATCGCGTCGAGCGTCTCGGAGAGCGTGCCGATCTGGTTGACCTTGACCAGCAGCGAGTTGGCGACGCCGAGGTCGATGCCCTGCTGCAGGCGCTTCGGGTTGGTGACGAACAGGTCGTCGCCGACGAGCTGGACCTTGGAGCCGATGGCATCCGTCAGCTTCTTCCAGCCGTCCCAGTCGTCCTCGGCGAGGGCGTCCTCGATGGTGACGATCGGGAAGTTCGCGACGAGGTCGGCGAAGTAGTCGACGAGCGTGTCGACGCTCCACTCCTTGCCCTCGACGGTGTAGACGCCGTCCTTGTAGAACTCGGTGGCGGCGACGTCGAGGCCGACCGCGATGTCCTGGCCGGGGGTGAAACCGGCCTTCTCGATCGCGCGGATGAGGAAGTCGAGGCCCTCGCGGTTGCTGGGCAGGTCGGGGGCGAAGCCGCCCTCGTCGCCGAGGCCGGTGTTGTAGCCGGCCGACTTCAGCTCGCCCTTCAGGACGTGGTAGACCTCGGTGCCCCAGCGCAGCGACTCGCCGTAGGTGTCGGCGCCGATGGGCGCGAGGAAGAACTCCTGGAAGTCGATGCCGTTGTCGGCGTGCTCGCCACCGTTGATGACGTTGAACAGCGGCACGGGCAGCAGGTGCGCGTTGGGGCCGCCGAGGTAACGGAACAGCGGCAGGTCGGCGCTGTCGGCGGCGGCCTTGGCCACGGCGAGCGAGACGCCGAGGATGGCGTTGGCGCCGGTGCGCGACTTGTTCTCGGTGCCGTCGGTCTCGATGAGGATCTCGTCGATGATGCGCTGCTCGCTGGCCTCGACGCCCTCGATGGCGGGGCCGAGCTCGTCGACGACCGCGGCGACGGCCTTCAGCACGCCCTTGCCGCTGTAGCGGCTCTTGTCGCCGTCGCGCAGCTCGTAGGCCTCGAACGCGCCGGTGGACGCGCCGGAGGGGACGGCCGCCCGCTGGACGATTCCGTCGTCGAGGAGCACCTCCACCTCGACGGTCGGGTTACCGCGCGAATCCAGGATCTCGCGCGCGTTGACAGCCTCGATAAGTGCCACGAAGGACTCCTCGTTGGTTCTTGGGTGGAGAGGGGGCGGAGCGTCGTCGGTCCGTGGTCGAGTCTAGTGATCTCGCCCGGCGGGCGTGGGGCCGGGTCGGCAGCGAGGTGGCTGAGTCCGTCGAAGCCACGGGCGTGCGCGGGTTCCGGTCTCCTTCACGAGCCCGGGGACCCCGGTGCGCTCAGGGATCTCCTCAGGCCGAGGGCTCCACCACGATCGCCACCGCCAGCCCGTCCCAGCCCTTTCGGTCCAGGGTCTGAAGGGCCGTGGCGTCGAAACGGGGGTCGGCGCCGAGCATCAGGATGCCGCGGCGAGCGCCCTGCACCTTGCTGTCGGCCGTGTCGGCATCGGCGACTTCTCCCCCGCGAACGACGTTGTCGAGCACGACGACCGCGCCGGGGCGACCGAGGCGCGCGGCCCAGTCGAGGTAGGTCTCGTTCGATTCCTTGTCGGCGTCGATGAAGACGAGATCGAACGGCTCCTCGTCGACGAGGGTCGGCAGCACGTCGGCTCCGCGACCGACGCGCACGTCGACGCGATCCGCGACCCCGCTGCGGGCGAGGTTGGCACGCGCGATCTCGGCGTTCGTCGGCTCCGCCTCGATCGTCACGACCCTCCCCTCCGGTCCCACCGCCCGGGCGAACCAGATCGTCGAGTACCCGCCGAGCGTGCCGACCTCGAGCACGCGGCGCGCGCCCGCGATACGCGTGAGCAGGTGCAGGAATTTCGCGTTCACCGGCGCCACCTCGATCGCGGGGAGCCCGGCGTGGTGTTGGGCGGCGAGCGCCGCCTCCCCCGCGGGGTCCGCCCCGACGAGGGTCTCTGTCAGGAACGCGTCGACGTCTTCGTGGGTGCGCACTCCCCCAGCCTGTCGGCGTGCGAGCGGTCGGTCAACGCTCTCCGCGCAGGTGGGCGCGGGTCATCTCGTCGTACTCCTCGTCGGTGAGTTCGTCGAAGCCCTTCGCCTCGACGCGGTCGGACCGCATCCACCGGATCATGAGAATCACGAGGATGGGCACGTCGGCGAACTCGGCGATGAACCAGATCATGTCGCCGGCGAGGTGCTGGTCGTGCAGCAGTGACGGCCACCACGACACCGCCTGCGTGGCATCCGGGATCAGATCCAGCACGTTGTCGTTCAGACGCATCAGCAGACCGGGCACCGAGTCGATCAGCAGCTCGACGAACGCGAGCAAGAACTCGATCGCGATGAAGGCGCCGGTGTGGACCGCGCCGAGCGCCATCATCGGCAGCACCATCGCGAGCCCGACGAGGGGCACGATGATCCCGAGCGACGCCTCGACCACCGGATTCACGCGCAGGATGCCGGCGATCGGGGTGAGGAAGAGGCAGAAGACCGCGGCGATGACGACGGTGGCGACCATCGCATTGCCGAAGACGCGCGTGATCCGCGACGCGAGGACGCGTTCCCGGATGCCGGCGGGGACGAGGTCGAGCGGCCGCCCGGCGGCGATACCGGCGGGGACCGCGAAAATGAGCAGGGCGACGCGCGTCGAGAACGCCCACCGCAGCTCTGCCGAGTACGCCCCGAGGAAGCCGAGCTCGATCACCGCGTAGGGCAGCAACCCGAGCGCGAAGAAGCCGATCGTGCGCAGCACCGGCCAGGGTTCTCCGCGACGGCGGACGCGTCGAACTCCGAGGAGGTAGGCCGCGGATGCCACGAAGAGCACGCCGAGCGTGATCGGATCGGCGCGCCAGGTGCTGAGGAAGACATCGATGGGAGGCGTGGAAGAACGGTAGAACCGCGAGCTATGCATCCGCCGGGGATCGGGGGCGAACCGGACTCCCGCGATTCCGGCACGCGTGGCGTCGGGACCGTAGGAATCCGACGCGGGGCGCCCGGTCCCCGATTCAGACGGTCGGCGGGCTCACGCGGTCCGGCACATCGTCGGCGCGCGCGCCGGGCCGAGGCACCGGTTCGAGGGCCGCGAGCACCGCCGGAAGCAGCGCCTCCGCCGTCCGCCGGTACCCGAGTGCACTGGGGTGGAACCGGTCCACGCTGAACATCTCGTCGGGTCGCTCGGCGAACACCGGTCCGACCGCCCGCGCCAGGGCCACGACCCGTCCTCCGGCACGGCGGACCGCTGCGGCCTGGGCCGAGGCCAGCTGCCGCGAGGAGCGGGCCGCGAGAGCGCGCAGCGGCTGCGGGATCGCCCGGAGGGTTCCGAGGTCAGGACACGTGCCGACCACGACGGGCACCCCGCGCCCGCGCAACTCCCGTACGACCTGCTCCAGCTGCTCCGCCGAGCGCGAGGCCGGCACGCGATGCGTCACGTCGTTCCCGCCCACGACGATGACCGCGGCATCCGGCCGGTACCCCTCCGGAAGCGTGGCGACCTGAGCGGCCAGGGCCGAGGTCTCCGACCCCACCACCGCGGCCGTCCGCAACCGGACAGGACGCCCCGCCTCGCGGGCGATGCCCTTCGCCAGCCGCGCGCCGAGCGTGTCCCGACGGTGTCCTGCGCCAAGCCCCGCGGCGATCGAGTCGCCGAGCACGAGCAGTTCGACCGGCTCACCCGGGTGCTTCTTGCGGCGCCAGACACGGTCGGCGTCGAGCGCCTGTTCGCCGAGGGGCTTGCCGATGCGGCGCCGAGCGATCGCCGCCTGGCGGGAGATGAGGGTCCGCAGCCCCACGGCCCCGGCACCGGCGAGCGCGACGACGGACGCCGCGGTCAGGGTCACCGGTCGACGCGTTCGCATAATCCGATGACACCCGCCCGCAGTGAACGAGCGGTGGACGCGCCGTGACGAGGGGGCGACGTCGGGCTCCCGGCATCCCGTGAACACGATCGAAACGGGATGCCGGGACTCACTGCGCCGCCGACCGGCTCCGCGCGCGCAGGGCGACGGCGAGGGCGAGCACGGCCACCGCCAGCGCGATGTCGAAGGCGAGCCCCGCGAGCAGCTCGGTACGGCCGCCGACGCCGGTGAGCGTGACGATCCCGCCGATGACGATCACGCCGAACGAGAGGGCCAGCTGCTGCGCGGTGCTGAACATCCCTCCCGACAGGCCGGCGGCCTCCACCGGTACCTCGCGCACCACGAGCTGGGTGAGCGGCGAGAAGATCAGCGCCTGCCCCGCCCCGAGGACGACGAGGGCGGGCTGCAGCCACAGGCCGATGTCGTGCCCCCACGCGAGGGCGAGCGTCACCGCCATCGCGACGAGGGCGAGGATCTGCATCGAGACGCCGAGCACGAGGGTCGAGTCGCCGATCCTGGCCTGGATGCGAGCGACCGCCAGCGACACGGCCGCGAACACGACGGCGAACGGCAACAGAGCCATCCCGGCCTCGAGCGACGACAGCCCTCCGGCCTCGACCGCGCGCGGGAAGACGTAGAGCAGGGCCGAGTACCCGGCGAAGAAAAGCGCCGCGGCGGCCAGACCCAGCTGCAAAGGCCGCAGTCGCAGCACGCTCGGCGGCAGCAGGGGAACCCTGCCGGAGCGTTCGATCGCGTTCTGGTGCACCCACATCGCCCCCAGGGACACGGCGGCGACGACCAGCGCGGCCGCCACGGGCCACGACCAGTTCCAGACCGGGCCGAAGGTCAGCGCCACCGAGACGGCCAGAATGCCGAGGCCGAGTGCCGCGGTGCCCACCAGGTCGATCGCGACGACCTCGTGCGCGCGGGAGCGCGGTGCCAGAGGGGCGAGCGAGATCGCGGCGACGGCGATGAGCGCGACGACGACGAAGACCGCGCGCCATCCCTCGACCGGCCCGAACGACAGGGCTGCCAGCGCCCCTCCCGCGACCTGGCCGACGGCGGCGCCGATGCCACCACTCGCTCCGAACGCGGCGATCGCGCGGGTGCGCGCCGCGCCCTGCGATGTCGCCTGGATCGTCGCGAGCACCTGGGGGGTGCAGAGCGCCGCTCCCACTCCCTGCACGATGCGAGCGGCGATGAGCGTCTCGATCGACGGGGCGAGCGCGCAGGCGATCGCCGACACGAGGAAGAGCCCCATCCCGACGACGTACAGACGGTGCCGCCCGAAGCGATCGCCCAGCCGGCCGCCCAGGATGAGGAGCACGGCGAACGGGATGCCGTACCCGGCGATCACCAGCTCGAGGGCGACGTCCCCCGCTCCGAATCGCTCGCGGAGCGTCGGGAGGATCACGGTCACCGCGTTGAAGGCGAAGGTGCCCGCCCCGGGCCCCACGAGGAAGCCGAGGTAGCGCCACGTGGGCACCTCGGCGGAAGCGCCGGGGCGGAGGGGCACCGGGGCGGTCCCGGTGGCGGGGTGTGCGGATGTCGTCATGGTGCCAGCATGCGGGCCGCCGCATCCTGGTACCAGGAGTGCGCTCATCCTGGTAATGGCACCACTCCCCTCCGGCGTCGCGATGACGGAGGAGCGTCCTAAGATCGCCGGAGAGAAAGGGATGCCATGACCCGATCCGACGAGGTGCGCGCCGAATTCGCGGGGTTCCTCCGCAGCAGACGAGCGCGCCTGCGTCCCTCCGATGTGGGGCTTCCCGAGGGGGCACGGCGCCGCGTCGCGGGCCTGCGACGCGAAGAGGTCGCGCAGCTCGCCGGGGTGGGCCTGACCTGGTACACCTGGCTCGAGCAGGGGCGCCCGATCGCGGCTTCCGCCCAGGTCGTCGCCGCGATCGCGCGAGCACTCCGGCTGAGCGATGACGAGCGAGACCACCTGTTCGCGCTCGCCGACCTGCCGGTTCCCGACCGCGAGGCGCGACTGTGCGTCGGAGCCACCCACCTCGACCTGCTCGAGAAGCTCCTCCCCTACCCGGCCGCGGTCCAGACCGCGCGGTTCGACATCCGCGCCTACAACCGCGCGTACCGCTACCTCTTCGACGACCTCGACGAGATGCCCGCCGAGCGCCGCAACTGCGCCGTCCTGCTGTTCACCGATACCGAGTGGCAGCGTTCGCACGTCGATCTCGACCACGCCCAGCGGCGGATCGCCGCGCGCCTGCGCGCCGCCTACGGTCGCCATCACGAGGAACCCTCGTGGCAGCGTTTCGTCGCCGACCTCGAAGAAGAGTCCCCGCGCTTCGCCGAGCTGTGGCGGCTCGGCGACGTCGGAGGAGAACGCAACGCGAGCAAACACCTCGTCCACGCCCGCGTCGGCGAACTCCACCTCGAGATGTCCAGTCTCTGGATCGACGACGGACTGGGCTCGCGCGTGGTCTGGTTCTCGCCGCGCGACGCCGAAACCGCGGCTCGCCTCGAACGCCTCGCCGCGGAGAACCCGGCCGAAGCCCTCATCAGCGCGGTGGCGTGACCCCGCCCCGCGCGCCGTCGACCGGGCCACGGCAGCGAGGGCCGGCATCCCCTCCCGTCGTCGTCAGGAGAGCGGCTTGAACTCGAGGGTCTCGGGGGTCGTGTCGGCGTTCACGGTCGCGAACGAGGCGTAGCCGTCCGCCGCGGAGCGCTCGAGCAGCGCCTTCATGTTCTTCGCGCGCTGCTCCACGCGCACGCGCGCACCGTCGGCGATCAGCGCCGTCTTCAGGGCGAGCAGTCGGGCGAACGGCACGTCGCGATCGTGCACGAGCACTACCGTGCGCTCCTCCGCGGCGTCCGCGTCGGGCAGCAGATCGACGATGCGCTCGAACCCGATCGAGAAGCCCACGGCGGGAACCTGCTGACCGAGGAAACGCCCGATCATGCCGTCGTACCGGCCGCCGCCGCCGAGCGAGTAGTCGACGCTCGGGTGGGCGAGCTCGAAGATCGTGCCCGTGTAGTAGCCCATGCCCCGCACGAGGAACGGGTCGAAGACCAGGGGGACCGCTCCGCCACGCGCGGCGGCCACCGTGTCGCCGAGATCGACGAGGTGCGCGACGACCTCGTCCGGGATGCCGTCGGGCAGCGCCGCGCGGATGCCGGCCTCATCGAACGACGCCTCGACCGCGGGGCGCTCGAGGTACACGGCGAAGGCGTCGACCGCCGAGGCGTTCACCCCGCGTCCGCGCAGCTCGTCCACGACCCCCGTGGGACCGACCTTGTCGAGCTTGTCGATCGTGATGAGCACGCCCGGGCGCTCATCGGGCGCGAAACCGAAGACGTCGAGCATCGCGTCGAGGGCGCGCCGGTCGTTGACGCGGATCGACCCGCCCTCGAGACCCAGCGCGTCGAGCACGTCGAGGCTCGCGGTCATCAGTTCGGCCTCGGCGCGCGCCGACGCGTCGCCGATGATGTCGATGTCGCACTGCATGAACTGGCGGTAACGCCCCTTCTGCGGGCGCTCGGCGCGCCAGACCGGGGCGATCTGAATCGAGCGGAACACTGCCGGAAGCTGCGCGCGGTGCGTCGCGAAGAACCGGGCGAGGGGCACGGTGAGGTCGTAGCGCAGGCCCAGATCGGTCAGCGCGGCGGGGTCGTCGGCGGCGGCGCGGATGCCATCGGCATCCATCCCCCGCTTGAGGATGCTGAACGACAGCTTCTCGTTGTCGCCGCCGATGCCCGCGTGCAGGCGGTCGTAATCCTCCATGACGGGTGTCTCGATCTCGTCGAAGCCGTGAGCACGATAGCGCTCGCGGATGACGGCGAGCACGCGCTCGCGACGGGCCTTGTCAGCGGGGAGGAAGTCGCGCATGCCGCGCGGCGGGTTCACGGATGCCACCGCCCCATTCTTCCAGAGCGGCGCGGGCGGTCCGTCGTCCGGCGCGTCACCCACCGGAGCCCGGGATCACCCGCACCGACCGCAGCGGAACGTGAGCGCTCGCGCGGAGCCCGTCAGCTCGGGCCCGCCTCCGTCTCGCGCACCTCGGCCCGCAGGTCGCGCACGCGTTCGCGCAGGGCGCGCTCGGCATCCCAACCGCGCGAGCGGGCCAACTGCACGAGGGTCAGCAGCGCGTCACCGAGCTCCGCCTCGGTCGCGGGGTCGGCCAGGTGATGCGTCGGCGCGCAGACACCGACCTGCGCGGCCTTGCCCATCACCTTCTGCGCGAGGGCGAGAGCGGGCATGTGGTCGCTGACCCCGTCCAGCACGCTGGTGCGCGCGCTCTTCTCGGCCGCCTTGGCCGCGTTCCAGTGCACCAGCACCTCCTCGGGTGTGGTGGCCACGGCATCCGCGAACACGTGAGGATGCCGTCGCACCATCTTCTCGGTGAGTCCCCGCGCGACGTCGTCGATGTCGAAGGGATCGTCGGCATCGCCCGCGGCGATCTCGGCATGGAACAGGACCTGCCAAAGCAGGTCGCCGAGCTCCTCGCGCAGGTCGGCGCGCGTGCCGGACTCGACGGCGTCGATGACCTCGGCGCTCTCCTCGACGAGGTACGGCACGAGGTCGCGGTGGTCGATGCTCCGCGTCCAGGCGCAGCGTTCGCGCACCGCACGCATGGTGTTCGCGGCCTCCCGCAGGGCGTCGTCGCTCACGGTTCCTCCTTCGGCGGGCCCGGCGGTCCGCTCGCCACGAGTATCCCCCTCGCCGGGGCGTGCGGTGCCCGCCCGTGCCGTACGCCGGAGATTTCGGGATGCCGAGCCCCCGCGCCCCGAATCACTGCGGCCTCACGCAGGCGAAGCCGGAGATTGTCCGGTGTTCGACCGGTCGGACCGTCGCCTGCCGTTACACGTGAATCGGTGCGCCCTCGACGCCGATAATCTGGGGCGTGTGCGTGAACTGACCCCGACCGAGGCCATCGACCTCGTGGGCCGCTTCGAAGCCGGCCAAGAGCTCCCCGAACAGATGCGTGCCGATGTGCGCCTGCTGGGATCGCTCCTGGGCCGCGTCCTTCAGGAGAGCGGCTCCCCCGGACTGTACGACGACGTCGAGAGACTGCGATCGGCGACGATCCAGGCCTACACCGACGAGACGCCCGAGGCGTTCGAGCGGGCGGCCGCGATCGCCGACGGCTTCTCGATCGAGCGGGCGGATGAGGTGGCCCGAGCCTTCACGGCCTACTTCCATCTCGTGAACCTCGTCGAGGAGCACCAGCGCGTCCGCGTGCTGCGCGAACGCGGCGATCACCCCTCGCGCAGCGGCACGCCCGACACCATCGCGAGCGCTTTCGAGCGGCTCTCGAGCGAGGTCGGCGAAGAGACGGCCCTCGCGCGTCTGCAGGCGCTCCGCTTCCACCCGGTCTTCACGGCGCACCCCACCGAGGCCCGCCGCCGCGCGATCTCGACCAGCATCCGACGCCTGTCCGAACTGCTCTCGGAGCACGACGACGCCTCCGCGGGTGGGACCGAGAGCCGTCGCACCGAGCGTCGCATGCTCGAAGAGATCGACACGCTCTGGCGCACCGCCCCCCTGCGGCGAGAGAAGCCGTCGCCCGTCGACGAGGTCCGCTCCGTCATGGCCGTGTTCGATGAGACGCTGTATACAGCGGTCCCGCGCGTCTACCGCCGCATCGACGACATCCTCCAGGGCGAGAACGCCGGATCCCGCGTGCCGATCGTGAAGCCGTTCGTGCGCGTCGGCTCATGGGTCGGCGGTGACCGTGACGGAAACCCCTTCGTCACGGCATCCGTCACCCGCAAGGCCGCCGCGATCGCGAGCGAGCACGTGCTCCTGGGGCTCGAGCGCACGACCCAGCGCGTGGGTCGCGGTTTGACCCTGGATGCCGAGAGCACCCCGCCCAGCGACGCTCTCGTCGCGCTGTGGCATCGCCTGCGCGCGGCCGACGAGGACGCCGCGGCCGAGATCGCCGAGCGCTCCCCCGACGAGCCGCACCGGCGGATCCTTCTGCTTCTCGCCCGCAAGATCGCGGCGACCCGCACCCGCAATGCCGACCTCGCCTACCGCGACCCCGAGCACCTGCTCGCCGACCTGCGCACGGTCCAGGATTCCCTGGTGGCCGCAGGTGCTGCTCGTCAGGCCTACGGCGCCCTGCAGCGTCTCGTGTGGCAGGTCGAGACCTACGGCTTCCACCTGACCGAGCTCGAGGTGCGTCAGCACTCCGCCGTGCACCGCAAGGTCCTCGAGGAGCTGCGCGCCGGCGGAGCCCGCAGCGAGCAGGCCGACGAGGTCCTCGAGGTCTTCCGCTCGATCGCGTACGTGCAGGAGCGCTTCGGCCCTCGCGCCGCCGGCCGCTACATCGTGTCGTTCACGCAGTCGGCCGAAGACCTCGCCAACGTGCACGAGCTCGCCTCGTACGCGATGGGTCCGGGCGAGACGCTCCCGGTGCTCGACGTCATCCCGCTGTTCGAGACCTTCGCCGACCTCCAGGCGGCTCCCGGGATCCTGGCCGAGATCGTGTCGCACCCCTCGTTCGTGAGCCGATTGGATGCCACGGGTCGCCGACTCGAGGTCATGCTCGGCTACTCGGACTCGTCGAAGGACGTCGGCCCGGTCGCGGCGAACCTCGCCCTGTACGAGGCACAGGCCGAGATCTCCACCTGGGCCCAGGCCGAGGGCATCGAACTGACGCTGTTCCACGGTCGCGGCGGCGCCCTGGGCCGCGGCGGCGGGCCCGCCAACTCCGCGATCCTCGCGCAGCCTCCCCACTCGGTGGACGGCCGGTTCAAGCTCACCGAGCAGGGCGAGGTCATCTTCGCCCGGTACGGCGACGCGGACATCGCCATGCGTCACATCGATCAGGTGGCGGCCGCCGTTCTCACGGCATCCTCCCCCTCGATCGAACGTCGCAATCGTGACGCCGCAGAAGCATTCGCCGACGTGGCGGGCACGATGGACGTCGCGTCGCGCGAGCGGTTCTTCGCCCTCGTGAAGGCTCCCGGCTTCGCACCGTGGTTCGCCACGGTGACTCCGATGGAAGAACTCGGACACCTGGCGCTCGGTTCGCGTCCCGCGCGACGCGGTCTGTCGGTCGAGTCGCTCGAGGACCTCCGCGCCATCCCGTGGGTGTTCTCGTGGACGCAGGCGCGCATCAACCTCGCCGGCTGGTTCGGCCTGGGCACGGCGCTCGACGCCGTGGGCGACGAGCAGCGTCTGCGCGACGCCTACGAGCAGTGGCCGCTGTTCCGCACGATGATCGACAACGTCGCCATGAGCCTCGCGAAGGCCGACGAGCGCATCGCCCGCCGCTACCTGGACCTCGGCGACCGCGACGACCTCGCCCAGCTCGTGATGGATGAGATGCTCCTCACCCGATCCTGGGTCGAGCGCATCACCGGGGGCGGCCTCCTGGGCAACAAGCCCATCCTCCAGCGCGCCGTCAAGATGCGCAGTCCCTACGTCGACGCCCTGTCGCTTCTGCAGCTCCGAGCTCTTCGCGCGCTGCGGGATGCGGACGCCGACAACCCGACTCCGGATGCCGAACACCAACGCCTCCTGCTGCTGTCGGTGAGCGGAGTGGCCGCCGGCCTGCAGAACACCGGCTGACCCTCCGGACCCATCACGGCGCGCCGCTCCTTCGTCAGAGGGGCGGCGCGTCTCTCGTGGTGTGCGCGGAGTCGTCCTCGACGCATCGATCAGTCCGGTGCCGCGAGAGGCTGCGACCGTAGCGTTCCGTGAGCTGCACCATCAGATCGGGCGTCTCCCGGTCCAAGGCGAAGACGTAGCCCGGAAAGTCAAGCTCCTTCTGTGCGGCCCAGATCTCCTCGTGCCGATCGGGCGGAAGGATCTGCAGGGGATCCCCCACGGCGACCCAAGCGATTGGAACGACGGTCTCCGGGGGCAGCCGCGTCCGCACGTGCACGACGGCGTTGATCCGCACTTCACTGCGATCGCCGACCACCGCGCCGTTGAAGATCCGCGTCCCCGTCGCGAGAAAGACCTCGTCACCGATATCGGCGCCCGCGATGCCCGCCATCGGGCCGACCAGGGTGTGGGCACCGACATGGACGGCGTGCGCGGAGCTCGCGCGCACGAGCGCGTTCTCCATCACGATGGAGTCGTCGCCGATGACCACCGGGCTCCCCTCGGAGGTGATCACCGCACCGTGGAGCACTTGGCATCCGCGGCCGATCCTCACATCGCCGCTGATCACCGCCGTGGGGGCGATGACGGCATCGGGGTGGATCCGGGGCTCGACCCCCAGGTGTGTGTAGCGCATGACGGCGTCCCTTCTGCGTGCCGTCAGCGTAGACCAGGGGCCACCCTCGTCGACATCCCGGGGTACGGCGAAGCGCCGGTGCTCACGCCCTCCCTCTCCGGGGTGGGGTGTGTGCACCGGCGCGGAAACGTCTCCCCCTGGTTCGACCGACGTCGATCACCACGGGGGGATTGTGCCCGTGAATGCGAAATGGCCACCCAACTTTGGGTGGCCATTTCGGTGAAAAGAAGTCCGGCGGTGTCCTACTCTCC
>CAJYHN010000003.1 GCA_913774665.1 uncultured Microbacterium sp.
TCCGCCATGCAGGCGCCGATCGCGGCTGCCGAGGCCGCGGGGATCAAGGTCGTCCTCGTCGACACGACGCTGGAAGACCCCTCCGGTGCGGTGTCGCAGATCTCCAGCGACAACGAAGGCGGCGGAGCCGCAGCGTTCGAGGCGATCCAGAAGGCCAACCCGAACGGCGGGAAGGTCCTCGTCGTGTCCACCGACCCCGGTGTGTCCACCACCGACGCCCGAGCTCAGGGTTTCGAAGACGCCGTCAAGAAGGACTCCAAGTTCACCTCCGTCGGGGTGCAGTACTCCCACAATGAGCCCTCCACCGCCGCGGAGATCGTGACGGCCGCGCTGCAGAAGGACCCCGACATCGTCGGTATCTTCGCCGCCAACCTCTTCGCCGCCGAAGGTTCCGCCACCGGCGTCCAGCAGGCCGGCAAGCAGGGCGGCGTGACCATCGTCGGTTTCGACGCCGGCCCCGCCCAGGTCAAGGCCCTCGAAGCCGGCACCGTCCAAGCCCTCGTCGCCCAGGAGCCCGCCACCATCGGCGAAGACGGCGTCAAGCAGGCCATCGCCGCGCTGAAGGGCGAGTCCACCGAGGCGAAGATCCAGACCGGTTTCACCATCCTGACCAAAGACAACATCACCACCGACGGCAAGGACGCGGTCTACAAGTCCTCCTGCTGACCCCCCTTCTCGCGTGAGGGGTCACGAACTGTCGCCTCGGACGCTCCGAAGCGACACGAAACGACCCCTCACGCCAGATGAACCCCGGATGCCGGGACCCGGAACGACCGCCCGGGTTCCGGCATCCACACCCCTCCTCCCGGGTTGGGGCGCATTCCCCACCTCGGGGCGCGAGATTCACGCCCGAACGACAGAACCCGCGCCGAACCCCGGGGTGCATCCCGAACGGCACTCACGGCCGGACCCGCGGGACGCATGGCTCCCCGGAATGACAGACGCGGCCCCGCACCCGGGGATGCCCCCCTCGTGGCGTTCACGTCACGGGTCCACACCCCATCGAGAAAGAGACCGCCGTGCCGCTGGCCGACATGCCCGACCTGCTCGCCGCGCACCGCGCGGTCGGGGCCTTCAACTTCATCACCCTCGAGGTCGCTGAGGCCGTCGTCGCGGGGGCCGAGGCCGCCGAGACCGGCGTGATCCTTCAGCTCTCGCAGAACGCCATCGCCTTCCACGGCGGGATCGCGCCCGCCGCCACCGCCGCCCTGCGCCTGGCCGAGGCCGCGCGGGTCGACGTCGTCGTGCACCTCGACCACGCCACCGACGAGCCGCTCGTCGACGAGGCGTTGGCCGTCGGCATCCGCTCCGTCATGTTCGACGCCGCCCACCTGAGCGACGCCGAGAACCTCGAGCGGACCGCCGCCGTCGCCGCCCGCGTGCACGCCGCCGGTGCCTGGATCGAGGCCGAGCTCGGCGAGATCGGCGGCAAGGGCGCCCACGCGCCGGGCGTGCGCACCGACGTCGCCGAGGCCGCGCGCTTCGTCGCGGCGACCGGGGTCGACGCTCTGGCCGTGGCCGTGGGCAGCGAGCACGCGATGCGCGAGCGCAGCGCTCGACTCGACGAGGCGCTCATCGCCGAGCTGGCCGCGGCCCTTCCCGTTCCGCTCGTTCTGCACGGCTCCAGCGGTGTCGCCGACGCCGGGATCGACGGCGCCGTGCGCGCGGGCATGCGCAAGATCAACATCGGCACGCACCTCAACACCGTGCTGACCGCGGCCGTCCGCGAGGAGCTGGACAGGGATCCGGATGCCATCGACCCCCGCCGCTGGCTCGCCCCCGGCCGTGCGGCGGTCGCCGGCGAGGTGCATCGCCTTCTCGACGTCATCACCGGGCGCATCGTCACGGGGGTCGGCGCATGAGCCGCATCGTCACCCTCACCGCCGCGGGAGCGATCGACGCCACCTACCGCGTCGCCGCGCTGCGCCCCGCGACCTTCGCCCGCGCCGACAGCTACACGCGCGAGGTGAGCGGCAAGGGCGTCAACGTCTCAGCCGCCCTCGCCGCGGGCGGGGCCGATACCGCCGCGGTCGTGGTGCTCGGGGCGGACGACGTGCGGTTCGCCCGCTGCGGGTTGACCGCACCTCTTCTGCGGATTGTCGAGGTGCCCGGCGCGACGCGGGTGAACACGTCGATCATCGACGTGGTCGGTGCCACGACCAAGGTCAACGCCCCGACCCCGCCGCTGTCGATGCAGGCGTGGGATGCCACGGTCGCGGTCCTGCGCGAGGAGCTCTCGACCCGTGACGATGCGTGGCTCGTGATCTCGGGGAGCCTGCCCGAGCTCGCCGGGACGGGGGCGATCGTCGACCTCGGGGTCGTGCGCGATCTCGCTCGCGAGCTCGGTGCCCGGGTCGCCGTCGACACGAGCGGCGCGGCCCTCGACGCGCTCCTGGCCGATCCGTCCGGCATCGACCTGCTCACCCCGAACGTCGACGAACTCGCCGCGGCCGTGGGCCGCCCGCTCGCGACCCTCGGCGACGTCGTGGTCGCGGCGCGCGAGGTCGTCGCCCGGGGCGTGGAGACGGTGCTCGCGAGCATGGGCGCCGACGGCCTGATCGCCGTCACCGCCGACCGCGCGGTGTTCGCGCGCGCCGACGCCCCCTACGTGGCCAACACCGCCGGTGCGGGGGATGCCGCCCTCGCGGGCTTCCTGCTCGGTCTCACGCGCGCCCCGGCCGCGGCCGCCGCGGGTGCCGACCCGCTCGCGGTCGCCACTGCGAGCGCGGCGGAGTGGGGGGCGCACGCTGTCGCCCACGCCTCGACGGTCGTGGCCGGGCCGCCGCTCGGCATCCGGGCCCTCGTCGAGACCTCGCCCGACCTTTCGCGCGGGCTGACCGCCGAGGGGGAGACTCCGCCACCCGCCGCCACTCGACGACCGCAGGAGACCGTATGACCACCGTCGCGCCCGAGATCACCGCGGCCGTAGGCGATGCCGCACGCATCCGCACCCGCGCGATCGACCGCGTCGCCTACGCCAACGACGCCTCGCACTACCTCCTCACCCCCGAGGCCGTGGTCGTCGCCGCCGACGCGGCCGAGGTCGGCGCGATCCTGCGCGCGGCCACGGACTCGCGGACCCCGGTGACGTTCCGCTCGGGCGGCACGAGCCTGTCGGGGCAGTCGTCCGGCGCGGGGCTGCTGGTCGACGTGCGGCAGAGGTTCGGGCGCGTCGACGTGCTCGACGGCGGACGCCGGGTGCGCGCGCAGCCCGGGGCGACGGTGCGCCAGGTCAACGCGCGGCTCGCGCGGCACGGCCACCGCCTCGGCCCCGATCCGGCGAGCGAGGCCGCCTGCACGATCGGCGGCGTCGTCGCGAACAACTCCAGCGGCATGGCCTGCGGGACGGCGGAGAACTCGTACCGCACCCTCGAATCGATCGTCGTGGTGCTGGCATCCGGGACCGTCGTCGACACCGCGGACCCGGATGCCGACCGCTTGCTCGCCGAACGCGAGCCCGCGCTCGTCGACGAGCTGATGCGTCTGCGCGAGCGCGTGGTGTCGGATGCCGCGAGCGTCGCCCTCATCGAGCGGCAGTTCGCGATGAAGAACACGATGGGGTACGCCCTCAACGCGTTCCTCGACTTCGACACCCCCGCGGCCCTGCTCGCCCACCTCGTCGTGGGATCGGAGGGGACTCTCGCCTTCGTCGCCGAGGCGACGTTCCGCACGGTGCCGATCCGCCCCGCGATCGCGACGACGCTCGCGGTGTTCCCGACGCTCGACGCCGCCACCCGTTCGCTTCCCGCGCTGGTGGCGACGGGCGCGGCGACGCTGGAGCTGATGGATGCCACCTCGCTCCGCGTCGGCCAGCGTCTGGCGGGCACGCCCGCGGCGATCCACGGCTTCGAGGCCACCACGCAGGCGGCTCTCCTCGTGGAGTACCACGCGGACGATCCGTCCGCCCTGCGCGAGCTCGCCGATGCCGGGGTGCGCGTCCTCGCGGAGCAGCAGCTGCTCGACCCGGCCGTCTTCTCGAGCGACGCCGCCGACCGCGCCGCCGCGTGGACCTTCCGCAAGGGGCTGTACGCCTCGGTCGCCGGCGCGCGGCCCTCGGGCACCACCGCCCTGCTCGAAGACGTGGTCGTGCCGGTCGAACGCCTCGCCGACACGTGCGAGGGGCTGCAGGAGCTGTTCGCGCGCTTCGGCTACGCCGACAGCGTGATCTTCGGTCACGCCAAGGACGGCAACATCCACTTCATGCTCACCGACCGCTTCGAGGGGGCGACCGCCCTCGGCAGGTTCGAGGGCTTCACCGACGCGATGGTCGACCTCGTGCTGGACGCGGGCGGCAACCTCAAGGCCGAGCACGGGACGGGCCGCGCCATGGCGCCCTACGTGCGACGGCAGTACGGCGACGAGCTGTACGACGTGATGGTGCGGCTGAAGCGGGTGCTCGACCCGGGCGGCATCCTGAATCCGGGGGTCATCATCGACGACGATCCCACCGCGCACATGCGGAACCTCAAGACGCCGGTGTCGATCGAGCCCGAGGCCGACCGGTGCGTCGAGTGCGGGTACTGCGAGCCGGTGTGTCCGAGCCGGTCGCTGACGCTCACCCCGCGCCAGCGCATCGTCGTGCGGCGCGCGTCGACCGCCGCCCGCGAGCGCGGCGACGGCGCCCTGGCCGCGGAACTCGAGAAGGACTACGACTACGACGGCGTGCAGACCTGCTCCGTCGACGGGATGTGCCAGACGGCGTGCCCCGTGCTCATCAACACGGGCTCGCTGATGAAGCGCTTCCGCCGCGAAGACGCCAACCCCGTGCTCGCGGCGGGCTGGTCGGCCGCGGCGACCGGGTGGGGAGCGGTGACCCGCGCGGGGTCCGCGGCCCTCTCGGTCGCTTCGGCGCTGCCGACGCCGGCGGTGCGGACGGTGACGGATGCCGCCCGCGCGGTGCTCGGCACCGACACGGTGCCGCGCTACTCGGCGGAGTTGCCCGGCGGTGGGGCGTCTCGTCGCTCGCTGGGCTCGGTCGTCGGGGCTCCGGGGGTCGAGCCGATCGCGGTGTTCCTGCCGGCCTGCGTGGGCAGCATGTTCGGCCCCGCCGACGGGATCGGCGCGACCGCCGCCTTCACGCGCCTGCTCGAGCGCGCGGGGGTCGCGGCGGTGGTGCCCGACGGCATCGACGCGTTGTGCTGCGGCACGCCCTGGTCGTCCAAGGGCTACGCGAAAGGCCACGCGACGATGTCGGCGCGCGTCCGCGCCGCGGTGCGCACGGCCTCGCGCGACGGGGCGCTCCCGGTCGTCTGCGACGCGTCGAGCTGCACCGAGGGATTCGCGGCGACCCTGCGCGACGAGGGCGTGGAGGTGATGGATGCCGTGGCCTTCGCGGCATCCGCTCTTCTTCCGCGTCTCACGGCGACCCCGGTGGCGGAGCTGCTGGCCCTTCACCCGACGTGCTCGTCGAAGCAGCTGGGCATCGACCCGGCGCTGCGCGCGGTGGGGGAGGCCGTCGCGACCGAGGTGCGGGTGCCCGACTCCTGGGGCTGCTGCGCCTACGCGGGAGACCGGGGGATGCTGCACCCCGAGCTGACCGAGGCGGCGACGGCTTCCGAGGCGGCGGAGGTCGCGGGATGGGGCGCGGACGCGCACGCCTCGTGCAACCGCACGTGCGAGCTGGGGATGACCAAGGCGACGGGGGAGTCGTACGTGCACGTGCTGGAGCTGCTGGAGCGGGCGACGCGGTAGACGCACCGCGCGGAAACGCAACGCCGCCCCCTCTCCGAGGGGAGAGGGGGCGGCGAGGGGAGCGGCTCCGGTCAGGCGGCCATCGCGCCGTAGCGCTTGTGCCCCTTCACGTCGTAGCGGTCCAGCATCATGACCTTCGACCAGACCTCGACGAAGTCGCGGACGAACCGCTCCTGCCCGTCGGCGCCCGCGTAGGCGTCGGCGATCGAGCGGAGCTGCGCGTTCGAGCCGAACACGAGATCGTTGCGCGACGCCCGCCAGCGCGCCTCGCCGGTCGCCTGGACGCGCCCGGTGAAGGTCGACGCGGTGTCGTCGTCCTTCGTCCACACCAGATCGGTGTCGGTCAGGTTCACGAAGAAGTCCGTCGTCAGGACGCCGACGCGATCGGTGAACACCCCCCGGTCGGATCCGTCCCAGTTGGCACCGAGGACGCGCAGGCCGGCCGTCAGGACGGTCCACTCGGGAGCGGTGAGCGTGAACAGGTTCGCCTTGTCGAGGAACGCCGCCTCGGGCGCGACACCGGGGGCGAACTGGTCGAAGCGCTCGGACACGAAGTTGCGGAAGCCGTCGGCGATCGGACGGAGCCACTCGAACATCTCGATGTCGGTGAGCTCCTGCGTCGTGTCGACGCGGCCCGGGGTGAACGGGACCTCGGCGTCGGAGCCCGCCGCCCGCGCCGCCTGCTCGACCGCGGCCGTGCCGGCGAGCACGATCAGGTCGGCCAGGGACACGTGCCGGCCGTCCGACGATGCGGCGAAGTCCGACTGCACGGACCGCAACGCCTCGATCACCGGGACGGTGCGGCGGTTGATCGCCCAGTCCTTCTGGGGCGCCAGGGCGAGGCGTCCGCCGTTCGCCCCTCCCCGCTTGTCACTGTCGCGATAGGTGGAGGCGGCGGAGAAGGCCGTGTAGACGAGGTCGGACACGGACAGCCCCGTCTCGAGGACGGCCTTCTTGAGGGTCTCCACGTCGGCCTCGTCGAGAGCGGGGCCCTCGGCGTCGGGCAGCGGGTCCTGCCAGAGCAGGTCGTCGGCGATGGTGACCTCGGGGCCGAGATAGCGGTGCTTCGGGCCCATGTCACGGTGGGTGAGCTTGTACCAGGCCTTCGAGAACGCCAGCGTGAAGAGGTCGAAGTCGGCCAGGAATCGCTCGCACACGGCCCGGTACTCCGGGTCGACCTTCAGGGCGATGTCCGACGTCATCATCATCAGCGGGTTCATCTGCCCCGGCACGTGCGCGTCGGGGGTCTTGGGCGCGTCCGGGTCGGTGGGCGTCCACTGCAGCGCGCCGGCCGGGCTCTTCGTCTGCTCCCAGTCGTACGCGAACAGGTTCTCGAGGTAGGTGTTGTCCCACTGGATCGGGTTCGGGGTCCAGCTGCCCTCGATGCCGTTGGTCGAGGTGTTCTCGGCGTTGCCGCTGCCCACCGGGTTGTGCCACCCGAGACCCATCGACTCGATCGGCGCGAGCTCGGGCGACGGACCGATCTTCGACGCGGGCACCTGGCCGTGGCTCTTGCCGAACGCGTGTCCGCCGGCGATCAGGGCGACGGTCTCCTCATCGTTCATCGCCATGCGCGTGAAGGTGATGCGGATGTCGCGAGCCGAGCCCATCGGGTCGCCGTTGGCGTACGGCCCCTCGGGGTTGACGTAGATCAGGGCCTGGTGCGACGCGGCCAGAGGGCTCTGCAGGTCGTAGTCCGCGTCGCCGTTCTCGCCGTGCCAGCGCTCGTCTCGACTGACCATCTCGTCGGGGCTTTCGACGTTGTGCGGGTTCCAGACCTCGGGCCCCCACCAGGTGCCGTCGTCGGGCTCCCACGCGTCGAGTCGTCCGCCGCCGAAGCCGTAGGTCGGCAGGCCCATCAGCTCGAGCGAGCAGTTGCCGGTCAGAACCATCAGGTCGGCCCACGACAGCGCGTTGCCGTACTTGTGCTTGATCGGCTGCAGGAGGCGACGGGACTTGTCGGTGTTGCCGTTGTCCCACCAGCTGCCGATGGGGGCGAAGCGCTGCATCGCGGTCCCCGCCCCGCCGCGTCCGTCGGCGATGCGGTAGGTGCCGGCGGCGTGCCAGGCCATGCGGATCATCTGCGGGCCGTAGTTGCCGTAGTCCGCCGGCCACCAGTCGACCGAGGTGGTCAGCAGCTCTTTGATATCCGCCTTGAGCTCGTCGAGGTCGATCGTGGCGAACGCGGCCGCGTAGTCGAAGTCGGCGCCGAGCGGATCGGCCGCGACGCCGTTGCGGTGCAGCAGCTCGACCTTCAGCCGCTGCGGGTACCAGCTGTCGAGGCTCGGCGCCTGGCCGAAGGTGCCGCCGAGGTGGTCGCCGCCCGCAGGAAGACTGCCGGCCATGTGGTAGCTACAGGTGTTGGTCGCGTCATCCGAGCTCATGTGTGCTCCTTCTGGTCTCGAGAGGGGGAGGGCAACTTCGCCGAGGTCGGTGGCGACACGATCACGAGAGTGAAGCTGCGCGAATGGGCCCAGAGTATGCAGCGAGAGCGCGGCGCGCTACGGGACGAAGGGAATCCCCCGCGGGGTTTCCGATTGGCGTAAGGTGTGCGGCCGGCGTCACCCCCGCGCGGACGACGGCTCCCGCGTGCGGGATGTTTCCGGCGCGCGGCAGCCGATAGCGGGGCTCGTCTCCGCCCACGGCCGACGGCCCGTCGGGTGCCGCCGCGACGGTCAGGAGATCACGCCGGGGCGAGCCGCAAGCCCCCCGCTCCGATGGCCTCGATACGCAGAACATCCAGTCCGTCGACGACCAGATCGGCCGTCAGCTCCTCTTCGGCGGTCGTGCCGGTGAGGGCGATCACCGCGCAGCCCGCGGCGCGCGCGGCGGCGATGCCCGCCGGCGCGTCTTCGACGACGAGGCAGCGCGACGGATCGACGCCCAGGCGCTCGGCGGCGAGCAGGAACGGCTCGGGATCGGGTTTGCCGTTGACGACGTCGTCGACCGTGACGAACACCGCGGGCCGGTCGTAGCCGGCGGCCGCCAGGCGGGCGGTGGCGATCGGCACCGAGCCGGACGTCACGATCGCCCGGCGGTCGGCGGGTACGGCGTCGAAGAAGACGTCGGCTCCGCGGATGGGGTGCAGGCCCACGGCATCCCTCACCTCGAGATCGGTCACGTGCGCGAGCGCCTCGGCGTGCCGGTGCGCGGGGAGCAGCAGACCCACGAGCGTGCGCGCGGGCTGCCCGTGGTTGGCGTGCAGGGCCTGCATCGACACGTCGAAGTGCTCGGCGAAGCGCCGCCAGGATCGGACGACGGATGCCGTGGAGTCCACGAGCGTCCCGTCGAGATCGAAGAGAACCGCGTCGAACTCGCGTCGGAAGATCTCGGCGCCCGCGTCGACCGCCCGGCGGATCCCCAGCGCGGGGAGCACCCGGGCGAGTTGTTGAGCGGTCGAGAGCTCGGCGTCGACGGCGATCACCGGGATCGCCGGCGCCACGGGAGCGACGTCGCGTCGGTGCGCGTCGCGCGAGGCTCCCCTCGCGGTGCGGCGGGATGCCAGGACGGCGGGGTCTCCGTCGACGTGCACGACGCGCGGCTCGGCGGGGGCGAGCGCGGCGACCAGCGCCTGCCAGTCCGCGCCGCCGGAGAGTTCCGCGGTGAAGGGGGCGACGATCACCACCCGACCTGCTGTCGCGAGGGCGTCTGCCGCGGTCGCGAGGAGGGCTGCGTACCGACCGGCACGGATCGCCGGGGCGTGGGGGGAGGTGAGCCAGTGGCCGCCGCCGAGGGCATCCTCGGGCAGGGCGTCGAGCAGGGGAGTCGTGACGCTGTCGAGGTCGACGAGGGGCGCGCGCAGGCTCTCGGCGATCGCGCGGCCGAGCGTGCTCTTGCCGCTGCCGGCTGTTC
This sequence comes from uncultured Microbacterium sp., assembly GCA_913774665.1. GTDB lineage: Bacteria > Actinomycetota > Actinomycetes > Actinomycetales > Microbacteriaceae > Microbacterium. The sequence continues at coordinate 9,544 of CAJYHN010000003.1, forward strand.
CGGCGACGACGACGGCGAGCGGATCGGGTATTTGACACGACGACGGCATACCCCCACCATAGACGTAGCAAGTCACCGGTGTCATGCTTGAAATTCCGGGACTCGAAGAAGTTCCGGAAAGGACGGCCGCCCATGCGAGACACCGGTGACATGGTTTCGAGGCCCGCGCGCCTGCACGGCGGGCTCGACCTCGGCAGCACCGCGATCAAGATGCTCGTCATCGACGACGACGGCACCGAGATCGCCGGAGCGCAGGTGCCGACGCCCTGGCGCGTCGGCCCCGGCGGAACGACCGACATCGACGCCGACGACCTGCTGCGCGCCGTCCGCTCGCTCATCGATCTCGTCGACGGGCAGCTGGTGCCGATCACCGCCGGTTCGCTGACCTCGCTCGCCGTGGCCGGGATGGGAGAGACCGGAATCCTCGTCGACGCCGAAGGGGCCGCTGCCGCGCCCGGCTTCGCGTGGTTCGATCCCCGCGGGCTCGAGCAGATCGCCGCTTTCCCGAGCGTGGTGCGCGAGGAGTTCGCCGGCCGCACGGGGCTCCCGCTCGGCGCGCAGGTGAGCGTCGCGAAGCTCGCCTGGCTGCGTGATGAGGGGACCTCGCTCGCGGGCCTGCGCTGGCTCGACCTGCCGGAGTTCGTGGTCGCGGCTCTCGGCGGCGACGTCGCCCTCGAGCTCTCGCTCGCCTCGCGCACGGGTCTCATCGACCAGGACTCCGGCGCCGCCTGGCCCGCGATGCTCGACGCCCTCGGCGTCACCGCCGACCTGCTGCCGCCCCTGCGCGGCGGCGGACTGCCCTGGGGCACGGCATCCGCGGATCTCGGTCCCCGCGTCGCGGGCGCCGCACTCACCGTCGCCGGGCACGACCACCTCGTCGCAGCGCAAGCCAACGGGACCCTGGATGCCGACGGCTACCACGTCTCGCTCGGCACCGCCGAGGTGCTGCTGCGGGTGCTCGACGCGCCCCTCGGCTTCGCGGCGCGGCAGCGCCTCGCCGACGCGCTCATCAACGAGGTGCGCCACGTCGTCCCGGGGCAGCACGTGCTCGTCGCCGGGGTGAAGACCGGACTGCTGCTGCGCCGGGCGCTGCACGCGGCCGGGATCAGCGACCGCGCCGGGCGCGATGAGCTGGATGCCGCGGTCATGGCCCTGCCCTCCGAGGGCGAGCTGCCGGCCGGGGCGATCGAGGTCGCCGGCGCCCGCAACGACGACGGCGTGCTGCGGCTGACGCTGCACACCGAGGCGAGCCCCGCCGAGATCTTCGGCGCCGTGCTGCGGCACAGCAACGACGAGATCGCCCGTCTGATCGCCGCCATGGACCGCGAGGTCGCCCCCGCCACGCACTCGACGCTCACCGGCGGCTGGGCGGGCATGGCCTCCGTGCGCCGCGCCCGCGCCGAGGTGCTGCCCGATCCGTCCCTGTCCACCCGCGAGCAGGACGTCGCCTACGGGGCCGCTGACATGGCGCGGCGGCTCGTCTCGGCATCCGTCCCCTCCTGACTCCCCATCCGCCGCGCCCGTTGCGACCCGACGCGCGAACAGACCACCCGCGCCGACCGACGCGAATGAACCCCAGAGAAGAGAGATCATGAACGCCCTCACCACCATCGAGCGCCGCGCGCTCCAGTCGATCAGCACCCCCGACGGCCACATGCTCATCGTCGCCGCCGACCAGCGCAACGGCATGAAGGCCGCCATCAAGGACGCTCCGAACGGCTCCGACGCCATCTCGCGCGAGGAGCTCGCCGAGGTGAAGGCCGACCTCGTGCGCCACCTCGCCAACCACGCCCCCGCGATCCTGCTCGACCCCGAGGTCGCGCTGCCCCGGATCGTCGATGACGGCGTGCTCGCCCGCGACACCGCCCTCGTCGTCGGTCTCGACGCCTCGGGTGCCGAGACGGTCGACGGCCTGAAGTACACGCGCTACGTCCCGGGGACCACGCCGCACTCGATCCGCGAGCAGGGCGCCGACGTCGCCAAGATGCTCTGGTACACCCGCCCCGACAGGCAGGACGCCGACTCCCGCGTCGCGCACGAGATCCGCGATCTCGTGCAGGCATGCGAGGCCGAGGGCCTGCTGCTGATCGTCGAGCTACTCACCTACCAGCTCGAGGGCGAGAGCGACGAGGAGTACCGGGCGAAGTTCGCCGACCTCGTGGTCGACGGCGCCGCGCTGGCCGTCGCGTGCGGCGCGAAGATCCTGAAGCTGCAGTACCCCGGCTCCGCCGAGGCGAGCGCTCGCGTGACCGAGGCCGCCCAGGGCGTGCCGTGGGCCGTGCTCTCGGCCGGCGTCGACCACGAGACGTTCATCGAGCAGGTGCGCACGGCCGTCGCCAACGGTGCCTCGGGGGCCATGGCCGGTCGGTCGCTGTGGAAGGACAGCCTCTCGATCGACGCCGATCGCCGCGAGGAGCTGCTCTCGGGCCGTGCCCTCCCGCGCCTGCGCGAGCTCGCCGACGCGGTCGACGGACGCTGAGATGACCACGCCCGCCCGGCGCCGGTCGCGTCAGCCGGCCGGCTCCCACACCGCTTGGACCGGCTCTCCGCGGGTGCACGCGGGGGACGGATGCCGCGGTGCCGGGCGGGCGGACCGGGGGACCGGCCGGATGGTCGCGGACACGACCACGGGCGGGGGTGCGGCATCCGGTCGCCGCTCCCCGGCGCCGGGCGCGCGCTCGGACGTCGGCGCGCGGCGGATAGGGTTGCGAGTCGAAGCCCCCACCCGCCCGCACCCCGGAGGTGTCTCGTGACCACGATGCGCGACGTCGCCCAGCGCGCCGGGGTGAGCACGAAGACCGTGTCGCGCGTCTTCAACGACGACCCGCACGTGCTGCCCGACACCCGCGCCCTGGTCGAGGCGGCCATGCGCGAGCTCAACTACGTGCCCAACGCCCTGGCCACGACGTTCCGCGCGGGTCGGGCGTCGGTGATCGGCGTGGCCGTGCCCGACGTCGTCGACCCGTTCTTCGCGGCGATCGCGCGCGCGGTCGAGGACACCGCCCGCCGGCACGGGCTGTCGACGCTCGTGACGAGCCTCGGTGAGGACCCCGACGACGAGAAGCCCGCCCTCGAGTCCCTCCTCGGACGCCAGCTGACGGGGCTCGTGATCGCCCCGGTCGGCACCGACCACTCGTGGCTCGAGCGCTGGCGCGGGCACACCCCGATCGTGTTCGTCGACCGCGCTCCCGTCGGACTCACCACCGACACGTTCACCGAGAACGACGAGGCCGGAGCGCACCTGGCGACGACCCACCTGCTGTCCCACGGCCATCGCCGCATCGCCTACGTCGGCGACATGGTGCACCTCTCCACCGAGACCAAGCGCGTGGAGGGCTGGCGCCGGGCGCTGCGCGAAGCGGGGATCGACGTCGACGAGGCTCTCGTGGCCTCGCAGGTCGCGACACGCGAGGCCGCGGCATCCGCCCTCGATCGCCTGCGGGCGCTGCCCGAACCGCCCACCGCGATCTTCTCGGCCAACGCTCGCTCATCGATGGCGCTCGCGCACGTGCTGCGGGGCGACCCGATGCCCTTCGTCGGGTTCGGCGACTTCCCGATGGCCGACACCCTGACGCCCGCCGTCACGGTGATCGACCAGGACCCGCGTCGCATCGGCGCGCTCGCAGCCGAGCGCGTGTTCAAGCGCCTCGAGCCCGACGCCGGCCTCGGCCTCGACGAGGTCACGGTCATCGACGTGTCGCTCGTCGAGCGGGAGTCCTGCGCGCTCTGATCGTGCTCTTCGCGGCGCGGTCGCCCGTCGCCGCGCGCACCGTCGCCCCCGACGGCCGCACGTTCCGCCCGCGGATCGAGGGAGCGGATGCGGATACGGATGCGGATGCCGAGACCCGGCGCGGGGCGCAGGCCCAGGACGGCGGCGGGTTCGAGGCAATGCTCGACGGGGACGAGTGCCGGTGGTGGGGGTCATCGGGCCGGGGGAGCGGCGGATCGCCTGAGAGATGCGCGGGACCCTCGCGCGAGCGTATTCACGGGAATAGGCTGAACCGGCATCATCGTTGCTGCCGCAAGGGTCGATGGGACGGTTATGGAGCCGCAGACGTTCTCCACCCGACGAGTGGGTCGCGCCGGGCGCATCAGCGCCTGGGAGGCCCACCACGAACGTGCGCTCGTCGGCCTGGCCTGCGCCGCGCCGCGGTCGGGAGAGTTCGACGCGACCGTGCGCAGCGCCCGCGTCGGGCCGTTCGACGTGGCCCACGTCGTCGCGACGCCCCACGCCGTGCGGCGCGAGCGCGCGCACATCCTCGCCCACGACGCGCCCGGCCGGGCGATCTACCTGACCCGCCGGGGCGATGCGCGCCTGATCAGCGACGAGCAGGTCCTGGGACACGGCCCCGGATCGGCCGTCGTCTGCGCCACCGACCGGCCATTCTCCCGCGAGTTCCGGGGCGGTGTCGACGAGATCGTCATCGCGTTCTCGGAGGCGGATGCCGCGCACCTGCTCCCGCGCGAGGTGCTTCCGACGGGGCGGCTCGATGTCGGCGCAACCGCGACGATGCGACTCGTCGCGGGCGTGGTCCATCGTCGCGTGATGGAGAGGCTCGTGTCGTCGGAGTCGTCCGACGACGACCTCATCGACCGGATCCGGCTGCTCCTGATTCCGGGGCTCGCGTCGACGGAGGCGGGTCGGCGGAGCGTCGTGCTCGATTTCGTGGACGCGCACCTCGACGACACCCGGCTGAGCACAGCGTCCATCGCCGCCCGTCTCGAACTCACGGATCGCACGATGCGTCGACTCTTCTCCTCGGCGGAGCGGAGTCTGGCCGAGGAGATCCGCACGCGGCGGCTCTCGGCCGCTCTCCGCATGCTGCGGGGGACCGTGCCGATCGGAGAGATCGCCGCTCGGTGCGGCTTCGCGTCTCACCCGCACTTCAGCCGGGCCTTCCGGATGCACTACGGGTGCACGCCTCGGGAGGTCCGCTCCGGCCTACCCGTTTGACGAAACCGGACATCGAGGGAGCCTTTCGTCTCCGTCCACGGATTCTCCGGGGTCGCCGACGCATACTTCCCGGGACGCCACGATGTCGTGGCGCAGGGACGAAGGACGGACCCATGGCGGTTTTCGACGACGGCATCACCGACACAGCCCTTCCGGACGCCGGGATGGTGCATACCGATGTGCTGATCGTCGGGACGGGCCCCGCCGGAGCCTCGGCCGCCCTCGCCCTGGCGACGCTCGGCATCGACACCGTGATGATCACGAAGTACCGGTGGACGGCGAACACCCCGCGCGCTCACATCACGAACCAGCGGGCCATGGAGTTCTTCCGCGACATGGGCATCGAGGATCAGGTGAAAGCCGATTCGACCCCGCACGAGATGATCGGCGACACCGTGTTCTGCACCTCGCTCGCCGGGGAGGAACTCGGCCGGATCCTCAGCTGGGGGACGAGCCCCGCGCGCCACGCCGACTACGTCGCCGCCTCCCCGACCCTCAACTGCGACGTGCCCCAGAACTACCTGGAGCCGATCCTCGTGCGCAACGCCACGGCGCGGGGGACGCAGACGCGGTTCTCGAGCGAGTACCTGTCGCACATCCAGGATGACGCGGGCGTGACCGTGCGCGTCCTCGACCGGGTGACCGGACGGCCGTACGAGGTGCGGGCGAAGTACGTCATCGCCGCGGACGGAGCGCGCTCGCGCGTCGTCGCCGACCTCGACCTCCCGATGGAGGGCCGCATGGACATCGCCGGGTCGATGAACATCACCTTCACCGCCGACATCGACCACCTCGTCGGCCACCGCCCGAGCGTTCTCTACTGGGTCGTGCAGCCCGGCTCGAACGTCGGGGGCATCGGTGCCGGCCTGATCCGCATGGTGCGGCCATGGAACGAGTGGCTCATCGTGTGGGGATACGACATCGACGGTCCCGAACCGGTCATCGACGAGGCCGCGGCCGTGCAGATCGTCCGCAACCTGATCGGTGATCCCGACCTCGAGGTCACCATCACGGGGACCTCCCTGTGGGGGAACAACGAGATGTACGCCACACGCCTGCAGAAGGGGCGGGTGTTCGCCGCGGGAGACGCGATCCACCGGCATCCCCCGTCCAACGGATTGGGGTCGAACACCTCGATCCAGGATGCCTACAACCTCGCGTGGAAGCTCGCCGCGGTGATCCGTGGCCAGGCGGGCGAGGCCCTCCTCGAGACGTACACGACCGAGCGGGCGCCGGTCGCCCGGCAGATCGTCCTCCGGGCCAACAAGTCGGGGCGCGAATTCGGGGAGCTCTTCACCGCGCTCGGCATCACCGACGCCGAGACGGAGGAGGAGATGCGGGCCCTCATCGAGGAGCGCAAGGACGACACCCCGCGCGGGCGGGCCAAGCGTCGGGCCATCACCGCGGCGATGGAGCTGAAGAACTACGAGTTCAACGCCCACGGCGTGGAGATGGGCCAGTTCTACCGGTCGTCCGCCGTCGTCCCGGACGGAACCTCCCGGCCTGCTCCCACGCGCGACCCGGAGCTGTACTACGAGCCGTCGACCGTCCCCGGCTCGCCGCTCCCGCACGCGTGGGTCGGCGACGCGCGCCGATCGTTCTCGACGCTCGACCTCGCGCCCAGCTCGCGGTTCACCCTCTTCACCGGAATCGCGGGGCAGGCATGGGCCGACGCGGTCCCCGAGGTCGCCGACACTCTGGGCGTGCCGATCGAAGCGGTCGTCATCGGCCCGGGCCGGACGTACACGGACCTGTATTTCGAGTGGGAGCGGCTGCGCGGTGTCGATGAAGAGGGAGCCCTCCTCGTCCGGCCCGACAAGATCGTCGCGTGGCGGGCTCCGCACCTTCCGAGCGACCCGGCCGGGGTGCTCGCGTCCGCCCTCGCCGCGATACTCAGCAGGTCGTGATGACGCGCCCCGTCTCGTTCGTCCACACCACGCCGGCGGCTCGCGTCGTCTTCTCGTCGGGCCGGGCGCTGGCCGGCACCCTCGCCGAGATCGAGCGGATGGGAGCGACCCGGGTCATGGTGATCGCTTCGCCGTCTCAGGCCGAGCTCTCGAGAGCCCTCCGCGCCGCCGCGCCCGTCGCGCGGGAGTGGAGCGAGGTCGCCCCGCACGTCCCGGTCGAGGTGGCCGAGCGGGCTCGGCGCGCGGCGACCGAGGCGTCCATCGACGCCGTCGTCGCGATCGGCGGCGGTTCGGCGGTCGGCTTGGCGAAGGCGATCGCGCTGACCACCGGCATCCCGATCATCGCGGTTCCGACCACGTACGCCGGATCCGAAGCCACCGACGTCTGGGGGCTGACCGAGAACGGACGCAAGAGCACCGGGTCGGATCCCCGCGTGCTGCCGCGGGTGATCGTCTACGACCCCGAGCTCACCGCCTCGCTGCCACGGGACCTGGCTGTCGCCTCGGGCCTGAACGCTTTGGCGCACTGCGTCGACTCGCTGTGGGCGCCCTATCGGGATCCGATCAACGCGGCGCTCGCGACCGAGGGCGCGCGGTGCCTCGCTTCGGGCATGCGCGCCCTCGTGCGCGACGACGCCGACCCGACCGGCCGGGAGCAGATGCTGCTCGGCACGTATCTCGCCGCGGCGGCCTTCGCCTCGGCCGGATCGGGCCTGCATCACAAGATCTGCCACGTCCTGGGCGGGACGTACGGACTGCCCCACGCGCAGACGCACGCGATCGTGCTGCCCTACGTCGCGGCGTTCACGCTCCCGTTCGCGCCCGATGCGGCGCAGCGCCTGCGAGCGGCCTTCTCGGCGGAGGACCCCCTCACCGGGCTCCTCGCTCTCCGTCATGACGTCGGCGCGCCCGTCGCCCTGCGGGACTACGGCTTCCGTCGGCAGGACATCCGCGATGCGGCGGACATCGTTCTGCCGGTCGTCCCGCCTACGCATCCCCGTCCTGTGACACGAGAAGATCTCGAGTCCCTCCTGACGGCCGCGTGGGACGGGGCGCCGGCGGAGCATCTCGGGACAGGAGAAGGACATGAATGAGCACACCCCGTCACCGCAGCAACGCGCCCGCGAGGAGGAGCTGATCGAGACCGTCGTCGACTCGTTCGCCCAGGCGCCCGACGCGCGGCTGAGGGAGGTCATGCAGGCCCTCACCCGCCACCTGCACGCCTTCGTGCGCGAGGTGCGCCTGACCGAGGAGGAATGGGCGGCCGGTATCGCGTTCCTCAACGCGGCGGGCCGAATCACCGACGAGCGGCGGCAGGAGTTCATCCTGCTCTCCGATGTACTCGGTGTCTCGATGCAGACCGTCGCCGTCAACAACGAGGCCTACGGCGACGCCACCGAGGCGACGGTGTTCGGTCCGTTCTTCACCGAGGACGCACCGCTCATCGAGAACGGCGGCGACATCGCCGGTGGCGCGCCCGGTCGACCCTGCTGGGTCGAGGGCACGGTGACGGACACCGAGGGGGCCCCGGTCGCGGGAGCACGCATCGAGGTGTGGGAGGCCGACGAAGACGGCTTCTACGACGTCCAGTACGGCGATGACCGCGTCGCGGGGCGCGCCCACCTCTACACCGACGAGGAGGGACGCTACCGATTCTGGGGTCTCACCCCCACGCCCTACCCGATTCCGAACGACGGGCCGGTCGGAAAGCTCCTGGATGCCGTGGGCCGCTCACCCATGCGCGCCTCGCACCTGCACTTCATGGTGTCGGCTGCGAAGATGCGGACCCTCGTCACGCACATCTTCGTCCGGGGCGACGAACTGCTCGACCGGGATTCGGTGTTCGGCGTGAAGGAGTCGTTGGTCATGGACTTCTCCGAGCAGGCCGCGGGGAGCGAGACCCCCGACGGCCGCGATCTGGGCGGGCGGAGCTGGTCGCGGACCCGATTCGACATCGTCCTCGCCCCCGCTTCCGAACCGACGAACACCCGCGCCGAGGCGCAGAAAGGGACGGACCGATGACGTTCTTCGACCCGCAGACCTGGGAGGGCCGCTACTTCGACGGATCGTGGGTGAGCACGCCCGACACCGCCGCGGTCGTGTCGCCGTCCACCGGCGAGATGATCGCCCGAGTGGCCGCGCCCACTGCCGCCGACCTCGACCGGAGCGCGGATGCCGCGCGTCGCGCGCAGACCGCGTGGGCGGCGGCGCCCGCCGAGGAACGGGCGGCCGTGATGCGCCGCGCCGCGACCCTCATCGAGGAGAACACCGAGACGCTCGCGCGCTGGCTCGGCGACGAGGCCGGATCCGCGCAGGGCAAGGCCCACTTCGAGGCCGGACTCGTCGCGAACGAGTTCCACCTGGCCGCGGCGACCGCGATGATGCCCTACGGTCAGCTGCTGCGCTCCGCGCGCCCGCGGCTGAGCCTCAGCCGACGCCGGCCGGTGGGGGTGGTGGGCGTCATCTCGCCGTTCAACTTCCCCGGCATCCTCTCGGCGCGCTCGATCGCGCCCGCCCTCGCCCTCGGCAACGCGGTCGTGCTCAAGCCCGATCCCCGCACGAGCGTGAGCGGCGGGCTGTTCTTCGCGGCGGTGCTCGAGGCGGCCGGGGTGCCCGCGGGGGTGTTCTCGGTGGTGCCCGGCGGCGTCGAGGTCGGGTCGGCCCTCGTGGACCACCCCGCCGTGCCCGTCATCTCGTTCACCGGTTCCACCGAGGCGGGGCGCGTCATCGGAGCCCGGGCGGGACAGCTCCTCAAGCGCGCGCACCTCGAGCTCGGCGGCAACAACGCCCTCGTCGTCCTCGGCGACGTCGACGTCGCCGCCGCGGCATCCGCGGGGGCGTGGGGGTCGTTCCTGCACCAGGGGCAGATCTGCATGACGACCGGGCGCCACCTCGTGCACGACAGCATCTACGACGAGTACGTCGACGCCCTCAGCGCCAAGGCGGCCGCCCTCCCCGCGGGCGACCCCTCGACCGGCGCGCCCCTCGGCCCGATCATCGACGAGCGTCAGCGCGACAAGATCGACGCGATCGTGCGCGAGACGGCGGATGCCGGGGCCCGGGTCACCGCGGGCGGGCACTACGACCGGCTGTTCTACCAGGCGACGGTGCTGGCCGACGTCACGCCCGAGCACTCCGCCTTCCAGAAGGAGATCTTCGGCCCCGTCGCCCCCGTGACGCGGTTCAGCTCGGTCGACGAGCTCGTCGACCTCGTCACCGCCAGCGACTACGGCCTCTCGCTGGGGATCCTCGCCAAAGACGCCTTCCGCGCCTACGAGCTCGCGGATCGCCTGCCCAGCGGCATCCTGCATATCAATGATCAGACGGTCGACGACGAGTCGCAGGCACCGTTCGGCGGCGTCGGCGCCTCCGGAACCGGAGCGCGCTTCGGCGGGCACGAGGCCAACATCGAGGCGTTCACCGAGACCCAGTGGGTCACGATGCAGGCCGACGTGGCGACGTATCCGTTCTGACCCGTGCCATCGCGGTCGACGACCCCGCGGAGACGCGAACGGGCGCGGCACCCCCCAATGGTGCCGCGCCCGTCGCGGACGGATCGGGAAGCCTCCCCGATCGCCTGCGCGCGGGGGTTCCCCCACGGACGCCCCGTGCGCGGTCTCCTCCATACAAGCACAGCGCTTCGTAATTAGCACCCGGCGCCAGGTCGTAAATACGATCAGTCCGTCTTCGTCCTCCCGCGGCGTCTACGATCGGAGAGTGGGTCGCGGTGCTGTCGGACCACCCTCGCGGTACTCCCGACGAGTGGTGGCGAACGTGGATCGCCTGCGGAGAGCGCAAGGGCTCACCGTCGGCGAGCTGCTCCGTCGCGCCGGAATGACGAAGAGCTACTACCAGGCGCGGGCCGGTTTCTCTCTGCCCTACAACACGAACGACATCGAGGCGCTCGCCGCCGCCCTCGGGGTGACACCCGAAGAGGTCGCCAACCCCGATTCCGCGCCGCGGATCGAGATGAGGGTCCCCGCGGCCCCCCTCGCCGCGCGGGTCCGTCGTCTCGTCGAGAGCCAGGCCGCGCGCGAGAGCGATCTGCTGACGCACCTCCACGAGATCGATCCCGCCGCGGCCGAGAGCACGCGGGTCCTTCTCGTCGCCGCGACCAACACCGTCGTGCTCGACGAAGAGGTACTCCGTCTCATCACGCACTGGGCGGACGTGCCGACCGAGTACCTCACCGACTACACCGACGACGCCGTGACCGATCGCACCGACGCCGAGCTCGAGTTGCGCGAGGCGATGCGCGACGCCGGCGCCAGCAGCATCCAGTTCCGCGCCCTGGGCGAGATGTCGCCCGACGCCCTGCGCGCGATCGCCCACTCCCTGCGGGGCAGGCCGCCCGCGACATGAACAGCCGCGAGGGGGGACGGTGGTGACGGGGGCGGACGAGGTGCTCGCCCGCGTGCAGGCGCGCGCGGATCGCGCCGTCCGCCGAGCCGAGCTCGCGCCGGGGATGACCTTCGAGCAGGTCGTCGAAGCGGTCGAGCGGGCGCTGCGGATGCGGCTGCGCATCGTCGCCGAGACCGACACGAGCGGCTGGGGGACGCTGACCGGCTTCGTCACCTCGTTCGCCGACCGTCGCGAGGCCAGCATCCACGTGCGGGCCTCGGATGCCGCCGTCTACCGCCAGTTCGCCGCCTCGCACGAGCTCGGGCACCTCCTCGACGACGCGCACTGCGCGGGATCGCTGCACGAGCGCTCCTCGGTCTCGCCGCACGACAACCCCGACCTGAGCACGCCCGAGTACGAGGCGGAGCTGGTGGCCGAGCATGTCGCGCACCGGATCGCGCGTCTGCTCTACGCCTCGCCGAGGGTGGCGGAGTCCTCGTGGTGACCGTCGTCCTCATCGACGTCGCGCTCGCGGGTCTGCTGCTGGTCGTCGCGCTGCGGGCGCGGGTGGCCTGGCGCCAGCCGCGGGCGCGCATCGCGTGGTCGGCCGCCCTGATCGGCTCGATCGCCCTGCTGACCCAGGGCACCGTCGTCCCCCTCGAGCTGCTCGACGGCCTGCTCGGCGGGACCAATGTGCTAAAGCTGGTGCAGAACGTGCTGACGATGGTCGCGCTGTGGCTCGGCATCCAGGCTGGAACCGCCCCCGTGACGGCGCGCATCCGGACGCTGCGGTGGTGGTTCCCGGCCTCGCTCGCGGCGCTGTTCGCCGTCGTGTTCTTCGTCGCGGTGCCGCAGCGCGGGTCGTCGTCGTTCCTCTTCCTCGAGAACCTGGCGGTGACCTCGACCGGGGCCTGGGCATACGGGGTGCTGCACATGGCGGGGATCGCGCTCGTCGGCCTGCTCCTGTTCCGCTCGGCCCGCCCCTCCCTGCCGAAACCGCGCGTGTTCTTCCGCGTCGGGGCGGTCGGCATCGTCCTCGGCTGCCTGAGCGAGATCGTCGACCTCACGCTCTCGCGCTTCTTCGAGCCGGACGCGCTCGTGAGTGCGCTCTTCGACCCCCTGTTCTACCTCGGCGTCGTATCGTTCGTGATCGGCATCTTCGTGGCATCCCGTTCATCGACGACCATCCGTCGCCGCGGCGAAGACCTCCTCGCGCGACTCGAGCCGGTCGCGTGCGAACGCGGGGTCCGCTCGTTCGCGGGGGTGCCTTCCGACGCGGTCGTCGAGACGCGCCTGCACGCCCTCCGGGTCGCCGTCGAAGACGACGCGATCGCCACCTCATCGCCGCTGAGCCCCGCGCAGCGCGCGCTCATCGACGAGATCGATGCCCACCTCACCCGCCGAACCACGGGAGCACGTCCATGATCCGATCCCTCGCCATCGGTACCGGTGTCGCCGCCGCGACCGTCGCCGTCGCGCATGAAGCACTCGCCGGCTACGTCGCCCGCCGGCTCATCGCGCCGCGCGCGCCGAAGGTCTACGCCCCGATCACGATCGCGGGCGACACCGTCTCGGTGCCGGCCACGCTGGAGAGCCGCGAGCCCGGCACGTACGGCCTGTGGCTCGACGACGGCCGTCACGTCGTGGTCGGCGAACCGCTGCACGTCGGGAAGGACCGGGTCGTGCGCGAGCTCGCCTCGCGTCCGGACGGGCTGGCGGACGGCGAGGCCGTGGCCACCTGGACCTCACAGAGCATCGGTGCCCCCGAAGACGTCGGGCCCACCCGCCACGTGTCGGTGCCGCTGCGCCGCGGCGGCGTCGCCGAGGCCTGGGAGATCGGCGATCGCGACACGGCCGACGGACGGTGGACGATCCACGTGCACGGCCTGCGCTCGAGCCGCAACGGCTCCCTGCGCTCGACCCCGGCCACGGCGGACGCGGGCTGGATGTCGCTCGTGGTGTCCTATGCCGGCGACGAGGAGTGCGCCCCCGCCGACTCCCTGCCCTCGACGCTCGGGACGCGCGAGTGGCGCGACGTCGACGACGCGATCGCCTACGCCGTCGCGCAGGGCGCGCGCGAGATCGTGCTGGTCGCGTGGTCGATGGGCGGAACGATCGCGATGCTCGCTCTCGAGCAGTCGGCCCATCGCGACCGCGTCACCGCCCTCGTGCTCGTGGCGCCGGCGCTGGACTGGACGCGGGTGGTCGAGAACGCCGTCGCCGGAGCCCGCTTGCCGCGCTCGATCGCGGGGGCCTCGATGCGCATCCTCGGAAGTCGGATCGGCGCGCGGGCGCTGGGACTCATCGAGGCCGTCGACGCCCCGGCGCTCAACTGGGTCGACGGGCCCCGGCCGGCACCGACCGTGCCGACGCTCATCGTGCACAGTCTGCGCGACCCCGTGGTGCCGGTGAGCGGGTCGCTCGCGTACGTGAAACGGCATCCGGATGCCGAGCTCGTCGCGTTCGACGCGACCGGGCACTGCAACGAGGCGAACCAGGACCCGACGCGGTTCCACGACGCCATCGCGGGGTTCCTGCGGAACCGGCCGCGCGTCTGACCCGCGGGGTCGATCAGGAGGCGAGGGCGGCGATCGCGCCGCGCGCGCCGTGTTCGGCCAGCGCCTCACGTGCCGTCAGGTAGGCCTCGCGCAGGCGGGGGTTCCGCCCGAGGTCGCCGAAGACCGGCGCGTAGTCGAGCAGCGTCGCGGGGTCGTCCGCGACGATCGCACGCAGCTCGTCGAGGCGGCTGTCGACAGCCGGGGTCTCTTCTCCCGTCTCGGTTCGCCCCTCGAGGAACACGCTCCACCCCGCGAGCACGAGGGCGGCATGGTCGATGCGCCCGCCCGACGCGAGCTGCTCGCGCACGACGGGCAGCAGGAACTTGGGCAGTCGGTCGGAGCCGTCGACCACCTGGCGTGCGAGCGTGTCGCGGATCGCCTCGCTGCCGAAGCGCGCGATGAGCTGGTCGCAGTAGGCGTCGAGGTCGATCCCCGGAACCGCGCGCAGCGTCGGGATCGCCTCCTCGTGCATGTAGCCCCGCAGGAACTCGATGAACAGCGGATCGGTGCACACCTCGTGCACGTAGTGAGCGCCCGAGAGGATGCCGAGGTAGCTCATGGCCTGGTGCGAGGCGTTGAGCAGCCGCAGCTTCATGAGCTCGTAGGGCTCGACATCGTCGACCAGCTGCACGCCCACCTCGTCGAACGGCGGGCGGCCGGCGGGGAACGCGTCTTCGAGCACCCACTGCTCGAACGACTCGCTGCGCACCGGCCAGCGGTCCTGGATGCCGAACTCCGAGGCGACGGCGGCGCGCGTCTCGTCGGTGGTGACGGGGGTGATGCGGTCGACCATCGAGTTCGGGAACGACACGTTCTCGGCGATCCAGGCGGACAGGTCGGGGTCGCGTCGCTCGGCGAACCCGAGCAGCGCCGCACGGGCGACGTGTCCGTTGCCCTGGATGTTGTCGCACGACATGACGGTGAAGGCCGGGATGCCGGCATCCCGGCGTCGACGAAGAGCTTCGGTGAGCAGGCCCATGACGCTGCGAGGCGGGTTCGCGCCGTCGAGGTCGGCCAGGGTCGCCTCGTCGCGCGGGGCGTAGTCGCCGGTGGCGTCGTCGATGCCGTACCCGCCCTCGGTGATGGTGAGCGAGACGATCGCGGTGTCGGAGTCGGCGAGCTTGGCGACCACCGCCTCGGGGTCGTCGGGGACGAAGAGGTAGTCGACGATCGAGCCGACGACGCGGGCGGTGGAGGAGCCGTCGGGGGCGGTCGTGACGAGCGTGTAGAGGTCGTCCTGAGCGGCGAGGGCGTCGCGCATCGCCGCGTCGAAAGAGAGGACCCCGACTCCGCACAGGCCCCACTCGGTGTGGCCGGCCTCGAGCAGGCGGTCGAGGTACATGGCCTCGTGCGCCCGGTGGAAGCCGCCCACACCGAAGTGCACGATGCGCGCGCGCACGGCCGACCGGTCGTACGTCGGAACGGAGACGTTCGCCGCGAGGGAGGGGAGGGCGGCGGCGGTGAGGTCGGTCATGCGGGGCTCCGTGTGGGTGGGGCGGGTGGGGCGTGTTGCATCGGGGGCGGCCCCGGGGTCCGGCGCGGGTTCTGTCGTTCGGGGCGTGAGGCTCGCGCCCCGAGGTGGGGAATGCGCCCCAACCCGGGAGGAGGGGGTGTGGATGCCGGAACCCGGGCGGTCGTTCCGGGTCCCGGCATCCGGGGTTCATCTGGCGTGAGGGGTCGTTTCGTGTCGCTTCGGAGCGTCTGAGGCGACAGTTCGTGACCCCTCACGCGAGAAGGGTGGGTCAGCAGGAGGACTTGTAGACCGCGTCCTTGCCGTCGGTGGTGATGTTGTCCTTGGTGAGGATGGTGAACCCGGTCTGGATCTTCGCCTCGGTGGATTCGCCCTTCAGCGCGGCGATGGCCTGCTTGACGCCGTCGGAGCCGATGGTGGCGGGCTCCTGCGCGACGAGGGCCTGGACGGTGCCGGCTTCCAGGGCCTTCACCTGGGCGGGGCCGGCGTCGAAACCGACGATGGTGACGGCGCCCTGCTTGCCGGCCTGCTGGACACCGGTGGCGCTTCCTTCGGCGGCGAAGAGGTTGGCGGCGAAGATGCCGACGATGTCGGGGTCCTTCTGCAGCGCGGCGGTGACGATCTCCGCGGCGGTGGAGGGCTCGTTGTGGGAGTACTGCACGCCCACGGAGGTGAACTTGGAGTTCTTCTTGACGGCGTCTTCGAAGCCCTGGGCGCGGGCGTCGGTGGTGGACACGCCGGGGTCGGTGGAGACGACGAGGACCTTGCCGCCGTTGGGGTTGGCCTTCTGGATCGCCTCGAA
>CAJYHN010000004.1 GCA_913774665.1 uncultured Microbacterium sp.
CCGACCGGCCCGCGCGGCCCCCGCCGCTCTGTCTCACATGCCGTCGGCGATCATCGCCCAGATGATCTGCACGTGACGGTCAGCGCTGAGGTCCGACATCTCGTTGTCGTAGTTCAGCCCATAAGGCCAGATGTGCGAACCGCCGCAGTTGAGCACGGCGCCCGCGCCGTCGAACTGGGCGAGCTTGGCGTTGGCATTCGCTCCGGTCCACCGTCCGTTCTGGCACATCGCGTACCAGGCATTGGCCGTTCCATTGCCCACGGTGTGCGAGATCTCGTGGAGTGCGGTGCGTTCCTGCATGAAGCCGCGGTTCTCGCCGAACCGGATGGTGCCGTCGATGCTCGCCTCGGCGGTGGGCACCCCGGGAACGTAGTAGACGTTGAGGTGTCGATCGAAATCGCTGAATTCGTTGTAGCGCGCGACCGCGGCATCCATCGCGGCGCGGATACGGGTGTAGGCGTCCGCCTGGTCGGCGGTCGGGTTGGCCTCGGTGTAGAGGGTGTAGGTCATTCGACCCGCGGCCTCCGCCGGGGTCGACGCGACCGTCAACGGCGCGACGACCGCGGCGAGAGCCGCGGCGGTGACGACGATCCGTTGCAGGAGGGCACGGGGACGGGGGGATGCGTGCTGCATGGTCATTCTCCTTCGAATGGTCCGCGACGTCGGTGCCGCGTCCTGAGACAGTAAGCGCAGTTCGGGGCCGGGTGATAGCGAACGGAGAACCTTCTCATTGGATTCTCATCCAGGCCCCGGCCGAAGAATGAAGAATAGCCCGATGGCCGGGTAAAAAATGTTCCTCAGTGTGTGATCGTGCACATGCTGTGAGCCTTAACATTCAAATCGGGTCAGCTCAGTCCAGCAGCTCCACCCCGAACCCGGCCACGACGTCGCGCACTTCGCCGAGGTACCGCTGCGCCTGCTCGGTGAGGGGGATGGCGGAGCGACCGATCCAGCCGATCTCTATCCGCTCGTCGACGTCGAGGGGGACGGCGACGATCTCGGGGTCGAGGTCGTCGCTGATGATGCCCGTCGAGATCGTGTACCCGTCGAGGCCGATCATCAGGTTGAAGATCGTCGCGCGGTCGGACACGCGGATCTCCTGCTTGCTCGAGAGGGTCGAGAGGATCTCCTCGGCGAAGTAGAACGAGTTGTTCGCGCCCTGGTCGAAGGTGAGCCGCGGGAGGTCCGCGAGGTCGTCGAGGGTCGCGCGCTCGCGCTTCGCGAGCGGGTTGCGTCGCGAGACGAAAATGTGCGGCTCGGCGCGGAAGAGCGGGTGGAAGGCGAGACCCGAATCCCGCAGCAGCTTGTCGAGGACGTTCCGATTGAAGTCGTTGCGGAACAGGACACCGAGCTCGCTGCGCAACGTCCGGACGTCTTCGATGATGTCGAAGGTGCGGGTCTCGCGCAGCGAGAACTCGTACTCCGCGGCATCCGTCGCCTTCACCATCCGCACGAACGCGTCGACGACGAACGAGTAGTGCTGGGCGGAGACTCCGAGCAGGCGCCGCGAAGGCGGGCGCCCCAGGTAGCGCTGCTCGAGCAGTTCCGCCTGCTCGACCACCTGGCGGGCGTAGCCGAGGAACTCGACCCCGTCGACGGTGAGCGTCACCCCGCGCGCCGAACGGGTGAGCAGGTCGCGGCCGACGCGCGTCTCGAGATCGCGCATCGCGGCCGACATGGTGGGCTGCGCGACGTACAGGAGGTCGGCCGCGGCGCTGATGGAGCCCTCCGCCGCCACCTCGATGAAGTACTGCATCTGCTGCAGCGTGATTCCACTCGCCCGCTTAGCCATAGGTCGAGGCTATACCTCGACATAGCGGCACGGAATTACCCGATGACCCGACCGAAGGCGCACGATGAGGAAACGATCACCGCACGGCCCACCCCGGCCCTATCCGATTGGCTCGACATGGCGAACGACATCACGTTCCGCATCTCCACCACGCGCTTCGACGAGGACTACGCGCCCTCGGCCAGCTCGCGGATCACCACGAACTTCGCCAACCTCGCCCGAGGCGAGCACCGCCAGCAGAACCTTCGGAACGCCCTCGCGATGATCGATCGCCGCATGAACGAGCTCGCGGGCGACGACGCGGACCGCTACCGCGTCGAACTCGACATCGTCTCCGCCGAGCTTCAGTTCGACGACGACGCCGGCGACGACCGCGAGTTCCCCCTGCTCGAGGTGCTCGACATCCACGTCGTCGACAACGTCACCGGCGAGCGCCATCAGGGCATCGTCGGCAACAACTTCTCGTCGTACCTCCGCGACTACGACTTCAGCGTGCTGCTGCCGGCGGCCAACGGCGAGGGCAAGCCGTTCACGCTGCCCGAGGGTTTCGGCATCCTGCACGGCAAGCTCTTCCAGCACTTCCTCGACTCCGAGGCGTACCGCGAGCGCTACACGCAGTCCCCCGTCGTGTGCATCAGCGTGTCGACGAGCCGTGAGTACCACCGCACCGGTGTCGAGCACCCGGTGCTCGGGTTCGAGTACGAGCAGGACAGCTTCAGCCTCACCGACGAGTACTTCGGGAAGATGGGCCTCCAGGTGCGCTACTTCATGCCGCGGGGCAGTGTCGCGCCGCTGGCGTTCTACTTCCGCGGCGATCTTCTGGCCGATTACACCGACCTGCAGCTCGCCGGGACGGTGGCCACGATGGAGACCTTCCAGAAGATCTACCGTCCCGAGATCTACAACGCCCACGAGCCGGCGGGCGAGGTCTACCGCCCCACCCTCGCTCACGACGACTTCACCCGCACGAACATCGCGTACGACCGCGAAGAGCGCAGCCGCCTCGGCATCACCCAGGGGCGCTACACCGAGGAGCACTTCGTGAAGCCCCACCGCGCGGTGCTCGACGCGTGGCTCGTCGCCGACGCCCTCCCGACCCGATGACCTCCCCGGAGACCCACCCCGTGAACACCCTCCTCCCCACCTCGATCGTCGGAAGCCTCCCCAAGCCCGCCTGGCTCGCGAAGCCCGAGGTGCTCTGGTCGCCCTGGGAGCTCGAGGGCGACACGCTCGTCGAGGGCAAGCACGACGCCCTGCGCAGTGCCGCGAAGGAGCAGGAACGCCGGGGCCTCGACATCGTCAGCGACGGCGAACAAACCCGCCAGCACTTCGTGACGACCTTCATCGAGCACCTCGAGGGTGTCGACTTCGAGAACCGCGAGACGGTGCGCATCCGCGACCGCTACGACGCGAGCGTTCCCACCGTCGTCGGCGCGGTCAGCCGTCGTCAGCCGGTTTTCGTCCAGGATGCCGCGTTCCTCCGCCTGCAGACGGATCGCCCGATCAAATGGGCTCTGCCCGGACCGATGACGATGATCGACACGCTCGCCGATCACCACTACCGCAGCCGCGAGAAGCTCGCGTGGGAGTTCGCGACCATCCTCAACCAGGAAGCCCGCGAGCTCGAAGCGGCGGGGGTCGACATCATCCAGTTCGACGAGCCCGCGTTCAACGTCTTCTTCGACGAGATGAAGGACTGGGGCGTCGCGACCCTCGAGCGCGCCGCCGAGGGGCTGCGCGCCGAGACCGTCGTCCACATCTGTTACGGCTACGGCATCAAGGCGAACACCGATTGGAAGGCCACCCTGGGCGCCGAGTGGCGTCAGTACGAGGAGTCGTTCCCCCTGCTGCAGCGATCGAGCATCGACACCGTGTCGCTCGAGAGCCACAACTCGCACGTGCCGATCGACCTCATCGAGCTCATCCGCGGCAAGAACGTCATGCTCGGTGCGATCGACGTCGCCAGTCACGAGGTGGAGACCCCCGAGGAGGTGGCCGACACCCTACGGCGGGCTCTGCAGTTCGTGGATGCCGACAAGCTCATCCCCAGCTCGAACTGCGGAATGGCGCCCCTGCCGCGCCAGGTGGCGTTCGAGAAGCTCAGCGCGCTGTCGGCGGGCGCCGGCATCCTGCGCGACGAGCTGTCGCGCGTTCCCGCCTGAGCTGCGCCGCGATCCGTGGCAGAGTCGACGGTGTCCCCCTTCACCGCCGAGGAGAATCATGCCCATCGCCGCCGATGACCCCCGCCTGACGTCCGCCTTCACGGCGGCCCCCACCCGCTACGACGACGTGCCGTTCCTGCGTGCCGGGGCGAGCGGCATCCCTCTCCCCCGTATCTCACTCGGACTCTGGCAGAACTTCGGCAGCGGACGGACCCTCGATTCGCAGCGCGAGATCCTGCGTCACGCGGTCGACCGGGGTGTGGTGCACATCGACCTGGCCAACAACTACGGCCCGCCCTACGGCGCTGCCGAGACGACGTTCGGCACGGTCCTCGACAGCGATCTGCGCGCCTACCGTGACGAGCTGTTCCTCTCGACCAAGGCCGGCTACGACATGTGGCCCGGCCCCTACGGTGACGGCGGGTCGCGCAAGTACCTCGTTCGTTCCCTCGAGCAGAGCCTCACCCGCATGCGCACCGACTATGTCGACGTGTTCTACTCGCACCGGGTCGACCCCGAGACGCCGATCGAAGAGACGGTCACCGCCCTCGCCGACATCGTGCGCAGCGGCAAGGCGCTGTACGTGGGCATCTCGAACTACCCGGCCAAGCTCACCCGTCGCGCACACGAGCTGCTCGCCGCCGAGGGCATCCGCCTGTTCATCCACCAGCCGCGCTACTCGCTGTTCGACCGCACGCCCGAGTCGGAGCTGTTCCCGACGCTGCGCGAGCTCGCGGTCGGGAGCGCGGTCTTCTCGCCGCTCTCGCAGGGGCTGCTGACGGCCAAGTACCTCGACGGCACGGTGCCGGCCGACTCGCGCGCCGCCGACAGCCGCTTCCTCGACGAATCGGCCCTCACCGACGACTACCTGGAGCGCATCCGCGGTATCGACGGGGTCGCTCGCGAGGCCGGTCTCTCGATCCCTCAGCTCGCCGTCGCCTGGGTGCTGCGCGACCCGGTCGTCACGACCGCGATCATCGGCGCCTCGCGCCCGAGCCAGATCGACGACGCGGTCGAGGCGAGCAAGGCCACGCTGAGCGAGGATGTGATCGCCGCCCTCGAGCCGTTCGCCGCCCCCTCGGGCGGGTCGCTGCGCTGACCGACGCACAAGCGGGGCGTCGGCGCAAGCGGCGCGGCATCCGCCCTCCGATCGTGTGAGGTGAGATTCCGCACGCGAATCGAGGAGGCGCTATGGGTGTCGCACGTTGGATCGGAACCGGAGCGGTCGGACTCGCGGGAGCTGTGCTCGCCCGCACGGCGATCGGCCGCGCGGTCGCCGCCGGAACGGTCGCCTACCGGGTCTGGAAGGACCCGAAGGTGCAGAAGATCCGCCGCAAGGTCCAGGCGAAGGTGCTGAAGCAGCGCTCGCAGCGCTGACGGGCCCGGGGCGCATTCGCCCCGGGCCCTAGGCGTGTCCCGACGCCGGACCGAGGGGAAGGGGCGACACGGGCTTGGTGACCCCGAATGCGAAGGTCGTGTCGATCGACGACAGCGAAGGGATCGCGCGCAGGTGCTCGCGGAGGAGCCGCTCGTATTCCTCGAAGCTCGGTGTGACGATCCGCACGAGGTAGTCCCAGTCGCCGGCGAGCAGGTGAGCTTCGACGATGTGGGGAAGGGCGCGCAAGCGCTCTTCCACGGCGTCCACGGTGGCCCCCTCGTGCGAGGCCAGGCGCAGCCGCACGAAGGCGGTGATCGTGAGATCGACGGCTTTCGCCGACACGACGGCGCGGTAGCCCTCGATGACCCCGGCCTGCTCGAGGCGACGCACGCGCCGCAGACACGGGGACGGTGAGAGGCCGACACGGTCGGCGAGCTCCTGGTTCGAGAGGCGTCCATCCTGCTGCAATTCGCTCAGGATGAGGCGGTCGATGCGGTCGAGGTCCACCATGCAGCAGATTCTGCCAAAACCACGGCGGATCGAGCAATCATCGCAATCGTCTGCGGCGCGCTTCTTCCTAGGCTCGCAGGGTGACGACGTTCGCTCTCGCCCTTCCGCGCGCGGTCCCGCGCCGCCGCCTGGTCGGCGTGACCGCCCTGGCTGCGGTCGTCGTGCTGTGGTCGT
Organism: uncultured Microbacterium sp.; assembly: GCA_913774665.1. Classification (GTDB taxonomy): domain Bacteria; phylum Actinomycetota; class Actinomycetes; order Actinomycetales; family Microbacteriaceae; genus Microbacterium. The sequence goes on from CAJYHN010000004.1 coordinate 6,017, forward strand.
CGTTCGCCCTCTCCACGCGCGCCCTGGAGGGGGCCGGACTCACCATGGCGGATGCCGCGATCGCGCGCTTCGTCGTGCCCGCTGTCGTCCTGAGCCCGTGGATCCCCCGCACGATGCGCACTCTCCGGACCGAGCGTCCGACGGTTCTGGCTCTCGTGCTGCTGGCGGGACTGCCGCACTTCCTCTTGTTCGCGTGGGGCGCGCACCTCACCTCCGCCGCCCTCACCGGGTTGCTCGTTCCGGGAACCGTCCCCCTGTTCGTCACCCTCCTGCTGTTCCTGTGCGTGCGCCGGACGGTGTCGCGCCGGCGCCTGCTCGCGCTCACCTCGATCGTGGCGGGAGTGGCGGCCAGCGCCCTGCTCACCGGTGGACCGACCGGCCCCGGCGGCATCGCCGTCCTGCTGGCGGCGGGACTCGTCTGGGCCGCCTACACCCTCGGTGTCGCCCGCACACGCCTCGACCCCCTCGGCGTGATCGTGATCGTCTCGATCACGTCCGCGGTATCCGCCCTTCTCCTCGCGGTCACGGGGGTACTCCCGTCCGCCCTGCTCGCCGGCAGCGCCGATCTCAGCACCGTGGGAAGCTACGCCCTCGTGCAGGGAGTCGGAACGGGCCTGCTCTCGACCGCGTGCTACGTCGTCGCGGTCAAGAACCTCGGCAGCAGCCTGCCCGCCGCGGCCGGCGCCCTCAGCCCGGTCCTCACCGCCGTCGTCGCCGTCCCCCTTCTCGGAGAGACGCTCGGCCTCGGCCTCGGAGTCGCGCTGGCCCTCATCGTCACCGGGGTCGCCGTCTTCGCCCTGTCCCCCACGACGACGCGCGGGAAGCGCAGCCCGCGCTGATGGCATCCATTCCGTCCTCCGCTCCGAAGAGAGTGCGAGGCTCGTCGCGCACGCGCGAGGAGCGGAGACGAGGGATGCCATGACCACCGACACCGCGGCCCGTGCCGACGAGACCACCACGGTCCGCCGACCGCATGCCTGGATCTGGGCAGCCCTGGCCGGCATCGTGTCGGCCGCCGCCCTGCTAGCCGTCGCCGAGGCACTCGCGGCGCTCGTCGCGCGATCGGCGAGCCCCATCCTCGCCGTGGGCTCGTTCATCGTCGACATCGTGCCGCGCCCCCTGAAGGAACTCGCGATCACGCTGTTCGGCGAGAGCGACAAGATCGCCCTGCTCGCGGGCGTGGGCCTCGGCGCTGCCGTCGCCGCCGCCGTCGCGGGCGTGCTCGAGTACCGCTTCCGGTTCGTCGGCGTCGTCCTCCTCGGAATCGGCGGCGTCCTCGCCACGGCGGCCATCATCACGCGCACCGGAGCCGGCGCTCTCGCGTGGCTGCCCCCCGTCGTCGGCACCGTCGCGGGCATCCTCGTGCTGCTGCTGGCGATCGTGCGCCTGCGGCGCTGGGTCTCGGCCGCCGTCGCACAGAACGTCCAGGCCGCCGGTACCGATCGCCGCCACTTCCTGCTGTTCACCGGCCTCACCGCGGTCGGCGCGGTCGTCGTGGGTGTCGGTGCTCGCGTCCTGAACGCCGCGACCTCGTCGGTCTCCGCCGCGCGCGACGCGCTGCGGATCCCGGCCGCCCGTTCCACCGTGACCGTTCCCGAGGGCGCGAACTGGGAGATCGACGGCCTCACCCCGATCATCACCCCCAACGGCGACTTCTACCGCGTCGACACCGCACTGACCGTTCCCAACGTCGACCCCACCACCTGGCGCCTCTCCATCGAGGGCATGGTCGACAACCCCGTGGAGCTCAGCTTCGACGACCTCATCAACATGGGCCTCGACGAATACGGCGTGACCCTCACCTGCGTCTCCAACGAGGTCGGCGGCGGCCTGGTCGGCAACGCCATCTGGACCGGCGTGCCCATCCGCGACGTCTTGCGCATGGCCGGCGTGCAGGGAGACGCCGACATGGTGCTCTCGGAGAGCGTCGACGGGTACACGGCATCCACTCCGCTCTCGTCTCTCACCGACGACAACCTCGACGCGATCTTCGCGGTCAAGATGAACGGCGAACCGCTCCCCTTCGAGCACGGATTCCCCGTTCGCATGGTCGTTCCCGGTCTCTACGGCTACGTCTCTGCCACGAAGTGGGTCACCAAGCTGACCGTCACGCGCTTCGACAAGGACGAGGCCTACTGGACCCCGCGCGGCTACTCGGCCGAAGCGCCGATCAAGATGTCGTCGCGCGTGGACACGCCCAAGATCGGCTCTCCCGTCGCCGCGGGCGCCGTGGTCGTGGCCGGCATGGCCTGGGCCCAGCCCGTCGGCGTGCAGAAGGTCGAAGTCAGCATCGACAACGGCGAGTGGCAGGAGACGCAGCTCTCCACCCCCATCAACGACCAGTCGTGGGTGCAGTGGAAGTTCGACTGGACCGCCGAGGCCGGGACGCACTACATCGCGGTCCGCGCGACCGACAAGCAGGGCAACCTGCAGATCCAGGATCAGGCTCCGATCGCCCCGGACGGCTCGAGCGGGTGGCAGCGGACGCTCGTCACCGTCTCGTCGTGAGCCCGATCGGGCAATGTCAATCGCTGTCCCCGGCGCGTCGCGACCGGCATGATCGCACTATGCCTTCAGCAAGCACTGCGACCCGTGCCGGTGCGTCCGCATGACCACGGTCCCCAATGAGCCTCCCGTGTCTGTCGACCCTCCCGGCGTCGACCCCGACCATCCTTTGACGAGCATCCGGCGCTCCATTCCGCGCGACTGGGACGACCAGGTAGACCTCTTCGCGATCGTCAAGCTCGACAGCGGCGGCTTCGTGCGCGGGTGGAACCTCGGGGCGGAACGCATCAAGGGGTACAGCGAGGACCAGATCCTCGGTTCGCACTTCTCGCGCTTCTACCGCGAAGAGGATCGACGACGCGGCAAGCCCGACCAACTGCTCGCGGCCGCCCAACGCGACGGCCACGTCGAGGACACCGGCTGGCGCGTGCGCAGCGACGGCTCGGAATTCTGGGCACGGGTGACGATCTCGGCCATCCGCACCGACCAGGGCCAGGTCGTCGGCTTCGTCAAGATCGTGCGCGATCTGACGACGGAGAAGCACGAAGCCGACGAGCGTCAGGCACTGCAGCGCACATTCGCGCACGACCTGCTCTCGCCGGTCACAGCTCTGCGCGGCTACCTCGATCTGATCGGCGAGGAACTGCCCCCCGGTCACCGCCTCCTGCGCCTCGCCGGTGAGGCGAGCGACCACATCGTCGCCATGGCCCAGGCCCTCATGGCCGACGTCAACACCGCCACCGAGCGGGGACGGCGGCGCGCGAGTCTCGATCTCATCGCCCGCGGAGCCGTCTCACTCGTCCTGCCGGGCGATGCGCCCGGTCGCGTCGTGTTCGGACAGATGGATGCCGTTCCCGTCTGGGCCGACGTGCTCGGGCTCCGCCGCGCGATCGCCAACGTGCTCGAGAACGCCGCGAAGTACTCCGACGACCTCATCGAGATCGACGTCTTCGAAACCGACGAGGGCGCCGTGGTGCGCGTGCGCGATCGAGGTCGTGGCATCCATCCCGACGATCTCGCCTCGATCACGCAGGAGGGCAACCGAGGCCGGTTCGCGGACGCCGGCGACGGCGGACGAGGGATCGGGCTCGCGAGCGTGCAGCACATCGTGGGTGCACACGGCGGAACCGTGCGCATCACGAGCGCACCGGGCGAGGGCACGAGTGTCTCACTCATGATCCCCCGCGCCGATGACGAGGGGGACCCGGCTCCCGTCGAGTGAGCCCGGTCTCGCCTCAGGAGCCCGAGACGGACAGCTCCGCGCCCTCAGCCTCGATCTCGGCCAGGGCCGCCGCGCTGGACTCGGGATGCACGCCCGCGACCAGGTCGGTGAGAACGCGCACGCGGCGTCCCGCGCCGAGCGCATCGAGGGCGGACGCTCGCACGCAGTAGTCGGTCGCGATGCCCACCACGTCGATGTCCCGGATGCCGTGGACCTCGAGCAGGTGCGCCGCGGTCTCGCCCGCGTCGGTGACGCCCTCGAACAGGGAGTAGGCGGGCTTGCCCTGCCCCTTCTTGAGGTGGTGCGTCACCCGCGAGGTGTCGAAGACCTCGTCGTACTCGGCACCGAACGTGCCGCCCACGCAGTGCACCGGCCACGTGTCGACGTAGTCGGGACTGTCCGAGAAGTGGCCGCCGTTGTCGTCGTCGCCGTGATGCCAGTCCCGCGACGCGACGATGAGCGCGTACTCGTCGGCGCGCGCGGCGAGGTACCGAGAGATGCGTTCAGCGACCGCGTCACCGCCCGCGACGCCCAGGGCGCCGTGCTCGGTGAAGTCGTTCTGGACATCGACGATGAACAGGGCGCGCGTCATGCGTCGAGCCTACGCTCCGCGGCATCCGCCCGCCCGAGCTTCGAGGGCCACCAGATGCGCCGGCCGAGGTCGTACGCCAGGGCGGGCACCAGCAACGAGCGCACCACGAACGTGTCGAGCAGCACACCGAAGGCCACGATGAAGGCGATCTGCGCGAGGAAGAGGATCGGGATGACCCCGAGAGCCGCGAACGTCGACGCCAGCACGAGCCCCGCCGAGGTGATCACCCCGCCCGTGGCGACGAGGCCACGCAGGATCCCCGCACGCGTGCCGTGCGCGAGAGACTCCTCCCGCACCCTCGACATCAGGAAGATGTTGTAGTCCACGCCCAGGGCGACGAGGAAGACGAAGCCGTACAGCGGCACCGCCGGGTCCGCGCCCGGGAAGCCCAGGATGCCGTCGAACACCAGGGCGCTGACGCCCAGCGCCGCACCGAACGACACGATGACGGTCCCGATGAGGATGAGAGGGGCCACGATCGAGCGCAGCAGCGCCATCAGGATCAGCAGGATGACGGTGAGCACGATCGGGATGATGAGCGTCCGGTCACGGATCGAGGTGTCGATCGAGTCGATGTCGGTGGCGGTGACACCGCCCACCAGGGCGGTGCCCTCGCCGAGTTCGGCCGTGAGGTCGGCGCGAAGCTGACGGACGGTCGCGTCCGCAGCCGGCGAATCGGCCGTGTCCGCCAGGGTCGCGGCCAGCAGGACGTCCCCGTCGGCGACGGTCGGGGCGGGCGCCGGCGTCCCGGGCGCACCGAACGCCGTCGTCCGAAGAGCGCCGTCGGACACGCTCACCGGCGACTGCCCACCGGGAGCGTCGGCACTGAGCACAGCGACCGCGTCGACTCCCGAGGCGCTCTGAAGGACGGTCGCCGCCCGAGCGACGTCCTGTTCGGAGACGAGGACGTACGCCGGGCTGCCCGAGCCGCCCGGGAAGTGCTCGGCGAGGGCGGCTTGACCGTCGCGCGCCTCGGACGCCCCCAGAACGAGGTCGCTCGCGGGCACGCCGTCGGCGCGCAGCTGGGTGACGCCGACGCACGCGGCGAGGAGGACGAGCGTGCACACGATCCAGATCGGCCGGGCCCGGCGCGCGACGAAACGCGCCTGGCGCGGCCAGAGCCCCTTCGCGGGCTGCGTGAGGTCGGCCGGCAGGACCGACTGACCGGGCTTGGGCAGGAACGGCCAGAACGCCGCGCGGCCGACCAGCGCCAGCAGAGCGGGAAGGAAGGTCAGCGCAGACAGGACGGCGAACGCGATCCCGATCGACGCGATGGGCCCGAGGGCGCGGTTGCTCGCCAGATCGGACAGCAATAGGCAGAGGAGCCCGGCGATCACGGTGCCACCCGAAGCCAGGATGGGCTCGAACGCTCCCTTCCACGCCCGGACCGTGGCATCCCACCGCTGACGACCCTCGCCGATGGCCTCGCGGAAGCGCGCGACGTACAGGAGGGCGTAGTCGGTGGCCGCGCCGATGACGAGGATGAAGAGGATCCCCTGCACCTGACCGTTGAGGACCACGATGCCGGCGAAAGCGAGCCACCACACGGTCAGCAGAGCCACGCAGAGGGCGAAGACCGAGGTCAACAGCACCAGGATCGGCAGCAGCGGTGAGCGATACACGATCACGAGGATGACGAAGACGGCCAGCAGCGCGACGATCAGCAGAAGGCCGTCGATGCCGAGGAAGCCCTTCACGAGATCGGCGGTGAACCCTGCCGGACCCGTGACCCACGCCTCCACGCCCGCCGGGACGTCGGCGGACACCCTCTCGCGCACCTGCTCGACGACGTCGCGCACCTCACCGGAGCTGTCGATGGGCACGAAGATCTGCGCGGCCTGGCCGTCGTCCGAGACCACGGGAGGCGACGCCTCACCCGAGATGCCGTCGACGACGGCGAGATCCGTCGCAAGGGTCTGCAGCGCGGCCACCTGCGCATCGCTGAGCGCTGAACCGTCGGCGGTCGAGGCGACCACGATGGCGGGGATCGTGTCGCTCCCGGTGAAGTCGGTCAGGCGCTCGCTCACGCGCGTCGCGTCGGCCGACTGCGGCAGGAATGAGGACTGGTCGTTCGTCGCGACCTCGTCGACCTTTCCGAAGAAGGGACCGCCGATCGAGCCGCCCACGACCCAGAGCAGAACGAGCAGGCTCGGGATGCCGATCCTCAGCCACCGTGAGACGCGCGGGGCGTCCGTCGATCGGCGGGTGCGTCCGCGGGAAGAGCGGCGAGTGGGTGCAGGCGAAGCGGGCATATAGCTAGCTTATCTAGCGATATGCGTCTTGCGCCAGTCCGTCACCCGCGCGCGAAGAGCACGACGATGGACACGACGAAGGCCGCCGCACCCAGAGTCAGCACGCCGGCCGCCAGCAGAGAGACGAAACGCACCAGCGGAGAAGAGCGCGTCAGCCGCATGCGATCGACACGACCCCGGCGATAGAAGATGTCGGCCATGTCGGCCGCCCCGATCTTCGCGTCGTCGTGGGGGGACAGCGGAGCCTCGTTCACTCCCCCGTCGGCGTCGAACCACCTCACCACGCGGCCGTCGTCGACATGCTCGACCACGGCGCGAGTCGGCAGCCACGTACCGTCGGCCAGGAGCAGGAAGACCGCGACGAAGGCGAGCAGAAGACCGCCACCCAGACCCACCCACGTGAAGATCTCGATGACGGCATCGAGGGCGTTCGACACGGGGGCTCCAGCAGGGTTCGACGGGCGGAGGACAGCCGTCACGCGGACGCGGAACGAGGCGGGTTCAGCCTATCGGGCGAGGTCGGGGCGAACCTCTCGAGCCACCGTCGCGAGTATCTCGAGCCGACGAGTCGCGCGCAACGCGATGACCAGTGGCACCGCCGCCACGACACCGAACGAGATGTCGATGAGCTGCCAGCCGAGCGGGAGACCGCGGAGCGTCCCCGCGATGAGCGCCAGCGGAAGGATCCCCGCGCACGCGACGAGCCCCCACCGGAGGATGAACACGTTGCGAACCGGATCGCGCCAGGGGCCGATGAACGCGACGGCGATCAGCAGATGCGCGAACGCCAGCCAGTCGGTGCCGTAGGCGATGAACGGGAACGTCGCGGCCGTGGCATCCAGTCCCTCCCCCACCCGGTCGACCCAGCCGACCGCCTCCGGGGCGACGGCCGCGATCCCGAGCCCCCGCAGGATCTGACGACCGAGGTCGAGCTCTTCGCGCAGCGGGAACGCGGTCACGCCGCTGACGGCGAGTCCCGCGATGACGATCGCGAGGCAGACCCGGATGCGACGGATGAGAGTGGTTCGTCGGTTCATGGCCCCCCCGTTCGACGCCGGCCCCTGGGGCGAGCGTACGACCGAGCGCGTGACTGACGCGGCCAGGTGCTCCACCGACGAAGAAAGGCCCCCACCCGGTGGAAGCGGGTGAGGGCCTTCGGAGCCGCCTAAGGGAATCGAACCCTTGACCTATTCATTACGAGTGAATCGCTCTGCCGTCTGAGCTAAGGCGGCATGTGCGCGCTGGAGCGTGCACGATCATCGATCTTACATGCTCCAGCGCGTGCTCAGGTACGCTCAGTAGTCGCCGGCGGCGGTGCGGTCCGCGAGGATGTCACGACTCGACGACAACCCCAGACGCGTGGCGCCCGCGGCGATCATCTCTTCGGCGGCCGCGCGGGTACGCACTCCCCCGGATGCCTTGACCTCGGCGCGGTCGCCGACCGTGCGCTTCATCAGCTCGACCGCGTGGACGCTCGCGCCACCGGCGGGGTGGAAACCGGTCGACGTCTTGACGAAATCGGCGCCCGCGTTCACCGCCGCCTCGCAGACGGCGACGATGGCCTCGTCGTTCAGCGCGGCGGACTCGATGATGACCTTGAGAACGGTCGGCGCGGGGGCCGCGGCCCGCACGGCGCGGATCTCGGACTCGACGAGGTCGTAGCGACCCTCGATCGCGGCGCCCACATCGATGACCATGTCGATCTCGTCGGCACCCTGCGCGACCGACAGGGCGGCCTCGGCGGCCTTGACCTCGGCGTGGTGCTTTCCGCTCGGGAAGCCGCACACGACGGCGAGCTTGAGCCCGTCCGGCAGCTGCACCGGCAGGAACGACGGCGAGATGCACACGCTGTAGGTGCCGAGCTCGGCGCCTTCGGCGATGAGGCGCTCGACGTCGGCGCGGGTGGCCTCGGGCTTGAGCAGTGTGTGGTCGATGTAGGTCGCCAGGTCGGCGATGGGCGCGGTCATGGGGGTCTCCTCGGGGTATGACGTCTTCAGCCTAGGTGCGCACGCGGCCGGGCGCGGGGCGCTACTCGCAGCGCAGCCCCTCGGCGGGCACGGTGCCGTCGACCAGGTAATCGTCGACGGCCGAGTTCACGCAGTCGTTGCCCTTGTTGTAGGCGAGGTGCCCCTCGCCCACGTAGGTCACGAGCACGCCCTGCGACAGCTGACCGGCGAGGGCCTGCGCCTCGGTGTACGGCGTCGCCGGATCACCCGTCGTGCCCAACACCACGATGGGCGGCGAGCCGGGGGCGGTGATCGCCTGGCGCGTGCCCGTCGGCGGGGCGGGCCACGCGGCGCACGCATCGGGGCCCAGCCAGTAGGGGGCGACCACCGGCGCCTTCTGCTGGAGCTCTTTCTCGATCTGCGGGTTGTCTTCGTCGCCCTCGTCGGGATAGTCGACGCAGTTGTACGCGCGCAGCGCCTGCATCGTGTTGTCCTGGTACTGACCGCCGACACGACCGTTGTAGAAGTCCGCGAGTTGGAAGGCGACCGAAGCATCGCCGTTCTGCACCCCCGCGAGGGCCATGCGCAGATACGGCCAGTTCTGGTCGCTGTACAGTGCCGCCACGATCGAGGTCACGAAGGTGTCCGCGCCGAGCCGCCTTCCGTCGGGGCCCGTCAGCGGGCGGGCGTCGACACGCTTCAGCAGCGACGACAGATCGTTCATCGCGTCATCGACGGACCCGGTGAACGGGCAGTCCGAACTCGTCAGGCAGTCCGCCATGAAGGCGCGCAGGGCGTTCTCGAACCCCACCGCCTGGGCGATACCGCTCGCGCTGCTCGGCAGGCTGGGGTCGATCCCCCCGTCCAGGACCATGCGCCCGACGCGATCGGGGAAGAGCCCCGCGTACGTCGTGCCGAGGAACGACCCGTACGAGAAGCCGAGGTAGTTCAGCTTCTTGTCGCCCAGGACGGCGCGCAGGAGATCCATGTCGCGCGCGGCGTTCTCGGTCGAGACGTAGGGAAGGATGCCGTCGCTGTTGGCCTGACACGCCTGCGCGAAGTCGGCCTGGCGCTTCTCGAGCGCCGCGTTCCACTCGTCGCTGCCGCGCGTCCCCGGAGGGATGTCGTAGAGGAACGAGTCCATGCCCGCCGCGTCGTAGCAGGTGACCGGTGCCGACTGGCCCACCCCGCGCGGATCGAAGCCGATGATGTCGTACGTCTTCGTCAGCGTCTCGTCGGCCACGAGTGACAGGGAGTCGCGCACGGTGGACACACCGCTCACACCGGGACCACCGGGGTTCGTCAGCAGAGAGCCGAGCGGCTGGCCCGACGTCGCCCGATGCCGGATCACCGACAGAGTGAGGTCGCCGGCCGACGGATCGGAGTAGTCGCGGGGGGCGGTGACCGTCGTGCAATCGAAACCGACCGAGCCGCAGTCGGTCCAGGTGAGCGTCTGGCCGTAATACGGCAGGAGCGACGCGTCGATGCCCTCGGTCTGCGGCGCCAGGGAGGGGCCGACCGCGGGAGCCAAGGGAGGGATCTGGGCGTACAGACAGCCCGACAGGGCGACGGCGAGACCCGCGACGCCCGCGATGACGGCCGCGAGACGGCGACGGACGCTCACGGAGCCGATCCGTTGGCGACGGTGATCATGAGACTCTCCAGCGCCAGCAGCGGGGCGGCGTTCTGCTCGAGATTGCGGCGGGTGACCGAGATGCGGTCGAGGACTTCCAGCGTTCGCGCGGGAGACCACTCCCCGGCGAGAGCGCGCAGCGCGTCGAGGCGCTCGCTGTTGACGAGGTCGCCGTCGCGGCCGTACTGGATCATCACGACGTCTCGGAAGAGCGATTGCAGGTCGGTGAGCACGCGGTCGATGCCGTCGCGCAGGCTGCGGGTCGCCCGGCGTTTCTGGTCGTCTTCGAGGGCGTTCACCTGACCGCGGACCGACGGCGGCACCGCGGCCCCCTCGGCGACGCCGAGCATGCGCAGGAGCGATCGGCGCTCTTCTTCGTCGCGGGTGGCGGTGAGGGCCTTGGCGTCATCGGTGGCCAGCCGCACGATGCGTCCGGCCACGTCGACGGCGTCGCCGATCCCGCGGACGGCGAGCACCGCCGCGAGGGTTTCGGCTCGGCGGCCGCGAGCGTCGTCGTCGGTCGCGAGTCTCTGAGCCATGCCGATGTGGCGCTGGGCGTGGCGTGCCGACTCTTCCGCGATGTCGGGGCTCACTCCCGTGCGCTCCACGATCAGGGCGGCGACGTCGGCGACCGACGGCTCTCGCAGACGCAAGACGCGCACGCGCGAACGAATGGTCGGCAGCAGGTCGGCGTCGCTGGGTGCGCACAGCACCCAGACGGTCTTCTCGGGCGGCTCCTCGAGGGCCTTGAGCAGCACGTTCGAGGTGCGCTCGGCCATTCGGTCGGCGTCTTCGACGACGATCACGCGGTGACGACCGAGCGAGGGGGCGAAAGAGGCGCGCTCGACGAGTCGACGCGCCTCGTCGATGCGGATCACGACCTGCTCGGTGCGCAGGGCGGTGAGATCGGGGTGAGTTCGGGCGAGCACCTGCCGTTGCGCGTTCTCGTCACCCGGATCGGCGATGAGCGCCGCGGCGAACGCGTAGGCCAGGGTGGACCGCCCCGAACCGGGAGGGCCGGTGATGAGCCACGCGTGCGCGAGCGCCGCGGGATCGGATGCCGCGGCCTGCAGCGTCTGCACGGCCTCGTCCTGCCCCCACACGGCGTCCCAGGGGAACGACGCCGTACCGGCGGCGGACGCGGACGGATCGAGGGCGACGGACATGGGCTCCAGCCTAATCGGGGGGTCGGACACGGCCGCTGGCGGTCGGCTGTGCGTCGACCGTGATCGGCTCAGCCGAGGCGCTCCTGCATCGCCGCGCGCACCTGTCCCGCCAGCACGTCCGGCGGGCGTGCGGCATCGAGCACGAGGAAGCGGTCGGGTTCAGCCGCGGCGAGGGTGAGGAAGCCGGCGCGCACGCGCGCGTGGAACTCGCTCTTCTCCGCCTCGAGACGGTCGAAGGGCTTGTCGTCCGCGTCGAGGCGACGGCGCGCCGCCGCGGGGTCCAGGTCGAGGAGCACGGTGAGATCCGGCAGGAGCCCGCCGGTCGCCCAGAGCGACAGGGCGCGGATGTCATCGGCATCCAGGACACGACCGGCGCCCTGATAGGCGACCGAGGAATCGAGGTACCGATCCTGGATCACGACGTCGCCGCGCGCGATGGCGGGCTGGACGACGGTCTCGACGTGATGGGCACGGTCGGCCGCGTAGAGCAGCGCTTCGGCCCGGGCGGCGATGTGACCCCGATGGTGGAGCACGATGTCGCGGATGCGCACTCCCACCTCGGTGCCACCGGGCTCGCGCGTGCGAACGACGTTCCGAGCGCGGGACCGCAGCCACTCCTCGAGCATCGAGGCCTGCGTGGTCTTGCCGGCGCCGTCCCCTCCTTCGAAGGTGACGAACAGGCCGGGCCCCCCGGCCGCGGACGCCCGAGGGAGAGTCAGCGGCCGGGTGCGGTCATCGGTCACGAGTTCTTCGCCGGGGCCTTGCGCGTGGTCGTCGCCCGCGGGGCGGCGGTCTTGGCGGCCGTCGTCTTCGCTGTGGTCGTCTTCGCCGTGGTGGTCTTGGCTGCCGTCGACTTCGCCGCGGTGGTCTTCGCCGCGGTGGTCTTGGTTGCCGTCGACTTTGCGGCCGTCGTCTTCGCGGCGGCTGTCTTGGCGGGGGTCTTTCGCGCTGCGGTCTTCTTCGGCGCGGGACCCTTGGCGCGCTTGTCGGCGATCAGCTCGACGGCGCGCTCGAAAGTGATCGCCATCGCGTCTTCGCCGCGGGGAACCGTGGCGTTGGTCTCACCGTCGGTGACGTAGGGACCGAAACGACCGTCCTTGAGCTTGAGGGGCTTGCCGCTGACGGGGTCGGCGTCGAACTCCTTCAGCGCGCTCGAGGCACGGCGGGCGCCGTACTTCGGCTCGGCGTATTTCGCCAGAGCCTGCTCGAGCGTGATGTCGAAGATCTGCTTCTCGTCGTCGAGCGACCGGGAGTCGGTGCCCTTCTTGAGGTAGGGACCGAAGCGACCGTTCTGCGCGGTGATCTCCTCGCCCGAGGCGGGGTCGGTGCCCACGACGCGGGGAAGGGAGAGCAGCTGCAGGGCCGTATCGAGATCGACGGTGTCGACGGACATCGACCGGAAGAGCGAGGCGGTCCGGGGCTTGGGAGCCGCCTCCTTCTTGGCCCCGCGCTTCTTGGGGGCCTCGACGACCTCGCCCGTGGCCTGATCCACCTCTTCGGGTTCCTCGGCGTCGACCTCCTGCACGTAGGGGCCGAAGCGTCCGTCCTTCACGACGACGAGCTTGCCGTTCTCCGGGTTCTCGCCCAGCACCCGGTCGCCTGCGACGGGCGCGTCGATGAGCTCCTGCGCCTTGGCGGGGGTGAGTTCGTCGGGCGCGAGGTCCTCGGGGATGTTGACGATGCGCGGCTTGGCGTCGGGGGCGGCCGTGGGATCGGCCACCTCGAGGTACGGGCCGTATTTTCCGAAACGCAGCGTGGCGGTGTCGGTGATGCGCGTCGAGTTGAGCTCGCGCGCGTCGATCTCGCCGAGGTTGTCGACGATGTGGCGCAGGCCCACCTGCTTCTCGGAGCCGAAGTAGAACGACTTCAACCACTCGGTGCGGCGCTGCTCGCCACGCGCGATGGCGTCGAGGTCGTCTTCGAGAGCGGCGGTGAAGTCGTAGTCGACCAGGTCGGCGAAGTGCTCCTCGAGAAGGCGGACGACGCTGAACGCGAGCCAGCTGGGCACGAGGGCCTGACCGCGCTTGCTGACGTACCCCCGGTCGAGGATCACGCCGATGATGCTGGCGAAGGTCGACGGGCGACCGATCCCCTTCTCTTCGAGGGCCTTCACCAGGCTGGCCTCGGTGTACCGAGGCTTCGGAGAGGTGCTGTGCCCCTTGGGCTCGACGTCGCTGACCGACAGCGCGTCGCCCACGGCGACCGCCGGCAGCGACTGGTCGGCGTCGTCGTCGTTGCGCTTCTCGTCGGCGCCTTCTTCGTAGGCCTCGAGGAACCCCTTGAAGGTGTAGACGGTTCCGGATGCCGTGAACTCGGCGACCTGGGCCCCGGCCTTCACCGTGAGGGTGACGGTCGTCGTCTCGTACTTGGCATCCGCCATCTGACTCGCGACGGTGCGCTTCCAGATCAGGTCGTACAGCTTCTGCTCGTCGCGATCGAGCGAGGACGCGAGCGACGCGGGCGTGCGGAAGGTCTCGCCGGACGGGCGGATGGCCTCGTGCGCTTCCTGCGCGTTCTTCGACTTGCTCTTGTAGACGCGCGGGTTCGCGGGAACGGCCTTGTCGCCGTACAGAGCGACGGCCTGAGCACGCGCAGCCGAGATGGCCTGACCCGAGAGGGCGACCGAGTCGGTACGCATGTAGGTGATGAAGCCCTTTTCGTAGAGACGCTGGGCCACGCCCATGGCGTGCTTCGCGCTCATCGAGAGTTTGCGGCCGGCCTCCTGCTGCATCGTGGAGGTCGTGAAGGGGGCGCGCGGACTGCGCGTGCCGGGCTTCGCCTCGACCTTGGCGACCGTCGCCGTGCCGGCGGCGGTGATCGCGTCGGCGAGTGCGCGTGCCTGCGCCTCGTCGAGGACCACGACGGCCTTCTTCAGCTGGCCGTTGTCGTCGTAGTCGCCACCGCGCGCGATGGGCGCGCCGTCGAGTCGGTTCAACCGCGTGGTGAACGAGGAGCCGGACTGCGATGCGAGCGCCTCGACGTCCCAGTAAGAAGCCGAGACGAAGGCCATCCGCTCGCGCTCGCGCTCGACGACCATGCGGGTGGCCGCGGACTGCACGCGACCGGCACTGAGCGCCGTGCCCTCACGGCCCGAGCCGACCTTGCGCCACAGCACCGGCGAGACATCCCAGCCGTAGAGCCGGTCGAGCACGCGGCGCGTCTCCTGCGCATCGACGAGCGAGACGTCGAGTTCGCGGGTGTGCTCGGCGGCCTCTTTGATGGCGTCCTTGGTGATCTCGTGGAAGATCATGCGACGCACGGGGACCTTGGGCTTGAGGACCTCGAGGAGGTGCCACGCGATGGCTTCGCCCTCGCGGTCACCATCAGTGGCGAGCAGGACTTCGTCGGCGCCCTTGAGAGCCCGCTTGAGCTCAGCCACCGTCTTGGTCTTGCGGTCGTTGACGACGTAGAAGGGGTCGAAGTCGTTCTCGACGTCGATGGAGTACTTGCCGTACGCCGCCTTCTTGTCGGCCGGGATCTCTTTCTTCGACGCGAGGTCGCGAATGTGACCGACCGAGCTGAGCACCTCGTAGTCGTCGCCGAGGTATCCCTGGATCGACTTCATCTTCGTCGGGGACTCGACGATGACGAGCTTCTTTCCGTTTGCCACTGGGGTCCTTTCGTCGATGCACACCATACACACGCCTCCCTGTTCGGGTTCCGGGAGGTCTCACGGGCTCGATCGTTCGGGGGGTCCGGCCCGCGAGCGCGCATCGAATGAAATCCCACCGTACGCCCCGCCGACGGTGACGGTGGCGACCAAGCCCTCGACATCGCACTCTCGTAGGATCGCCTCCCCCGCCTCGGCGACCCGCGCTGCCTCGTCACACGGCACCCCCGACACCGCTCCGCTGGCGGCATCCGCGGCGGCCAGGGCCGCGGCATCCGCGATCCCCGCCAGTCGCTCGGCGGCGACGGCGGCACCGCCGACGACGGCCAGGGCGACCGCGAGACCGGCGATCACCGAGACCACTCCGAGGGTCGACACGCTCGCGGGCATCAGCGCCCTCCGTCGAGGGCGCAGGCGCGCGTCGAGACCGGAGGGAGGGGCAGTCCCATCGGTACGCGAGCAGACGCTCGGACGCAGACCACTCCGCCGCCGCGGTCCACCGACGCGGTCGCCCCCATCTCCGCCAGCCGCTGCAGGGCGGCTTCATCGCCCCTTCCGAGCAGACGCGCGGCCTCGGTGGTGAGCTGTTGCACTCTCATCGTGGTCGCGAACGACGCGAGGACGCCGGCCCCGAGGACGAGGACGATCAGGACAGCGGGCAGAGCCACCGCGAACTCCGCCGTGACCGCCCCGCGATCCCCCAGCCGTCTCACTGGACGGTCAGGGCGCGACGCACGAGATCGGTCAGGATCTCCCGCACCTCGTCGCTGCGCATGATCATCACGAGAAGGCCCGCGAAGGCGACGGCCGCCATGGTCGCGATGGCGTACTCGGCGGTCGCCGCGCCTCGCTCGTCGAGGAACAGGGCGCTCGCGCGTGCGCGGGTCACGGGCGGCAGATCGACGGGGCCGCGGTTCGAGACGGGTCGAGGGAATCGGATCATGGAACTACTCCTTCTTCTTCAGGGACGGTCGGGGTCACGGCAGCGCCGTGGAGCGGAGGACGGCGAGCGCGGCAGGGACGACGGCGATGAGCAGGAACGCCGGCAGCGTGCAGAGCCCGAGCGGCACGAGCAAGCGCGTGGAGAGTCTCGCCGCAGCCACCCGACCGTCGGTTCGGGCCCGGTATCGCGCGATCCACGCGTCCCCCCGCAGGAGTTCGGCCGCGGGTACCCCCGCTCGGGTCGCGAGATCCA
Organism: uncultured Microbacterium sp.; assembly: GCA_913774665.1. GTDB lineage: Bacteria > Actinomycetota > Actinomycetes > Actinomycetales > Microbacteriaceae > Microbacterium. Next base: position 22,138 of record CAJYHN010000004.1, read on the forward strand.
GCGTCTCGGCGACGGCGGTACGACTCATCGTGCCGACGCCCAGACCTTCGATCAGTCCGCGTGCCCGGTCGATCGACACTCCGGCCGAGAGGGCGACCGCCCAGAGCTCGGCCTCGAGTCCCGGGATCACCGGCGGCGGCTGGGCCCGGCGCGATAGCCTGCGCATCCAGACGGACGATGCGCCCATCAGGCCGAGCCCGAGGGCGAGACATCCTCGCCCGAGCGGATCCTGGAGCAGGACGCCGACGGGGTCGAAGCCGAGAAGACCGCCCAGAGGGATGCCGACGAGGGGAAGCCACCCGAGCAGCCGGGCTGTGGCGATCGGCTCCGCGAGGGCGACGCGGACGTCGGCCGAGACCTCCACCGCGTCACGAAGGGCGCCCACGACCGAGCGCAGGGCGTCGGACAGGGGCGCTCCCGTGGCCACGGCCACGCTCCAGATCGCGGCGGTCCCGGTCCACGACTCCCCCGCCGCCCGGAGGACGGCCCCGACATCCGCCCCACGGGCGGCGGCGGCTGCTGCCGCTTTCAGCGTGGGGTCTTCCCCCTCCGCCAGGTATTCCCACGCCTGCGACGGGGCTGTTCCACCGGAAAGGAGGACGGCGAGGCGGAGAACCGTCTCGATCGGATCAGCGGCACGGGGACCACGCCGCGTAGGACGTACCGGCGTCCGCGCGGCGCGAGCGCTCACGTCCACTTCTCCGGCTCGATCCGAAGGCGCCCGTCGTGGATGACGGGCCGTCCCCACCCGGTGACGCGACGGCGACCGGCGAGCCGTTCGACGAACACAACGGCGTCGATGGCGCCGGCACTCTGCCGCGCGCAGGTCTCGGCATCCATCCCGGCGAGCGCCGCCAGGGCTTCCAGCCGCGCCGAGACATCGACGAGGCTGTTCGCGTGGAGCGTTCCCGCTCCCCCGTCGTGCCCGGTGTTCAACGCCATCAGGAGTTCGCGGATCTCTTCCCCTCGACACTCGCCCAGCACCAGCCGGTCGGGACGCATGCGCAGGGCCTCTCTGACCAACCGGGAGAGGGAGATGCCGCCGGCTCCCTCGATGTTGGCCTGTCGCGCCTCGAGCGCGACGTGATGCGGGTGATCGGGACGCAACTCCGCCACCTCTTCGATCGTGACGATGCGCTCGGTCGAGGACACCCGCGACAGCAGAGCCGCCAGGAGCGTGGTCTTGCCCGCGCCCGTCGCGCCGGCGATGAGGATGTTCTCGCGTCGATCGACGAGGCGTTCGAGCCTGTCCCGCTGGCGCGCTGAGAACATGCCCGCGCGCTGGAGAGCCTGCAGGTCCGGCCGCGCGAACGCCGGCACACGGACGGAGATACTCGTGCCGCTCGCGGCCACGGGGGCGAGCACGGCGTGCACCCGCACGCCGCGATCGAGCCGGACGTCGACGCAGGGCGTGGCATCGTCCAGGTGCCGCCCGCCGAGCGCGATCAGGCGGACCGCAAGGCGGCGAACCTCCGTCTCGGACGCCCGCCACGAAGGCACATGCTCGATGCCGTCACCGCGATCGACGAAGAGCCCCCGATCGCCGTTGACGAAGAGATCGGTCACGAGCGGGTCGTCGAGGAACGGACGCAGGAACTCCACCGCCGGGTCGAGTGCGTCGACCGTCGCGGGGTCGAGGCCGCTGCGGGGCGGGGCGAGGGAGGTCACGACGACGACCGTAGGGTCGTGCCGGATCGATCCGCGGGCCCGCAAAGGCGATCCGTGGATTCGCCGCGAAGATTTCCCTCTGTGGAGGAGCGAGCGACGAGAACGTCGCGCGAATCGTCATCGGGGAGGAAACTCCGCCGGAAAAAGAAGGGGGCGGCATCCCTACAGTGGGGGGCGAGGGATGCCGCCACGCGCCGGGGAAAAATTGGGGGGCTCCCCCCGACGCGAGTGCCGGAAGCGATGTTCGGGCGTTAGCTAGAGTACGCGTGCAGATGAGTCCGGCCAACTCAACCGGTCTATTCATTGCGATATATCACCTGTTTCCCACCGTCGGAGATCCCAACTATCGGAGGTGGCCGGTGTCGGAGGGGGTCGCTAGCGTGACCGGGGTGAGGACGCCGTGCGCAGGTGCGCGGGTCCGTGAACGCGAAGGAGCGCCGCGATGAGCAGCCAGATCGACCACCTCCTCAACGAGACCCGCCGGTTCGCACCGTCGGCCGAGTTCTCCGCCCAGGCCGTCGCCCAGCGCGACCTCTACGAGCGCGCGGCGTCGGACCGTGAGGGTTTCTGGGCCGACCAGGCCCGCGAACTGCACTGGCACAAGCCCTTCACCCAGGTGCTGGACTGGTCCACTCCCCCGTTCGCCGAGTGGTTCGCCGACGGAGAGCTCAACGTCGCCTACAACTGCCTCGACCGGCACGTCGAAGCCGGCAACGGCGACCGCATCGCTCTGCGCTGGGAGGGCGAGCCCGGCGATCAGCGCAACGTCACCTACGCCGAACTCACCGCCGAAGTGAAGCGCCTGGCGAACGTCCTCACCGAACTCGGCATCGAGCGCGGCGACCGCGTCGCCCTCTACCTGCCGATGATCCCCGAGGCGATCGCCTCGATGCTCGCCGTCGCACGCATCGGCGCCGTGCATTCCGTCGTGTTCGGGGGGTTCTCGGCCGACAGCCTGCGCGCGCGCATCGACGACGCCGGTGCGAAGCTGGTCATCACCGCCGACGGCGGCTGGCGCAAGGGCAAGGTCTCGCCCCTCAAACCGGCGGTCGACCAGGCACTCGCCGACCGCGACGGCTCCGGCGAGCAAGAGACCGTCGAGCACGTGCTCGTCGTCAAGCGCGGCGGCAACGAGGTCGACTGGGCTGACGGCCGCGACCTCTGGTGGCACGACGTGGTTCCGCAGGCGTCCGCGGAACACGAGGCCGAAGCCTTCCCCGCCGAGACCCCTCTCTTCATCCTCTACACCTCGGGCACCACGGGGAAGCCGAAGGGCATCCTGCACACCTCGGGCGGTTATCTGACCCAGGCCGCGTTCACCAACCGCGTCGTCCACGACGTGCACCCCGAAACGGACGTGTACTGGTGCACCGCCGACATCGGCTGGATCACCGGTCACTCCTACGTCACCTACGGCCCCTTGGCCAACGGTGCCACGCAGCTGCTCTACGAGGGCACCCCCGATACTCCGCACCCCGGCCGGTGGTGGGAGCTCATCGAGAAGCACGGCGTGACCATCTTCTATACGGCGCCGACCGCGATCCGCTCGTTCATGAAGATCGGGCGCGACGTGCCGCAGAAATTCGACCTGTCGTCGCTGCGCCTGCTCGGTTCGGTGGGCGAGCCCATCAACCCCGAAGCCTGGATCTGGTATCGCGAGATCATCGGCGCCGACGAGGCCCCCATCGTCGACACGTGGTGGCAGACCGAGACGGGGGCGATGATGATCTCGGCCCTGCCCGGCGTCACCGAGACGAAGCCCGGCTCGGCCCAGGTCCCCATCCCGGGAATCTCGATCGCCGTCGTCGACGAGCAGGGCGAACCGGTCGGCAACGGTAGTGGCGGCCTTCTCGTGGTCACCGAACCGTGGCCGAGCATGTTGCGCGGCATCTGGGGCGATCCCGACCGGTACCGCGAGACCTACTGGGAGAAGTTCGCCGACAAGGGCTATTACTTCGCCGGCGACGGCGCCCGCCTCGACGACGACGGAGACGTCTGGCTGCTCGGCCGCGTCGACGACGTCATGAACGTCTCGGGCCACCGCCTCTCGACCGCAGAGATCGAGTCCGCCCTCGTCGGCCACGAGGGGGTCGCGGAGGCCGCCGTCGTCGGGGCGAGCGACGAGACCACCGGACAGGCCGTCGTCGCTTTCGTCATCATCAAGAGCCGCTACCTCAAGGAGCACCCCGTCGAGGGTCTGGGCGACGAACTGCGCACCTGGGTCGGACAGCAGATCGGCCCGATCGCCCGTCCCCGCGATGTCTACATCGTCGGCGAGCTGCCGAAGACCCGCTCGGGCAAGATCATGCGCCGCCTCCTCCGCGACGTCGCCGAGGGCCGCGAGGTCGGAGACACCACCACCCTGGCCGATACCGCCGTCATGAGCGTGATCAGCGCCCAGGTGAAGTGAGACCGGATTCCGGATGCCAAGGGCGGGGAGAAGCGCAGGAGGCGTCCTGCGTTGCACGAGCCCAGGGGGAGGAACAGACGCGGTCGATGCAGACGGTGCTCGCCGGGTGCGCCGAGGTGGTTCTCCGAACGGCTTCGGCCCATCCCCGTCAGCGTGGCGAGCTCGCCCGACAGTTCCTCGGCCACATTCGACAGCTTTCGGGCTCGTACCAATTGCCCGGCGATAGCGAGCAGCATCTGCGCGGCGTCATCCATGCGAGTCCTTCCCCCCGGTGATCGACTCGCCCACGCTGCTAGCGAATCAGCGCCCCCGCAACGAGACCGATCGCTGTATCGTGCGTTCGGCCCACGGGATGACGAGCATGGCTCCTCCCGCCCGCACCGCCGGGTACACCCCCGCCACCCAGACAATGGATGCCAGGGCGTCCCCGGCGAAGTGAACGCCGATAACGACGACAGACACCGACATTCCGACGACCAGGACGACGCCCACGACGATTCCGAGCGCCCGCCAGCGCGTCGTCCACAGGGCGCAAGTCAAAACTGCCGCGAAGGCTGCCGTGAACGCCACGTGACCGCTCGGGAACGAGGGGTCGGCCGTCGCACCGACGGCCTGGGTCATGGCCTCGGACATCCCCGGGCGCGGTCGAGCGACGACGAGCTTCGCGGCCTCCGCGAGGCCCCAGGTCACGGCGACTCCGCCGAAGAACGCGACCGCGACCTGCCACCGTCGCGCCAGCAGACCGGCCGCGACCGTGGCGACGATCATGATGCCCGCGGCAGGTAGGGGCTTGAGCGAGCGGTAGAACGCCTCGGCCGCCTGGGTGAGGAGCCTCGCGTGAAGGTGGTGCACCGCGTCGGAGAAAGCCACATCGAGCGGAACGAACCGCAGCAGGAGTCCGACCGCGATCACGGCGACCACGGTGCCGACGGCGACCACGAGAGGGCGTCGTAGCGAGGACGAGGGAGCGAGGAGGGCGTTCTCGGGAGACGTCAGCCCGCCCACGCCGGAAGAGGAGGTCACGGGGGCATCCTGCTCCCGTCCACTTCTGAATCAGCCGAGACTCCGTCGCGGCCGAGAACGACGGAAGGGACGCCCCGAGCAACCGGAGCGTCCCTTCCGCGTGGAGGCCGGGGTGCCGGCATCCGGGATCGTCGTCAGGCGACGGTGAAGATCACCTCGACCTCGACGGGGCTGTCGAGGGGAAGGACGGGCACACCGACCGCGGAGCGGGCGTGGGCGCCGGCCTCACCGAACACCTCGCCGAGGAATTCGCTCGCGCCGTTGATGACGCCGGGCTGCCCGGTGAACTCGGGGACGGATGCCACGAAGCCGGTGAGCTTGAGCACTCCGGTGAGGTTGTCGACGCCGCCGACGAGAGCCGCAGCCGCGGCGATCGCGTTGAGTGCGCACTGGCGCGCGTAGCCCTTCGCGTCGGCGGGGGCGATGAGTCCGTCGGACTCGCCCACCTTGCCGGTCGCGGGCAGGGCACCCTGGACCATGGGCAGCTGACCCGAGGTGTAGACGAGGTCGCCGTGACGCGTGGCGGGGATGTACGAGGCGACGGGCGGGACGACCGCCGGAACGTCGACGCCCAGCGCGGCGAGCCGCTCCGAGACGCTCACTGCTGGCCCTCGAACTGACGAGCGGCGGTCTCGGCGGCACCGAGGCCGGCGTTGGCGGCACCGCCACCGGTGGGGCGCTTGAAGTAGGCCACGAGTCCGCCTTCCGGACCGGTCACCACCTGAACAAGCTCCCAGCCCTGCTTACCCCAGTTGTTGAGGATCGCGGCGGTGTTGTGGATGAGCAGCGGAGTGGTGAGGTACTCCCACGTGGTCATGTCGGGCTCCCGGAGGTGGCTCGGAGCGCGCAACGTCGTGCGCGCGGTGATGGACGCGTACACGCGCGAGGGCCCGCCTTCGAGGCATCGCCCAGCAACGTCGCTTAGCATCAAGCCTATGCCCGAGAACAAACGAACGGCTAGCGGTGCCCTCGGCGGCATCGTCGGCCTCGTCGGCCTGAGCGCGGTCGCCGGACTCCTGGTCACCGCTGCTGTGACGCCCGCTATCGCTGTCTCCGGTGCCGCTGCCTCCAGCGCGATCACCGTCTTCGACAACATGCCCAGCTACCTCAAGCCCGACGAGCTCATGCAGCCGACGACGCTGATGGCCGGCGACCGGGTGCTGGCGAAGTTCTACGATCAGAACCGCTCCCCCGTCACCTTCGACCAGATCAATCCGGTCATGTACGACGCGATCCTCTCTTCGGAGGACCCGCGCTACTACCAGCACGGCGGCGTCGACCTCATCGGAACGACCCGCGCCCTGCTCAGCAACGCCTCGGGCGGCGAGACGCAGGGTGGGTCGTCGATCAGCCAGCAGTACGTCAAGAACGTGCTCGTGCAGCGCTGCGAGCGCGACGCCAAGGCCGTCGAGGCGACTGACACCACTCCCGCAATGACGCGCGACGAGGCCCTGCAGAAGTGCGCCCTCGAGGCCGTGCAGTCCGACGGCGCCGCCGGGTACCAGCGCAAACTGCAGGAGATGCGGTACGCGATCCAGCTCGAGAAGGAATACACGAAGGACCAGATCCTTCTCGGCTACCTGAACATCGCCAACTTCGGTGGCACGACCTACGGCATCGACGCCGCGGCGCGCTACTACTTCAACACCCCGGCCGCCAACCTCAGCATCGGCCAGGCGGCGGTCCTCGCGGGCATGGTGCAGAATCCAAACCGCTACCGCATCGACCGCCCCGACGGCTCGATCAGCGATGGCGAGACCGCCACCAACAAAGCTCCTGACGGCTCGATCGACGACGTCGAGCAGAGCACGATCCAGGCGCTCTACACGCTGCGCGACAACGGCGAGATCACGCAGGAGCAGCTGGTCAACGCCGCAGACGGATACAGCGAGACCAAGGGCCGCCAGCTCTACGTGCTCAGCCGTATGGAGGTTGACGGAAAGATCACGCACGAGCAGTACGTCGCCGCGGCGATCGAGCCGATCTCGCCGCAGATCACCCCGACGGACCAGGGCTGCTCCTCGTCGGCCGCCCCGTACTTCTGCCAGTACGTGGTGTCGACGATTCTCAACGACCCCGCCTTCGGCGCCGAGACCGACGATCGCGTCCGCGCGCTGCGTCAGGACGGCCTGACGATCCAGACGACGCTCGACTGGCGCGTTCAGGATGCCGCGCAGAACGCAATGAACACCTACACGCCGGCCAGCATCGACGGCATGAAATTCGGTTCGACCGTTGTCAACCTCGAGTCGAAGACCGGGCGCATCCTCGCGATCGCGCAGAACACGAAGTTCACGCAAGACCCCGGGCAAGCGGAGTCCGATCCCTCCTACAACTCCGTGATCTTCGCGGGCGACAGCACGAACGGTGGGTCCATCGGTTTCAACGCGGGATCGACCTTCAAGCTGTTCACCCTGGTCGATTGGCTCGAGAAGGGCCACTCGCTGAATGAGACATTGAACGGCCGGATCGGTCCCGTGCCGAACATGACGAACTCGTGCACGGGCAACTACGTGAACAAGAACAACGATCGCATCAACAACTTCGGCAACGACAGCGGGTACGTCGGAACGCCGATGATGTTCACACGCGATTCGCTCAACACCGGCTACCTCCAGATGGCGGCGCAGCTCGACCTCTGCGACATCGCAAAGACCGCCAAGAAGCTCGGCGTGACCCGAGGTGACGGTTCAGACATCACGATGCAGTACGCGAACAATGTCATCGGTAGCGACAACGTCTCGCCCATCGCGATGGCCGGGGCCTACGCCACGGTCGCCAACGGAGGATCGCTCTGCCAGCCCAAGGTGATCGACAAGGTCACCGACAGCAGCGGCGCGGAGCGTGCCATCCCCGAGCGCACCTGCTCGGCTGCGCTGACCCCGGAGGTCTCTGCGACGGCCGCCTATGCTCTGCAGGGCGTCATGGCCCGCGGTGGGACCGGTAACCGCGGCAATCCCGGCGATGGCACTCCCGTTCTCGGCAAGACCGGTACGCACGAAGAGTGGCAGACCTGGATGATCGAGTCGTCGACCAACACGACGACCGCCGCCTGGGTCGGCAACTACGAGGGTGGCGTCAACGTCTTCAAGAAGTTCTGGGGCGGCCGCGCCCTGTCGGACATCCGTTATCCCCTGGCGGCCGACGTGCAGCGCGCGTCCGATGACGCCTACGGCGGCGATCGATTCCCGGACCCGGCGTCCAACCTCCTTCGCACTCAGACGCGCGACCTGCCGAACGTTGTGGGCCAGAGCATCTCCGATGCGACCTCGACCCTGCAGGCGGCCGGTTTCCGCGTCTCCGTTGGTGACCCCGTCGACTCCCCGTCGGGCACCGACACCGTCGCCGCTCAGAACCCGGGCGCCGGGTCGGCTCCGGCGGGCTCGCTGATCACCCTCAGCCCGGGTAACGGGCAGGGTGCGACGGTGCCGAACGTGGGCGGGCAGACCGTCCCCGCGGCCCAGGCAGCGCTGAACGCCGCCGGCTTCACGAACGTGTCTATCGGCGCCTGCCAGCCCGAGGGCAACGCTCCGAACGAGGGCCAGGTGACGGCGACGAACCCTGCCGCCGGCACCGCGACGAACAAGAGCACCGCGATCGCTCTGTCGATCGTCGCGAAGAAGTGCTGATGACCCGTCCTCTCGTGACGGCCGCCCTCGCGCCCCTCGGGGTCGCGGGGGCGGCCGCTGTCGGGGCCGCGGTGTGGGGCATGGGCATCGAGCGCTACCTCTTCACGGTGCGATATCACGCCCTGCGCGTCCTCCCCAAGGGTTCCGAGCCGATCCGCGTGCTCCACGTCTCCGATGCACACATGGCCCCCTGGCAGCACCGCAAGCAGGAATGGATGGCCCGTCTCGCCGAGCTGTCTCCCGACCTCGTCGTGAATACGGGGGACAACCTGGGCCACCGCGACGGCCTCACCGGGATCCGAACGGCGTTCGCGCCCCTGCGCGGTATCCCGGGCCTCGTGGTGCACGGCTCGAACGACTTCCAAGAGCCGGCGCCTCGCAACCCCCTGCGCTACTTTCTCGGGCCCTCCGGTCACCAGCCGGCTCACAAGCACCTCGACGTCGGCGCCCTCGACCGGTTCTTCACCGACGATCTGGGGTGGCACATCCTGGACGACACAGCGGTCTCGCTCGAGGTCAACGGCCTGCGGGTGACGGCGTTCGGCGTGAACGATGCCCACCGCAAGTGGGACCACCCCGAGCTCATACCTCCGGTCATGGAGGGATGGGATGCCGCTGACCTCACACTCGGGGTCATGCACGCGCCCTACCGGCGGACGCTCGACACGTTCACCGAATTCGGCGCCGATGTGCTGCTCGCGGGTCACACCCACGGCGGTCAGGTGCGCGTACCGTTCCGCCGAGAGGCGCTGGTGTCGAACTGTGACATCCCCCTCGATCAAGCGCGTGGCCTCAGCGAGTGGACCCACGATGGGCGTACCGTGCCGCTGAACGTCAGCGCGGGGCTAGGACATTCGATCTACGCCCCCGTGCGGTTCGCGTGTCGACCAGAGGCGTCGCTGCTCACGCTGCTGCCGCGCTGACGGCTTCTCCACAACCTCGGAAAGGGTCGATCCGTTCACGGATCGACCCTTTCCGAGGTTGTGCCGTGTCGGTGTTCCCGCAAGATCGAGTTCCTCGACCGAAAGGGAGTCCCCATGCATCGACCACCATCGTCCTCTCGACGGCTCGCCGCGGCCCTGGCGCTGGCGGGTGTCCTCTTCGCTGTCGGGCTCGCCCCCGCGGCCCACGCCGCCGATCGAGGTACGGGCTTCGGTACCTGGGCCCCCCTCTCACGGACCGGGTGGCACGGCTCCATGCGGGTCGGTGACGTCCACACCTACTGCATCCACCCCGGCCTCCCGGTCGCGACCGCAACGACGACCGACCGCGGTACGACGAGCGACGTGAACGGACTGACCCCGCAACAGCTGGTCTCCATCAACTACCTCGTCGGCACCTACGGCCAGACCGGTGACGCCGTCCAAGCCGCCAGTGTCGGCTGGGCGGTGAAGGCCATCGTGGATCGAGACACGACACTGCACTCCTGGGGCTATGGCGGCAACGAGCTGACCGAGGCGATCGACCACATCATGCGGCGAGCGAGCCCCGAGAACAGCGCGGCGATCCAGGAGCGGACCGCGCAGTATCTCTCGGAGGCTGAGAACATCCCGGTTCCCCGTGTCGGAGGCTCTCTGACGATGTCGATGGAAGAAGAAGACCCCACACGGGGCGCGGTCACCGTGGACGTCGATCCAACCGCCACCGGGACGCTGCGGCTGGAGAACGCTGTCTTCGCCGACACCGGAAGCTCCGAACGCACGGGGGTGCAGGGACAGGCCAGTTATCCGATCCTCGCGCCGCCGACGGCGTCCGACGGTGGACGGCCGTATATCGCCCGCGTCTCGGGTAGCTTCACAGTGCGATCCGCGGCGATCAGGTACTTCTCCACCCCGGGGCAGCAGGAGTCCGCCGGACCGGCCGATCCGACCACGTTCACCCTCACAGCCCAAGACGCCTCACCACGACCCGTGCAGTTCTCACCCCGGATCGAGACCGCGGCGACGATCGACTCCCGCGGACGGTTCGTCGACGAGGTCACGGTGTCGGCCCGTGACGGCGTTTGGCCGCGCCACAGCGACGGGTCCTTCGTCGTCGTCAGCGCCACCGCGGACGTGTACCGGACGAACGCGTTTCCCGCCGAGGCGTCCGAAATCCCCTCGAACCTCAGCCCGGTCGCGCACCTCGAGCTCCGCACGGATTCGAAGATCGGTGCCGGTCTCTACCGCACGTCCACCGCGGCGCTCCCTGGCCCGGGCGTGTACACCGCCGTATGGCGCATCGAACGCACGTCGCAGGATCCTGATTCGGTCGCGCACTTCCCGGCACGCTATTTCTGGATGGAGCGCTTCGCCACCCCCGCGCAGACCGAACAACTGGCTTTCACCCCGCCGCCGCTCGATCCCGTCCCGACGGTCGCGCCCACGACCGCCGCCATCGTGACCCCGATCGAGCCCCCGGCGTCACCGGCGGTGCCCGCAGCGCTCCCCCTCACGGGTGTCTCCGCTCCGCCACTGATCGCGGCCGGCGGTCTCTCCGTGCTCGCCATCGCCACGGGGGTCTGCGTGTGGCGACGCGCGCAGAGACGCGCGCAGCCCGCGGCGGCCTAAGAGGGGGGTGGGTGAGCGCCGGCCCCGTGCGGCGCTCATCCCCCCGCTCCCCCAGACGATTCGAGCGAAAAGCGCTCCGTGGTTCGGAGCACGGCCTTGAGCAGGGTAGACTTTTCTAGTTGCAACGGGGTGTGGCGCAGCTTGGTAGCGCGCGTCGTTCGGGACGACGAGGCCGCAGGTTCAAATCCTGTCACCCCGACCACTGCATCAACAGAAGGGCCCTCCACTCCGGTGGAGGGTCCTTCTGCATGTGGGCACCGCGCCTTCTGCGCGCGGCTTCCCTCCTCCCGCACAGACCGCCCCTGCGGCGCCGGGGGCGGCCGGAATGCCCCTCCGTCCGCACGCTGCACCGTCGAAAGAGCGCTCGTCCTCACCCGGCGGACCGCCGGAAGGGGCGGTGAGGCGCCGCCGGTAGAATCGTCTCGTACGCGGGACCCACCCGTTCCGCCCTCCGCCCGCACGCGACACCTCCGTGCGACGACCTCTCACCGCTCAGGAGCACCGTGTCCGACGCCTCGCCCCGCCTCGTCGCCTTCGACCTCGACGACACCCTCGCCCCCTCGAAGTCGGCGATCGACCCGCGCATCGGCGATCTGCTGCTCGCTCTCGCCGAGAAGGTCGAGGTCGCGATCATCTCCGGCGGCCAGCTCCAGCAGTTCCGCAGCCAGGTGGTCGAGCGCCTGCCCCAGGCCTCCCCCGAGCTGCTCGCGCACTTCCACCTGATGCCCACCTGCGGAACCCAGTACTACCTCCTCACGCCCGCCGGCGTCGAGACCGTGTACGCCCACTCGCTCACCGACGACGAGAAGCAGCGCGCGCTCACCGCCGTTCGCGAAGAAGCGGAGCGCCTCGGCCTCTGGGAGGCGGAGCCGTGGGGAGACATCCTCGAGGACCGCGGTTCGCAGATCACTTTCTCGGCCCTCGGGCAGTCGGCCCCTCTCGAGGCGAAGATGGCCTGGGACCCCACCGGCGAGAAGAAGAACAGCCTGCGCGAGGCCGTCGCCTCCCGTATCCCCGACCTCGAGGTCCGCTCCGGCGGCTCCACCTCGGTCGACATCACCCACCGCGGCATCGACAAGGCCTACGGCATGAACAAGCTCGTCGAAGCGACCGGAATCCCCCTCGACGACATGCTCTTCGTCGGCGACCGCCTCGACCCCGACGGCAACGACTACCCCGTACTCGCGATGGGCGTCGAGTGCCAGGCCGTGCACGGGTGGGAAGACACCGCCGCGTTCCTCGAGAAGCTCATCCCGACGCTTCCCGCACGAACCGCGGAGTGAGCCTGCGGAGCGCGAGAGGTCAGAGGATCTGACCGATCGGCTCGCGCTTCTCCGCCTGGAACCGGTCCTCGGTGCGCCCGTACGCCCAGTAGCCCGACAGCGACACCTGCTCGCGCCCGAGTCCCCACCGTGAGAAGACGAGATCGCGCATCCGCTTCATCGCCTCGCGCTCCCCGTGGGCGAACACGTGTCCTCGTCCGGGAAGCGGATGCCAGGACGCCACGGCATCCGACAGGACGTTCGTCGCGCCCGCCGCTGCCACGCCACGGTGGATCCAGGTGATCGCGACCCCCGCGGGAGCCGTCAGCGCGAGCTGCTCGTCCGCGGCCTGCACCTCGAGGAAGGCGGCGCCCACGGCATCCGGCGAGAGAGCTTCGAGAGCCGCGGCGATCGCGGGGATCGCCGACTCGTCCCCGATGAACAGGTGCCAGTCCGCCGACGGGTCGGGCGCGTAGCCTCCGCCCGGCGACGAGACCACGAGACGGTCGCCCGGCTGGGCGCGCGCAGCCCACGGTCCCGCGAGCCCCTCGTCGCCGTGCACGACGAAGTCGATGACGAGCTCGTCCCCCTCGACCGCGCGGACGGTGTACGTGCGGGTCACGGGCAGATCCTCGGGCGCCAGGGTCTCGCGCAGCGCCGCGAGGTCGTACGGCGGCTCGAGGCCGAGCTCGGGCTTGGCGAAGGTGATCTTGACGTACTTGTCGGTGTGCGGGCTCTCGCGGAACGCCGTCAGATCGTGTCCCTGTGCACGGACGCGCACGAGGTGCGGGGTGAGTCGCTCGGCCCGCACGACGTGGAGCACGTGCTGGGGGCGCGGCGGGCGCGCGGGTCGATCGCTCATGGGGTTCCTCTCACGCGGACGGGACGGACCGCAACGCGGCGCGAGCAGCGTCGGCGACAGCCGGCTCCCCCGCGTCCGTCGGGCTCAGCGCCTGCGCCACGTCGGTGTAGTAGTCGGTGATGTGCGCCCGCACGGCCTCACGAGCCGCCGTGGCGTCGCCTGCCGACATCGCGGCGACGATGTTCCGGTGCTCGGATCGCAGCCGCTCCGCCACGACCGACCACGCATCGAGGCGCGCCGCCCCCGCCCGGGTGTAGGCCTCGATCGAACTGCGCAGCCCCGCCATCATCGCCGAGATCACGGCATTGCCCGACGCTTCGGACAGGGCCTGGTGAAAGCGCGCGTCGAGGGCGAGGAAGTCGTCTGGCGCGAGGTCGTCGGCATCCATCGCATCCAGGATGCCGATCACCTCGGCGAGGTCGACGTCGTCCTGAGCCAAGCGCTCGGCGACGTCGCACTCGAGCACGATGCGCGTGCGCACGACGTCGGTCAGGGGGAAACCGTTCGCCGCGACCTGGAGCCGCAGGAAGGCGGCGAGGCCGCCCCGCGGAGTCGTGACGATCATCGCGCCGGCGGTGGGGCCGGAGCCGGTCGCCGTACGAACGACCCCGAGCACCTCGAGCACCCGCACCGCTTCGCGGACGCTGGATCGGCCCACCCCGAGCTGCGTGGCGAGTTCGCGCTCCGGGGTCAACCGGTCGCCGGGGGTCAGTCGCCCGTCGCGCAGGTCGCTCTCGATGCGCTCGAGGACCACCTGCCAGGCGCGGGGGGCGGCGTTCGGCATGGCATCCCCCGTCCTCGCGGGCGCTGCGATGTGGCCCGACCACACCACCCTATGCGCGGATCGTCAGGCGTCGGCGGTCGTGCGGTATCCCGCCGGGTTCGTGGTCTGCCAGTTCCAGTAATCGCGGCAGGCGTCGTCGATGCCGAGACGCGTGCGCCACCCCAGGACCTCGCCGGCCTTCGAGGGGTCGCAGTACGTGGCGGCGACGTCGCCGGGGCGGCGGTCGAGGATCTTCTTGGGCAGTTCGCGTCCGACGGCCTTCTCGAACGACGCGACCAGTTCGAGCACGCTCACCGGGCGACCGGTGCCGAGGTTGAACACCTGATGGCCGGGCTGCGCCTGCTCGAGGGCGGCGACGTGCCCCTCGGCGAGGTCGACGACGTGGATGTAGTCGCGCAGGCCCGTTCCGTCGGGGGTGTCGTAATCGTCCCCGAAGACGCCGATCTCGTCGAGCGTGCCGATCGCGACGCGCGAGACGAAGGGCATGAGGTTGTTCGGGATGCCGGCGGGGTCTTCGCCGATCAGACCCGAGGGGTGCGCGCCGACGGGGTTGAAGTAGCGCAGCACGGTGACGTTCAGCTCGGGGTTCACGCGGGCGACGTCGGCGAGCACGACCTCGTTCATGCGCTTCGACTTGCTGTAGGCGTTGGAGAGGTCGATGCTCGTCGTCGACTCCTCGGTGAAGGGGAGGTCGGCCGGGTCGGAGTACACCGTGCCGGTGCTCGAGAAGACGAAGCTCCGGATGCCACGGGCGATGCCCACCCGCAGCAGGGCGAAGGTCGTGTCGAGGTTGTTGGAGTAGTACTCGAGCGGCTTCTGCGTCGATTCTCCGACGGCCTTGAACGCCGCCAGGTGGATGATCGCGTCGATCGGACCGTGCTCGTCGAAGGCGGAGGCCACGACGGCCTCGTCGGCCGCATCACCCACGATGAGGGGCGCGGACGTGCCGGTGATCTTCTCGACCCGTTCGGCGGCGACGGCGTGCGTTCCCGACAGGTCGTCGAGGAGGACGACGTCGTGCCCGGCTTCGAGAAGGGCCACGGCCGTGTGAGTTCCGATGTAACCGGCTCCGCCGGCCAGGAGTACGCGCATGGTTCCAGGCTATCGGTCGACAGCGACGGCGCTGATCGCTCGGAGGGTCTCAGCGCCCGTCGAGCCGGCCGCCGGATTCGCGCAGATAGCACGCGGCGCACATCGACTCGTAGGTGACTTCGCCCTCGATCTGCCCCTCGTCGATCGCGACCTGATCCCCGTCGAAGACGAAACGACCGCCGACCAGTCGCGCGTTGAAGATCGCCTTGCGTCCGCAGCGGCAGATCGTCTTGAGCTCTTCGAGGCTGTGCGCCAACTCCATCAGGCGCGCCGATCCCGGAAAGGCCTCGGTGCGGAAGTCGGTGCGGATCCCGTAGGCGAGCACGGGGATGCCGTCGAGCACCGCGATCCGCAACAGATCGTCGACCTGGGTCGGAGTGAAGAACTGCGCCTCGTCGACCAGCAGGCAGGCAACCGGCGCGTGCCCCGCCGCAGAGTGGAACACCTCGCGCAGATCATCGTCGGGGGCGACGAGGAAGTCGACCGGACGCTTGACGCCCAGCCGGCTGTCGATCTGGTCGGCGCCCTTGGTGTCGATCTCGGGCTTGGCCAGCAGAACCCGCTGTCCGCGCTCCTCGTAGTTGTACGCCGCCTGCAGCAGGGCCGTGGACTTACCCGAGTTCATCGCCCCGTAGCGGAAGTACAGTTTCGCCACGCGGACCTCAGGGGTTGATCGCGAGGGCGTGGGCCGTGGCATCCAGCTCTCTGCGAGCCGCGTCGGGGTTCGTGTTCAGCGTCTCGCCGTAGCTGGGGATGAGGTCACGCAGGCGCGGTTCCCAGTCGGCCATGCGCTCGGGGAAGCAGGTCTTGATCAGGCCGAGCATGATCGAGACGGCGGTCGAGGCCCCCGGCGAGGCGCCCAGGAGTCCGGCGATCGTGTGGTCGGCCGAGGTGACCACCTCGGTGCCGAACTGCAGCACACCGCCCTTGTCCTTGTCACGCTTCATGACCTGCGCGCGCTGTCCGGCGTCGAGCAGCTCCCAGTCCTCGTCCTTGGCGGTCGGCATGAAGTCGCGAAGGCTGTCGACCTTCTTGGAGTGCGTCTTCAACAGCTCGCTGACGAGGTACTTGATCAGGCTCGGGTTGTCGACGGCGACCTTCAGCATCGGGCCGATGTTGTGCGGGCGCACCTGCGTGACGATGTCGAGCATCGAGCCGTTCTTGAGGAACTTGGGGCTGAACGTCGCGAACGGGCCGAACAGCAGCGACGACTCCCCGTCGATCACGCGCGTGTCGAGGTGCGGCACCGACATGGGGGGCGCCCCCACCGAGGCCTGCGAGTACACCTTCGCGCGGTGCTTCGAGACGATGTCGGGGTTCGAGGTCTTGAGCCACTGCCCGCCGATCGGGAAGACGCCGTATCCCTTGATCTCGGGGATGCCGGAGCGCTGAAGGAGCTTGAGGGCCCAGCCGCCCGCGCCGACGAAGACGAATTTCGCGTTGATCGAGCCGGGGGTGCCGCCGATCACGTGCCGGTAGGACACCTCCCACGAACCGTCCTTCTGCTTCTTCAGCTTCTTGACGTCGTGATTGGTGACGACCTCGACGCCCTTCTCGCGCAGGTTCGCGAACAGCTGTCGCGTGAGCGAGCCGAAGTCGACGTCGGTGCCGGCGGGGACGCGCGTGGCGGCGAAGGGCTCGCCCTTGCGACGCTTCTGCATGAGCAGGGGCGCCCACTGGTTGATGACGCGCGAGTCCTCGCTGTACTCGATGCCCGCGAACAGCGGCTGCTGCTTGAGCACCTCGTACCGCTTGCGGAGGAAGGCGACATCCTTCTCGCCGCGGACGAACGTCATGTGCGGGGTGGCGTTGATGAACGTCGAGGGCTCGTCGAGCACTCCCTCGGCCACGAGCGAGGCCCACAGCTGACGGCTCTGCTGGAACTGCTCGTTGATCGTGACCGCCTTGGCGGGATCGATCGAGCCGTCGTTGCCCTCGGGCGTGTAGTTGAGCTCGCACAGGGCCGCGTGCCCCGTGCCCGCGTTGTTCCACGCGTTCGAGCTCTCCTGCGCGACGTCGCTCAGACGCTCGAGCACGGCGATCTTGAGATCGGGCTGGAGGTCTTTCAGCAGAGTTCCGAGAGTGGCGGACATGATGCCGCCACCGATGAGGAGAACGTCGACGTTTTCAGTCACCCGTCGATTCTAGGTGCGAGCCGAGAGGTGTCTCGACATCGAGAGAACCGTCGGTTCGATGTCGAGACACCTCGCAGGCGGCATCCGGATGCCGTGTCTCAGGCGGTCGCGAGCCGCTTCTGCGCGACGAGCTCGGCGATCTGCACGGCGTTGAGCGCGGCACCCTTGCGGAGGTTGTCGTTGCTGATGAACAGCACGAGACCCTTGCCCTCGGGGGCCGACTGGTCGGCGCGGATGCGGCCGACGTAGCTGGGGTCGGTGCCCGCGGCCTGCAGAGGGGTGGGCACCTCTTCGAGGCGCACGCCCGGGGCGTCGGCAAGGAGCTCGCGTGCACGCTCGGGCGAGAGGTCGCGGGCGAACTCGGCATTGATGCTGAGCGAGTGGCCCGTGAACACGGGGACGCGCACGCACGTGCCGGCGACGCGGAGCTCGGGCAGCTCGAGGATCTTGCGGCTCTCGTTGCGCAGCTTCTTCTCTTCGTCGGTCTCGTTCAGACCGTCGTCGACCAGGTTGCCCGCGAAGGGGATGACGTCGAACGCGATCGGAGCGACGTACTTCTCGGGCTGGGGGAAGTCCAGCGCCGAGCCGTCGCGCACGAGGCGCTCGACGTCGCCCTGGGCGAGGACGCCCTCGACCTGACCGAGCAGCTCCCGGGCGCCGGCGAGACCGGAGCCCGAGACAGCCTGGTACGTGCTGACGATGAGGCGCTCGAGGCCCGCCTCGGTGTCGAGGACCTTCAGCACCGGCATGGCGGCCATGGTCGTGCAGTTGGGGTTGGCGACGATGCCCTTCACGGCCTCGTCGATCGCGTGCGGGTTGACCTCGCTGACGACCAGGGGCACCTCGGGGTCCATGCGCCAGGCGCTGGAGTTGTCGATGACGAGCGCGCCCGCCTCGGCGAAGCGGGGGGCGTGGGCGCGCGAACCGGTGGCGCCGGCGGAGAAGAGGGCGACCTCCACCCCCGCGGGGTCGGCCGTGGCGACGTCCTCGACGACGACGGAGTGGCCGCCGAACTCGATCGAGGCGCCCGCGGATCGGGCGGTCGCGAACAGACGCAACTCGCGAATGGGGAACGAACGCTCGGCGAGGATCTCGAGCATGACGGTGCCGACCTGGCCGGTGGCGCCGACGACGGCGAGGGAGATTCCGGAATCGGAGATGCGGGTCATGCGGGTGTCCTTGCGTTCGGGATTCCGATGATCCTACCGGCAGGCGCAGGCGACTCTTCGCGAAGCCGTTACACCGCCGAAACAGCGCGCTCCGTATTGTGTTCAAGATGAACACTTATGACGGAATCGAGACGGTTCCCGGGGGCGATGCCGCCTCCCCCTCCCCCGTGCGGATCGCCGTCCTGCAGGCCCGCGGAGAACCCGGCGACGTGCCGCGCAACCTCGAGCGCATCGCCCGGGCCGCGCACGAGGCGAGGGAGGGGGGAGCCGAGCTCCTGGTGACGCCCGAGATGTTCGCGACCGGCTACAACATCGGTCCGCGACTCGACGAGGTCGTGACCGATGACCTCGCCGACCGCCTGCGCGAGCTCGCCGTCCAGGCCGGCATCGCCCTCGTCGTGGGGACCGGACTGCGCGGTGCCGACGGGATCGCGAACGCGGTGCTGGCCATCGACGCCGACGGCGCCGTGCTCGCGCGCTACGACAAGACGCACCTGTTCGGCGACCTCGACCGTTCGCTCTTCGTCGCCGGCGAGGCGCTCGGGCCCCTGGTCGCGTGGCGCGGCCTCCGCCTCGGCCTGCTCATCTGCTACGACGTGGAGTTCCCCGAGAACGTCCGGGCCCTCGCCCTCGCGGGCGCCGATCTGATCCTCGTGCCGACGGCTCAGATGGAGCCCTACGCCTTCATCGCGGAGCACCTCATCCGCGTGCGGGCGTGGGAGAGCCAGGTCGCGATCGCCTACGCCAACCGCGTCGGGACGGAGGGCGATCTGCGCTACGTCGGGCGAAGCAGCGTCGTGGGCGCGGACGGCGTCCTGCTGGCCGCCGCCGGCCCCGACCGCGACGAGGTGCTGATCGCGACCATCGACCGCGTCGCCATCGAGCGCTCCCGCGCCGCGAACCCGTACCTGCGCGACCGGCGTCCCGAGCTCCACTCCGATCTCCTCCCGCAGACCGCCCCCCGGCAGCCCGACCCCGTCACCCGCAACGAAAGGCCGCCCGCATGACCCCCACTCCCCCGACCGCCCCCGGCGTCGAACGACTCTCGGGTCGGCTCGGCACCGGCTCGATCGTCTTCATGGTGATCGCCGCCGCCGCTCCCCTCACCGTGATCGGTGGCAACGTGCCGATCGCCGTCGGCTCGGGCAACGGCGCCGGCGCCCCGGTCGGCTTCCTCCTGGCCGCGCTCGTCCTGCTCGTCTTCGCCGTCGGCTTCGTCACGATGACGCCCTACGTCCGCGATGCCGGAGCGTTCTTCTCGTACGCCTCGGCGGGGCTCGGCCCGCGTGCGGGACTGGCGGCCGCCTTCATCGCCCTGGTGGCCTACACCGCCATCCAAGTCGGGGTGTACGGGTTCCTGGGGTGGGCGCTGGCACCTCGTGACGTTCTTCGGGGGGCCGACCCTGCACTGGGGCGTCTACGCCTTCATCGCGCTGATCCTCGTCGCCGTGCTCGGATACCGCCACATCGAGCTGTCGTCGCGCGTGCTGGGGGTCGCCCTGGTCGCCGAGATCACCGTGGTCGTCGTGCTCGACGTCGTCATCTTCTCGACCGGTGGCGCCGAGGGCATCGTCTGGTCGACGTTCTCGGCCGACAACGTCTTCAGCCCGGGCCTCGCGATCTCGGTGCTGTTCGCGCTCACCGGGTTCATCGGATTCGAGGCGACGGCCGTCTTCCGCGACGAAGCACGCGACCCCGCCCGCACGATCCCCCGCGCGACCTACCTGGCCGTCATCATCATCGGCGTCTTCTACGCCGTGTCGTGCTGGGCGCTGATCACGGGCGCGGGCGCCGAGGGCGCGGTCGCCCTCGCAAAAGCGACGCTGGCGGGCGACGCCAACATGCTCATGGACCTCACCGGTCGCTACCTCGGCCCGATCTTCCAGGACATCACGCAGGTGCTCCTGGTCACGAGCCTGTTCGCCTGTGTGCTGTCGTTCCACAACATCATCGCGCGCTACCAGTTCACCCTGGCCGGGCGCGGCGCGCTCCCCCGACGACTCGGCGTCGTGCACGGGCGCCACGAATCGCCCGCGTTCTCGTCGGTCGTGCAGACGATCACCGCCGCGGTCATCGTGGGCGCGTTCGCTCTGCTCGACGTCGAACCGCTGGTCGGCGTCTTCGGCTCGATGGCCGGGGTCGCCACGGTCGGCATGGTGCTGCTCATGCTGCTCACCTCGGTGGCCGTGCTGGCCTTCTTCTCGCGCAACGCCCGTGTGCGCCGCGCCCTCATCGGTCGCGCGATGGTCGCCCCGATCGCCGCGGTGATCGGCCTGGCACTCTCGCTCTGGCTGGTCCTATCGAACTTCACCCTGGTGACGGGAGGAAGCGTC
Source organism: uncultured Microbacterium sp. (assembly GCA_913774665.1). GTDB lineage: Bacteria > Actinomycetota > Actinomycetes > Actinomycetales > Microbacteriaceae > Microbacterium. The sequence goes on from CAJYHN010000004.1 coordinate 43,054, forward strand.
GCCCTGTCGATCGTTCTCGCTCTGCTGCCGGTGGCCGCGGGCGTGATCGGGGTGGCGTGGGGCGGACGACGCCGCATCGGAGAGATCCAGGTGCCCGATGCCACGCCCACCGCCGCGATCGCCGTCGCCCGCGCACAGGATGACATGATCGACGGATGACGACCGAGAGTGCCGATGTCGCCGCGGCCCCGGCACTCTCGTCGATCGTTCCCCTCTCGGCATCCGATGCCGTGCGCGCCCGGCTGTGCCTCGCGATCGAACTGGGCCTGCTGCCACCCGGCTCCCACCTGCCCTCGGATCACCGCGCGGCGGACGCGTTCGGAGTCAGCACGGCGACCGTGCGCCGCGTGTTCGAGACGCTGACCGAGGAGGGGCTGCTCGAGCGGCGTCGCGGGCGCAACGGCGGCACGTTCGTCTCGGCGCACGCCGATATCTCGCGCTGGGCGGAAGACCCGGCCGTCGTGCGGCTGCGCGGCGAGACTCCGACGGTGCGGGCCCTCATCGCCCAGCGTGCCCTGATCGAGTCGTCCCTCGCCGCCGAGGCGGCCTGGCGCCGCGCCGACCCCGCCGCTGTCGCCCACCTGAGCGCGGCTCGGCAGGCGAGCGCCGACGCCTCCGCCGCGGACGACTGGTCGCAGTTCCACGAGGCCGACGCGCGATTCCACCGCGCGATGGCTGCGGCTGCGCTGCAGGACTGGGCCGTCGAGGCGCACCGCACGACCGCCGACGCGCTCTACGGCTACTTCGTGCCGTACCCGATCGAGTACTTGCGCGGCAGCAACGACGAACACCTCGCGATCCTCGCCGCCGTCGAGGCCGGCGACGCGGAGCGCGCGGCGGCACTCGCGCGCGAGCACGTGCTCGAGCTGCGCGCATCGATGTTCATCTCGGCGCGGCCCAGCGGCATCCGCTCCTCGTGAGCATGGACAAGATCGAGGGAGCGCGCGGAAGCGGGTGCGCGCGACATTCGCGCCGGAGGAGCGTGCACTCGGGTCGAGTCCGCCCGGCCTCGGCCGGTGTGACAGTCGATGCTCTATGGACCACAGGGGCGTGATCGTCGACATGTACCTTTCCGGATGGCGGGTGTCGGTGGTCTGACTCAGAATGGCAGGGCACCCCGACGCGAGGAGAATATATGACCGACCCGCTGATCGAGGCCCTGCGCCGGGCCGTTGCAGCGGCGCCGCACGACGACGAGCTGCGCGTGCACCTCGCTTCTCAGCTCTGGGAGCGAGGTTTCTCCGACGAAGCGGTCGCAGAGGCCAGCACGGTCCTGGCGCACTCGCCGTCCGACACCCGGGCACGGAACCTGCTCGCCCGTGCGCTCGGCGGCGCACCAGACACCGCCCCTGCGTTTCCCCCGCCCGACGCGTCGACTCGTCTCCCGAACGGCATCCCCGCTCCGCCGCCGGCGGAGAGCGGTTTCGACTGGTCAGCGGCGGAGACCGAGGTGCGCCACATCGCCCGTCCCGCTTTCATCGACGGTGAGGACGCTCCCGCCTTCGACGCTCACGACCTGCAACGCCCCACGACGACGCTCGCCGACGTCGGGGGCATGAGCGAGGTCAAAGAACGTCTGAACGCCGCCTTCCTCGCCCCTCTGCGCAATCCTGAACTACGGGCCCTCTACGGCAAGAGCTTGAGGGGAGGGCTCCTGATGTACGGGCCGCCCGGATGCGGGAAGACCTTCCTGGCCAGGGCGATCGCCGGCGAGCTCGGAGCATCGTTCATCAGTGTGGGAATCAGCGACATCCTCGACCGCTTCATCGGTGAGAGCGAGCACAACGTCCGCGAGCTCTTCCAGCTCGCTCGCCGCGACGCCCCGACGGTGATCTTCCTCGACGAGCTCGACGCCATCGGGCAGCGCCGCTCCGAGGCTCGGCACAGCGGCATGCGCGGCGTCGTCGTGTCGCTGCTGGAAGAACTCGACGGCGTCTCCAGCCAGAACGAGGGTGTCTTCGTCCTGGCCGCCACGAACCAGCCGTGGGACGTCGACCCGGCGTTGCGGCGGCCCGGGCGGCTCGACCGCACGGTGCTCGTGCTGCCGCCCGACGACGACGCGCGGCGCGCCATCTTCCATCACCACCTCGCCCGCCGACCGGTCGAGGGGATCGACCTCGTCGAGCTGGCGGCGCAGACCGAGGGGTACAGCGGTGCGGATATCGCCTACGTCTGCGAGATCGCGAGCGAGAACGCCCTGCTCGAGAGCGCGAGGACCGGCACGGCTCGCCTGATCGGCATGGACGACCTCCGGCACGGTATCCGGACGACGACGCCCTCGACCGGCCCCTGGCTGGAAGCGGCCCGAAACGTCGTGCGATTCGGCGAAGACGACGGCACCTTCACCCAGCTGCGCGACTACCTCAAGAGCGCGCACCGCCTATGACCGACGACGCGCTCCTCCTCGAACGCGCCGAAGCGCTTCTCGACCTGGGACGACGCGAGCACGCACTTCGCGAGGCCGGTAGCGTCCTCGCCCGCGACCCCGGAAACGCCGAGGCCACACGCCTCGTCGGAGAGGCTCTGCTCCAGCTGGACCGTTGGGAGGAGCTGGATCAGACGGCGAGCACAGCGGTGGCCGCTTTCCCCGACGCGGCCTGGGCGTGGCGGCTCCGCGCTTTCGCTCAGGCGGAGGTCGGAGCAAAGGCCGAGGCGATCGACGCGGCACACCGGCTGCGCGCCCTCGACGGCGAATCGTTGACGGCACTGATCGCGTACGCCTCGGTGATGGCGTCGGCCGGTCGCCACGACGACGCGCTCGAGGCGACGACCCGTGCCCTCGAGATCTCTCCCGAAGACGCCGACCTGCTTCTCGCGCACGCGGCGCATCTCTGGCAGGCGCGCCGGCGACGCGAGGCCCGCGCGATCACGAAGAGGGCGCTCCGGATCGATCCTCAGAACGAGCGCGGCCGGGACGTGCTGACGCTGATCGCCGGCAGGACGATTCCCGCACACGACCTCGCGGACACCGCTCAGCGGATGGCGCGCGCCCCCGGTGACGAGGAGAACGAGGCGCTTTTCGAACTGGCCAGCAGTCGCGTGCTGCTGTTCCCCGCGTCGATCGTCATGTCCCTGTGCGTCGCGATGACGATCGTGTGCGTCGTGACGCGCGGCCTCTGGGGATGGAGGATCGACACCGGTCTCGGCGCGGCGCACGCGCTGGCGTTCCACATCCTGCTCTGGGTCGTGGCGTCGACGATCATCCTGTTCTGGTTCGTGCGCGTCCGACGCGAGCTCGGGCCGTTGCTCCGGCCGATCGTCGAGTCGCGGACGAGTACCGGAGCATTGTCAGCGGGAATCGCGTTCGGAATCGCGGGAGCCCTGCTGCTGACGCTCATCGGATGGATTCTCTACGCGGCCGTCGGCGATCCGATCGGAACCACGGCGCTGCTGCTCGGTCTCGCCAGCGCCTACGCGGCGATCGTTCTCGTGGCTCTGTTCCAGCTCATCCCGCGAGGACTTCTCCCCGCGTGGTTCGCGGCCTTTCCCGTCCTACTCGTCGTCCTGTCGCCCGGCATCGTCGCCGCGCTGGTGCTCGCGGCGCTGACGATCGTCGGGGGGACCCTCTACATCATCCTGTGGGCCCTATCGGGCGGGCGTCTGCCCGACCTCGTTCCCGACGCGGACGACGCGAAGAAGACGTGAGAGACGGCTGGTCGCTCGCCCGCGTCAGCGACCGGTGCCGGCGTGGACCGTCGCCTCGGAGTCGCCGTCGAGACCGTAGGCGGTGTGAACCAGACGTGCGGCCTCGGCAAGGTCGACGCCGCGCACCACGACCGAGATGCGGATCTCGGAGGTCGAGATCATCTCGATGTTGACGCCCGCCAGGCTCAACGCCTCGAACAGGGTGGCCGAGACGCCCGAGTGGGTGCGCATCCCCGCACCGACGACCGAGAGCTTGCCGATCTGGTCATCGTGGACGAGATTCTCGAAGCCGACCTCGGCCTGCTCACCAGCGAGGGCCTTGAGCGCCGTGGTGGCGTCGGTCTTGGGCAGGGTGAACGAGATGTCGGTGCGGCTGGTGGCAGCAGCCGAAACGTTCTGCACGATCATGTCGACGTTCGCGCCGGACTTCGCGACGATCTTGAAGATGTCAGCGGCCTTGCCGGGCACGTCGGGCACGCCGATGACGGTGATCTTGGCCTGGCTGAGGTCGGTGGCGACGCCGGCGACGATGGGCTCTTCCATGGCTCCTCTTTCGGGGACGAGTGCGGAGGTCTTCGAAGCGTCGAGCACCCAGGTGCCCTCGTTCGAGCTGAAGGTGGACCGCGCGTGGATCAGAACGCCGTGGCGCCGGGCGTACTCGACCGCGCGGATGTAGAGGACCTTCGCGCCGTTGGCGGCGAGCTCGAGCATCTCTTCACTGCCGACGCGGTCGAGCTTGCGGGCGAGAGGAACGACGCGGGGGTCGGCGGTGAAGATGCCATCGACGTCGCTGTAGATCTCGCAGACGTCGGCCTTGAGCGCCGCGGCGAGCGCGACGGCGGTGGTGTCGGAGCCGCCGCGACCGAGCGTGGTGATGTCGCGGGTGTCGCGGTTGAAGCCCTGGAAGCCGGCGACGATCACGATCGCCCCTTCGTCGAGCGCCTCGCGCAGTCGCACGGGTGTGACGTCGACGATGCGGGCCGCGCCGTGCGTGGCATCCGTGATCATCCCCGCCTGACTGCCGGTGAAGGAACGCGCCTCGAATCCCATTGAGTGGATCGCCATGGCCAGGAGGGCCATCGAGATGCGCTCCCCGCTGGACAGCAGCATGTCGAGCTCGCGCGGCGCGGGGATCGGGGCGACCTGCCCCGCGAGGTCGAGGAGCTCATCGGTGGTGTCGCCCATGGCGCTGACCGCGACGACGACCTCGTGGCCGGCGCGACGCGTGTCGACGATGCGTTTGGCGACCCGCTTGATGCTCTCGGCGTCGGCGACGGACGAGCCGCCGTACTTCTGGACGATCAGAGCCATGAGGAGAACTCCCGGAGGGGTCGTGCGTCGGGGTGTCACGACGCCGGCGCTCGTGCCGCGCCCGAGGATCATCCTAAAGGCGGGTGCATACCGCCCCTGCCATGCGTCGACGCCCGGCGAAACCGGAGGGCCCGTCGATAGGATCGAGCGCTCCCACTCCCCCGTTCCCTGGAGGCCCGCGGTTGTCCCCCACCCCGCGCCGACTGTTGTCGTCCCTGCGCCGTCTGGTGCACGTCGATGAGGCCTCGTCGCCCGATACGACGATGATCCCCGTCATCGACGAGGCGCTCTCGACGCGCATCCTCGACCTCGCCATCCGCATCGGCGAGACGATGCTCGTCGTCGGTGCTCCCGCCAACGAGGTGACCCTCACGATCGTGCGAGTGTGCGCGGCCTACGGGCTCGACCCGGTGCACGTCGACGTCACCTACAACTCGATCACGATCGCCCACAGCCGCCCTGGCGCGACTCATCCGACCACCCTGCTGCGGGTGGTGCGGGGTTCGGTACCCGACCACGCGAAGCTGCAGCGTCTGCAGGCTCTGGTGCAGGAGATCACCGGCGGTCTCGGGCTCGACGACGCGGTCGTGCGCTGCCGCGCGATCCGCCGCCTGCCGTTCCGCTACCGCCCCGTGATCGTCATCGCCTCGCAGGCGTCCCTCGCGGCCGGGGTCGCGATCATGTTCGGTGCGAACTGGCTCGCCCTGGTGCTGTCGTTTATCGCCGCGGCCCTCGCCGCGTCGACGCAGCACGTGATGGCGCGAGCACGCGTGCCGTACTTCTTCGCGCAGATCGCGGGCGGATTCGTCCTCACCGTCTTCGCCGCCCTGTCCCCGTTGCTGCGCTTCACGGGCCTCGACGCGGCCGCGGCGATCCGGCCGTCGGTGATCGTGGCATCCGGAATCGTCCTGATGCTCGCGGGACTCACCGTGGTGGGCGCGGCTCAGGATGCCATCGACGGCTTCGCGCTGACGGCGACCGGGCGCATCCTCGAGCTCACGACGCAGACCCTCGGCGTCGTCCTCGGTATCCTCGCCGGGCTCGAGACGGTGCGCGTGATCGGGCTGGGCATGTCTCCGCCCTCGAATGCCCTCCCCCTCGGACCGATCGGCGTGCAGTTCGTCGGAGCGGCTGTCATCGCGATCGCCGTCGCCGTGTTCAACGGTGCCGGCGCGCGCATCGTCGTCGTCAGCGCCGCTCTCAGCCTCGTCGCGTGGGCGGGGTACGTCGCGGCCTCGGGCCTCGGCTTCGAGGTCGCGGCCGCAAGCGGCGTCGGCGCATTCGTCGGAAGCTTCGCGGGCATCGTCGTCGCCTATCGGTTGCACGTGCCCTCGGTCGCGATCACGACCGCCGCGATCCTGCCCCTGGTGCCCGGTGCGGCGGTGTTCCGCGGCCTGCTCGGAATCGTCGAGTCGGGCGACGACCCCGCGGTGCTCATGACCGGGGTGACCACGCTCGCCGGGGCAGCGACCATCGGCATCGCCCTGGCGGTGGGCGCCTCGCTCGGCATCTACCTGGGCCAGCCGGTGCGCGCGACGCTGTCGAGTGTCACGCGCGTGCGGGCGCGGGCGCGGGGGTAGTCACGAAAGAGGGCGGGGATGCCACGGCCCCCGCGTCGCGCGGGCACCGGGCCGTGGCATCCGGGGTTCTCAAGTACAGCCCGGCTCAGCCGAAGCGGCCATTGACATAGTCGTACGTGCGCGGATCGATCGGCGAGTCGAACATCGCCGCGGTGTCACCGTGCTCGACGATGTGCCCCGGCTGACCCTGGGATGCCAGAAAGAACGCGCACTGCTGCGACACGCGCTGCGCCTGCTGCATGTTGTGGGTGACGATGACGATCGTCACCTCTTTCTGGAGCTCTCCCATCGTCTCTTCGATGACGCGCGTGGACGTGGGGTCGAGAGCGGAGCAGGGCTCGTCCATGAGCAGCACCTTGGGTTTGACCGCGAGCGATCGCGCGATGCACAGGCGCTGCTGCTGACCGCCCGACAGACCGCCGCCAGGCTGCCGCAGGCGGTCCTTGACCTCTTTCCACAGACCGGCCGAGGCGAGGGAACGCTCGACGAGATAGTCCTTCTCGTCACGGGAGGCGCGGACGCCCGTCAGGCGGAGGCCCGCGATGACGTTGTCGTAGATCGACATCGCCGGGAACGGATTGGGCTTCTGGAAGACCATGCCGATGTCGCGTCGCGCCTCGGTGAGCTTGCGGCCCGTGTCGTAGATGTCGACGCCGTCGAGCAGCACCTCGCCCGCCAGAGACGCAGACGGGACGAGTTCGTGCATGCGGTTGAGGATGCGCAGGAAAGTCGACTTCCCGCACCCGGACGGACCGATGAGGGCCGTGACCTCTCCGGCGGGCATGGTCAGCGACACGCGGTCGAGCACCTGATGGTCGCCGAACCATGCGGTGATCCCGCGGGCGTCGAGCGTCGCAAGGTCGGACGGCAGCTGCGGGAACGGGTCCGGCGGCAGTTCCGCCTGCACGAGATCGCCCTCGGTGGGCGGGGGGAAGACGGGGGTCGCCTGCGCGGGCTCGCGCCGGGCGCGGCGGCCCGGGGTGTCGCCGGCGGCGGGAAGAACGGTGGTGATGTCATCGGACATGTCGCGGTCCTCGGGGGTCAGAGCAGATTGGGGAGCAGTCGCGTGAGCTGGTCCGCGACGAAGAAGCCGGCGAGGGCGCCGACGGGCAGGAAGACGATCCACGTCTTCTGCGCGCCGAACCGGCGGAAGGACCACACGGCCGCGGTCTCGACGGCGATGAGGAACTGCACGGCGAAGACGAGCGCCCACACCGTGCGCACGTCTGTGGCCATGGCGCGGTGCGACGGATCGAGCGTCGTCGTCACCCGTGCGCCAGCGGGTTGCGTCTCGGAGACGAGCCGGGCGTCGACGTAGGCGATCCCGGTCGGGATGTAGGGGACGCCACGGGCCGTCTGCAGGATGAGCCGGCTCTCACCGCGCGTGAGGTTCGGGGGCGTCGGATCGCCGGCGTAGCGGAGCCCCATCACCTCGAAGACCTGCAGCCCCTGACCGGTGCGCACCGTGATCTCGTCGCCCGGCTCAAGCGACGAGATCGCCGAGAACGGCCCCCCGTACGCTCCGGCCCGGCCCATCAGCACGCTGACACCGGCCTGACCGGGCAGGACGCTGTCGCGGCGATGCCCGACGCCCAGAACCGTCTGCGCCGAGGACGTACCTTCGACCACGACCTCGTGGAATCGCAGACGCGGGATGTCCATGATCGCGACCGGAGCCCCGTCGGCCAGCACCACGTCCTCGAACGTGCCCTCGCTGACCGGCGCGGTGCCGGCGGCGAGCTGGGCGCGCAGATCGTCCTCGAGACGCTGCTGCGACGCGAGATGCTGCAGGTGGCTGAAGACGGTGACGTTCAAGACGAACATCATCACCAGAAGCAGCAGCGTCGCGACGATGCTACGCGCGAGGGCCTCGCCCGGGCTCAGCGCGACCGGTCCGCGCGGGGCCGCCGGGGGACGGCGGGGAGGGCGCGGCGGGCGGGGCGGGCGCCCGCGCTGCGCGGAAGGCCCCACGGGAGCGGCCGGTTCGTCGATGACGCTCACGCGGGCACCCCGATCGCGAGGTCGTCGGCCACGGCATCCCGGCGCGAACGCCACACCTGCACGGCGACGACGGCGATCCCCGCCAGCAGCAGCGCCGACACGATCATCCACGGGAAGGCGAAGACGGTGACGTCCCGCGTCAGGGGACTTAGCTGTGTGCCCCCGACATCGGCGGGCGGGCGGAAGGTCGCGTGCGCGGTGAGGACCGTCCACTGCCCGACGCCGGGCAGCTCGGCCGAGACGACACGACTCTCCCCCGCCTTGAGTTGAGAGACGGTCACGGCATCGACCTGCGCGACGCGGTTTCCGAACGGCCCCTCCATCCAGAAGTCGGCCGTCGCGTCGAACGTCGACTTCGAGACGTTGCGCACCGTGAACGACAGCAGAGCCGATCCGCCGAACGGGTTCGGGGAGATGCGGACGTCGCTGAGCAGACCACCCACGTGCACGACACCACCCAGGTCGACCTCATTCGCGGAGGGCGTCGGCGAAGGCGAGACGCTCGACACGGTCTCGGAGCCGGACCCCGCGGGGGCGGTGGCCCCGCCGGAACCCGATCGCCCACCGGTCCCCCCGGCGGCGCCCTTCGACGGCGCTCCCTGGCCGGTCGCACCCGCCGGAGCGGGAAGGCACGGCGAGGACTGCGAGCTGGGCGGACCGATCACCGTCGCCGACATGTCCAGGGCCCCGGTCGGCGCGGCGGACGGCGCCGCGGTCGGGCACGTCACCCCCTGCGCGCCGAGCACGGGCAGGGCAATGGCGCTTTGCGAGGCCGTCGGCACCAGCACTGCCGCCGCGGCGATCAGCGCGACGGCGGACAGTCGCGATGTCCATCCCCGCAAGACAGGCCTCACAGCGTTCCGCCCGAGGCACCCACCGACGCGGTCTCGCGCTCAGTCTCCGCCTTGCGGCGCGCCTCGGCCTCGGTGTACTCCACCCAGGCCCGGGCGCGGCGTTCGTCGACGCGGCGGCGCAGGCGCAACCAGCCCCACACCAGCAGGCCCACGAGGATCACGAGCAGCAGCGCCCAGGGGACCACGAACAGGACGGTGTCGCGTGACACGCTGCGCAGCGGCCCCGGGTTCAACGCCTGGTCGTCGATCGAGGGGTACAGCGTCACCGACGGAGCGAGGTAGACCCACTGCCCCACGCCCGACAGCGTGGTCGTCACGGTCCGCGTGCTGCCGGGCAGCATCTCGTCGACGTCGGACTCGACGACACCCGAGACGCCGACGCCGAACAGTCCGCGCACCTCGGCCTTGAGGCGTCCGGCGAGGGCGACGTTGCCAGCGTTTCGCACCGTGAACGTCACGGTCGTCTCGCCGTCGAGGGGGTTCAGGCTCGGTGCATAGGAGGCGGACATGCCGTCGATCGACATGATGGGCTGCAGGTCGCCGGGGACGCGCACGTACAGGCGTGTGCCCACGCGGCGATCCACCAGCACCTGGCCATCGTCGGCGAGGGCCGAAACGACCAGACCGGCGGCGTGATCGCCCGGACCCGCGTCGGCCGGGACGTCGAGGTGGAAGGGCACCTCGGTCGAGGCTCCCGGCTCGAGGGCGACCGAGACGCTCGTGTGTCCACCGAAGTCGACCCAGGCGCCGGCATCCGTGGGGGCGACCCCGGTCTCGAGCAGGCCGTAGCCGCCCTCGTCGGTGTTGAACGCGTCAGTGGCGAAGACGGTGTAGGTCTGCGGGGTCGAACCGACGTTGGTGACCACGTAGGTGTCGTCGAGGGTCTGCCCCGGGCTCATCTGATAGCTGAAGCGCGACCGGGGCGACGTGCCGTCGGCCGACAGCGGGGCCGCCGAGACGCCGATCGTGTCGGTGGTGGGGGCGTCCTCGGCGTGGGCAGGACGGGCCGCGGAGAGGGCGGCGACGCCCACGAGGGCGAGCGCGACCGAGCGGATCCCCCACGCCTTCGGGTGGCGGGGAGCAGGGAAGGAAAGCACGATATATCTCCGCAGAGGATGCTTGCCGCGATCGATCCGCGGCATGAACGAGGGCTGAACGCCCAACGGGCTGTCGGGCACGGACGAGGGGCGGCGCCGACGGCGCCGCCCCTCGCGTGCGATCACTTCGAGACGAGCGTGAGCGTCATCTTCGAGGTGTAGGTGCCGGCCGGAGCGTCGGACGGCGCCACGAGGGTCAGATCTGCACCGAGCTTGGTCACGCCGACACCCGAACCCGCCGACGCGCTGGCGAAGGTCGAGGGGTAGACGGCCGAGCCGGCGGTCTGGGCCGTCGCAGGGACGACGCCGGTGGAGGTGGTTCCGGTCGGGTTGACCTTGGGGCCTACACCGAGGTTGGCGGAGCTGAACGAGGCGGCGTCGCTCGTGAACGCGGCGACCGTCTGCGTCAGCGTCCAGCCCTTCTTGCTGACCACGCGGTCGTCGGTCACCGTGACCTCGGGGAGGCTCGCGGTCGAGGTCGACTTGTTGTTGACCAGCTGAGCCTGTCCGAAGGTCGCCTTGGCGCCCGCGGGAACCGAGAGCGACAGCGAACCGTCCTGAGGAGCCACCGTGGTGGCCTGCAGCGAGATGTCGCCCGAGGTGCCACCGGTCGAAGGCGCGGTACCGTCGGCGGCGGGGACGGTCGCGGTGTAGCTCCACGAACCGCCCGGCTTGACCGTAATGTAGGCGAAAGACACGTCCTCGACGATGACGCCGTTGTTGGAGGTGAACGCCAGACCGGCGGAGAAGTCGCCACCGTTGGCCTTGACCGAGGCGTAGTTCGCGCCGGCCAGGTTGTTGAGCAGCAGAGCCGGCGTGAGGACCGTCTTCTTCGCGGAGTCGTTGAAGGCGTTCATCTGGCTGCCGAGCCACTTCGACGTGTCGCGCTCGCCACCGCGGGGCGAGACGAAGACGAAGACGCCGGTGGCCTTGTCGGGGCCGGTGAACATCTTGTCGTAGTTCGAGAAGCCCTCGCCGACGGGGTACCCCGCAACGAGCTGATCGAATGCGATGGCTTCGCCGTCCTTGACAAGGTTCTCGGTCGTGGCGTCGAAGATGTAGAACGGCTCGGTCGAGCCGGCGGGCGTGTTCGCGGCCTGCGCGGCCGTGACGCCGGTGCCGACCAGCACGAGGGCGAGGGCGGCCGCCGCGGCGGCCTTGAGGGCGGAAGTGCGGAACATCGGAATGTCTACCTTTTCGATTTTTTCGATCAGCCCTGGGCGTACGCCGCGATGGGGGTGGTCGAAGAGGGGGCGAGGAAACCGAACTTGCGCTTGACCGATCCGGGCGCCAGGGGCGAGTTGCCGAAGTTGGTCAGGCTGGTCAGCGACGACGAGTTGACCAGGTTCGCAAGAACCGGGTCGTACGCGGCCGAGCCCGAGTAGGTGAACGTCGACTGCACGCGCGCGCGCTCGACGATCAGGTAGGTGTCACGGCCGAAGGTCGTGTTGGAGTAGTAGCTCGCGTTGGGGACGAGCGAGGGAGCCGTGCCGGTGAAGGGCGCGGCACCGGCGACGGGCGAACCCAGCTGCACGGTGGAGGCGGCGGCGACGGTGTTGACACCGGCCACGCTGTTGGCCTGGGCGATCCAGCTCGCGGCCGAGAAGGGGATGATCTCGCCGTCGCCGAGCACGGTGGCGTCGTTCTCGGGGACGGTGGTGTTGGTCGCGTCGGCGACACCCGAGGGCGTCGTCACACCGATGGCGTTCAGGAAGAACGTGCGGGTGCCCGACGAGGTCTGCGGCAGGCGCGGCTTGACCGTCACGCCGTCGATCGAGGTGATGGTGCCCTCGTAGATGCCCTTGAGCTGCGAGGCGCTGAGCGTGGCCCAGGCGGCGGTGCCGCCCTTGTAGGCGTAGGCGACCGCGTCACGGGCGAAAGGCACGTACAGCAGGCGGCCGTCGGCGTTCGCCGACGAGCCCGGACCGCCGGAGCTGCGGGCGATGTCGACCTGGCCGACTATGGTGCGCGCCGGGGTGACGTTTCCGCTGACCGACCAGTTGCCCCCGTCGATCGAGCGGCGCAGGGCGTCGCGACCGGCGCCCGAGCCGTTGGGTCGGGCGAAGAAGGGGCCGTTCGACTTGACCTGGATCGCGGCCGACCCGAAGGCGTCGAAGTTGCCGATCGACTTGCCGTCGGCGAGGACGCGGACGTACGAGCCCGAAGCGCTCGACCCGTTCGTCAGGGCGTTCATGGCGTCCTGCAGGGTGTCGGAGCCGACAGCCGCGTAGCTGTTCGACACCGGCTCGGCGGACGCGGTCGAGGCGATGCTCACGCCCGACAGCAGGAGGCCGACGGCCGCACCGAGGGCGGCGATCTTCTTGATCTTCACGGGTTACCAATCTGGAAGAGGTGGATGGGGTGTGATTTCGGGTGATGCACGGAAGGACAAGAGCGGGTCCGGGTCAGCCGAGGCGACGCGGAAGTCTGGGGATGAGGAAAACGACGCCGGCGGCGAGCGCCCCGGCCAGCAGGCTCGCCGGCAGGACGGCGGGCAGACCCCCCACGCCGGGATCGGCGGGGGTCTGCGCCCCGGCCAGGGCGCCCGCGACGGCGCCCGACGCGACCGGGTCGGTGGCGCTCTGGGCGGTCCCCGCACCGGCGACGGCGCTCGAGCCGCCCGCCGACGCGGCACCGGCCGCGGCGGGGATGGTGCCCGAGGCGAGCGGACCCGACGCGGTGGGGGCCTTCGTCGCGGCCGGCGCGCTGGAGCGCACGAGACCGCCCTGAATGACGTTGGCGGCCACCACCGCCTGCTGGTGCCACGCGTCGGGGATCGGGGCGTACCCCACGGGTAGCTGACCGATGCTCGTGCCCGGCTGCTGCCCGTAGCCGGACGCGTACCGGATGAACGTGGCGTAGCTCGAGCGGGCCTTGGCATCCGTCATGTAGGGGTTCGCCGCCGCGTAGATGGGCAGGGTCAGCGGGTACGCCGCCGTGGCGCTGCGGGCGGAGTCGGAGCCGAAGTCGAAGCTCACCGTCTGGGTCTGCGCCGTCGGCGACACCATGGCCGAGGCGGCGGCCAGCATCGAGTCCGTCGAGACCGCGGTGAACTCCCCCGCCGGGTTCTTCAGGCGCGCCGAGACGATCTGATACTTCTCGGATGCCGCGCTGTCGGTCAGTCCGATGACCGCCTGGGATCCCTGCAGGCTGCGGGGCTCCTTGGTGTAGCGCGGCGGATTGCCGAGCTGATCCCACGAGCCCGAGATCTGCGCGTCTCCGCGAAGCGTGAGGTACCCCGAGGTGTCGAGGTCGTTCGTGTAGGGACGCCAGCCGATGACGTTGAGCTCGCCCGCCCCGCCCTTGACCGCCTCGCGCTTGGTGGGGTCGGACTTGGGGAAGGTATCGGTGGGCAGCTGCAGCGCCCCGTTCGGGTTGAGCTCGGGATTGGTGGAGCTGTACTTGTTGACCCGGGCACCCCAGGGGTCGGGCTCGCCGTTGAGAAAGGCCCGCGCGTTGGGGTCGGCGAGCACGTAGTTCCACATCGCCAGGGCCACGTCGGAGCGACCCTGGGTGACGAGCATGTCGGACACGCCCACGCCCGCGATGGACTGGTGGCGCCACTCCGGGTCGTTGATCGCGAGGAAGTCCTCGTCGAAGAGCAGGTTGCGCGGGTTGCTGCCGAGGTGACGGCGATCGGTCTCGGTCGGCAGCGCGTCGACGTAGGAGGACGTGAGGAGCTTCGCGATCAGGCGGGGCGTGAGGTTCATCGACGTGAACGGCAGGCCGGCGCGCCCCTTCTCTTCGTCGGTGGCCGTGGCCGCACTGGGGAAGCGGTCGATGGCGAAGGCGATCGTGACCGCGGACAGACCCACCGGGGCGTAGATCAGGTCGTCCGCGCCCTCGCCCGCGTAGGGGCGGGACGTCAGGGCGAGCGGTGCCGACGTGGTCGCGAGGTTGGCCGCGACCGTCGCGTCGGCCTCGTTGCTCGTGATCATGTTGTAGATGTCCCCGCCGTTGGCGCACAGCGCGGGCTGCCACGAGGAGATCGCCGACGACAGCAGTTCACTGCCCACCACCTGACGCTCGGCGGCGCCGATGCCGCAGGAGCTGCCGAGGGGGCGGAAGTCCAGCTTCACCGCGAGGTGGTGCTTCCAGCTGTCCCAGAACAGACCGGACTGATTGATGGACGACGACCCGTTGTCGGCCGTACCGCGCGGGATGATGACGAGCCAGCACGACTGTCCGCGCGTGGTGCCGTCCGTCGCACCGACGGGGCGGCCGCAGCCGAGGCCGCGGGACTGCACCGCCGTCTGCACCTCGAACTTCGCGCTGCCCGTGCCGTCCGATCCCGAGCCCGCCCACGACACCTCGTTCGAGGTGTACTGCGAGAAGAACGGATTCTGGTTGACCGGGACGCGCGGACCGTCGACGAACTTCCCGTTCACGATGCGGTCGACCCGCTCGTTCTCGCCGTTGCGCACGGTGGAGGACTTGAAGGGGATCGCCGTCTCGCTCGGCTCGGTGACCCCCGTCCCCATGACCGTGTAGGGCTTGTCCTGCGTGGGGATCTCGTACCCCCACTCGCGCGCGCTCACGCGCCCCCCGCCGAAGGTGCCGCTCGCGCCGTACTGGCAGGTCGTGCGATCGGGGCGGGTGGGATCGTCGGGGTCGTCGCCCCAGCACTGCATGATCTGCAGGAAGTTCTCGCCGCCCGTCTGCTGGCTGGGCGGGGTGGAGCGTGCGGCGTTTTTCCACGAGACCGAGATGCCCTGGGCGCCCAGGCCTCGGGTCTGCGAGACCGAGACCTCGAGCTTCGGGAACGGCGCGTTCGCGGCATCCGGGTCGTACGCCCCTGCCGTGACGGTGGTGGCGCCCAGGTCTGCGGTGTCGTCGGCGGAGGCCGCGGGGGCGGGAAGCGCTCCCCCCGACATCGCGGTGAAGACGATGCCGGCGACAGCCGCGCCGGCCAGGACCGAGAAGAGGCCGCGGCGGGGGCGGTGATGAGGTGCTCGAAGACGCACGATGTCCCCTGTTCTCCGTCGACAGGGCCTGTCGACGGGTCGAAATTATGGGCGGGTCATGACGGGGGGATGAACGAGCCGTCAACGACGCCTCGCGCGGGTGTTGCGGAGAGAATTTCTTGCAAAAGCCCCGGTCAGATGAGTTTCCAGGCACGTCAACCACGCCTGCCGGAACAGGCGTGGTCGCGTGGGCTCAGCGCCCGGCGGACCGCCGGGGGCGTCGCATCAGCAGCGGCGGCACGACGATCGCCCCGGCCAGCAGAACGGCCGCGACGGCCATGAGCACCGCGGGGGCTCCCGGAACCGGATCGGGGATGGAGAACGGAGCGGATGCCGCGGCCCGGCCGCCCCCCGCGGCCGCCCCCGACAGCAGATTGCCGTTCGCGTCGTACACCGCCTCGGTGGACGCCGCAGCCGGATCGACGGCGGTCGCCGCGGCCGCGCCGGCAGCTGCCCCCGTCGCGGTGGATGCCGCCGCCCCGGCCGCCGATCCCCCGTCACCGGATCCGGTCACGTCGGTGTCGGTCCCGGCGGCGCCGGCCGTTCCGCTGACGCACTGGTTGGGGCCCTGCTTGTCGCAGTCGGCCGGCTGGGGAGCCGTCTGCGCCAGACGGTTGTTGTCGAGCGAATCGCCGGGCTGGAAGGTGGGGTTGTTGCACGAGTTGATGTCGACGGTCTCCCCTTTCGCCCCCGGGATACGCGTGATCTGCTCAGCCCCCGCCTGGACCAGGTTCATCGGCAGCGGGGAGTACCCAAGCTGCTCCGCTTGCTGCTGTCCCTCGCACAGCACGTATTTGGCGAAGGCACCGAGCGTCCGACCCTTGTCGGCATTGAACGTCCCGCCCTCCTGCGTGGGGACGATCATGTACGAATAGCTCGACAACGGGTAGGTGCGCGGGTCAGCGTTGTTGTACACGCCGTCGAGAATCTGGGTGAGGTAGTCGGCCGACGACGTGTTGGTGTTGATCTGCGCCTTGAGCATGGCGACGGCGACCGAGGACGCCGTGGGCTCGATGTAGTAACCGGCGGCGTTGAGCACCTTGGCGACCGGGAAGCCGGACTTCAGCGCATACGAGTACTCGACGTAGGTGATCGCGCCCTCACCGTAGTTCTGACCGACGTAGGCGGCGACGCCGAGCGAACCGCTCTGCAGCGTGGCGCCGAGATTGTCGGGAAACTGCGAGGTCATCCCGGTCGTCCAGATGTCGGGGTGCTGCTTGCTCATCCACATCGTGAACTGGGCCGTCGACCCCGAGCCGTCCGAACGGGCGACGCGCTGGATCTGCTTGTCGGGCATGGCCAGGCCGGGGTTGTCGGCCTGAATCGCCGGGTCGTTCCAGTTGGTGATCTGACCCGCGAAGATCTTGGCGACCGTCGCGCCGGCCAGGCGCAAGTTGGTGACGCGCTTGCCGCCGATCTTGAGGTTGTACATGAAGGAGGTGCCACCGGCGACGATGGGCATGTAGGCGTACCCGCCGGCCGGGGGCTTCTCGGGCTGCGCGCCCTTCTCGGTCGGCTGCAGTTGGAAGGGGATCTCGCTGATGGCGAAGTCGACGGTGCGGTTGATGAAGTCGTTGCGTCCCGCGGTGGAGCCGAGGCCGCGATAGTCCACGGTCATGGCGTAGTTGGACTGCACGTTACGTCGCCACTGGTCGAGGGCGTTCTGCGACCAGGTCGAGCCGGAGCCCGAGATGTTGGCGTAGGGTGCGTCGGCAGCGACGGCGGCGGGCGCACCCCCTCCGGCGCCGACGACACCGGCGATCAGGAGCGCCGTGAGAGCGGTCGCGACGAGGCGGATACGGCGGGGGATCACGGGTTCTCCTGGGCGGGGCTCGGGTGGGACGAAGGCGCGGGGCGCGGGGGATCATCGACGGTCGTCTCGGACGGGGAAGCCAGGGCGGCGGCCGCGGCCATCGCGGCACGGCGCTCGATGCGGGCGAGGTCGTCGAGCGAGGCGGCGGCCCTCGCGCGGCGGCGCCGCGGGCTCAGCTGACCGGGGCCCTTGCCCCCGATAGCGCGCGCGACGACGAACAGCACGAGGACGAGGGCGATGAGGGTCGCGGCGGCGCCGAAGCCGCGGGCGATCATCGTGGGTTCGGGCGATTTGACCATGTCGAACACCTGCAGCGGCAGCGAGATCATCGCCCCCTGGAAGGGGTTGGTGTTCATCACCGCAGTCACCCCCGAGGTCAGCAGCACGGGCGAGGTCTCGCCCACGCCGCGGGCCGTCCCGAGGATCACGGCGGTAGCCAGTCCCGACCGCGAGGTCGGCAGCACGACCGTCCAGACCGTCCGCCAGCGCGAGGCACCCAAGGCGTACGAGGCCTCGCGCAGGTTCCCCGGCACGAGCCGCAGGACGACGTCCGAGGCGCGGATGATGATCGGCAGCATCATCACCGTGATGGCGAGGGATGCCGCGAAGCCCGACCGCTCCTGGGTCACCAGCGTGATGACGGCGGCATAGATGAACAGACCCGCGACGATCGACGGCAGCGCGGTCATGGCATCCGAGATGGTCCGGACGAGCCGGGCGAAGCGGCCCCCGATCTCGTTCATGAAGACCGCGGTGGCGATGCCGAGGGGGACCGCGATCGCGAGCGCGATCGAGATCTGGACGAGCGTGCCGACGATGGCGTGGGCGATGCCGCCGGTGGTGAGGGGGTCGAGCGGACCGGCGAACTTCATCGTCTCGACGAAGAAGTTGAGGTGGGTGACGGCGTCGAACCCGCGGATGAGGGTGAACACGACGACGAACACCAGAGCGGCCAGCAGGAGGGCGCCCGCGCTGTACAGCAGCGCCGTCATGACCCGGTCGGCGACCTCGAGACGGTCGGCGCGCAGGATGATCAGCAGCGCATAGATCGCGATGAAGGCCAGGTAGGCGACGACCGCCCAGCCGATCGCGCCGGTCATCGGCGTCAGCCATCCGAAGAGCAGGGTCGCCACGGCGAGCGCGGCGCACAGGGCGCCGACGAGGTTGAACCGTTCCTCGGCGGGCACCCCGCGGACCCGGCGCCGGGGTCCGATTGGTTCCGTTCCCGGGTCGGGCAGGACGGTGCGTCCCCGGCTGGGCGTCCGCACCGACGCCGTGGCGATGACGCGGGTCACGTCGTCGGGGGCGGCCTCGCAAGCGGGGGCGAGGGTGGCATCCAGGGTCATGTCATCCCTCGCTCTGCGCACCGGAGCGCGATCGGGCAACGATGGAGGAAGCGGTGAAGTTGATGATCAGGGTGATCACGAACAGGGTGAGACCCGCCGCCATGAGCGCCGAGAGGCCGAACTGGCTGGACTCGCCGTACCGCAGGGCGATGAGGGCCGAGATCGAGTTCGACCCCTTGCTCAGTACCTCCCAGTTGATGGTGAAGATGGGCGAGATGATCATGTACACCGCGATCGTCTCGCCGAGCGCGCGACCGAGGCCCAGCATCGTGCCGCCGATGATCCCCCCGCGACCGAAGGGCAGCACGACCGTACGGATCATCCCCCAGCGGGTCGACCCCAGGGCCAGCGCCCCCTCGCGCTCGCCGATCGGGGCCTGAGAGAAGGCCTCGCGCATCACCGACGTCTGGGTCGGCGCCACCATCAGGGCCACGACGATCCCCGCGATGAACGCCGACGAGGTGAATTCCCCCGCGGCGGTCGTGCGTGCGCCGCCCGGGTCGGTGACGGCGAAGATCGGGATCCAGGCGAAGTAGTACGAAATCCATTGCGCGACGGGGATCACCGCCGCCTGCAGGAAGAACACCCCCCACAGGCCGTAGACAACGCTGGGGACGGCGGCCATCAGGTCGACGAGCGTGATGAGCGCCGACCTCAGGCGGGGGGCGGCGATCTCGGAGATGAGCAGGGCCGTCCCCAGCGCGAGCGGCACCGAGAAGGCCATCGCGACGAGAGCGATCGACACCGTGCCGAACAGCACGGCGACGATGCCGAACGAACCCGCCTCGGGGTTCCACTCCTGCGTCCAGAAGAACGAGGGACCCGCGATCGCGAGGGCCTCGCTGCTGCGCAGTCCCAGGAACACGCCGACGGCGAGCATGATCGCGACGGTGATCCCACCGGCCGCATAGCAGGTGACGCGGAAGATCGCGTCGCCGCCTGAGGGACGCGTCCGCAGCTCGCGAGCGGAGACGTCGGAGCCAGGAGCGGTCGGCGAGGGCTCGGCCGCGCGCAGCAGCTCGGTGAGCTCGTCAGGACCGGCGCTGGTCATGCGGCTCCCCTCGGTGGACGCGCGCGAACGCGCGGGAGGATGGTCTCATCGGGCTTCCTGAGAACACGGACCGGCGGCGGGTTCCGGCCGGATCCTCGACAGCGTGAGGTCCGAAGGTGAACGACGGGCCACCAGCCGAGGAAGGACGCTTGGCCGTGATGTGAGCGAGGTCGAGACGCTCACGGCGTCGGCTCCCCCGTGGGAGTCGGGGTCGGACGCGACGGCGTCGGACTCGCGGTGGCAGCCGGCGTGACCGGGTCGCCGGCGAGGACGAGCGTGACCCGTGCGCCGCGCCGCACGCGCGTGGCGACCGGGGGCTCGGCATCCATCACCGTCCCGGGCCGGGCCGACGCGGTCGGCACCCGCCGCAATGCGATCTCGAGACCCGCGGATGCCACGGTGTACTGCGCGTCATCGGCACCGCGTCCGCGGATCTCGGGGACGACGGTGAAGCCGCTTGCGACCGTCAGCGTCACGGCCGAGCCGGGCGGCACCTGCTCGCCCGGAGCGGGGGTGAGGGCGAGGACCGTCCCCGCCGGACGGGGGTCGTCCGAGGTGAGGGGAGGGGCGACCGCGCTCAGCCCCACGGCGGCCAGGACCGCACGCGCCTCGTCCAGGCTCAGCCCCGCCAGCTCGGGGACGGCGACGCGGGACGGCGACTGCTCGACGACGGGGGCGACCGTGGCGATGGGCGGGGGCGACGCGACGGGTGAGGGCATTGCGGCGCTCGCCGTGGGGACGACGGCGCCGTCCTGTGCCTCGACGGGACCGCCACGGGGAAGCAGTGCGAAGACGAGCACCGCGATCAGAACGGCGGCTCCCGTCAGCAGTGCCCACAGGGCCGGTGACGATGCTCTGCTCGTCTCACGGACCGGCGGGGCGACCGCGGCGGGGAGCACGCGGGTGGCCGCGGGGCTCGGGGATGGTGGGGGCGCGGCCGGCTCGATCGGCGCCACCGGCGACCGCGGCGGGCCGGTCGTCGCCGCGACCAGTGCCGCGCGCATCTCTGCAGCCGACGCGAACCGGTCGTCGGGGTCCTTCAGCAGGGCGCGCACGACCACCCGGTCGAGGGCGGCGGGCACACCCCGCACGCGCACCGAGACCGTCGGCGGCACCGACGCGAGGTGCGCGCGAACGGTGTCCTCGGTGCGCGAGCGCACGAAGGGCGGCTCCCCCACGAGCGCCACGTGCAGCAGACCACCCACCTGATACAGGTCGCCCGCAACACCGACGGGATCGCCCCGCAACTGCTCGGGCGAAGCGTAGGACGGGTTGCCGACAATCCTCGGCTCGCCCCTCCCCCGCTCCCCCTCGTCGCCGAGCAGGACGTCGCCCGCGCGGGTCGTGCGGCCGACGAGGTCGGCGAGGCCGAAATCGATCAGGCTCACGCCCGCGACCCCTCCCGCGGCATCGCGGTGCACTAGCACGTTCGACGCGGACACGTCGCGGTGCACGAGCCCGGCACGGTGAACGGCATCCAGGGCTTCCAGGACCAGCTCGATCGCGCGCACCGCGCGGGGCACGGTCAGCGGCCCCTCGGTCCGTACGATCTCGGCAAGGGTCGATCCGGGCGCGAAGGTCCAGGCCGTCCAGACCGCGTCGGCCGGGTCGTCGCCGACGCCAATCACCCGGGGGATGCCGGAGTGCTCGACGCGACGCGCCCGCTCCGCTTCGCGCAGGAACGCCGCTCGCGCCCCGGGGGCGAGTGCCAGGTGCGGGTGCAGCATCTTCAGCGCGACGAGCCCACCCTCCTCGACGTCGAACGCCTCGTACACCGAGGCGGTTCCGCCCGAACCGAGCAGCCCCCGCACCCGGAAGCGTCGACCCACCAGGTCGAGGCTGTCGCTCGTCACGGGGTCGTCCTCAGGTGCGATCCGACCGATGGCGTGTCAGCCAAGGAGGTCCATGGGCTCGCGCGTCTGCCGGTAGCGTCGGCCGGACCGCGTGCCGATGTTGACCGCACGGGTGATGGACGCCCCGCCGAGGTACGTTCGTGTGGCCCGCGCGGCGGCGGCCGCCTCACCCGGCGACTCGTACCATCGCGAGCACATCAGCACGGGTTCGCCGTCGAGACGTAGCGCCCACCCGTGCCGCGTCGACAGATCGCCGCGCAGGGTGATCGACGAAAGGTCGGCTGCCCGCTCGCGCAGGTGCTCGGCGTCGGCCCAGGCGCGGTCGGGCGAGGGGTGCAGCACAGTACCCCGCGCCAGCTCGCGATTGTTCGTCGCGAGTAGGCGCCAGACCCCGTAGACGCCCGTCCCGGGCGCACCGTCGGCGGAGCGGATCTGCGGGGCAGCCGCCGCGGGGAGGATGCGGGCGCGGAACGACAGCCACGACGCCAGTAACGGGTCGGTCGCCGATCGGAAGGTGTCGAAGACCACGCGCGCGGGCGCGACCGGTCGTGCGGAGAGCGGATCGCCCACGGATGGCCCCTGTCTGACGGACCCGCGCACCGGGGGTTCGGGTCACCCAGCGCTGTTCCGCACAGATGACGGTGGCGGTTCCATGTGGACGTGGCGCGAGCAGCGGGTGAACGAGCGGTTCACCAGCCGTCAACGATTCTCAGCAGATGCTCACGATTTACTGGCCCGGCGCATCACCCCAGGCGTCGAAACGGGCACGGGGGGCTCGCGCGAGTCCGTCGACGGAGCTGTCGGTCCGGCGCGGGCCGTCGTCGGGTGTCCGACGGACGCGGCGGACCCTTGCGTGTTCGTCGGGCGCGGCCTGCTTTCGTGTCTGCGCCCGTGGCGATTCTTCGTCAAAAGAGCGGGCCCCCGAGAATCTGCGGCGAATCGTCCGAGTTTCGCGAGGTTCTCCGAGTCCCGCGCGCCCGAAGCTGAGACCTACGGCGAGGCGGAGGGCCGGAAGGCCTGCTCCCCCGCCCGGAGGGGAGTGGAGGCGGCGGGATGC
Organism: uncultured Microbacterium sp.; assembly: GCA_913774665.1. Lineage (GTDB taxonomy): Bacteria > Actinomycetota > Actinomycetes > Actinomycetales > Microbacteriaceae > Microbacterium. The sequence continues at coordinate 65,626 of CAJYHN010000004.1, forward strand.
CGGCATCCCGAAAGTCGAATATGACACCACCTCGGAGAATCCGTGCCGAAAAGCCGGCTCGCGCCGGCCGCCTCAGAGCGTGCGACGCCCCTCGAAGGCGCGACCGAGAGTCACTTCGTCGGCGTACTCGAGGTCGCCGCCGACGGGGAGACCGGATGCCAATCTCGTCACGCGGATCTCGAGGGTGTGCAGCAACCGGCTGAGGTAGGTCGCCGTCGCCTCGCCCTCGAGGTTGGGGTTGGTCGCCAGGATGACCTCCTGAACGGTGCCGTCGGCGAGCCGCTGCATGAGCTGGGTGACGCGCAGGTCGTCGGGGCCGACGCCCGCGATGGGGCTGATCGCGCCGCCGAGCACGTGGTACAGCCCGCGGAACTCACGGGTGCGCTCGATGGCGGCCACGTCTTTGGCGTCTTCGACGACGCAGATGAGCGTCGCGTTGCGACGCGGGTCGCGGCAGATCGAGCAGCGATCCTGCTCGGAGACGTTGCCGCAGATCTCGCAGAACTTCACCTTGTCGCGGATCTCGCCGAGGAGTGTCGACAGGCGCGACACGTCGAAGGACGGCGACTGGAGGATGTGGAACGCGATGCGCTGCGCCGACTTCGGGCCGATGCCGGGGAGGCGTCCGAACTCGTCGATCAGGTCTTGGACGATGCCGTCGTACATCAGGTGAACCTCGTCGGGGGCTCGTAGGGTTCGTCGCGCACGTAGGTGGCGCCGAGCATCTGGCGGACCACGGCTTCACCGTAGCGCTGGACTCCCCCGCTGAGCGGGGCCATGCGCGGGACGACCACGGGCGGGATGGGCGCCTCGACCTCGTCGACCGGGGGGATGACGTCGTCGTCGTCGACCTCGTCGGGGGCGGGCACCGAGGGGGTGACCTCGCGCGGCGAGAGGACCGCGCCCTCGTGCACCGCCGCGGGAGCGACGGCTGTGGCTTCATCGGGCTCGTCGTCGACAGCGAGCGCCGTAGACGGTGCCACCGGGGCCCGGAGGGCGGTCGGTGCGGAACCCTCGGATGCCGGAATCGGGGCGACGGCCCATTCGGTGACCGACGACGAGTACGGTGCGGAGGTCTGCGAGCCACGGGGACCGGACATCGGGGCTCCCGAGGCGGGACGGCGCGAAGGCGCCGAGCCTGCCGGACCACGAGACGGCCCGCCGGGACCGGAGCCACCGGGACCGCCGGAGCCGTCCTGCTCGAGGCGGGCGAGGTATTTGACCCGGACGCCGAGGACGGCCTGGATGGCCTGGCGGAGGTCTTCGCTCGGACCGCCCTCCGGGGTGCGCGTTTTGAAGGCCGTGAGGTCGCTGGCCGTGCGGAACGCCAGGGTGAGCACGTCGCCCTCGAAGGCGGCGACCGCGGCGGTGGACACGACGAGCCACGACGACCGGCTCGCGACCTCGAGCTGGCCGAGCACTTCGGGCCACGCGTCGCGCACGTGGCCGAGCTCGATCGGACCGACCGGGGTGGCCGGCGGTGTGGGCGCGGTCGGCTCGAGAGGAGACGCGTCGTCGGCGGGTGGGGCGTCGGCGGGCGGGCCATCGGCGCTCGATGCAGCGACCGGCGAAGGGGCGGCCGTCGGGCCGTCTCCGGCCGACGTGACGGTCGACGAGGACGGGGCAGCCGGTGCATCGTCGCGGGGCGACGTACCCCTCTCGGAATCCGCTGCGGTCGGCGCCGGGGTGGAGTCGGCGTCGCGGTCCGCGGCGGCGGCCTCGGGGGTGGGGGCCGTGTCGAAGGGATGGGCCTCGTCGGAGGGGAGAGCGCGGGCACGACCGGCCGCGGGGGAACCGCTGCGCGCGGGGGCGGTCGCCCCCGACATCGACGCACGGTCGGGCTGCTCCTGCCCCCGGGGATCTGCGGCGGCCACCGGCGCAGACGGGGACATCGGCTCGTCGTCGTCGAAGGGAGGAGGGGCATCGTCGTCGGTGAACGGCGGCGGGGCGTCGTCATCGCTCGGCAGAGGCTCGGCCGAGGTGTCGGGCCGGCCGGGAGCAGCGTCTCTCGAGGGCGCGACGGCGGACGGCACCGCTTCGGACGGGGCCGCGTCCGGCGACGCCGCTGCGGCGGGGGCGACGGAGGGGGATGCCACGGGGGACGCTCCCGCCGTCGGGGACGCCACCTCGGGCGCTGCGATCCGCCCCGGAGACGCCACGGTCGGCGGCGCGACGGCGGCGGAACCCGAGCGAGGCGAAGCGGTGGGCGAAGCGACCGCCGGCGAGGCAGTACTCCGCGGAGCAACGCCCGCCGAAGTGCTGGCCGGCGAAGCGATACCCGGTGACGCCACGCCCGCCGACGCGGTACCCGGCGACGCGATACCCGGCGACGCGACGCCCGGTGACGTCGCGCCCGGCGACGCGACACCGGGAGATGGCGCCGCCGGCGACGCCGCACCCGGTACCGCGATTCCCGGCGCAGCGACCCGAGAACCACTCGGGCTCGTGACCGCGGGGGCCGCCGGAGCCGCACCCGGGGTCGCGATGTCAGCGGAGGGCGATGCCGGGCGCCCCGTGGCCGGGGCGGGGGCGTTCCCCCCGCCGCGTGCCACCTCGAGGTCGTGCGCCAGGGCGGGCGATGCGCCCTGGGCGACTCCGGCGTGGGTGAGGACGCGCGCGACCAGGAGCTCCAGCTGGAGCCGCGGGGACGTGGCCCCGGTCATCTCGTCGAGAGCGGCGACGACCAGGTCGGCCGTGCGCGAAAGGCGCGCCGCGCCGAACGCCGTCGCCTGGCGCGACATGCGATCGAATTCGTCGTCGGGGATCCCGCGCAGGATCGCCGAGGCGCCCGCACCGGTGGCGGCCACGACGATGAGGTCGCGAAGCCGCTCGAGCAGGTCGTCGACGAACCGACGCGGATCCTGACCGGTCTGAACGACCCGGTCGACGGCGGCGAAGGCTCCTCCGCCGTCGTTCGCGGCGAAGGCGTCGACGACCTCGTCGAGCAGCTCGGAGTGCGTGTAGCCGAGCAGGGCGACCGCGCGCTCGTAGCGCACCAGCACGTGCCCCTCGGCATCGACGTCACTGCCGGCGATGAGCTGGTCGAGCAACGAGAGGGTGTCGCGCGGCGACCCTCCGCCGGCGCGCACGACGAGGGGCAGCACGCCGGCTTCGACGCCCACGCCCTCGCTCTCGCAGAGCTCTTGGACGTACTCGAGCATCGCGGCCGGCGGCACGAGCCGGAACGGGTAATGGTGCGTGCGCGAGCGGATGGTGCCGAGCACCTTCTCGGGCTCGGTGGTGGCGAAGATGAACTTCACGTGCGCGGGCGGCTCTTCGACCAGCTTGAGCAGGGCGTTGAAGCCCTGCTGCGTGACCATGTGCGCCTCGTCGAGGATGAAGATCTTGAAGCGATCGCGCGCGGGGGCGAAGATCGCGCGCTCACGAAGGTCGCGCGCGTCGTCGACGCCGTTGTGGCTCGCCGCGTCGATCTCGACCACGTCGAGCGAGCCCCCGCCTCCGCGCCCCAGCTCGACACAGCTGTCGCACGTTCCGCACGGGGTGTCGGTGGGGCCGGCTGCGCAGTTGAGGCAGCGGGCGAGGATGCGGGCCGACGTGGTCTTTCCGCAGCCGCGCGGACCGGAGAACAAGTACGCGTGACCTACGCGGTCGCTGCGCAGGGCGGTCATGAGCGGCTCGGTCACCTGCGACTGCCCGATCATCTCGCCGAACGCCTCGGGGCGGTAGCGGCGGTACAGGGCTGTGGTCACTCCCCCAGCCTACGGCGTACCTCCGACATCGCCTCCGCGGCCGCTCCCCCGGGGCCGGCGCCGCGCCTCCCGCCCGAAACGCCGAACGCGGCGACACCCCGAAGGGTGCCGCCGCGTCACGCAGATTCAGAAGCCGCCGTCGAGTCCGACCGCGATCGGGCCGGTGTCGTCGCCGACGATCGGGATCGCCGTGGTGACGATCGGGACCGACGCCGACAGCAGCGTCCCGTCCTCGCGCACCGATCCCTCGAGCTGCCGGATCGACGGGCGTCCCGGACGCACCGGACCCTGACCGTGCAGCGCGACGCGCACCGTCTCGCCCGGGCTGACGGTGTAGTCCACTCCGCGCACCGCGAAGGTGACCGCTTCGCCCTCTCCCCCGGCGCGCAGGGTGAGCGCCGACGCGGTGAGGGTGATGTCGAGGCGCGTGCCGTGCCAGTGCAGCACGTACGACAGCTCGGGCCAGTCCGCGGGGAGACGCGGGTCGAACGTGAGCAGACCGAAGTGATCGCGCATACCGCCGAAGCCGCTGACGAGGGCCGTCCACACGCCACCCGCCGAGGCCACGTGCACCCCGTCGGAGGCGTTGTGGTGCAGGTCGCCGAGGTCGACGAACGCGGCCTGACGGAAGTACTCCAGCGCGAGGTCCTGGTAGCCCACCTCGGCCGCGAGGATCGATTGCACGACCGCCGACAGCGTCGAATCACCCGTGGTCAGCGGGTCGTAGTACTCGAAGTCGGCGAGCTTCTCGGCATCCGTGAAGTGATTTCCCTGCAGGAACAGCGCCAGCACCACATCGGCCTGTTTGAGCACCTGGTAGCGGTAGATCACCAGCGGGTGGAAGTGCAGCAGCAGCGGGCGCTGATCGGGCGGGGTGTTCTCGAGGTCCCAGATCTCGCGCTCGAGGAAGACGGCGTCCTGAGGATGGATGCCGAGGGCCTCGCTGAACGGGATGTGCATGGCCTCGGCGGCTTTGTCCCAGCGCTCGGGCTCGGAGGGGTCGAGGTTCATGCGGTCGGCCATCTGCGCGTAGGCCTCGGGGTTGTTCTCAGCGAGATCGCGCACGGTGCGCGCCGCGAAGCGCAGGTTGAAACGCGCCATGACGTTCGTGAAGAGGTTGTCGTTCACGACGGTCGTGTACTCGTCGGGCCCGGTGACGCCGTGGATGTGGAACGAGTCGTGCTCGCCCTCGTCGGCCGCGTCGCTCGAACGCCAGAACCCGAGCGTCGACCACAGGCGCGCGGTGTCGACGGCGATGTCCACTCCCTCGCGCGCCAGGAACTCCTCGTCTCCCGTCGCGCGGACGTACTTGGCCAGGGCGAAGGCGACGTCGGCGTTGATGTGGTACTGCGCGGTGCCCGCGGCGTAGTACGCGGAGGCCTCTTCGCCGTTGATGGTGCGCCAGGGGAAGAGCGCCCCTGCCTCGTTGAGCTGGTGCGCGCGCTTCCGCGCGGCAGGGAGCATGAGGTAGCGCATGCGCAGCGCGTTGCGGGCCCAGAGCGGCGAGGTGTACGCCAGGAACGGGAGGACGTAGACCTCGGTGTCCCAGAAGTAGTGGCCGCTGTAGCCGGAGCCGGTGACGCCCTTGGCGGGAACGCCCTGTCCGTCGGCGCGGGCCGCGGCCTGCGCGAGCTGGAACAGGCACCAGCGGGTGGCCTGCTGCAGGTCGCCGTGACCGCCGATGCGCACGTCGGAGCGGTCCCAGAAGTCGGCGTACCAGGCGATCTGCTTCTCGACGAGCTTGTCGATACCCGTCTCGACCGCGCGATCGAGCGTGCGACGGCAGCGGTCGAGGAGCTCACCCGTGGGAACACCCCGCGAGGTGTGATAGCTCACGAGCTTGGTGATCGTCGTCGGGACGCCGGCCCGTGCGTGCACGCGGAAGACGTTCTTGGCGATGTCGGGCTCGACGAGCTGACGCGAGGTGTACTCGTTCTCGGTCTCGACGAGGTGGTCGGCGATGACAGCGAGGGTCATGTTCGACTCGCTGACCTCGTAGCTGAGGGCCGAACGGTTACCGTCCTGCCAGTACTCGCGCGGCTGCAGCACGCGGTCGCTGAGCTTCTCGGTCTTCCGCGGGTCGAAACCCGACTGCTTGGATGCCATCGGCGAGCCGCCGTAGATGCCCTCGCCGTCCTGCCGGTTGAGCAGCTGGCTGCTGACGGTGACGGGAGCGTCGGCGTCGAGCACGGTGACCGTCAGGCGCAGCACCGCGAGGTGCTTCTCGTCGAACGAGACGAAGCGTTCGTCCTCGATGCGGACGCGCTTGCCCGAGGGGGTGACCCACAGGATGTTGCGGCGCAGGATCCCCTGGCGCATGTCGAGCACGCGCTCGTACTCGCGGACGTCGGCGACATCGAGAGAGAGCGGCTCGTCGTCGACGTAGACCCGCATGACCTTGGCATCCGGGGCGTTGATGATCGTCTGCCCGACCTCGGCGAAGCCGTAGGCCTGCTCGGCGTGACGGATGGGGAACGTCTCGTGGAACCCGTTGATGAACGTGCCCTGCTCGAGGGCGAACCGTCCCTCGATGGAGTTGCCGCGCAGGCCGAGGTAGCCGTTGCCGACGGCGAAGAGGGTCTCGGTGACCCCCACATCGTCGATCGAGTACTCGGTCTCGACGAGGCGCCATTCGTCGACGGGGAAGCGATCGCGATCGATCATCGGGGCGTGCCTTCCGGTGGCAGGGTCGAACGTCGACGCGAGACGGCGGGGGCCGCTCGCGCGGGTGGTGCGCGGTGTCGCCGTGCGGGACGGCGCGGGGGTGTCGCGGGGTGGCGACGGCTCAGTCTACGAACGCGGCGAGGTCGTCGACGACCACGGTGGCCCCGGCGGAGCGGAGGTCGTCGGCTCCGACGCCCCGGTCGACCCCCACGACGACGCCGTAACCGGCCGCCGCGGCCGAGCGCACGCCACTCAGGGCGTCTTCGACGGCCACGGATCGCGCCGGGTCGACGCCGAGCAGACGCGCGGCCTCCGCGAACACGTCGGGGGCCGGCTTGGATGCCAGGTGGTCGCGCTCTGCGATCACTCCGTCCATCACGACGGGGAAGCGGTCGCGGATGCCGGCGGCCTCGAGCACCTCGACGGCGTTCTTCGAACTCGACACGACGGCGATGGGCGTCCCCGCCTTCTGCAGCACGTCGAGGAGCGCGATCGATCCGGGATAGGGGCGGATGCCCTCGCTGCGGAGGATGCGCGAGAACACCTCGTTCTTGCGATTGCCGACGCCGCAGACGGTGTCTTCGCTCGGGTCGTCGGACGGGTCGCCCCACGGCACCTCGACGTCGCGGCTGCGCAGCAGGCTCGCGACCCCGTCGTAGCGCTTCTTGCCGTCGACGTACTCGAAGTAGTCGCGGTCGGTGTAGGCCGGCTCGATCTTCCACGCGGCGAACAGCTCGTCGAACATCGTCTTCCACGCCCGCATGTGCACCTCGGCCGTGGGCGTGAGCACGCCGTCGAGATCGAAGAGCACGCCCTCGAACGTCGTGAGATCGGGCAGGGCGGCGGTTTCGGTCACGTCGGGCTCCTGGTCGGGTGGCAGGTCGTCGAGACGCCGAAGCGCCGCCCTCCAGCGTAGTGGCCGGGTCCGGCCCCGCGGCCGGTCGCGCGCTCGACGCGCGGGGGTGTCGTCGAGCTCAGCGCGCGGGCACGACGAGAGAGCGACCGCCGATCCAGACGGCGGAGGGATGCCAGTCGGCATCCCACTGCACGAGATCGGCGAGAGCACCCTCGGCGATGTGCCCGATGTCGGTGCGCCCCAGCGAACGCGCGGCGTTCTCGGTGCAGGCCGAGAGGACTGCCGACGGGTCGAGTCCCGCGGCGATCATGCGTCGCACCCCCTCGTCGAGGACGATGCCGGCCCCGGCGATCGTGCCGTCGCGGCGACGCCCCAGACCGCGCGCGTCGTTGGCGACCGGCTGCCCGCCGAAGTCGCACCACCGATCCGCGTCGAGGCCCGCGGTCACGATCGCGTCGGTGACGGCGACCGTGCGGCGACCGGCGGACGCGAGCACGAGCGCGACGACGCTCGGGTCGAGGTGCTGGCCGTCGACGATCGTGCCGACGAAGAACCGGTCGTCCGCGAGGACCGCCCCGGGAACCCCGGGCTCGCGCGGCTTGAGGGGCCGTTGGGCATTGAAGACGTGCGTCGTCATCGTCGCTCCGGCGTCCCCCGCGGCGTGCACCTGGGCGGCGGTGGCGTCGCTGTGACCGACGGCCACGACGTATCCGTCCCCAGACAACCGGCGCACGGCATCCAGTGCTCCGGGCAGCTCGGGCGCGAGGGTGATCGTCCGCAGGGCTTCGCGAGCCGCGGCGCTCCCGAGCAGCACGTCGAGGTGCTCGCGGGAGGGCAGCAGCATGCACTCGGCGCGGTGCGCCCCCTTGCGGGCGGGCGACAGGAACGGCCCCTCGAGGTGCGCCCCCAGCACGCGGGCGACGGGCTCGTCGGCGAAAGCCGAACGCGCGCGCCCCACGCGCTCGAGCGCCGCGACGGTCTCGGGCAGGGGGGCCGTGATGATGGTGGGCTCCACGGCCGTGACGCCTCGGGCCGCGAGACCGCTGAGCAGCGTCCGCCACCCGGCATCGTCCGCCGCAGCCACGTCGACGCCGAACGATCCGTTGACCTGGAGATCGAGCATGCCCGCGGTCAGGACACCGTCGACGATGTCGTGGTCGACCTCCTCCTCCCCCGTCGCCGGGCGGATGCGGCGGATACGCCCCCCGCTGAGATCGAGGACGATCGGTCCGACGAAGGATCCGCCGATGAGGGCGCGGGCCGCCCGCACGCGCCTCACAGGCCCTGCCCCTCGGGCTTGCCCGCGTAGGTCGTGCGGTAGTAGTCCACGAAGGCGAGCTGGCCGGCGGCGTCCTCGTCGACGACCACGGTCGCGTGCGGGTGGAGCTGCAGCACCGAGGCCGGCCACCGCGCCGAGAGCGCCCCCTCGACGGCCTCGCGCACCGCCTGGGCCTTGCCGCGGCCGAACCCGAGCATGATCGCGTGCCGACTGTCGAGGATCGTGGCGAGTCCCTGGGTGAGGCAGTGGGTCGGCACCTGATCGATGTCACCGCCGAAGAACCGGGCGTTGTCGTGCCGGGTTCGCGGGGTCAGTGTCTTGAGGCGCGTGCGACTGGCGAGGCTCGACATCGGCATGTTGAAGGCCAGGTGCCCGTCGGACCCGATGCCGAGGATCTGCAGGTCGATGCCCCCCGCCTCGCGGATCCGCTGCTCGTACGCGGGTCCCGCCTCGAGCGGCGCGGCATCGAGATCACCGGGGCCGACGATGGCGTCCGCGGCGAAGTCGACGTGCTGCTCCAGCTCGGCGCGGATGAACTCCCGGTAGCGCTCGGGGTGCCCGGCGGGCAGCCCTACGTACTCGTCGAGGAGGAAGGCCCGGGCTCGCGCGAAGCTCAGGCCCTCGTCGCGGTGGCGGCGGATGAGCTCGCGGTACACCGGAAGCGGGGTGGACCCCGTGGCCAGGCCGAGCACCGCCGCGGGCGTGCGGCGCAGGAGGGCCGAGTACGCGTCGGCGACGACGCGCGCGGCCTCGTCGGGGGTGGAGACGACGACGACCTCCATCACAGCCCCCCTCTCGCTCGGGCGCCGAGGACACGGCATCCGGTCTCCATCACAGCACCTCGAGGATGTCGTTCTTGAGCATCTCTGCGCGGAGGCCGAAGACGGCTTGGACGTTGTCGCCCACCTCGAGCACGCCCGCGGCTCCGAGTTGCTTGAGACGGGCGTGATCGACGAGGGTGCGGTCGGCGACCTCCATGCGCAGACGCGTGATGCACGCGTCGACGTGGACGAGGTTGTCGCGGCCTCCGAACGCGGCGATGAGCTGCTCGGCGGGGGAATCCGTCACCGCGGCGGCGGCCGGCGCCGCAGCGGTCGAGGCCACCGTCGGCGAGGCGGCGTCGATGGATGACGCCGCATCCGCGTCCACCGCGGGAGCGTCTTCTGTCGGAGCGGAGAGGTCCTCTCGGCCGGGAGTGCGCAGGTTCCACTTCTTGATCACGAGGCGGAACAGCAGGTAATAGACGCCGAAGTAGACGACCCCCATGACCACGAGCAGCCAGACGTTGTTCGCCGCCGGAGCGGTGCCGTACAGGAGCAGATCGAACAGTCCGGCCGAGAACGAGAAGCCGAGGTGGATGTCGAGCAGGTAGGCGACGGCGAGCGAGATACCCGTGAGTACGGCGTGCACGACGTAGAGCGGGAACGCGGCGAACATGAAGGCGAACTCGAGCGGTTCGGTCACCCCGGTCAGGAACGCGGTGAGACCCGCGGCGCCGAGGATGCCGATCGCGGCCTTGCGCTGCGCCGGGTTCGCGAGGTGGATCATGGCCAGCGCCGCGGCGGGCAGACCGAACATCAGCACCGGGTAGAAGCCCGAGGTGAGCGCGCCCGCGGTGGGGTCGCCGGCGGCGAAGCGGGTCAGCTCACCCGTCACGACACTGCCGTCGCCCTTCGTGTACGAGCCCTGCAGGAACCACACGTAGGAATTGAGGATGTGGTGCAGTCCCACGGGGATGAGCATGCGGTTGGTGAAGCCGTAGACGAACGCCCCCAGCGCGCCGGTACCGCCGATGAAGGCGCCCAGACCCGTGAGGCCCGTGTTGAAGATCGGGTAGAAGTAGCTGAGCCCGAAGCCGACGACGAGGCTCGCGAGCGAGACCACGATCGGCACGAACCGTCGCCCGCCGAAGAAACCCAGGTAGGAGGGCAGTTGGATGGTGTGGTACCGGTCGAAGAGCCACGCCGTGAGCAGTCCGATGACGATGCCGCCGAACACGCTGTAGTTGATCTGGACCTGCTCGCCCGCGGCGGTGGTCTGGCCCGCCAGCACGACCGGCGACATCGCCTTGAACACGTTCGCGAGCACGAGATACCCGACGACGGCCGAAAGCGCGGTCGAGCCGTCGGCCTTCTTCGCGAACCCGATCGCGACACCGACCGCGAACAGCAGGGCGAGGTTGTCGAACAGGGCGCCGCCGGCGGCGCTCATCGCCTGGAAGAACGGGCCGATCACCGGTAGGTCGATCTGGCCCAGCAGGTCGGGTTGACCGAGACGGAGCAGGATGCCGGCCGCGGGCAGGACCGCGATGGGCAGCATCAGGCTCTTGCCGAGTCGCTGCATCTGGGCGAAGCCGGGGATGCCGCGGCGGCGGCGGGTGGCGGCGGGAGTGGTGGCGGTCATGGGGATCTCTTTCGACGGTGAAGGAGCGGATCAGACGGACAGGAGCGGAGCCCCGGGCAGGATGCCGGAGCCCTCGGCGGGAAGAACGGCGACCTCGTCAGCGGAGCGTTCGAGGACCACGACGGGGACGACGCTCGACAGACCCGCGGCCCGGATGGCCGGAACGTCGTAGGCGATGACGGGGGTGCCCGCCTCGACGCGATCCCCCTTCGCGGCGAAGGCGGTGAATCCCTCGCCCTCGAGCCGGACGGTGTCGAGCCCGAGGTGCACGAGGACGGCGAGGCCGTCGTCGGCGACGACGACGAAGGCGTGGGGGAAGACCTGCAGGAGCGTCCCCGCGATGGGGGCGACGGCGTCGACGACCTCTGCGGGGGGATCGATGGCGACACCAGGGCCCATGGCCCCCTGCGCGAACAGGGGGTCGGGAACCGCGGGCAGCGGCAGGACGGTCCCGACCAGCGGGGACAGGATGTCGGGCACGGGCACTCCTCGATGAGACGGCGGGTCAGCGGTACGCACCACCGCGCGAGCATAGGCTGGGCGGAAACGATTCTCCGCAGCACGGTCCGCCCACTGGCTCGGACTGGTACGTACCAGTGAAGCTAATGGCCCCGGGCGACCGTGTCAACACCGAAAGCCGACACCGCCATGTCCCGTCTCCGCGATGCCGACACTCCCCCCGCCGCGGTCACCCCCGGCCCGGTCCCCAAACACGCCCAGGTCCGGGCGATCCTCCTCGCCGACATCGGGAGAACGTGGCCCGCGCACGCGGCGATCCCGTCGGAGCGCGACCTCTCCGCGCGGCTTGGAGTCAGTCGCGCCACCGTCCGCGAGGCGCTGCGCCAGCTGATCGAGGAGCAGAAGCTCTACACCGTGCAGGGTAAGGGCACCTTCGTCGCGGGAGAGCGCGTCCAATCCCAGTTGCACCTCGCCTCCTTCACCGAGGACATGCGACGCCGCGGAATGGTCGCCACCACCCTGGTGCGCCGCGCTGAGCGCGCGGCGCCGCCCCTCGAGGTACGCGCCGCACTCGGCCTCGACGAGGGCGAGCGCGCCTGGTCGATCGAGCGGCTCCGCCTGGCCAACGGCATCCCGATGGCCCTCGAGCTCGGCTGGTACTCGCCGCGCGTGGCCGCAGACCTCGGCGAGCGCGACCTCGGCACCTCGCTGTACGGCGTTCTGGCCGAGCGCTACGGCGTCCGCATCGACGCGGCCGAGCAGACGGTGTGGGCGGAGACCGTCGACGGCGATCTCGCGGCGGCACTCGACGTCGCCGTCGGCTCGCCGGTGCTCGTCTTCCGCCGCACCTCGCGCGCGGGCGGAACCCCGGTCGAGCACGTCCTGTCGTGGTACCGCGGCGACCGTTACCAGGTGCACATGGCTCTGGCCGGCAGCTGAGGCTCGCGGCCCCCGGCAGCACGCCGCTCAGAGGGTGACGGGGTCACGCCGTGAGCGGGGTCGCCGAGCGGGCGGGCCGCGCGCGGCCACGGGGTCGCCGAGCAAGCGGGCTGAGGACGAGACCGCGCTCACACGGCCACGGGGTCACGCCGTGAGCGGGGTCGCCGAACGGGCCGCCCGCGGCCACGGGGTCGCCGAGCGAGCGAGCTCAGGACGCGACCGCCCTCACTCGGCCACGGGGTCAGGCCGCGACCGGGCTCAGGCCGTCACCGACAGCGTCTGACGGGCGATCTCGAGCTCTTCGTCGGTGGGCACGACGAGCACCTCGACGCGCGAGGCGTCGGTGGAGATGCGCCGGATACCGCGCCCGCGGGTCGCGTTGCGCTCGGCGTCGATCTCGACCCCGGCGAACCCGAGGGTCACCATGGCCTCGGCCCGCACGGCGGCGGCATTCTCGCCCACGCCCGCGGTGAACGAGATCACGTCGACCCCGTTCAACTGCGCGAGGTAGGCCCCCGCGTACGCGCGCAGGCGGTGGATATAGACGTCGAAGGCGAGGCGCGCCGCGGGGTCTCCTGCCTCGCGTCGTTGCTGGATGTCGCGCATGTCGGACACCCCTGCGATGCCGAGCAGACCCGAGCGCTTGTTGAGGAGGGTGTCGAGGTCGGCGGTCGACATGTCGGCGCGACGCGCGAGCTGCAGCAGCACCGCGGGGTCGAGATCGCCCGAGCGCGTGCCCATGACGAGCCCCTCGAGCGGGGTGAGACCCATCGACGTGTCGACCGAACGACCGCCCTCGATTGCGGCGACCGAGGCGCCGTTGCCGAGGTGGAACACGATCTGCTTCAGCTCGGCGAGCGGGCGCCCCACGAAGGCGGCCGCGGCCTCGCTGACGAACTTGTGGCTCGTGCCGTGGAAGCCGTATCGACGGATGCGGTGGGCCTCGGCGACCTCGCGGTCGATCGCGTAGGTGAACGCCTCGGGGGCGAGCGACTGGTGGAAGGCGGTGTCGAACACGGCCACGTGCGGGACGTCGGGGAACGCCTTCTTCGCCGCGACGATCCCGGCGAGGTTCGCGGGGTTGTGGAGGGGTGCCAGCACGGACAGCTCGTCGATGTTGATCTCGACGAGGGGCGTCACCACGGTGGGGGCGAAGAAGCGCGCACCTCCGTGCACGACGCGGTGGCCGACCGCGACCGGGGCGTGCTCGTCGAGCGAGGGTCCGTGCGCGGCGAAGGCGTCGAGCATGACGGCGAAACCCGCGGTGTGGTCGGGGATCTCGCGTTCGATCGTGGCCGTGGCATCCGTCACCGTGGGCGCCGGAGCGTCGGGGGCGGCGAGGGCGGCCGAGGTGACCGTGTGGGTCGCGACGCCGATGCCCTCGCCGATGCGCTCGACGAGGCCGGAGGCCAGCACCCGCTCGTTCGCCATGTCGAGCAACTGGTACTTGAACGACGACGAACCGCTGTTGACGACGAGGACGACGCTCACGGGGTGCCTCCCTGGGCCTGGATCGCGGTGATGGCGATGGTGTTGACGATGTCGTCGACGAGGGCGCCGCGAGAGAGGTCGTTGATGGGCTTGTTGAGTCCCTGCAGGACGGGGCCGATCGCCACCGCGCCGGCCGAGCGCTGCACGGCCTTGTAGGTGTTGTTGCCGGTGTTGAGGTCGGGGAAGACGAACACGGTCGCGCGACCGGCGACCTCGGAGTCGGGCATCTTGGCCCGGGCGACGGCCGCGTCGGCGGCGGCGTCGTACTGGATGGGCCCCTCGACCAGCAGCTCGGGCGCGCGCTCGCGCACCAGGGCGGTCGCCGTGCGGACCTTCTCGACGTCTGCTCCGGTGCCCGACTCCCCCGTGGAATACGACAGCATGGCCACGCGCGGCGCGATGCCGAACTGCTCGGCCGTCGCGGCCGACGACACCGCGATGTCGGCGAGCTGCTCACTGGTGGGGTCGGGGATGACGGCGCAGTCGCCGTAGACGAGAACGCGATCGGCGAGGGCCATGAGGAACACGCTCGAGACGACCGAGACGCCGGGGGCGGTCTTGATGATCTCGAACGCGGGCCGGATGGTGTGGGCCGTGGTGTGCGCGGCGCCCGAGACCATGCCGTCTGCGAGACCCAAGTGCACCATGAGGGTGCCGAAGTACGACACGTCGGTCACGGTGTCGGCGGCCTGCGCGAAGGTGACGCCCTTGTGGGCGCGGAGCCGCGCGTACTCGGTCGCGAACTTGTCGACGTGCACGGCGTCGAAGGGGCTGAGCACCTCGGCGTCGCGGATGTCGATGCCGAGCTCGATCGCGCGCCCGCGCACCTCGATCGGTTCGCCGAGGATCGTGAGGTCGGCGATGCCGCGCGAGAGCACGGTGGCCGCGGCGCGCAGCACGCGGTCGTCGTTACCCTCGGGCAGCACGATGCGGCGCTTGTCACTGCGGGCACGGTCGACGAGCCCGTACTCGAACATGAGCGGGGTGACGACGCTCGGGCGGGCGACGCCCAGCTCGCGCGTGAGCAGCTCGGTGTCGACGTGGCGCTCGAACAGGGCGAGAGCGGTGTCGTAGCGGTGCTGGGAGTCGGCGGCCAGCCGCCCGCGCGTGTTCATGATGCGCACCGCGGTGTCGTACGTGCCGAGGTCGGTCGCGATGATCGGCAGGGGCGAGCCGAGGCCGTCGATCAGGCGCACGATCGGATCGGGCAGCTCGAATCCGCCGTTGAGCACGATAGCCGCGAGCGAGGGGAAGGTGCCCGAGGCGTTGGCGAGCAGCGCAGCGATCAGCACCTCGCTGCGGTCGGCCGGGATGACCACGACCGCCGATTCTTTGAGCCGCGGCAGCACGTTGACCATCGACATGCCGGCGACGACCACGTCGAGCACCTCGCGGGTCAGCAGCGCCGGATCGCCCTTGATGAGCTCGCCCTCCACCGAGCGCAGCACGCCGCGCACCGAGGGAGCGATGAGGAAGCGGTCTTCGGGAAGCGCCCAGACGGGCACGCTGCGGCGCTCGGCCGCGGCACCGACGGGAAGGGTGTCGACGACCTGACGCACGGATGCCGTGATCTCGTCGAGGCGATCGGGATCGGCGCGGTTGGCGATCACGGCGAAGAGCGCCGCCCGCTCGTGCTGCAGCTCGGAGACGGCGAGCGAAGCGATCTGGCCCACCTCGTTCGGAGTGCGCGCGACCGACATGCCCAGGGTCTCGCTGTGTCCCTGCTGCGCGCGGCCGCCGAGCACGAGCAGAACGGGGGCGCCGAGGTTCGCGGCGATGCGGGCGTTGTAGGCGAGCTCGGCGGGGCTGCCGACGTCGGTGTAATCGCTGCCGATGATGACGACCGCGTCGCACTGAGCCTCGACGGCCTTGTAGCGCTCGACGATGCGGGCCAGCGCCGCATCGGCGTCGTCGCGCACGTCGTCGTAGGTCACGCCCACGCAGTCGTCGTAGGCCAGATCGACACTGTCGTGATCGAGCAGCATCTCGAGGACGTAGTCGCGTTCGGCGGTGGAGCGCGCGATGGGGCGGAACACCCCCGCGCGCGGGGTGACGCGGCTGAGGGCGTCGAGCACGCCCAGAGCCACGGAGGACTTGCCCGAATGACCTTCGGCCGACGTGATGTAGATGCTCTGCGTCACGAAGCCAGCCTATTGCGGGCCTCCGACACCGCCGCGGGGTTGCTTCGGCGTCGAGTGATCACGAGAGGCGCGCGGGCAGGATGCGCGCGCCGGCCGAACGGAGGTCACCGGCGAGCGCGGCGTCGGGATCGAGGTCGGCGATGATCCCCGACACCTCGTCGAGCGGCAGGATGCCGAAGCGCGACGCCGTACCGAGTTTCTCCTCGCTCGCGAGGACGAACGTCTCGGCCGCGCGGCCGGCGAGAGCGCGCTTCATGGCCGCCTCCTCGGCATCCCCCGTCGACAGCCCTGTTTCGGGGTGCACGCCGGTCACCCCCAGGAAGAAGAGGTCGGCGCTGACGTTCTGGGCCGCCTCCATCGCCGCGGCTCCGCAGGCGACGGCGGAGTGCTTGAAGAGGCGCCCACCGAGCACGATGACCTCGGCGTCGTGGTCGAGGAGCGCGGCGGCGATCGTCGGCGAATGCGTGATGATCGTCCCCGCGAACGAACGGGGCAGCGCGTCGACCAGCGCCAGGGTGGTCGTGCCGCCGTCGAGCAGGACGGTGGAGCCGGGCTCGATGAGAGCGACCGCGGCGGCGGCCACACGCTCTTTGCTCCCCCGCGCGACCTCGCGCCGAGCGGAGTAGTCGGCGACGGCCGGCGACGCCGGGAGCGCCCCGCCGTAGACGCGGACCGCGAGGCCCGCGGCATCCAATTCTCGAAGATCCCGGCGGATGCTGTCTTCGGAGAGCCCCAGCTCGACGGCGATGTCCTTCACGACGAGACGCCCGTCGCGCCGGAGCCGGTCGAGCAGGGCGTCTTTGCGGGCGGCGGCGAGCATACTTCACATTCTTGCACGTTTCTGCACTATCGTTCCGAATCATGAACGACGCTCGCCCCGGCACCACCGTCGCCGATCACCGCGGCCGCACCGGCCTGCACCTGACGGGTCTCGACCTCGACCGCAATCCACGGGTGGAGGTCACCGACGTCGACCTCCTCGCGGCCGGCTGGCACGTGCTGCGGGCGACGACGTTCCGGTATCGCGGCGACGAGGGCGAGTGGACGACCCTGACGCGCGAGACCTATGACCGCGGCAACGGCGCGACGATCCTGCTGTACGACCCCGCGCGGAGGACCGTGCTGCTCACCCGGCAGTTCCGCTACCCCGCCTACGTCAACGACCACCCCGACGGCATGCTCATCGAGACCGCCGCGGGGCTGCTCGACGACGACGACCCCGTCACCGCGATCCGCCGCGAGGCCGAGGAGGAGACGCGAGTGCACGTCGATGAGGTGCAGCACGTGTTCGACGTCTACATGAGCCCCGGATCGGTCACCGAGTGCCTGCACTTCTACGCCGCGGCCTACGACGGCGCCGAGCGCGAAGGCGATCGCGGGGGCCTGGCCGAGGAGCACGAGGAGATCGAGATCCTGGAGTACGACATCGACGTCGCGCTGGCGAAGATCCGAGACGGGTCGATCCAGGATGCCAAGACCATCATGCTGCTGCAGTGGGCGGTGCTCGACGGGCCGTTCGCCCGGCACTGAGGCACGGCATCCGAATCGGGGCCCGGGCAAAGAAAAGACCCTCCGCGCACCCGGTAGAGCCTGGTTACCCTTGCTACGTTTCCGTCCTGGGGGAGTTGGCCGGGATACCGCCACGCGGAGAGCCGAGTACAGCCTACCCGACGCGGACGGGCGGTCGAATCGCCCCTCGCCCACCGGCGCTTCCTCCGCGTGACAGCCCGTCAGGACTGCAGAGCCAGCGCCGCCGCCCCGAGCAGCGGACCGTCTCCGTCGAGGCCCGAGCCGACGATGCGGCAGCGCCGCGCGTAGGCGTGCAGCGACGCGGCCTGGGCGGCCGCACGCACCTGGTCGACGTAGTCGGGGGCCACCTGCGAGAAGCCGCCGGCGATGGCCACGGCCTCGAGATCGCACAGCGTGGCGGCAGCGGCGATGGCCTGTCCGACCGCGGTCGCCGATCGGGTCACGGCGGCGATCGCGACGGCATCCCCCGCCGCGTGGGAGGCGGCGAGATCGAGACCGGTCTCGCCCCGCCAGCCCTGCTCCTTCGCCCAGGCGACGGTACCCGGCCCCGCGGCCACGGCTTCGAGGGTGGCCGCGACGACCTCGTCGCCCTCGAGGGTGCGCACGAAGGTCTGTCCCAGATGACCCGCGTTTCCGCTGGCGCCGCTGACGGGGCGCCCGCCCAGCACGAGGCCGCCGCCCACCCCCGTCGACACGACGATCGCCATCGCGTCATCGCAGCCGGCCAAGGCACCGCGCCAGTGCTCGGCGAGGGCGATGCACGTGCCGTCGAGGGCCAGGTGGATCGGGCCGTCAACGAGTCCGGCGAGGACATCGTCGATCGGCAGACCCGCCGCGAGGGGCAGATTGAGGGGCGACACCGACCGCGAGGGCAGGTCGACCGGGCCCGCGCTGCCCACGCCGATCGCGGTCACCGTGACCCCGGGGACGGCGGCCAGCGCCGCGGCGGCGGCCTCGCGTACGTGGCGGGCGATCGTGTCGCGGTCGCTCTCGCGACCGGTGGGGCGGCGGGTCACGCTCGCGCGGACCACCTCGCCCGAGGCCGAGACCAGGGCCGCGTCGACCTTCGTCCCGCCGATGTCGACGGCGAGCACGTGGGCGGCGGCGGGCAGGGACGGGGTGGTGTGCGACATGCGCGGGGCTCCTCGGGTGGACCGACGCTCCCCGATCCTAGGGGCGCCCCGCTCTCGCCGAGTACCGCCTGTACACCCGCGGTATTCCGACCCCCGTCTCTGTGGCGCGGGTTACGATCGGGTCACGGCGGCGACGACGCGCCTCCGCCTCCGCGACACAAGGGATGCCATGGACGAGACGGTCACGCCCGAGGCGACCACGCGGCTGCGCCGCGCCGACACCGCCGGCGGTCCCGCCCGCCCCGGGGTCGACACCGCTCTCGACACGGAGTCTTTCGCTCGCCTGACCGGGGAGATCCTGGCATCCGTCTCGAAGGTGATCGACGGTAAGCCCGAGGCCGTGCGCAGCGCCCTGATCGCGTTGCTGGCCGAGGGGCACCTGCTCATCGAAGACGTCCCGGGTGTCGGCAAGACGATGCTGGCCCGGGCGCTCGCCGCCACGGTCGACGCCGACGTCCGTCGCATCCAGTTCACCCCCGATCTTCTGCCCGGCGACATCACCGGCGTCTCGGTGTTCAATCCGGTGCAGCGGCAGTTCGAGTTCACCCCCGGCGCCGTGTTCGCCCACATCGTCATCGCCGACGAGATCAACCGCTCCTCCCCCAAGACGCAGTCGTCACTGCTCGAGGCCATGGAGGAACGCCAGGTCACCGTCGATGGGCGCACGCATGTCCTGCCCTCGCCGTTCCTCGTGGTGGCCACGCAGAACCCGTTCGAGATGGAGGGGACCTACGTCCTCCCCGAGGCGCAGCGCGACCGCTTCCTGCTGCGCATCTCGATGGGATATCCGGATGCCGCGGCCGAGGCGCTCATGCTCCGTCAGCGCGACGCGGTGAATCCCCTCGACGGGGTGACGCCGGTCGTGACCGCGCGCCAGGTGACCGCGATGATCGCCTGGGCCCGGGGCGTCCACGTGGCCCCCGCGCTCGAGGAGTACGTCGTCGCCCTCGCACAGGCGACGCGCAGCCACCCCGACATCCGCCTCGGCGCGAGCCCCCGAGCGACCCTGCAGCTCATCCGCGCCGCGAAGGTCCGCGCCGCCCTCGACGGCCGCGCCTACGTGATCCCCGACGACATCACCGCCCTGCTGTCGCCGGTGTTCGCCCACCGCCTGATCGCCAACCGGTCCGCCGCGGGTGGCCGCGCCGGAGCCGCGGTCGTCGCCGACGCCCTGGACCGCATCGCGACGAGCGTGCGCGTTCCCCTCGCCCCTCGGCCGTGAGAGCCGGCGTGACGCGCCTGTGGCCCTTCACCCTGCGGGGCACGGGGGCGGTCCTCCTCGCCGTCGCGGGGTTCGTCATCGCGCAGCGCGCCGGCATCCCGGAGCTGCTGTACTTCGCAACACTCCTCGTCGCCCTGCTGGCGGCATCCGCGATCGCCCTGCTGGTGACGCGCGGGACGGGGTCGGTCTCGCGCGTCGTGACTCCCGAGACCCCCGAGGTCGGGGGCTCGGCGACGGTCGTGGTCCGCGCCGGACTCTCGAGCGCCCTCCCCACCGGTCCGGGTCGGTGGAGCGACACCCTCCCCGCGGGTCTGACCGGGCGCGCCGAGGGGGCCTCGGCTCCCCTCGCCTCGACGTTGGCGCGAGGTGCCGGCACGGTGGAGGTGCGCTACGACGTGGTCGGCGCGTCGCGCGGCATCCACTCGATCGGTCCGCTCGAGGTGACTACGACCGACCCGTTCGGTCTGGTGCGCCGACGACTCGCCCTCGGACGCACGACCGCGGTGACGGTGGCCCCGGCGATCGTCGATCTCGCGCCGCTGCCCTCCGCCTCGGGCGAGGCCGGCGGCACGCGCCAGACCGCGGCGCTGCAGCTCGGTCAGGGCGCCGACAACCTCGTCGCGCGCCCCTACGCTCCCGGCGATTCGATGCGGCGCATCCACTGGCGAGCGACCGCGCATCGGGACACCCTGATGGTGCGCCAGGAGGAGCAGGAGTCTTCTCCCGCAGCGACCGTGGTCATCGACCGTGGGCTCTCGCGGTGGTCGCCGCAGGCCGCGCACGCCCCCGGGAGCGACCCCGCGTTCGAGACGGCGGTGACCGCGTGCGTGTCGGCCATCGCCCATCTCGTGCACGAGGGCTACACGGTCGACGTCGTCGACAGCGACGGCACGCTCCTCACCGATCCCGTCGAGGGCGGGGACGACGTCGAGGCGCGAGCGGCCGCGGCCGGGTTCGCGAGCCTGCGCGCCCGCGCCGGCGACCCCTCCCCCCGCATCGTGCCGGCGACCGTGTCCGCCCTGCTCGGTCCGGTCGTGGTGATCACCGGGAGCATGTCGCCCGAGGACCGCGCGACGCTGGGCGCGGCGGGCCTGCACTCGGCGCTTCCCGTCCTGATCGTCGTGGCCGAGCACGCGGAGCTCGACGCCCTGCAGCTCGCCGGCTGGCGCGCGGCGCACCTGCTTCCGGCCGGGGACGTGGCCCGGGCGTGGGACGACGCGATGGAACAGGGGTACGCCCGTGTCGGCCGCTGATCTCACCGTGCTGCGCTCCCCCCGTCGGCGTCGCGACGCCACCCTGCTGACCGTCGGTCTGTTCGCGGCGATCGCCGCGGCGATGCTGCCGGTCTTCTCGGTCATCGCCCCGGGGGCGTGGGTCGCGGGGGCTGTGCTGGTGGCCGGGGGCGCTCTCGGCGCGGGCCTGATCGTGCGCCTCTCGCGCCTGCCGGCGCTGCTCGCCAGCGTGGCCGAAGTCGTCGTCTGGATCGTTCTGCTCACCGCGATCTTCGGGCGGACGACGGCGATCCTGCTGGTGATCCCCACTCCGTCGACCTTCGCCTCGGTTCCGGGTCTGCTCGCTCAGGCCTCGGCCGAGATCCGCGACGGCGTCGCCCCAGTGCCCCCGAACGAGGGCCTGGCGTTCCTGCTGGTCGCGGCGATCGGCGCGCTCGCGATCGTGCTCGATCACGTCGTCCTGACGGCCCGGATGCCGCTGCTCGCCGGGGTCGGACTGGTCGCGGTCTCCCTCATCCCGACGATCGCGATCCCCTCCGACGTCGACATCGCGAGCTTTGTGCTGCTGGCGGCGGCGCTGTTGTTCCTGTTGCGCATCGATACACGCGCGCGGACCGCAGCTCCGCCCCGACGCGACGGACGCTCGCCCGATCCGACACCCCGCCGCGTGTTCGGGGTGTCGGCGACGGCCCTCGGCGTCGCGGCCGTGGCCGTGATCGTCGCGGTGGTGGCCACTCCCCTGCTGCCCCAACCGGGACTGCGGTTCGCCAGCGGCGGGACGGGCGGGCTGGGGACCACCATCAACCCCAACCTCGAGCTCGGAAACGACCTGCGCCAGCCCCGTGACGTCGAGGTGCTGACGGTGCGCACCACGGGTCCCACCGCCCCGTACCTGCGCGCGGTCACGCTCTCTCGCTTCGACGGAGCCGTCTGGCAGCCCGACAGCTTCGACACCGTCCCCCTGCCCTCGGACGGCGCGGTGTTCGACCGCGTCGGCGTGGACGGCGACATCACCCTCGCCGACTGGACGACCTCCGTCACCGTCGATCAGCTCGACAGCCCGTGGCTGCCGGTGCCCTATCCGGCCTCGACGGTCACGGGGCTCAACGGCGACTGGCTGGGCATGCCGCAGAACCGCACGGTCGTCACGCGCGCGGGGTCGACGCGACAGCAGGTCTACGAGGTGCAGGCGAACGTTCCGCGCCCGACCCTCGAGCAGATCCGTTCCAAGACCGTGGGTGGCGCCGATCTCGATCCCGCCCTGACCGCTCTCCCCGCCGACGTCCCGGCCGTCATCGGCGACACCGCCCGCGAGGTGACCGCCGACGCTCAGACGCCCTATGACAAGCTCGTGACCCTGCAGAACTGGTTCCGCAGCAGCCAGTTCCGCTACTCCCTCGACGCCCCGGTCGACGCCGGTTTCGACGGGGCGGGCCTGGACGCGGTCGCGCAGTTCCTGCAGGTGCGCGCCGGATACTGCGTGCACTACGCGTCGGCCTTCGCCGTGATGGCGCGCACCCTCGGAATCCCGGCGCGCATCGTCATCGGATATCTGCCCGGCACCGCCTCGAGCCTCCCCCAGCAGGGCGGCACCGAGTACACCGTCACCTCGAGCCAGCTGCACTCGTGGCCCGAGGTGTACTTCGCGGGCATCGGGTGGGTGCCGTTCGAGCCGACGAACAGCCTCGGCGTTCCCACGAACTTCGCCTCGGGCTCTTCGGGCGGCAGCAACACGACCCCGAACACCCCGAGCCAGGATGCCGAGGCCCCGGCCGACCAGCCCTCGACGGCCCCCTCGACGGCAGCCGAGAACGACCCCGGGGCGCAGACCACCGGCGGCGGCTCGGTGACCGCGCGTCAGAGCACGGCGTGGGTCGCCCCCGTCCTCGGAGTCCTCGTTCTGCTGCTGCTCGCCGGGGTTCCGGCCGTGGCCCGGATGGAGCTGCGCCGTCGACGCCTCGCCGCCGCGCGCGCGGGCGACCCGGTGGCGGCGTGGACGGCGATGCTGGAGGACGCGGTGGATCTCGGCATCCCGGTTTCGTCCGCTCTGTCGCCGCGTGCCTTCGCCGCACTGCTCGTCGAGGAGCACGGCGCGACGGCCGACGACGTCGATCTGCTGCGTGACGCGGTCGAACGGGTCAGCTACGCGGGCGACAGTCTCGACCCCGCTCGGGGACCCGCCCTCGTCTCCGCCGTCGCGGGCGTGCGTGCCGCTCTCGAGGGCCGAGCGACAGCGCTGCGTCGCGTGCTCGCGCGCGTGTACCCCCGCTCGCTGGTCGTGCGGCCCGGCACCGTCGGCGCGGTCGAGCGCGAGAGCGTGTCGCGGTAGTCACCCGTGAAATGCGAAGAGCGCCACCCTCTCGGGTGACGCTCTTCGTGTGGCGGAAGTGACAGGATTTGAACCTGCGAGGCGAGTTACCCCGCCTACATGGATTCCAGCCATGCTCCTTAGGCCGCTCGGACACACTTCCAAGGGTCGATCCTACACGGCCCTCCGGCCCCGCTCGAACCGGCCCGCGCCCGGGCCGCCCTCCTCAGAGCACGCTCTTCGGCAACCGGTGAAGGGTCACCGCCCCCACGGCGCGGAACGGGTGCAGCGGGTCGGGCGTCTCCGAACCCGTCGGGCCGCCCAGTTCGCTGTGCACGAGGGCGCTCATCACCGCGTACGCGTCCATCCGGTCCCAGCCGCGCTCGTCGACGAGGTGGTCGAAGACGTCCTCGTAGCCGCGTCGGATGCTCTCCTGCACCGGGTCGCCGAGGCCGACGAAGATCCACTCCTCGTCGGTCTCGACGCGGGGCGCGCGCAGATCGGCATCCGGGATCAGCTCGACGGAGACGACGGCGACCCCCGCCGCCTCGATGGCGACGAACGACGACTCGCCCCGGGCCATCACGGCGTGAATGTCGCCGATCGACAACAGCGCCCCCTCGACCTCGACGGGCAGGTACACGGTCGCACCCGGGGCGACGTCGGTGAGGTCCATGTTGCCGCCGAGGGCGGTCGTCGGCATGACCGTCGAGTTCGACCCGGTGGCGGGCGCCGTGCCGATGCACCCGATCATCGGACGGACGGGCACCACGTGCCGCTCGGTGAGGTGCACGCCCTCCGCGTCGATCGGGATGCGACGACTGACGACGTGATCGGGCATGCGGTGCTGCAGCGCCCCGGCGCCGGGGAGGCTCTGCGACCACCCGTACGCGCCGAGGCGGATCTCGTGCACGTGCACGGCGAGGGCGTCGCCGGGCTTCGCCCCCTCGACGTACACGGGGCCGGTGACCGGGTTGATGGGGGCCTTCAACGCCCCGAGGTCGCCGTGCTCGTGCAGCTCGGCGTACACCGCGTCGTCGGTCTCGAAGGCGATCCTCTCCCCGGTCCCGGGACAGATGCGCAGCGCAGGGGGCACCGACGCGTCGTACCCCGGGCGACCGTGCTCCTTGCCGAGCCAGTGCTCCTCGGTCATCGCGACGCCACCTCTCCGCCGCCCTCGCCGGCGGTCGCCGTGGCGTGCTCGGGCAGGGGGCCGGTGGCCCCGCCGTTCTTGCGGGCGAAGATCAGGTAGACGATCCCGCCGACGACCAGCCACAGGATGCCGCCGATCTTGGCGGTCATGTCGGCGTTGAGCAGGACGTATCCGATGATGAGGAAGCCGACCAGCGGCACGACGAGGTGTAGCAGGTAGTTCTTCGACTTCTTCTTGCCGAGGTAGTACGCCGCCACCGACACGTGCAGCAGCATGAAGCCGAGCAGGGCGCCGAAGTTCACCAGCGACGAGATGACCGCGATCTGGCCGACGAAGAAGAGCACCAGCACGAGCGAGATCGCGCTCACCAGCAGGATCGCCGCCATGGGCACCTGGCGCGAGGTGACCTTCGACAGGAAGGCGGGCAGACGCCGGTCGCGGCTCATCGAGTAGAGCAGGCGCGAGGTCGCGGCCTGAGCCGCGACGGCGTTCGCGATGCCGACCGCGATGACGTTGACCGCGAGGAACGCGGTCGCCCACCCGCTGCCGGCGGCCTGGGCCACGAGCAGGAAGAAGGCGTTGTTGACCTCGTCGTCGCCGAAGGCGATGGTGCCGTTGGCGAGGGCGGCGGCGAACCAGGTCTGCGCGATGAAGAGCACCGCGACCACGAGCAGCGCGATGATCATGGCGCGGCCGCCGGACTTCCGGTCACCGGTGGACTCCTCGGCCATGGTCGAGATGCCGTCGAAGCCGAGGAAGCTCAGCACCGCGATCGAGAGGGCGGTGGCGATGAGCGCGGGGTTGACCTTCTCGGCATCCCACAGCGGAGCGATCGTGAACTCGGCACCCGGAATCGTCCCGGACGACAGGGCGATCATCGCGATCACGACGAAGATCACCACGAAGGCGAGCTGGATGCCGAGCATGACGCGATTCGCGATCTTGATCGAACCGATGCCGAGCACGTTGATGACGGTGTTGATGATGACGAAGGCCACCGCCCAGATCCACTGCGGCACGTCGGGGAAGATGCCCGCCATCGACGAGGCGGCGAAGACGTACAGGAGCGTGGGAACGAGCAGGTAGTCGAGCAGGATCGCCCAGCCGGCGAAGAAGCCGACCGTGGGGTGCAGACCGCGACCGACATAGGAGAACACGGAGCCGGCGATCGGGAACGCCTTCGACATCTGCGCGTAGGCGAGGGCGGTGAAGATCATCGCGATCACACCGGTGAGGTACACCAGCGGGACCATGCCGCTCGCGGCGTTGAACACGACACCGAAGATCGCCCAGGGGGCGATCGGCACCATGAAGACGAGACCGTAGACCACGAGGTCGAAGGTGGACATGGAGCGCTTGAGCTCCTGCGTGTAACCGAACGACTCCAGCGACTGCTGGGCCTCGGGGGCGGGGTGCGACATCGGGTCTCCTGGTTCGGGTGGGGTGGGGGCGGGTGTCAGGGAAGGGGCGCGAGGAAGTCGGCGATGACCGCGCGGAAGGCGTCGGGCATCTCGAGGTGGGTGCAGTGGCTCGCGCCCGCGAACACGTGGGAGCGGGCACCGGGGATGTGCGCGACGAAGGGCTCCCAGGTCTCGGGGGTGGCCTCGTCGAACTCGCCCGCGACCACCAGGGTGGGCACGGCGACCTGGGGCAGGCGGTCGATGATCGTCCAGTCGCGACCGGTTCCGACGACGTGGAACTCGTTCGGCCCGTTCATCGTGAAGTAGACCGTGGGATCGGCGAGCATCTGCTGCTCGCTCTCGACGAAGTCCTGCGGCATCGGCGTGACGCGGCACACGTGACGTTCGTAGAAGACGCGCGTGGCCTCGGCGTACTCGGGGTCGTCGAGGGTGCCGGCGGCCTCGTGCCGGTCGAGGGCCTCGCGGGCGTCGTCGGGGAGCTCGGCGCGCAGTCGCGCCGCTCCCGCGAGCCAGAGGGCCATGGATGCCGGCGAGTTGCAGATCTCCAGGCTCCGAAGCCCCGCGGGCTGACGCACGGCGATCTCGGCGCCGAGCATGCCGCCCCACGACTGACCGAGCACGTGGTACTCGTCGAAGCCCAGCGCCTCGCGCAGGTTGTGGAACTCGTCGACGAAGAGCTGCGGCACCCACTGCGAGGCCGGGGCGTCGGGGTGGTGCGAGCTCTTGCCGCAGCCGATCTGGTCGTAGTGCACGACGGTGCGCCCGGTCAGCTCGGCGAGGGCGTCGAGGTTGGACACGTAGTTGTGCGCCATTCCCGGGCCCCCGTGGAGCACGAACAGGGGCGCTGCGCCGGTGGGCTCGGCCGGTTCGGTCAGACGGGCCCAGGTGTAGCCGTCGCGGAAGGGGACGGTGATCTCGCGTTGCATGGAGTCATCGTGGACCCCTTAAAGGTGCGTTGGCAAACCTTTTCTGCGGAATTAACATGGAGGAAACGACGGGAGCCCATGGCCGAGACCGACGACGCCTCCCTGGTGGAGCGCGTGACCGAGCGACTGATCACCGCCGTGGCGGTGGGAGAGTTCCTCCCGGGCACCCGTCTTCCCGCCGAGCGCGACCTCTCCCCCCTCCTGGGCGTCGGGCGCACGACGGTGCGCGCCGCCCTCGACGACCTGTCGACCCGGGGCCTGATCGAGCGTCGTCGCGGCCGGGGCGGTGGCACCTTCGTCGCCGAGGACTGGCCCGCCTCGATCGTGGTCGGCGTCGACCGGTGGTTCGAGGAACGCTGGAGCGACCTCGTCGACGCGTGCACGGCGAGCTCGATGCTGCACTCCTCGCTCGCGCGCCTGGCCGCCGAGCGGCGCACCGACGCCGACATCACCGCGATGCGCGGCCGCCTCGACGACTTCCATTCCGCCGAGTCGGGCGACCCGAAGCAGCGCGCCGACAGCCTGCTGCACCTCGCGATCATCGAGGCCGCGCACAACACCGCACTGCGCGACATCCTGCTCGAGCACGAGCGGCACCTCTCGCTCTCGGCCCCGGCTCACCCGTGGGGTGACCGCGAGAGCCACCGCCGCATGGAGACGCGCGCCGCGCGCGAGCACGACGCCATCGTCGACGCGATCGTGCAGGCGACCCCCGACGAGGCTGCCGAGCTGGCCCGCCGACACGTGCAGATCGACCTCGAACTGTTCGCCGAGGCGCGCGAGTTCGCCCGCCGCCGTGCGGCGGAGACCACCGCGGGCTGAGCCTCAGCCGCGCAGGCGCTCCCGAAGACCCGCGCGCACGGCGGGCCACTCGTCGCGCAGGACCGAGAAGTACAGCGTGTCGGAAACACTGCCGTCAGGGGCGATGCGGTGCCGCCGGAGGCGCCCCTCGCGCGTCGCGCCGAGACGCTCGATGGCGCGAGCGCTGCGCTCGTTGCGCGCATCGCATCGCAGGGCCACGCGATTGACCTCCCACTGCTCGAAGGCATGGGCGAGAAGCAACAGCTTCGCGGCGGGGTTGGTGCGACCGCCCTGGAAGGCGCGACCGTACCAGGTCGTGCCGATCTCGACCCGCCCCTGCGCGGGCACGTACTCGTAGAACGTCGTCGCTCCGCGGACCTTGTCGGTCTCGGCATCCCGGACCGTGAAGGCGTACAGACCCGGCGTCGCGTGCTGCTGCTCGACGCGCGCGGCGTAGGCCTCGACCGAGTCGGCCCACGGGGTGGTCATGCGACTCCACAGCTCGGCGTCGGTCAACGGCCAGGCTTCGGCTGCGTCGGCGGTTCGAGCGGGAGACAGACGGATGCCGTGACCCTCGAGGGTGATGTCGTGCGCGGTCATCGTGCCTCCAACTGAGCGATGAACTCGTCGGCTGCGGCGACCTTGCGGCGGAGGTCCTCCCGCCGCTGGTGCGCCTCGTCCCGGATGTCGGCGAGTCGCGCGCGGAGCGCCTCGTCGGAGGAGTCGGTCTCGAGGCCGTCGACCACCGAGAGCAGTTCTCCCATCTGCTCGAGGGAGTATCCGAGCGGCTTCATGCGACGGATGAGGAGCAGGCGCGACTCGTCGTCGGCCGTATAGAGGCGGAAGCCCCCCTCGGTGCGAGCCGACGGGCGGAGCAGACCGATCTCGTCGTAGTGGCGGAGGGTGCGGATCGACAGCCCCGTCCGCTCGGCGAGCTCGCCGATCTGCATCGGTCGCACCTCGGTCATCGCATCCCCGATCCCGCAACCCTCTCGTTACGGTAGAGTCTTCTCCGTCGCGATCGCGACCCCCCTATTCTCCCCCGCGCCGACGCGGGTACCCTCCCCCTACCTCCCGGAGATTCTCCATGACCTCTGCCCTCGCGCGCCCCCGCACCGAGCCCACCGTCCTGAACGCCCTTCGCTCCCCCCGCCTGTTGACCCGCGAGGCGCTCGCGGGACTCGTCGTCGCCATCGCCCTCATCCCCGAGGCGATCGCGTTCTCGATCATCGCCGGGGTCGACCCGCGCCTCGGACTGTTCTCGTCCTTCGTCATGGCCGTCGCGATCGCCTTCCTCGGCGGGCGCCCCGCGATGATCTCGGCCGCGACCGGCGCGATCGCGCTCGTCATCGCCCCCGTCGCCCGCGAGCACGGGGTCGACTACCTGCTCGCCACGGTGATCCTCGGCGGTATCCTGCAGGTGATCCTCGGCCTGCTCGGGGTGGCCAAACTCATGCGCTTCATTCCGCGCAGCGTGATGGTGGGCTTCGTCAACGCGCTCGCGATCCTCATCTTCACGGCGCAGGTGCCGCAGCTGATCGGTGTGCCGTGGGCCGTCTACCCGATCGCCGCCGTCGGACTCGCGATCATGTACCTGCTGCCGCGTGTCACCAAGGTCGTGCCCGCCCCGCTCGTGGCGATCGTGCTGCTGACCGGCGCCGCTGTCGTCTTCGGCATCTCGGTCCCCACGGTCGGCGACCAGGGGGCGTTGCCCGAGAGCCTGCCCGCCCTTCTCCTGCCGAACGTCCCGCTGACCGGGGAGACGCTCGCCATCATCCTGCCCTTCGCCGTCGCGATGGCGATCGTCGGCCTGCTGGAATCGCTCATGACCGCCGCCCTCGTGGACGACATCACCGACACCCGCTCC
Organism: uncultured Microbacterium sp.; assembly: GCA_913774665.1. Lineage (GTDB taxonomy): Bacteria > Actinomycetota > Actinomycetes > Actinomycetales > Microbacteriaceae > Microbacterium. The sequence goes on from CAJYHN010000004.1 coordinate 95,161, forward strand.
TCCAAGACGCGGGAGTCGCTCGGACAGGGCGCCGCGAACGTGCTGTCGGGCCTGTTCGGCGGGATGGGCGGCTGCGCGATGATCGGCCAGACCATGATCAACGTGAAGGCGTCGGGGGCGCGCACCCGCATCTCGACCTTCTTGGCCGGCGTCTTCCTCCTCGTGCTCGTGCTCGCCTTCGGCGACGTCGTCGCCGTCATCCCGATGGCGGTGCTGGTGGCCGTGATGATCGTGGTGTCGATCGCCACCTTCGACTGGCACAGCATCCGTCCCTCGACTCTTCGTCGGATGCCGCTGAGCGAGACGATCGTGATGGTCCTCACGGTCGCGATCACGGTGTGGACGCACAACCTCGCGATCGGCGTGGGAGTGGGCGTGGTCGCCGCCGCCATCCTGTTCGCCCGCCGGGTCGCCAGCGTCACCTCCGTGACGCGCGAAGTGGAGGGCGACACCGCTCGCTACACGGTGGAGGGCGAGCTGTTCTTTGCCTCGAGCAACGACCTGACCACGAAGTTCGCCTACCACGACGACCCGCGACAGGTGGTCATCGACCTCTCGCGCTCGCACGTGTGGGATGCCTCGACGGTCGCCGCCCTCGACGCGGTGCAGACGAAGTACGCCCACCTCGGCACGACGGTCGAGATCGAGGGCATGAACGCCACGGCCGCCCGGTTGCACGCGCGTTTGAGCGGAGGACTCGGCGGCGGGCACTGACCGGGTACCGCGCAGGAGTCGCCTGAACCCCCGGGTCTACGACCTCAGCGTGGTCGACGGCGTCTCGCCGAACTCTCCGCGGTACATCGCGGCGAACCTCCCGAGATTCGAGAACCCCCAGCGCGCGGCGATCGCCGCCACCGTCTCGACGGAGGGATCCGCGCTGCGCAACTCCGTGCGCGCGGCATCGAGCCGGACACGGCGCAGGTACTGCATCGGCGTCCGGCCGGTGGCCGCGCGGAAGGCGTACTGCAGGCCGCGCGGAGACAGCCGCGCCGCTTGGGCGATGTCCGACAGCACGACAGGCTCGGCCGCGTGAGCCTCGACGTACGCCTTGGCCCGACGCACCGGCGCGGGAAGGGGGCGCGACGGGCGGCCCGCGGCCAGCGCCTCGGTGAAGGTCGTGGGGAACGTCAGCAGGGACGCCTCCAAGAGCAGGGTTCGCGCCTGCTGCTCGATGATCGGGGTGCGCTCGGGCGAGCGCAGCAGGACGTCGCGCGCGTACTCCCAGGTGCGCGACCAGTAGCGCAGACGCTGCTCGCTCACCGGTGCGTAACCGGTGGGCCGAACCCTCAGGGTGTCGTCGCCGGACATGCGGCGCGCGGCCTCGTCGAATTCGGTCCGCGCGAAAGAGACGGCGGTGCCCGCGATACGGCCCGTGAACGCGATCTCGAGAGGGCGATCCACCACCATGAACGGCACGGCCGTGTCGATCCGTTCGCGGCGATAGGTGCCCGACACCCGCGGGCCGGCGATGCGACCGACCACGACCTGATCGAGGGGGTCGGATTCGACGAGCATCGTCGAACCGATCGTGTAATCGCAGAAAGCGAAACCGGGCTCGGATGCCGCGTGCCAGGCGAGCGCGGGCTGAATCACCTCTGCACGCGAGATGCGCGCTCCGGGAACCACGGTCTGCCAGAGGTGCTCCACCGTCTCGGCGTCGCGGGTTTCGATGTTCGTATGCTCCACGCCTTGTTTCCTAAATAGTCCGAGGATGTGCGGCAAGACCATTGCGCTCAGCGGCGGGGGCCACTATGGGAACGCTCTCACGCTGTGCAGTTTCAGAGACCGCGGTGTCGTGGATGCCCCCCATCCGCATTCCACGCTATCTCTCATAGGAAAAACAATGCGCAATTCGGCGCATTCAGCCCTTAGACGCGAATAGACATCCTCGATGCGAAAAATGGACGGCGTCCACATTGACCGTGAGTACGGACGGGGGTGAGCATTTCCCCGCGGCATCCGTGCCGTGCACCGACCGCTCCTCGTTCCCCGGCGGGTGGTCGTCCCGCGCCTCGGGGCGGAGCTCGTGACCCCGCTCCGAGGCGTAGGAGACCACCCCATAATGGGAGGGGTCGCCGCCCGGCGTCCGTCTGTCGAAGGGACCCCGCCCATGCCGTTTCGGACGATGACCACGCTGCAGGAGTGGGTCGACGACTTCCGGGCGCTCGGCTACGACGATGCGGGGATTCTGCGCGTCATCCCCCAGGACAGCGAGGACGGCGCGGATGCCGGCCTCATCGCCGCTCAGCTCAAGAGCGTGTCGACGACGTTCTTCGTCGCCCCCGGCCCCGAGGTCCACTCCACGGAATGGGCCGTCACCTTCGAGCCCCGCGAAGACGCCGCGCCGCTTCCCGCGGGTCGAGTGATGGCGCTCGCCGGCGAGCTGGCGACGCTGTCAGCCCTCTGCTCTTTCCTGCAGGCTCGCTCGGAAGCGTTCCTCGCGAATATCTGAGCACCCCTCACGCCGGGGCCGGACCCCTCGGGGTCTCAGCTGCCGGCGCTCGGCGTGATGTGCGTGAGCAACCGCGCGACGCGTCGTGCGTCGTCGGGGTCGAGTTCGGCGATCGCCTCTTCGACCGCCGCGTCGAACGCGCGCAACTGCGACCACGGCGGGGTGTCGAGTTCGACGATCGCGGTGATGTGATTGACGCGGCGATCCTCCTCGTCGAGATCGCGACGCACGGCTCCGCGCTGGACGAGCCGGTCGATGAGCGTGGTCACTCCGGCCGAGGTGATGCCCAGATGGTCGCGGACGTGCGTGGGCCGGGCTCCGGGGTTCTCCGCCACGAAGAGCAGGGCGCGCGCGTCGAGCTCGTTCAAGGACAGCTCGCGACGGGCCTCAGCGGCGGCGGCACGACGCGCTTCTCCGTAAGACAGGAGGGCGCGACCGAGCTCCGACCCCGGCGAGAGGGGAGGCGACGTATCGGAGGACGAGTGCACGACCCACGATCGTACTCATTCCTGCACAGCACGCGCGCAGCTTGCGCGGAGCGCCTCCGCGTGTTCCGCCGGGCCCCGCCCGGGTGAGCGGGGCACTGCGCACCCGATGACGCCTGTCAAGCCGGTCTCGACCCCTGCCACCGCGGTCTATGACGGAGGAAGAGCCGTCGGGAGACGGTCGGACCTCGTCGGGAGACGGGAGTGAGGAGAAGAGCATGATCTACGGACAGCAGAACGAACGGCAGACGGGCTCGGTGTGGAGCATCGCCATGACGGCCGCCATGGGCAACGGCATCGGGCCGCGCTCGGTCGAGGAGACACCCGCGCCGCGCTCGGCGAAGCGGTGGCCCTGGTCGCGCACGACCCCGGCCGGCGAGGCGATGGTGGTCGCGCCCCGCGCCTGATCCACCGCCCCTTCACCCGACGCGTCGGCTTCTTCCCCCGGAAGTCGGCGCGTCGGCTCGTGTCCGGGCGTTCACACGATGGTCTCTGCGGTGTAACCCACCGCACGGGGTCGAGGCCTCAGCATGGGACGACCGCATCCGCGGTGGTGGATCCCGGCTTGAAAGCGACCCCGATGACCCGACCCGTGCGCGTGCTCTCGCTCTACGAAGGCTTCTTCGCCGGAGGAGCGAGGATCCTTCATTCCGATGTGGTGGCGGGCCTCGCCTCCGACGGATCGCAGGAGCATCGCGTGCTGTCGCTCACCTCGGCCGCGCGCCGCGATGCTTCCCTCCAGTTCGCCCGCGACGACACCCGATTCCGCCGCCTGCAGGACCGCGGGGTTCGCATCGACGCCTTCGACCGTGTCGCGGGCGATCGGCCGCTGACTCCGGAGGAGTTCTCGCGGGCCGAACTGGAGCACGCCGCTCGACTGTTCGACGAGGCCGATGTCATCCTCTCGCTCAAGGAGCAGCCCCTGAGCCTCGTGATCGCACTCGAGCGCGCCGGACTGCTGCCCGACCGACCGGTCGCGGCCTGCCTCCACCGCTCCGACCCCACCCATTCCGGCCCCGCGCTGGGGTGGCTGGTCGAGGCCGCGGATTCCGGCGCGGTGAGCGCGACGATCTCGTGCGCCGAATCCACCTCCCGCGCCTACGCGCGCGCCGGCGTCTCCGCCGGCGAGGCATGGGTCATCGACAACGGCATCGACACCCGCCGCTTCCGCCCCGGCACACGCGCCGAGCGCCGACGGATCCGCGGGGGGCTCGGCATCCCCGACTCCGCCCCCGTCGTCCTGCTGGCGGCGCGCTTCGACGCCATGAAGGACCCGGGACTTTTTCTCCGCGCCGTCGCCGCGCACGCGCGGACCGCGCCGGGCACGCACTACGTGGTGTGCGGGTCGGGCATGACCCGCACCAACCCGGCGTTCGTCTCGCTGCTGGCAGACAGCGGCGTGGACGACGAGGTGTCCCTGCATGCCCTCGGCCTTCGCGAGGACATGCCGGAGCTGTATCGGATCGCCGACGTCGTCGCACTGACCAGTGCGTTCGGCGAGGCGTCCCCGCTGTGCCTCGTCGAGGGAGCGGCATCCGGAGCCGTCCCGGTGACCACGGACGTGGGAGACGCGGCGCGACTGGTGGAGGGGTTCGGACTCGTGACCGCGCGTGAGGTCGAAGAGATCGTCGAGGCGTGGGGAGACGCCCTCGCCCTCGGCCCGGCACTCCGGGCAGCCGCCCTCGCCGCCCGAGGACGCATGGACCGGGGACGAATGATCGCCGACTACCGGACGACCGTCGAGGGCCTGCTCGTCTCGCGCATGCTCGCGGCCTGAGACCCGTCACTGTAGACGGCGGGTCGACACGACGCCATCCCCGCCGAAGGGTGTGACAACCGTGTCTACAGTGAGTCATGACCGCCCGCATCCTCTCGATCGGCACGGCCCTGCCCGACACCCGTGTCGACCAGTCGACCCTGCGTGACCTGTTCGCCGCTCAGCCCGGATTCGACCGCAAGGCCCAGCGTCTGGTGGGGGCCGCTTTCGATGCGGCGGCGATCGACAGCCGTCACGTGGTGCTCCCGCAGCTCGCGGGCGGCGAGGGCGGAGCGCTCGGGGTGCGCGACGGCGACACCCTGCTCATGCCCCCGACCGGGGCGCGCAACGACGAGTACCGTCGCACCGCTCCGCCCCTCTCCGCGGAGGCCTCGCGCGCCGCGATCGCCGGGTCGGGACGGACTCCGGATGCCATCACCCACGTCGTGACCGTCTCGTGCACCGGCATGTTCGCACCCGGACCCGACTACCACCTGGTCCGCGACCTCGGCCTCTCCCCCACCGTCGAGCGTTACCACCTCGGCTTCATCGGCTGCGCGGCGGCGATCCCGGCTCTGCGTCTCGCGGCACGCATCGTCGGTGACGACCCTGACGCCGTCGTCCTCGTCTCCTGCACCGAACTGTGCTCGCTGCACTGGCAGACCTCGTCTCACCCCGACCAGATCGTCGCCGCCTCGGTGTTCGCCGACGGGGCGGGGGGCGCGGTGGTGGCATCCGGAGACCCCTCCCGAGCGGGCTTCGACCTCGAAGGCTTCGCGACCCATGTCACCGACGACGGCGAGAAGGACATGGCGTGGACCGTCGGCGACTCGGGGTTCGAGATGACCCTCACACCCGAGGTTCCACGCATCATCGGCCGCGAGATCTCGGCCATCGCCGCCGACGTGCTCGGCGACCTCGGCGAGATCGACGCGTGGGCGGTGCATCCCGGCGGGCGCAGCATCCTCGACCGGGTCGAAAGCGCCCTCTCCCTGGATGCCACCGCCCTGGCCCCCTCGAGAGAGGTGCTGCGCGCGCACGGCAACATGTCGAGCGCGACGCTGCTGTTCATCCTGCGCGACCTGCTCGCGGACTCCGCGCGCGCCGACGGACACCGCGTCGCAGCTCTCGCGTTTGGCCCGGGACTCACGGTGGAGGCGGCACGTCTGACGCTGCGCCGCCCGGCCGAGTGATGGGGTTGTCCCAGCGCGACGTCGCGCTGACCGAGCTGATGGACGACCCCGACTGCGATCCCCGGGCGCTCGCGGCCACCTACCGCCGCTTCGACCTGGTGAACAGGCTCGTCTCGGCGTGGGGGCACGTCTACCGCTCGCACGTGCGACCCGAGCTGCGTGCGCTCGGCCGCCCCGCGCGCATCCTCGACCTGGGGTGCGGCGGAGGGGACGTGCTCGTGCGGCTGGCGGGCTTGGCCGCGCACGACGGCTTCTCGGTCGAGTGCGTCGGAGCCGACCCCGACCCGCGCGCGATCTCGGCCGCCCGCGAACGCAGCCGGCCCGGGGTGCGCTTCGTCGCGCAGGACTCGACGGCCCTGCTCGCCGCCGGGGAGAGATTCGACCTCGTCGTCTCGAACCACGTGCTGCATCACCTCGACGCGCAGGCGCTGCGAGGGTTCACCACCGACTCGCTGGCCCTGTCGAGCGGTCCCGTGCTGCACGCCGACATCGCCCGCGGACGTCTGGCGTACGCCTTGTACGCCGTGGGCATCGCGCCACTGTCGGCGGGCACGTTCCTGCGCGTCGACGGCCTCCGTTCGATCCGCCGCAGCTATCGGGCTCCCGAGCTCGCCGCGGCGCTCGAGAGCCCCTGGCACGTCGAGACCCCGGCGCCGTTCCGGCTCCTCGCCGTCGCTCGCGGAAAGGCCGGGAATGACTGAGGTCCTCGTCGTCGGCGCCGGCCCCGTGGGACTGGCGTTGGCCGCCGACCTCAGCGCGCGCGGCGTCGACGTCGCCCTCGTCGAGCGTCGCACCGAGATCGGCGAGGGAACGCGGGCGATCGGCATCCACTCCCCCGCCCTCGCCCTGCTCGAGGCCTCGGGCGCCACGGACGGGATCCTCGACCGCGCGGTGCGGATCGCCCGAGGGGAGGCACGGGCCGACGGGCGCCTGCTCGCCGCGATCCGTTTCGATCAGCTGCGGGCGCGGCATCCGTACGTCGCGGCGTTGCCGCAGTCCGACACGATCGAGGTGCTGACGGCCCTGGCCCCGGCGGTGCGACGCGGCGTGACCGTGGAGTCGCTGCGACAGGACGGGGACGGCGTGCGGGTCGGGGTCGCGGGCGGCGGCGAGCTGCGCGCGGGAGTGGTCATCGTGGCATCCGGATGGGCGGGACGCTCGCTCGTCTACCGCGACGGGGCCGTGCGCACCCACCACTACCCCGACCGCTACGTCATGGCCGACGTCAGCGCACCGGGTGGGCCGGTGGCGCGCGTGCACCTCGAGCGCGACGGCGTGGTCGAATCGTTCCCCCTCCCCGGCGGGCGCAGACGACTGGTCGCCTGGGCGGGTCGGGAGGAGGTGCCGGATGCCGCGGACTTCTTGCGAGACGCCGTGGCCCGACGCACGGGGGTCGAGGTCGACATCGCGGGTGCCTCGAGCTTCGGCGTGCGGCGCGCGGTGGCTCCCGCGCTGCGACGGGGCCGGGTGATCGTGGTCGGCGACGCCGCGCACGAGGTGAGCCCGATCGGCGGGCAGGGGATGAACCTGGGACTGCTCGATGCGCTGACCCTCGCCCCGCTGCTCGTGCCGTGGGTGCGCGGGGGCGACGGCGACGGCCTAAACCGCTGGGAGCGCGACCGGCTCGCATCGGCCCGGCACGCCGCCCGCCTGGCGTTCCTCAACACCCTGCTCGGCCGGGCTTCCGGGCCGCGCACGCACGCCCTGCGTTCCGCCGCCCTTCGCACCGCCCTGCGCGGACCCGGCGGTGAGGTGTTCACCCGGGCCTACGCGATGCGCCTCGACCGGGCGGCATCCGGGACCTGAAGGCCGGGCTCGCGGGGGCCTCGGCGGCGCGGCATCCGGGACCGGAGGGCCGGGCTCACGCGGGCCTTCGCGATGCGCCTCGACCGGGCGGTGCCCGGAACCTGAAGGTCCGGCTCACGCGGGCCTTCGCGATGCGCCTCGACCGGGCGGTGCCCGGAACCTCAGGGCCGGACTCACGCGCGCCTCTAGGACGCGCTTCGATCGGGCGGCGCCCGCGACCCGGGCCGAGCTCAGGCGACGACGAGCTGGGCGGCCAGCAGGAGCGCCGCGAGCATCGTCAGCTGGAACACCGCGCGGCCCGGAGGCCGCACCAGCACGAGCACCGCCGTGACCACCGCGACCGCGATAACGGCCGTGAAGAACACCGCGCCCGCGGCATCCACTCCGCCCGGGGGCCCGAGGAGCACGGCCAGCGCGCCGACGACGATGCCGGCCGCAGCGATCAGCACCGACCAGCGTGCACCGAGGCGGTGCGGCAGTCCGCGCACGCCGGTGCGGCGGTCGTCGTCGATGTCGCGCACGACATTGGTGAGGTGCACGGCCGCTCCGAGCGCGGCACCCGCGAGCGCCGCCCACGACGCGGCGAGCGCGCGGTCGGGACCGGCGAGGGTGGCGAACGAGGGGAAGAGACCGAAGCTCAGGAGGAACGGCACAATCGAGAACGGCGTCGACTTCAGCCCCGCGTTGTAGGCCCAGGCCGAGGCGAGGGAGATGGCGTGCGCGGCAACGAGACCCGCGCCCAGAGGCGCCGACAGCGCGAGCGCGACGACCAGGGCGCCCACGGCGACGGACAGGGCACGCTCGGTGGTGACCGCTCCTCCCGCGATGGGCTTGTCGGTGCGCCCGACAGCGGCATCGCGCGCTCCGTCGATGGCGTCGTTCGACAGCCCGACCGACACCTGCCCGGCGAACACCGCGACGACCAGCAGTCCCAGGCTCCAGGGCTCGAGACCCGCGGCGACGCCCAGGGCGAGCGAGAGGACGGTCACGACGAGCGTGGGCCCGGGGTGGGTCGCGCCCCACAGGGCCCGTAGGGGCGACCTGGTGGTCGCGGCATCCGTCACGCGTCCGACGCTACCGCGCGGCGGCGGGTCGGCGGCCTCCCCCGTGCACAACGGCGGAGATCCTCCGCGACGCGCCGCGGACCGGCATCCGGAGACGGCGTGTCAACCACGCGGCCCGCCGTTGTGCACGGCACCGGCGGCGGGGCGGCCTGTCCGTCACCCGCGGCATCCGACCCGCCCACTCCTTATGCAGCGCGCACTGCGCGCGTCGGGGGACACACCGCAGCTCATCGAGCAGGAACAGCGCGATCTCGGGGCGGTCCCGGGGAGGCCGCCCCTTCTCGCGTCGGACGGAAGTGATCGCGCCGCGTGCCGGGGATCTGAACCTCACCCGCGCGAACACACGGTTTCCCCGTGCCCGTCACGTCCGCCGCCGCGCGCGGGAGGGACAGAACGATGCCCCGGGCACCGCGAACGGGCCCGGGGCGCAGAGGGAGGGGTCAGAGGTCCTCGGGGGCGAGGTCGCCCTGGCCCTCTTCGCCGAGCTCGACGACACCGGGATCCTCGCCCTGAGAATCGGTGCCGGTGGACTCGGGGTGGATGTCCTCGAGCGGGATGTCGCTGTCGTCGGCGGGGATCTCCGCCGGGTCGGCGCCCGTTGCGGTCGCCGGGTTGATGTCGGCGGGGTCCGCCCCCTCGTCCAGAGCGGTCGTCGCGTCCCACTCCGCCTGGGCGGGATCGAGAGAGGGGTCGGGCTCGATGGAGGTGTCTCCGTCCCGCAAGGGCTGCACGCCCGCGATACCCACGTCGGCGGCCGGGGTCGTCGCGTCGGGGGTCGGGTCGATCGAAGCGTCGCTCATGGGGGGGTCCTTTCGTGGGACGCACAACACCGCCGGGATCAGCGGTCCCCTTATCCAACGGGCCGCTCGCCTCCGGGCCCCGCCCCTTGACACGCCCATCCCCGCCTTCGTACGGGCCGCCCCTCAACCCGTCCCCCGCGCCGGCGGAAAACCCGCGCGGCCGCGCCTGACGCCGCGACCGGAGCAGACGGCACGCACGTTTATAGGCCACGACGGCCGATCCCTCAACCCCCGGGCCTCGAGGCCGACGACGAACGAAGACTGGGGGGCAGCCCCGGAAACCACACGAAAAGAGGACACCATGGCACAGGTCATCGAAACCGTCAACGTCAACGTTCCCGTCCGCGTCGCGTACAACCAGTGGACGCAGTTCGAGGAGTTCCCGCACTTCATGAGCTTCGTGGAGTCGATCACGCAGAAGACCGAGACCCTCACGCACTGGAAGGTCAAGATCGCCGGCGCCGAGCGCGAGTTCGACGCCGAGATCACCGAGCAGCACCCCGACGAGCGCGTCGCCTGGAACAGCGTGGGCGGCGACGAGAACCACGCCGGCGTCGTGACCTTCCACCGCCTGTCCGACGACGAGACGCGCGTCACGGTCCAGATCGACTGGGCGCCGTCCGGCGTTCTCGAGAAGCTCGGCGCCGTCTTCGGTGCCGACGACCACTCCGTGAAGAAGGACCTCGAGAACTTCAAGAAGTACATCGAGTCGCGCGGTGCCGAGTCCGGCGCCTGGCGCGGCGACGTCAGCTGACGTCCTCCCCTGACGAAAGCCGGGTCCGTCCGTGAGGGACGGGCCCGGCTTTCGTCATGAGCGGGTCACCACTGGGGGTGGATCTCCGCCCGCAGTCGTCGGTCGTACACGTCGCGCACGAGCGCGTCGAAGGCCTCGATGTCGAACCCGCCGTCGAGCAGATCTGCCGCGCGAGCGTTCGCGGCCGCCTGGTCGGTGGAGCGCGCCCCCGGAATGACCGAGGTGACGCCCTCCCGAGAGGCGATCCACGCGAGGGTGGCAGCCGGGAGCGTCACGCCCTCGGGAAGCGAGGCCTTCAGCTCGTCGGCGGCGGCGACGCCCTCGTCGAACGGGACGCCCGAGAACGTCTCGCCCTTGTCGAACGCCTCACCGTTGCGGTTGTAGGAGCGGTGGTCGTTCTCGGCGAACGTCGTTGAGCGGGAGTATCTGCCCGACAGCAGTCCGCTCGCCAGCGGCACGCGCGCGAACACGGCGACGTTCTTCTCGGCCGCGAGCGGCAGCACCTCGTCGAGGGGCTTGAGGCGGAAGGGGTTGAAGATGATCTGCAGGTTGGTCAGGTTCGGTCGCCGCAGCGCCGAGAGAGCCTGATCCATCGTCTCGACCGAGGCGCCGTAGGCCGCGATGACGCCCTCGGACACGAGCTGATCGAGTGCCTCCCACGTGGCGTCGTCGTCGATGACGGCCGACGGCGGGCAGTGCAGCTGCACGAGGTCGAGGGTCTCGGCGTCGAGCAGGCGCCGCGACCGGTCGAGCCAGACGCGGAAGTTCTCCATCACGTAGTTCTCGGGCACCTGGTCTTCGCGACGGCCCATCTTGGTCGCGACGGTGATGTCGTCGGCATCCCGATCCTTCAGGAACCGCCCGATGATCTGCTCCGAGCGACCGTCGCCGTACACGTCGGCGGTGTCGAAGAGCGTGACGCCGGCGTCGGCCGAGGCCGCCAGCACGGCGCGGGCGTCGTCTTCGCTGACATCACCCCAGTCGGCGCCGAGCTGCCAGGTGCCGAGACCGACGGCCGAGACCTCGCGGCCGGTACGGGAGAGGGGACGCTGCTGCATTGCGGTTTCCTTTCGAAGCTCCGTCGAGCCTATCCAGCCCCTCCGACGTCGGGGCCGCGCGGGATCGGATGCCGCGAACCGGCGTCGCGCAACCCCGCCCCCGCTCGCCGGGCGGCGACCTAGCGTGGCGTCACACCCACGGAAGGATCAGCATGGACACCCCCGCCGAGCGGCTCCCCGGAGCCGACGAAGAGAACCTCATCCCCGAGTCCGACGGTCTCGCCGCCGACGTCCCCGCGGGCGCGGCCGGAGCCGACTCCGGGGCCGTGGGCACGGCCCGCATCGATTCCGACGACGAGGCGCGCCTGCAGAACATCTCGAGCCAGAACGACCTGCCCGGAGTCGGCACCCGCGCCGCCGACGGCCTCACCGAGCGGGACTCGGGCGAGCGCGGGTCGACCTCGCGCCACACCGAGGACACGCAGGACACCGATCACCACGCGACCGAGAGGACCCTGGCCTCTCCCCCGCGCGATGCCGAGGGCGGCGAGGCGCACGTGGACGCCGACGACCCGATCGCGGCGTTCCAGCCGGGCGTCGGCCGCGACTCCGCGGCATCCAGCAAGATCGCCCAGCGCCTGCCCCGCCCCGACGACGCCTGACCGGCCCGCGCGGGAGGCTCCGCCACCGACGCCTCCCGCGCCCGGTCCCCTCGACGGGCTCGGGTCTTCTCGCCGGAGGTCGAGGCGTCAGTGCGCCAGGCGCAGCGCGTCCTCGGCGAGGTGGAAGAATCCGGGCATCGCCTCCGACACCGCCGCGGCGTCGGTGTCGGCCATCATCAGCACCACCGTCGCCTCTCCGGTCTCATCGCGGACGAACCAGCTGCCGGTGAGTACGCCGCGGCTCGACCCGCCCTTGAACGCCACGTACGGCCACGTTCCGACGTCGAGTCCCTCCCCCGGGTTCTCGCTCAGGATGCCGAGCACCTCGGCATCCTGCGTCTGCTGCAGCGCGCGATGCACGGCGGCGACGTCGGCGGCCGAGGCGAACCAGTCGAAACCGTCCTGCCACTCGGGGGTCACGACCCTCTCGCCCTCGACGGCGAGCGGGGCCGCGTCGATGCGGTCGAGGAGCGCGCGCTTGCCCGCCTCGTCGGCCGCCTCCCACTCGGCGCGGACGGCGGGGTCGCCCCACCCGAGCGTGAACAGCTCCTTGGTCGAGACGAAGGGCCGCAGCGCGGCGGGATCGGAATGACCGCTGCGCGCCACCGCCGCCTCGACGCGCTCGCGCCCGAGCCGCGCGATCAGCAGGTCGGTCGCGGTGTTGTCGCTGATGCGGATCATCGCCGAGGCCGCCTCGCGCACCGACACCTCGGTGCCCGTGGGAGCGTCCTGGAGCTCGCCCGAGGGGAGGCTGCGATCGGTGTCGTCGAGCACGAGCGTGTCGTCCCAGGACAGATCGCCGGATGCCACGGCATCCGCCACCGCCAGGAGCACGTACAGTTTGAACACCGAGGCCAGGGGCGCGGAGCGTTGGGCGTCGATCGAGACCACCGTCTCGTCGCCGCGCTGCACGAGCGCGCTCACCTGGCCGGGCAGCTCGTGCAGCCGCTGCTCCACCTCGTCCAGCGAGGTCGAGCGTTCCCACGTGGGGGCGACCGGACCCAGCAGCATCGTGGTGACGCGCCCGGCGGAGTCTATCGCGAGCGTGAGGTCGAACGGATCGCCGAGGGCGCCGGCGAGCGTGGCACGGGCCTGCGTCTCGGTCCCGGTGTAGGCGGTCACGGTGAAGGGCGCCGCCGGACGGATCTGCCGGTTCACCATCTCGGCGACCTGCTCGGCCGGCACCTGCTTCTGGAAGTTCTCGTCCAGCACGCGGGCCCACGCGCCCGGGGTGGTGTCGTCCTCGGCCTCGAACACGTCGATGATCCACGCCATGCGCTCTCCCACTCCGGTGGCGGGGATGTCGACGGATGCCGCGGGACTCCCGCTCGGAGCGGGTTTCGCGCTCGCGCACGCGGTGAGGGCGGCGACGGCGACGAGCGAGACGAGGGCGGTGAGGCGACGGGCGAGAGTCACGGGGGTCCTTCCGGCGGGGTCCTCCCACGCTACGAGCGCGCGGCGTCGCTCGCCTCCCTCTCACGGCGGAGAAGAGGCGGCCGGACCGCCGGGGCCGTCTCTGGGAGGCTGGAACCGTGAACGATCTGCGCCTCGAGCCCCTCGCCCCGTCCCTCGACGACTACCTCGAGCTCCGCCGCGCCTCCGGGCTCACCCCGGTGCGCCCCGATCAGGGCGCCCCGGCGCTCGCGAACAGCTGGGCGTGGCGACGGGTCGTGGACGCCGACGGCCGAGCGGTCGCCATGGGCCGGGTGGTGGGCGACGGCGGGTGGTACTTCCTCGTGGCCGACATGGCCACCCTGCCCTCGCATCAGCGGCGCGGGCTCGGCCGCCGAATCCTCGAGGACCTGCTCGCGGAGATCCGCGAGAAGGCCCCCGAGGGCGCCTACGTGACGCTGCTGGCCGACCCGCCGGGCCAGGCGCTGTATCGCAGCCTCGGCTTCACCGAACCGACGAACGGCTCCGTGACCATGCACCAGGTCCTGGGCTGACGGGCGCGAGGCGGCACCCCGCGGACCACCGCCGATGAGACGTGTCCGCGCGATGCCGCCCCGGCGCGCTCAGCGCGACGCGGTTTCGCGCGACCTCGCGGCCACGGCGCGGCGTGCGCGCCAGCCGAGCAGCACGTCGATCACCACGAACGCCGCGAGAGTGTAGCCCACGAGCGGCAGGAACAGCCCGATCGCGATCGCGACGACGAGGACCGCCGCGATCCCCCACCACGGCGCGCGACCGAGCACCCCGCGAGCGGGGGCGGTCGCGAGGCCGCGGGTCGGCCGGCGCTTCCACCACATCGCGTATCCCAGCACGACCAGGGCCGCGATGCCGAGCGCGAGCGCGAGCAGCACGAGCTGGTTCGCGAGGCCGAACATCGTCCCCATGTGCAGGTCGACACCCCAGCGCGACAGCTTCGCGAGCAGCGGGAAGTCGGCGAAGTCGATCCGGTCGGTCACCTGCATGCTCGATCCGTCGATCGCGACGGCATCCACCTCGGTCGGGAAGCTGCGGTGGATCTCCTGCACCACCCACGCCTTCCCGGCGGCGGCCGGGGGTTTGATCTCGACGTCTCCGCTGTTGACGTTGATGCGCTGCGCGATCGCGAGGACGGCGTCGAAGGTCGCGGGGTTGGCCGCACCCGTCGGCGACGAGGCCGCGCCGCCGTGTCCGGCGTGCCCGGCGTGCTCACCGCCCGCGGCCGCCGCGCCGTCGAGCGAGGTCGTCAGCGCGGGAGTGCCCTCTCCGACGGCGGCGCGCAGGTCGGACACGTGCGCTCCCGCGAACGTCGACCAGGTGATGCCGGTCGCCGAGAGGAACACCGCGCCGAGGACGACCCAGATCCCGACGGCCGAGTGCCATCCCGACAGCCGTCGGTACCCGGTGTGACGGCGGTTGGGGCGCAGCAGGTCGCGGCGTCCCCGGCGCGAGCGCACGAAGCGTCCGATCCAGAGTCCGAGCCCCGCGAGAGCGACGATCCCGAGCCAGGATGCCGCGAGCTCGCTGTACCAGCGCCCCACATCGCCCAGGTGCAGCGATCGGTGCAGGTCGCTGATCCAGTGCCGCAGGGGCAGGGCGCCGCTCGTGCCGTAGGCGGGCAGGTCGCCGCGGATCTCGGTCGTGGCCGGGTCGACGAAGATCGCCCGCGTGGTGCTCTCGGGCAGCGTCTCGTCGGCGAACATGACGCGCGTGGTCGCCCCGGCCTCGGGGGCGGGGCGCACGGCGACGGGCGTCGATCCGTCGCCGAGGTACGCCTCGGCCGCTTCGATCTGCGCGGCCAGCGGCACCCCGGCGGCATCCGAGGCCGCGGTCAGCTCGTGTGCGTAGACGACCTTCTCGAGCGTCGGGGTGACGGCGTACAGCGCTCCACTCCCCGCCGCGACGAGGATGAACGGTCCCACGAGCAGCCCCGCGAAGAAGTGCAGGCGGCGCAGGAGCGGGGTGAACCATCCGCCGCGGTCGGAGCGCGGGGTCGTACCGGGACGGGGAGCCGATGCGGCCGCGGCGGGCTCGGCGGGTTCGATGGTCGTGGTCACGACAGGATCCCCTCTCCGATGAAGCCGCCCTCGCGGCATCCCGGGGGCACCGCGAACACCGCCGATCCGATGGGGGTCGTCCACTCGTTGAGGAGGTCGAGCTCGTCGAGTCTGCGTTGGATGGGCACGAACTGCCTTTCGATGTCTGCCTGGAACGACACGAACAGCAGGCCCGCGTCGCTGACCGCGCCGGCGGGCGGCGTCTGGTCGTAGTTGTAACCGCGGCGGAAGATCCGCTGCGTGGGGTCATCCGGGCGCGAGCGCCGCAGGTGCGAGAACTCGGCGATGACGGGGAAGCCGATGGCATCCCTCGCGTCGAAGTCGGGTTCGTCGAACTCGTCGCTGCCGGTGAGAGGGGCACCCGAGGACTGGAACCTTCCGACGGCCTGATCCCGGCCGGGGCGATCGAGGTGGTCCCACTTGTCGAGGTCCATCGCGATGCGCCGCACCACCATCCCGGTCCCCCCGGCGAGCCATCCCTCCCGCGCCCAGACGATCTCGTCGAAGGCGGTCGTCCCGGGCACCGGGTTGGCGGTGCCGTCGACCTGACCGAAGAGATTGCGCATCGTCGTCCCGGGGCGCTCGGTGCCGTGCGCGCGACGGAACCCCTGCTGCACCCACCGCACGGCGGCGAACGCCCGCGCGTCCTTGAGCAGCATGCGCGCCGCGTGCGCGACCGTCACGGGGTCGTCGGCCGCGACCTGCAGCAGCAGGTCGCCGTCGCCGTACTCCGGCCGGAGGCGGTCGATCCCGAACGCCGGGAGCGGCTGCAGCCACGCCGGGGCCGACGCCCCGGCGCGCGCGACGAAGGCCGGTCCGAATCCGAACGTCACCGTCAGTCGCGCGGGGGCGACGGCCAACTCGGGTTCGGTGTCGGCCAGGGCACCCCGCCCCTGGGTCAGCCGGGCGGCGTCGTCGGTGAGGGTGCGCATGAGCCGTCGCATCCCGTCTCGGTCGACCTCGGCGAGAAGGTCCAACGCGATGAGCGAGACATGCGCCTGCGCATCGGTGTCGACGCCGGCCTGATGCGTCCCGTAGAACGGCACGGTCGTCTCGCCGTTCAGCGGCGTCGACGCCCCGGGATCCTGCGCGCGGGCGGACACGGCCGCGTCGATCCCGATCGCGGCGACGGCCCCGACGCCCGCGACGGCCCCGCCGAACAGGAAGGTGCGTCTGGTCGCACCTCCGCCGTCGGCGGGGCTTCCGTCTCGGCGGGCCATCAGTGACCCATGTCCATGTCGCCCATACCGCCGCCCTCGTAGTTCTCGTTCGCGCCCGAGAACTCCTTCACGGGGGCGGTGATCTCCGCGGTGGAGTCGTCGGCGAAGGTGAGCGTGATGGTCGTCTCCGCGCCGGCGCGCAGCGGCGAGGTCACGTCCATGAACATGAGGTGGTTGCCGCCGGGCGCGAGCTCGATCGATCCGCCCGCGGGGATGACGAAGCCGCCCTCGACCTCGCGCATCACCATCTGACCGGACTCGTTCGGCACGGTCTCGTGCAGCTCCATCGCGGAGGTCGCGTCATCGGTCGCCGAGACGACCGTGAGATCGGTGTCGCCGTCGTTGCGCAGCTGACCGAAGCCGGCGGTCATGCCGCTGTCGGCAGCCTTGACCCACACGTCGGTCGAGGCGAACGCGTCGGCCTGCGACGAGGTGGGGGCGGTGGATGCCGGCGCGGAGCAGCCCGCGAGGGCGAGGACAGCGGCGACGGCGAGGGCGCTGAAGCGCAGGGTACGAGGGGTCATGAGAAGCCTTTCAAGACTGTGCGTCACGCGCGGCGCGACGGCGGAGGAAGAAGAACACGACGAAGATCGCGAGAGCGACGGCCGCTCCCGCTGCGGCGACGATCACGACGCGGGGGATCCCGGCCGCCTCGTCGACCACCGGACCGGACGCCGCCTCGGCGGCGGGGACCGCGGCGGCGCGCTCGAGGGGAGCGCCGTCGCCGACGGTGAAGGGCACGACGCCCGAGATGGGATGACCGTCGCTCGAGACGACGCGCCACCGCACCTCGTAGCCCGCGGCGGGCAGCTCACCGCGCAACGGCACGGTGACCACCCCCGCGGACAGCAGGGGGTCGGCGCCCGCCCAGTCGACGCCGTCGGCGTCGGCCACGACGACCTCGGCGCCCACGTCGAGCACGTCGGCCGAGAAGCTCAGGGAGATCTCATCGGGGGCGGATGCCAGACGCTCACCCTCGGCGGGTGTACTGAACAGGAGTTGATCGTGGGCGGATGCCGGGACGATCGACGCCAGAACGACGGCGACGGCCACGACGATCCCGCCCGCGAGGGCACGGAAACGGAACATTGGGGCACTCTCCGGGTGCACGCGGCACCCGTCATCGGCGCCCGTGCGCAGGCACGGGGCCGCAGTCCCGCGAGCACGGCGGACGAGCGGCACGCGCGGCGATGCGAGGAGGCATCGGCGTGGCGTTCATGGCCGGCACACGAGGGCACGGGAACGAGAAGACGTCCGGAAGACGTCGAGCGACCCGCCCGGGCGCACGAGGCCCGTCGGGATCGGCCACCCCTACCGGCTCAGGCCGACGGGGTGGAACTCACGCGGTCCGTGCCGGTGGACCGCGCCGTCGTGCGGAGGCGACGATGAGCGCCGAGACGGGCCGCACGACGGCCACCACCTCGGCCGAGACGCGGCGCAGCGGCGCCGGTCCGAAGGTCGTCGCGATGATCCGGGCGCGCGCGCGGACCCAGGCGATCGACCGCTGCGCGAGCTCGCGCAGGGCCGCGAGCGTGCGTTCCCCGCGGTGAAGGGCCGCGGTGGTGACGAGGGCCGCGACGGCGTGCCACGCCCACATCCCGGCATCCGTCGTCATCACGTGCGGCATGGCGGCGCCGGTGGCCGCGACGGGCGCGGCTCCGTGGACGTGTCCCTCGGCTCCCGGCCGATAGCTGCCCAGCACGAAGAGGGTGTGGAACAGCACCTGGCTGACCGCGACCGCCAGACCCAGCCGCAGCGCCGAGCTGCGGCGGCCGGCCAGCGCGGTGGACGCGACGAACGAGAGCGCGAGCGGCACGACGATGCCCAGGATGCCGGGAACCTCACCACCGCCGGAGACGTGCGACAGCAGGGCGACGAAGGTCGCGACGGAGGCCGCGGCGGCACCGCGCGCGACGCGCGTGCCCCGGCCGTGTCGTCGCATACGCTCCATCCTGCCAGCCCGCGCGCGATCACTCGACCGCGGGCGTCAGCGGTTCATGAAGAACGACACGACGATCATGCCCACGATGAACAGCCCCCCGGTGATGCCGTAGTACGTCCACGTGGTCTTGCGCGTGACGTCGGCTGATCGCTCGCGGACGGGGAGCGAGCGCGCCGCGGAGGCGCTCGCCCTCGTGCCCGCGGGCACCGCACCCACCGCCGGTGCACCGGTGTGAGAGGCGGCGGACAGCTTCGGCGCCGCCGCCGCGAGCGCGCGGCCCGCGACCTCGAGCACGGACAGGACGCGCTGCCACACCCCCGGGTCGGGCACCGAAAGACGACCCGGGTGATAGAGCAGGAGCCATCCGTCCGCGATCTCGAGGTTCAGCGCGAGTGCCTCGTCGTCCAGCAGGGTCACGAGTTCCGGCGTCATCACGGCCGCCGCCCAGGCGCTGTCGGCGGGGTCGGCGTAGAGGTCGCCCGCGTCGCGGTCCGCGGCCAGCGGAAGCGGCGTGAGCTCCGGCAGCGCCGGGAGCGCGCGTTCGGAGCGGGCGCGCCGGCTCTCGGCGATGAGCGGCGGGACGGCGTAGGGCAGCCGAACCGCGGCGTACCCCCATTCGACGCTGAACTGGTTGAGGTTGACCACGAACGAGTAGGCACTGTTGCCCACCTCGAGCCCCGCGGGACCGGGGACGCGCACGATGTCGCCCGCCCGCTGCACGTGACGGGGCCGGCCCCGGTCATCGCGGAACACCACCCCGGGGAGCGGCTGCGCACCGGAGCCGATCTCGTACTCCCACCCGTTGGCCGCGGCGAACGCGGAAACCGCCTGCGCGTCGCGCTTGAGTCGGGGATCGCGTGTCGGCGGATCGGTCAGTGCCGCGAACGAGACCGTCGCAGGCGTCGGGATCCAGGTGTTCGGCGGGAGGGCAGTCACACCTCGATCCTGCCTCGTCCTCGGGGAACGCCAGGGCGGCTATCACCGGGCGACGCGTCTGACTAGCATCGTCGAGGGGACACGGAGGGGGACCTGTGATCGACAGAGCCAGGATGAGCGCGACGACGCCGTCCGCAGGATCGCGGGCGGCGTGACCTCCTCGCCCGCGCGGACGGGGTGACGTCGCGCCCGCGGGTCGTCGTGGCGGGCGCATCCGGCTTCGTGGGCCGGGCGCTGGTCGACGCGTTCCGGGGGGACGGATACCGCGTCGACACCGTCGGCCGATCCGGAACGGTCACCTGGGCCGATCCCGCCGGGATCGCCGGTGTCGTGGAGGGGGCCGACGTGCTGATCAACCTCGCCGGCAAGATCGTGTCGTGCCGGTACACCGACGCCGACCGCGACGAGATCCTGCGCTCCCGCGTCGACACCACACGGGCCCTCCACACCGCCGTCCGCGCCGCGGAGCGACCTCCGCGCGTGTGGATGAACGCCTCCACCGCCACGATCTACCGGCACGAGACCGAGAGCGGCAACGACGAGATCGACGGCGTGATCGGCGAGGGGTTCTCGGTCGACGTCGCCACGAGCTGGGAGAGCGCGTTCTTCGCGGGCGACCTCCCCCACACTCGGCGCGTGGCCCTGCGCATGGCGATCGTGCTCGGCGACGGCCCCGCCACCCGCATGCTCTTCGCCCTCGCGCGTCTCGGCCTCGGCGGTCCCCAGATCGACAGCTGGTGGTTCCCGCACCGCCGCTACCGCGGGATCGGCGCCCACCCCACCGGTCCGGTGTGGTCGTCGTGGCACCGCTCGCGCGGTCGCCAGCGCTTCAGCTGGATCCACATCGACGATGTCGTGGCATCCGTCCGCTTCCTCCGCGATCACGACACGCTCTCAGGGCCGGTGAACCTCACCGCGCCGGGGGTCGCCGACAACCGCACGCTCATGCGCGAACTGCGCCGGGTGGCTCGGATGCCGTGGGGCCTCCCGGCCTGGCGGTGGATGCTCGACCCCGCGATGGCGATCCTGCGCAACGAGCCCGAGCTGGTGCTGAAGAGCCGGTGGGCGGTCCCCCGCGTCCTCACCGACGCCGGGTTCGCCTTCGCGTTCCCCGAGCTGGGGGCCGCCCTCGACGACGTCGCGGCGACGCGTCGGCCACGGGCGCGTGATCTGTTCTCCGCCTGAGCGGCGGGGCGGGGTCGAGACGCCGCACAACGACGCCGCCGCCCCGACGCGTCCACCCGAGGGCGGGACGCGCGGAGCGGCGCGACGACGTGGAACCGGCGGTCAGACCTGACGACGGATGAAGCGGAGGAGCGCGGCGATGACGCCGATGATCAGGATGACGATCCCGATCCAGAGCAGGAACTTCACGGCTTCGACGAAGACGCCGAGGAAGAGGAGCACGAGGCCGACGATGACGAGGATGATGGCGAGAGCTGGAATGCGGGCAACCTTTCACCCGGGGCAGGGCCGCGCGACGGCCTTGACACGCCCGGGGCCGCGCGACAGGGACGTGTCAAGACGGTCGCGGACGCGGCATCCGCCCACTACCGTCAGGACCACGACGACCCCGAGGAGGCGGCAATGGCCGAGCGCGACGTGAACGGACACGGTACGGATCCCGGTGAGGGCGCGTACACCGACGTCCAGCTCCCCGACGGGAAGATGGACCACGGCAGCGCGGACGAGGCCGGCGAGTACGTCGACCGTCAGAACGCCGACGGGAGCGAGAGCCGGTCGCGCGTCGACGAGGCGGGGGCGTACACCGACGTGCAGCAGCCCAGCGGCCGCGAGGCGCGCGAAGACGTCGACGACCCGGGCGAGTACACCGACCGCGATCGCTGAGTCAGCGGTTCAGAGTCTCCGCGGGGGCGACGCGGTGCATCTCGCGGTACGCCCGCTCGAACTCGGCGGCATCGGAGAAGCCCCATCGCGCGGCGATGGCGGCCACGCTCGTGCCGCTCGGATCGGCCGCGATCAGGTCGGCGTGCGCGGCGCTGAGTCGCGCCTGCGACAGATAGTCCTCGGGAGTGGATGCCAGGTGTCCGTTCGCGAGGAACGCGCGGCGCAGGCCCTTCGTCGAGGTCCCCACGGCACGGGCGGCATCGTCGATCGTGACGGGAAGCGACGCGTGATCGTCGATCCACGATGCCGCCGAGGTGTAGACCGACGCCTGTTCGATCGCCGACGCCCGACGCTCGCGGGGGTCGCCGGCGAGGGGGAACGCCTCGAGCGTCGCCGCGGCGAGGGAGCGGCGCACCTGGGCGCGAACCAAGGGCTCGGCGAGCAGGGGGGTCTGTGTGAGCGCCCACCGCATCGTAGCCAGCCAGTAGTCACGCATCCGTCGCGAGACCGGACCGGTGCCGTCGAAACGCACTTCGAGCTCGTCGTCGCCGTAGATCGTCTGTGCCGCCTCGGTGAGCCACGCCGGGTCGAAGGTCAGCAGGTCGACCTCGGTCTGGTCAGGCCGACCCGAGAACTCCTGGCCGGGTTGCACGAGACCGGGCTCGACGCTGTAGTCCCCCGCGCACGCCCCGATGCGCCAGGCGAGACCGGGACCCGAGGTGGCGAAGAAGAACCGGTCCGCCTCGTAAGCGATCTCGGCGCGACAGGCCCACGTCAGCCTCCGCAGCGCGAAGCCCGCATCTCCGACCGCGTGCTCGGCGATCGCCGCGCGGTCGGCGAGCAGGTCGACGCGGCCGTAGTGCGTCTGAAGCCAGGCCTGCGTGTCGGAGGCGTCGGTGGTGCGGACGCGCGCATCGAAGAAGTCGTTCATGGCGAGGGGCGCTCGTCCCCGAAAAGACGTCGCGCCAAGGCCCATGATAGTTAACCGCCCGCTTCGAAACAGCCTGGAAAGAGCCTCATGACCGATGAACCCGTCGTCCGCCCCATCACGCCCGACGACGCCGGCGAGGTGCTGACGATCCAGCGCGCCGCATTCGCGAGCGAAGCCCTCATCTACGGCGACCCCGATATGCCGCCGTTGACGCAGACCCTCGAGGAACTCGCGGCCGAGCTCGTCGAGAACCTGGGCTGCGTGGCGGTGACCGACGGTCGTCTCGTCGGAGCCGTGCGCGCCCGGCGAGACGGCGACCTGCTGCTGATCGGACGGTTGGCAATCGCCCCCGACCAGCAGGGCGAGGGCCTGGGCACGCTGTTGCTCTCCGCGGTCGAGAAGCGCGGGCGCGAGGCCGGGGCGAGAACGGCCGAGCTGTTCACCGGAGGGCTCAGCGAGGCCAACCAGCGCCTATACGAGCGCGAGGGATACACGCGCACCGAGACCACGGCCGACGGCGAGATCTTCTACCGCAAGCCGCTCGAGGCCTGAGCTCCTCCGCCGACGCCGATGAGCCAAGGGGCTCTCTTCGCCGCGCGGGTGTCGGGACGCGCCGCCCGCGCTCGACGCGTCACGGCTGGCTCTCGCTCCCGAGGCGAAGGGCGCCGCGGCGGGAACGCCGAAGGGCCGCCGCCCGGTTCCGGACGACGACCCTTCGGCGCGAGGCGCTTACGGCGTGGGCATCCCGCCGTTGACGTTGAGCGTCTCGCCGATCACGTAGCTCGACTCCGCCGAGGCGAGGTAGACGTACGCCGGGGCGAGCTCGGCGGGCTGCCCCATGCGCCCGAGAGGAGTCTCTTCACCGAACTCGTCGACCTTCTCGTCCGGCTGGCCGTCGGTGACCTGGAGCGGCGTCCAGATGGGACCGGGGGCCACGGCGTTCACGCGGATCCCCTTCGGGGCGAGCTGCTGACCGAGGGCCTTCGTGAAGGTGTTGATGGTGGCCTTGGTCGAGGCGTAGTCCACGAGGATCGGCGCCGGCGAGTAAGCCTGGATCGAGGTCGTGTTGATGATCGTCGAGCCGGGCTTCAGGTGCGGCACGGCCTCTTTGCAGATCCAGAACATCGCGTAGACGTTGGTCTTGAACGTGTCGTCGAACTGCTCGTCCGTCAGGGTGGTGACGTCTTCGTTGAAGATCTGCTTCCCGCCGTTGTTGACGACGATGTCGAGGCCGCCGAGGCCCTCGACGGCTTCCTTCACCAGCGTGCGGGCGTAGTCGCGCTCGCGCAGGTCGCCGGGGATCTGCACGACCGTCGCGCCGGCGTCGCGCAGGATGCCGGCGATGCGGTCGGCATCCACCTTCTCCTCGGGCAGGTACGACATCGCGACCGACGCTCCCTCACGGGCGAAGGCGATCGCGGTGGCCGCGCCGATGCCCGAGTCGGCGCCGGTGATGAGGGCCTTGCGCCCCTTCAGGCGCTCGGTTCCGACGTAGGTGTCCTCACCCAGCGCGGCCTTCGGGGTGAGCTCGGCGTCGAGGCCGGGCTCCTTCTGATCCTGCGACTGCGGGTCGATGTCGGCGTAGAGCTTCGCCGGGTCGGTGAAGGTGTACTGCGTGCTCATGGCGAGTCCTTTCATAGGGGGATGCCGAGGCGGGGACCGCCCCAGCGGAGGGTCATAGGGGGATGCCGAGGCGGGGACCGCCCCGGCGGAGGGTCAGCGGTCGGCGAGGTCGGCGTCGTCGACGAGGTCGCGGATGACGAGGGCGGCGTTGATGAGGGCGAGGTGGCTGAGGGCCTGCGGGAGATTGCCCCAGAAGGCCCCGTCGGATTCGGCGATCATCTCCGAATAGATCCCGACGTCGTTGCCCTGGGCGACGAGCGCATCCATCGCCTCGAGGGCTTCCGCGTGACGTCCCACGCACGCGAGCGCCGTCGCGCGCCAGAACGCGCACGCGACGAAGGTCTGCTCCTCCTGGTCCATCCCGGTGTACCGGTAGACGAGGTGGTTCTCCGTGGTGAGGCGCTCGGTGATGGCATCCAGAGTCTTCGACATCCGCTCGCCGCGGTCGAAACCCGTGGGCGCGTGCAGCAGCACGGAGGCGTCGAGGTCGTCGGTTCCGGGGGCGAGGGTGTAGGCCTGCAGGGTCTCCGACCAGCAGCGTTCCTCGACCCAGCGGTGGATGCGGTCGCGCTCGGCGCGCCAGCGGTCGCCGTTGTCGGGGATGTGACCGCCCGTGGCCAGCCACTGCGCGTCGTCGAGGGCCTTCCAGCAGCCCATCTTCGACGAGGTGTAGTGGCGCAGCTCGGGAAGTTCCCACATGCCCGAGTCCTCACGACGCCAGAGGTCGCAGGTGCGGTCGGCGACGTCGGCGAGAAGCCGTCCGGTCTGGATGTCGAGGCGGTTTCCGGCTTCGACGTAGGTACGGCACAGTGCGATGAGATCGCCGTAGACGCCGAGCTGCAGCTGCCCCTGCGCGGGGTTACCGGTGACGACGGGCCGATTGCCGTTCCAGCCGGGCACCTGATGCTTCTCGAGGCCGATCTCGGCGTCGCCGTCGAGGGTGTACATCACCTGCACCTCGGGGCCGTTCTTGCGGATCGTGCGCAGCAGCCACGAGATCGCGGCGTGCGTCTCCTCGCGCAGGCCGAATCCCACCCACGCGTGCGCGGTGTAGGCGAGATCGCGCACCCAGGCGAAGCGGTAGTCCCAGTTCTTGCCCCCGCGGGGGTTCTCCGGCAGCGACGTGGTCGCGGCGGCCGCGATGGCACCGGTGGGGCTGAACAGCAGGAGTTTGAGGGCCAGGGCGCTGCGCTGCACGTCGTCGGCCCACGGGCCCTCGTACGAGAACTCGTCGGACCACATCTCCCAGCCGCCGATCGTGCGGTCGATGCCGCGGTCGACGTTCTTCGCGTCGGGGATGCGCAGGGGCTCGCCCTCGGTCGCGGCGATGACGAGCAGGTGCCGCGACCCCTTCGTCGTCGTGAAGCTCCCCTCGATGCTCTCGTTGCCGGCATCCGGATCGCCGTGGAGTCCGTGCTCGTGCCCCGTCACCGCGAGGGAGACGTGCCCGATGCGCATGATCGAGAACCCGTCGATGCGCTCGGTCCAGGGGGCCGCGGAGCGCAGCATGGTTCCCGGCTGCACGCACCACGCGAATTCGACCTCGCCCTTCACGCCGTCGACCCGGCGGGCGAGCTCGGCCCACGGCAGACGACCGGCGATACCCGTGACCATCGCGTCGGTGACCGTCGCGACGCCGGTCGCGGTGGTGAAGGTCGTCTCGAGCACGTTGGTGCGCGGGATGTAGCGGCGCGTGACCTCGTACTCCCCCGCCGGTGCGAGTCCGATGCATCCGCCGGCGCCCTCGTCGACGAGGCGGGCGAACACCGGCCGCGAGTGGATGTTCGGCAACGGCAGCCAGTCGACGGAGCCGTCCAACCCGATCAGCGCGACCGTGCGTCCGTCGCCGATCGCGGCGTAGTCGCGGAGGGGCCGGGAGGGGGCAGGCGGGGTGAGGAGCACGAGCCTCACGCTATGAAAGGCCGCGCCGAGCCTCTCCCGGGGTTGTCGTCCGCGCCCGGAGCGGCTACGGATCGGCCGGTTACCTCTCCTCCGTCGCCCCCGCAACCCCCGTCGGGCGCCGAAGCTCCACGCCTACCGTCGCTATCGACCGTGAGCGAAAGGAACGCGCATGTCCACCACCACCAAGGACACCCCCACCAAGAACCGTCGTCGCCCCGCGCGCGGAGGCAGCGGTCCCGAGACCACCGATGAGCAGAACGCCGAGCAGGGATTCCAGGCGTCCGAGAAGCTGATCGACGCCCTGCAGGCCGTGCTGGTCGACCTCATCGAGCTGTCGATCCAGGGAAAGCAGGCGCACTGGAACGTCGTCGGCAAGAACTTCCGCGACACGCACCTGCAGCTCGACGAGATCATCGATGCCGCGCGCGAGTTCGGCGATGAGATCGCCGAGCGCATGCGCGCCCTGCACGCCCTGCCCGACGGGCGCAGCGACACCGTCGCCGAGACCACCACCCTGCCGGAGTTCCCGCAGGGCGAAGTCGACACCGCCGAGGTCATCGACCTCATCACCGAGCGCCTCGATGCCACGGTGGGCACCGTCCGCGAGGTGCACGACGGCGTGGACGAAGAAGACCCCACCAGCGCCGACATCCTGCACGGCGTGCTCGAGCGCCTCGAGCAGCTGTCGTGGATGGTCAGCGCCGAGAACCGCGTCGCCCGCAAGTCCTGACACACGCAGAAGACACCGGATGCCGGGGCCCCAGGGCCTCGGCATCCGTCGTTCGCGTGCGGGTTACTGCAGCTCCACGACTCACCCGCGCGCGATGAGGAACGGCGGCTGGGGGCCCTCGAGACGAGCCACCGTGGTTTTGATCTCGGAGAGGGTTTCCCCCACCGCGATGAAGCGCTCGTCCGTGCGCGCTTCGAAGCGCGCGAGGTCGAGCTTCAGACCGACGAGGGATTCTTCGAGAGTCGTGGAACGGGCGTCGGTCCGGTCCATGCGCGCGTCCATCCGATCGAGGCGTGCATCCATCCGATCGAAGCGCGTGTCCACCCTGTCGAAGCGTGCGCTGACCTCGGCGAAACGCGCGCTGACCTCGGCGAAACGCGCGCTGAACTCGGCGAAGCGCGCGTCGGTGCGGTGTTCGACACGACCGAGCATCCACTTCGTGCCCCCGAGGATGGTCGCCGAACCGGTGACGAGCAATCCGATCGCGGTCGACAGCAGGGAAATCGTCTCCATGCCCCGGTCCTTTCCCGATGAGCTGCCACGACTGTAGGTCGTGGCGCGGACATTCTGCGGGGAGCTGCCGCGAGACTGTGCGGAAATTCACCCGATCACCCGCTGTGAAGAAGGCGGTCGTGACGCGCGCGAGATCGCGGCGACGGCTCGGCGACAGGATGCGCCCGCATCCCTCCGATAGCGTCGGAGCATCGACCGAGACGGGGGACTCATGGACGATGACACCGACGTGCGCCGACGAACAGGTGCGGCGTGGTTCGCTCTGCTGGGCGCGGCGGGCGGCGTGGCGGGTCTTCTGCCCTGGCTTCTGACCGGGCCGTTCCTGCCGCTGCAGAACCTCGGCGAGGGGCAGGATGCCGCGAAGGACGGGCCCTTCGTGATGCTGCCCTACAGTCAGTACGCGATCACGACCATCATCGTGCTGCTCGTCGAGGGTGGCGTCGTGGCCGGGATCATCGCACGCGCACGGCGGTCGCGCCCGGGCCTGGCCCGACCGTTCGCCGCACTCGGCGGGCTCGTCGTCGTGCAGGTCGTCGCCATCGTGCAGACCACGGCGACCACCCGCTCGGTGCTGCAGGAGCGCGACGAGTCGGTGCTCTACCTGGTGCTGTTGACGGCCGTGGCCGTCCTGGCCGCGGTCACGGCGTGGGTCGCCTGCGTCCTCATCGCCGCAGCGCCACGCGCGGGTGCCGGTCTCGGCCTCGTGGTGGGGGCCGCCGCGGGCGGGTCGTGGATCGCGGCGTTCCTCTTCCCGCTCTTCTCGTACACCTCTCCGTTCGAAGCGCTGCTGCCGGTGCTGCCGTACCTCGCCCCGGTGCTCGTCGGACTCGCGATCGTCTGGACGGGCGTCTCGACGGTCGGGCGGGTGCTGACCGGCATCGTCGGACTCGTGCTGGTGTGGCTCGTGCCCGCGCTCACGACGGCCATCTCCTCCGCCGCGGGAACGCGAGTTCTCGCTCGCGACCTTCCCGGCATGGCCGAGTTCGGCGGACAGGTCTTCGTCTCGGCATCCACGATGCCGGAGATCATCGTGCCGCCGCTGGTGACGACCGTGCTGGTGGCCGTGGTGGGGCTGGTCCTCCGCCGCGTCGTCGGCCGGCGCCGCACCGGGCGAACCGCGCGTTAGAGCCGCAGCACCTCGGTGACGCGCACGATCGCCGTGCCCTCCTCCTCGGAGGCGGCGAGGTCGACCTCGGCGCGGATGCGCCAGTCGTGGTCTCCGGCGGGGTCGTCGATGATCTGCTCGACGCGCCACACGCCGTCGGAGGCGGACGACTCGTCGATGACGACGAGGGCGGAGGAGCGCGCCGCTCCCCCGGTGCCGATCTCATCGTGCTCGTCGAAGTAGCTGTCGAGAACGCCCGGCCAGTCGACATCGGGGTCGAGTTCGACGAGCTCGTCGTCCTTCTGGAGTGCGGCGAGCTGCACGCGCCGGAACATCTCGTTGCGCACGAGCACGCCGAACGCGCGCCGGTTGGTGAGGATCGACGGCGGAGCGGGCGGAACGACCGGGGCCGTCGGGTCGTCGGCCGGGTTGATGAGCTGCTCCCACTCGTCGACGAGGCTCGAGTCGACCTGACGTACGACCTCGCCGAGCCAGGCGATCAGATCGAGCAGGTCGGGGGTCTGCGCGTCGACGGGCACGGTCTGGCGGATCGCGCGAAACGCGTCGCTGAGGTAGCGCAGCACGAGGCCCTCGCTGCGAGCGAGCTGGTACAGCGAGACGTACTCGCCGAACGAGCACGCGCGCTCGTACATGTCGCGCACGACCGACTTGGGCGACAGCTCGAAGTCGCGGATCCACGGCTGGCTGGAGGCGAACACCTCGTACGCCTGCGCGAGCAGCCGGTCGAGGGGCTTCGGCCAGGTGATCTCCTCGAGCAACTCCATGCGCTCGTCGTACTCGATGCCCTCGCGCTTCATCGCCGCGACGGCTTCGCCACGCGCGCGGAACTGCTGCTGCGACAGGATCGGGCGCGGGTCGTCGAGGGTCGACTCGATGACGCTGACGACGTCGAGCGCATAGTGCCCCGTGCCCACCGATGACGCCGGGGGCGCGGCATCCGGCCCCCTCCCGAGCTCGACCTCGGGGTCGAGCATCTCGATCGCGGCGAGCGCGAAGGGCGAGAGGGGCTGATTGAGCGCGAAGTTCGGCTGCAGATCGACGGTGAGCCTGATGCGTGAGGGGTCGGAATCTGTCGCTTGACCCCCCTCTGAAGCGACAGTCTTCGACCCCTCACGCGAGGGCGGGGCGACCTCGACCACGCCGGCCTGCACCAGGGTGCGGAAGATCGCGATCGCGCGGCGCGCGAGCTCGTACTGGCGGGCTCGGGGCTCGTGGTTGTCGAAGACGAGCGAGCGGACGTTCGCGAAGACGTCGCCGCCGCGCGCGATGACGTTGATGAGCATCGCGGCGCTCAGCTTCATCTGCGGCTGCAACGGTTCGGGCTCGGCCGCGACGAGGCGGTCGTAGCTCTGCTCGGTCCAGTTGACGAAGCCCTGCGGCGCCTTCTTGCGCACGATCTTCTTCTGCTTCTTGAGGTCGTCGCCGGCCTTGGCGATCTGCGCGGCGTTCTCGATCTCGTGGTCGGGCGCCATGACGACCACGGTCCCCGCGGTGTCGTAGCCGGCCCGGCCCGCGCGTCCGGCGATCTGATGGAACTCGCGCGCCGAGAGCTGGCGCATGCGGGTGCCGTCGTACTTGGTCAGCGCCGTCATGAGCACGGTGCGGATCGGCACGTTGATGCCGACGCCGAGGGTGTCGGTTCCGCAGATGACGCGCAGCAGGCCCCGCTGGGCGAGCGTCTCGACCAGGCGCCGGTAGCGCGGCAGCATCCCGGCGTGGTGCACGCCGATGCCTGCGCGGACGTATCGCGACAGCGTCTTGCCGAAACCGGTGGTGAAGCGGAAGCCGCCGATCGCCTCGGCGATCTCGTCGCGCTGCTCGCGCCCGATGATGCGGATCGACGACAGCGCCTGCGCGCGCTCCATCGCGGCGGCCTGGGAGAAGTGCACGACGTAGACGGGCGCCTGCTTCGTGTCGAGCAGCTCCTGCACCGTCTCGTGCACGGGAGTGCGCGCGTACTCGAAGTGCAGCGGCACGGGGCGCTCGACGCCGGTCACCCGCGCGGTGGGCCGCCCGGTGCGGCGCGAAAGGTCGTCCGCGATGTCGTCGACGTCGCCGAGGGTCGCCGACATGAGGATGAACTGCGCGCGGGTCAGCAGCAGCAGCGGCACTTGCCACGCCCAGCCGCGATCGGCCTCGCCGTAGTAGTGGAACTCGTCCATGACGACCTGGTCCACGTCCGCCTCGGCCCCCTGTCGCAGGGCGAGGTTCGCGAGGATCTCGGCGGTGCAGCAGATGATCGGGGCGTCGGAGTTCACCGACGAATCGCCCGTGACCATCCCGACGTTCTCGGCGCCGAAGATGTCGACGAGGGCGAAGAACTTCTCGCTCACCAGGGCCTTGATCGGCGCCGTGTAATACGTGCGTCCACCCCGGGAGAGGGATGCCGCGTGCGCAGCGACCGCGACGAGCGACTTGCCCGTGCCGGTCGGGGTCGACAGGATCACGTTGGCGCCCGAGACGATCTCGATGACCGCCTCGTCCTGCGCGGGGTAGAGCGTGAGGCCGCGGGAGTTCGCCCACTCGACGAAGCCCAGGTAGGCGGCATCCGGATCGGCGCCGACGGGAACGTGCTCGAGGAGGGGGGTCACTCCCCCAGCCTCTCATCCGCGGAGAGCCTGCGAACCCGCAGACGGCCGCCCCTCTCGCGGACGCTGCCGTCGTCGTCACGGGAGGCGCCGCAGTCGCGATCGCGTCAGCCGCGGGCGCCGCCGCAGTCGCGGTCGCCGGCGCAGTCGCGATCGCCGGCGCAGTCGCGGTCGCCGGCCCAGTCGCGATCGCGTCAGCCGCGGTCGCTGAAGACGCCGACGTTCTCGCCGTCGAACACGAACTGCATGCTCGTGCCGATCGGGAACCGCTGGATGAACGCGTCGGGCATGCCGTCGGCGACGACGAACTGCACGGTCGCCGGGAACACCCCGGCCCCGCACCCGCCGTAGACGAAGTTGCCGCGGAATGCGCGGGTGTCGTCCTTACCCATCTCGTCGGCGTCCAGCAGGTAGAGGCAGGGAATGCGATTCTCGGTCGCGTCGGTCGGAGACCGACCCGTGAACGCGGCGATGCCGTAGTAGTTCTCGTAGGCGCGCTCCGCGCCGGTGCGCTGGCCGAACACCGGCGGCACCGCGGCGTCGGGGGCGGGCACGAGGGTGTCGACCTGCGGAGCGCCCGCCGCCGCGCTCACCGGGACGAGGGTCAGGCTCGCGGCCGTCGCTGCGCTGGCGAGGGCGGCCACCACCGCGAGCGAGGCCGCCCAGACCCAGAGCCGGCGTTTCGACCCCACGAGGGCGGGGCGCACCCGCGGGCCGTCGTCGCCGTCCTCGTCCTCTTCCTCGTCGCCGTCGCTCTCGCCGTCGGGGGCGACGACAGCGGCCCGTGAGCCCGCTGCGGCGGCCGCGGAGGTCACCGGCGATCGCGGAGGCGGCGGCACGCGATCCTGTCGTTCGAGATCCTCGAGCTCGCGCAGCCGCGCGACCGCGGCCGCGTCATCGGCGATGTCGGCGTGGGGACCGTACGCTCTCGCGCGGAGCAGTCTCAGCTCCTCGCGCACGTCATCGTCCATATCCTGAATGGTTCCACACCTGCACGCCTCCGGGGGCCGCGCGCGGTGTATGCGTGGGAATAGATCGCCGACCGTCGCGTTGCACCCTGTATGCGCTCCTTCGGCACACTCTCCTTCGGCCACTACGGTCCTCTCGGCGGCGGCCGCCAGCTCACCGCCGGCGACTCGATGCTCCAGGCGATCGACCTCGCCCAGGGCATGGACGACCTCGGCGTCAACGGCGTCTCGTTCCGCGTGCACCACTTCGCCCGCCAACAGGCGGCCCCGATGCCCCTGCTCGCGGCGATCGCCGCCCGCACCTCGCGCATCGAGGTCGGCACCGGCGTCATCGACATGCGCTACGAGAACCCGCTCATGCTCGCCGAAGAGGCGGCATCCGTCGACCTCATCAGCGGCAACCGGCTCGCCCTCGGCGTCAGCCGTGGGTCACCCGAGACGGTCGTGCGCGGCTACGAGGCGTTCGGGTACACCGGCTCGCAGGACCCGCGGGGCGGCGACATCGCCCGCGAGCACTTCGACCTGTTCCTGCGCGCGATCGACGGCGAGGGTCTCGCCGAGCGCGATCCCCTGAGTCCCTTCGGCGGGGGCACGGGCCTTCAGCGCATCGAGCCGCACTCCCCGGGCCTGCGCCAGCGCATCTGGTGGGGTGCCGGCACCACGGCGACCGCCGAATGGGCCGGACGCCTCGGCGTGAACCTCATGTCGTCGACTCTGCTCACGGAGGCCGACGGCACGCCGTTCGACCTGCTGCAGGCCCAGCAGCTCGACGCCTTCCGCGCCGCCTGGCGGGAGGCGGGACACGCGGGCGAACCGCGCACCTCGGTCAGCCGCAGCATCTTCCCGATCGTGACGGCCGAAGACGAGATGTACTTCGGCGGCTCGGCCGGCAGCGATCAGATCGGTGTGATCGACGGCATGCGCTCGACCTTCGGCAAGACGTACGCGGCCACCCCCGACGCGCTCGTCGAG
Organism: uncultured Microbacterium sp.; assembly: GCA_913774665.1. Lineage (GTDB taxonomy): Bacteria > Actinomycetota > Actinomycetes > Actinomycetales > Microbacteriaceae > Microbacterium. Next base: position 127,915 of record CAJYHN010000004.1, read on the forward strand.
CAGCTGCAGAACGACGCTGCCGTGATGAGCGCCGACACCCTCATGCTCACGATCCCCTCGCAGATGGGTGTGGAGTTCAACCTGCGCCTCGTCGAGAACTTCGCGAAGCACGTCGCTCCCGCCCTCGGCTGGCAGTCGACGCTCGCGACGGTCTGAGCGAAACCCCGAACGGACCCGGATGCCGATCGCCTCGGCATCCGGGTCCGTTCGGGGTTTCGAGAGGACGCGACCGTCGTCGTCGCGCGCGGGACACCGCTGCCGCCTCGTCGACGCCCGGAGGTCGGGCTCCTCAGCGCGCGACGTCGGTGACGCCGTCGCGCGCGGCAGGGATCACCGGTAGCCCGTCAGCCCGCGCGAGCGGGCGAGGGTCTGCGTCACGAGGTACTCGCCCCAGGCCACGGCATAGGCGCCGAGGGCAGCCCACACCCACCCGGAGGGCAGGATGCCGATGAGCCCGAGCAGCGCCGCGATCGTCAGCACGACGACGACGGCCAGGACCGGCACGATCGCCCGCGCGCCGATGACACCCGCGGTGGTTCGCCAGATCACCAGCAACGCTCCCGCCGTCGCGACGAGGAGGATGACGGGGGTGAACCAGGGCCCCAGGGCACCCATGGTGATCGCGGCCCCGACACCGGCGACGGTCAGAGAGGCGGTGCGGAGGGCGCGGATCCTCGTCGGAGAGGGCGAAGCGGCGATGGGGGGCTCCTTCGGGGGGCGGAAGACACGGAGGGGCTGAGCGCCGTCGACAACGGCGGGCGACCGATGTTTCCAGCGTACCCACGCCGCGATCCGAGTCCCCGGGCGTTCGTGTCTACGGTGGACTGGTGGGTATCTCTCTGACGCGCGCCGCCCTGTCCGAGCCAGACGACCGGGCCGCGCTCACGGCATTCCTCACCTCGAACACGTTCCCGTTCCACGTGCGCGCGCGCCCGAGCGCGGAGCAGGTCGAGGACGCCCTCCGCGCGGGTTCGTGGGAAGGCGACGACGTCGAGAGCTTCTGGATCGACGACGAGACGGACGGCCGCGTCGGCGTGCTCCGTCTCGACGACCTCGACGACGCCACGGCCATGGTCGACCTGCGCCTCGCCGACGGAGCCCGGGGTCGGGGGTACGGTTCCGCCGCCCTGGAGATCGCCACCGATCTCGTCTTCACGCGCTACCCCGCCGTCGTCCGCTTCGAGGGCCAGACCCGTGAGGACAATGTCGCCATGCGTCGGGTCTTCGAACGATGCGGATGGGTGTTCGAGGCGTACTACCGCGACGGTTGGCCCGTCGAAGACGGTGCTCCCGTGGCATCCGTCGCCTACAGCGTCCTCCGCCGCGATTGGGCGAGCGGCACCACCACGCCCGTCCCACGCGGACCCGAGGTGACCCTGCGCGGACAGTTGCGGTGCGCGGATGCCGCCGAGGCGGAGCGCGTGCGCGCCCACCTCGATGAGCACATCGCCCTGACGCGCGCCGAGCCGGGCTGCCTGGCGTTCGATGTCACCCCCACCGACACCGACGGCGTCTGGAGCGTGTCGGAGCGTTTCGCCGACGAGGCGGCGTTCGACGCGCACCAACGCCGCGTCGCCTCGAGCACGTGGGGGCGCGAGACCGCCGGGATCGAGCGTTCCTACGTCATCCACGGGAGGGCTCTGGATGCCGATGCTCTCATCTCCACGGCGTGGGCGGCCGAGGAGATGCTTCTCCACCCGGCCGTGCGCTCGCATCCACGGGAGCTGCAGCGCCTGCTCGATCCGGACTTCGTGGAGATCGGTCGGTCCGGCCGTCGGTGGACCCGAGACGCGATCATCGCCGCTCTCGGTGAGGAGCCGGGAACCGACCCCTCGCCCCTGATGGAGGAGCAGGAGGGTCGGCTCGTCGCACCCGACACCGTTCTCCTCACCTACCTGCTGCGATTCGAGGACCGCGTCAGCCGCCGGTCGTCCCTCTGGCGGTGCGACCCCGCACCGCGGTGCCTGTTCCACCAGGGGACGCCGGTCGGCTGACCCCTCATCCGATGCTCGGGTAGCCGGTGTGCTCGACCGGAGCGGTGTCGGGGTGGACGTTGCGGAACGCGGCGAGGTCGCGGACGTTCTTCTGCACGGCCACGACGGCGAACAGGCTCATGGCGAATCCGATGCCGTAGAACCCCTTCTCCGACAGGAGGAGCTCGGCGTTCCAGAGCCCCACGGACATGAGCGCGAGGGCGACGAGCAACATCCCCCACGCGACGCCGAGGTAGGCACCCGTGACCGGGATGTCTTCCGCACGGTCGCGCACCGCCTTCTGCACCGAGATGGCGGCGAACAGTCCGAGGAGGAACACCGAAAGGTAGAACCCCTTCTCGGCGAGAGTCATGTGCGCGTTGTAGAGGCCGATGAAGTACACCGAGGCCCCTAGCCCCAGCGCCACCCACGAGGCCCCCACGAACGCTCCGGTCGGGCGACCGAGCATCTGCTGAGCGTGTACATCCGTCATCTTTCCCACCCCTTCGTCGGGTCCCCTGGCGGGGACATATGCCGTGGCGGAGAAGCTAGCGGAGAGTTTATGCCGAAAACGCCATAATGCTCGATCCGCGGAAGGGATGGAGGCAGTAACGCCCGTGTGAGCGATGGTGGTCAGCGCCCGCCGCGTGACTCCGGGAGCAATGTCGGAGGTGGGTGGAAGCATGTCTACATGAGCCACCCCGCCGCTTCTCCGCACGAGGCGGACGACGCGGTGCTCGACGACGTGGTCGCCTCTCTCCTGCGGGTCGAGGCGGCGATATCCGCGCTCGAAGCGGAGCGGTTCCGACAGCTGGCGCGCGCGCATGCCGTCGCTGCGGGGCGAAGCGTTCACCGACCCCGCTCCGTTCAGGAGCGCGAAATCGCCCTGCGGTCGATCGCGGCCGAGGTGGGCGTCGCGCTGCGGTGGCATGACCGCACGGCGCAGCGGCGCATCACCGAGGCCGGCGCACTGATCGAGGACTTCCCCACGACCGTGACGGCGCTCGAGGAGGCGAAGATCACGGCGCGGCACGCCGAGGTGATCCGCGAGGTCGGGGCGCCCCTGCTCGAACCGGAGAGCCGCCACGAGTTCGAGCGCCGGGTCCTGACCCGCGCCGAGCGCGACACGGTCGCCGGCACTCGAGCCTTCGCCCGCACGGTCGCCGAAGAACTCAAGCCTCGGTCGATGACCGAGCGTCATGACGACGCCGTGGACAGACGCCGGGTCTGGGTCGACGACGACATCGACGGGATGGCGCAACTCGGTGTGATCGACAGCGCGACGAAGATCCGGGCGATGTTCGACCGACTCACGCGACAGGCGCGCGCCGCGCGCCGGGTCGCCGACGCGAGCGGCGGAGACGTCGGCGTCACCGACACCCGGTCGATCGACCAGACCCGCGCCGACCTGCTGTGCGACCTCGTCCTCGGCGGTCGACCGGTCATCGATCCGACGCACGCGCACCTCCCGGGAGGGCTGGGGGCGATCCGGGCGGAGGTCTCGGTGGTCATCCCGGTGTTGACCGCCGTCGGCGCAAGCGAACGCGGCGCGATGCTCGACGGGTGCACCCCCGTCGATGCCGACACGGCGCGCCACCTCCTCGCCGAAGCGCCGGGGTGGGAGCGCCTCCTCACCGACCCCGTCACGGGCGTGGTCCTCGGACTCGACCGTTACCGTCCGACCCCGGCGATGCGTCGCTTCGTGCGCCTCCGCGACGTGCACTGCCGCTTTCCCGGATGCCGTCAGCCCGCCCGCCGCTGCGAGATCGACCACAACCTCGACCATGCGAAGGGCGGTCGGACGACGCTCTGCAACCTCGCGTGTCTGTGTAAGCGTCACCACGTCCTCAAGACCGAGACACCTTGGACATCAGCCCAGCAATCTGACGGCAGCATCATGTGGACGGGCCCGCTCGGGCGCCGTACCACCGACCCGCCCGAAGGTCGGGTCGCCTTCGCGCCCGACCCCGACCCGCCGCCGTTCTGAGCGACGACCTCTCGCCCCGCCGCCGCGTTCCCTGCCCTTCGGCGACGCCCTCCGCCGTCCGCGAACACCCTCGCCCCGCCCCCACCTCGGGTGATTGGCTGACCCGCATGCGACGCATCCTCATCCTCGGCGGGACCGCGTGGCTCGGCCGCGCCATCGCGACGCACGCCGTCGCGCAGGGCGCCGAGGTCACGTGCCTCGCCCGCGGCGAATCCGGCGACGCCGCGCAGGGCGCCCGACTGATCCGCGCCGACCGGGCAGAGCCCGCCGCCTACGACGAAGTCCGACACGAGTGGGACGAGGTCGTCGAACTCTCGTGGGACCCGGGGTTCGTGGCATCCGCCCTCGACGCCCTCGCCGACCGCGCGGCGCACTGGACCCTCGTCTCGAGCGTCTCGGTGTATTCCCGCTCCGACATGCCGTTCGCCGACGAGACGGCGGAGCTCGTGAAACCCGCCGATCTCGGACAGTACGCGGATGCCAAGGTGCACGCCGAACGGATCACCTCGGCCCGGCGCGGCGGCCAGGCGCTCCTGGCGCGGGCCGGGCTCATCGTGGGCCCGGGCGATCCCACCGACCGTTTCGGATACTGGCCCGCGCGGTTCGCCCGCGGCGGGCGGGTCCTCGCACCCGAAACGGCAGGTCGCCACGTCCAGGCGATCGACGTGGACGACCTCGCCGCGTGGATCGAGCTGGCCGGTCGCACGGGCGTCACGGGTCCGGTCAACGCGGTCGGCGAGGAGCTGCCCCTCGCCGCGGTGCTTTCGGCGGCGCGCGAGACGGCGCGCGAGGCGGCACGTGAGGCGGCGAGCGAAACGGCGCGTGACGCCGCGCGCGAGGCGGCCGCCCACGACGCACCCGGAACAACGATCGAGACCGTCACCCTCGACGACGACACTCTCGTCGCGCGGGGCGTCGCGTACTGGGCGGGTCCTCGATCGCTCCCCCTGTGGCTCCCCGAGAGTGCGGGAGGCTTCGCGCGCCGCAGTGACGCCGCCTTCGTGGCATCCGGAGGGCGTCGCCGCTCCCTCGCCGAGACGATGCGCCGCACGCTCGACGACGAGCGCGCACGAGGACTGAGTCGCCCCCGCCGAGCGGGACTCACCCCCGCCGAAGAGGCGGAGGTCCTGGGCGTCTAACGCCCGTTGCGGTCGGCCGCCGAGCGGGGAGGCGCCGACGAGACCTCGAGCCTGTCGAGGCCGCGCAGCGAGGTCCAGATCAGCTCCTCGCCCTTGGCGGCGTGCTGAGACGCGCGCACGGCGCGCTCGTCGGCCCACGAGTTGAGCACGTGACCCGAGTGCCCGCGGACGTGCTCGAGCACGACGTCGGGGAGGCCGGCGGCGCGACGTGCATCGCGCGCCGCGATCAGTGCCTCGAGGATGCCCTGGTTGGCGACCGGCTTCTTCGCGCTCGTGACCCAGCCGCGACGGCGGTGGCCGTCCATCCAGCTCGAATACGTGTCGATCGCATACTTCGAGTCGGCCTGCACGACGAGCTCGCGCACGTCCGAGTGGTCGGTGATGGCGTAGAGCAGGCCGAGCAGCTCGCCGATGTTGTTGGTGCCCTCGGGGATGGACCCGGCCGCCCAGTGCCCGTCTTCGCCGACCCAGGCCCACCCGGCGGGGCCGGGGTTGCCCTTGCACGCGCCGTCTGTGGCGACGACGTAGCGGTCGGTGGACGCGGACGACTCGGTACTGCTCATCCCTCTAGTCTCCCCCGGAGCGCCGCGCGCGAACGACGACGCCCCCGCCGACGGTGCGGATCACCGGCGGCGAGGGCGGGGTCGACGACGTCAGTCGCGGCCGCTCTCGGCCTTCTTCTGACCGGCCTCGAGCACGTCGCCCGCGGGCAGCTCCTGGTGCCCGCCGAACTGCAGGCGCATCGCCGAGAGCACCTGATTCGCGAAGTGATCCTCGCCGCGCGAGGCGAAGCGCTCGAACAGCGACGCCGCCAGCACGGGCACGGGCACGCCCGTGTCGACGGCGGCCTTCACCGTCCAGCGTCCCTCGCCCGAGTCCGACACGCGACCGGCGAGGCCGTCGAGGGTCGGGTTCTGCGCGAGGGCGGCGGCGGTGAGGTCGAGCAGCCACGACGAGATGACCGAACCGCGGCGCCAGAGCTCCGTGACCCGGGCCGTGTCGATGTCGAACTGGTAGAACTCCGGCTCCTCGAGCGGCGCGACCTCGGCGGAGTGCTCGCCCTGGTGCAGACCCGCGTCGGCGTTGTTCAGCACGTTGAGGCCCTCGGCGAGGGCGGCCATGATGCCGTACTCGATGCCGTTGTGGACCATCTTCACGAAGTGACCGCTGCCGGAGGGGCCGCAGTGGAGGTAGCCACGCTCCTCGGTCGTGTAGTCGCCGGTACGGCCGGGCGTGCGCTCGACCTCTCCCGGTCCGGGCGCGATCGTGCGCAGGACGGGCTCGAGGTGCGCGACGGCCTCGTCGTGGCCGCCGACCATCAGGCAGTAGCCGCGCTCGAGACCGAACACACCGCCGCTGGTGCCCACGTCGACGTAGTGGATGCCGCTGTCGTCGAGCTTCTTCGCCCGACGCACGTCGTCGCGGTAGTTCGAGTTGCCGCCGTCGATGATGATGTCGCCCGGCTCAAGCACCTCGGCGACCTCGTCGACGACCTTTCCGGTGAGACCGGCGGGGATCATGAGCCACACGGCGCGCGGCTTCTGCAGCTTGGAGGCCAGGTCGGCGATGCTCGTCGCCCCTGTCGCCCCCTCCGCGACCAGCGAGGCCACGGCATCCTGATTCACGTCGAACACGACGCAGTCGTGACCGTCTCTCATGAGCCTGCGGACGATGTTGGCGCCCATTCGTCCGAGTCCGACCATGGCGAGTTGCATTGGTTCCCCGTTCGTCGTGGATCACGGACCGCGGCACGCGGCCCCTCCGCGAGTCTAGGAGCGTGCGGGGGCACCCGGGATCGGTGCTAGCCCTGGAAATCTTCGGGATCGACGTGGTCGAGGAACCTCCGGAATTCCTCCACGCGGTCCTCGTCGGCCACGCCCCCGTCGAGCTCCACGGCGTCGTCGGGTACTCCGGCTTCGTCGAACACGGCATCGGCCACGAGGATCGGCGCATCGGCGCGGGCGGCGAGGGCGATGGCATCCGAGGGGCGGGAGTCGAAGGTGCGGGGACCGACCGGGGTGTTCAGCAACACCCGCGCGTGGAAGGTCCCCTCGTCGAGGTGGGTGATCTCCACCCGGTCGACAGAGGCGGACAGCTCGCCGAGCATCGCGGTCATGAGATCGTGCGCGAGGGGGCGCGGCGATCCCGTGCCCTCGATCGCGACGAGGATCGACATCGCCTCCTGGGGTCCGATCCAGACGGGCAGGACTCGGTCGCGCCCTCGAGCCGCGTCGATGGGTCTGAGCAGGATGACGTGCTGCTGAGCAGGGTCGAGGGCGACGCCGACGACACGCACCCGGATCATGGGGCCATCGTAGGGGGCCGCGCGCCCGCGCGAAGGATCAGCGCAGGATGCCGAGGGCTCGAGCAGCCGAGACGGCGGCGGTGCGAGAAGAGACGCCGAGCTTCGAGAACACGTGCGCGAGGTGCGACTTCACGGTCGCATCGGTGATGTGCAGGCGCGCGGCCACCTCGGCGTTCGAGGCGCCTCGCGCGACGAGACGCATCACCTCGATCTCGCGCACCGACAGGGTCACCCGCGGCTCGCGCAGACGGGCCAGGAGGCGCCCCGCGATCGCCGGGGCCAGAGCGCTCTGGCCGGCCGCAGCGGCCCGGACGCCGGCGAGGAGCTCGTGCGGAGGGGCGTCCTTGAGCAGGTACCCGCTGGCTCCCGCCTCCACGGCGCTGAGGATGTCGCCGTCGGTGTCGTAGTTCGTCAGCACGAGCACGTACGGCGGCGCGGCGAGCGCGCGCACCCGTCTGGTGGCTTCGGCCCCCGCCGCCCGCTCGCCGAACTGCAGGTCCATCAGCACGAGCTCCGGCGCGAGCGACTCGGCGAGGGAGACGGCCTCGTCGGCGGTGGCCGCCTCGCCCACCACCTCGATGTCGGCTTCGGCGTCGAGCAGAGCGCGCACGCCCGCCCGCACCACCGGGTGGTCGTCGGCGATCACGACGCGGATCATGCCGCCCCTCCCGGAAGGACGACGGTGATGGTCGATCCCGCGCCGGGCGTGCTGTCCACGTCGAGCACGCCGTCGAGCTGGTCGACGCGCTCGCGCATGGCGCGCAGTCCGAAGGAGTCCGTCCCGGATGCCGCCTGCTCGGCGCCGCTCGCGTCGAACCCGATGCCGTCGTCGGTCACGGTCAACCGCGCACCCCCCGCCTGCGGGACGAGTCGGATGCGCACGCTCCGCGCCCGCGCGTGCTGGGCGACGTTCGCGAGGGCCCCCTGGGCGATGCGGAGCAGAGCGGTCTGCGCATCCATCGGCAGCGAGACCGCGGCATCCACTTCCACCTCCACGTCGACGCCCGCCCGGGCGCCCCACCCGGCGGCCAGACGCTCGAGGGCCGAGCCCAGACCGCGATCGAGGCTCGGCGGAGCCAGCTCGCGGATGAACCGGCGGGTCTCGGCGAGACCATCGGCGGCCGTCTGGCGCGCGAGGCGCACGTGCGCGATCCCGGGGCCGTCGGCATCGGCCCGCTCCGCCGCGTGCAGCAGCATCTGGATGCTCGACAGCCCCTGGGCCACGGTGTCGTGCAGTTCGCGGGCGAGTCGCGCGCGTTCGGCGAGAGTCCCCTGCTCGCGCTCGGCGGCGGCGAGCCGACCGCGCGTGGCGATCAGCTCGGACATGAGCGCTTCGCGCTCCGCGGCCCGCCTCTCGAGAGCGCCGTAGCCGAGGCCGATCAACAGCGCCACACCCGCCCCGACGACGGGACCGACGACCCCGCCGACGGTGAGTCCCCCGTGCACGGCGAAAGCGGCGATCGTGAGTGCCGTGGCGCCGACGACGGCGAGCGGACCGGCCGCCCCGGGCAGGACGTGCAGGTACAGGAAGAACAGGGGGAAGACGAGGTACGCGGCTTCGGGCACGAGCCACACCAGCGCCGCCCACACCACCGTGAGCGCCGCCACCCATACGACGCTGCGCCGCGAGCGCCCCGAGCGGGCGACCCAGAGCCCGGCGAGGTACACGACTCCCAGCGCGCCGGCGAGCACGAGGGCGAGCATCGAACCGTTCGTCAGCAGGACGCGCGCGACGACGAGGGCGAGCAGGCCCCCGAAGAGGGCGTGCAGGCCCACGCGCAGCCCTGTGAAGACGGGGGCGAGGGGTCGATGGCTCATGTCACGCTCCAGGCTACGGATGCCGAGACTCCGGCGGATCATCCGAAAGGTGGAGAGAGAGTTCGCCCACCCCGCCGATGACCGCGAGCCGGCCCCCGGCGAGGCTGGAACGGTGCCGGCGAGAGTCGTCGGCGGAAGGAGGCGACGTGTACGTCGCATGGCGCGATCTGCGGTTCGCCCGCGGGCGATTCGCCCTCATCGGGGCGGTCGTCGCCCTCATCACGCTGCTCGTCGGCTTCCTCTCGGGGCTGACGGGCGGCCTCGCCGCTCAGAACGTCTCGGGCGTGCTCGCCCTCCCCGGGGACCGGCTGGTGCTGCACCCCGTCGCCGGGGCGAGCGCGACCTTCGCCGACTCGGCGATCGATGACGACATCGTCTCAGCGTGGCGGTCCGCTCCGGGGGTCGACGAGGTCATTCCCGTGGGCATCGCTCAGGCCCGGGCAGAGGGCCCCGGGGCCTCGACCGCCGTCGCCCTGTTCGGTCTCGACGCGGGGACGAGCTTCGCCGCTCCCCGCCGCGACGACGAGATCGACCTGTCGGCGGGAGCGGCGAAGAATCTCGGTGCCGCGATCGGAGACCAGGTCACCGTCGCGGGTTCCTCGTACCGCGTGAGCGCGATCGGCGACGACGACTGGTACAGCCACACCCCCGTGGCCACCCTCACCGCGAGCGCGTGGGCGAGCCTGCAGCACCGCGTGGGCGGCACAGGACGACCGACCGTTCTCGCCGTCACCGGCTCCCCGGCGTGGGATGCCGTGGCCGCCGACACCGGCACCACGGCATCCACCCCTCTGGCGAGCCTCACGGCGCTGTCGACGTTCAGGTCCGAGATCGGCTCGCTCGCCCTGATGATCGCGATGCTCTTCGGCGTCTCGGCCCTCGTGGTCGGAGCCTTCTTCACCGTGTGGACGATGCAGCGATCGGCCGACATCGCCGTCCTCAAGGCGCTCGGCGCGAGCACCCCCGTCCTCGTGCGCGACGCCCTCGGTCAGGCGTCGGTCGTCCTCGCCATCGGGGTCGGCGTCGGCATCGGTCTGACCGCCCTGCTCGGAGCCGTCGCCGCCGGCTCCTTGCCCTTCGTCCTCAGTCCGCTGACGACCCTCGCGCCCGCGGCGGTCATGATCGCGCTCGGCCTGCTCGGCGCGGCCGTCTCTCTGCGCACCGTCACCTCGTCCGACCCCCTCACCGCCCTCGGGAGCACCCGATGATCCTTCTCGATGACGTCACCCTCACCTACCCCGACGGCGACGCCCGCGTCACCGCGGTCGACCGCGTCACCCTGGAGGGACGGCCGGGGATCGTCACCGGCATCACCGGTCCCTCGGGCTCGGGCAAATCCAGCCTGTTGGCCCTCGCCGCCACCCTGATCCGTCCCGACTCCGGTCGGGTGATCGTCGCCGGAACGGATGCCACCGGGCTCAGTGCCTCAGGAGCGGCGGCGCTGCGACGCGATCGCATCGGGATCGTGTTCCAGCAACCCCAGCTGCTTCCCGCCCTCACCGCCCGCGAGCAGGTGCGGGTGATGGCGGAGCTCGGGGGGTCCGGTCGACGCGAGCGACGCTCTCTCGTGCACGCGCGGGTCGACGAGCTGCTGGAGGCCGTCGGGCTCGGCGCCGTCGGGGACCGTCGCCCCGCCCACCTCTCGGGTGGTCAGCGTCAGCGCGTGGCGATCGCCCGCGCCCTCGCGCACGAGCCGCGGGTCTTGCTGGTGGACGAGCCGACGAGCGCGCTCGACAGCGCACGGGGCGCCGAGATCATGGCGTTGCTGTCGCGGCTGACGCGCGAGCGGGAGACGGCGACCCTCCTGGTGACGCACGATCTGGTGCACGCCGATGCCCTCGACGAGATGGTCGAGGTCGAGGACGGCCGGGCGGCCGTCGTCACCAGCCGTAGGCGTTGAACCACTCGCGGCGGCGATCGGCTTCGTAGCGCGATTCGTCGCCGCGCCAGGAGTCGTGAGGCTCTAAGCGGCCATCGCCGTCGCGGGGCACGAACGCCCAGCAGACGGGGCACAGCGCGCGATGACCGGGGAATCCGTCGTCGAGGACCGGGGCGGGGTCGACGGGCGTGCCGGCCGCGGCGCACTCCGGCGGGTCCGCCTGCAGGTCGTTCCACAGCAGGCGTCCCCCGGTGCGGTGGTGAAGGCCGCGATGGCCGTCCTCACGGGTGCAGATCTCGCCGTTTCTTCGGCTGAGGCAGAGCCTCCGGGCGGCGCCCGGGAGCGCTGCCAGTGTTCGCGTCATCCTTCGATTCTCGCCGCTGCGAGCGCAGCGGGGGCAGGTGCGGGATGCGCACGGGGCGATGGGGGCCGGTGGGGAAGGGTTCGGCGGTCATCGCTGACCACCACCGGTACGACGAGAGAACATGTCGACCTCCTGATGATTCGACCATCCGCCCGAGAGCCGAGGATGCCGAGGGGGTTGACAGGACCCGGGAGGGTGCTACGCATACCCCACGGGGGTATCATCGGGGCATGCACGGATACGAGGGCCACAAGGACGACCTCCTCAAGCGCCTCCGACGGGCCGAGGGCCAGGTGCGCGGCATCGCGCGCATGGTCGACGACGACCAGTACTGCATCGACATCCTCACCCAGGTCTCGGCGGTGACGAAGGCGCTCGAGAACGTCGCCCTCTCCCTGCTCGACGACCACCTCTCCCACTGCGTCGCCGAAGCCGCCGCACAGGGCGGCCCCGTCGCCGAAGAGAAGCTCAAAGAAGCCAACCAGGCCATCGCCCGGCTGGTCCGCTCGTAAGGAGACCCCATGACCGAACAGCGCATCGACCTCGGCCTCACCTCGCCCCGCTCCTCGGGCGGTGGCTGCGGCGACGGATGCGGGTGCGGCCACGGGGCCGCGGCATCCCCCGCCTCCCCCTCCCGTGCGGACGCGGGAGCGTCGACGGTCCTCCGCGTCGAGGGGATGACCTGCGACCACTGCGTGCGCGCAGTGACCGAGGAGCTCAACGCCCTCGACGGCGTGGAGGTCGTCGACATCGATCTGCGCGTGGACGATGCGTCGCTCGTGCGCATCACCTCGACGGGCGCGTCCGACGAGGCTGCCCTGGGCGCGGCGATCGACGAGGCGGGCTACACGCTCATCCGCTGACCGAGGGCGCGCGGACGACCGGCGTCACCGCGGCGGGATCAGAGGACGCGACGCACCAGGGCGTCGACAGCCGCGTGGAAGGTCAGGTGCTGGGACACCTCGACGGCGCGGTCGTAACGCGGGCCGCCGAGCGCCACGAAGACCGCACCGACGACCTCGACGTACCCGACGATGTATCCCTCGCGGGCGACCTCGTACAGGTCGAGGTCGATGCGCGTCCACGGGATCTCGGCGACGACGGGCGGGGCCACGAGCGGTGTCGCACCGGCTTTCGCCGCCGCGCGGGCGGCCTTCGACGATCCCGGTCGGCTGAGGGGTGCTTCCATGACCATGCGAGAACTCCTTGGGTCGTACCGGGCTGTTCTCACAGTGCGCTGTCGACCCCCGATCCGTGCCACCCTTGACGGAATCGCGAATCGGAGATACGCCGGGTCAGACGGCGTTGCGTGCGGGTCGCCCGCGGCGCGGACGGTCCTCCGACAGATCGAAGGACTCCGCTCCGGCGGCGAGCTCTTCGACCTCGTCGAGCCAGCGCAGGTCGGCCTCGAGCCTCTCGCGGCGAGCCGCGCGCACGATCGCCGCGGGCACGGCATCCGGCCGCTCACCGTCGACCTCGGCGAGCGCCGCGCGGATCGCGTCGCGTTGCACGGACAGGATGCCGGGGACGTCGGCCCCCGGGAGCGTCACCGCCAACGCGAGCTTGAGGGCGACGTCGTCGCGCCCCTCGACCAGCGACGCACCGGACAACCATGCTCGCGCTTCGGCGCGGCCGTCGTCCGTCAGGTCCCAGAGCACGCGTGCCTCGTCGTCGATGCCGGCGCCCTGGACGAGGCCGTCGCGCTCGAGGCGTTCGAGGGTGGTGTACACCTGCCCGACGTTGACCCGGGCCCCCGTGCGCCGTTCGTACTCGGCGCGCAGCTGCGAGCCGTAGCAGGCGCCGCGATCGAGGATCGCGAGCAGGCTCAGACGAACGGACACGACGCCTCCTGGCGGGTCTGAAATGACTTGCCGAGTATATCGTTCGATGCCGAGGGATCCCCCGGCGCGCCGCGGAGCCCCGGCGTAGCATGTGGTCTGACCACATAATCCGTTCGATCGGAGGCTCCTGATGGAGTGGCTCGACCCCCTCGCCCTCGCCCGCTGGCAGTTCGGGTTGACGACGCTGTACCACTTCCTCTTCGTGCCTCTGACCCTCGGAATGTCGCTCGCCGTGGCGATCTTCCAGACGGCCTGGTACCGCACGGGAGACGTACGGTGGCTGCACATCACACGCTTCTTCGGGAAGATCTTCCTGATCAACTTCGCGATGGGCGTGGTCACCGGCATCGTCCAGGAGTTCCAGTTCGGCATGAACTGGTCGGCCTACTCCCGCTTCGTCGGCGACGTCTTCGGCGCCCCGCTCGCCTTCGAGGGGCTGCTCGCCTTCTTCCTGGAGGCGACCTTCATCGGCCTGTGGATCTTCGGGTGGGACAAGCTCCCCCGCCTCGCCCACCTCGCGAGCATCTGGATGGCGTCGATCGGCGCCACCCTGTCGGCGTACTTCATCATCGCCGCCAACGCCTTCATGCAGAACCCGGTCGGCTACCAGATGTCGGCGGACGGTCACCGCGCCGAGCTCGTCGACTTCTGGGCCATGCTCACCAACCCCGTCGCCCTCGCGGCCTTCCCCCACACGATCTTCGCGGGCTGGATGTTCGCGGCCATGGTCATCGTCGCCGTCTCGGCCTGGCACATGGCGCGCGGGCGCAACACCGAGATGATGCGCAAGACGCTCCGCTTCGGCCTCTGGTCGACGCTGGTGTCGTTCGTGCTCGTCGCGATCGTCGGCGACCAGCTGAGCCTCGTGATGGTCGCGACCCAGCCGATGAAGATGGCCGCGGCCGAAGCGACGTTCAACACCGTGTGCGGGCAGGATGCCTCGTTCTCGATCTTCACGCTCGGCACCCCCGACGGAACGAGCGAGCTGTTCAGCATCCGCGTGCCGTTCCTGCTCAGCATCCTGTCGACGCACTCGCTCGACGGGTGCGTGGAGGGCATCAACGACCTCAACACCCTGTACAGCCAGCAGATGTTCCCGCAGTTCGCCGACCAGGTCGACGGCAACTTCGCCCCCGTGCTGTGGGTCACCTACTGGGCGTTCCGGTGGATGATCGCCCTCGGCGGCGTCGCGGCGCTCGTCAGCGTCGTGGGCCTGTGGGTAACGCGCAAGAAGGCCACCCGCCCGGTCGCGCCCTGGATGTGGCGCGTCGCGATCTGGGCGGCTCCCCTGCCCATGCTCGCGAGCCTCGTCGGCTGGCTGTTCACCGAGATGGGCCGACAGCCGTGGATCGTCTTCGGGCTCATGCTCACGCAGGACGGCGTCTCGCCCAGCGTCCCCGGGTGGAGCGTGCTGATCTCGCTGATCGCCTTCACCCTCGTCTACGCCACCCTCGCCGTCGTGGAGTACGGCCTCATCGTGAAGTTCGCGCAGAAGGGCCCCGAGCCACTGCCCGACCCCGACGCCCAACACGACGACTCGGTCGAGAACACCCCGACCACGGTCTACTAGGAGCCCCTCATGGACCTCGCATACCTCTGGTTCTGGATCGTCGCCTTCCTTTTCGTCGGCTACTTCGTGCTCGACGGCTTCGACTTCGGCGTCGGCATGTCGATACCGTTCCTCGGCAAGGACGACATCGCCCGTCGGCAGATCATCAACACCATCGGCCCCGTCTGGGACCTCAACGAGACCTGGGTGATCGTCGCCGGCGCCGCCCTGTTCGCCTCGTTCCCCGAGTGGTACGCGACCCTGTTCAGCGGGTTCTACCTGCCGCTTCTCGCAATCCTCATCGCCCTGATCGCCCGCGGCGTCTCGTTCGAGTACCGTCACCAGCGCGACTCGCTGACGTGGAAGCGCGCGTTCGACCGCATGATCTTCTTCGGCTCGGCCGCTCCGGCATTCCTGTGGGGCGTCGCCTTCGCCAACATCGTGCAGGGCGTCCCCCTCGACGCCGACCACGAGTACGTCGGCACCGTGCTGACGCTTCTCAACCCCTACGGCATCCTCGGCGGGCTCACGACCCTGACCCTGTTCTTCGTGCACGGGGTGTACTTCGTCGCCCTCAAGACCGACGGACAGGTACGCGCCGACGCCCGCTCGCTCGCGAAGAGGGCGGGAGTGCTGACCATCGCACTGGCCGCGCTGTTCCTCGTCTGGACGATCGTCAACGCCGCGAACGCCGGGGCGCCCCTGCTGCTCGGCGTCGTCGCCCTGGCCGGCATCGCCGCCCTGACCCTCATCGGGTCGTGGGTCGCGAACGTCCGCGATCGAGAAGGCACCGCCTTCGCCCTCGGCGCCGTGACGATCGTCACGGCGGTCGCGGCCCTGTTCTTCGCCCTGTTCCCGAACGTCATGCCCTCGACGCTCGCCGCGGGCTCGAGCCTCACCATCGACAACGCCTCGAGCACCGAGTACACGCTCACGATCATGAGCTGGGCGGCGCTCATCTTCCTGCCGCTGATCCTCGCGTACCAGGGCTGGACGTACTGGGTGTTCCGCAAGCGCGTCACCCGCGCCCGCATCGAGAAGGCCGCGCTCGTCGCCCACTGAGACCGTCATGAAACCCGTCGACCCCCGACTGCTCCGGTACGCCACCGCCTCCCGCGGCTTCTTCGCGGTGACCGCGGCGATCGTGTTCGCGCAGACCGGCACGATCATCGGATTCGCCTGGGCGCTCACCAGCGCCCTGGTCGGCGTGATCGAGGGCAGGCCGGTCGACGAACTGTGGGGATTCGTGGGGGTCGCGGCATCCCTCGTCCTCCTCCGCGGGCTCCTCGGGGCGGCCTCGGAGCGCGCGTCGGCCCGGGGTGCCGCTGCGGCGTCGCTGCAACTGCGGGCGGCCGTGATCGACGCGGTCGGACGACTCGGGCCCGCCTGGCTCGCTCGCCGTAACGCCGCGTCGCTCTCGGTCACGGCGGGCCACGGTCTCGAGGCGCTCGACGCCTTCTTCGGCCGGTACCTGCCGCAGCTGGTCGCCACCGCGATCACCATGCCGATCCTCATCGGGGCGATCACGCTCGCCGACCCGCTGTCGGGCCTGATCGTGCTGCTCACGATCCCCCTGATCCCCCTCTTCATGGTGCTGATCGGTCTCGCGACCCGCGGCGTGCAGCAGAAGCAGTACCGCACCCTCGGTCGCCTCGCCGCGCGCTTCGCCGACACCGTCGAGGGCCTGGGCACGCTGAAGGCGTTCGGGCGGCAGCACCGCGCCGCCGACTCGATCGAGACGATCACGCGCGACTACAAGCGCGAGACGATGACGGTGCTGCGCGTGTCGTTCCTCTCGGGGTTCGCGCTGGAGTTCCTGGCATCGATCTCGGTCGCGATCGTGGCGGTCACCATCGGCTTCCGCCTGCTCTCGGGCGATCTGAGCCTGCTCGTCGGCCTGTTCGTCCTGCTGCTCGCCCCGGAGGCATACCTGCCCCTGCGCCAGGTGGGCGTCCAGTTCCACGCCGCGTCCGAGGGGGCCGCGGCGACCGACGAGATCTTCGACACGCTCGACGCCGCGCGCTCCGCCCGAGAAGAGCGGATTCCGGATGCCGCGACCTCGACGCTCGCATCGACGGTGACGCTCGACGGGGTGCGCGTGCACCGCGAGGGACACGCGCTGCCCCGGGTGTCGCTGTCGCTCCGACCGGGAAGGGTGGTGCTCGTGACCGGTCCGAGCGGCGTCGGAAAGTCGTCGCTGATCGCCGCTCTCCTCGGGTACGCCGAGCACGACGGCGAGGTGCGCCTCGACGGCGTCGCCGTCCCGCACGCCCGCGACGCCGTCGCCTGGACGGGCCAGCGACCGGGGCTGGTGTCCGGCACGGTGGCCGAGAACGTGGCGCTCGGGTCCCCCCTCGACTCCGGCCGCATCGCCGCCGCCCTGGCCGACGCCGGGGCATCCGACATCGACCCCGGGATCGCGCTCGGTGCGGGAGGAGCGGGCCTCTCCGGCGGCCAGGCGCAGCGCGTCGCCGTCGCGCGGGCCCTGTACCGCGCGCGAATCGGCGCGGTGCCGGTGCTCGTGCTCGACGAGCCCTCGAGCGCCCTGGATGCCGAGACCGAGGCCCACCTGTGGAGGACCCTCCGCCGCGAGGCCGACGCCGGCCGCGGCGTGCTCCTCGTCTCGCACCGCCGCTCCGCCCGCGCGATCGCCGACGACGTGGTCGAGCTCACGCCCCCCTCGCGCGCACGCGGACCGCAGGTGCGGTCGTGAACGCCCGGGTCCGCGGCATCCTGAGCTCGGCGATGCCCTCGCGGCGACGCTTCGCGCCCGCGGTGCTGTCGGGCTTCGGCACCGCGGCGAGCTCGATCGCCCTGCTCGCGGCGAGCGCGTGGCTCATCGCGCGGGCCGCCGAACAGCCCCTCGTGATGTACCTGTCGATGGCGGTGGTCGGGGTGCGCGCGTTCGCCCTGTCGCGGGGGGTGTTCCGCTACCTCGAGCGTCTCACCGGGCACGACGCCGCCCTGGAACAGCTCGCCGGAGTTCGCGCCGAGCTCGTGCGCGACCTCGTCCCTCTCGCTCCTGACGGACTCGCGCGCTCGCGGCGCGGCGGGCTGCTCTCGAGCGTCGTCGACGACGTCGACGACCTGCAGAACCTCCCCCTGCGCGTCGTGCTCCCCCTCGTGGTCGCCGTCCTCACCTCGCTCGCCGCCGTGGTGTTCACCGCGATCGTCTCGTGGCCCGCGGCCGTCGTGCTGTTCGTCTGCCTGGCGCTCGCGTTCGCCCTCGCGGTCGTCGTGGGCGGGGCCGCCGGTGCGCGCGCGGAGCGTTCGATCGCCCCCCTCCGGGCCGCCGTCGCCGACGCGGTGCACGACCTGCTCACGAACCTCGACACGCTGACGGCGTACGGAGCGCTGGATGCCGCGACCGAGCGCGTCCGTCGCGCCGATGCCGCTCTGCGCCGAGCCGTCGTCCGACGCGGCGGGGCGCAGGGGCTCACCTCGGGAGCCGTCTCGGTACTGGCCGGGGTCGCCTCGCTCGCCGCCCTGCTCGTCGCCGCCCCGTCGCTCGCCGGCGGATCCCTGTCGGGCCCGGGGCTCGCCGTCGTCGTGCTCGTGCCGATGGCCGTGTTCGAGGTGTTCGGACCGGTGCCCCTCGCCTTGGCCTCCTGGCGCCAGGTGCGCTCCGCGGCGGAACGCATCGCCGACGCCGTGCCCGGGGCCGTCCCCGACGGACTCCCCCGCGACGAACCCGCCGCGACCGGTACGGCACCGATCCTCGGCGCGGGCCTCGAACTGACCGGCGTCCGCGCGCACTGGCCGGCGCGCAGCGATCTCGACGGCGACGCCGGCCGGCTCGACGACATCGACCTGCGCCTGGGGCCGGGCGAGCGCGTCCTCGTCACGGGTCCGAGCGGAGCGGGCAAGACCACGCTGGCGCACGTGCTCACGCGTTTCCTCGACTACGAGGGCTCGTACCGGATCGGCGGCGTCGAGGCCCGCGACATCTCGGTCGACGATCTGCGCCGCACCGTCGGGATCATCGAGCAGTCGCCGTACCTGTTCGACGAGTCCGTGCGCCAGAACCTCCTCTTCGCGCGCGAGGGCGCCACCGACGAGGAGCTGTGGACGGTGCTCGAGCGCGTCGGCCTCGAGCCCTGGGTCCGCGAGCGCGGCGGCCTCGACGCCCGAGTCGGCGACCGGGGAGGGCTGGTGTCCGGCGGGCAGGCTCAGCGTCTCGCGCTCGCGCGGGCGGTGCTGCGCGACTTCCCGGTGCTCGTGCTCGACGAGCCCACCGCGGGCGTCGATCCCGCGGCATCCGACGCTCTGCTCCTCGACCTGCTCGGCGCGGTCGGACGGGACCGGGCGGTCGTGCTGGTCTCGCACGTCGAGATGCCGGAAGGGCTGGTGGACCGCGAGGTGCGGCTCGAGAACGGGCGCGTGGCCGCGGCCTGAGTCAGCGTGACGCGACGAACCGGACGCGCTCCGGCGGCACGCTCCACAGCACCGTGTCGCCGGGGCGAAGGGATGCCGCCTCGATCGGCGCCACCTCCGCGGAGCCGTTGTCGGTGACGACGCGCACGCCCGTCGGCGTGGGCTCGACGGAGACCACCCGGACCGCGGTTCCCTCTCCGAGCCTCGCGTCCATCGCCCGATAGACGGCTCCGAGCGCGGCACCGTCCGTCGCGGCGAGCGCACGAGAGGCCGGATCCACCGACTCGAGCCGGAGCGCTCCCCGCACGAACGCTCCGCCGCTGGCTTCGCCGGCGAGCCGCTCCAGACCCGCGATCCGCGCGGCGACGTCGGTGAGCGGGGTCGAGAGCACCTCCCGGACGGGCCCCTCCTGCGTCACCCGCCCGCGCTCCACGATGACGAGGCGGTCGGCCAGGGCGGCCGCGTCGATCGCGTCGTGGGTGACGGCGACGGTCGTCACGCCCGCGAGCCGCTCCCGCAGCATCGCGCGGATCTCCGACGCCGTGACCGCATCGAGGGCGACGAGGGGTTCGTCGAGCAGGACGACCCGCGGCTCGGCCGCCAGCGCCCGGGCGACCGCGACGCGCTGCTGCTCCCCGCCCGACAACTGCGCGGGGCGCCGATCGCCCGTGCCCGGCAATCCGACACGGGCCAGCCACTGCTCGGCGGTGTCGCGGGCGACGGATGCCGGGACCCCGGCCGCCCGCGGACCGAAGGCGACGTTCTCGCGCACGGTGAGGTGCGGAAACAGGCGCGCCTCCTGCCCGAGCAGCACGATCCCCCGGTGCATCGGTGCGGTCCGCAGCCGCGGTGCCCGGTCGAGAACGCGCCCGTCGACCGAGATCTCGCCCGCGTCGAGGGGGGTGAGCCCGGCGAGCGCGCCGAGCAGTGTCGACTTCCCGGCTCCGCTTCGACCCATGACGGCGACGGTCTCGCCCGGGGCGACGTCGAGCGTGGCGTCGACGACGAAGTCACGGCGGCGCACGCGGATGCGCGCGCGGAGCTCGGCGGCATCCGGGATCGTCATCTGCCCACCCCCGGTCGCCACCCGCGCACGAGCAGCAGCACGGCGACGGCGGTAATCAGCAGCAGCAGCGACAGGGCCACCGCGGTGCCCTGGGACACTCCCGCTCCGTTGAACGCGGTGTAGATCGCCAGCGGCATCGTCTGCGTGACACCGGGACGGTTGCCGGCGAACAGCGCGGTCGCCCCGAACTCCCCGATCGCTCGGGCGAAGCACAGCACCACGCCGGCGACGATGCCGGGAGCGGCCAACGGCAGAGTGACGCGCCGAAGGATCGTCGCGCGCGACGCGCCGAGCGAGGCGGCCGCGCGCTCGAATTCGACGCCGGTGCTGCGCAACGCCCCCTCGACGGCGAGGACGAGGAACGGGAGGGCGACGAACACCTGGGCCAGCACGACAGCGGTAGTGGTGAACGGCAGGGCGAGGAAGCCGAACCAGCCGTTGCGCCCGAACAGGTACAGCAGGGCGACACCGCCGACCATCGGGGGCAGCACGAGCGGCACGGTGACGACCGCGCGCAGCAGCGCCGCCGTCCGCGCGGGACTGCGGGCGATGAGAAGGGCGAGAGGGATGCCGACCACCGCGCACACCGCGGTGGCCACGGCCCCCGTTCCCAGCGACAACGCCAGGGCCGAGAGGGCGGCCTCCGACGTCACGTCACTCCACAGCGTCGCCCACTCCACCCGCGCGATGAGAGCGGTGAGCGGAACCAACAGGAAGAGCAGGCCGAGCACCGCCGGCACGATCAGCCACCGGGGGATGTATCCCGCCGCTCTCACGGCGCGCGGAAGCCCGCGCCGGCGAGGACGCGCTGCCCGTCCTGCCCGAGCACGAACGCCACGAATGCGGACGCGGCCTCGGGGTTCGGAGCACCGGTCAGGGCGGCGATCGGGTAGCGGTTGACGACGGCATCGGCTCCGGCCGGCACGATGGTCTCGACGTCGTCGCGACCGGCGACGTCGGTGGCGTAGACGAGACCCGCGTCGGCCTCGGAGGCCGCGACCTTGGTGAGCACGGCGGTGACGTTCTGCTCGGAGCTGGCGGGTGTGACGGCCACGCCGGCGTTCGACAGGAGGGTGCGCGACGCCGCGCCGCACGGGACCTCGGGCGCGCACAGCACCGTTGTGACCCGGGCCAGGTCCGCGAGGGTGGCCACGGCGCCGGGATTGCCCTTCGGCACCGCGATCACGAGGGTGTTGCCGGCGAAGAGCTGGGGGTCGGGTGCCTGCTCCTTCACCTTCGCCATGTTCTTCTCGTCGGCCGAGGCGAACACGTCGGCCGGCGCCCCCTCGCCGATCTGCGTCGCGAGGGTGCTCGATCCGTCGTACACCGCGCTCACCGTGACGCCGGGATGGGCGGCCTCGAACGCGGTGGCGATCTGGTCGAACGACCGCTGCAGCGAGGCGGCGGCGTACACCTCCACCGTTCCGGACAGGGAGTCCTCGGACGCCGCGGGCGCGGGCGCGGCGCTCGCGCAGCCGGCGAGCAGGGCCGCGGCGGCGACGACGACGACAAGAGAGAGGGGGCGGCTCATGACGGTCCTTTCGGCGACGCCGGCGGCTCGCTGGCCTCTCATTATTCCGCATCTGCGGATCGAGTGCGCCATTTCATCCGCGCAACCCGGAACAGCAGCTCGCCGACGAACGACATCGACCTGTCGGCGAGCCGCCTCTCCGCGGGAAAGCCCTCCCGGTGATCCGGGGTCTCAGCTGCGCGGGGCCTCGACGGTGACGACCGTCGCCTTCACCGAGGCCACCGCGAGCGAGCCCGGCTCGAGCGCGAGCTCTTCGGCGGCCTCGGCCGACATCAGCGACACCACCCGGTGAGGTCCGCACTGCAGGTCGACCTGGGCCATCACCCCGTCGATCTGCACGCGGGTGACGATCCCCACGAAGCGGTTGCGGGCGCTCGAGGCGATCGCGGTCGGGTCGTCGGGCTCGGCCGCGAGCGCCACCGCCCGCTCGGCCAGCGCCGCCCCGGGGATCTCCGTCGGCGAGGTCCCGGTCGTGGGCAGCACGCCCTGGTCGATCCATCGGCGCACGGTGTCGTCGCTGACTCCGAGCAGACGCGCGGCCTGCGCGATGCGGAAGGTGTTCGGCATCCCCCGACCGTACCCCTCCCGTGAGACACGGGCTCATCGCCCTCCCCCCGCCCGCACTGACCTAGGCTCGACCCATGGATGCCGAGCACGCGAACCCGACGCGACGGCCGGTGGCCGTGGCCCTCGGCGCGACCGTGACGGCCTCGGGCGCCACAGCCCTCCCGGCGACCGGAGCCCCCGCCCCCGCGACGGCGCCCGGCGCCACCGCAGTGGCCTCGACCGGAGCCCCGCAGTCCGGCGGACTCCTCGACCGCTTCGGCCGCGTCGCGACGGACCTGCGCGTCTCGGTCATCGACAAGTGCAACCTCCGCTGCACGTACTGCATGCCGGCCGACGGGATGCCGTGGCTCCCGCAGACGCAGTTGATGTCGACCGACGAGATCCGCCGCATCGTCCGCGTCGCGGTGCAGTCCCTGGGCGCGGAGGAACTGCGGATCACCGGTGGCGAGCCCCTGGTACGCAAGGACCTCGAGTTCATCATCGCGGGTATCCGCGAAGACAACCCCGACCTGCCGATCTCGATGACCACGAACGCCGTGGGTCTCGATCGCCGCGCCCAGGCACTGAAGGACGCGGGCCTCACCCGTCTCAACGTCTCGCTCGACACCCTGCACCCGGAGACCTTCGCCGAGCTCACCCGCCGACCGCACCTCGACAAGGTGCTCGCGGGTCTCCAGGCGGCGCGCGCCGCGGGCCTCGGGCCGATCAAGATCAATGCCGTCCTTCTGCGCGGCATCAACGACACCGAGATCGTCTCCCTCGTCGACTGGGCCGTGACGAACGGCTTCGAGATGCGCTTCATCGAAGACATGCCTCTCGACGGCGACCGATCGTGGACGGCGACGAACGTCATCGCCGCCCGCGACATCCGCTCCGAGATCGAGACGGCTTTCTCACTCACCCCCGATCCGCGCGGGCGCGGGGCCGCCCCCGCCGAACGGTGGGAGGTGCGCCGCCCCGGCGAGACCGCGGTGGCCGGACACATCGGCATCATCTCCTCGGTCACCGAGCCCTTCTGCGCCGCCTGCACTCGCACCCGGGTGACGGCCGACGGCAAGGTGCGCTCGTGCCTGTTCTCGCACGAAGAGACCGACCTGCTCTCGACACTGCGCGCGGGCGCCGACGACGAGGGACTCGCCCAGGTCTGGCGCGATGCCATGTGGGCCAAGCCCCGCGCCCACGGCTCCGACCGCGTGGGGCTCGCGCGCGCCGACTTCGTGCAGCCCGAGCGCACGATGAGCGCGATCGGCGGATGAAGCCGCTCGTCGAGCCGGTGGCGTCGCTCGCCCCCGAAGAACTCATCCGCACCGCCCGTCACGCCGTGCTCGCCGCGATCGGCGAGGAGGGCCAGCGCCGGCTCGCGGCCGCCCGCATCGCTGTCGTCGGAGCCGGTGGTCTCGGCTCCCCCGTGCTGCTCGCTCTGGCTGCCGCCGGGGTCGGCGAACTCGTGATCATCGATGACGACACCGTCGAGCGGACCAATCTGCAGCGACAACTCGCTCACCGCATCGCCGACATCGGCACCGCCAAGACGGCCTCCGCCGCTCGCGCCGTGCGCGATCTGTCGCCCCTCACGGTCGTCCATGAACGAACGGTACGACTGACCTCCGACAATGCCGCCGAGCTCTTCGCGGGCGCGCACCTCGTGATCGACGGCAGCGACACCTTCGACACGCGAGAGGCCGTCGCCGCCGCGACCGAGGGCCTCGGCATCCCTCTCGTCTGGGGAGCCGTGCAGGAGTGGGCCGCCCAGGTGACCGTGTTCTGGTCCGCCCCACCCGAGGGGCACGCGCCCGTCGTGCTCGGCGACCTCTTCCCCGCGGGCTCCGCCGGAGAACCGCCCACGTGCGCGCAGGTCGGCGTGCTCGGATCGCTGTGCGTTCAGGTCGGGGGGATGCTGGCCACCGAGGCGATCAAGCTCGTCACCGGCGCCGGCGACCCCCTGCTCGGCCGCCTCGTCGTGATCGACGCCCTGCGCTCCCGCCACGACGTGATCCCGCTCTCCCCCGCCGTTTCGTCCTGACCCCGGAGGCCCCGATGACCCCGCTGCTCACCGTCGAGGAGCACCGCGCGCGCGTGCTCGACGCCGTCTCGGTCCTGCCCGTCGAGACCGTCCGCCTCGCCGACGCGGCGGGCCGCACGCTCGCCGCGCCCGTGCTCGCCGCGCACGACCTGCCCGGCGTCGACAACTCCTCGATGGACGGTTTCGCGGTCCGTCTCGCCGATGTCGAGGGGGCGGATGCCGAGAACCCGGTGACGCTGCGCGTCGTCGCCGACCTGCCGGCGGGGTCGGCCGATGACCCGTCGTTCGGCGCGGGCGAGGCGGTGCGCATCATGACGGGTGCGCCCGTGCCCACCGACGCCGACGCGATCGTGCCGTTCGAGGACACCGCGGGGGGCCTCGCCGACTCGCTGGGCACCGTCGAGGTGCGGCGGGGGCCCGCGGCATCCGGAGCCTTCATCCGCCGACGCGGCGGCGACACCCGCGCGGGCGATGTCGTCTTGTCGGCCGGCGAGCGGCTGGGGCCGTTCGCGCTGGCCGCCGCCGCCGCGGCGGGCGTGGCAGCGCTCGAGGTGCGCCGTCGTCCGCGGGTCGCCGTCGCGTCGACCGGCAGCGAGCTCGTGCCGCCGGGGGTCGCACCGGGGCGCGGCCAGACCCCCGACTCGAACTCGAGGCTGCTGGCCGGTCTGGTCGCCGAGGCGGACGCCGAGGTCACCGTGACATCGAGCCTGCAGGACGACGCGAGCGCGATCCACGCCCTGCTCGAGCACGCGGCCGACGTCGACGTCATCGTCTTCAGCGGGGGCGTGAGCGCCGGGGCCTACGAGCCCGTGCGCCAGGCCCTCGAGGGGCGCATCGCCTTCGAGAAGATCGCGATGCAGCCCGGCAAGCCGCAGGCGTTCGGCGCGCTCGACGACGGGCGCCTCGTCTTCGGTCTGCCGGGAAATCCGGTGAGCGTCGCGGTGTCGTTCGAGGTGTTCGTGCGCCCCGCGCTTCTCGCGCTCCAGGGCCGCACCGTGATCGACCGACGGATCGCCCGGCTCACGGCATCCGAGACCTGGACCACCCCGCCGGGCCGTCGCCAGTACCTCCCGGCGGCGATCGACCTCGCGGCCGGCAGCGTGCGCCCCGCCACCGCGGGCGGATCGGGCTCGCACCTCGCCGCCTCTCTCGCGCGCGCCGAGGCGTTCGCCATCGTCCCGGCCGAGGTGTCCACCGTGTCGGTGGGCGACCCGCTCGATGTCATGCTGATTCCATGACCTTCACCCACCTGGACGCCGCGGGCCACGCCCGCATGGTCGACGTCACCCTCAAGCAGCCCACCGTCCGCACGGCCACGGCGCGCGGTTTCGTGCGCTGCGCCCCCGAGGTGATCTCCGCCCTCCGCGACGGCACGGCCCCCAAGGGCGACGTGCTCGCGGTGGCCCGCATCGCCGGCATCCAGGCCGCGAAGTCCACTCCCGCGCTCCTGCCCCTCGCGCACGTGATCGGGGTGCACCGCGCCTCGGTCGACCTCGAGATCACCGACTCCGGCGTCGAGATCGAAGCCACCGTCGGCACCGCCGACCGCACCGGCGTCGAGATGGAGGCCCTCACGAGCGTTTCGGTCGCGGCCCTCGCGATCGTCGACATGGTGAAGGGCATGGACAAGGGCACGGTCATCGAGAACGTCCGCATCGTGTCGAAGACCGGAGGCAGGTCGGGTGACTGGGCGCGGCCGGGCGAGCCCGCGGTCGACGGCGCGGCCACTCCCGAGCCTGCGCCGGCCGCTGACGGGGTGTCCGCGTGAGCGTGCGCGTGCGCTACTTCGCCGCCGCGGCGGAGGCGGCGGGGGCGGATGCCGAGGACCGCACCGAACCGACCCTGTCGGCCCTGCGCGCGGCCGTCGTCGCCGACCACCCCGCCCTCGGCGGCATCCTGGACCGCTGCGCCGTGCTCGTCGACGGGACGCGCCGCGATGACGACGCCCCGCTCGAGAGCGTCACGCACGTCGACGTGCTCCCGCCCTTCGCCGGGGGCTGAGCCCCGACCGCGGGGCGATCACCGATCACGCGCTCGGCGAACCGCCCGATCCGCGCGGCCGCACGCCCGCGACCGCAGCCGAGGGAACCGGAGATCCGCACCAGGGGCGGACGTGAGGCCCGCAACCATTCCGACGCGCTGATCCGAATCTGTCGCGCCCGAGCAGCTAGCCCCCCAGGCCCTTCCACTCCGTGGTGCCGTCGGCCTCGAGCTGACGCTTCCAGACGGGCAGGTCGGTCTTGATCGTCTCGATCACGGTGCGGCACACCTCGAACGCCTCGGCGCGGTGACCGGATGCCACGGCGATGACGACCGCGGCCTCCCCCACGCCCAGCCGGCCCACGCGATGGCTGACCGCGACGATGGCATCGGTGCCGGCGGCAGCGCTCTCGGCGAGACGGTGCAGGGTCTGCTCGGCGTCGGGGTGCGCGCTGTACTCGAGGGCCACCACCGCTCCGGAGGCGTCAGGGTCGATGTCGCGCACGCGTCCGACGAAAGTCGTCACGGCTCCCGACGACGAATCCTCCACCGCGTCGAGGTGGGCGTCGAGGTCGAGGGGCGACTCGGACAGGCGGGCGATGCGGACGGCGCTCATGCGTGGTCTCCTCCGGCGAGCTGGTCGAGCACGTGCGGTGCGAGCTCGGCGATGACGGCGATCCCGGATGCCACGGCCCGGGTCGACCCGGGAAGGTTGACGATCAGGGTGCCGGGGTCGACGATCCCCGCGAGGCCGCGCGAGATCACGGCCATCGGGGTGTCGGCGAGACCGCGGCGGCGCAGTTCCTCGGCGATGCCGGGGATCTCGCGGTCGAGCACGCGCGCCGTGCCCTCGGGTGTGCGGTCCGTGGGGGCGATGCCTGTGCCGCCGGTGGTCACGATGAGCCCCGGCCCCTCGGCGACGAGGGCACGCAGGGCGGTCTCGACGCTCCCCGCTCCGTCGGCGACGACGACCGGGTCGGCGCAGTCGAAGCCGGCCTCGCGCAGAAGCGACGCGGCGAGCGGGCCGCCGCGGTCCTCTCGCAGGCCCGCGGCCGAGCGATCGGAGACGGTCAGGACGCGAGCGTGATGGGGCACGCGGCTCAGCCTACGGGCGCGAACCCCACGCCGGGGCGGGAATCGCCCCGGACGAGCGGGTCACACCGAAGGCGCCGCGGTCGTCTCGACCTCGGCGATCTCGGGGGCGATACGTCCCGCCTTCGCCTTCGGCTCGAGATCCTCGCGCTGCACGTGCTCGGCGGCGGCGGTGATCCGCCGCGCCATCCCGCTGAAGATCAGCCCATGGAACGGCAGCACCGAGAGCCAGTAGAGCCGCCCCGCGAGCCCGGTCGGGAAGAACAGGGCCCGCTGATCGAAACGGGCCCCCTCGCCCTCGGGCGTCGCCCGCAGTTCGAGCCACGCGCCGCCGGGCACCTTCATCTCGGCGCGCAGACGCAGCAGGTGACCGGGTTCGATCGCCTCGACGCGCCAGAAGTCGAGCGCGTCGCCCACCGTCACAACCGACCGGCTGCGGCGCCCGCGGGCGAGGCCCACCCCGCCGACGAGGCGATCCATCCAGCCGCGGATCGCCCAGAGCAGCGGCGAGGAGTACCACCCGTTCTCTCCGCCGATCCCCTCGATGACCGACCACAGCTGAGCCGCGCTGGCCGTGGTCGTCATGGTGCGGATGTCGGTGTACACGAGTCGTCCCGCCCACTCGGGGTCGCTGGGCAGCGGATCGCTCGGGGCGCCCGACACCTCGGCATCCTGCCAACTGGTCTCGATCGCGTCGTCGTTCACGCGCCCCAGCGCGCGGCGCACCGCCTCGCGATAGGGCATGAGCCCGCCCTCGGGGCGCGGCACGAGGTCGTCGATCGCGCGGTCTTTGACCACGCAGTCGTTCTGCAGCGACTCGACGAGGGGCCGCGCGATCGACTTGGGGATCGGGGTGACGAGGTTGACCCAGTGCGAGGCGAGGCGCGGCGTGAGCACCGGCAGCGAGGCGATGGCGCGCTGCGGCAGCCCCGCCTCCATGGCGTAGCCGTTCATCATCTGGCCGTAGCGCAGCACGTCGGGGCCGCCGATGTCGACGGCGCGGTTGACGTTGGGCGCGACGCGCGCGGCTCCGAGCAGGTAGTGCAGCACGTCGCGCACGGCGATCGGCTGGATGTGGTTGCGCACCCACTTGGGCGCGGGCATGTAGGGCAGCACGTCGGTGAGGTGGCGCACCATCTCGAACGAGGCCGAGCCCGATCCGATCACGACACCCGCCTGCAGCACGAGCGTGGGAACGCCGCTGCGCAGCAGAATCTGCCCCACCTCCACGCGCGAGCGCAGGTGCGCCGAGAGCGTGGCGTCCTCGGGGTGCAGGCCACCGAGGTAGACGATGCGCGACACGGATGCCGCGGAGGCCGCGTCGGCGACGGTCTGGGCGGCCACGCGGTCGGTGGCCTCGAAGTCGCGGGCGCTGCCCATCGAGTGGATGAGGTAGTAGAGCACGTCGACGCCCTCGACCGCCGCGCGCACCGCGGCGGTGTCGGTCGCGTCGCCGGCCGCCGTCTCGACGTCGTCGCCCCACGGGAAGGCACCGACGCGTCGCGGATCGCGCGCGAGCACTCTCACCCGGTACCCCGCCGAGAGCAGTCGCGGCACGAGCCGCCCGCCCAGATAGCCCGTGGCCCCGAGGACCAGGGCGAGGGGTGCCGACCCGTCGGAACGGGGCTGTGCGACCAGTGCCGGTTCGCGACCGGTGGGGGCGGAGAGCTCGCTCATGCCGGTCACGGTACGCCGCACCACCGACATCGCCGGGGGCTTGACCTTCGCCGCAGAAGTCCTCGGACCAGCGGGCTAGCAAATCCCCGGGCGCGGCGCCTGGACTGGAAACGCGAGCGCGATGGGGGTAACGCTAGAAGAATGAACGCGAAACGTCCCCCGACATCCGGTTCTCCCCGGCTCGAGGTCGACGACGTCATCGTCGTCGACACCAAGCGCGTGCGCACCGCCATCAGCGGCACCGTGGTCGGCAACTTCATGGAGTGGTTCGACTTCGGCATCTACGGCTACCTCGCCGTGACGCTCACCGCGGTCTTCGCCTCCGACGTTCCCGCGCCGTGGGGCCTGCTGGTCACCCTCCTCGGCTTCGCCATCTCGTTCCTGGTCCGCCCGTTCGGCGGGTTCGTGCTCGGTCCGCTCGGCGACCGCATCGGCCGACAGAAAGTGCTGTTTCTGACGATGGCGATGATGGCCTCGGCCACCGCGCTCATCGGCATCCTGCCCACCTCCGCTCAGATCGGGCTGTGGGCGATCATCCCGCTCTACCTGCTGAAGATGATCCAGGGCTTTTCGACCGGCGGCGAGTACGCCGGGGCGACCACGTACGTGTCGGAGTTCTCCCCCGATAGACGCCGCGGTTTCTGGTCCTCGTGGCTCGACGTGGGTTCGTACGTCGGTTTCGCCGCCGGCGCGTCGGCCGTGGCGATCACCACGGCGATCACCACCTCGATCTCGGGTGAGAACGCGATGGTCGAGTACGGCTGGCGCATCCCCTTCCTGCTGGCCATCCCCCTCGGGATCGTGGCGATCTACTTCCGCCTGCGCATCCCCGAGACGCCCGCCTTCGAGCAGGGCGGCTCGACCGAGATCGACGCGGACGACCCGATGGCCCGGCAGGGACTCGTCGGCATCGTGCGCCATCACTGGAAGGCGCTGCTGATCGGCATCGCGCTCGTGGCCGCGACCAACACGGCCGGCTACGCCCTCACCAGTTACATGCCGACCTACCTCGAGAAAGAAGTGGGCGTCTCGAACATCACCGCGGCGGTGGCGACCGTGCCGGTCCTCCTGGTGATGTCGGCCGCTCTGCCGCTCATCGGACGACTGAGCGACCGCATCGGCCGCAAACCCGTGTACGCGATCGCGGCGGGCTCCGCCCTGGTGCTGCTCGTGCCGGCGTTCCTCATCATGCAGATCGGCGAGCTGTGGGCCGTCATGATCGCACTGTGCCTCGCGGCCGTGCCCGTGGCGTTCTACGTCGCCATCTCGGCATCCGCCCTTCCGGCGCTCTTCCCCACCGCCTCGCGCTTCGGGGCGATGGCCGTGGCCTACAACGTCGCTGTGTCGCTTTTCGGCGGGACGACGCCGCTGTTCAGTCAGGCTCTCATCGACTGGACGGGCAACACCCTCATGCCCGCGTTCTACATCATGTTCTTCGCGGCCCTCGGGCTCGTCGCCCTGCTCTCGATGCGTGAGACCGCCCGGCGCCCGTTGCTGGGATCCGTACCGACCGTCGAGACACCCGCCGAAGCGGAGGCCCTGGTCGAACGCCAGGACCGCGACCCGCTCATCGACACCTCGACGATGCCGCTCGCGATCCGGCGCCCGTAATCGCGACCTGAGGGGGCGGATGCCGGGCACCTCGGCATCCGTCTCGCTCCTGCCGCCACGGGCCGGGCCCCGGCCCGCGCCCTGGGCCGACTCAGCGGCGCCGACCGTTGCCGAACAGCCCGCGAATGACGCCGTTCACGATGCTCTTCGTCGCCCCGCGTCCGAGCAGACCGTCGAGGCCCGCGGGGGGAGCGCTCGTCCGACTGCGCGGAGCGGCGGTCGACTTCAGGATGCGGTCGTACTCGCGTTGAGCCTTCTTCTGAGCCTCGGCGTTCGCCTTGTCGATCGCGGCCTTCTGCTTCGCGTACTCGGCGGCGTCGGCGGCCTCCTTCTTCGCGCGTTCGGCCGCGGCCTCGGCCTCGGCCGCCGCCTGCATGCGGGCGCCGAGGATCTCGCGCGCCGACTCGCGGTCGATCGGGGTGCCGTAGGTGGAGAAGAGGGGGGATGCCGACACCGCCGCCGCCATGGCTTCGGCGGGGATGGGCGACATCGAGGCGCGCGGGGCGAAGATGCGCGTCCACGCGACGGGAGTGGGGGCTCCCCGTTCGCTCATGACGGTGATGATCGCCTCGCCGGTCCCGAGTTCCTGCAGCACGCGCTCGAGGTCGTATCCCGAGTCCGGGTACGTGCGGACGGACGCGCGCAGCGCGGTGGCATCGTCTGGTGTGAACGCGCGCAGGGCGTGCTGCACGCGTGAGCCGAGCTGGGCGAGGACGTCTGCGGGCACGTCCTTCGGCGTCTGCGTGACGAAGAACACACCCACGCCCTTCGACCGGATCAACCGAACGGTCTGCGTGATCGCCTCGAGGAACGACTTCGACGCGTCGCGGAACAGCAGGTGCGCCTCGTCGAAGAAGAACACGAGCTTGGGCTTGTCGAGGTCGCCCACCTCCGGCAGCGCCTCGTAGAGCTCCGCGAGCAGGTACATGAGGAACGTCGAGTACAGCTCGGGCCGCGCCGCCACGTTCGGCACCTCGAGCAGGCTCACGATGCCCGCTCCCGCGGCATCCGTCCGCAGGAACACCGACACGTCGAGCTCGGGCTCACCGAAGAAGCTGTCGGCGCCGACGGCCGCGAACGCGACGAGTTCGCGCAGGATCACGCCGGCGGTCGCCGCCGACAGCCCCCCGATCCCCTTCAGCTCGGCCTTCCCCTCGTCGCTGGTGAGGTAGGTGAGCACCGCGCGCAGATCCGAGAGGTCGACGAGCGCCAGCCCCTTCTCGTCGGCGTAGTGGAAGACGAGGCCCAGGCTGGACTCCTGCGTCGCGTTCAGCCCGAGCACGCGGCTGAGCAGGAGGGGCCCGAACCCCGACACGGTCGCGCGCACGGGGATCCCCGACCCGACGTCGTCTCCGAGGGCGAAGAACTCGGTCGGGAACGACCGCGCCGACCAGTCCTGACCGAGGGCGGAGGTACGAGCGAGGAGCTTCTCGCTCGAGGTGCCCTCGGCCGCGAGACCCGACAGATCGCCCTTGATGTCGGCGGCGAACACCGCGACCCCGTTCTCGGACAGCTGCTCGGCGAGCAGTTGCAGCGTGCGCGTCTTGCCGGTGCCCGTCGCCCCGGCGACGAGCCCGTGCCGGTTGGTCATCGCGAGGGGGATGCGGACGGGGACGGATGCCACCGGCCCGCCGTTCACGAGCACGCCCAGGTCGAGGGCGGCTCCGGAGGCGGCGTAACCCTCGGCGATCTTGGCGACCTGGGCGGCGGAGAGCGGCCCCTCGGCAGAGGCGGCGGAGGCCGGGGTCGGTGCGGAGGGCGCGGCCGGCGTCGGGGTCTCGACAGCGGTCGCGGGGGCTGAGGCGGGCGGGGCGCCGGGCGCGGCCGGCGTCGGGGTCTCGGCAGCGGTCGCGGGGGCCGAAGCGGGCAGGGCGTCGGGCGCGGCCGGGGCCGCGTCGCGCGGCGGGGCCGGGGCGCCGCGCTCTTCCGGCGGTACCACCGGTGCCGGACCGGGCGCCGCTCCCCCGGCCGCTCGAGTCCGCGCCGCCGCTGCGGCGGCCTCCGCCGCCGCGAGGTCGGCCCGCGCCCGCGCGAGTCGTAGTTCGGCCTCGGCCGCCTCCGCCTCGGCGCGCAGCCGCGCGACCTCGGCATCGGCCATCTCGGGCTCGTCGGAGGACACGGAGGGCACGTCGCCGGGCTCGCTCATGCGCGACAGCCTACGACGCGGCCGCCGCCCCGGCATCCGCCTTGCGCGCCCTCCGCATGGCGAGCCTGTCTTCATCCCGCGCACGGAGTCGCGAGAACGCCGCGGCCAAAATGAGCGCCGCGCCCGCGCCGATCAGCGCGCCGCCCGCAGTGTCCGAGAGCCAGTGCGCGTGCAGGTAGGTGCGGCTGAAGGCCATCAGTACGACCCAGGCGACGCCGACGATCCGCACCCACAGGTGCGGGAAGAGCACGGCCGCGACGACGGCGATCGTGGCCGCGTTCGCCGTATGCCCCGAGGGGAATGATCCGTAGTCGCTGACGATGAGGATGTCCTCCGGCCGCGCGCGACCGAAGGTGTGCTTGACCACCTGCACGAGCAGGGCGCTTCCCACCGAGGCGGTCAGGAAGTACAGGGCCGACCAGCGCCGGCGCGACAGGTACAGCGCCAGGGCGCCGAGGACCGGCACGATCAGCACCGCGGTGAGGTGGCCTCCGACGGCATCCATCGCGAGCGCGAAGACCAGCAGGGGCTGAGACGGCGCGGAGGCGAAGAGCTGGTTCCACCTCACGTCGATCGCGAAGGGACTCGGTCCGCGGAAGAACACCCACGCGCCCAGCGCACACGCGAGCGCCACGAGCACCACGCCCACCGTTGCCCGGAAGCGCTGCGGGCGCGTGTCGAGCACGTCGTCGATCGCGGAGGCGTCCATCGCCTCATGATGCCGCCTCCGCGACGACGACGGAATGGGGGACGCCCCGCGCGTTCCCCGAGGACGGCTCTGCTACTGTGTGCGCCGCGCGAGGCCGGGAAGGCCACCACGGCGAGACGATCCCGCCCCGGGTTGAGGGCGAAGGGTCCCGGCTCTCTGCTGCCGCGCCGGCCGGGCCGACGACCCGTTCGCCGCCCGGCGGCGGTCAGGGCGCGAGACGCTCGACCGTGCGCGGACGCACCAGGATCCACAGCGACAGCACGCCGATCACGGCGCAGCCCAGCATTACCGAGGCCATTGTCGTGGCCGTGATGCCGGAACCGGTGGCGAGCAGGCCCACCAGCGGAGAGATGATCCCGGCCACACCGAAGTTCGCCGCGCCGATGATCGACTGCGCGGTCCCCGCGGCCTTGCCGTGACGATCGAGCGCGAGCACCTGAGCACACGGGAAGGTGAACCCGCACGCGGTCATGAAGAAGAACAGGGGCACGATCGTGCCCCACAGTCCGAGGCCGAGCTGGTCGGTCAGGACGATCGTGCCGCCGGCGAGCACGAGCACCGCCGTCGACACGGCCAGCACCCACTGCGGTCCGAAGCGGGCGGCGAGGCGCGAGGCCACCTGCACACCCACGACGACGCCGATCGAATTGGCCGCGAACAGCACGCCGTAGCCCTGCGCGCTGAACTGGTAGGTCACCTGGAAGAGGAACGAGGATGCCGACAGGTACGAGAACAGCCCGCTGAAGGTCATCGCGCCGATGATGAGCACGCCGATGAAGACGCGGTCGCGGAAGACGCTCGCGTAGCGCTGCCAGACGGTGGTGGTGCCGGGACCCCCGCGACGGGCGGGCGGGAGCGTCTCGGGCACGAACAGGATCGCCGAGACGAGCATCACGGCTCCGTACACGGCCAGCACCACGAAGATGCCGCGCCAGTTCATCACGAGCAGGAGGGCCGAGCCGGCGAGCGGCGCGAGCACGGGCGCCACCCCCGACACCATCGCCATGCGCGACAGCATGACCACGAGGCGGCGGCCGCCGAAGAGGTCGCGGATGATCGCGGCGGCCACGACACCCCCGGCGGCCGCGCCCGCGCCCATCAGCACGCGGGCGATCGAGAGGGTCTCGAGAGTGGGCGCCGAGGCCGCGAAGATGCTCGCGGCCACGTGCAGCGCCGTGACCGAGAGCAGCGGCAGGCGGCGGCCCACCTTGTCGCTGAGCGGTCCCACGATGAGCTGCCCCAGCGCGAAACCGATCATCGTGCCGGTCAGCGTGAGCTGGATCGCGGCCGCGGTCGTCTGGAAATCGGCCTCGAGCACGGGGAACGCCGGCAGGTACAGATCGATCGTGAACGGGCCCAGAGCGGTGAGCGCGCCGAGGACGAGGATGTACAGGAAACGCCGCGATGCCGGAATGGCGTCGCCCGGGTGCAGCACGATCGGTGCCGTGGCGGGGTTCTTGCCGATCGCGCGGATCGCGCCGGTGTTCGTCTGCGGGGGGCGGGACGACGAGGGGATGACGGGATGGGAGGCAGTATCGAGCACGCGTCTGGTTTCGTTTCGCAACACGGACAGCCCGACGGAATCGGGCTGAGAGAAGAGGGGGATCGTCGAACCTCGAATCGATTCGACATCGTCATACTACCGTGAACACCCGCACCCCCACCATCCCGGGCTCGCGGTGTCCTCCCAGGCCATCGGCCCATTCACCCGCATAGGCTGGGGGCGTCGGCGGATGCCGATGTGTCCCGCCCCGAAGAGAGACAGAACACAGCGCATGACCTCCCCCTCCGACAAGCGAGCCAGCGGCAACCCCGCCAAGCAGGCCCAGATCGACCTCACGGTCAAGCAGCAGCGTGAGCAGAAGCGCCAGGAGAAGCTGGCCGAGTACCAGAAGCAGGTCGCGAAACGTAAGCGCGGCAAGCTGGTGTGGTGGGTCGTCGGCTCCACCGCGGCCGTCGCGGTGGTGGGCCTCGTCATCGCCTCGTTCGCCTTCGCCCCCGCTCCCCCCACGAGTTACCAGGCCGGCAACAGCACCGGCCGTGAGATCAGCGGCGTCGAGACGTTCCAGAACCGCTCCGATCACGTGCAGGGCGCGGTGACGTACGAGCAGAACCCGCCCGCCGGTGGACCGCACAACCCGATCTGGCTCAACTGCGGCGTCTACACGCAGCCCCAGCAGAACGAGAACGCGGTGCACTCGATGGAGCACGGTGCCGTGTGGATCACCTACGACCCCGCGCGGGTCGACCAGGCCGGCATCGACGCCCTCAAGGCCGTCATGCCCTCTAGCTACGCGCTGCTCTCGCCCTACCCCGACATGGACACCCCCATCGCGGTCAGCGCGTGGAACCACCAGCTGAAGCTCGACGACCCGAACGACCCGCGCATCGCGGAGTTCTTCACCGAGTACTGGCGCAGCCAGAACGCCCCCGAGCCGAACGCCGCGTGCTCGGGCGCCATCGACGGTCCGGGCAAGGCCTGATGAGCGACGACGCCCCGGTCGCGCGTCCCGCGCTCCGCTGGGTCGTCGTCGCCCTTATCGCGGTCGCCGTGATCGCCGTCGCCTTCGCGATCGGACGCTTCACGGCGTTCGGCGCGACGGCGGCACCCGCGCACCCGGGCGAGAATTCTGCCGAAGCCGGCTTCGCCCGCGACATGCAGGTGCACCACACGCAGGCCGTGCTCATGGCGATGGAGATCTATCGCAAGACGGACGACGACGAGCTCCGCACGCTCTCGTACGACATCGCCACCGCCCAGTCGGGCCAGCGCGGCGAGATGTATGGGTGGCTCGTGCAGTGGGGCCTCCCCCAGTCCTCGAGCCAGCCGCTCATGACGTGGATGGAGAAGTCCGGGGAGCACAGCCACGGCGACACCGCGGCGCTCACGCAGGAGCAGCTGCTCTCCGAGATGGGAATGGCCACCGACGCCCAGCTCGACGAGCTGCGCAGCGATCAGGGACGCCCCGCGGACTGCCAGTTCCTCGAGCTGATGATCCGGCACCATCAGGGCGCGATCCCCATGGCCCAGGCCGTCAACGAGCTCGGATCCGATGCGCGGGTGAAAGAGGTCGCCGGCGCGATCGTGACGGGCCAGTCGGCCGAGCTCGATGCCATGCGCGACATCCAGTCGCGCCTGGGCTGCAGCGCCTGACGCAGGCGCACCCCCGGAGCCTCTGCCCCTCCACGCTCGCCACCGCGCCGCGAATGCCGCCCCTCACGCGACCCGCGGCCGTGCGCGGTGCCTCACCACGGATGCCGCCTCTCCCCCCGTCGCCCGCCCGTCCGTCCGCCCCGCCCCACCCCGCCCTCACCTCCCGCGATAAACGCCCTCCCGTTCGAGACACGCGGTCCCACGCCGTGTCTCACCACGGATGGCGTTTCTCGCGGCCCCGCGTCGCCTCCACGTTGCACCCCCGGCATCCGCCCGTCCCCGCACGCAGAAGGGGCGCGACATCCTTCTCGGATGCCGCGCCCCTAGGGTCGTGACGGGCTCAGCCCTTCGTGGCACCCGCCAGCAGGCCGCGCACGAAGAAGCGCTGCAGGAGGAAGAACACGATCAGCGGAACCAGGATCGAGATGAACGTTCCCGCGGACTGGAGGAACCACTGGTCACCCCAGGTGCCCGACAGGGAGTTGAGCGATTGCGTCAGGGGCAACGATGACGAGGGTGCGAAGATCGTCGCCACCAGCAGGTCGTTCCACACCCAGATGAATTCGAGCACCGCGAACGAGGCGAGCGCGGGGGCCGCGAGCGGGAGGATGAGGCGGAAGAAGATCTGCCCGTGACCGGCTCCGTCGACTCGAGCGGCCTCGATGACCTCGGCCGGGATCTCGGCGATGAAGTTGTGCAGCAGGAAGATGGCCAGCGGCATCGCGAAGATGACGTGCGCGATCCACACGGTCGCGAAGCTGTGCTCCACGCCGCGCAGATCGAAGCCCGGGAAGATCGTGACCTCGTTGATCGTCAGTCCGCGCGAGAAGAGGCTCAGCAGGGGCACGAGGGCCATCTGCAGCGGCACGATCTGCAGCGCGAAGATGAAGATGAAGAAGAAGTTGCGGCCCTTGAAGTCGATCCACGCGAACGCGTACGCGATGAGCGACGCGACCGCGAGGGCGAACAGCACCACCGGGATCGTGATGGCCAGCGAGTTCAGGAACGACTGCGCGAGCGTGAGCGCCGTCCCTCCCGAGGTCAGCGCCAGCCGGTAGTTCTCCAGGGTGAACGACGGGTCGGTGAAGACCGTCCACCATCCCGACGACTGCGTGTCGGAACCCGGGCGGAACGAGGTGATGAAGAGGCCGAAGGTCGGGATCGTCCAGAAGAACGCGATCACGACGGCCGCGATCGTCGCGCCCTTCGAGGTGAGCCGCTTGCGCGCCATCGCCTCGTGCTTGCGGGTGTCGCGAGCGACCTGGCGGGCGGAGCGGGTGTCGGTGCTGGGTTCGAGCACCACGGTGGAGGTGGTCATCGCACTTCCCTCTGCTTCCGGATCTGGCGCACGTTGAAGATGATCAGCGGCAGGACGAAGATGAACAGCACCACGGCCAGAGCGGCGGAGTGTCCGTAGCTCTGGAAACGCTGCTGCTGGTTGACCATCTCGAAGGCGAGAACGGTCGAGTCGTTGCGACCACCGGTCATGACGGCGACGATGTCGTAGATCTTCAGGGCACTGATGGCGATCGTGGTGAGGACCACGATGAGCGAGGAACGGATGCCGGGTACGGTGACGTTGATGAAACGCTCCCAGGCGCTTGCGCCGTCGAGCTCGGCCGCCTCGTTCTGCTCCGGCGGCACGGCCTTGATGGCCGCCGACAGGATGACCATCGCCAGACCCGTCTGGCTCCAGATGAAGACGACGACCAGCAGCAGGGTGTTGACCAGGGGCGACGCCGCCAGCCACGAGACCGGCTGTCCGCCGAAGGCCGTGACGATCGCGTTCAGCACACCGATCTGGTCGCCCTGCCGGAAGTCGTAGACGAACTTCCAGATGATGCCGGCGCCGACGAACGAGATCGCGAACGGCATGAAGATGAGCACCTTGAGGTACTTCTCCCCCGCCGCGCGGTCGATGAAGACGGCGTACGCCAGGCCGATCGCCGTGGCGATCGTGGGGGCCAGGAGCACCCAGATGAGGGTGTTGATGATCGACCAGAACCCCTCCGGGTTCGTGAAGGTCCAGATGTAGTTCTCGAAACCGACGAAGTTGTCACCGGTCTTGTCGAAGAACGACTGGAAGAAGGTGGTGATGGCCGGGTAGACCAGGCCGATCAGCAGGAGGATCGCTGCCGGAGCCGCGAACAGGATCAGCTGGAAGAGGTATCCCGCCCCCTGGCGCGAGCGGTAGTCGGCGTAGAAGAGGACGGCGCCGAGCAGGATCGCGATGCCCAGGACGTAGAGGACGGCGTTCTGGTACGGACGCAGCAGCATGAACGCCAGCACCGGGATGGCGAAGCACGCGACGAGCCGCAACCAGAAGTACCCCTTGCCGGACCGCGGGGCGTACTCGATGAGGAGCAGGAGCAGACCCACGACCGCGCCGAAGGCGACGAGGACGAGAGGGATCTGGACGAGGGGGTTGAGCCCGCCGAGCCAGATGAAGAAGCTGTTCAGGCTGAAGCCCAGGGTCGTGGGCTTGGTCTCGACGGGGGCCCGCGTGACCATGAAGAGGAAGAGGGCCACCGCCAGGATGAGCCCCACGAGGACCACGAGCAGCGTGGTCCGATTGCGCGCACCGGAGCCGCGCACGTGACGCTCGGCTCGCCCGCTCGGCGGAGATGACGCCGCCGGCGCCTTCTCCGCGTTCTTGATATCGGTCATGACGTCCCTCCCGAACACGCCTTCGTGCTCATCGTTGAGTGCCCGTGTGGTGCGTGCGGGCGGATTAGAAGTATGGACCCGGATGGGCCGCCCGCGTGGCGGGCGGCCCATCGGTGGCGCAGCGGTCGGTTAGTTGTTGTACCCGGCCTGGATGTCGCTCAGCACCTGGTCGGTCGGCGTGCCGTCGATCCAGCTGACCATGCCCTTCCAGAACGAGCCCGAGCCGACGGTCGCCGGCATCAGGTCCGACGCGTCGAAACGCAGCGTGGTGTTCGGGTCCTGGACGACCTTCATGGCCTCCTGGAGGAACTCGCTCGAGGCGAGCGAGGCGTCGGCGCCCTTGTTGGCCGAGATCACGCCGCCGAGCTTGACGCGGGCGTTGGCGAAGTCGGGCGACGACATGAACTCGGCGACCTTCTGGACGTTGGTGTCGTCGGAGAACGTGGTGACGAACTCGCCGCCACCCTCGACCGCGAGCTTGCCCTCGGTCACGCCGGGGAGCAGGAAGGCGTAGACGTCACCGTCGGGTGCGACCTTGACGTCACCGCCCGAGGCGTTCTTGACCGTGAGGAAGTTGGACGACAGGAACGACGCCTGGTGGGTCATCGGGCAGCTGCCGTCGGCGACCTTGGCGGCCACGTCGGCGAAGGCGACCGAGTTGATGCTCTTGACGTCACCGAAGCCGGCGTTCACGTACGACGGGTTCAGGAGGATCTTGCCGGTGGCCTCGAAGGCCTCCTTGATCGGAGCGTCGGTGAACTTGACCTCGTTGGCGACCCACTGGTCGTAGACGTCGGGGCCGGACTGACGCAGGACCATGTCCTCGATCCAGTCGGTGCCGGGCCAGCCCGAGGCGTCGCCCGAGGCGAAGCCGGCACACCAGGGAGCGGCGCCGGTCTTCTGCTGGATCGTCGACGTGAGGGTCATCAGCTGGTCGAGCGTCTTGGGAACCTCGACGCCCCACTCCTTGAACTTCGCCGGCGAGTACCAGACGTAGCCCTTGAGGTTGGCGAGCATGGGTGCGGCGTAGAACGTTCCGTCTTCGCTGCCGTAGGACTTCCAGTCCTCGCCCCAGTACTGGTCGACGTTCTTCGACACGGTGTCGGACGCCTTCTTCACGTCGCCCGTGCCGATGAGGGTCTTCAGCAGGCCCGGCTGGGGGACGATCGCGATGTCGGGGGCGTCTCCACCGGTCACCTTGGTGACGATGTTGCCCTCGAAGCTCTTGTCGCCGGTGTAGACGACCTTGATGCCGGTGTCCTTGGTGAACTGGTCGAACGACTGGTTCAGCAGGTCGGCCTCGCTACCGGTGATGCCGCCGGAGATGCGGACGGTTGTCTCGCCTCCCGAACCGCTCGTGCCGCCGCTGTCGCCTTCGGCGCAGCCCGCGAGAGCGATCGCACCGACCGCCAACAGCCCGACGGGCGCCAGCAGGCGGTACCGCTGTGACATACCCATGTGGTCTCTCCTCTTTGAGTGTCTTGGTGCACCGGATCCCGTCGGGAACCGATTCCACGTAACCGTAGAGCCAATCCACAAGAGTTGCAACCGGCCGCAGGTCACGAACCGATAACTAGCGGAATGACGCGGAAAGCGACCGGTATACCGGACCGGGACCGGTTCCACTTTGAGGGATTGTCGGATACTGTTTTCGACGTCGACACGGACGTCGACGCATCACGAGGAAGATCACGGCATGAGCGGAATCGCCGATGTGGCACGCCTGGCCGGCGTGTCCAAGTCGACGGCAAGCCGCGCTCTCACGGGCGGCGGCTATGTCTCCGACCTCACGCGCCAACGTGTCACCGACGCCGCGGCATCCCTCGGCTACGTCCCCTCCACGAGCGCGGTGAGCCTCGCGACGGGGCGCACCCGCACGATCGCCCTGATCGTGCCGAAGGTGAACCGCTGGTACTTCGGCTCGATCGTCGAAGGGGTCGAGCGCACGCTCATCCCCCTCGGCTACGACGTCACCCTCTACGTGGCGGAGCCGGGATCGAACGACCGCGAGAGCCTGTACTCCACGTACCTGGCCCGCAAGCGGTTCGACGGCATCATCGCCGTCGCCCTCGAGCCGGACGACGCCGACCTCGAGCGCCTCGCGAACATCGGCAAGCCGGTGGTGAGCATCGGAAACGCCCTCAGCGGCGTCCCCACCCTCGGCCTCGACAACATCGCGATCACGCGCATCATCACGCAGCACCTCATCGCGCTCGGGCACACCGACATCGCCTTCGTCGGCAGCACCCCCCGCAGCGACGCGCCCGCCAAAGACGTGGACGAACGCTCGATCGGATATCGGAACGCGATGAACGACCACGATCTGGCCGTGCGCATCCGCAGCGTGCCGTCCACCCTGACGATCACCGACGCGTACGCGGCCGCCGCCTCGTTCCTGGCCGATGCGGCCTCGCGTCCCACCGGCGTGGTCGCCGCGTGCGACGAGGTCGCGATCGGCGTCATCATCGCCGCGCGACGGATGGGCATCTCGGTCCCCACCGAGCTCAGCGTCGTCGGGATCGACGGCCATGACTACGCCGAGATGTTCTCCCTCACCACGATCGAGCAGTTCCCGCAGGCGCAGGGGGTCGAGGCGACCCGCCTCCTCCTGTCGATGATCGAGGGAACCAGTGAACCGGCCCGGCGGACAGAGGCCGAGACCCGGCTGGTCGTCCGCGCCTCCACCGCTCCCCCGCGCGTGTCCTGAAAAGACGGGACCCCGGATGCCGTGGCATCCGGGGTCCCGTCTTTCTCACTGATCAGTCGGCGCGACGCGTCGCCCGTCGGCGGACCACGAGGCCGAGGCCGAGCAACGCGAGCGCGGCCAGCACGCCCGCACCCATCCACGTGGTGTCGGCGCCCGTCGTCGGCAGCGAGCCGCGACCGGACCCGTTCTGCGCCTGGCCCGCGCCCGCACCGGGAACGCCGGCGCCGTCACCGGCCGCGGTCACCTGCACGGGTACCACCACGGCGGTCCCGGTGGGCTGCGCGGTCAGGCGCAGCTGCAGGGTCCCGACGGCGTCCGCGGGCACGCCCACGGTCACGGTCGCCGAGCCGTCGACCACCGCGACGCTGGTCGCAGCGGGTGCGGCGAGCGCCGCGATCCGCGCCGACGGGGCGGCGAGCGCCATCGTCCGGGCCGTCGCGCGAGGCGACACCGTCTCGGCGCCGAACGAGGCGTCGAGCGTCGTGTTCGCCGGCGCGCCGAGCGAGGTGAGGTCGAGGTTCGACACGGTCACCGTGAGATCGGTACCCGGTGCTGCTGCACGCGCCCCCGACACCTGCACGCCGCGGGCGGTGAAGTCGGGGGTGAGCCCCGGGTTCTTCTTCAGGTAATCGATCCACGCGTCGCGGTCGATGAGACCGGAGTCGCGGGTGTCGGTTCCCTTCGCGAAGACCGAGAAGCTGTCCCCTCCCCCGAGCAGGAAGTTGAACGAGCCCACGCGGTACCCCTTCGCCGGGTCGACGGGGACGCCGTCGATCCAGACTCCCGTGATGCGCTGCCCCGCGGGGAGCGTCGCGTCGTAGGTGTAGCGGAGGTTCTCCGAGACGCCGAGCGACAGGTTCGCGTTATCGGTGCGCTTCGCGAAGTCGCCCCACTGCTGCTCGAGGACCTGACGCACCTGATCCCCGGTGAGGGTCGTGGTCCAGAGGTTGTTGAGGAAGGGCAGGACCGCGTTCGCCTCCGCGAGCGTGATCTCGCCGTTGGCGTCGTAGAGCAGCTCGTCGCGCAGACCACCGGCGTTGACGAACGAGACCTCCGCCCCGCCGCGGTCGGAATCGTCGAGCGAGTCGAGCAGGGCATCGGCCACCAGGCCGCCCAGCGCCGACTGCTTCGTCCGGTCGCCCCGAGTGCCGCCGGCGTACACGCCGTCGACGTACGAACCGCCGCTGAAGGCCGTCGTGATGTCCGCGGTGACCGACCCGACGGGCTGACGTCCGACGATGTCGGCCTGGGCCCGCGCGGCCTTGACGATGGAGTCGACCTTCGCGACGCGCGGGTAGGTCCGGATGAGTTCCGCGTCGAGGGCGGCGTTGACGGCCGCGTCCTTCCCACCCGCTCGAGCGACGTTCCGCGCGGAGGAGCTCACGACGTGGCCGTCCGCGTCGACGTTCAACACGATCTGTCCGACGTTCTCCCCGTAGTTGCCGGTCTGGACGATCGGGCGAGTGCCCTCTCGGCCGGGGATCGGCGCGTTCCACGCGTAGAGCTGGTGCGTGTGACCGGTGAAGATGGCATCCACCTCGGGCGAGGTCTCGTTCACGATGTCCGCGAACGGTCCGCCCGCCGCGACGGCCTGTTCGAGGGTCGTCGTGGCCTGGCCTGCGCCGGAGCCCTCGTGGTACTGGGCGACGATGACGTCGACCTTGTCGTCGATCTCTGCGACGACGCGGTTCACCTCGGCGACCGGCTCGCGGAACTCGATTCCCTGGATGCCGCTGGGGGTGACCAGCGTCGGGGTCGACTCCGTGATGGCTCCGATGACGCCGACGCGCACACCGTCGACCTCGAAGATCGCGTACTCCTGCAGCAGGGGCTTGCCGTCCTTGAAGACGTTCGCGGCCAGGTACGGGAAGTCGGCGAGGCCGTCGACGCGATCGGTGAGGTCGTTCGCGCCCTTGTCGAACTCGTGGTTCCCCGCGGCCGAGGCCTTGAGCTCGAGCGCGTTCAGCACGTCGATGGT
Source organism: uncultured Microbacterium sp. (assembly GCA_913774665.1). Lineage (GTDB taxonomy): Bacteria > Actinomycetota > Actinomycetes > Actinomycetales > Microbacteriaceae > Microbacterium. The sequence goes on from CAJYHN010000004.1 coordinate 172,052, forward strand.
CGGCTTGTCGCCGAAGTACGACGAGGCGAACACCGAGGCGCCGATGTTGTCTCCGTTGGAGATGAACAGCGAGTTCTTCTCGCCGTACTGCGCGCGAACCTGCTCGACGGTCCCGGCGAACCGGACGGTGTTGGCGTCGATCCGACCGTGGAAGTCGTTGATGCCGACCAGGTTCACCTGCGTCGTCGGAGACAGGTCGAGACCCACGATGACCGGGTCGTGATCGCTGGAGCGGTACGGCGTCGTGTCGTAGAAGTTCAGCGCGTTGTAGTTGTAGCGGCTGTACTCCAGGGCCAGAGCCTCGACGGCGTTGATGTTCCAGATGTCGGCGCCGGTCACCAGCTCGCGCGCAGAAGGCGAGGCCAGCACGTGATCGAGCGAACCCGACTGACCGCTGAACGAGTAGGAGTACTTGCCGGTGCCCGCCTCGAGCGGCTCGAAGCCGAAGTCGCGCAGCTTCTGGATCGGGTCTTCCTGCGAGTACGAGTTGAAGTCGCCGAGCAGGAACACGTCGTCGGTACCCACCGCGGCCGAGCGGGTCTTCGCGAAGTTCCCGAGGGCCTCCGCCTGACGCACCCGGTCGCCGTTGAACGCACCCTGGATGCCGTTGGCGTTGTCGCCCGTCGCCTTGGGGTCGCTGTCGCCCTTCGACTTGAAGTGGTTCACGATCGCCAGGATCTTGGCCTCCGGGAACGCGACCGGGGCGAACGCCTGCGCGAGCGGTTGGCGTGCGTTGCGGAAGGCGGCGTCGTTGAAGATGACGCTGTCGCCGACGGGAGCGGCGACGGCCTTCTTGTAGATGAAGGCCGTGCGGATCACGTCCTCCGTCGTGGGCAGGGCCGCGGGCGAGGGGACGAAAGCCCACTGCTCCGATCCGAGCGCGGTGTTGAGGGCACCGACGAGGGTCGACAGTGCGGCGTCGCGATTCTTACCGAACTTCGCGGAGTTCTCGATCTCTTCCAGCGAGACGACGTCGGCGCCGAGACCGTTGATGGCGGCGACGATCTTGGCCTGCTGGCGCTTCAGGTTCTCGTCGTTCGCGGCGCCGCGGGGGCCGGGCGCCGGGCACGTGTTCGCCGTGATCGGGTTGCCCGCGCGGTCCCGGTAGACCGAGGTGCAGTTGACGCTCGCGGCGGTGGTGGTGAAGTAGTTGAGGACGTTGAAGCTCGAGATCTTCAGGTCGCCGCCGACCGGCGCGGGCGACGCGGTACGGGTGTTCGCGAAGGTCGCGGGCTGCACGTCCTTCGCGTTGTCGACCGTGAGCTGCTGCGTCGGCTGGAGCTTCCAGGTGTTGTTGCGGAAGTCGAGGATGACCGGCTTCGTGAACGTCACCGGAGCGCCCACGCGCACGGGATTCGTCAACGACACGTAGGGCAGGGGGATGCCCTTGTTGGCGTCGTTCAGGAAGTTGATCGACGCACCGTCGTCGAGCACGACGCCGCGGGCGCCGTTGTCGGCGACGGCTGTGTCGTAGTCGAGGGTGCCCGGGCGCGCGACATCGGTGGGGGTGCGCAGCGGCGTGGTGCCGGCGGCGAGTCCGACCTCGGCGTACTGGTTGGTCGAGTACGAGTTCGTGACGGTGAAGTCACCCTGGGGCGCGAGGAGCATGCCCTCGAAGAGCTCGCGCTCCTCGTCGGTCTTCGGCCACGAGATCTTGGCGGGCTGCACGGCGGCGGCCTGCTCGGAGAGCACGCTCACCCCCGCGGCTTCCGCGTTGATCTGCGTCTGACCCGAGAATTCGGCGGCGGTGCCCGTCACCTCGACGTGCTGACCGATGGCCACCGTGGCGGTCGCGGCCGAGCCGTAGACGAAGACGGCGTCGGATGCCTTGTGCGTCTTGGGATCGATCTCGCCACCGGTACCGGGCGTCTGGATGAAGAAGCCGTTGTAGCCGCCGGTCGGGTACGCGGCGGTCACGATACCGCGCGTGGTGACGGTCTTGCCTGCGAGCGGCGTGCTGGCGCCGGTGCCCTGGATCTCGCTGATCGGGATGACGGCGCCCGGCGTCACCGGGGGCGCTTGCGTCGCCGAGGCGGACGGCGAGGGGGACGGCGATGCCGAGCCCGACGGGTCGGGGGTGGGCGTGGTCCGGCCCGATCCCTGCGGCGTGACCGTCGTGGTGTTGGTGAAGTCCTTCGCGTTGTCGTTGGTGTCGACGAAATCGGTGCGGACGAGCGCGTTCGGCTTCGTGCTGGCGCCGTCGACGACCGCGGGGGCCGTCTCGAACGAGACGCCATTGCCGTAGCCGAGGAAGTCGACGACGCGCGAGTCGGCCACGCTGCCCGCTGCCGGGGAGATCGCTTCGCCGACGTTAGCGAGGAAGAGCTGACCATTTGTCCCCGAGGGCGTGATGGTGGTGCTCGTCAGGTCGGCGACGGGAAGCGCTGCCCCGACGGGAGGAGTTCCGTTGCCGGGGAGGGCGATGAGGTAGTAGCCGCCCGCAGCGATCGACCCGGTCAGCTTCTGGACGTTGCCGGTGCTGGAATTCTTCTCCGCGCGATACTGCAGCGACCAGCCGCTCAGGTCCTGGGCGGTGTCGCCCGCGTTGTAGAGCTCGACGAACTTCTGGTTGAAGAAGGCGCCGGCGCTCCCGCCCTTCAGGTAGGCCTCGTTGATCACCACCTTCGAGCCGACGGCGGCCGAAGCCGGCAGCGGGACGATGGATGAGCCGAGCAGGGCGACGCCCAGGGCGGCGCTCAGTGCGGTGGTGAAACGGCGTGCGGACACGCGCGAAGCATCGGAAGGCATGGGTCTCCAAGTACCGGCGCGCGCAAGGCGACGTCGGAGGTGGGGGAATCGACGGGGGGTCTCAACGACCGTAAACGATCCCCATACCCTTTTCCCAGACTTCTTTATTTCGATCAGGTGAACATCGGTTTCTCATCTCCTGAAACCGGGTCTCACACCCGTCTGGTCGCCTTGCCCCCGGGCGGACGACCGCTATCGACGCTCACGAAAAACGACGAAGGCCCGGATGCCATGGCATCCGGGCCTTCGTTTATCGCGTTGAAGCGACGGTGAAGTGAAATTACTTCAGGGTCACCGAAGCGCCGGCCTCCTCGAGGGCAGCCTTGGCCTTCTCGGCGGTCTCCTTGTTCGCGCCCTCGAGCACGGCCTTGGGAGCACCATCGACGACGGCCTTGGCCTCGCCGAGGCCGAGCGAGGTGAGCTCGCGGACGACCTTGATGACCTGGATCTTCTTGTCACCGGCGGCCTCGAGGACGACGTCGAACGAGTCCTTCTCCTCGGCCTCTTCGGCGGGGGCAGCGCCACCGGCGGCGGGGCCGGCAACGGCCACGGGGGCGGCAGCGGTGACGTCGAAGGTCTCCTCGAACGCCTTGACGAACTCGGAGAGCTCGATGAGGGTGAGCTCCTTGAACGCGTCGAGCAGCTCTTCGGTGCTGAGCTTAGCCATGTTGTATCTCCTTGATCGGGTTAATCAGCCGGGCCGGGTCAGGCCGCGGTGTCCTGCTTCTCGCGCAGCGCGTCGACCGTGCGAACGGCCTTCGACGGAAGCGCCTGGAAGACGTATGCCGCCTTGGTCATCGTCGCCTTCATCGCACCGGCGAGCTTCGCCAGCAGGACTTCACGGCTTTCGAGATCGGCGAGCTTGTTGACCTCATCCGCGGTCAGAGCGGCGCCATCGAAGTAGCCGCCCTTCACCACGAGCTGAGGGTTAGCCTTGGCGAAGGCACGCAGGCTCTTCGCGACGGCGACAGGGTCACCGTGCACGAACGCGATGGCAGACGGGCCCTTGAGCTCGTCGTCCAGTCCCGTGACCCCCGCGTTAGCCGCGGCGATCTTGGTCAGCGTGTTCTTCACCACGGCGTAATCCGCGTCCTGACGGATGTCGTTGCGCAGCTGCTTGAGCTGGGCAACCGTCAGACCGCGGTACTCGGTCAGCAGAACGGCGGTCGAGCTCTCGAAGTTCTTCGTGAGCTCGGCGACCGATGCATCCTTCTGCGCCATGGCCACTCCTTGTGTGAACGAGGCGCTCCGCGATGGCGGGGCGCCGGCCGAAGACACCGGGGTCCGGACAAAAAAGAAGAGCTCCGGCGCAGGCGCACGGAGCTCGGAAGAGTTTCGTTTACCTGCGTAGGTCCCCTGCTTTTCAGCAGACGCTTCGATCGACGTGCGCGCACGACGATGACCGACGGTCTTTGGCTTACCCCCACTGTACCCGATCCCCCACCCCCGCGCGAATCCGCCCCGCCCCCTCCCCGCTCCCCTCCCCGCCCCGCGCTCCCCCACCGCCGCGAGATCACACGTTCGGCACGAGATCACACCCTCCGCCGCACATCGAACGTGTCACCTCGCGCCGATCGTGTGATCTCACGCAGTCGGAGGCGACACACCGAATGCGGCGAGGCGCGCCGCAAGGGCATCCGCAGTGGCGACGTCCCGAAAGCCACCTCGATACAGACGCCACTGGGTCACCCCACGGATCCAGTCCTCTCGACGTTTCTCCCGGAGGAGCACCTCGTCGAGAGTTCGCCCGCTCCTACGAGCTTCGTCGAGGTATTTGCCCTCCCCATCGAACTCCCAAAAGGTTCTGGCCTCGGGGAGCCCGATGTCCACCTCGTACGTCTCGCCGGACGGCCCCTCGACCGGCACCTGCAGATCGAAGACACGGTGCCCCAGCCGGAAGAGCTGTAGACGACTGAGACTCTCCCCCGGGAGTTCGGCGCGCCCATCGCAGAACTCGATCACCCACCGCGCCCGCGCGACTCCGCGGCGCCCAGATGCGGCCGCAGCACGCAGGCGCAGGCGTTGGCGCCATGCCTCCTGCGCGCCCGGGTCGAGAACTCGCTCACTGACCGCCACTCGCCTCGCCGCCGCGTCCGCGCAGGCGACGGCGGACTCCAGCGAGGCGACGCGCGCGACATCGAAGACCGTGCGCTCGAGAGATGTGCAACGCAGCCCCTCGACCGTGACGATGTCATCCGGGTGGAGTTCGTCGTGGTGGCGCTTCAGACCCGGACGGCTCGACATCCGACGGTCCCCGGCGACCGTCATCTCGACCGGCCGGCCGGCTATACCGGACAGGTCGAGACCGTGCAGAACAGCGGCCGACACGTGCGAGATCACCGCGTCACCGCCGCGCATCTGACGAGCCGCCGCCACCACTCGCAGACGCAGATCGGCCTGGGGCCAGAGATCGTCGACGGCGACGCGGGGGACGTAGACGCCTCGCTGCACGCGGTGCCACGCGCCCGTGACCCCGCACCCGAGCCCGCTCTTCGAAACGTCTCGGTCGAGCAGTTCAGCTCGCGTGCGCAGCAGTTCACGCGCCGTGTCGGCATTCATATCGCGCCCCATCCCCCCAGCGTCGCTGGCAATCCCACCCCGCGCCCCGCGCAACCACCCCCTCCGTGGAGAACCGACCCCCGCCCCACGGTTGGGGAGACCCCGCCCCGCCGGCGCACACCACCGCCGAGATCACACGAACGGCGCGAGACGACACGCTCGCTCAGCGTCCTAACGTGTGCTCTCGCGCCGAACGTGTGCTCTCGCGCGACCCCCGCCGCGGCGCGCGGCGGGCGGCGCACGGCGCGCGGCCGCACCGGGCCGCGCCTCAGGACACGCGCGGCTCGGGCAACAGGGCCCGGGTCATGCGGACGATGCGCGACGGGGTCCGCGCGCCGAGCCACACCGTGCACACGGCATCGTTCCCGCACGCCCACTCCGCGCACCAGGCGTGGATCGCCTGCGCCAACCGCTCGCCGCGCGGGCGCAACTCGCCGTCGAGCGTCCGATCGAGCCAGCTCACGCGGCCCTCGCCCGCGTCGATCACGCCGAGCTGCGCGGACCCGCAGATCTCCACGACCACGGTCAGGTGCGCGGCGGGAGACAGCGCGGCCGCGATCCTCTGCATCTCGGGCACGTTGCCCGCGTCGCCGCCGAGCAGCACGGCCCCCTCGAGATCGCTCCACAGGCCGCCGTCGGGGCGGCGCAGCACGCGAGGGTCGGGAGCCATGCTAACAACTTAGGTCACCCTTACCTGCGACACAAGACCCCGGATGCCGACGCGCCGCGCCTCGCATGCACTCCACGGTCGAGCGGGGTTAGGGTCGAACGCATGTCCCCCGAGCTCGTCGCAACGCGCAGCGCCGACCTCGACGCGCGCATCGTCGCGGACTCGCGCGATCGCGTCGCGTGGATCCGTGCGCGCAGTCGGGGCATCACCGCGACCGACGTCGCCACGCTGACGAGCCCCAACGCCATCGCGAGGGCGGCGGATGCCAAGCTCATGGGCTCGAATTTCTCGGGCAACGCCTTCACGGCGCACGGTCGTCGTCGCGAGCCCGAGATCGCCGCGTGGGTGGCGGCGACACACGGCATCCGTCCCTCCTCCGCCCTGTATCACGCGGTCGTCGAGAAGCGTCATCTCGCCACCCCCGACGGTGTCGTCGTCGACGGCGAGGGGCGCATCGTGCTCGCGGAGATCAAGACGACCAACAAGGCATGGCGCTCGATCCCGAAGACCTACATGCGTCAGATCTGGTGGCAGCAGCACGTCCTGGGCGCCGAACGCACCCTCGTCGCCTGGGAGCAGCACGACGGGTTCGTCCCCCTTCACGACGAGCCGCGGTGCCAGTGGATCGATCGCGACGACCGCGAGATCGCGAAGCTCGTGGGGTTGGCGACCGCGCTGATCGACGAGCTCTACCACCGCACCACTCAGGCCCGCCGGCCCGCGCCCGCGCCACCGGAACCCACGGAGAGGTACCGCGCTCTCGCGCTCCTCGATTAATGGTTGACGGAAGTCAAACAAAGGGCGTATCGTTGACATCAGTCAACTAATCGCGCCATCGTCGTCGCGGCATCCGTCCCCCTTTCGTGGAGCTCCCGCATGACAACCTCTTCTCCCGAGGCGCCCGCCCAGCGGCGCGTCCTCCCGGCCCTCATCGGCCTGCTGCTCGGCACGTTCGTGTCGATGCTCGCCTCGACCGTCGTCTCGACGTCGCTGCCGGTCATCGTGCACGACCTGTCGGGCGACCAGAACGCCTACACCTGGGTCATCACCGCGACCCTGCTCACCACCGCGATCTCGACCCCGATCTGGGGCAAGCTCGCCGACCTGTTCAACCGCAAGGTGCTGATCCAGATCGCCATCGCGATCTTCGTGCTCGCCACCGCGGCCGCCGGGTTCTCGCAGAACACCGACATGCTGATCGGCTTCCGCGCGGTGCAGGGTCTCGGCGCCGGCGGCCTCGCCGCTCTCAGCCAGGTGATCATGGCCGACATCATCAGCCCGCGCGAGCGCGGCCGGTACATGGGCCTCTTCGGCGCCGTGATGGCCGTCGCCACGGTCGGCGGCCCCCTGCTCGGCGGTGTCATCACCGACGCCTTCGGATGGCGCTGGAACTTCTTCGTCGCCCTCCCGTTCGCCGTGGCCGCCCTGCTCATCCAGCAGCGCACCCTCCACCTCCCCGCTCGCGCCGCCCGCACGGTGAAGATCGACTACCTCGGCATCGTGCTGCTCTCGGCCGCCGTGTCGCTGCTGCTCATCTGGGTCACCAATGCCGGCAGCACCTTCGAGTGGGCGAGCACCGAGACCGTCCTCATGGTCGGCGGTGCCGTCGTGGCCGCGATCCTCTTCGTGGTGGTCGAGCTGCGCTCCTCCGAGCCCCTCGTGCCGCTGACCCTGTTCCGCGACGCCACCTTCACCCTCGCCACGATCGCCTCGATCGCGACGGGTCTGGCGATGTTCGGCACCTCGGTGTTCCTGAGTCAGTACATGCAGATGGCGCGCGGCGCCACGCCCACCGAGGCCGGCATCATGACCATTCCGATGATCGGCGGCCTGCTCGTCTCGTCGATCGTCGTCGGTGCGCTCATCTCGCGCTTCGGTAACTGGAAGCCGTTCCTGATCGCCGGAGGTGTGCTGCTGATCGTGGGCACGTTCCTGCTGTCGACCGTCCACTACGACACCAACTTCGTCCTCGTGTCGCTGTACATGGCCCTGCTGGGCGCCGGTGTCGGCATGACGATGCAGAACCTGGTGCTCATCGTTCAGAACACCGCCAACCCGTCGCAGATGGGTGCCGCGAGCTCGGGCGTGACGTTCTTCCGCAGCCTCGGCGGCACGATCGGCGTCTCGGTGATGGGCGCGGCCCTGGCCAGCATGGCGACGAGCCTGTTCACCGACCGCGCGGCCGACCTGAAGGCCGCCATCATGGCCCTCGGCGCCGACGGGGCCGCGGTCGCGCAGAGCCTGCAGTCGGGAGCCATCCCGCAGGTCTCGGCTCTCCCCGAGGGCGTGCGCGTCATCGTCGAGGACATCTACGCTCAGTCGATCGCGCACTCGTTCCTCATCGCGGTGCCCGTCGCGGTGGTGAGCCTCATCGCGATCCTGTTCCTGCCGAACCGACCCCTGACCCGCATGACGACCACCGAGAGGGTCGCTGCGAGCGAGGCCGACTTCGCCACCGTCTCCGTCCCCGAGGCCATGGCGACGCTCTCGGCCACCGGCACCATCCCGACACAGGATGCCGACTCCCCGCGCCGTGCACGCCGTGAGGCCGAGATGGGAGAGGATGGCTGACGTGACGAGCGAAAAGGGCGACGAGCGCCGCGAGGCCGTACAGGCCCTGGAATCGTCGTTCTCGGAGCTCATGACCGTGTTCCGCCGCTTCGTCTCCGAGGCGGCGGAACGCGTGAGCCCGGGGATGCTGCCGGCGACGTTCAAGGTCCTCTCGGTCGTCAGTCGCTTCGGACCGCTCACCCTCTCGGCCCTGGCCGAGCGTCTGGCCGCCGACAAGGGGTTCCTCAGTCGCGCGATCACCGAGCTCGAAGACCTCGGTCTCGTCACGCGCACGCCGGATCCCAACGACCGCCGCTCGCGTCTCATCGCCGTCACCGAGGTCGGGCACGCCCGTCTCGCGGACGCTCGCGCCCCGCACGAGAGCCGCTTGTTCGATGCGATCGCGGACTGGACGATCGACGACATCCGCCACCTCTCCGCGCTGCTGCACGCTCTCGCCGTCGGCGAAGTGCCCGTCCGCGAATGACCGCACGCGCGGCTTCGCGGGTGCGCTGGGGACGAAGGGGACGGTTGCCACGCGCCCGGGCTTCGCGACACGGTGACCGAGGCGTAACACCGCCGAGACAATCCCGGGGTTGACTGTGGGAACCGCGGCGAGGTCGCCGCGGAGCGACCGCAGCGAGAGAGAGCGCCCGATGAGATTCCGATCGACGCGTCCCGAGACCGCCCTCCAGCCCCTCCCCCCGGTGCCCGAGACGATGCGTGCGGCGGTCCTCGACGCCCCGGGCGCGGCCGACGCCCTCCGCGTCGCCGAGGTCGCCGTGCCCGTTCCGGTGCTCAGCGAGGTGCTGGTCAGGGTGGTCGCCGCCGGGATCAACCCCATCGACGCGAAAACCCGCGCCGGGCGCGGCCTGTCCGGGGCGATCTCGTCGTGGCCCGCGGTCCTGGGGCTCGACGTGAGCGGCGTGGTCGTGCGGGCACCGTTCGATGCGCACCCCTTCCCCGTCGGCACCGAGGTCTACGGCATGGCCACCGTGCCGCGCACGAGCGGATCGTACGCCGAGTACGTCGTGGTGCCCACCCTCTCGCTCGCACGCAAACCGGCGTCGCTCTCGCACGTCGAGGCCGCCGGCGTCCCGGTGGCCGCGCTCACCGCGTGGGGCATCGTCGTCGAGACGGCCCTCGCGCACCAGGGCCAACGCATCCTCGTGCACGCGGGCAGCGGCGGGGTGGGCCACTTCGCGGTGCAGTTCGCCGCGTATTTCGGGGCTCATGTGATCGCGACGGGCTCCCCGCGCAACCTGGACTGGCTCCGAGAGCTGGGGGCCGCCGAGGTGGTCGATTACACCTCCGTCCGGTTCGAAGAGGTCGTCGACGACGTCGACGTCGTGATCGATCTGATCGGCAACGTCTCCGACGACACGGGGACGCGGTCCCTCGAGGTGGTGCGCCCGGGCGGACTCCTCATCGAGGTGCCCACCGGAGCCTGGCCCGGCTTCCGCGAGGCGGCCGCGGAGCGCGGCATCCGCTCCACCGATTACAAGACGATCCCCGACGGCGGGGCCCTCGCCACGATCACCCGCCTGCTCGATTCTGGTGCGGTGCGCGTGTACGTCGAGCACGTCTTCGAGCTCGACGCCGCCGCCGCGGCGCACACCGAGCTCGAACGCGGGCACACCCGGGGCAAGATCGTGCTCAGCGTCAGCGAAGACTGACCTCAGCCCGCGAGCATCCGGCGCCCCTCGTCGACGACCTCGTCGGCCACCTCGTCGAGCAGGGGCGAGGTCAGGTTCCACTGCTGCCAGAAGAGCGGAACGTCGATCGGATCATCGCCGAGTCGCACGAGCTCGCCCGCGCGCAACGCCGCGTCGGACTGGAACCCCGGAAGCAGTCCCCACCCGAGTCCCAGCTGCACGGCGGTGGCGAAGTCCTGGGATGCCGGGACCCGGTGCCGCGGCGGAACCGCCGCGGGGACTCCACGGCGCGCGAGCCACTGCGTCTGCAGGTCGTCTCGTCGATCGAAGTCGACCACGGGGGCGGCGCTCAAGGCCTCGACGTCGACGCCAGACGAGAACCATCGCGCGGCGAAGGAGGCGGTGGCCACCGCCTCGTACCTCAGCACCCCGAGCGGGCGCACGCGGCACCCGGCGACGGGAGCATCGCGCGAGGTCACCGCGGCCATCACCGTCCCGGACTCGAGCAGCCCCGCCGTGAAGTCCTGGTCATCGCGGTGGAGGTCGAAGACGACGGAGCGCCGTTGCGCTACGCGCGCCAACGGCGGGAGGAACCAGGTCGCGAGCGAGTCGGCGTTGACGGCGAGGGGCAGCGACGCCACCGCCCCGCCCTCGGCGCCGATCGCGGCGAGGGCATCGTGCTCGAGCAGGGCGAGCTGTCGGGCCAGGCGCACGACCGCGTCACCGGCTTCGGTGGTGCGCACCGGCTTGCTGCGCACGAGGACCACGCGCCCGAGCTGGTCCTCGAGAGCCCGCACGCGTTGGCTCACGGCCGAGGGAGTGACTCGCAGGCGTCGGGCCGCGGCATCCAGGGTCCCCTCTTCGACCACGATGGCGAGCGTCCGGGCGAGATCGAGGGGGATCGACATGAAGGAATGCTAATGGTCCTGAAGAATCCTGAGCTGGTCTACGGGCGGACGGCGCCCTAGCGTCGAGATGTGCTCACCCCTCTGCTCGCCGGCCTGGGCCTCGGCTTCTCCCTCATCGTCGCCATCGGCGCGCAGAACCTCTTCGTCCTGAGACAGGGCATCCGCCGCGAGCATCTGCTCGCCGTCGTCGCCGTCTGCGCGCTCTCGGACGCGGTCCTGATCCTGCTGGGGGTCTCGGGCGTCGGCCTGGTGCTGAACGCCGTACCGTGGCTCATCATCGTCGTGCGGTGGGCGGGAGCGGCGTTCCTCCTCGGTTACGGCCTCCTCGCCGCGCGGCGCGCTCTGCGCCCCAGCGGTGCGACGCTGCACCTCGACGGCGGCGCCCCGGCACTCCCTCCGGCTCGGGATGCCGGGAGCACGACGGTCCGCACCCGCCCGGCGCGGACGAGCCTCGCCACGGCCGTCCTCACCTGTCTCGCGCTGACCTGGCTCAATCCGCACGTCTACCTCGACACGGTGTTCCTGCTCGGATCGGTCGCCTCGACGCACGGCGACGGACGCTGGGCGTTTGCGGCAGGTGCGTGCGCGGCGAGCCTCGTGTGGTTCTCGGCGCTCGGCTATGGGGCTCGGTACCTCGGCCGCTGGCTCGACACTCCCCGCGCGTGGCGCATCCTCGACGGCGTCATCGCCGTCGTGATGTGCGCGATCGCCGTCTCGCTCGTGCTTCCCCACTGAGGCCGCCGAGACCGCTCGCTCGCCGGAGCGTTCGTTGCTCGGCGAGAATGGGCTGATGCGAACGGCGACGATGACGGTGAGCGGCCGCGTCCAGGGTGTCGGCTTCCGCTACTCCCTCCGGGCCGAGGCCGAGCGCCTCGGTGTCGGCGGGTGGGTGCGCAATCGCCGCGACGGCTCGGTCGAGGCGTTCCTCACCGGAGACCCCGATGCCGTCGAGACGGTGATCGCCTGGGCGCACGACGGACCGGCCGGAGCCCGCGTCGACGACCTCGACGTCATCGAGGGCACCGGGGAGTCGGCATCCGGATTCGAGATCCGCCCCACGGCCTGAGTCAGCCGGGCAGCCCCGCCCGCAGTTCATCGATGACGTCCGCGGCGTCGTCCAGGCGGGACAGCCCCGCCGACTGCCCCGCCCACAGCGACACGAGATCCCCGTCGCCGCGCGCCGTCGCCGCGGCGCGGAACACCCCGGTGAGCCAGTTCTGCGCCGGGAAGGGGGCGATCAGGCCCGAGGCCTCGATCTCGCGCAGGGCGCGGTTCGGGATGCCACGCGCCAGCCGCCCGCTCATCGCTCGCGTGAGCACCGTGTCGGTGTCGGCCGCCGCCGAGATCGCCTCGCGGTGCGCGGTGGTGGCCGCCGACTGGCGGGTGCGCAGGAACGCGGTCCCGACCTGGACGCCCTCCGCTCCGAGCGCGAAGGCCGCCGTTACCCCGCGGCGATCGGCGATCCCGCCCGCCGCGATCACGGGGATGCCCACGGCGTCGACGACCTGCGGCACGAGAGCGAACGTGCCGACGAGCGACGACGACGCCTCCCGCAGGAACGACACCCGGTGTCCTCCTGCCTCCGACCCGGTCGCGACGACGGCATCGACGCCCGCCTCCTCGAGGGCGACCGCCTCGGCGACAGTGGTCGCGGTGCCGATCACGCGGATCCCGCGCTCTCTCGCGGCGCGGAGGGTGTCGGCATCCGGGATTCCGAAGACGACGCTCAGCACGTCGGGACGCGCCTCGAGGACCGCATCGAGCTGCGCGGCGATCGGCGGGAGGAAGGATGCCGGGGGTTCCGGAACCTCCACCCCGGCCGCCGCGAACAGGGGGGCCGCGGCGTCGAGGAACGGCTGCACGTCCAGATCGGCGGCATCCGCCTCGTCACCGCGCGGAAGCCACAGGTTGACGGCGACAGGGCGCGACGTGGCCGCTCGCAGCTGCGCCACCGTTTCTCGGATGCGGTTCGGCGCGTACCCGTAGAGGCCGTACGAGCCGAGCCCTCCCCCGTCGCTCACCGCCGCGGTCAGCGCGATCGAGGACAGCCCGCCGAAGGGACCGAGGACGAGGGGAAGGTCGATACCGAGAAGGGTCTCGAGGCGGCTCATACCTCGACGCTACTGCGCGCCGTGCTCTTCGGGACCACCCGAGGGGTCGGGTCCGTCGAGGGGACGCAGCAAGCGGTTGAGGAAGCGCTGCGTGCGCTCCATCTTCGGCTGGCGGAGGAGGTCCGACGGAGCACCGCGCTCGACGATGACCCCCTCGTCGAAGAACAGGACCTCGTCGGCGACCTCGCGGGCGAAGCCGAGCTCGTGGGTGACGATGACCATCGTCCACCCCTCGTTCGCGAGTTCGCGGAGGACCGTGAGGACCTCGCCGACCAGCTCGGGGTCGAGGGCGCTCGTCGGCTCGTCGAACAACAGCAGAGAGGGCTGCAGGGCCAGAGCGCGCACGATGCCCACGCGCTGCTGCTGGCCGCCGGACAGCTCGGACGGATACGCGTCGCGCTTCTCCGACAGCCCCACGCGCGCCAGCAGGGTCTCGGCGCGGGCGATCGCCTCGGCCTTGGGCACGCCGTGCGCCTGGATCGGGCCCTCGATGACGTTCTGGATGACCGTCAGATGCGGGAAGAGATTGTGGTGCTGGAAGACCATCGCCGAGCGATCGCGCAGGGAGGTGCGGTCGCTCTTGGACACCTTTCGTGAGAAGTCCACGACCGGCCCCCCGTCGAACGCCACCACCCCGGCTTCCGGGGTCTCGAGGCCGTTCAGGCTGCGCAGAACGGTCGTCTTCCCCGAACCCGAGGGACCGATGAGGACGAGCACGTCGCCGCGGCGGACCTCGAGGTCGACGCCGTCGAGCACGCGGTTCGTGCCGAAGCTCTTCTGCAGGCCCGAGACGGAGAGCAGAGGGGCGGAGTCAGTGGGCGACATGGCGGTCCAGCCTCTTTTCCAGGGCGTTCTGCCCGAACGACAGCACCAGGCAGAACAACCAGTAGATGAGCGCGGCTTCGAGGTACACCGCCATGAACTCGTACGAGAAGGCCGCGGTGGCCTGTGCCTGGCGGAAGAGCTCGGTGACGAGGATGAGGGATGCCAGCGAGCTGTCCTTCACGAGCGAGATGAACGTGTTCGACAGCGGCGGCACCGACACGCGAGCGGCCTGCGGGAGGATGATGCGCGTCAGCGTCTTGCGCGGAGACAGCCCCACCGTGTGCGCCGCCTCCCACTGCCCGCGCGGCACCGACAGGATCGCGGCGCGGATGACCTCGGCCGCGTACCCGCCGACGTTCAACGAGAAGGCGATGACGGCGGCCGGGAAGGGATCGATCGTCAGGCCGAGCGAGGGAAGGCCGTAGAAGATCACGAACAGCTGCACCAGCAGGGGCGTCCCGCGGATGATCGAGATGTAGAACCGGGCGACGCCCGACAGCACCACGTTCCGCGACAGCCGCAGCAGCGCCATGGCCAACGCGATCACGAGACCGATCGCGAACGAGGCCAGGGACAGCGGGATCGTGCCCGTGATCCCGGCCAGAACCATCGGCCAGAACGAGTCGACGAGCAGGGTCCAGATTTCGTTCATGGGCCTCCTTCCTCACGCGCGAGCGGATCATCCGCCCCCCACGCTACGGCGGGAGGGCGGATGATCCGCGGGGGTTTACTCCGACGGGTTACTTCGTGACGTCGGCCCCGAAGTACTTGTCGCTGATCGACGCGAGGGTGCCGTCGGCACGGAGTTCGTCGAGCGCACCGTCGACGGCATCCGCCAGCTTGTCCTTGCCCTTCTTGAAGGCGAAGGCGCTCTCGGAGGAGTCCTCCGTGGTCGCCGCGATCTTCAGACCCGTGGGGCTGTTCGTCTTCTCGTAGTCGAGGTAGGTCAGCTGGTCGTTGACCGTGGCGTCCACGCGGCCCTGCTTGAGCAGGGCGACCGCCTGGGCCCAGCCCTCGACGGCCTCGACCTGGGCGCCGCTCGAGGTGGCGAGTTCGTACCAGTTGCTCGTGAGCGACTGCGCGGTGGTCTTGCCCGACAGATCGGCGAAGCTCGAGATGGCGCTGTCGCCGTCGGTCGTCACGATGACGCCCCGCGAGACGGTGTACGGCGAGCTGAAGGTGTACTTCTCCTGGCGCTCGGGGTTGATCGACACCTGATTGGCGATGACGTCGAAGCGGCCGGCGTCCAGGCCCGCGAAGATCGCGTCCCACTGGGTCTCCTGGAACTTCACCTGCAGGCCGAGCTTGTCGGCGACCGCCTTCGCGATCTCGACGTCGAAGCCCGTCAGCTCCCCCGCACCCTCGTGGTACGAGAAGGGACGATAGGTCCCCTCGGTGGCCACGGTCAGCGTGCCGCCGGAGACGAGGCCGAGGTCGGCTCCCGCGTCGGGGTTCGCTGCGGTGGAGCCGCCGCTGCAGGCGGTCAGCGCGAGGGCACTCAGACCCAGGGTGGCGGCGAGGACGGTCAGACGGCGACGGGGCATGGCTGTTCCAGACGTGTGTGAGGTGGGGACCGCGCGGTGCGGGCGCGGGAGTATCGGCGCGAAGCGCGCCCTCCAGCACAACACGATCAGGCGCACGGACCTTCCCGGATGACGCCGTGTTGCACGATCGTGCAGGCCCGGCGCCCCTCGGAGACGCGAAAACCCCGCCGGCACAGGGCACGGCGGGGCTTTCGGTGACGGATGTCAGACGATGACGTTGACGTCCAGCGGGATGCCGGGGCCGAACGTGGTCGACACGGCACCCTTCTGGATGTAACGGCCCTTCGAGCTCGACGGCTTGAGGCGGACGATCTCCTCGAGAGCGGCGGCGAGGTTCTCGTCGAGCTGCTCAGCGGTGAACGACGCCTTGCCGACGACGAAGTGCACGTTGGCGTGCTTGTCGACGCGGAACTCGATCTTTCCGCCCTTGATCTCCTCGACGGCCTTGGCCGGGTTGGGGGTCACGGTGCCGGTCTTGGGGTTCGGCATGAGGCCGCGGGGTCCGAGGACCTTACCGAGGCGGCCGACCTGGCCCATGAGCTCGGGGGTCGAGACGGCGGCGTCGAACGACGTGTAGCCGGCCGCGACCTTCTCGATGAGCTCGGCGCCACCGACCTCGTCGGCGCCGGCGGCGAGAGCCGCCTCGGCCGCGGGGCCGTTGGCGAAGACGATGACGCGCGCGGTCTTACCCGTGCCGTGGGGGAGGATGACCGTGCCGCGGACCATCTGGTCTGCCTTACGGGGGTCGACCGAGAGCTTCAGCGCGACCTCGACGGTCGAGTCGAACTTCTTCGAGCCGGTCTCCTTCGCGAGGGCGACGGCCTCGGCCGGGGTGTAGAACGTGTCGGCCGCGATCTTCTCAGCTGCGGCGCGGAATGCCTTGGACTTGGTAGCCATTGTTATCTCCCTCAGTCCTCGACCGTGATGCCCATGGAACGGGCGGTGCCGGCGATGATCTTCGAGGCGGCCTCGATGTCGTTCGCGTTCAGGTCGGGCTGCTTCGTGGTGGCGATCTCGCGAACCTGCTCCTTGGTCAGCTTGCCGACCTTGGTGGTGTGCGGGGTCGGCGAACCCTTCGCGAGGCCGGCGGCCTTCTTGATGAGCTCTGCGGCCGGGGGCGTCTTCAGGATGAACGTGAAGCTGCGGTCCTCGTAGACGGTGATCTCGACGGGGATGACGTTGCCGCGCTGGGCCTCGGTCGCCGCGTTGTACGCCTTGCAGAACTCCATGATGTTGACGCCGTGCTGACCGAGCGCCGGACCGATCGGGGGCGCGGGGTTGGCCGCACCCGCCTTGATCTGGAGCTTGATCAGGCCGGTCACCTTTTTCTTGGGTGCCATATCCTTTTCCTCTCTCGAGCGGGGGCCTCGCGGCTCCCTCTCTCCCGCACATCCGGCGGTTCCGGACAGCGGTCGTTGCGCACTGACGCACGCAACCTTGCCATTGTACGCGACGCCGGGCGTTTCGGCATCCCGCCCTCCCGCCCCCTCCCTCCGATGGCCCGCCGCTGTCCGCGACAAACGCGCCGGCGAGTGAAACAGCACCTGCTCTGCCGTGCCTCACTCACAGGGGCGTTTTTCACGGCGTCGTCCACAGATGCGCCCGCCCGCGATTCCCCGGGGGGCACAGGATGCCACTCTCGGGCGATGACGCTCACCTCACCGCCCACAGCCGCAGGGCCACCGGCCTCCCTTCTGCGAGCTGCCGACGCGGCCTCCGCGGGCACCTACCCCGCCGCGGACCGCGCGCTCCTGCGTATCCGCCCCGCGGTCTACACCGTTCGCTCGGAGTGGGACGCGCTGCCGGAGTGGGACCGTTATCTCCTGCGCGTCCACGCATACGCGCTCGTTCGGCCCGATGTGATCTTCGCGCACGAATCGGCAGCGGCCCTGCTCGGCCTGCCGCTCTTCGGTCACCCCCGGGATGTGCACGTCTTCGATCCTCGCCGCGCGCGCTCTCTGCGCTTCGGCGACGTAGCGGTCCACACCAGCGCCGATCCACGAACACCCCTGCACCTCGGCCGGATCCGCACGACCTCGGTCACCGATACGGTCCTCGACCTCGTCCGATGCCTCCCGCCGGCATTCGGCCTCGCCGTCGCCGACCATGCCGCCCGAGCCGCGGGGACCACGAGCGTCCAGTTGCTCGGGCGAGCGACCGAGCAGCGAACGGAGCGGGGTCGGCGGCGAGTCGAATGGGTCTGCGCCCATATGGATGCGCGCGCGGAATCCGTCGCGGAGTCGATCAGTCGCGCCGTCGCACTGTGGTGCGGGTTCCCCGTTCCCGTTCTGCAGCGGGAGCATCGCGTCGGCGGACGGTCGTACCGCTCTGATCTTTGCTGGCCCGAGCACCGAGTGATCGGCGAGTGCGATGGATGGCAGAAGTACGGCGCGGGTGGCGACGCGACACGTGCCTTTCGCGAGGAGAAACGTCGCGAGGACACCCTGCGGCGCGCCGGCTGGAAAGTCGCGCGATGAGACTATGCCGGCGCCCTCCAGATGCACGGCTTGCGCGATGCGCTCACGGCCGCCGGGCTCCCCCTCGTCCACCCAGCCGACACGGCGCGCCTGGTCACGCTGCGGCAGCGGCGGCCCTCTTTCGATAAACGGAGCGGCG
The DNA here is from genome assembly GCA_913774665.1 of uncultured Microbacterium sp. Taxonomy (GTDB): domain Bacteria; phylum Actinomycetota; class Actinomycetes; order Actinomycetales; family Microbacteriaceae; genus Microbacterium. The sequence goes on from CAJYHN010000004.1 coordinate 190,238, forward strand.
AGTGAGACACCACGTGCTGCGGCATGTCTCGCTCGCACGAGCGTTTATCGAGGAGGGGCACGCGGCGCGGGGAAGCGACGAACGCCCCGCCGGCCGGAGCCGTGCGGGGCGTTCGCGAGAGACGCGGGTGGCGTCAGATCATCTTGGTGACCTGGTCGAACGACAGCTCGACCGGGGTCTCGCGCTCGAAGAGCGACACCAGCACCGTGAGCTTGCCGCTCTCGGGCTTGATCTCGCTGATCGTGCCGGGCAGGCCCGCGAACGAGCCTTCCTTGATCGTGATGGTCTCGCCGGTCTCGAAGTCGACCTCGGCGGGGATGACGCGGGCCGTGGTGGCCGAGCCCTTGGCCGCTGCGCCCTTGGCAGGAGCGGACTCCTTGACCTCGACGAGGCTCTTGAGCATGTTGAAGGCCTCTTCGAAACGCAGCGGTGTCGGGTTGTGGGCGTTGCCCACGAAGCCGGTGACGCCGGGGGTGTGACGAACGACCGACCAGGTGTCTTCGTTGAGGTCCATGCGCACCAGCACGTAGCCGGGGATGCGCACGCGGTTGACCATCTTGCGCTGGCCGTTCTTGATCTCGACGACGTCCTCCATGGGGACCTCGACCTGGTAGATGTCGTCCTCGACCTCGAGCGTCGACTTGCGCTGCTCGATGTTGGCCTTCACCTTGCGCTCGAAGCCGGCGTAGGAGTGGATGACGAACCACTTGCCGGGAAGCGAGCGCAGCTCGGCGCGGAACGCCTCGTACGGGTCGGCGTCTTCGTCGGTCTCGTCGGCGTCGACATCGGTCGCGGCGTCGGCCGGCGACTCGGAAGCCTCGACCTCGTCGACGACGGATGCCGCGGCGGAGACCTCGTCGACGAAGTCCTCGTCGAGCACGGGAGCGTCGGGCTCGCCGTTGACGTCCGGGCCGTCGTAGGCGGTGACCTCGTCGGCGGCCTCTGCGGCCTCTTCGGCCTGCTCCTCGGCGAGGGCGTCGGTGAGGACCTCGGCGGCGGCCTCGGCCTCGCTGGTCTCGTCGATCTCGAGAGCGTCGTTCACGATCGCGTCCGCCTCCGGGTCGGTGATGTCGATGTCGCCGAGGTCGGCGTCGTCGGTGTCGGTTTCGTCGTCGACGATGTGGACGGCCGTGTGCTCGGCCGAGTCGGAGGCGCGCTCCTGGGACTCGAGCACGTTGCCCTCCTGGGCTTCGTCGTCCTCGCTGGACTGCTCAGCGGCCGTCGCCCAGTCGGCGTCGTCGACATATCTTTCAGACACTGTGATCTCTTCCGTTCAGTGGCGGCCGCTCCTGGCGCCGCGCGTCCGCCCAGACGCCGGTCAGGCGCCGGCGGTACCGGGGACGCCGAAGACGGCGGTGGTGATCCACACGAACAACACGTCGAGGCCGTAGACGATCGCCATCATGACGACGACGAACCCGAGGACGACGGCGGTGAACTTGATCAGCTCCTGCCGCGTCGGCGTGACGACCTTGCGCAGTTCCGCGAAGACCTGACGAATGAAGAGGGCGATCCGCGCGAAGAAGTTGAGCTTCTTCTCGCGGGGCGCGCCGCGCTCAGCGACGATCTCGCCCTTCGCCTCGTCCTGCGTCATCGAACCACCTAGGTCTGTGTCTGTGCCAGCGTGCGCTGTGCGCAGGGCGGACAGGAATCGAACCTGCAACCTGCGGTTTTGGAGACCGCTGCTCTGCCAATTGAGCTACCGCCCTAAGATCCCGAGGGATCCAGGATTCGAAACCGACCCTCTTTCCGCCTGGAATCTCTCGGAGAGGGATGCCACGTGCCCGGGGGCACGGCGAAAGAATGCAGATTTCGACTGCACTCCCCAGTCTATGTCATGTCCTCCGGGCTGGCGAACCGAGGCCGCTCGTAGGACACCGCGCGCAAGGGAGATCGACGTCTCCCGACACCGAGAAGCGGGTCGGGAGACGCCGGAGAATCACGCCGTGCGGATGAGCTTCTTGTTGACGAACTCGTCGGCCGCCAGCAGTCCCATCTCGCGCGAGGTGCCGCTGCGCTTGACCCCGCCGAACGGCAGCTCGGGCGAGTCGGCGAGGACCACGTTGACGTAGACCATGCCGGCCTCGATGCGATCCGCGATGCGCTGAGCCTGCTCGGCATCCGTCGTGAAGACGTACGAGCCGAGGCCGTAGCCGGTGTCGTTCGCGAGATCGACCGCCTCGTCCTCGCTCGAGACGCGGTAGACGGTACCGACGGGCCCGAAGAACTCCTCGCCGTACGCGTCCATCTCGCTCGTGACGCCCGTGAGGACGGTACCAGGGAAGAAGGCGCCGTCGCGGGTTCCGCCGACCTCCACGGTCGCCCCCTGGGCCACCGCGCGCTGCACCTGCTCGTCGAGGCGCTCAGCCGCCGCAAGAGACGACAGCGGGCCGAGCACGGTGTCGTCGGCGAAGGGGTCGCCGACCTTGGCCTCACCCAAGGCTGCCGTGAACTTCTCGAGGAAGGCGTCGTAGAGCTCGTCGATCACGATGAAGCGCTTGGCGCCGTTGCACGACTGCCCGTTGTTGTCGAGGCGCGCGTCGACGGCCGCCTGCACAGCGGCATCCAGATCATCCGTCGACAGGAGGATGAAGGGGTCGGACCCGCCGAGCTCGAGCGCGACCTTCTTGAGGTTGCGGCCGGCGATCTCGGCGACAGCGGCGCCCGCGCGCTCCGAACCGGTGACCGAGACGCCCTGCACGCGGCGGTCGGCGATGATGGTCGCCGCCTGGTCGTTGGTGGCGCGGATGTTCACGTAGGCGCCCTCGGGGAGCCCGGCGTCGCGGTAGATCGCCTGGAGCGCTTCGGCCGACTCGGGGCACTGCGGCGCGTGCTTGAGGAGGATGGTGTTGCCGACCGCGAGGTTCGGGGCGGCGAAACGGGCGACCTGGTAGTAGGGGAAGTTCCACGGCATGATGCCGAGCAGCACGCCCAGCGGCGAACGGCGGATGACCGCGGTGCCCTCGCCCAGGATCTCGAGCGGGCTGTCACCGGTGATCTTGTCGATGTTGTCGGCGTAGTACTCGGTGATGTCGGCGGCGAAATCGACCTCGCCGAGGGCGGCCTCGAGCGGTTTGCCCATCTCGCGCACGATGATCGCGGCGAGATCGTCACGCCGATCGCGGTGCAGCTGAGCGACGCGGCGCAGGGCCTCGGCGCGCTCGGCCGGGGCGGTGCGCGACCAGACGCGGTATCCGTCGTGGGCGGAGGCGATGGCCTCTTCGACCCCGGAATCGCTCAGCGTGTCGTACTCGGCGAGGGTCTCACCGGTGGCGGGATTGACGACGGCGTAGTCGCTCATGGTGCTCCTTTTCGTTTCGTTGTCAGGACGTGATGCGGCGGCGGCGGGCGCTGGCGGGCGCTTCCCGACCCAGGGTCTCACCCCGGAAGAAGCCGGGGCTGGCGATGCGCTGCGCGATCATGAGGACGAGGCCCGCGACGATGATGACCACTGTGATGACGAACACGAGGCCCACACCGCCGATCTCCGAGCCCGAGCCGTAGTCGGGGCTCGCACTGTCGATGAGAGTCGTGACGAACAGCACCGCGAGGATCACGCCGCCCACGAGGGGAGCGAGCAGCGTCAGGAGGACGTTGCGCACCGAGTCGAACCATTGCTTGCGGAAGTACCAGACGCACGCGAACGCGGTGAGCCCGTAGTAGAAGCAGATCATCGCGCCGAGGGCCGTGATCGTGTCGGTCAGCACGTTCTCGCTCAGCACGCGCATGACCGCGTAGAACACCGAGGCGACGACCGCGGAGACGATGGTGGCGTAGCCGGGAGTGAAGAAGCGCGGGCTGACCTTGGCGAACTTCTTGGGCAGGGCGTCGTAGTGCGCCATGGCGAGAAGCGTGCGCGCCGGGCCCACGAAGGTCGCCTGCAGCGAGGATGCCGAGCTGGTGAGCACCGCCAGCGAGACGAGGAACGCGAGCGGCCCGAGAATCGGCCCCGACAGGTGGAAGAACACGTTCTCCTGGATGTCCTCGTTGCCGAGTCCCAACTCCCCCGTGCCGTTGCCGGCGAACATCAGCAGCGCGACGGCGATGAGCAGGTACAGCGCCACGATGAGGAACACCGTCGCGGTGGCGGCCCGACCGGGCGTCTTGTCGGGGTCCTTCGTCTCTTCGTTCATGGTGAGGATGACGTCCCATCCCCAGAAGATGAAGATCGAGAGCGAGAGCCCGGCCGCGAACGCGCTGAACGAGTCGACCTCGAAGGGGTTGAACCACGACAGCTGAACCGGGCTCGCATCGAAGGCATTGCCGTTCAGCATCTCGACGACCGCGGCGCCGGCGAAGACGAGCAGCACGAGGATCTGGAAACCGACGAGACCGTACTGCAGGCGCTGCGTGGTCTGCAGGTCGCGATACGACACGATCGTCGCCAGCAGCATGAACAGCAGGCACACCGCGATGTTGATCGGGACGACGCGGGTGAGCTCGGCGATCTCGGGGGTGCCCGTGACCTGTGCGATCAGCAGGAACAGGAAGTCGACGGCGATGCCGGCCAGGTTGGACAGCACGATGACCGTGGCGGCGATCAGGCCCCACCCGGCCATCCACCCGACCCAGGGGCCGAAGGCGCGAGCCGCCCAGGTGAAGGAGGTGCCGGCATCCGGCATCCGCGAATTCAGTTCTCGATACCCGAGAGCCACCAGCAGCATCGGGATGAACCCGACGAGGATGATCGCCGGCACCTGGAAGCCGACCGCCGAGACGGTCGGTCCGAGCGCTCCGGTGAGCGTGTAGGCGGGGGCGATGGTCGAGATGCCGATGACGACGGCGCCGATCATGCCGATCGAGCCGACGCGGAGTCCCTTGTTGGAGATGCCGGTGGTGACGGCACTATCGGGTCCGGCGCTCGCGTCGTTGCGAGGGGTGGTCATGAGGAGGCCTCCGAGGTGCGGGGCACCACGATCATGGGAACGGGGAGGGCGCGAAGAATGCGCCCGGCGGTGGAGCCGAGGAACAGGCGACGCGGCTGCGCGAGACGGCTCGAGCCGACCAGCGCGACTTCGCCCGGCATCCAGTCGATGCGCGACACCGCGTCCTCGATGTCGGATCCGGCGCCGACCAGGGCCTCGGCCTCGATCTCGGCGGGGAGGGCTGAACGGACGGACTCGAGCACGCTCTCGGCGTGGGCCTGACCGGTCAGCCGGGTCAGCGACGCGTCGACGCGTCCGGGTAGATCGACTCCGGCGAGGGAGAGGAGTCGCAGCGGAGCCTTCGTCCGGCGGGAGACGGATGCCGCCGTCTCGAGCAGGACGTCCGCCCCGGGGCGCGTGCCGATCGCGGCGGTGATGCGCGGGAGGCCCACACCCGGGTCGACGTCGCGCGCGCCCTCGGGGGCGAGGGCGACCGGGATGGGAGCGGAATGCACGAGTTCTTCGGCGGTGGTGCCGAGGCGGTGTCGACCGCGCGGCCCTCCCCCGCCGGTACCGACGACGATCACGCCGGCGTCGAACTCCTCGGCGGCGGCGACGAGACCGTCCGACACCGCCTGCGCGAAGCGGACGTGACCGCGGATGCCGGGGTACGGCGACACGGCCTCGCGCAACCAGCCGCGGGCGGTGTCCTGCACGAGACGCTCGTAGCCGGTATCGGTCGGGATCGAGACGTTGTTCTCGGCGGAGGGCAGCACGACCACCGCGTGCACGGGGGCGTCGAGGGCCGCGCCCAGACGCGCCCCGAGCGCGAGGGCGTCGGCGCCCGCGTCGGTCGCGGTGTACCCGACGACCACGCGGCGCGCGGTCATCCGCGCGTCCGCTCGAGGATCTCGGCGGCGGCGCGGCGGCCCTGACGGATGGCGCCGTCGACGTGCTGGAACCCGGCACCGGCCATGTCGCTGCACGCGAGGTGGATCGCGCCCACGGGCTCGCGGAGGTCGGCGCCGTACCGGTGCAGACCGCCCATGTCGAAGCTCGCGGCGTACGCCCCGCGTGTCCACTCCTCGGTGCCCCAGTCGCTCTCGTAGTAGACGACGGGGTTCTTCGCCTCGGGGCCGTAGTAGTGCGACAGGGACTCGAGGATGCGCTCGCGGCGCTCCTCGGCGCTCAGCCGGAAAAGGTCGTCAGCGTTGTGGTCCGAGACGAAGCCCACGAGCGTTCCGCGCTCGTCTCCGTGGTTGGTGTTGTCGTAGGCCTCGTGGGCGAGCTCGTACGGGCTGAAGGCGGTGCCCGACAGGCCCTTCTCTCGCCAGAACGGCGTCTCGTAGACGGCGTGCACCTTGATGACGAAGCCCATGGAGATGTGCTGGTGCATCTGGTGCTGCAGGCGCGGCAGCGGGGGCTCGAACGAGATGCGCGAGTACAGCACCGGCGCGAGGGCGAGGATCGCGAAGCGCGCACGGACCGTGACGCCGTCGGCGATCACGGTGACGCCGTCGGTCGAGGACTTCGCCGCGTCGACGCGTGCGGTCAGCGCGCGCAGGTCGTCGACCCGCTGTCCCGTCGCGCTGTCGGCGGAGCGAGCCGGCGTCGGTGCCTCGGCGCCCCAGACGATGCGGCGCACCGGCTGATTCAGGATGACGTCGTCGCCCAGACGCTCGGCGAGCAGCTCGGGCACCTGCTGGAGACCGCCGACCACGCGCTTGTCGAGGATGAAGTCGGCGTCGACGAGGTTCGAATACGAGCCCGCGGATGCCGCCATGTGCAGCGACTGCAGCAGCGAGAACGTGTGCGTGGGCTTGGTGAGCATCGCCGAGCCCGTGGCGAACGCGAGGTTGCGGATCGCCTCATCGTCGTCGGTCTGCTGACGGAGCCACGCGTCCCACGAGATCGCATCCCACTCCGCGGCACGGGGGTGCGCCCACGGCCGGTCGGGATCGATCTCGGCGACCATCGCGTCGAGGCGCGCGGTGACCTCGTCGATGACCTTCTCGGTCTCGGGCGCGACGGGGAACATCTCGCCCGTGAACCGCTTCGTCTCACCGTCGGGGCCGACATACACGCTGTCGCCCTCGCGGTAGCGGCTGTACAGCGGCAAGCCGAGGTCGGCGGCGGTGTCGATGAGGGCCTGCTGGTCGGGCGAGACCCACTGACCGCCGAGCTCGAGCATGGCGCCGTCGATGACGTCGGTCCACAGGCGACCGCCGACGCGGTCGCGAGCCTCGAGCACGACGACCGAGAGGCCGGCCTTGCGCAGGTCGTTTGCGGCGGTGAGGCCGGCGGCGCCGGCTCCGATGACGACCACGTCGCGGGTGATCTCGTCCATGAAAGCGTCCTTACTTTTCGTGCGTCTTGCGAAGTCGGGCTGGCCCCGACGACGGCGGGCTCTCGGGTCTTCCGCCGCCGTCGGGACGACTGTCAGCTGCGGGCCAGGGCACCGGCGACGACGTCGAGGCCCTCGGTGAGGAGGTCATCGCCGATCGACAGCGGAGGCAGGAACCGGATGACGTTGCCGTAGGTGCCGCAGGTGAGCACGATCACGCCCTCGGCGATGGCGGCCTTGGCGACGGCGGAGGTGAGCGCCGCGTCGGGCGCACCGGTGGCGGGGTCGACGAACTCGGCGGCGATCATCGCCCCGTGGCCGCGGACGTCGCCGATGCGCGGGTCGCTCTGCTGCATCTCGCGCAGGCGGCCGAGCAGCAGCTCGCCGATCTCGCGAGCACGCTCGACGAACCCTTCGTTCTCGAAGGCGTCGATCGAGGCCAGGGCGGCGGCGCAGGCGATGGGGTTTCCGCCGTAGGTGCCGCCGAGGCCGCCGGTGTGGGTGGCGTCCATGATCTCGGCACGGCCCGTGACCGCCGCGAGCGGCAGGCCTCCGGCGATGCCCTTGGCCGTGGTGACCAGGTCGGGCACGATACCGAAGTGCTCGCTGGCGAACATCGCGCCGGTACGGGCGAAGCCCGACTGCACCTCGTCGGCGATGAAGACGACGCCGTTGTCACGGCACCAGTCGACGATCGCGCCCAGGAAGCCGTCGGCGGGGACGATGAAGCCGCCCTCGCCCTGGATGGGTTCGATGATGACCGCGGCGAGGTTCTCGGCGCCGACCTGCTTCTCGATCACCGAGATGGCCTTGGCTGCGGCATCCGGTCCCGAGAGTCCGTCACGGAACGGGTACGACAGCGGAGCGCGGTAGACCTCGGCGGCGAACGGTCCGAAGCCGCTCTTGTACGGCATGTTCTTCGCCGTCAGCGCCATGGTGAGGTTGGTACGACCGTGGTAGGCGTGGTCGAACGCGACGACGGCCTGACGACCGGTGAACTTGCGGGCGATCTTGACGGCGTTCTCGACCGCCTCGGCGCCGGAGTTGAACAGCGCGCTCTTCTTGGCGTGGTCACCGGGGGTGAGGCGGTTGAGAGCCTCGGCGACCGAGACGTACGAGTCGTAGGGCGAGATCATGAAGCACGTGTGGGTGAACGCGGCCACCTGATCCTGCACGGCCTTCACGACCGCGGGGTGGGCGTTGCCGACGCTGGTGACGGCGATGCCCGAGCCGAGGTCGATCAACGAGTTGCCATCGGCGTCGACGACGACCCCGCCACCGGCGGCGACGGCCTGGATGGGCACGGTGTGGCCGACTCCGGATGCCACGGCGGCGGCCTTGCGCTCGAGCAGCTCCTGCGAGCGCGGGCCGGGGATGGCGGTGACGAGGCGGCGCTCCTGCGGAAGGGTCGGACCGCCGACGAGGGGAAGGGTGTCGAGGCTCATGGCGGCGATGCTACGGACGCCGCGACGCGCCGCGCACTCTCCCCCCTGTACAGTCGCAGGCACCGTCATATACGAGCCGTACAGGAGCTGCCATGGTCGACACCACCGTCGCGCCGCCGAGTCTGCGCGCCCTCCTCGCTCGGCGGGACCTTCGACTGCGCCTCGTCGTCGGCGAGGACGACCTTCCGGTCGGAAGCATCGACCGTCCCGTGCGGTGGGTGCACTCCAGCGACCTCGTCGACCCCACGCCGTTCCTCAGCGAGGGGCTCGTCCTGCTGACGACCGGGACGCAGTTCGCCGATACGGACGACTACACCGCGTACGTGTCGCGGCTGCTCGCCCGGGGAGTTCGGGCCCTGGGGTTCGGCACCGAGGTCGTGCGCGACGGCATCCCGGCGGGGCTCACCGCCGCATGCCTCGCGGGCGGGATGCCGCTGTTCGAGGTGCCCTACCGCACCCCCTTCATCGCGGTGGCCCGCGCCGGCGCCGAGGCCATCGCCGCCGAGTCGTACGCGCGGCGCAGCTGGTCGCTCGCGGCGCAACGCGCGGTCTCGCTCGCGGCGCTGCGCCCCGACGGCCTCTCGGCGACCCTCGCCGAACTGTCGCGGCAGCTGGACTGCTGGGTCGGCCTCTTCGACGCGGCCGGCACGCTGAGCACCGAGCACCCCGCGGGCGGTCTCAGCGCAGTCGCCCTGGACGTCGTCGCGGCAGAGGTCACGACGATGCTCCGCCGCGGTACGCGCGCAGCCTCCACCGTGCGACCGAGCGACACCTCGGTCAGCCTCCAGACCCTGGGCCGCGGCGGACACCTCCGCGGCGCGCTCGCGCTCGCGGCCGACGACCTCGACCACGAGGCGCGCAGCGTCGTGACCGCCGTGGTCGCGATGGCAGCCCTCGCCCTCGAGCAGCAGGACGGACTCGCACGGGCGATCGGCACCTTCCGCGCGGGACTCGTGCAGTCGCTCGCGACCGACGACCCCGCCCTGGCCCGGCGCGCCGGCCGCGACCTGTTCGGCCCGCTGCCCGCCGCCCCCGTCGTCGTGGCCCTGACGCCCGCGGCATCCACTCGCTCCACGGCCCTCGCGGAGTGGCTCGAGCTGCGCGCGCAGGAGAGCCGCGGCGAGCTGTTCTTCGGCCGGGGCGACGACGGGCTCGTCATCGTGGTGCCCGCCGCCGCGCGCGACACACTGACCGAGGTCGCCGACCGGTTCGAGATGGTCGTGGGATGCTCGGCGCCCAGCGGGTACGACGCCTTCTCGAGCGCCCTGACCCAGGCTCGGACCGCGCGCGACCGGCTGGCCACGCCCGGGGTCGCCGACTTCGCCGACACCGCGCGCGCGGGTCTTCTCGCCGCCCTCGGCTCCGAGGCCGCGCGCACCGTCGCCGCCGGCGCGTTGGTTCCGCTGCGCACCTACGACGAGGCGCAGGGCTCCGCGCTGCTCGAGACGCTGGACGCCTGGCTCGCCCACGACTGCTCGCACGAGGCGACGGCGCAGGCCCTCGGCATCCACCGCCACACCGTGCGCGCCCGCATCGCCCAGGCCGAGCGCGTGCTCGATCGCGACCTGTCGTCGTTCGCCGCGCGTGCCGAGCTGTGGGCGGCGCTGCGGCTGGCCGAGTAGGGCGGTCGGGCTGCATCGGGGCGGTCACCCACCGCCGCGCCCCGCCGCGCCTCGCCCCGCGCCGGGCACAACAGCGGGAGACCTCGCCGACACGCCGCCCCTCGGCATCCACCACCGGCGTGTCCCCTCCCGGGCCCGCCGTTGTGCACAACCTGGGGCGGTCACCCACCGCCCCGCCTCGCCCCGCGCCGAGCACAACAGCGGGAGATCTCGCCGACACGCCGCCCCTCGGCATCCACCACCGGCGTGTCCCCTCCCGGGCCCGCCGTTCTGCACAGCACCCGCCCACGCCCGCGAGGGGCGTTCGGGCGAGGCCGGGCGCGAGCGCTGGTCAGCCGGCGTCGCCGAGGTTGTCGGAGAGGATCTCGAGCACGCGCTCGCGGGCGAGGTCGGCATCGCCCGCGCGGGCGCGGGCCACGGCGTCGACGAAGGCCTCCGCGAAAACCGCGTGCGCGATGCGCGAGGTGTGCTCCAGTTCGTCGCGGAACGTCCCGCCCGAGGCGAGGACCAGCGAGAGGTCGGCGCGCTCGGTGAGGGGCGAGGCGACGAACGAGGTCAGGGCGATCACTCGCGCCCCGGCCGCCCGTGCAGCCGTGGCCGCGCGGAGGCTCGCCTCGTTCGCCCCGGAACCGCTGATAACCACGCACACATCGTCGGGCGAGAGGTGGCGGGCGGCGATCTGCTGGCCGATCGGATCGCCCAGGGTCTCGGCCGGGCGCCCCACGGCGGTCAGGCGCATCGCGAGATCCGTTGCGACCGGAGCCGACAACCCGCTCGCCACCACCAGCAGACGACGGGCCCCCACGACCGCGTCGACGGCGGCATCGACCCCGTCGGCGTCCAGCAGGCTGGTCACCGCGCGCAGATCGTCCGCGATGCGGTCGATGGCGGACCGGATGCCGCCGAGCACGCCGTCCTGGGCGACCGGAGGCACCACGCGGCGTCCGCGCTCCGCGGCGAGCGCCACCCGCAGCTGCGGGTACCCGCGGTAGCCGAAGGTCTGGCAGGCGCGCACGACGGAGGAGCGGCCCACCCCCACGCGGTCGGCGATCTGCTGCGCGGTGAGCTCGATCACGGCATCCGGATCGTCGACGATGAGGTCGGCGACCCGACGCTCGCTGGGCTGCAGGGAATTGCGGACGGCCGCGATGCGGGCGGTGACGGGGATCTCAGCGGACACGCGGACCCTCCATGATGCGGCGGCGGATGCGGCCCGAGACCGCGTCGATCGCGACGGTGACGACGACCACGACGATCAGGAGCATTCCGACCGTCGACCACTCACGGTACTGGGTGTACGAGGTGAGCATGTCGCCGATCCCGCCGACGCCGATCAGCCCCAGCACGGCCGAGGCGCGCACGTTGATCTCGAAGCGGTACAGCCAGAACGACAGGAACGTGGGCGACGCCTGGGGCCACACTCCCCAGCGCAGCACCTGGGAGGTCGAACCACCCGCGGCCCGCGCGGCCTCGATCGGCCCGGGAGCGACGTTCTCGACCGCCTCGTAGCCCCACTTGCCGAGGGTGCCGATCCCCCCGATCGCGAGGGCGAGCGCCCCGGTCAGAGGGGTCAGGCCGGTGACCGAGAGGATGATGATCGCGAAGACCAGCTCGGGCACGGCCCGCACCAGGGAGAAGACGAAGCGCAGCGCGACCCGCACGGGCGCCGGGCCGAAGCCGCGCGCGGCGACGAGCGAGAGCGGGGTCGCGATCAGGATGCCGAGCACGGTGCCGATCCACGCCATCTCGATGCTGCGCCAGGTCTGCCAGAGCGCCTCGGGCAGCTTCTCCCACGCGGGCGAGAGGAACATCAGTCCGAGGTACCGCACGATCTCGGCGGGGAGCTCCCCGAGCCGCGACCACGTGATGTCGGCCGACCAGAAGGCGGCGATCACGACGACGGTGACGACGACCCACGACAGGGTGCGCAGGGGCGTGCGCCGGCGCGGCGGCAGCGAGAGGCTCACGGGCCGTGAGGGGGCGAGGGCGGTCATACGAGTCTCCGGCGGATCGCGTCGCTGACGGTGTCGAGCACGACGACGATCACGAGGATCTCGACGATGACGAGCGACAGCTGGTCGTAGCGGTAGAAGGTGCGCACGGCGTCGATGAGCAGACCGATGCCGCCCGCCCCGACGAGGCCGAGCACGGTGGAGGCGCGCACGTTGAGCTCGAAGACGTACAGCGTCTGCGAGACGAACGCGGGCCACGTGTCGGGCAGGGCGATCGCGCGGTTGATCTGCGTCTGGGTCGCCCCGGCGGCGCGCCCGGCTTCGAGGGGGCCGGCGTCGGTGGCGTCGATCGACTCCGACACGAGCTTGACGATGATGCCGACGTTGAACAGCACCAGAGCCAGGATCCCGGGGAGGGCGCCCACCCCGACCATCGCGACGAGGACGGCCGCGTACACGAGCTCAGGCACGGCGCGGATCACGTTCAGGATGCCGCGCACCAGCGCCCGCGTGGGAGCGAACGGGTTCGTCGGTCGAGCCGCCCAGAAGCTCACCGGCAGCGAGATCGCCGACCCGACCGCCGTCCCGATGACCGCCATCTGCAGCGTCTCGAGGATCGGACCGACCGTGCGCGGGAAGAACGACCAGTCCGGGGTGAGCAGTTCGCCCACCCGCAGCGCGCCCTGCTGCCAGTTGCGCGCGATCGCGGCGACGTCGAGGCCCACCCCGACCACCGGCAGGCACATGAACACGGTCACCGCGAAGACGATGCCCGCGGCGGTCCACGGCATCCATCGCCCCTTCGGCCGGGGCGGAACGGTGGTCACGGTCATTGCTCGAGCCTGTCGGCCGCGGTGACGGAGCGACCGTAGATCTGCGCGAAATCAGCGTCGGTGGCGGATGCCGCGGGGCCGTCGTAGACGACCTCTCCGGCGCGCATCCCGATCATGCGCGTGCCGTACTCGCGGGCGAGATCGAGCAGATGCAGGTTGACCAGCACGGTGATGCCGAGGTCGACGTTGATGCGGCGGAGGTCGTCCATCACCCCGCGGGCCGTCGGTGGGTCGAGGCTCGCGACCGGCTCGTCGGCGAGGACGATGCGCGGCTGCTGGGTGAGCGCACGCGCGATCGCGACGCGCTGCTGCTGGCCTCCCGAGAGGGCCGACGCGCGGTCCCACACCTTCGGCAGCAGCCCGACCCGGTCGAGCGCCTCGAAGGCCAGCCGGCGATCCGCGCCACGGTACGCGCCGAACAGCGTGCGCCAGAGCGGGGTGTGAGCGAGGCGACCGACCAGCACATTGTTGAGGACCGTGGTGCGACCGGCGAGGTTGAAGCTCTGGAACACCATGCCGATGTGCCCGCGGAGTTCGCGCAGGCGACGCCCCGAGGCGTTGTCGACGCGTCGGCCGCCGACCTCGACGACACCGGAGGTCGCGGGCACCAGCCCGTTGATGGTGCGGATCAGGGTCGACTTGCCCGAACCCGACAGTCCCACCACGGCGACGAGCTCGCCGGGCGCGATGTCGAGGGTGACGTCGTTCAGTCCCACCGTGCCGTTGGGGTAGCGCACCGAGACCCCGTCGAGACGGATGCCCCAGGGCGCCGAGGCCAGAGCCTCGACGCCCGGGGTGAGCGATCCGGTCGTCACTGGAGTCCGAGCTGCTGGGCGGCGCGCGCGACGACGTCGAGCGACGACGGGTCGGCCGGAGCGAGCTTGGTGATCGAGTAGACGGCCTTGAGGGCGGCGGAGCCCTCGTCGGTCGCGGAGTAGTCGGCGAGAGCCGTCGAGATCTTCTTCTGCAGCTCGGGCGAGAGATCCTTCGAGACGGCCACACCGTCGTTGGGGATCTCGTTCGTCAGGCCGAACACGACGACCTTCTGGCCCACGTCGGGCTTGTCCTTCTTCACGAGGGTGCGGGCGTCCCAGAAGCTGAAGCCGACCTCGGCGTCGCCGTTGTAGACCGCGAGGACGGACGCGTCGTTGGCCGTGACGGGCACTTTCTGGAATCCGCTGTCGATGTCGACGCCGGCCTCCTTCAGCGCCAGCATCGGGTAGATGTATCCGGCGGGCGAGCCGGGTCCGAGGACGGCGACCTTGGCGCCGGCGATCTTGGTGATGCTGTCGAGACCGGCGGGGCCCTGCAGCGCGTCGGCGCCGTTGCAGAACGACATGCCGTCGCGCTCGACGACGGGGGTGTCGCAGTACTTGTCGGGGTCGTTCGTCATGAACTGGCCCGGGTAGGTGATGTTGCCGTTGCGCTCGGTCTGCAGCACGACCGAAGCGCCGTAGCGGTCGTTCGCCTGCCACAGCTGCAGCGAGGGCAGGAAGCCGATCTGCGCCTGGCCGGCGCCCATCGCCTCGACGGCGGCCTGGTAGTCCTTCGACACGACACCCGAAACCGGGATGCCGAGCTTCTCGGTGAGCATGTCGGTGAGGGGCTTCGCGGTGTCGACGAGGTTGGCCTGGTCTTGCGAGGGAACGAGCGCGAGCACGAGCGAGCTCGGGTCGGCGGCGGGGGCGGCCGAGTCGGCGCCCGCGGCACCGGAGCAGCCGGCGAGGGCGATCGAGGCGAGAGCGGCCGTGGCGACGGCCGCGGCGAGACGGGAGCGACGAGTGTTCATGATTCCTCTGCGGTTCGGGTGGGATTCAGGCGGGGGACGGGAGGTGCGCGGCGGGGGGAGCGTCGACGCGGGCGGCGTCGACCCACGCGGCGAGTGCGGGCAGCAGCTCGTCGAGGGTGTCGGCGCGGAAGGTGGGGGCGGCGACGGCATCGGCGTAGCCGCCGACGAGCGCGGTGTGGAAGCCACGGGCGTGGGCGGGGGCGAGGTCGTTGCGCCAGACGTCGCCGACCGCGAGCACCGGCACGCCCTCGCCGAGGCTGGCCAGCAGGGCCTCGAGCCCGGCGGGCTTGGCGGCGTCGGTGACCACGCGGTCGAAGAGGCCGGCGAGCCCCATCCCGGACAGGGCGGCGTCGAGACGGGTGGCGGGTGCGTTCGTGACGAGGAGTCGCTCGGCATCCACGTGCGCCAGGAACTCCGCCAGCCCGACGGCGGTCGACACCGGTGCGTCGACGCTGCCCAGCTGCGTGCGGCTGAGGGTGTACGCCGCTGCCAGGGCGTCGTCATCGACCCCGGCTTCGAGAGCGAGACGGCGGACGGCGTCGTACCCGTCGATGACGTCGCCGGTCGGGGCGGCGAGGTGAGCGGAGACGGTCGAGACGAAGGCGTCGACGGATGCCGTGTGGGCGGCGACCGCGCGGGCGTAGGCCAGCAGGGGGCCGTCGCCGACGGCGACGGTACCGTCGAAGTCGAAGATGAGGACGGGGCGGGGCACGGGGGAACTCCTGTCGTGGACGTTGCGTCCATGATGCACATCGAATGTGGACGGGATGTCCACGTCGTGTAAACGCTGGATGAACGACGGCTGTGCGCCCCCGGGGTCCGCCTACCGTGGGACCGTGACCTCCCCCGCAGCCCTCGACGCCGCTGCCGCCCTGGCGGCCGAGACCCCTTCGGCGGCGATCGACGCGCTCCCGTGGCTCGCGGCATCCCTCATCGATGACGCCGCCGCCGGCCGCTTCGCCGCCTGGGGCCGCTCGACGATCGTCGACGAGAACGTCGGACAGGCGGTCCTCCCCCGCGCACTGTTCGACGAGCTGCACGCGCGAGCCGGGCTCGACGCCTCCTGGCCGGTGGGCAACGCCGGCCTGCTGCATGTCTACGGGTACCTGCTGTCGACGACGCCGACCCCGTACGGGCTCAAGCGCGAGCGGTGGCTCGCCGACGACCTGGCCCTCGCCTGCGGACTCTCCCGCGGGGCGTTCTCCCCCTGGACCGGGGCCGACACCCTGCTCTCGCGGGTCACCGCCGCCGCGGCATCCCTCCTCTCCCGCCCCGACACGATCGACGAGGCCGTCGAGGGGCTGTCGACCCGCATCGCGCTCGGCGACCCGCTCCCCGACGGCACCACCGCCCTGGCCTACGCGGTCGACGGGCTCATCGTCACGATGTTCCCGGTGGCCGACGCGGCGGCGCTACGGTCGGGACTCGGCGGACCGCGACTGCGGTGGAACGCGGCGTGACCGGAGCGCGTCGACGAGGGAACGCGCGGTCCTGAGGCGGCGACGGAGATTTTGAGCACAACCGCGGAACGAACGCCGACACGCCGGACGCCGGCAGCCCACCCACGGCGCGCCACCGAAAAACCCCGCCGCTGTGCACCGGGAGCCACCGGTGAACACAACCGCGGAACGAATGCCGACACGCCGCACACCGACAGCCCACCCACGGCGCGCCACCGAAAACCCCCGCCGCTGTGCACCGGGAGCCACCGGCGAGCACAACCGCGGAACGAATGCCGACACGCCGCACACCGACAGCCCACCCACGGCGCGCCACCGAAAAACCCCGCCGTTGCGCACCGGGAGCCACCGGCGAGCACAACCGCGGAGCAAATGCCGACACACCGCACACCGACAACCAACCCACGGCGCGCCACCGAAAAACCCCGCCACTGTGCACCGGGAGTCGCGGGTGGCGAGGGTTCCTCCACAGGCGGAGTTCATCCACAGATACGGGATCCGCGACCTGCCGCAGACCGTCCTCGCGACAGGCTGTCCGAGTGTGCGCACCGGGTAAGGGAGTCGAAACGCTGAGGGGCCTGCGGGCGAAGGGCCTGTCGCGCCGCGCCATCGCCGCGGCCGTCGAGTCAGGAGACCTCCTGCACCTGCGACGGGGGATTTACGCCGATCGCGACACGTGTTCGCCCGTCGTCACCGCAGCCCGCCATGGCGGCCGGCTGGGCTGTGTGAGCGCTGCACGCCATCTCGGCTTGTGGACCCTCGCCGAAGACCACCCCACCCACGTGTGGATGGGTGGAGCCGGGCACGCCTACGCCCACGAGGGGTGCGCGTGCATCGCGCACTGGGACGACGGACCGGTCGAGCAGGGTTTCGCGCTGCCCTCGATCCCGCGCGTGCTTCGTCAGGTGCTGCGGTGCCAAGGGGTGGAATCCTTCTTCACCGCGCTGGAGTCCGCCCTCCGGCGCGACGAGTTATCGGCGTCGGGACGGGACTGGCTGCGGGACCACACGAACGACGCCGCTCGCGAAGCGCTCGCCTTCGCCCGGTTCGACGCCGATAGCGGGCTGGAATCGCTCGTCCGATGGCGACTTCGCACGTGGAATCTTCCGGTACGCACGCAGGTACGCGTCATCTCGGTCGGTCGGGTCGACCTTCTGATCGGAGACGCCCTGATCGTCGAGATCGACGGCGCCGGCAACCATGACGGACCGGCGCACAGGCACCGCGACCTGCGACGGGACGCACACGCTGCCATCTGGGGATTCGTCTCGCTGCGGTTCGACTACGCGCTCGTCGTCCACGACTGGCCGACCGTCGAGCACGCCATCCTGGCGTACGTCGATCGCGGTCTGCATCTGCGGCGGTGACCCGCCGGGTCGGGATACCCGAGCAAAACGGCGGGAGATTTTGCGACACGCCCCGCACCGGCGTCCAATCGCGGCGTGTCGACGATGACTCCCGCAGTTGTGCACGGGCGCGCTCGTCCCGGGCCTCGGCGAGATCGCGGGCGCAGGAGATTCTGCCGCCCCGGCCCGAGCACAACGGCGGCGCCCTGTGCCGACACGCCGCGCCGCGGCATCCCACCACGGCGTTTCACGCCAACACCCGCCGTTGTGCACGCACGCCCCGGGCCCGAGCACAACGGCGGCCCCCTGTGCCGACACGCCGCGCCGCGGCATCCGGTCGTGGTGTTTCACACCAACACACCCCGCCGTTGCGCACTCACGCCCCGGCCCGAGCACAACGGCGGCCCCCTGTGCCGACACGCCGCGCCGCGGCATCCCACCACGGCGTTTCACGCCAACACCCCGCCGTTGTGCACGCCCGCCCCGGGCGACGCGCTCGACGGCGGCCGGCGCCCTCACTCGCGTGGCGCGTGCGCCTCGAGGAACTCGTACATCTCGGTCGTATCCACGCCCGGGAACGCCCCCGTCGGCAGGGTCGCGAGCAGGGTGCGGGGCGTGCGCACGTTGGGCCAGGCCTGACCGCGCCAC
This sequence comes from uncultured Microbacterium sp., assembly GCA_913774665.1. Classification (GTDB taxonomy): domain Bacteria; phylum Actinomycetota; class Actinomycetes; order Actinomycetales; family Microbacteriaceae; genus Microbacterium. Next base: position 208,542 of record CAJYHN010000004.1, read on the forward strand.
GCGTTCTCCAGCGAAGCGGGCGCCCGACGGCAGCACGCCTCGACCGAGTGACGCGAGATCGCACGGTTGGGGGTGTCGCGACCGCGGAACCACCTCGTGTCGTCGAAGCGTACGCCCACGCTCACCGAGTGCGCGCCCTCGCTCGACTGCTCCACGCGCGCGGTGCACCAGTAGGTTCCGTTGCCGGTGTCGGTGTACTGGTAGTAGGGGTTGAAGAGGTCGTCCTCGTCGAAGACCACGCGACTCGTCCAGCGCCGGCAGCACATCTGCCCCTCGATCGAGCCGAGGCGGTCGGTGGGGAAGTTCACGTCGTCGTTCTCGTAGGCCTTCGTGATGGTGCCCGACTCGTGCACCTTCAGGAAGTGCACCGGGATGCCGAGGTGCACGGTCGCGAGATTGGTGAAGCGGTGCGCGGCGGTCTCGTACGACACCGAGTAGGCGTCGCGCAGGTCTTCGATGCTGATCGTGCGCCGCTCCTTGGCCTCGCGGAGCGCCGGCACGACGTGCGCCTCGGGCATGAGCAGGGCCCCGGTGAGGTAGTTCGTCTCGACGCGCTGGCGCAGGAACTCGTCGTAGCTCGTCGGCTCGCCGTGGCCGAGCATGCGGCTCGACAGCGCCTGCAGCACCGCCGCGCGCGGGTCTCCCTTCGCGACCTTCGTCGAGAGGTAGAGCCGGCCGTTCTTGACGTCGGCAATGCTCCGCGTCGACGAGGGCAGGTCGGGGACGTAGTGCAGCGTGAAGCCGAGATGCGCGGCGATGTCGCTCGCCCCACGCTGTGTGAGCGGCCCGCCCGGGTGCTCGATCGCGGTCAGAATCCCGGATGCCGTGCGCTCGAGGTCCGGGAAGTGGTTGTCCTGCGTGCGCATGAGCCGGCGCAGCGCCACGTTCGCCCGTCGCGCCTCTTCGGGTGTCGCTGAGCGCTCCTCGCGGAGGCGCTCGATCTCGCCCTGCAGCGCGAGCATCGCCGACAGCACCTCGTCGGGCACCGACCGCCCCACACGGAACGGCTCGATGCCGAGCGCCTGGAACGTCTGCCCGCGCATCGCGCGCTCGACCGAGATCTCCAGAGCCGCGCGCTCGTCGAGGGGCTCGGCGTCGAGGATCTGCTCGAGCTTGCACTCCAGCGACCGCGCGATCGCCTGCAGCAGCGTGAGCTTCGGCTCGCGCCGACCGTTCTCGATCATCGACATCTGGCTCGGGGCACGACCGATCGCCGCGGCGAGCTCGTCGAGCGTGAGGCCGCGCGCGGTGCGCAACTGGCGGATGCGTCGGCCGATGGTGAGGGTGTCCACCTCGTCATCGTCGGACGGGAGGGATGCCGAAGAGGGGGAGACGCCGGTGTCCATACGCCATGTTCTCACCAGAACAGAAGATCGCAAGATCTTCACACGAGAAATGCCCTTCGAGGGGTTTGTTCTTCGCCCACAGTGGTCTCCACGGGGCACCGCAGCCCCGGCATCCGAAGGAGAACGCTCATGACGATCCAGGCCACCCCCGCCCAGCAGCCCCTGCGCCCCGGCGACCAGACCGAGACCGCCGACGAGATCCGCGCCGCGTGGGAGAACGATCCCCGCTGGGACGGCATCGAGCGCACGTACTCGGCGGAAGACGTCGTGCGCCTCCGCGGGAGCGTCCGCGAGGAGTCCACTCTCGCCCGCCGCGGAGCCGAGAATCTCTGGAACCTCATCCACACCGAGGAGTACGTCCGGGCCCTCGGCGCCTACACCGGCGGCCAGGCCGTGCAGCAGGTGCGAGCGGGGCTCAAGGCCATCTACCTGAGCGGCTGGCAGGTCGCCGCCGACGGCAACCTCGCGGGACAGACCTACCCCGACCAGAGCCTGTACCCCGCCAACAGCGTGCCCGCGGTCGTGCGCCGCATCAACAACGCGCTGCTGCGGCAGGACCAGATCGAGCACGCCGAGGGTGAAATCACCCAGGACTGGCTCGCCCCGATCGTCGCCGACGCCGAGGCCGGATTCGGCGGTCCGCTCAACGCCTACGAGCTGGCCCAGTCGCTGATCGCGGCCGGGGCCGCCGGCATCCACTGGGAAGACCAGCTCGCGAGCGAGAAGAAGTGCGGTCACCTCGGGGGCAAGGTCCTGGTGCCGATCCAGCAGCACATCCGCACCCTCAACGCCGCGCGCCTGGCCGCCGATGTCGCGGGGGTACCGACCGTGATCATCGCGCGCACCGACGCCCTCGCCGCCGACCTGCTCACCAGCGATGTCGACCCGCGCGACGCGGAGTTCCTCACCGGCGAGCGCACGACGGAGGGCTTCTACCGCGTGCGGCCGGGGCTCGACGCGGTCATCGCGCGCGGCCTCGCCTTCGCCCCCTACGCCGACCTCCTGTGGGTGGAGACCGGCGAGCCCGACATCGAACTCGCCCGCGCCTTCGCCGAGGCGATCCGCGCCCGCTACCCGGGCAAAAAGCTCGCCTACAACTGCTCGCCGAGCTTCAACTGGAAGCGCCACCTCGACGACGAGCAGATCGCCACGTTCCAGGCCGACCTGGCCGCTCTCGGCTACGCCTTCCAGTTCATCACGCTGGCCGGCTTCCACGCCGTGAACCACTCGATGTTCGACCTCGCCCGCGGCTACGCCGAGCGCGCCATGAGCGCGTACGTCGAGCTGCAGGAGGCCGAGTTCGCCGCCGAAGCAGACGGCTACACCGCCACGCGCCACCAGCGCGAAGCGGGCACCGGCTACTTCGACGTCGTCTCGACCGCGCTCAACCCCGACAGCGCCACCCTCGCCCTCGCCGGCTCCACCGAGACCGCCCAGTTCCACTGACCCCCGGCGACCCCGCCGCGCGTCGCGAGAACCTCGTCCCACTTATGGCGGACCTCGTCCCACTTATGGCCACCTGAGCCACCCTCAACCAGCCACATGTGGGACGAGGCCGCAAGCGGCCCCTCCCGCCGCAAGCGGCCCCTCCCGCCGCAAGCGGCCCCTCGCCGCCGCACCTCCCTTTCCGCCGCGCACACCGCCCCTCATCTCGCTCATCACGGACCTCGTCCCACTCATGGCGGACCTCGTCCCACATATGGCCGGTCAAGCGACCCCCGACCAGCCATAAGTGGGACAAGGTGTGAGGGGAGAGGGGCACAGCGCGACACAGACAGAAAGCCACGATCATGACCCTCCTCACCTCTCCCCCGCCCACCGCCTCGACCCCGCCCACCCCGACCCGCACGGACACCGAAGGATCCCGGATGCCGAGCGCCCCGGCATCCACCCCGCACCTGCGCCTCGAGCGCCCCCTCGAAGGACGCGACGGCGAGATCCTCACCCCGGCCGCGGTCGCCTTCGTCACCGAACTCCACGATCGCTTCGCCCGGCGTCGGCACGACCGCCTCGCTGCTCGCCTGCGCCGTCGTTTCGAGATCGGCACGGGCGACGACCCGCACTTCCGCGCCGACACCGCGCACATCCGCGACGACCCCTCGTGGCGCGTGGCCGGGGCGGGCCCCGGGCTCGAAGACCGCCGCGTCGAGATCACCGGGCCCACCGACCCGAAGATGACCATCAACGCGCTGAACTCCGGCGCGCGGGTCTGGCTCGCCGACCAGGAGGATGCCACGAGCCCCACCTGGAGCAACGTCATCGGCGGGCAGCTGTCGCTGTTCGACGCGATCCGCGGCCAGCTGTCGTTCACGAGCCCCGAGGGGAAGCACTACGAGGTCACCGCCGAGCGCACCCCGACGATCGTGATGCGTCCGCGCGGCTGGCACCTGCCCGAGAAGCACATGACGTTCGTCGATCGCGCGGGGCGGGAGCTCCCGGCATCCGGGTCTCTCGTCGACTACGGCCTGTACGTCTTCCACAATGCGCACCCGCTGATCGCGGCGGGACGCGGGCCGTACTTCTACCTGCCGAAGATCGAGTCGGCCGAAGAGGCGCGGCTGTGGGACGACGTGTTCTCCTTCACCGAAGAGCGTCTGGGCCTGGACCACGGCACGATCCGCGCGACGGTGCTGATCGAGACCCTGCCCGCGGCGTTCGAGATGGAGGAGATCCTCTTCGCCCTGCGCGACCACTGCGCGGGCCTGAACGCCGGGCGCTGGGACTACATCTTCTCGATCATCAAGACCTACCGCGGTCGGGGCGCCCGCTTCGTGCTCCCCGACCGCAGCGAGGTCACGATGACCGTGCCGTTCATGCGGGCATACACCGAACTGCTCGTGAGGACGTGCCACAAGCGCGGCGCCTACGCGATCGGCGGCATGAGCGCCTTCATCCCCAACCGGCGCAAGCCCGAGGTGACCGAGGCGGCCTTCGAGAAGGTCGCCGCCGACAAGCGGCGCGAGGCCGGCGACGGCTTCGACGGCACCTGGGTGGCCCACCCCGACCTCATCCCGGTGGCGCGCGCCGAGTTCGACGCGGTGCTCGGCGACGAACCGAACCAGCTCGGGCGCACCCGCGACGAGGTGGAGGTCGACCCCGCCGATCTGCTCGACGTGCGCATCGGCCTGCCGGTGACCACGGCGGGTGTGCGGGGCAACGTCTCGGTGGCGATCCGCTACCTCGAGGCGTGGTTGCGGGGCCTGGGCGCCGTCGCGATCGACGACCTCATGGAAGACGCCGCGACCGCCGAGATCTCGCGGTCGCAGATCTGGCAGTGGATCCACCAGGATCGGGTCACCGCCGAGGGCGACACGATCACCCGCCCCTTCGTCGAGGGCCTCCTCGACGAGGTGCTGGCCGACCTGCCGCGTTCCGAGGGCGATCGCTTCGACGACGCGGCCGCAGTGTTCCGCGAGGTGGCGCTGCGCCCGGAGTTCCCCGCGTTCCTGACGCTGCCGGCGTACGCGAAGTACCTCGACTGAACCCGGCCCCGCGCGCGAGCCCCCTCCCCGTCTCGGGAGGGGGCTCGCGTCACGTCGGCGCGGTGCCGCGCCCCGGGGCCACCGCGTGCGAGACGAAGCGCCGCGGCTTGCCTTCGCCGAGGTCGATGAGCCGTTCCACCCGCTCGACCTCGACGGGCTGGTCGAGCAGGGCCCGGAGTGCGCCGCGAATCAGCCGCGCGTCTCCCCCGGCGACCGTCACCTCGACCGCGCCGTCCGCCGCCTGCACGACGGACCACCCGAGCGCCCCGTGACTCTGCAGCTGCTGCGTGAGATCGACCGAGGGAGCGCGCGCGCCCGAGCCGGTGACGAACTCGGTGTGCTCGCGCCCCTCGAGATCCGCGATCCCGACCGCTCCGTCGGAGAACCGCACGAGACGCCCCACGTCACCCGTGCGGTACCGCACGAGCGGGAGCAGGGGGTTCTCGCCCGCCGTCACGGTGATCTCGCCCATCTCACCGTCGGGGACGGGGGCGCCCCCGGCATCCAGGATCTCGACGTGCACCCGCCGATCCAGCACGCGGAACGGCCCATCGTCGGTGCGCGCGGCGATCGGCCGGGTCTCGTGGAGGCCGTAGACGTCGATGACCGGGCACGAGAACGCGGCCTCGAGTCGCGCGCGGAGCGGACCCGACAGCGCCATCGCGCCCGAGAACAGCGCGAGCGGCCGCAGCACGTCGCGCAGGTCGTCGCTCAGCAGCTCGGCGAGGCTCGTCGGGTTGCCCGAGATCACCTGCGGGTTCGCGTCGGCGAGGAACCCGGAGCGATCGGATGCCGTGCGCCAGGCGCGCGCGTCAAGGTTGACGCGCGCCATCGCCCGGTGCGCGAACCCGCTGATCAGGGAGACGTAGGTGAACGCCTGGCGTTGCTGCAGCACCCAGACGAGCGCGAGGCGCTCGGCATCCGGAGTCCACTCGACGCCCGCGCGGCGGGCGAGGTCGACGAGGAGGTGGAAGCCGCGCGCGACCTCTTCGACGTCGTCGGGGATCACGAGCGCGGCTCCGGTCGAGCCCGAACTCGTGCCATGGAGCATCCGATCGAGGTCGGCGTCGAGCGGGACGAAGGCCGACACGTCGGCCGCGAGGTCGGCGCGGCCGATGGGCGGGAAGTCCGTGAGCGTCGCGAGAGGCGTGCGGCGGCGGTAGAACGGGAGCTCCCGCGCGGTCTCGAGATGCTCGTCGAGCCAGCCGTCGAGAGGGAGGGGGCGGCGCGCGCGGTCGACCGCCTCCGCCGTGAGCCGATCCCCGGTCGCGTGCACCCACGCGGGCGCCGCGGGATGCGTGCGCCAGCGATGCAGGCGGGCCGCGGCCTCGGCGTCAAGGGTCGGCCAGCGCTCGGCATCCGTCAGCACCGCCGCGGAGCCCGGGCGGTACTCGCCGAGCGCCAGCGGATCGTCGGGGTCGCTCGTCTCCCCCGGATCCGGTCCATCCGCGGGACGAAGGGAGCTCCCGTCGGGGTCGTGCACCGTCGCCGACGCCGCGGGGAGGAGGGGATCGTCGGAGTCACTCACTCGAGTACCTCGCCGCCGCCTCCTTCGCGCGAGCCTCGGCCAGGCGCCGCGCGATCTCCTCGCGGTGCTCGTACGCCGCGTAGGCCTCGGCGAGCGCACTGCTGCGCCGGAGCGAGTCGCGGGCCTGCCAGAGAACCCGCGCGGTCTCGCGGTCCTCGCCGGCGGGGAGGAACCCCGCCCACAGCAGGTAGGTACGGGCGGCCTCCTCGCGCCGTTCATCGTCGGCGAGCCAATCGAGGGGGTCGACGACGGGCGCGACGCGCAACGCGAGGGCATCGACGGCCCGGAGCGCCCAGGGGCCGGCCAGGGGCGGATCGAACGGCTCGACGAGCTCTTCGCCGGCGAGCAGCCACAGCCCGATCGCGGCCCCGCGCCGGACCCGGACGTCGTCGGCGTACGCGGCGGAGGCGCACGCGACCCCGGCGATGTCGCACGACAGCGCGGTGATCGAGACCTCGTCGTCGAGGAACGACCGCGGCACGCTCGACAACCGCGCGGCGACGGCGTCGAGCGGAGGCCCGGGGCGCGCGGACGACCACGTCTCGCTTTCCGGTGGAGCGAGGCTCGACCACACCCGCAACAACTCGTCGGCGTCAGCCATTCAGCACCTCCGCCAGGTCCGCGCACGCCCGGGGTGCGTCATCCATCGTCTCCAGGTACAGGATCTCGTAGCCCGCCGCCGTGGCGAGAGGCTCCACCCGGCGCGAGCGATCGAGGAGGACGAGCGTGCCGGTCGACAGGGTCGCACGCACGCGCGCCGCGACGTCGGCGCGATCGGGATCGCCCGCGCCGAACATCGACACCAGGCCGTCGTCCGAGAGCACCACGAGGTGGCGACGCTCCTCCGCCGTCGCGCGGCCGAGCCCTTCGGCGCGACGCTCCAGCAGGTCGAGGGGGAAGGTCGTCCCGCCGGCGAAGAAGAGGGCGAGGTCGCGCACGACCTGGCCCGCGTCGCGCGTGAAACCCTCGCTGCCACCGACCTGGCCGGGGCCCGAGAAGCTCGCCACACGCACCCGACCTCCCCCGCGCAGGATCGACAGCGCGAGGATCGTGCCGGCGAGCACGGCCGGCGACCCGACTCGCGGGTTCGGCATCGACCCGGACGAGTCGATGTAGAGGTCGAGGGTGATGCTCGTCTCGCGCGGGAGGGGATCGTCGGCGAGATACGAACGACGTCGGGTCGTGATACCCGGCACCACGGCGCCGCCGGCGCGCAGCGTCGCGGGCCAGTCCAGCTCGGCCAGATCGTCGCCGGTCTCCCAGGTCTCGACGGGTCCCGGCAGCTCCTCGGCGGGTGTCGCGGGCGCACGCTGCGTCAGCGGACGCACCCAGCGCGCTGCCTCAGAGCGGTACCACGCCGCGATCACGGCATCCTGATCCGCTCCCTCGTACAGCTCGAGAGTCCGCGCGACTCCGAGCGCCTGACCCGCCCCGGTCCGTGCGGACTGCGGCCCCGCGGACGAGCGCCCCTCAGGAACGGGGATCGGCTCCCGCAGCCGTGGATCGGCGAGCACGCGGCCGAGCTCCGCAGCTCCGGGCGGGGCGTCGTCGGCTGAGCACTCCCCGCCCGGCATCGACGCCCCCGCGGCCCGCTCGGCCACCAGGTAGGGGGCGATCAGCACGCCGAAGCGCAGAGCGCCCGAGACGGCGTCGCCCGCGAATGTGCGGACGAGCCCGGCGAGGAGGTCGGCGTCGAGACCGGGGCGCGTGATCGTCGCCTCGGCGAGCTCGCGCGCCACGCGCTCGGCCTCGGCCCGCGCGTCGCGCAGCTTCTGCTCGGCCTCGCGATGCCGCTCGGGGATCCTGTCGAGGGGGCGCTCCGCCGTCGTCGTCGCGGCGGGCGGTGGCGGAGCGGCCGGCGGCTGGGCCGCGCACAGCGTGCCCGGCGGAAGGTCCCACAGCAGCTCGTACGTGCGCAGGTACACCCACCACAGACGACCACCCGTGTCGCGCGAGGCCCGGTAGAGCGACCGCGACAGCCGCACGATGCCGGGCTCCCCCGGCCCGTCCCGACGGTGCTGCAGCAGACCGACCTGGGCGTTGACGAGCAGGTCGGTCCACAGGTTCGACAGCATCGCGACGTCGTCGTCGCGCACGGAGGTCGCCCCGGCGGCCACGAGCGTCCGAGCGAGCTGATGACGGATCTTCAGCGAATCCAGGCGCGTCCCGGGGGCGAGCGCGTGGTGGCCGAGCTCGTGCGCGAAGACGCTCTCCATCTCGTCGGCGCCGCCCAGCTCCGCGATCATCCGCGGGTCGACGACGATCGCCGGAGGGAAGCGGAACCACGCGGGAGCCCCGTGCGTCTTACCCACACCCGGCCGCAGCTCCGCATCGTGCATGTGCACGCCCCAGAGCTCCTGCGCGCTCTCCCACGCGCGGCGGATGTCTCCCTCGAGCGCGGCCGTCTTCATTCGGGCTCCGGAACGTAGACCCACGCCAGGTACGACTCGGCGAAGGTGAGGAGGGATGCCGTCGGCCCGGTGCCCCGGTCGGACGCGGTCGGCGGCTCCCGGTCGAGAGCGAGCAGCCGCGACCCCCAGACATCGGCATCCACCCGCCACCACCGCTCCCCGGTGCGCACGGCGAAGGATCCGTCGTCGTCGAGAGGACGCGCGTCGTCGGGCGGCGCCGTCCACGCGCCCCCGAGCCCGGCGAAGCCGCCTACCGCGCACACGTACCCGCGCTGGGCCCGGCGCCCCGGCCACCAGAAGCGATCGGCGCGCTGGCGCTCCGCGAACGCGTCGAGGTCGCCCTCGGCGATCCCGAGCGCGGCCGCCGCGACCGGGGGCGGAACGTCGGCGAGGTGAGACAGGGCGTCGTCGCGGAGCCCCAGGACGCCGGCGCGCCAGCCCGCGATCCCCGCGAGTGTGACGACGGAATCGGTCGATGCGTCGGCCGGCAGCGCGGCCTGCCCCGCGGCGAGCGCATGCCGGAACCGATCGGCCGAACCTCCCGCCGCCTCGACGGTGCGCCCCGCACGCTCGAGATCGAGGCCGGGGACGTCGGCGGGCACCCCGGTCGGCGGAGCGGTGTCGGCCAGATGCCCGGGGCGCCGGATCACGCGCGCCCCTCGACCCAGCGAAGGTACGCGGTGTAACGCTGGTGCAGGTACTTCAGGGCCGTGAGGTCGTCGAAGTCCCGGCCGTAGAGCTTGCCCGACGCCGACGCCGCGCGCAGGCGCGCCTCGATCGCGGTCAGCCGGCGCGACGCCTCGATGGCCGAGACCCCGTCGAGTCCGGCATCCAGTTGCGCGAGCAGCTCCCCGACCGGGTCCGCGCGCCCCCGCCCGAGGGCGTCGTACTGACGGCACGACTCGGCGAACAGGTCGCCGAGCCAGCTCATGAGGTCGGTCGACAGCTCGCGTTCGACGCCGACGTCGAAGCGCGGGTGCGTGGGGTTCGGCAGCAGCTTGCCGCGCAGCACGAACGGCACCATCGCGGCGACGTCGGCGAGCGAGACCTCGTCACGCCCGCGGAACCACGCGACCGCCTTGGCATAGACGATGAGCGTCTGCAGCGCGCGGACCGACAGCCCGTTCAGCGTCTGCGCGCCGAGATCGGCCATGAGGTCGGCCCCCGAGTTCGCCTCGATGGTCTCGGCGACCTTGCCCCCGGCGGTGGTGACGGTGTCCTTCGTGCGGTACTCGAACCTCCGCCCGCCGCCCTGAACGAACTCGAAGTGGCTGAGGAAGAACTCCAACCGACGTCGCACCGGGGCGGGCACCGGTAGCGCGCGGATCGCCGCCCGCATCGCGGTCTGCTCGTCGGGCGCGAAGACGAGCTCGGCGGGAACGTGCTCCTCGGGCTTCTCGCCCGCCTCGACGCGCGTGATCAGCTCGTCGAGGAAGCGGCTGTTGAACCCGGCCGCGGGCACGGTGACGTCCATGCGGTCGCGGAGCGCCTGGATCACCGGGAACGTCCCGCCGCCGGCATCGTCGTTCGCCGTGAAGAACCAGCTCTCCACGCCCGACGCCGGTGCGGTCCGCCGCAGCTGGTCGTGGCTTTCGACGTACCCCTCGGCGACCATCGTCAGGAGCGCCGATTGGGTCTTGGTGGGGATGCGGTTGTACTCGTCGACGATCTTCACCGGTCGCGACAGCCAGTCGCGCCACGCGACCCCGACCTCGGCGAGACTCGCCGCGTTCATGAGGTCACGCGGGAGGGGGATGCCGACGAGGTCGCTGATCGTGAGCTGCGGCTGCCCCTGCTGCACCCCGCGGCGCACGTCGTCGGGCGTGGAGCCGGCGAGCACCCCCATGAGCACCGCGACGGTCGTCTTGCCGCGTCCCGGTCCTCCGACGAGAAGGCACTTGCCCCCGACGGCGAAACTCAGCAGCGGGAGCAGGACGTTGGACGAGAACGACGCCTCGCTCGGCAGCGTCAGCTCGGCTCCGGCGTCGCCGAGGGAGAAAGCCAGCGGTGCGCCGGAGGAGAACTCGACGTCGTAGTAGGGCGAGATCACCGCACGATTGACGATCCAGTAGTAGGTCTGACGAAGCTTCTCATCGAGCGGCACCGTGGTCGACACGGGAGCATCGCGGAAGAGGTCGGCGGCCGTCATCGCGGCCGCTCCCTCCCCCGGACCCGACGTGGTGGGTGCCTGCGAGAGCTTGTGCCAGCGGTCCGCCATCGCGCCAGCCTAACCGCCGGCCCGCCGACGGAGCTCCTCTTGCTCGGCGTGCGGGCGCCCCTCCATGGGGGCGGCGAACGAGGTCGCCTCGGCCACCGCGCGGCGCACGGAGGGAAGGGCGGATGCCACCCGCTCGGCGACGCTCCCCCGCACCTCGAACCACGGCACCGGCTGCGCCGCGAGCACCTCGCGGAAGCGCTCCTGCATGTCGGCGCGGATGTGCTCGCCGTCGCGCATCCCGTCCTGTACGAAGGGGATCTCGTCCCCGGTGAGGATGTACAGCGCGGGCCGGTGCGCCTCGGCGCGCTGCAGGATGCGCGGCGCGGGAGTACCCACGTACCGCTCGTGCCACAGGGCGGTGGCGAGCACGTCGGTGTCGCAGATCAGCACGGACCGCGGCGCACGGCGGGCGGCATCCTGTTCCCAGGCGATCTGCCGATCGACGACGAGGTCGAACTCGTCGCTGCGCCAGGGCGCGTCGAGCCCGCCCTCGCGGGTCTCGCTCAGTTCGCGCCCGTACTCGGGCACCCACAACGTTCCGAGCTCGGTGGCGAGCGCCTCGGCGAGCGTGGTCGAGCCCGTCGACTCGGCGCCGAGGACGACGACGCGCGCGGTGAGGTCGGCGCGGACCGCGGGCGACAGCTCGTGCCAGTGCGCGTCGAGGTCGGCGCGGATCGCGGTCCCGGACACGGGGTTCAGGCGACGCCCCGGGTCGACCTGCACCCAGTCCGCGCCGAGGCGGCGCGCGAGCTCGGCCCCGTAGTCGTCGGAGGTGAAGACGACGTCGACCGGCTCGTCGAGCAGCCCCGCGATGGTCGCTGTGTGCGCGTCCCACGCGGTCTCGGAGGCGAAGTCGACCGGGGTGTCGTCGAGGAGGTCGACCACGCGAACCGTCGGGTGGTCCTCGCGCACCCACGCGGCCCGGCGTTCGAGGGGGATCGATTCGACGGATGCCGCGATCACCTCGACCGTGACTCTCTCGCAGGCGCGGACGGCCGAGCGGATGAGGTGCGCGTGCCCGACGTGGAGGGGGTAGAACTTGCCGACCACCACACCGTGCCGGTAGCGGCGCTCAGGCACGGGCATCGGCTGCGCGTGCGGCGTCCGTCGCCTCGTGCGCCACGCGGCGCCACGACCACAGCCCGCTCACGCACAGCAGGATGAACAGGGCGTACAGCGCGGCGATGATCCACAACCCGGTCGCGATCGAGAGCGCCACGAAGGCGACGTCCACACCGATCCACACGAACCAGTTCTCGATCCATTTGCGGTTGAGCATGTACTGCGCGACGAGGCTCGCCGAGGTGGTCGCGGCGTCCGCCAACGCGACCTGCGAGTCGGTGAAGGTGGCGAGCACCCAGGTGAGCAGAGCCGTTCCGGCCACGCCGACGACGATGAGCCAGGGCACCGCGCGGCGAGGGGTGCGGGCGACGTACTCGCGGTCGTGCTCGACGCCGCGCGTCCACCGCAGCCAGCCGTGCACACCGAGCACGAGATACACCACCTGCAGCGCGGCGCTGGCGTAGAGCCCCGCCGGAACGAAAACCACGAGGAAGACGAGGTTGTTCGCGATGCCGATCGGGTACGTCCACACGTTCCGCCGGGCCGCCAGCAGCACGCACGCGGCGCCCGTCGCGAAGCCGAGGATCTGCGTCCACTCGGCCAGAATCCACTCGATCACCCGTCGAGCCTAGGTGTTCTGACGCGGTGTCCCGTCAGTCCTCCGCGGTCCACAGCTCGACGCCCATCTCCGCGATCGCCGCGGCCGCGCTCTCGGGCAATTCAGCGTCGCTCACGATGACGTCGAGCGCGTCGAGGGGCACGACGCGGAAACGCTCCGCCGTGCCGTACTTCGTGCTGTCGGCGATCAGGGCGCCCGAGGTGGCGGCATCCAGGACCGCCCGCTTCAAGACGACCTTGTCGAGCTCGGGGGTCGTCAGCCCGTGCGCGGTGTCCCAGGTGCCGGTGCTGAGGATCGCGAGGTCGAGGGTCATGGCAGAGACGGTCGCGGCGGCGAGAGCCCCGCTCGACGAACCGCTCGCGGCATCCACCACCCCGCCGGTGTGGATGACTTCGATCGAGGGGTGCGCGTACAGCGCCGAGACGGTGAAGAAGTCGTTGGTCACCACGGTCAGGCCACGCCGCGCCGTGAGATGGGGGACGAGCGCCTGGCAGGTCGTCCCCGCATCGATGAAGACGGTCATCTCGTCGGCGATGAGCGCGGCGGCGCGACGGGCGACGGCCTCCTTGCGCGGGAGCTCGAGCACGGCGCGGGACCCGCGCTCGCGCGGCGGCTCCACGCCGGTGCGCTCGCGAAGGCGCACGCCGCCCTGCACGGCATCCACCAGACCCTCGTCTTCGAGCGCAGCGATGTCGCGCCGCACGGTCATGTGCGACACCCCCAACGACGAGGCCAGGTGGCGGATGCTGAGCGCGCCCGCACCGCGCAGCAGACGCATCAGTTCTCGTTGGCGCTGTTCCGGGATGAGGGGCGGCGGTGTCGACATCCCTCCGAGCCTAAGCCTCCGCCGTCATGAGACACCGTGTTCTGCCGTGTGAATTCTCGTGATACCGTGTGCAACAATGTTAAAGAAACACGAAGTCCTGTCTGCCGTCGTCGACACCGGCGTGGTCCTGATCGTCCGCCTCGATTCCCCCGACGAGGCGCTCGCCGTCTCGCGCGCCGCCGTCGCCGGCGGCATCCGGGCCCTCGAGATCACCCTGTCGGTGCCGCGGGCACTCGAGGTCGTGCGGACCCTCGTCGACGAGTTCGGCGATCACGTCGCCGTGGGCGTCGGCACGGTTCTGGATGCCGAGATGGCCGTCGCCTCGGTCCAGGCGGGCGCTCGCATGCTCGTGAGCCCGAACCTGAACCCCGACATGATCCGTGCCGCGAACCGCTACCAGGCGCTCACGATCAGCGGGGCGTTCACCCCCACCGAGATCGTCGCCACCATGGAAGCCGGTGCCGACATCGTCAAGCTCTTCCCGACCGAGATCGCCGGCCCCGATTACCTCCGTACCGTCATGGCCCCCTTGGCGCACGCGCCGATCCTGCCCGCCGGCGGCGCGACGCGCGACAACGTCGGCGACTGGTTCTCAGCCGGAGCGCTGGCGGTCGGCGTCGGGAGCGCCATCACCAAAGCTGCGCGTGCGAGCGGCGACCACGCCGACGTGACCCGCGCCGCGGAAGACTTCCTCGCCGCCGTCGCGAGCGCCCGGCAGACGGCCTGACACACCCACGGCGGACCACGACGTCCGCCTCTCACCCGAACACGAAGGAGTGGACCATGAGCGAGACGACGGCAGACACGCCGCAGCTCACGCGCGACGAGAAGAAGACGATCCGGATCCGATGGTTCCTGGTCGGATTCCTCATCCTCGGCGGGGTGGTGAACTATCTCGACCGCTCGACGCTGAGCGTGGCCAACACGACCATCGCGGGTGAGTTCGGGCTCGACCCGTTCGCCATGGGTCTGCTGCTGTCGGCCTTCTCGTGGCCGTACGCCATCGCCAACCTCCCGGCGGGCTACCTCGTCGACAAGTTCGGGCCGAAGAAGATGTTCGCCTTCGCGGCGGGTGCCTGGTCGCTCGTCTCGATCGTCACCGCCGCCGCGAACTCGTTCGGCGTGCTGTACGCCTGCCGTGTCGCCCTCGGCATCACCGAGTCGCCGTTCTTCACCTCGGCCCTCAAGGTCAACGAGCGCTGGTTCAACAGGTCCGAGCGGGCGCTCCCGGTCTCGCTCGTGAACACGGGCTCGCAGATCGCCAACGCGATCGCGCCGCCGCTGCTGACCTTCCTCCTGCTGACGATGAGCTGGCGCGGGATGTTCATCATCGTGGGAGCCTTCGGCATCGTCGTCGCCCTCGTGTGGCTGCGCATCTACCGCGACCCGACACTGAAGGAGCAGGCCCTCATCAAGGGTGCCGAGGCCGAAGCGCGCGTCGCCGCATCGGTCGAGAAGGTCGGGTGGGGGCGTCTGCTCCTGCAGTCGAACACCTGGTTCATGGTGCTCGGTGCGTTCGGCATCTTCTACACCGTGTGGGTCTACCTCACGTGGCTCCCCAGCTACCTGCAAACCGCCCGCGGCTTCAGCCTCGCGCAGAGCGGGTGGCTCGCGTCGTTGACGTTCCTCTGCGGCATCATCGGCGTGATCTTCGGCGGGTGGCTCTCGAACCGGCTCGTCCGCCGCGGCGTGAACACGGTCCGCGCGCGCAAGATCCCGATCGTCGGCGGCGCGGTCCTCGCCGCCGCGGCGGTGCTCCCCGTCGCGTACGTCGACAGCACCCCGCTCGCCATCGTGCTGCTGTCGGTCGGCTACTTCGCCTCACAGGTGCCGATCGGATGCCTCTGGACCCTCGCCTCGGACGTCGCTCCCTCCAACCAGGTGGCCTCGCTCGGCGCGATCCAGAACTTCGGTGGATTCATCGGAGCGGCCGTCGCGCCCATCGTCACCGGTGCGATCCTCACCTCCACGGGAGGCAACTACACGACGGTGTTCCTCATCGGCGGCGTGCTGCTGCTGGTCGGCGCCCTGTCGTACGGACTGTTCGTGAAGGACCGCTCCCTCGCGGCATCCTGATTCCGCGCGGGGAGGACGGCCTCTCGTCCTCCCCGCCCTCCGGGAGGAGCCCCCATGACCGCACGACTGTTCTTCGTGATCGGCCCGGCCGGTAGCGGCAAGTCGACCGTGAGCACCCTCATCGCTCGCCGGATCGGTGCCGCGTACCTCGACAAGGACTCCGTCGCGACGGCGTTCACCGAGGCCCTGCTCGAGGCCGCCGGCAGCGACAAGAACGACCGCGACAACAACGCCTACTACCAGGACGTGGTGATGGGCTTGGAGTACGCCACCCTGCTGAAGCTGGCGGGCGACAACCTCCGCCTCGGCACCGATGTCGTGCTCGACGCCCCGTTCGTCCGCTACTTCCCCGAGGCGGACTACCTCGAGCGCGCCGCCGTGGAGCACGACTGGCCGGACGACCTCACCATCACCGTCGTGCACGTCACCGTGGACGGCGATCTCGTCCGCGAGCGCGTCGACTCGCGCGGCTACGGTCGCGACGCATGGAAACTCGCCCACTGGGACGAGTTCTGGGCCACGGCGCAGGCCGCCGACTGCCGGTGGCGCGGCGCGCACCACGTGCTCTTCGACAACAGCGCCTCCGGCGCCGATCCCACCGCGCTCGAGACCGCCCTGGCCGCCTTCGTCTGAGCAGACTCCCGCGGCACCGCGATCAGGGACGCGCCGGATCGATCGGTGTGAAGCGCCGCAGACCCGCGCCCGAGCTGAGCCGCGAGGCGGCGAGCGAGCCCGCCACCGCGAGGAAGATCGGCAGCAGCAGGGTGAAGCCGGTGTCGGTGAACTCGATGATCAACGCGATCGCGGTGAAGGGCGCCCGCATGTTGGATGCCAGGAACGCCGCCGCCGCGACGATCGCGAGCGCCCTGCCGTCGGTGCCCGGCCAGATCAGCGCCCACCCGGCCGCGGCGGCCGCGCCCAGTGCCGCACCGATCGCGACCGAGGGCTGGAGGGTGCCGCCGATCGCGCCGGAGCCGAGCGAGATCGTCGTGGCCACGTACTTGAGCAGGGCGAGCAGCAGGAGCAGGAGCGCGGGCTGCGAGAGGTCGAAGCCCGCGGTGGCCAGAGCACGGCCGTTGCCGAGGATGAGCGGGAAGAACGCCCCCAGAAGGCCCACCGCCGCAAAGGTGAGGGGCAGGACGACGAGGAGCTTCCAGCCCTTCGGACGGAACCGCCCGAGCGCCTTCGTCACGGTCGCGAAGCTCGTCGCCCCCCAGCCCATGAGCGGGCCGATGAGGATCGCCGCGACGACGAGCGAAGCGTTCACCTCGAGGGCGGGCACCTGGTAGAGGGACCCGTCACCGACGAGGGGACGCGCCACGAACGTGGCGATCGCGCTGACCGAGAGGGCGACGACGGCGGCGCCGACGCTGAACTGCGCGAGCAGGATCTCGATCGCGAACAGCGCCCCGGCGAGCGGGACGTTGTACACGGCCGCGAGACCGGCGCCGGCGGCCGAGGCGATGAGGATGCGTCGCCACCGCGGATCGAGGCCGAACCACCCCACGATCTTCGATCCCGCCATCGCCGACAGCTCGCGCGGCGCGACCTCTTTCCCGATCGAGGCGCCGAGGGCCACCGAGGTCACCTGGATGACGGTGTCGGCGAGCGTCTCCCACCACGGCATCCGGGCCCCGTCGACCCCCTGCTCGACCGTGGCGAGCGTGCGCCCGAAACGCCGCAGCAGATACCAGCCGAGCGCCGCGAGCACGCCCGCCCCGCCGACCGTCACGATCGGCAGCCACCACGGCGACGGCAGCGCAAGCCCGTCGAGGAACGGCCCCTCCTCGTGCCCCCAGACCAGGTGCTCGATCGAGTGCACGATCCACACCAGCAGCAGCACGGCGAGTCCGGTCGCGAGCCCGACGATCAGGGTGGCGAGTCCGAGCTTCGACAGCGCGAGGACGGCACGGCGATGCGGGCGCGTCGGCGCCGAGGGCTCTGCTGTCACCCCGCAACGTTAACGGACCCGCGTTACCGTCCCGTGACGCCGTCCGCCCGGCGTCTCGACCGCTCGCGCGGCCAGCGCTACGGTGACCGCATGGCCTCTCCCCCCGTCTCCCTGCGGCGCCCCGCCGACGTCCTCGGCATCGTCGCGGTGATCCTCGCCGCCGGCCTGCTGATCCCGACGCTCTTCGTCTACGTCGTGGGCCTCATCCCCGAGATGAACGCGATCTGGTGGGTGGGCATCATCCTGCTGCCGTTGCTCTTCGCCGACGGGGTCCTCGTGATCGTGCTCTCCGTGATCGGCCTGATCGTCGCGGTACGCCGCGCCGGCCGACGCGCATGGTCGATCGTGGCGCTGTTGCTCGGCATCCTGATGCTCGTCCCGGCCCTGCTGATCCTCATACCTTCCTGAGGCTCTTCGGCGTCATGCCCCTCGGCAGGAAAGCGCGGAAACACTAGGCTCGGAACCGTGACTTCCCGCGCCCCGCTCTCCCGCAAGCTCTCCGCCATCGCCGAGTCCGCGACCCTCAAGGTCGATGCCAAGGCCAAGGCCCTCCAGGCCGCCGGCCGACCGGTCATCTCGTATGCCGCGGGCGAGCCGGATTTCGCGACGCCCTCGTTCATCGTGGATGCCGCCGCCGAGGCGCTGCAGGACCCCAAGAACTACCGCTACACCCCCGCCGCCGGCCTCCCGGTGCTGCGCGAGGCGATCGCGGCGAAGACGCTGCGCGACTCGGGCCTCGAGGTCGCGCCCTCGCAGGTCATCGTGACCAACGGCGGCAAGCAGTCGGTGTACCAGGCGTTCCAGACCGTCGTGAACCCCGGCGACGAGGTGCTGCTGCCCGCGCCGTACTGGACGACGTACCCCGAGGCCATCGCACTGGCCGACGGTGCCCCTGTCGAGGTCTTCGCCGGTGCCGACCAGGACTACAAGGTCACCGTCGCCCAGCTCGAGGCCGCGCGCACCGACAAGACGACCGTGCTGGTGTTCGTGTCGCCGTCGAACCCGACCGGCTCGGTCTACACCCCCGAAGAGACCGCCGAGATCGGACGCTGGGCGCTCGAGCACGGCATCTGGGTCATCACCGACGAGATCTACCAGAACCTCACCTACGAGGGCGTCAAGGCGGTCTCGATCGTCGAGGCCGTGCCCGAGCTCGCGGGCCAGACCATCCTCGTCAACGGCGTCGCGAAGACCTACGCCATGACCGGATGGCGCGTGGGCTGGATGGTGGGACCGGCGGATGCCATGAAGCTCGCCGGCAACCTGCAGTCGCACCTGACGAGCAACGTCAACAACATCGCGCAGCTCGCCGCCGCCGCGGCGCTCAATGGCCCCCAGGACGAGGCCGAGCAGTTTCGCCTCGCCTTCGACCGTCGCCGGAAGCTGATCGTGTCGGAGCTGTCGAGAATCGACGGCGTCCAGGTGCCCAACCCCCTCGGTGCGTTCTACGTGTACCCCGACGTGCAGGGCCTGCTGAACCGCTCGTGGGACGGGGTGACGCCGACGACCTCGCTGGAGCTCGCCGACCTCATCCTCGAGAAGGCCGAGGTGGCCGTGGTCCCCGGCGAGGCCTTCGGCCCCAGCGGCTACCTGCGCCTGTCGTACGCTCTCGGCGACGACCAGCTCCTCGAGGGCATCCAGCGCCTTCAGCGCCTGTTCTCCTGACCCCCTCCCCCACAGGCGCGCGCGCGTGAGGGGTCACGAACTGTCGCCTCGCACGCGCGCAAGCGACACGAACTGACCCCTCACCCGCCCGCCCGGGCGAGGGCTGTGGACAACGTCAGCGGGCCCGCGGCCCAGGCGAACAAGATGGCGGATGCCGATTCCTCGCTGCAGCGCCTCGCTCGCCCCCTCCGCCGCCTTCACCGTTGCCGAAGGGCGGCGCGCCGGACTCTCGACGACCACGTTGCGTTCGGCCGCATGGCGGACGCCCTTCCGCGGTACGCGGGTCACCGCCGAGCACGACGACCACGCACGGCTGGCGGCGCTGCTGCGCGCCTGCCGCGATTCCGCGTTTCTCTGCAACACGACAGCAGCGGTCATCCACGGATTCCCCCTCCCCCTGCGCCTCGCCGAGAGCGCACGACGGATGCCGGTGATCGGTGTCCCGAATGATCAGGTGCGAGTCCGCCGTTCGGGCGTCATCGGCCGACGGCTGATCGTCGAAGCGGACGACATCGTGGAGGTCGATGGCATCCGGTGCACGTCCCGTCTGCGCACCTGGGCGGAACTGTCGGAGATCCTGTCGGTCGCGCAGCTGACGGCGGTGACGGACTTCCTCATCGCCCGTCGACTGCCGCTCGCGACGCGCGACCAGCTCGAGGCGACGCATCGACGATTCCTCGGCGGTCGCGGCTCGAAGGCGCGACGTCTCGCGATCGATCTCGCGAACGACGGTTCCGAGTCGCCCCGTGAATCAGAGCTGCGAGTGCTCCTGGTCACGGCGGGTCTTCCCGAGCCGGAGTGCAACGTCGAGATCTACGACGGGACGCGTTTCATCGCACGGGTCGACCTGCTGTTTCGGGACGAGCGAACCATCCTCGAGTACGACGGAGACCATCATCGCGATCCGCGGCAGTGGAGCCGGGATCAGCGACGACGCGCCGAGCTCGAATCGCTGGGGTACCGGTACACGAGCGTGACCGCCCGTGATTTCGACGACCCGTCGGCGCTGCTCGCTCGGATCCGTCGCCTCCTCGCTCAGGGGCGGTGAAGGCGCACCCGCGCGACGGCGCGCCCACGCGCAGGCGCACCCGCGCGAAGGCGCACCCGCGCGACGGCGCACGAGGGGTCGAGAACTGTCGCCTCGCACGCGCGCAAGCGACACGAAACGACCCCTCACGCCACCGGCCCCGCGAGCGGTCAAAAACTGTCGCCTCACAGCCGCCCAAGCGACACAAACCGACCCCTCACGCCACCAGCCCCGCGAGCGGTCAAGAACTGTCGCCTCGCGGCCGCGCAAGCGACACAAAACGACCCCTCACGCCACCAGCCCCGCGAGCGGTCAAGAACTGTCGCCTCACAGCCGCCCAAGCGACACAAAACGACCCCTCACGCGGCGGTGGAGCTACAGCTCGACGTTCACCAGGACCGGCTCGGGCTGCAGCACGAGGCCGAACTCCGAGGCCACACGGTTCTGCACGAAGCGGGCGAGCTCGGCGATCTCAGCCGCGGTCGCTTCTCCGCGGTTGGTCAGGGCGAGCGTGTGCTTGGTCGAGAGCCCGGCGCGCGAGCGCGGAAAGCGGAACCCGCGCGACAGACCGGCGTTCTCGATGAGCCAGGCTGCGCTCACCTTCACCTGCCGCGAGACCACGGGGGGCGGGGGCAGGATGCCGTCGAAGGCGGCGAGCGGGATGACCGTCACCGGATCGAGGATCGGTGTGAGGGGCCACCGGGGACATTCGGCCGGGAGGGTCCGGGCGAAGGCCTCCGAGACGATCGCGTTCTGGAAGAACGACCCGGCGCTCCAGGTGTCGGGGTCTTCGGCGTCGAGGACCATGCCCTTGCGGGCACGGGTGGTGAGGACGTGATCGCGGATCCACCGGAGCGAGACGGCGTGACCCGGTTCGAGACCGAGGGCGCCGCGCAGCTGCTCGCTCGCGATGGGCCGTTCCTCCGCGCCCACTCGCTCGAGCTCGAGCGTCACCGAGAGGATGACCGCGGAGCGCTCGGGCACCGAACCGTAGTGGCGCTTCAGCACCGACGTGCGGAAGCCGAGGCCCAGTTCTTCGGCGGAGACGGTCTCGACGTCACCCGTCGACTCGTCGATCAGCTCGACCTCGACGAGGGTCTGCACGATCTCCTGGCCGTACGCCCCGACGTTCTGCACGGGGGCGGCACCGACCGTGCCGGGGATGCCCGACATCGCCTCGATGCCGGCGAAGCCGCGCGCGACCGTCTCGGCGACGAGGGCGTCCCAGTCGTGTCCGGCCTGCACCCGCAGGCGTACCGTGCCTTCGCGCGAGCCCGGCAGCTCTTCGATCCCCGAGGTGCGTAGGCGCACCACCGTGCCCTCGAACGGCTCGTCGCCGACGAAGAGGTTCGAGCCGCCGCCGAGCACGAACCACGGCTCGCCCTCGGCCCACACCCCGCGGAGCGCGGCGACCGCCTCGTCGAGCGTCGACGCGTCGATGAGACGGGCGGGTTCTCCCCCCGTGCGCAGGGTGGTCAACTGCGAGAGGGGGACGGGGGCGACCTCGGGCATCAGGACAACCGCACCCGCACCTGCGCCTTGCCGAGCACCGACGTCTCGGCGAACGTGACGGTCAGATCGATGCGGGCGGTGTCGTCGTCGACGGCTCCGACCTTCGCGCTGACGTGCAGGTCGGCGCCGGTCTCGGGGTGGACGACCACGGGACGCGTGAAGCGCACGCCGTACTCCACGATGCGTCCGCTGTCGCCCAGGGCCTCGGCCAGCGTGCCGACGGCGACGCCCATGGTGAGCATGCCGTGAGCGAGCACGCCCGGAAGACCGACGGCCGCGGCGACATCGTCGCGGTAGTGGATGGGGTTGAAGTCGCCCGACGCGCCCGCGTAGCGGACGAGCGACTCACGGGTGAGGTGAACCGAGCGTTCGGCGACGACCTCGCCGACGGTGAACGCGCTCATGCGCCGGCCTCCCCCGCGAGCAGGACGCTCGTCGTCGTCACGACGTGGGCGCCGTCGGCATCCACGATCTCGGCCTCGCTCGTGATCATCGCGTTGCCGCCCATGCTCCGGATGCCGGTGACCGAGAGCGTCGCGACGAGCTCGTCACCCGCGACGATGGGCCGCGTGTAGCGGAACCGCTGCTCGGCGTGCACGAGGCGCGACAGCTCGATGCCGGAGTCGGGGTCGCCGAGCAACTGCTGGAGCGTGAGGTCTTGAACGACCATCGCGAAGGTCGGCGGGGCCACCACGTCGGCGTACCCCAGGGCGCGCGCGGCCTCGGGGTCGGTGTGCTGGGGGGCGTCGGCGAAGACGGCGCGCGCGAACTCGCGCACCTTCTCGCGGCCGACCAGGTAGGGGGCGGTCGGCGCGAAGGCACGACCGACGAGTTCGGGGTTCACGGGCACCCGCTCAGTCTATCGAGCGGGTTCGCGCCGCCGCGGTGGGTCAGCGCTGGTGACGCCCGCGCACCGCTTTGACGGCCATCTGCGAGGCGATGAAGACGAGGAAGATCGCGAACAGCACGTTGCCTACGAACGGGTCGACGAACTTCGCGATGAGGGCGCCCACCGGGGTGGTGAGACAGGCGGCGGTCCCGATGCACAGGGCGGCACGGATGTCGACGTTCGAGCGCCGCAGGTTTCCGACCGTCCCCGAGATCGCCGTGGGGATCATCATGAGCAGCGAGGTGCCCTTGGCGATGAGGTCGCTCGTCCCGAACAGCAGCAGAAGGGCGGGGACGACGATGATGCCGCCGCCCACACCGAGCAGGCCCGCCAGGGTTCCGGTGATCACCCCCAGCAGCGCAAGACTCGGTCCGGTGATCCAGGTGAGCTCGAGTTCGGCGTCGCGCGAGGGGATGACGAAGAACAGACTCACCATCACGACGAGGAGGAACGCCACGAACGCCCAGCGCAGCGCCGTCTGCGACAGCCTCGGGAGCAGCCACGTGCCGATCTGGGCGCCGACCACCGCGAAGGCGGCCAGGATGAGCGCGGGGACCCACGCGACGTGCCCGTCGATCGCGTAGGTGATCACGCCGACGGATGCCGTGGGCACGATCGCCGCGAGAGAGGTTCCGGCCCCGAGCCGCTGGTCGAAACCGAGCAGCAGCACCAGCAACGGCACGATGACGGTTCCGCCCCCGACGCCGAACAGGCCCGACATGAGACCGGCCAGAAGACCGACACCGATGCAGACGAAGAAGAAGCGGGTGGAGCGCGCGGGGCGGGTCTCGGGGGTCACGGCATCCAGTCTTCCACCGTCCTCGCGACGGTCTGACGAGGTGACTCAGCCGGAAACGAAAGCGGCCCCCGGTGGTCCGAAGCCGCGTCCACCGGGGGCCGTCGCCCTCACAGGTCAAACAGGACGGTGACCCGAACACCGGACTGCGACCACTCGCGTGAGGGTGCGACAGGAATGACGATAAACGGACGCCGTCCACGAACCCGACCGGTTGACACCGATTACTAGGCGTGCTAAATATTTAGGCCGCTGAAGGTTTGGTACCGCTCCCGGGAATGAGTCACCGGATGCCGCGGTTCTCCCCTCCATGACGACTGTAGGAATCATCGGAGCAGGCAACATCGGTTCGGCCCTGGCGAAGGGCTTCGCCGATCACGGCTACGACGTGGTCATCGCCAATTCGCGAGGCCCCGAGACGCTGAGCGACCTGGTCGCGGAAGTGGGCGAGAAGGCGCGCGCGGCAACGGCTCAGGAGGCCGCCGAGGCCGGGGACATCGTCGTGGTGACGGTGCCGTTGAAGGCGATCGACGCCGTGCCCGTGGCTCCCCTCGTGGGCAAGACCGTCCTCGACACGAACAACTACTATTTCGAGCGCGACGGCCAGATCGCCGAGCTCGACGAGAAGAAGACGACCACCTCGCAGATGCTTCAGGAGCACCTGCCCGAGTCGGTCGTCGTGAAGGCGTTCAATCACATCCCCGCCGCCGACATCCTCACCGACGGATCCCCCGCCGGCAGCGAGAACCGTCGGGCTCTGGCGACCTCGAGCGACTCCGACGAGGCCGTCGCCCTGGTGACGCGCATCTACGACGAGTTCGGTTTCGACACCGTCAACGTCGGCCCGCTGAGCGAGAGCTGGCGCGTCGAGCGCGACCAGCCCGCATACGTCGTGCGCCAGAACCGCGACGAGCTGGAGCAGAACCTGGCGCGCGCCGAGCGCTGACCCGCACCCCTCCCGCGTGAGGGGTCACTTTCTGTCGCTTCGGGGCACCCGCAAGCGACAGAAAGTGACCCCTCACGCGAAGAGAACCCGGCCCCCGCATGTGCGGGAGGCCGGGTTCGTCGTCTCCGGGCGCCGCGTCAGAGCGCGGCGAGGGCCTGATCCACGTCGGCGACCAGGTCGTCGACCGACTCGATGCCGACCGACAGGCGCACGATGGTCTCGGGGACGGCGAGCTCGGTGCCGCGGACCGAGGCGTGGGTCATGGCATCCGGGTAGTTCACGAGCGACTCCACGCCCCCCAGCGACTCGGCGAGGGTGAACAGGCGGGTCGACTCGGCGAAGCGGCGGGCCGCCGCACCGTCGGCGAGCTCGAGCGACACGATGCCGCCGAACCCGCTCATCTGCCGCGCCGCCAGCTCGTGACCGGGGTGCGAGGGCAGACCCGGGTAGTAGACCTTCGCCACGCGGTCGTGGGTGAGCAGGTGCTCGGCCACCGCCTGCGCGTTCGAGCTGTGCCGCTGCATGCGCACCGCGAGAGTCTTGATGCCGCGCGTGGTGAGGTAGGCGTCGAAGGGACCCGACACCGCGCCCGCGGCGAACTGCAGGAACTTCACCTTCTCTGCGAGGTCGTCATCGGCGAAGGCGAGCGCTCCCCCGACGACGTCGCTGTGGCCGCCCAGGTACTTCGTCGCGGAATGCACGACGACATCGGCACCGAGCGACAGCGGACGCTGCAGAGCCGGCGAGGCGAAGGTGTTGTCCACCACCACGAGGGCACCCGCGGCGTGGCCGAGGGCGGCGAGCCCGGCGATGTCGGTGATGCGCAGCATCGGATTGCTGGGGGTCTCGACCCAGACCATGCGCGGCGCGCGCTCCTCGATGGCGGATGCCGCGGCATCCAGGTCGCTCATGTCGACCACGCGCAGCTTCACACCCCACGGGCCGAGCACGCGAGCGAGCAGACGGTAGGTGCCGCCGTATACGTCGTTGCCGAGCAGCACCTCGTCGCCGGGCTGGAGGGCCGCGCGCAGCAGCGCGTCTTCGCCGGCGAGGCCCGAGGCGAACGACAGTGCACGAGCGCCCCCCTCGAGGGCGGCGATCTGCGTCTCGAGCGCCGTGCGGGTGGGGTTGCCGCTGCGACCGTACTCGTAGCCGCCGCGCAGACCCCCGATACCGTCCTGCGCGTACGTCGTCGACACATGGATGGGCGGGATCACCGCGCCGGTGGTCTCGTCGGGCGCCTGGCCGGCGTGGACGGCGAGGCTGTCGAAGCCGCGCGCGGCGTCGTGGGTGCTCATGCGGAGTGCTCCTCGGAGGGGGTCGGAAGAAGGGATGCCACGGGTGCAACGTCGTAGCCGCGCTCGATCATCCAGTCGTCGTCGAAGATCTTGCTCAGGTAGCCGCGACCGTGATCGGGAAGGACCACGACGACCACGGCATCGGCCGGCAGCTCCCGCGCGACGCGGAGGGCGCCGACGACGGCCATACCGCTGGAGCCGCCGACGAGCAGCCCCTCTTCTCGAGCGAGGCGGCGGGTCATCGCGAACGACTCGGCGTCGGAGACGCGCTCGTAGCCATCGACGAGGGTCGGGTCGAAGGCCGCCGGCCAGAAGTCCTCGCCGACGCCCTCGACGTCGTAGCCGTGGATGTCGTCGCCCGAGTAGATCGAACCCTCGGGGTCGACGCCGACGATGCGCACCGACGACCCCGCTACCTCTCGGAGGTACCGGCCTGTCCCGGTGATCGTGCCGCCCGTGCCGACGCCGGCGACGAAGTGGGTCAACCCCCCCTCGGTGTCTCGCCAGATCTCGGGACCGGTGGTCTCGTAATGGCTGCGCGGGCCGTTCGGGTTGGCGTACTGGTTGGGCTTGAAGGCCCCGGGGATCTCGCGGACGAGCCGGTCCGACACGCTGTAGTACGAGTTCGGATCGTCGGGCTCGACGTTCGTCGGTGTCACGACGACCTCTGCGCCGTAGGCCCGCAGCACCGCCCTCTTGTCTTCGGCGACCTTGTCGGGCACGACGAACACGCAGCGGTACCCGCGCTGCTGCGCGATGAGGGCGAGACCGACGCCGGTGTTGCCGCTGGTGGGCTCGACGATCACGCCGCCCGGCTTCAGCAGGCCGTCGCGCTCGGCGGCGTCGACGATGTTCGCGGCGATGCGGTCTTTGGCCGAGCCGCCGGGGTTGAAGTACTCGATCTTCGCCAGCACCGTGGCGGCGATGCCGTCGGTGACGCGGGAGAGACGGACGAGGGGGGTGTTGCCGACGAGGTCGGCGACGCTCTGGGCGTAACGCACGATGGAGTCCTGGAGGGTTGTGCGCCCGGGGCGGGCGCGGCTGACGGGGTCGTCGAAAGAGAACGCGAGGGCGTTCAGCGACAACAGCGACAGGTCAGCACGCCGTCAGCATACCCGAGGAGCCCGCCTCAGGACACGGCGCCGAGGAACTCCTCGAAACTCTGGGCGGGGCGGCCGGTGACGCGCTCGACGTCGCTAGAGACGGCGGCCTGGTCGCCGCTCGCGATCGACGTGTAGGTGCTCACCCACGCGTCGACCTGCCAGCGCGGGGCCCCGTACGCGGCGCGCGAGGCGTACGCCTCTTCGACCGTCTCGTCGACGAAGCGCACGCGATGGCCGCGGACCGCCGAGATCTTCTCGGCGACCTCGGCCATGGTCAGTGCTTCGGGTCCGGTCAGGTCGTAGGTCACGTCGGCGTGGGCCTCGGGAGCGAGCAGCACCGCGACGGCCGTCGCCGCGACGTCGGCGCGCGAGACGAGAGAGCAGCGCCCGGCGCCCGCGGGGCCGCGGATCACTCCGTCGTCACCGGCGAAGAGCTCCATCATGTCCATGTAGAAGTTGTCGCGCAGGAACGTGTACCGCATGCCGGAGGCGCGGATGATGTCCTCGGTGGCCGCGTGGTCGCGTCCGAGCGTGAACACCGCGTCGGGGGCCGCCGCGAAGAACGAGGTGTACACGATCGAGCGGACACCCGCGGCTGCGGCGGCCTCGACGAACGTGCGGTGGTGCTCCACGCGATCGGCTGTCTCGGACGCCGACACCATGAAGAGGGTCTCGACCCCCTCGAGGGCTGCGCGCGCGGCATCCGCGTCCGAATAGCGGGCGACGTGCACCTCGGCACCGTCGAGCGAGGGGGCCCGAGAGGCGTCGCGAACGAGCAGACGCTGGGGGATGCCGCGGGCGGCGAGGTCTCGCGCGACGCGACCCCCCACGGCTCCGGTGGATCCGGTGACGGCGATGACGGGCGGCGTGGACATTCGGCCTCCGGGACGAGTGGGCGGTCCTCCCAGGGTATGCCGGTTCTCGCACCCCTGGACGGGAACCCTCTCAGGCGGGCGGCGCGACGAGGCGGGCCACGCGGACCCGCACCGAGGACGGAGTCCCGTCCTCGCCGGCCCCACGCGCGGCCGTGGCGACGGCGGCGGCGACCACGGCCGCGTCGTCGTCGCGGGAGACCCCGATGCAGACCGTGATGGCGCGGGCACCGGCGGCTTCCGCGACCTCGGAGAGAGAGCCCTCGACGTCGGCGAGGTGCTCGACGGCGCGGGCGACGACGGGGCGCGCCGAATAGCACTCGCGAACGCCGTCGACCGCGGTGACTGCGAGATCGATGCGCGGCGCGAGTTCCGCTGCGGAGATGGTCGTCATGATTCCTCCCCCTCGTCGACGTGGACGTCGCCGACGGTGACGTCCACTCGTCCGACCCGAAGGTCACCGTGGCGTTCGATGGCCGAGCGGATGCCCTCGCGCATCTCCTCGACGGCGGTGTTCATCGCCCGGCCGAATCGCACGCTGACCGTGACGCGCACGTCGAGGGGCGCATCTTCTTTCGGCTGGTCGAGTCGGACCCGGCCCACCAGCAGTCCCTCGACGCCGTCGCCGACCGTGCGGATGAGCTCGTAGAGAGCGCCCTCGGTCACGACCAGCTCCGTCCCGTCGTCGGTGCGCGCGAGGGGGATGTCGCGACCGGCTCGGAACTCGCGCATGACCTCGCGCATGATGTCGTCGTACCAGGACTCCGAGATGGGCTCGGCCGCCTGCTCCTCCACGATCTCGCGGGAGAGTCGTCCCATCCGCTCCATCGACGCCAGAATCGCCTGACACTCGGCATTGCGCTCGATGGCGGGGATACGGGGGATGCGGCCGCGATCGAGGTACGCCGAGAGGTCTTCGAGGGAGTATCCCGACCCGCCGATGTCGTCATTGTTCACGCTCATTGGGGTCACCTCCACTCCTCCATGCGTTCCAGAACCGTTTTCCTCGCTCGCGCGAGGCGCCCGCGCACGGTGGCGGCGGACTCGCCCACTTCGACGGCGATCTCGTCGTAGCTGTGCCCGCCGACCTCGCGCAGCACCCACACCACACGGAGGTCCTCGGGCAACTCGCCGAGGATCTTCTTGAGCGCGTCCATCTGAGAAGATGCCACAACCGCACGCTCCGGGTCGTCGCGACCCGAGACCATCTCTTCGTCGATCTCTTCGGAGATCTTGCGTGAACGCAAGCGATCGGTGGCCTTGCGCGACACGATGGTCGTCAACCAGCTTCGCACCTTCTCGGGGTCGGTGAGATCCGGAAGACGCCGCCACGCCGTGATGAGGGCCTCTTGCACGCAATCGTCCGCATCGGCGCGCGAGCCCGTGAGCCTGGTCGCGAACGCGACGAGGAACGGCGCATGCCGACGCACCAGCACCCCGAAGGCGAGCTGGTCGCCGTCGGCCGCGCGCGACGCGAGGAATGCGTCGGTGGCGGAGGACAAAGAGGGCATCGAGGTTCCTGTCAGCAATTACTCAGGCTCGACGCGTGACGTTTCACGAATCGGGCTCGTCCACATAGCGAAACACCTCGGGGTCGGAACGCTCCGGGATCTTGACGAAAGGACCTTCCTCATGGCACAGAACTCCTCCCTCCCCACCTCGCCCCGCACCGACGGCGGCAAGACCGTCATCGTCGACGCCGTCGTCGCCAAGGTCGCCGGCATCGCCGCGGCCGAGGTCCCCGGCGTCCACGCCCTCGGCGGCGGAGCGGCCCGCGTCATCGGCAACATCCGCCAGGCCGTCGGGGCGAAGGACTACGCGCAGGGCGTGAGCGTCGAGGTCGGAGAGACCGAGGTCGCCGCCGACATCGCGATCCAGGTGGAGTACCCCGAGCGGATCCAGAAGGTCGCGGGGAACGTCCGCTCGGCCGTGGAGAAGGCCATCACCGAGATCGTCGGCATGAAGGCCGTCGAGATCAACGTCACCGTCGTCGACGTCTTCATCCCGGGCGATGACACGGACGACGAGGAAGAGGCGCGCGTCCACTGACGCCGCTCCGGCCCGCGGGACGTGCTCCCGCGGGCCTTCGACGTGGGTGGAAGCCGACAACCCGCTCGATGGATGTCGGAGACCGCGGCTATTGTCGCCTCATCCCCGACCCCGAAGGACACTCATGCGCATCGCCCTCACCGGTTCGTCCGGAAAGCTCGGTTCGGTCGTCGCCCGCGAACTGCGTGCGGCCGGCCACGATGTCATCGGCCTCGACGTCCGCGGAGAACGCGGCCCGGGCTTCGTCCAGGTCGATCTCACCGACTACGGCCAGGTCATCGATGCCCTCACCGCCGTGAACGACCAGCACGACGGCTTCGACGCTCTCGTGCACCTCGCGGCGATCCCGGCCCCCGGCATCCGCTCCGACATCGCGACCTTCCACAACAACATGGCGAGCACCTTCAACGTCTTCTGGGCGGCGACGCGTCTCGGCATCCAGAAGATCGTCTACGCGTCGAGCGAGACCGTCCTCGGCCTCCCCTTCGATGTGCCGCCCCCGTACATCCCGGTCGACGAGGAGTACGCCCCGCGACCCGAGTCGGTCTACTCGCTCGTGAAGACGCTCGAGGAGCGCCTGGCGGTGGAGCTCGTCCGCTGGCACCCCGAGCTGTCGATCACCGCGTTGAGGTTCTCGAACGTGATGGTCCCCGAGGACTACGCGGAGTTCCCCTTCGACGACGACGCCCGCACCCGCAAGTGGAACCTGTGGGGTTACATCGATGCGCGCGATGGGGCGCAGGCGGTGGAGCGCGCCCTCGAGACCGCGCCCCCAGGCTTCGACACGTTCATCATCGCCGCGGCCGACACGGTCATGACGCGCCCCAACGCGGAGTTGGTCGCCGAGGTCTTCCCCGGCGTCGCCACGCACGGCGACCTGGGCGAGAACACCACGCTGCTGTCGATCGACAAAGCCCGCCGCCTGCTCGGATTCGACCCGCAGCACTCCTGGCGCGACGCGCGCTGAACCGGGATCGGGGTCCGACCGCCCCCGGGCCCCGGCGCATGACAGACTCGCCGGATGGACGCCGACGCACAGACTCCCCCCGCTTCGCCGACGCCCGCGGCGGACGAGCCGGTCATCCCCCTCCCGAACGCCCGCGAGAAGGAGGTCAGTTTCGTGGCGCGCAGCGGGGCGGTGGTCACCCTTCGCCTCATCGACACGGGACGATTCGAGCTCAAGCTCGACACGAGGGGCGACTACACCGCCGTCCTCCTCCACGACGGAGAGAGCTTCGAGCTGCACCCCGCCCCCGGCGTCCACGCGCTCGGCGGAACCGGCCTGACGGCGACCCAGATCTACGAGGGGTTCTGACCGGCGACGCAAGCCCCACGGCGCGACCTGCACGACGGGATTGACTGAACTCCTCGATCCCCCGGGAGGACAGCCGTGAGCCACGACGCCGACAGCTACGACATCGCCGTGATCGGAGCGGGCCCCGCGGGCACCGCCGCCGCCTTGCGCGCGGCGGAACTCGGCGCGTCCGTGGTCGTCCTCGAAGCCGGCCGGGTGGGCGGAACCTGCGTCAACACGGGCTGCGTTCCCACGCGGGTACTCGCGAAGGCCGCGCGCCTCATGCGCGAGACCCGCTCCGCGGACGACTACGGCATCGTCGTGGACGAGCCCCGCGTCGACTGGGCGGCGGTGGTGTCGAGGGTGCACGAGCGAGTGGATGCCGTGCGCTCGATCAAGCGCGAGGCCGAGCGCTTCGCGCAGGCCGGGGTGGATCTGGTGCACGAGGGCCGCGCGCGTTTCGCGGACGACCATACTCTCGTGCTCGACAGCGGCCGTCGCATCCGCGCCGAATCGATCCTGGTCTGCGTGGGCGGACACTCCCGTCGCCTGCCGATTCCCGGGGCCGAGCTCGCCACCGTCCCCGAGGACGTGCTCACCCTGGCCGAACTGCCCGGTCGCGTCGCCGTCATCGGCGCCGGCAACACGGGCGCTCAACTGGTGACGGTCTTCCGCTCCTTCGGCTCGGAGGTCACCCTGCTCGATGTCGCACCGCGCGTTCTCATGGCATCCGACGCCGCGATCTCCCGGGTGATCGCCGACTCCCTCTCGGAGCACGGCGTCGACGTGCGGACCGGGATCGAGACGGTCGAGCGCATCGACCGCGCCGCCGACGGGTCGCTCACCCTCTCCTGGCGCGAGGAAGGCTCCTCCCGGACCGTCGACGTCGACGTCGTCATCATGGCCACCGGATGGCCCGCCGACGTCGACGACCTCGGCCTCGAGAACGCCGGTGTCGACGTACAGCGCTCGGCCATCCCGGTCGATCGCTATTTCCGGACGATCGTTCCGCACATCCTGGCCGTCGGCGACGCGAACGGTCGCGACATGCTCGTCCAGGCGGCGCAGTTCGAGGGCGAAGCGGCGGCCGAGAACGCCGTTCTGGGCGCCAACCGGCGCACCCCGCACCATCTGTTGCCCGCGGGCGGGTTCACCGACCCCGACTACGCGGGCGTCGGCTTGACCGAAGAGCAGGCGCGAGACCGCGACCCCTCGTGCGTCGTGGCGACCGTCCGCTTCGCCGACCTCGACCGCGCGGTCATCGACGATCGCGAGCGCGGCTTCCTCATGCTCATCGCCGACCGTCGACGCGAGCTGGTGCTCGGTGCGCACGCGGTGGGCGAGAACGCCGTCGAGGTCATCCAGTCGGTGACCACGGCGATGGCGGCCGGCATCGACGTGTCGACGCTCGCGGGGGTGCGCTTCGCGTACCCCACCTACAGCGCGGTGATCGGCAACGCCGCGCGCGCTCTACTGCACGCGGACTCACCCGCCCTGCTGGAGTGACACACTGAATCCGTGCCCGCCGATCCCGTGACGACCCCGCCGACCGCCGACATCGCGGGTGCAACGGGAGACGCTCCCGCGCGTCGGGGCCGCCCGGGTTACGACCGCGAAGGGCTGCTCGCCGTGGCGGTGCAGTTGTTCAACGAGCAGGGGTACGACGCCACGAGTGTCGCCGACCTCGCCAAACGCCTCGGGCTGACCAAGTCGGCGCTCTACCACCACTTCTCTTCGAAAGAGGAGCTGTTGGCGGTGGCCCTCGAGTCCGCGCTCGGCGGCCTCGAGGCCGTCCTCGACGAGCCCGGCGCTCGCGAGGGCGCGGCGTCCGATCGCCTGCGTTTCGTACTCACGGGGGCGACCGACGTCCTCGTCGCTCAGTTGCCGGCGGTGACCCTGCTGCTGCGGGTGCGCGGCAACAGCGCCGTCGAGCAGGCCGCGCTCGAGCGTCGCCGCGTCTTCGACCATCGCGTGACGGGCCTCGTCGCCGAAGCCCAGGCCGAGGGGAGCGTGCGCGACGACGTCGATGCCGCGGTCGCCGCTCGCCTGCTGTTCGGCATGATCAACTCCGTCGTCGAGTGGTACCGCCCCGGCGGCGGCGTCGACGGCGATCGTCTCGGCGCCGACATCGTGCGCATCGCCCTCGACGGCCTGCGCACCGCCTGACCTGCGGTCTCGCCGCACGGACGACGAGGAGCCCCGCGCTCAGCGCGAGGCCCCTCCGTGGCATCCGGGATCACGCCCTCAGGTCGACGCCCTTCGTCTCCGAGATGAGCGAGACGGCACCGAGCGAGATGAGCGCGGCGACGGCGATGTACAGACCGATGGTCCACGAGGCGCCGGTCGAGCGCAGCAGGGCCTCGGCGATCATCGGGGCGAAGGCTCCACCCAGGATCGCGCCGAGCGCGTAACCGATCGAGACGCCCGAGTATCGCACGTTCGCGGGGAACATCTCGGCGTACAGCGCCGCCTGCGGTCCGTACGACAGGCCGAGGCCGAGCGTCATCACGAACAGCGCGACGAAGTACCAGAGGATGTTCGCGGTGTCGATGAGGAACCACATCGGCACCGCCCACACGGCCAGCAACAGGTAGCCGAGCTGGAAGGTCCGCACGCGACCGAGGCGGTCCGAGAGTCGGCCGCCCCAGAGGGTGAAGCCGAGCCACCCGAACGATGCCAGGGTCGTGGCCAGCAGCACGGTCGGGCGGTCCATGCCCAGCGCCGAGACGGAGTAGGTCGCGAAGAACGCGATGAGCAGGTAGCCCGCGGCGTTGTTGCCGATGAAGACGAACGCCGTGAGAGCGACCTGGCGCCAGTTCTTGCGGAAGAGCTGGCCGAGCGGAGCCGAGGACTCCTTGCGGCGGCGCACGAGGTCTTCGAACACGGGGCTCTCCTCCACCGCGCGGCGGATGACGTATCCGACCACGATGAGCACGATCGAGAAGAGGAACGGCACGCGCCATCCCCAGGCGAGGAATGCCTCGGCCGACATCGACGAGGTGAGCACCCACAGGGTCGCGGTGGCGAGGATCATGCCGACCGGCACACCGATCTGCGGGTAGGCGCCGAAGTATCCGCGACGGTTGACGGGGGCGTGCTCGACCGAGAGCAGCGCGGCGCCGCCCCATTCACCACCGGCCGAGAAGCCCTGCAGCACGCGCAGCAGGATCAGCAGAACGGGGGCGGCCACGCCGATCGCGGCGTAGGTGGGCAGCACGCCGATGAGGGCCGTCGACACGCCCATCATGATGAGGGTCAGCACGAGCATCTTCTTGCGCCCGAGGCGGTCGCCCAGGTAACCGGCCACGATCGCGCCGAGGGGGCGGAAGAGGAACGAGATGCCGATCGTCGCGAACGACAGCACCTGGGCGATGGCCGGGTCGGTCTGAGCGAGAGGGGCGAGGAACAGCGGCGCGAGCACGAGGCCCGCCGCCTGGGCGTAGATGAAGAAGTCATACCACTCGATCGAGGTGCCCACGAGGGTGCCGGCGAGAACGCGCCGTTCCTCTCGTTTCATCCCGGTGGCAGGGGCGGATGCCGAGGTCAGCGAGGCCATGAGAACTCCGTCGTTCTGTGGGGCGGGGTGTGAGGACTCGACCGGAATATGTTACCGACCGAGCGTTCAGTAATAGTGTCAGAGGGACGCGCACCCGACAAGAGGGAGCCGGAAGGAGCCCCCATGACGCCCTGGACCATCGTTCCCGGAGCCCTCGACGACCGGATGGGCATCACCGTGACGGAACAGTCGACCGACCGGGTCTGCGCGTGGATGCCCGTCGAGGGCAACACGCAGTCCCTCGGCCGCCTGCACGGCGGCGCGACGGCCGCGCTCTCCGAGGCCGTCGGGTCGTGGGCGGCCATGATCCACGCCTCGACCCTCGGCATGGTGTGCGTCGGCGTCGACCTGAACATCACGCACCATCGCGGGGTCACCGCAGGCCGCATCCACGCCACGGCGACACCCGCTCATCGCGGTCGCCGACTGGCCACGTACGACGTCCGCGTGGTCGACGACCAGGACCGCCTCATCGCCACGGCGCGGATCACGAATCTGCTGGTCGCCCCCGACTGAACAGTCCGGCGTCGTCTCGGGGCACAGCCCGTCTCTGCCATTGTGGATCGCATGACGAAGATCCGAGGGGTTGCGCCGCCCCCAAGCAGCGCAACCCCTCGCCCGTCGTCGTCAGACCCGAACATCGGACGACGGGCGTATGGGTGCCTTCTCGAAGCCGGAGTCGGCACCCACCCCCGCATATGTCGTGTCCGTCGAGCACCTTTCCTTACACACGGCCCGAGAATTCTTTTCTCGCGCGACTCTGTAAGGTCCGCGACCGCCCCGACACAGCCCGGGTACACGCACGAGGAAAGACAGCGGTGACGGACGACGCGGATTTCGTGGCGCTCTTCCGTGAGCACTACAACGCCGTTCGGCGATTCATCGAACGACGGGTGTCGGACCGCGAGGCCGCGGACGACCTCACGATGGAATGCTTCGAGATCGCGTGGCGCAAGCGCGATCCGCGAGAGCCGTTCGGGTTGCCGTGGCTGTACCGCACGGCGCGGAACCTCATCGCGAACGAATACCGACGACGAGACCGAGAGGGGGCGCTGTGGACGCACATCGAGGACCAGGTGCGCACCCTCTCGAACGCGTCGGAGGGCGAGATGATCGATCGGCTCGTCGACGCGATCCGCGGACTCTCCGAGAAGGAGCGCGAGATCCTCTGGCTCACCTATTGGGAGGATCTCTCGGCCGCCGAGGTGGGTGTGGTCGTCGGGGCGAGCGCGGGGACCGTGTGGACACGTCTGAATCGCGTCCGCGCCAAACTCCGCCCCCTCCTGTCCGATGGGCCCCTGTCCGCCGAGGAGGTGCTCGATGAACGACGACGATGACCTCGCACGCGCGTTGAGCCGACTCGATCCCGCGCAGACGCCCCCCGACGCGCCGATCCCCCTCGCCGCCGAGCGACGTGCCCGCGAGTTCGCGCGAACGGCTCCGCGGGCGCGCCGTCGACCCGTCTATGCCGCCTGGGGCTCAGCCGCCGCGGTCGTCGTCCTGGTCCTCGCGATCGTCACCGGGGTCCTCTGGATGCCGAGCCCCCCGGCATCCGCTCTCACCCCTCAACCGCTCGCGTTCACCTCGATCCCCGAGGACGCGTCGCAGGTGATCACGCAGGCGCAGCAGCGATTGACGGACGGCTCCGGTCCTTCCTCCCCCGAACGACGATCGTTGTCGCTCGGCTGGTACTTCAGCGGGTCGCCCGACGAGGCCGAGGCGACGGTGTTCCGCCGCGAGTGGATCGATGTGCAGTGGAACGAGGACCTCTCCGGTTCGGTCGTGACCACCGCTGCCGAGGCGACCAACGCCACGGGCGACACGGTGCCCGCGGGCGAACCGACGCCGGGGACCGTGGTCGGCGACCTCCGATTCGTGCAGAACCAGTTCTCGCCGCTCTCCCCCACCGCCCCCGAGCCCACCGTCGAGGCGATGCGGGCTCTCGTGCTCACCTCGACCGGCGCCGGAGACCAGCTGACGGCGGGCGATGCGATGCTCGGCGCCCGGGCTCTTCTGGGCGAGTGGACCTTGACCGGCCCGCAGCAGGCGGCTCTGCTCGAGGTGGTCGCTGAGGCGCCCGGCCTGCGCGTCGTCGGGTCGGCGTTCGACCGACTGGGGCGCCCGGTGGTCGGTCTCGCGGCGGTGCCGTCCGGGCTGACCACCTCCGAGGCGACGCTGCTCCTGTCGGCCGACACCGGGCGCATCGTCGGCTTCGAGTCCGAACTGCTCGCCGACAACCCGAACCTCAAACTCCCGGCCGGTTCGATCACCGACTACACCCTCTGGGACGTCTCCGACAGAAAGGCGAACTCCGAATGACCACGACCGACGATCTGCATCCCGACATCGCCGCGGCTCTCGCCGAGATCCCCGGCGGAGTCGTCATCGACTCGCATCACGCGGAGTGGCCCGAGCTCGGCATGACCATCGACGTCCCGTCCGGGCACGAGCGGTCGGTCGGAAGCTGCGCCGACGGAAACGTCTGCGCCTTCAGCGGATCGAGCCTCTCGGGGACGCGGGTGTCGTTCTCGTACTGCGGCACCTACTCGCCCGGTATCAGCGTGCGCTCGATCGCCAACGCGCGGTCCGCCGGGTACGTGCAGGCCCGCTCCTCGTCGGGATCGGTCCTCGCCACCGCGATCGCCACGTCGTGGGCGAATGTCTCGGGCACGGTCGCCACGCTGAACTGCGTCCCCTGAGTCCGGCTCAGCGCCAGGGACGTTCCGAGCGCCGGCGCCAGTACTCGACGGGGTCCGTCGCGAGCTCGGCCGGGGCGGCGATCGGGCGTGCGCTCGCGCCGCGGCGCAGGTGCGCGGTCGTGGTGGCGCCGCTGAGCACCACGTCGGCCCACGGTTGCGCCAGCGCGGCGCCGAGCGAGTAGACGTCCACGGGCATGCCGGATGCCGACACCTCGAGGCGGCTCCCCGGTTCGGCGTGAGCGAGCTCGCCGTTGGCGAGGACTTCTTTGACGACGACCGTCCAGCCCGCGTCGTGAGCGGTCTGCGCGGCCGGACCCACCGAGGGCTCGAGCAGGTTCCACGTGGACTGCACGACGGAGAACGGCGAATCGGCGAGAGCGAGGGCGGCGCGGATCACGGCGTCCTGGTGCGGCCCACTCGTGGACAGCCCGATCCGCACTCCGTCCGAGCGCAGACGGCGGAGTCGGTCCAGCAGTTCTCCGTCGCCGAGGGCGGCGCTCTCCGGGGTCACGGAGTGGATCAGGTAAAAATCCGGAGCCGAGCCGAGCGCCGCGAGCGTCTCGGGCCACTGCCTGTCGAACATGGCCACCGAGTGCTCTTTGCGCTCGTGCACGGCGGCATCCATCCTCCATCCGCCGACGTACTCGTAGCCCCACTTCGACCCGATCGTCAGCTCGGCGCGGCGCTCGGGGTGTTCGTCGAGCCACGACCCGAGGAACTCCTCGGCCCGGCCGTAGGAGCGGGCGGCATCGACGTACCGGATGCCGAGTGCCCAGGCCTCGTCGAGCAACGTGTGGGAGCGCTCGCGCAGGGCTTCGACCGAGCGCTCGGCGGGGTCGCCCAGGTCGCTCTCCCGCGCGGTCGTGATGTAGGCGGGGCGTCCGACGGCGGCGAGGCCCAGGCCCAGCCGGGCGGGGGTGGAGTGCATCCCTCGACGCTAGCGTCCCCGCGTGCGGCGCGCGTCAGCCGTTCCGGTGCCGACGCACCTCGATGGCACTGAGGAGGATGGCGGAGCCCGAGAAGACCACCGACACCGCGAGGGCGAGGGTGAGGGCGTCGGCGAACGTCGCCGGATCCCCCGCCGGGGAGCCCGCGCCCGCGGACCCCGCCGCACCCGCGACCGCCAGCACGAAGGCCGTGCCGAGGACGGTCTGACCGATCGAGGACCCCACCCGCTGAGCCGTCTGGACCACTCCCCCGGCGACGCCGCCCCGCCGGGGATCGACGTCGGCCAGGGTCAACGTCTGGTTCGGCGTGACGATCGCCCCGCCCGCGATGCCGAGGACGAACAGCGGCACGCACAGGCGCAGGATGACCCCTGCCGGGTCCGTCGCCTCGGCCCCGACCTGAACCAGCAGTCCGAGGACGATCGTGACGCTCGTGAACACGGCGACGGCACCGACGAGAAGCGGTCGCCCCACCCGCGACACGAAACGTCCGGCGAGCGGAGCCCCGACGACCGAGCCGATCGCGTACGCCGTGACGCCGAGGCCGGACTGCAGCGCGGTGAAGCCGAGACCGTTCTGGTAGTAGAGCGCGAGCACCAGGGGGATTCCGGTGTTGCTGCAGAAGAAGACGACCGCGAAGACGACACCCGTGACGAAGGACCGGACGCGGAACAGGCGCAGATCGAGAAGGGGCCCGGCATCCGCCTTCGTCAGACGCGCCTCGTGACGCACGAGCGCGACGAGGAAACCCGCGGCGGGAAGGAGCAGGAGGAGCGTGAGCGGGCCGCCGCTCTGCCCCGTCTCGACGATCGGGAACAGCAGGCACAGCACTCCCGCGCCGAGCAGCACCGCGCCGAGGACGTCGACGCGTCGACCGGATGCCGGAGAGGACGGCTCGTCGGGCGGAACCACGCGCCGGGCGAGGAGGACGGCGGCGATCCCCACCGGCACGTTGATGAAGAACACCAGACGCCACCCGATCTCCGGGCCTCCCGCCGCGATCAGGACGCCCGCGATCACCGGGCCGAGGGCCGTTCCGGCACCGACCGTCAGCCCCAGCCTGCCGAAAGCGCGCCCTCGTTCCCACGCGGGGAACGCGTTCTGGATGAAGCCCGAGACCTGCGGCCCCATCATCCCGCCGAAGAGCCCCTGGACGACCCGCGCCGCGATCAGCAGGCCCGCGTTCGGGGCGAGACCGACGGCCGCACTCGCGATCACGAACCCGAGGACGGCGATCACGAAGATGCGCCGCCGACCATGCTGATCGCCCAGCCTCCCGCCGATGACCGGCACGAGCGCGAAGGCCAGCACGTACCCCGTCACGATCCACTGCAGCTCGCTCGCGCCCGCTCCGGTGGAGCGCCCGATCGACGGCAGAGCCACGTTCGTCACGCTGACGTCGAGGAGGGCGGCGAACTGCCCCATCAGCATCACCGAGAGGGCGCGCCAACGGCGCGGGTCGGGAACGGGGGCGGATGCCGTCATGCGGTGCCCGCCGTCGGACCGGGGTCCGCCGCGGCACAAGAGATCGGCATGGGCCGAGCCTATGCCTGCGGGGCAGGGCCGGGGCCGCCCGCGCGAGGGGAACACCTCGACGGGAATGCGGGTTGAGTCTCTCGACGGATGACGAGCGGGACGGCCATGACCTACAGAGACCCTTACGACGACGGCGCACAACCGATCTGCCCCTCGTGCGGCGTGACGATGCACCCGATGCTCGAGCAGGGCGGCGGGGCCGACGAGTGCCGCGAGTGCGGGTTCCAGCTGGAGTGGTCCACCCCGGGCCGCGCCCGCGACGAGGATGACGACCGGCCTCGCGACCGCTGGTCCGAGGAGTCCTAGCCCGAGCGACGCGAGCCGCCACCGGAACAGGACGGGAGACGAGAACAGGTCGACTCCGCGCTGACCGTCCTGCTCCCCGTGCGACGCCTGTTCTCGGGACACGGATGCCGCGGCGGCGGGCTCAGCGCTCGAGCACCACCGCGAGGCCCTGCCCCACGCCGATGCAGATCGCCGCGACCGCGACGCCCCCGCCGCGGCGCTTCAGCTCATGGGCCGCGCGCGCGATGATCCGGCCGCCCGAGGCGCCGAGGGGGTGACCGATCGCGATCGCTCCCCCGTTCTCGTTGAGACGGGCGGGGTCGAGCTCGGTCCACAGCTTCGCGCACGCGAGGGTCTGCGACGCGAACGCCTCGTTGAGCTCCACGAAGGTCACGTCGGCCCACGTCCTCCCGGCGCGCGCGAGGGCGCGATTCGCCGCCTCGACGGGGGCCACCCCGAACACGTCGGGATCGTTGCCGAACGCGGCCCGGCCGGCGATACGGGCCAGGGGCTCGGCATCCATCGCCCCTTCCGCCCCCAGCAGCACCGCCGAGGCGCCGTCGTTGATGGGCGAGGAGTTGCCCGCCGTGACCGACCCGCCCTGCCGAAAGGCCGGGCGCAGACCCGCGAGCACCTCGGCGGTGGAGTCGTCGCGGATGCCTTCATCACGCGCGAGCGCGTGTCCGTCGACCTGCACGATCTCGTCGTCGAAGCGCCCCTCGGCCCACGCGGCCGCGGCGAGGCGGTGGCTGCGGGCGGCGAAGGCGTCCTGTGCCTCGCGAGAGATGTCGTAGATCTCGGCGAGCTTCTCGGCGCTCTCGCCGTTCGAGATGGTCCAGTCCTCGCGCAGGCGCGGGTTGGTCATGCGCCAGCCGATCGAGGTGTTCCACATCGTCTGGTTCGCGGCGGGGAAGGGCCGCGGACTCTTCTCGACCACGAACGGGGCCCGCGTCATCGACTCGACACCGCCCGCGAGAATCACGTCGGCATCGCCGGCCTCGATCGCGCGGGAGCCCTGGATCACGGCATCCAGAGACGAGCCGCACAGGCGGTTGATGGTCGTGCCGGGCACCGACGAGGGGAAGCCCGCGAGCAGCGCGCCGAAGCGCGCGACGTTGCGGTTGTCCTCGCCGGCCTGGTTGGCGTCGCCGAAGATCACGTCTTCGAT
The DNA here is from genome assembly GCA_913774665.1 of uncultured Microbacterium sp. Classification (GTDB taxonomy): domain Bacteria; phylum Actinomycetota; class Actinomycetes; order Actinomycetales; family Microbacteriaceae; genus Microbacterium. Next base: position 249,703 of record CAJYHN010000004.1, read on the forward strand.
GCGCGCGGGGTCGAGGCCGGTGCGTTCGACGACGGATGCCATGACGGTGGCGGCCAGATCGTCGGGGCGCACGTCGGCGAAAGCCTTGGCGTGCCGCGCGAAGGGGGTGCGGACGGCGTCGTAGACGAACGATGCGGGCATGGCTCAGGCCTCCAGGGTCAGACCGAGGAGGTGCTCGATCTCGGCGTGGGTGTTGTCGCCGAACAGCTCGCGCACGCGGAAGCCGTCGGCGGTGACGTCGAAGACGCCGTGGTCGGTGTAGACCCGCGAGACGCAGCCCACCCCGGTCGGCGGGTAGCTGCAGGCGGCGACGAGCTTGGGCTCACCGCTCTTCGTCAGCAGGTCGGTCATGACGTAGACGTCTTTCGCGCCGATCGCGAGATCCATCGCCCCGCCGACCGCGGGGATGGCCCCGGGCTCACCCGTCGACCAGTTGGCCAGGTCGCCGGTCGCCGACACCTGGAAAGCCCCCAGCACGCACACGTCGAGGTGCCCCCCGCGCATCATCGCGAACGAGTCGGCGTGGTGGAAGTACGCGGCCCCCGCGAGCGCCGTGACGGGCTGCTTGCCGGCGTTGATGAGGTCGGGGTCGACCCGGCCGCGCTCGGGGGCGGGCCCCATGCCGAGCATGCCGTTCTCGGTGTGCAGCACGATCTCGAGCCCGGCGGGGAGGTAGTCGGCGACCAGCGTCGGTGCTCCGATGCCCAGATTGACGACAGCACCCTCGGGAATGTCGGATGCCACGCGGGCGGCGAGATCGTGTCGTGAGATGCGCGTGGTCATTTCTCCTCCTCGGATGCCAGGACCCGACCCTCGATGTCGACGCCGCCGACGAAGACGCCGTCGCGGAGCCACCGTCGTTCGCCCACGGCGACGACGCGATCGACGTAGATCCCCGGGGTGACGACGGACTCGGGGTCGAGGGAGCCGAGCTCGACGACCTCGTCGACCTGGACGATGGTCGTGGCCGCGGCGGCGGCCATGATGGGTCCGAAGTTGCGCGCCGTCTCGCGGTAGACCAGGTTGCCCCATCTGTCGGCGGCGCGGGCGCTGATCAGCGCGGCATCCGCGTGAATGGGGTATTCGAGCACGTAGTCGCGGCCGTCGATACGCCGCGTCTCTTTGCCGTCGGCGAGCTGTGTGCCGAAGCCGGTGGGAGTGAAGAACCCGCCGATACCGGCACCTGCCGCGCGGATGCGCTCGGCGAGGTTGCCCTGCGGCACCAGCTCGAGTTCGACCTTGCCGTCGCGGTAGAGCCCGTCGAAGACCCACGAGTCGCTCTGCCGGGGGAACGAGCAGATCATCTTGCGCACCTGACCTGCGGCGAGCAGGGCCGCGAGACCGGTGTCGCCGTTGCCGGCGTTGTTGTTGACGACGGTGAGATCCCCGGCCCGGTGCGCGATGAGCGCGTCGATCAGCTCGACGGGCTGACCCGCGCGGCCGAAGCCGCCGATCATCACGGTCGCGCCGTCGGCGATCCCGGCGACGGCCGACTCGAGGTCGGGGACGGTCTTGTCGATCATGCGGAGCATCCTCGCTTGTTCGCTGTGCGTACATACGTACGTCTTGCGAACAGGGTACGCCGATCATCGCGGGCCCGGCAAGACCTCGGATCATGCCGGGTCGTCGCCGCGGCTCAGACCGAACGGGGGTCCGCATCGATCGCGGCCGCGGCCGCCGCCGCCGCGGGGAGGGTCGTCTCGGCGACTCAGACCAGGCGCAGGTCCGCGTCGATCGCGGCCGCGGCTGTCCGCAACGCGGGCAGGCACCGCTGGCGCCACTCTCCCGCATCGCCGCGGGAACTGGCCGAGATGTTCACGGCCGCGACCACCGCCCCCGAGCGATCGTGAACGGGCGCCGCGAGAGACCGCAGCCCCTCTTCGAGCTCGCCGTCGACCAGGGCCCACCCCTGCGTGCGCACCGCGTCGAGTTCGGCGACGATCGCGTCGACGTCGGTACGCGTGCGCGGTGTCAGGGACTGCGGATGCGAGGCCTCGATGAATCCGCGCGCCCGGTCGACGGGGAGGGCGGCGAGCAGCACTCGCCCCATGCTGGTCGCGTACGCGGGGAAGCGCGTGCCGATCGTGATGCCGACACTCATGATCCGTCGCGTGGGGACACGGGCCACGTAGACGATGTCGGCGCCGTCGAGCACGGCCGACGAGACGCTCTCGCCCACCTCGCGCGACAGACGCTCGAGATGCGGCTGAGCCAGCGCCGGCAGCGACAGCGCGGACAGGTAGCTGAAGCCGAGCTCGAGAACGCGCGGCGTGAGCGAGAAGACCCGACCGTCGGCGCGCACGTAGCCGAGGGTCTCGAGAGTCTGGAGGAAGCGACGGGCGGCGGCGCGGGTCAGATCCGCCCGGCGGGCGACCTCGCTGAGGGTCAGCGCCGGGTTCTCGGCGTCGAACGCCCGGATCACCCCGAGACCGCGAGCGAGGGATTGGACGAACTCTCCCGAATCACTCACGCGGCTCACCCTATCGGGGTCCGCGGCGGCAGCCCCTCGGTCCCGCGGCGACGAGATGAAACCGCCCGGAGGACGGTTTCGCGACGCGCGGACGCGGCATCGAACAGCCGCGCGCGGGGTCGTCCCGCCACGCGTGAGCGGGGATCGTCCGCGCGCTCCGTCCGCGTCGCCGGTCGCCCGCGCACCGACTGCTAGCCTCGCACCGTGCGCGTCGAAGAAGAGATCGGCGATGCGCTGACCACGGCGCTCTCCGTATCGGACACCCCTCCCCCGCCCTCGACGCTGCTCGCGACGTTCGCCGAGGTGATCGGCGCGGATCGATGCGAGGTGCGGCTCGGCCTGAAGGCGCTCAGCTGGAGCGCGCGGGATGCCGCTCCCGACGACGACATCGGAATCCTCAGACTCGGCACGAACCCCGACATCATCGCCACCGTGACACCCGCGCGGGCGATGCCGAGCCCCGAAGCGTGGCAGCCGCTGCTCCTGCTGCTCACGCCCTACGCCGCCGAAGACGGGATGTGGCACGCGCGGCGTCAGCAGCAGGAGGCAGCGCGACGCATCGACGACGTCCGCTGGCGGGCGTCAGCCGACATGGAACACGAGCGACGGCGTCTCGAGCGAGATCTGCACGACGGCGCGCAGCACCATCTCGTCGCCCTCCGCCTCGCGATGGCCTTCGCCGACCACCGGCAGGCCGAGGACGGCGCCGAGGAACGGCTCGCCGCTCTTCGCGATCAGCTCGATGAGACCGAGCGACTCCTCATCTCGACGGCCCGGGGCGTGCTGCCACCGGTCCTGGCACGCGGAGGCCTGAGCGGCGCCCTCGCCCCCCTCGAAGCCCCGGATCTGGAGGTGCACGCGGACATCTCGCGGCTCATGCCCGTCGTCGAATCCGCCCTCTACTTCTTCACGCTGGAGGCCGTCGGCAACGCGCGCAGGCACGCCGCCGGGGCGCACATCGTCGTCGAGGCACGACTCGAGGGCGGGCGGGCGTTCGTGAGCGTGAGCGACGACGGGCCCGGTTTCACCGCGAGCGGCGAGGCCGGAGGCCTGGCGTATCTCGCGCAGCGCATCGAAGCGGTCGGCGGCACCCTCGAGGTCGACTCCTCGCCCGGCGCGGGCACCCGACTGTCAGCCAGCGTGCCCTACTGACGGCGGCCGTCGGGATCGATCAGACCCGCCGCGCTGCGCTGCAGCACCTCGGCCGCCCACCGCCCCGAACGGCCCAGACCGGGGCGGTCCGCCGCCTGCCGCCACCGTTCCGCGACGGCGAGCGCGGCTGCCCGCACCTGCTCGTCGGTCGCGTCCGCGGGCAGAGCGAGTCGTGCACGCGCGTCGCCTCCGGCAGCGCCGGCGAGCACTGCCGCATCGGCATCGACGAGCGGATGCGCGCCGCCCCGTGCGAACTGGTCGAGGAGATCGTCCTCGACAAGCTCGTGAGAGTGAGCGCGCAATCGATCGATCTCCCAGAGCAGGGGCTCGTCACCGACCCTCGATGCGGCCTCTGCGAGCACGCCGATCACTCTCCGCGCGACGATGACCGGCGCCCTCGCCGACAGGGTGGCGACGGCCTCGGCCGGAGAGACGCCATCACGGAAGAGCAGTCGATCGGAGGGAAGGGCGTCGACGAACCCCGCTTGAGGGGCGAGCGCGCAGACGACGGCGTCGATCGAGCCCCACCGGCCGCGTCGGTCCCGCACATCGGCACCCAGCCGCGCGTCGGGGGCTTCGTCGCAGAGCACCGTCTGCACGCCCGGCATGGGCGCCGGCGCCGGGCCCTGAACCACCAGCAGGGTCACGGGCGCCGCCAGCGCGTCGTGGCATCGGATGAGCTCTGCCGCGGGCAGACCCGCGGCATCCACCATTGCGGACACGCGGGCGAACACCGGGCGTGCCACGACGTCCCCGTGCGTCAGCGGCAACGACCTCACTTCGCCGCGATCCGGCATGGTCACGATGATCTCGACCTCGTCGTCATCCCGCTCCCGCACACTCAGCCCGCCGCCGAGGGAACCGATGCGCTCGATCTCCATCCGCAGAGCGCGCTCGGTCGCGTCCCGATCGCATCCGCGCGCGCGGATCGTCGCCACGGGTCCGGACGCACGGTGGAGGGCCAGCCTCAGGGGCTCGCCCGCACGCGCCAGGACCCGCAACGAGCCGGCGACCGCGTGGTAGAAACCCGACTCCACGTCCCAGCTCGTCCGGCGCCCGAGATCGCCGACGACGGTGACGTGCACCCCCGACGCCGCCGCGAGCTCGCGCAGGGTCTCTTCGACGCCGCGCGCCGGCAGCATCGCCGGGAAGACGCCTCGAACGGTGTCGCGGAGCTCATCGATGAGACGTTCCGTCAGCGCGTGGACCGCGGGCCATTCCACGGCATCCGCGGGCTGGGCGAGCAAGCGTCGCAGCTCGGCGACGTCGTGGACGGTCGCCGTGGTGATGCTCTCGACGAGCCGCATGCGCTCGCCCTCTCGGACCCGACCGGCGCGTACCTCCGCCCGCTCGGCGTCGTGCACACTCTGACGGGCGTCCTGCCGGATCCTCTCGAGCTCGCGCACGGCGCGCTCGGCACGCACCGTCGCGCCGATCCACAGGCACGATTCGCTGAGCAGCCGTCGACATCGAGCGACGGACAGATCGGGACGAGGGACGATCTCGAGCACACCGACACCGGGCACCGGGTGCTGATCGGCGACCTCGGACTCGAAACTCGGCGCGTTCGCCGGCCAGGTGGCCAGCCGCTGCAGGTGCCCGTCCGCGAGCCTCTGGAGAAGCCGTATTCGCGGCTCCGGCGCATCGGGCGAGCCGAGTCCGCGGGCGAGGTTCTCGAGGAGCGCGGGAAGCAGCGCGTCGCGTGGCGTCCGCGCGACCACCTCGAGGACGCGCCCCGGCCCGCTCGGCGCCGTCATGGCCGCCCGCCGCCGGCTTTCTGCGCCTGGAGGTAGCTCAACACGGCGAGCACTCGGCGATGGTGCATCGTGGCGTCCTCCGGAATGCCGAGTTTCACGAAAAGCGAGGCGACATGCTTTTCGACCGCCTTGACCGAGACATACAGCTGCTTTGCAATCGACCGGTTGGCTCTCCCCTCGGCCATGAGCCGCAGAACATCCAATTCACGTCCACCCAGGCTCGCCACCGTCGTGTCGCGCTGCTCGCTGACCTCGATGAGCCGTCCTGCGAGCACCGGCTCGATGACGATCTCGCGTGCCCGAACGCGCTCCAGAGTGTCATTCAGCATCTGCACGCCGGCGATGCGCTCTTTGAGGCGATAGCCGATCGCCTCCGTGTCGATCTCGAGCATCGCCCGCAGATAATGCGACTCGGCGTAGTGCGACAACAGCAGCAGTCCGACGTCCGGGTACCGTTCACGGACGCGCTGCGCGGTGATCAGTCCCCCCTCTTCGCCGGGAGGCATGCGGATGTCGAGCACGGCGATGTCCACCTGTTGCGAGGGGAGCGCCGCGAGGAGTTGATCGCCGCCGTCGTACGCTCCGACGACATCGTGACCCGCCGCTTCGAGCAGCATCACGAGGCCTTCACGAAAAAGAATGCCGTCGTCGGCGATTGCCACCCGCATCGTGACCGCCTCCCGCACCGCGGCCATCGGCCATCTCGCGCCCTTATGATATCGCGGCCGTCGGCGACAGAGGGAATGTGGACTAAGGGTTCTCGTTCACACTATTCGTTTATTGTCTGCCCCGTCCCCGGCTGCGCTGAGCGATGGCGGACAAGAAAGGAACCCATGCCATATTCGATCGGCGTCGACCTCGGAACAACCTCGATCGCGGTCGCCCTCGGCGACGAGCTCGGTGTGCGCGCCGCCCACCTGTCGCCGCGCGTCGTCGAACCGTCCGTCGCCTTCGTGGACGAGGACGGCCGCATCGTGACCGGCCAGGCAGCGATCGACGCCGCGCGCAACGACACCGCCCGGCTCGTGCTCGGGTTCAAGAGGAGGCTCGGTGACCCGACGCCGATCTTCGCGGGCGGCGTCGGCATGACTCCCGAAGCCCTCCTGGCCGCGCAGCTGCGCGACGTCGTCGCCGCGGTGACCGAGCAGCGCGCGGAAGCACCCCAGCGCGTGGTCGTCACCTGCCCCACCGCGTGGGGCCCGTATCGCCGGGAACAGTTCGGGCGCATCGCCGAGCTCTCCGGCGTACACGTCGACGAGATCGTCGGCGACGCCGTCGCCGCCGCGATGTTCTTCGCACGCGATCGGCGACTCGCCGAGGGCGCCATCCTCGCCGTCTTCGATCTCGGGGGCCGCAGCACCGATGCCGCGGTGCTGCGGCTCGGCGCAGACGGGCCCGAGGTGCTCGGCACCCCGGAGGGGCTCGAACACCTCGGGGGCGACGATTTCGACGACACGATCCGCGGGATCCTCGACCAGCGCCTGGGCGGCCGCATCTCGGCCCTGGACCCGGCCGACCCCGCGGACAGCGCCTCCCTCGTCGCGGTCGCCGAGGCGTGCACAGCGGCCAAAGAGATCCTGTCCGTGCGCGACGAGACGGTCGTCAGCCTCGATCTGGACGGGTCGGAGCAGAGAGTCCCGCTGACACGGCTCGACATCGAGCACAGCATCCGCCCCATGGTCAAGACGGCCGTCGCGGCTCTGCTGCGGTCGATCTCATCGGCGGGCGTCGAGCCCGAGGCCATCGATGTCGTGGTCCTCGCGGGCGCGTCCTCGCGACTCCCCCTCGTCGCTGAAGAGGTGTCGACGATCGGCAGGCCCGTCGCCACGACCCACCACCCCAAGTTCACCGTCGCCCTCGGCGCCGCCGAGCGGGCACGGGCGCTCGCCGAGACCGGCCGCCACACGGACCCGACGCCTCGCGTTCCGTCGCACGAGACCGGCACCGCGGCATCCCCCGTCACGACCACCGTCGCGCCGTCCGATCCCCCCGCGGACGCACGGAAGCGGGTCCGCCGGCGCACCCTGCTGCTCGCCGGCCTCGCCGTCGCCGGGATCGTCGCCGTCGTCGTGGGAGCAGCCGCTCTCTCGAGCCGGAGCGAGACCCCGGCAGCCGACACCGCCCCGGCGAGCCCCGTGGCCAGTGCACCGCCCACCGTCGTGGCGGTGCCCGCGCCTCCGACCACCGCGGGGAAGCAGACCGCGGCCACCGCCGCGTTCCCGGTCCTCACCGAGAGCGTCCCCACCACGGGGCTCGCCTGGTACGTGCAGTCGAACGACACGGCGGGCGTGTGGGGCATCACCCCACTCGCCGCGGGAGAAGCGGCGCGACCGAACCTCACGCTGACGCAGACGACCGCGGGTTTCCGTGCCGTCTGGGCCGGAGAGGCCCCCGCCCAGTTGTACGCCCAGAGCACCGGCGACGCGATAGACCTCGACTCCATCGCGGACGGCGACGGTGCGCTCGTGTTCGACGTGACCCGCAATGGCGGTCAGGCGACGTTCTTCGAGGTCGCGGCCCACTGCGGGTACCCGTGCGGCGGGGCCGTCGACATCACGAGCACGATCAACGGTCTCGCCGCCGGGACCGCGCAGCAGGTCATCGTGCCCACCGAGTGCTTCACGGTATCGGGGCTGACCCCGGGCGCCGTCGACACCCCCTTCGTGGCCTTCGGAACCGGCACCCTCGACCTCACGCTCTCGGACGTGCGTTGGGAGGATCGCGCGGGCAACGACCCCTCGGCGGTGCGCTGCAGCCCCGAGGGAGGGTAGGGACAGCCCTACCCCTGACGTCGGGATGACGAGAAAACAAGGGGGATGAGCCCAGAGACGGTGTTTCCACACGGCCGGACGATCGAAAAGAACCGTCCACCGAAGGAAGGACTCGTCCCATGGCCATCCCCCCGGCTCCGCGAACGAGCAGTGACCCGACCGAATTCGACGCGCTCGTGACCGCACACCGGTGCGGTCTCTTGCGTTACGCCACCCGTCTGCTCGACGGCGACTCCGCCGCCGCCGAAGACGTCGTGCAAGAGACCATGTTGCGCGCCTGGCATCATCTCGACCGCCTCACCGAGCGGCAGGGATCCGTGCGCGGCTGGCTGACGCGCGTGGCCCACAACATCGCGATGGACCACCATCGCGCCCGCCGAGCGCGTCCCACCGAGATCGCCTGGTCCGAGTTCGACGCCGAGCGGATGCCCTCCGTCCACGACCCCGCTCGCGAGGTCGAGGACCGCGTGGTCGTCACCGAGCTGCTCGCCGGTGTCTCGCCCGAGCATCGGGCCACCCTGGCCGAGGTCTATCTCGCCGACCAGACCGCGGCGGCGGCGGCGGAACGACTCGGCGTGCCCGTCGGGACCGTCAAGAGCCGCGTCTTCCACGCGCTGCGGACGATCCGCTCCCAGAGCACGGCGACGGCGCTCGCGGCCTGAGACGACCGTCCGGGTGCCCGTCGGGATTCGCCCGACGGGCACCCCCGCATCCGTCCTCAGGCTCCGATCGCCCCGACGGCGGGAACGTCCTCGGGCAGTAGCAGCACCAGATCGTCCATCGTCGGCTTCTCGATCGTGCGGGTGCGACGCGCGTGATTGGCGATCGCGGCATCCATGACCTGTCGTGCATACCGGCCGTTGCCGAAGGATGCCGTGCGGTCGACCGCCGTGAAGTGCCCCCGGAGCGCGGCGACGGTGGAGCCCGTGCACTCATACCCCGAGCCCGTCGCGTGCTGGTTCACGATCGTCACCAGCTCGTCCGGGGTGTAATTCGCGAACCGCACGCGGTGCGAGAACCGGGAGTCCAGCCCCGGGTTGGTGGCGAGGAACTGGTCCATCTCGCGCTCGTAGCCCGCCGCGATGACGACCACCTCGTCGCGATGGTCCTCCATCAGCTTGACCAGGGTGTCGACGGACTCCTTGCCGAAGTCGGCGCCGTTGCCGCCCCCGGACGCGAGGGTGTAGGCCTCGTCGATGAACAGCACCCCGCCGCGCGCGCGATCGAACGCCTCCGTCGTCCGGCGCGCCGTGTGCCCCACGTACTCGCCGACGAGGTCGGCACGCGATACCTCGGTGACCTGCCCCTGGGCGAGCACGCCGAGCGCCGTCAGGAGCGAGCCGTACAGGCGCGCGACCGTCGTCTTACCGGTGCCCGGCGGACCCGCGAAGATGAGGTGCCGGCTGAGAGAGGGGGCGGGCAGCCCCGCGGCCTGGCGGCGACGAGCGGAGGTCAGCAGATCGACCATCCCCTGGACCTCCGTCTTGACGTCGTCGAGGCCGACGAGCTCGCGCAGCGTCCCGAGGAGCTGCTCGACGCGTTCCTCGTCGACGCGGCCGACGCCGGCCCCGATCGCCGATCCGGGCAGGGGGCCCAGGTCGTTCGGCACGAGACGCGTGAGGGCGAGCGCGTCCACCTCGGCGACGTTCCCCAGCCGGTAGGCCTGGCGCCCCAGCATCTCTTCGAACACCTTGCGCGCCGTACGCCCGTTGCCGAAGGTCTCGTCACGGGGGAGCTTGGTGAAGTAGTCGTGCAGGGCGGCTCGCGTCTCGAACTCGAGACTGTAATGGTTCGCGCGGCACAGCCCCTCGACGATCGTCACCATCTCGGCCGACGAATAGTCGGCGAACTCGACGGTCCGCGAGAAGCGCGACGACAGCCCCGGGTTCGTCGCCATGAACGTCCGCATGTCGTTGGTGTATCCCGCGACGATCACCACGACGTCGTCGCGGTGGTCCTCCATCAGCTTGACGAGAGTGTCGATCGCCTCCCCGCCGAAGTCGTTGCTCGAACCGCTGTCCTTCGACAGCGCGTAGGCCTCGTCGATGAAGAGCACGCCGCCGAGGGCTTTCCCGAACATCTCGGCCGTCTTGATCGCGGTGCCGCCGATGACCGCCGCGACGAGGTCGGGGCGCGCGACCTCGACGAGCTGGCCCGTCCTCAACACACCCAGCGCGGCGAGGATGCGACCGTAGAGGCGCGCGACCGTCGTCTTGCCCGTGCCCGGGGCGCCGGCGAAGACGAGGTGCCGCGAGACCGGGGGCGAGGGCAGACCCGCCTCGGCACGACGCTCGGCCATCTGGTGCATCCGAACGAGCGTCTCGACCTGCCGTTTGACGCTGTCGAGTCCTACGAGCTGATCCAGCTCCGCGAGCAGGCGGTCGAGCTCGCTCGCGTCGTCGGCGTCCTGCCCGACGGTCGACTCATCGAGCGCTCGCCGCTCCCGCGGGACCGCGCCGGACGGGGGTGGGGCGTCCTCGCCGTCCGGCGCTTCCTCGATCTCGACGTCGGCGTCGGGGTCGACGTGCACACTGTCTTCGGACACGTCCCGCACCCTCGTGCGCCGCAGGGCTCCCGTCGACGACCCGTGCCACGCGGCCCCCTGGCGGCCGCCCCGCACCGAGCCGCCGTCGAGGACGAGACGGGCGAAGTCCCTCGCCACCGCGCCCGCGGCCTCCGCCTCGATGATCCGCACATCCGTCAGCGCCGCCGTCGCCTCGTCCGAGACCGTCACGCCGGAACCGGCGGGACGCCGGATCGTCGAGTCGACGAGCGTGACCGACGCGGAGTCCGCGACGACGACGGCGTCGTGCCCGGCCCCGTGCAGCTCGCATCCGTCCGCGGTCACCCGTGCCCGCTCCACGAGGTGCAGCGCGTGTGTGGCCCCGTCATGGATTCCGACGCGCGACAGCCGGATCACCGCGTCGGCCATACCGACGACGCCCTGTCCACGCGGGTGGTGGACGGTGGTGTCGGTGAGGGTCGCGGACCCGTCGGAGGTGACGAACACGCCGATGCCGCCGGCATCCGCGACGGTCGTCCCGGTGGCATCCAGGCTCGCCCCGCCCTCGACGGTGATCGCCGCTCCGGTGACGTCCTCGATGCGACCGCGGGCGATCGTCATCTGTCCGCCGTCCGCGACGAGCAGACCGCCCTGCGCCGAGGAGACGACGGTGTCTACGACGTACGCCGAGCTCGGGCCCCGCACCACCAGCGCCGTCGTCGCGATCTCGGCGAGTCTGCTGCCGGTGAGCTCGGCGCGGCCGCCCTCGAACACGAGCACACCGGCGCCGAGGGTGTTCGAGACGCGGGTGTCACGCATCGACAGGTGTGCGTCGGTCCGCACCACCAGCGCCACCTCCGTCGACGCCTCGACCGTGCAGTCGTCCAGCGAGAGCGTGCCGGAAGCCACGTCGACGGCCACGTCGCCGTCGGTCCGTGCCAAGGTCAGGCCCGACATCCTCGCCTCCGCCGTGCTGAGCACCGCGGGGCCCTCCACCGCCTCGATGCGCACGTCTCCGGCATTGCCCACCCCCGAGAGAGAGACGGCACGGTCGAGCAGGAGCGACTCGCGGTAGAGACCGGGGCGGATCGATATGACGTCTCCGTCCTCCGCCGACGCGAGCGCCGACGCGATGGAGGGATGGCAGTCGGGAGCGCCTGCGGCGACCGTCAGCACGGTGCGCTCTCGCGCGGTCAATCGAGTGGCCATGACGTGCCCTCCCAGGCGTCGGGGCGGATCGCCGCGGAAAGGCGCCGCCAGGTCTTCGCGTCGACAGGATGAGCCGGGCGCGCGGTTCGCAGGTGCCGCACGAGTTCCGCGTCGGGCGCGATCCAGTACCGCTCGAGGAAGAAGGCGCAGGCATCGCTCCAGATCCAGACGCCATCCGAGCGGAGGGAGGCGGGCACGGTCGCATCATGACCACCCACGTGGTCGCGCAGCTTCTTCGCCGCGTGCAAGATGACCGCGCCCGACCGCAGGAGTCGCAGAACGTCCTCGCGCTCGCGCGGATCGACGATGACGGCGTGCTCGGGGGCGAACCACGGGTCGCCGTCGCGCTGACCGTCGAAGACCCGCGCCACCCTCGTCCGCGGCGTCGGTCGCAGACGTCGCGCGACCCGGCCGATGAGGCCGCTCGCGAACCCGCGGGCCGCTGCGGCGTCTGCGTCCGAGGTGTGCTCGTCCATCGTCATCCCCCTCACGCCGCCGAGGGCAGGTCGCCGAACCAGCGGTCGTCCGTGTGCGCCCGGAGCTCGCCGCGGGCTTCCGACGCCGCCTGCAGTCGGCCCAGCGCCTGCTGTGCTCCGGCGCCCTCCTCGGCGAGGAGCAGGCGCGCGCCGCGTCCCGCCTCGAGCACGCGCACGCGAAGACCGGCGGGCAGCGCGATGTCCGCTGCCCCCGTCACCCCGTGCAGGACGCGGTCGAGCCGACGGCCGCTCGTCGTCCAGATCAGGGCTTCGGCCGGACCCGTCGCCGGGCCGTCCGCGGCGGCGGCGATCAGCGGCATCCGCAGCCGGAGGACGTCGCCCGGCGCGGCGTCGACGGCAGAGGGGATGCCGCGCACGACGACCGCCCGCGCGGTGGGAAGCATCGCCAATCCCTCGGCGAGGCAGACGTGGAAGTCGAGGTCGTAATCGGCGTGGGGGTCCGCGGCGAACACCCGGACGAGCGACAAACCGGTCAACATCGCGGAACGGTCCCCGGCCGACGCGCGCATGCCCGGCTGCTGCGCGAGCAGCTGCGACACGGTGCGGCTGGCGACGTCGTACCGCGGACCGAGCGCGGTCCGCACGCGATGCCGCTGCTCGGCGGTCGAGCGGACGTCGACGGGCACCTCTTCGAGGCGACGACGCGTCGTCGGGGCGGACGCTGCCGGAGCTCGCTCCGGCTCGCGGGATGGCAGAGGGGATGCCGGCCCCGGCGCCTCGACCGTCGCGCTCCCCCGCGCGGCGGCGGCGTCGGCCGCGGGGGCAGCCGGCCGGTCCCGCGCGGCGGTCGTCGCGAGTGCGGGCGCGGCGGTCGTCACGGGCTCGGGCATGGACGCTCGAGGCGACGTCGCCGGGGCCACCCGCTCAGCGGGGTCACGAGGGGCGGTCGGTCGCCCGTCGCCGGGATCGGACGCGGACACCGGCCGAGCGGCAGCACCCGGGGCGGGTGTCTCCGCGGACCCCCGCAGGGCGCGTGCGAGGCCCGTGGGCGGGGCGGCGGGAAAGTCGGCGGCCTTCGGAACGGCGGTGATCACGGGAGGAGTGGCGTCCGGCGACGTGGCGATGCCCGACGCGGCCGTCGGTCCCGTGGCGCGTCCGGAAGTCGCGAGCGTCGCAGCGGGCGCGTGCTCCGCGGGGGGCGCGGCCACAGCGGGAGGAGCGGACCTCGCGACGGGCGCGTGCTCCGCGGGGGCCGAGGGCTGCGCGACGGGCGTGGTTGGAGCAGACGTCACCTCGGCGCGCCGGCCACGGGCCGAGGCCGGCGCCGCCCCGACCCGACGGACGGATCCGCTCTCGCGCTGCGGTCGGGTCTCGCTCGCGCCACCCACGACGGGATCGACCGTCAGGGGGCCCATCGGCGCCGGCCGCGGGATGGCCGTAGAGGCGACGGACTGCGCGGGGGCCCCGGTCCGCTCCGAGGCCTGCTTCACGTGTCCCGATTCGGCCGAGGATGAGACAGGGTCTGCGTCGACGACGGCACCGGTTCCACCGGTCGTGGGCGTGTCACCGCTGGCATCCATCGTCGCCGCCACGAGCTGACCGTCCGCGGTGAGTGCGACCGCCTCGACCGGCGCCCACCGCCCGGGGTAAGCGTCGCGCACGACGCGTCTCGCGGTGGCGTCGAGCGGATGGATCGTCACGGTGCCGAGGCGCTCGAGACGCGCGAGCAGGGGGGCGAGCAGACGCGGGAGGCTGTTCGGCCGCCGCGCGCCGTCGCACTGCAGGGAGAGCTGGAGGCTGTCGCCGATCGGGGCGGCGGCACCGGCCGCGACGGGCCGCACCCCCGCGGGAGCCACGATCAGCCCCGCGGGGACGATGTGCACCCGCCATTCCTCGCTCGCCCGGCGGTTCGCTCTCGAACTGTCGTCGATGCGGTAGCCCCCGGAAGCAGCGGGCACGAGACCGGCCGGGGTCTCCCATCGATCGAGACGGACGGAGCCGTCGGGGGCGCAGACGCTCTCGATCGCGAGTGTCGGTGGCGTCGTCGCCTCACCGTCGAGGCGGACCGAGGCCCCACCGATCTCGACGCCGTGCGCAACGCGGAGCGGTTGCTTCAGCGCTGCGGCGAGGTCGCGGACCGTGGCCACATCGAGGCTGCGCGGACCATAGCCCACGAGCGCGGCCACCGACAGCGCTTCCGGGGGCAATGCCCGCAGCACCGTCTCGAGGCGCTCTCGGCTCGGCGGCGGTTCGGCGGGGCTGCCCACGACCACGAGAAGCTGCTCCTCGCGAACGGCGACGCCCGCCAGGCGGACGGCGTGTTGCGCTTCGGCTCCCGCCGTCACCCAGAGTCCGGCGGGGATGTGCGCGATCCCGGGCAGGTTCGCAGGGAGGTGGTGCTGCCACGCCGGGGCCGGGTACCGCCGTCCGGAGGGGACGCGCGCTCCCTGCGGGCTGCGCGTGACCCAGCCGTCGCCCTTGCCGACCGAGAAGAGCGTTCCGGAGCAGGGCAGAAAGCGCCCGTCCGGCGCGACGACGGGCACCCCGAGCACGCGCGCGAGCCGAGCACCGTCGGCCTCCGCCCCGTCCTCGCCCTCCCCTCCGAGTCCCTCCGAAGGGACGACGACGGTTCCATCGAGATGAGGTCGTACCGCCTCGACGACTTCTGGCGCGGCCTCCCGCAGCGACTGCTGCAACGCGGGCGTGGCCACCAGGTACCGCGCGGCCTTCAGCGGTGGCAGCCCGTCCAGGAGGGAGCCGGTCCGCAGGTCGCCCTGCGCGGCGACGATGATCCCGAAACCCGTTCGTTCCACGGTGATCGACGACACGGCATCCCCTTCCCTCATCTCGTCCACGGATGAGAGCGCGTCCGCGGTTCATTACCGCGCGGGTGACGCGTCCGATGCGCTCAGACCCGCCAGAGCGTCGTCGAAGAACGCCTGGGCGTCGAAGACCGACCCGTCGCCGGTGATGCTGCCGTCGGGGAGCAGAACGCCGTCGATCTCGTGCTCGTCCTCGTCTTCGGGCACGTATCCGGACGTCGGCGCGTGCGGGATCCATGTCGTCGCGGGAGCCGCACCCGGTGGGGAGGAGAGGACGTCGGATACCGGAGGTCCGGCATCCGGGATGCCGGTGGTCGGCGAGGACGGGCGCGAGGGCGCCGGTGCCTCCTGCGGCGGGATCGCGGCCGGCGGCCGGGGCGGCGCAGGACGGGCGGGCGGCTCGTCGTCCTCGGGCTCCGGAGCCGTGACGTACTCGTCGTCCGAGTCGATCTCCGGCGCCGTGACGTATTCCGCCTCCGAGTCGTCGGACGGGAGGGACTCCGTCGCGGCGACGGGCGACGGCGGGGGCGGCGAGCCGAACGGCGGCGGGGCCGGGTCGACGCCGTCGTCGCCGGGGGCCGGCGCGGGTGCGTCGTCGCCGTCGCGCGCACCTCGGTCGTTCGCGTCGTCCCCCTCGCGGTCGTCTTCACGCTCGTCGTCGGGTTCGTACCCGTCGTCGGCGTCCTGGTCGTCGCGCTCGCCCGCGCGGTCGTTCTGCTCGGCGTCGCGCGTGGGCTGCTCGGCCTCGCGCCGCCGCTGCTCCTCGTGCGCGCTTACCTCCGCAGCCCGACGCTCCGTCTCCTCCGCTGCCAGTCGCTCCGCCTCACGACGCTCCGCCTCCACCGCAGCCGCGCGCTCCGCCTCGCGACGCTCAGCCTCACGACGCTCCGCCGCCACGCGCTCCGCCTCACGACGCTCCGCCGCCACGCGCTCCGCCTCCACCGCAGCCGCGCGCTCCGCCTCACGACGCTCCGCCTCGCGACGCTCCGCCGCCTCCGCAGCCAGTCGCTCCGCCTCACGACGCTCCGCCTCCACCGCAGCCGCGCGCTCCGCCTCACGACGCTCAGCCGCCACACGCTCCGCCTCACGACGCTCCGCCTCACGGCGCTCAGCCTCACGGCGCTCAGCCTCACGACGCTCCGCCGCCACACGCTCCGCCTCGCGACGCTCCGCGTCCGCAGCCAGGCGCCGCGCCCGGTCGCGCGCGGCGCGCGCCTCGGCTTCCCGTCCCGCGGCGTCGTCCGCCGCACGGGCGGCCTCCGCGGCCCGGGTGGCATCGCCCTCCGTGTCGGGGGGCACCTCGAGACCGAGAGCGCTCAGCTGCTGCTCCCACACCTGCAACACCACCGGGACGTCGATCTCCTCGGACTGCGGCTGGCCTTGGCTGTTCCTGATGGTCGAGGTCTGAGCGCTCACCGAGAGACGCAGGTAGGCGTCCACGATGAACGATCGTCCCGTGTGTTTCACGCTCTCGGATGTCTTGACGTCCGCACTCTGCTCGTCTGTCCGGCTCGAGGACACCTTGAACGACGGACTCAACCCGGCGAAGACGAATCCCGGTTCGGTCGGTCCGAACATCCCGAACTGCAGCGTCTCGCCCGTCTCGTCAGCCTTCTTCCCCGCGCGGGACGTGCCCGTGTCGAGGTCGACGGAATGCTTCAACGTCGTCTCCGGTGCGGTCGTGTCCGGGCGCAGCGACGGCGCGACCAGACCACCCGAGACCGACAGACGCGAGCGGACGTCGCGGAAAGCTGCACGACGCGCGACCAGATCGTGATTGCCGACGGTCTCGCCCGCGACGATCCGGGGCAGTGCGTTGAAGAGGGTGCCGGTCGACGTCGACACCCACAGCTGCTCGTCGTAGACGTCCCCCGGTCGGGCGGCGCCGCGCGAACCGAGCTGAGACAGCACCGCCTGGCGGACGGCGTCCACGCTCGCGCTGTCCCAGCGCACGGCTCTCCAGGCTCCCCTCGCGGGCAGCTGGTAAACCGTCGCGCCCGGCGCGGGCGGTGCCGAGATGACGGACTCCGGTGAGTTCTCCGGCTCGAGGATCTCGACCGTCCCGTCGAGCGCGAACCCCGGCAGGCTCTGGTGGGTTCCGTATGCGGCGCCCCTCGAGAGCATGGCGTCGATCGCGCCGCTCACGTGCTCATGGAGGTCCACATCGACCGAGAAGGTGACGGGGATGTGACTCTGCTCCAACGCCTCATGCTCGGCGGTGACCGTCACCGTGGGAGACAGGGGCTGCGATGCGCTCTTGTCCCATCGCCGGTTGAAAAGCGTCACATCGTGCTGGGGAGTGATCTCCGCACCGGGGAGGTTCTTCTCGCCGTCCGCGCGGGTATTGAAGCCGAGCCTGCCGTCGGCTCCGGCGTCGACGGCGTGGAAACTGCTGCGCTTCCCGGTGACGCCGTACGAATGGCCCGTCGTGAGCTTCTCGCCCGTCAGGGTCGTGCGCGTCTCGGGGTCGGTCGCATCCGGGCGGTGGGTGACGGCGACCCGGATGGTCGCGCTGCGGTGGGAGAACGATCCCGACGGCAGCGCGATCGTCACACGATTCGGCCCCACGATGGCGCCACGCACGAAGGTGTTGCCCGCGGCGTCGGTGAGCAGGCGACGCACCTCGGCCACGATTACCGCGCGATCAGGGTCGGACAGGCCGTTCGGACGCCAATTGGCATCCATGTTCGCGAGATCCGGCGCCGAGACCGAGCTCTCTCCGACGACGGCGTCCGAGTCGTCGCGATACGGAGCGAGCGGATCGATGGTCCCGGCTGTCGGCGGGACGGCCGCGTCCATCGGAGCAGGGCCCGCGGCGGGCGGATCCTGAGGCCGCACGGGACCCATCTCGTAACCGTCCGGTCCGTCGCCGGGCGGATCGGTTGCCGCAGTGCTCGGTCCCGCCGGTGCGGGCGCGATCGCCGGGGCCGGCGGAGGGACGGAGGGCCCCGGCTGGGGCAGGTCCGGCCCCGGCGCGGCATCCGCATCCGCATCCGCATCCGCATCCGCGGCCGGATCGTAGGCGGCCAGCTCCGGCGGGAGGGCGATGCCGTGCGCGAGCATCAGCTTCGCGGCCTCGCGAGCCGGCAGCTCGATGTCCACGGCACCCGGTTCATGGCGCGTGAAAGACGGATTTTCGAATCCGCTCCTCCACCGCCAGCGGCGCAGCTCCAGAGTCGGCGTGTAGGTGCGCTCGGCGTCGAAGCGGAGGACGACGGTCTCCCCCTTCAGACTGCGCTCGGATGAGGAGCCCGTCGCCAGGCTCGTATCGCTGGATTGTCCATAGGTGTACCCCGCCTTCGCCCCGGCCTGCACGACGAACCTGTCCTTCGACCCCGGCACGAGGGCGCGCAGCATTCCGTCCGCCCCGACGCCGGCGTTCCACTCGCGCGTCGTGCCGAGGCCACGATCCTCCGCGGAGCCGCGCACCAGCGTCCTGTCCTGCCGGGTCGTGACGTACACGGGATTACCCAGACGCTGCTGCACTTGGAGGGAACCGTGCAGGTCTCCCAGCGTGCCGGTCAGCGTCATGTCGCCGGTCGACACCGGGCGACCGCTCAGTCCGGCGTTCGCGATCATCCGAAGCCCCGTCTCGGAACCGAGTGCCGTCACAGACGAGGCCGTCACCTCGCCCGGACGGGTGAGGGGCGAACGCGAAAGGGTGAACCGACCGGACTCGCCGACGAAGGACTGCTCGCCCCAGCTCGAGAAGTTGCCGCTGCCTCGGACGGGGCGATGCGGCGCTCCGGCGCCGCGGACGAGGTGACTCTTCTTCGACAGCGACGCTTCGAGCAGCCCCGCGTGCGCCTCGTGCCCGCGCACGCGTTCGACCTTGGCGAAGGGGCCGAGCGCCGATCCCTCGACCGGTCGGAAGTCTCTCGTACCCGTTGTTCCCACGAAGGTTCGTCCGCGTCCGGCAGTCGGTGCACCCACCTCGACCTGCGGACGGCGCACGACGATCCCTCGCACGCGCAGAGCCCGTCCGGCGTCCGGAGTCTGCGTGCGATGACGCGTGCTCGCGGGACCGCTGCCGAGCAGCCTTCCGCCCGCCAGCGCACGCTGGAAGAAGTTCGGATCCTTGGTCGACTCGTGCACCACCCGGAGGGTCGTCTCGCTGGGGTGGTACGCAGCAGGGACATCGCTCGAGGCCGCGCGAGTCTCTTTCAGAGCGTGGGATGCCGAACTCTTGACCGATTGCTGATAGCCGGCCGACACCTGAGCGGAGAGCCTGCCCCAGTCCGGGCCGAGGGCCGTCGTGGCCGGGGATTCGAACGCGGCCACCCCCAGAACGCCGATGGCGAGGCGCTGACCGCGTTTGGAATCGACGGTCATCTCGTTCTTGGTCGCGTGCGACTCTTCGCGCTTGAACGCGGCGGGGTCGGTCGCGCCGGGCGCGTCGCCGAGGCGGATGTCGGCGGTGATGGTCAGGCGGTGGGTACGACCGCCCTCCCGCCAGGTCACGGTCGCGCCTCCGGTGGTCGCGTCGTGCAGCCCCTCCTTGACGGAATCACCGTCGAATCGGCGCGCAACGGCTCCCTTGCCCGTCCCGGACAGGCCGAGACCGCGCGCGATCTGGTCGGAGAGATCGGACGGCACGGACACGAAAGAGTCCCGGGACGGATCGAAGGCGGCGTCCTCGCCGGGCGTCACGTCGGGCAGATCGCGATCCGCGTTCGCGACGGCGTCCGGCAGCGAGAGACGACGCTGCTGCGCATCGGCGATCGGCACCGAGAAGGTCGTGTGCACCTGCACCGGTCGAGAAGCCCCGCGCCCCGACGAAATGTGCACCGTACGCGAGAGGGCGTACACGGCCAGCGTGCCGTCGTCGCTGCGGGAGGCGGAGTGCTTGCGTTCGCCCGACGCGCCGTGCGATCCGCTCAACGTCGCGGTCAGGCCGCCGCCGGTGCGCAGGAAGCTGCGCACTCCGCCGCGCGCTCCGAGGGTCGCACTGAGATCGTTTCCGCGCGAGAACCCCGACGACAGAGCGGTGTTCTTCGCCGTCTTGCTCGTGCCCGCGGACACACCGAGGAAGGTGGTCCGAGGGGCCGTGGCATCCACGGAGAAGGTCAGGGTGTCACCCGTGCCCTTCGCCGCGCCGGGAGCGGTGAGAATGCTGGTCAGCTCGTCGACGTCGCGCTGCGACCTAGGGCGCAGAGGCCCGACGGCGAGATCTGTGACGCGGCGGGGACGGATGCCACGCAGGTCCGCGCCGCGCGGGCGCCCGATCTGACCCTGGGGGTGGTCGGGCAGACTCATCTCGGGCGTCGTCAGGGTCATGTCGACGCGGATGTTCGTGGTCCGTGAGCCGGTCGTGAAGGCGAGCGACACCGTGGCGTGCGCGGGCGACGAGGCCGCCTTCGGGGTGGCGGAATCGCTGTGCGTGGTCTTGGCACCGAGGTCGGAACCCGCAGTGGACCCCGCACCGAACGTCACGGCCGGGTACCCCGGTCCGAACCCCGCGGCGAGCGTCAGCTGCGCTCCGATCTGACGCGAGGAGCTTTGCGACTGCTTCGCAGCGACCTCTGTGTTCTGCGTCAGAGAGAAGACGTCCTCGGCCGTCGGTTGCGCCGTCTCCGTCGTCGCGGTCGCCGGGGCCGGATCGCCCGCCGACGACTTCGGCGCGGTCGGGGTGATGGCCGGCAACCGCACACCGGTCCGCCGCACCTCGGTCGTCGTGCCGTCCACGGTGAGGGACCCGGACTCGATCACCCCGCGCCACGCCGCCGCCACCTCGGCCGCCGTCGACTGATCGGTCAAGCCGAGCGCCCGCGAGACGCGCTGTTGTCCGACGCCCAAGTGGCCCGCGACGTCGGCGAGCCCGTCCCCGGGGCGGACGATGGTCGAGACCGGCAGCGGTTGCCCCTGGACGAGGGCGTTCGCCGGGAAGGTCGCATCCGGCAGCCGGTGCTCGGCATCGGCGAGTCGCTCGATCGCCCAGAGATGACGCGGGTAGACCATCGCGCCGTCGCGGTGGACGCCGTCACCCATGATGCCGCGATCGTCGCGCACGCCGCTGCGCGTCGCGTCCTGGAGGAAGATGCGCCGTGGGTCGACGGACTCGTCGGCGAGGCCGAGCGAGTGCAGGAGTTCGTGCGTGAGAACCGGTCCGGACTCATCGGCCCGCCACGTTCGCTGATCCGTCGCGGTGAACGCGCGGCCATCCGGCCCCCTGCCGGTCGCCCCCACCTCGTCGACACCGGGGACGACATCCACGACGCTGTGCGCGTCGCCCGCGTCGGCGGTGAAAACGACGTCGAGATGCAGTTGATCCCCGCTCGGCAAGCGGTATCCGCGATTGACGATCGCGTTCACGCTCGATGCCGCACGTTCCTGAGCGGCGGCGACCTCGGCGGGGGTCACTCCCTCGCCGCGCCTCAGGTGTACGCGCACGGTGTACACCTGGATCGCTCGACCATCGGGAACCACGACGCGTGCACGGTCGTACGAGATGCGTCCTTCGAAGCGCTCGAGACGTCCCGCACGACCATCGGCGCGCACATCGGCCACGATCTGGTCGACCCGGTGAGGCGTTGCGGACCCGAGCCGCGGTCGCCATTCCGACTCCCTGATCGGATCAGACGGACGCGACCAGGTCGCGGTCTCGTCGGGAGCGTGCCGCCATCCCTCATCGGTGGCGGGCGCGCGACGGGGGTCAGGGGCGGGAGGGGGCGGCGCGGGGCGTCGAGGGCGCGGCGGCCGCGAGGGGCCGGCCTGCGAGGGGCCGGCGGGGCGCGGCGGGCGCGGCGGGGGCGGCGGGGGCGCGGCGGGTGGGGTGGCGGGTGCGGTGGCGGACGTCGACGCCGTCGGTTGGCTCGAGGTTGCCGGGCGAGCCGGCGCACCGCCCGGTTGGCGCTGCCCGTTCGCGTCCTGTCGTCCCGCCGCCGGAGACGGGGCGGAGGCGGTGGTGACCGGGGCGGTCTGCGCGCCGGCCCGAGCGGGCGCCGGCGCGGTCTGCGCGTCGGTCCGAGCGGGCGCCGGCGCGGGCGCCGAGGCTGCGGCCGGTCCCGCGGGCGGCAGTGCCGACGACGACGACGTGGCGGGTCTCGCCTGCGAGAGCGCGGTCGCCGGGGATGCGGCGGTCAGCGGGTTCTGTCGCCCCGGTCCCGGCGGCGTCGACGTCGTCGAGGGTGCGTCCGCGCGCGGCGCGGTGGTCGGGGCGGAAACGGGCCCGCCGGGGGAGGCTCCGGCGAGGCCATCGGCCGCATCTCCGCGGTTCGGAGGCGGCGCCGATGCCACGGACGAGTCCGCCGCCGGGGCAGTCTCGGGGCGAAGCGAAGCCTCGCCCGAGGCCCCCGCTCCGTGATCGAGGGCACCCGAGATCGGTGCCGGCCCCCGCACGTCGTCCGGCCGCGGCGCGTCGGTCGGAAGAGGTGCGGGCACGACGGGATCGACGGACGAGAGCGTGGGCTGACCGGAAAGAGGCGGAACGGGCGCGGCGGTGGCGCTTGCGGCAGCCGCCTGTGCACCGTGCGACGGGGGCGCGACCTGCGGGCTGTCGGTGATCCGGCCCGGCGTCGCCGCGATGCCCGGTTCAGGGCGTGAAGGAGAACCGGCTGTCGACGCCGGGACGGGCGGAGCGGCCGGGGCGGGTGTCGTTGCGGGGGCGGGCGTCGCCGCGGGGGCGGGCGTCGCGGCCGGAGCGGGTGTCGTCGCCGGGGCGGGTGTCGTAGCCGGGGCGGGTGTCGTCGCCGGGGCGGGCGTCGTCGCCGGGGCGGGCGTCGTCGCCGGGGCGGGCGTCGCCGCAGGGGCGGGCGTCGCCGGGCGAGGCGATCCGGACGGGCCGGACGCAGCCTCCGGGCCGGGCGTCGCGGACGGGTCGGGCGCCCCCGCCGGTCGGGGCACCGAAGAGTCCGACGTCGTCGCGGGATCAGGGTCGCTCGTCGCGTCGAGCGTCGTCGACTCCCCCGTCACCGGCCCGGGAGCGGACCCGATGTCCGGCACCGCCACGTCGTCCGGCAGCGAGGCCGAAAGGTGCGGTGAGTCAGACCCGGGCCCCGTCTCCGTGTCCGGCGCGGGCACCGGGTCGCCCGCGGTCGCGGAGTCGGGTCGGGTGTCCACAGCGGACCCGGCCGCATCGATCGTCGTGGACGGAGGGGAGGCGGAACCGGGTGTCGTCCCGGCATGAGCCGACACGGCCGCGTCTCCGGTCGGCCCCGGGTTCGGTGACGGGGTGGCCACGGGCGCCGTGCCCGGGTTCGTCGACGTCGATGAGTCGGGGCGTCCGGGGACAGTCCCCGCGGCCGCCTCGGGACGCGTACCGGTTGTCGCGCCGGATGTCGGGTCGGAGGCCGAAGGCGGCGGGGCGTCCTGCGTCGGCCCGCTCGAGGGACGATCGCTCGCTCCCGACGCTGCGGGAGGCGGCGAGGCCGCCGCGAGGTCCTGGGCCGGAGCACCCTGCGGCGCGTGCGACCCCGCGTCGACGGAAGGAGCGACCGGGGCCGCGGACGAACCGGTCAGCACCGACGCGGGGATCGACGGTCCGGCGGACGGCGATGCCGTCGGTGGCGACGCGGGGGGCGCGACTGCTCCCGGCGCTCCGGCGGCCGACGTCGCTTCGGGCGGAACGTCGGGACGCGGTCGCGGCGCCGGCCGGCTCGGCGGATCGTCGGTCGATGACCCCGTTTCGAGGGGAGTCGTCCCGCGCGCCGGAGTCGACGCGGCGTCGTGTGCGAGGTCCGCCCCGTCCGGACGGGAGCCGACCGACTCCGTCGAACCCGACGGACGACCCGGACCGGCATCGGTGGCGGCGCCCGGGCCGCGGCCGGGAACCGCGGCCGGGGACGGACTGACAGCCGGAGCCGGAGCCGGAGCCGGGGTCGTACCCACCCCGACGTCGTCGGAGGTCGCGTCGGATCCGGCATCATCGCCCGCGCCCGCCCCCGTAGAATCCCCGTCCCCCTGCTTCGAACCGCCCCCGAGGTGGAATCCGGCCGCCTCCCCGAGACCCGTGCCGATGCTCGACGACGCCGCCGACAGGACACCACCCACACCGACCTCGAACCCCTCGCCCTGGATGGCGTTGTAGGTGCCCTCGGTCATCACCTCGACGAAGGCCTCGCCCGCGAAGTCGGTGACGATGCCCTGGCCGGTGTCCCTCCACCCGTGCGGTCGCGGTCCTGCTCCGGCGGGAGAGGGGACCGGGGGCGATCCCGTACCGCCCGGCGCCGGATTCGGGCTCGAAGCGGGGCCGGGCGACGGGGTCGAGGACGGACTCGGAGCGGGGGTCGAAGACGGACTCGGAGTCGGTGTCCCGCCCGGTACGTCGTCAGCCGCCCCCTTCACCGCACCGGGGCCGGCCGCGCCGGCGCCCTTGCCCAGGCCCTTGCCGATCGCCGCACCGCCGAGCACGACGACGCCGCCGAACATGCCCGCGAGGGCTCCGCCCTGCGCCGCACCGGACGTCTTGCTTTCGTCCCACTCCGTGCGGTTGCCCTCCGCCATCTGCGCGAGCTGCGCGACGGCGTCGATGGCGACCTCGCTCAGAACATTGAACGCGGCGCCTTTGGCGATCTCGGCGAGCAGCTTGCGCAGCACCGTGCGGAAAAGGATCGAGTACATCGCCTTGCGCGCGGCGAGCCACGCCATCGAGGCCCCGAACGACGGGACCGCCATGGCGACGGCCCAGGCGATCTCGGCGACGAGCGCGATGAGGGCGCCGATGAGCGTGTACTTCGTGTACTCCACGTCGAGCGCGAGCTTCTCGAGGAACTGCGAGCTCGAGAGCATCGATTCGGCGACCTCTCGCAGCGCATCGCCCTCGGTGAGCGTGGAGATGTACTGGTCGTACGCGTCGCGGCTCTTGCCCTCGAAGCCGCTCTGCGTGGCCATCAGATCGCGGCGCAGGTCTCCGTCGAGGTCGTTCAGCTCACGAGCGGCCGCCTCCCACCCCCGTGAGAGGTCGCGGAGCTGGTCCTCGTTCGCCATCGGGAATCGCTCTCCCGCGAGTACGAGAAAGAGGTTCGCGGCCTCATTGCTGACCATCATCGCCATCGCGTCCTCCTCTCTCGTGACCCCGGCGGTCGCCCCGACGGGCGCCTCGACTTACTTCTCGCGCCGACTCTCGCGCACGGCCACGTCCTCCCGCTCGGCGAAGTCGCCGGCGACGGTCGCCGTGTCCTGGGCGAGCTTCTCGACGGACGTCGACAGCTGGGCGGTGAATGCACGGGCGGTCTCGGCGGCCGGCACGTACTTGCCGTCGAAAGACTCCTTGAAGTCGCCATCGCCCCCGGCATCCGGATAGCGGGATGCCAATTGGTCGACAGTCGCGGTGATCGCCTGCACGCGACCGTGGAGGTCGCTGATCCGCCGGGCGCTCTGCCGCAAGCGGTCGGGATCGGCGGCGAAGCGATCAGCGCTCATGACGACCACCCGGGAGCTGCTCGAGCATGGTCTGCATCATTTCGGCCATGTCGTCGGCGGAGGGGAGGCCCATCGTGGGGTCGAGGCCGTCCGGCCCGTCCTCGGACAGGAGCGCCCTGCCGCGCTCCTGCACCTCGCGCTGCGCCTGAGCGACCACCGCGACGATCTTGGCGCAGAGCTCCTTGGGAGCGAGCTCGCGCCACGACTGGCCGTTGATGCGCAGATCGGTGAGTTCGCCACGCGCGTCGACCGTCGCGCTCAGCACACGATCCTTCGACGTGGCGGTCGCGGTCAGCGCCTCGATGTCGGCCGCGCGGGCGGCGAGGTCGGCATGGGACTGCCGCACCTCCGTCAGCATCCGCTCGATGTCGTCTGCGGTGAACTGCATCATGATCCCTTCTGCTGCGCCACCGCAGCCTCTTCGGACGCGCCGGACTCGGCACGTCTGCTCGCCACGGGCGCACGGCCGGCGGCCACGCCGGCGGGAACGTGCGTCGGCTGTGCCAGCTCGCGCTCCTCGCTGAGACCGACGACCCCGTTGCCCTCGGCGTTACTCGTGCCCCAGACGGACTCGTCCTCGGAGAGCCAGGTATTGCGCTCGCGATCGCGATCTCTCGAGGCCTGAGATTGCGGGGACATGGGCATCATCGGCATCCCTCCGCCACCCATTCCCCCGCCGTTGGCGGCCCCGGCACCGTTGCCCGCGCCTCCACCGGCGGCGAAGCCGTCGGCGGGGCGAGATCCGGCGGCCGCCCCCCAGACATCGCCGCCCGCATCGCCGCGTCCGCCCGCGGAGCCGAAGGATGCCGCATCGTCGAGGGCACCGCCGCCGCCCGCACCCGCGCCGCCGGGCGAATAGCCGCCGCCACCGCTGGCGGTCGCGAAATCACCCGCGCCGCCGCCGAAGCCGGCTCCACCGCCCGCCGCGAAATCATCGCCGAGCCCGCCGCCGGACGACCAGTCGACACCGGAGCCGCTGCCCGCGCCGCCGCCCTGTCCTGCGCCGACACCACCGACGGCCCAGTCGTCGCCGCTCCCCGGCGACCACCCCGCGCCGGAACCACCGGCACCCGCACCGACATCACCGAACCCGGCACCGCCCGAGGCCCAGCCCGACCCCGAACCCGCCGCACCGTCGGAACCCGCACCGACGCCACCGACGCCCGCACCACCCGAGGCCCACCCCGGGTCCGTGCCGCCGGAACCTGCACCGACATCACCGAACCCGGCACCGCCCGGCGACCACCCCGCGCCAGAACCACCGGCACCCGCACCGACATCACCGAACCCGGCACCGCCCGAGGCCCAGCCCGGGTCCGCGCCACCGGAACCCCCGCCGACGCCGCCCACGCCCGCACCGCCCGAGGCCCACCCCGGGTCCGCGCCACCGGAACCCGCACCGACGCCACCGACGCCCGCACCGCCCGACGACCACCCCGCGCCAGAACCACCGGCACCCGCACCGACGTCACCGAACCCGGCACCGCCCGAGGCCCACCCCGGGTCCGTGCCGCCGGCGCCCGCGCCGAGGTCGATTCCGAGACCAGCGGGGCCGCCGTTCGCGTCGGGGGCGGTCCAATTCGCTCCGCTCCCGGCTCCGACTCCGGCGCCAGAGGAGACGGTGCCGCCGGCACCGGTGCCGATCGGTGGCAGCGAGCCGCTGACCCCGGCTCCGCCTTCGAGCTCGCTGGGCGCCGTGAGGCCGGCGAAGTCTGCTCCCGGGGCGTCGAACTCGGGCGCAACGACGTCGTCGGGCACCAGCGCGGCACCGTCGTCGTACCCGGAGCCTGCGCTTCCGGGACGCTCGTTCTCCGAGCCACGATTCGTGCCGCGCGCGCCGCCAAATCCGCCTCCGGCGCCCCCCGACGCACCGACGACGCCCATGCCGCCGATGCCCTGGCCGATCCCGGAGTCGCCGCCGGACCAGTTCCCGGCGCCGCCCCCCGTGAGGTCGTCGGGTGCGCCGAAACCCGAACCGCCGGACGCCCCTCCGAGAGAACCGCCCGCACCGCCGCCGGTCCCCGAGCCAGGACTCGAGCCAAACACCCCGTCACCGTTACCCGAGGCACCGCCCACGCCCCCACCGGGACCCGAGCCGAACGCCCCGTCACCGTTACCGGACGCACCGCCCACGCCGCCGCCGGTCCCCGAGCCGGGATCTGAGCCGAACACCCCATCACCGTTATCGGACGCACCGCCCACGCCCCCACCGGGACCCGAGCCGAACACCCCGTCACCGTTACCCGACGCGCCGCCCACGCCCCCACCGGGACCCGACCCGAACACCCCGTCACCGTTACCCGACGCACCGCCCGCGCCGGGGGTGCCGCCGAACAGGTCGGTCAGGTCCGGGACATTGTTCCCTCCGCCCGGGCCGTTGACACCGCCGCCGCCCGGACCGCCCGCTCCCGGGTAGGGAGGCGGCGAGGTCTCGGCGATGACCGTCGGGTCCTGCATCTCCTTCAACGCCCGCAACGACATGCGCATGGTCGTCTCGAGCTTCTGCTGCGCCGCGAACACCTCGGCCGCAACGGTCGCCAGGATGCTTCGCACGGACTGAGAGATGGAGTGGTTGATCGGACCGTACGTCTGCGGGTCGCGGAGGTCTCCCCCGACGCTGGTGAACCCCTCGGGGGCGAGGTGCGCTCGGTCGCCCCAGGTGTAGGCGGCGAACACGCCCTTGGCATGCTCGACCGACATGCCGTTGCGGCCCTTCGCACCGGCGCGCCAGGCCCGGTCGGCGTCTTCGATGTACTGGACGATGTCTTCCATCACGGCCGCCTTCGCCTGCAGGGCACGGGTGGAGATGGCCGCTTGATGCTGGTTCCACGTGTTCTGGACCGACAGTTCGAAGGTGCGGACCGCCTCGGCGATCGTGCGCAGGGCGGCCGCGACGCCGTTGTCGTCGGTCAGCTGGCGGTGCATCGAGGCGAGCGACTTCTGTTGCGCGGTGAGCTCCGCCAGCAGGGCCGTCGCCGCCGATCCGCGGATGGACGAATCGTCCGCCCCCAGAGCGGTCGCTCGCGCGCGCATGTGCTCCGAGTTCTCGCCGATGACGGTCGTGAACCTCTCGAAGAGGGCGGCTGCGGTGTCGGAACGTCGGGCGCTCAGCCCGGGGGCGTTGTCGCTCGCGACCTTGGCGACGTTGGTCTGCAGCTGCTGGAACTTCGCCACGAAATCGACGTTGGAGGTCGGGTTGTTGATGAGCTCGTAGGTGCGGACGTTGTCCTCGTAGTGGAAATACCCGTACCGCATGTTCTCGGACCATTTGTCGCGGTTCTCACCCCCGGGAAGGCCGGTCATCCAGCCTTTGGTGGCGGAATCCATGTCGTCGAGGTGCTTGCCCAGGGTGGTGAGTTCGACTCCCGTCACGGTCGCGAGAAGGCTCTCCAAGCCCATGTCCCCCGTCGCGGTGGACCCGCTGGTCGAACCCCCTGCGCCCGTCGCTCCGTGGTCGCCCGAGCCCGTGGTGGTCTCACTGTCGGCCATATCGTCTCCTCGTTCGCAGGGGGTTCTCGGTGGGGCGGGGTCAGGCCTCGGCCTGCAGGGTGCTCAGGTCGTCGGTCTCCTCGAAGAGCTGCTCCGCCTTGTCCAGCTGGTCGCGGAACTCGGGGAGGGTC
This sequence comes from uncultured Microbacterium sp., assembly GCA_913774665.1. Taxonomy (GTDB): domain Bacteria; phylum Actinomycetota; class Actinomycetes; order Actinomycetales; family Microbacteriaceae; genus Microbacterium. The sequence continues at coordinate 278,803 of CAJYHN010000004.1, forward strand.
TTCTCCGTGAAGGTCTCGGTGAACGAACGCACCCGCCCGGCGAGTGCCGAGACGTGGGTGCCGACCTGTGCGGCGACCTCCCATCTGGCCTCGACGGGCTGCGCACGAAGATCCGAGCTGATGGAATAGCCGTCCGCGCCGTAGAGCGCGTCATCGGTGGTGGTCTCGACGTCGAGAACGAGCGCCTTCACCTGCTTGTACTGTTCGCGATCGAAGGCGACGCGGGTGCCGTTGTCTGCCACGATTCACTCCTCTCTGGGGGGTCACGGGGTACCCGCGAGCAGCGGGTACCCCGTCGTGCTCAGTTGAAGATCGCCGCGCCGCGCATGTCGCCGTCGAGGAATTCCTCGCGCACGCGCAGTGCCGCGTTCTTGATGTTGAGGCCGGCCTGCTGGACCTCCTCGTACTCGGCATTCCACCGCTGCTGCAGCTCGCCCCACACGGGCAGCGAACGACCCCACTGGGCCTCGCCCATCGGACGGATGGTGTCGTAGATGTTCTGGAGAATCTGCTCGACCTCCTGGCAGGAGCTGTTGAGCGACTGGTTGGCCACCTCGAACTGGACGAGGTCGACGTTGAAGGACATGGCGTTTCCTTTCGGGGGGAGGGGGGTCAGGCCGCGGCGGTGGACGTGGTGGAGTCGTCGGTGTTGGTGCGCTGCGACAGCAGCGCCTGAACCTGGGTGTTCAGAACGTCGAGCTTGTTCTTGATGTCGCTGTACTCGCTCTGCCACTCGGTGAGTCGGCGCTGCAGCACGACGCCGGCCTCCGCCCGCGCGGCGGCGGCCATCGTCTGGGTGGCGTCCTCGACGCGGCCGCGTGCGGCCTCCATCGCGGAGACCTGCTCCATCGTGCGGCTGATGATCTGCTGAAGGGTTCCTGCTTCGAAACCGGTGAGCTGTGCCATGGGATTTCTCCTTGTTCGTGAAAGTGAGGGGATGAGTTCGAACGGATGGACGTGGATACGGAACCTGCGAGCGCCTCCTCTCCTACGTCGCGATGGTCGGGCCCGTCGGCAGCAGCGCGAGAAGCGCGCCCGGCACGGCGGGGGAACGGGAGACATCGAGCCCGAGGGCGGATGCCGTGGCTGAGTCGGCGACGGGGTACTTGGTGCCGTCGTCCGAGACGAGGTAGAGGCCGATGCCCGCGACCCCGGGCGCGGCAGCGGTGGCGGCGAGGAGTCCAGAGCCCGGGGCGACCTCGACGGATCCGCGGGACCCGCTCCGTGCGGTGTCGTCGACGAAGGCGAGAGTCGTCCCTCCGTCGCCCCACACCGAGCAGGGGGTGACGCCCGCGGCCGCCGGCGTCGGAGGGGTTCGGGGAAGGTCGTCCTGCCACGACGCGGCATCCGTGATCCGGGCAGCGACCAGGTTGCGCCGGTCCAGCGCACGCGGAGCCGGTAGCGCGGAATCGGGGGCCGCGGTCAGCAACGCGGCGACGGTCTCGGTGACGGGCATCAACCCCTCGGGGGTCACGACGTAGCGGGAACCGTCGTCACCGGCATCCATCACCTGTCCGAGGACCGTGGGCTCTCCCGCGATGTCGGGGCCCGCCCCACCGAGCGTCAGCGGCGCCAGCGAGAGGTCTCGACCGTCGGGGATCGTGTCCAGCCACGCCTGCTCGACCGGCGTGGCATCCGTCGGCTCGAAGCCGATGGCGCGCGCGGCCCACGCTCCGTCGACGCGTGAGCGCACGCCACCCCAGACGAGCCACAGCTCCCCGGCCGAGGTCACGAGCATGCCCTCGCCCGCGGCCGACGGTGTCGTGCGGGCAGCACCGCCGATCGTGAGGGTCGTTGCACCGTCGGCGGCGCAGGCGGTCCACGTCGACGACGTCGACGAGGGGGACGGGAGTTCGTCGGGCAAGCCCTCGGTGCCCACCGCGCGCCCGCGGGGCACCGAGGCCAGGTCTGCGCTCGAGACGCGGACGACCGGGGGCGGCCCCCCGACGAGGAGGGCGGCGGAGGCCAGGTTCAGGATCGGATGCAGCACATCGTCGATCAGCAGGTAGCGGCTGCCGGTGGTGTCGTCGACCAGGAGTGCGCCGCGCTGCTTGCGCCAGCTGTCGTTCGTCGTGAAGAGGAACATGTTCAGAACGACGACCACGACGATCGCGGCGGCCGCGACGGCCACGCCGATCCCCATGCCGGTCGATGTGCGACGCAGCGGGCGGTCGGGCGAGTCGGGGTCGGAGCGCAGCACGGCCGCCGAGAGGCGCCCGCGCAGGAAGAGGTGCGCGTCCACGAGATCACGTCTGCCGTACATGTCGTCCCTCCTCTGCTGCCTTCATCTCGACCACGGCCAGCCGGCCGTGGATGGTTCACACGACGTCGGCGATCCAGTCGAAGAGCCCGACGACGGCGAGCATCAGACCGGGCACGGCGATCGCGCAGCACCAGTGCAGGATGTCGCCGGTCCGCCCCCACGTCGGCGCGAGGCGCGTGCGCGGGAGCACCAGGGTCAGGACGCACGCGTTGGCCGCGACGATGACCATGAGCAACGCGGAGAGGATCTGCCACACCGGCTCCAGGACCGCCGCCTGCGCGATCCCGAGCACCGCCAGCGGCAGGGACGCCGCCACCAGCACGGCCCCCCGCTGCAGCGTCGTGTGCAGTTCGCGCGCCTGCAGCAGGACTCCCACGCTCGCAGCGATCGTCAGAGCGACCGCGCCCCACTCGCGTGTCAGGGCGAGATCGATCATGGCGGCGCACAGCAGCGCGGACCATGCGACCCACAAAGCGGTGGACATGTGGTGAGCGACCGTCGCGCGCCGTTGCACGTCGTCCGCGGGAACCGCCTCGAGCCCGGTCTGGAACTCGGCGGCCGACAACGGTACGGGGTCCACGGCGAGCCCGCCCACCCAGGCAGCGAGGCCGGGGATGCCGCGGGCCAGACCGAGGGCGAGGACCACGAGGATCGCCGAGGCGGCGTCGAGGCCGAGCGAGAACACGAGCGGAAGAGAGGCGGCGGAGATCGTGAGCATCGCCGCACCCGCGGAGGCCAACAGGACGGGACGCACACCCCCTCTCGCATAGGCCGCCGCACCCGCGGCGAGGCCCCACGCCGCCGCTCCCGTCGAAAGGGACGGCAGGAGCGCGACGTCTCCGTCGGGGAACAGGGAGGCGGGTACCCCCGCCCCCGCGACCCCCGCCGCGATGACCCCCACCCCCGTGAGCACCGTTCCGATCGGGTCGTCCCACAACCGCCCGACGAGCACACCCGCGGTGACGAGGGCGAGGGCGAGCGCACCGACGACGAGGGGGGCGATCGCGCCGGCTCCGCCCGCGATCACGACGGCGGCCAGTGAGGCGACGGCGGTCGCGGCGAGGGCCGCTCGCCGGGTGGAGGCGGAGGACCACTCATCGGAGCGCGCGTCGAGGACCGATTGCACGCCGTCGACGACGTCGTCGTACTGCGCCTCGGCGAGCGCGGACGCTCGCGGGCGCAGGAACAGCACATCCCCGTCGAGGAGCCCCGCCGCGGCCGTTCCCCGGTCTTCGTCGAGCGGAGGATGGCCGAGCCGCTGCAGCACCCATCCGCCGTGGTCCAGGCCGCGCGTGGCGAGCGACGGGTCGAGATGACCGACGATGGTCGGCAGCAGTTCCACGATCGGGATGTGCGAGGGAACGGCGAGTTCCACGCGCGACGTCGGTCCGACGACGCTGAGTCGGCACATGTCTCCGCTGCTCGGGGCGACGAAGGGCTCCACGGCCCGTTCGGTATTCTCCGCCGTGCGGGGTTCGGTGCGCTGATCGAGCGTCGTCATGCACTGCACACGCACGACGGCCCGCGGAGGGTTCACCGGCGCACCGCCTCCGAGGACCCGGCCCGGGTGAGGACACGAAGCCCTGATCCGGGGATGCCGGCAGCCCGGCGCACGAGACGGCTCCGGGATCTGCGCGCCCAGGCCCTCGAGTCGCGCGATGAACCCCCGACACGGTCAGAACCGTGGGAGGGGTGACGCACATGCAGCGAGGAGAGCCGACGTGAGCACCATCCCCTTCCGCAGGCAGCAGCGAGAGAAGCCTCCCGAGATGCCCTCGGGCGACATCGAGCTGCAGGAGCCGCCGTCGCTGCCCGAGCTGCAGCCGAAGGATCCGCTGACGATGCTCATGATGGTGCCGATGATGCTCATCAGCGGCGTGATGATGCTCGTCTTCCTCGGCGAGCGCAATCCCGCCCTGGCCGTCGGCCTCTTCCTGGGCATGCTGGCGCTGGCGGTGCTCATGGTGCTGGTGCAGCTCACCCGAGCCGCCGCCGAGCGCCGGACCACGGTGCGCGGCGACCGCCGGGACTTCCTGCGGTATCTCGCGCAGATGCGCACGAAGGTCCGCGGCGCGGCCGCGCAGCAGCGCGCGTCCCTGCTGTGGCGGCATCCGGATCCCTCGTCTTTGTCCAACATGGCCATGACGGCGCGGCTGTGGGAGCGCCGGGGCAGCCACGGCGACTTCGGCGAACTGCGCATCGGGACGGGGTCGCACGGCTTGAGTCAGCGCATCACCCCGTTGTCGACCAAGCCCATCGCCGATCTGGAGCCCCTGTCGGCGCGGGCGTTGCGACGCTTCATCGCCGTGCACGGTTCGGTACGCGACCTGCCCGTCTCGCTGTTCGTCCGTCGTCTCGGCGACATCCGCCTCACGGGCGACGAGGATGCCGCCCGCAGCATGATCCGCGCCCTGCTCGCCCAGGCGGTGACCTCGCACGCACCGGACGAACTGCGCATCGCGGTCTGTGCGGCGCCGGAGCGCGCCGCCGAGTGGGATTGGACGAAGTGGCTTCCGCACGCGCAGCACCCCACCGGTCAGGACGGCGCGGGATCGGCCCGGCTCTTCGCGACGGACGTCGCCGCGTTCGTCGACCTCCTCGACTCCGATCTGAACGGGCGCTCCCGCTTCGAGCCGGGGGCGTCGCCCAGCGCCGAGGAGCCGTACCACCTCGTCGTCTTCGACGGCGTCGCCCCCGCGACCGGCTCGCGCATCACGTCGGGCGGGTACCGGTGCACCACCGTGCTCACACTGGGTGTCGAGGTCGACGAGCACGATCCCTCGGGCCTGCTGCTGGACGTGCAGCCGGATGCCGTCCAGATGCTGCGTCGTGACCGGAGCGAGGGCGTGCAGCGTTCGACGCTGTGCCGTCCGGATGCCATGAGCCTGTCGGCCGCGACCGCTCTCGCTCGCGTCGTCGCGCCGTATCGGGCGGGCGGGCGGTCCGCGGACGCGAGCGAGCCGATGGTGTCCGACTTCGAACTGCCGAGTCTGCTCGGCATCGATGACGTCGACACCTGGTCGCCCGCCGCCTCCCTCCGCGAGGAGCTCGACCGGACCCGTCTGCGGATCCCGCTCGGCGTCGACGAGCGCGGTCATCCCGTGCACCTCGACATCAAGGAGGCCGCGCAGGGCGGCATGGGTCCGCATGGTCTGCTCATCGGCGCGACGGGCTCGGGCAAGAGCGAGCTGCTGCGCACGCTCGTGCTCGGGATGGCGATGACGCACTCGTCCGAGACGCTGAATTTCGTGCTCGTCGACTTCAAGGGAGGAGCGACGTTCCTCGGTCTCGACGAACTCCCCCATGTGTCGGCCCTCATCACGAACCTCGCCGACGAGGCGACCCTCGTCACCCGCATGCAGGACGCTCTCGCCGGCGAGCTGAATCGACGGCAGGAGTACCTGCGCGCGGCGGGCAATTACTCGTCGCTGCTCGAGCACGAGAAGGCGCGGCTGGCGGGCGTCCCCCTCGAAGCGATGCCGACGCTGTTCGTCATCGTGGACGAGTTCAGCGAGCTGTTGGCATCCAATCCGGATTTCGCCGAACTCTTCGTCATGATCGGTCGGCTCGGTCGCTCCCTCGGCGTTCACCTCCTGCTTGCCAGTCAGCGTCTGGAGGACGGGCGTATGACGAAGCTCGAGAGCCATCTGTCGTACCGCATCGGCCTGCGCACCTTCTCCGCCATGGAGAGCCGCAGCGTCATCGGCGTGCCGGATGCCCACCAGCTGCCCAACGCTCCGGGAAACGGTTACCTCCGCAGCGACGTCGCGACCCTCACGCGGTTCAAGGCCGCCTACGTCTCGGGGACGTACCGCCGACGCACGCGTGAGGAGCGCCAAGAAGAGGTGCGTCAACAGGTGGTGGTCTTCCAGGCGTCGCGCGTCGCTCCCCCCGTCGTCGACGAGGCGACGTCGACCGTGTCGGAGCAGCCGTCCGTCCCGCCGGAGCCCGCGGGATCGGCGCCGGAGATCGACGACACGGTCATGTCGATGATCGTGGACCGCCTCGTCGGTTTCGGCCCTCCGGCTCATCAGGTGTGGCTGCCCCCGCTCGCGGCTCCCCCGACGCTGGACCAGCTCCTGCCCCCTCTGCTCGTCGAACCGGACCGCGGGCTGCACGCGATCGGGTGGACCGGTTCCGGGCACCTCGGGGTGCCGATCGGCGTGGTCGACAAGCCTTACGAGCAGACGCGAGAGCTGTACGAGGTCGACCTCGCCGGCGCGGGCGGGAACGTCGGCGTCGCCGGTGGTCCTCAGTCCGGCAAGACGACGCTGCTGCGCACCATGGTCTGCGCTCTCGCGCTCACGCACACACCGGCGGAGGTGCAGTTCTACTGCATCGATTTCGGCGGCGGCGGACTCTCGACGCTCGAGGGCTTGCCCCACGTCGGCGGTGTCGCCACCCGCCGTCAAGCGGAGCAGGTCGCCCGCACGATCGCCGAGGTGCGCACGCTGCTGCGCGAGCGCGAGCAGCTCTTCACCGACGCGGCGCTCGAGGGAATGGCCGAGTACCGCGCGCGGCGCGCCGCCGGGGAGTTCGCCGAGCAGCAGTTCGGGGACGTGTTCCTCGTCGTCGACGGTTGGGCGGCCCTGCGCGCCGAGTTCGAGGAGCACGACACGACCCTGCGGGAGATCGCGCGCCAGGGCCTCGCCTATGGGGTACACGTGATGATCTCGACGAGCCGTTGGACGGACGTCCACAGCTCGCTGCGCGATCAGCTCGGCACGCGCGTGGAGCTCAAGCTGGGTGACCCGATCGACTCGGTCCACGGCATGCGCAAGGCGGCGACCGTCCCGCAGCTTCCCGGCCGTGGCATCACCGTCGACGGCATGCACTTCCTCGCCGGCGTGCCGCGCATCGACGGCGACACCTCGGTGGAGGGGCTGGCAGCGGCATCCCGGAATCTCGGGGAGGCCCTCGGCGAGGCCTGGGACGGTCCGGTGGCCCCGCCGGTCCGCATGCTGCCCGCGGTCCTCGACGCCGCCCTTCTGCCCGCGTCGACGCTCCCCGGCCCGAGCGTCGCGCTCGGACAGGGCGAACAGGATCTCCAGCCGGTATGGCACGACTTCGCAGCGAAGCCGCACCTGAGCATCGTCGGTGATTCCGCCAGCGGCAAGACGGGGGTGCTCCGCCTGATCGCGCGAGGCATCGTCGACGCGTACGCACCCGAAGACGTGCGCTTGGTGATCATCGACCCGCGCCGCGGCGTCGTCGAATCCGTGCCCGAGCGGTATCAGTTCGCCACCGCGTTCTCGCCGTCGGCGAGCGAGCAGGTGATCTCGAAACTCGTCACCGAGCTGCGCGGACGCGTCCCCAGCGCCGACATCACGCCCGCCCAGCTGCGGCGACGGGACTGGTGGAGCGGCCCCGACGTCTTCGTGCTGGTCGACGATTACGACCTTCTGCTGGGCGGTGGCATGACGGGACCGCTCTCTCCGCTCGTCGAGCTCATCCCGCAGGCCGGCGACATCGGCCTGCACCTCGTTCTGGCCCGCGCGGGCGCGGGCTCGAGCCGAACGGCGATGGATGCCGTCATCCGCCGCCTTCACGAGTCGAACACGCCCGAGCTGACTCTGTCGATGCCCGCGTCCGAGCCGATGACCTTCACTCCGGGTCGCGGCCGCCCCCTGCCCCCGGGACGCGCCTCCCTGCTCACGCGACGCGGAGGGACCGGACTGCAGATCGGCTGGACGGAGCCGCCGCAGTGAGCGCCGGTCGGTCCCGTGGTACCACTCGGCGCATTCCGGTTCTCGTCGCGGCCTCGGTGATGGCGGGGCTGTCGGGCATCGTGCTGCCGGGCCCACCCGCGGCGATCGCCGCGTCGTGCGCGGCATCCGCCGACTCCCCGGTCATCGAGGCCGCCTCGTCCGCGCAGCAGCGGATGGGGGCGGCTCGGGCGTGGCCGCGCACGACGGGCGACGTCGTGGTGGCCGTGCTCGACACCGGGGTCAGCGCGGCGTCGGCGTCCTTGCAGGGGCATGTGCTGCCGGGAACCGACCTGGCGGGCGGCGCGGCGGATACGGACTGCTACGGTCGCGGCACGTTCATCGGCTCGCTCATCGCCGGTCACGCGAGGGAAGGCACGGAGTTCGTCGGGCTCGCGCCCGGGGCGACGATCCTCCCCGTCCGGATCACGAACAATCCGGACGATTTCTCGTTGACGGCCGCGTTGCCGGGGCGCCTGGCGGAGGGCATCACGGCAGCGGTGGCCGGCGGTGCCCGCGTCGTCGCGATCCCTCTCACCGCCACGACCAGCTCTCCCGAGCTGGAGCAGGCCGTGCGGGCCGCGGTCGCCGCAGACGTCCTCATCGTCGCCGCCGCGGGCACCTCGGGCACCGGAGAGGCGGCCTACCCGGCGAGCCTCGAGGGCGTGCTGTCGGTCGCGCCGTTCGACGACAAGGGAGGACGGGACGCTTCTCGGCTGGGGGCCGTGCCGGACATCGCTGCGCCCTCCTCCGGTCTCGTGGGCGCCGTGCCCGACGGCGCAGGTCACGTGGTCGGCGACGAACCGAGCCTTGCCGTCGCCTACGCCGCCGGCGCCGCGGCGCTCGTGCGTGACGACGATCCCATGCTCACGGTCGCCGCGGTCATCCAGCGACTCGAAGCGACGGCCGACGCGCCGACCAGGCCGGTGCCGAACGGGGCGACGGTCGACCCCTCGCTGGGTGCGGGTGTCGTCGATCCGGTTGCGGCGGTCTCGCGCCTCGCCCCGGAACTGCGCGTCAGCCCGAACGATGAGGTGCCGAGGCTCGAGATCTCCCCGCCGGTCGACCACCGGCCCGGTGACCTCGCCCTGATGTCGATCGGGGGCCTCCTCGCCGCGGCGGCAGCCGTCCTCGGACCGCTCGTGGGTGTGGTGACGGTGCGGCGCCGCACGGCTGACCGCGCTGCCTCGCGCGAGGGACCGGCTCTCCCGGCCGAGGCCGGTCAGCCATCCCCGCGTCGGCCGCGCACGGGGTGAGCGTGGTGACATCTCGCGGGCCCCGGATCGCGGTTCGGGGGCCCCGCGCGTCTCGTCTCCCGAACCGCCCCGGTTCGCCGTGATTCGACGATTGTCAAGAGCCGAGGTACCGACCAAATGGTCGGTACCTTGCTCTCATGCTTCACGCACCCTCCGCCCCCGCTGCGCTCGCGACCCGGCGCGAATGGGCCTCACTCAGTGTCCTCACGCTCGCCGTCATGCTGCTGTCCATCGACGGCACCGTTCTCGCTCTCGCCATCCCGTCCCTCACAGCGGCCCTGAGCCCCACCGCGACGCAGGTGCTGTGGATCGGCGACATCTACTCGTTCGCTCTCGCGGGCCTGCTCATCACGATGGGCAATATCGCCGACCGGATCGGCCGGAAGAAGCTCCTCCTGATGGGAGCGACGGCTTTCGGTGCCGCCTCCGCTCTCGCCGCCTTCTCTCCCGGACCGGAGGTGCTCATCGTGGCGCGCGCCCTGCTGGGCATCGCCGGTGCCACCCTGATGCCGTCGACCCTGTCGCTCATCCGATCGATCTTCCGCAACCCACGCCAGCGCACCACAGCGATCGCCGTCTGGGCCGCGGGTGCCTCGGGCGGCGCAGCCGCCGGACCCCTGATCGGCGGAGCTCTCCTCGAGAATTTCTGGTGGGGCTCGGTGTTCCTCGTGAACATCCCGGTGATCGCGGTGATCGTGGTGGCCGGGGCCGTTCTGCTCCCGGAATCCCGCGGGTCCGAGAAGAAACCCATCGATCTGCTCTCGGCGACCCTGTCCGTGCTCGCCATCGTGCCTCTCGTCTACGCCGTGAAGCACCTCGCCGGACACGGATTCGACGCGACCGTGCCGGTGGCGATCGTCGTCGGAGTGGCGAGTGCGTGGATCTTCGTGCGTCGCCAGCGGAGCCTTCGCACTCCCCTGCTGGATCTGGAACTGTTCCGTGTGCCGGCGTTCACGGGCGCGATCGTGGCGAACTCCCTGGGGGTCTTCGCCTTCATCGGCCTGCTCTTCTTCTTCTCGCAGTACCTGCAGCTCGTCCGCGGGTTCTCACCGCTGGTCGCCGGTCTGGCGCAGCTTCCGGCCTCGGTCGCCTCCGTCGCCGTCGTGGTGATCGTCGCCCTCCTCGCGCGCAAGCTCGGCCGCGGTCGAGCGATCGGCTGCGCCCTGCTCGTCGCCGGCGTGGGAATGGTCGGGCTGGCGTTGACCGAGGGTCTCACCACCTACGTCGGCGTGGGTCTCTGCCTCGCGATCGTCGGCCTCGGTGTCGGCGTGTCGATGACCCTCTCCACCGACGCCGTCGTCGCTGCGGCTCCGAAGGAGCGGGCGGGAGCCGCCTCGGCCATCTCGGAGACCGGCTACGAACTCGGCACGGCCCTCGGAATCGCCGTGCTCGGAACGCTGCAGACCGTCTTCTATCGCGCCCGGCTCGAAGCCGATCAGCTCGCCGGCACCGACGAACAGGCGGTACGGGAATCACTGGCGCGAGCGCTCGAGGTCCTCCCCGCCGACTCCCCCGTGCTCGAGCACGCGCGGGAGGCGTTCACGGGGGGAATGCAACTCGCCTCGTTCTGCGCCGCGGCCCTGCTCGTCGTGGGCGGGACCATCGCCCTGCGGGTCATTCCGAACACCAAAGAAGCCGCCGATGGCCACTGAGCACGTCCGAGACCCCGAGGGTACGCGCGCGGCGATTCTGCAGCATGCCGAGTCGCTCGTCGCGACGCGAGGCCTGAAGGTGAGCCTCGCCGACGTCGCGGAGGCTGCCGGAGTCTCGAAAAGCGGCCTCCTGCATCACTTCGCCTCTCGGAATGCGCTTCTGTGCGCCGTCGCGGATCACGGAATGCGAGCGTTCATCGACGACGTCGTGCGCGATGTCGATCCCGGTGATCGTGAACCCGGAGCGCGCCTGCGTGCGTACGTGCGAACGCTGTGCGGCGGGAGCGCTCGGGCGATGGCGCTGTTTTCTCCCACCACCCTGTCGAACGGGATCATCGCCGTTCCCGGGATGAAGCCCCTGCTCGAGGCCGACGCAGACTGGTGGAGGGACTTCTTCGCTGCCGACGGTCTGAGCGTCGAGCACGTCCTGGTGGTTCGACACGCCGCCGAGGGCATTGCGGCGGCCTCCGCGGTCGAGCCGTACCTGAAAGACACCGAACGGACGCTTGCCCGAGACGCGCTCCTCGCGCTCACCCACCGTGCGATCTCGTGGTGACGTTCACCTCATTCGGCGAACGATCACGCCCCCTGGCGATCAAGGGCGCACCTCCCCCACGGGAAGCGGTGGCGGCTCATCGACGGCCAGTGAGGCGAGTCCGTCTCACCCCGCGCCCTCTGGCTCGGACGCTGACGGTCTATTGTTTTACATAAATGTAAATTAATTCCGGCGACCACCGACGGACGGGATGCCCGATGAGTGCACAGACGAACACGGAACGTCCCCGATGGGGCACGCTGATCGTCGCGGGGGTCGTCGCGCTCGTGGGGTTCGGCCTCGCGTGGCTCGGACGATCGCCCTGGTGGGCGTGGGGTGCGATCGCGGCCGTCGTCGTGTGCGCCGTCCTCGCTCTTCGCGCCCTTTCTCACCGAGGACGCGTGCTGCGCTCTTCCGCCTGGATGGCGGCGACCGTTCTCGTCGCGACGATAGCGATCGCGGTCGGGCCACCCGCTGAGCGACGTCCCGCCGTCGTCTCGGGCGTGCCCTCGCTCGGAACGGTGCGAACCTCAGAGGGTCCCGTCCGCGGGGTGATCGACGGAGAACGAGGCGTCGAGGTCTTCGCGGGGATCCCCTATGCGGCGCCGCCCGTGGGCGATCTCCGCTGGAGAGCGCCGCATGCCCCTGAGCCGCACGATGACGTCTTGGTCGCCGACGCCTTCTCCGATGTGGCCGTGCAGGCACCGGCGGACTTCCTCCGCCGCGCCCTGCCGAAAGTCGTTCCCGTACCGGTCTTCGCCGAGATCGAGAATCGACAGCCCATGAGCGAGGACAGTCTGACGCTCAACATCTGGCGGAGCACGCGGCCCGCATCCGAGCCGTTGCCGATCCTCGTGTTCATCCACGGTGGCGGCTTCCAAAGCGGCTCCGGGGCGGTGCCGCTCTACGACGGAGCCGCCCTCGCGTCGCGCGGCGAGGCGATCATCGTCACCATCAACTATCGAGTCGGCGTGTTCGGATACCTCTCTCATCCCGATCTCGCGGCCGAATCTCCGACCGGGAGTTCCGGGATGTACGGCACCCTCGACCAGATCGCCGCACTGCGGTGGATCGATGACAACGCCGCTGCTTTCGGGGGAGATGCGTCGCGCGTGACGATCGCGGGCGAGTCGGCAGGCGGCGAAGCGGTCTGCATCCTCGGGGCGACCTCGCTCACCCGGGGTCTCGTCGACGGCATCATCGCCGACAGCGGAGCGTGCATGGGGACGACCGGCGACACCGAGCAGGGCGATCAGATCAACACACGGGAGGTTGCCGAGCACGCCGGCACACAGCTCAGCGCACAGCTCGGGGGTGCGACCATCGCCGAGCTCCGTTCCATGTCGGCACAGGACCTTCAGCGCGCGAGCGCCGCTCTTTCGGGACATTGGCGCCCGTCGCTCGATGGACATGTGCTGAAGCGCGAGCCAGCCGAGGTGTACGCGCGAGGCGAGCAGCTCGATGTGCCCCTGCTCATCGGCAGCAACGCGAATGAAGCCTCCCTCAGCCTCGCGATCCCCGCGAGCACCTCCGTCGAAGAGTTCGAGGCGGACGCGCGGGAGACCTACGGCGATGACGCGGAGCGGTTCCTCACGCTGTATCCGGCGACCACCGACAACGACGCTCGACTCGCGGCCCTGCAGGCCGATACCGATCGCGTCATGGCGAGGGCGATGTTCCGCTGGGCGTCTCTGCACACGGCCACGGCGTCAGCGCCCGCGTTCCTGTTCTCCTTCGCGCACACACCGCCCGCGCCGGGTCTCGAGAAGTTCGGCGCGTATCACGGGGCGGAGATCCCCTACGCCTTCGACAATCTCGACAAGCTCGAGCGCGGCGAGTTCACCGCGGCCGACTACCGCCTCCGCGATCAACTCAGCTCGGCCTGGCTCAGCTTCGTCGCCACCGGGAGCCCGGGCAGCGCGCGGACGCCCGAGTGGGTGGAATTCCGGCGCGACCCCGAGGGGGTGATGCTCTTCGACGACGAGGGAGGCTTCCGTCCGCATCCGCGAGCGAAGCAGGTGGAGTTCTGGATGGCCTACGACGGGCCGATCGCGTAACCCTCGTTCGTGCGATGCAGCGCCCCGCGCCTATGGCGACGCCCTGCCCCTCGCGTGGGCACGGACTCCGGCGCCCGCGGCGCCAGTGCTCTCAGCGGACTTGTGATCGGCGATGCAGCGTGCGCGGGGATTCACCGCGTCAGTCCGCCGTATGCCGTCAGCGTTGTGGTAGCGGGAGCGGGGCTTGAACCCGCGACCTCACGATTATGAGTCGTGCGCTCTCACCAACTGAGCTACCCCGCCGCACGGCATCCGAGATTCAGATGAGGATGCCTTGAGCCCCGAGTCAGGATTGAACTGACGACCCCTTCCTTACCATGGAAGTGCTCTGCCACTGAGCTATCGGGGCGTACCCGGATCGCTCCGGGCAACTAGAAGAGAATATCAGACCTCGACACTCTCTTACGAATCGAGGGTCAGCCGCCGGCGTGCTGACGCAGCCACGCGATCGGATCGATCGGGGTGGTGCCGTTCTGGAGGATCTCGACGTGCGTGTGCGCGCCGAAGGAACGACCGGTGTTGCCGGTGCGTCCGAGGAACTGTCCGACGTGCACCTTCTCTCCCGGGGTGACCTGAAGCGAGCCGTACTGCATGTGTCCGTAGCGGCTCGAGACGAGCTGACCGTCGATCACGTGGTCGATCAGCACGGTCACGCCGAAGGCGCCGCCCTGCTCGGTCGCGATGCGGACCGTGCCGTCGGCGATCGCCTGCACGGGAGCGCCCTCGCCGGGGACGAAGTCTGCGCCCTCGTGGAAGCCGCCGTCGCGCATGCCGAAGCCGTAGGAGATCGACACGCCGACCGCGAAGGGCCACTGGATGGGCGCTGTCGGGTCGTTGACGTAGAAGTTCGTGGGGTATTTGATGCCCGAGTCGACCGCCATCTTGGAGTAGGTGGTGGCGCTGTAGCCGTCGGCGCGGTCGACGACCGCGGCCTGCGACTGGGCCGGGGAAACGTAGGCCTGGATGGCGCCGTCCGCCGAAGCGACGTCTCCGCCGACCGCGAGACGCGTCGTCGTGGTGTCGGCCGCGGGGGACGCGATGTTGTCGGTCCCGCTCGCCGAGGCGATGGCGCTCACGGGCATGGTCATGCCGACCGTGAGGAGCCCCACGACGCCCATGACGCCGACCGAGAACGACGTCGCCGCGATCCGGCGGACGTTGCGGCGGGTGCGGGGCGCGGCGGGTAGGCCCTCCGCGACGGGCTCGGGAGCCGGCGTGACCGGCGCCGTCTGCTGCGTGGGCGTCTCGCCGGTGAACGAGAACAGGCGCGCGGCGGTCGCGAATTCGTCCGCGGCCGTCTCGTCGGTGGGGTCCGCGGCGGCGGCCGGCTGCTCGATCGCGGGCTGAGCGACGACGGGCTGAGACACCGGCTCCGCCACCTCGGGAGCCTCGTCGACGGTCGAGTCGAGGATGACCGAGGCCTGGGGCCGGCGGCGTGACCGGCGGCTCACCGGGAGCGTGATCGGCGAGGTCGGCAGCGACACCGGCGTGGTCGCGACGGCACCGTCCGCGCTCTGCAGGATCACGGCGACGTCGTCGGAACGACGCTGCTCGTCGACGACGGTGACCTCGAGGGCGTCGGAGGACGCGGCATCCGGAGTGTGCTCCGCGGCAGTGTCACGCGGCGGCAGCGTCGGCTCGATGGTCGCGGCGATGACAGTCTCGACGACCGCGGCGGCGACGCTCTCGATCAGCTCGGGCTGAGAGGCGGCCTCGGCGTCGACCGGAGCGGGGTCGGAGGCCTTCGGCGCGGGGGTGTCGAGCGTGGCGACGGGGGTCTCGCTCGCGGAACGACGGCGCATCTCGGCTCGGGTCAGCCGGGGGGTCGTCTCGGGAGCGGACGTGGGGAGGGGGCGACGAGACCGCCGGGTGACGGCGGGCTCGTTCTCAGAGGCTTCTGACGGCAACGCGGAAGGGCTCTCGTGTCGTGTCGCAGGAGCGACGGCTTCGGGCTGTGGGGGCTTGGCCATCTCCGCAGATTCGGGTTGCGGAAGATAACGAACTGGTAAACAGCCTACCTCGGCTGGTCTGGGAATGCCATGAGCAGACCCTCTGTCAGCGCTCGTAGTCGAGCAGCGGCTCGAGACGGCCGTAGAAGGCCGGCCCCGCGGCGATCACCATGCCGTTTCCGGGCCGACCCCCGGGGGCGCCTCCGACGGTGCCGCCCGCCTCCGTCACCAGCAGCGCGCCGGCGGCGTGATCCCACGGCTGCGTTCCGCGCTCGTAGTACGCGTCGACGCGTCCGGCGGCCACCGAGGCCAGGTCGAGCGAGGCCGCGCCGATACGGCGCACGTCACGGGCGATCGGCATGACGCGCGACAGCTGGGCGAGGGCGGGGCCGTGCGTCTCGGGGTTGTAGCCGAAGCCGGTCGCGATGAGTCCGCCCGCCGGGCCCACCTCGCTCACCGAGAGGCGCTGGTCGCCCAGCCAGGCTCCCCCGCCGCGCGATGCGCGGAAGAGCTCGCCGGTCACGGGGTTGAACACGGCTCCGGCCAGCGCCGTCCACGACGCCGTCTGCGCGGTGCCCTCGACGGCGGCGATGCTCACGGCCCACGCCGGGATGCCGTAGGCGTAGTTGACGGTGCCGTCGATCGGATCGACGACCCAGGTGATGCCGCTCGTTCCCTCTTCGGCCCCCGACTCCTCGCCGAAGAAGCCGTCGTCCGGACGCTCCCGCGCGAGCTCGGCGCGGATGAAGGCCTCGACCTCCCGATCGGCGGCGGTCACGATGTCCGCGGCGGCCGACTTGGTGGCGGCGACGGTCACCCCCTCCCGGCGCCGGCGGTGGGCCAGTTCACCGGCCTCCCGGGCGATGCGCGTGGCGATCTCGAGCAGGTCGGCTGCGGAAGTCATGGCATCCAGGCTACGTGCGCCACCCCCTGCGACGAATTCGTCGCCGTCGTTAGCGTGGGGCCATGACCACTTCGGATTCTCGCCGGTACGACGTCGTCATCGTGGGGGGCGGGCACAACGCCCTGGTCTCCGCGGCCTACCTCGCCCGGGCAGGGCGTCGCGTGGCGGTGATCGAGAGATCGGATGCCGTGGGCGGCGCCGCCGTGTCGGAGCGACCGTGGCGCGGAGTCGACGCCCGCCTATCGCGCTACTCCTACCTCGTGAGCCTGCTGCCGCAGCAGATCATCGACGACCTCGGCCTGCGGATCACGCTGAAAAGACGCCGCTACAGCTCGTACACCCCCGACCCGCGTGACCCCTCGCGCGGCATCCTGGTCGACACCCAGGACGCCGAAGCGACCACCGCCTCGTTCGTGCGGACCCTCGGCGCCGACGGGGCCGCCGAAGCCGAGAGGTTCTCGGCCTTCGGCGAACGTCTCGCTCCGCTCGCGCGAGCGGTGTTCCCGACCATGACGGAGCCGCTGCCCACGGCCGACGACCTCCGGGAGCGCGTGGGCGACGATGAGCTGTGGGACGCCCTCACCAAGCGGCCCCTCGGAGAGCTCCTGCGGCGGTCGTTCGAGAGCGATCTGGTCCGTGGCATCGCCCTCACGGACGGCCTCATCGGCACCTTCGCGACCTCTGACGACCCGACCCTCGTGCAGAACCGCTGCTTCCTCTACCACGTGGTGGGCGGCGGGACCGGTGACTGGGACGTGCCGGTCGGCGGTATGGGCGCCGTGACCGCCGAGCTCGAACGAGCGGCGCTCGAGGCGGGCGCCGAGATCTACACCGGGGTCGAGGTCATGTCGATCTCGCCCGACGGCGACGTGCACACGATGACCGATCGCTCCGAGGTCTTCCACGGCGAGCTCGTGCTCAGCGGCGTGGGCCGCGCCGTCCTCGATCGCCTGCTCGCCGCCGGTGGCAGCGCGACGACCGGGGCCGACGAGCCCGAGGGTGCCCAGGTGAAGGTGAACATGCTCCTGTCGCGCCTCCCCCGCCTTCGGGACGAGTCGATCACCCCCGAGGCCGCCTTCTCGGGCACCTTCCACGTCAACGAGACGATGACGCAGGTCGATTCCGCGTACACGGCGGCATCCGGCGGCCTCATCCCCGAGCCGCTGCCCGTCGAGATCTACTGCCACTCCCTCACCGATCCGTCGATCCTGGGCGACCACCTCGTCGCCGACGGTGCCCAGACCCTGACCATGTTCGGGCTGCAGGTGCCGCATCGTCTGATCGCTGACATGGACCCGGTCGCGGCGGGGGCGAAGCTGCTCGCCGCCGCACAGGCCTCTCTCGAGTCCGTGATCGCGGAGCCGCTGCGCGACTGCATCTTCCGCGCTCCCGACGGGCGTCTCTGCATCGAGGCGCGCACGACCCGCGACCTCGAGGAGTCGCTGAACATGGTGGGCGGCGACATCTTCCACGGGACGCTGTCATGGCCGTGGCTCGAGGAGCCCGCGTCGACACCGGCCGAGCGCTGGGGCGTGGCGACCTCGCACCCCCGCGTGCTGCTGTGCGGGTCGAGCGCGCGGCGCGGCGGCGCGGTCAGCGGAATCGGCGGTCAGAACGCGGCGATGGCGGCGTTGGAGATCCTCGAGGGCTGAGGGCGGCGGCGCGCCGCCTCAGCCGTGAACGACCGGCTGCTGCAATTCGGTCACCCAGTCGGACTGGTCGTCGGATTCGGCCCGCACGTACAGCTCACGGCACGGGCCCGACGGCACGAGCCCGCGATCGAGGATCTGCGCGTGGACGGACTGCCAGCTCTCGCGGATGCGGTCCATGGATCCCAGATGGATGCCGCACACCGCCTCGACGACCGCGGGAAGCGCCACGATCTCGACGCCGTCGCGCGCGGGGCCGGTGTAGACGTATCCGGCGACGACCTCGGTGCCGTCCTCTCGGGCTGCGTATTGGGCGACGGGAGTGTCGAGCGCTCCCCTCTCGGCCCCGATCACCGCGGCGACGGCGTCGAACGTCGGCCCGACGGCCTCGGCCATCTCGGCCCCGTCGGCGACCAGTCGGCGGTGCGCCGCGAGGCGCAGGGCTGGCAGGGACTTCTGGACGATCTCGATCTCGCGCATGTGCTTCTCACTTTCGATGAGTCGGAGGCGCTGCTCCACGTCGACGAGACGCGCGGCGGCGATGCGATGCTCGCGCTCGACCTCGGCGCGGCGCTCGCGGAGCAGGAGGGCGATGCGGTCGGCATCCACTCCCCCGTCCAGGATCTGCGCGACGTCGTCGAGGCCGAAGCCGAGTTGGCGCAGCGCCACGATTCGGTGCAGCCTCGCGAGCTGCGACGGGTCGTAGGACCGGTAACCGCTGTGCTCGTCCACGTGCGCGGGCACGAGCAGCCCGGCGGTGTCCCAGTGCCGCAGCATGCGGTGGGTCACCTGACCGATCTGCGCGAACGCTCCGATGGACAACATGCTTCTGTTCTCCTCCCTCACGCCGTGTCAGGGTCAAGCGGGACGGCGGAAGAGGCCGACCGCGGACCCCGGCCGACGAGAGCGCCGGCGATGGCGATGATGCGGTCGACGGCATCCATCAGTGCGGGGGTCGACGGCGCGGCGTATCCGAACACGATGCCGGCGGGCAGGTCGGCGGCGGCGCCCGGCACGGCGTAGCCCGAGAGGGGCGCGACCACGATGCCCTCCGCCGCGAGCGCGGCGACCACCTCGGCCTCGGCTCCGGGCCCGGTGTCGTCGAGCAGGACCACCGCGTGCAGACCGCCATCGGTCGCCGTCAACGCCAGGCCGCCGACGCCGCGGAAGGCGTCGAGCAGCAGACGGCGGCGGTGCCGATAATCGCGGCGGCGGCGGGCGGTGTGACGAGCCAGGGCGCCCTCGGCCACGTACAGCGCGAGGGCGCGCTGCGGGATCGACGCGACCGGCGGGTCGAGGTCTTCGCGGGCGGCCGCGATGCGAGCGCGGACGGCTCCGGTGGCCACGATCCACCCGCAGCGCAACGCGGGACTCAGCACCTTCGAGAAGCTGCCGATCAACACCACCCCCGCCGGGTCGACCAGGTGCAGCGGGGGCAGCGGCACCCGTCCGTGCGGGAACTCACTGTCGTAGTCATCCTCGATGACGACCGTGGCCGTGCGCGCCGCCCAGCTCAGCAGTCGCGAACGGGCAGCGGCATCCAGGCGGCTGCCGAGCGGGTAGTGATGGTGCGGGGTGATGATGACGGCATCCAGGTCGTCCTGTTGCTCGACGGCGTCGAGGTCGAGCCCCGTGCCCGATCGCACCGGGATCGGCACCGCGTGCGCGCCCAGCCGAGAGACCACTCGGCGCACCCGCGGGTACCCCGGGTTCTCGATGCCCACGCGCAGCACAGGCCCGCGGGGAGCGAGGGCCAGCAGGGTGAGCAGCATCGCATCGCTCGTGCCCGCGGTCACGATCACGTCGTCGGGCGCGACGTCGAGGCCCCGTGTGCGCCCGAGGTGCCCGGCGATCGCCCGGCGCAGGGCGGGGTCGCCGAGGACGTCGCCGATGTCGGCGTTGACGTCGAGCGCGCTCGCCCGCCGCCAGGCCGAGCGCCAGGCGGCCTCGACGACGCCCGTCGTTCCGGGCCGGCCGGGGCGCAGATCGACGAGGGGCGCCGGCACCACGGGGTCGGGCGACACCGTGGCGACCGCGGTCGACCCCACCGCCGCCCGAGCGACCTCGGCGACGGCGGTGCCCCCGCCCGGTCGGGTGACGAGGTACCCCTCGCCCGCGAGGATCTCGTACGCCGAGACGACCGTCCCCCGCGCGAGACCCAGGTCGGCCGCGAGCGCGCGGCTCGACGGCAGGGGATCACCACCGCGGACGCGGCCGGCGAGCACCGCGGCGCGGATGCCGTGGGCGAGTTGCTCGTGCAGCGGTGCGGCCGCACTCCGATCCAGGATGCCGACGTCGATCACGCCTCGATCCTGTCAGTGGTCCACCGATCATGCGAAGAAGCGGACTACGCGATGAACCACACCGTGGCCTGGACTCGACCCATGACCGAACTGCCCCTCACCACCCTGACCCGTGTGCGCCGCGGCGCCCACCACCAGCGCACCGACCGCGCGGCCCTGTACGACATCGTCGACAACGCCCTGTACGCCACCGTCGCCATCGTCCGCGACGATCGCCCGGTCGCCCTTCCGGTCGGGATCGGCCGCGACGGCGACGATCTCCTCATCCACGGCTCGACCGGCAGCGACTTCTTCCGACGCATCGCCGCGGGGGCGGCCCTGAGCCTGACGATCACGCACCTCCTGGGGCTGAAGTACGCCCGCTCACTCTTCGACAGCTCCATGCGGTACCGCTGCGCGGTGGTGCACGGCGTGGCATCCGTCGTCGCCCCGGACGAGAAGGAGTCGGCTCTGCTGGCCCTCGGCGAGCACCTCATGCCGGGGCGCAGCGCCGACGTACGCGCGATGACGGCGCGGGAGATCGCCGCGACGATGGTGCTGCGCGTCCCCCTGGCCGAGGCAAGCGTCAAGGACAACGCCGGCTCGCTCGTCGAGGTCGACGACGACGGCGAGGACCGCGCGGTGTGGGCCGGGATGCTGCCGCTCCGGCTCGTCGCCGGCGAACCGATCACGTCACCCCAGACCGCGGCGGGCACGACGGTTCCGGAGTCGCTGCGCCGCGCCGCCGCGCGCATCGCGGCGTCGGGGACGGCGTAGCCGCGGCCCGATCCGGGCGAGGTGCACCGCGCGGCAGCCGCGGGCACGGCCTGACCGCATCCCTCGGGCCCGACGCCCCAGACGAGGCACGACCGGCACCGTCGCGCAGGAGTTGTGCGCGCGAGGAAGGCGCCGGTCCCGTCGGCACCCCGCAACGGGTGCCGACGCGCAGCACAACTCCTGCATCGCGTCGCGAGAAAGGGCGCCGCGCGCCCGGAAACGCCTTCCTGCAGGAGTTGTGCATGCGCCGGAGCAGTTGTGCGCGCCGCAGCAGTTGTGCGTGCGGCAGGAGTTGTGCGTGCGCACGAGGCGCCGAAACCCATCGGGACCCGGGGACGAGCTCCGACCCGCCGCACAACTCCTGCATCGCGCCACTCCAGAGGGCGCCGCGCGCCCGGAAACACCTTCCTGCAGGAGTTGTGCGCGCCCCGGACCGCGATCGAGGGCGCGCCCCCGAACGGCGCCCCCGTCAGCCGACGAGCGGCGGCACCTCGTAGCGCCGCGGAGTGCCGAAGCGGTGCGCCGTGATCGACACGGCCTGCTCGCGCAGGAAGGCCAGCAGCTCGACGTGCCCGGCGCGGGTGACCGCGCCCGCGTACACCGCGACCGAGGGCGAACCGCCCGTGGCCTCGGCGACCGCGGCGGTCGACCCGCCGAGCAGACGGACACGACCGCCGGTCCGGGCGAGGCGTGCCGCGCGGCGCTCCCAGTCCGCGGCGTCCTCGACCGCGGAACGCACGCCCACACCCTCGAGCCAGGCGCGGACGGCGGGCGCGAGCTCTGCGGCGGAGCTCACGGTGACGGTCGACCCGGCGCGCACGCCCGCGGCCACGACGCGAACGAGAGCCGACGACGGAGCCTCCTCGACGCGCACCGTCACCGGCACCGCCGAATAACGCAGCACGTTCTGCTCCGACTCCAGGCCGGTCACGTCGCGCGCCAGCGAGAACTCCTCCGCCCACGCGGCGGCGTCGCTCGCCAACGCCCCGGCCAGCCACTCGCGGTCGGCGGCGGGCACGGCGGCCAGCGCCGGGGCGGCGAGGGCGTCGGGCGTGCGGGGAGCCGAGGTCTCGGCATCCGCCCACTCCCCGAAGCCGAAGAGGTAGTGCGGTCCGCCGGCCTTGGTGCCCGCGCCGACGGCCGACTTCTTCCATCCGCCGAACGGCTGACGCTGCACGATCGCGCCGGTGGTGCCGCGGTTGACGTAGACGTTGCCCGCCTCGATGCGTGAGAGCCACCGCTGGATCTCGGCCTCGTCGAGGGCGTGCAGGCCCGAGGTGAGGCCGTACTCGATCGCGTTGACGATCTCGATCGCCTCGTCGAGCGTCTCGGCGGTCATGATGCCGAGCACCGGTCCGAAGTACTCGGTGCGGTGGAAGGCGCTGCCCGGCTGCACACCCTCGCGGATGCCGGGGCGCCACAGCGACCCCTCGTCGTCGAGCTTTCTCGGCTCGACCACCCAGCTCTGACCGGGCTCGAGAGTCGTGAGGGCCGTGAGCAGCTTGCCGTTCGCGGGCTCGATGAGGGGTCCGATGCGCGAGGCCTCGTCCCACGGCAGGCCGACCTCGAGCGAGGTGACGGCGTCGACGAGCTGGTCGCGGAAGCGCCGCGAGCGCGCGACCGATCCGACGAGCACGACGAGGGATGCCGCGGAGCACTTCTGCCCGGCGTGGCCGAAGGCCGACATCGCGACGTCTTTCGCCGCGAGGTCGAGGTCGGCGCTGGGGGTGACGATCACGGCGTTCTTGCCGCTCGTCTCCGCCAGCAGGGGCAGGTCGGAACGGAAGGAGCGGAACAGCTCGGCCGTCTCGTAGGCGCCGGTGAGCACGACCCGCTCGACGGCGGGGTGGGTGAGCAGCTGACGGCCGAGGTCGTTCTCGGAGACCTGCACGAGCTTCAGCACCTCGCGCGGGACGCCCGCTTCCCACAGCGCTTCCACCATCACGGCGCCCGAGCGCTCGGCGAGGCCCGCGGGCTTGATGACGACGGCGGAACCGGCGGCGAGCGCGGCGAGGGTCGAGCCCGCGGGGATCGCGACCGGGAAGTTCCACGGCGGGGTCACCACGGTCACGCCGACCGGGGTGAAGGTCGCGCCGTCGACGCTCTCGAGCGTGCGCGCCTGCTCGGCGTAGTAGTGGGCGAAGTCGATCGCCTCCGACACCTCGGGGTCGCTCTGCTCGATGACCTTGCCGCACTCGGCGCCCATGACCTCGAGCAGGTCGGCGCGGCGCTTCTCGAGCGCGTCCCCGGCGCGGTGCAGGATCTCGGCGCGGCCGGCGGCCCCGAGCGCGCGCCACCCGGCGGCGGCGTCGGCGGCATCCTGGATCAGCGTGTTCAGCGCGGTCTCGTCGGTGACGGTGTGGGCGGCGATGGTGTCGCGGCCCAGGGTCGACTCCTCCATACGCGCGACGATCGCCCGCGACCAGTCGCGATTGGCCTCGATCGCCGGGTCGGAGTCGGGGGTGTTGCGGAAGCCGTGGGTCGGCGTGGGAGCCGCGGGGGTCGTGCGGTCCTGCACGCGGTGGGACTCCGGCACTGCCGACGGCATCTCGGCGAGCGAGGCGAGGAAGCGGTCGCGCTCTCGCGAGAACAGCGCCTCGTGGGTGTCGAGGTCGAACACCGCCGACATGAAGTTCTCGCTCGATGCGCCCTCTTCGAGGCGGCGGATGAGGTACGCGATCGCGACGTCGAACTCCTGCGGGTGCACCACGGGGGTGTAGAGCAGGATCGAGCCGACCGTGCGACGCACGACCGCCTGCTGCGCGGTCGCCATGCCGAGCAGCATCTCGACGTCGATGCCGCCGGTCACGCCGCGCCGCTCGGCGAGCAGCCACGCGAGGGCGACGTCGAAGAGGTTGTGTCCGGCGACGCCGATCCGCACGTGCTTCGTGTGCTCGGGGCGCAGGGCGTAGTCGAGCACCGCCTTGTACGAGGCGTCGGTCGCCTGCTTCGACGGCCAGGTGGCGAGCGGCCAGTCGTGCACCTCTGCATCCACCCGCTCCATCGGCAGGTTCGCGCCCTTGACCACGCGCACCTTGATGTGGGCTCCCCCGGATGCCACCCGCGCGGCGGTCCACTCCTGCAGGCGGATCATCGCGGCGAGCGCGTCGGGCAGGTAGGCCTGCAGCACGATCCCCGCCTCGACGCCGTGGAACTCGGGCTCGCTCAGCAGCGTCTCGAAGACGGCGAGGGTGAGGTCGAGGTCCTTGAATTCCTCCATGTCGAGGTTCACGAACGTGCCCGTCTCCTTCGCCACCCGGTACAGGGGGCGCAGGGCCGCGACCGCATCGGCGACGGCGGCGTCGAAGGCCCACGGGGTGTGCGGGGCGACGGTCGACGAGACCTTGATCGAGACGTAGTCGACGTCGTCGCGGGCGAGCAGCTTGCGCGTGCCGGCCAGGCGGCGCGCGGCCTCCTTCTTGCCGAGGATGGCCTCGCCGAGCAGGTTCACGTTGAGGCGGATGCCGTCTCCCCGGCCCCGGATCGAGGTGATGGCCTCGCCGAGCTTGCGATCGGTGGCGTCGACGATGAGGTGGCGCACCATCGAGCGCAGCGCCGTGCGGGCGGCGGGGACCACGACCTGCGGCAGGATCGGCGCGGCGAAGGCGCCCATACGGATCGCGGCCCTGAGGTGCAGCGGGAGGAATCCCGGGATGAGGGGGGTCAGCGCGGCGAGGTTGCGCGCGGCGACGCGCACGTCTTCTGGGCGCACGACGCCGTCGACGAAGCCGACGGTGAAGTCGAGGCCGCGCGGGTCGCGGAGGACTCCGGCGAGACGCTGGGCGGCGGCGTCGACGGGCTCGTCGCGACTCTCGGCGAGCCAGCGGCGCACGAGGGCGATCGCCTCGTCGGCGAGCTCGTGCGGAGAGACGAGTGCGGCGGGGGTGGTGCCGGACGTGGTGTCGGGGACATCGGTGAGCGACATGGCGATCCTTCCTCGGATGCTCTCAGCATGAGGCTCGCGTCTGTTCGAGAAAAGCGATGATTTCCGACGCATACTGATCGATAGAGACGAAGGGATGCCATGTTCGATCTGCGCCGTCTGCGCCTGCTGCACGAGCTGTCGGTGCGGGGCACCCTCGCCGCCGTCGCCGAGGCGCTCGCCTACAGCCCGTCGACGATCTCGCAGCAGCTCGCCCTG
The DNA here is from genome assembly GCA_913774665.1 of uncultured Microbacterium sp. Classification (GTDB taxonomy): domain Bacteria; phylum Actinomycetota; class Actinomycetes; order Actinomycetales; family Microbacteriaceae; genus Microbacterium. Next base: position 303,973 of record CAJYHN010000004.1, read on the forward strand.
CTCGAGAAAGAAGCGGGAGTCCCCCTGCTCGAGCCCGACGGTCGCCGCGTGCGCCTCACCGCGCAGGGCGCGGCCCTGGCCGCCCACGCGGCCCGCATGCTCGCCGCCGACGAGGCCGCGCGCGCGGAGCTCGAGCGCATGCGACCCTCCCTCGCCCCGGTGCGCCTGGCGGTGATGCAGTCCGCCGCCCACGGCCTGCTCCCCCGCGCCCTCGATGCCCTCGCCGAGAGCGAGCCGCAGCTGCGCGTCGAGGTCGCCGAGCTCGCCCCCGAGGAGGGGCTGTTCGAGGTCGCGGCGCGCGGCTTCGATCTCGCCGTCGCCGAGCAGTACCCCGGGCACACGCGCGAGCACCGCGAGGGACTCGAGCGCGGGCTCCTGGGTCGGGATGCCATCCGGCTCGCCGTCTCGCGCGACGACCCCGCGCAGCATCTCGAAGACCTTCGCGAGCGGGCCTGGGTGATGGAACCGGTCGGCACGGCCGCCCGCCAGTGGGCCACCCAGCAGTGCCGGGCCGCCGGGTTCGAGCCCGACGTGCGGTTCGAGATGGCCGATCTCACCGCGCACGCCCGGCTCGTGGCATCCGGTCATGCCGTGGGGATGATCCCCGACCTCGTCTTCGCGGGCGAGGCCCCGCCCGTGCGGCTCGTCGGCCTTCCGGGCCAGCCGCGGCGCGAGGTGTTCACGGCGGTGCGCCGGGGAACGGCCTACCGCCCCGGGGTACGCGCCGTGCGCGCGGCACTGCAGGTGGCGTACGACCGGGGCGGTCGGTAGAGGCGCTTACTTGGTCAGCGCGATCTCGTTCGGCGTCTGCTCGAGCGTCACGCTCTTGACGACCTGGCCCGTGGTGAGGTCGACCGCGTGCACGGCGTTCTTCGCCGGCTCGGTCACGTAGGCGAGGTCGCCCGAGACCTTGATGGCGGGGTGGGCGTCCTGCCACTCGGCCGGTCCCTCCCAGGCGTCGATAACGGGGAACGCGTCGGTGAACTCCCCGGTCGCGGGGTCGAGCACGTGGATCGCCCCGTCGGATGCCAGCACGTAGGCGAGGTCGCCCGGACCCCGGGCCACGTCGCGGAAGGTGTACTCCGCCCCCGCGGGCATGTCGATCACGCGCTGGGTCTTCGCCGCGGTGTCGATCAGGGCGAGACGGTGCAGCAGGTAGCCCTCGGCATCGCGGTCGTCCTTGTAGTCGCCCACGATCAGCGCGCTGTTCTCGCTCACGTACGCGTTGCCCATGCGGCCGTACGGCTGGTCGGGAGCGGTCAGCTTGGTGAAGGTGCCGTTGTCGTAGACGAGGGCGCCGTTCTCGCAGCCGAACACGACGACCTCGTTCTTCGCGGTGCCTTCTCCGTGCACGCCGGGGCAGACGCTGCTCTCGGCGATCGTGGCACCGGAGGCGTCCTTCGCCACCACGCCGTTGCGGCCGTCGGCATTGCCGACCGTGGTGAGGAAGGTGCCGTCCTCGAGCACGATCGAGACGCCGTGGTGCGCCTCGACGCCCGGAACCGTCCGAACCTCGGGAAGGGAGTCGGCGGATGCCAAGAGCGCATCGGTGTCGAAGATCGTCGAGTCGCTCGTGCCGTCGGCGTAGAGAACCGTCGTCCCACCGTGCGTCACCACGTGACCTGGCTTGGACGCCGAGAACACGAGGTCGGTGAGCTCGGGGTCGGCGGCCGCCGTCCCGGCATCCAGCACCTGGAACCCCTTGCTCGTGGTCACCATGACGTGGCGACCGTCACCGGCGGCGTTCAGGCGGGTGAACTCCTCGGACGAGAGATCGCCCAGGGTCTCGAGGCTCTGACCGTCGAGCACCAGGATGCCTCCGGGGTACGACAGCGCGACGCGGGTGGCGGTGTCGGTCGCGGGGCTCGACGCCGGGGCCGCCGATCCGGGGCCGGTTGCGCCGGCGCACGCCGACAGGGTGACGGTGGCTCCGATCGCGAGGGCGACCAGGCCCGCGCGGGGCAGGGAGAAGCTGCGCATTCGTATCTCTTTCTGGGGTGGGGGGTCTCGTCAGGGTGAGAGCCCGGTGGCGATGCGCTGCGTGTTCACGCGCATCATGGTCAGGTAGTCGGGGGCGTCCCCGCGTGCGTCGGTGAGCGACTCGGTGAACAGCTCGCTCACCTCGACATGCCGATCGGCCTCTTCCGCGAGGGCACGGACGAGGCGGTCGGGAGACGACGACTCGGCGAAGATCGTCGGCACCTTCGCCTCGTCGATGGCCGAGACGAGGTCGGCGAGGTCGCTCGAGCTCGGGGCGGCGAGGGTCGTGCCGCCGGGGATCACGGCCCCGATGAGGCGGAAGTCGAAGCGAGCGGCGAGGTAGCCGAACACGTGGTGGTTGGTGACCAGCGCCCGACGCTCGGCGGGGATCGCGGCGAAGGTCGCCGTCATGTCGGCATCCAACCGCTCGAGCTGTTCGCGGTACGCGGCCGAACGCTCGGTGACCGCTGCCCCGCCGAGGCGCTCCAACTCCGGGGCGAGCGCATCGACCACGGCGATCATCTGCGCGGGGTCGGTCCAGAAGTGCGGATCGGCGGCCCCGCCGGCATCCGTGGAGGTGTAGGGCAGCACGGCGACGACCTCTCCCGCGACGACCGTGTCCACCCCGTCGGCCTTCGCGGCGTCGAGGTGGTGCTGCAGGCCCTCTTCGAGCCCCAGCCCGTTCGCGACCAGCAGATCCGCCGAGCGCATCCGCGCGGCATCCGCGGCCGAGATCTCGAACGAGTGCGGGTCGGCGCCCGGGCGCATCAGGGTCATCACGTCCACGTCGTCGCCGACGAGGTTCGACACCACATCTCCCAGGATGTTCGTGGTCACCACGACCAGAGGGCGATCGGTTGCCGCGCTGCCCGCGCACCCGGTCAGGCTCAGCAGGGCTGCCGCGGCAAGGGCGGCGAGGATACGGCGCATGTCAGCGTCCCGTCTCTGCGAAGAAGAGCGGCGAGCGCTCGGGGGTGAACTCGCGCGCGATGCGCGCGCCGTCGGCGAAATCGATCTCCCACAACCGCCCCTCAGCGGGCCCGTTGAGGTACGCGCGCTGCTGGTCGGCGACGAGCGTCACGGGGAGCCCCGCGGCGAGACTCTCCGAGACGAGCGGGACGGACGCCGCGCGCACCGCGCCGCTGTCGCCGTCCAGCGTGAGCACCCGACCACCGGCGCTCAGCGCCAGGACGTTGGCCGTCTTGTCGTCGACGGCGGTGACCTGAACGAGCGGTTCGGGGGCGGGAAGAAGGGTCCACGTCCGCGCGCGCGTATCCAGGATCCAGATCCCGGCGTCACCCGCCAGGGCTGCGACGCGGGGTCGCCCCTCGCGGTTGTGGAAAGCGGTGGCCCGCGGCGCGGTGGTGCCCGGCGGGTACGGTACGACCTCGACGACCGGCTGATCGCCCTCGACGCTCGCGAGGACGGCGCCGTCACGGCATCCGATCACCGCTCCGACGCGGGTCGTGATCGTGCCCGCCGGGTCGATGCACGGCGTCGACGCACCGAGAGGGGCGCCGTCGGCCGCGCGCAGCGTCACCTCTCCCCCGGCGGCGACCGCCGCGAAAGAACCGACGGGGGCGACGAGACCCGCGCCCGACGTCGTCGTCACGCGGAACTTCTCGACGACCTCGCCCTTCGACAACGCTTCGATATCGAGCAGGACCGCCTCGCCGGAGCCCGGGAAGAACACGCCCGCACCCCCCGTGGTCGACGAGTTGGACGTCGCGATCGTGGCCACACCCTCCCCCGCGATGTCACCGAGCACCCGCGCGGGCGCCCGGTAGTAGTGGAAGTGATCGACGTGGTCCCAGGTCCACACGCCGCTGTCGACGATCGAGACACCGTCACCGTCGGCCGAGAAGAGGTAGCGACCGTCGGAGTGCACCGCGGCGGGAGCGCGGACGACCCCCAGCTCGGCCGTGGTCTCGTCGAGCAGGTCGAGGTGCGAGACACCGCCTCCGGCGTCAATGGAGGTCAGGCCGAGCGCGGGCTCCGCCAGTTCCGCGGCGCCGTCGATCCGACCGTGCTCGTCGGACTCGGGGGCGGCTGTCGAGTCGGACGGCGGGGGCGGGGCGGCGCAGCCGGCCAGTGCGAGCAGCAGAAGGGCGCCGACGGACGCGAAGCGTCGGGAGAGATGAGGCATGAAGGCTTTCCAGGGGGAAGGAGCGGGACGGGGAATCAGGCGGGCGCGGGCAGGGCCGCGACGGCGCGACGGCGCACCTCGTTCGTCGCCCGCCGCAGGAGCCACGAGACGCCGGCGGCCGCGATCGCGGTGGCGGCGATCGTCGCCCCGGCCGCGGTGGCCGCGTGCCACGACACGACGAGACCGACGGCGACGGCGAGGGCGCCGATGGCGGCGGCGACCACCATGGTCGTGGAGATGCGCTCGGTCCATTGCCGCGCGGCGACGGCGGGAGCGACGAGCAGGCCCACGACGAGGAGCGAACCGACGGCCTGGTAGGACGCGACGACCGCGAGGGTCACGAGGCCCACGAGCACCGTCTGCGCCGCACGCGGACGGAGGCCGAGGACGCGCGCGACACGCTCGTCGATCGCGAGGGCGATGAGGGAGCGGTGCGCCAGGGCTGCGGCGGTGATCCCCAGGGCGACCGCGACGGCGAGGACGACGAGGTCGGCGGCGGCGACCGCCAGGATGTCGCCGAAGAGGATGGCCGTGGCATCCGTCGCGAAGCTTCCCGCGTGCGAGATGACGATCACCCCGAGCGCGAGCATGCCGACGAAGAGCAAACCGATGCTCGTGTCGTACGACACCTTCGCACGGCGCTGCAGGACGCCGATGCCGAGGCTCATCACGACGGCGCTGACCGCCGCGCCCGCCAGGACGGGGAGCCCCAGCACCGTGGCCAGTGCCACGCCGGGGAGCATGCCGTGGGCCAGCGCCTCGCCCAGGAAGGCCATCCCCCGCACGATCACCCATGTGCCGGCCACCGCGCACAGTACGGCGACGAGGACGCCACCCAGGAGGGCGCGTTGCACGAATTCGAGTGAAAAGGGATCGAGGAGCCAGGACACGATGTCCGACCGTAGCGTTAAGTGAGAACGGTTATCAAACTCATATGATTGTTGCCATGACGATTTATGCCCTGCGTGCTCGCGGTCTCCGCGTCGAATTCCCCGGGGTCGTCGCGCTCGACGACGTCGACCTCGACATCGCGGACGGCGCCCTCACCGTGATCGTCGGACCCAACGGTGCAGGCAAGTCGACGCTGCTCGAGGTGCTCGCGGGGGCTCGCCCGACGGCCTCCGGTTCGCTCGAGCTCGGTGGACGGTCGCGTGCCTTCGTGCCGCAGCGCGCCGCGGTCGCAGAACACCTCCCCCTCACCGTCCGCGACGTCGTCACCGCCGGAGCATGGGGCCGCCTCGGGCCCCTAGGTCGCCTCACACGCGCACACCGGGAGTCCGTGGATCACGCGATGCGGAGGCTCGACGTGGCGCCTCTCGCGCGGCATCCGTTCTCCTCCCTCTCGGGTGGGCAACGGCAGCGAGCGCTCCTGGCGCAGGGGCTCGCGCGCAGAGCCGACATCCTGCTGCTCGATGAGCCGACCACGGGTCTCGACGCCGCGAGCGCGGAGCTCAATCGCGCGGCGATCAGCAGCGAGATCTCACGCGGGGCGGCGGTCGTGTGTGTCAGTCACGACGAGCGGTTGATCGACGATGCGGACCGCGTGATCCGCATCGAGGCCGGTCGCCTCAGGCCCGCGAGCGAACGCGTTCGGTGATGCGGCGCAGCAGCGCGGCGGCAGCCTCCGCCGCATCGCGCGACTCCAGGCCCACCGCCGCCTCGACCTCGGTCGAGAATCGGCGCAGCGCGTTCCAGGGCTCGGCGTCGAGGTCGACCTCGAGGTAGATGTGGTTGACGCGACGATCCTCGGCGTCGAGTTCGCGGCGAAGCAGTCCGCGACCGATGAGTCGGTCCACGAGAGTCGTGACCCCGGCGGGTGTCACGCCGAGGCGTGAGCGCAGATGCGAGGGTCGGATGCCGGGCTCGTCGCAGATGCAGCACAGAGCGGCCGCTTCGAGCTCGCTGACACCGAGATCGGATCGTGCTTTCGCCGCCATCTCGTCACGCGCTTCGACGTACTCGTCGAGCGCCAGCGTCAACGCAGAGGACTGTGTCATTTCCGCCACCTCCTCTTCGTGGCCCGGCCGGCCGCATCTCCACCATAGTGAACATGTGAAACATTTTACGAAATTAATTAATTATGTGAACTACGTGCTACCTTAGTGATTAGCCCATCGACCCAAGCGAAGGAGATCGCCATGGCCACGTTGTTCTACGGATCCGACACGGACCCCATCGTTCTGCCCGATCGCCTGATGGGGTACATCAAAGTCATCACCTCGACCAAGCTGCGGCGCGGAGAATCCTTCACGCTGACCTGGACGGGAACCGACGACGAGGCCGGGCGTTCCACCATCTGGCTGCAGCCGTCCATCCCCCTGCGATTCGTCTTCGACGCGGTCGAGCCCGAGCAGCTCGCCGGAGACTACCTGCGCTCGCTCGCCGATCAGGCGAACGCCGCGTCAGGCCTGGTCGTCGACACCCGCACGTGGGAGGCCGCCGAAGAGGCGAGCCACACCGCTGCCCGGCCGACCCGCACCGCGGGTCGCCCCGTCCGCGCCGCCTGATACCACCTTCCGCGCGATCGATCCAGCCCCTCTCCGTACACGGCATACTGTTCGGGCGCGTCGCAGTCGCGCGAATGGATCGGAGAGGCCCGTGCCGGTACGAACGCTGCTCGACAAGTCGCTGCTCGAAGCATGGCTGACCGAATTCCGCGAGCTCGGCTACCTCACCGGCAGCGATATCCGCGTCCTCGACCAGGAGGATGACGCCGACCCCCACACCGGGCTCATCGTCGTCGACCTCAGCGAGGCCAAAACCATCACCTACCTCCAGCCCCTCCCGGGCGGCGACGGCAGCTGGAAGGCGACGATGGAGGCGCGCGACGCCACGATCGAGCTCGGCGCTGTCGCCCTGGTCAACCTCGGCAACGAGGTCAACGTGCTCGGCGCGCTCGTCGCCTTCCTCGAGACGAAGTCGAAGGCGCTGCTCGCGAGGAGCTGAGCCCGGGTACGAGCCGGGAACGAGAAAAGGGCACCCGATCCGGGTGCCCTTTCTTCATGGTGGCGAGTGAGGGATTCGAACCCCCGAATGCAATGCAGTCTGATTTACAGTCAGATCCCTTTGGCCGCTTGGGTAACTCGCCAGGTGCGCACCCGTCCGGCTTTTTCAGTCGACCGGAGGCGCGATAGACCACTCTACTATCCCCCGAGGGATGCTCGAAACCATCGACGCCCTCACTCGGGCGTACGAAGAAGAGCACCCTCGTGGCGACAGGTCGCGGCAGCGACATCCATGGCGCGTGAGAGCACGGCATCCCACTCCTGCGCGTCCGCGGGGAGCCGGTCTCGAACGAGCGCGGCTGTGGTGGCGAGCACGGCGTCACCGCCGCCCATCGTGTCGACGATGCGCCCGGGCAGATCGGAGATGCCTCGCGAGACGGTCGTCTCCCCCGCGTCGATCGCGGCCCCGCCGGCGCCGTAGGTCGCGAGCACGGCCCCCACGCCGAGGCTTACGAGCTTCGCGCGGAGCTCGTCGAGCGGCGCTTCATAGAGCAGCTGCGCGTCGTCCTCACCGACCTTCACGAGCAGGGCGCCGGATGCCGCTTTCTCGAACCCTCGCACGAAGGCGGCCCGGTCGCGGAGCATGCCGCTGCGCGGGTTCGGATCGATCGCAAGGGGGGTCGAGGTGGAGGCCGTGGCCTCGATGAGCAGGTCGGTCTGCTGAGCGTCGTCGAAGGGGAAACAGCTGACCACCACCATGGGGGCGTCGGCGATCGCCGCACGCTCGGCGTCACCGTAGGCGACGCGACGGTTCTGGGCGGCCTCGTTGAAGACGTAGACGGGCTCGCCCTGCGGCGAGCGCGTGCTCACGGCGCGCGACGACCCGTGCTCCGCGGGGCTGGCGAGCAGGTCGACGTCGTGCTCGTCGAGGAAGGCACGGATCTGCTCCCCCGCGTCGTCGTCTCCGACCATGGCGATGAGGGATGCCGGCACCCCCAGCCGCGAGAGACCGACGGCCACGTTGAGTCCCGCTCCTCCGACGAACTCGCGCACCCCGGCGTCGTCGCGGATCTCGTCGATCAGCGCGTCGCCGATGACGACGACCCGACCGGTCACCTCGACACCTCGGCGGCGTCGAGCACGCGGGAGACGAAGTCTTCGGTGCGGCGCTTGGTGCCGTCGATCTTGCGGTCGACGCTCGCGCGGATCTCGCTCGGAGCGAGCGGGGCGGCCAGGCGCACCGTCTCGTGACACGACATGTCGGCGCAGATGTAGGTGCCCACGGTGTCGCCGTGCTCGCCCGCGATGCCCGCCTTGCGGGCGGTGAACAGCGACACCTGATCGCCCGGCTGCATCGTGTGGCAGAGGTTGCACATCGCCGACCGCGCGCGGGACTGACCCTCGGCCGCGCGCAGGACGATCGCGGTGGGCTCTCCGTCCCGCTCGGTGACGATGTAGCCGCGGCCGCGGGTGCGCGGGTCGCGCCAGGCCAAGAAGTCGAGGTGGTCCCAGTCGGTCAGCAGGAAGTCGTGCGGGAGCTCGACCACTCGCAGCTCCTCGGGGGCGGCGTTGACGAACGCAGCCCGCACCTCTTCTTCGGTGAGTGCTCGCATGGCATCCGAGTCTACGAGCGCCCCGCTCCTCCGGGGCCGCCCGCGATCCTCGGGCGCTCCGGGGCATCCCCCGGTAGATTTGAGTCATGGCTGATTCTTCGTTCGACATCGTCTCCACATAAGCGGTGATCACCCGAACTGCGTCAAGCAGAACTCAGGACTGGCGGGCGATGGCCCGCGGGGTCTAGCCGAGAACGTCGTCCGTGTCGGCGGTATCGGAACTCCTCTGCGTCGCGAGGTCCGAGTTGTGCACCACCTTGACCAGTTCAAATAGGACGACGACAAGGCGGACAGCGCCGTGAGCCGCGAGTAAGACACACAGTTCAAGCACCCACGCGGCGCCGTCAATCCAGGTCGCGCGCGCGAGAGTTGCTGCCACCAAAGCGCCGAACGCTGCCACCAGTGGCGTAGTAACGACGGACGTCCAGTTTCTCTGGAGGCTGGTTGCCGCCTTGAGCCGGACCTTCCGAAAACGCTCATCGTCGCTGCTCAGGCCGAACACGACAACGACTCCGGCAAAGCCTCCGACCATCGCAGCGACTCCGGCGACTCCAAGAGCAAGATCTGCAACAGCCGTCGACCGCTCCGCCTCGGCGAGCGGGAGAAAAATGTGCCCAGGCGAAACTACGGGCACCCAAAAGGAGACAACTACCTGAGCCACCACCGCCACAACGATGACGACCGTCACGAAGCCTGGATGATCCAGCAGGAACGATCCGATTTTTCTGCCCACGGTCACACCCTCCGTCTCCGAAGACTAGGGGGTACCTCAGACATCGCGGTTGTGGAACCCCTGTATGGCTGTCGAGATAGCCGCGAGCACGTCCTCCGTGGTCGACAGCTGATCAGGACTCACCTGCCAACTCGCCTTTTGAGTGACTTGATCCTCGAACATGTTGTGGGTCTCGTGCCGTATCTTTCCGTCGTCACCCTCAACAACCATGTTCACCTCAGCCCGTCGAGCAAGCCGTCCGGTAGTCATCTGCTCCGCGATCTTCTTCAAGAGGTGCTTGTCTTCGGGCGTGCCGTTCCCACGGCCGAGCGACCATCCGACGTAGAAGGTGCCCGTGGAAGGACCTTGCGCGCGCGTTGTTTCGACAGCATCGAGGAGCGAGAGGTCGCTACCTGTCGGCAATGGGCGGTCAGCGTCCAAAGCAAACTCCACACCCACGGCTCCTCTCGATGCCAGCAGGCGCTCCAGGGCGTCCTCATCGACAATTGGCTGGAACCGGAGTGAGCGGCCCTTTGTCGCCCACCCCAAAACGTAAGTCAGCCAAGACGCGATGGATTCATGCCGGGTAGAGCGGCCGGGGCTCATAAGAGCGACCCGAGCAGAGAGGTCGAAGGGCACCACAAACGTTGGCTCAGAGACGCGTCGATTACCTGGGAGAACCAGGGGCGTTACGTTCCCAGTGTCGAGGTCCGTTTCCTCGATGTGCTCGGAGAGGTCGCGAATGCGTCCCACTTGCAGGTGATCGATGGGCGGGCTCGATGGACGCTTGACCACGCCGTAGTACTGACGCCCTCCAAGTCGGCCGGTTCGATGGGCCGGATCAGTCATGCCTTCCAGCTTCACGAAGAGCTTCGTCCAGAAGTCGGAGTCCACGGTCTTAGTGTGTGCGGGCTCTTCGGCTGTCGCAGCGTAGTCGATGACAGTCGTGTAAAAGCGGACCTCTTTGGTCACCTTCGGCATTGCATTCCCCCCGGACAATCAAGCAAAGGCTACAGGTGACCACGACCGTCGGACTGTAGAAGCAGCTCTGGTGTGTCTGAGGAGGCCGAACGGGCACGGTTGGGCCCGCCAGATATCCGATAACGCTCGGCGGATCGCCTCGGACGCCATCTCTCGAACCGAATCCATCAGGTTCCAGGCAGTAGCAATCAACGCACCCACGCAGACTGTCGACCGGCTAACGACTAGTGGACCCAGATCCTGGATCACCCGCGAGAGGGCAATCCCGGCCAGTGTCGACACTCGAGCTTAACTCGCGCAGGTGCGGCCGTCCGAGATGCTCTGGGTTTGCCGGTCAGCGGCGCATCTCTTCGCAGCTCAGATCCTGAGCATCTCAGAGACCGCTGAGATCCTGTCGTGGAGGATCTCGATGCGCCTCTTCCCGCCTGCCACCGGTTGAACTCGCAAATACTTTCCCAGGTCGCCGACGCCATTCTTGTCGCGCTGCAGGGGGACGTTGGCAGTCCCGACAAGTCCTACCCTCGCCGGCGCCACACGGCCACGGAGGGCACGGTCGAGTTCTTTTTTGCTCCCGTCGGACTTGTGCGCCAAGTGATTGCGGAGCTTCTTCAAGAGGTGCACGAGGGAAGACGCCTCCTGCGCTGAGACAACCGCGTTCACCCGGGCAGCGTGGGTTGCACTGAGATGCTTTGTCGCGCTAGCGCCCCATGCTTTGGCATCGGCGAAGGTTATGTTGAAGCCCTGCGGATCGAGAGACTTGAGAACCTGTGGCATCTTCGGCCGGGTTGGAACCTCGAGCGCAGAGGGGTGAAATACTCCCAAAAGATGGACCGCCTGATCCGAAAGCGCCTTCCCTAGCTCTCCTTGCATATGCCCGCGAAACCTAGTTGGGTCCTTTGAAATCGCGGCGAGATGCCACGATTGCTGGAAGGTCTCCCAAAGCACACCGAGTCGAAAGGCGGCGTCCTCTGCCGCACCTCTTAGAATATTTTCCGGCTCGCCAGCGGCGACCAGCGCAGCTTCGACGCGGCTGTACCTGTCGAAAGAGTCCGTGACGGAAGCTTTGAACTTGTCCAGTTCCTTGTTCGGCTCAGCCGTTCTACCCACTCGATTTCCCCCGATTGTCGCGCTTCGCGCACCCCCGCGCGCAATCGTCATTATTACGGATCCTGAGACGTTCCGGGCACGAACGAGCGAGTGATCGTCGAGAAAGGCTGCCCTTCCGCAAACGTCGTCCGCATCTGTAGCGTCCGCCCAGCTCTGCTTCGCGAGGTCCGAGTTACACACCTCCTGGACTAGCCCGAGGAGGACTGCACGACCGAAATAAAGCTTCCCCCTTCGGTCGATCTTGGATATTTCGATCTCGAGTCGATGGGGGCCACACGGCGCACCTTCAATCCGCGTGATTCCGCGGTTGTAGACTGCTTGCATGGCCAGCGACAGCTCGTTCGACATCGTCTCCAAGATCGACCGGCAGGAAGCCGACAACGCGCTCAATCAGGCGCACAAAGAAGTCGAGCAGCGCTACGACTTCAAGGGCACCGACGCCTCCATCGCGTGGAGCGGCGACTCGATCGTCATCAAGGCGAACTCCGAGGAGCGCGCGAACGCCGTTCTCGACGTCTTCCAGACGAAGCTGATCAAACGCGGCATCTCGCTGAAGAGCCTCGAGACGGGCGAGCCCGTGCAGAGCGGCAAGGAATACCGCATCACCTCGACTCTCAAAGAGGGCATCTCGCAGGAGAACGCCAAGAAGGTGAACAAGATCATCCGCGACGAGGGCCCCAAGGGCGTGAAGTCGCAGATCCAGGGCGACGAGCTGCGCGTGCAGTCGAAGTCGCGCGACGACCTGCAAGAGGTGCAGCGCCTGCTCAAGGCCGCCGACCTCGACGTCGACCTGCAGTTCACCAACTACCGGTAGGCCTACCCGCTGACCTGGG
>CAJYHN010000005.1 GCA_913774665.1 uncultured Microbacterium sp.
CTCCGCCGCCTTCGTTGTCGCTGGAGATCTGCGACACCGCACCGGAGGGGTCTTCCAGCGTCGTGTCGACGAGGACGACCTTGATCCCCGCGGCCTCGGCAGCCGCGATCGGCGCCTGCATGGCGGACACGTCGGTGGGGGCGATCAGCAGCGCGTCGGGCTTGGAAGCGACGACGGCGTCGACGATCGGCTTTTGCAGGGTGGGGTCGAACTTCTCCGGGCCCTGGGTGGTGACGGTGGCGCCTTCCTTCGCGGCTTCGGACTGGATGCCGCACTGCATGGAGATATAGAACTCATCCCCGGCGACGCCCTGCACGAACGCGATCTTGTACCCACCGTCCGCACCGCCGGAGGCGCCGCCCGAGGCGGCTCCGCCCGAGCAGCCCGCGAGGGTCAGGGTCGCCGCCATGCCGAAGACCGTCAGCGCGGTCGCTTTCTTGTTCCACTTCATTGTGATCACCGTTCTTGTTGTCGGGTTGGGTACGGGGTTGTGAGGGAGGGGATGCCGCCGGGGATCAGCCGCGCCGACCTCCGCTGAGGAACTTGCGCCAGAGGCCCTGCGAGTTGCCGCGGGTCGCGGCGGTACGGCGCACCTGGTCGACGTAGACCGCCGCGATGAGCACGGCGCCGACGGCGACCTGCTGCCAGAACGGCTGCACACCGGTGATGACGAAGCCGTTCTGCAGCACCGCGGGGATGAACAGGCCCACGACGGTGCCCATGATCGTGCCGACCCCGCCGAAGAGCGAGGTTCCGCCGATGACGACCGCGGCGATGACGTTCAGGTTGGTCTGCGACTGTCCGGCGATCGCGGTCGTGGAGAACTGCGAGAGCGACAGGATGCCGCCGAGCCCGGCCAGGGCGCCGGAGATCGTGTAGATCTTGATCAGCTGGGCGTCGACCTTGACGCCGACGCGGCGGGCGGCGATCTCGCTCGATCCGACGGCCAACGTGTAGAGGCCGAACTTCGTGTAGTGCAGCACGATCGCGCCGATGACGACGACCACGAGGGCGATGACGCTGATGATCGGGACGCTGCCGAAGACGTTGCCGTAGCCGATCGACACGGTGAGGACGGTGGGCACGTCGCGGATGTCGACACCGCCGGTGAGGATCTGCGCGAGACCCAGGGCCATGCCGAGCGATCCGAGCGTGACGATGAGCGGCGGGATCTTGGCCTTCGCGATGAGGAAGCCGTTGAACAGCCCCCAGCACACCCCGCTCAGGACGGCGACGAGGATGCCGACCGTGGCGACGCCCCACCCCTCTCCGCCCATCGCTCGCATGACGAGGGCCGAGACGACGCCCGAGAAGACGAGCACGGACCCGACCGACAGGTCGATGCCCGCGGTGATGATGACGTAGGTCATGCCGACGGCGAGCACCGCGAGGATCGAGGCGTTCTGGATGATGAGGCGGAAGTTCGACCACTGCGCGAACGACTCCGGCGCGATGATGCTGAACACGATGATGATCGCCAGCAGCACCAGGAGGATCTGGAACGCCTGTGTGCGCAGGATTGCGGCGATCGGATTGGTCTTCTTGTCGTCGTCGAACGTGCCGATCGCGACGGTCTCGGTCGGGGGAGTCTTGAGGCTCATTTCTGGTCGTCCTTCGTGACGGCGCCGGTCATGAGTCCGACGAGCTCTTCCATGGAGGTGTCCTTGGCGTTGATGTTGGCGACGCGGGTGCCGAGCCGCAGCACCTGGATGCGGTCGCTGACGTCGATGACGTGCGGCATCGAGTGCGAGATGAAGACCACGGCGATGCCCTTGTCACGCACACGTCGGATGGTCTCGAGCACGTTCTTGGTCTGTCGCACACCGAGCGCGGCGGTGGGTTCGTCGAGGAACACCACGCGCGATGCCCAGTGCACGGCCCGGGCGATCGCGATGGCCTGACGCTGACCGCCCGACATCTCTCCGACGGGGGAGGTGAGGCTGCGGACGGTGGCGCCGAGCTCGTCGAACGCGGCGCGAGAGGCCTTCGCCATGTCCTTGGTCTTCATGAAACCCAGCGCACCGGCGAGACCGGGGCGCCGGATCTCGCGACCGAGGTACATGTTCTGCACCGGGTCGAGGTGCGGGGCGAGGGCGAGGTCCTGGTAGACGGTCTCGATGCCGAGGCCCGAGGCGATCTGAGGGTTCGACATATCGATGGGCTTGCCGTCGAAGAGGATCTCGCCCTCGTCGACCGCCAGGTTGCCCGACAGCGCCTTCACGAGCGTGGACTTGCCGGCGCCGTTGTCGCCGATCAGAGCGGTGACCTCGCCGGGGTAGACCTCGAAGTCCACGTTGTTCAGGGCGCGGACGGATCCGAACTGGCGCGACAGGCCGCGCGCCTGCAGCACGGGCGTGGCCGTGGTGGTGCTCATGAGGAAGCTCCTTCGTGGGAACCGACGGGGGCATCGGAGACGGTGACGACGAGATCGGCGCGGTCGCGCCCGCGATTGACGACGAGGGCGTTGCGCTCGTCGACGTCGCGGACCCAGGCGACGGCTTCGTCGTAGGGGTGGTCATGGGAGAGGCGCCGCGCGATGAGGCGCTCGCGGCGCGCGTGCGAGTCGATGTCGAGGAACCACACCTCATCGAGGCGGGAGGCGACGGCATCCCACCCGAGGTCGTCGTGCAGCAGGTAGTTGCCCTCGGTGATGACGAGCGGTACGTCGGCGGGAATGAGCACGGCCGAGCCGATCGACTCCTCCAGGCCGCGGTCGAAGCGCGGGGCGTAGACCTCGCGCCCGGCACGGATGCGATCGAGCAGGGCGATGTAGCCCTCGACGTCGAAGGTGTCGGGAGCGCCCTTGCGGTCGCGGCGACCGAGGCGCACGAGCTCCTCGTTCGCGAGGTGGAAGCCGTCCATGCCGACGAGCACCGCGTCGTCGCCGAGGGCGGCGAGCAGGGCGTCGCTCACGGTCGATTTGCCCGCGCCGGGGGTGCCGACCACGCCCAGGATGCGCCGCTCGCCCGACGCCACGAGCTGCCGGGCACGAGCGACGAGGTCGTCGAGGTGCACGGTCGCGGCGGCGGTCGTCGCGTCGTCCTTCGAGGTGTGGGTCACAGCGGTGTGGTCCTTCCGGGCGACGCACCACGGCGGAGTGCTGCGTCGATGAAGCGGGTCCGGCGGGGGTGTCCACCGGTCGAACTCCGGTTACGGTAAGCCCACCGTGACACCGGTGTCAACATCCGTGATCAATTCGTCATGACACCGAAGTCATCCGCGTGATTCTGTGGTTATCATGGGCCGCGACGACACTGCCGTCGTCCTCGACTCCCGGACCCGCGAAAGAGCCCACCCATGACCGAATTCACCGACCGCACCATCCTCGTCACCGGAGCCGGGGGCGGCATCGGAGGCGCGACCGTGCGCCACCTCGTGGCCGCCGGCGCGACAGTCCTCGCGGCGGGGCGCGACGCCGACAGCGTCGCTGCGATCAGCGCCGAGACCGGCGCCGAGCCCGTTGTGTTCGACCTCGAATCCGAAGACGAGATCCGCGCGGCCATCGAGGGCCGCGACATCTACGGCGTCGTCAACTGCGGCGGCTGGGGCGGCGAGATCGCGACCCCGATGGAGACGGACATCGACGTCTTCGACAAGGTCATGCGCATCAACGCCCGGGGCTCGCTGCTGGTCACCAAGTACGCCTCCCGCGAGATGATCCGCGTCGGCAAGGGCGGGGCGATCGTGAACGTCTCGAGCCAGGCGAGCCTCGTCGCCCTCACCGGTCACATCTCGTATGGATCGTCCAAGGCAGCCCTCGACAACATCACGCGGGTCTCGGCCCTCGAGCTCGGTGGCTACGGCATCCGCGTCAACAGCGTGAACCCCACGGTCGTCATGACCCCGATGTCGGCCTGGTACTGGGGTCGTCCCGACATCGAGGGCCCCTTCCTCGAGGCGATGCCGCTGCACAAGTGGGCCACCGAAGACGACATCGCGGCGCCGATCGTCTTCCTCCTCGGCGACGGCGCGGGCATGATCTCGGGCGTTTCGCTCCCCATCGACGGCGGCTACTCCAGCCGCTGATCCCGGATGCCGCGGGGCGGCGTCGCGGTGGGCGGCGCCGTCTCGTGGTGAGTCCTCGTCGGTGCGCGGGTTCCGGTCCCGTCGACGGACGCAGGGGCCTGGGCCGGCTCAGACCTCGGGCGAGCTCAGGGATAAGGCCTCGCCCACCGGCCGCGCGAGGGGGCTGAGCCCGTCGAAGCCGCGGGGCCCGGCTAGCCGCCGAACACGCGTTGCAGGAACGCGTTGCGGAAGACGCCGCGCGGGTCGACCTCGCGCGCGACCGCGTCGAAGTCGCGGCCCCGCGGCAGGGTCGCCAGGATCCGTTCGCCGGGCATGGTGAACGCCTTGCCCCAGTGCGGTCGCGCGTCGAACGGCGCGAGAGCGGCCTCGATTCGCGGCAGCACCGAGAGCACGCCGGCGGTGTCGTTGCGCCACGTGAAGTGGATCGCGAGCACGTCGCGCTCGTACGCGGGGCTCAGCCACAGCCGGTCCGCGGCGACCGTGCGCAGCTCCGTCACCAGCAGGTGCGCGGCGAAGTCCGGGGCGATCTCGCGGACGGCAGCGAGAGCCTCGGCCGCCGAGGCCAGGGGCACGAAGTACTCCGACTGGATCTCGTCGCCGTCGCTGGGGAGCGCATCGGCGCGGAAGTGCGGGAGGCGCGTGTGCCACGGCCCCGCGGTGCCCCGCGGAGTCGTGTTGTCGACGGTGCGGATTCTGCCCAGGTGGATGTCATCGCCGACGGCGGTGCCACCGAGCTCTTCGACCCACGACGTCGAGCCCGTGTCGCTCTTGGCCCAGACCAGGTCGTGCGCGGGGTCTCCCCAGGTCGTGAAGATGCTGACGCTGCGCGAGCCGCCGAGCACCGCGATCGGGTCCGCGGCGATGTCGGCCCACGCGACCCCGGTGTAGGCCTGTTGTGTCACGGCGTAGGTCGGTTCGGTGCGCAGCTCGAGCGCGGTGACCACGCCCAGGGCGCCGACGCTGAGCGCGGCCGCGCCGAACCACGGGTGGTCTTCGTCGATGCGGTGCGTGCGGCCGTCGGCATCCATCAGCTCGACGCCCGTCACGGCGCTCGAGAGATTTCCGTTGCGCACCCCGGAGCCGTGCGTGCCGGTCGCCGTCGCGCCCGCCACCGAGATGTGGGGGAGCGAGCCGAGGTTGTGCAGCGCCCGGCCCTCGGCCTCGAGCACGGGCGCCAGCTGGGCGAAGGTCACGAGCCCCTCGACGCGCACCCGGTCGCCGGAGACGTCGACGCGCGTGGGCATCTTCTCGAGCGAGACGAGCGCGCCCTCGCTGTCGGCGACGTCGTTGAAGGTGTGGCGGGTCGCCTGCACACGCAGATGAGCGGCGGATACCACGACCTCGGCCAGTTCGTCGATGCCGGTGGGCAGTCGCACCTCGGTGGCGCGGTACTGGTGGTTGCCCGACCAGGTGGCTCCGGCGGAACGTGTCTCGATCATCGGTTCTCCTCGCGTCGTCGCCCACCCATCCTGCCCCGGACCACCGACATCGGGGCCGGGCGCGAGGTGACGAGGAGCGCTTCGCGCTCAGCGCGCGGGGAAGAGCGCGGCCTCGAAGACGGCTTCGGCCGCGCCGACGAGCAGGCGGTTCTCGCCGAGCTCGGCGGCGGCCAGGCGCAGCCCCTCGGCGCACGCGGGGATCGTCTGCGCGCGCACCGCGGAGTCGAGGCCGGCGAGGTCGAGCTCGCCGAGGATCGCGAGGAACCCGCCGAGCACGATCACCGCGGGGTTCATCACGTTCGCGGCGTTGGCGAGGGCCGTGGCGAGGATGCGGCGCTGTCGATCGGTCTCGGCCCGCACCGCCGGGTCGGTGCTGCGGACCAGGGCCGCCGCGAGGGCCGCGTCGTCGGCCGCGTCGATGCCGAGCGCGCGCAGCAGAAGCGACCGGCTGACCTCGTCCTCGAGGACGCCCTCGAGAGCGCGCCGATCGTCGGGATCGGCGATTCCGGGTCTGTTCTGCCCGAACTCCCCGGCGTAGCCGCCCGCCCCGCCCAGCGGCATCCCGCCGACGATGACCGCCCCACCGATGCCGCTCGCGCCGCCGTTGAGATAGACGACGTCGTGCACGCCGCGCGCGGCACCGAACAGGTGCTCGGCCACGGCACCCAGCGCCGCGTCGTTGGCGACGTGGGTGGGCAGGCCCGTGGCATCCGTCATCAGGCCGGCAAGAGCGGCGTCGGTCCAACCGAGGTGCGGAGCCTCGCGGACGAGCCCGTCGGACGCGCGCACCGGGCCGGGCACCGCGACCCCCACACCGATCAGGCGGGAGTCGGCGAGGGGCCCGCGGCGCCAGGCGTCGAGGCGGATGCCGACGAGCTCGGCCGTGCGCTCGGGAGTGAGCAGCGTCGACTGGTCGAGGCGTTCGCGCGCCACGATCGACCCGTCGAGGGCGATCGCCGCGATGTCGAGAGCGTCGACCTCGGGGTTCACGGCGACGGCAATGACGCGCGGGTCGGGTTCGACGATGGGGGAGGGGCGGCCGACGCGCCCTTGCGCTTCGGAGGCGCGCTCGACCACGAGCCCCGCGCGCTGCAGCTCGCCCACGAGGTCGGCGATCGTCGAACGGTTCAATCCCGTCGCCTCGGTGAGCTCTGCGCGCGAGCGCGATCCCTCGCGGTGGACGGTTCGCAGCACGAGAGCCAGATTGGCGCGGCGCATGCCGTCGCCCCGGCTTCCCGCGGTGACCATCCGACCACTGTGCCATGCGGTGGGGCCGGAGCGTCGGCACCCGCGTGCCCCGCGGATTCCCACCCCGACCACAACAATGCGGTGCCAGGATCGGATCATGGACCTCTCCGGCATCCCGATCACGACCATCCGCGGCGAGCAGACGACCTTCGGCGCGCTGACCGACGGCAAGGCCGCCCTCGTGGTGAACGTCGCCTCGCGCTGCGGCCTCGCGCCGCAGTACGAGGCGCTCGAAGCGCTGCACAAGAAGTACGCCGACCGTGGTTTCACGGTGATCGGCTTCCCCAGCAACCAGTTCCTGCAGGAGCTCAGCGACGAGGACAAGATCGCCGAGTACTGCTCCGCGACGTGGGGCGTGACCTTCCCGATGTCGGAGAAGGTCAAGATCAACGGGCGCAGCGCGCACCCGCTGTACAAAGAGCTGACGACGACCCCGGATGCCGAGGGCAAGACCGGCCGCATCTCGTGGAACTTCGAGAAGTTCGTCGTCGCCCCCGACGGCCGGGTGACCCGCTTCAGCCCGCGGACCCTGCCCGACGCCCCCGAGGTCGTCGCCGCGATCGAGGACGCGCTGCCGCGCTGAGGCCCGGCCCCGCCGCGCTGAGGCCCTGCCTTGCTGCGCTGAGGCCCCGCCTTGCTGCGCTGAGGCCCGGCCCCGTCGCGCTGAGGCCCGGGCTCGCCGCGCTGAGGCCCGGGCTCGCCGGGCTGAGGCCCGGCTCCGCCGTGCGGAGGCCCCGCCCCGCCGCGCCCGGCCCCGGCCGCCGCTGCCCCGGCCGCCGCTGCCCCGGCCGCCGCTGCTCCGGCGGCGTCTCCCGACACGCCGGAGCGGGCGGGCCGTCGCGGCGTGCCGCGGGCACTCTGCCGTTCTGGGCCGCGATCGGCCGGTGTCGGTGGTCTGCCCTATCCTGACCGGGATCCGACCCGAAGGAGTCTTCATGGCCGATGCCGTCGTCCTCGTGTCCGGTGGCGCCGCCGTCACCCCGTTCACCGACCCCGAGCGGGCGGCGGCGACGGGGCTTGCGGCCGGTAACACCATGACGGCGCTGCGCGCGCACCACCTCAATCGGGGGGTGCCCGTGTTCACGGCGCCCGCCCGCATCGGGGCGGGGACGGTCGAGCGGGATGCCGGGTGGCAGGGCTTCGACGACGTGCCCGTCGTGCTGTCGGATGCGGTCACGATCAACGCCGTCGGACGGATCGACGACGCCGGGGTCTCGCTCGCCGCGTTCCTGCGGTGGCTGGCCGCGGAGCAGGGGCTGGCGAGTATCGACCTCGTCGGCCACTCGATGGGCGGACTGTTCTCGCGCGCCGCGATCCGCGAGCTCGCGGGCGACGGTCCGCGGGTGGAGCACCTCGTGACCCTGGGCACGCCCTGGGACGGATCGGTACTCGGAGACCTGATCGACGGCGAGATCTCCGAGGCCGATGCCCAGGGCGACCCCGCCACCCTGCAGATCTTCGCCGAGGCCCGCCCCTACGCGGCCGCGAACTCCGAGGGGGCGGCGGCGGAGGTCTCGCGTCGGTACCTGCGCGGCTGGAACGACCGTCAGGCGGGTGTGCTCGACGGCATCCCGGTGACCGCCGTCGGTGCCGGGTACTTCGCCGCGTCCGTCGAACCGGCGCAGCTCTGGCCCCACGACGGTCTCGTCTCGCTCACCAGTGGTCGCGCCGATCACCTGCCCTCCGCGGTGCTGCCGATCGTCGAGCGGCACACCTTCGACGACCACGTGCACAGCATCTTCTTCGCCGAGGCGTTCGGTCTGCCGTGGGAGCGCGCACTCACCTGGGACCCTGCGGTGTTCGCGGTGGTGGACGCGGCGCTCGGTCGCTGACGCGAACGGGTCAGGGAGCGGGAGCGACGTACTCGTGAGCGAGGTCCGTCACCGCGGCGATGTGCTCGAAGTCGCGGTCTGCGCTCAGAATCGTCGCGTCGTTCGCGATCGCGTAGGCAGCGATCAGGATGTCGACCGCGCCCGCGCCGCGCACGAAACCGGCGTTCCCCAGGGCCGACTGGATGCCGACGGCAAGCGACTCGTCCGGCGCCCGCTCGAGGGGAAAGCCCAGGGAGATCTGCTCGAGGTAGTGCGCGTGCTCTTCGGGTGACCGCGCGCTGTGACAGAACTCGAGAACCTGGGGCGGACAGGTGACGAAGAGGTCGGAGGGGGAGCGGGCGATTCGATCGAGACGCGCTCGGATCGCGCGGTCTCCTGAGGCGAGTCGGGCCCAGACCGAGTTGTCCACCAGGTAGTCCGTCACGGTTCGGGTGTGACGACGGGCGCGTCGATGCCCGCTTCGAAGTCGACGAGGCCGGCGATCCCCGCGATCATGGCGTCTTTCTGCTTCGAGGCGATGAGTCGGCGAAGGGCGAGGTCGAGCACGGCGCGATTCGACGGCTCGCCGGTCAGGATGCGCGCACGCTCGATGAGTCGGGGGTCGAGGTCGACGCTGGTGAGGGCCATGATCACTCCTTCGTTATATAGGTCATTATATGCTGGATCGACACTCGCGCGAGGGTGGACGCCGCGGCATCCGGGGTATATGTTGTGAAAACCAACAAACCCGCTGCGCGCCACCGCGCGCTCGTGCGTCCATGCGAAGGAGCAGGAATGCCCACCCCCACCCGCGACGACAAATTCTCGTTCGGTCTCTGGACCGTCGGTTACAACGGCACCGACCCCTTCGGCGGCCCCACGCGTGAGCCCCTCGACGTCGTGCACGTCGTCGAGAAGCTCGCCGAGCTCGGCGCCTACGGCCTGACCTTCCACGACGACGACCTCTTCGCCTTCGGCTCCACCGACGCCGAGCGTCAGAAGCAGATCGACCGCCTCAAGGGCGCGATGAGCGACACCGGCATCGTCACGCCGATGGTGACCACCAACCTCTTCTCTGCCCCCGTCTTCAAGGACGGCGGATTCACCTCGAACGACCGCCAGGTGCGCCGCTTCGCCCTGCGCAAGGTGCTGCGCAACCTCGACCTCGCCGCCGAGCTCGGCGCGAAGACGTTCGTCATGTGGGGCGGCCGCGAGGGCGCCGAGTACGACTCCGCGAAAGACATCCGTCAGGCGCTCGAGCGCTATCGCGAGGCCGTCAACCTGCTGGGCGACTACGTCACCGACAAGGGCTACGACATCCGCTTCGCCATCGAGCCCAAGCCCAACGAGCCCCGCGGCGACATCCTGCTGCCCACGCTCGGCCACGCGATCGCGTTCATCGACTCGCTCGAGCGTCCCGAGCTCGTGGGTCTGAACCCCGAGGTCGGCCACGAGCAGATGGCGGGCCTGAACTTCGCCGCCGGCATCGCCCAGGCGCTGTACCACGGCAAGCTCTTCCACATCGACCTCAACGGCCAGCGCGGGATCAAGTACGACCAGGACCTCGTGTTCGGCCACGGCGACCTGCACAACGCCTTCGCCCTCGTCGACCTGCTCGAGAACGGCGGCCCCGGCGGCGTGCCCGCCTACGACGGCCCCCGTCACTTCGACTACAAGCCCTCGCGCACCGAGGACGAGACGGGCGTCTGGGACTCGGTCTCGGCCAACATGAACACGTACCTCCTGCTCAAGGAGCGCGCCGCGGCCTTCCGCGCCGACCCCGAGGTGCAGGAGGCGCTCGAGGCCGCCAAGGTCGCCGAGCTCGCCCAGCCCACGCTGAACGAGGGCGAGACCTACGACGACTTCCTCGCCGACCGCTCGGCCTACGAGGACTTCGACACCGACGCGTACCTCGGCGGCAAGGGCTTCGGTTTCGTCCGCCTGCAGCAGCTCGCCACCGAGCACCTGCTCGGCGCGCGCTGAGTCGGAGGGGGTCCGGATGCCGCGGCATCCGGGCCCCGCTCGCGGTACATTCGCCCCGACTGAATCGCGGCATCCGCCGAGGGGCCCCGCCCTCACCGCGAGTGTCCGGAACACCCGGACGAATTCGAAAAGCCTCCGGGTGTTGTGGACGGTCAAAAGGGAATGGGGGCACGGCGGGGGCCTCGACGCCACGGGGCGCACCCCCGCGACACAGACAACTCGGACCGCGCCGACGAAGGCGCGGCGGACAGAAGGGCAGAGCATGGCGCTCGTCATGGGAGTCGACTCGTCGACGCAGTCGTGCAAGGTCGTCGTCGTCGACGCCGAGACCGGGAAGGTCGTCCGCGAGGGTCGTGCGTCGCACCCCTCGGGCACGTCGGTGAATCCCGAAGCGTGGTGGAAAGCACTTCAGGATGCCATCGCCCAGGCCGGCGGTCTCGACGAGGTCGCCGCGGTGTCGATCGCGGGCCAGCAGCACGGCATGGTCGTGCTCGACGCCGAGGGCGCGGTGATCCGCGATGCCCTGCTGTGGAACGACACCCGATCGGCGCAGGCCGCGCGCGACCTGATCGACGAGGTCGGCGCGGTTGAATTCGCGGAGCGGACCGGGGCGGTGCCGGTGGCGTCGTTCACGGGCACGAAGCTGCGCTGGCTGCGCGACGCCGAGCCCGACAACGCCGCGCGCGTCGCCGCCGTCGCCCTGCCCCACGATTGGCTGACCTGGCGTCTGCGCGGCTTCGGCCCCGGTAACGCCGTGCTCGACGAGCTGGTCACCGACCGCTCCGACGCCTCGGGTACCGCGTACTGGGGAGCGGACGGGTACGATCTCGACCTCTTCGCGCGCGCGCTCGGCCACGAGGCGGTGCTTCCGCGGGTGCTCGGTCCGTGGGAGAGCGCCGGGGCACTGCCTGGTGGCGCCCTCGTCGGACCCGGCGCGGGAGACAACGCCGGCGCAGCGCTCGGCCTCGGCGCGGGCGTCGGCGACGTGGTCGTCTCGCTCGGAACCTCGGGCACCGTGTTCGCCGTCACCGACACCCCGGCCCGTGACGCGACGGGCGCCGTCGCCGGCTTCGCCGACGCGACGGGGCGTTTCCTGCCCCTGGTGGCCACCCTCAACGCCGCTCGGGTGCTCGACGCATTTGCGGGCCTCCTCGGCGTCTCGCACGATGAGCTCGGTGCCCTGGCCCTCGAGGCCGAGCCCGGCGCCGGCGGCGTGGTGCTCGTACCCTGGTTCGAGGGGGAGCGCACACCGAACCTGCCGCACGCGCAGGCATCGCTGACCGGCCTGACCCTGGCATCCACGAACCGCCCGAATTTCGCGCGCGCCGCGATCGAGGGCATGCTGAGCGGCTTGGCCGTCGGGCTCGAGGCGATCCAGGCGCAGGGTGTCGAGGTGCGCCGCGTGCTGCTCATCGGTGGGGCAGCGGCGAACGAGGGAGTGGCGCGCATCGCCGCGCAGGTGTTCGACGCCGAGATCGTCGTCCCCGCCGCGGGGGAGTACGTCGCGCTCGGTGCGGCCCGCCAGGCGGCGGGAGTGCTCGCGGGCGGACCCGTCGACTGGTCGGTCGCGATGACCCGCACGGTCGAATCCGACCACCGACCCGAGATCCGTGAGCGTTACGACGTGATCTCGGCGCTGCGCGCGACGGAGAGCTGACACCCAGATTGGGGTGGATTCGGCGAACCCGGATGCGCCAGAGTTAGGGCGGGACCCGTCGACGTCTTGTAAGGGGGGCGTCGGCGGGTTCTTCGCGGGAGCGCTCCCTCGGGGTGCGGGCTGCCCGCCTTGATCGCCGCGCGTCCGCGCATCCCTCCGTCGCCCGGGGTCGCGACGGCGGCGGCGTCCGCCCCGCCGTCTGCGCGCGTTCGCTCGTCCCCGAGGTGGTGAGTGGTCGTCGGCCGCGTCCTCAAGCGACGATGGGGTTCACCGTCGTCCATGTTGTACGTACAGACTGGACGATATGGACGTTACGCACTACGCTGACATCCAACGCGGAAGGGACCGCGGACGGATCGATCCGGGACGCCTCACCGTCCCGCCTCCGTCACCACAACGGAGGGACTGCCCATGCCTTTGGTCAGCGGACACGACGTCATCCAGGAGTGCACGGCCCGCGGGCTCGTGGCGGGAGCGTTCAACACCACGAACATCGAGACGACCATGGGCATCATCGATGCGGTCGAGAAGGTCGGTGTGCCGACCTTCATCCAGGTCGCTCCGACGAATGTGAAGCTCTCCGGCTACGAGTACGTCTACGACATGGTCGCGCGGCGCCTGGCGGACACGACCGTCCCGGTCGCCCTGCACCTCGACCACGGCAAATCCCTCGCGGCCGTCGAAGCGGCCCTGGCCGCCGATTTCACCTCGATCATGATCGATGCCTCCGAGGAACCGCTCGCCGAGAACACCGCCACCTCGGCCACGGCGCGGCGGATGTGCGGTGCGACGATCGCCCTCGAGGCCGAACTCGGCAGCATCGGCGGCAAAGAAGACGACGTCGCCCCGGAGTTCGCCAGCACGACGGATCCGGCGCAGGTGGCCGACTTCGTCGCCGCGGTCGGCTGCGACATGCTCGCGGTGTCGGTCGGCAACGTGCACGGGTACGCGCCGAACGCGCGCATCGACTTCGACCTCCTCGAGCGCGTGCGCGCGGCCAGCCCGGTCCCCCTCGTCATCCACGGCGGCTCGGGCCTGCCCGAAGATCAGCTCGGCCGCCTGGCCGACTTCGGCGTGGTCAAGGTCAACGTCGCGAGCGACCTGCGCAACGCCATGATCCGCAGCTTCGGCGAGGCGTACGCCGCGAACCCGAACGAGAACTCCCTCATCCGGGTCTCCCTCGACGCGGTTGCGGCGATCTCCGACGTCGTCGAGCGTCGCATCCGCATGCTCAACCCCTCGCTCTGACGCTCATGACCCCCACGATCACGGTCGACATCGGCACGACGAGCATCAAGCTCTGCGTGTTCGACGGCGACGGCGCTCTCGTCGTCTCGCGACGCGTCGCCACGCCCACCGTCGGCGACGGGATCGGCGAGGTCTACGACGTCGCGGCGCTCCTCGACGCCGTCCGGGACTTCGTCGCGGATCTCGAACCGGCTCTGCGCCGCGCGGTCCAGCGCATCGCGCTCGCGGGCGTGGGCGAATCGGGAGGGCTCGTCGGCGCCGACCTCTCGCTGCGATCGCCCATGATCCTCTGGCACGATCAGCGCGGCGCCGCCCTGCTGCGAGACTTCACCCCTGTGCAGCGGGAGCGCGTCTACGCCGTCACCGGGTTGCCCGTCAACGCCAACTACGCGCTCTCCAAGGTCGCGTGGGCCCTGGCCCACGCCGAGGGCGACACCGCCGACGCCCTCTGGCTCAATGTGTCGGAGTTCGTCGCCGCGCTGCTGACCGGTCGACGGTGGTCCGAGCCCTCGCTGGCCAGCCGCACCATGGCGCTCGACCTGCGCGAGCGGCGCCCTTCGCGCGAGGTGTGCGCGCTCCTCGGCGTCGATCCGGCGATCTTCCCCCCGCTGCGTCCGGCGGCGCTCGGCGTCGCGATGGATCCCGCGATCGCGCACACCTGGGGCCTTGACGAGGTGACGGTCCACGTCGCCGGCCACGATCACATGGTCGGGGGTGTCGGCGCCGACCTTCAGCCGGGGGAGATGCTCGATTCCACCGGGACCACCGAGGGGATCCTCACCCTCGTGCGCGAACCGCGGACGGATGCCGCCACCGCGGCGACCAAGATCGCGGGCGGCCTCGCCTGCGACGGCGAGTTCTTCACGCTCTTCGCCTCCATCCCGACCGGGGGCTCGGCCTTCGCGACGGTGCGCACGCTCCTCGACCGCGACGAGGCGGAGGTGCGCGCGCTCATCGACCGCGCCCACCGGGCCTACCTCGACGGGAAGATCGACCTCGGTCGTGTCCCCCTCGTCCTGCCGCGTTTCCGCGGCAGTCCGCCGCCGGACAAGGACGCGAGCGCCCGAGGCGCGATCGCGGGCGTGGGCACCGACACCACCGCCGTCGAGCTCGTGTTCGGGTGCTTCCTCGGGCTCGCCCGCCAGTTCGCGGACGTCTGGGCCCTCTTCGGCGCGGACCTGGACCGCGTGAAGGTCATCGGGCCCGCGGCATCCAATCCGCTCTGGCTCCAGCTCAAGGCCGACCTGCTCGGTGCTCCGGTCAGCGCCGCCGGGGTCGACGAGATCGTCTCCCGCGGAGCGCAAGCGCTGGCGCACGGCGCCCTCCGCCCCTGGGAGGACGCGCTCCCCCGCGAGATCGCCCCCGATCCGCGTCGACACCGGATGCTGCAGGACGGGGTCGCCGCCACCGCCGCGCGCTGGGAACACCTGAAGGCGATGCCGGCGTGATCGCCGCACGCTCCTCCGAACGAAAGGCGCAGCGATGAGGCTCGTCGCGGGAATCGACTCGTCCACCCAGAGCTGCAAGGTCACCGTGCGCGACCTCGACACCGGGGTCTGCGTCCGAGAAGGGTCGGCGCCGCACCCGGCCGCGACCATCGTCGACCCGGACGTGTGGTGGCACGCCCTGCTCGACGCCGTGCAGGCGGCGGGAGGACTCGACGACGTGCTCGCGGTGTCGGTGAGCGGACAGCAGCACACGCCGATCTTCCTCGACGCGACCGGAACCCCCGTGACCGCGTCGCCCCTCTGGAACGATCTGGGCTCGCACCCGCACATGATGGCGTTGAACGCCGAGCTGGGTCGGGACACCTGGATCCGGCGGACAGGTCTGCCCCTCACCCTGTCGGACACGGTGGTCAAGGCGCGCTGGTTGCGCGACGAGTTCCCGGATGCCGCCGCCCGCACCGCGGCCATCGCCGTGGTGCACGACTGGCTCACCTGGCGTCTGCGCGGATTCGGTCCCGGCACGGGGGGCATCGACAGCCTCGTCACGGACCGGTCCGAAGCATCGGGGACCGGGTACTGGTCCGGCGAGACGGGGGAGTACACCCTCGATCTGCTCGAGCACGCGTTCGGCCATCCGGTCGTGCTGCCCGTCATCCTCGGCCCCCTCGAGCGTGCCGGGGTCACGGCCGCCGGACTGCCCGGCATCCCCGCCGGCCTTCCGATCGGGGTCGGCAGCGGTGACAACGCCGCTGCGGCTCTCGCGCTGGGTCTCGAAGAGGGGGACGCCGTCCTGAGCCTGGGCACCTCGGGCGTCGTCTACGCGCGCACGGCGGATCCTGTCCACGACTACGCGGGGTACGTCTGCAGCTACGCCGACGCCACCGGCGATCACCTGCCGATCGTCGCGACCCTGAATGCGGCGCGCAACCTGCAGGTCGGTGCGGAACTGCTGGGGTGCACGCACGAGGAGCTCGCCGAGCTCGCGCTCGCGGCACCCCCGGGAGCGGAGGGGCTGACGCTGCTGCCGTATTTCGAGGGGGAGCGCACACCCGACCTGCCGCACGCGCGGGCGGCCGTGCTGGGCGCGAGCCTCTCCAACTTCACACGGGCGAACATGGCGCGCGCGATCGTCGAGGGGACGGTGGTGAGTCAGGTCGCGATGCTGGACGCGCTCGCCGCGTGCGGTGTGCACTCGCGCCGCTTGCTGGTGATCGGCGGTGCGGCGAAGAACCGTGCCGTCCAGCGCGTACTGGCCGAGCTCGTCGACCTGCCCCTCGCCGTGCCGACGGCCGACGAGTACGTCGCCAAGGGCGCCGCGATGCAGGCGGCGGCCGCGCTCACCGGTGCCTTCCCCCGATGGTCCGTGGAGACCTCCCCCGTCGCCCCCGCGCCCCCCGCTCCCCAGGTCGCGCGACAGCACCACGATGCGCAGCTCGCCCTCGGCTACCTCGCGAGCGCGCCGTCTCCCACGCCCGCGCGCGTCTGATCGGCACCGCTAAGGTCGAGGGGAGGGCACTCGTCTTCGCCCCCGGGAGGAATCGACGGTGACTCTGCGCGTACGCCTTCCGGTCGTGGTGGGCATCGACGTGGGCAGCACCAACACCAAGGTCGTCGCGCTGACCGCGGACGGCGCCGTCGTGGCTCGCGCCAGTCGCCCCACGCGGCGCGCCGGGGCAGACCTCGCCGTCGACGCGGCCGCTCTGGTGCTCGCGATCGAGGACATGGTCGTCGAGGTCTGCGGCGACAGTCGCGTGATCCACGCCCTGTGCGTCGCCGGGATCGGGGAGGACGGCGTCCTCGTCGACGGGCGGCTGCGCCCGCTGACCCCCGCCCTGGCGTGGTTCGACCCGCGGCGTCACGCCGTCTTCGAGGCACTGCGCCCCGACCTCGTCGATGATCACACCTTCGACGTCGACACCGATCCGGTGCGTTCCCTCGTGGGCTGGAGGTGGGCCCGGGCGCAGCCGGGAACCGAGCGCGCCGCCGCGTGGATCGCCCTCACCGACCTCCCGGCCGTCGCCTGGACCGGCCGCGCCTTCCTCAGCGACACCCTCGCCCCGCGCACAGCGGCCTGGCGCAGCGGCGAACGCGCCTGGGCCCACGATCGCGTGGCCGTGTCCCTCGGCGACCAGAACCTGCTTCCGCCCGTCGTCCCCACCGGGGAGGTGGTCGGCGAGATCGTTTCTCCGGCGCTCCGCGCGGCGGGAGTGATGGCGGCGGATGCCATCGCCGTGGCCGGCGGTCACGATCACCCGATCGGGGGGTGGGGCGTGCAGCTCATGGTCCCGGGAGCGGTGCTCGATTCGATGGGCACCGCCGAGGTGGTCGTCGCGCAGTCGTCGTCCGCGAGGCGGCGGGGCGATGACCACGTCGATGTGGCCCCCGGCATCCGCGCCTCCGGCAGCACCCTGTTGCTCGTCGAGGAGTTGGCGCGCAACGTGCAGTGGGCATCGCGTGACGCCGAGGTGGGGCGCGCGATCCGGCACCTGTTGATCGGTCGCTCCGTACCCCTGCCGCTGTGGGAGTCGGGCTGGTTCGTCCCCGGTCAGCGGGGCGGAGGGCAGCCGTCGTACGCACCCGATGCGCCGGTCGACCCCCGTGTCCGTGCATCCGCGGTGCTGGGAGCCCTCGCGGTGGCCGGTCGCGACGCGGTCGACGCGGTGCGACGTGACGTGGGCGGCACGGCCGAGGTCCGCATGGCCGGGGGATGGGTGCGCTCCCCGGGCTGGATCGCGCTGAAGGCCGCCGTGAACGGGGCGCCCGCGGTGCCCATCCTCGAGCCGGAGGTCACGGCGGTCGGAGCCGCGCTGCTCGCGGCGACCGCGCGCGGGTGGAGTCCCGACCCGGTCGACGCGCTGGGGGGCTTCGTCAGCGGGATGCTGGGATGAGGGTGTTCAGCTCGCCGAGACGCTGACCTCGAGCGGGATGACGTCGGTGAGCACCCAGGTCTCGTAGTAATCGAACCGCGTGCCATCGGCCGCCCAGGACGAGGAGCGCACGCGCAGCACGGGGTGGCCCGGTTCGACGTCGAGGTGAGCGGCGACCGCGTCCGGCGCGGCCAGGGCGTGGATCACCCGCTGCGCGCCGCTGCTGATGAAGCCCGCCGATCGCAGGTGACTGTTGAGCGAGGCCGATCCGTCGAGCACGCCCGACTCGCTGGCGATCGTCCGGGCCACCTCGCGGGGGAACCAGTTCGTGCTGTACATGGCCCGGCGTCCGTCGAGCGCGCGGACGCGCTCCAGTGCGAACACCTCGGTGTCGGGGCCGACGCGCAGGGCGTCCGCGACGTGGGCTTCGGGGTGGACGTAGCCCGTCTGCACGACGGTGGTCGTGATGCCCGTCCGTCCGTGCCGCAGCTGCGATTCGAGGAAGCCCTCCTGAACGGTCCACCCGGCCGTCTGTCCGGGAACGCTCGCGAACACGCCGCGCCGCGGGACGCGGTGCGCGTACCCGTCGTTCTCGAGCTTGGTCAGCGTCTGGCGCACCGTGGCTCGCGACAGGCCGAACTCGCGGCACAGCTCGAGTTCGCTGGGCAGTCGTTCTTCCTCGGCGATCTCGCCCTGCGAGATCTGCTCGCGCAGGATCTCGTAGAGCTGTTCGTAATACGGCACGGGGGAGACCCGTTCGATCGTGTGCGCCACGTGATTCTCCTCGTCGTCGTGCGCATCGTCGCGCCTTCGTCGTACGTTTGGTTCTGACTGTACAGACGGTGCGGATACCCGATCCCGCGAACCCCCGAGCCGTCATCCGTTCTCATCTTCTGAATTGCGCTGTACATTCTGTACGTACAAGACGTACGATACGGGCAGGGCTTCGGTCCTGTACAGCGAAACCGCCATCTACCCCAGAGGCTTCTGCACTTCAGAGAGGAAGTACGCATGCGAACTTCACCCATCACCGGACTCGCCCTCTTCGGCGCCGGCGCGCTGCTGCTCGCCGGATGCGCGGGCGGTGCATCCGGCGACGCCGGCTCCGGCGAGCCGGCCGACACTCCGCTGAGCTACTCCCAGCCCCACACCGACCCGTTCCAGAACGCCGAGAACGTCGGCTCCATGGAGCGCTTCGCCGAGATCGGCTACGCCACCATCCCGGCCACCAACGCCGACCGCGACGCGGCCCAGCAGATCACCGACATCCAGACGCTCATCAACAAGGGCGCCAAGGGCCTGGTCATCTCCGTCGGCGACGCCGACGCGATCGTCCCGGCCATCGAGTACGCCAACGACTCGAGCGTTCCGATCGTCGCGATCGACGAAGCCCCCGCCTCCGGCAAGATCGCCATGATCGTCCGCGCCGACAACGTCCAGATGGGCGAGCTCGCGTGCGAGGAGATGGGCAAGCGCGTCGCGGCCGATGCGGTCGTCGTCACCCTCGACGGAGACCCGGTGACCTCGAACGGTCGTGATCGCACCAACGGATTCAACGACTGCATGGCCTCGAAGTACCCGGGCGTCAAGCTCGTGAACGTCGCCACCGAATGGGACCCCGCGAAGGCGGCATCCGGTATCGAGACCGCGCTGAACCAGTACGGCAACGTCGCGGGTATCTACAACCAGAGCGACGCGACCTTCTTCCCGACGATCCTCGACACGCTCAAGTCGGCCGGCAAGCTCGTGCCCGCGGGGCAGACGGGCCACATCGTGCAGGTCTCGGTCGACGCCAGCCCGATGGCGATGAACGCGATCCGCGACGGATGGCTGGATGCCGCCGTCGCCCAGCCGATGACCGACTACATCGACTACGGCGTCGACTACCTCACCCGCGCCATCAAGGGCGAGACCTTCCAGCCGGGAGCCACCGACCACGGCAGCACGATCGAGGAGCGCAACGGCAACCTCGTCGACCTGCTGCCCACGCCCGTCGTGACCAAGGACAACGTCGAAGACCCGGACCTCTGGGGCAACAAGAAGTTCGCCCTCGACGCGTTCGGCGTCAGCAAGTAACCCCGCCATCCACCCCCCCCCAGCGAGACGGAGACGTCATGACCATCCTCACGGCCACCGTGCCCGCCATCCAGATCGACGGCGTGAGCAAGACCTACGGTGCGACGAAGGCCTTGCAAGACGTCTCCGTCTCGATCCTCCCCGGGCAGGTGCACGGCCTCATCGGGCGCAATGGTGCGGGAAAATCCACCCTGCTGCGCATGATCACGGGCCTCGAGACGCCCGACACGGGGACGGTGAGCTTCTTCGGGGAGGCGGCCCCGCCGGCATCCGATCCCAAGGCCTGGCAACAACGCGTGGCCTGCGTATACCAACGGCCCTCGGTCTTCGCGAACCTCACCATCGCGGAGAACCTCTTCGCGGGGCGCCTGCCCACCACCGGCGCCCGCGTCTCGTGGGCGAAGATGCAGTCCGAGGCCGAGCGGATCCTCGACGCGTGGAACATCCGCCTCGACCCGAAGCTGCTGCTCGCGGACGCCCCGATCGAGGAGCGTCAGATGCTCACGATCGCGAAGGCGCTCGAGGCGGGGACGCGCATCGTCCTCCTCGACGAGCCCACCGTGCAGCTCGAGGGCGCCGCCATCCGACGCCTCTTCGACAAGGTGCAGGAGCTGCAGGAAGCGGGCGTCACCTTCGTGTTCGTCTCGCACTTCCTCCGGGAGGTGACCGCGATCTGCGACTCGGCGACCGTGCTGCGCGACGGGAAGCTGCTCTGGTCGCGCACCGGCGACGACATCCGTTCCGACGACCTCGTCGACGCCCTGCTCGCGGGCCAGGAGCAGCGTCGGCACCGTGCCGAGAACACCGCTCCGGCCCTCGACGCCCGATCCGCCGTGCAGCTGCGCGGGGCCACCGATCGCGAGGGGGCGTTCACGGACGTCACCCTCTCGGTCGCGCCCGGCGAGCTGATCGCCATCGGCGGCGTGGGCGGATCGGGGAAGTACTCGGTGGGCGAGGCCATCGCGGGACTCCGGCCGCTCGGCGGCGGGGAGATCGTCGTCGCGGGCGACCCGATCCGCACCGGCGACGTCAAAGCCAGCCAGCGGGCGGGCGTCGGTTTCGTCCCCGCCGACCGGCACAAGGACGGATACGTCCCCCAGCTCAGCGTCGCCGAGAACATGACCATGGGCGTCATGGACCAACTCGCCCCGAGGGGCTTCTTCTCGCCGCGCGCGCAGACCGAGATGTCGCGAACGCTCATCGCCGACGTGGCCCTCGTGCCCCCGGACCCGAAGCTCGCCGTGTCGGGCCTGAGCGGCGGCAACCAGCAGAAGGTCGTTCTGGCGCGGGCGCTCGCGCGCTCCCCTCGAGTGCTGGTGCTCATCTCGCCCACCGCGGGTGTCGACATCGCCGCGAAGGACGCCATCTACGCCCTGATGCTGAGGGCCCTCGCCGACGGCGTCGCCGTCATCCTCATCTCCGATGACGTCGAGGAGCTGCTGGTCAGCCCCCGCGTCCTCATCATGCGCGAGGGACGGATCTCGTCCGAACTCGCTGACCCCACCGAAGAAGACATCGTTCGAGCCATCGAAGGCCTGGAGTGAACACCGTGCGAACCACCGTCGTCAGAACCCCCGTCAGCACCCCGAACCCGGTGGTGCGCTCCGTCGTGAAGAACGTGCGCGAGCTGAGCGTCCTGCCGGGCCTCATCATCGTCGCGATCGTCGGAGCCGTCGTCAGCCCCGCGTTCCTGTCCGCCGCGAACCTCACGCTGATCCTGCGGCAATCCGCCGAACTCGGGATCGTCGTGATCGGCCTGACGTTCATCCTCATCACCGGCAAGCTCGACATCTCGCTCGAGTCGACCGTGGGCCTGGCCCCCATGGTCGCCGCGTGGCTGATGGTGCCGGCCGCGATGGGCGGCCTGGGCTCCGAGATCGGGCCCGGGGTGGCCATCCTCGTCACCCTCGCGATCGGTGTCCTGATCGGGTTGATCAACGGCTTCCTCGTCGTGAAGGTCAAGCTCGATCCGTTCATCGTCACGCTGGCGATGCTGATCCTGCTGCGCGGCATCACGCTCGGCGTCAGCCAGGGCAAGACCCTCGCCGGCCTGCCCGAGGCCTTCCGCTACGTCGGTTCGGCGCGCTGGGCCGGCATCCCCGCGGCGATCTGGATCACCGGCATCCTGTTCCTCGTCGCCGGGCTCGTGCTCCGCTACACCGCGTGGGGCCGTGCGCTCTACGCGATCGGCGGCAACGCCGACGCGGCCCGCGCCGCCGGCATCCGGGTCGATGCCGTCCTCATCACCGCCTTCGTCGTGGCCAGCGCGCTCGCCGCCTTCGCCGGTCTCATGCTCGCGGGGCGTCTCGCCTCGGTCACCAGCGGCATGGGCGACAACCTCATCTTCAGCGCGCTCGCCGCGGCCGTCATCGGCGGCGTGCAGCTCAACGGCGGGCAGGGGCGCATCGTGGGGGCCCTCCTGGGCGTGCTGCTGCTCGGCACCCTGACGAACGTGCTCACGCTCGCCGGTGTCCCCACCTTCTGGATCAACGCCGTGTACGGTGCGGTCATCCTCCTGGCGCTGCTCGTCGGCCGCTGGGGTGCCCGCTCGAACGCGCACTGAGCCCGAGACCGCAGACGAAAGAAAGGACCGCGCCCATGTCGGAATTCCAGGACATCAGTTCGACCGTCGTCGCCGAGTTGGGGGAGGTGTTCCGCCGCGTACCGGAGGAGAACCTCGACGCCGCCCTCGACGCCCTCGAAAAGCACCAGCGCATCTTCGTGCTCGGCATCGGGCGGGAGGGGCTCGGCTCCAAGGCCTTCGCGATGCGCCTCACGCACTTCGGGAAGACCGTGCACTGGGGATGGGACGACACCACGCCCGCGGTCACGGCGGGCGACCTGTTCATCATGCCCACGGGCCCGGCGAACATCCCGCACCTGCATTACGTCGCGGAGCAGGTCAAGAAGACGGGCGCGACACTGCTCGTCGCCACGGCCGTCCCCGACGGGCCGACCGCGCAGCTGGCCGACATCGTGCTGACGGTGCCCGCCCACACCTACGGCGCCGACGACCCGAGCGTTCTGGTCCCCACCATCCAGGCGATGGGGAGCCTGTTCGAGCAGTCGCTCTGGATCTTCTGGGACGTGCTGTACCTCATGCTCGTGCGTCGCACCGGCGCGAAGTTCGAGGATCTCGTCGCCCGGCACCGCAACTTCGAGTGAACCATCCCGGATGCCCCGGTTCCGTCCCCTACGGAGCCGGGGCATTCGGTCGTCCGGGGTGCGAAGCAGCTCCGCCGCTCGGGGCGGGGGCGTGCCTTCGCCGGGGGATGCCGCGGATCCTTCCCGTGCTGCCTCTCCTGCGCCGCTACTGTGAGTCCTCATGAGCGGCGACACCGGCGGCAAGCGCATCGGCGTGCGTGACGTCGCCGTCGCCGCCGGGGTGTCGGCGCAGACGGTCTCGCGCGTCCTGAACGGATACCCCGGCATCCGCGAGGCGACCAGGGAGCGCGTACTCGACGCGGTCGCCGCCCTGGACTATCGCGTGAACAACGCCGCGCGCGCACTCGGCACGAGCCTGACGCGGACGGTCGGGGTCGTGGCATCCGACGCCGTCCTGCACGGACCGGCCGCGGGGATCACCGCCCTCGAGCGGGCCGCGCGGGCGCGCGGTCGGTGGATTTCGACCGCCTACACAGACTCGGACGACCCCGCCGACATCGACGCCGCCGCGCGCCACCTCCTGGATCAGGGGGTCGACGGGATCGTGCTCGTCGCCGCGCACGGAGCCACCTCCCTCGAGGGATACGACGTGCCGATCGTGCCGCTGTACGGCGAGTCCGGGAGTCGCCAACGCGATGCGGCCGCCCTCGTCGTGGATCACCTCGCCGACCTCGGGCACCGGCGCATCGTCGAGGTGGCCGGCCCGTCGGACTGGCGCGAGGCCCTCGCGCGCACGGCCGGCGTCGCCGACGCCGTGGACCGCCGCGGCCTCGAACGCGCGGACCGGCTCGAGGGAGACTGGAGCGCGGCTTCGGGGGCTGCCGTCGCGGAGGTGGTCGCTTCCGGCATCGCGGCGGGGGCCACGGCCGTCGCGGTCGCCAACGATCAGATGGCCCTCGGACTCACGGCCGGTCTCACGTCCCGAGGACTTCGGGTGCCGGCGGACGTCTCGGTCGCGGGCTTCGACGACAATCCGGATGCCGCGTTCTACACCCCGTCGCTCACGACGGTGCGCCTCGATGTCGAGGGGGAAGCGGAGTACGCCGTGGCCGCCGTGCTGGGCGACGCGGTCGTCGCGCCGGCGGCTCCCGTGCTGGTGGTCCGGGACTCCACCGCCCCTCCGGCCTGACGCCGCACGGGCTCTGGCGCGCGGGCTCCGCGCGCGGGGCGCGGCGCGCGGGGCCGGTGCTGCGGCGGGCAGCGACGCGGCTGCGGGCCAGCGGCGCCGGAGGTCGGCGCGGCGGCGGGCCGTGACGCGTGCGCAGGGTCCCGGCGCCCGGGGCTGGCGCGGCGCCGGGCCGTGCGAAACTCCTGAGAAAGCGCCCTGATCTGCCTCCCCGCCCCGGAGTATTCGCCTGGAGGGCTCGAAACTCCGGAGTTTCGCACACCCCGCCGCGCCGCGACGCCGCCGACCCCCCGCACACCCCGCCGCGCCGCGACGCCGCCGAACCCCCGCCCGCCCTTCGCCCCGCGCCCGGCCCAACGGCGCCTCGAGATCACACGATCGGCGCGAGATCACGCGGTCCGGCCGCGCTGCAGCACGTCATCTCGCGCCGATCGTGTGGTCTCGGTGCGCGCGGGCGGCAACCCGCGAAAAGCGCCCTCGCGGCGCCGCGATGTTACCGGTAACATTACGGATCGAGGGCGCCGCGCCCACCCCGAACCCCGTCGAAGGAGACACGCGTGTCCGATGCCGCCACGTTCGCGCCCGAGGTGCAGGAGGCGATCGACGCCGTCCGCGCCGACGTCGCGAAACTGCACGCCGAGCTCGTGCGCTACAACCTCATCGTCTGGACCGGCGGCAACGTCTCAGGTCGCGTGCCCGGAGCCGACCTGTTCGTCATCAAGCCCTCCGGCGTCTCGTACGACGACCTGGCTCCCGAGAACATGATCCTCTGCGACCTCGACGGCAACGCGATCCCCGGCACGCCCGGCTCCGAGCGCAGCCCCTCGAGCGACACCGCGGCCCACGCCTACGTGTACCGGAACATGCCCGAGGTCGGCGGGGTCGTGCACACGCACTCCACCTACGGCGTCGCCTGGGCCGCCCGCGGCGAGGAGATCCCCTGCGTCATCACGGCCATGGCCGACGAGTTCGGCGGACCCATCCCCGTCGGTCCGTTCGCGATCATCGGCGACGACTCGATCGGCCGCGGCATCGTCGAGACCCTGCGCGGGCACCGCTCGCGCGGCGTCATCATGCAGAACCACGGTCCCTTCACGATCGGCACGAACGCGAAGGACGCCGTCAAGGCCGCCGTCATGCTCGAAGACGTCGCTCGCACCGTGCACATCGCGCGCGAGGCGGGCCCGCTCATCCCGATCCCGCAAGACAAGATCGACGCCCTCTACAACCGCTACCAGAACGTCTACGGACAGAGCACGGACGACCGCCGATGAACGCCCACATCACCGAAGGCCGTGCGAGCCTCGGCATCGAGCTCGGCTCGACCCGCATCAAGGCCTGCCTCATCGGCCCCGACGCCGAAGTGCTCGCCACCGGCTCCCACGAGTGGGAGAACGTCTACGCCGACAAGCTCTGGACGTACTCGCTGGATGCCGTGTGGTCGGGCCTGCAGGCCGCGTACGCCGCCCTGGTCGCCGACGTGCAGCAGCGCTTCGGCGTCACCCCTCAGCGGTACGCCGCGATGGGCGTCTCGGCGATGATGCACGGCTACCTCGCGTTCGATGCCGACGGCGAGCTGCTCGCGCCCTTCCGCACGTGGCGTAACACCAACACGGGCGTCGCCGCGGCCGAGCTCACCGAGTTGCTGGGCGTGAACATCCCGCTCCGCTGGTCGATCGCGCACCTGCACCAGGCCGTCGTCGACGCCGAACCCCATGTGCCCGAGATCCACTTCCTCACCACCCTCGCCGGGTACGTGCACTGGAAGCTCACCGGCGAGAAGGTGCTCGGTGTGGGCGATGCCTCGGGCATGTTCCCGATCGACTCCGCCACCCGCGACTACGACGCCGAGCTCGTCGCCCGCTACGACGCGCGGGCCGCAGGCCGCGTGCCCGCGCTGGCCGACCTGCTGCCGCGCGTGCTCGTGGCGGGCGCCGCCGCCGGTGCGCTGACCGACGCCGGCGCGACGCTGCTCGATCCGAGCGGAACCCTGCGCCCCGGCATCCCGTTCGCTCCTCCCGAGGGCGACGCGGGCACCGGCATGGTCGCGACCTGCGCCGTGGCTCCCCGTACCGGAAACGTCAGCGCCGGAACGAGCATCTTCGCGATGGTCGTGCTCGAGCGCCCGCTCACCGAGGTGCACCACGAGCTCGACCTCGTCACGACCCCCGCGGGAGACGCGGTCGCGATGGTGCACTGCAACAACGGTGCGAGCGAGCTGGCCGCGTGGGCCAACATGTTCACCGCGTTCGCCGCCGCCGCCGGTACACCGGTGACCCCGGATGCCACCTACGCGGCGCTATTCGACGCGGCGCTGAACGGCGAGGCCGACGCCGGCGGACTGCTGGCCTACAACCACCTCGCGGGCGAGCCCATCGCGGGTCTCGACGAGGGCCGACCGCTCGTCGTGCGCACCCCCGATAGTCGTCTGACCCTGCCGAACTTCATGCGCGCGCAGCTGTACGGCGTGTTCGGAACACTCGCGCTCGGCATGGACGTGCTCCACGGCGAGGGCGTCCAGCTCGACAAGATGTACGCGCACGGCGGCATGTTCCGCACGGCCGGCGTCGCTCAGCGCTTCCTCGCCGCCGCCATCGACGCGCCCGTCGCGGTCGCCGAGACGGCGTCGGAGGGCGGAGCGTGGGGCATGGCCGTGCTGGCGGCGTACATCGCCGACGACTCGGGCCGCGACCTCGACGCCTGGCTCCGCGAGACGGTGTTCGCCACCGCCCCGATCGTCACCGCTGACCCCGAGCCGGCGGACGTCGCCGGTTTCTCCGCCTACCTCGACCGTTACCGCGCGGGCCTCGCCGTCGAGGCCGCCGCCGTGGCATCCCTCTGATCACCCGAAAAGGAACAGTCATGACCCGCACCCCCCTCAAGAACGATCTCGACGGCTACGAGGTCTGGTTCGTCACCGGCAGCCAGAACCTCTACGGCGAAGAGACGCTGAAGCAGGTCGCCGAGCAGTCGCAGGCTGTCGTCGAGGGCCTGAACGGCCTGCCCGTGAAGGTCGTCTGGAAGCCCGTGCTGAAGGACTCCGACAGCATCCGGCGCATGGCGCTCGAGATCAACGGCCGCGACGACGTCATCGGCGTCATCGCGTGGATGCACACCTTCAGCCCCGCGAAGATGTGGATCTCGGGCCTCGACGCCCTCCAGAAGCCGCTCCTGCACCTGCACACGCAGGCCAACGTCGAGCTGCCGTGGAACGACATCGACTTCGACTTCATGAACCTCAACCAGGCCGCCCACGGCGACCGCGAGTTCGGGTACATCCAGACGCGTCTCGGCGTCTCGCGCAAGACGGTCGTCGGTCACGTGTCGAACCCCGCCGTGCGTCAGCAGATCGAGGACTGGGAGCGCGCCGCCGCCGGCTGGACCGCCGCCCGCACCCTCAAGCTCGCGCGCTTCGGCGACAACATGCGTTTCGTCGCGGTCACCGAGGGCGACAAGACCGAGGCCGAGCTGCGCTTCGGCGTGCAGGTCAACACGTGGGGCGTCAATGAGCTGGTCGAGGCCGTGGAAGCGGCATCGGATGCCGACATCGACGCGCTCGTGCAGGAGTACATCGACAGCTACGACGTCGTCGACGAACTGCTCCCCGGTGGCGCGCGTCACCAGTCGCTGCGCGACGGCGCGGCGATCGAGCTGGGCCTGCGCTCGTTCCTCGAGGAGGGCGGCTTCGGTGCCTTCACCACCTCGTTCGAGGACCTCGGTGCGCTGAAGCAGTTGCCCGGTCTCGCGGTGCAGCGCCTGATGGCCGAGGGCTACGGCTTCGGCGCCGAGGGCGACTGGAAGACGGCGATTCTCGTGCGCGTCGCGAACGTCATGGGCGCGGGCCTGCCCGGTGGCGCCTCGCTCATGGAGGACTACACCTACGACCTCGTCCCCGGCTCGGAGCGGATCCTCGGCGCGCACATGCTCGAGGTCTCGCCCTCGCTCACCACGAAGAAGCCGCGCCTCGAGATCCACGAGCTCGGCATCGGCGGCAAGGACGACCCGGTGCGCCTGGTCTTCACCGCCGACGCCGGCCCCGCGCTCGTGGTCGCGATGAGCGACATGCGCGACCGCTTCCGCCTGGTCGCGAACGTCGTCGAGAACGTCGACGCCCCCGACCTGCCGAAGCTCCCCGTGGGCCGCGCGGTGTGGAAGCCCGCTCCCGACTTCGCGACCTCGGCCGGCTGCTGGCTCGCCGCCGGTGCCGCCCACCACACCGTCATGACGACGGCCGTGGGCATCGAGGTGTTCCGCGACTTCGCCGAGATCGCCAAGACCGAGCTCGTCGTCATCGACGACGACACCACGGTCCGCGGTTTCCAGAGTGAGCTGCGCTGGAACCAGGCGTACTACCGCCTGGCCCAGGGCCTGTAAGACCCGTCGCCCCGGGTGCCGCACTGCCCCGGGGCGACGCGGCGCGGGCGCCTCCCGTTCGCTCGGGACGCGCCCCGCTCGCCGAGGTGCCCCTTACCGCCTCGATGAGCGGACCGTGCCCCGGATCCGTGGTGGCGGTGGGCTGCCCTGGATCCGGGGCACTTTCGCGTTGCGGGCTGTGACGGGGACTCGCGCGCGGGGTCCATGGCATCCGGCGTTCGCGACCCGTGTCCCACTTCTGGCGGTGCGTGTCCCAATCGTGGTGGGTCTGCAGGCTCTGGACTGACCATTTTTGGGACATGGATGCCGCTGCGCCGGGGCTGCGCCGGGGCTGCGCCGGGGCTGCGCCCTGGGCTGCGCCGGGGCTGCGCCCGGCCTGCACCTTGGCAGCGCGACCGCAAGCGTGGCCATGTCCCACTTGTGGCGGTGCGTGTCCCATTTGTGGTGGGTTAGCAGGCTCTCGACCGACCATTTTTGGGACATGGTTGCCGCTGCTTCGGCCCGCTCAGCGTGGGGAGAACGACGACAAGGCGTGGCGCTACGCCGCGTCGTCGCTGCGGGTGCCGGCGGTCACGAGCGACGCCCTCGGCACCCGACGGTCGCAGAATGAAGAGGATGTCCCCCGCCCCGCGGAGCTCCGGCATCAGACGGTGTCGTCTCGGGGCGGGTTGGCCCGCCCGGGGCACGATCTCTCCTCCCCGAGCCACAGAACGCGCCCGCACCCGGCCGCGCCTACAGCCGCTGCCCCAGCGCCCACAGCCGATCCGCGCGACCCGAGATCGCCTCCGACAGCGCGAACGCCTGCGAGTCGGTGAGGGATGCCACGTAATCCACGATTCCGCGGGATCGCGCGAGCTTCTCGGCCTCGGCATCCGAGGGGCGACCGTCGGCGGGAAGGGACGCGTACTGCTCGCGGGCCAGGGCGATGAGCTCGCGCAGCCGCCGCGGGGTGCGGGCGCGGTCGAGGTCGTCGTCGAGCCACTCGCCGAGCGCGCGCACCGACCGGGCCAGGATGCGGCTCATGCCGCGCTGCTGGATGGCGAGGTCGGGGCGGCTGAGCACGAACCGCTTGTGCACGAACTTCAGCACCTCGACGTGGTGCCACGCCCAGGGGGAGAGGACGACCGGTCCCGCGCGCGGGGTGTCGAGGGGGCGGAGGTTCGCCGACTCCTGGAACCGGCGGATCCAGCGATCGGTGAAGGCGGCGAGACGACGCTCCGCCGTCAGCGACCCGTCGAACGGGCGCGCCAGCAGGTCGGTCACCATCTCGGCATCCACGTCGCTGACGGCGGCGAGGAAGGCTTCGTCGTCGGCGATCCACGGATCGTCGCGGCGCATCTTGCGGCGCAGACGCTCGAGGCCGGCTCCGGGCATGAGCTCGGCTCGGACCTCGGCGTCATCGCGATCGCGCCAGTCGAGGACGTCGTCCAGCCAGCCGCGGAACTCCGCGGCGATCGGGGCGTGGTCGAGGATCCCCGCGCGGTAGAAGTCGTCCACGTCGTGCACCGAGTAGGCGATGTCGTCGGCGAGGTCCATCACGGCGCCTTCGACGCTCTGGCGGAGGGGCTCGGCATCCACCCCCTGCCGGGCTTCGACGAGATCGGCGAGGTCGAGGTCGTAGGCCGAGTACTTGTGCACGCGGTACGCGCCGTCGGGGGAGCGGCGGATGCCACGGGGCGGGCCGATCCGTTCGACGTCGGCGGCGTCGACAGACGGTGCCCACGGGTATTTCGCCGAGGCCGCACGGACGGCCGCGGTGAGGTTGAGCCCGCGCGGGGCGTTCTCGACCACGTCGAGGGCGGTGAGGATGCGGTACGTCTGGGCGTTGCCCTCGAAGCCGTCGGGGAGGCCGAGTTCTTCGCGCGCGAGACGGTCGAGGGTGGACTCGCCGAGGTGTCCGAAGGGCGGGTGGCCGAGGTCGTGCGCGTAGGCCGCCGCCTCGACGACGGTGGCGTTGCAGACGTCGCCCTCGCCGGCCTGGCGGGAGCGCGTGTTCAGCTGCAGGGCGACGACGCGGGCGATCGCGCTGACCTTGAGCGTGTGGGTGAGGCGATTGTGCACGGGGGCCCCGCCGATCGAGGGCGACACGACCTGCGTCACGGCGGAGAGGCGTGAGAAGTACGGCGAGAACTGGATGCGTTCCAGATCGATCGACCACGGGTCGGTGCGGGCATCGTCTCCGTCGGGGTAGACGCGCGAGGCGAGGTTGCCGACGGCGCGATGCTGATGCGGCCCCGCGTCGGGCCCACCGGACGCGGGGTGCGCGAGCGCAGCGGCATCGGGGGGCGTGGTCTCGTCGTGCAGCGTCATCCGGTCCTCTCGCGGCGTCGATGGCGTGGGTCCA
The DNA here is from genome assembly GCA_913774665.1 of uncultured Microbacterium sp. GTDB lineage: Bacteria > Actinomycetota > Actinomycetes > Actinomycetales > Microbacteriaceae > Microbacterium. Next base: position 30,813 of record CAJYHN010000005.1, read on the forward strand.
CGCTAACGCGGATGGGGCGCGCGTTCGCCGCGCGCCCGCCGGTCTTCGCGGGTCGCGCTCGCGGACGGGCCGCGCGCACGTCGAAGCTCCGAAACGCGCGGGCGCCCGCGCGAGCCGTCCGGATGTCCTGGACACTCGGAGGGGCTTCGGCCCCCGTGCGGCACCTACCGCGAAGGCGCTCGCCGCACCTCCACGTCGACCACGCGGGCGTCGTCGCCCGACAGCTCGTAGGTCGCGCCCGTGAGGTGCACGACGACGGTTTCGTCGACCTCGGCGCAAGACGGTCCCAGTCGCAGCTCCACCTCGCCGGGTTCGACCACCCGGCGCATCGCGCGATCGCTGTACGCGAGGCGCGAGGCCGGCACGGTGAAGCGCACGTCGGCGCTTTCTCCCGGGTCGAGCTCGACCCGCGCGTAGGCCACCAGCTGCGCGACGGGGCGCGTGACGCTCGCCACCGCCCGGTGCGCGTACACCTGCACGACGTCCGCGCCGCGCACGGCTCCGGTGTTCGTCACGCGGGCCCCCACGGTGAACGCGTCGCCCGCGCGGACGTCGGCGGTTCCGGATGCCGCGGCCCCCGCCCCCGACGACACCCCGTCCACCGTCAACCCCGTGCGCTCGAACGAGGTGTACGACAACCCGAAGCCGAACGGCCGCACGGGTGTCGGGTCGGTGCTCGTGACCCCCGAGGGGCCGCCGAGCAGGGGGTGCAGGTACGAGTACGGCTGGGCCCCGGCGGACCGGGGGAGCGAGACGGGCAGGCGCCCCGAGGGGGTGGCATCCCCCGCCAGCAGAGCGGCCAGCGCGGGCGCCCCCTCTTCGCCGGGGAAGAACGCCTGCAGCACCGCGGCGGGACCTCCCGCGGTGTCGAGCGCCCAGTCGAGCGCGTAGGGCCGTCCGGTCAGCAGCACCAGCACGACGGGTGTCCCGGTCGCGACGATCGCCTCGACGAGCTGACGCTGCACACCGGGCAGGTCGAGCGAGTCGGCGTCGTTGCCCTCGCCGACGGTGCCGCGACCGAACAGACCGGCGCGGTCGCCGACGACGACGATCGCGACCTCGGCGTCGCGGGCGAGGGTGGCCGCGGCATCCAGGCCCGAGAGGTCGGTGCCCTCGACCGCGCATCCCTCGGCGTAGGCAACTTCGCCGAAGCGAGCGGCCAGGGCGTCCCGCACGGTGGGCAGCGCGAAGCCGAGCGGGAAGCCGGGGTGGTGCGCGAGCACATGGTTGGCGAACGAATAGCAGCCCATGAGCGCTTCGGCGCTGTCGGCGTTCGGGCCGATCACCGCGATCCGCCCGGGCTCCCGCAGCGGCAGCACGCCGTCGTTGCGCAGCAGCACCGCGCTCTCGAGTGCGAGTCGGTACGCCAGTGCGCGATGCCCGGCGTCGTCGAGGTCGACCGTGGTCGGGGCCGCCGAGAAGTCGGCATCCAGCAGCCCGAGGTCCTCCTTCTCGGCGAGCACGCGCGCGACCGCGCGGTCGACGACGGCTTCGGGCAGAACCCCGGATGCCACCCGCTCGGCCAGGTGCGGGTAGGCGTCGGGCCCCGGGAGCTCGACGTCGATCCCGGCTTCGAGGGCGAGCTGTGCGGCCTCGCCGCGGTCGCCGGCGACCCCGTGCATCGAGCGCAGGAACTCCACGGCGAAGTAGTCGGAGACGACCGTGCCGTCGAAGCCCCACCGGCGGCGGAGGAGGTCGGTCAGCAGCTCGGGGTTCGATGCGACGGGCACCCCGTCGATCTCGGTGTAGGAGTTCATCACGCTGCGCACCCCGCCGTCGCGCACGGCCATTTCGAACGGGGGCAGGAAGACGTCCTGCAGCTCGCGCTGTCCGGCCGAGACGGGCGCGTGGTTACGGCCGGCTCGCGAGGCGGAGTACCCGACGAAGTGCTTGAGCGTCGCGTGGACGCCGGCGTCCTGGAGCCCGCGGACATACGCCGTGCCGATCGTGCCGACCACGTACGGATCCTCGGCGATGCACTCGTCGACGCGCCCCCACCGCGCGTCGCGCACGACGTCGAGCACCGGCGCGAGCCCCTGGTGCACACCGACCTCGCGCATGGAGCGACCGATGGCGGATGCCATGAGCTCGACGGCATCCGGATCGAACGACGCGCCCCAGGCCAGGGGCGTGGGGAAGGTCGCGGCCTTCCACGCCGCGAAGCCGGTGAGGCACTCCTCGTGCACGAGCGCGGGGATGCCGAGGCGCGTCTCGGTCTGCAGGCGGCGCTGTTCGCCCCACAGCCACTGGGCGCGCTCGATCGGGTCGACCGGCCGTGTGCCGTAGACGCGGGTCAGGTGGCCGAGCCCGTGCACCGTGGCGTCGGCGTAGGCGGTGGTGGTGACCTTCTCGCCTGAGAGGGGGGCGACGACCTCATCGCCCTGGTCGACCCAGTAGCCGACCAGCTGCGCGAGCTTCTCGTCGAGGGTCATCTCGGCCACGAGGGCCCGGACGCGCGGCGAGACGCCGGCCTCGAGGGCAGCACCGACGTCGGTGTGATGGATGGTCATGATCGGGTCAGCCCTTCACGGCGCCGGTGAGGCCGCCGACGATCCGACGCTCGAACACGCTGAAGAACAGCAGAGCGGGGATCATCGACAGCGAGGTGAATGCGAGCACGCGCGCGGTGTCGACGGAGTACTGCGAGGCGAACGCCTGGGTGCCGAGCGGCAGCGTGAAGGCGGCTTCGTTGTTGAGGATGAACAGAGGGAGCATGTACGAGTTCCAGCTGTTGACGAAGGCCAGGATGCCGACGGTCACGACCGCGGGGACGGCGAGCGGCAGCACCATGCGCCAGAAGAACCCCAGGCGACCGAGGCCGTCTATCGAAGAGGCCTCCTGCAGCTCGTTCGGGATCGCGGCGAGGAACGGCGACAGGATGATGATCGTCAGCGGCAGGGCGAACGCGATCTGCGGCACGATGACGCCCGCGAGGGAGTTCATCAGACCGAGGTTTCGGACCAGGATGTACAGGGGCGTGATGGCCACCGTCATCGGGAACATCAGCCCCGCCGTGAACAGCGCGAACACCGCACCGCGGCCCCGGAAGCGGTAGCGCGCCAGGGCGTACGCGGCCATGAGGCCGAGGGCGACGACGAAGACCGTGGTGGCGATCGCCGCGATCGCGGAGTTGCCCACCTGGCCCCAGAAGATCGGGCTGCCGAGCACATCGGCGTAGTTCTGCCAGTTCCAGGTGGTCGGAAACCCCGCCGGGTCGACGGTGATCTCGGCATTCGAGCGGAACCCGCCGAGGATGATGTAGACCACGGGGGCCAGCATCATGCCGATCAGCAGCAGGGCGACGAAGCCGACGAGCACCGAGCGGGAGCGCTTCGCCCCGGCGGGACGCCGACGGGGCGCTCGGGGGGTGACGAGCGTGGCGGTGGCGGTCATTTCGAGCCTCCGGTCAGGGCGCCGGCCGTGTCGCGGCGCAGCACGAAGCGCTGGTAGACGAGGGCGACGGCGAGCGAGATGAGGAACATGACCACGGCGACGGCGCTGCCGTAGCCGAAGCTGCCCGCGTTGCGGCCGTTGGCGACCATGTAGGTGGCCATGGTCGAGGTGCCGGCGGTCGACGCGACGTACTGGCCCCAGATGATCCAGACGAGGTCGAACAACTGCAGCGAGCCGATGATCGACAGGAACGCCCAGATGCGGATCGTCGGACCCATCAGCGGCAGCACGATGTGGCGCTGGATCTGCCAGTACGAGGCGCCGTCGATCGCGGCGGCCTCGCTCAGCTCTTCGGGGATGCCCTGAAGCCCGGCGAGGAAGAGGATGACCGCGAAGCCGATGTACTTCCACGTGATGATGACGAGCAGGGTCCAGATCGCCAGCGCCGGGTCGGAGATCCAGTCGGCGCGAAGGGTGCCCAGGCCGATCTTCTCGAGCGCGCCGTTGAGGGCACCGCCCGACTGCAGCATGAGGCCCCAGCCGAGGCCGACGACGACCTCCGAGATGACGTAGGGCACGAAGATGAGCACGCGGATGAGCGACTGCGCCCGCATCTTGCGATTGAGCAGCAGCGCGAGGCCGAGGGCCAGCGGCCCCTGGAGCGCGAGGGAGCCGACGACGATGAACGCGTTGTGACCGAGGGCCTCGTGGAAGGCCGGGTCGGTGAGGATCGTGACGTAGTTGCGGATGCCGACGAAGTCGGTGGGGGTGCCGAAGCCCGACCACTTGTAGAAGCCGTAGTAGGCGGCCAGTGCGACGGGGAGGATGACGAACGACACGAACACCACCAGGGCGGGGCCCAGGAGGATCGCGAGTTCGCCGCGGATGCGCCAGCTCTCGAGCCGCCGCCGCGCGGGCGGCCGCCCGGCCGAGGGGGTGCGCGGGGCACCCTCCCCGGCCGGGCGGCGAGACCCGGCGTCGGTCGCCGAAGCGGCGAGTTGCGTCGTCATGAGCGGTGTCCTCAGCGGGAGGCGGCGGCGTTGACGGCGTCGACGATGCCCTGCGGCGAACCCTTGCCGGCGAACAGGTCGACGACCGCGACGTTGAGCGCGTTGCCGACGTTCTGGCCGTAGAGGGTGTCGAGCCACACCGAGACGTAGGGCGCCTGCGAGTAGGCCTCGAGCACCGACTTCAGCGCGGGGGTGGTCACGGCATCCGTCGCTTCAGACGAGGCGGGCAGGGTCTGGAAGGCCTTCGCATAGGCCTCCTGGTTCTGCTTGTTCACGAGGAAGTTCAAGAAGTCGGTGCACTGCGCGGGAGCGTTGACCCAGCACGAGTAGCCGTCGACGCCGCCCATCATGGCGCCGGGCTCGCCGTCGCCGCCCGAGACCTCGGGGAAGGGGAACCAGCCGAGGTCGGCCAGGGGCTGCTCGTCGGGGGTCAGCGAGGCGATCACGCCGGGATCCCACGCGCCCATCAGCTCCATGGCGGCCTGGTGATTGGCCAGCAGACCCGCCGACGAACCGGCGCCCTGCTGGGCGGCGGTGGTGAGGAAGCCGTCGTTGAAGGGCTGGGTGGCGAGGAACGACTGCAGGTCTTCGCCGGCCTTGAGCCAGCAGGGATCGTCGAAGCTGCGGCTGGCGGCGGCGGAGTCGAGCACGTCCTTCGAGCAGGCGCGCAGTGCGAAGTTGTAGTACCAGTGGGCGGCGGGCCAGGCGTCCTTCGCGCCGACGGCGATCGGGGCGGCGCCGGTCGCCTTGATCTTGGCGTTGGCCGCCTCGAGCTCGTCGATGGTCTTCGGCGCCGCGGTGACGCCGGCGGCGGTGAGCAGGTCCTGGGAGGTGAAGATGCCGGAGGGGAGCACGGCGACGGGCATGCCGTAGTTCTTGCCGTCGATCTCGAACGCCGACAGCGACGAGCCCAGCGCGGTCTTGGCGTCGGCCGAGATCTTGTCGGTGAGGTCCATCGCCTGGCCGGCGGTGACGATGTCGGCGAGCTTTCCGCCGCCGCGCGCCATGAACAGGTCGGGGGCGTCGCCGGAGTTGAGGGCGGTCTGGAGCTTGCCGTCCATCTCTTCGTTCTGCACAGCCTGGATCTCGATGGTCACGCCGGGGTTGGCCGCTTCGAACGCGGCGGCGGTGTCTTCCCAGTACTTCTTGCCGTCGCCCGTGGTGGAGTTGTGCCAGAGGGTCAGCGTGACGCTGCCGTCGGCGTTCTGCCCGCTGCCGCCGCCCGCGGCGCAACCGCCGAGCGCGAGCGTGCCGGCGACGGCGAGGGCCGCTCCGGCGAGGATCTTGCGCGTGTTCATGTGATGCCCGTTTCTCTTCGTCGAGGTGCGCCGTGGGGCGCGTCGGTGTGTGCGGCTGCTCTGCCGTTCGTGCGCTTCTCGGGGTCTGCTGCCCCCGAGGTGTCAGCAGTGTCGCCCGGGGGCGGAGGGGTCGTCAAACGTTTTCGAAAATGATTTCCACGCTAGGGTCGGATGCCATGACGAGGCGCCCGACCATTCACGACGTCGCCGCGGCGGCCGGGGTCTCGGTGGCCACGGTGTCGAAAGCGGTGAACGGTCGCTACGGCGTCTCGCCCGAGACGGTGAGCCGCGTGCTCGACGCGGTGAGGGCCCTCGGGTACGAATCCAGCCTCGTCGCGAGCAGCATGCGCTCGCGTCGCACCGGCGTGATCGGCGTCCTGGTGGCCGACATCGAGCCGTTCTCGGCCGAGATCCTCAAGGGCGTCGGGGGAGCCCTGTCGGACACCGGGTACGACCTGCTCGCCTACACCGGTGCCCGTCGCGACGGCGAGGGCTGGGAACGTCGCTCGCTCAGCCGGCTCAGCGGAACGCTCATCGACGCGGCGATCATCGTCACCCCGACGGTGGTCAACGTCTCGAGCGACGTGCCGATCGTCGCCATCGACCCGCACACCGGTCGCGGCGACGTGCCGACCGTCGAATCCGACAGCTTCACCGGAGCCCAGCAGGCGGTGCACTACCTCGTGCAGCTCGGTCACCGGCGCATCGGCTTCATCGCCGGCCGCCCCGATCTGCGCTCGGCCGTGGCCCGCGCCTCGGGGTACCGGGCCGGGCTCGCCGCCGCCGGCATCCCGTTCGACCCCGCCCTCGTCGGCGACGGCCGGTACGAGCACGATGTCGCCCGCGAGGCCGCGCACGCGATGCTCGCGCTGCCCGACCCGCCCACCGCGGTGTTCGCGGCGAACGACCTCTCGGCCCTGTCGATCGTGGAGGTCGCCGGCGAGCGGGGGCTCCGCGTGCCCGACGACCTCTCGGTGGTCGGCTTCGACGACGTTCCCGAGGCCGCCCGCGCCCAACCGGCTCTCACGACGGTGCGCCAACCCATGAAGCGTCTCGGCGCCGAGGCCGTGCGCATCGTGCTGGTTCTCCTCGCGGGCGAGGAGCTGCCGGCCACGCACGTCGAGCTTCCGACGCGCCTGGTCGTGCGCGGGACGACAGCGCCCCCGCGCGAGCGCTGAGCCCGGCGTTCGGCCGGGGTCCCGGCATCCGCTCGCCCTTCCCCTGCTCTCCGAGTCTCCGCGACACCCGGACGCGCCGCGAGATCATCCGGGTGTTCTGGAGGCTCGGGGATCTGTCATCCGCCCTCATAACAGAGCCGACGAGCCCGCAAGGCGCGCCGCGACCCCCCGCGGCTCCGGTACCGTCGAAGAATGCCTACCGCGAGCAGTAAAGACGACGAGGTCGACCTCCTCATCGACGCCTGGTCGCAGCTTCTGCCCGAGGTCGACCTGACCCCCCTCGACGTGATGTCGCGCCTGCGCCGCGCGGCGTTCCACCTGTCGAAGCTGCGCGCCAAGGCCTTCGCGAGCGCCGACATCGCCGTGTGGGAGTTCGACGTGCTCGCGGTGCTCCGCCGCGCGGGCACCGAGCTCAGCGCCACGCGCCTGATCACCGCGACCATGATCGGCAGCGCAGCGATGACCAACCGTCTCGACAAGCTCGCCGAGCGCGGCCTCGTGCATCGCCGCCCCAATCCCTCCGACGGGCGGGCGATCCTGGTCGCCATCACCGCCGAGGGCATCGAGCGCGTGGATGCCGCGATGACCGAGCTCGTCCGCCTCGAGGCCGAGGCCCTGCGCGACGTCAGTCGTCAGGACCAGGCCCTGCTCGCGAGTGCCCTGCGCGTGCTGGCGGCCGGCGAGACGCACGAGGCGTGATCGACCTCGCCACCGCTCTGGCCGAGCGCCCCGTCATCCTCGACGGCGGCCTCGGCACACTGCTCGAGGCGCGCGGCAACGACGTCACGAGCGCCCTGTGGTCGGCGCGGGTCCTGCGCGACGATCCCGAAGAGGTGCGCGCCGCGCACGCGGCGTTCGTCGACGCGGGCGCCGAGGTCGTCATCACCGCCTCCTACCAGATCGGTTTCGGGGGTGAGATTCCGGATGCCGAGGTCGAAGCGCTGCTGCGCCGCTCGGTGGCCGTGGCGCGCGAAGCCGGCGATGTCGTGGTCGCGGCCTCTGTCGGTCCGGTCGGTGCGCTGCGCGCGGACGGCAGCGAGTACACCGGTGCGTACGGACTGTCCCTCGCCGAGCTGCGCGAGGCCCACCGCCGACGGCTGCACGTGCTCGCACATGCCGGCGCAGACGTGCTCGCGGTCGAGACGATCCCGTCGCCGCTCGAGGTCGAGGCTCTCGCTCTCGAACTCGGCGCGATTGGCATGCCCGCCTTCGTCAGTCTTTCGGCCGACAGCACCGGATTCACGGGCCGCGGGGCGCTCGGCGCGGCGCTGAGCGAGGCCGCATCCGCTCCCGGAGTCGTCGCGGTGGGCGTCAACTGCTGCGCTCCCGGCTCGGTGCTGCCCGCTCTTTCCGATGCGCCTGGCCTGCCGCTCGTGGTCTACCCGAACACGGGCGAGTCGTGGGAGGCCGCAACCCGCACCTGGCACGGCGGAGCGGCTCCGCTCGCCGACGACGCACCCGCGTGGGTCGCTGCCGGCGCGCGCCTGGTCGGCGGCTGCTGTCGTTCGACGCCGGCCGACATCGCCGCGATCTCGGCCGCGGTGCGCTGAGCGGGTGGTGCGGCGCGCCGGCAGAAGAGCTGCGCGCCGCGGCGGGGATCACGACGACGCGCGGGCGTCCCGTCGGGTGGAGCCGCGGCGAGCGGTCTCGCGGCGGCCCGCCCGTCCTCGCTGGCGGAGGGCGGCTGAGGCGGACTGCTCGGTCTCGTCGGTGAGCAGTGCCACCTCCTCCGGGGCCCATCCGAAGGCGTTCTGCATCTGATCCGTGAGCGCGGTCAGCGCGGAGGGGAGAGAGGTTGCGACGCCATGACGGACGTTGACGGCGCGATCGTCGAGGGCGTGAGCCGCCGCGCGGAGCTCGGCGACCAGGCGCCGGAGGCTCTCTCCACCGATCGCGGCGGCCAGCAGCCTGGCGTCGCCGATGACCACGACGTCGAGCTCGGGAGGTCCGGTGACGGACGTGCGCGCCGACGTCCGCAACGACAGGATGATGGCTGCGCCGCAGACGAGCACGATGATCATCGCGATGCCGGAACCGATCTCCATCGAGCGGAAGAACGCACCCACCCGGCCCGACCACCCGGTCGTCGCGGCGACGACGGCGCGGGTGCCGGAGTAGAGGGCGTACGCGGCCATCGCGAAGGCGATCAGGATCGCGGGGAGGCGATCGATCCTCCATGAGCGACCGGCGACGATCGCGCAAGTACCGCAGATGACCGCGAGGACCGCGGCTTTGACCGCCAAGGACGCGTCCTCGGGCAGGATCGCGGTGCATCCGCCGATCGCGACCGCCACCGCGACGACGACACCCACGACGGCCCCTCTTCTCCGGTCGTCGAGCGTTGCGAGCGCGACCAGCAGGAACGCCGGAGGCAGCACCATCGTCGCATCGGCCACCACGAGCGCCGCCCGCCCGCCCCCGTGCGCATGCATGAGGTACATGACCGTGGACCCCATCGAGAAGACGCCCGCCATCGCGACGCTCTGCACGTAGGCCGTGAAGGGGACGGGTGCGCTCCGTCGGGGGAGGGTCGTGCACAGGATGCCGAGGACGACACCGACGCACATGGCGGCGAGACCGATGGTCAGCAGCACGATTCCTCCTGAATGCTCGCCGAGCGCTTCGGCAACCATAGCGGCTGAGGTCGTCTCGGATTCCTCGCGCCCGCACGGTCGATCGAACCCCGACGGGGAGGGCCCTCGGGTGAGGGGCGGCTCGCGCTGCGCCCCCGCGGCCTTCGGCGTGTCACCGCTCAGCTCCCGCCAGGCCGGGGCACCCCGCGCACCGCAGGCGACCTGCGTGGACGACCGGGATTCCCGGGTGTGCTGAGCAGGGCCAGCTGGGCGGGTCGCCACCCGTACGCGTCGCGCAATCGCGCGCGGACCGCGAGGAGTGTGGCCGGGCGGCGCACCTCGACCCCGTGGTACACGTCGACCGCTGTCGGGTCGACCTCGCGGGCGGCCAGGCGTAGTTCGGTGAGCAGGGCGAGCACGCCGTCCGCGCCCAGCTCGAGGGTTCCGCGGCGCCAGTCGGCGAGGGCGACGCGAGACCATTCGCGTGACGCATCTCGGTCATGGGCCACCGGCGATCGGCGCACGAGCACCACGGCCAGCCCGACGAGCAGGACGCACACGGTGGCTGCGGCGGCTGCTGCTTCCGCCGAGAACAGCATCTCGTCGATGGCGGAGCCGGCCGCCGGTGAGGCGCCGACGGCGAGTCGGGCCAGGGAATACAGGCCGTAGGCACCGTTCGTCGCGCTCATCACCCCGGCCGACCGGCGCGGAAGGGTCCGGGCCCGGGCGCTCAGGACTGCGCAGAGCAGGCACGCCAGGGCGACGGCACACAGCCGCACCCGCAGCGCCGTGGGATCGGACAGGAATGCCACGGACGAGCCCACTGCCGCGGAGAGGATGATCGCGAGCGCGACCAGGAGCTTGATCCGCTTCGAGCGGGGCGGGGTGACCGCGATGCAGAGCAGCACGGGGGCAAGGACCATCCCCACCGCCCCGAGGGCGAGCGGCAGGGGGCCGCCGCCCTGGAACGCCAGGATGAACATCGCGGTGGACCCCACCGACAGGACGCCCGCGACCGTGGCGAGGCGGAGGAAGAAGTGCAGCGGACCCCGGCTGCCCAGCTGCGGAAGGATCACGGCGACCACGCAGACGCCCAGCGTCGCGCACATGACAGCGAGTCCCACCGACAGCACCATGACGTCCTCCACGCTCATCCTCGCCGCCCGGCCCGAATCCCGCGGCATCCGTGGTCGGGGCTTGACGCGGGAGGTCGGCGGGGGAGGGTCTCAGCGGGTGGCGGGGACGACGGCGGCCCCGCTCAGTCGAAATCCGCCGCGAGGGCACCGGTCCACGCGCAACTCTCGTTGCCGTCCGCTCCCGAACCCCAGGTCGAACACATCCTCGCTCTGTCGAGCGACGCTCTCGAGGCGGGTGGAGTTGTCGCCGCGCATCTCCCCATCGTCGACGTCGGAGAACAGCTCGAGTGCACGCTCTCGCGACACAGTGGCACCTGTTGTTCGTCACCGGACGGGGGCGGCGGGGTTCCTGACCCCCGCTCGGCGGGAGTCCGCCGCCGCGATCTCAGCCGTGGGGGCGGAGGACCGAAGTGGCGCGCGCCGCGTTGGCAGAAGAGACGCGCGCCACAGCTGTGATCACGACTGCGCGCGTGCACCCCGCCGGTTGGGGGCCTCGATGGGCGCGGCGTCGATGAAGGATCTCGCGATGATCTGGCCGTCCTCGGTGGTGAACCACAGGAGCAGGCGCGCAGAGCCGCCCGGTGCCGGCACCGTGACGCAGACCGCTTCGCTCAGTTCGAAGGGAGCCACCGTGATTGTTGCCGACTCGGCGCTCCCCTCCGCTTCGGGGAATGACGCGGCCGTGGTGAACGACCAGCCCGCAGCCACCCACATGGCTCGCACGCGGCCGACGACGTTCGCCGTCCCGTGGTGCGAGACGTGAACAGGGATCGTGACGCTGGCGTCGGGGACCGGGATGTCGGCACCGGCCGCGGCGGGGATCACGTCGATCACCAGGACGGTCTCGCCGTTGGCATCGGCGGGGTCGAGTCCGCCCCAATCCTTCGCGCGACGCTGGTGGTCGACGAGTCCGGCGCTCTCGTGCTCAACGTCGGCGAGCTCGGTGTACACGTAGCCGGCGAAGCGATCATGACGGCGCAGCTCCTGTGTCTGCCAGCGCACGTGCCAGGCCCGCTCGAGGCTTGTGAAACCCTCGCCGAATTCGCTGTTCAGGATCGGCTTACCCGTCCGGGGGAAGGTCGAAGATCCGTACAGCGACTTGTCGACGATGAAGTCGGGGCCGAGCTTCACCGGGAAGTCCTCCCGGGCTCCCGACGCGAGGTCCGAGACGCTCTGCGCCCAGATGGTGGGGTCCGGTTCGTAATAGTGCCAGTCGACCAGGTCGGTGCGCACGTGCGCCCAGCCGGAATTTTCGACGATGGGACGGCTGTGATCGAGCGCGGCGAGCAGTTCGTACGCGTTCGAGGCGGCCTCCGCGCGTTCCGGGCTTCCGGGGATATCCCAGTCCAGGCCCCACTCCTCGTTGTACAGGCCCCAGATGATGATCGAGGGGTGGTTGCCGTCGCGCTCGACCATCGGCACGATCTGGCTCTCGAAGGCTGCGGCAGCGGCAGGACTGAACCTGCTCGGGCACGCTGGTTCCGCCCATACGAGCATTCCCATGCGGTCGGCATGGTGCAGCCATCGCGGCTCCTCGAACTTGAGGTGTTTGCGTACGAGCGTGAACCCGAGCCGACGGGCGAGGCGCAGGTCGTCGAGCAACGCATCGTCGTCGGGCGCGGTCAGACCCGTCTCCGGCCAGTAGCCCTGATCGAGCACGCCACGGATGGCGATGCGCTCGCCGTTGAGGAACAGTTGCTCTCCTCGGGTGTCGATTCGACGCAGACCTGTCGTCACCACGACGCGGTCGGCATCCGCGCCCGATCCCGTACGCACCTCGACCCGGTAGAGGTGCGGGTCGGCGGGACTCCACAGTCGGGGTTCGTCGAGCTCGATCCGCCCGCGAGCGATACCACCGGCGTCCGTGATCACGGACACCGTCTCGGATGCCGCACCGCCCACGAGACGCGCGGTCACGGGAACACCCGATGACGCGTCGCCCACCGCCGAGACGACGAGGTCGATGCCGGTGAGCGAATCCCCGCGCACCTCCACGGTGCGCGCGAACGTCCGCCCACGGGCTTCGAGCCACACGCTCTGCCAGATGCCGGAGGTCGGAGTGAAGGAGACTCCGTCGTAATCGTCGCGCGGGATCGAACGCTGCTTTCCGTGCACGATCTCGCGCTTGTCGGCCGGGGCCTCGACGTCGACGACGAGACGTGCCGGAACCCCTGCCCGCAAATGGTCGGTGACGTCGAACTCGAACGACGTGTAGCCGCCGACGTGTTCGCCGACCACGTCGCCGTCGATCCTGATGACCGCTCGATGCCACACCGCACCGAAGCTGAGAACGAATCGCGCGCCCTCCCACGAAGCCGGGACGGTGACGGTCCGCGAGTACGAGGCGGACTCGAGCCAGGTGCGGCCGATACCCGAAGCGGGCGTCTCCCACGCGAACGGCACCAGGATGCGGGAGGTGCCGTCGATGCTGGTGAAATCCCACGCGCCGTTCAGGCTCAGCCACCGGTCGGAGCGGTCGAGGTCGGGACGGGGATAGTCGGCCTTGGGTGTCGCCGACGTCGGTGCGATCGCATCCGTCGGCGCAGTGGGGTCGGTCGTCAGAGTCATGGTCAGCCCTTCACGCTTCCAGCGAGGATTCCGTTGATGAAGTGCCGCTGAAGCGCGATGAAGAGCACCAGCAGCGGGATGAGCGCGACGGAACTCGCCGCGAGAAGTTCACCGGTGACCGTGGCATAGTCGGCTCCGATCCGGTTGCCGGTGATGTTCTGCGCCAGGGTCGACAGCACGACCTGCAGAGTGGCCATCCGGTCGGAACTCGCGATCACCACAGGCCAGACGAAGTCGTTGTAGATGTTCATGATCGTCAGCACGGCCAGCCCGGCCAGTCCCGGCCTGATCACGGGGAGAACGACACGCCAGAAGATCCCGAACTCACCGCAGCCGTCGACGCGTGCGGCGTCGAGCAACTCGTCCGGAACGGCGGCGATCACCTGCCTCATCCAGAAGATGGCGAAGGCGTCGACCGACCCGGGCAGGATCAGGGCTTGGTAGGTGTTGACCCAGCCGAGCTGCTTCATCTCCAGCAGAAGGGGGATGATGAGCACGATCGTGGGCAGCATGAGTGTGACCAGGACGGTTCCGAAGATGACGTTCTTGCCGACGAAGGAGTACTTCGCGAAGGCGTAGGCCGCGAGCGGGGCGAAGAACATCGTGATCGCGCCCTTGAGCACCAGGACGACGGCGGTGTTCGCGAATCCCGATGCGATGGGAACGTCCTGGAACATCGCGATGTAGTTGTCGAGCGTGAAGCGAGACGGATCGAACGTCAACGGCGACGTGATGATGTCGTTCGCCGGTTTGAACGCCGACAGCAATGCCCAGGCGACCGGAGCCAGGAAGGCGACGAGCAGGACGATCAGGAAGGTCTGCGACGCGATCGCCGGGTGAGGTCGGCGGGATCGACGAGGCTCGTTCGTCGCGGCGGTGGGAGCGTCCGCGGGCGGAACGTCGATGAGGGTGGCGGTCATGGTCAGTCCTTCGCGCGGAGGAGTCGGACGAAAAGCAGCGACAAGGCCATGACGAAAATGACCAGGAGGAAGGAGTTCGCGGCACCCGTGCCGAGATCGGCGCGGGTGATGTGGTTGTAGAGGTAGTACCCGGCCGTCGTGGTCGACCCGTACGGGCCGCCCTGCGTCACGACGAAGGGTTCGGCGAACATCTGGAACACGGCGAGCGTCTGCAGGACGACAGCGAACATGATGGTGCGCCTGAGCAGAGGCACCGTGATGCTCCAGAGCTGTCGCCCGCGGCCCGCCCCGTCGAGATCGGCGGCCTCGTAAACCGTCGAGTCGATCGACTGCAGCCCCGACAGCAGGATCAAGACGATGAAGCCCGTGGTCTTCCATACGAACAGCAGTGCGAGTGTCGGCTTCGCCCACGTGCTGGTCGTGAGCCATCCGACGTCGGGGAGGCCGATCAGATTCAGGATGCCGTTGACCGCTCCGTAGTTCTGATCGAAAACGACGACCCAGACCTGCGCGATGGCGACCAGAGGCGTCACGAACGGCACGACGAAAGCCACCCGGTAGAGGCTGCGCATCTTCAGCTTCGCGTTGTTCAACAGAACGGCCGCGAGCAGGGCGATCACGAGCTGGGCAGGGATGATCAACAGCCAGAGGACGGCGGAGTTGCCCATCGACCCCCAGAAACCGGCATTCGTGAGCAGATAGGTGTAGTTGTCCCATCCCACCCACTGCGCCGCTCCCGAGCCGCGCCAGTCGGTGAAGCTCAAGCGCGCCGTGAAGATCAGCGGGTACACGCTGAACGCGAGGAAGACGGCGACGAACGGTGCGACGAAGAGGTAGGGGGCGATTCGCCGACGGACGCGGGTGCCGGTGAACATCGACACGACGTCTCCCTTCTGATGGTGGGGCGAGGGGGTATGCGGGGCCGGCGGACTCGCCGCCGGCCCCGGGTTCTCATTGGCGATCGACGAGGTTGCTCTGAATATCGGCGGTGGACTTCTGCAGGACCTCCTGCGGCGTGAGACCGCCGTCGAGCATCCGCTGCACGTCGGTACCGAGGTAGTCGACGGCGCCCGCCCACCAGGTCGGCGTCGGGACCGCACCGGGGACCTGTGCGCCGGCCTGCGTCGCGACGGCCCAGAGGTCTTGGCCTCCGAGAGCGTCCACCGGGCCGAAGAGGGGAGCGTCAGGCTTCGCCGCCGGCTCATAACTCGGGATGGAGGTGTTCAGACCGTTGGGGTAGGTCGCATTCGGTCCCCACACCGCCTTGTACCCGGCTTCGTCGAACATGAGGAACTTGTAGAACAGCCACGCCAGTTCGGAGTTCGCGCCGTCCTTGGGGAGGACGAACGACGAGCCGCCCATCGCGCCGCTGCGAGCGCCGCCGCTCTCCCACGCGGGCAGCTCCATCGCCTTCCAGTCGCCCTTGGTCTGCGGTAGCAGCTGTTGAGGCGCGAAGTCGAACCAGATGGCCCACGGGTAGAAGACCTGATTGCCGTTCTCGAGCTCGGCGATGTCCGTGGGACCGAGGTACTCGGCGCGTGTTCCCAGACCGTCCTTCTGGACGGTGTCGAGGAACGTGAGGATCTTCTCGTACTCGGGGGAGTCCAGTCGCAGGTTGCCGTCGGCGTCGGCCATGCTGGTGCCCAGCTGGCTGGCGTACATCTCGAGCTGTAGTTGACCGAGGAAGGCCGATTGCTCGAGGTGGATGGGCTTGGCCGTGGGAACGGCGGCCTGGTACCGGCGCGCGGCGTCGAGCAGGTCGTCGTAGGTTTCGATGCTCGTCGCGTCGATACCCGCCGCCGTGAGGGCCGCGGCGTTGTAATACAGCAGACCCGGGTTCGAGTCGAAAGGGACGCCATAGATGCCGCCGTCGATCGAATTCACGTCGAGCTTCTGCGGCGCGATGTCCGCGGAGTATGGGGCGAGGACATCGCTGAGGTTCCAGAGGTAGTCCTTGAAACCGGCGACCTTCGCGTCGTCGAGGAACACACCGTCAGGTACGTCCGTACCGGTGATCAGGGTGTTCTGCAGCTTCGCATCGATGTCGACGGCCTCGTGGTTGACCTTGATGTTCGGGTAGACCTTGTTGAAGTCGGCGATTGCCGAGTCGAAGACGTCGTAGAGGTCGCCCGCACGGTCCCAGATGGTGATTTCGCCGGAGGGCGAGTCGCCCTGGGGTTCGGCGAGCGTCGACGAGTCGGTGGGTGCTGAGCCCGCGGTGATGTCGGGTCCGCATCCCGTCAGGGCGAGAGCGGCGATGGCGGTGCCGCCGACGGCAATGAGGCCACGGCGGCGGGTGAGGATCCGCCGCGTGGTGCGGGCGGGCGAGGGCTGATTCAAGGTGACACTCCTTCGTGACACGTCGTTCGAGACATCTTCAGTGTGCGGCGACGGGTTTGTTTGCCAACGTATGCAAACCATAGCCCCTCTTTGCTATCGTTGCAAACGGTAGAATCGGCTGCATCGTCGCACCGAAGAGGGGGTAGCCATGCCGGCAACGCTGCGCGATGTCGCCGCGAGGGCCAATGTCGCCGTGCGCACCGTGTCGAACGTCGTTTCGGGGTACACCCACGTCAGTGAGCAGATGCGTCAACGCGTGCTGGCGGCCATCGAGGAGCTCGACTACCGCCCGAATCCCGCGGCGCGGACGCTGAAAACGGGGCGTACGGGCATGCTCGCCCTGATCGTGCCCGAGATCGATGTGCCTTACTTCAGCGCTCTCGCACGCGATGTCATCCGCGCCGCAGACGACCGCGGCTATCGCGTGATGATCGACCAGACGGGTCATGACCACGACCGCGAAAGGGATCTGCTCACCGGGAATGATCGTCGGATGCTCTTCGACGGCATCCTGTTCAGTCCTCTCGTGACGCAGGCCGAGTTGCTCGAGATGGATGCCGCGGTGCGAATGCCGCTGGTGCTGCTCGGCGAACACGAGTTCCAGGGCCGTTTCGACCACGTCGCGATCGACAACGTGCGTGCCGCCGAGGACGCGGTTGCGCACCTCGTCGCGCGCGGACGTCGCCGCATCGCGGCGATCGGCGCGCAACCGCTCGAGCCTTACGCGACGCCGCAACAGCGAACCGCCGGGTACGAGCGGGCTCTGGAATCGGCAGGAATCGAGCGCCGGCCCGACTACGCGCGCCCGGCGGCTCATTACAGCCGGGCGGACGGGTATGCGGTGGCGAAAACGCTTCTGGCGCTGTCGCCTCGGCCCGATGCGATCTTCTGTTTCTCGGACCTGCTCGCGATGGGCGCGATGCGCGCGGTCTTCGATGCGGGGCTCACGGTTCCCGACGACGTCGCGGTCGTCGGCATCGATGACATCGAGGAGGGGCGGTACTCGCGCCCCACCCTGACCTCGGTGTCGCTCGACACGGCGTTCATCGCGGAGCAGGCGGTGTCGCGCCTGGTCGAGCGCATCGATGATGACGCGCTCGAGGCGGAGCAGATCATCGCGCCTCACAGCCTGATGGTGCGGGAGAGCAGCGGTGACTGAATCCTCCGAACGGTGAAGAGCTTGTCATCGCCGCTTGCAACGATGGCAAAGGTCGGGCAGAGTGTGATCCGCGTTGGCGCGTCCCCGATCGAAGGGTTCCTCCGTGACGTCCATCGCCCGTTCCCATGCACTGATTCGACGCCCGCTCGTGCGCGTCGCGCTGGTGCTTCTGGCTCTCCTCTGCAGTGCCCTGGTTTCGCTGGCCTCCCCGTCCGCCGCCTCAGCGGCTCCGGCGGGCCAGGTGCTGTATTCCCCGAACCTCGCGGCGTATCCGAACGGCACGGCCGGGTACCCGCGCGCCATCCGGCTCGACTTCGACGGCTCCTCGGCGCAGACGATGCTCGCGACCTTTGCGCGTGGCGGGCACAACGGTCCCACCACCCTGCCGATGTACCGCAGCACCAACGGCGGCTCCTCCTGGACGCAGATCTCGACCTTGTCGTCGAACACCCCCGGGTGGGATCTCGAGGCACCGACACTGTTCGAGGTGCCCCGGACCATTCCGGGGCTCAACCAGGGTGACGTGCTGGCTGCCGGCACCGCCTGGAAGGTCGGTGACTACACCGCGCAGAAGGTCGAGGTCTTCCGCAGCGCAGACAGGGGGCAGACCTGGCAGTTCCTGTCGAACTGCACCCAGACCTCTGGCCAACCCAACGGGTGGGGGCACGGGATCTGGGAGCCGTCCTTCCTGGTGACGGCGAACAACGCGCTCGCGTGTTTCATCTCGGATGAGCGACCCGCCAACAGCGCCACGAACAACCAGATCATCGGGCACTACACCTCGACGAACGGCGGGGTGAGTTGGAGCAGCACCCTCACGCAGGACGTCGCATTTCCCGCCGACAACCTCGCGCGGCCGGGGATGCAGACTTTTGCTCAACTCCCGAACGGGCAATTCGTCATGTCGTACGAGATGTGCCGCGATGCCACGAACCCCGACCACGCGTGCGAGGTGTACATCAAGTTCAGTACCGATGGGGTGTCGTGGGGCGCGATCGGAACGGCGGGCACCCTGGTCCGAACGAGCGACGACCGTGAACTGCTGCACACTCCCTACATCTCGTGGATTCCCGGCGGTGGGCCGAACGGTACCGTCCTGTTGTCGGGCCAGCGCGTGGTCGCGGGGCCGACCGGCAACAAGACCGTGCTCGCCGAATCGGGCACGGTGCTCTTCGCGAATACCAATCTCGGTGCGGGGGCGTGGACGGAGCTCGAGGCACCCGTCAGCGTCAACCCGACGGGTGGCTATGCCGCCGGGGTTGCTTCGTGCCCCGGGTACTCGACGCCGGCGATCCCGCGCGAAGACGGCACGAGTTTCGTCTACTTCGCCGCGACCTGGCTCGGTACGGGCAACCAGTGCGAGTTGCGCGTCGGCATCGGCTCGCTCCCCGGACCCACCGGGCAGATCATCGGCGCAGGCGGGAAGTGCGTCGACGTCGATACGAACACCGCTGTTCGAGGACGTGCGGTACAGCTCTACACCTGCGGGGTCGCGATAGGCCAGCGCTGGTCGGTGTCGGCAGACGGCACGGTCAGGGCCTTCGGCAAATGCCTCGACATCACGGGCAATGCCACCGCCAACTTCAGTCCGGTGCAGCTGTGGGATTGCTTGCCCAACGCGGGCGCCCAGCAGTGGAGGCCGCAAGCCGACGGGAGTCTGCGCAACCCTCAGTCGGGACGGTGTCTCGATCTACCTCAGGGGAACACGGCCGACGGCACCGACCTGCAGATCTACGACTGCAATGGTCAGACGCCGCAGAAATGGACGCTGCCCGGCCTGCCGACCGGTCCGATCGTCGGGCCGGGAGGCAACTCGCTCTGCGTCGACGTCGACACCAACACGGGCGTGAACGGGCGGGCCATCCAGGTGTGGAGCTGCTCCGGGGTCCCCGGCCAGCAATGGGGGGTCGGTGCAGATGGAACGTTGCGCGCCTTCGGCAAGTGCATGGATCTCGACGGCGCGGGTACGGCGACGGGAAACGGAACGAAGGTGCAGTTGTGGGACTGCGACGGTTCCGCGGGACAGCAGTGGATCCCACGATCCGACGGCTCGATCCTGAACCCCCAGGCGGGTCGATGCCTCGACCTTCCCGCCGGCAACCTCGCGCTGGGGACGGACCTGTCTGTCTACGACTGCAACGGCCTGTGGCCGCAGCAGTGGCGCGTTCCCGTGTGATCCGACGGTAGCTCCGCCGGGAGACGCACTCGCGCGTCTTCCGGGGGAGCCCCGCTCAGTCGAAGTCCGCCGCGAGGGCGTTGCGGTGATACTCGAAGATGATGCTCGTGCGCGTCGAGGCGACGCTGTGGCGAGCCGAGAGGTGATCCACGACGAAGCGGCGCACGGCCGACGAATCGTCGACGGCGATGTGCACGAGGAAGTCGTCGGCACCGCCGAGGAAGAAGAGCTGGATCACGTCGGGGTGACGCCGGATCTCGTGCGCGAACGCGCGGATGCTCTCCTGCCGCTGCCCCGGACGCAGCGTGACCCCGACGATCGCCTGCAGTCCGCGTCCGAGGCGGCTCTGGTCGACGGCGGCGTGGAACCCGGTGATGAGCCCGCGGTCGACGAGGCCTCGCAGGCGGGCATGAGCGGTGGATGCCGCGACCCCGAGCTCATCGGCGAGAGCCGCGTTCGTCATCCGAGCGTCAGCCGACAGCAGCTCGATGATGCGCGCGTCGAGGGGGTGCAGGTCGTCGTCGGCCACCGTAGATCCTTCGCGTCTTCGGCCCCGGCGGGGGCTGTTGCGCCGATGATATCGCCGCGTATCGAGAGTTGGCCGAAGGATCTACGTGGAAACACCACGGAAACACTCTTTTCTGCGATCCTCTCGGCAACGCTCATCCGCTCGAGGAGGAACCCATGCGCGTGTCCGTGCCCACCGAGATCAAGAACAACGAGAACCGCGTCGCCATGACGCCCGCGGGGGTCGATTCGATCGTCCACCGTGGTCACGAGGTCTTCCTGCAGGCGGGCGCGGGTGAGGGCAGCGGCTTCTCCGACGAGCAGTACCGGGCGGCCGGCGCCGAGATCGTCGACACCGCCGAAGAGACCTGGGCGCGCGCCGAGCTACTCGTGAAGGTCAAGGAGCCCATCGCTTCCGAGTACGGCTTCCTCCGCCGCGACCTCACGCTCTTCACATACCTCCACCTCGCGGCCGATCGGCCGCTGACCGATGCCCTCATGGCCGCGGGCACGACGGCCGTCGCCTACGAAACCGTGCAGACCACCGATCGAGCGCTCCCCCTGTTGGCTCCCATGAGCGAGGTCGCCGGGCGCTTGTCGATCATCGAGGGTGCCCACCACCTGCTGCGGGCCTCGGGCGGGCGCGGCCTGCTCCCCGGCGGCGTCCCCGGCACCCCGCGGGCGAAAGTCGTCGTGATCGGCGGTGGCGTCGCGGGCGAGCACGCCGCGGCCAACGCTCTCGGGCTCGGCGCCCGCGTCACGGTGGTCGACATCTCATTGCCCAAGCTCCGCCAGCTCGAGGAGCGCTTCGGCGGCGCGATCGAGACGCGAGCATCCACTCGCCTCGAGATCGCCGAGCAGCTCGCCGACGCAGACCTCGTGATCGGCTCGGTGCTCATCCCCGGCGCCGCGGCCCCCAAGCTCGTCACCGACGACATGGTGGCCGCGATGAAGCCGGGGTCGGTGCTCGTCGACATCGCGATCGACCAGGGCGGCTGCTTCGAGGGCTCGCGCCCCACCACCCACGACGCGCCCACGTTCCGTGTGCACGAGGCCCTGTACTACTGCGTCGCGAACATGCCCGGCGCGGTGCCGCACACCTCGACCCGTGCCCTCTCGAACGCCACCCTCCCGTACATCACGCGCATCGCGGATCAGGGCTGGGAGGCCGCGGCATCCGCCGACTCCGCCCTCGCCAAGGGCCTGAACGTGCGCGCCGGCGTGGTCGTGAACGAGGGCGTGCGGGCGGCCTTCGACCTGTGAGCCGGTGGGCGTGCGGCCGCCGGGCCGTCAGCCGCGCACCCAGGCGTAGGTGATCTCGGGGCGGCCCTGCCCGCCGTAACGCGGAACACGGCGAACGCGGCCCACGTCGGCGAGATGCTCCAGATACCGGCGGGCGGTCACGCGCGACATGCCCTCGATCTCACCGACTTCCGTCGACGACACGGCCGCGTCGGTGGTGCGTACGCGGTCGGCGACGGCGTGCAGGGTCTCGTCGCTGAGGCCCTTGGGCAGGCTCGGAGCGGTCACGGTGCGCAGCGACCCGAGCAGGGCGTCGACCTCGGACTGGGTCGCGTCGCCCGCCGCGCGGTCCAGACCCTCGACGTAGGAACGGTACGCTTCCAGCCGCTCCCGGAACGCCGCGAACGCGAACGGCTTGATGAGGTACTGCACGACCCCGATCGACACGGCCGCCCGCACGGTCGCGGCGTCGCGCACGGCCGTGACGGCGATGATGTCGACGCGCGATCCGGTGGCGCGCAGCCGGCGTGCCACGTCGAGGCCCGAGCCGTCGGGCATCGTCATGTCGAGCAGGACGAGATCGATCTGCCGATCGGGATCGGCCAGTGCGGTGACGGCGGCCCGCGCCCCCGCGGCCTGGCCCACGACCTCGAAGCCCGGCACCCGCTCGACGTACGCGCTGTGGAGTTCGAGGGCGAGGGCGTCGTCGTCGACGACCAGCACGCGGATCACGAGACCACCGCCTCGGTGACGGCCGGAAGGAAGACGCGGACGGTCGTCGGATCCGCCGCGACCTGGAGGGTCCCACCGTGGGCGGCGACGATATCGCGCACGAGGGCGAGGCCCACGCCCCGGCCGCCCGGGGCGTGCGCGGGCTTGGTCGACGCGCCGAAGGCGAACGGATCGGGCAGCGACGGGTCGAAACCGGCTCCGCTGTCCGCGACGTCGAGCACCACGTCGCCACCGCCTTCGCGCAGGGTCGCGCGCACCCATCGGGGTTCGGCGCCGGCCGCTGCGGCATCCAGGGCGTTGTCCACGAGGTTTCCCACCACGGTGACCGCCTCAGCCGCGGCGAGGGGGAGTTCGGGAGTGGGCTCGGCGACATCGAGGTCGAGGCGCACTCCGCGTTCGGACGCCTCGTCGAGCTTGCCGAGCAGGAGAGCGACGACCACGGCGCCGTCATCGTCGGAGACGAGGCGATCGGCGAGCTCCTGCCGTTCGCCGGTCGAGGCCACGATCAAGCGGCGGGCCTCGTCGATGCGTCCGAGCTCGAGCAGCGCCAGCAGGGCGTGCAGTCGGTTGCCGTGCTCGTGGGTCTGAGAACGGAGGGTGTCGGTGAGGGTCCGGACCCCTTCGAGCTCGCCGAGCAGTGCCTGCAGCTCCGAGCGGTCGCGCAGCGTCATGACCCGGCCGCGCTCGGGCGCACGGCGTCCCGCGAGATCGCGCGCTTCCTCCTGATTGACCAGCAGCACCCGCTCTCCGTTCACGACCGTCTCCTCGACCATGCGCCGGCCGCTCGCGATTGCCTCGGCGAGGCCGGTATCCATCTCGACCTTCCGCGGATCGAGAGAGACCTGCCCGCTGGACGCGGGAGGAAGGCCCAACAGGTCGGCGGCTTCGTCGTTGTAGAGCACGATGTGCCCGGAGCGGTCGGTGACGACGAGACCCTCGCGCAGAGAATGCAGCACCGTTTCGTAGCTCTCGACGAGGCGCGACAGTTCGGCGGGCGTGTACGAACCGGTCACCCGTCGGGCGCTCCGACGGACGTAGAGGGCGCCGAGCGCCCCCATCCCGACGATGACGGCGGATGCCAGCACGATCAGCGGTGCGCGAGCGGCGAGGTCCTGCTGCACGGCGCCGAGCGTGACCCCCACGGCGACGAGACCCACGATGTCGCCGTCCTCGTCATCGCCTTCGCGGATGGGGGCGATGGTGCGCACCGAGGGGCCGAGAGTGCCCTCGTAGACCTCGGTGAAGGTCTGACCGGCGAGGGCCTCCGCGCGTGAACCGATGTACTGCTCGCCGATCTCGGACCGGTTGCGGTGCGTGAGACGGATGCCGTCGGGGGTCATGATCGTGACGAACGACAGGTCGGCGTCGGGGAGGATCTGCTCGACCATCGGCTGCAGCGCACCGGAATCCCGCTGCACCACGAGAGCGGCCACGTCGGGCTCGTGCGCCAGCGTCTCGGCCACTGAGCGCGTGACCTTCTCGGCCTCGCGCTGACCGGAGTCGCTCAGCTGCACCGACAATAGCGCCGCCAGGACGCCCGCGACCAGGATCACGACGCCGAGCGAGACCAACGCCAGGCGTCCCCCCACGCTCAGTCTCATCACCCCGCCCTTCGTCGCGCCTGCCGTGAACAATACGACCACAAATCGCCCGCGCGTCCCGCGTCGACCACAGTCGTGACATCAACCGGCGCCCCCGCCGGACTCAACGAAGGCGTTAGAAAAGGGGAAGTCGCTCATGGCACTCTCACTCCGCACCACACGCGACGGCCGGCCTCGCAAGAAGATCGACCGAAATCACTGGCTCTACATCTCCGTCATCGTCGCGGTCGTCGCCGGTGTCATCGTGGGCCTCGTCGCCCCGCAGTTCGCGACGGGCCTCGAGCCGATCGGAAAGGGCTTCGTCAGCCTGATCAAGATGATGATCGCCCCGGTCATCTTCTGCACGATCGTCGTGGGCATCGGCTCGATCGCGAAGGCCTCCACGGTCGGCAAGATCGGTGGCCTGGCGATGGTCTACTTCCTGGTCATGTCGTCGTTCGCCCTGATCATCGGCCTCGTCGTCGGCAACATCATCCACCCGGGCGAGGGCCTCAGCATCGCCGGTGCCCATTACGACGCTCCCGCCGCAGAAGCGACCTCCACCCAAGAGTTCATCCTGGGCATCATCCCCACCACGTTCTTCTCGGCGTTCACCGGCGGCAGCATCCTCCAGGTGCTGTTCGTCGCCCTCCTCGTCGGCTTCGCCCTGCAGGGCATGGGCGAGCGCGGAGCGCGCATGGTCGAGGGCATCCGCAACTTCCAGGTGCTCGTCTTCCGGATCCTCGGCATGATCCTTTGGCTCGCGCCCATCGGCGCCTTCGGTGCCATCGCCGCGGTCGTCGGCAAGACCGGGTTCCAGGCGGTGATCAGCCTCGGCATCCTGATGGGGGCCTTCTACATCACGTGCTTCCTCTTCATCGCCGTGGTGCTCGGCACGCTCCTGTACGTCGTGACGCGCGTCAACATCTTCACGCTGATGAAGTACCTGGGCCGCGAGTACCTGCTGATCGTGGGCACCTCGTCGTCCGAGGCCGCTCTTCCCCGCCTCATCGCCAAGATGGAGCACCTGGGCGTCTCGAAGCCGGTCGTCGGCATCACGGTCCCGACGGGGTACTCGTTCAACCTCGACGGCACCGCGATCTACCTGACGATGGCCTCGCTCTTCATCGCCACCGCGATGGGCTCGCCCATGTCGATCGGTGAGCAGATCGGCCTCATGATCTTCATGATCATCGCGTCCAAGGGCGCCGCGGGCGTCACCGGTGCCGGTCTCGCGACCCTCGCCGGTGGTCTGTCGGCCTACCGCCCCGACCTGGTCGACGGGGTCGGCGTCATCGTCGGCATCGACCGCTTCATGTCCGAGGCCCGCGCCGTCACCAACTTCACGGGCAACGCGGTGGCCACGATGCTCATCGGCGTCTGGACCAAGCAGTACGACGGCCAGCGCGTCCGCGAGGTACTCGCCGGCACCATCCCGTTCGACGAGACGATCCTCACCGGTCACGACCACTCGGCGACTCCCGCGGCGGATGCCAAGGAGCAGGCCTCCGCGGAGGTCGGCGCGGGCCCCGCGGCCACCGTCGACACGCAGTCGCTCGACGCTTTCCGCGCTCAGGCGGAGGCGGAGGCCGCGGCACGGGGTCGCTCGTGACTCTGACGCACCACACCTTGGCGGGGGCGGCTTCGGCCGCCCCCGCCCCGGCGCGTGTCGACCTCGCGCGCACGTGGATGCTGCGCTCGCCGCTGGCGGGCGGGCTCGATACCGCGGCCGACGTGCTCGTCCTCGACCTCGAGGACGGGCTCCCCGCCGGTCGGAAAGACGAGGGCCGCGAGCGGGTGCGCCGCGCGGCAGCCGAGGCACCGGTCTGGATGCGCATCAGCGCGGCGGGAACCCGCGACGGAGAGGCTGACCTCGCCCTGGGCCGAGAGCTCGACGATCGCCTCGCCGGTGTCGTGCTGGCCATGTGCGCCGGACCCGACGACGTGGCCCACGTCGCGGCATCCCTCCCCTCCGGTGCCCCGATCGTCGCGATGGTCGAGTCGGCCGCGGCGCTCTTGGCCGCTCCCGCCATCGCCTCCCACCCCGCGACTCGTCGCCTGGCCTTCGGAACCGGCGACTTCCGGCGTGACACGGGCATGGCAGCCGACCGCATCGCGTTGTCGTGGCCGCGTGCCCAGCTCGTGGTGGCGTCGGCCGCGGCGGGGATCGCCGGCCCGATCGACGGCCCGTGCGGGCCGATCGAGCAGGCGAAGGATGCCGCGGTGCACGCGGTCGCGATGGGGTTCACCGGCACGCTCGCTCTCCGCGATGCCGCTGTCCCCGGCGCTCACGCGGGCTTCACCCCCGCTCCCGCCGAGATCGAAGCCGCCCGGGCGCTGCTCTCCACGACGCCCGAGGGTCCGGTCGACGGGTCGTACGCCCCCACGCTGGCGCGGGCGCGGGCGCTCATCGAGCGAGCCGAGGCGCTCGCGGCTCTCTGAGGGAGACGCCGGCGCGCCCGTCGGCTGCTCCCGAGGTCAGCCCCGCCGGAACCACCGTCGACGCCGCGCCGGCGCGGCGATCGTGGCTGCGTCCTGACGCGCCCTGCGCCGCTCGATCCACGCCGCCACCTCGGCCTCCACATCGACGGTCGGCGTCACAACGGGCGGGCCGCCCTGAAGCTGCCTCCGCGCTTCGATCACGCGGCGGTTGAAGTCTTCGATCGCCTCGCGCACCTCGGGTTCGTGTGCGATGGCATCCAGTCGCTCGGCCATCTCGGCGTGCTCGACCCGCAGGGTCAGAGCGGGTGGGCCGAGGCCGGTCAGCTGTTCGGTCTCGATCTTGCGCCGGATCCACCAGTCCGGGTCGTGCGAGGTGCCCAGATCGGGAAGAGGCTTGCCCGCGCCCGGGAGGTTGTCGAACTCGCCGCGTCGGATGGCCTGTTGGATCGAGGTCTCGACGAAAGCGGCGCGCTCCGCGGCGGTCGAGCCCCGCGCGGAACCCTCGGGCTCGACGGCTTCCGGCTCGAGGCCGGCGTCGCGGAGCTGTCGGTCCAGACGGTAGCGCTCCGCGGCCTGGCGGGCGTCGTCGCTCACGCGGCCTCCCGGCCCTCACGCTCCAGCCGCGTCAGCCGCTGCCGCGCCATGTCCTGGGCCCGTGGGCCGGAGCCGAGGGCCCGCTCCGTCACCCGAAGGATCACGCGCGTCAGCGTCAGGACGGGCACGGGCCAGCGTCGCACCCCGAGCATCTTCCGATACCGGCGGGGGATGGTCGCCACCGCCGCGGCGAACAGCACGCGGTACGACAGTCCCATGAGGCCGGGGAACGGCGGCTTGCGCAAGAAGCGCACGACGTCCGCCACGCGCTCATCGCCGCGCAGCTCGCCGCGGTCGGCGAAGCCGTCGATCTCGGCGCGCAGGGCGGCACGGGTCAGGGGCGGATCCACGACCCGCATGAGGCGGCCGGCCGTCGCCCAGTCGGCGACGTACGCGTCGGGCCCGCCGGGGATGGGCGCGCGCGACACCTCGTGACCCGCCAGGAACGCGTCGGTGAAGGCGAGGTGCACCCACCGCACCAGGTCCGCCGCCTCGGCGGTATAGGCGCGCTCCGAACCGTCCCCGGCCCGATACTCGCCCTTCACGCGTCGGTGGAATCGTCCGACGCGCGCGGTTTCGGCATCCGCCTGGGTCTTCGATCCGTACGTCAGGGTGATGACCCACCGGACGGTTCCGGTGAGACGCCCGATGGGGTCTTCGCGATACCGCGACCAATCGTGCACCCCCGCCAGGGCGCCGGGGTGCAGCGCCTGCAGGAGCAGGGCCCGGATGCCGGCCACCAGGGTTCCCATCCCGGCGTGCACCGTCCACGCGGGGCCGTTCTCGACGAAGTACCCGGTGTCGTCGCCGTCGGCGATGGCGCGCACGTAGGGCGCCATGCCGGTGGGGTCTCCCGCCAGGGCGACGAGGATCTTCCCGCGCAGCGACTGGATCCACTCGGGCACGGGTCTCGAAGCGTCGATCGTCACCCTTCCAGCGTGCCACCGTCTGAGCGGGTGGGCTCCGCTGGGGGGATCAGTGACCCTCGTGGGAGATGACGGGGACCGTTCCGTCGTCGCGGAGCAGGACGGCGTTCTGTGTCGCCCCCAGAGCGGGGGTGACCACGACGGCGATGACAGCCGCCGCTACCAGCAGCCCCACGACGCTCATCGGTTGAGCGGTACGCGGCGCGGTCGAGTCGCGGGCGGTGCGGCGCAGGTGAAGCGCGGCCGACGCTCCGACGACGACGAGCAGGAGGGATTCCGCAGCGACGCCGACGATGCTCGTGTGAGCGGGCGCGGCGAACATCAACGCGACAGTGAGGGCGAGGGCGACCAGCGCTCCCGCCAGGGTCGTCCGCGGGACGACGAGCCGTCCGGTGGACAGCGCGGCCGCGCCCCACACGAGGGAGGCGAGACCGAGGATCACCATCCCGATCCCGAGACCGCTCGCGACGGCCCCGGAATCGGGACGGATGATCGCACCCGCGCCGAGGGCGGCGGCGGTGAGGCCGGCCCCCCAGGCGGATACGGAGGGCCACGACCTCACGAAGGTCGCAGCAGTCATGTTCAGACCGCCGCGGTGCGGGGAACGTTGCGCTCGGTGCCCAGACCGACACCCAGCAGCACGACGGCGCTGGCGAGGTGCAGGAAGTGGTCGGGCGTGTTCAGCGCGAGGATGTTGGCTCCCGTGCCGACGAGGAAGAAGCCCACGATGCCGAGGAGCAGGTAGACGGCGCCGACGGTCGTGTTGACGCCCTTGGCGGCGCGTGCGTTGGCGAGACCCGAGACGAGGAGCGCGGCACCGATCAGGAGGTGCGCGATGTTGTGCAGCGGGTTGACCTCGAAGATGCCGAGGAGCAGACCGCCCTGCGTGGCGATGAAACCGACGCCGCCGGTGACGGCGAAGCCGAGCAGACCGACCAGAAGGTAGACAGCGCCGAAGACGGTGGCCACGAGACGGTTGGGTGACGAGCTCATGATGAACCTCCCAGATTGTTGGCAGCGACCGTCCGGTCGCCTCACCACATCTTCGGAGACAATGCTCGATTCGGATTGGGCTTTGCGCCCACTGGCACTTCTCCGGTATGCAACCGGAAACGACAGAAGGCCCCCGAGTACTCTCCGAGGCCCTCCGCAACAGATCCGACGATAGGGAAAGCCCTCGACCGGACCGAGGGGATTGCATTTCCCCCGCTGTTCACCTACCTCCCCATCTGCCACACTCTCGCCATGCGTTTCGAAACGACCCTGTCGCAGATGGGCGACAACACCGGGATCGAGGTTCCCTCCGAGGTCCTCGACGCCCTCGGGGGCGGAAAGCGCGCCGCGGTGGTCGTCGAGGTGAACGGCTTCACATACCGCAGCACGATCGGCTCGATGGGTGGGAAGTCGCTGATCCCCTTCTCCTCTGACAAACGGGCGAGCACCGGTTTGTCCGGAGGGGATGCCATCTCCGTCGACCTCACCCTCGACACCGAGCCCCGCACGGTCGAGGTGCCCGACGATCTCGCCGCAGCCCTCGCCGCGGCCGGCGCGCGCGGCCCCTTCGACGCGCTCTCACCGAGTGCGCGTAAGGCGCACGTGACCGCTGTCGAGGCAGCGAAGGCGGCCGACACCCGCTCGCGCCGCATCGACGCGATCGTTGCGAAGCTGTCCTGAACGATTGACCCTCCCCGGGCGATAGCCTGGACGGGGAGGTCACGTGGGGCGCACGAAGGAGGCCATCGCCGAGGGACTGTCGATCGCGACAGCCGCGGCGCGGCTCGCCGTGCGCAACCGCATCCTCGTCGACACGATCGCCCGCGGTGGCCAGTTCGACGGCGAGGTCTTCGCGGAGCTGGCGCGCGAGACGCTGCGCTCCCTCGCCGACGAGCAGGACCAGGCCGCCGAACGCGTGACCCACCAGCGCAAGCGCGCGTGGGGGCGGTTCTCGGATTCGTCCGGCACCCACGACTACCGTGACCGCGACACGCGCAATCTCCGCCGCCGCGCGAAGCAGTCCCGCGGTGTCGCGAAAGAACTGCGCGCGCTCGCCGACGATCCCGAGCGGGTCAAGGCTTTGGTCGGCGATGCGCGGATCGCCGCGTGGGGAGATGTCGAGGCGAACCTCAGTCAGCGCCTCGACGTCGAAGGCATGACGGCGGATGCCGATCCCGAGTATGCCCAGATGCGCAAGGCGCGGATGGACGCCCTCCGCATGGTCGATCTGGCCCGCCTCGCGTCACAGGCGAAGCGCCGGTCGAAGGAACGGGCCGCCGCCGATGACGCGGAGGCGCCGAGCGACGCATCGGACGCGGGCAAGAGCGGCAAGAAGAAGAAGTCCGCCGCGCGCTGACCCCTCACCTTCTGATCGTCAGTCGGACGATTCACGCTGAATTGTGCGCATTTCCGATCGGGCGATAGCCCGGCCCGCGGTTGACCCTGGCTCGCCTCTAGCGACTGCCGCAGTCCGACGTGCCCACCCGCTCAAGAAGATCCGGCAACCCCATCTCACACGGATAGGCGGTCGGCCGGCGCGCCCGTTCGCAGGCTCGGACGCCAGCTCGCCGGACTCTTCCACCGGCATCCGGGCAGAGAAAAAGCCCCGGCGGAATTTCTTCACGCCGGGGCTTTTCTTACTGTCTCAACACAGTGTGCGCCCGAAGGGACTCGAACCCCTAACCTTCTGATCCGTAGTCAGATGCTCTATCCATTGAGCTACGGGCGCAGGGCCTCCGCGCGAAACGGCGCGCAGGCCGTGGTCAAGCATAGCCGGGAGCATCGGAGACGTCTAATCGGCTCGGAACGGCGTGCATCCCGGGCGTGGCGCGGCGGTGACGGGAGGGTGTCGGGGCGGGGTGGGGACGTACGCTGGCGGGATGAGCGCATACACCTCCGCGTTCGAGCTGTTCTCCATCGGGATCGGACCCTCGAGCTCCCACACCGTCGGCCCCATGAAGGCCGCCCTCCAGTTCGTCGCGCGACTCGAGGACGACGGTGTCCTCGAGCGGGTGGCATCCGTCTCGTGCGCCCTGTACGGCTCGCTCGGGGCGACCGGCATCGGCCACGGCACCCCCGACGCGGTCGTGGCGGGCCTCCAGGGTCTCGATCCCGAGACCGTGGACCCGGATGCCGTGCGGCGGGCGTGGTCCGACTGGCCCGAGGGGCGACGGCTCGCTCTCGCGGGTCGGCACGAGATCCCGTTCGCGAAGGCCGACATCGCGCTCGAGCCGCGCACGCGTCTTCCCGGCCACCCGAACGCGATGACGCTCGCCGCCCGCGACGGCGACGGGTCCGTGATCGCGGAAGACACGTTCTACTCGATCGGCGGCGGCTTCATCCGTCGCGAGGGCGAGCCCGCTCGCGTGGCGGCGGCGCCGGTGCCGCTCGACTTCGATGACGCGGCGACCCTGATCGAGCTCTGCGACGAGCGCGGCATCACGATCGCCGAGGCCGCACGCCTGAACGAGGCGGCCCTGCGCTCCGACGAAGAGATCGCGGCGGGCCTGGACCGCATCTGGGATGCCATGGCCGCGTGCGTGAACGCCGGACTCGAGAACGACGGCGTGCTGCCCGGCATCCTGAAGGTGAAGAGGCGGGCCGCAGTCATCCGCGGGCAGCTGGATGCCATCGAGGCCGACGGGCATCGCGAGCTCCCGGGGGAGTGGCTCGGGGCGTTCGCGCTCGCCGTCAACGAGGAGAACGCCGCCGGCGGTCGTGTCGTCACCGCACCCACCAACGGTGCGGCGGGGATCCTGCCCGCCGTTGCGATGTACTGGTGGCGCTTCCTGGCCGACTCGGGCCTCGGAGCCGGCAACGCCGTCACGCCCTACGGCGAACTCGTCGGAAGCGCCCTGCTCGGCTACGACGGTCACGCGGTGACGCGCGGCGAGGTCGCGGCATGGGACGACGGGGACGTGGCCGAGGCGAACCGTCGACGCGGCATCCGCCGATTCCTGCTCACCGCGACCGCCCTCGGCTCGCTCTTCAAAGCCAATGCATCGATCTCGGGCGCCGAGGGCGGCTGCCAGGCAGAGGTCGGGTCCGCGTGCGCGATGGCGGCCGGTGGTCTGACCGCGGTCATGGGCGGGACCAATCGGCAGATCGAGAACGCCGCCGAGATCGCCATGGAACACCACCTCGGTCTCACGTGCGACCCCGTCGGTGGGCTCGTGCAGATCCCGTGCATCGAGAGGAACGCGATCGCGGCATCGACCGCGGTGACGGCGGCCCGGCTCGCCCTCCGCGGCGACGGGTCCCACTTCGTGTCGCTGGACGCCGTCGTCGAGACGATGCGTCAAACGGGGATCGATATGTCGACGAAGTACAAGGAGACCAGCGAGGGCGGTCTCGCGGTGAACGTCATCGAGTGCTGAGGGGCACCCGCCGCTCAGTCCTGTGCGCGCAGTTTCGCGGTGAGGGAGTGCAGCTGAGCGAGTTCGTCGTCGTCGAGCCGGGCCATGCGCTCGGCGATCGACCGGCCATGCGCGGCGGCGATACGGCGGAAGGTCACGGCGCCGGTCTCGGTGGCCGTGACGAGAGAGCCGCGGCCGTCCTCGGGGTCGGCGCACTTGGTCAGCAGGCCCCGTGACACCATGCGCTCGACCAGGCGCGACACGCTCGGCTGGCTGATGAGCATGTTGCCGGTGACGTCGCGCAGGCGTGCGGTCATGCGCGGGGCGCGCGTGACGGTGAGGAGCACGTCGTACTCCGCCTGGGTCAGCTCGGTGCTTTCGAAATCCGACCGGATGTCTTCGAAGACCTCGTGCTGGGCGCGGAAGAGGCTCTCCCAGGCCTGCACGGCGAGACGGCGATCGGTCATAGGTTCAGCGTAGGGCCGAGGGGGACGAGTGTGCCGCACCCGGGGCAAGAGTAAGGGCCGGTCGGAGAGGCTTCCGGCCGGCCCTTGTCCCTGCACCAAGAGTGTCCTGCAATCACATGTCGGTAGCTGCCACAGCAAAACAACTACCGTGCGAGCACTCTATAACGGTGAGGTAACGGAGGGGAAGAGGTTCCCGTTATATTTTCGTGATTTCTTCCGGGGCTCGTTCGGAGGGCGCCGGGGACCCGGCCATTGCGTTATCCGTCCCGCGCCTGGCGCGTCGTTAGGAGCGGTACGCAAGAACGCGGCAGCGGGGGAGTAGGTTCGCTTCATCCTCATCGCTTAGGGATCCCGTGCGCCTCTCACCCTCTTCGTCGCGCGTCGTCTTCGGTGGCATGGTCGCCCTCGTCGCCGCGGTGACGACGGCGCTCGCCGTGCTCGTGCCCACCCTGACCGAGCAGGCCGGTGACGCCGGGGCGCGCAGCGTCGTCGCCGCCCGCTCAGGAGGCGAAATCGGCCTCGACCTCGGACTCCCGGCATCCGGAGACGTCGCCGCGCAGGACGATCTGGTGCGTCGCACGATCGCCCGCGTCATGCCGGCCGGTGTCGAGCTCTCGATCGAGAGGACCGAGACCGCGGGGCTCCTCGACGTGGGGACGGGGCGCGCCTATTTCGCGAGTATCGACGGGCCCGCCTTGCCGCTCGACGCCGGTCGATGGCCCGCCGCCGCCGCCGGCGAGGCCGCCCTCGGCTCAACGGTCGCCGAGACGCTGGGCATCGCCATCGGTGACACCCTCGCCCTCGGCGGGCGCACGGTGCAGGTCACGGGGCTGTGGTCGTCGTCGCGCGCGTCAGCGGATCGGTGGTTCGGCGTGCGAGCGGCCTTCGCCGAGGGCGGGGGAGAGGGACCCGTCGCGGTATCGGCGGACGTCGTCGACGCCGCCGCCACCGCGGACGGTCTCTCGCGCGAGGTGCACTGGACGCTGCGCCCGGACGCCGCGCACCTCGACCTCGCGACGTTGCAGGGGGTGAGCGCGGGGTGGCGGGCGCTCCCGGACGCTCTGGCGGCGGAAGGGGTGGATGCCGCGGGCATCGAAACCGCCGGAGCCCTCGTCCCGACCGCGCAGCTCGCGTCGGCCCGCGCCGCCGTGCTGAACGCGGCCGCGCCCGTTTCGCTCACGACCGTCGCTCTCGCCTCGCTCGCGGTGACGACCCTCTTCGCCGCTCTGCTGGTGGACTCCGCGGCCGCCGAGCGGCGGATCCGCTGGGCGCGGGGCCAACCGCTGACGCGCATCACCGCCGCCGAGTCGGTGCGGGGACTCGTTCCCGGCGTCGTCGGTGCGATCGTCGGTGCGGTCTCGGTCTTCATCGCGCTCGCGCCGTCCGTTGCCGTCGTCCCCTGGATGATCGGTGCCGTGGTGGCGGGTTCTGTGATTCCGGCGGTGCTCGTGGCCGTCCTCGCCGCCCGCGACGTGAGCGTCCTCGGTCGCGCGGAGGGGGCCGCGTCGCCGTCGCGTCGGTGGGGTGCCGCAGTCGCGGCATCCGTCGTGCTCCTCGTGGCAGGCTTCACGACCTGGCGTGCGCTCACGCTCGGGTCGGTCGCGGGCGACGTTCGCGGCGGCCTCCCACCCGATCCCGTCGCCGTCGCGGCTCCCGCGGCACTCCTACCCGCCGTGGTCCTCGTGGCGACGGCCGCCCCGCTGCTGCTCACGCGGCGACTCCGGGAGCGGCGTGCGCAAGCGGGTCGCTCCACCGTGTTCCTGTCCGCGATGGGCGCGGCGCGGCGCCCGTTCGCCCTCGCCGCGATCATCGCCGTCGTGGGTGTGGCTGTCGCGCAACTCGGCTTCGCCGCGGTGTACCAGTCGACGTGGGAGGCGGGGTATCGCACCGCTCTCGCCGCCCAGGAGGGAACAGGTCTGCGGGTCGCGAGCGACGGTGAACAGCTGACGCCCGCGGTGCTCGACCGCGTCGCCGCGGTCGAGTCGGTTGCGGGAGTCGTGCCCGTGTGGACGGCGAACACCTCGATCGCCGCGCGTTCGGCCTCGCTCGTGATCGCCTCCTCCGCCGCCGTGACCGCCCTCGCCGATCCCGCGGTCCCCGATCGTGACCGCCTGGCAGAGGGGGCGCGATCGGACGCTCCCGGCCCTCTTCTCCCCGAGAAGACACGAGCCCTGCGTGTGCAGGTGCGGGCGACGGATGCCACGGCGCAGGCTGCCGCGGTCGTGCTCGTGGACGGCTGGGGGCGGGTGACCTCCGTCGACGCCGGGAGCGACGGGGTCTTCGCGATCCCCGCTGTCTCCGTCGGCCCCGGAGGGTCATGGCGGCTGGCCGCGGTCGAGGTGGCCGTGTCGACGGCCGACGAGTTCGGGGCCCTGATCGCGATCGACGGCGTGAGCGTCGACGGAGCACCGCTCGACCTGGGCACCGCTGTGATGCCCGTCGACATCAGCGGGGAGGCGATCGACATGCAGACGACGGCGGGTCCCGCCGAGGTGGCCGTCGGCAGCGCGATCACCCGGGTGCGGTTCGTGCCGGTCGCATCGACCGCCTCCGCCGTCGTCTCGCGGGCGTTCGCCGCGGCCTCCGGTGTGGCAGAGGGCGACAGTCTTCCGCTCTCGCTCGCGCCCGGTGCCGAATCGCGGCCCGTCCGCGTCGCCGCGGTCGTTCCGGTCATCCCCGGAGCGCCCCTCGATTCGGCCGTCTTCGTCGACGGCGGGACGGCGCTGTCGGCGCGCTTGCGTACCGCCACGGCACTCCCGGGCGCAGACGGAGCCTGGATCGCATCGGGTGCCGATCCCGAGCCCGTCGCCGCGGTGCTGCCCGACGGCTCGCGGCTCGCGGGCACCGCCGCCGACGACGGGTACGTCGTGCTGTCGAAGGTGCCGACGTTGCTCTGGACGGGTGCCGTGGGCCTCGGAAGCCTTGCCGTGGCGGGGCTCGCCGCGATCGCCCTCGTCGCACGTCGGTCGAGGCGCGACGAAGCGATGTCGCTCCGCGTGATCGGTGTCGCAGCGGCAGCGCGCCGGCGCCTGCGCGTGACGGAGGCCGCCTCCGCGGTGGCGGCGGGCGCGCTGGTCGCCGTGGTGGCGACGGCGGTGACCGCGGTGCTTCTCCTGCCCGTCGTGATCGCCGGGGCCCTCCCCCGAGCGATCTCGGTGGACTTCGTGGTCGATCCCGTGCTCGCTGGCGGTGTCGTCGTTCTCGCCGTGCTCGTCGCACTGGCCGTCACCGTGTGTTTCGCGATGCGCGACGACACCGCCGCGGACGGCGGCGAACGGTGAGGCGGTGGTGGCGCACGATCGCACCGCATCGTTTCGCCCTGGCTCTCGTGTCGGTCGCGGTCGCTCTGCTCGTGGCATCCGGGGTCGCCGTTCCGCGCGTGCTCGACACGGTGGCCGAGGCGCGACTGGCGGCTGCACTTTCTCCGGAGAGCGACGCGGAGGCGGCCGCTGCGGCGAACGTCGTGTTGAGCGCCGACCTCGACGACTTCGCGTTGGGCGCCGACACCGTCGACGACGTGGCCACCACCCTCGAGCGATACCCCTCGACCGTCGATGAGCCGCTGCGGTCGGCGCTGGGGGAGCCAGCGTGGCTTCTGACGTTCCCCGACGTCACGGCGGTCGCCGTCGACGGCTCGCTCCTGCGCGTCCGCGTGGGAACGGCGCCCGAGTACCAGCGGCAGTGGTCGGTCGTCGAGGGCACGCCCCCGCGACCTGCTGTCGTCGGCGCTCCGGTCGAGATCGCCCTCGAGCAGTCCGTTGCGGCGCGCGTCGGCGCGAGCGTCGGCACCGCGTGGCAGGGTCCCGACGGTTCCTTGGTCGTCACGGCACTGATCAGCGACGCGCAGGGCGGTCCGTCGGCGCAGGACGTCTTCCACCGGGCGGCTTCGTCCCGCGTCAATGCGACCGAGGACCTCGTCACGGTCGGGGCCTACGTCGACCCGGGGTCGGTCGCGACGCTCGGCCCGCAGCTCGCGCGCGCTCAGCTGGTCGCGACCCTGCCCGTGCGTGCACAGGGCCTGACCTCACGCGACATCTCAGGTCTCGATAAGGCGGCGAACAAGACCTCCGCCCAGGGGACCACCCTGGCGAGCGGATTCCCCGTGACGGTCTCGACGCGACTGTCCGCCCTGCTCGATCGGGTGCGCACCGCGCAGGACGCGCTCGTCGCCCTCACGGCCCTCCTCGTCGCCGCGCCCCTCGGCGCCGCGATCCTCCTGAGCGCTCTCGCGGTCACCGCGGCCGAGCGCCGCCGCGCGGGGGAGCGTCGTCTCGTCTCGGCGCGTGGTGCGGCGACCGGCCGCGTCATGGCGAGCGCGGCCGTCGAGGCGTCGCTCGCGGCTGCTGTCGGAGGGGCGGTCGGGTGGGCGCTCGCGGTCGCCCTGACGCCTCGATCGACGGTTCCGGATGCCGCCGCCACCGGGCTCGGCCTCATCGCCGTCGCCGTCGTCGGGGTGGCGGCGGTGGCCGCGACGTGCGCGCGCCAGGCGGTGCGGCCGACGCGGGTGCCGGCGGTGGTGCGGATCGCGCGGGACGGGGTCGTGATCGCCGTCACCGTCGTCTCCCTCTCGCTCCTGCTCGGCCGCGGTGTCCCCGCCGCGGGAGTGGATCCGTTGCTCAGCCTCAGCGTGCTGCTGGTGGCGGTCTCCGCGGGTCTCGTGCTCGCTCGCGTGCTCGGCCCGCTGGTGAGTCCCCTGGCCGGGATCGCGTCGCGCGGCCGTTCCCTCGGCGCCGCTCTCGCCTTGTCCCGGCTGGCGCGAGGGGGCGGTCGCGCCCTGCAGATCACCGGCGTCACGATCGCCGTGGCCACCGCGACCCTCTCCCTCGGCCTGGGGCAGCTGACCGGCGATGGCATCTCGGCCGCGGCTTTCCGCAGCGTCGGTGCCGACGTGCGCGCGTGCGGCGACGATGCCTCCGTCACCGCGACGAGCCGAGAGGCGACCTCGGTCGACGGGGTCGCCGCCGTCGCACGGGTGCGCCGGCTCGACGGCATCCCGGTGACGGGTGACGCACGACTGCGGCCCGTCACGGTGCTGTCCGCATCGACCGCGGACCTGCACCGCGTCACGCCCGCCGTCCCCGAGCTCGGCGACACCGCTCCCGTCTCGGCGGTGATGTCGCGTTCTGCGGCGGACCTGCTCGAGGGCACGGTGACGGTCGGGGGTCGCGAGGTGTCGGGCGTGACCGTCGTCGATGACGACGCCCTGCCAGCGTTCGCGGACTCGTGGGTGCTGCTCGACGATCGCGCGGCGGAGGCACTCGCCGCACCCGTCGGGGCGTCGTGCCTCGTCATCGCCGCGATGCCCGGCGCGCCCTCGGACGTCGTCGCGGAACGCGTGCGCGAGGCGGGTCCCGGGCTCGAGGTGGTCGACGTGGCGTACGAGACGGCTCAGCGGCTGACCGCGCCCACCGCGTCGACGATCCTGGAGCTCCTGGCGGGTGCCGCCGCTCTCGCGGTCCTCACCTCTCTCGCGCTCTCGGTCATCACGGAAGCCGCAGCGGCGCCCGAGCGGCGGCGGACGCGCGCGGTGCTGTCGGCGTTGGGAGCGGGTCGGTTCCGCGGCGTGGTCGCGCTCGAGACGGTGCCTCTCGCGCTCGTCGCAGCCGTCGTCGGGTGGGTCGTCGGGTGGGTGGGGGTCGCGGTCGTCGCGGGCGCGGGCGGGCTCGCCGACCGCCTGGGCATCGCCGCACCGGTATCGATCGCAAGCGTGGTGGCGACGGCGGGGGCGGCTGTACTGATCGTCGGGGTGATCGGTGCCGCGGCGGCGCTCACGGCCACGATCGCAGGAGAGCGCCGCTTCGCACGTCACGATGAGGGAGAGGAGCGAGGCTCATGACGGACAGCTCGGTCGAGATCGAGTGCGTCGATCTGGTCAGGATCTACCGTGGAGCGGGTGTCGAGGTGCAGGCCCTGCAGGGACTGAATCTGCGGGTCGAGAGGGGCGAACTCACGGCGATCGTGGGGGCGTCGGGGTCGGGCAAGTCGACGCTGTTGTCGATCCTGTCGGCCCTCGATGTCGCGAGCGCGGGACGCGCCCATGTCGCCGGTCGAGACCTTCTCGCGCTCACCCCGCGCCAGCGGGCGGAGTACCGCCGCACGGTGGCGGGATTCGTGTGGCAGCAGACGGCCCGGAACTTCCTCCCGGGGCTGACGATCGCCGAGAACCTCGATCTCACGTTGTCGGTGGGTCGCATACCGCGCCGCGAGCGCTCCGCGCGCGCGGCGGAGATGCTGTCGATGCTCGACGTGACGGGGGTCGCCGACCGCCGGCCGGGCCAGGTCACCGGGAGCGAACGCCAGAGGGCGGCGATCGCGCTGGGCCTGGCCAACGGATGCCGCGTGCTGTTCGCCGACGAACCCACCGGAGAGCTCGACGACGCCAACTCCGCCCAGGTGCTCGAAGCGATGCGCGCCGTGAACGAACGTTCCGGGGTGACGGTGCTCATCGTGACCCACGATCAGAGCGTTGCCGACCACGTACGCCGCACCGTCGGCATCCGGGACGGACGCACCTCGGTCGAGGTGTTCCGCGACGAGGCGGGAGCAGGTCGAGACGCGCGCGAGTACGCGGTGCTCGATCGAGCCGGCCGTCTACAGCTTCCGCGCGAGCACATCGACCGGCTCGGCATGCGCGACCGCGTGCGGTTGCAGCTCGAGAACGACCACATCCGCGTGCATCCGGCCGAGACCGCGGAGGGTTCCGCGGCGGCGACGGAAAGGTCGGATGCCGCGAGCCCCCAGGCCGCGACCAGAAGGAGCCGGCGACGATGAGCGGAGACGACATGATCAGGGTCGC
Organism: uncultured Microbacterium sp.; assembly: GCA_913774665.1. Taxonomy (GTDB): domain Bacteria; phylum Actinomycetota; class Actinomycetes; order Actinomycetales; family Microbacteriaceae; genus Microbacterium. Next base: position 70,199 of record CAJYHN010000005.1, read on the forward strand.
GGGCCTCACCCGCTCCTTCGGGCGCGGGGCTGCGCGCACGACTGCTCTCTCCGACGCGTCGATCTCGGTCGCCGCCGGGGAGTTCGTCGTGCTGCGGGGCCCGTCGGGGTCGGGTAAGACGACGTTGCTGACCCTCGCCGCGGGCCTGGATGAGCCCGACGCGGGCGAGGCATGGATCGGCGATGTGCGCGTGACGGGGGCGGGGGAGGCGGATGCCGCGCGCGTCCGCCGTGACGTGATGGGTTTCGTCGATCAGGACTTCGCGCTGGTTCCCTTCCTGACCGCCGCCGAGAACATCGAGCTCCCGCTCCGGCTGCGCGAGGCGGGAGCGCGCGAGCGTCGATCGCGGGTGGCGGAGATGATCGCTGCGGTCGGTCTCGCCGACCATGCCGCGCAGCGGCCCGAGGAGTTGTCGGGCGGGCAGCAGCAGCGCGTTGCGGTGGCGCGTGCCCTCGTGCACCGGCCGACGGTGCTCATCGCCGACGAGCCCACGGCCCAACTCGACAGCGGCACGGCGGCATCCGTCATCTCGCTCATCCTGGAGCACGTGCGCCGGGACGGGATGGCCGCGCTCGTCGCGTCGCATGACATCACCGTCGCGGAACGCGCGGACCGGGTGATCGAGATCCACGACGGACGAGTGCGGGTGTGAGCCGCGTCAGCGACCGCGCACGTGATTCCACTGCGTGATGACCTCGGTGCCGTGCTCGAAGCCGAGCTCGCTGACGGCCGAGGTGCCGAGCACGAAGTAGCGCCCGCCCGCGGCGGTGAGCCCGAGCCACGTGCCCGCGAGCGCGCGCAGGAAATGCCCGTGCGAGAACAGCAGGACCTGCTGGCCTGAGCGCACGCGAGGGCGCAGCTCCTCGAGCAGCGACTCCGCTCGGGCCGTGACCTGGGCGACGCTCTCGCCGGGTGTCTCGCCGGCGGGGGTGCCGTCCCAGACGGTCCACGCGCGGCCGAGGCGCTCGATGATCTCGGGGGTCGTGAGGCCCTCGTACGCGCCGTAGTCCCACTCGACCAGGCGCGGGTCGCATCGCGCGTCGGGATAGCCCGCACGGGCGGCGGTCTCCACCGCGCGCTGCAGGGGGCTCGTGAGCACGAGGTCGTATTTCCGAGTGGCCAGGAGGGTGCCGGCGAGCTCCGCCTTGTACGCACCGGTCTCGGTGAGCGGGATGTCGGTGAGTCCCGTGTGCTTGCCGGTGCGGCTCCACGCCGTCTCGCCGTGGCGCACGAGAACGATGCGCCCGTCTGGCTCGGTCAGCTCTTCGTCCTTCACGCATCCATCCTTCCGCGCCGCGGGCTCCTCGGCACCCGGAGACGGACGAAGGGCCGGTCGGGAGATTCCCGACCGGCCCTTTCCTGCACCAGAGTGTCCTGCAATCACATGTCGGTAGCTGCCACAGCAAAACAACTACCGTGCGAGCACTCTATAACGGTGAGGTAACGGAGCGGAAGGGGTCGGCGACCGTTCTTTCCTGTTTCATAAGTTCCGCGCGCGGAGGGCATTCCTCCCCAGCTGTGCGGTGTCGCGATCTCTCCCCCCGTTCTGAGAAGCGGCCTCGACGTCCGCGGGCCTGAGGGCGCGCGTCCAGGCCACCTCGCGCTCGAGCTGACCCGTGCTCCGGAACAGCCGTACCTGGTACGTACCGGCCAGCGCGGCGGCGAGCTCATCGCGATCCGCGGGGGCGAAGCCCAAGCCCTGCCAGAAGGGCCCCGAGCGGCGGCTGAACAACCACGCTCGGGACGCACCCTCCTCCGCGGCCCGCGACAGAGCGAAGCGAGCCAGGTGGGAGCCGCGCCCCCGAGAGCGGGCCTCCGGCCGAACGGCCACGCTGCGGATCAGGGCGTGCCTGCCGTCCGCGCTCAGTTCGTAGCCGGTGCTTCCCGTCACGACGCCGGTGGCATCGCGCGCGATCCAGAGACGGACCGTCGGCGCATCGAGGCCGCTCAGGGTGAGGTCGACGGCTGCGAGGAAGCCCGTCACCGCGTCGACGTCCTCCGGTCGGCAGCGTTCGAGGTTCATGTCTCGAGTCAATCAGCTGCGGCGATGCCCACCGCGGATCCGTGCCCCGCCCGTACGCCTGAAAGGATGGGAGCGTGCCCCACGACATCCGCCTCATCGCCGTCGACATGGACGGCACCCTCCTCGACGGCGAAGGGAACGTCCCCGCACCCCTGTGGGAGCTCCTGCCGCGCCTGGCCGAGCGCGGAGTGGCCTTCGTCCCCGCCTCGGGCCGGCAGCTCGCCACCCTGCAGCGGTCGTTCGGCGAGGCGGCGGGCGAGATGACCTTCATCGCCGAGAACGGCGCCTATGTCGTGAGCGCGGGCGTCGAGGTGTCCTCTGACACGATCGATCTCGAGGTCGTCGAACGGGTGGTCGGGCATCTCCGCGGTCTCGGCGAGCGGGGATACGACCTGGGGGTCGTGCTGTGCGGCAAGCGGTCGGCATACATCGAACGCTCCGACGCCGCCTTCCGCCGCCAAGCGGAGACGTATTACGCCGCGCTCGAGGTCGTCGACGACGTCCTCGCGGTCGACGACGAGGTGCTCAAGATCGCGATCTACGACTTCGCCGTCGCCGAGGAGAGTGTCGCTCGCGCGCTCGACGAGGTCGCCGAGACCCACCGCGTCGTCGTCTCGGGGCGCCACTGGGTCGACATCATGAACCTCGACGTCGACAAGGGCGCAGCCCTGCGCCGCCTGCAGACCGCCCTCGAGGTCACGCCCGCGCAGACCGCCGCGTTCGGCGACTACCTGAACGACCTCGAGATGCTGGATGCCGCGGACTGGTCGTACGCGATGCGCGAGGCCCACCCCGAGGTCGTCGCTCGCGCCCGCTACCGTGCCCCCTCGAACCTCGACCACGGCGTGCTGACGACGATCGACGAGCTCTTCCCCGACGCCTGAGGTTGCAGACCCCGACGGCGCAGGAATCGAACGCTCAGACCCCCGACGCGTCCAGCGCCGCACCCAGGTCGGCGAGCAGGTCGTCGGGGTCTTCGAGACCGACCGACAGCCGCAGGTGTCCGTAACGCCGGAACTCCTCCGGGTAGGTCGCCGTCCGCGGGCCGTCGGCGGCGGTGTGCACGATCAGGCTGTCGTCGTGGCCGAGCGAGAAGCCCGAGGTGACGAGCCGCAGCTGCGCGACGAACCTGTTCTGCACCTCGGGCCCGCCGTCGACGGCGAACGCCATCATCCCGCCGTATCCGCGCCCGCCGAACTGGCGCCCTGCGATCCCATGGCCGGGGTGGGACTCGAGGCCCGGATACGCCACGAAGGCCACCCGCGGATCCGCCTCGAGGAACGCGGCAATGCGCTCCGCGGACGACAGGTGCTGACGCAACCGCAGGGGGAGGGTGACCGAGCCCCGCTCGATCATCCAGGCGTTGAAGGGCGAGATGACGCCGCCGACGTCGACCATCGCGTCGGCCTTGATCGGCTCGATCAGCTCCGAGCGCCCGATCACCGCCCCGCCCATCGCATCGCCGTGGCCGTTGATGTACTTCGTCAGCGAGTGCACGACCAGATCGGCGCCGTCGGCGAGAGGTCGGTAGAACGGAGGCGGAGTGAAGGTCGAGTCCACCATCAGCAGTGCTCCGGCCGCGTGCGCGATGTCCGCGATCGCGGCGACGTCCGTGACTTTGGTGGTCGGGTTCGCGATCGCCTCGACGCACACGAGCGCGGTCTCGGGCCGCATCGCCGTGCGGACGGCATCCGGATCCGAGATGTCGACGAAGGTGGCGTGGATGCCGTAGCGACGGGGGAGCAGCTCGCTCCAAAGTCGCCACGTGGCCTCGTAGACGACGTCGCTCACCACGACGTGATCACCCGCGCTCACGTGCGTGAAGAACACCGCGTGGAGGGCGGCGACCCCGGAGGCGAGGGCGACGGCCTCTTCTCCGCCCTCGAGGGCGGCGAGCTTCCGCTCGAGAGCGAGCTGGTTGACGCCGGTGTTGCGGGTGTAGAGCCCGGGCGCGGTGGCCGACCAACTGATCTCGCTCGGGTCCTCGGGGAGCTCGTAGGAGTTCGACATGACCAGCGGGGTGCGCAGGGCGCGTGTGCTGTCGAGCTGCTTGCCGGCGTGGACGGCGAGGCTCGCCTCGGCGAGGGTGCCGCTGTCGGTGCGGTCGGGGCGCTCCGTCATCTCGCCGTCCTTCCTCCGGCACCGGCTGGAGTCGGTGCGCTCCATTCAGCGTAGCCAGCGGTCATCAACTACTCTGACGTGCGGTCGCCCGAACGCGCGGCCCTCGAGGACGAATGCGAGAACCCTCATGAACCGACCCTCGGGTCCCGCCGTCGACCGCTCCGAGTCGGGCGAGCCGAAGAGGCAGCTGCGACGCGCGATGGACGCGCGGCACCTCGTCATGATCGCCCTCGGCGGCGTCATCGGGTCGGGTCTCTTCCTGAGTTCGGGCTACACGATCGCCCAGGCGGGTCCGCTCGGAGCCGTGCTCGCGTACCTGCTGGGCGCGTTCGTCGTGTGGCTCGTGATGGTGTGCCTCGGCGAGCTCGCCGTGACCTACCCCGTCTCGGGCTCGATCCACATCTACGCCGCGCGCACCATGGGGCCGGCGACGGGCTTCGCCACGGCATGGCTGTACTGGCTGTGCTGGGTCGTCGCTCTGGGGTCGGAGTTCACGGCATCCGGGATCCTCATGCAGAGGTGGTTCCCTAACGTCGACGTGTGGGTGTGGTGCGTGGTCTTCGCCGCGGTGCTGTTCACCCTCAACGCCATCTCGGCGCGCGTGTTCGGCGAGACCGAGTTCTGGTTCGCCCTCATCAAGGTGCTCGCGATCGTCGCCCTCATCGTGCTGGGCGGCATGGCGATCTTCGGGTTCACGCCGCTCTCGTCCGAGCCGCACGCGGCCGTGCTGCTGAGCAACTTCGCCACCCCGGAGGGGCTCCTCCCCGCCGGTCTCGGCGGAGTGCTCATCACCTCGCTCGCCGTGTTCTACGCCTTCAGTGGCGCGGAGATCGTCGGTGTCGCCGCCGGTGAGACGAAGGACCCTGCCCGCAACATCCCCCGCGCCCTGCGCTCGACGGTGCTGCGCCTCCTGGTGCTCTTCGTGGGCTCGATCGTCGTGATCTCCGCCCTGCTGCCGTACGACAAGGCCGGCGTCAGCGAGAGTCCCTTCGTCGAGGTGTTCGACATCGTCGGGGTGCCCTACGCGGCGGACATCATGAACTTCGTCGTCATCACGGCCCTGCTCTCGGTCGGCAACAGCGGGCTGTATTCCTGCGCGCGCATGCTGTTCTCCCTCGCTGAAGAGGGATACGCACCCCGCGCCTTCACAAAGCTGACCCGCCGCGGCATCCCGATGACGGCGCTCCTGGTGAGCCTCGCGATCGGCCTCGTCTCGCTCATCACCAGCGTCGTCGCCGCCGAGACGGTGTACATCGTGCTCGTCTCGATCGCCGGCTTCGCCGCGGTGGCGGTGTGGATGGCCATCGTCGCGGCGCAGTTCCTCCACCGGCGGCAGTTCCTGCGCGAGGGGGGAGACCTCTCGACCCTCGCCTACCGCACGCCGATGTACCCGTTCGTGCCGATCGTCGCCTTCGTTCTGCTGACCGCGTCGATCGTGGCGATCGCGTTCGACCCGAACCAGGTCGCCGCCCTGTACTTCGGCATCCCGTTCGTGGGTCTCTGCTACCTGTTCTTCTGGCTGCGCTACGGCCGCAAGGGCACGGTTCCCGAGCGCCGCGACGAAGAGGCGCCGGTCGCCTGAACCGAGCGACGTGTACACCGCGTCCAGTCCGCCGCCGCTCGGAGGCCGGAGTGGCGGATGCCGAGGGCTCGCCGCTCGCAGTAGCGTCGCCGGAACATCGATCATGCGGGAGGACCCATGGAAGCCGTCGACACCCTCGTCGTCGGGGCGGGCATCTCGGGACTCGCCGCCGCTCGACTGATCGCGCGGGGCGGGCGCCGTGTCGTCGTGCTCGAGGCGCGGGACAGGGTGGGTGGGCGCGTCTTCACCGATCGCTCCGGCGGCCACGTCACCGACCGCGGCGCATCGTGGATCCACGGGATCACCGACAGCCCCGTCGCGGCCGCAGCACAGGCATTCGGCATGCCGATGGTGGAGTTCACCGTCGGCGGGTATCAGCCCGACTCCCGCCCGTTGACGTACTTCGACGCCCGGGGCCGGCGCCTCGATGCCGAGGCGGTGGCGGGCTACGCCGCGGATATCCGCGCGCTCAACGCGACGCTCGCGCGAGTCATCGACGATGCCGAGCCGACGGCGACCTACGCGGACGTCGTCGAGCGCGCGCTGGCTCTGCAGGACTGGGACCCCGAGCGCACAGAGCGTGTGCGGGAGTACAACGACCGCCGCGCTCAAGAGCAGTACGGCATCGGCATGGGCGAGCTCGGTGCGCACGGCCTCGACGATGACACCGTCGACGGCGACGAGGTCGTCTTCCCTCGGGGGTACGACGAGCTCGCCACGAACCTCGCTGTGGGGCTCGACATCCGGCTCGGTCACGTCGTCTCGCGCGTCGAGCGATCGGCCGCCGGCGTCGTGGTCGACACGGATCGCGGGACGTTCCTCGCGAGAGACGCCGTGGTCACGGTCCCCGTCGGCGTCCTGCACGCCGGAGACCTGGTGATCGAGCCCCCTCTCCCGCACGCGCATCGCCGAGCGCTCGGGCTTCTCCGGATGAACGCCTTCGAGAAGGTCGTGCTGCGCTTCGCCGAGCGATTCTGGGATGCCGAGGTCTACGGCATCCGTCAGCTCGGCGACGAGGGGGAGTGGTGGCACTCCTGGTACCACCTCGGGCGGCTTCACGACGAGCCCGCCCTGCTCACGTTCGCCGCAGGACCCGCCGCCGTGGCGACCCGCGAGTGGAGCGACGAGCGGATCATCGCGTCGACGATGGCCCAGCTGCGCCGCCTCTACGGCGATGGTGTCCCCGATCCGACGAGCGCGATCGTCACGCGCTGGCAGGACGACCCGTTCTCACGCGGGTCCTACGCCTACATGCTGCCCGGTTCGATCGGCGCCGACCACGACGATCTCGCCGCCCCGGTCGACGGGGTGCTGCATCTCGCCGGAGAGGCGACGTGGGGTGACGACCCCGCCACCGTCCCCGGTGCGATGCTCTCGGGGCACCGGGCGGCGCAGAACGTTCTCGCGCGCGAGATCCCCGTCAGCGACCTCTGGGCGTGACTTCGCGGACGGTCCTCGAGCCCCGCCGAGGACTCTGAGCCCGTCGAAGAGACCGGGTATCAGCGCGCCTCCGGCCCCGTCGCCACCGGGAGCTCGGGGTGGTTCGACCATTGACTCCACGACCCGGGGAAGAGTCGCGGCTCGAAGCCCGCGAGCGTCAAGGCGACGGCCTGGTGCGCGGCCGTCACCCCCGAACCGCAGTAGACGCCGACGCTCATGCCGTCCTCGGCCCCCAGCATCCGGAACCGCGAACGCAGCTCGTCGGGGGAGCGGAAGCGTCCGTCGTCGCCGACGTTCTCGGTGGTCGGGGCGCTCACCGCCCCGGGTACGTGGCCCGCGCGAGGGTCGATCGGTTCGACCTCGCCGCGATAGCGCTCCCCGGCCCGGGCGTCGAGCAGCAGCCCGTCGTCCGCGAACGCGGCCACCTCGTCGAGCGCGAGGGTGGGCATCGCGCCGGAGGCCAGCGAGATCGAGCCGGGCGCGGGGGTGGCGGCATCCCCCTCCTCGACAGCGAAGCCGGCCCCGGTCCAGGCGGATAGCGCTCCGTCGAGAAGGCGCACGTCGGCGACTCCGGCCGCGCGCAGCAGCCACCAGGCGCGGGCGCTCGACATGTTCTTCAGGTCGTCGTAGACGACGACGGTGTCGCCCGCGTCGATGCCCCACCGACGGGCGGTCTGCTGCAACGAGTCGATCGAGGGCAGCGGATGCCGGCCCTCGGTCGGCGCGCCGTGGGCGGCGAGGTCGTGATCGAGGTCGACGTACTGCGCGCCGGGGATATGTCCGGCGCGGTAGTCGGGCCGACCGTCGGGCCGGTCCAGCCGCCAGCGGACGTCGAGCACACGGACGGGGCCGCCGTCAGCGAAGGCCCCGGCGTCGAGGGCGTCGTGCAGTTCTTCGGCGGTGGTGAGAATCGAGGCCATGCCCTCAGTCTGTCGCTTCCGAACCGCGTGTGCGGCCATCGGCGACGCGCGCGCGGGCACGCTCGTGACGCGAGGCGACCGGCACGATCTCGGTCGCTCGCGGCAGGCCCATCGGCGGGGTCGCGACGTAGATGGTCTCGGCGCGCTCGACCACGTGCGTCTCGTGCCAGACGCCGACGGCCCCGGGCACCGCGCGCGCCCGCTTGTGGAAGCGCGTCCACGCCGGGCGGTACTCCTGGCTCGGCGCCGAGGCGTAGGTGTTGAGCTTTTCGAGCGACGACCAGTACTGCACGAGGTAGGGGCCACGGGCGCCGAGCAGCATCGTGAAGCCGAGGAGTCCGGACTCGGGATCGTGCCGCCGTCGGTCATGGACAGCTACGTCGCGCATCTCGCCGCGATCGGCGAGGCGGAACTCGCCGCGACACCCGAGACGTCGATGGATGACGCGGTGCGCTACGTCGTGCTCGGCACCGCTCTCGTCGAGCCGCTCATCCTGGCGTTGCGGCGGGTCGCCGAGCAGGTCGCCGCGTCGCGACGCTTCTCGGCGGGAGCTTAGGGATTCGGGTTCGACGCCGCGCCGTCGAGCCAGAGCGTGTCGCTCTCGTCTCCGTGCGGCCCGCTGCGACCGACGTGCGCGTCGCCGATCCGCGGGCCCTTCGTGATCACGTGCACGAGGGCCATGCCGTGGCCCCGCCCGAGGTCGTACTCGTCTTTCAACCACTCCAGGATCGGGGTCGCCTTCGTGCCCGGTCCGAAACCGCGCTGCTCGGCCAGGGCGATGAACTGCCGCGGGGTGAGACCCGTCTTGGTCTCGATGGTGTCGAGATACGCCTGGAAAGACATGGCCGCAGGCTAGCGCGCACCTCCGACAGTGGTCCAGGCGAGAGCACGGATCGGCGTCGCCGGCCGTTGTACGGTCGAGGGATGGTCGTCACCGTTCATCGTTCCGCTGTCGCGGACATCGCCCCGCTCACGCTGTACCGCATCCTCTGGATGCGCGTGGCCGTGTTCGTGGTCGAGCAGGAGGCCGCTTACCCCGAGATCGACGGCCGCGACATCGAGCCCGGCGCCGAGCTGTTCTGGGCCGCCGACGGCGACGAGATCCTCGCGACGCTCCGCGTTCTCCGGGAGGCGGGCAACACGCGCATCGGCCGGGTCGCCACCGCTCCCGCGGCTCGAGGGCGCGGCATCGCCGCCGACCTCATGCGGGCGGCGATCGATCTGCTGGATGCCGAGGCTCCCGGCATCCCGATCCTGCTCGACGCTCAGGCGCACCTCGCGCCCTGGTACGGGCGGTTCGGGTTCGTCGTGTCGGGAGCCCCCTTCGCCGAGGACGGCATTCCCCACGTGCCGATGCGGCGGACCCGCCTCGGCGGCAAGCGGATCGTGCTACGCGAATGGACGCGTTCCGACGACGACCGGGCGTTCCTGTTCGACATGTACCGCCGGCCGGAGGTGCGGCGATACCTCGGCGATGGAAAGGTGATGGTCGAGCCGGCCGAGGTCGACGCCCTCCTCGACCGCTGGCAGGCACTCGCCGAGGGGGTTCTCGGCGTGCGTGCCGTCACGACCGTCGGCGGGGAGCGGTTGGGATCGGTCCTCCTCAAACGCATCCCCTGGTCGGCGGGTGTCGCCGCGGGCCGAGACGACGATATCGAGATCGGCTGGCACTTCCACCCCGACGCGTGGGGCCACGGGTACGCCGCCGAAGCGGCATCCGCGCTGCTCTCCCTCGCCCGGGCGCAGGGCATCGAATGCATCGTCGCGGTGATCAATCCGGCGAACTCCGCCTCGGGAGCGCTGGCCGAACGCATCGGGATGCGCCCGGCGGGCCGGACGCGCGATTACTACGATGTCGAGTGCGAGCTCTACGTCTCGCCCGTCGGCGAGTACTGACCTAGAGCTGGATGCCGTTGTCCTCGTCGTTCACCCCGACGTTGCGGCCGCGGCTCGACTCGTAGGCGAGGAGCCAGCCGACCGACACGGCGGCGGCGATGACGATGCCGAGCCACACGTTCTGCCACACCAGGCCGAACAGCACTCCCAGGCCCAGCAGAAGTACGCTCCCGAGAACCCAGTACGTCCGTCCGCGTGGCCAGCCCGTTCCCGTCTGCGTCATGGGCTCAGCCTAGGGGTCACCGATCGCGGTGATCCTCAGGGTGCAGGCGCGGGCCGCGGCGCGGTTCGAGCGCTGCGCCGGCGTAGATCAGACGGATGACGCGCTGACGGTGCCCGGCGAACGGCTCGAGCAGCTCGAGCATGCCGTCGTCGTCGGTGCGATGCCCGGTGAGGGCGAAACCCACCTGGTGGGAGAGGTGGTAATCGCCCACGCTCACGGCATCCGGGTCGCCGAAGGCGCGGATCCGCGTCTCGGCGCTCGTCCAGATGCCCACCCCGCGGAGGCTGATGAAGACGCGATCGCGGGCCTCGCCGTCGACGGCCGCCTCGGCGGCGCGGACGATGGAGGCACCCCGGCGCGATGTCTCGACGATGGTGCGCGACTGCGGCGGCTCGAGACCCGCGCGATGCCATGCCCACGAGGGGACGAGCCGCCAGCCGTCGACGTCGGGAGGAGCGAACATCGGCCGCGGGGTCGGACCGGGAGCTCGCTCGCCGTACCAGGTGACGATGTTCCGCCAGGCGGAGAAGGCCTGCATGCTCGTGACCTTCTGCTCCATGATGGCGCTGACCAGGGCGTCGAAGACGAGGTCGGTGCGGCCGATGCGGAGGTCGGGGTGCCGGCGATGCCACTCGGCGACGGACGGATGCCGCGACGCGTCGAACCCGTCTGGATCGTCGTCGCGACCGCACAGCGCGGGGAGCTGATCGAGCGCCCACTCGGCTCCCGGCCCCCATGCCGCCGCCTTGACCGCACCGCCGACGCGCATGCGCAGGGCGAGGGTGGCGACCCCGAGCGGGGTGCGACTCACCCGCCAGACGATGCCCCCGGCCGAGAGCGGCTGGGAGGAGAAGTACGTGGGATCGTTCGCACCGTGACGCTGTGCCGCCACGGCCCTGCCGATGTCGACCGGACGCGCGGGGCGGTACTCCGACTCGATCGGGTCGCCCGCGGGGTCGACCGATTCACGCGGCGCGTGATGCGCGCGAACGCCGATCGACCTCATGCCGACACCCTACGTCCGAGCGCCGACATCGCGGCATCCGCACCCGGAGAAAGGGGAATGGGGCGTCAGAACCGGTCGGGCGAAGGGGTCCCGTGTCCGTAGCGGATCGACACGTCGGCGTGGCGGTCGAAGCGGTACCCGACCCCGCGCACGGTGCGCACGATGTCCTCGTACACGCCGAGCTTCGCGCGCAGGCGCCGCACGTGCACATCGATGGTGCGCTCACCCGGGGCGTCTTCGTCGGTCGAGCCTTCCCAGAGGGATGCCACCAGCTCGGTGCGCTCGATCGTGCGGCCCTCGCGCAGCACGAGGTACTGCAGCAGCTCGAACTCCTTGAACGTGAACGCCGCGGACTCGCCGTCGATGAGCACGCGCTTGCGCGAGATGTCGACCACGACGCCACCCGGCGCGCGGTCCTCTTCGATGGGCTCGTCCTTGGTGCGCGCGATCGCCGACGGCTCGTGCAGGGCCAGACGCACCACGTCCACATCGCGTCCGCCGGACCCGACCGGCGCGAGAGCGACCGTCGCGTAGGTTTCGGCGGCGGGGGCCAGCTCGCCGAGCGTGCGTCGCAGGGCTTCGACGAGAGTGCCGAGGCTGACGCCGGCGGCGGCGGCCTTGGCCTCGTCGATGCCGACGTAGAGAGCGAAGCCCCGCGGGGCGGTGGTGGCGGGGGCGGCGGGGCGAGCGGCGGGGGCGGTCGCTGCGGTCGCGTGAGCAGCGGCGTCGCGGGCGGCGGGACGGACAGCGGCGGCGGAGGGGCGGTCGAGAACGGCGGAGATCGACATGAGGAGAAAATCCTTGAGTGTGTGAACCCGGGCGTCAACGAGAGCGGGGTTCGACGGGAGGGAGAGGCCGAAGGGCCTGAGTGCGGTGCCGGGGTACGCGTGATCGACGCGGACGCCAGGCGGCCGAGGGACGACGTCGGTGTTCAGAAACCGAGGTGGTCCGAGCGAGGGTCGCTGTTAGCGGCACATTCGACAACACATCGCAACGCGGCCGGGCACCATCATGCCGGCAGTCCTGTTCGCCTCCCGGGCGGACAGAGAACGCGCGTTGAGAGTCATGGGGGGATTATGACGCAGCGTGTCCGCGCTCGTCAAATCGATATGGATGCCGTCGGGAATGCGCATCCTGCTCGGTTTCGCGGCCCCCCGCGCCGTCGCACCGTGCATTCTGCCTCGACGGAGCCCGCGCGTCGTGAGCGGCGTAGCCTCTCCGTCATGGCCGACCTGCTTTTCGCCGACGACAAGACCGCGTCCCGCTACACGTTGCACGATGGAGACGACCTCGTCTCGGTCCTCGATTATCGCGACGACGGGCGCACGGTCGCCCTGACCCGCGCCTTCACCATCCCCACCTTCCGCGGGCACGGCTACGCCGCCGTGATCACCGAGCGCGCGGTCGACGCGATCGAGGCGGCGGGCGACCGCGAGATCCTGCCCGTGTGCTGGTACGTGGGGGAGTGGTTCGAAGCCCACCCCGAGCGGGCGGCCATCCTGCACCAGCGACCCGCTTCCTGAACCGAGCGCCTACAAAGACCGCACCCTGCCGTCAACCCCTGCCGGGCCCTCCGACCGCACGACGAAGCTGGTGGGGTCGAAAGGGGAAGTCATGACAGACGACCGCGACCTGCCCGAGGGTGTCATCAACGCCGTCCCTCCCGGTGGATGGGAGAGCGGCGCTGTCGCTGACGGCGAGACCGCAGAGCAGAACGAGCACGCGAAGGGCTCGCCGCGCCTCAACGACGCGGAGCCCTCGGACCCGATCGAGGGGGATGCCGCCAGCCAGGGCATCGACCCCGACCTGAGCACGGAGGACTGATATGACGGATGACACCCGGGCGCCCCAGCCCACCAGCGCCCCCGACGGGGGAGCGGACGCCGCGGACTCCGTCGGCGGCGCCGTTCACCGCGACCGCAAGATCTCGCGGCCCGACGAGCAGTCGGAACCGGCCATGGACACCCACCCGACCGACGACGAGGCCCGCATCGCCGGCGTCGTCGTCCAGACGCGCGCCGACGTCGGCGACAAGAGCGAGGAGCGCATCGCCGACGTGCTGCGTCAGCGGTTCCGCGACATCGGCCTCGACCTGGGTGACGACCGCATCCGCGCCTTGGCCGCGGAGATCTCAGGCTCCTGATCCCTCGAGAACGCCCCGCCCCGGAAAGACCCGGCGGCGGGGCTTTTCCGTGCGTCGAACCCGTCGCATCGGGCGTTTGCTGCGAGCCGATGTCGGAGGTGCGACGTACCGTGTCTGCATGCGGATCCTGCACACCTCCGACTGGCACATCGGGCGCTCCTTCCACGGGTACTCGACCCTCGATGCGCTGAGCGGCGTTCTCGACGCGCTCGTCGCGCAGGTGCGCGAGAACTCCGTCGACGTGGTGATCGTCGCGGGCGACGTCTTCGATTCCGCAGCCCCCTCGGCGGCCTGCTATCCCGTTTTGACGTCGACCCTGGCGTCGCTGGCGGACGCCGGAGCGCGTGTCATCGTCACGAGCGGCAACCACGACTCGGCTGCCCGTCTCGGCTTCCAGTCCGCCCTGTTGCGCGACGAGATCACGGTCGTCACCGATCCGCACGCCGTCGGTACGCCGGTGACCATCGACGATGAGTACGGGTCCGTGCACTTCTACGGCATCCCGTATCTCGAGCCCGCCATCGTGCGCCACCTCTGGGACGGTGTGGAGCTGCGAAGCCAGGCGCAGACCATGCAGCACGCGCTCGACCTCGTCCGCACAGACCTCGCCGAGCGCGGTGGGCGTTCGGTAGTGGCGGCTCACTGCTTCGCCGCAGGTGTCGACGCGACCCCGGGGGTCGAACGCGAGATCCGTCAGGGGGGTCTCGACGTGGTTCCGCTCTCCGCCTTCGACGGGCCCGATTACGTCGCGCTCGGACACATTCACGGCCGCCAGCAGATCTCCGCCCGCGTCCGCTACGCCGGAGCGCCGGTGCACTACAGCTTCGGCGAGGCGGGCAAGCCGCGCGGATCCTGGTTGGTGGATCTCGATGCCGACGGGCTCGCGAACGTGAGCTGGCTCGACCTGCCCGTTCCCCGCCCGCTCGTCACCCTCCATGCTCCGCTCGACGAACTCCTGACCGACGAACGCTTCGCCGGTTTTCACGAGCACTGGGTGCGCGCCGAGTACACCGACTCCACCCCGCAGCCCGATCCCATGCGCCGGCTGCAGGCGCGCTTCCCCTGGTGCGCCACGGTGGTTCACCTCCCCGCGCAGACCCTGCCCGAAGACGGGGCGGGGTACGCCCGACGGGTTCGGTCCGCACGCGACGATGGCGAGGTCATCGACACCTTCCTCGCCCACGTACGCGAGGGAGAGGGAGCCTCCGAGGCCGAGCGCGCCCTCATCCGCGAGGTGCTCGACTCCCGGTCCGTCGCGGAGGCGAAGGCGTGAAGCTCCACAGCCTCGTCCTCGAGGGTTTCGGGCCGTTCCTCGAGGCGCAGACCGTCGACTTCGACGTGTTCACCGCTGACGGCATCTTCCTCATCACGGGGCGCACAGGAGCCGGCAAGTCGAGCGTGCTCGACGGGGTCTGCTACGCCCTGTACGGAGGCGTTCCGCGGTACGACGGTGCGGAGCGTCGCTTGCGCAGCGACCACTGCGAGCCCGACGACCCGACCCGCGTGACACTGGAGTTCAGCGCCGAGGGTGAGCGCTGGCGCATCACCCGGTCTCCGGAGTTCGAGCGTCCGAAACGACGCGGGGGCGGGACGACGAGAGAGCCTCATCGGGCGCTCCTCGAGGTCCTCGCTCCCGAGGGGTGGACGGGCGTCGCCGCGCGTCCGGTCGACGTCGCCGCTCGCCTGGACGAGATCCTCGGTCTGACGCAGCAGCAATTCCTGCAGGTCATCCTGTTGGCGCAGAACCGCTTCGCGCGTTTCCTCCTCGCAAAGAACGACGAACGACTGAGCCTGCTCCGAACGTTGTTCGGTACCCGCTCCTTCGAGCAGTACGCGGTCGATCTCGACGAACGCCGGAAGCGCGCGTCCGAGCGGCTCGCCACCGAGGGCGTCGAAGTCGCGACCCTCCTCGACGAGGCCGAGCGTCTCGCCCTCGAGCTCGACGCCAAGGCCTCGACGGTCGACGCGGTCTACGACGAATCGGTCGCTGGTGCAGCGCTCGGCGTCGGTGATCGGGTCGCTCGGGTCGTGCGAGCCGTGGAGCGCGCCGACTATCGCGTCGAGTCGGCGGCGCGCGAACGCGACGACAGCAACGCGCGTCTCGATCAGGCGCTGATCGCCGAGCGCGAAGCGACCGCCCTCGCGGAGCGCCAACGCGATCGCGCACGTCTGCGCGCTCGCTTGACGGCCCTCGAGGCGGACGACGACCGGATCGCCGACGCACGCGACCGGTCGTCCGCCGCGGCCGAGGCAGAGACCCTGCGCGGCGCGATCGACGCGGCCGGGTCGGCGCGCAGGGGGCTCGCCTCTGCACGAGACCGCTTCGGCGCCGCGGCTGAGAAGGCCCGCCGGCTCGGCGAGCCGGTCGGCTCCGCGTCGTCCCCCGAGGTCAGCGTCGACCGGGCAGAGCTCGTCGCCCGCGACGACGAGATCACCGCGCTGCTCGCCCGCGGCGAGTCCGCCCTCGCCGCCGAGATCGAACTCGACGAGCTCGTCGCCGAAGCCGACCGGTTCACCGCCGTCCTCGCCCGTGCCACCGCGGATCGTGAGGCGTTGGTCGAAGGCCGACTCGAGGTTCCCGAGCTTCTGCGCGGTCTCGACGAGCGAATCATGCGACTCGCCGGAGCTGAGACCCGCAAGTCCGCCGCGGCGACCGCGCGAGACGATGTGATTCGCCGACTCGAGGCCGCGCGCCGCGCCGCGGCCCTGCTCGAGGACCGCGAACGGGCGGATCTGGCGGCTCTCGTTCGCGCCGACGAGGTGCAGCGTGCCGTCGATGCCTGGACTTCCCTTCTCCGTCGTCGTCTCGCGGGCGCCGCCGTCGAGCTGGCCCACGGTCTCGCCGACGGCGAACCGTGCGCCGTGTGCGGCTCGCGCGAGCATCCGCGCCCTGCGCGTGGTGACGACGTTCCTGTATCCGACGACGAGATCAACGCCGCCGAAGATCGCAAGAACGTCGCCGTCGAGCAGGACCGACTCGCCTCCGACGCCGCGCGTGTCGCGCGTGACGCTCACACGCTGGCCGCGGCCCTCGCGGGAGGAGAGAGCGTCGAGGTCCTCGAGGAGCGTCTGGCCCAGACGGAAGAGGTCCTGTCGTCCGCGAACGCCGAGGTGGACGAGCACGAGCGCGTGCAGGAGGAACGGACCCGGGCCGCAGAACTCGATGCGGCGATCTCCGAGCGCATCGACGGTCTCTCAGACAAGCTCGCGAACACGCGTCAGTCTCTCGCGCTCACCGAGCAGCGGATCGAGATCCTGCGCGTCGAGATCGCCGCGGCGCGCGGAGATTTCGACAGCGTGGCCGAGCGGCAGCGCGACCTCGGTTCCCGACGAGAAGCCGTGCGCGAGCTCGTCGCCGCGCAGGACTCGCTCGAGACGGCCACCGCGCACGAGCGCGAGACCGCAGCGATCGTCGAGGGCCTCGTGGTCGACAGTTCGTTCCCCGACGTCGAGGCCGTGACCCGGGCTCTCCGGCCCGCGTCGGAGCGGCACCGCCTCGACACCGCCATCGCAGAGCACGACGCGGCGGTCGCCTCCGTGCGCCAGCGATTGCTGGATCTGGAGTTGCTCCTCGTCGATGCCCCCGACGAACCCGTCGACCTGGCCCCGTTCGCGCTCGCCGTCGCCGAGGCGCGTGAGGCCGTCCAGCGTTCCTCCGCCACGCACGCCTCGGCTCGGGCGCTGGCCGACCGGCTGAGGGGGCTCGCGCAGCGCGCCGACGCGGGTCACACGGCGGTGGCAGCGCTCTCTGACGAACACGCCGTGATCGCCCGACTCGCCGACACCGTCGCCGGGCGCGCTCCGAACACGCGTCGGATGACGCTCGAGACCTTCGTGCTCGCGGCCGAGCTCGAAGAGATCGTGACCGCGGCCAATCTGCGGCTCGACGACATGTCGTCCGGCCGGTACCGCTTGCAGCACAGCGACGCCCTGGCGGCCCGCGGTGCCGCGAGCGGGTTGGGACTCGAGGTGGTCGACGCCTTCACCGGGCAGAGTCGGCCCCCGCAGTCGTTGTCGGGCGGCGAGACGTTCCTCACTTCGCTCGCGCTGGCTCTCGGTTTGGCCGAGGTGGTCACGGCGCGCGCGGGCGGCATCCGGCTCGACACGCTCTTCATCGACGAGGGATTCGGATCGCTCGATGACGACACCCTCGACCTCGCCATGCGAACGCTCGACGAGCTGCGGCAGGGGGGCCGGACCGTCGGGGTCATCAGCCACGTCGCGGCCATGAAAGACCAGCTGCCCGCTCAGCTGCACGTCACAGCGACACCCCGAGGTCCGAGTGTGATCCGGCAGGGGGTGAGGGCGACTCTCGGCTGAGAGCACGGGCGGTAGCCCCGGTCACCGGCTCTAGGCTGGACGCATGCGCAAAAGCACCCTCTGGACCGTCCTCGGCGTCATCGTCGCCGTGATCATCGCGTGGGTGCTCGTCAACATCCTGTTCTCGCTCATCGCGATCGCCTTCCGCCTCCTGGCCGTCGCGGTCGTCGCCGTCATCGTGTTCTTCGTGCTGCGCGCGGTCTTCGCTCGCCGCGACGTCGACTGATAGACCGCGACCGCGGAGGACGAGATGCCCCCGCGCGCAAGCCCGGGTCCGGAGATCGACCCTCGGAGTACCGTCGGCGTCGATGACTCCTCCCTCTGCGCCCACGGATTCCGCCCATCCCCCCACGCGTGACATCGTGCTGTCGCCGCGGCATCGGTGGCGTGCCTACTGGGTCGCGGTGGCGGTCGCGGCGCTGACGATCCTCGACCTCACGAAGGTCAACGTCGCACTCCCGTCGATCGAGGCAGCGCTGAACGCCGGTCCGACCGAGTTGCAGCTCGTGGTCTCGGGCTACATCCTGACTTTCGGTCTCGTGCTCGTGTCGGCCGGACGCCTGGGCGACCTCCGCTCCCGGCGGGTGCTGTTCCTCGTCGGCCTGTCGCTGTTCCTCGTGACAAGCCTGGCGTGCGCGCTCGCCCCGAACACCACGGTGCTCCTGGTCGCCCGGCTTCTGCAGGGTGTCGCCGCCGGCATCCAGATGCCCCAGGTGCTCGGGCTCGTCCAGCAGCTGTTCCAGGGCAAGGAGCGAGGCCGCGCGTTCGGGCTCTTCGGCGCCACGATCGGCATCGCGACCGCGTTCGGCCCGACCCTGGGCGGTCTGCTCATCGCCATCGGCGGCGACACCGACGGCTGGCGGCTCATCTTCTGGATCAACGTCCCGCTCGTGGCGATCGTCATCGCGCTGGCGGCGTGGCTGCTTCCCGACACGCGCACGAAATCACACCGCAAGCTCGATCTCGATCCGATCGGCGTCGTGCTGTTCGCGCTGACCATCCTGTCGTTGATGTGGCCGTTCCTATTCACGACCGGCAGCCCCGACGACAACCCGCACCGCTGGTGGTTCCTCGTGGCGTCAGTTGTTTTCGCCGCGGCTTTCGTCTTCTGGGAACGGCGATACGCGGAGCGCGGCCGGATGCCGCTCATGCCGTTCTCGATCTTCTCTCTTTCGTCCTATCGCAACGGCGTGCTCATCTCGACCGCGTACTTCTCCGCCGTTCCCGCGATGTTCCTTCTCGGCACGCTGTTCCTCCAGGGCGGACTCGGCCTCGAACCCGTCTTCGCGGGAATGGTCACGGTCGGCTTCGCCGTGGCATCCGCGGGAAGCTCATGGATCGGAGGCAACCTCGTCACTCGGCTGGGGCGCCCCCTCGTCGTCTGGGGAATCCTGGGGATGGTCGCTACTGCCGTTGGGCTCGTCCTGGTCGCCCTGTTCACCGACCCCGGGTGGACCCCCTGGGCGATGGCGGCGGTCATGACGTTCGGTGGTTTCGCCGGCGGACTCGTCATCTCGCCGAACCAGACGCTCACTCTCGCCGACATCCCGGTCAAGAGCGGCGGTGTCGCCGGATCGGTCGGCCAGCTCGGCCAGCGCATCGGCACGGCCGTGGGCACGGCCATCGCCCTCGCCCTGTTCTACGCGACGGTCTACCGCGAGCAGGGCAGCGTCGACAACATGACTGTCCTCTATCACGACGCCTACGCGTCAGGCATGATCACGGTCGGCGTCTTCCTGGCACTCGCGCTCGTCGTGGGCGTCACCGACCTCGCGGGTCGAGCCCGCTCGGGGTCGCAGACGCCCTAGCCGCGGCCGGCGCTCCGGACGCTCAGACGCCGTATCGACTGCGGATCTCGGCGCGGAGCTCGTGACTGCACCGTTCCACGACGTCGTCCCAGAGTTCGGTGGCGCCATCCTGCGCGCGGTCCGACACGGCACGGAGGATCCGAATGGGCACGCCGAACTGCTGTGCCACCCAGATGAGCGCGTAGGACTCCATGTCGACGAGACTCCCGCCGAGGCCACGGATGAGCCGTACGGTCTCGGCATCGTCGACGAAGTGGTCTCCGGTGGCGATGACCATGCCGTCGTGGCCGGTCTCGACGCGAGCGGGGAGCGAAACGTGTTCGCCGAAGGCCCCGTCGAGGCCCTTCACGTCGTGCTGGATAGCCGCGGCGATGTCGTAGATGCCGCCCTGGACGTCGTCGTCGATCGCCCCGGCGGTTCCGACGACGACGATCTCGTCGTAATCGCCCGCGCACAGGGCCCGCGTCAACGCGTAGGCGGCCGGGATCTTGCCCACTCCGGTGAGCAGGCGCTCGAAGCCGGGAATCTCCGCCTCGAAGGCGATCAGTTCGGACGCATGGGCGGCGACGAGGAGCTTCACCCCACCATTGTCGCCGACGCCGCAGCGCGCACGCGACGCCCGCCCACGCGATGAAACGGGCGTTCAGGCGAGGGGAGAGTCGTCGCTCAGCCCTGTGCGGGCTCGGAGGCGGCCGACAGGTGCGCGAGTTCGTCGCTCGTCAACTCGAGCGACGCGCTGGCGAGCAGGTCGGCGACCTGCTCCACCTTCGAGGCGCTCGCAATGGGGGCGGCCACGGCGGGCTGCAGGCGCAACCAGGCCAGCGCCGTCGCCGCGATGGAGGCGCCGTGCGCGTCACCGACTTCTTCGAGAGCGTCGATCAGCTTCAGACCTGCGGGAGTGGCGAGTTTCGCCGCACCCTCCGCGCGAGGCGAGTCGCCCGTGGCATCCGTCGTGCGGTACTTACCGGTGAGGAATCCGCTGGCGAGGGCGTAGTACGGCACGAGCGACATGCCGTACTGCTCGGCCACGGGCACGATGTCGCTCTCGACCTCGGTGCGGTGCACGAGGTTGTAGTGAGGCTGGATCGCGACCGGCAGGTCGGCTCCGGCGGCCTCCGCGAGTGAGATCCACTCGCGGATACGGGCCGCGGTGTAGTTCGACACCGCGACGTGGCGCACGAGCCCGTCCGTCACGAGATCGGCGAAGCCGGCCACGGTCTCTTCCAGCGGGGTGTCGGCGTCGTCGAAGTGCGCGTAGTACAGGTCGATCGTGTCGACACCGAGACGCGTCAGCGACGCCTCCGCGGCGGCACGGATGTTCTGGGCGCTCAGTCCACGGAACTGGGGGTGCTGGCTGACCTTCGTCGCCACGACGATGTTCTCGGGCTTGCGCGAGGCGAGCCACTCGCCGATGAGAGTCTCGCTCTCGCCGCCCGAGTTGCCAGGCACCCAGGCGCTATAGGCGTCGGCGGTGTCGATGAAGTCGCCCCCGCCGGAGTGGAACGCGTCGAGGACGGCGAACGAGGTGTCGCGGTCCGCGGTCCACCCGAAGACGTTGCCGCCAAGGGAGAGGGGGAGGATGTCGAGGTCGCTGCGTCCGATACGCGTCATGATGCCCTTCCTGTCGAAATCGGTGACTTGGAGGTCAACGATCACTGTCGGAGGGCATTCCCGCGACGCGCCGGTTCAGCTTCCTCCGGACAGGATGCCGATCAGGCCGCTGACGAGCAGCCACAGGCCGATGCCTGCACCGGCGATCCAGATGACGACGGTGCCCGCCGGGTACTTCTTCTTCCCGTCGGAGCCGCCGGGGGTCTCGGGGGCGCTCACGAGCGCACCATCATGACGATCGAGACGATGAGCACAGCGAGTCCTCCGATGACGGCGATGGCGGCGATGACGGGTCCTCCGCCGGCCAGATAGGCGGTGACACCCAGGGCCAAGAACAGCACGGCCAGCGCGATGCCGACGATCTGATAGACGCGATATCGCCGGCCGTCGTGCGTGGTCCTCTGTTCGCTCACGGTGCCCCCTCGTCACCAGGCTACCGAAAAGCTGTGCGGCTCCTGAGCCGGTATGCGGGGAATCGCCCGAGTATGCGGATCGCGGCGTACCGTGGGCGCATGGCTCGTCCCGTACCCGACCCCGTTCGTCCCGGCCAGGAATCCGTGTGGGACTATCCTCGCCCACCGCGCGTGGAGCGCGTCAGAAAGCGCGTGCAGATCGACTTCGGCGGCGTGCGGATCGCGGATACCGATGACGTCGTCCGCGTGCTCGAGACCAGCCACCCGCCGGTGTACTACGTGCCCATCGCGGCGTTCGGCGACGCGCTGACCCTGGGCGAGGGCGCGTCGTTCTGCGAGTTCAAGGGGGGAGCCCGGTACTTCGATGTCCACGGGGGCGGGGGAGCGGTCGCCGCTCGCGCCGCCTGGAACTACCCGCACCCCATGCCCGGGTACGAGATCCTCGAGGACCGGGTTGCCGTGTACGCGGGCCCGATGGATCGCGTCGTGCTGGGCGGCGAGACGGTCGAGCCGCAGCCGGGCGGTTTCTACGGCGGGTGGGTGACGAGCGACCTCGCGGGCCCGTTCAAGGGCGTTCCGGGGTCGATGGGCTGGTAGGACCCGTCAGCGCGTCGAGTCGCACCCGAAGCGGCGACTCACTCGTTCCGGAACGCCTCCGGCACGGCCGCGTGCAGGTCGGCCAGCCACGCGCGGGCGTTGCCGTCCGAGGGGGCACGCCAATCGCCGCGCGGTGACAGCGAGCCCGCGGGCGACACCTTGGGCCCGTTCGGGATCGCGGTGCGCTTGAACTGCGCGAAGCCGAAGAACCGTTTCAGGAACACCTCGAGCCACCGCGCCACGGTGGCGAGGTCGTACGCCGGCCGCCCCGCCTCGGGGTAGCCGGGGGGCCAGGCGCCGGCATCCTGATCGCTCCAGGCGTGGGCCGCGAGGAAGGCGATCTTCGACGGTCGGAAGCCGAAGCGCAGCACATGGTAGAGCGTGAAATCGTGAAGGTTGTACGGGCCGATCCGGTCCTCCGTGGACTGCATGCGGCCGTCCTGGCCGGCGGGCACCAGCTCGGGACTGATCTCGGTGTCCAGCACGGACTGGAGCACCTCGACGGTCTCATCGCTGAGCTCGCCCGAGGAGATCACCCAGCGGATGAGGTGCTGGATGAGCGTCTTGGGGACACCGGGGTTCACCGAGTAATGGCTCATCTGATCGCCCACGCCGTACGTGGACCACCCGAGGGCGATCTCGGACAGGTCGCCGGTCCCGACGACGATCCCGTTGTTCTGGTTCGCCAGACGGAACAGGTAGTCGGTGCGGAGCCCCGCCTGGACGTTCTCGAACGTGACGTCGTGGACGGGCTGCCCCGCCGCGAAGGGGTGTCCCATGCGCGAGAGCATCTCGGTCGCCGCCGGGCGGATGTCGATCTCTTCGATCGAGGCGCCGACGGCTTCGGCGAGGGCGATCGCGTTGCGCTTGGTCTTCTCGCTCGTGGCGAACCCGGGCAGCGTGTACGTGAGGATGTCGCTGCGCGGACGCCCCATCCGGTCCATGGCGCGTGCGATCACGAGCAGCGCGTGCGTGGAGTCGAGTCCTCCGCTCACGCCGAGGACCGGCCGCGGGTCGCCGATGGCCTGGAGGCGCTGCACGAGACCCGATACCTGGATGTTGAACGCTTCGTAGCAGTCCTGGGCGAGGCGAGCCGGGTCGTCGGGGACGAAGGGGAATCGGTCGACGGCACGGCGCAGGCCGAGGTCGGTCGCGGGCGGGGCGAGCTCGAACGACACCGTCCGGAAGGCGGGGCCCGTTGTGCGCCGGTTGTCGTCGAACGTGCCCTGCCGCAGGCGATCCTGTCGCAGACGGTCCAGATCGACGTCGGCGACGCTGCGCCGTGGTCCGTCGGGGAAGCGCTCGGTCGTGGCGAGCAGGTGCCCGCCCTCGTAGATCATGGTCTGGCCGTCCCACGAGACGTCGTTGGTCGATTCGCCCTGACCCGCGGCCGCGTAGACGTACGCCGCGAGGCACCGCATGGACTGCGACCGCGACAGAAGGGTCCGATCGTCGGCCCGCCCGATCGTGATGGGACTGCCCGACAGGTTGGCGAGCACCGTCGCCCCGGCGAGCGCCGCCCCCGAGGACGGCGGGATCGGCACCCAGACGTCCTCGCAGACCTCGGCGTGCAGGGTGAGACCGGGGACGTCGACCGCCTCGAACAGCAGGTCGGGTCCGAACGGCGCCGTCTCGCCGGCGACGCGGATGTGCTGACCGGCCTGGTCGTCTCCGCGCGCGTACCAGCGGTGCTCGTAGAACTCGCGATAGGTGGGCAGGTACGCCTTGGGGGCCACGCCGAGCACCCGACCGCGGTGGATCACGACGGCGCAGTTGAACAGGCGGTTGCCGTGGCGCAGCGGCGCGCCGACGAGGAGCACCGGAAGAAGATCGGCGGATGCCAGCACCAGGCGCTCGAGAGCGGTTTCGACGGCATCGAGAAGGGGATCCTGCATGACGAGGTCGTCGATCGCGTAGCCGGTGAGGCACAGCTCGGGGAAGACGGCGACGGCGACCCCCTCGGCGTCGCACGCGCGCGCGGAGTCCAGCACGGCGTCGGCATTGGCGGCGGGGTCGGCGACCGCGACGGGAATCGTGCACGCCGCGACGCGCGCGAACCCGTGCCGGTACACGTTCTCGAACGGCAGGTCGGTGATCACCCCCTCAGTCTGTCAGCACCGCCCGACGCCGGGCGGTCGGATCGTGGAAGAGGTCGACCCGTGGATGGCGGCATCCGATGTCGGTGGCCCCGATTAGCGTTGAGGACCATGCGGTACATCGAGCAGGACGCGCGTATCGTCTGGAGCGCCAGCGACCTCAAAGCGGCGGCGGAGTGCGAGTTCGCGTGGCTGCGCGCCATCGACGCGAAGATCGGTCGCGTCGCGCCCGTCGACGACCCCGAGGACGCCACCCTCGAACGCGCGGCCCGCCTGGGCACGGCGCACGAGCTGCGGGTGCTCGACGACGACCGCGCCCGCTTCGGCACGGCGGTGCGCGAGATCCCTGCGGCCCGCTCGTCCGACGCCGAGGCCCTCGCCGAGGCCGTGCGCCTGACCGACGAGGCTCTGGCCGACCCGTCCGTCGAGGTGGTGTATCAGGCCGCGTTCGCCACCGATGAGTTCGTGGGATTCGCCGACTTCCTCGTCCGCGAGCCCGACGCGTCGCCCGACGGAACGCGTCGGTGGATCGTGCAGGACACGAAGCTCGCGCGCCGGGCCCGGGTGACCGCGCTCATGCAGCTCGCGGCCTACGTGGATCAGCTCGATCGTCTCGGCGTCCCGCGCGCCGACGAGGTGCAGTTGCTGCTCGGCGACGGCTCGACGAGCACGCACCGCGTCGACGACCTCCTCCCGGTCTTCGGTCTGCGCCGAGAGCGCCTGCGTTCGCTGATCGCCGACCGGAGGGTCGAGCTCGGCGCCGCCGGGCCGGCGATCGCCTGGGGCGATCCGCGCGGTGATCTCGGGGTCATCGCGTGCGGCCGGTGCGCCACGTGCGAACTCGAGGTCGTCGCTCACCGCGACCTGCTGCTGGTCGCCGGCATGCGCCCCGTCCAGCGCGACCGGCTGCGGGCCGGCGGCATCGAGACGATCGATCAGTTGGCGTCCGCTCCGACGGCTCCCTCAGCTATGAGTGCCGACACTTTCGCGTCCCTCCGCACACAGGCGCGTCTGCAGCTCGAGAGCCCGGCGGGAGTGCCGGGCGGCGATGCCCCCGCCTCCGCCGTGCCGACCTTCGAGGTCCTCGCGCCGAAGTCGCTCGGGGTGCTTCCCCGGCCCGACCACGGCGATCTGTTCTTCGACTTCGAGGGCGACCCGCTGTACACCGAGGGAGTCGGCGAGCACTGGGGCATCGACTACCTCTTCGGGTGGGTCGACTCGCGCGAAACCTACGGGGCCCTGTGGGCGCACACCTTCGACGAGGAGCGCGCGGCCCTCGAACGCTTCCTCGACATGGTGGCGCTGCGCCGCCAGCAGTACCCGGGCATGCACATCTACCACTACGCCCCCTACGAACCGACCCATCTGCTCACGATGGCGGCTCGCTACGGCGTCCGCGAGGCGGACGTCGATCGGCTCCTTCGCGACGGCGTCTTCGTCGATCTGTACCCGGTCGTCCGACGAGCCCTGCGGGTGGGGTCGCGCTCGTATTCGATCAAGAAGCTCGAGCCCCTGTACATGGGCGACGAGGTGCGCACGAGCGACGTGCAGCGCGGAGACGACTCCATCGTGAAGTACGTCGAGGCTCGCGCGCTCGCCGCCGACGGCGACACGATCGCCGCTCAGCGCGTGCTCGACGATCTCGCCGACTACAACCGCTACGACTGCGTCTCGACCCGGCGACTGCGAGATTGGCTGGTCGAGCGCGCCCGTGAGTCGGGCGCCGTCCCGGCGCGAGGGGCCGAGCCCGACGAGCAGGCGTACGAGCCCTCGCCGCGCGCCACCGCCCTGCAGAGGTGGGCGGCCGACGCCGCCGAGCCCGACGCGACGGCACTTCGTCTCGCCGCTGCCGCCATCGACTACTACCCCCGCGAAGAGAAGACCTACTGGGCCACGCACTTCCTGCGCCTGCGCGAGCCGCTGTCGGTGTGGGAGGACACGCGTGACGTCGTGGTGGTCGATGCGGCGCGTTCCCGGGTGCTCGCCGATTGGCATGTCCCCGAGTCGGGGCGGGGCTCGCAACGCCGACTCGTCGAGCTTCGCGGCGAGGTCGCCCCCGGTACGCGCCTGAGCGCGGACGCCGAACCCTTCGCCGTCTACGATCTCCCCGCCCCGTTCCCGCTCGAGACACGGCCGCGATGGATCCACGGTGCGCGTCGCACGACCGTTCGCGAGGTCCTCGACGACGGGGCCATCGTCGAAGAGATCGCCGCCGACGGCGTGACCTGGGACGACCTGCCCCTCGCCCTCACCCCGCCCGCGCCGCCCCGCGCCGGCAACCAGCAGAAGGCGATCGACGCGTGGGCCGACGCCGTCCTCGCGGCAGCCCCGGCGATCCCGCAGGGAGCCGCGGCCGACATCCTCCGCCGGGTCCCGCCGCGGACCCTCTCGGGCGCGCTCGCCCCGGTCACCCGCATCGAGGGCCGCGGGGGCGACGACGATGTGGCGGCGATCGCTCGGAGCGTGGCCGACCTGGACCACAGCTACCTGGCCGTGCAGGGTCCTCCCGGCACGGGGAAGACCTACGTCGGCTCCCACGTCATCGCCCGCCTCGTCGCCGATCGCGGCTACCGCGTCGGGGTCGTGGCGCAGTCGCACGCGACCGTCGAGCACATGCTCGATCAGGTCATCGCGGCGGGGGTGCCGGCGTCCCGCGTCGGAAAGGCTCCGAAGGACCCCGGCGCCTCGCACTCCTTCACCGTCCTGCCGAAGAACGGGATCGCGGCCTTCACCGGCGAGAACGCCGCGACGGGTTTCGTCGTCGGAGGGACCGCGTGGGACTTCAGCCACGAGACCCGGATCCCCCGCGGCAGCCTCGATCTGCTCGTGATCGACGAGGCGGGGCAGTTCTCGCTCGCGTCCACGATCGCGGTCTCGCTCGCGGCGCAGCGTCTTCTTCTGCTGGGCGACCCCCAGCAGTTGCCGCAGGTCAGTCAGGGCACGCACCCCGAGCCCGTCGACACCTCGGCGCTCGGGTGGATCATCGACGGAGCCGAGGTGGTGCCCGAGGAGTTCGGCTACTTCCTCGCCCGCACGCGCCGTATGCACCCCGCCGTCGCCGCGCCGGTGTCACGACTGTCGTACGAGGGCCGGCTCGCCGCGCATCCCTCCACCGCTCTGCGCCGCCTCGACGGCGTCGAACCGGGTGTGCACGTGGTCCCGGTGCGCCACAGCGGAAATTCGACGTTCTCGAGCGAAGAGGCCGCCGAGGTCGCCCGATTGGTCGCCGAGCTCGTCGGACGCGAGTGGACGGGAGCCGAGGGAGGGGCGGGGGATGCCGCCACCGTGCACGAGCCTCGCCCGCTCCGGGCCGACGACATCATCGTCATCACCCCGTACAACGCGCAGCAGGTCGCGGTCGAAGAGGCACTGGCCGCGGCCGGCTTCGCTGATGTCCCGGTCGGAACGGTCGATCGGTTCCAGGGGAAGGAGGCGGTCGTGGCGATCCTGACGCTGGCCGCCTCGTCGGGGCGGGAGGCCCCGCGCGGGCTCGAGTTCCTACTGCTGCGCAACCGCATCAACGTCGCGATCTCGCGCGCGATGCAGGCCGCCTACGTGGTGTACTCACCCGCCTTGCTCGACGACCTTCCGCGGACCCCCGAGGGGGTCGCACGGCTCAGCGGCTTCGCGCGATTGGTGGGCGCTCAGGCCGTGCCGTAAAGGCGGTCGCCCGCGTCTCCGAGACCGGGCACGATGTAGCCCTTCTCGTTGAGGCGCTCGTCGACGGCGCCGAGCACGAGGGTCACGTCGTGCCCCTCGACCTGCTTCTCGATCGCCGCGACGCCCTCGGGGGCGCCGAGCAGGCAGATCGCGGTGACGTCCTGCGCGCCGCGCGCGAAGAGGAAGTTGATGGCCGCGCCGAGCGAGCCGCCGGTGGCGAGCATCGGGTCGAGCACGAAGCACTGACGGTCGCTGAGATCGTCGGGCAGACGCTCGGCGTAGGTCGTCGGCTCGAAGGTCTCTTCGTCGCGCACCATGCCGAGGAAGCCGACCTCAGCGGTGGGGAGGAGCTTCACCATGCCCTCGAGCATGCCGAGACCCGCTCGCAGGATGGGAACGACGATCGGGCGGGGCTCGCTGATCTTGACGCCCGTGGTCGTGGTGACCGGGGTCTGGATCTCGATGGGGTCGACGTGCACGTTGCGGGTCGCCTCGTAGGCGAGGAGCGTCACGAGCTCCTCCGTGAGCTGGCGGAACACGGGCGACGACGTCTGCACGTCACGCAGCACCGTGAGCTTGTGGGTGATGAGCGGGTGGTCGGCGACGTGGACACGCATAGGCTCAAGGCTAACCGCTCCATCCGCAGACCACCGCCCGTCTTTCCCCGGAGAACCCGTGACGCCCACCGCCCGCGACCTCGAAGCGATGCGGCGCGCCCTCGCCCTCGCCGATGCCGCGGCGGCCGACGGCGACGTCCCCGTGGGCGCCGTCGTCGTCGATGCCGCGGGCCAGGTCATCGGCGAGGGCCGCAACCTGCGCGAGGTCACGGGGGACCCGACGGCGCACGCCGAGGTCGTCGCGCTACGCGAGGCCGCCCGCAGCCTGGGCACGTGGCACCTGGCCCACTGCACCCTGGTCGTCACCCTCGAACCGTGCGTCATGTGCGCCGGCGCGATCCTCCAGGCGCGCATCGAGCGGGTCGTCTTCGGATCGTGGGATGCCAAGGCCGGAGCCGCCGGATCCTTGTACGACGTCCTGCGCGACAGGCGACTTCCGTATCGCGTCGAGGTCGTCGGTGGGGTCGAGGAAGACCAGGCGTCGGACCGGTTGCGGGCGTTCTTCGAGGACCGTCGCTGACGACTCAGCGGGGGAGGAGCGGAAGCACCTCCGCGCCGATCTGATCGGCGTGGTCGAGGTCGCGGAGATCCATCAGCTGGAAATAGACCCGTTCGGCGCCGCACGCGCGAAGTCGCTCGACCTTCTCGGCGACCTGTGCGGGCGTGCCGACGATGTTCGCTCCGTCGTCGAACTGGTCGCGAGTGCGGCCGATCGCGGCGAGCCGACGGTCGATCTCGGCGTCGTCGGCCCCGACGACGGTCGGAAGCGCGACCGAGAGCTTCAGCGTGCCCGGGTCGCGGCCGATCGCCTCGCACGCGGCGCGCACGACGGCGAATTTCTCGGACACCACGTCCTCGGCGACGAATCCGATGTTGAACTCGGTGGCGTACCGCGCGGCCAGTGCGGGTGTGCGTTTGGGACCGCCCCCGCCCACGATCACCGGAACCGGCGACTGCACCGGTTTCGGGAGCGCCGGCGCCTCGTCGAGCTCGTAGTGATCGCCGTGGAACGTGAAGGTGTCGGCATCCGGGGTCGACCAGAGACCCGTCACGACCTGGAGCTGCTCTTCGAGCAGGTCGAAGCGCTTGGACGGGAAGGGGATGCCGTAGGCGCGGTGCTCGCGCTCGAACCACCCCGTTCCGAGCCCCAGCTCGACGCGGCCGCCCGACATCGCGTCGACCTGGGCGACCTGGATCGCGAGGATCGCCGGGACCCGGTAGGTAACGGACGACACGAGGGTGCCCAGGCGGATCCGCGACGTCTCGCGAGCGAGGCCGGCCAGCGTCGTCCACGCGTCGGTGGGACCGGGGCGCGGATCTCCCTCGCCCATGCGCAGGTAGTGGTCGGATCGGAAGAACCCGTCGAGACCGTGCGCCTCGGCGGAGCGCGCGAACGCGAGCTGATCGTCGTAGGAGAAGCCCTGCTGGGGCTCGGTGAACAGGCAGTACTCCACGGGGACCTCCGGGGGGCGGATGGGGGGTGGGTCAGTCGGCGGAGCGGAGGATGATCGCCTCTGTCGGGGGCGCCGGGTCGGCGGGGCGGCCGACGTAGCCGATGTGGGTCAGCAGAGCCTGGCGGAACACCGCCGGGCGTTCGAGATGCACGGAGTGACCGGCACCCTCGACGGGCACCTCGGTGACCTCGCCGCCCTTCTCGGCGTAGGCCGAGAGCACATCACGCGTCTGGGAGACCATGGGCTGCGCGGGCGCGACGTCGACGCCGGGCCAGTCGGGCACGACGCCGAGCGCGCCGAGGTGGTTGACGTCCGAGAACGAGGCGTCCGAGACGATGGCGTCGGCGGTGCCGTAGATCCACAGGATCGGCGGCTTGTCCGCGAGATCCGCGATGCCCGAGACATCGAAGTACTTCGGCGCGAGGGCGTTGAGCACTCCCGTCGTCCCGGGGGCGAAGCCCGGCCAGGTCGAGGTGGTGACCGAGTCGCCCGGGTAGTTGCCCGTGGCGGTGGACGTCGACAGCATCGCGTCGACCCAGACGTCCTCGTGCTCGCTCCGATAGCCCTCGGCGACGTAGCTGCTGCGGAACACGGAGCGGGGAGAGGTGGGCGCCTCGTCGGTGATGTCGTGGTCGATCAGGCGCTGGACGAAGTCGGGGTTCGCCGCGCCCGCGCCCGCGCCGGCGTCTTCGTCACTCAGACGGGAGCCGTCGCGACGCGTGCCGCCGAACCCGTACGGCGAGACCGGCGACTGCAGGGTCAGTGACAGGACGGGGTGATCGAGCGCGTACTGCAGCACGACGGCTCCGCCCATCGACCAGCCGACGAGATGGGCGGCGGAGATGCCGAGGGCCTCGAACGTCGCGTGCAGGTCGTCGCTGAAATCGCGGACGCCGCGCGTGGCGTCGATCGGGCTGTGCTCTGTACGACCGAAGCCGCGCAGGTCGATCGCGATCACCCGCAGCTCGCTCGGCAGGTCCTGCATGATCTCCTGCCAGAACAGCGAGGAAGCGACATTGCCGTGGACGAAGACCACCGTGTGCTCGGGGGAGGTGGAGGGGTCGTCACCGACGCGCTCGAGCACGTTCACACCCAGCCGGTCGGTCTCGACCAGGCGCGCGGTGATGCCGTCGAAGAGAGTCATCGCTAGTCCTCCGTGTCGCTCGCCGGTGCTCCGGCACACCGTTTTCCGACTCTAACGCGCGCCCCTATCGGTCGCACTCAGGCTTGCCCCCGCCATGGGCGACGGGTTCGTAAACTGTGGCTCATGACGGATGCCACGACCTCGCTGCCCCCGATCGCGATCCTCGGAGCCGGTTCCATGGGCGGAGCGATCCTCCGCGGCCTCGTCGCCGCCGGCCTGACCGAGGGCGGAGTGACGGCCACCAACCGCTCCGTCGCCAAAGCCGCCGAGCTCGCCGAACTCGACGGGGTGACCAGCGTCGCCCTCGAGGTCAATCCCGCGGGTAACACCCACGCCGCGGCCGGCGCCGACATCGTGCTGGTGGGCGTGAAGCCCGCGATGGTGCCCGATCTGCTCGACGAGATCGCCCCGCACCTGCGACCCGGCGCGATCGTGGTGAGCCTGGCAGCGGGAGTCACCCTCGACACGTTCGCCGCTCACCTCGGTGAGGGCGTCTCCACCCTGCGCTCGATGCCGAACACCCCCTCGCTCGTCGGCGCGGGCGTGACGGGTCTCGCCGCTGGGGCCGCGGCGTCCGCCGACGACGTCGTGGTGGTCCGAGCGCTTTTCGAGACCGTGGGTTCGGTGCTCGAGGTCCCCGAATCGCAGATCGACGCCCTCTCGACCATCTCGGGCTCCGGCCCCGCTTACGTGTTCCTTCTCGTCGAGGAGTTCACCAAGGCCGCCGTGCGGATGGGGTTCGACGACGATCAGGCGCGTCTGCTCGCGGAGCAGACCTTCGTCGGGGCGACCGCGCTCATGGCATCCGCGGAGGTGGATCCCGCCGAGCTCCGCCGCCGCGTGACCAGCCCGAAGGGCACCACCGAGCGCGCCGTCGCCGTCCTGCAGGACGCTCGGCTCGACGACACCTTCACCACCGCCGCCGAGGCGGCCCTCGCCCGGGCGAAAGAACTGGCCGCGGGCAACTGACCATGCGCCTGCGGTTCACCGGGACGATCTGGTACTGGCGCGGTCCCGCACCGTTCCTCTTCGTCTCGGTGCCCGCGGCGGAGGCGGCGATGATCGCCGAGGTCGCCCCGGTCGTCACCTACGGGTGGGGCATGATCCCGGCATCCGTCACGATCGGCCGCACCACCGTGACCACCTCGCTCTGGCCGAAGGACGGCGGTTACGTGGTGCCGGTGAAGAGAGCGCTGCAGGATGCCGAGAGCCTCGGCGTCGACGACGAGGTCGAGCTGACCCTGGACATCGACGCCTGAACCCGTCGACTCAGCGGTCGAGCGAGGCGAAGCGCTCGATGTCGGAGTTCGTTCCCGACACGATGATGAGGTCGTGGTTGGTGACGACCGTGTTCGCCTCGGCGTAGCGGAACGGCCTGCCCGGGCTCTTCACGCCCACCACGGTCACGTTGTACTTCGACCGCACGCCGGACTCGTTCAGGCCCACCCCGCGGACGAGTTTGGGCGGGTACATCTTGGCGAGGACGAAGTCGTCGTCGAAGCGGATGAAGTCGAGCATGCGGCCGCTCACGAGGTGGGCGACGCGTTCTCCGGCTTCGGCTTCGGGGTAGATCACGTGGTTCGCGCCGACGCGGGCGAGGATCTTGCCGTGCGACTGCGACACGGCTTTCGCCCAGATCTGCGGCACCTTGAGGTCGACGAGGTTGGCCGTGATGAGCACCGACGCCTCGATGAGCGAACCGACCGCGACGACCGCGACCTGGAAGTCCTGGGCGCCGATCTGGCGCAGGGCGTCGATGTTGCGGGCGTCGGCCTGCACGGCGTGCGTGACGCGCTCGGACCACTTCTGGACGAGCTCGAGGTTGCCGTCGACGGCGAGCACCTCGCGGTCGAGGCGATCCAGTTCACCCGCGCATGCGGCGCCGAAGCGCCCGAGGCCGATCACCAGGACGGGGGCGTCACTGCGGATGCGTTCAACCAACGATGGGCCTTTCCACGGGGAGCGCGTACAGCTGCGACCGGGAGGACGCAGCCACTGCCGCAGCGAGTGTCACTGTACCAATGCGCCCCATGAACATCGTGGCGGCCATGACGTACGTGGCCGCATCGGGGAGGTCGGCAGTGAGCCCCGTCGACAGGCCCACCGTGGCGAACGCCGAGACAACGTCGAAGAGCACATCTTCGATCGGGGCGTCGGTGATCCGGCTGATGGTCACGGTCGAGATCGCGACGATCGTGGCCCCCCACGCGACGACGGAGAGGGCGACGCGCTGAACGTCGCTGGGGATGCGGCGCCCGAACGCCTGCACCGACGGGCGCCCCTTCGCCTCCGAGAAGACGGCGAGGGCGAGGACCGCCAGCGTGGTGACCTTGATGCCACCCGCGGTGGAGGCCGAGCCGCCGCCGACGAACATCAGCATCGAGCCGACGATCAGGGTGGCGCCGTTGAGATCGCCGATGTTGATGACGCTGAATCCGCCCGACCGCGTCATCGCCGAGAGGAAGAAGGCCTGGAACGTGGTGTCCCACGCATCCATGCTGCCGAATGTGAGGGGGTTGTCGTATTCCAGCAGCAGAATGACGCCGGCGCCGGCAAAGAACAGCACGACCGTGGTGATGATCGTGAGCTTCGCGTGCAGCGACCACAGGCGGAACCGCCAGTAGTGGCGCCACAGCGTGAAGATGACCGGGAATCCGATCGAGCCGAGGAAGACGCCCGCCATCAGCACGGTGAGCAGGTAGTAGTCCTGCGCGAACGGTGTGAGGCCGTCGGCGTTGGGGACGAAGCCGGTGTTCGTGAAGGCCATCGCCGCGTAGTAGGGCGCCTCCCACAGGGCCACGAGCGGGTTGATCCCGCCGATGATGAGCGAGGGGTAGATGAGGACGGTCAGGCCCGCCTCGATCACCAGGGTGGACAGGGCCACCGTGCGCAGCAGCTGGCCGACCTCGCCGAGGCGCACGGTCTGGCCCTCGTTCACCGGCCCACCGTGGACCCGCAGGGGGTTGCTGTCGCCCGCAGCGATCAGCTTCGCGCGCAGCCCGAGACGTTTCGAGATGACCAGGCCGAGGATCGAGGCGAGAGTCAGAACCCCCAGGGCGCCGACATTGACGCCGATGTAGGTGATGACCCGCCCCAGGGGCGAGAAGTCGGAGTACATGTTCAGCGTCGACAGTCCCGTCACGCAGATCGTCGACACCGCGGTGAACAGAGCGTCGGCGAAGGCGATGCGTTCGCCGGTCGCAGATGCGGCGGGGAGCGAGAACAGCGCGGTGAACAGGGCGATGAGCGTGACGAACACGAGCACCGCGAATCTCGCCGGTGAGGCGGTCGTCAAGGTGCGCAGACGATCCCATGCCTCGTAAGCGATGCGACGCAGTCGCACGGCCAGTCGAGCCTCGTTCGGCGTCGCCGCCATGCGCCGCTCCCTTCGGTGCCCGAACCCGAATCATGGTACTCGGGCCGGGGCGCCGCTAATCTGATGCCATGGCGGACATCTTCGACGTGATCGCTGACGGAACGCGTCGCGACATCCTTCAGCTGCTCCTCGACCGGGCGACCGGTGGCGAACGCGGAACGAGCGTGTCGCAGATCGTCGCGGCACTCGGGGTGAGTCAACCCACCGTCTCCAAGCACTTGAAGGTGCTGCGCGAGGCCGAGCTCGTGTCGGTTCGCGAAGAGGGCCAGCACCGCTACTACAGCCTCGCGGTCGCGCCCCTCGACGAGGTCGACGACTGGCTCGTGCCGTTCTTCTCGATTGACGCCGACAACGAACCTGTGCTCCCGGAATCCGCGATGCACGCCGCCGAGGTGGTGGGGCGCGCCGCCGCATCGGTGAAGCACTCCTTCTCGACCGCGTTCCGCAAGCTCCCGGGACGATGACGACGACGGATGCCGCGGATTTCCGGCATCCACGAATCACATTCGTCACAGTGGGCCCATAGGTTTACAGCCGTCCCGGCCAGACCCTAGAGTGTGCACAGCATTAGGAGGGTGAGTTCACCCGGAACGAGGGGTGAGCGATGGCCGAGCTGCCGGACGTGCGGTTCTTGACGGTCGCCGAGGTCGCTGAGCTCATGCGCGTGTCGAAGATGACGGTCTACCGTCTCGTACACGCGGGAGAACTGCCGGCGGTGCGATTCGGACGCAGTTATCGGGTGCCCGAATCGGCGGTCGTCGAAGCCGTGCAACGACCGGTGTCCGACGTCGGCTAGACTGATCCGAGGCTTTTTTCCAACGCCTGCTGTTCCCGGGAGCCGAAATCGGCACCCAGACCCCGACTTAGTGAGGTTTTCCGTGGGTTCTGTCATCAAGAAGCGCCGTAAGCGCATGGCGAAGAAGAAGCACCGCAAGCTGCTTCGCAAGACTCGTCACCAGCGCCGCAACAAGAAGTAAGCGGCCACCACACCGAGCGCCTGTCCGATTCGCGACGGGCGCTTCGTGTATCCGGTGCCGTCCATCCCTCCGGAGGTAAGCATGCAGTCCATCTCGGTCCACGATCTGCACGCGGGGCGTCAGCGCCCGCTCATCGACGTGCGCGAAGAGCACGAATTCGCCGCGGGGCACGTCCCGGGCGCTGTGAACATGCCGATGTCCACCATCGGCGAGCACCTCGACGAGCTTCCGGGCGAGCCCTTCGATGTCATCTGCCAGGCCGGCGGACGCTCGGCGCGGGTCGTCGAGGCGCTCTCGGCGCGCGGCCACGACGCCACGAACGTCGAGGGCGGCACGGGAGACTGGATCGCCGCAGGATACGACGTCGAGTCCTGATCGGTCGGCGGACACACGCGGCGCACGCCGCGACCGTCGTCGCCCCGCCTCCTAGGATGAGGAGGGTGACGACCCTCACGCTGATCGGTAAGCCCGACTGCCACCTCTGCGATGTGGCGGAGCAGATCGTGGAGACCGTCGTCGCCGAGCTCCCCGAGGGAGCCGCTGAGCGCGTCACCATCGAACAGGCCTCGATCGCCGACGATGCCGCCCTCTACGAGAAGTGGTGGGAAAAGATCCCGGTCGTCCTCATCGACGGTGACCTGCACGCCCACTGGCGCGTTTCCGCCGACCGACTTCGCGCCGCTCTCCTCGCGGCAGACACCCAAGGAGCCTCCGCGTGAGCATCCGTCACATCGTTCTGTGGAAGCTCTCGGCCGACGACGCCGACACGCGTGCCCTGCACGCCGAGCAGATCGCCGAGCGCCTGCTCGCCCTCGCCCCCCTGATCGACGAGATCCAGCACATCGAGGTGGGGCGCAACGTCGTGAACCCGCAGTCGAACTGGGACGTCGCTCTGGTCAGTGAGTTCGCCGACGTCGACGCACTCGAGCGCTATCAGCTGCACCCCGCTCACCAGGAGGTCGCGGCGTTCGTCCGCTCCGTCGTGGCGGAGCGCTCTTCGGTCGACTACCCGTTCTGAGCGGTGGCGGGGCGTCCGCGGAGTTTCGTGCTGGCCGTTTCTGATAATGGTTCTCAGTATCGATAGGATCTCGATCGGTTCACCCGAACCCCCGATCGAGAAAGCCATCCATGCCCCCACGCCTTCGTCGTCGACAGACGACTTCCCTGGCCGCCCTGGTGATTGCCGCGGCGACCCTCTCCACCGCCTGCAACGCCCCGCCCGCAGCGTCGGCCGGCCCCACCGATGGGCGACGCGTCCTCGCCGCCACCGCTCCCGGATGGGCATCCGCTGCCCCCGAGGTCGCCCTGGACGCACGCTTGTCGGCCACCGTCCTCCTCGCCGACTCGGCAACCCCCGCGGAGGCGAGCGCGGCGCGCTCGTGGCTCCAGGCCGTCGGGATCGATGTCGTCCGCGACCGGGAGAGCATTCGCGCTCTCTCGGTGACCGGGTCGGCGTCGGCGTTCGCGTCGGCCTTCGACACCGCGTTCGGTCAGACGACCGTGGACGGGCGCGCGGCCGTCGCTCCCACCCGCGATCTGTCCGTCCCCCGCGAGGGGAGCGCCATCGAGTCCGTCGCCGGCCTCGTCGACACCGATGCGATGAACCCCAGCGCGGAGCCCTCTCCCGTGCGAAGCGACGACTGCGCCGCGTACTGGGGGCAGACGCTCTCGTCATCGTGGCCCTCGTCGGTCCAGGTCGAGCACCGCTCCAACGCGCTGTGCGGGTACGGGCCCACGCAGCTCCGGGCCGTTCACCGACTGCCCGCCGACGCGCGCGGCGCGGGTGCGACGGTGGCGATCGTCGGGGTCTTCGACGACGACACGGTCGCCGCCAACACCGACACGTATTTCGCGCGGGAAGGCCTATCGACTCTGCGTGTCGGCCAGTACACCCACCATGCGCCCGCGAATCCGAACGTCACCCGGTGCGGGGGCCCGTCGGCCTGGACCGTCGAGCAGCACCTCGATGTGCAGGCGGTGCGCGCGATGGCGCCGGACGCCGACATCGTCTACTGGGGTGCCGATGACTGCCTCGCGGCGACGCTTTATCTGCGTGTCCTCGACGCGGTCGAAGCTTCCATCACCCCGAGCGTGGTCTCCCTTTCGTTCGGTGGCCCGGAGGAGCTCGACACCGATGCTGACCGCACCCTCCTGAACCGCGTCCTCGTCGAAGCCGCGTCCCGGGGCGTGTCGGTGTTCGCCTCGAGCGGCAACGACGGCGACTACTCCCTCGCCGGCGACCACCACGACGAGACCGACGTGGCGACCCCGGCCTCGAGCCCGTACGTCACCGCGGTGGGCGGAGCCAGCATCGGCCTCGACGCCGACAACGGCATCGCCGTCGAGTCCGGATGGGAGGTGCAGACCCGCTTCGCGCAGAACGGGGGCATCATCCCGCCGGGCTTCCTCTACGGAGCCGGGGGCGGAGAGTCGGCCTTCTACCCGCGTCCGAGCTGGCAGAGCGACCGCATCGCCCACTCCGGGTCGGGGCGTCTCGTCCCCGACGTCGCGTCGCTGGCCGACCCCAACACGGGCTTCACCGTGGCCGTTCCCCGCGACGGGGCGGTGTCGTACGAAGCCCACGGGGGGACGAGCCTGGCCACGCCGATGGTCGCGAGCATGGTGGCCATCGCCAAGGCGCGCACGGGGGTGAAAGTCGGCCTCGCCGCGCCCTTCCTCTACCGGCTGTCCGGGTCGAGCGCGATCCGTGACATCGTGCCCGCGTCCGCCGGTACGTGGTACCGCCGCGACAAGGGCACCGGTCAGCTCTGGCTCGAGACCCTCTACCTCTGGGATACGCGTCCGCAGTCCCTTCAATCGGCCACCGGGTGGGACCCGGTGACCGGCGTCGGCATCCCGAACGGCGCAGACTTCCTCGACCGATTCGGAGCAGACCAGTGATCTCGCGTCCTCTTACCCGATTCGTCGGCCTTCTCGCCGGCGCGGTGGTGACAGCCGCCGTCGTCGCCGGGGTCGTCCCCGCGAACGCCGCGGTGACGATTCCCTCGACCTCGGCCTCCGGCATCCAGATGCTCGATGCCGACGGCGGCACGCTCCAGCAGCCCGCCCCCCTGAGCGAATGGACGAGGGGAGCCACGGTCGAGAACTCCCTCGCGCAGACCGGCGATGTGCTGAAGCTCAACACCACCCGTTCGACGGGTCTGACGTCCCGAGCAGCCTCCGACGGCGCGCAGGCGACGATCGAGAGCGGACTGTTCCAGCTGCGTGACCGCGTCCCGATCGCCTTCACCGGGCTCCGCGCCAGCTGCGGGACGGATGGCAGCACCTCGGTGACGTTCGACACCCTGACCGTCGACGGCAAGAACGTCTTGAACACGGCGAAGCTCTCGGCGGGGTACACCGTCGCCCTGCCCTCCTCCGACACGTGGGGCTCGACGCGACTGATCGTGGGGGAGCGCGCCGTCGATCACGGTCGGGCCCAGGTGACGGCGCTGCGGATCGAGGCCGAAGCGGGCTGGTCAGAGATCTGGCGTGTACGTCTCGGCGTCGTCGCCTGTGCTACGACGTCTTCGGCGTCGCCCGCCCTGGTCTCGGGCGTCACCGTCACGTCGCCGAGCGGAGCTGCCCTCATCCCGGGAGCCCCGCACCTGGATGCCGAGGGGTCGGTCTCCGCGCAGACGGTGAGCGGAACCGCTCCGGCGTCGACGGCCTCGGACGTCACCGTCGCGCATGCGGCCGACGGATCGAGCGCGGTCTCGGTGGGATCGTTCCGTCAGGTGCCGGACACCTCTTCGGTCGGCGAGTACATGTGGTCGGCCCTGCGCGTCTACGGCCTGCGTCTCACGGTGGACGCCGACGGCTCATCGCGCGTGACCTTCGCCGACACCGGATCCGCGGTCTTCGTCAACGGCATCTGGATCAACACGGGAACGGACCTCTATACGGGCGTGGATGCCGCGGGCACGCCACGCGTGCGCGTCCACCTGAACGAGCGCGTCGCGCAGAGCGACGGCAGCGTGCTGATCACCGCGCTGCGTTACGAAGACCTCACCGGCGTCTACCCCGCGGTCAGCCTCGGGGTCGTGCGGTGGTCTGCCTCGGCGGGTGGATCCACACCGACGCCGGAGCCGACGACGACCACCGCGCCGCCGCTACCCGCGCGATACGCCTTCGCGGTCGACGCCACGGGTCC
This sequence comes from uncultured Microbacterium sp., assembly GCA_913774665.1. GTDB lineage: Bacteria > Actinomycetota > Actinomycetes > Actinomycetales > Microbacteriaceae > Microbacterium. Next base: position 109,779 of record CAJYHN010000005.1, read on the forward strand.
CTCGGCGATCGCCCCGGCTTTCGTCGCGGCGCCCGGGGAGACGAAGATCGCGCACGTCGCATCCGGCGGCGCCGGCGGACAGGCGGTGACCGACGGGTACGCCGGGCAGATCTCCGTCCGCGGCATCGAGACCGTCAGCTCCGATACGGCGGCCTCGGTCGGGGTGGACGACCTCGTCCTCTATCCCGGAACCGCAATGGAGGTGTCGCTGCGGAACGTGCGCCTCGAGGTCACGTCAGCCGGGACGACGTTGACCACCGGGGGTGGAACAGTGGCCGGGCAGGCGGTTCCGGCGGGGGCGGTGGCGGCCGGAACCCGCTTCGCCGTCGCGGGGCGCACGGCGGTGATCACGCTGAACACGCAAGCGGTCGACGGGCAGGCGCAGACTGCCGTCGCTCTCGAGGTCGATGACCGTCGCGGCCTCGGCGCGTTCGTGCGGGTCGGCGTCGTCACGGCCGACGCTCCGCGCCAGTCGCCCGATCCGGGAGGCGGGACGTCGCCCGCCCCGCAGCCACAGCCCTCGGGAGGTTCGTCTTCGGAGCAGCTCTCGCCCGGTCCGATCGGCATGAACGACGTGCGCGTCGCCGGCGGGGGCACCGCGTCGACGTCCGGTCCTCTGGCGAGAACCGGCGCGGATGTGTCGGCGCTCCCCGGGCTGGTGGGAGCGGGACTGTTCGCGGCGGTCGGCGGCGCCGTCTTGATCGTCTTCACCCGACGCCGTCGCATGCGGCGCGAGTGAAGAGAGGGGGCTCCGGGTGCGTCCCGGAGCCCCTTCCCACTCAGCCGATCGGGCGAACCGTGGCCGGCACGATCGCGAGAGCGAGACGCACGGGTTCACGGTCGCCGAGACGCCGCTCGGGCGCGTGCTCGACGACGACGCGACTGCCGTCACTCGTGAGCACCGTCGAGCGGCGGACGCTGCCGAGGAAGGTCGACTCCTCGACCACTCCGTCGACGCCGGGGGAGTCGGGGCCGACGAGAAGGACGTTCTCGGGGCGCACGACGACCTCGCAGTGTCCGTCGTGCGCGGAGTCCGCGAGCGGGAGCTCCTGCCCCCACACCTCGACGGTGAGACCCTCGACGATCCCGGGCACGGCGCTCACCGGTCCGAGGACCTCGGCGACGGTGGTGTCCGCCATGCGGGAGTACACCTCGTCCGGGCTGCCCGCGGCGACGACGCGACCCTGGTCCATGACGACGAGGTGATCGGCGACCGCCGCGGCCTCGGCCGTGTCGCGCGTCGCCCAGAGCGTCGTGACGCCGCGCTCGCGAAGTTCTCGGACGATCCGGTCTCGCGTCTCGGCGCGAGCCGTGGTGTGCAGCGCCGCGAGGGCGTCGTCCAGGACGAGGGCCCGCGGGTGAGAGGCGAGCGCGCGAGCGAGAGCCCACCGTTGCCGGTCGCCGTGCGACAGCCGGTGCACGCTCTTGTCCGCGGTGCCGAGACCCACGAGGTCCAGCAGTCGATCGGTCTCGCCCTCGGGGTCGTCGTGGCCCGCGTGCCGCGAGGCCGCGACGATCGCCGCACGGACCCGTCCGAACCGCGCCACGGGGGTTCGGTCGCGCACTTCCGGGATGCGGGGTGCCGCGGCGCCCGAGCGTCCTTCGACGACCACGGTGCCGGCATCCGGTCGTTCCGTACCGCTCACCACGCGCAACAGGGTCGACGCTCCGCAACCCGAGGGGCCGACGAGGGCGACGAGGGTGCCCGGAGCCACCTCGAGATCGATGTCGCGGAGGATCGGAACGCCGGCGCGCTCGCGAGTGACGTCGTGCAGGGCGATCGACCAGCCCGCGCGCGGTCGCTCCCCGGAGAGTGAGGTGTCCACGGGGATGACGGCGACCATTCGTTCACGGTAGAAGGAACGCATGACGCACGAACGCCCGGGGGGTGAACCCCGGGCGTCGCTCACTCGAACCTTTTACGGGGCGAGACGGGTGGGACCGCGGAAGAGGAACGTGACCTCGCGGATCGACGACTCGCCGAGCATCAGCATCAGGATGCGCGCGAGGCCCATCCCGAATCCGCCGTGCGGGGGAGCCCCGAAGCGGAAGAAGTCGAGGTAGAAGTCGAGATGCTCGGGGTCGAGGCCCTTCTCTTTGGCCTGTTCGATCAGCACATCCACGCGGTGCTCGCGCTGCGCGCCCGTCGTGATCTCGACGCCGTTGAACAGCAGGTCGTACGACTTGGTGAGCCCGGTCTCTTCATCACGCATGTGATAGAAGGCGCGGATCTCGGGGTGGTAGTCCGTGATGAAGACGAAGGGGTGGCCGTAGGTCTCGCGCACGTGCGCGGCGATCTGACGCTCGCCCTCGGGGTCGAGGTCGCCGTCGGTGCGGGGGATGTCGTACCCGCGGGCAGCGACGATCTCGCGGGCCTCGGCCAGCGGAATGCGCGGGAACGGAATCGCGGGCACCTCGACCTCGACGCCGAAGAGCTCGCGGATCTCGTCGCCGTGCTTGTCGGCGACCGCCTGGAACGCGGTGTGCAGGAGCTCTTCCTGCATCCGCGCGACGTCTTCGTGCGAGTCGATCCAGCTGATCTCGGCGTCGATCGAGGTGAACTCGGTCGCGTGACGGCTGGTGAAGGAGGGGTCGGCGCGGAAGGCCGGGGCGATCTCGAAGATCTTGCCGAAGCCGGCGACCTGGGCCATCTGCTTGAAGAACTGCGGGCTCTGCGCGAGGTAGGCCGTCTTGTCCTCGAAGTAGGGCACCTCGAACAGCTCTGCGTTGGACTCGGAGGGGGATGCCATCAGCTTCGGGGAGTGCACCTCGATGTAGTCGCGCTCGACCCAGTAGGTGCGCATGGCGTGCTCGAGCGTGGTCTGCACGCGGAAGATGAGGTTGTTGCGACGCTGGCGGAGGTCGATGAAGCGCCAGTCCATGCGCTTGTCAGGGCTGCTGTCGGCGGCGATGGGGGTCTCGGGGTTGGCCGCGGCCGCGATCTCGAGCTCGCCGACCTTGATCTCGACCCCGCCGAGCTTCACACGCTCGTCGTGCTTGAGCTCGCCGCGCACGGTGAGGAACGTGCCCGTCGCGAGGGCGCCGATCGTCTCGGTGAGGGCGAGGGCGGCGGCATCCTGCTCCGTCTCTTCGGAGGGGCGGGTCGCCGGGTTCACGAGCTGAACGGCGCCGGTCTCGTCGCGGAGGACGACGAACTGCACCTTCTTCTGATCGCGCACGGTTTCGACCCATCCCGACACCTCGACGGGACCGGCGGGCAGGGACTTCAGCTGGTTGACCAGGACGCGTTCGCTCACGATCGACCAGTCTACGTGCGTGGTCCGCACCGAACCGGGCGCGAACCTACGATGGGGGCGTGACCTTCTCGATGCCGCCCGAGTCGTTCCGGACCCTACGGCCCGAACCGGCGGCACGAAGAAGCCGCGGGTGGGATGTCGCCCTCACGATCGTGCTGCTCGTGATGCTCCCCCTCCTGGCGCTCGCCGCGTCGTACGCGGGGGTGCTCCTCGTCTACGCCGCGGATGCGTGCGGACCGGCCACCTGCGACACCGGACTGATGAACGTCGGCTTCTGGACCGCGGTCGTCTCACCCTGGGTCGTGTTGATCTTCGGTGTCGTCATCTCCATCGTGCGACTCGTTCGTCACCGCCTCGCCTTCTGGGTTCCGCTCGTGACCGTCGTGGCGATCGCCGCCGTGTGGTTCGTCGCCGCCGCTCTCGTCGGCGCGGGGGTCTCGGCATCCTGATCCGCTCGGGGGCAACCCCCAGGGAGGGCGCGGGTTCGCAACCTACCCTGGGAGCGGGCGCCCGCACCGGGCGGCCGATCACCGAGCGCGAAGGCACCCGATGACCGACACCACCCTCACTCTCGCCCCGTTGCGGTCGGCTTCCGGCGCCGGGGAGGGACAGTCCTGGCTGACGTCGCTGGCGGACTGGACCGTCTCGCTCATGGAGATCATCGGGCCCATCGGGGCCGGTGTCGCGATCGCCCTCGAGAACCTCTTCCCGCCGCTTCCCAGCGAAGTCGTCCTCCCGATGGCCGGGCTCACCGCCAGTCGCGGCTCCTTCACGCTGTTCGAGGCGCTGCTGTGGACGACGATCGGCTCCGTCGTCGGCGCGTTCATGCTCTACGGTCTCGGCCGCTGGCTCGGGGCGGCGCGGCTGCGCAGGTTCGCCGCGAAGATGCCGCTGCTGCACGCCGAGGACGTCGACCGGACGGTGGCGTGGTTCGAGCGCCACGGCGGCAAGGCCGTGTTCTTCGGGCGGATGGTCCCCATCTTCCGCAGTCTCATCTCGATCCCCGCCGGGGTGTCGAAGATGCCGATGTGGCGCTTCGGTCTGCTCACCGGAGCGGGAAGCCTCGTCTGGAACACGATCTTCGTCCTCTCGGGCTTCCTCCTGGGCGAGAACTGGCACATCGTCGAGGAGTACGCGTCGATCCTGCAGTACGTGGTGATCGCCGCGGTCGCGATCGGCCTGGCGTGGTTCCTGTACTCGCGCGTCCGCTCGCTCCTCGCCGCCGAGCGTTCCCGCGATCGCGACGACGCCCCCGCCGCTCAGCACGACGCCTGAGCGCCGTCGCGTCGGTTATCTCCACGTCGAGGCAACCGGCATCCGGACTCAGTCAGACCACAGAACCCGCCCGTAGACTGGCGTCGTGCCCGCCGACCGCCTTCATCTCGTGCGCCACGGAGAGGTCCACAACCCCCGTCGCGTGCTCTACGGTCGGCTCCCCGGATTCGGCCTGAGCGTCGACGGGCGTCGGATGGCGCGTCAAGCGGCCGAACACGTGAAGGGTCTGGACCGTCCGGTCTCGGCCCTCGTGGTCTCGCCCCTGCAGCGCACGCGCGAATCGGCGGAGCCGTTCGTGGAGATGTTCGGCGCCGAGCCGTTCATCGACGACCGCGTCATCGAGCCGACCAACGTCTTCGAGGGTCGGCGTATGAAGCAGGCCCTGGCGAACCCGCTCAACTGGCGCCACCTGAGCCGGCCGGCCGTTCCGAGCTGGGGCGAGCCCTACGAGCGGATCGTCGCCCGCATGACGGCGGCGATGACCGACGCCTGGGACCGCGTCCCGTCGGGCGACGTGGTCGTCGTCTCGCACCAACTCCCCATCTGGGTGACTCACCTCGCCCTGTCCCAGCAACCCACCCGCCACGATCCCCGCAAGCGCCGCTGCGCGCTGTCGAGCGTGACGAGCTTCGAACGGCGAGACGGCGCCGACGGCTCGACACGCTGGGTCGAGGTGGCGTACGCCGAGCCGGCGAGCACCGCCGGAGCCGTCGATGTAGGAGCCGTCTGATGCGCAGAATCCTCACCGCCGCGGGGTCGATCCTCGCCGCGGCGACCTTGGTCGCCGGGCTGTCGGCCTGCACTGCCGACCCCCTCGCCGACCAGTACCGGGCCGGCGACAACAAGGGCTACATCGCCGCCAACGGGTTTCAGACCGACGAGATCGCCCCCGAGAACCGCAAGGAGCCCGTCGACTTCGCCGGCACCCTCGACAACGGCTCCGCGGTGTCGAGCGCCGACTTCGCGGGCAAGGTCCTCGTCGTCAACTTCTGGTACGCCACGTGCGGCCCGTGCATCATCGAGGCCCCGCGCCTCGAGCAGGCCTACCAGAGCTTCCAGGGTCAGGACGTGTCCTTCCTCGGCATCAACACGTACGACCAGCCGGCCACGGCCCTGTCGTTCGCGCGCGACCACGGGGTGTCCTACTCCAGCGCCATGGCGGTCGGGGACGCCCAGCTCAAGCTCGCGTTCACCGGTGCGACGCCGCTGAACGCGACCCCCACGACCCTCGTGCTCGACAAGCAGGGGCGCGTCGCCGCTCGCATCGTCGGCGAGCTGCCCGAGGCGTCGATCCTCGAGTCCATCGTGCGCACGCTGGTCGCGGAGAACGCGTGAACCCGGGCGCCCTCGTCTTCGACGGGGCGCTGTGGATCGCCGTTCCCATCGCCCTGGCCGCCGGCCTCATCTCGTTCCTGTCGCCGTGCGTGCTCCCTCTCGTGCCGGGGTACCTCGGCTACATCGGCGGTGCCGTGGCGCCGCGCGGGGGTTCGGCATCCGCCTCCGGCAAGGGCCGCCTGCTCGGCGGGACCCTGTTGTTCATCGCCGGGTTCACTCTCGTGTTCATGGCGATCAACGTCCTCGGGGGAGCGCTCGGCCGTTTCTTCATCGAGTACGCCGACCTCATCACCCGCGTCATGGGCGTGGTCGTCATCATCATGGGACTGGTCTTCATCGGTCTCTTCGGCCTCGCTCAACGCTCGGTGCGGATGCAGTCGAGGGGCAATCTCGGTCTCATCGGAGCCCCTCTGCTGGGCATCGCCCTCGGCATCGGGTGGACGCCGTGCATCGGCCCGACGCTGACCGCGATCATCTCGGTGTCCTACAACCTGGGCGACCCGGGCCGGGCCGCTCTCCTGGGGCTGGCGTACTCGCTGGGTCTCGGCATCCCGTTCCTGCTCCTCGCCCTCGGCCTCGGGTGGGCGACCAAATCCGTCGCGTTCGTGCGCTCGCACATCCGCGTCGTGAACCTCATCGGCGGAGCGCTCCTGATCGTGCTCGGCCTGCTGATGGTGACCGGATTCTGGGGTCAGTGGATGTCGACCCTGCAGGGGGTGATCGGCAATGTCCAGCTCCCGCTCTGATCGTTCCGACCGAGGTAACACCGTGACCGACCCGCTGCGCCCCTCCGACCACGCCGACTCCGCGGCGGACGACGTCACGCAGCCGCGCCTCGGAGCGGTCGGCTGGCTGCGATGGGGTTGGCGTCAGCTGACGAGCATGCGCACCGCTCTGGTGCTCCTGCTTCTTCTCGCGATCGCCGCCGTCCCCGGCTCGCTCGTGCCCCAGCGCACCGCCGACCCCAACGGCGTCACGCAGTACTTCACCGACAACCCCGACCTCGCGCCGGTCCTCGACAAACTCAGCCTGTTCGACGTGTACAGCTCGCCGTGGTTCTCGGCGATCTACCTCCTGCTGTTCATCTCGCTCATCGGGTGCGTCCTCCCGCGGACCAAGCATCACTGGAAGGCCCTGCGCTCGCAGCCCCCGCGCACGCCCGCCCGACTCTCGCGACTGGATGACCACCGCACCCGCACCATCGAGGTGGACGGTGACGCGGATGCCGTGGCGGCCGCGGCCGTCGAGAGCGCCGCCGCTCACCTGCGCAAGAGCGGCTACCGCGTCGCTCGCTACGACTCGCGAGGCGCCTTCTCGGTCTCGGCGGAGCGCGGCTACCTCCGCGAGACCGGCAACCTGCTCTTCCACGGCGCGCTCGTCGGCGTGCTGATCGCCGTCGGCGTCGGTGGCGGCTTCACGTACACCGGCCAGCGCGTCCTCGTCGAAGGGCAGGCCTTCAGCAACAGCCTGCTCGACTACTCGTCGTTCAACCCCGGCCGCTTCGTGGGCGGCGACACCCTCACGCCGTACTCGATGACCCTCGACTCCTTCGACGTCACGTACGTGCCGCCGGGACAACCCGGTTCGGGGCAGGCCGGCGACTTCGTCGCGCACGTGACGACTCAGGCTCCGGGCGCCGACCCGCAGGACGGCGAGGTGCGGGTCAACCACCCCCTCGACGTCCAGGGCGACCGCGTCTACCTTCTCGGCAACGGCTACGCCCCGACCGTGACGATCCGCGATGCCCAGGGCAACGAGGTGTTCCACGACTCGGTCGCCTTCCTCCCGCAGGATGCCAACATGACCTCGCTCGGCGTCATCAAGGTCGCGGATGGGCTGCCGCAGCAGCTCGGTCTTCTCGGCTTCTTCTACCCGACGATGGACGTGCTGGACTCGGGCGCCCTCACCTCCACCTACGGCGCTCTCGAGTACCCCACGCTGACCCTTCGCGTGTACGAGGGCGACCTCGGCATCGACGACGGAACCCCGCGCTCGGTGTACACGCTCGATCCCTCGGGCATGACCCAGATCGCCGGCGGCGACAGCGGCACCCCGGCTCTGCAGCTGATGCCCGGTCAGACCGAGAACCTCCCGAACGGTCTGGGCACGATCACCTTCGAGAACGAGGCCCCGGCCGGCGCCGTCGGGTACGACCAATCCGTCAAGCGTTTCGCCTCGCTGTCGATCCACCGTGACCTCGCCGGCCCCTGGGTGCTGGGCTTCGCCCTCCTCGCCCTGTTCGGTCTGCTCGCCGCCCTCTTCGTCCCCCGTCGCCGCATGTGGGTCAAGGCGACGCCGCGCGACGGCGGAGTCGAGATCGAGTACGCCGGCCTCGCCCGGGGCGAGGACCCGACCCTCGCGGCGGCCGTCGACCAGCTCGTCGACAGGCACAGCGCGACCCTTCCCACCCAGAGCCACCCCGACACCGGAAAAGTAGACTGACACCATGCCCGGAACCGACCCGCTTCTCCTCGACGAGATCTCCCTCCTCCTGGTGTGGACGGCGGTCGCCATCTACGTGCTGGCGTTCTTCGCCTACGCCATCGACCTCGCGCGCCGCTCCGACCTCGCCCTGAAGGCGAAGGACGAGGTCGTCGCGCGCGAGCTCGTGACCGCGGGCGGCGGGGGAGTGATCTCCTCGACCGCCGGGTCTCCGGCATCCACTTCTCGGGCCACGCCCCGGTATTTCTGGGCCCGCCTCGGCACGGTGCTGACCGCGTTGGGCTTCGTGTTCCACCTGGTCGCGACAGTGCTGCGCGGCGTCGCCGCCGGGCGCGTGCCGTGGTCGAACATGTACGAGTTCGCGCTGACCGGTCTGCTGCTGATCATCGCGGTGTACCTCGTGGTGCTGACGCGTTTCGACCTGCGCTTCCTCGGTTCGTTGATGACCGGTCTGGCCGTGCTGCTGCTCGGCGGGGCGACGCTGGCCTTCCACGTCGAGGTCGTGCCGCTCGCCGACCCGCTGAAGTCGGTGTGGCTGGTCGTGCACGTGTTCGTGGCGAGCCTGGCTACCGCGTTGTTCGCTCTGGCCTTCGGTTTGTCGGTCGTTCAACTCATTCAGACGCGCCGGGAGCGCAAGCTCGCCGAGGCGCCCGCGGGGGCGGAGACCACGCGGAGCTTCCTGCGGACGATTCCGAACGCCGATGCGCTCGAGTCGCTCGCCTACCGCTTCGCGATCGTCGGGTTCATCTTCTGGACCTTCACCCTCATCGCCGGTTCCATCTGGGCGAACGACGCGTGGGGCCGCTTCTGGGGCTTCGACACCAAGGAGGTCTGGACCTTCGTCATCTGGGTGCTGTACGCCGGATACATCCACGCCCGCGCGACCCGCGGCTGGCGCGGCACCCGCTCGGCGTGGCTGTCGATCATCGGCTTCACCGCGGTGCTGTTCAACTTCACGATCGTCAACGTCTTCTTCAAGGGCCTGCACGCCTACAGCGGCTTGACCACCTGACGGGGGACGCAGAGGGGTCCGCACGGCGTGAGCCGGGCGGGCCTTTTTCTGTTGTGGGGATGGATGCCCGGGGCGGACGGCGGGAGCCCGACGTCGTGGGTGCGCCGCGGGGTGCGGGGGGATACGTCGTATGCGCGGAGGCGTTGCGGGGCGGGGCGTGCACAACGGCGGGGCGGTTTGTGAAACGCCGGGTGGGGTGGCCGTGCTCGCGGCGTGTCGTCGAAAGCGCCCGCCGTTGTGCGCGGGTGAGGGAGGGCGCCGGGTGGGGTGTGCGCAACGGCGGGGCGTTTCGGGAGATGCCGGGTGGGGTGTGCACAACGGCGGGGCGTTTCGTGAGACGCCGGGTGGGGTGGCCGTGCTCGCGGCGTGTCGCCGAAAGCGCCCGCCGTTGTGCGCGGTTGGGGGGAGGGCGCCGGGTGGGGTGTGCA
>CAJYHN010000006.1 GCA_913774665.1 uncultured Microbacterium sp.
GACGAGCTGCGCGTGCAGTCGAAGTCGCGCGACGACCTGCAAGAGGTGCAGCGCCTGCTCAAGGCCGCCGACCTCGACGTCGACCTGCAGTTCACCAACTACCGGTAGGCCTACCCGCTGACCTGGGCTTTCCTGCTGCTGGTCCGCGGAGAGTCCGCAAGATCGGCAATCGACGCCATGAGGTCCGCGGTGGCCGCGCGCGTACGGTCCTCCGCTGACGGCCACAGGTGGGCGTAGGTATTGAGCGTGATCGACGGCTGAGCGTGACCGAGGGCGCGCTGCACGGTCACGACGTCGCACCCCGAGGCGATGAGGTTCGAGGCGAACGTGTGCCGGAGCGTGTGCAGCGTGACGCTGTCGGGGAGGCCCGCTCGAGAGCGGATCCCACGCCATGCCTCTCCTGCGTTGTTGCGCTGGTAGAGGTCGCCGCGGGGTGTGCGGAACATCTGATCTTCCGGTGACGTGAGGCGAGACGCCGAGACGTGAGCCGAGAGGGTCTTCGTGAGCTCGCCGGGAACGTAGATGGTGCGTTCGCTGCCGTACTTCGGGGCCACCAGTTCGGCGCTGGCGATCGACGAGCCTTGCACTTGGCGTCGGACGTCGATGGCGCGGCCGAGGAAGTTGATGTCGCCGAGCTGTAGGCCGGCGGCTTCGCCGAGTCGAAGGCCCGCGAATAGGCACACCTCGACGAAGGGGCGGAACACGCCGGACGCCGCGAGCACGGCGGCTGACTGCTCAAGGGTGAGCACATGCATCGCGACATCTGCGCGGCGTGGTCGTGGGGCTTTGATCGTGGCCGTCGGGCTCTCGGGGATGACCTTGTCAAGCACGGCGGCACGAAACGCCATCTGCACATAGTTCAAGCGCGTACGCACGGTCGACGGCGCGAGGCCGCGTTTCGCCTCTCCGCTGACCCATGCCTGGACGTCCGACGGCTTCACCATGCCGATACCTCGGCGACGCCACGGCACGCTGTAGAGGGCCGTCTCCGCCGCGCTGACGGTCCCCGCAGCCCACGCCTGCCGAGCAATCCATGCGGCGACCCAGTCATCCCACAGCGCTGATCCCGCACGGGGGTCGACGTACATGCCGGTGACGACGGATGCCGTGACTTCGTCGAGCCAGCGCTGAGCGTCCCGCTTCAACTCGAAATGCTTCGCGTGCTCTCGCCCGGAGGCGTCGTGATAGCGCGCGCGCCACTGCTTCCCCACGCCATAGCGGGCGCTGCGCTTCTTGCCACCCGAGCCGCGAACATGCCAGCGATCCTCAATGAAGCTCCGCATCACCACTCCTCGGCTGACGGCGGTCCGTCCTTCTCGGGCTCCTCGAACCGTTCGGCGAGCGCCTGCACCAGCTTGTTGCTCGGGTCACGGCGAGACTCGCGACGAACCATGTCGACGAACTCGTTGAGCTGGCGCTGATCGTCCGCGAGGAAGTCGACGACGTAGCCGATGTGCTTCAGCAGGTCTTCCTTCGTCCGCTCCATCCGCTCGACTGTGTCGTCGATACGGCCGGCCAGCGCGCTCATGCCGATCTCGTTCGTGGAGTAGGCCATGAAGAACACGGCCCCGGGCGGCATCCGAAAGACGTGAGCGAGCGCGTGCATCTCGGCGACGCGCATGGGCCGCTTGCCCTTCTCGAGCTTCGCGATGGACGTCTGGTGCAGATCAAAGCCCCACTCGGCGAGCCGCTCGGAAAGCTCGGACTGCGACCATCCGCGCTCCTCTCGGAGGATGCGGAACTTGTCGGCCATGCGCCTCTCCAGGAGCAACATCGCCTCTCGGTTTCCCTCGGCGCCCAGCGTCTTCATCGCCTCTATCTCGGCCTGCGTCACCTCGATGTAAGCGTCGCGCTCAGGTTGTGACTCGTTGTCGTCGGTTGTGTCCACACGGAGAGACTATGCCAGACGGTCTTAGACATCAAGCGGCAGAGGTTGACAACGCGGCGCCACCGTGCCTAATGTGCTCCAACCGCATCAAACCCATGACCAAGGAGAATTAAATCGCGATGGAAGACAAGCTGCTGACGTTCAAGGAAGCGGCCGAGAAGCTGCGCACCAGCGAGGCCGGTCTGCGCTGGATGGTGCATTCCGGCAAGGCCCCGAAGTCGGCTCTCATCGGAGGCGCCCGGCGCATGTTCCGAGAGTCCGACGTCCAGGCATTCATCGACGCCGCCTTCGCTGACACCGCCGAGGTGTAGCGATGAGCGCCACACAAGACAAAGCCCCCGCATCCGGCCAGGGACGCGAGGGCGACAACCGCTCCAACCACGAGGAAGAAACGACCACCATGAACGCTACCGCTATTCACCCCGACGTGCAGGAAACCTTCGCGCGGCTCGAGGGCCTGCCGTCGAACCTCATGCTCGTCTTGCGCCCTGACGACGCCTTATATCAGACGATCCGTGGGGTGTACCGCGTCGGGTCGTGGGCTTTCCCGATGTTCGTCCAGCAGCCGGAGAGCTACCGGGTCGGGAGCGTGCACCCGTTCTGGACGGTCATCGGGCCGGACGGTCGCGTGACGCGGGACGTGCCTCCCGGTTTCGATCAGTGGCTCGCTACGGTGCACGGCGGTCTTGCGGCCACGCCGAATGCCGTCATCCGTCACGGTGACTACCTCGTCATCTCTCACGGCAACTACCAGGTAACCGACGTCGACCGCACCGGAGACGAGCCCATGTACGAGCTGATCAACTTCCACGAGGAAGAACGGCGGGAGCGAGCCAAGAGTGACGCGCTGATCGCCGCTCATCCTCAGATCCGCGCCGCGCAGCCGAAGTGGGCCGACGATGTGAACGTCATGGGCGAGGGCGGCGGCGAGATCAACGTCATGTTCGAGCGCGACCTCGGCAACGTCACGATCTCGCAGTGGGGCACGCTCGAGGACGGCGTCTTCACGATGTCCGAGGACGAGCCGGTCCCGACCATCACCGTCGAACGCCTGGAGGCCGTAGGGCACCTCGACTTCATCCGATCCGTCGCGCAGCAGATGCTCGACGCGGCCGCCCTCATCGAGGAGGCGGCAGCATGACCGGCATCGTGGGTGTCGACCTGCCCGTAGCTGAGGTCCACCAGGTCATCACGGACTACCTCGCCGCGTTCTACGGGACCATCGACGCGCTCGTCGCCAAGCACGGGCAGGGATGGAGCCCCAAGGACGAGTCGTGGAAGCCCGAGCTGCCCGCGGCGCTCCGCCCGTCGTGGGCTGTCAACACGAAGGCGACGGCGGACGGGCATCAGTTCTACTTCGACCTGACCGGCCCGTCCATCAACGGCATTGAGATGGCGCAGGACATCGTGGTCGAGCTCTCCTGGACGGGCGACTTCGAGAAGCACACGGTCGAGTCGATCAAGATCCGCGAGGCGTACGTCATCGCGTTCGAGCAGGAGTTGACCCTGCAGCAGGCCCGCGAGGCCACGGTGGGGATGATTGCGGCTGGCAAGCTGCTGGCGTCGCTGCTCGAGCCTCCGCAGGAGGTGCGATGAATGGGCCGACGTCCTGCACCCGAGTGGGTGGCCAGGGAGGGCGTGTCGAGGTACGGGCTCACGACGCCCGAGCGGACGGTGCTGCTGTGCCTGTGGGATCACGCGGACAAGCAGGGGCTCACGTTCCCGTCGCAGCCGACGATCGCCCGCGAGACGGGGTACGGGCAGACGACGACCAAGGCCGCGACGAGGGTCCTGCACCGGCGCGGGTTCATCCGGCGAGCGGATGGGCTCGGCCCGGACGACGAGGTGCCACACGATCGCAAGGCCGTGAGGTGGGTCGTCGAGCAAACGCCCGCGTGGGTCGACCGGCGACTAGTTCGGCACGCGACCTAGTGACCCTAGGCATGACCCATCGAGTGACCCATAAGGTGAGGGTCACCACTAGGTCGGCTCCCGCTGTAGCACTAGGTCACCAGGCGACCGCAGAAGATAGATACAGGGAACGTGAGGTGCTCTGCCGTGACGTGCGCGCCCTCCCGGGCGCTAGCCGCTCGCTCCGCTCGCTGTGTGCGATGAGGGCAAGGGTCATGACATCTCATCGCCGTCGGGCCGCTTGCGGCTCGACAGAAGCCGGGCAAGCACTCACGTGACCGTCTGGGTGGAGGGCGTCGACGACAAGGGTTCGTCCGTGTGGGGCTGTGACCACTGCCGCCACGGGGGATGGTGCCCCGACCGCGTCGACGCCCTCGCCGAGGCAGAGCGCCACGCCAAAGCCCACGGCATCCCGAGCGTCACCATCGTCGAGCGCAGGCACGGGCCCCGACCCGTCGCCACCCGAGACGACATCATCCGGCGCATGCTCGCCGAGAAGCAGACCGTCCGCGTCATCGCCGCAGCAGTCGGCCTCTCGACGGCCGGCGTCATCAAAGCCCGCAGAAGGATCGAGGCCCAGCGATGAGCACCAAACACCAGAAGCCCGAGTGGCGCCGCACCTGCCGCATCATCCGCACACAGGTCCGCCTCGCCCACGAGCGAGGAGAAGACGTCCCGTGCTGGCGATGCGGCTACCTCATCGAACCCGGCCAGCGGTACGACGTCGGCCACCTCAACCCCGACGGCGGCGAGGGCGTCGACAACGCAGCACCCGAGCACCGCGGGGAGAACCGCAGCCACGGCGGACGCCTCGGCGCCCGCATCACGAACACCCGCCGCAAGGCACGACAGACAGGAATGGTGACACCACCATGGGCATGACACCCATCACCCTCAGCCGCGCGCAGCAGCTCGCAGTACTCGACGCCATCGGCATGGACTCCGCCATGGTCGAGGACAACGGAGTGCAGCTCTACCGCACCGACGACCCCGACCGCGTCGCCCTCCGCGTCACCGTCGTCGCCACCCTCGACGCCAACCGACTGGCGGACGCACTGTGACCGGCGAGACCGGGGCCCTCCACCACTTCGAGCACGAGCGCGACGGCCGCGCCGCGTTTTTTGAGGGGGGTCCCTCAGCAACCCCCGGCTTCGCCTCAACACGCGCCCCTCTCCCTGCCGCTGGGGTCGGGTCAGCCCCTGATTCGGTCGGGTCGGACGGCGGCGCGAGCGAGGCGCACAGCGCGGCGGAGGGGGCATTGTGACGCGGCCCACGATGGCGGATCTCCAGGATGAGTCGACGTGGCTGGAGTGGCGTTCGCTGATCCCCGCGGCGTCGCATGTAACCGAGCTCGTCACGACGGAGGACACGCGCCGTGAGTTCCTCGAGGGTGCCCGGCTGCTCCGTCTCGACCGAAAGAAGCTGGGCGTCCCGTCTCCCATCCAGCTTGTGATCGCCGACATGCTCAACGCGGGCCGGAAGTTCAACGGCATTCTGGAGCCGCGACGCACCACGAAGACGACGGCGGTGCAGGCGGTCATCCTGGGCCGCTGCTCCCTTCGCGAGGACTTCCTCGCAGGGTGGACGATGACGAAACGAGACGGCGGGCAGAAGACCGGCGAGCGCTTCCGCAAGGACGTCGTCGACCAGCTCGTGCGCCTGTACCCCGACAAGGACTCCCGGCCGTTCATCGTCAACACCGGAAAGGGCACCGAGCACATCCGGTGGCCCGCGACGGGCTCGTGGTTCAACGCCTACGCCCCCGGCAACGACGCCTTCACGTCGGGCGCGTACGACATCGCCTGGGTCGACGAGGGGCAGGACGCACCGCCGGATCTCGGCGCCGACCTCATGACGTCCATCCCTCCGACGCTCGACGGCCGCGACCACCCGCAGATGATCGTCTCCGGCACGGCCCCCGCGTTCCGCAAGGGCAACCTCCTGTGGGACGTGCTGCACATGCCCGGCGCCGGCGTCATCCGCCACGGCGTTCCCGACGACGTCGACCCAGACGAGCTACTCGCGTGGGAGCCGACCGAGGAGCACCCGGCCGCGCGCGTGCGCGAGCTGATCGAGCTGCACCATCCCGGCATCGGCTACACGACGCCGCTGTCCGACGTAGCCGACAACTTCGAGGCGATGAAGGCCACGCCCGGCGCGTTCAACACCGAGTACCTCGGCCTCGCTGGCGAGGAGGGCGCGAACACCACGCTCATCCCGGCCCCGCTGTGGAAGTCGCGCAAGCGCACGGCCGCCGAGCTGGCCACGGTCGAGATGCCGTCGCTCATGGCGGTCGCGCTCGCCGTGCACCCCGACGGGCGCTGGGCGTCGATCGCTGCTGCCTGGTGGGGGAAGCGGAAGGGTGAGCGTCACGCTGCTCTCATCCACCATCAGCAGGGCGTGGAGGGCCTGGGGAACGTCATCCTCACGATGTACCGGAAGCACAACCGCCGCATTGTCTACGACGGTCGCAGCTCGAGCGAGGGCATCGAGATTGCGCCGCTCATCGTCGCTCGCCCGCCGATCCAGGCGCGCCACCTGACGACCAGCGATATCGGCAAGGCGACGGTGCTCACCCTCAAGCTCCTCAAGGAGGGTGACCTGTGGGTGTACGAGCAGCCGCCCCTCGACGACGCCGTCGACATCGCGGTGAAACGGAAGCTCGGCGAGTCCGGATCGTTCGCGTTCGGACGCCCCGATATCCGCAGCCGGCCCGACGACGACATCACTCCGATCGAGGCTCTGTCCCGCGCGATCTACGCCCTCGACGACGAGATCAAAACCAGCTCGCTATCAGGGGTTTTCGGAGGCGTATAGCAGATTGCTCAGTGGTAACCGTTATCACTGAGCAATCTGTCAACTTCGAGACGTGGCAAACGCATTCGTCTCATGGCTCCTCGGTAAGCCGTCGGCATCCGTCTCGGCCGGCGCACCGGCGCTCGCCGCGCCCGGCTCCGGGAGCAGCCTCGCGCAAGCCATCGTCGGCGACATCATCGGCCACCTCCCCACCGAAGCGATCACCCGCGACAACGCGCCCCGCGTCCCCGAGCTGAAGCGGGCGCTCAAGGCGCACCAGGCTCTCGTCGCCCCGATCCGCTTCGAGCAGTGGAAGCCGGGCGGCGACGCACCCATCCCGGCGCAGCCGTACTGGGTCGCGTCGTGCGCCTACCCCGGCATGAGCCGGTACATCGCGTACAAGAAGCTCGTCGAGGAACTGTTCTGGGAGGGCTTCGGAGTCCTCGCCTGCCGCCTCGACGTCAACGGCAACGTGTGGGACTGGGTGCCTGTTCCCCGCCACATGTGGACCATGGACAACCAGACGCAGGCGATCACCCTGCACGAGGCCATCCCCGCCGAGTACCGGATGCGGATCGTCGTCGTCCCCCTCGGCGCGAACGGCGTCATGGTCGACGGCGTCGATTCGATCCGCCAGGCCCGCAAGCTGGAGGCCGCGCGCCAGTCCCGCCTTGACACGCCACCCGCCGCGACCGAGCTGCACGTCACCGACCCGGCCTACAACGGGATGACGAAGCCCGAGATGGAAACGCTCGCGACGAACTACTCCGAGGTCCGCAAGACGACGTCCGTCAGCGTGACCCCGTCCTTCATCGAGGTCAAGGAGCGCGGCATCTCCGGCCAGCTCGACCTCTTCGAGTCGGCGAAGAACAGCCTCCGCCTGGAGCTGGCCATGCACGGCGGCGTCCCAGCCTCGTTCGTCGAGGGCGGCAAAGAGGGCGGCGCGAACGGCGAGATGAACTACCAGGGCAAGGGCGGCCCGACTGCCGAGCTGTGGACGTTTGGATCCGCCGAGTACGCACGCGCGATCGCCGCCGCGCTCTCCGGTGACGACGTGGTCGGACCCGGCGCCGAGGTCCGCGCCGACCTCTCCCACATCTCCGCCCCCGCCCCGACGTCCATCGACCCCGAAGCCGGGGACACCGGCAACCCCACCACCGAGGAGAACTGATCATGGCCGCACGCGCCGCCCAGAACGACACCACCGACTCGACGCCCGAGCCGGAAGTCAAGACGCCGATTCCGGCGGAGCTCGCCGCGAGCTACGTCACCAATACGCCCGACCCGACCGCCGACCAGCTCGCCGTCGTGCGCCAGGTGACCGGCGTCATCGCGACGGCAAGCGAGCAGTTTGCGCTGCTCCCCGCTGGCGCGCACCGCGACCGTGCCATCCTCGCGCTCGAGGAAGCCGCGATGTGGGGCTACAAGGCGGCGCTCGCGTGACCGAGGCTGGCCTGTTCTCTCGCGTCGAGGGCACCCGCGAGATCGAGGGCCTGCTGCTGCCGTTCGGTGAGCTGTCCCGTCCGAACCTCTCCGGCACCGAGCCGGTGATGTTCAGCGCCTCGGCCGTCGCCCTGCCGCGCGACCCGTCGATCGTCACCCTGAACGACGAGCACGACCGCTTCAATCCGCTCGGTCGGGGTGTGGCGTTCACGATCAAGCCGGACGTCGGCGTGATCGGCCGCTTCGCCGTCGCCAACACCGACGAGGGAGACGCCTTCCTCTCCTCCTACGGCGAGGGCACCGGGAAGCGCAAGCTCTCCGCCGAGCTGGGCTCCCTCGTCCGCAACGGTGCGAACGCCGTCCGATCTCGTCTCACCGGGGCCGCGGTCTGCACCGAAGGCGCGTTCGAGTCCGCCGCCCTGTTCTCCCTCGCCTCCGGCGCGAACGTCGAGTTCACCACCGACGTCCCCGCCAGCGACGAGTACTCCGCACCCGACCGCGACAACAGCTCGCGCACGGTGTCCGAGTTCACCGACTCCGAGGGCGTCCGCTGGCGCCGTATCGAGGAGTACTCCAGCAAGGCCACCGTCGAGAAGATCACCGACGCCGAAACCCCGGCCGAGGACAACCCCACACACTCCGAGGAGGAGACCATGACCGCAGCCGCCGCTGCTCCCGCCGCGCCCGCCCTGTTCAGCGGCGCGCCGGCACCCACCCCCGAGCCCTCCGACGTCGACATGAACGCATTCTTCGCGGCCTTCCACGCCATGAAGAACGGCCGCTCGACCGAGACGGAGAACGCCCTCATGGCGCTCGCCGACATCAAGACCACCGATGCCGCCGCCTCCGGCCTCGGCGCGGGCCTCGCCCCGAAGGCGTGGGTTGGTCGCCTCTGGCAGGGCAAGCGCTACGTCCGCAAGTTCATCGACCTCGCGACCCACGTCTACGGCCCGATCGACATCAACGGCCGCGAGGGCTACCGCCTGTTCGGAGCGGAGGGTCTCGTCAAGAAGCGGACCACCGGTGAGAAGACCGAGCTGCCGACGGGCTCGGCGACGAGCGACAAGCGAAGCTCGACCCGCGACAGCTACGGCTACGCCGCGGACATCGCGCAGGAGTGGCAGTACCTCTCCGGCGGCGCCGAGGTCATGCAGCAGTTCTGGCAGGGCGTCGCGGACGGTTACGCCAAGGTCACCGACATCGACGCGCGTGACACCCTCATCCGTGTCGCGATGAACCGCGACGGTGCGGCGCTCTCCGCCCGTGTCGCGCCCGAAGGCCTGCCCGCCGGCACCCCCGCCAACTCGGCCTACTACCCCGGCGTCGTGCAGCTCATCCAGGCCATCGAGGCGATCAGCGACGCCGACGACGACCCGGCCTGGGCGATCGTCAACCCGATCCTCTGGAAGCAGCTGATCTACACGCCCAAGGAGCTGCTCCCCGAGTTCGTCTCGCTGTCGGTCACCGCCGGCACCGGGGAGGCGAACGTCGATGGGAAGGTCGTCGTCAAGAAGGCCCCGCAGTCCGCGTTCCCCGGCACGAGCGCCACGGCCCCGCAGGTCGCCGCAGGCGCGAAGGGTGCGGTCGAGTTCAAGGAGCTGGGCGAGACCCCGATCCAGATCGACGCCGTCGAGGTCGCGAAGTTCGGTCTCGACCGTTCGATCGTCGGCTTCGTCGAGACGTTCATCGTCCGCCCCGAGTCGACCGTCTTCATCGGCACCGTGGCCTGATCCGATCCAGGAGCATCCCCATGAGTGTGAGCTGGTACACCGCCGACGACGCGGCCGCGCAGTCGCGTGTGGTCGGGGCGTGGAAGGACGCACCCCTCGCCAACCTCGAGGTGCTGGGGATGCTCCTGGACATCGCTCGAGAGCAGGTGCTGGAGTACGCGCCCGCTCTCGACACTGAGGTCGGGGACGTCGTGCCCGGGGCGCTGACGGTCGCGCGCCGGAACCTCGCCAAGAATCCCAGCGCGACGAGCCTCACCGGCTTCTCTCGCGCGGGTGGGGGTACGGCGACCATCGTGCAGGCGATCGACGACACCGTCGCCCACAGCGGGACAGGAAGCTACCGGCAGACGGTCACCGCCGCGGGGCAGAGCGGCACCCTCCTGGCTGCTGACATCGTCCCGGGCCCGGTGCGATGGTCGATGTGGGTGCGCTCCTCGCGCGCTGTGGGCGGGACCATGTACGCCGAGGGAAACCGCAACGGGTCGTACGCGGGCGCGAGCGGCGGATCCGTGTCCGTCCCGGCCGGGGTGTGGACGAAGCTCGAGGGCTACAGCGACGCGGCGGCCGTGACCTCTCCGGGGACGCTCACCGGCTGGCGATTCGGCGTCTACGGCCTGCAGCTCCAGGTGGGCGACGTCATCCACTTCGACGAGTTCCTCATCGAGCAGGGCGTCGCCGCGCTCGGCGACTACTTCGACGGCAACACCCCGCCCTTGGTCGTTGGCGGGCGCACCTACTCCCAGGCGTGGGATGGCCCGGAGAACGGATCTTCCAGCGTCCGCACCTACCGCCCCGACGTCTTCGTACCCGCGGTTCCGACTCGCTTCGTCTGGGCGCAGCTCCAGCACGCGAAGCACCTGTGGAACGCCGGTCGAGTGGCGGCCAACGGCGAGACGGGCGGGGGCGAGTTCACGTTCGTCCCTCGTCCGCTGGACAAAGACATCCAGTACATCATCCGACCTCGGAAGGGCGTCCCGCATGTTTTCTGACCTCGCCGCGCTCCGCACCGCGCTCAAGGCCCGGCTCAAGCCGCAGCTCCCCGCGGACTGGCAGATCGTCGAGCACATCTCCTCACCGCGTGATGCGCTCGTGCCCGTCGTGTACTTCGAGTTCACCGGTTTCGACAGCACCGCAGGCGGCCAGCAGCTCCCTCGTCAGCAGGTCGCCGCGACCGTCGACGTCGTCGTGACCACCACCCGCACCGACGACGAGGGGATCGCCGAGACGGAAGCCGACAACCTCGCCCTCCGGCTCGTGCAGGCCGTCGTCCAGTCCGACGACCTGTTCTTCTCCACCGCCCGCAAGACGCGCCTCGATTCGGGCCCGTACGGGTGGCGCGTGACCCTCACCGCACTCACCAACATCGCACCCTCGGAAGGGGCATAACTCATGGCCAAGATCGCAAACGCCGCCTACTACGGCGGTGCCGGCAAGCTCGAGGGCGGCACCTCGACCACCCGCGACGAGTACACCGCCGCCGTCACCTCGTGCGCGCTTGTCCCCTCGGTCCCGAAGGGTCAGGTCACCGACATCGGCGGCGGCGTGCAGTCGTTCGTCGGCGCTCCGACGTGGATGGCGGAGATCGAGTACAACCAGGACTGGAAGACTCCCGGGTCGTTCGCTCAGCAGCTCATCGCCTGGCACGGCCAGGTGAAGTCGTTCAAGTACACCCCCGCCAACGGCGGCCAGGTCGCCACGTTCGACGCCCTGGTCGAGATCGGCCGCATGGGTGGCTCCGGATCGGCGCTGCACAACGCGACCATCTCGCTCCAGGTCAACGGCCAGCCGTCCTTCGGAACGAGCGGCGACCTCGACCGATCCTGGAACGAGAACGGCGAGTGGGTGCTGATGGTGCCCTTCCAGGAAGTCCTCTCGTGAAGTCGACCCACGTCTACAAGGCGTTCCTCATCGGCACGCCCGATCGGCAGCTCGGACTGCGCACGGGCGCGATCACTCTGGACGACACGTCAGCGCCGCACGTCAGCGCCCGCATCGACCTGTCCATCCCTGACGCGACCCTGCTCGGTCTGCTCGACCCGCGTGACCGGAAGCGGATCCGCATCGAAGCGACCGCGACGTTCGCCTTCGGCACGCAGACGCGGACGTTCAACCTCGGCATCCGCGATCGCCGGGTCTCCCACCGCGCGGCCGTCGCAAGCCTGACCCTCGCATCCGACGAGGCACTGCTCGAGGACTGGGCCCCGCTCTCCGACAACGTCGCCCCATACAGCTACCAGGCGTCCGTGCGCGCCCTCGTGAACTACGTACTCGGCCGAGTGCTCCCCGGCACGACGCTCGCCGCCGGCGGACCCGACGTGCCCTTCCGCGCCGTCATCGGGTCGACCAACCTCGTCCGCAACCCGCGCGCCCGCGACAACCTCACGGACTGGTCATCGGGCAACTCGGTCAGCCGCATCACCAGCGGCGGCCCCGCCGGGCGGCCGACCTACGTCAACGTCATGGCGAGCGCCGCGAGCAGCCTCCTCGTCATCTACAGCGCGGACGGGGTGGCCCTGCAGGCGGGCAAGCGGTATCGGCTCAGCGTCGACCAGAACGCCGACGCCGGGACCATGCTCGGCTTCGACGGGCTGGTCGCCGACGCGAACGGGAACGTCATCCTCGATCTCCCCGAGACGCCACGCGCCGCGTCGGGCGGGTGGGACCGCAACAGCATGACCTTCACCGCACCGGCGAACGCGACGAAGATGTTCCTCCGGTCCTTCACGACGCAGTCCGTCGCCGCGGGGCGCTCGCTCAACACGACCGGCTGGCGCGTCTCCGAGGTCACCGACGACTTCACCGACACCGACTACTTCGACGCGCACTACGCCACCACCGCCGAATACAGCTACGGCTACAACGGCGCGGTCAGCGTCCGCACCCCGCTCATCGACCGAGCCTCCGACGTCCTCACCTGGCGCGCCGGCGTATCCGCGCTCGAGTTCCTCCGCTCGATCGTGCAGTCCCTCGGAATGCGCCTGGTGTGCGACGAGGCCCGCGTCTTCACCCTCCGCGATGGCAGCTACGTCGCCGCCGGCTCCCTCACCATCCGCCACGCGGTGAACCTGTACGACGGCACCGACGCCGTCTCGCGCGAGGACACCGAGTACTTCGACGCCGCGGTCGTCCGCTACCGGTGGCGCGACACCGCGGGCAACCAGCAGGAGCGCGTCGACTCGTTCGCGCTCACCGGCTCGCCCTCGCAGGTCCGCGTCATCGAGCGGAACGCGCCCTACCCAGGCCCGGGGTTCGCCGAATACGCGGTGCGCCGCGCTCAGACCCGAGGCCGACAGATCACCGCCACGACCGCCGCCGACTGGAACGCCCGCGCCGAGCAGCCTTCCGAGTTCACCCTGCTCGGCGCCCCGGTGCAGCTCGGCATGGCCAGCCGCGTCGAGTTCGACCTCGACACGGACCAGATGACCGTGACCTCGCGGACCACCGACACGGTGGTCGGCGCGATCGACCTGCTGCCCGACGTGGTCATCAACGCCCTGCCCGACGTCACGATCAACAACCTCTGAGAAGGGAACCACCATGGCCATCGGAGACGACGCAGTAGCAGCCGGTCTGCCCCTCGTGAACGGCGCGACCGTCAAGGCCCGCGACATCGACGACGAGATCAACCGCACCCGCGATCACGTCGCGCAGGAGCGCACGGCGCGCATGGTCGCGGACGACAAGAAGGTCGACAAGTTCGCCGACGGCGCTGGCGTGGCCCGCCTCGAGCCCGGCTCGTTCCACACGGTCGGCTTCTACACGTACTCCAGCTCGGCGCTGATCTTCCGGCCCGTTGCCACCACCGCCGAATACGACCGCATGGTGATCACGCAGTCCGAGCTCGACGCCGCCCTAGCCGGCATCCCGCGCCCCGACCTCTCGGGATACGCCACCAAGGGCGAGGTCGGAGACGCCAACGGGAAGGCCACGTCGGCGCTCCAGGGCAACCTCTACAGCGACTCCTACAACCGGCAGCTCGGCGGCACCCGCCGCGCCGCATGGCTCCAAGACAACGGGCAGCTCGGCTACGCCTCGTCGTCGGAGCGGTACAAGAAGAACATCCGCCCCGAGGAAGTGACTGACGAGCAGATTCTCATGCTCACCCTCGTCTCGTATCAGTGGAAGGTGGCCGTCACCCGCAGCGATCACCGAGAGATGGGACTCATTGCCGAGCGCCTCGTCGAGGCCGGTCTCGGGTGGGCGGCGTTCTTCAACGAGGACGGGACCGTGGAGGGCATCAACTACGAGATGATCGGCGTCGCGCTACTGCCTGCCGTGCAGCGTCTCATCGTCCGCGTGGCCCGCCTGGAAGACGCCGACTGATGGGCGGCACTCCCGTTATCGAATGGCTCCGCCCCGGCGTCGGCTACGAGCCCGCCGCGGCCGCGTCCATGCGCCGCCTCGAGAAGAGGCTCGGGCGCGAGCACGACTGCAACTCGTCCTATCGCGATTACAGCGAGCAGAAGCGAATGTTCGACGCCTGGACACGGTACGTGAACAGCGGCTACGACCTCCGCTACAAGCCGAACCACTCTCGAGCCCTCAACCCCGATGACTCCATGCATTGCCGGGGCCTCGCCGACGACTCCGACGACTGGACCACACCCGGATACATCGACCTCGCCGCGGAGTACGGGTGGGTGCGGACCGCCGCATGGGACCCCACCGAACGCCACCACTTCGAATATCAGTGGCGGAAAGACCAGCACCGAGACGACCCCGACCCCAGAAAGGACTTCCTCATGTCCCTCTCCGACGACGAACAGCGCGCCCTCTTCGACCGCACCAGCCAGATCCACAGCTGGCTCGACGCCGTGCAACAGGCCCTCCTCAATGGGCGCGCCGAGACCGGATGGGGAGAACGCGCGATCGACACCATCCACCGCGTCTCCCTCGACCACTACAACCGCATCTTCGTCCGCAACGAAGACGGCACCCCGGCCTGGGACTTCTACCAGGAGGCCTTGCCCGCTCTCCGTCGCATCGAGAACGTCACCGACGAAGAAGTCGAGCGCCTCGCGAAAGCGTTCGCCGATGAGTCCGACCGGCGCCGAGCCGCCGCCAAGACCCCGTAACCCACCATGCTCACCCGCCGCGCACTCCGCGCACGAAAGGACACCACCATGGCCGAGCAGAAGCCCACCGAGCCCGTACTCTCCAAGAACCTCGCGTTCGGATCCATCGCCCTCATCGTCGTCCTCGGCGTCGTCGGCGTGATCTTCCTGCACCTGTTCCGCCCTGATGCCTCGGCGACGTTTATCCAGACGATCGTCACCTTCGCCGGCATCCTCACCGTGGCCATAACCACCATCTACGGCCTCGGCAAGCTCGGCGACCGCGTCGAGGTCGTGCAGCGGCAGACGAACGGCACTCTCTCGGCACTGCGCGAGGAGAACGACCGACTCACTCGCGAGCTGGGAGCTATCGCCCGCAGCGCACCCTCCGGCGAAGCCCCTGCGCCTCGCTGACGCACGAAACAGCGCCCCCGGTCTGAGACATGGGGGCGCTGTCGTCTGCGTGCTCAGCGGGAGCAGAACGCCGCGTTCTCCGCGGCGCGCTGCACGTACTCCTCGGGAGTCTCTCCCGACTGCACCGAGCTGGTGCCGAGGTGGTCGAGGCACCTCCGGTAGTCGGCCTCGCTCTGCTCTCGGCTGATCGTCGTGAGAAGAACCGCCAGCAGGATCGCGATGGCCAGGAGCAGCGCGATGATGGCGGCGCCGATGACGATGAGCGTCCGCCGAGGGATGGTGATCGTGGCCATGGAGAGAGCGTAGCGAGTCCGCGGAGAGTC
Source organism: uncultured Microbacterium sp. (assembly GCA_913774665.1). Lineage (GTDB taxonomy): Bacteria > Actinomycetota > Actinomycetes > Actinomycetales > Microbacteriaceae > Microbacterium. Next base: position 15,560 of record CAJYHN010000006.1, read on the forward strand.
CGCGCCATTCCCAATCGGGTCCAATCTGTCGCGTTGCCCCGCAACCACCTATCACCAGGTCAAGGCTAGAATCGCAACCGATCACAACTTTCACCAATCGGCGGCGCTCGATTCACGAACTACCGCTGATCCGTCCCGCCGGGAGCACGCCATGGCCGTCCGCGTCGATCTGAACATCTCGCTGGACGGCGTGGCGATGCCGGGTGACCCCACTGCCGAGCACCCGAGGGGCGAGGACTGGGGCCGTTCGCTCGCCGAGGTGAGGGGCGCGACTAGGGTCGAGCTGCACTCCCTCCGCGACGACCCCGACGGGCGCGGCCGATGGGGAGACGAACCGCCGTTCGAGGTGCCCGTGATCGACGAGGACCACACCGTCACCTCGGAGGTCGCCGCGAGCGGTGTCGTGCACGTCACCTTCGCACGGTGACCACGGAGAGCCCGATGGAGCAGCCCCTCAGCCCGCTCACGTGCCCGACGTGCGGCGACCCCCTGCGCTTCGAGATCCTCGACGACGAGCGGTTCCTCGTCGCGTGGTCGTGCGTGAACTGCGGGCTGATACGCACGACCGAGCCGGTGTGAGCCGACCCCTCAGTTGATGATCTCGGCGTTCTCGTCGCGCATCTCGGTGAGGCGATGCCGCCACTGGGCCAGGGCCTCCGGCGTCAAACGGGTCCAGTCGTCGCGCTCGGCGACGATGCGCAACGCAGCGGCCGAACGGAACGAGCGCGTCGGGTTGCCCGGGAACTTTTTGTCGGTGACGTTCGGGTCGTCTTCGAACGGCCCCGTCGGCTCGACCTCGTAGACGCGCGGCGGGGCCTCGCCCGGGATGATCTCCGCGGCGAGACCCGCGCCGTCGAGGCGCGAGGTGAAGTAGATGTGATTCATCGTCACCTCGGGCCGGTAGTTCGACCGGAACCCGGGCGTCAACAGATCGCCGACCCTCAGGTCGGCCTTCGTGCCGTGGAAGAACGGTCCGTCGTCGAGCGGTTCAGCCATGCAGACGAGTGTGTCAGCCCTCGATGCCGTTGATCATCTGGGTGATCTCGCGCTCGGTCTCGCGGCCGAGGTTACGTTCCTCCATCCGCGAGGGCATGTCGCTGTCGTCGTCGACGGAAGGGTTCTCGAACGGCTGCTTCTGATCCTTTTCCATGGATCGATGCTCACACGCGACGACGGTCGCCGCGAGGGGCTTGCGTGTCAGCGATCGCCCCGCAGCGCGGCATCCGTCCACTCGACGCAGTCGACCTCGCCACGGAACACCGCCTCTTCGCGCTGACGCAGTTCGACGCGGCGGATCTTGCCCGAGATCGTCTTGGGCAGCTCGAAGAACTCGACGCGGCGCACGCGCTGGAACGGGGCGAGCCGCTCGCGCGCGAAGCGCAGGATGTCGAGGGCGACCTCTTCGCCCGCCTCGTGTCCGCCGGCGAGCACGATGTAGGCCTTCGGCACCGCGAGGCGCAGCTCGTCGGGTGCGGGCACGACCGCGGCCTCCATGACCGCCGGGTGCTCGATCAGCACGCTCTCGAGCTCGAACGGGCTGATCTTGTAGTCCGAGGCCTTGAAGACGTCATCGGTGCGGCCGATGTAGGTGATGCTGCCCGTCTCATCGCGTCGCGCCACATCGCCGGTGTGGAAGAGCCCGTCGGCGAACGCCTCGGCGTTGCGCTCGGGGTCGCCGACGTACCCGGTCATGAGGTTCACCGGACGCTCGGTGAGATCGATGCAGATCTCGCCCTCGTCGGCGCGCTCCCCCGTCACCGGGTCGACGAGCACGACCGGGCATCCGGGCAGCGGCCGCCCCATCGAGCCCGGAACGAGGTCGGCACCCGGGGTGTTCGCGACCACCGCGGTCATCTCGGTCTGCCCGTATCCGTCGCGGATGTCGAGACCCCACGCGCGCTGCACCGACGCGATGACCTCGGGATTGAGCGGCTCACCCGCCGACACGACCTCGCGCAGCGACCCGCGGCGCCCGGTCAGATCGGCCTGGATCAGCATGCGCCACACCGTCGGCGGCGCGCAGAAGGTCGTCACGCGGTCGTTCTCGAGCTCGGTGAGCAGGCGCTCCGCCGAGAAGCGCGAGTAGTTCAGGGCGAGCACGGTCGCCCCGGCGATCCACGGCGCGAAGAACAGGCTCCACGCGTGCTTGGCCCACCCGGGTGAGCTGATCGCGAGGTGCACGTCGCCGGGCTGCAGCCCGAGCCAGTACATCGTGCTGAGATGGCCCACCGGGTACGACGAGTGCGTGTGCTCGACGAGCTTGGGCTTCGAGGTGGTTCCCGAGGTGAAGTAGAGCAGCAGGCGCTCGTCGGCGGTGGTTCCCGGATGCCGCGCGGGCTCCGCCTCGACCGCGAAGGCGTCCGAGTAGGTCGCCCACCCCGCGTGCGAACCGCCCACGACGATGCGACCGAGGCCCTCGGGCAGGTCGTCGAACTTGGCGGCATCCGCCGCTCCGACGACGACGTGGCGGATCTCGGCGCGCTCGATGCGGTCGGCGAGGTCGATCGAGCCGAGCGCCGTGGTGGTCGGGGCGATGACGCCGCCGCGCTTCATGATGCCGAGCATCGCCTCCCACAGCTCGACCTGGTTGTCGAGCATGAGCAGCACGGTCTCGCCCCGGCGCACGCCCCGCGTCTCGAGCCACGCGGCGACCTGATCGGAGCGCCGCGCGAGCTCGTCGAACGTGCGCTCGTGGTGGGTGCCGTCGTCGTCGACGACGATGAGCGCGGTGTCGTCGTTGCCGCGGGCCATCGGGTCGAACCAGTCGATCGCCCAGTTGAACGGACCCTCGAAGCTCGGCCAGGCGAAATCCTCGGCGGCGGCGGGATCGGTGCGGACGGCGAGAAGGTGGTCACGGGCGGCGCGGTAGCGCTCGGTCGCGGACGCGGCGGTGGGGGTCATGGAGCTCCTTCGAACGCGTTCTACGCTAGACCTCTCACCCCGGCCGCGAGTGCGTCGAAGGCCCGAGCCCTGGCATCCGGGGCTGACAAGAACACATCGTGCAGAGCCCCCTCGATACGGGCGATGGTGACGGTCCGCGCGATGCGGGTCGCCGAACGGGCAATGTCGTCGACCACGAGCACCGAGTCGGTCTCGCGCATGGCGTCGTTCCAGGTGAGTGCCGGCGTGGAGCGCGCCGACAGCAGCACGAGCGCCGGGCAGCCGACATCGACTCCGGATGCCACCCGCGCGTGCCCCGCGATGATCGCCGCGAGCCACCCGGGGTGGGTGGGAAAACCCTGCGGCGGTCGCCAGCCCTCGGGGCTGTCGGGCAGGGTGCCCAGATCGCGTTGCGCCCGCGTATAGAAGCCGAGGTCGACCACCGGATGCGTGCCGAGGGGGTCGAAGCGGGCGCGCGCGTTGACGATCGGCGCCAGGGCCTGGCGTCCGAGCGGACCGAGCTGCAGTTCGAGCCACGGGCTGTTCAGCACGAGCGCGTCGGCGACACCCGGATGCCGCGCGGCCCAGAGCGTGAGGGTGAGGCCTCCCGTGCTGTGGCCGAACAGAAGCAGACGTCGGTTCTCTCGCTTCGTGGCCATGGCATCCAGGGCCGCCCCGATGTCGGCGTCGTACACGTCGAGAGCGGCGACGTATCCCGGAGCCTGCCCGGGTCGCAGACTCCGGCCGTACGTGCGCAGGTCGAGAGCGAAGAAGCGCGCCCCGCGGTCGGTGAAGAAGCGCGCGAGGTCGGTCTGGAAGAAGTAGTCCGACCAGCCGTGCACGTAGAGGACGTCGGTGTCGCGCAGGTCGCCGAAGAGGCGGGCGCCGGGGTGGGGCCGGGAGCGGACCAGCGTCGCGACGACCTCGCCCTCGGCATCGTCGCCGAGCGGCAGTGTCCGCTGCTCGAACCCGTCGCCGAGGATGTCCTGCCGCCACTCCCCCATCGCCCCAGCCTATGGCGGGTGTTTTCGCGAAGAGCCGCCCTCGTCGTGATGACGGGGCGGCTCTTCGGCGGGGAGACTACTCGCCGCGGGAGATCGCGATCATCTCGTCGCGGGGCACGACCTTGATGCGGGCACGCTCGTGCGGAGCACCGAGCGCGACCTCGTGCTCGTCGAGGCGGTGCCAGCCGTCGAGGTCGGTCCAGCGCACACCGCGCTCCGCGAGCAGGGCCGGGATGGCCTCCTCCTCGGGGTGCTCGGGGTGCCACCAGTCGCCCTGGTCGTTGATGACGTGGCGCACCGTCTCCATGGCATCCGACTTGGTGTGTCCGATGAGACCGACGGGGCCACGCTTGATCCAGCCGGTGGCGTAGACGCCGGGCAGACGAGAGTTCGAGTCGGCCGAGAGCACCTGGCCCTCGTGGTTGGGGATGACGCCCCGCAGCTCGTCGAAGGGAATGTCCTTCAGCGGCGATCCGAAGTAGCCGACGGCGCGGTACAGCGCCTGGATGGGGACCTCGCGGATCTCACCGGTGCCGACGACCCCGCCCTCGGCGTCGGGCTTCGTGCGCTCGTAGCGGAAGGCGGCGACCCGGCCCTCGTCGTCGGTGACGACCTCGACGGGCTTGGCCCAGAAGTGCAGGTGCAGGCGGCGCGACGCGTCGCCCCCGGCGTTGTTCAGGCCCGGGCGGGTGCGCCACTGCTGCAGCACGCGGTCGATGACCTTGACCTGCTTGTTGGTCTCGATGGCGGCCTTCGAGGCATCGTCGTAGTCGAAGTCCTCGTCGTAGACGACCATGTCGACGTCGCGCAGCTCGCCGAGTTCGCGGAGCTCCAGCGGGGTGAACTTCACCTGCGCGGGACCCCGACGACCGAAGACGTGGACGTCGGTGACCGGAGAGGCCTTGAGCCCCTGGTACACGTTGTCGGGCACCTCGGTGGGCAGCAGGTCGTCGGCGTGCTTGGCCAGCATGCGGGTCACGTCGAGGGCGACGTTGCCGTTGCCGATCACCGCGACCGACGCGGCCTCGAGCGGCCACTCGCGCGGCACGTCGGGGTGACCGTCGAACCAGCTGACGAAGTCGGCGGCGCCGTAGGAGCCCTTCGCGTCGATGCCGGGGATGTCGAGATCCGCGTCGCGGATCGCACCGGTCGAGAAGATGACGGCGTTGTAGTGCTTCTTGAGGTCGTCGAGGGTGATGTCCTCGCCGAAGCGCACGTTGCCGAAGATGCGGATGTCGCCGCGGTCGAGCACTTCGCGCAGCGCCGTGACGACGCCCTTGATGCGCGGGTGGTCGGGAGCGACGCCGTAGCGGACCAGGCCGTAGGGCGCCGGGAGCTGCTCGAACAGGTCGATGGAGACGTCGAACTGACGCTCGGCTTTCAGCAGGATGTCGGCAGCGTAGATGCCGGCGGGGCCGGCTCCGACGATGGCGAGGCGCAGCTTCGTCATGGGTTCCTCTCGATCGCGATCGGGGGGGTGGTGGAAAAAGGGTCAGGCCGAGCGGTCGGCCACGGCGCGGGCGAAGCGCGTCAGCGCTTCGCGCACGGGGCCGTCGGGCAGCGGCGCCAGAGCGTCGATGGCCTCCTGCGACCAGCGGTGCGCGAGAGCGAGGGTCTCGTGCGTGGTCTCGTGGTCGCGCAGCTCGGCGAGGGCTGCGTCGAGGATCGACGGGTCGGCACCGGCGGCGATGCGCTCCTGCCCCTCGTCGATGCGCGAGCGGAGATCGGCGGATGCCGCGTCGGAGCGGTGGCCGAGCAGCAGGTACGGCATGGTCGGCACGCCCGCGCGCAGGTCGGTGCCGGGGACCTTGCCCGTCTCGGACGGGTCGGGCGAGAGATCGATCACGTCGTCGAGCAGCTGGAAGGCGACACCGGCCTTCTCGCCGAACGCGACCATCGGCTGCTCGAACTCCTCGGGTGCACCCGAGTAGATGACGCCGGACTGCGCGGCCGCGGCGATGAGCGAACCTGTCTTGTCGGCGAGCACCTTGAGGTAGAAGTCGACGGGTTCGTCGCCCTCCTGCGGCCCCACGGTCTCGTGCATCTGCCCGAGGACGAGGCGCTCGAAGGTGTCGGCCTGCAGCTGGATCGCGCGCTCCCCGCGGCGGGCCATGAGCTGGCTGGCGCGGGCGAAGAGCAGGTCGCCCGTGAGGATGGCGATGTTGTTGCCCCACACCGTCTGCGCGCTCGGAACTCCGCGGCGCTTGTCGGCTCCGTCCATGACGTCGTCGTGGTAGAGCGAACCGAGGTGCGTCAGTTCGAGGGCCGTGGCGACCTCGACGACCTCCTTCGTCGTGCCCTGGCCGAGCTGCGCGGTGAGGATGGCGAGCATGGGTCGCACACGCTTGCCGCCGGCCTCGTAGAGGTAGCGGGCGGTGACGTCGGCGAGCTTGTCGGCGCTGCGCACCTCTCCCTCGAGCTCGGTCTCGACGCGGGCGAGGCCCGCTTCGACGGTGGAGAGGAGGGTGCGCGAACGCAGGCCTGCGAAGATGCGGTCACTCAGGCCCAGCTTGCCCGACAGGCGGGTGCCGGCCGCGGACGGTCTCGGGGTCACGGTTTCAGCCTATCCTGGCGCGCTCAGGGCCCGCCGACGGTATCTCGACGGTTGACAGGGGTCAGGAAGCGGGACGGATGCCGCGGTGCAGCGCGACGATGCCGAAGGTGAGGTTGCGATAGGCCACGTCATCCCATCCGGCATCCCTCATCCATCCGGCGAGAGTGGGCTGGTCGGGCCAGTCGCGGATCGACTCGTTGAGGTAGTCGTACGCCTCGGCATTCGAGCTGACCGCCTTCGCGACGATCGGGAGGACCCGGTCGTTGTAGAAGCGGTAGAGACCGTTGAACGCGCGAGACGGCGGGTGCGAGAACTCGCACACCACGATGCGCCCGCCGGGGCGGGTCACACGGCGGAGCTCACGCAGGGCCCGACGCGGGTCGATGACGTTGCGCAGACCGAACGACATCGTCACGGCGTCGAACTCGCCGTCGGCGAAGGGCAGGTCGGTGGCGTCGGCCTGCACGAACTCGAGGTTCGGCACGTCGCCGTGACGGCGGCGCCCCTCCTCGATCATGCCCCGCGAGAAGTCTGCAGCGACCACGTGGGCCCCGCTCGGAACGAACGCCATCGACGAGGTGCCGGTGCCGGCGGCGAGGTCGAGGATGCGCTCGCCGCGCTGCGGGGCGACCGCGCGAAGCGTCGCGACGCGCCAGAAGCGATCGTTGCCGAGGCTGAGCACGGAGTTCGTGCGGTCGTAGGCCGCGGCGACCTGGTCGAACATGCCGCTGACGCGCTTCGGGTCTTTGCCGAGATCGGCGCGGTTGGGGTCGCTGCTCACCCGTCGAGTCTAGGCGCGTGCCGCCGAAGGATCGTCGGGGGTTGCCATCGTCGCGAGACGTTCGAGCCAGGGGCCTGTCACCGCGTCCGAGAACGGTGCCTCCCGCGCGAGCACCCGCCGTTCGAGGTCGAGGGCCGTGGCCTCGAGGTGCGTGACGATCTCGGCCGGGTAGCCGTATTGCACGCGGTGCTCGTCCCACTCGTCGCGATCGTCGACCCAGGTTCCGCGCTCATCGGTGCGCCGCACGACGTCGAGGTCCATGTCGATGCCGCGGGGCACGCCGTCGTCGTGCCAGCGAACGTCCCACGCCAGGTCGATGTACACCGCGACGGGGTGCGGGTCGGCGTTGTGGGTGAACGCCCAGTCCCCCGTGGCCGGTACCAGCGTCACGTTGGGCTGTCGGCAGACGAACTCGGCGCCCGGCCTCGCGCTGCGCCACCCCACCTGCTGGCCGAACCACTCGCCCCACTCGTCGGATCCGAGGTAGACACTGTCCTGCACCCAGTGGGGAGAGCCGTCCCACTTGCGCCACTCGAACATGAGGCGGGTGCCGGGGGCGGGTCGAGGATCCATGTTCGGAGTCTAAAACGCGCTCGGCCACCCCCGTCTCCCTCGACGCCGAAGCATCCGGGGCGCCCGTCCCGCCGCGTCGCCGCCCGCGGGTCTACGCTGAAAGACGTGCTCGAACCCGCGGATGACGTCGTGCCGCGCCTGCGCGTGGTCACGCGCGAGCTGTCCCCGATGGACGATGTCCTCGCCTACACGACCCCCTACGACCCCCTGTTCTGGAGCCGCCGCGGAGAGTCCCTCGCGGCGTTCGGCGACCTGCTGACACTGCGGTACGCCGGGGAGCAGCCGGGCGACGCCACCGTCTCTGAGCGCTGGCGCGCGATCGCCGCCGCCGCCGAGATCGACGACCCCGTGCAGCTGCCGGGCACGGGCCTCGTGGCATTCGGGTCGTTCGTGTTCGATCCGCACTCCGAGCGCGAGAACGTCCTGCGCGTGCCCGGCATGATCGTCGGTCGCCATAGCGGCCGGGCGTGGGTCACCCGCATCGCCTTCGACGACACCCCCGACGGACCCGAACCCGAACTGCCGCCCCGCTCCCCCTTCGGTCCGCACTGGTCCGCGACGCTCGGTCCCGGCCGGCAGACGGCGGAGAAGTATCAGGATGCCGTCCACCAGGCCATCGAGGCCATCGGGCGCCGCGAGGTGGGCAAGGTCGTCCTCGCCCGCGACATCACGGGTACCGTTCCCGCCGGGTCCGACCTGCGGCGCCTCGTCCGGTCCCTGCTCGAGGGCTACCCCGACTGCTGGGTCTTCGCGGTCGACGGCCTGATCGGCGCGAGCCCCGAGACCCTCGTAACCGTCTCGGGCGGAACGGTGACCGCGCGCGTCCTCGCCGGTACGGTCGCGCGCGGCGGGGATGCCGACGCCGATGTCGCGGCATCCATCGGCCTCACCCGGAGCACGAAAGACCAGGACGAACACCGGTTCGCCGTGCAGAGCGTGCTCAGGGCCCTCAGGCCCCACACCTCGGCACTCGCCGCGGCGGACGAGCCCTTCACTCTCAAGCTGCCGAACGTCTGGCACCTGGCCACCGACGTCGAGGGCGAGCTGAGCGAGGACGCGTCCTCGCTCGACCTGATCTCGGTCCTGCACCCGACGGCCGCGGTCGCGGGGACCCCCACCGCCGCGGCGATGGACGTCATCCGTCGCCTCGAGCCCTTCGACCGCGGGCGGTACGCGGGCGCGGTGGGATGGACGGCCGCCTCGGGCGACGGTGAGTGGGCCATCGCCCTGCGATGCGCGCAGATCGACCGCGCCGCCCCCTCGTCGCCGACCGCGCCGATCACCGCCTACGCGGGCGCGGGCATCGTCGCCGACAGCGTGCCGGAGTCCGAGCTGCTCGAGACGCGCGTCAAGTTCCGCCCGATCGTCGAGGCGCTGGCCTGACTCACGAGTTCGCGAGCCGGTCCTTCTCGACCTCGACGTCGTAGTCGGCCGCGGGCCACCGCGGATCGATGTCCTCGAGCGCGTCGATGAGCAGCTGCTGCACGGCGAGGCGCGCGTACCACTTGCGGTCGGCCGGGACGACGTGCCACGGCGCGACGGGCGTCGACGTGCGCTCGATCGCGACCTGGTACGCGTCCATGTAGGCGTCCCACAGCTCACGCTCGTCCACGTCGAAGGGGTTGTACTTCCAGTGCTTGTCGGGTCGTTCGAGCCGCTCACCGAGACGCTCCCGCTGCTCGTCCTTCGAGATGTGCAGCATGACCTTCACCACGCGGATGCCCATCTCGGCGGCCTGCGCCTCGAACGAGACGATCGCGCCGTAGCGGCGCTCGATCTCATCGTGCGGCGCGAGCTCGCGCACCCGACCGATGAGGACGTCCTCGTAGTGCGAGCGATCGAAGACGCCGAGGCGCCCCGCGTCGGGCAGACGCTTCTCGATGCGCCAGAGGAAGTCGTGCTCGAGCTCCTCGGCGGTGGGCTTTTTGAACGAGGCGAGTTCGACGCCCTGGGGGTCGACGGCACCCACGACGTGCCGGACGATCCCGCCCTTGCCCGCGGTGTCCATCGCCTGCAGCACGAGCAGCACCGAGCCCGTGGCCGTGCCCGCGACGCTCTGCGCGAAGAGGCGCTCCTGCAGCCCCTCCAGCGGCTCACGTCCTGCCTCGAGGTCGGCGCGACCGTCGGCCTTGTCGCCGTCGTAGCCGGGCGTGGATCGCGGATCGATGTCGGCGAGGCGGAATCCGGGCTCCACGCGCAGGGCGTCGGCGGCGGGCGTGGACCATCTGCTGCTCGTGCTCATCCCGACATCGTGCCGCGGCATCCGGAATCTGCGCCACCCGTTGACGACGATGCCGAGGCATCGGAAGCGGATGCCACTCGGTCAGCGCGCGAGCGGTACTTCGATCAGCTGCCGACCGCCGGTGGGCGCGGTGAGCACCTGGTCGAGCGCGACGCGCGTGGTGCACCGGTGGTACTCCCACCCGAACGCGAGAGCGAGCTGCTCGAGTCGGGCCGTCTGCGGGGTGTACTGCACGCGAGACATCGCGTCGTCGCCGGCGACTGTGGCGACCTCGAGGCCGTCGAAGATCGTGCCCCCGCCGTCGTTTCCGACGACGACCTGCAGGCGGGGCTCGATCTCGCCGGGGGGAAGGAGCAACGCCCCCATGTCATGCAGGAACGCCAGATCGCCGAGCAGCAGACGCGTCACACCGGGGCGTTCGTCGACCTGGCTCGCCAGCGCGACGCCCGTGGCCGTGGCGATCGTGCCGTCGATGCCCGCGAGCCCGCGGTTCGAGTGCACGGCCACCTTCTTGCCGCTCAGCAGTTCGTCGGCGACGCGCACGATGCGCGAGGACCCGAAGACGAGTCGGTCGTGGGGCCAGCTCGCGCGCCACAGGGCATCGACCAGGGCGGCGCGATCCAGGGGTGCGCGCATGACCTCGACCTCGGCGTTGATCGCCCCGAGTCGCTCGTGCGGCACGGCGGAGGCGAGCCCGTCCGCGTCGGGGGCCGGGGGCGAGAGGTCGACGGCGGCGGCGCGCGAGGCGCGCATCCAGTCCCCGAGCCACGCGCGATCGTTCTCTCCCGGCCCGACTCGCACCGCGTCGACCGCCAGCGTCGAGCCGTTCAGGTTCACGGGCTCGCCCGGTCCGCGCACGGCGAAAACCTCGACGTCGTCGCGCATGAGCAGGCGGGTGACCTCGCGGCTGAGCGTCGGGCGGCCGAACACGACGACGCGCTCGATACGGCCGCCGAGCTCGGGGGCGCTCAGCAGGGCGCGGTAGCCGTGCACGATCTGGCGGCCGAAGCGCGCACCGCTGACGATCTCGGCCACCAGGGGGAAGCCGCCGTCGTGGGCGAACTGCTCCGCCGCATCCCCGGCGTCCGCGCCCGCGACCACGACCGTCCGCGGACCGGGCTCGACCACGTGTGCCGCCTCGGTGACAGGTGCCACGTCGGCCTCGCCGATGCCCCCGCCGCCCTGGTAGAGCGCCCCGGAGCCGTCGCTGTTGTCGTCGGCGGGAACGGCACGGGATGCCGCCCGCTCCGCGAGCCACGCCGGTGCGGCACCGGCGAGCGGCTCTCGGAACGGAACGTTCAGGTGCACGGGTCCGGCCGCGCGGGCACCCTCACCGAGGGCGGCCGCGAGCGCTGCGGCGGCCATCGCGTCGAGCTCGGCGGTCTGTTCGCCGGTGGCGTCGTCGTCGGTCGCCTCGGGCACCGCGAGGTCGGCTTCGAGCCGGACGGCGGACCGGAACAGCCCCGGCTGCCGGGTCGTCTGGTTGGCGCCCACCCCGCGCAGTTCCGGAGGGCGATCGGCGGTGAGAAGGAGAAGGGGAACGCCCGCGTGATGCGCCTCGAGCGCGGCCGGCACGAGGTTCGCGACGGCGGTGCCCGACGTGCAGACGACAGCCGCCGGCATCCCGGTCTCGCGTCCGATCCCGAGGGCCGTGAAGCCCGCGACGCGCTCGTCGATGCGCACGTGCAGATGGATGAGCCCCTCCCGTTCGAGCTCGGCGGCGACGAGCGCCAGCGCCTGGGAGCGCGATCCCGGGCTCACGACGATGTGCCGCACGCCGCGGGAGACGAGCCCGGCAAGCAGGGCCGCGGCCGCGTCGGTGGCGGGCGCGGCGAGACGCGCGATGTCGACCACGGGTCAGCCGACGGCGCCGCGCTGGCCGCGGGTGTCGTCGTCGCCCTTGCCCGGGGTGTCGTCCGGATCGGTCGTCTTCCGAGGAGGCTGGGGATCTTCGGCCTCGGAGTCGAGCTGCGCCAACTCTTCTTCAAGGCGGCGGATCCGCTCGTCCTGGTCGGCGCGCGCGGACGCGGTCATGCGGCCGAGGAACTCGGGGTCGTCGTCGGGAGCTCGTCGAACGACCGTCTGCGCGGCGCGCCCCCGACCGATGGCGAACCACAGGATGCCGCCGAGCACGGGCAGGAGGATCACGATCGCCATCCACGCGGGCTTGCTGACGCCGCGGTGGCGAGAGGGGCTCTGCACAGCGCAGTCCACGATCGTGTAGACCCAGAAGACGGTCGCCACGAGCGCCAGGATGAGAAGCAACCGTGCCATGACCCGATTCTACGTGCGTCGGCTGGACAGCGGCCCGGAGTGGGCGGACGGTCTTCCGCCGTCGAACGACCCGGATCGGGGCCGCGGATGCCCGCCGTAGACTGGGGGCATGCGTGCACGTTCGGCCCTCGTCTATACGGTGCTGCGTCTGCTCGCCTTCCTCGTGCCCCTCGGCATCCTGCTGCTGTTCCCGGTTTTCCAGGAGCTGCCGTGGCTCGCGGCGATCTTCGCCGCCCTCATCGGGCTGAGCCTGTCGACGCTGTTCCTTCGCCGCCCGCTCGACAAGGTCACCGGCGGCCTCGCCGAGCGTCGAGCGCAGCGCGCGATGACCGGCCGCCGGACGGGCGCCGAGACCGACGCCGACGCCGAGGACGCGGTGGTCGATGCCCAGCGCACCGACGGTCCGGACGCGGCGCCTGAGGCTCCGCGCGCCTGAGTCCGAGCGCCGATCGCGCGCGGGTCAGACCGCGAACGCGCCGAAGAGGACCGCGCCGTACGCCACCGAGGTGAAGCTCGTCACCTGTAGCGCGGTGATCAGCTCGCGGGGGGCGCGGTAGGTCCACACGATGAGGATCGCGGCGAGCCCCCCGAGCAGCGGGATCCCCTCGAGCCAGGCCACGGGGTAGACCAGGGCGAGGAACGCGGCGATGCCGAAGGGCGCGAGCACGAAGACCGTGAACAGCACCTGGGTCGCGCGACGACCGATGAGAACCGAGAGGGTGCGCTTTCCCGCGAGGCGGTCCTGATCGATGTCGCGCAGATTGTTCGCCAGGAGCACCGCGCAGGCGAGGAGCCCCGCGGCGACCGCTCCGAACCACGCCTCCTGGGGAAGGGACAGCACCTGCAGCCAGGTCGTGCCGAGGGTGGCGACCAGACCGAAGAAGACGAAGACGAAGATCTCGCCCATCGCGTTGTAGCCGTAGGGACGCTTTCCGCCGGTGTAGAACCAGGCCGCGACGATGCACAGGGCGCCGACGAGGAGAAGCCACCACTGCCCCGTCCGGATCACCAGGACGAGCCCGATCACCGCGGCGAGCGCGAAGAACGACAGCGCGACGATCAGCACGGTCCGCGGCTTCGCCTTCTTCCCGCCGGTGAGCCGACCCGGCCCGACGCGCACGTCATCGGTGCCGCGGATGCCGTCGGAGTAGTCGTTGGCGTAGTTGACGCCGATCTGCAGCGCGAAGGCGACGGCGAGGCAGGCGAGGGCGATCACCCCGTGCAGCTGGTCGTCCACCAGGGTCGCGGCTCCCGTGCCGATGAGCACGGGGGTGATGGCGAGCGGCAACGTGCGCAGGCGCGCCGCGGCGATCCAGTCCCGCGCGGTGGCGGGCGTGACCGCCTGCGGGGCACCGCTCTTCGCCTTCTGCGGGTTGCCGCCCGGATGACGCTTCTTGGCGGTGTTCGGACGCTTGCGAGACTGTGCTGCCACGAGGGCTCAGTCTAATCCCGCGGGTCCGGCGAGCCCTCGCCGAGGAGTCGACGCAGCATCGCACGATCGGGTTTGCCCGTGCGCAGGGTGGGCATCTCCGGGATCGCGATCACGCGGGCCGGTCGCGCCGGGGCCCCGAGGGACGCGCCGACGACCTCGCGCACCGCGGCGAGCACTTCGTGCTCCCGGGACGGTTCGATCCCGGGCACCACCACGGCGGATCCCTGGCCCCAGTCCGCATCCGGGATTGGCACGACGACGGCGGATTCCAACCCCGGGATGCCGCGCACGGCCGCTTCGACCCGGTCGAGCGAGACGTTCACCCCTCCGGAGACGATGACGTTGTCGAGTCGACCGGTGACGTTCAGCACCCCGCCGAGGATCTCTCCCCCGTCGCCCGTGCGGTACCACCGCGTGCCGAGAGCGTCGGTGAGGAAGACGGATGCCGTGCGCTCGGGGTCGCCGAGGTAGCCCTCGGCGAGCGTCGGTCCCGACAGCCGCACCTCGCCGTCGACGATCGCGACGCCCACGCCGTCGAGCGGGACGCCGTCGTAGACGCACCCTCCGCTGGTCTCGCTCGATCCGTAGGTGCGGACGATCCGCGCTCCCGCCGCTTCCGCACGCTCCCGCACCGCCGGCGCCAGAGCCTGACCCCCGATCAGGATGGCCTCGAACGAACGCAGGGCCTGCGCCACGGTGGTGTCGTGCTCGGCGGCATCCAGAAGTCTCTGCAGCTGCGCGGGGACGAGCGAGGTGTAGCTCGGGACGCGGGCACCGTCGACGTGCGACGCCATACCGAGGGCCGCTGCGGCGAACGGCTCGGCCCGGAACGGACCCGCGACCACGGCGGGCTCTCGATCGGCCAGGAGTGCCCGCACGATCACCTGCACCCCGGCGACGTACGTGGCGGGGACCGCGAGCAGCCACGCGCCCTCGCCGATGCGCGCCGCGGTGGCGTACGCACTCGCGATGAGGGCGTTGCGGCTGATCACGACCGACTTGGGCACGCCTGTCGACCCCGAGGTCGTGACCACCGCCGCCGTCCCCGGGGAGACCTCACCGGCGAGGTCCGAGCCGCCGAGCGCCACGGCGGGACCGGCGCCGAGGATGGCCGCCCTCAACGCGCGCAGCACGTCGCGCGGATCGTCGGATGCCGCCGGCTCGAGTCTCACGAGGAGCTTCCGGCGATCAGTAGTGCCACGGCACGTCGGACCAATCGGGGTCGCGCTTCTCGAGGAACGAGTCGCGTCCCTCCGCCGCTTCGTCGGTACCGTAGGCGAGGCGCGTCGCCTCACCGGCGAACAGCTGCTGGCCGACGAGACCGTCGTCGACGGCGTTGAAGGCGTACTTGAGCATGCGGATCGCGGTGGGCGACTTCGTCAGAATCGTGCGCGCCATCGCCAGGGCCTCGCGCTCGAGCTCGGCGTGCGGCACGACGCGGTTGACCGCGCCCATCTCGTACGCGCGCTCGGCGGAGTACTCCTCGGCCAGGAAGAAGATCTCGCGCGCGAACTTCTGGCCGATCTGACGCGCGAAGTACGCGGAGCCGTACCCGGCGTCGAACGAGCCGACGTCGGCATCCGTCTGCTTGAAACGACCGTGCTCGGCACTCGCGATCGACAGGTCGCACACGACATTGAGCGAGTGTCCGCCGCCCGCCGCCCAGCCGGGGACGACGGCGATGACGACCTTCGGCATGAAGCGGATGAGCCGCTGCACCTCGAGGATGTGCAGGCGACCCGCGCGACCGGGGTCGTGCACGGTCGTCTCGTCTTCGGAGTACTTGTAGCCGTCGCGCCCGCGGATGCGCTGGTCGCCACCGGAGCAGAACGCCCAGCCTCCGTCCTTGGGACTCGGGCCGTTGCCGGTGAGCAGGACGACGCCGATGCGGTGATCCTGCCGTGCGATGTCGAGGGCGCGGTACAGCTCGTCGACCGTGTGCGGGCGGAACGCGTTGCGCACCTCGGGACGATCGAAGGCGATACGCGCGACCCGACCGTCGTGCGTGACGTGGGCGGTGATGTCGGTGTAGTCCTCGGCGCCGGGCGCCGGGGTCCATTCCGCGGGGTCGAAGAGCTCGGAGACGGTCACCCGTTCAGCCTACGCGCGGGGGTCGCCGAGAGAGCGGGTGCGAAGACAGTGGACGACCGCCGCCCCGCCCCGTAGCCTGGACGACCCCGACGATCGGAGTCAGCATGACGAAGAAGGTGTCGATCCTGGGCCGCATCCGCGAGTACTTCCTCGGTGCGCCCTCGCATGATCAGTCCGAAGACGCGCGGCGCTCGATGAACCACCAGAGCGAGACCGCGTACTACGCCGGCGAGACCGCGAAGAACTGGACGGGCATGTCCGGAGGCGCGCAGTTCAAGCCGTAACGGGTGCGGCGCCCCGAGCAGATCGGGGCGCCGCAACCGTTCACGCGTTCTTGCTGTCGCGCCACCGCAGCCAGCGCTCGACGAGCGAGTAATCCCACTCCGGCCCCGAGAAGCCGAGCGTGAAGAGGCGCGTACCGGCGTCGTGGAGGGCGTCGGCGACGTCTTCGTCGCGGTCCTTGAGCTCGTTCGAGACGATCAGGCCGGACAGGTCGCGCTGCTCGGCCTCGGCCCACTTCTCGATCACCTCGAACTTGTGCGGCAGCTCGTCGGGGGTGACGAAGCTGTGCCAGATGTCGGCGTGACGGGCGACGATGCGCAGAGTCTTCTGCTCGCCCTTGCCGCCGATCATGACGGGGATCTTGCGGGTGGGCGCCGGGTTGAGCTTGCCCCACCGCGCGACGACCCGGTCGAGGTCGGTCGCCAGAGCATTGAGCCGCGAACCGGCGGTGCCGAAGTCGTAGCCGTACTCGTCGTAATCGCGCTGGAACCATCCCGACCCCGTGCCGAAGATGAAGCGACCGGTGTCGCCGCCCTTCTTGCTGATGTGGTCGACGGTGCGCGCCATGTCGGCCTGCAGGTCGGGATTTCGGTAGCTGTTGCAGTTGACGAGGGCGCCGAACTCGACGCGCTCGGTCTGCTCGGCCCAGGCGGAGAGCATGGTCCACGACTCGAAGTGCTCGCCCTCGGGGTCTCCGTAGAGGGGATAGAAGTGGTCCCAGTTGAACAGGACGTCGACGCCCATCTCTTCGAGACGGAGGACGGCGTCGCGGATGTCGGAATACTGCACGTGCTGCGGCTGGATCTGCACGCCGAGCCGGACGGGGGTATCGAAGAGCATGGCGTCAGCCTATGCCCGCCCTCCGACACGCGGGCCGGTGGATTCCCCGCTCGGTGCCGCGTAGCGTGGGGAGGCCAGCGACGATCGGAGTCAGCATGACGAAGAAGATGTCGAAGCTCGCGCGACTGCGCGACTACCTGTTCGGCCCGCGACGCACCCACGAGCAGTCGGAGGCCGCGAAGGAGTCGCTGGAGTCCACCCCCGATCTCTCCTCGTACACCGTCGAACGTCAGACGTTCTGGCTCGGCGGGTTCGGCGGCGGCGGACCGCGCTGAGCGGCAGGATGAGGGCATGAGCACCGTCGCCCTCCCCCCGCTCGACGAGATCCTCGACTCGGCCCGCGTCGTCTCCCTTCCGCTCGCCGCCCGCTTCCGGGGGATCGAGACACGGGAGGCGCTCGTGTTCGAGGGTCCCGAGGGGTGGACCGAGTTCTCGCCGTTCGTCGAGTACGCCGATGCGGAAGCCGTGACCTGGCTCGCCGGGGCCATCGACTTCGGGTGGCGTCCGTCGCCGCCCGCCGTGCGCGATCTCGTCGCCGTCAACGCCACGATGCCCGCGGTCGCGGCATCCGAGGTGCCGAGGATCCTCGCTCGGTACGACGGATGCCGCACGGTCAAGGTCAAGGTCGCCGAGCCGGGCCAGACGCTCGCCGCCGACGTGGCGCGCGTCCGAGCGGTCCGCGAGGTGATGGGTCCCGAGGGGCGGGTGCGCATCGACGCCAACGGCGCGTGGAACGTCGACGAGGCCGAGCGGGCGGTCCACTCCCTCGCTGAGTTCGACCTCGAGTACGTCGAGCAGCCCTGCGCCGAGGTCGAAGAACTGGCCGAGCTGCGCGAGCGGATCGGCTATCTCGGCATCCCGATCGCGGCCGACGAGAGCGTCCGCAAAGCCGCCGATCCCCTGCGAGTGGCCCACGCGGGCGCCGCCGATCTGCTCGTCATCAAGGCTCAGCCCCTCGGCGGCGTCCACGCGGCGCGAGACCTCGTCGCGCAGGCGGGGCTGCCCGCTGTCGTCTCCAGCGCCCTCGACACCTCGATCGGCCTGTCGATGGGGGTGGCTCTGGCGGCCTCGCTGCCCGACCTCGACTACGACTGCGGTCTCGGCACCGCTTCGCTGTTCACGGTCGATGTCGTGGCATCCCCCCTCGCCGCACGCGGCGGAGTGCTGCCGCTCGCCCGACCCCGCCCCTCGTCATCCGACCTCGACCGCGTGGCCGCGGCGGACGATCGGCGCGAATGGTGGATGGACCGGCTGCGGCGGTGCTACGCCGCTCTCGAGATCACTCGAGGATGAGACGCACGATCTGAGCGAGTCGCTCCCCGAGCTGAGCGCGCGCGTCGGACGGGGACGTTCCCGTCATGACGGCGGTCTCGGACGCCGAGATCCAGGCCGACAGCAGGAGCTCCGTCGCGGCGTCCGCGGGCAGCCGGAGAGTCAGACCGCGCGCGTCGGCGACGTCGCGCACGAGCTGCGTGACGCTGTCGCACAGGGCACCGTTCGACGAGAGATAGGCCGCCGCGAACTCGGGGTTGCGCAGGGCCTGCACGCGCGTCTCGGCTCCCAGCAGGACGTCGAGGCGGTCCTCGCCGGCGACCTCGAGCACTTCCTGGACGAGATGGAGGACTTCGCCCGTGGCATCCAGTCCGCGGTCCTCGATCGAGGTGACCCGGTCGCGCACCGCGGCGATCGTGGTCTCGGCGGAGCGGGCGCAGAGGGCGAGGAAGAGTTCTTCCTTCGAGGCGAAATTCGAGTAGAACGCGCCGCGCGTGAACCCGGCGCGATCGCAGATCGCCTCGACCGAGGCGGCGTCGATGCCGACCTCGGCGAACATCTCCGCGGCGGCGTCCATGAGGCGCGTCCGCGTGTTCTCGCGCCGCCTCGAGGGGGCGGGTGCGGTGTCGGTCATCCGCGTCTCCTGTTCTGGGTGGACGTCCAGCTTCGGCCCCACCGTCGGGGTCTACGATACATTGTTGTATCCGATACGGTGATGTATCGACTCGTTCACCGATCGTGGGAGCCGCCGTGTCGACATTCCTCTACACCCTGGGCCGCTGGTCGTTCCGCCACCCCTGGCGCGTTCTGACCGGTTGGCTCCTCATCCTGGCCATCGCGGGCGGCGGAGTCGCGGTGTTCGCGAAGGGCACCGACAACACCTTCTCGATCCCGGGCACCGAATCCCAGGCCGGCCTCGAGATGCTCGGACGCACCTTCCCCCAGGTGAGTGGAGCGAGCGCCGAGATCATCGTCGTCTCGGCGGACGGATTGAGCGTTCGAGACCAGAGCTACCAGGACGCCATTCAGAAGACCACGGGCGACATCGGCACGCTCGACTTCGTCGAGGCCGTCACCGACCCGTACGACACCCGGGTGTCCGGCGGCATCTCCGACGACGGGCGAGCGGCCATCGTGCGCATCCAGTTCGCCGGCGAGTCGACGGCGGTGCCCACCGGCACCAAGGACGCGCTCCGCGACGCCACGACCGCGCTCGGCTCCGCTCTTCCCTCCGGCTCCCAGGCCATCCTGGGCGGCCAGCTCTTCGCCACCGAGATCCCCGGCGCTTCGCTCACCGAGGCGCTCGGCGTCCTCATCGCCGCGCTCGTGCTGATGGTGACGTTCCGATCGTTCCTGGTGGCCGGGATGCCGCTGGCCACCGCCATCCTCGGTGTCGCCCTCTCGATCGGGCTCATCTTCATCGCGACGGGCTTCGCGACCGTGTCGTCGACCACTCCCCTGCTGGCGGTGATGCTGGGCCTGGCGGTCGGCATCGATTACGCGCTCTTCATCGTGTCGCGACATCAAGACCAGACGCGCGCGGGAATGGACCCCGAGGAATCGACCGCCCGCGCCGTCGGTACCGCCGGATCCGCCGTCGTGTTCGCCGGCATCACGGTGCTCATCGCCCTCATCGGCCTGAGCTTCGCCGGCATCCCGTTCCTGACGACCATGGGCATCGCCGCCTCCGTCGCCGTGGCGATCGCGGTCTGCGTGGGGCTCACGCTCACCCCCGCGTTCCTGGGATTCGCGGGACACCGCGTCGTCGGGTGGGGGTACAAGAAGCAGAAGAAGCGCTCCCGCACGGCCACCGCCGAAGACGACGCCGCGGCCGCCGAAGAGGCCGCCGCCGAAAGCGTGCGCCGCGCCTCCACGGCGGCCGTCCGCGCCCAGCGCAACGGGCCCGCCAAGCGCTGGGTCGGCCTGGTGACGCGGCATCCCGTGGTCACCTCCGTCGCGGTGATCGGCCTGCTGGGCGTGACGGCGATCCCGGCCGCGTCCCTCGCGCTCACCCTTCCGAACGCCGGGCAGCTCCCCCCGGGCGATGAGGCGCGCGTCGCCTACGAGCTGACCGACGAGTACTTCGGACCCGGCGCCAACGGTCCCCTCATCATGACGGGCACGATCGTCACCTCGAACGACCCCCTGAACCTCATGACGAGCATCGGCGACGAGATCGCGAAGATCCCGGGGGTCGCGAAGGTCGCCCTCGCGACGCCGAACACCACCGCCGATACCGGCATCGTGCAGATCGTGCCCGAGACCGCACCCGACGACCCGCGCACCGCCGACCTCGTGCGCGAGCTCCGCGCGGCCGAACCCCGCCTGTACGACCAGTTCGGCGTGCACCTGCTCGTCACCGGCTACACCGCCGTCACGATCGACATCTCCGACCAGCTCGGTGCCGCCCTGCTGCCGTTCGGCCTGTTCGTGGTGGGCCTCTCGCTCGTGCTGCTGATGATCGTGTTCCGCTCGATCTGGGTGCCCCTGACCGCCGCCGGCGGATACCTCCTGTCGGTCGCGGCCTCGTTCGGCGTCGTCGCCGCGGTGTTCGAGTGGGGTTGGTTCGCCGACGCGCTCCACGTGGCCAAGATCGGACCCATCATCAGCTTCATGCCCATCGTCGTGATGGGCGTGCTCTTCGGCCTCGCAATGGACTACCAGGTCTTCCTCGTCTCGCGCATGCGCGAGGACTTCGTGCACGCCGACCGCGAGGGCCGCACGCCCCGCGAGGTGGCTCTCGGCGCCGTCCGCAGCGGTTTCGTGGGCTCGGCTCGCGTGGTCGTGGCCGCCGCCGTCATCATGTTCGCGGTCTTCGTCGCCTTCGTGCCCGAGGGGGACTCGAGCCTGAAGCCCATCGCGCTGGGTCTCGCCGTCGGGGTCGCCGTCGACGCGTTCCTCGTGCGCATGACCCTGGTGCCCGCGATCCTCGCACTGCTGGGCGCGAAGGCCTGGTGGATGCCGCGCTGGCTCGACCGGATCCTGCCCAAGCTCGACGTCGAGGGCGAGGCCGTCGAACGCGAGGTGCGCCTCGCCGATTGGCCGGCCGAGTCCGGGATCGCCATCGCCGCGGACGATCTGCGGACGGTGGGAGCCTCGGATGCCGAGGAGCCCGTCTTCTCGGAGGTGTCGCTGCGCCTCGGCTACGGGGGGACGCTGCTCGTGACCGGCGAGACCCGCACCACGCGTGCCCTGCTGCTCGCTCTGTCGGGCCGCCTGTCGCAGATCGACGGGCGCCTGCGCGTGGACGGACTGCTCGTCCCCGAGCGCGCTGGCGCGGTGCGCGCCCGTGTCGGCGTCGCCCTCCTCGACGAACCCGCCGAGGCCGCGGCCGACGTCGCCCGCGCCGCATCGCGCGGCACGCGGGTCGTGTTCGTGTCGGACATCGACCGCCTCGACGACGACACCAGCGACGACGTGGCCCAGGTGCTCCGCCGTGCCGCCACCGAGGCGCGCGAGCGCAGCGGCGACGACTCGTCGCCGCTCACGCTGATCGTGGCCGCCCGCGACGAACGCCGCGCGCTGGCCCTGCTGGCCGACGCTGAGCGTCCGGACGTGTCGTCCCTCTCGCTGCCGACCCCGCGCCGGCATCGTCCCGAACCCGAAACCTTCGCCGATCTCTCCGAGGTGTTCGCATGACTCTCCCCGTCGAGCGCTCCCGCTCGCGCCGCCCCGTCACCTGGCTGACGCTCATCGGCGTCCTTCTGCTCCCGGCGGTGATCGGCGGCATCCTGGTCGGTGCGCTGTACAAGCCCACCGATCGACTCGAGAACATCACGGCCGCGATCGTGAACGACGACAAGGCTGTCGAGCTCGACGGCCAGCTCGTCCCCCTCGGTCGACAGCTCACCGGCGGCCTGGTGAAGGGCGCCGACGACCAGCCGAGCAACATCGACTGGGTCATCTCCAACGACGAGGACGCCGCCGCCGGCCTGAAGGACGGCACGTACACCGCGGTCGTGACGATTCCCGAGAACTTCACCGCAGCCTCGCTCTCGACCCGACCGGGCGAGACTCCCGAGAAGGCGACGATCGGGGTGCAGACGGCACCCAATGCCCGCGTCGTCGACGGCGCGATCACCGGGGCGCTGGCATCCACCGCCTCCCAGGTCTACGGCAGCACCCTCTCGTCGCAGTACCTGAAGAACGTCTTCCTCGGTTTCACCACGCTGAGCGACCAGCTCGGCAGCGCAGCGAGCGGAGCGCACCAGCTCGCCGACGGGGCATCGCAGGCGTCCACCGGAGCGGCCGGCCTGCGCGACGGCCTCGGGCAGCTCTCGTCCGGAGCCACGGCCCTGGCCGACGGCGCGTCGAAGCTCGCCGCCGGCGCCGGTCCGCTCGCCAGCGGTGCCGACCAACTCTCCAGCGGCGCGGGAGCTCTCGCCGGCGGAACCCGCTCGGCCGCGGCCGGCGTCACCCAGCTCGCCGACGGCAACGCCGAACTGGCGAAGCAGATCAACGCCCTCGCCGCGCAGATCCCGCCGAACTTCGCCCAGGACGCCCAACAGCTGGCGGACGCGGCACCGCAGATCAACAACGCACTCACCGACGCCGCAGCCGCCCTGCAGAAGGCCGCCGACGAGTGCACGGGCACACCCGAGCAGTGCGCTGCTCTGCGCACGGCATCCGACAACGCCAACGCAGCCCTGCCGAGAGCGAAAGAGACCGTGACGCAGATCGGCGGGCTTTCGGCCGAGGCCACCAAGCTTCCGGAGGGGGTCAGCGCCATCGCCGCGGCGAACCAGAAGCTCGCAGACGGCGGGTACGACGCGGCGAAGGGCATCACCACCATCGCCGGCGGCATGGACGGCATCGCCGTCGGAGCCACGAAGCTCGCCGACGGCGCGCGGCAGTTCGGCACGGGTGCCTCGGCTCTCGCCTCGGGCGCCGAGCAGGTGGCATCCGGAGCCTCCGGTGCCGAGACCGGGGCCGGTCAGCTCGCGGACGGCGTCGGCCAGGTCGCAACCGGGACCACCTCCCTCGCGGATGGCCTGGACACAGCGGTGTCGAAGCTTCCCACCTACACCGACGCGCAGGCCACGAACCTCGCCGACGTCGTCGCAGACCCCGTCTCTGCGACGGGCGGCAGCGACTCGCTCTTCGGCGTCGCCGCGGTGCCGCTGCTGGCCATGGCGGTGCTGTGGTTCGGCGCCCTCGCCTCGTTCGTCGTGTTCCAGGCCGTGTCGGCCCGTTCGCTGACCAGCCGCCGCCCCTCGGGCCTCGTCGCGCTGCGCGGCTTCGCGCCGGCGGCGATCGTCGGCGCCGTGCAGGGACTGCTGGTCGCGAGCGTGGTGCAGGTGGCATCCGACTACCCCTGGGGCGACTGGGCCGTCTTCGCGATGATCTGCCTCCTCGCCGGGGTCGCCTTCGCCGCCGTGAATCAGGCGCTCGTCGCGCTTCTCGGTGGCGCCGGGCGATGGGTCTCCGCGATCATCGGGGCCCTCGCGCTCGCGACGAGCATCGTCTCGACGGTGCCTCCGGTCCTCGCGGCCTTCGCCTCGCTGCTGCCGACCTCGCCCGCCTATTCGTCGATGCTCGGCGCCCTGTCCGCGGCCGGCGGAGTCGGGGCGGGAGCTGCGGGACTCGTGGTCTGGGCGGTGCTGTCGATCCTCGTGACGACGCTGGTCGTAGTCCGTCGCCGGACCGTGTCGGCCCGCGCAGCCGCTGTCGCGGCCTGAGTCCGGCGCTCGGGCGCGGGGGCCGCGCGGCGGCCTTCGCGCGCCGGCCTGAGCCCGACGCTCGGGCGCGGGGGCCGCGCGACGGCCTTCGCGCGCCGGCCTGAGTCCGGCGCTAGGGCGCGGGGGCTGCGCGGCGGCCTTCGCGCGCCGGCGCGGTGCGCCTCATTCACCCGCGCGCGCCCCTACCCGGCGGCGCCCGTGCGCGCGCACGCCCGAGCCCGGTCGCGCCCGTCCGCGTCCCGGGTCAGGGAACGGGGGCGCCGGAAAGTGACGCCCCGAGCACAACGGCGGATCGATAGGCCGACACGCCAAGAAAACCGCCCTGCGGGTCAGCGCGTCGAGATACGCCGCGCTGTTGGGCACACGGCGGACGGCGAATCCCCGGCGCCCGGGGCCGTGTCGTCTCTTCGGGCCCCGAGCACGCGGCATCCCGTCGCCTTCCCCCCCACCCGCGCACAACGGCGGGCGCTTTCGGCGACACGCCGCGAGCACGGCCGCAGCACCCGGCGTTCCACGAAACGCCCCGCCGTTGTGCACACCCCACCGGGCGTCTCGCGAAGCACCCCGCGTTGTGCACACCCCACCCGGCGTCTCACGAAACGCCCCGCCGGTGTGCACACCCCACCCGGCGCCCTCCCCCCACCCGCGCACAACGGCGGGCGCTTTCGGCGACACGCCGCGAGCACGGCCGCAGCACCCGGCGTTCCACGAAACGCCCCGCCGTTGTGCACACCCCACCGGGC
>CAJYHN010000007.1 GCA_913774665.1 uncultured Microbacterium sp.
TGCAGGAGTTGTGCGCCCGAGCCGGTGTTCCTCCTAGGGTCGGGCGGACGGGCGCTGCGCCACGTCGGGGCGGTGAGGCGTGCACAACTCCTGCAGATGGGTGGGTTGTGGGCCCGGTGAGGGCTGGGTGTGCGTGATGTGCAGGAGTTGTGCGCCCGAGCCGTGGTTCCTGCGGTCTTTCCGGTTGAGCTGGGCGGCCGGTCTGCTGTGTGACGCCACGTTGGGGCGGTGGGGTGAGCACAACTCCTGCAGATGGGTGGGTTGCGGGCCCGGTGAGGGCCGGGGGTGCGCGATGTGCAGGAGTTGTGCGGCCGAGCCGTAGTTCCTGGTTGGAGCGGACGGCCGCTGCGTCACGTCGGGGCGGTGAGGCGTGCACAACTCCTGCAGATGGGTGGGTTGTGCGCACGGCGAGGGCTGGGTGTGCGCGATGTGCAGGAGTTGTGGGCCCGAGCCGTAGTTCCGGCTGGGGCCGGGCGAACGGGCGCTGAGCCACGCAGGGGCGGTGGGGCTTGCATGACTCCTGCAGATGGGCGG
This sequence comes from uncultured Microbacterium sp., assembly GCA_913774665.1. GTDB lineage: Bacteria > Actinomycetota > Actinomycetes > Actinomycetales > Microbacteriaceae > Microbacterium. Next base: position 535 of record CAJYHN010000007.1, read on the forward strand.
GTTGTGGGCCCGGCGAGGGTCTGCGGTGCGTGATGTGCAGGAGTTGCGCGCCCGAGCCGGCAGCTCTCCGGCGGAGCCTCCGCCCGACGCGCCGATTCCGGACGCCGAGACCCCGGTGCGTCGAAATCCCCCGGAGGGGCCGTGCTCGATGCATCGGCCGTCCCTTCCCGTGGCCCAACGCGGGACGTCCGCGGGCGGCGCGCCTCCCGGTCGGGTGGAGACGCCCCGGCCGGGGCGACGCTCCTGCTTACGCGGCCGGGCCGGGCGCGGGGCCAGCACATGAAGAACGCCCGCCGTGCGCGAGCACGGCGGGCGAGGTCGATCGCTCGCGGCGCGGGGTGTCCCTCCCCACGCCGCGAGCGGGTCTCAGGGCGACCGGCGCGAGGCGCGGGTCGGGGCGGGGGAGAGAGCCTCGGGAGCTCCTTCGGTGTCGGATACGCCGCCGGCCGGCACCTGCTCGCGCTGGGCGGCCGCACCCGTCACGGCATCGGCCCCCGCGGCACCGGCCCCCGCGGCACCGGCCCCCGCGGCATCGGCCCCCGCGGCATCGGCCCCTACGGCATCGGCCCCTACGGCATCGGCCCCCGCGGCACCGGCGACAGCGCCATCCGCCCCTGCGGCATCCGCCCCCACGGCATCGGCCCCCGCGCCATCCGCCCCCGCGGCGTCCGCTCGCGCAGCGGCCACCGCGGCGGCGATCTCGCGAGCGTGTGCCGCTCGGCGGCGCCGCGAGGCGATGATGCGCCAGGCCACGAGCAGGGCGATCACGGCGAGGATCGCGAGCGTCGTCCACGGCACGGCGGCCGTGGCGGCCGCGCCCTGCGACACGAGGGGGTCGAGGGTCGACGGCTCCGCGCCGGCCAGTGTGCGCGAGACGACCTGCGAGGTGGCGGTGACGTTGGCCGACAGCACCACGAGGGGGACGACCCCGGCGACCTCGACGGTGCGCTTCAGCGAGCTGCCGGGGAGCAGCTCGGGCGCATCGTCGGCCGCGGTCACCCGCGCCCAGCCGAAGGGACCGCCGAGGGCGACCTCGACGTTCGGGTCGAGGCGGGTATTGCCGGTATTGGTGAGGGTGTAGCCCACGGTCGCGGATCCCGTCTCGGCGGGATTCGCGGTGCCATGGTAGTCGACGACGACGTCGCCGATCGCGAGCGAGGGGACGAGGTCGCCCTGCACGCGGAGGTGCACGCGCGAGCCCAGGCGACGTTCGGTGACGGTGCCGTTGTCGGCGGTGACGAGCATGGATGCCACGATGCCGGCCGCGTAATCGCCCGGGGCGGCGTCGGCGGGCACGGCGACGGTGAAGGGGACCTCGGCGCTCGCGCCGCTGTCGAGGGTGAGCTCGGGGGATGCGATCGAGACCCAGCTGCCGAGGTCGGTGGATTCCGCGCCCCCGGCGAGGATGTCGAGGGCTCCGTCATCGGTGAGGAAGCCGTCGGCGGCGTACACGCGCAGGGTGATCGGCTGGGGGCTGCGATTCGCGACGTACAGGGCGTCGCCGACCGTGCCGCCGGGCAGCAGGTCGTAGGCGTAGTTGGGCCGGTCGCGCCCTTGCGCGGTGTCGGCGGGTTTGACGCTCCACGTGACCGTGGTGTCGGGGGAGGGGGCGGCGGCCGCGGAGGCGGCGAGCGGGCTGGCGAGCAGCAGCGCGAGGCCGGTGAAAAACGACAGGAGCAGTCGGAGCGGATGGGGAGTGGTCTTCGCCTGGGACATGGGCGTGGCTTTCGTGTGGAAGGGATCCCGTCGGGGCCGCGCTCTCGAGGGGCGCGACCCCGACGGGAAGGGGATCAGCTGAGGGCGGTCAGCGTCACGGTCGCGGTGTAGGTGCCGCGGGGGGTCTCGAGCGGGAGCTTGAGATCCAGGTCGGCACCCACGAGCGAGCTGCCCCGCTCGTGGCCGTCGTTCGCCTGCGCCAGGGTGCGGGCGACCGAGAGGCCCTGGCCGCTGTCGAAGCCCGAGGGCACGGGAGCCCCGGCGACGGCACCGCCCTGCGTCTCGAGGACCTCGGGCGTCCAGCCGAGGTACTTGCTCGACACCTCCTGGCCGTCGGCGGCGAAGTTCGACACCTGAGCGGTCAGCGACCATCCGGGGTTGCCGGCCCGGGTGTCCTGGACGCGGATCGGGACGATCTCGCCCGCCGCTGCGTAGTGATCGAGGTTCTCGGTCGCCACTCCGAGATCGACGAGTCGGGAGGTGCCCTCGATCGACCAGGTGAGCTCTCCCGAGCCCTGACCGGGAACGGTCACCGCGATCGACTGGTCACCCGCGGGAGGGGCGGTCGGCGCCTCACCCGTGTAGTCGCCGGTGGTCGAGCCGGCGCGCACGCCCGCGCCGAACGCCGCCGCCGGGGTGTTCCCGTCGAGGGCGAGAGCGCCGTACACGGTCGTGTTCGCCACACGCAGGTTCGCGGTGTTCCCGGTGAGCGAGAGGCCCCCGCCGATCGAGTTGGCGAAGGCGTCGGAGCCGCCGTCGGCCGTCGCGCCGATGAGCACGTCGCGCGAGCTGCCGCTCACGGTGACGTCGCCCTTGACGACGGCGCCGGTCATCGACACGCCCCAGCCCGAGCCGTCGATCGACACGTCGGCACCGACCGACGTGCGCACGACGTCGACGTAGGTGGCCTGCTGCGTGAGCAGCGAGCCCGAGATCGCGCTGTCGACGACCTCGACGTCGATGCCGCCGGCTTCCACCGAGCCCCCGACCCTCAGGTCGTTGACGTAGAGGAAGCCCACGGTGGTGTCGGCGGAATAGGCGCTGACGTCGCCGGCGACGCTCGTTCCGTCGAGCGAGACGCCGTACGCGTCGGTGGCGACGACATCACCCGTGACGGTGACCGAGGTGGCATCCAGCCATCCCCCGGCCTCGACGACGATGTCGCCCTCGACGGTCGCGCCGCCGAGGACGCAGTCCGCTCCTCCCGGGACGATGAGGTTGCCCGAGACGGTCTGGCTGCCCAGGTCGTCGGTGCACGTGAGGTCGGCCGCGTACGCGGGGACGGCAACCACGCTGCCCCCGATGACGAGAAGTCCGACGGTGGTCAGTTTCGTGATTCTGTTCATCAGTTTCTCCTCGTCGCTCAGCCGCGCAGGGCCGCGATGTTCTCGTAGCTGCGGTCGGCGTTCTCGAGCGAGTTGCCGGGGTTGACCGGCACCGTGGAGGCGTTGTCCTGTTCGAACATGCCGAAGCGCTGGCCGCGGTCGCGCAGCTGCGACAGGAACGCCGTGTAGTCGATGTTCCCGGCGCCGAACTCGACGATGTCGTAGCCGTTGGCGCTGTTCGGGTTGAGCTTGCCGTCCTTGAGGTGGAGGATCGGGAAGCGTCGGGGGTCGCGCGTGAGGTAGTCGATCGGCTCGAACCCGGGGTAGAGGAACTTGCCGACGTGCGCCCAGTAGACGTCCATCTCGAAGAACACCGTCTCGGGGTTGAGGTTCTCCCAGTACAGGTCGTACACGCGTTCGTTGGTGTCGGTGGTGAAGCCCCACTCCTGCGCGTGATTGTGCAGATAGAGCTTGATCCCGGCGGCCCGGCCCTTCTCGCCCATCTCATTCCACGTGCCGATGGCCTGCATCCACGGGTCCTTGGCGAGCGGCCCGCCGAAGCCTCCGACGATGGGTCCGCCCTGGCCCAGGTGCGGCATGCCCAGCACGTGGGCGATCTCGAGCTGCTGGTCGATGTTGGCCGGGGTGAGGTTGACGTGCGCGCCGGTCGCGCGCAGGCCGTTGTCGTCGAGCAACTGGCGGATCTGCTGCGGCGTGATGGCGCCGACGCCGCCCTGGGTATAGCCCGCGAACTCGATCTCGGAGTAACCGATACGCGCCAGTTCCTCGAACACCGCGCGGAATCCCAGCGAGCTGACCTTGTCGCGGACGGTGTAGAGCTGGATGCCGATGCGGTTGACGGGGACGAGACGCTTCCCGGCGCTGACCGGGGGAGCGGCGGCCGCGGCGCGGGCGCCGAAGCCGGTGGATGCCGAGGCGGCGGCGGGCAGAGCGGCGGCGCCGATGCCGACGGCGACGGATGACGCCGCCAGGGCCTTGAGCAGCGTGCGCCGGCTCATGGGCCGATCCGGCACCGTGGGGTGCGCGTGGTCGTGGTGGTGACTCATGACTCTCCTTCGAGGTAGGTCCGCCCCGGGACCGGGGACGACCGTGAGGGTGGTGGGGGCCGCGGTGCGCGACCCCCACCGGGGTGTTACTTCTTGACGGTCAGGTTCGCGCTGCCGCTGCTCTTCGCGATCCCGGTCGAACCGGTGTACGACGCCTGCACCTGGTAGGCGCCCTCCGCGCTGAGCTTGGGCAGGGTCACCTGGACGGTGCCGTCGGCGCCGAGCGTGCCGGTGAGGGTGGTGACGACCGCGTTGTTGCGACGGATGGTCACCGTGGCGTCGCCGGTCGGGACGATGCCCGTCGACGAGGCCACCTGGACCGTGGCGGTGGCCGCCACGGCGGGCTTAACCGGCGTCGGCGAGACGGCGACCGAGGTCGTCGACTTCGCCTGCGAGACCGTGAGGCGACCGATGCCGGCCGACCCCTTGAAGGTCTGGTCGGCTCCGTAGGTGGCCCGCAGGGTGTGCGTGCCGACCGGGAGGTCCGCCGGGAGGGCGACCACGGCGTTGCCGTCGGCGTCCAGGGTCGCGCGACCGAGCTCGGTGTCGCCGACCGTGAGCACGACCTCGCCCGTGGGGGCACCGCCTTCTCCGCGCACCGACACCGTCACGTCGCCCGGGGCGCCGTAGGTGACCCGCGGGGAGCCGAGCGAGACGAGCGTGCGGGTGTCGACGGTCGGCTCGTTGGGAGCGTCGAGGTCGATCGTGAACGACACCGAACCGAGCTCCGACACATTTCCACCGGTGTCGGTGGCGCGGTAGCGGATGTCGTACGCGCCGTCCTGATCGAACGTCACCCCGTACTGCTGGTTCGCCGCGAGGTTCACCCAGGTCGCGCCGTTGTCGCGCGAGTATTGGACGCTCGCGAGCGTGCCGTTGTCGGCGGCCTGCACCGAGAAGCGGACCGGCTCGTTGAACACGCCGCCGACACCCGTCGGGGTGGCGGGGGTCAGCGTGTGGGCGACGGTGGGGGGTGTGACGTCTCCGACGCCGTCGCCGACCATGGTCAGCGCGTCGACGGCCAGCTCGTCGGCCGAGGTGACGTAGAGCGCTCCGGTGCCCTCGGGGGCCTCGAAGGCGATCTCGACGTCCTGCCAGCCCGCGCCCCCGGGGATGGCCGCCGTGGCGAAGGGCTCGGCGTCGGCCGCTCCCCAGCGCAGCTGGACCTCGCCCGCGCCGCTGGCGCGGACCACGGCCCCGTCGATCCCGGCGAAGTTCACCGGGTCGAAGGCGAGGTAGTCGCCCGATCCCAGGCCGCGGATGGCGTTGCCGCCCGAGGCGTCGGTGTCGGCGTAGGTGGTGACACCCTCGCGACGGATCGCGTGCTCGGCCTGCTGCAGCTTCGGGTTCAGGCGAACGGTCGCCTCACCCGTGGCCGCCGGCAGCCCGTTGGCGCCGGCATCGGTGTAGGTGACCACGACCGCGCCGTAGAGCAGGGCGCCGGGGCCGTGCTCGGGCGAGTTCGGGTCGGTGCGGAAGACCCCGGTGCAGCCCGTGCCCGAGACCTCGGGGTGGGCGTGCTCGTCGTGGCCGAGACCGTAGGTCCAGCTCACGCGCGAGCATTCCGTGGCGTCGCCGTCCTCGGCATCGGTCGTGGTGACCTGGAACGGGATCGCCTGACCCCAGTCGAAGAACGCGCCGTTGCCCGGGAAGGCGACGGTGACCTCGGGGGCCTGGTTGCCCACCGAGATGGTGCGCGAGGTGACGCCGAAGCGTCCACCCGGGTCGGACACGCGGAGGCGGGCGCTGTAGGTGCCCAGCTCCGTGTACGTGTACGAGGCGGTGACGCCCGTGGCGTCGAAGGCGCCGTCACCGTCGAAGTCCCACTCGTAGGTGAGGGCGTCTCCGTCGGGGTCGACCGAGCCGGAGGCGTCGAACTGCACCGTCAGGGGAGCCTGCGACGACGAGGTCGGCGTCGCGGTGAAGCTCGCCTGGGGCGACTTGTTGCCGGCGACGTAGTCGATGCGGTAGAGGCCGGCATCCGGGTTCGCGCGGAAGAAGCCGTCACCGTAGTCGAGCACGTACATCGAGCCGTCGGGCCCGATCTCCATGTCCATGGGGTTGTCGTGCGGCGGCTGGCCGAGCGTGCTCAGCGCGGCGTTCGGCAGGAAGTCCTCGATCGCGCTGACCTCGAAGGTGTCCCAGTCGAGCGTGAACGCGGCGATGTAGTCCTGCGAGAACTCGCCCATGAACGCCTTGCGGTCCCAGTGCTGGGGCAGCTTCGTGGGGGAGGGGTTCGTCTCGTCGTAGTGGTAGACGGGACCGCCCATGGGACCCTGGCCGTTGCCGGCGCCGAAGTTCACCAGCTCGTCCCACGGCTGGTCGCCGGGATTGTCGCCGTACCAGAGGGTGGCGGGCTGAGCGGGGGGAAGATCGACGAGGCCGGTGTTCCACCGGGACTCGTTCTTGAGGTTCTGCGGGTCGAAGAACGCACCCGGAGTGGCGGTGGCGAAGTCCCAGTCGTTGTAGGCCTGGTTGTCGGCGTGGACGTAGGGCCACCCGGCGTTCTGGGGCTCGTCGAGGCTGATCGCGTTCCACTCGACCAGACCCATGGGTCCGCGACCCGCGGTCTCGGCGACGGCCTTCGTCGCGTCGGGGCCGTAGTCGCCCCACGACAGTGAGTTGGTCTCGATGTCGACCTCGATGCGGAACGGATTGCGCACACCCATCACGAAGATCTCGGGGCGGGTGAGCTCGGTCCCGGGCGCGAAGAGGTTGCCCTCGGGGATCGTGTACGAGCCGTCGTCCTCGACGTGGATGCGCAGGATCTTTCCGCGCAGGTCGTTGGTGTTGCCGGCTCCGCGGCGCGAGTCGAAGCCCGGGTTGTAGCCGGGTGCATCGTTGTTCGGTGCGAAGCCGTTGGCTCCCGGAGTGGATGCCGGAGTGTTGTCGCCCGTGCTCAGGTAGAGGTTGCCGTCACCGTCGAACCCGATGTCGGCGCCGACGTGGCAGCACTGCCCGCGCTGGACCTCGACGTCGAGGACGACCTGCTCGCTCGCGAGGTCGAGGGAGTCGCCGTTCCACTGGAAGCGGGCGAGGCGGTTCACGCCGACCCACTGGTCCCAGTAGGACTCGTCGGCTCCCGCGGGGAGGGTGTTGGGCGAGTTGCCCGCCGGGGTGTCGGCCACACCGTCACCGTCGGCGTCGCGCGGGGAGTACACGAGGTACACCCAGTTGTTCTCGGCGAAGTCCGGGTCGAGGGCGACCGTCTGCAGGCCGTCCTCCGAGTTGGCGTAGACGTCGAGGCTGTTGGTGACGCGGGTGACTCCCGTCGCGGGATCGGTCAGGCGCACGTCGCCGTTGCGGGCGGTGTGCAGGACGCGCTTGTCGGGGAGGACGGCGAGGTCGATGGGCTCGCCCACGTCCTTCGTGAGCAGCACGCGCTCGTAGTTGCTCCAGTCGAGGGCGCCGCCGTCTTCGCCGGTGTCGCCGGGGTCGGGGGTGCCGGGGTCGGTGGGGTCTCCGTGGTCGCCCCCGGGGTCCGTGGTGCCGTGGTCGTGCCCGTCGTGCGCGAAGGCGGGGACGGGGGCGGCGGCGATGGCGCCCAGACCCAGTGCGGTGGCCGCGAGGACCGCCGTCAACCGGGACCGGACGATCGGATGCCGAGAAGTAGAGTTCATGGTGAAACAGCTCCTGTGAATGCGTTCGAGTTGTTTTCACCGGGTCGCCACACAGTCGGTCTCAACGACTGATCGTGGCGGCCCGGGCTCTTCGTGCGGTGGCGGTCGGCCACGCGCGGTTTCTGCTCCTTACTCTTCGTCGAGTGGGAGGGGTCGCCGATCACCGCCTCTCGGGGCGGTTCGTGTGGCGAGCCTCGGGGGGATGAGGTGTCCGGTTGCAAAGGACTTCGCTCGTCGTCATCCTGACCGATGTTTTTCCATAGGTCAATCAAAAGTTGCGTAATGACCACACAACAAAAGAATGCGTAACGCGAACCTTGTGGTTTTCTTTCGCCGCGGGCTAGCATCGCCGCACGGTGCGTCTCGCGCCGATCCCCCACCCGTCGGCGAAGGCGCCGACACGGCCGAGGAGGCCCCATGCTCCATGGACTGACCGGATGGCACCTGCTGATCGTCCTGGCGGTGATCGTCCTCCTCTTCGGAGCCGCGAAGCTGCCGGCTCTGGCTCAGAGCGTGGGGAGATCGGCTCGCCTGTTCAAGGGCGAGTGGAAGGCGATGAAGGACGACGACGCGGCGCCCTCCGCCGAATCGGCCGTGCCTACGGCTCCCGAAGTCCGTGCCTCGGCGGTCGTCGCCGACCCGCCCCCGACCCGCTGATCCGCCGCGTTCCGATGGTCGGCCCCCGCCACCCCCGAGCGGGGGAGTAGCCCGTGGTCTTCGGCCTCACCATCGAGAAGCTGATCCTCATCGGCGTCATCGCGGCGCTCATCATCGGTCCGGAGCGGCTTCCCGCCGCGGCGGAGTCCCTGCGGCGTGCCCTCATCCGCGCCCGGGGCTTCGCGAAAACCGCCCAGGAGCGGATGCGTGACGAGCTCGGCGCCGAGGTGACCGACGTGGACTGGCAGCGACTCGACCCCCGCCAGTACGATCCGCGCCGCATCATCCGAGAGGCTCTGCTCGCGGATCCGGAGCCGGCCATCGCGCCGCGCACCGCTCCGGCGGACGTCGACGACCCCACCGCCGCCGATCTTCAGGCGGGTCCCGATGACCCCTCCGCCACCCGCGCCGACACCGACCGCAACGCCGACAGCACACGCCGTACGGCCGCGTAGGCCAGGGCGTCGGGGCGGGCCAGCGCGTCCACGTGACGCACCAGGGCGAGATCGGCGAGGGGGCGGAGCACGAGCCCGTCGACGGCGAGCGGGGTCGTCGTGGTCCGGGGCATGACGGCGACCGCCGCGCCCGCGCGGACGATCTCGGCCGTGATTGAGAACTCGTTGATGCGGTGGGCGACGTCGAGACGGCGTCCGACGTGCGCCGACAGGTGGTCGAGGACCCCGGCGAGGGGGAACCCGGCGTGCACCGACACCCATCTCTCACCGACGAGGTCGGCTGCGCGCAGCTCTGAGCGTCGAGCGAGCGGGTGGTCGGCGGGGAGTGCGATGTCGAGGGGCTCCTCGAGCAGCGGCACCGTCACCACGCGGTCCGCGGGCCACGGCTCGTCGTGGGCGAGGCGGTGGGCGATCACGAGGTCGTGGTCGGCGGTCAGCCCGGGAAAGTCGCGGTGCGCGACGTCGGCGTCGGCGAGGTGCAGGGGCGGAGAGCCGTCGAGTTCGCGCAGGAGGGGCCCGAAGAGCGCGAGGGCGGCGCTGTGGAAGGCCGAGACGCGCACCGGGCGATCGCTCGCGTCGAGAAAGGCGCCGACGGCCTCGCGCGCACGCACGAGGGCCTCGTCGACCCGCGTTCCCGCTGCGGCGAGGGCTTCGCCCGCCGGGGTGAGCGCGAGGGTTCGCCCGCGACGCCGGGTGAGGGGAACGGGGACGTGGGCCTGCAGGGCGGCGAGCTGTTGCGAGATCGCGGAGGCCGACACGTGCTGCGCCGCCGCGACGGCGGCCACGCTCCCCCGGTCGCGGAGTTCGCGCAGCACGCGCAGGTGAGCCAGATCCATAAGCCACAACTTATCTCACAATGAAGAACATGCCGCTTGTTCTTCCGGGTAGACGCGGGGGATCGTGAAGAAGTGACCCGCCGCGTTCCCGAGATCCTCGTCGACGTCCTCCTCATCGCCGTCGCGGCGGTGTGGGGAGCGAGCTTCCTTGCCGCGAAAGGCTTGGTCGCCGAGACGGGGGTCGCTTCAGGCGTGGCCCTGCGCTTCGTCGTCGCGGCGGGCGCCCTCGGCATCCTGTGTCTCCTTCGTCGGGAGCGGATGCCGCGCGGCCGCGGTCTCGTGATCGCCATGCTCCTCGGCTGCTCGCAGGCGGCGGTGATCGGGCTCGAGACCGCGGGCGTGCACGTGACCTCGGCGACGAACGCGGGCCTGCTCATCAGTCTGGCCCTGGTCTTCACCCCGGTGCTCGAGAGCGTCGCGGCGCGCTCGTGGCTCCCGCGTTCGTCCTTCATCGCGGCTGCGGCTGCGCTCGCGGGAGTCGCCCTGCTGGTCTCGGGCGGGGGCCTCCGAACCCCCAACCCCGGTGATGCACTCGTCGTCGCGGCGGCGGTCGTCCGCGCCGTACATGTCACCGCGAGCGGGCACCTCACCCGTGGGCGAGAGGACAGCGCCCTCGCGGTCGTGTTCGTGCAGCTCGTCGTCTGCGCCCTCGCCTCGACCGCCGTGGCCGGGGCCGATCTCCCGCCCGCGGTGGCGGGGCTCTCGGCAGCCGGCTGGGTGGACGTGATCTTCCTCGGCCTGCTGTGCTCGGTGTTCGCCTTCGTGGTTCAGCTCTGGGCGGTGCGGCGCACCTCGGCGACCCGCGCGAGCATCCTGATGGGCACGGAGCCGGTCTGGGCCCTCGCCGTGGGTGTGGCGATCGGAGGCGAAGCCCTCGGTCTTCCCGGACTCGCCGGTGCCGTGCTCATCGTCGCCGCGTCGTACGCGGGACAGGCGATCGAGCGTCGGCACCGCCGCTCGCGCGCGGAGGCGAGCGGCGACGCCGACGGTGACGCGGTCAGCTCCGGTCGGAGGTCGGTCGCCGCCACCGGCCCCAGGCCGTCGCCGTGAGCCCCGCCGCCACCAACGCGACGGCGAGGAGGACCGAGGCGATCTCGCCTCCGGTGACCGGCAGCCCGCCCGCGGGGGATCCGGGGCCGGCGCCGGGCGGCGGCGAGCAGTCGACGGTGCAGGTGGCGGTCGGGAGGGGAGTGATCTCGACGGTGACGCCCACGCCGTCGTCGGCGACGGCCGTGGGGACGAAGAGGATGTCGCTCATGAGACCTCCACCGCCTCACGCCGGCCCTCTTCGCGAGCGCGGGCGACGAGGTCGTCGAGGCGCTGACGGGAACGCCGACGACCCGACGCGACGGCCGCGACGATGAGGGCGACGCCGACCGCGGCGGCGAGGTGCACCCACGGAACCGCCCACACCGTCACGCTGCGCGTCACGGGCGCCGCGGCGAGCGTCGAGTCGGGCACCGCGGCATCCACCGTCACGTCCTTCGTCAGCACGAACAGCGGCCAGGCGGGCTGGGGCTCGGAGCGCACGTCCCGGGATTCTCCGGGCAGCAGCACTCCGCGCTCCGTCGTGCTCGCCTCGGCCGCGTCGCTCACGGCGAGGGCGGTGTTCCCGGTGTTCTCCACCGTGTAGGCGTAGGCGATCGACCCCGGCGCGAAGAGGTTCCACGACGGCGTGTATTCCGCGCGGACCTCGCCGACGCCCACCGACGGGGCGAGCTGGCCCGTCACGCGGGTCGATACGCGGAAGCCGACGCGACTGTCGACACCCACCCTCGTCCCGTCCGCTCCCGCGGAGGTGGACCGGACGGATGCCGAGACCCCGGCCGCGTGATCGCCGGGGGTGGCGTTCGGCGGCACGGCGATCTCGAACGACACGACCCGCGTCTCGTTGGGCGCGAGCGTGACCGTCGGTTCGACCGTGATCCACGTGCCGGCGTCGGTCGAGGCGCGGTCGGCGGGGAGCATCGTGAAGCGCCCGGTGTCGGTGTAGTAGCCGTCCGCGGCGCTCAGGGCGAAGGTCGCCTCGCGCTCGCTGAAGTTCTTCACGGCGAGGTGCTCGGTGACGCGTTGACCCGGGTCGAGTTCGACCTGCATCACGCGGCGACCGTCCGGCCCCGCGGCCGAGGCCGGGGTGACCGACCACGTGACCGCGGAGTCGGCCGCATCGTCGGCCAGGACGGGCGGGGCCCACGCGAGGGCGATCGCGGCCACGAAGACACCCGCCATGCCGGCGGATGCTCCGTGCGCGAGCGACACCCTCATCTCGGTGCTCACCCCTCGAGCAGGGTCAGGGTGATGGTGGCCGAGTACGCCCCGGGTGCCACGGTGGCCGGCGTCTTCAAGAGCAGGCCGGCGGTGGCGGAGTACGAACCGCCGGCGGCATCCGCTGCGCTGTCGACGTTGGCGAGGAGCTCGGCGTCGACGAAGCCACCCGTGCCGGGGTCGACGTCGTCTCCGGGGGCGACCACCTGCGACCCGCCTGCGGGGTTGCCCGAGACGATGTCGGGGTACCAGCCGAAGCTGTCCGCCGACGAGATCGCGGGCTGGCCGGCGCTGCCGGTGAAGTCGGTGATCGCTCCCATGACGTACCAGAACGATTCCGGGTCGACGTTCTCGGCGAGACGGGTGTCGGTGACGGTGACCGTGGGCAGGGTGCCCGCGAAGGTGCGGTCGGTGCCGGACGCCTCGCCTTCGGTCAGCGTGGTCGCGTCGTCCGCGACAGTGAGGGCGAGGACGCCGGGCTCCGCCGCGGGGGCGATCTCGACCTGCACGTCGATGCTGTCCTCGTCGGCGGCGAAGGCGCTGCCGCCGCCCGCGGCGGCGAGGATGCCGACCCCGAGGGCGGCGACTCCGATGCGGGCCGACAGGCCGCGACGGGAGGTGAAGGACATGAGTGCTCCGTTCTTCCACCGGGGGTCGGTGGAGTCGTCGGCGGTCGCCGGCGGGTGGTCGGGACGACCGGCGAGGCGCCGATCGGCGAACGAGGGATGCCGTCGCTCAGGCGGGCGCGGTGGACTCGGGGGAGCCTCGTGGCGGCGCTGTCACGGGTCGGTTCTGCGGGTTCGTTGCGACAGTAGTGCGGCTTCGGTGAGTCGTCAAGCAAAAGATGACTGATCTTCGATCTACCGCAGCTCAGGCCATTTTCCGCCCTCTACCTCGGATGTTTGGTGGCATCTGCGCGGGTGGGGATGTTCAGGAGCGACTCGGACTCCCCATTTTCAGCAGTTCTTAACGCAAATTAGTCAGGTTTTGTAGACGTATCGACAAAAGACTCCTACAGTGACCACGGTCGAGGGCGACCTGTGCGATCCGGGTGGTCGACGCCGCCCCCGCCGCTGATCCGAAGGAGCAATGATGCCCGTACCCGCTGTCTTGTCCGGCCCCCGCCGGCGCAGCACCCGTGTCGCGAGGACCCTCGCGGCCGGTCTCCTGGGCGGAGCACTCGTGGCCACAGGAGCGATCCTGCCCGCCGGTGCCGCCGTCGCCCCCGCCGTCAACACCCCGGCGGACCTGCCCAAGCAAGAACCGGGTGTGACGCTTCGCACCTACTCCACCCCACCCCTCACCGAGCTCTGCACGCTCAAGTCGGGCCAGACCCCGAACGTCGACAAGCTCATGTCGACGATCGACTGGCGCACCGACGAGCAGTTCGGCGCGGGCGACAACTTCATCACGCACGCCCTGGCCAACCTCACCGTCAGCACGCCCGGTGAGTACGCCTTCCGCCTGACGAGCGACGACGGCTCGCGCCTCACCCTCGATGGCACGCAGCTGATCGACAACGACGGACTGCACGGAGCGGAATCCGTCGAGGGCACCGTGACGCTCGACGTGGGAGTCCACGATCTGTTCGTCGAGATGTTCGAGGCCACCAACGGCCAGCAGCTCACCGTCGAATGGAAGGTCCCCGGCTCCTCGAGCTTCACCGTCATCCCGAACAGTGTGCTCAGCACCGAGGCGGGTGTCGTGCGCGTCACCGCCCCCGGGACGAAGTACTGCGAGGGCAGCACCGACTCCGCGGGAGACGGGCTGCGCCTGGATGCCGTGAACCCCGACTACACGCTCGTGAACCTGCGCCCCGAGGGCTTCACCCCGAAGGTCTCGGGCCTGGCCTTCCTCGGCAACGGCGATCTCGCCGTGCTGACCACCGGCTCGGTCAACTCCGGCGGATGGGACACCTCGACCCCCGGCAAGGTCTTCGTGCTGAAGGGCGCCCAGGCGGCCGACGGACCCGAGGACGTCACCGTCGTCGAGGCGGCCGGCGGTCTGCTCAACCCGATGGGCATCGACGTCATCGACGACAAGATCTACGTCTCGGAGCGCTACCAGCTCACCGAGCTCAGCGACACGAACGGCGACGGCTCGTACGAGACGAAGCGCAAGGTCGCCGAGTACCCCTCGGGCAACAACTTCCACGAGTTCGCCTTCGGCCTGATCCACGACGAGCAGAACTTCTACGTGAACCTCTCGGTCGCCATCGACAACGGCGGGGCGACCACCAACCCGCAGCCGGCGAAGAACCGCGGCACGTCGGTCAAGATCGACCGTGCCACCGGGGCGATCAGCTACGTCGCCGGCGGTCTGCGGACCCCCAACGGTGTGGCCTTCGGCCCCGAGAACGAACTCTTCGCGATGGACAACCAGGGTGCCTGGCTGCCCGCGAACAAGCTCGTCAACGTCAAGCAGGATCGCTTCTTCAACCACTACACGAACCCCGCGGGCCCGTTCGATCAGAACCCCGTCACGCCTCCCGTCGTGTGGATCCCGCAGAACGAGATCGGCAACTCCCCGAGCACGCCCATCATGCTGAAGGACGGTCCCTTCGCGGGACAGATGATGTTCGGTGACGTCACCTACGGCGGCCTGCAGCGCGCCTTCCTCGAGAAGGTCGACGGTGAGTTCCAGGGTGCGGTCTTCCGTCACTCCGCGGGCTTCGAGGTCGGCGTCAACCGCGTGATCGAGGGCCCCGACGCCTCGCTGTACATCGGTGGCACCGGAGAAGGCGGCAACTGGGGCGAGGCGGGCAAGCTCACCTACGGCCTGCAGAAGCTCGTCCCGAACACCACGCAGAACGCCTTCGACATGAAATCCATGAAGGTCGTCGAGGGCGGGTTCGAGATCGAGTACACCCAGCCCCTGTCCGACGAGACGCTGGCGAACCTCGCCTCGGCGTACCGCGCCGAGCAGTGGCGCTACCTGCCCACCTCCACCTACGGCGGACCCAAGGTCGACGAGGAGATCCTCTCGCTCACCGGCGCGACGGCATCCGCCGACCGCAAGACGGTCACGGTCTCGTTCGACGGTCTCAAGCAGGGCCGTGTCGTCCACCTGCGCTCGCCGCAGCCCTTCGCCGCAGCCAGCGGCGACAAGCTGTGGAGCACCGAGGCCTGGTACACGCTCAACTCGCTGCCGGGCTACGTCTCGCCGGCCGACCAGGGCTGGTACGAGGCCGAGGAGGCCCGCCTGATCGGCGGCGCCAAGTTCGACGCCGAGCACAGCGGCTACTCCGGCGCCGGTTTCGCCGGCGGCATGTGGCAGGCCGGTTCCGCGTTCGAGTTCACGGTGAACGCCGAGACCGCGGGCACCGTCCCGGTCTCCGTGCGCTACTCCAACGGGCCCAACCCGGCTCCCGGCACCAAGGACGTGAACCTGTACGTCAACGGCCAGAACCTCGGGAAGTGGGACTTCCCCTCCACGGGCGACTGGAAGACCTGGGCCACGATCACGCGGGACATGCCGCTGGTCGCCGGGACGAACACCATCGCGCTGAAGTACGAGACGGGCAACAAGGGCAACATCAACGTCGACGTCCTGTCGATCGGCACCGCCGACATCTGCGCCCCGGCGCAGGTCGAGGACGGCTACCGCTCGCTGTTCGACGGCACGCTCGAGAGCCTGAACGCCGGCTGGCGCATGGCCGGCCCCGGGGGCTTCGGTCGTCAGAACGACTGCAGCATTCGCGGCGAGGGCGGCATGGGCCTGCTCTGGTACAAGGCGCAGGAGCTGAACGAGTACAGCCTCAAGCTGGACTGGAAGCTCATCGCCGACCACAACGGCGGCGTCTTCGTCGGGTTCCCCGACCCGAAGAACGACCCGTGGATCGCGGTCAACCAGGGCTACGAGATCCAGATCGACGCGTCCGACGCCGCCGATCGCACCACCGGTGCGATCTACACCTTCCAGGGTGCGGATGCCGACGCGGTGAAGGCCTCGCTCAAGCCCGTCGGCCAGTGGAACGCATACGAGATCGTCGTGAAGGGGCAGACCATCAAGATCTTCCTCAACGGCACGCTGGTGAACGACTTCACCAGCACCGATCCCGCTCGCGACCTCTCGCAGGGCTTCATCGGCCTGCAGAACCACGGCGGTGGGGAGGCGGTGTCGTACCGCAACGTCCGCGTCAAGGACATCGACGAGCCGGCGCCCCTCGCGGTGACCGCCTCGGCCGAGGTCAAGTGCCTGGCCAAGAAAGCGTCGGTGACGGCGCGCGCGACCAACACCGACACGGTGCCGGTCGACGTGACGCTCACGACGGCGTGGGGCGAGTGGGTCATCCCCGCCGTCCAGCCCGGGGCGACGGTGTTCCACACCTTCACCACCCGCGCCGCGTCCGTCCCCGCGGGCGAGGCGACGGTGACCGCGACCGGAGACGGTCGCGCCGGCGGGGCCTCGGCCTCGTACGCAGCCAAGAGCTGCGGCTGATCCCCCCAGCGCCCCCGGCGGCGGACTCACGTCCGTTGCCGGGGGCGCTCCCTCATGTCCCAGAGGTCCCCATGCTCTCCTCCCTCGGCCGCCGCATGAGTCGGCACCGTCTTCTCGTCCTCCTCGCCTGGTCCGTGTTCGTCGTGGTCGGCGGGGCCCTCGCGGGCGACGCCTTCGACCGCACCGTCTCGGTCGCCGACGCCCCGGCCGGCAGCGAGTCGCTGCGCGCCGACGAACGCCTCGACGCCCTCGACCCCGAGGGCGAGATCGTCACCGCCGTCGTCCGCGGCGAGGACTTCTTCTCCCCGACGCTGCGCGACAGCGCGACCGCCGTCATGGCCTCGATCCGCGCCGTCCCCGGGGTCGCCGAGGTCACCGACGCCTACACCGCGGGCGGGGCGATCGGTGACGACGGCCGCTCGTCCCTGGTGGTCGTCGAACTCGCCCTCGGTCTCACCGGCGACGAGGCCGTCGCCACGGCATCCGTCGTCTCCGACCTCCTCCACACGATCGACGCGCCCGAGGTCCTCGTCGGCGGACCTCTCCTGGCGCAAGAGGCCTTCGTCGATCGGGCGACCACCGACGCGGCGATCGGCGAGGGCGTGGCGATCCTCGTCCTCGTCGTGCTGCTCACCCTCGCGCTCGGCTCGCTGCGCATCGCCCTCGTCCCCGTCGTCGCCGCGCTCGCCGCGATCGCCCCGACCCTCGCGATCCTGGGTCTGCTCGCCCGCGTCGTCGACGTCAACGAGTTCGCGGTGAACGTCGTGACGATCCTGGGCCTCGGCCTCGCCGTCGACTACAGCCTCCTCGTGGTGCTGCGCCTCCGCGAGGAGCGCACCGCCGATCCCACCGCGCCCCTCGACGAGCTCGTCGCCCGTGCCGTCTCGGGTGCCGGCCGCGCGGTTCTCGTGTCGGGTCTCGCCGTGGCCGTGGCCCTTCTCGGCATCCTGGTCCTCGGCGATCCCCTGCTCTCGGGGATGGCGCTCGGCGGTGCGGTCGTCGTCGCGGTCGCCACCCTCGCGGGCGTGACGCTCGTACCGGCCACGCTGTCGTTCCTGCATCGCGCGCTCCCCTCCGCCGAAGCGCGCACCTGGGCCCGCCCGTGGGCGGGCCGCGCGTCGCGCGAGGGACTGCTCGCCCGCTCGACCCGTCTGGCCCAGCGCCGACCGGGGATCGTCGCCGTCTCGACCGCGGCGGTGATGCTGCTGCTCGCCGCTCCCGTGGCATCCCTCGCGCTCGACGACTCCGACATCCGCTCCCTCCCCGCGGCGGCCGAGGAACGACGCGCGTACGAGGCGACGACGACGGGCTTCACCGGAATCGGGATCGAGCCCGTCACGGTCGTGCTCGAGGGATCGATCCAGGATGCCGCCGTCACCGGTGTCCTCGACCGGATCGCGGCCCTGCCCGACGTCGCCGACGCCGACGTGGTGCAGGGGCTGCCGCCCGAGATCACCGCGGTCGCCTTCACCCCCGTCGGCGACAGCGCCACGGGGGACGCGGCGCAGCGGCTCGCGGCGGAGGTGCGCGGTCTTGCGACGCCCATCCCCCTCGAGGTCACGGGGCCCGCCGCGTCTCTCATCGACACGCGCGACCACCTGGCCGTGCGCCTGCCGTGGGCCCTGGTGATCGTCGCCGCGGCGAGCTTCGCCCTGCTCTTCGCGCTCACCCGCTCGCTCGTGGTCCCCCTGAAGGCGCTCCTGCTCGCCGCCCTCACGGTGGCCTCGACCCTGGGCGTGCTCACCGCCGTCTTCGGGTGGGGCTGGGGCGCCCCTCTGCTCGGTTTCGAGCCCCGCGGCACGCTCGACGTGACCACCCCCCTGTTGATCGGGCTCCTCGCCTTCGGGCTCACGATGGACTACGAGGTGTTCCTGCTGTCGCGCATCACCGAGGGGTGGCGCGCGCGAGAGCGCTCCGCCGACCCGCGCGCGGCGAACGCCGAGGCCGTGCGTCACGGCATCGCCCGCACCGGCCCCGTCGTGACGCTGGCCGCGGCGGCGATCTGCGTCGTCTTCGCCGGATTCGCGTTCGGCGAGCTGGTGGCGATGAAAGAGATCGGGGTGGGCATGGTGATCGCGGTGGTCCTCGACGTCACCGTCGTGCGCGGGCTCCTGCTCCCCGCGCTGATGACGCTGCTCGGTCGCGCGAACTGGTGGCCGCACGCGCGTCGCCCGATCCCGGTGCCCGCCGAACCGACGCCCGCCGTCGATCGCCGCGTGCCCGTGCGGTCGTAGGCTGGAGACATGCACGGCGAGTACAAGGTCCCCGGCGGGAAGCTGGTCGTCGTCGACCTCGAAGAGCGCGAGGGTCGTATCCACGGCTTCCACCTCGCGGGCGACTTCTTCCTCGAGCCCGACGACGCCCTCGACGACATCGACGCGGCCGTCAACGGCCTCGCGGTGGAGTCCGACGTCCCCACGATCGCCGCGGCGATCCGCGCGGCCCTTCCCGAGGGTGCCCAGCTGCTCGGCTTCACCCCCGAATCGGTGGCGACAGCGATCCGCCGCGCTCTGGTCACCGCGCCGGGATGGGCCGACTTCGAGTGGGAGGTCGTCCACGACGGCCCCGTCTCCCCGCGCATGAACCTCGCGCTCGACGAGGTCCTCACCACCCGCGTCGGGGCGGGGCTGCGCAAGCCGACGCTGCGCCTGTGGGAGTGGGACGAGAGCGCCGTCGTCATCGGCTCGTTCCAGTCGCTGCGCAACGAGGTCGACCCCGAGGGGGCGGCGAAGCACGGTTTCGACGTCGTGCGCCGCATCTCGGGCGGGGGCGCCATGATGATGGCCGCCAACTCGATCGTGACGTACTCGCTGTACGTGCCGGCATCCCTCGTCGCCGGTATGACGTTCGCCGACTCGTACGCGTTCCTCGACGACTGGGTGCTGCAGGCGTTGCGCTCGCTCGGCATCGACGCGGTGTACCAGCCGCTCAACGACATCGCGGGTCCCCACGGCAAGATCGGCGGGGCCGCCCAGAAGCGCCTCGCCAACGGCGGCGTGCTGCACCACGCCACCCTCAGCTACGACATGGACGGCCAGGTGCTCACCGAGGTGCTGCGCATCGGCCGCGAGAAGCTCAGCGACAAGGGCACGGTGTCGGCCGCCAAGCGCGTCGACCCCCTGCGCAGTCAGACGGGTCTGCCCCGCGCCGAGGTCATCGAACGGTTCATCCAGACCTTCACCACGCTCTACGGAGCGACGCCCGGGCACATCAGCGACGAGGAGTACGCCGAGGCCCAGGCCCTGGTCGACTCGAAGTTCGCCACCGACGCCTGGCTGCAGCGCGTCCCGTGAGCGCCGAGAACCTCGCCGACGTTCCCGCACCGGGTGGCGTCGAGATCCACCACGCCGACAATCTGAGCGTCACGCCGCGCTACCCCGACGGCTCCTTCGCTCTCGTCTACCTCGACCCGCCCTTCAACACGGGGCGCACCCGCTCGAAGGCCGTGGAGTCCGCGACGCGCAAGGCGCCGGTGGACGAGACTCCGGATGCCGCCGCGCCCGAGGCCGCGGCATCCGTCGACGATCCGAACATGCTCGACTTCCCCGAGGAGGAGCCGCCTCCACCGCCGGTCGTGCAGCGGGGCTTCCACGGCCGGGAGTACGCGCGCCTGCGCGGCGACCTGCGCACCTACGACGACCGGTTCGACGACTACTGGGGCTTCCTCGAGCCGCGGCTCGTCGAGGCCTGGCGCCTGCTCGCCGACGACGGCACGCTCTACCTGCACCTGGACTACCGCGAGGTGCACTACGCCAAGGTCATGTGCGATGCGCTGTTCGGCCGCGACCACTTCTTGAACGAGCTGATCTGGGCGTACGACTACGGCGCCAAGACCAAGCGCCGCTGGCCCACCAAGCACGAGACGATCCTCGTGTACGTCAAGAACCCGTCGTCGTACTTCTTCGACTCCGACGCCGTCGACCGCGAGCCCTACATGGCGCCGGGGCTGGTCACGGCCGAGAAGGCCGCGCGCGGCAAGATGCCCACCGACGTCTGGTGGCACACGATCGTGCCGACCACGGGCCGCGAGAAGACCGGCTACCCGACGCAGAAGCCCGAGGGGGTGCTGCGCCGCATGGTGCAGGCGTCCTCGCGCCCCGGTGATCGGGTGCTCGACATGTTCGCCGGCAGCGGCACGCTCGGCGCGGTCGCCGCCCCTCTGGGACGGAACTCGGTGCTCATCGACGACAACGCCGACGCGGTGGCCGTGATGAGAACTCGGCTGGAGCCGTTCGTCGGCTGACGCCGTCGGATTCGCGTCAGAGGCGCGTCGCGACGAGCGCGTCGACGAGCTGCGCAATCTCGTCCTCGCCCACGGCGTAGGGAAGCACCGGCCGTCCGCTCGTCGCGATGAGCACGGCGACCGGCCGTTCGGAGCCGAGGTCGAGCGCCTGGGCGAGCTGTCCGCCGAGGTCGAGGGCGGCCGGTGTGCGCGGCCCGTCCGCCGCGCGTGCGGGGGCGTTCCAGTCGACGCCCGGGCCGACCGCGTACACGACGCGCGCGTCGAGGAACTCTCCCAGAGCGTCGGCGTTGCGGTCGAGCAGCTCGACCGCTCGTTCGCACCGCCCGCACAGCGGCTGCCCGAACAGCAGGAGCTGCCCCCGACCCTGGACGGCCTCGGTGACCACGTCGAAGATCAGTCCGTCCTCACGCAGCAGGGGCGGGCGGCGGTGGATGATGTCGGGTGCGGGAAGCGTGCCGCGGCGACCGGCGCGCGCCGCGACGAAGCCCGCGGCCACGAGCGACCAGCTCGCGCCGAGGGTCAGGGCTCCGGCGAGGGGCGCCGTGACCAGGATGACCGCCGCCGACGGCGCCTGCACCAGAGAGGCCGCCGATGCCGCGCCGCCCATGACCAGCGCTGCCAGGGTGAGCACGCCGTTGCGCTGCACCAGCGCGGGCGAGAGCGGCGTGCGCGACCAGCGCCCGAGGCATCCGCAGGCCTCGGTCGAGCCCTGCGTCACCGCCCGTGTGACGACGATCGTGAAGGCGGCGAGCAGGGCGACCAGTCCCGCCGAGGCGACGACCCGGGCGAAACCGTCCGCGAGGGCCAGGATCAGCCCCAGGGCGATCTCTCCGAGCGAGACGATCGCGACCACGGTGCGCGGGGCGCTCAGGGGCAGGCGCAACGCCGAGAGCGTGCTCCGCGCGTCGTCGAGGGCCACCAACTTGGCGACGCCGCTGAGGACGAGCGCGGGGGCGGCGACGCAGACGAGCGCGAGGACGACGGGGGCGAGGAGAGGCAGGAAGGGGGGCATGATTCCCCAGAATGACCCGGTCGACGGTGGCGATGAAGGGCCTCGGGCCGCCATTCACCCCTGGCGACCCCGCACCTCGCCCGCTTCGCTCGACGGCGGTGTCCGCGGAGCCGGGCGAAGCGGGTTCCGCCCCCACGCCCCGCGGGGAGCGCGACGCGCCTAGGGTGAGGCCATGGACTTCGGCATCTTCGTTCCGCAGGGCTGGCGCTTCGACCTCGTGGGGATCGACCCCGCAGAGCACTGGCGGGTGATGAACTCCCTCGCCCAGAGCGCCGACGACGGCCCCTGGACCTCGCTGTGGGTCTACGACCACTTCCACACCACTCCGGTGCCGAGCAGGGAGGCCACGCACGAGGCCTGGACGCTCATGGCCGCCTTCGCCGCCGCGACCGACCGCGTGCGCCTCGGCCAGATGTGCACGTGCATGGGCTACCGCAACCCCGCCTATCTCGCGAAGGTCGCGGCCACGGTCGATGCGATCTCGGGCGGTCGCGCCGAGATGGGGATCGGCGGCGGCTGGTACGAGCACGAGTGGAAGGCCTACGGCTACGGCTTCCCGCCCATCGCCGAGCGCCTCGGACGTCTGCGCGAGGGCGTCGAGATCATGCACCAGGCGTGGACCACCGGCGAGGCGACCCTGTCGGGGAAGTACTACCAGGTCGACGGCGCGATCGTTCAGCCGATGCCCCTGCAAGCCGGTGGCATCCCGCTGTGGATCGCCGGCGGGGGCGAGAAGGTCACTCTCAAGATCGCGGCGAAGTACGCCTCGTACACGAACTTCGGCGGCTCGCTCGAGGAGTTCGATCACAAGTCCGAGGTGCTGCGGGGGCACTGCGAGTCCCTCGGCCGCGACGCGTCCGAGATCACCCGCTCGACCAACTTCAACACGATCGTCGCCGAGACCGAGGCCGAGGCATCCGACCGCCTGGCCGCGGTGGTCGCGCGCCTGCGACCGCACGTCGGCGACGAGCGGGCGGATGCCATCGAGGCCGACTACCGCTCCTCCGACGCCTTCGGCACCCCCGAGCAGATCGTCGAGCGCCTGCGCGAGCGAGCCGACCACGGCCTCGGCTACGCGATCCACTACTTCCCCGAGGCCGCGTACGACACCTCGGGCATCTCCCTCTTCGAGCGCGAGGTCATCCCGCAGCTCTGACCCGCCCGTTCTCGCGCGTCGGTCGCCAGGTTTTGTCGCGTCCACCGCCCGCGAAGCGACGATTCCCGGCGAATCACGCGCGACGGCGGGCGGGAGTCAGACCAGCGGCGCGACGTCGGCGTACGCGTCGGCCTCGACGACGGGCGCGGATGCCGCGGCGCCGAACACCCGCGCGCGCCGGGTCGCGGCATCCCACGTCGGCCACCCCGGGTCTCGGTCACGCGCGAACGCGACCGCCGCAGCGTGCAGCTGGTCGGCGAGGGCGGACGGGGGAGCGTCGCCCGCGATGCGGTCGACCCCCTCGGCGTCCAGGTGGTCGAACCAGAACGGCACGTCGAGGCAGTGGCAGGCGACGCCGATCGAGGGCACGGGCGACGCCCACGCGAAGCGGTAGAGCCAGGTGGTGGCCTTCCCGCGCGCCCGGGCGGTCTTGCTCACGGTCGCGCGGATGACGCGATCGGTGACGAATCCGCCGAGCAGGGCCGCGGCCCCGCGCCGTCGGCTGCGTGCGAGATACGCGCGTCGCCGCGAGCGCCCGAGACCCAGAACGGCCAGGGCGAGGCTCACGGGGACGAGACGCAGGGCACCGGCGAAACGGGCGGTCAGGGCCGTGAATTCGTCGTCCGTCGACCCGATGACGAGGGGGATGTCGGCCCCGACGCCGTCGGCGAGAGCGGCGAGCGGATGCCGGGGCAGCACGTCGCCGTCGATCACCGGCCCGAGCGGCAAGCCGTCGTCGAGCAGCGTCGCGAGCGACGACAGCGCGCGGATCAGGTGCGGCGTAAGGGCGCTCTTCTGTGCCGCGAGGATCCGTCCCTCGGAGACCGAGGCGAAGCCCGCGCGGTCGGCGCGCACCCCGGCGCGGGCGGCCACCCGTTCGGCGAAATGCCTGGCCGCCTCGAGCGGCACCGCGCCGATCGCGGGCGAGATCGCCAGGGCCGCCGAGAAGAGTCCGGATGCCGCGGGGCTCGACATCAGCGCGAGCACCGACCCTCCGCCCGCCGACTGTCCGGCCACGGTCACCCGGGAGGGATCGCCGCCGAACGCGCGGATCTCGTCGCGCACCCACTCCAGCGCGGCGATCTGGTCGCGCAGGCCCCGGTTGGCGGGAGCTCCGTCGATGAGGCCGAAGCCGTCGAAGCCGATCCGGTACGAGACCGCCACGGTGATCACCCCGTCCCGCGCGAAGGCATCGCCGTCGTACCAGCGGCTCGCGGGGGAGCCCGAGGTGAACCCGCCGCCGTGGATCCACACGAGCACCGGCAGAGCGGCATCCGCGTCTGCGTCCACCGGGGCGAAGACGTTGACGTTCAGAGTGGCATCCCCCGGCACGCTCGGCTCGGGGATGAGGGTGATCCCCGTGTCGCCCCGTTGCGCCGTGGGACCGTACGCGGTCGCGTCCCGCTCGCCCTCCCACGCCGGCACCGGCACGGGAGCGGCGAAGCGCAGCGCCCCGAGGGGAGCCTGAGCGAACGGGATGCCGAGGAACACGGCCGTCGTCCCGCGGCGGAACCCGCGGACGGTACCTTTCGACGTGCGCACGAGCGGGGCGGCATCCATCCCCTCATCCTGCCCTGCTGGCTCGCGTCGGCGGCGCCGTGCCCGGGGCGACGGTCGGCGTGTGCGTTCGTGGCCCCGGGGCGAAGATTCTCGCCCCGGGGCCATGGACGGGACCCCGGCCGGCCCCCGCTCCGAGCCTCAGCTCACCCGCACGAACGCGCGGGTCACGCGTCGCGGCGCGCGCCCTCCGAGGGGGTCACCGTGAAGATGTTCGGGGCGCGGAAATCGGATGCCGCGAACGCGGCGCGCACGGCCGCCGTCGCCGCCGGGACGAGTCCGGTGGGGATCAGCGCGATGGCCGCTCCGCCGAAGCCGCCGCCCGTCATGCGGGCACCGAGGGCGCCGTTCGCGAGCGTCGTCTCGACGGCGAGATCGAGCTCGGGCACCGAGATCTCGAAGTCGTCGCGCATCGACGCGTGCGAGGCGACCAGCAGATCGCCGATCGCGGACGGGCCGTCGGCATCGAGGGCGGCCACGGTGTCGAGCACGCGCTGGTTCTCGGTGATGACGTGGCGGACGCGGCGGAAGGTCACGTCGTCGAGGATCTCCTCGGCGCGCGGCAGGTCGTCGACGGTGAGGTCGCGCAGCGATCCGACGCCGAACGCCGCCGCTCCCCGCTCACAGGCCTCGCGACGCTCGCGATAGCCGCCGGTGGAGTGGGCGTGCTCGACGAGGGTGTCGGTCACGAGGATCGAGAGCCCCGCGTCGGCGAAGCCGAGGGCCACGGCGCGCGTCTCGAGGCTGCGGCAGTCGAGGAAGGTCGCGGCATCCGCCACGCCCAGCATCGACGCCATCTGGTCCATGATCCCGGTGGGAGCGCCCACGGCGTCGTTCTCGGCGACGCGGCCGACCCGCGCGAGAGCGACCTTGTCGAGGCCGGCGGCCCACACGTCGTTCAGGGCGGAGGCCACGGCCCCCTCGATCGCGGCGGACGACGACAGGCCGGCACCCACCGGCACGTCGGAGGCCAGGGCGATGTCGACGCCCCGGGTCACGGCATCCGGAGCCGCCCGACGCAGCGCCCACGCCACACCCAGGGGATAGCCCGCCCAGTCGAGGCCGCCGGCGGCGATCCGCGCATCGAGCTCCGAGAGCGGGACCTCGACCGCCGCGTCGGCGAACGTCGAGTGCACGCGGATCACGTCGTCGTCGCGCAGGGCCACGGCGGCAGCGGTGCGCTGGGCGATCGCGAAGGGGAAGACGAAGCCCTCGTTGTAATCGGTGTGCTCGCCGATGAGGTTGGCGCGGCCGGGGGCCGACCAGACTCCGACCTCGGGAGCCTCGGCGAGGGTGGCGAGAAGGGTGCGGGCGTCGTCGACGGCGGTCATGCCGTCACCTCCGGAACGGTGTCGAGGGCGGCGCGCAGGCGTTCGGCCTGCGACTCGGGGGTCACGTCACCGATCCAGGCGCCCATGGCGGCCTCGGATCCGGCGAGGTACTTCAGCTTGTCGGCGGCGCGACGCGGAGAGGTGATCTGCAGGTTGAGGCGAACGGCATCGCGGCCTCGCCCGACCGGCGCCTGGTGCCAGGCGGCGATGTAGGGCGTGGGGGTGTCGTACAGGGCGTCGATCCCCCGCAGCAGGCGCAGGTAGAACGGTGCGAGCTCGTCGCGCTCGGCGTCGGTCGTCTCGGCCAGGTCGGCGACGTGGCGGTGCGGCAGCACGTGCACCTCGATGGGCCAGCGGGCGGCGAAGGGCACGAACGCCGTCCAGTGCTCGCCGCGCAGGACGACGCGCTCGCCGGCCTGTTCGAACTCGAGGATGCGCGGGAACAGGTCGTTCGAGCTGCGCGCGATCGTGTCGAGCAGGCGGTGCGTGCGCGGGGTCACGTACGGGTAGGCGTAGATCTGGCCGTGCGGGTGGGGGAGGGTGACGCCGATCTCCTGCCCGCGGTTCTCGAACGGGAACACCTGGCGGATGCCGGGCAGAGCCGACAGCGCCGCGGTGCGGTCGGCCCACGCCTCGATGACGGTGCGGGCGCGCGTGCGCGAGAGAGAACCGAACGACCCCTCGTGCTGGGGGCTGAAGCACACGACCTCGCAGCGACCGACCGAGGTGCGGGTGCGGCCGAGACCGAGGTGCTCGAGGTCGTCGTCGCTGCGGGGCGGGTCGACGGCGGCCGGGGCGTCGCCGACGGCGGTGTCGAGGGCGGGGCCGAACGACGGCGACTTGTTCTCGAAGACCGCGACGTCGTAGAGCGAGGGGATCTCGGACGGGTTCGTCGGCGTCTGCGGCGAGAGCGGGTCGAGGTGCGCCGGGGGCAGGAATGCGCGGTTCTGACGATTGGATGCCACGGTGATCCAGTCGCCGGTGAGCACATCCTGGCGCATGGAGGCGGTGGCGGGGCGCGGATCGAGGGTGCGGGCGTCGATCGCGCGCTCAGCGCCGAGCGTGGTGCCGGGGTCGTCGAAGTACATCAGTTCGCGGCCGTCGGCGAGGTGCGTCGTCCGCTTGACGACGCCGGCGCCGAGGGGCACGACGGAGGGGGTGTCCGTGTTCACGATAACACGCTACATTTCGGGCGTGCTATCGTCAACATCGGAGGGCGAGATGCGAATATCCATGGCCGACGTCGCGGAGCGGGCCGGAGTGTCCGCCCAGACGGTGTCGCGCGTCGCGAACGGCAGCCCTCGCGTCGATCCCGCCACCCGCGCCCGGGTCGAGAGGGCCATGGCCGACCTCGGCTATCGCATGCATCGCGCCGCCCGGGCCCTGCGCACCGGCCAGACCTCGACGATCGGGCTCGTGGTGTCGACCCTGGCGACGGTCGGCAACTCGCGCATGCTGCAGGCGATCTCGGAGGCCGCCGCCGAGCGCGACTACGCGCTGGCCGTGGTGACGGTGGGGGAGCGCGGCATCCGCGAAGCCTTCGCGCGACTGCGGTCCCAGGGCGTCGACGGCGCCGTCGTGCTCAATGAGGCGACCGAGCTCGCCCGCGACACCGAGCCGCCCGCCGACCTGCACCTCGTCGTGGTGGATTCACCCCCCGACGCGCGATTCTCGATCGTGCAGACAGACCACGCCGGCGGTGCCCACGCCGCGACGCGCCACCTCCTCGACCTCGGTCACCCCGTCGTGCACCACCTCGCGGGGCCGGCGCGATCCTTCGCCGCCGCCGAGCGGGAGCGCGGGTGGCGCGAGGCGCTCGCCGAGGCCGGTGTCGCGCCGCCGGAGCCCGTGCGCGGCGACTGGAGCTCGGCATCCGGAAACGCCGCCGTCAGGCGTCTCGCCGACGCCACCGCGATCTTCGTCGCCAACGACCAGATGGCGCTCGGTGCCCTCCGCGCGCTCGCCGACGCGGGTCGACGCGTCCCCGAAGACGTCTCGCTGGTGGGGTTCGACGACATCGCGGATGCCGCGGAGTTCCGCCCACCGCTGACCACGGTCCGCCAGGATTTCGACGCCCTCGGCCGTCGCGCGGTCGCGGCGCTCGTCGAGGCGATCGAGGGCGGAGCGCCGGTCGCCGAGACGGTGGCCGCGGCGGTGGTCACCCGCTCGAGCAGCGGCGTCGCCTGAGAAGGGTGTTGTCCCGGGACGGGAGGTGTACCACCTCTTTGCAAGGTGGTACACTCGCCTCATGCCCACGACGAGGCCTCGAACGCAGGTGACGCACACCGACGAGGTCGAAGAGGCTCTGCGTATCGCGCGCTCGCGCTGGCCCGACGAGTCGCCGAGCGCGTTGATCGCGCACCTCGTCGTCGCGGGTGCGCACGCCCTGCGCGTTGAGGAAGGCCAGCGCGACGACGCGCGGAGCCGTCGCATCGACGTGGCGATCGGCCGATTCGCCGGAATCTACGGGCCGGGGTATCTGCCGGACCTGCGCGCGGACTGGCCGGAGTGATCGTCCTCGACGCCGGAGTCGTCATCGCTTTGTTCACTCCCGGCGACGCCCACCACGAGCGGGCGAAGAGGGTGATCGCCGATGGCCAGGGTCCGTTCGTCATGCACTCGCTGACCGTGGCCGAGACGCTGGTGGGGGCGGCGCGCGTCGGTCGCGAAGCGGAGATGTGGCGAACCCTGCGCGGACTCGACATCGACGTCGTCGCGATGGGCACCGATGAGCCCCTCCTGCTGGCCGGATTGCGCGCCCGGCACGCGCTGAAGATGCCCGACGCGTGCGTGCTCGCCGCGGCCGTCCACCTGAACGCGCCGCTCGTGACCTTCGACGAGCGGCTCGGTGCGGTCGCCGCGGGGATGGCGTTGCGCACCGACCTGCTCCCCGGGGGCGAGTGACGCCGCAGGGCGTCGATCCCGCCCCGCGGGCGCTCGGACGGCCCCGCGCGGCGGGAGGGTGCGGTGCACGCGCGACGCGGGCGCGTGCGGTCGGGGCCGGTCGCCGGGCCCCGACCGCGGGGCGGTTCAGCCGTTCCAGGGGGCGATCACGTCGATGATCCACACGACGCCGAACCGGTCGACGAGCTTGCCGTAGAGCGGCGAGAACGCCGAGGGTCCGAAGGGGGCGAGGATCTCGGCATCCTGACTCAGCCCCTCCCACGCGGCGCGCACCTCGTCCGCGTCATGACCGCGGAGAGCGAGGTAGAACGGGTTGACCCCGCGGTCGTGGGGGAGCGAGCGCTGGATGTCGTACGCCATGACGTGCACGCCGCTCGGTGCGATCATCTCGCCCCAGACGATCTGCTCGCGCTGCTCGGGCACCTCGGCCGTGTCGCCGTACGGCACAGCCGTGACGGTGCCGCCGAAGACCTCGGCATAGAAGGCGAGGGCGTCGGCCGCCTGGCCGTCGAAGTTGACGTGGAGGGTGGTGGTGAGGCTCATGTCTGCTCCTGTGTGGTGCCGGGAGATTCCGGATGCCATGACTCTGTCTCCCATTGCGGTCAGGGAACGTCCGCAATACGTCGCAGAATGGATGCCGTGCCGGAGAGTTCCGCCCCCTCGACGTCGCGTCGGCTGCTGTCGCTGCTGACCGTGCTGCAGTCGCGCCGCGACTGGTCGGCCGCTGCGCTCGCCGGGCGTCTCGCCGTGAGCGAGCGCACCGTCCGTCGTGATGTCGACCGCCTTCGCGAGCTCGGGTACGAGATCGACGCGACGCCCGGACCCGCGGGCGGATACCGTCTGCGCGCGGGAGCGCAGCTGCCACCCGTGGCCTTCGACGCGGAGCAGGCCGTGACGGTCGCCGTGGCACTGCGGATCGCCGCGTCGACGGGCGGTCCGTTCGCCGATGCCGCCGACGAGGCGCTGAGCGTGCTCTCGCGCCTGCTGCCCGAGGCGCTCGGGCGGCGGGCACAGCGGTTCGCTGTCGAGGCCGTGGCTCCGGCGGGGGCGGTGAGCGTCGACCCGGCCGTGCTCGGGGCGATCGAAGCGGCCATCGCTGCCCGCGAAGAGGTGCGTTTCGACTACTCCGGCTCGGACGGGCCCGCGCGTGCGACCGAGCCGCACCACCTGCTGTGGGGCCGCGGGCGGTGGTACCTCATCGGGTACACCCCCGAGCGCGCGGACTGGCGCGTCTACCGCGTCGATCGGATGACGCTCAAGAGCCACCGGGGGCGGGCCTTCTCCCGGCGGGATCTTCCCGGCGGTGATCCGGTGCGCTATCTCGAGGGGCGCTTCCGCGGGGGCGACGAGAGCGGCCGATGGCCGTGCCGGGGCGAGGTCGTGGTCGCCGCCTCGCGCAGCGAGCTCGAGCCCTACGTGGTGGAGGGCACCCTCGCCGCCACCGACGACGGTCGCACCCGCGTGTCGCTGGGGTCGTGGTCGTGGGGCGCGCTCGCCGCGGAGTGCCTGCGGTTCGACCGGCCGATCGCCGACGCTCGCCCCGCGGCTCTGCGTCGGGCGCTCGCCGAGGTCGCGCGCCGCGCCGCGGCCGCGGCGGCGGACTGAGCCCGCGTGCCTGCCTCCCCCGGTGTGGGGCGTAATCGTGCGTTCGGGGCGGGAGATTCTCGCCCCGAGCGGCGGAATGCGCCCCGAACGCGTACCCCGGCGCCCGCCCGGCCCGCCCCGCGCACCGCGCCCGCCGCGCACCGCGCCCGACGCCCCGCCCCGCGCGCGCCGCGCCGCGCCCCACCCAACCGGCATCCGGAAACGAAGAACGCCCGCGGATGCCGGAGCATCCGCGGGCGCCTCTCGTGGGGAGAGCCTGTTACTTCTTCACGGGGATCGACTGCGACTCGAGCGCGCCGATCGTGGCGTCCTGTCCCTTCTGGAGGGCATCGGCGAGGGTGCCGTTACCGCTGACCGCGGCCTTGAAGCCGTCCGAGACGTCGGCGTAGGTCTTGGTCATGGTCGGACCCCAGGTGAAGTCCGGGGTGACCTCGGTGGCCGCCTTCGCGAAGACGTCGTAGATCTTCTGGCCGCCGTAGAAGTCGACGCCCTTCGCGAGCGAGGGGAGCTTGAGACCCTCGGTCGTGGCCGGGTAGATGTTGGCCTCCTCGTTCAGGGCGGTGAGCGCCTCCTGCGACGTGTTCAGCCACAGTGCGAACTTCGTGGCCTCGTAGGCGTGCTTGCTGCCCTTGAGCACGGCGATGGACGAGCCGCCCCAGTTGCCCGAGACCGCGTCCCCGGCCTTCCACTGCGGCAGATCGGCGACGGCCCAATTGCCGGTCGTGTCGGGAGCACCGCTCGAGATGGAGTTGGCACCCCAGACGGCGGAGTTCCACGTCCACACCTTGCTGGAGTTGTAGGCGTTGTTCCACTCGTCGGTCCACGCCGGGTAGGTCGAGACGAGGTCCTGGTCGATGAGCGACTGCCAGTAGTCGGCGACCTTCTTCGAGGCGGGGTCGGTCAGCGAGACCGTCCAGCCGTCGGAGTCGTTGCCGAACCACTGTCCGCCGGCCTGCCAGACGAAGCCCGCGAACTGGTTGATGTCGGACTGCGAGAAGTTCGTGATGTACCCGCCGAGTGCGCGGACCTTCTTGGCGGCCTCGGTGTACTCGTCCCACGTGGTGGGGATCGCGATGCCGTTCGCCGCGAACAGGTCCTTGCGGTAGAACAGCGCCATCGGGCCGATGTCCTGCGGGATGCCGTAGACGGCGTTGTCCTGGCCGAGGGTGGCCTGGTTCCAGGCCCAGCCGACGAACTGGTCCTTCGCGGCCATCACGTCGGCGCAGCCCGCGATGTTCTCGACGCCGTCCTGCACGAGGAAGTTGGGGAGGGCGTCGTACTCGATCTGGCCGAGGTCGGGCGCGTTGCCCGCTGCGATCTGGTTGAAGAAGTTCTGGTAGGTGCCGTTGTTGCCGTTGGGGCCGGTCTGCACCTTCACCTGGATGTCGGGGTTCGCCGAGTTCCACAGGTCGACGACCTTCTCGATGCCCGGGATCCACGAGGTGAACTCCAGCGTGACAGGACCGTCCGAGGGGGCGCAGTCGGCCGCGGCCGCGGCACCGGATCCGCTTCCGCCGCCGGCGCAGCCGGCCAGCAGGAGAGCCGACAGGGCGACGCCCGCGGTCGCCGTGAGGATTCTGGTCTTCATGGAATGCCTTTCTCTGGGGGCCCGGGTGGGCCATTCCGCCCGGGAGGAGGGGCGACCGGGGTCGCCGGAGGGTTACTTCAGCGCGCCGGTGCCGAGACCGTTGCGCCAGAAGCGCTGGAGGAGCAGGAAGATGACGATCAGGGGGATGACCGACAGCAGGGCGCCGATCAGCACGAGACCGCGGAGCTCCGGGATCTGGTTGAGCTGGTTGTTCCAGCCGTAGAGACCGAAGACCACGGGGAAGAGCTCTTCGCTGCGCAGCATGATCAGCGGCAGGAAGAAGTTGTTCCAGATCGCGACGAACTGGAAGAGGAACATCGTCACCAGCGCGGGGCTCATGAGCCGCAGGCTCACGGTGAAGAAGGTGCGGATCTCGCCCGCGCCGTCGAGGCGGCTGGCCTCGAGCAGCTCGTCGGGGACCGAGGATGCGGCGAAGATGCGCGCGAGGTAGACCCCGAACGGGCTGACGAGCGACGGCAGGAACACGGCCCAGAAGGTGTTGGTGAGCTGGACCTGGCTGAAGATGAGGAACAGCGGGAGGGCCAGGGCCGTCGCGGGGACGAGCACACCGCCGAGGACGACGTCGAAGATGATCTCGCGGCCCGGGAAGCGGTACTTCGCCAGCGCGTATCCGGCCATCGCCGCCAGCAGCGTCGCCACCGCGCCGCCGAGACCGGCGTAGAGCAGCGAGTTGCCCAGCCAGCGCAGGAAGACGCCGTCGCGGTAGGCGAACAGGTCGCCGATGTTCGAGAACAGCCGCATGTCGGCGAACCACAGCGGGTTGGTCGTGAGGATGTCGCCGGTGCTCTTGCTCGAGGCGACCAGCAGCCACCACAGCGGCAGCAGGAAGTAGACCGTGAACACGGCCATGATGAGCATCGCCGAGGTGCGCGAGACCAGCGGCTCGCGGATGGCGCGCGAGCGCGGGGAGTCCGAGCGCGGAGCGCCGGAACGGCCGACGCGGGGGCGGGAGGTGGTGACGGCGCTCATGCGTTGCCCTTCTTCTGCATCCACTTCATGAACCCGAACGACAGCACGAAGGTGGTGACGGCGAGCACCACGGAGAAGGCCGCGGCGAGGTTGGAGTTGGGGATGGATGCCGTGGCGTAGAC
The DNA here is from genome assembly GCA_913774665.1 of uncultured Microbacterium sp. Lineage (GTDB taxonomy): Bacteria > Actinomycetota > Actinomycetes > Actinomycetales > Microbacteriaceae > Microbacterium. The sequence goes on from CAJYHN010000007.1 coordinate 33,424, forward strand.
GGTCATGTTCGGGGTGAAGGTGCTCGTGACGGCCGAGCTGAACGAGCGGAACACCTGGGGTTCGGCGAGCAACTGCAGGGTGCCGATGATCGAGAAGATCGCGGTCATCACGATCGCGGGCCGCACGAGGGGGATCTTGATGGACCACGCGATGCGGAATTGCCCCGCGCCGTCGAGGCGGGCCGCCTCGTAGATCTCGCTGGGGATCGACAGCAGCGACGAGTAGATGATCAGCATGTTGTAGCCGACGTACACCCACGTCACGACGTTCGCGATCGACCACAGCACGAGGTCGGCGCCGAGGAAGTCGACCTTCTCGGTGAGGGCGGTGAAGGGCGACAGGTTGGGGGAGAAGAGCGAGCCCCACATGATCGCGGCGATGACGCCCGGGACGGCGTAGGGCACGAAGAAGGCGAGCCGGAAGAAGCGCTTGCCCTTCAGCAGCGGCGAATCCAGCAGCAGGGCGAACAGCAGAGCGAGTCCGAGCATGATCGGCACCTGCACGACGCCGAAGGCGAGCATGCGCAGCATCGAGGCCCAGAACGCCTCGTTCTGGAACACGAGCGCGTACTGCGAGAGCCCGCCGAAGACGAGCTCGGCTTTGCCGAACGTGCCTTCGCGTCGCACCACGAGCAGCGACTGCCCGATGGCGAAGATGATCGGCAGCACGTAGAAGAGCGCGAACAGGATGCCGAAGGGGGCGAGCAGGATCGCGATGGAGCCCTTGTGCAGCACGCGCGGGCGTCGGCGGGGGCGCGCGGCCCCGGTCGCGCTCGCGCGCTTCGTGCCCGTCGGGGCGGGGGCGGTGGTGGTCACGAGGCCTCCTCGATGATGCGGACGGCACCGCCGGCGACGGCGACCGAGCCGTCGATGGGGTCGCCGCTGATCGCGTCGCGGCCGTGCGCTGCGATCTCGACGGTGTCGGTGGTGTGGTTGATGACGAACAGGAACGCGCGCTCGGCGTCGGCGCGGCGGACCACCTCGACCCCGGGGCGGGTGTCGACGGTGCGGATGCCGGCGGCCTGGGCCGCACGGGCGAGCAGCGCGCGGTAGGCCGACGGCTCCGGGAGGGTCGCGAGGTACCAGGCCTGACCGTCGCCGACCGCGCGGCGGGTGCGGGCGGGGAGTCCCGCGGCCGGGCCGTCGCTGAAGCGGGCGTCGACCTCGGCGTCGACGGCGCGCAGGCGCTCCGACCACACGGTGCCGGTCGAGCCGTCGTCGAGGGTGACCGACTGGGCCGGGCCGAGGGGCGAGAACTCCTCCGACACGATGCCGAGCAGGTCGCGGAACGCGCCGGGGTATCCGCCGAGACGGACGCGGTCGTCCTGGTCGACGATTCCGCTGGCGAAGGTGATCACGGCGGTGCCGCCGTCCTCCACGAAGCGCGCGATCGCGTCGGCGTCGGCGTCGCGCACGAGGTGCAGCGCGGGCACGACGATGAGGCGGTAGTCCGACAGGTCGGCGGAGGCCGAGACGACGTCGGTCGAGATGCCGGCGGCGGCCAGGGCCGCGTGCGCGGCGTGCACCTGGTCGAGGTAGCGCAGGTCTTCGCTGGGGCGTCCCTCGTTCTCGAGCGACCACCAGCTCTCCCAGTCGAACAGGACCGCGGCGTCCGAGGCGACGCGCGACCCCGCGACCGGCTGCAGTGAACGCAGAGTCCGGCCGACCTCGAGCACACTCCGCCACTGGGCGGTCTCGGTGCCCGCGTGGGGGAGCAGGGCCGAGTGGAACTTCTCGGCGCCCTGCGCCGACGCGCGCCACTGGAAGAAGCAGATGCCGTCGGCGCCGCGCGCCACGTGCGAGACGACGTTGCGCAGCAGCTCGCCCTCGCCCTTGGCGAGGTTGTGCGGCTGCCAGTTGACCGCGCCGGTGGAGGTCTCCATCAGCAGCCAGGGCGTCCCGGCGGCGAGGCCGCGGGTGAGGTCGGCCGCGAAAGACAGCTCGGCGAGCGGGTCGGGGAGGCGCCGGTCGAGGTAGTGGTCGTTCGCGATGACGTCCATCTCGCCGGCCCACGAGAAGTAGTCGAGAGCGCGGATGTGCGCGGTCACCATGAAGTTGGTCGTGACGGGCGCCGTGCTGCGCTCGCGGATCACGCGCGCCTCGGCGCGGTAGAGCTCGAGCTGCTGGTCGGACGAGAAGCGCTGGAAGTCGAGCAGCTGCGCGGGGTTGCGCAGCGACAGCGCGGCCATCGGCGGGAGGATCTGGTCCCATGCGCTGTAGCGCTGGCTCCAGAAAGAGGTGCCCCAGGCCGTGTTGAGCGCGGCCACCGTGCCGTAGCGCGCCCCGAGCCACTCGCGGAACGCGACGGCACTGGCGTCGCAGTAGCAGAGGGCGTTGTGGCATCCGAGTTCGTTCGAGACGTGCCACATGGCCAGGGCGGGGTGATCGGCGTAGCGCTCGACGACGCGACGACTGACCTCCGCCGCGTAGGCGCGGAAGACCGGGGAGCTCGGGCAGTACGCCTGTCGACCTCCCGGGAATCGGCGTGTGCCGTCCTCGGTCACGGGGAGGATCTCGGGATGCCGCGTGGTCACCCAGGGCGCGGGGGATGAGGTCGCGGTTCCGAGGTTGACCCGGATGCCGTGCGAGTGGGCGAGGTCCATGACCTCGTCGAGCTCGTCGAAGGTCCAGACGCCGGGGGCGGGGTTGATCCACGACCAGCCGAAGATGTTGACGGCGACGAGTCCGACGCCCGCTTCGACCATGAGCCGCATGTCCTCGTCCCAGACGGCGCGGTCCCACTGCTCGGGGTTGTAGTCGCAGCCGAAGACGAGACCCTCGCGGGTCAGGGCCGACAGAGCGTCACCCGTGCGGGTCAGATCGGCCGGACGATCGCTTTCGCGATCGAGCGGGGCCAGATGGTCGACGGCAAGCATCCGGTGGGCGCTCCTTTGCGAGGTTCTGTGAACGTGCACACATTTATCCAACCGCAACGGGGAGGGGAAATGTGTGAACGTGCACATACTGACACGGCGCCGCACGATCGTCAACTTCCGCGGCCCGATAGGGTGAAGAGCATGACGCCTCCTCCGCCCGGGCGCCGGCGCAGCACCGTGCACGACGTCGCCAAGGTCGCGGGGGTTTCGCGGGGCACCGTGAGCCGCGTCCTCAACGGCGGCTACGTCTCGGATCACGCCCGCGAGGCCATCCAGGCGGCCATCCGCGAGGTGGGCTACGTGCCCAACAACGCCGCTCGGAACCTCGTGCGTCAGCGCACGCAGGCGGTCGGATTCATCGTGCACGAGCCGCACTCGCTGTTCCTCGAAGACCCCAACATCGGCGGCATCATGCTCGGCGCCAACACCGCGCTGTCGAACGCCGACTATCAGATGGTGTGCGTCGTGGTCGATACGGACCGTGACACCGAGAGGGTCGCGCGCTACCTCAGCGGCGGCTTCGTCGACGGCGCGGTCATCGTCTCGGCCAGACACCACGACCCGATCACCGACGTCGTCGAACGCCTCGGGCTGCCCGTCGCCTACGTGGGCCATCCTCCCGGCATCCGTCGCCCCTGGGTCGGCATCGACAACCTGGGCGCGGCCCGGGCCATCACGGCACGCGTGCGCGCATCGGGCCGCCGACGCATCGGCATGATCGCCGCGGCCCTCGATCGCGACTCCGGAAGCGATCGGCTCGCGGGCTTCCGCGAAGCCCTCGGGGCGGATTTCGACGACACCCTCGTCGAGCCCGTGCCCCTCTACGCCTTCGCCGACGGCGAGGCCGGAATGCGGCGCCTTCTCGAGCGCGCTCCCGATATCGACGCGGTTTTCGGAGCCTCGGATGCCGTGGCCGCCGGCGCCGTGCAGGCCCTTCGCGCCGCCGGTCGCCGCGTGCCCGACGACGTCGGCGTTGTCGGCTTCGACGACAGCGCGTGGGCGGTGCGCACCGACCCGCCGCTCACCACGATCGATCAGCCCGCCGAGGGGCTGGGCGCGGCGGCCGCGGAGGCCGTGCTCTTGCAGCTGTCAGGTGGGGTGGCCGATGCCGGCGGCATCCTGCTCGACGCCCCGATCGTCTGGCGCGCCTCGGTCTAGCGGTGCTCCCCGCCGCGGCCGGTCGCGGTCGTCGGGTCGGGGCGCGATCGTTCGTTCGGGGCGTGAAAATCCTGCCCCGAGCGCCGGAATCCGCCCCGAACCGCCCACCGGGCCGGCGTCAGCGCGGCTCACTCCATCCCCGCTCGAGAAGGCGGAAGCCCGCCTCGATCGTCCCCGCGGCGTCGTCGTGCTCGAACGCGAGGATCTGCAACTGCAGCACCATCCGCGCGTAGACCCGGGTCTCGGCATCCGGAGTGTCCTGCCCCGTCGTCTCGGCGATCGCCTGGGCGAGGGCGTCCTCGTGGCGGAGCCACATGCGCGAGGCGTAATCGTGCAGGGCGGGCGTCTCGGTGATCAGCTTCATGAACTGCCGCCGATGCGCGCCCGTGGGGTCGAACGCCAGGCCGATGAGTTCGCGACGGTAGAGCTCGCGCAGGGCGTCCGACACCGAGGTGCCCGGGGTGCGGTCGCGCACGGCAGCGACGAGCAGGTCGCGCTGGGCATCGTCCTCGTCGAAGACGAGCGCCTCCTTCTGCGGGAAGTGGGCGAACACCGTTGTCGGCGAGACGTCAGCGGCGTCGGCGACCTCGCGGACGCTGACCTCGTCGAAGCCCCGTTCGATGAAGAGCATCGTCGCGGCATCGGAGATGGCCTTGCGGGTGGCGGCCTTCTTGCGCTCTCGACGACCCACGTCTGTGCTCATGCGCACAGTCTACCGGTCTCGCTCCAAAAGTGTATTGACAACAAAACTGGTACGAGTACAGTTGCGGCGTGACTTCACCTTCCCTCCCCGCTCCCCAGGGCTGCCGCGCCTGGATCATGCTCGTGGTCATCACGACGCTCACGACCGCGGGCATGACCGTCGTGCTCCCGGTGCTGCCCTTCGTCGTGCTCCGCTACGTCTCGAACCCCGCCGACCTGGCCGTCTGGGTCGGCATCCTCGAGACCGTCAACGCGCTCTGCGCGTTCCTCGTCGCCCCCTTCCTCGGCCGCATCTCCGACCGCTTCGGCCGTCGACCGGTGATCATCGTCGCCGGCTTCGGCGCCGCCCTCGGCTTCCTGCTCTTCGGCATCGGCGGGGCGATCTGGGTGCTGCTGCTCGGCCGCATCGTGCAGGGCGTGACCGCCGGCGACCTTCCGGCCCTTTTCGCGTACCTTGCCGACATCACCCCGCCGGACAAGCGCGCTCGCCGCTTCGGCGTGCTCGGCGCGACCGCCGGCATCGGCACGATGGTCGGCCCGGCCCTCGGTGGAACCCTCGCCGCGATCGACGTCGACCTGCCCGTCTTCGTCACCGCGGGCCTCGCCCTGACGGTCGCGATCTTCAGCATCTTCCTGCTGCCCGAGAGCCTCGCCCCCGACAAGCGAATCGCCTCCCTCGACCTGCGCGCGGTGCACCCCTTCGCGGTGTTCCGCGGCGTGTTCCGCCGCCCCGAGCTGCGCGGCCTCATGATCGGTCTGATCCTCGTCGGCCTGCCGTTCGGGTTCTTCGTCAACAACTTCAGCGTGCTCGCGCTCGACGCGATCTCGTGGAGTCCCACCGCGATCGGCCTGCTCACCGCGTGCGTCGGCATCATCGACATCGCCATCCAGGGCGTGCTGCTGGGCTTCCTGCTGCCACGCATCGGCGAGCGGGGCGTCGTGGTCAGCGGCATCGTCACCCAGGCGATCGGGCTGGTCGCCCTCGCCGGGGTCGCGTCGCTGTTCGCGCAGCCGTGGTTGTTCGTCGTCGGCGCCCTCACGCTCGCCGCGGGCCAGGGCGCGGCCCAGGCCACGATGGACGGTCTGCTCTCCAACGCCGTCGGAGACGACGAGCAGGGCTGGATCGCCGGAGCCGCCCAATCGCTCAACGCCGCGGTCGGAACCGTCGCTCCCCTCGTCGCGGGCCTGCTCTACGCCCACGTCGCGCACGCCGCGCCCTACGTGCTGGGAGCCGCGCTCATGGTCGCCGCCGCCGTGGTGATCGGGCGGGCTCGCTTCACCAGCCCCTCCCTGCGCACGAAGGCCCCGGATGCCGCAGAGCTCCCGCTCGCGGCACAGTGACGGTCCCGATCGGGTGATCGCGTGGGTCGCCGGAAGTCGTCGCTCAAGCAGGCCTCGAAGCGACAGTTCTCGGCGACTCACGCGAACGGATGCCGTGCGCCGCGGCATCCGGGATCTACGCCGGGGAGCTCCAGGGCATCGGCCGCTCGGGATCGCGCGAGCTGTCGTCGGGGATGTGGGGGAGCGCCTCGCCGCCCGCGCGGATGCACAGCCACCGCAGTTCGCCGTCGCTGTCCGGGAGCGCGCGCCAGGTGCGCCACACGTTCTGCCCGACCCGCACGACGCTGCCCGGGCCGACGTCGACCACGTCGTCGTCGAGGCCCATCTGGCCGCGCCCCTCGAGGAACACGTACAGCTCCTCGACGCGGGTGTGCGTGTGCCAGTACCCGGCTTCCTCGCCGGGGGCGAGGGCGTTCGCGGTCATGCCGATGAACTGCATCGTCAGCTCGTGATCGACCACGCGGCGCCCGTCGCGTGAGCGGGCGGGGACGAACCCGCCGAAGTGGTCGCGCCAGGCGTCGAGCCCGCCGATCTCGGTGATCTCGTAGTCGCTCATCGGTTCTCGCTCTCGGGGGAGGTCAGCTGCCAGCCGTCATCGGTGCGACGGTAGATCGTGCGCAGGTGCTTGCGGTCAGGAGAACCCTGCCAGAACTCCACGCGGTCGGCGATCAGTCGCCACAGCACCCACTGGCCCGGGCCGATGCCGTCGCGGGCGGCGGCCGAGCGCGCGGCGAGATCCGCCGCCGACTCCTCGGCCGAGGCCTCCACCACGCGCCCGCGCACGCGGACACACCGCAGCACCGCCGGCCACCAGAAGGTCAGTGCCGCGGCGGGATGGACGGCCAGCTGCGCCGCTTTCGCGGAGGCCCGGGGCCCGGCGAAAGCCCACCCGTCGGGGCCGAGGTCTTTGAGGATCAGCGTGCGGGCGTCCGGGATGCCCTCGGCATCGACGGTCGCGAGCGTGGCTCCGTGCGCTTCGGCGACGCCGGCGTCCACGGCCTGCCGGATCCATCGCTCGAACAGCTCCTCCGGCTGATCGGGGAGGGGCTCGGCATCCGGGCTCAGCGGGGTCCCGGTGAGGGAGGGGAGCGAGCGGAGCCAGGCGGCGAGGGTCATGCCCCCATCCTGCTCCTCCCACGCCCCCGTGAGGCGCCAGGATCTGTCGCGTGCGAGTGCTTCCCGGCGGCAGTCTTTGGCGACTCGCGCGTGGCGAGTGCGGGCGCGGGGCCGGTGCGGGAGGGGCATTGCCAGCAGAGCAGGGGATGCCACGAGAACAGGCCGATCCGCGCGGGACCGGCCTGTTCTCGGCGTACGCGCCTGTTCTCGTGACGGACTGACTACTCCTCGAGCTGCCCCAACGAGGGCTCGGGGACGAAGCGCGCGATGGGCTCGACCGCGTGCTCGAGCTCGAGCACGCGGATCTCGTTCGCCCCGGCGCGGGTCACGGGACCCGGGACGTACAGCGTGTTCTGGGGGACGTTGTTCCAGTAGCGGCCGAGGAAGAAGCCGTTGACGAAGGCGTATCCCTTGCCCCACGACGTGGTGTCGAGGAACAGGTCGACGGGGGCGTCGAGCTCGAACGACCCCCGAAGCAGAGCGCGTCCGACCGTGCCGGTGCCCTCTCCCGTGGCGGCCTCGAGGGCGACCGGAGTCGCGGTCCACCCGGTGAGCGTCTCGCCATTGAGCGTGACGGAGCCGACGAGCCCCTTCGCCTCGCCGAGGCGGTCGGCGTAGTTCACCCGCCCCTGGTCTTCGACGAGGACGGTGAGCCGTGCGCCCGCGGGGATCGTGAGAGCGCGCTCGTGCAGGCTCCGCGACAGTCGACCCACCGGGGTCCCGTCCACGTGCACCCACGCGAGGTCGCGGATCTCGTCGAAGACCAGGGCCGCGGGCCCCGCGAACGCGGGCAGGTCGACGTCGTACCGGACGAGGGGGCCGAGGTGCGCGATCTGCTCGAAGCTCGGCGGGTCGTCGGCGATGGCGGCCGCGTCGAGGGGCGGCATCCAATCGCCCTCCCCCGAGAGGACGACCTCGAGCGCGGGAGCCGCGGGCCGCGGGCCGGGGACCTGCTCGGGGACGGGCGCGTACTTCGCGATGACCTCGCGGAAGGCGTGGAACTTCGCGGTCGGGTGTCCCGACTCGTCGATCGGTGCGTCGTAGTCGTACGAGGTCACGATGGGGTCGAAGCGGCCCTTGTCGTTCGCGCCGTTCGTCGTGCCGAAGTTGGTGCCGCCGTGCACCATGTAGATGTTGACCGAGGCGCCGGCCGCGAGCAGCACGTCCAGATCGTGGGCGGATGCCGCGGGGTCGGTCGTGTGATGGATGCTGCCCCACCAGTCGAACCAGCCGTCCCAGAACTCGCTGCACATGAGCGGACCGGTGCTCTGGTGCTCGCGAAGCGTCGCGAGGCGCTCGGCGGAGCGCGAGCCGAACGAGCCGGTCAGGTGGAGCTCGGGCAGGCTCCCCGCCTCGAGCATCCACGGCATCGGCTGATCGACGGTGGTCAGCGGCACCGTGATGCCGGCGTCCTTCGTCACCCGCACGAGCTCGCGCAGGTACTCCTTGTCGGAGCCGTAGGCGCCGTACTCATTCTCGATCTGCACGAGCACGACGTTGCCGCCGCGGTCGATCTGGCGGGGCGCCACGATCTCGTAGACCCGGCGCAGATACTCCGACACGGCATCCACGAACCGGGGTTCGGATCGACGGATGCCGATACCCGGCGTCGAGGTCAGCCACACGGGCAGTCCGCCGTTGTGCCACTCCGCACAGATGTAGGGACCGGGTCGCACGATCGCGTGCAGGCCCTCGGCGGCGATGAGGTCGAGGAAGCGGCCCAGGTCGTTCCAGCCGGTGGCATCCCACTCTCCTCGCACCGGCTCGTGGGCGTTCCACGCGACGTAGGTCTCGATCGTGTTGAGACCCATCGCCTTGGCCGTGCGGATGCGGTCCGCCCAGTGCTCGGGGTGGATGCGGAAGTAGTGCAGGGTTCCGGAGATGACCTGGTGGGGCTTCCCGTCGAGCAGGAAGTCGGTCTCGCCGATGGAGAAAGTCGTCACGATGTCTTTCGGTATCAGTCGGTCAGGCGCGCGGTCAGGCGCACCCAGGCGAGGGCGGGGAGGGTGAAGCGCAGGATGCCGTCGGAGCCGGCCTCGACCGCGAGGGGAGCCGGTGCGACGGGCTCGCCCTCGGCGGAGTTGGTGGTGTGTCGATCTCCGCCCTCGGGGACGGTGACGATCACGGCCTCGACGTCGCGGACGCGGCCGAGGTCCAGCTCGACCGGGGTCGCCGTCTCGAGGTCGCGGTGTGCGAGGAACACCGAGACGATGTCGCCGTCCACGGTCGCGACCGTGTCGACGGCGTCGACGCGGCCGTGGCGCGGAGTGTCGATCGTGGCACCCTCGACGCGGGGGACGACGACGCGACCGGATGCCGCCTTCGCGGTGAGGGCGAAGGGATGGAAGGTGGTCTGGCGCCAGGCGACCCCGCCACCGGGCTCGGTGCGGATCGGGGCGATGACGTTCACCAACTGGGCGAGGTTGGCCATCGACACGCGGTCGGAGCGGCGGATGAGGGTGATGAGGAGGGATCCGACGACGACCGCGTCGGTGACGGTGTAGTCGTCCTCGATGAGGCGCGGCGCGATGGGCCAGTCGCCCGTGAAGACGCGAGGCTTGTCGACCTCGTTCCAGCGCGTCTGGTTCCAGACGTTCCACTCGTCGACACTGATGCCGACCGGACGCCCGTCCGGGGTGGTCGCCCCGACCTCGTCGATGATGTCGGCGACCTCGCCGATGTACCGATCGAGGGCCGCGCCGCTGGCGAGGAAGCTCGCGGGATCGGCGGGGTCCTCCTCGTAGTACGCGTGCACGGAGATGTGGTCGATGAGGCCGGCCGTGTGACGGAGTACCGTGCGCTCCCACGCGCCGAAGGTCGGCATCTCGTGGTTCGAGCTGCCCGCGGCCACGAGCTCGATCGTCGGATCGATGAAGCGCATCATGCGCGCGGTCTCGGCCGAGAGGCGACCGTACTCGTCGGCGGTCTTGTGGCCGATCTGCCAGGGACCGTCCATCTCGTTGCCCAGGCACCACAGCCGGATGCCGAAGGGGTCTTCGCGGCCGTTCTCACGCCGGCGATCGCTCAGGGCGGTGCCCGAGGGGTGGTTCGCGTACTCGAGCAGGTCGGCGGCCTCGGCGACGCCGCGCGTGCCGAGGTTCACGGCCTCCATGACCTCGAGGCCCGCGGCATCCGCCCAATCGGCGAACTCGTGCAGACCCACCTGATTGGTCTCGGTGCTGTGCCAGGCGGCATCCAGCCGGACCGGACGCTGCGAGCGAGCGCCCACGCCGTCCTCCCAGCGATAGCCCGACACGAAGTTTCCGCCGGGGTAGCGCACGACGGTGGCGCCCAGTTCGCGGACGAGCTCCAACACGTCGGCGCGGAAGCCCTCGGCGTCCGCGGTGTCGTGGCCGGGGGAGTGGATGCCGTCGTACACGCAACGGCCCATGTGCTCGACGAACGAACCGAACAGGCGGCGGGGGATGGCGGCTCCGACCGCTGTGCGGTCGACGACGATGCGGGTGGGGGAGGTCATTCGGGTCTCTCCTGGCGAGGGAATGGGAGGGGCGGGCCGCATGCGTGCACGCGACCCGCCCCGGGAACTGCTTACTTGTTGACCGAGAAGCCCTGGTCGTTGCCGTACTGGACGAGCTGGTCCTGCCACGCGGTCAGTCCCGCGTTGAGGTCGCTCTTCTTCGAGTAGGCCTGGCCCACGGTGTCGCCGTAGATGCTGTTGGCGTACACCTGGAACGGCAGGTAGCTCCAGCCCTCGCGGACCTCGCTCGAAGCCTGCGTGAGGACCTGGTTGATCTGCTGGCCGCCGAAGTAGTCCGACTTCTTGTCGACGAAAGAGGGGTCGCTCAGCTGAGCGGTGGTGGAGGGGAACCCACCCGACTCGGCGAAGATCTTCAGGCTCTCGTCGTCGTTGTTGAGCCACTTGAGGAAGCCGGCCGCGAGGGCGGGGTTCTTGCTCTGCTTGGTCACGGCCTGGCCGCCGCCGCCGTTCTCGGCCGTCACGGCCTTGCCGTCGTAGGTGGGGATGGGGGCCACGGCCCACTTGCCCGAGCCGTCCTTCACCGAGGACTCCAGCACGCCGGGCATCCAGGCGCCGATGACGAGCGAGGCGATCGAGCCGTCACCGAGGCCCTTGAACCACTCGTCGCTCCAGCTGGGGGTGTCCGAGAGCAGGCCGCCCTCGATGAGACGGTTCCAGTTGTCGGCGAACTTCTTCGAGCCGCTGTCCTGCAGGTCGATCGTGACGTTCGTGCCCGAGGTCGTGAAGGGGGTGCCGCCGGCCTGCCAGATCATGCTGGTGGTGAAGCCGGAGTCGCCGGTGTCGGCGGTGATGTACTTGGTCGGGTCGGCGGCGTGGAGCTTCTCGGCCGCGGCGACGTACTCGTCCCACGTGGTCGGGACGGCGATGCCGAACTGGTCGAAGACCGACTTGTTGTAGAACAGGGCCATGGGGCCCGAGTCCTGCGGCAGGCCGTAGAGCTTGCCGTCGAAGTTGACCGAGCCCCAGGGGCCGGTCGCGTAGTCGCCCTTGAGGTCGGCGAACCCGTACGACGACAGGTCGAGCAGCGAGTCCGAGAGGGCGAACTGCGGGAAGGCGTAGTACTCGATCTGGACGACGTCGGGGGCACCCGAGCCCGCCTTGATGGCGTTCTGGAGCTTGGTGTACTCCTCGGTGTTGGTGCCGGCGTTGACGTAGTTGACCTTGACCTTGGGGTACTTCGCCTCGAAGGCCTTGACCTGGGCCTCGGCCGACGGGGTCCAGGACCAGTACGTGATCTCGCCACCGGCCTCGAGGGCCTTCTCGATGTCGTCGGCCGATCCGCCGGCGGCGCCGCCGGCGTTACCGCCCGAGCACGCGGTCAGGGCGCCCACCGTCAGGGCGGTGGCGGCGACGGCGAAGACGGCCCGCCGAGCGGCGGTGCTCTTGCGCATGAATGTCATCGGTTCCTTCACTTCGTTGTTGTGGAGTCGGGGCGGGAGCCCCGGGGTGTTGTGGTTCCGGGGCAGGACGCTCCGGTGGTGCGGTGTTGCGGGTTTGCGGGGCGATGCCCCGATCAGGGGGAGGTCGGGCGGATCACTCCTTGACGCTGCCGGCGGTCAGACCCGACTGCCAGAAGCGCTGGAGCAGCAGGAACGCGGCGACGATCGGGATGATCGAGAGCAGCGATCCGGTGATCACGAGGTTGTAGATGGGCTGCGCGGCGACACCGGTCGCCTGCGCGTTCCACTGGTTGAGGCCGACGGTGAGCGGGTACCAGGCGGGGTCGCTCAGCATGATCAGCGGGAGGAAGTAGTTGTTCCAGGTCGCCACCACGGCGAACAGCAGCACGGTGACGATGCCGGGCGTGAGCAGGCGGATCGAGATGGTGAAGAACGTGCGGAATTCTCCGGCCCCGTCCATGCGAGCGGCCTCGAGCAGCTCGGTGGGAATGGCGTCGGTCGCGTAGACCCAGATCAGGTAGAGGCCGAACGGGCTGATGAGCGACGGGATGATGATCGCCCAGGGGGTGTTGGTGATCCCGAGCTGGCTGAACAGCAGGAAGGTCGGCACGGCGAGGGCGGTACCCGGAACGGCGATCGCGCCGAGGACGACGGCGAACACCGCCTTGCGGCCGCGGAAGTTGTACTTCGCCAGGCCGTAGCCCGCGAGCGTGGCGAGGAGCGTCGCTCCGCCGGCGCCGACGACGACATAGAGCAGCGTGTTGCCCAGCCAGCGCAGGAAGATCCCGTCGCGATAGGTCAGGGTCTGCGCGATGTTGTCGAACAGCGCGAAGCTGTTGCCCGGCCCGAGGCCGAAGGTGCTGAACAGATCGGGCTGGGTCTTGGTGGCATTGATGACCAGCCACGCGAGGGGCACGAGCGTGTACAGCAGGTACAGCGCCATCACGATGGTGAGGACGACCGACTTCTTGCTGTGGGTGGGCGAGGTGCGCGCGAAGCGGCGGCGGGCGCCCTGTCGTTCGGTGGTCACGGCGACGGTGTCGGTACGGGGTGCGGTCGCGGTGGTCATCGCGCCTCCTGACGGGAGCCGCGCAGCTGCACGACGTAAGCGATGACGGCGGTGATGACGCCCATGATGATGGCGATCGTGGCCGCGTAGTTGTACTGCTGGCCGGCGAACGAGAGGTTGTACGCGTACATGTTCGGCGTGAAGAACGTCGAGATCACGTTGGGCGCGAGCGGCTTGAGGATGTTCGGCTCGTTGAAGAGCTGGAAGCTGCCGATGATCGAGAAGATGGTCGCGATGACGACCGCGCCGCGGACCGCCGGGATCTTGATCGAGAAGATCGTGCGCCAGGCGCCGGCTCCGTCGATGGATGCCGCTTCGTACAGCTCGTTCGGGATGGTCTTCAACGAGGAGTAGAAGATCAGCATGTTGTAGCCGACGAACTGCCACGTGACGATATTGCCGATCGACAGCAGCATCCATTCGGGCAGGAAGGGCTGCACGAACTGTCCGCCCAACAGGTCGTTGAGGTTGCGCGTCAAGCCGAACTGATCTCCGTAGATGTAGCCCCACATGAGCACGGCCACGACGGCGGGCACCGCGTAGGGGAGGAAGATCACCATGCGGTAAAAACCGGCCGCGTGAAGCCGTGCGCTGTCGATCGCGAGAGCGGCGCCGAGGGCCAGCAGCAGCATGATCGGCACCTGCACGACGAGGAAGATCAGGACGCGCCCGAAGCCGTCCCAGAACTTCGAGTCGCCGAAGGCCGCGATGTAGTTGTCGAGACCGACGAAGGCGTTGCCGCCGATGAGCTGGTCGCGGAACAGGCTCAGGTAGACCGAGTACGCCAGCGGCGCCAGGAACACGAGAGCGAAGACGAGAGCGAACGGGGCCACGAACAGCCAGCCGCGGTCTTCGATTCGGGAGCGCCGCTTGCGCTGGGGGGTGCGCAGGGCGGGCGGGGGTGCCGCAGTGGTCGTCATCGTCCGGTGCCTCTTCGTTGGTGCGCATTTCGGTCGGGTTGGCCGAGATGTTGACGTAAACATAACTCGACCCCGCTAGTGTGTCAACGTCAACATCCCAAGGGGGCATGCATGAGCGAGACGACGACGACGTCGACCGCGATTCCGACGCGCGAGCGTCGACGCGAAGTGTCGATGGCCGACGTGGCCGCGGCCGCGGGGGTGTCGGGCCAGACCGTCTCCCGGGTCGCCAATGGTCGCGCGAACGTCGACCCCGACACCCGGCAGCGGGTGCTCGACGCGATGTCCACCCTGGGGTACCGCCCGAACAGCGCCGCGCGGGCCCTGCGGTCGGGACGCTTCCGCAGCATCGGCGTCATCATGTTCTCGCTGAGCTCGTACGGCAACACGCGCACCCTCGACGCGCTCGCGTCGGTGGCCGCGGCATCCGGATACTCCATCACGCTCATCACCGTGCAGTCGGCCTCGCAGTCCGACGTGTCGGGCGCGTTCCTGCGCCTTCGCGAGCACGCGGTCGACGGGATCGTCATCCTCATCGAGACGCACCGACTCGGCGAGAACGAGCTCTCCCTGCCGACGGGGCTCCCGGTCGTCGTCGTGGATTCGAGCGCCGACTATCCCTACGCCGTCGTCGACAACGACCAGGCCCAGGGCGCGCGTCTGGCGACCGAGCACCTCCTCGACCTCGGCCACGAGACCGTGTGGCACCTGTCGGGCCCGCCCGAGTCGTTCGCGGCGGAGCGGCGGCGCGACGCGTGGCGCTCGGCGCTCGAGGACCGCGGATGCCGTGTGCCCGAGGTGCAGATCGGCGACTGGACCGCCGACTCCGGGCACCGGATCGGTCAGGCGCTCGCTCAGAATCCGGCCGTGACGGCGGTCTTCGCCGCGAACGACCAGATGGCTCTCGGGGTGATTCGCGCGTTGCACGAGGCGGATCGCGTCGTGCCCCGCGACGTCAGCGTCGTGGGCTTCGACGACATGCCCGAGGCAGCGAACTTCTGGCCGCCGCTCACCACCGTGCGTCAGCGCTTCGAGCGCGTCGGCGAAGAGGCGATGAGCGCCCTGATCGCCGACATCGAGGGCGAGGGCGGCGAGCACGCCCGCACCCTCGTACCGACCTCCCTGGTCGTTCGCGCCAGCTCTGCGCCGCGGCTCTGAGCGGCGCACGCGCCGCGCGCGCCGTGGCCGCGGGCAGCGAGCCCGCACCGTGGTGCCGCGCTCGCCGATCGTTCGTGCCGGCTCCTCATCGCGGGCCGGTCGTTCGCGTCGGCTCCTGATCGCGGGGCCGATCGTTCGCCCCGGCTCCGCGCCGCGCTTTCGTCGTTCGTGCCGGCTCGTCATTGCTGGCCGTGCACACAGCGTCAGGTTCTGGGGAAACGTTGCGGCAATCCATAGCGCTCCCTTAGGCTCGGTGTTGACGTCAACATGTTGACGTCAACATCCCCCACTGAGGTCGCACCGTTGCGGCCGGATCGGAATGACGATGAAGTCAGCTCGACTGTTGTCGATGACCTGCGCCGTGGCCCTCGCCGCGGGCGCGGTCACCGCCACGGCCGCCGTGGCCCCCGCGCCCGCCGAGGCGGCGACCGCCGCTGCCGTGCGCATCACCCCCAACCCCGCCACCGCCTCGGAGAAACCGTTCGAGGGGTGGGGCACGAGCCTCGTCTGGTTCGCCAACGCGACCGGCAACTACCCCGCCGACGTCCGGCAGAAGCTCTTCGACGCCGTGTTCGGCGAGGACGGGCTCAACCTCAACATCGCGCGGTACAACATCGGCGGCGGCAACGCGTCCGACGTTCCGTCGTACCTGCGCCCCGGCGGGGCGGTTCCCGGCTTCTGGAACCCCGATCTCCCGGCGACGGACGCCAACGGCGCGATCACGTCGAACTACGCCGACCGTGCCCGGTACAAGGCGGCCTGGAATCCCGACGACCCGAACGCGTACGACTTCTCGAAAGACTCCGCCCAACGCTGGTGGCTCGACGCCCTCAAAGGCAAGGTCACCCACTGGGAAGCGTTCAGCAACTCGCCGCCCTACTTCCTCACCCAGAGCGGGTACGCCTCCGGAGGCATCAACAGCGCGACGAGCGAGCAGCTCGCGCCCGCCGACATGGACAAGTTCGCCGGCTACCTCGTGAACGTCGTCGACGAGCTCGAGAAGAAGCACGGCATCACGTTCGACACGATCGACCCGTTCAACGAGCCGAACACGAACTACTGGCAGACCCAGATCCCCAACGGCGCGACCTGGCCGACGGGCGGTCGCCAGGAGGGCGCACACATCGGGCCCCAGGCGCAGGATGCCATGGTCAAGGCGCTCGCGGCCCGCCTCGCGCAGTCGAGCACCACCACCGACGCCGTCATCTCGGCGATGGACGAGACCAACCCCGGCATCTTCTCCACCAACTGGAACGCATGGTCGGCTCAGTCCAAGAGCCTGGTCGACCAGCTCAACGTCCACACCTACGGCACCGACGGTCGCCAGGTCGTGCGCGACATCGCCAAGGCCGCGGATAAGCCGCTGTGGATGAGCGAGGTCGAGGGCAACTGGACCGCCCAGAACAAGGGCTTCGTCACCGACGACATCGAGAACGGCCTCGGCATGGCCCAGCACATCGTGGGCGACCTGCGCGAGCTCGAGCCCGACGCGTGGGTGTTCTGGCAGCCGGTCGAAGACCTCTACAACATGGAGAAGGTCGAGAAGCTCAACTGGGGCAGCGTCTTCATCGACTTCGACTGCAACGCCCAGGGGCAGTCCGAGCGTCGTCTCAAGGACGGCGATGCCGACCCCTCCTGCCAGGTGCTGACGAACGAGAAGTTCAACACCGTGCGCAACTTCACGCACTACATCGCCCCCGGCGATCACCTCATGGCGACCGACAACGCGCAGTCGACGGCGGCGATCGACGCCGACGGCCAGGGGGCGACGATCGTGCACGTCAACTCCGAGGCCTCGGACCGCACCGTCGAGATCGACCTGCGCGACTTCGGCACCGTGGCGCCCGGGGCGACCGTCACCCCGATCGTCACGACCCAGTCGACGGCCGACGCCCCGTCGGTCAACGCGTTGAAGAAGGGACAGCCGGTCGTCGTCGACGCGGCATCCCGGACCGCCACGCTCACGATCCCCGCCAAGTCCGTGGTGACGTTCGAGATCGACGGCGTCTCGGGTGTCTCTCCCGACGCTGCCGCGTTCCGCGACGGGCAGACGGTGCAGCTCACGGGGCTGCAGAGCGGCCTCGCCCTCGACGGCGGTTCGACGCTCGCCGTCCGTGCGCTCGGCACGACCACCGACGCGGCGCGCGCCCAGTCGTGGACCGTTCGCACGATCGACGGGGAGGGCACGAACCGCCACCGCTTCACCCTTCGGAACGGGAACGGGAAGTTCCTCGCCTCGAGCGGCAACGGCACGGCGTTGGTGGATGCCGATCCGGCCGCGGCCGCGTCGAACCCGGCGTTGCAGTGGATGGCGTCGACGACCGACGGCACGTACTACTCCGTCCTGAACGTCGCGACCGAGCGCGTGCTCGACGTCAATGGCGCGAGCACCACTCCCGGCGCCTCCGTGGGGTTGTGGACCTCGAACGGCGGCGGCAACCAGCAGTGGCGCATCGCCGGCACCGCGATCGTCGGCGCCGAGCCGGTGGCGGTCGCGACGGCCGTGGGGGCGACGCCGACGATGCCGAACGAGGTCGAGCTCCGCTACGCCGGTCGCGTCGTTCGCGCAGCCGCGGTCACCTGGCAGCTCGACGGCGTCGACTTCTCGCGGCTGGGCACCGTCCAGGTGCGCGGGACCGGCACCGATCTGTTCGGGGCGTCCTTCGACGCCGCCGCGACGGTCGAGGTGGGCCCGTACACCGCCACCCGCCCGGCATCCGTCACCGTCCCCGCCGGAAGCGCGCTGGACGTGGTCAAGAGCCACGCCGACGGCAGCGTGCAGGCCGAGCTCAGCCCCTCGGGTTCGGGATTCTGGGTACCCGTCGAGTGGGCGTGGGACGGGCTGACCGACGAAGCCTTCGCCCAGACGGGAGCCGTGACCGTCACGGGCGTCGCAACCGGACCGAGCGGAGAGAAGCTCGACGCGCGGCTGACGGTCATCGTCACTGCCGCGTCGGAGCGCAACGTCGCCCCGCAGAGCCGGCCCTCGGCGACCTTCACCGAGAGCTCGCAGTACGGCGTGGCCAACACGATCAACGGCAGCTCCACCGACAAGGGTTGGTCGAACTGGAAGTCCGGCACGAAGAACGATCAGGACACGCTGAGCTACGTCCTGCAGCAGCGCGAGACCCTCACCCATGTCGCGGTGCAGTTCTACCGGGACGGCAGCACGTTGAGCTGGCCCGTCACCATGCGCGTCGATCGTCGTGTCAGCGGTGGCGACTGGATCCAGGGTGAGCTGGAGACCGTGCCCACCCCCGCGAGTGGTGCGCCGAGGGTGGACGTTGCGATCACCGGAGCGGCCGACGAGGTGCGCGTGGTCATGAACGCCCGTTCGCAGACGCACATGATCGTGTCCGAGGTCGAGATCTTCGCGGCGGCACCGGCCCCCGCGGGCATCGCCGACCTCGCCCGCCTGACCGTCGGCGACCGACCGGTCGAGGGGTTCGCTCCCGACACGCTCGACTACACCGTCAGCTCGGTCGGTGCGGAGTGGCCGACGTTGCACGCCCTGGCCCTCGACGAGGACGCGAGCGTCGTCATCACCCAACCCGGCGCCTCCGAGGCGCCCGACACCGCCCGGGTGGCGGCGCTCGCCGCGGCCGGCAACGTCGGAACCGTTCGGGTGACCGCCCCCGACGGCGCGACGCGCACCTATTCGGTCACCGTCAACCGGGCCGTCGGCGTCTCGAGCGTCACGGTGACGGGCGAGCCCCGGGTGGGCTCCACCCTGCGGGCAGCAGCCGTGACCGACCCGGCCGATGCGGCCGCGACGTACGTGTGGATGCGCGACGGCGTCGCCATCGCCGGCGCCGCCGCCGACAGCTACGTGTTGACAGCAGCCGACGAGGGTCGTCACATCACGGTCGAGGCGACCGCGGCGGCGGCGGGCTTCGCCGCGGGCACCGCCCGATCGGCCGCGGTGGTCCCGACGGCGGCGGTGACCGACCCGGGAACGGGCGGCGGCACGGGGGGCGGCACGGGCGCCCCGGGCACGGGCTCCGGCTCGGCCGGATCGGGGGCCGGGGTGGGCAGCAGCGCGCCCGCGGGCTCCGTCCAGAGCGGGGCGGGTTCCACCGCGGCGAACGGCCGGGACCTGGCCACCACCGGCCAGAATACCGAGGGGCTGCTCGTCGTCAGCCTCGGCGCGTTCGTCCTGCTCCTGCTCGGAGCCGGGGCGATCGTGCTGCGGCGTCGCCGCTCGCGCGTGTGACTCTCTGAATTCGAAGGCCGTGACGGTCGCCTCCCCGCGACTGCCACGGCCTTCGGCGTTCCGGAGGGCCGGGGTGCCGGCATCCCTTCCCCTTCGCGCACATCCGTGCAACCCCGACCTTTCGCACCCCGACCCGGGGGAGGATGGACGAATCCGCATCAACCCCCACTGAGGAGACCCATGCACGTCAACGCCTACGCGGCGTCGTCCGCGACCTCACCCCTCGAGCCCACGACCATCGAGCGCCGCGACGTCGGCCCGAAGGACGTCCTGATCGACATCGCCTACGCCGGCATCTGCCACTCCGACATCCACACCATCCGCGGCGAGTGGGGCGACGTGCCCTACCCCCTGACCGTCGGCCACGAGATCGTCGGCACGGTCGCCGAGGTCGGCTCCGAGGTCACCAGCCACAAGGTCGGCGACCGCGTCGGCGTCGGCTGCATGGTCAACTCGTGCCGCGAGTGCGAGAACTGCCTCGCCGGCGAGGAGCAGTACTGCGAGAAGGGCAACATCGGTACGTACGGCGCCAAGGACGTCGACGGCACGATCACCCAGGGCGGCTACAGCGAGAAGATCGTCGTCGACGAGCACTTCGTGCTGCGCGTTCCCGAGTCGATCCCCTACGAGAAGGCCGCGCCGCTGCTGTGCGCCGGCATCACGACCTACTCGCCGCTGAACCACTGGAACGCCGGCCCCGGCAAGAAGGTCGCGGTCGTCGGTCTCGGTGGGCTCGGCCACATGGCCGTCAAGATCGCCCACGCCATGGGCGCCGAGGTCACCGTGCTCTCGCAGACGCTCAGCAAGAAGGACGACGGCCTGAAGATGGGCGCCGACCACTACTACGCGACGAAGGACGAAGAGACCTTCGAGAAGCTCAAGAAGCACTTCGACCTCATCATCAACACCGTGAGCGCCCCGCTCGACCTCAAGCAGTACCTGGGCCTGCTCGCGCTGAACGGCACGATGGTCAACGTCGGCGCCCCGCCGGAGCCGCTGCCCATCCAGGTCTTCACGCTGTTCACCAACCGTCGTTCCTTCGCGGGTTCGTCCATCGGCGGCATCCGTGAGACCCAGGAGATGCTCGACTTCTGCGCCGAGAAGGGCATCGCGCCCGAGACCGAGCTCATCTCGGCCGACCAGATCAACGAGGCCTACGAGCGCGTGCTGAAGAGCGACGTGCGCTACCGCTTCGTCATCGACGCGAAGACCTTCGCCCCCGCCTGACCTCGGCTCCGGCCCCGGATGCCACGGCCCCGACGTTCCCCGGAGCGCCGGGGCCGCGGCATGCCCGCCCCCGCCCCCCGCCGATAAACGCTATTCGTGCGGAGAAACGCTGCGTCGCGGCGTGTTTCGGGAGGATCGGCGTTTATCGGCGGGGGCTGGGCTGGGGGCGCCTTCCGCAGCTTGCCGCGCCGCGTCGCGGCTTGCGCCGCCGCGCCGCGTCGCGCTGTCGCGCGCCGCGCTGCCGCCGCGGCCGCCCCCTCCTGCTCTTCGCGCCGATAAACGCTATTCGTGGGTAGAAACGCTGCGTCGCGGCGTGTTTCGGGAGGATCGGCGTTCATCGGCGTGGGGTGGGCTGGGGGCGCCTTCCGCGGCTTGCCGCGCCGCGTAGCGGCTTGCGCCGCCGCGCCGGGTCCGCCGCGGCCTGCGCCGCCGCGCCGCGTCGCGCTATTGCGCGCCGGGTCCGCCGCCGAGGCCGCCTGCTCCTGCTCTTCGCGCCGATAAACGCTATTTGTCGGTAGAAACGCTGCGTCGCGGCGTGTTTCGCGAGGATTGGCGTTTATCGACCCGTCGTCGCCCCCCAGGCGTCGCCGAACTCTCTGCGCTCCGCAACCCCGTAGCCGCCGGAAGCGGCGCCGCCCCGAGGGGCGACGCCGCTTTGCGCGAAGGTCAGGCCTGACCCAACGCGGCGGAGACGACCGTGCGCGCTTCTTCCTGCACCTCGCGCAGGTGGTCCTCGCCGCGGAGCGACTCGGCGTACAGCTTGTAGACGTCCTCGGTGCCCGAGGGGCGCGCGGCGAACCACGCCGACTCCGTCTGCACCTTCAGTCCACCGATCGCGGCGCCGTTGCCCGGCGCGTGCGAGAGCTTCGCGGTGATGGGCTCTCCCGCGAGTTCCGTGGCCGACACGGCATCCGGAGACAGCTTCGACAGAGCCGCCTTCTGCGCGGACGACGCGGGCGCGTCGACGCGCTGGTAGGAGGACGAGCCGAACTGCTGCTCGAGCTCGGCGTAGCGCTGCGACGGGGTCTTGCCGGTGACGGCGAGGATCTCGGCGGCGAGCAGGCAGAGCAGGATGCCGTCCTTGTCGGTCGTCCAGACCGTGCCGTCCTTGCGCAGGAACGACGCTCCGGCCGACTCCTCGCCGCCGAACGCGACGGAACCGTCGAGCAGGCCCGGGACGAACCACTTGAACCCGACGGGCACTTCGAGCAGCGTCTTGCCGAGGGCGTCGGCCACGCGGTCGATGATCATCGACGACACGAGCGTCTTGCCCACGGCGGCGTCGGTCGGCCAGTTCGGGCGGTGCGAGAACAGGTAATCGATGGCGACCGCGAGGTAGTGGTTCGGGTTCATCAGCCCGGCGTCGGGGGTGACGATGCCGTGGCGGTCGGCGTCGGCGTCGTTGCCGGTGAGGATGTCGTACTCGTCGCGCGCGGCGACGAGCGAGGCCATGGCGGACGGCGACGAGGGGTCCATGCGGATCTTCTCGTCCCAGTCGAGCGTCATGAACTTCCACGTCGGGTCGACCTCGGGGTTCACCACGGTGAGGTCGAGGCCGTAGACCTCGGCGATGAGCGCCCAGTACTCCACCGACGCCCCACCCAGCGGGTCGGCGCCGATGCGGACGCCGGCGCTCTTGATGGCGTCGACGTCGATGATGGATGCCAGATCTCTGACGTACACGTCGCGGAAGTCGTACTGGCCCAGGCCGTCGAGGTCGATGTCCGCGTGCCGCGTGCGGCGCACGCCCTCGAGACCCGCGGCGATGAGCTCGTTCGCACGGTCGGCGATCCAGCCCGTCGCGTCGGTGTCGGCGGGTCCGCCGTGCGGAGGGTTGTACTTGAAGCCGCCGTCGCGGGGCGGGTTGTGGGAGGGCGTGACGACGATGCCGTCGGCGCGGCCCGGGTCGTCGGCCGCGCGGTCGCGGTTGTAGGTGAGGATCGCGTGACTGAGCGCGGGGGTCGGCACCCACGCGTCGCGGGAGTCGACGCGCACGTCGACGCCGTTGGCGACCAGCACCTCGATGGCGCTGCGCTCGGCGGGAAGCGACAGCCCGTGGGTGTCGCGGCCGAGGAACAGCGGACCGGTGATCCCCTGCGCGGCGCGGTAGTCGACGATCGCCTGGGTCGTGGCGAGGATGTGGTCTTCGTTGAAGCTCGTGCTCAGCGACGAGCCGCGGTGGCCACTGGTGCCGAAGGCGACGCGCTGCTCGGGCACCGCGGCATCCGGCTTGCGGTCGTAATACGCCGCGATCAGTTCGTCGATGTCGATGAGATCGGATGCCTCTGCGGGCTGCCCTGCGCGACTGCTCATGCGCCCAGTCTGCCCGCTCCCTCCGACATGCGCACACGCTGTGACGCATTCTGAGAGAATCCGTGGTCGCGCCGCATCCGCGGGGGTCGAGGACCGAGGCATCCTGAATCATTCCCCCGGTCTAGGCTGGACGCCGTGCTGCCCGACACAGAGACCGTGCCCGCCCGCCGTACCTACAGCTACCTGGGCCCGGCCGGCACGTTCACCGAGGCGGCCCTGGCGCAGGTGCCCGAAGCGCGCGATCAGATCTGGCGTCCCGTGCGCAACGTCGGCGAAGCGCTCGCCGACGTCGTCGAAGGGCGGTCGGATGCCGCGATGATCGCGATCGAGAACTCCGTCGACGGCGGCGTCTCGACCGCGCAGGACGCCCTGGCCACGGTGCCGGGCCTGCGCATCGTGGGCGAGTACCTCGTTCCGGTGAACTTCGTGCTCGTCGGTCGCCCCGGAGCCACCCTCGCCGACGTCTCGCTCGTCGCCGCCCACCCGGTCGCCTACGGGCAGTGCCTCGGCTGGCTCAGCAAGAACCTCCCCGCCCATGCGCATCTCCCCGCCGAGAGCAATGTCGCGAGCGCGCTGGGTGTGCTCGACGGGACGAGTGCGGCGGATGCCGCGGTGGCGGCGCCCGGCATCGTCGCCCACCACGACCTCTCGGTGCTGGCCGAGAACATCGGCGACAACCCCAACGCGGTGACGCGTTTCGTGCTGGTCAGCCGCACGGTCGCGCCGGCGCCGCCCACCGGTGCCGATAAGACCTCGCTCATCGTCGAGCTCCCCGAGGACCACCCGGGTGCCCTGCTCGAACTCCTCGAGCAGTTCGCCACGCGCGGGATCAACCTGAGCCTGTTGGCATCCCGCCCCATCGGAGACGCGCTCGGCCGCTACCGCTTCGTGATCGATGCCGACGGGCACGTGCTCGACGAGCGGATGGCGGACGCCCTGCTGGGGCTTCGCCGGTTCAGCCCGAAGGTCATCTTCTTGGGGTCGTACGCCCGCGCGGATCGCGCGATCGTCCGATACCCGCAGCGCTACAGCGACGACGTGTTCGTCGAGGCGCGCGATTGGCTGCGCGGCCTGCTGAGCGGCGAGCCCGAGACCTGACCCGTCGTCGGGTCCCGGAGCTCGTCGAAGGGCCTGCCCCCGTGACCGGTGCCTGCGACAGGCTCAGCCACCCCGCGGCGGCGGTGCCGCGGAGCGTCAGGCCGCGACGGTCGCCGGAGCCGCGATGAGCTCGAGGGTCTGCACGCGCCCCTCCGAGCCCTCGCCCTCGTACGCTCCCGCCACCGGCGACACCATGATCTCGTCGACGCCGTGCTGCGCGGCGAACGCGCTCAGCTGCGCGCGCACATCCTCGCCGGTGCCTACGAACCACTTCTGACGGGTCGACGCCATGATCGATCCGGCCATCGCGTCGAACGGCTCGGCCTTCGCCTGCTCGACCGTCTCGAGCGGCACCATGGGGCGGTTCGTCCGGAGTCTCGCCATCATGCGCAGCTGCGGCAGCGCGCGGTCCTCGGCCTCTTCGGCGGTCGGCGCGGCGACGACGTTGGCGGTGACGAAGGTGCGCGGGCCGTCACCCGACTCGTTGGGCACGAACTGGTCGCGGTACACCCCGAGCGCGTGGGCGAGCCCCTCACCCGAGAAGTGGTTCGCGAAGACGTAGGGCAGACCGAAGCTGGCCGCGAGCTGCGCCGAGTAGTCGCTCGACCCGAGAAGCCAGACCTGGGGCATTCCGGATGCCGCGGGCGTCGCCTTCACCTGATATTCGGTGCCCGAGGTGAAGCGCACGGTGGCGCCATCCGGCGACGTGAGCGCCATGATGTCGGTCACGTGGTCGGGGAAGCGCGACACGTCACTCGTGGTGCCCGAGCGGTTCAGCAGCTGCGTGATGACCGGGTCGCTGCCGGGGGCACGTCCGATGCCGAGGTCGATGCGCCCGGGGGCGATGGCCTCGAGGGCGGCGAACTGCTCGGCGACGATGAGGGGGGAGTGGTTGGGCAGCATCACGCCACCCGATCCGACGCGGATGCGCGATGTCCGCGCGGCGGCCGCGGCGATCAGCACGGGGGGCGTGGTCGACGCGACCGACGGCATGTTGTGGTGCTCGGCGAACCAGTACCGGCGATACCCGAGGCGGTCGGCGCGCTCGACGAGGTCGAGGGCGGCGCTCACCGCCTGCGCGCTGTTCTGTCCGCTGCGGACGGGGACGAGATCGAGAACAGAGAGGGAGGGCATGGCGTCGTTCACCCCGAAGAAAACGCTCGATCGCGTCCAGCTATTCCTCTCGGGGTGTCGCGTCGGGTGACGAGGGGGCAGGGCGAAGCGGCATCCTTCTTCAGCTTTCTCGCAGGAAAACGGCGTGACGAAAGCGCCGCTCGCCGCGTCTCATCTGTGACATCGCGGGACACACGGTCCCGGAACGACGGAAGGAAGCGAACATGGCTGAGAACACCACCACCACCGCCACCCCCACCACGAAGGACGGCGGCTCGACCGTCATCGTCGACGCCGTCGTCGCCAAGGTCGCCGGCATCGCCGCGGCCGAGGTCCCCGGCGTCCACGCCCTCGGCGGCGGAGCGGCCCGCGTCATCGGCAACATCCGCCAGGCCGTGGGCGCCAAGGACCACGCCCAGGGCGTGAGCGTCGAGGTCGGCGAGACCGAGGTCGCCGCCGACATCGCGATCCAGGTCGACTACCCCGAGCAGCTCCAGCGCGTGGCCTCGAACGTCCGCTCGGCCGTGCACCAGGCCATCACCGAGCTCGTGGGCATGAAGGTCGCCGAGATCAACGTCACCGTCGTCGACGTCTTCATCCCGGGCGACGACGAGGACGACGCTGACGAGCAGCGCGTCAACTGACAACCGTCGATGAGGGGCGTCACCGTGAGGTGGCGCCCCTTTCGCGTACCCGGACACCGGCCCACGAGGTGTCCTCGGCGGCGAGGCGTCCCGCCGACGCTCCCGAAGCCGCCGACTCCGAGGCCCGCACGCCCCGCGCCGCTCAGCCCCCGTGCCGCACGTGCGCGTACGCGTCCAGCGCGCGCTTGCGCGTCTCACCGAGGTCGACCATCGGCTCGGGCGGGTTCTCACCCAGGTACTCCGGAGCCCACTCGCGCACATACTCGTCGTGCGGGTCGAACTTCTTGCGTTGCGTGTCGGGGTTGAATACGCGGAAGTACGGGGCGGCATCCGCGCCGCTTCCCGCGACCCACTGCCAGTTGAAGGGGTTGCTCGCGGCATCCGCGTCGACGAGGCAGTCCCAGAACCACTGCTCGCCGTGGCGCCAGTCGATCAGCAGGTTCTTGATGAGGAACGATGCCGTCACCATGCGCACGCGGTTGTGCATGACGCCGGTCTTCCACAGCTGCCGCATCCCGGCATCCACCACGGCGACGCCCGTGTCGCCGCGCTGCCACTTCTCGAGGTGGGCGCGGTTGAGACGGGGCCAGGGGAAGGCGTCGAAGTTCTTCCGCCAGTTCGCGGTGGCGATGTCGGGGGAGTGGTAGGTCACGTGCCATGCGAACTCGCGCCAGACGATCTCGGACAGGAAGCCGCTGGCGCTCTGCGCGTGCTGTCCCGAGCCCTTGTGCTCGAGGGTGTCGTGCCACACCTGGTAGGGGCTGAGCTCGCCCCAGCGCAGGCGGGGGGACAGGTTCGAGGTGGCACCGCCGGCGAACTCATCGCGGTATTTCGAGTAGTCGCCGAGATCTTCGTCGAGGAACTCCCGCAGTCGCGCCTTGGCCGCCGGTTCGCCCGGTTCCCACATCTCGCGCAGGCCCCCGGCCCAGTCGGGTTTTGTGGGGAGCAACTCCCACGACGCGAGGTCGTCGGAGTCGATGGATGCCGAGACCCCGGGCACCTTCCGCGCCTCGGGCATCGGCGGGCGCGGCGCCGGAAGCTTCTGCACCGCCCGCGAGAACGGGCTGTACACGCCGTACGGTTTGTCGCCCTGTGTGCGGACGGTCCACGGTTCGTAGAGGAGGTTCGCCGCGAACGAGGCGACGGTCACCCCGTCGTCGCGCAGCTTCTCTTTGATGCCGGCGTCGATCTCACGCTCCGCACCGCCGTAGCGCCGGTTCCAGAACACCGCTCCGGCGTCGATCTCCTTCACCAGTGCGGGGACGACCTGGGCCGCCGTGCCGCGGCGCAGTACCAGCGACCCTCCGCGCTCGCTGAGGCGCTCGCCGAGCGAGGTCAGGGACCCGTGCAGCCACCAGCGCGCCGCCCCGCCGATCTCGCGGACGCCGTCGGACTCCTCGTCCAAGAGGTACAGCGCGACGACCGGCTCGTCACGGTCGAGGGCCGCACGAAGTGCAGGGTTGTCGGTCAGGCGGAGGTCGTCACGGAACCACACGATCGAGGGCGAAGCCATCCTCCGACGCTATCCACCGCCGCATCCGCCCGTCCGGCCTTGACACCCTCTCTCTCTCCCCCCTCCGCCGCTCACCGCGCCGCGGGCGCCGAGATCACACGAACGGCGCGAGATCACCCGCTGCGGCCCCGCCGCTTCGTGTGCTCTCGCGCCGTTCGTGTGATCTCGCCGCGCACAGCGGCCCGCGACCAGCGCCTCGGCGGCGACGGAGGATGCCGCGAGGGTCGCGTGTCAGAGAGAGGAGGTGTCGTGGCCCTTCGGCAGCGCGACCACGAGCCCGCCGGCGATGATGCGCGTGTAGATGCGGGTCGCTTCGCCGAACTCGTCGCCGTCGAGCTCGATCGGCTGCGCGGGGGCCGTGGCCAGCTCGATCCCCGTGCCGCGGAGGTACCGGACCGACGTGTCCTTGCGGCGCTCGAGCACCCGCCGTCCGGCGCGGAACTTGCGCAGGACGGAGTTGTCCCACACGATCTTGCGCCAGACCCCCAGCCAGCCGAGCACGCCGCTCGGCTGCAGCACAGCGACATCGAGGCTGCCATCGGCGATGGAGGCGTCGGGGATGAGCGCCACGCCGCCCTGCAGGGCACCGCAGTTCGCGAACAGCACGCTGTGCACCTTCGCCGAGTGCAGGCGGTGCCCGTCGAGCTGGTACATGACGCGGAAGGGCTTCGCCGAGACGAGCGACCGCGCCGCCCCGTCGACGTACGCGACCCACCCGACCTGCTTCTTCAGATCGTCGCGCGTGTTCTGGATCATCGCCGCGTCCAGACCGATGCCGGCCATGACCGAGAAGCCGTGCTCCTCGACCTCGCCGCTCGCGCGGCGGATGCGTGCGATTCCGGTGTCGATCGAGAGGCTGTCGCCCTCGAAGGTCGCGCGGATCATCGTGTCGCTGTCGGAGAGGGGGAGGTTCAGATTGCGCGCGAGCAAGTTGCCCGTGCCGCTCGGAATGATCGTCAGCGGGATCCCCGTCGAGGTGAGAGCCTCGGCCACCGCCCGCACCGTGCCGTCGCCGCCCGCCACGAGCACGGCATCCACTTTCTCGTCGAGCGCGGCGCGGGTCGCGTCGTCGCCCAGGTCGTCGACCGTCGTCTCGTAGAACAGGGGCTCGGCCCAGCCCGCCGCGGCCGAGAGCTCGGCGACGCGGGCACGCAGGGTCTCCGGGTCCACTTTGACGGGGTTGTAGACGAGAGCCGCCCTCTTGTCCTGCGTCGTCTCGGCGTCGATGGGCGCCTCTTCGCCCCCGGCGTCGACGCGCTGCGTCTTGCCGGGCATCTCCGACGACGAGTCCGGTTCGATGTCTTCGGGCTGATGAATGGTGTCATCAGGCTCGGCCGCGTCCTTCGGGTTCGGTACGTCCTTGCGCGGGTGGTCCGCGACGTCGTCGCCGAGGCGCGCAGCTTCGAAGTGCTCGTGGGAGCCGTCCGCGGCGGCGGCGTCGGCCTTCACCTCGGCGGGGGCTTCGGCGGGGACGTTCTCGGGGGATTCCGCGTCGTCACGCGGCTCGTCAGGGGCGGCCATGGCATCCACCATAGGACCGCGGGGAGCCCGCGAACCGGCCCGAGGGGTGGGCTTGACGGCAGGATGCCGCGGACGCATGCGCCGCGCGTGTCGCCCGCCGTTCCGCGGCCGGGGCGGGCCGGGCCCGGCGCCCGGAAGCAGTCGGGCGCGACCGTAGGATGGACGCGTGATCGACCTGACTCTGCTGCGTGAAGATCCCGAGCTTGTGAAGCGCTCCCAGATCGCCCGCGGGGAGTCGCCGGATTCGGTGGACGAGGCCCTCGCCGCCGACCGCGACCGCCGCGCCGCCATCACCGCCTTCGAGGAGCTCCGCGCCGCGCAGAACGCGCACGGCAAGCGCGTCGCTCAGGCCCCGAAGCACGAGAAGGCCGCGCTCGTGGCCGAGGCCAAGCAGCTCAGCGAGCGGGTGAAGGCCGCGCAGCACGCCGCGACCGAGGCCGAGGCCGCCGCGGAGGCGGCTCTCGCGAAGATCGAGAACATCGTCATCGACGGCGTCCCCTCGGGCGGCGAAGAGAACTTCGTCACCCTGCGCACGCACGGCGAGGTCCCCACCTACGACTTCACCCCGCGCGACCACCTCGAGATCGGCGAGATGCTCGGCGCGATCGACATGGAACGCGGCACGAAGGTCTCGGGCAGTCGCTTCTACTTCCTCACCGGCATCGGCGCGCGCCTCGAGCTCGCGCTCATGACCCTCGCCCTCGACCGCGCTCTGCAGGCGGGCTTCACCCCGATGATCCCACCGACGCTCGTGCGTCCCGAGGTCATGCGCGGCACCGGGTTCCTCGGCCAGCACGCCGATGAGGTGTACCACCTGCCCAAGGAGGACCTCTACCTCGTCGGCACGAGCGAGGTGCCCCTGGCCGGATACCACATGGACGAGATCCTCGATTTCGAGCGCGGCGCCAAGCGTTACGCCGGCTGGTCCACGTGCTACCGCAGCGAGGCGGGCTCGTACGGCAAGGACACCCGCGGCATCATCCGCGTGCACCAGTTCAACAAGCTCGAGATGTTCGTCTACACCGACCCGGCCGACGCCGAGGCCGAGCACGACCGTCTCGTCGCGATGCAGGAGCAGATGCTGCAAGACCTGGGCCTCGCCTACCGCGTGATCGACGTGGCCGCCGGCGACCTGGGATCCAGCGCCGCGCGCAAGTTCGACATCGAGGCCTGGGTGCCCACGCAGGACGCCTATCGCGAGCTGACGAGCACCTCGAACTGCACGACCTATCAGGCCCGTCGCCTCGAGACCCGGTTCCGCCCGACCGACGGCGGCAAGACCCAGCCGGTCGCGACCCTCAACGGCACGCTCGCCACCACGCGGTGGATCGTGGCGCTGCTCGAGACGCACCAGCGCGCCGACGGCTCGGTGACGGTTCCCGAGGTGCTGCGCCCGTACCTCGGCGGGCTCGAGGTCATGGAGCCCATCGCGTGAGCGACGAGGCCGCCCTTCCCCCCACCGGTGACGTCGAGAGCGCGCCGAAGCAGGAGGCGGCCGACCTGGTCGCCGATCTCGCCGACGCTCCTCACCTCGGGCGCCTGCTCATCGCCCTGGACATCGACGGAACGGTGCTGCTCGAGGACGACACCTTGAGCCCCGGGGTCGTGGAGGCGATCGCGGACGCGCACCGCGCGGGCCACGAGGTCATGCTCGCCACCGGTCGCAGCTGGGACAGCACCCACACGGTCATGGACCGCCTCGGCATCCGACCCGAGTACGCCGTCTGCTCGAACGGTGCCATCGTGATGCGTCGGGTGGGGGGACCGGATGCCACGGAGTACGAGCGCGCGCACGTCGAGACCTTCGACCCCACCGAGGTGCTGACGCTGTTGGGCGAGCACCTGTCGGGTGCCCACTTCCTGGTGGAGCTGCCCGACGGTACGCGCAGGTTCACCGACTATCTCGACGACTGGAATCTCGAGAAGGCGCACAAGGTGACCTTCGCCGAACTCTCCGCCGAACCGGTCTGCCGGGTGGTCGTCGTCGCTCCCGAGCAGACCGATCAGGACTTCCTCGAGTTGGTCGAACGCATCGGTCTGAACCAGGTGTCGTATGCCATCGGGTGGACGGCGTGGCTCGACATCGCCCCGCAGGGCGTCGACAAGTCGACCGCGCTCGAACTCGTGCGCGGATGGCTGGGCATCGCCCCCGGGCGGGTCCTGGTCATGGGCGATGGGCGCAACGACATCGAGATGATGCAGTGGGCCGTTCGCAACGGCGGTCGGGCGATCGCGATGCACCAGGGCCCGCCCGAGGTGCACGCCGCCGCGGGAGAGGTCGGCCTTTCGGTGACCGAGGGCGGCGTGGCCGCGATTCTCCGCGCGCTCTGACCGGTTGCGAGATCGGCCGTCCGCGGGCGTCAGACCCGTGCGGACCCGCCCGCCACGTGCGCGGCGCGGTCGGCGAGGTACGCCGTGCGATCCACGACGGTCATCGGCCGACGGGCGGCGCGGTTGTCGGCCGAGCGTGCAGCTTCCCACGCGAGGAGTCCGACCGGCGGCAACAGGAGCAGTGCGGCGACCCAGGTCGCCTTGAGGCCGGGGGACGCCTCTGGGTCGCGGACGGCGACGATCGCGGCGAAGACGGATGCCGCGTAGACGAGCGCGAAGACGGCGAGAACGATCTGCGCTGACAGCGTGGTGACGAGCATGATGACCTCCTCAACTCGGACGGCCCGACGGGTCGTCGTGATGTTCTCGGTCTACGCCTGGGGCGCTCGCGCGGCAATCCCTCCGCGCGGGGGCGCAGAAAGTCCATAGCTGGGGCGTAGACGAGGCTCAGACGCCCTCGTGGAACCAGGCCTGCCGCACGGCCGCACGCAGGGTGCGGGTGTCGGAGCGGTCGAGCTCCCGGCGGCTGCGGTCGAACGCGGCGCGCGCGGCCTCGCGGAAGAGAGGGGCGCGGTCGGGGGCGGATGCAGCGAGCGACGCGAGGCACTTCTGCAGGCGAACCTGTACCTCGATCACGGCGGCGCCGTCGCGCGCCAACGGTCGGAAGGCGTCGTCGACGAGATCGGCGAGGCGTGCTGCCGGGACGAACACCCGCTCGAAATCCACCGTGGAATCGAGGGGGACGGCGAAGGCCCGCGAGAAGACGCGGTGGAGGGCCGCGATCACCTCGATCGCCGTACCGGGGTCGTTCGTCGCGGACGAAAGAGCCCGACTGCCGATCTCGGTGAGGGCGATCACTCCGAATCGCGGGTCCTGCTCGTAGGTGCGGTGGTTCTCGATCCGGAACGCCCGCCGCACCCCCGCGGCGACGTCGGCGTCGACGGGGCCGTGGACGAGGGCGAGGGGGACTCGAGCATCGGCGACTCTGCCGGGGACGGCGCGGACGTGCACATCGATCTGGTGCTGGCGTGCCAGCCGGTCGAGCCCCGCGACGTCGACATGGGTGACGTACCCGACTCCGTCCGCGTGGACAGGCGCCGCCCCCGCTGGTGGCGTCGTGGCGGGTCGCGCGCCCAGCGTCGGCCGCGCTGCGTGCCACTCCAGTGAGGTCGTGGCCGCCTTCTCGACCCGATCGATGACGTCTGCCATCCGTCCGAAGGTCGACAGGTGCGCGATCCATCGCAGGAGCGTGACGACGACGATGGCGATGATGACGAGGGTCGCCACGAAGAGGATCGTGCGTCCCTGACTCTCGTAATACCCGGTGGAGAGGGCGACGATGCCGACGAGCGAGAACGCGAAGGCACCGACGAACGTCGATACGGCATTCTGCGAGGTCGGGTCGGCGATCAGGAGCTGCGTCGATCGCGGGGTGGCGGTCGTGGTCGCCGACGAGAAGGCCGTGACCATCGCCGTGACCGAGAAAGTGCTCACGGTGAGCATCGCCGTGGCGATGATCTGCAGCAGCTCGTCGACGGAGCCGGCCGCGAGATCGAAGCTGAGCGAGAACGGCAGCAGAGGCCCGACGAACCGTGCGGCGAGCGCCACCACGATCGAGATCGCGGTGAAGAGCGCCGCGCGCACCCACACCTGCCGTCCGAGACGGAGGAAGAAGGATGCCAGCGGACTTCGGGTCATCGTCGCCATGAAGGCGACGTTATCCGGCGCGTCTCCGCGAACCCGGGGGCTGGACGAGCATCGGATCCGCCTGAAAACGCCATCTCATTCACCTACGGATATGCAATGGAAATCTGGGGCAACTTGTCCGACATGCCGCCCTGACAGGGTCGGGTCACCCAACGATCGTCGGATGCCGAGAGGCCCACGCGGATCCCGGTCGTGCTCGTTCCATCACCCGAGGAGCCTGACCCCCGCATGTCTGCACACAGCCCCGCATCACGCCCGAGAGCGTCACGCCGTCTCGGCGCCGCCCTCGTGGCGGCCCTGGCCCTGTTCGGGCCCGTGCTCGCCGCCCCCGCTGCGCACGCCGCCCCTCCCGCCGCGACCCTGTCGCTGTCGATGACACCCACGAGTGTCACCGCCGGTGACGCGCTCGTCGCCACCATCACCGGATCCGGCGTGAGCGACCTCTTCTCCTACGACCTCGAGATCACGTTCGACCCGACCCTGCTCGCCCCCGCGACCGATGCCCCGACCGGGCCCGCCGGTGGGTTCACCTCGACGGTCACGGGCCCCGGCTCCCTCACCGTCTCGCACACGCGCCTCGGCACTTCTCCGGGCCTGAGCGGCGCAAGCGGGGTCGTCCTGGCATCCATCCCCCTTCGGTCGCTCGCGGCCGGGTCGGCGCTCGTCACGCTGTCGTCGGCGCGCCTCGTGTCGTCGACCGGTGAGGTCGTGACGGCCGCAGCGGTGGCCTCCGGAACCGTCTCCATCGCGGCGGCGCCCGTCCCCGTGCCGCAGCCGTCCACGTCGTCGCCCTCGCCCTCGCCCGCGATGTCGGCGTCCCCGTCGACGGCTCCCGCGCCCGCGGCGAAGGGCCCCGGCGGCCTGGCCACGACCGGTGTCGACGCGACGCCGTGGTGGATCGCCGGTGCTCTCGGTGTCGCCCTCATCGCCGGAGGCGCCCTGTTCGTCCTCCGCCGCCGTCAGGCGGTGCAGGAATGACCGCGTCCCGTTCGTCCGTGCTCTCCCGCGAAGGATCTGTCATGACCCCCCTGGCCCGTCGTGTTCTGGCCGTGTCCGCCTCGATCGGTGTCGTCGTCGCCGGGGCCGTCGTCGTCCCCACCGCGGCGCTCGCCGCTCCCGCGCCCGCACCGTCGACCGCGCCTTTCCTCGCGCCGTATTACACCGAGCTCGACGTCACCGGCGATGCCCAGGTGACGACGGCCGACCTCGAGGCCCTCGCCCCCCATCTGGGGATGACCTCGAGCGATGCCGGATGGGCGGATGCCGCGGGCTTCGACCTCGACGAGGACGGTGCCGTGACGGCATCCGATCTCGCCCTGCTGTCGGAACGCATCATCTACGACGACGGTCCCTTCCAGATCGTCGAGGCCGATGCCGTGGCGATGCAGGCGGCGATGAACGCGGGCGTGATCACCTCGGTGTCGCTCACCCAGCAGTACCTCGACCGCATCGCGGCGTACGACAAGGTCGTGCGTCCGACCGGCGTGCGGCCGCTCAACTCGATCATCACGACGAGCAAGGTCGCGCTCACGGCCGCCGCGGAAGCAGACGCCATCCGCGCCGAGAAGGGAATGACCGGCATGCTTCTCGGCATCCCGGTGGCGTTGAAGGACAACTACAACACCGCCGACATGCCCACCACCGCCGGCTGCGGCTGCTGGAGCGGCAACCAGACCTCGAGCGACGCGACGATGGTCACGGGGCTCCGCGCCGACGGAGCCGTCATCGTGGCGAAGGCGTCGATGGACGAGTTCGCGATCAATCTGTCGTCGCAGTGGTCGGCGTTCCAGCCCGACGGAACGGCCCTGACCGTGTCGAGCCCGTACGACACGACCCAGACCTCGGGGGGATCGAGCGGCGGCACGGGAGCCGCGATCGCGGCGAACCTCGCCGGCATCGGCTTCGGCACCGACACCGGCGGGTCGATCCGCATCCCCTCGACCTACAACCAGCTGGTGGGCGTGCGCCCGACGGTCGGTCTCGCCAGTCGCGACGGCATCGTTCCCCTCGCCCTCTCGCAGGACACCGGCGGTCCGATCGCTCGTTCGGTCCAGGATGCCGCGATCGCCCTCGACGCGGTCGTCGGCGAGGACGCGGGTGATCCGATCACCGCGCGCCAGGCCGGAAAGGTCCCCGAGACGTACACGTCGTACCTCGACGGGGAGTCGCTGAAGGGCAAGAGGATCGGCTACATCGCGTCGATGCTGGGGACGAATCCCATCACCCAGCGTCTCTTCGCGCAGGCGAAGGCGGCCATGGAGGCACGGGGCGCGACGGTGGTCGCCGTCACCGCTCCCGACGGGTTCTCGGCGATCGTGGGCGAGGGCAGCGGCAGCGGCCCCGAGTTCAACCACGACCTGCAGAACTACATCACGGCGTACCTCGACCCGTCGGTGAGCGCGCGCAGTCTGCTCGCCATCTCGCAGTCGCCGAACATCGTGCCGGGGCGCGCGAGCAACCCCTACGGCCAGCGCGCCGCCGTCACCGAGTCGACCTATCAGGCCTGGGCGGGTCCGCAGGGCTCGCACACCCTGCAGCTCGCGAAGGGCAAGCAGATCATGACCGCGTTCCTGGATGACCAGAAGCTGGATGCCGTCGTCTACCCGACCGGCAACCCCTACGGCACCATCGGTACGAACATGCGCCTCAGCCCGAACACGGGTCTGCCCGCCGTTACGGTGCCCATGGGGCAGGGGCTCTCGACCGAGGCGTCGACCGGGGGAGTGAACCTCGAGTTCCTCGGCCGCGACTTCGCCGAGGGTCCCCTCCTGGGCCTCGCCTACGGCTTCGAGCAGGCGACCCACGCCCGCACGACGCCCGCGGCGTACGGCCCGCTGGGCTGATCCCGACGGTGGCCCCGGGCGCGTGATCGTGCGGGGCCACCGCTCGTCGCCGTGTCGCGGTGCGTTCGCGGCTCGGTAGACTCGGTGCGTTCAGGAGGGTTGTCCGAGCGGCCGATGGACCTGGTCTTGAAAACCAGTGGGCAGCAATGTCCCGTGGGTTCGAATCCCACACCCTCCGCCACGACGAACGCGGGCCCCGCAGGGGTCCGCGTTCGTCCGTTTCGACCGGCCTCCCGCACCTCACCCCCCGGCGAAACGCCCGATCCTCACGGGATTCACAGAACCTGATCCCTAGTATTGCTGCGACCTCCGGCGGTGCCGTGGGTCGACGTGCTGCCGGGCCGGTGGCATCCGTCTCGAAAGGACCCGAGTGAGCAAGACCTCCACCCCGCGCGGTCAGCGGACCGTCGCGCGCCACGGCCGACTCACCTCCCCGGGGCCGTTCGCACAGCTGTTCCGCGGCGTGGCGATCGCCCTCGCCGTCCTCCTCGTGTCGGGCGGTGCGGTCCTCGCGTACGCCGCGGTCGACCTCACCCAGAGCTTCACCGCGGACGCGGTCGAGCTCAAGGGTCAGCCGGCGGTCCCGCCGGACCTCGGCGAGCTCAAGGGCGGCGTCAACATGCTCCTCGTCGGCACCGACGAGTGCGAGCCCAGCTTCGCCCAGCTGTTCGGCGACCGCTGCACCGGCGCCGACTCCGAGGGCAGCCTCAACGACGTCAACATGCTCGTCCACATCTCCGACGCGCCTCGCCGGGTCACGGTCATCTCGTTCCCGCGCGACCTGATGGTGCCGATCCCTTCGTGCACCGACAAGGACGGCAACGAGACCTCGGCGATGAGCAAGCAGCAGATCAACTCCGCGTTCTCGTACGGCGGCCTCTCGTGCGTCGTGCAGACCATCTCGGAGCTCAGCGGCCTCGAGATCCCCTTCGCCGCCAAGGTCAGCTTCGGCGGGGTCATCAACATCACCGACGCGATCGGCGGCGTCGACGTCTGCATCGCGAACGGAATCAAGGACCGCTACACCGGTATCGACTGGCCCGCCGGCATGCGCACGGTGCAGGGGCTCGACGCCCTGCAGTTCCTCCGCACCCGTCACGGCGTCGGCGACGGAGGCGACCTGGGGCGCATCTCGAACCAGCAGCAGTACATGTCGCGACTGGCGAACAAGCTGAAGAGCCAGGACGTGCTGTCGAACCCGGCCACGCTCTACAAGCTCGCCTCGACGGCGCTGCGCAACGTCGACCCGTCGACGTCGCTGACGAACCCGCTGACGCTCGTGCAGATCGCCTCCGCGGTCAAGGACGTGCCGTTCAACGAGATCGTGTTCATCCAGTACCCCACGTACACCGATCCCTCGAACGCGAACCGTGTCGTGCCCGACCGCACCGACGCCGACACGCTGTGGGCGGCCCTCGCCGCGAACCAGCCGCTGGAGCTCTCGGGCAACCTCAGCGACGGCAACGGTGTCGTCGTCGACCAGAACGCCACCCCGGCACCCACGCAGGCTCCTGCGCCGGTCGACACCGCCAGCCCCGCGCCCACCCAGACGGCCCAGGCCTCCCCGGCCCCGACGTCGGACGCGATCCAGCTGCCGAGCGGCATCGCCGGACAGACCGCCGCGCAGGCGACCTGCTCGAACGGAAACGTCCGCGGCTGACCCTCGCCGCCCGGCATGTCGGACGTGGTTCGAATGCCGGGCGGCATCCGGTTAGTATGGACCGGTGTGTTCGCGCCGCAGGGCGTCGATCACCTGGAGACGTCGCATAGTCAGGCCTAGTGCACCACCCTGCTAAGGTGGAGTCCCCGTAAGGGGACCGAGGGTTCAAATCCCTCCGTCTCCGCAGCAGAAGCCCCGGTTCGCCGGGGCTTTTCTGGTTCCTGCCGACGGCGTCCGCGGGTGTCGCGAGCGCCGTCGGGTGCGGGTCAGGAGCGGATGAACGCCAGGATGTCGGGGTTGAGCACGTCGGCGTGCGTGGTGAGCATGCCGTGCGGGTAGCTCTCGTAGATCTCGTCCGTCGTGACGTACCCGTGAGTGAACCTTCCGTGTTCTGCTGCTCGGTGGTGAGGCGAGAAAGCCCCCTGGGGAGCGTTCACTCAACAGCATGAAACCCCCCTCGTCGCCTCGTATCCAGCATGATCGCGAAGTGTTCAGTCGCGGTGCATCTCCACCGCACTCACGCCGGAGAGCCCGAGCCACGCGCGGCCGTCGGGACCGTCGACCACGGTGAGGAGCACGGCCTCGCACCCGCGGCACCGCACGACCACCCCCATGGCCGAGGCGTAGACGGCTGCCGTCGCGAGCATTCCCGTGAGTCCGCAGTGGGTGCATCGCACCCCGGATGCCGTTGCGTCCCAGCCGAGCAGATCGTCGAGGCGACCGGCCAGGGAATTGCCGTCGAGAAGCGTCATCAGGAACCTCCGAATCGCTCGGTGCGGATGCGGGCGGATGAGTGACCCGCCTCAAGGAGCCAGCCCGCGACCGCCTCGACGAAGGGAGTCGGTCCGCAGACGAAGACGCGTGGTTGCTGCTCGGCGGGGACGACGGCCGCGCGGAGGCTGTCGCTGGTCAGCCGCCCGGGCGCTCGTTCCGCGTCGGCCGGCGCCCGGCGCGTATAGACGAGGTCGAGGACGAAGCGGTCGTCGATGAGCGTCGCGAGTTCGTCGGCGAAGAACACATCGTCCGGCGAGCGGACGGAGTACAGCAGCCGGAAGGGGGTCTCGTCGGCGCTCGCCGCGTGCGCCGAGGCCATGGCGAAGAGCGGGACGATTCCCGAGCCGCCCGCGATCAGCTGCACCGGGGCGGGGTCGTCGGACGGCCTCCACACGAAGAACGCCCCGAGCGGCCCGTGCACCTCGATCCGATCGCCATCGCGCAGATCGTGGACGAGGAACGGCGAGACCTCCCCGTCGGGCACCTCGTCGACCGCGAGGACGATACGCGTGCCCGGGCCCGCCGATGCGATCGAGTACGACCGGCTCGCCTGGTAGCCGTCCGGTGCGGTGAGGCGCACGTCGAGGTGCGAACCCGCCTCGTTGCCCGGCCACGTGGGCACGTCGAGCTCGATGCGTCGGGCGGTCGCTGTCTCGGCGCGCGAGGCGACGACGGTCGCGGTGTGCCAGGCCGCGCTGCGCGTGGTCACCCGTACCGTTCCTCGCGCCAGGGGTCGCCGTGCAGGTGGTAGCCGTTCTGCTCCCAGAATCCGGGCTTGTCGGCGGGCATCGTGATGAGCCCCTGCACCCACTTCGCGCTCTTCCAGAAGTACAGGTGCGGCACCAGCAAGCGGGCAGGTCCCCCGTGCTCGGGCGTCAGGGGCGCCCCGTCGGCCTCGAAGGCGATCCAGCTCTTGCCGCCGAGCAGATCGTCGAGGGCGATGTTGGTCGTGTACCCGCCGAAGGAGTGCACCATCGCGAAGCGGTGCGAGGTGTCGACCTCAGCGAAGAGGCGATCGAGGGAGACGCCGCGCCATGGCATGTCGAGCTTCGTCCAGTGCGTGACGCAGTGGATGTCGACGGTGACGTCCTCGACCCCGAGGGACTCGAGCTCTGCCCGCGTCCAGCGGTGCACGCCGTTCTCGGTGCCGATCGCGAACTCCCAGCCGTCGTCGGCGATGCGGGGTGTCGGGCCGGCCGACAGCACGGGCCAGTCCGCGACGAGCGTCTGACCGGGAGGGAGTCGGGGGTCGCGCTCGCGTCGTCGTCCCGAGAATCCGCGTGTGATGAACGACATGGGTCTCCTCTACGGGTGGCGGTGGCTTCACCCTAGCCACGGTGCCGCGGCGACGACAGAGCGCGCGCGGGAGGCCCTCGTCGAGCGGGGGAGGGAGGGGGCGGCATCCGAAATCCGGCTCGCGCGATCCGCGCACGTCATCGCCGCGCGGCGCCACCCCGGCGGTCCGCACCCCGCGTCCCGATAGGGTCGTGCCTGCGGTGCGCACCTCGCGCGCCCTCGCACCCCGGGAGAAGCGCATGTCCGTCGGACTCCTCGCCGTCGTCGATGACATCCTCAGCGCCGCGATGCGCGCGAGCGCCAAGACGGCCGGCGTCGTGATCGACGACGCCGCCGTCACCCCGCAGTACGTGCAGGGGCTGACGCCCGCGCGCGAGCTGCCCGTGGTCTGGAAGATCGCGCTCGGCAGCATCATCAACAAGTACGTGATCATCATCCCGATCGCGCTGCTGCTCACCACGTTCGCCCCCTGGGTGCTTCCCTATCTGTTGATCCTCGGCGGCGGGTTCCTCTGCTTCGAGGGCGCCGAGAAGGTGCTCGAATGGTTCGGCATCCACCACTCCGAGGGCGACGTCGACGAGCCGCGAGACGAGAAGAAGCTCGTCCTGGGGGCCGTGCGCACCGACCTCATCCTCAGCACCGAGATCATGCTCATCGCCCTCTCGAGCCTCGACCCCGACTTCGGCATCTGGATGACGCTGGGGGCGCTGCTCATCATCGGTTTGGCCATGACGGTGGTCGTCTACGGCGCGGTCGCGCTCCTCGTCAAGATCGACGACATCGGCCTACGCTTCATGAAGAGCGAGTCGCGGGGGGTCCGTCGGTTCGGCGCCCGGGTCGTGGCATCCATGCCCACCGTGTTCCGCGTGATCAGCATCATCGGCACGGTCGCCATGCTGTGGGTCGGCGGGCACCTGGTGCTGCAGAACCTCGCTGAGACTCTCTGGTCGGGTCCCTACGACCTCGTCCACGTCGTCACTCACGCGATCGAGGCCGCCGGCCCGGTCGTCGAGTGGATCGTCGAGACGGCGATGTCGGCGGTGTTCGGGCTGATCCTGGGGCTGATCATCGTGGGCGTCGTGACCGGCATCTCGCGACTGACGCGTCGCGGCGCAGCGGCGCACTGACGCTCAGGCGCGGGCGCTCGAGAATCGCTCGCGCAGTTCGGCCTTGATCACCTTCCCCGACGCCGTGCGGGGGAGGGCATCGACGATGACGACCTCTTTCGGCAGCTTGTAACGGGCCACCTGGCCGTCGAGATGGGCGCGGACGGCGGCGGTGTCGACCTGTGCGCCGGGAGTGACGGTGACCACCGCGAGGGGCACCTCGCCCCACCGGTCGTCCGGGATGCCGACGACCGCGACCCCCGTGATTCCCGGGAGGTCCGCGATGAGCGATTCGATCTCGGCGGGGTAGATGTTCTCTCCCCCCGAGATGATCATGTCCTTCGACCGCCCGCACACGTACAGGTAGCCCTCGACGTCCAGGTAGCCGAGGTCGCCGGAGCGGAACCAGCCGTCGGCGGTCGTGGCCGCGCGGGTGGCGTCATCGAGCCCGTGGTACCCGGCGAACACGTTCGGCCCACTGATCTGGATCTCACCGATCGTCCCGGACGGCACCGGTCGCTGCTGCTCGTCGACCACGCGGACCTCGGTGAAGAAGTGGGGCAGCCCGACGCTGCCCCGCTTCGACCTCGTCATGTGCGAGCCCAGAGAGGTGGCGCCGGGGGAGGTCTCGGTCATGCCGTATCCCTGCGAGAACGACAATCCGCGGGCCTCCCACGCGCTCAGGATGCGGTCCGGAACGGCGGAGCCGCCGCAGGTGAGGGTGCGCAGACTCGAGACGTCCGAGTCGTCCCATGCGGGGTGGTCGGCCATCAGCTGGAAGGTCGTGGGGACTCCCGAGATCATCGTCACCCGGTGGCGCTCGACGAGGTCGAGAGCGCGCCCCGCTTCGAAGCCCTTCTCGAGCACGAGGGTCGCGCCCTTCAAGACCACCGGGAGGGCTCCCATCCCCAGGGATGCCACGTGGAACAGGGGCGAGATCATCAGCGCGACGTCGTCGGAGACCACGTCGTAGTCGATGACGGTGTTGACCGCGACCGAGGTGAGGTTGTCGTGCGTCAGCACGGCACCCTTCGGCCGCCCGGTGGTCCCCGAGGTGTAGACGATCGCCGCCGGGGTGGCGGGGTCGGCGACCACGAGCGCGGGCACCGGGCCCGCGGCATCCAGGAGTCGGGACAGGCCCGGTTCGCCGTTCCGACCGGATGCGCCGGTGCGGATGCGCGGCGGCGTCTGCTCGGGCGACGGCAGCGCGTCGAGGCGGTCGTCGAAGGCGGGATCGTGCACGAGGGCGCGCGCGCCGCTGTCGCTGAGGACGTGAGCGATCTCGCGACCGGCGAGTCGGGTGTTCACCGGCACGAACACCGCGCCGATCCGCGCCGCGCCGAACAGCGTGATCAGGAAGTCGGGGCTGTTCTCGCCGAGGTAGGCGACCGCCTCGCCCGCGCCGATCCCGCGCGAGACGAGGACGGCCGAGAAGGCCTCCGCCGCATCCGCGAGCTGGGCGTAGGTGAGGTGCTGATTCTCGCCGTAGACGACAGCGGCCTTGTCGGGTGAGCGGAGACGCCGGCGGGGGAGCCAGGCTCCGAGACCTTGGGTTCTCATGCGCGTTCTCTTCGTCGAGGGTGCGGGACGGAGGCGGAGGGGTCCGTGCCCCTGCCGCTCAGGCGTAGAAGCGGTAGAGGCCGCGTGCGACCACGGCCGGCTTGCCGCCGCCGTCGATCTCGATCGTCTGGTCGACGGCGAGCTGGTAGCCCCCGGCGATCTCGGTGACCTCGGCGATGACGGCGTTCATGCGCACGCGGGCGCCGACCTTCACCGGTGAGATGAACCGCACCTTGTCGAGGCCGTAATTGACCTTCGTGGTCACGCCGGTGACGTCGAGCAGCTCGGTCCAGAACTTCACCGCGAGCGAAAGACTCAAGAATCCGTGGGCGATGGCGCCGCCGAAGGGGCCGTCCTTCGCGCGCTCGGGATCGGTGTGGATCCACTGGTGGTCGTCGGTGGCATCGGCGAAGAGGTTCACGCGGTCCTGCGTGACCTCGAGCCACTCCGACCAGCCGAGATCGGTGCCGGGGAGGCCGGCGATGTCGTCGAACGAGACGGTGGTGCTCATGAGTTCTCCTTGGAGGGGGTGGTCAGGCCGAGGAGGCGCGCGGCGTTGTCGCGGACGATGCCGGGCATGACCTCGGTCTTGAGGGGGGTCTGCTCGACGTCGCGCAGCCAGCGGTCGGGCGTGAGCAGAGGGAAGTCGGACCCGAAGAGGACGCGGTCCTTCAGGAACGAGTTGGCGGCGCGCACGAGCTGCGCGGGGAAGTACTTCGGGCTCCAACCCGACAAGTCGATCCAGGTGTTGTGCTTGTGCGTGGCCACCGAGATCGCTTCGTCCTGCCACGGCACCGAGGGATGGGCCATGATGATCTGCAGGTCGCCGAAGTCCGCCGCGACGCCGTCGAGCAGCATGGGGTTCGACAGCCCCAGGCGCAGACCCCTGCCGCCCTTCATCCCCGCGCCGATGCCCGTCTGCCCCGTGTGGAACAGGGCGACGACCCCTGCCGCCTGCAGCGTCTCGTACAGCGGATAGTGCCGCTCGTCGCTCGGGTCGAATCTCTGCACCGTGGGGTGGAACTTGAACCCGCGCACGCCGGACTCCTCGACGAGGCGCTGCGCGCGCTGCACGGCATCCGCGCGGTTCGGGTCGACGGAACCGAACGGGATGAGCACGTCGTTATGGCGGGCCGCGCCGGCGGCGACGTCGGCGCTCGAGAGGGGCGGGTGATCGAGGTTGCCCTCGGCATCCACCGTGAAGACCACCGCCGCCATCGAGCGCTCGCGGTAGTACTCCGCGATGCTGTCGAGATCGGGACGCGCGGCATCGGTCGCGAAGTAGCGACTCGCGGCCGCCGCGAGGTCATCGGGAAGCGAGGAGTGCCCGTGCCCGTCGACCTCGACGTGCACGTGCACGTCGATCGCCGTCAGGGCTCCGACGTCGATGGCGGGTTCGTAGCGGGTCACGGTCGTCACGCGGGGGGAGCGGGGCGCTGGAGCTCGACGGGGAGGGCCGGGAAGCGCTCGCCCACGCTCTGCAGGTCGCCGACGGCCTCGGCGAAGCCCGCGGCCAGGGCCTCGGCGGTCCAGCCGCCGTCGCGGTAGGCGGTGGCGACGGGCTCGGGGTGCGACCACAGCTGCAGGCGGTCACCGCCGATGCCGATCGCCTGGCCGCTCACCCCGGCTGCCGCATCGGAGGCGAGGAAGGCGATGAGTCCCGCGACGTCGTCCGAGGTGCCGAATCCCAGGTCGTGTCGGAAGAAGGCGGGCATGGGCTCCCCCGCGGCCTCCGCCTCGACGGCCGCGGCGAAGTAGGGCACCGTCGCGGTCATGGCGGTGGCCGCGACGGGGATGACCGCGTTGACGGCGATCCCGGCCTTCTTGAGCTCGAGCGCCCAGGTGCGCACCATGCCGACGATTCCGGCTTTGGCCGCCGCGTAGTTCGTCTGGCCGAAGTTGCCGCGCTGGCCGGTGGGCGAGCCGATGCAGACGATGCGGCCGGCGATCTCGTTCCGTCGCATGTACGTCGCCGCGGCGCGCACCGTGGTGAAGGTCCCTCTCAGGTGCACGCCGATGACGGTGTCGAAGTCGTCGTCGCTCATCTTCCACAGCACGGTGTCGCGCAGGACGCCTGCGTTGGTGACGAGGATGTCGAGTCGGCCGTAGGCGTCGACGGCTGCGGCGACGAGGGCGTCGGCGGTCTCGGTCGGTCCGACCGGTGCGACGACGGCGACCGCCTGGCCGCCCGCATCGACGATGGTCTTCACCGCGGCGTCGGCGGTGGCGGCGTCCACGTCGTTGATGACGACGGCCGCCCCCTGGCGGGCGAGCTCCTGGGCGTAGGCGAGGCCCAGGCCGCGGCCCGAACCGGTGACGATGGCGACTTTGCCGGTGAGCGTCATGGTGACTCCTTCAATCGGTGACATCGTGGCATCCAATCGTTGAAAATGTCAATGATTGTTCCTCGCTACACTTACGGCATGACCTCCGTGGCTCCCGACGACTCCTCGGGCTCGTCGCGCCTGGAGCACTCGCCCCTGGCCGAGGACCTCGGCTTCCTCCTCGCGCGGGCCTCGGCCGTCTCGCAGGCGGCGGCCAACGAGGCTCTCGCCGCGCACGAGCTCAAGGTGCGCTCGTACTCCGTGCTCGCTCTCGCGGTGACCGGCGGTCGGCCCTCGCAGCGTGAGCTCGCCGCGTTCCTGCGCCTGGATCCGAGTCAGGTGGTCGCCCTCATCGACGATCTCGAGCGTCGCGGTCTCGTCACG
The DNA here is from genome assembly GCA_913774665.1 of uncultured Microbacterium sp. Classification (GTDB taxonomy): domain Bacteria; phylum Actinomycetota; class Actinomycetes; order Actinomycetales; family Microbacteriaceae; genus Microbacterium. The sequence continues at coordinate 78,290 of CAJYHN010000007.1, forward strand.
CGCGAGGCCGACCCGCGGGATCGCCGAGCCAACGTCGTGGCGGCCACGCTCGCCGGGCGTTCGCTCTACCGGCGCGCGCAGGTCGACGTCGAGACGGGCGAACGCCGCGCTCACGCCGGGCTCTCGATCGCCGATCGCGCCGAGCTGACGCGCCTGCTGCGGGTGGTCGCCTTCCCCGGCGGGGAGTGACGGCGCCCCCGCGACGCATCCGAGCAGCCCCGCGCCCCGGGCCGGTGCCGTTCCCGATGTTCAGTCGCGCGGGTGCAGACGATCCAGCAGGTCGAGGCCGTGGCGCGCCCAGGCGATCTCGCCCTCGGCGCGGTCGAGGAATCCCTCGTACGTGAACACCTTGAACTCCACCACCGCGTCGGGGTCGTGGCGGGTGTCGGTCTCGAGGCGGCGCGCGAGGATCGGGTGCGAGCGCGTCCGGATGGCATTCAGCTGGGACTGCCATTGCGCGCGGCGTAACTCGTAGTGGGCGATGTGCTCGTGCAGGTGCCGGCGGGCGACGTCGGGATCGGCCCACTCGAAGTAGGCGGAGCGCAGGTGTGCGGGGTCGCGTTCCCGCGCGTATTCGATGGGCTCGTCCATCCACGCCCGGAAGGCGTCGACCCCCTCGTCGGTGACCGTGTACTGGGTCTTCGTGGAGCTCGCCCCCCACGGTACCGACTCGTCGCGCAGGAGCCCGTCGGCGACCATGCGCTTGAGTTCGGGGTAGATCTGCGAGTCGGGTGCGTGCCAGACGTGACCGACGGACACGTGGAAGGCCTTGGCCAGGTCGTAACCGGTCATGGGTTGCGCGGTCAGGAGGGCCAGGAGGGCGTACCGCAGGCTCATCGGCGACTCCTCGGGGTGCTTGCGGATGCTCGGCATCCACCGTATCTTCTCGGCTATATCTATCCAGATAGTGAGTGGACGAGGGAGTTCCCATGCAACAGACCGTGACCGCCAAGCTGCTCGATCACCCGCGCAACGCCTGGTACGTCGCCGCGTGGGATCACGAGGTCGGACGCAAGAAGATCCTCGCGCGCACGGTCGCGGGCAGGCCCCTGGCGCTCTACCGGACCGAGGACGGTCGTGCCGTCGCCCTCGCCGACGCGTGCTGGCACCGCCTCGCGCCGCTGTCGCAGGGCGCTTTGGTCGGCCGCGAGGACATCCGCTGCCCCTACCACGGCATCACCTACGACGCCCGGGGTCGCTGCACCTCGATGCCCGCGCAGGAGACCATCAACCCGAGCGCTCTCGTCCCCTCGTTCCCGGTGGTCGACCGCTACCGCTACGTGTGGGTCTGGGTGGGCGACCCGGCGCTGGCCGACCCCGACCTCATCCCCGACATGCACCAGATGACGGATGCCGCCTGGACCGGCGACGGCCTGACGATCCATGCCCCGTGCAACTACCAGCTCATCCTGGACAACCTGATGGACCTCACGCACGAGGAGTTCGTCCACTCGAGCAGCATCGGTCAGAAGGAGCTCAGCGAGAGCGAGTTCGTCACCAGCCACACCGACACCACGGTGACGGTCGAACGGTGGATGCACGACATCGAGGCCCCGCCCTTCTGGCTGAGGAACATGAGAGACAAGTTCCCCGGCTTCGAGGGGCGAGTCGACCGCTGGCAGATCATCCACTTCGAGGCGCCGTCGACCATCTGCATCGACGTCGGCGTCGCCAAGGCCGGCACGGGTGCGCCCGAGGGCGACCGGTCGCAGGGGGTCAACGGCTACGTGATGAACACCATCACGCCCGAGACCGCGCGAACGAGCCACTATTTCTGGTCGTTCCAACGCAACTACCGCCTCGACAGCCAGCTCATCACGACGCAGCTGCGTGACGGCGTGCACGGGGTGTTCGGCGAAGACGAGGCGATGCTCTCCGCCCAGCAGTCCGCCATCGACGCCAATCCCGATTACGAGTTCTACAGCCTGAACATCGACGCGGGTGGCATGTGGGTGCGCCGGATCCTCGAGCGGATGCTGCTCGCCGAGGGCCGCGATCACGCCCCGGCACCGCGTGCGGGCGCGCGGGTGGTGCGCTGAGGTGGCGGTCTCGCGCACCGAGATCTGGCAGCACGGCACCGTCGCGGCATCCCGTGCCCTGACGCCCGAGATCCGCCGCATCGAGATCGATGTCGATCAGCCCGCGCCGGTGAGTCCCGGCGCGCACGTCGACGTGCGTCTGACCGTCGCGGGGGAGCGCGACCGCCGGTCGTATTCGATCGTGGATGCCACGGACGACGGCCGCCGTATCGCCCTCAGCGTCTACACGTCGCCGGTGAGCCGCGGAGGCGCGGCGGTGATGAACGCCCTCGTGCCGGGCGACCGGCTGGAGCTGACCCAGCCCCTGAACGACTTCCCGCTCCGGCCCGGCGCCGACCGCTACGTGCTGATCGCCGGCGGCGTGGGCATCACCGCGATGGTGGGCATGGCTGCGCGTCTGCGGGACCGGGGGGCCGACTACCGACTGCTCTACGCCGGTCGCAGCCGACCGCTCATGGCCTATGTCGACGACCTGCGCGAGGCGCACGGCGAGCGACTGCGGTTGCACGTGCGCGACGAGGGCACGTCGTTGTCGATCCCGGACCTGGTCGACGGCGTCGCGGTGGGGACGGAGGTCTACGTCTGCGGGCCGATCCGTCTGATGGATGCCGTTCGGAGGGAGTGGATGACGCGGGGTCGCCCCCTCGCGGATCTGCGCATGGAGACCTTCGGCAACAGCGGCTGGTTCGACGCGCAGGAGTTCGTCGTGCGCGTGCCGGCGAGCGGCATCGAGGCGCGCGTCCGGCCGAATCAGTCGATGCTCGAGGCCCTCGAGGCGGCCGGGGCCGACATGATGTGGGACTGCCGCAAGGGGGAGTGCGGCCTGTGCGAAGTGCGCGTCCTGGGTCTTTCGGGCGACATCGACCACCGCGACGTGTTCTATAGCGAGCGCCAGAAGGACGCACGCTCGAAGATGTGCTGCTGCGTCTCTCGGGTCGTCGCTCCGTCGGACGGCGCGGCGGTGGTGGAGATCGTCACGAGCTGAGGGCCGGGCGGTGCGCCTTCGAGAAGACGGGCGCCGCGCGAGATGACGGCGGATCGCGGATCAGCTCGCGCATCGCGGGTGATCTAGCCGTGACCCCGTGCGTCAGTCGTCGAGGCGCGAGTGCTCGCCGAGTCGGTGCCACGCGCGGTTGTGGTACACCAGCGCGGCACCGGATTCGCCGGGCTCGAGGTCGCGTTCGACATCGACCTGCAGGGCTTGAGCGGCGATGACCGTGGAGCCGCCGGCATCCATTCTGCTGACGACCTTGCACCGCAGCCACGCGCGCACGCCGTGGTAGACCGGCTCTCCGGTGGGCAGGCGCGACCACGTCGAGGTGTCGGCGAAGCGGTCGAGACCGCTGGTGGCCCCGGCGCGGGCGAGCGAGATGTCTTCGGCGTCGAGCAGGTGCACCACGATCGTGTCGGCCGCGATGATCGTGGGCGTCGCCGACGACAGCGCCGACACCGAGAAGATCAACAGCGGCGGGTCGGCGCTCACCGACGACACCGACGAGGCGGTGAGGGCGACGGGGCCGTTCTCGCCGAACGCGGTGATCACGGCGATGCCGCCGGGGTGGCCGCGGAAGGCCCTCTTGAAGTCGTCCGCCGAGACGGAGGTGCCGATGGCGGGGGTGCTCTCGGGGGTGCCGTGCGGAAGCGAAGTCATGAATACGACGGTAGGCGCTCGCGCGGTGCGAAGGCTCCGCCGACGCAACACGGCGAAACGCTCTGAGCGATCACGTCCGTGGTGATCTCCGTCGTGTGAGGCTTCACATTTATCAATCCGTGACATTTCGAGCCCACGGACTACTTGACACAGCGCATTCTGTGAGCGCTAACATTCACACACGGCTCACCCGAGGGGCTGCATCACATGACCGGCATCGGAGCCGGCGAAACGAGGAGGTTTCATCATGAAGGCGAACAAGATCATCGCGGGCATCGCGCTCGTCGGCGCGATCGCGTTCACGGCCACCGGCTGCGCCGGAGCGGGCGGCGGCGGAAACGCCGGCAGCGGCAGCGGCGACAAGATCACGGTCGGCTTCGCCCAGACCGGTTCCGAGAGCGGATGGCGCAGCGCCAACACCGAGTCGATGAAGGAGGCGTTCAGCGAGGCGAACGGCTTCAACCTCGTCTTCAACGCGGCCGACAACAAGCCCGAGGCGCAGATCGCCGCCGTCCGCAGCTTCATCAACCAGGGCGTGGACGCCATCGTCCTCGCCCCGATCGTCAGCGACGGCTGGGACGACGTTCTCAAAGAGGCCAAGGACGCCAACATCCCCGTGATCCTCGAGGACCGCACCGTCTCGGCGTCGAAGGACCTGTACGCGAGCTGGATCGGCCTCGACTTCAAGAAGGAGGGCGAGACCGCCGGCAAGTGGGCCGCCGACAACTTCGGCAAGACCCCCACCAACCTCGTCGTGCTCGAGGGCACCACCGGTTCCTCCGCCGCCACCGACCGCGCCACCGGCTTCAACGACGCGATCAAGGGCACCGACATCAAGGTCCTCGACTCGCAGACCGGCAACTTCACCCGTGCCGACGGCAAGACGGTCATGGAGGGCTTCCTCCAGAAGTACGGCTCGCAGATCAACCTGCTCTTCGCCCACAACGACGACATGGGCCTCGGCGCCCTCGAGGCGATCAAGGCCGCCGGCCTCAAGCCCGGCACCGACATCAAGATCGTCACGATCGACGCGGTGAAGGACGGCATGACCGCCCTCGCGAACGGCGAGTTCAACTACATCGTCGAGTGCAACCCGCTCCTCGGTGAGAAGACCGCCGAGGTCGTCAAGAAGGTCGTCGCCGGCGAGTCCGTCGACAAGAGCTACATCGTCGAGGACCAGGCGTTCGACCAGGAGCAGGCCAAGAAGGTCCTGGACAGCCGCCCCTACTGATCCGCAGGGATCCGTCGCCGACTCCCCTCGGCGACACCCCGTCCGATCGCCCCGGCAGCGACGGAACATCCTCCCCGGCGTGCGGGGTCGGTACCCACCGGCCCCGCACGCTCCCGATCCGAGAAAGCGATCGACAATGACATCCGAACGGGCCGCCGCGACGACCTCCGAACGGGCAGCCGTGGTGGAGATGCGCGGCATCAGCATCCAGTTCCCCGGTGTGAAGGCGCTCGACGGCGTCGACTTCACCCTCTACGCCGGCGAAGTGCACTCCCTCATGGGAGAGAACGGCGCCGGAAAATCCACCCTCATCAAGGCCCTGACCGGCGTCTACGGAATCGACGACGGCGTCATCCGCGTCGAAGGGACCGAGCGACAGTTCCGAGCCACCGCCGATGCCCAGGCCGCGGGAATCGCCACGGTCTATCAAGAGGTCAACCTCTGTCAGAACCTCACCGTCGGTGAGAACGTCATGCTCGGCAACGAGATCCGGCGCGCCGGCATGGTCGACTGGAAGGCCACGCACGCCGCGGCCGCCACCTACCTCGCCGAGCTCGGCGTGCGCATCGACACCCGCTCGATCCTCGCCAGCCACTCGATCGCCGTGCAGCAGCTGGTCGCCATCAGCCGCGCCATGGTGGTCGACACGAAGGTGCTCGTGCTCGACGAGCCCACCTCGAGCCTCGACCGCGGCGAGGTCGAGCAGCTGTTCGGCGTGGTCCGCGATCTGCGCGACCGCGGCGTGGCCATCCTCTTCGTCTCGCACTTCCTCGACCAGATCTACGAGATCTCCGACCGCCTCACGGTGCTGCGCAACGGCACCCTGGTGGGGGAGTACCCCGTCGCGGAACTGGGCCGCGAGCAACTCGTGGCGAAGATGATCGGCCGCGAGCTCGGAGAGCTGGATGCCATCTCGGCCAGCGCCGAACGTCCGATCGACCGCACCGGAACGCCGGTGCTGCGCACCCTCTCGCTCGGACGGAAGAACGCGCTCGAGCCCGTGGACCTCGACGTCTACCCGGGCGAGGTCGTGGGGCTGGCCGGGCTCCTGGGTTCCGGTCGCACCGAGCTCGCCCGCCTCATCGCCGGCGCGGATCGTCCCGACGACGGCACCGTCCAGGTGTCGGGCTCCGGGGCACGTACCGGGTCGCCGCGGCACGCCCTCGACCGCGGCATCGCGTTCTCGTCGGAGGACCGTCGGGCCGAAGGCATCGTGGGCGACCTGACCGTCGCCGAGAACATCGTGCTCGGCATCCAGGCCCGCCGCGGTGCGCTCCGCAAGATCAGCGCCGCAGAGAAGCAGGCCGTCGTCGAGGAATACATCACGGCGCTCGGCGTGCGCCCCGCCGACCCCAACGCCCTCATCCGCAACCTCTCGGGCGGCAATCAGCAGAAGGTGCTCCTGGCGCGCTGGCTGGCGACCGCCCCCGAGCTGCTCATCCTCGACGAGCCCACCCGCGGCATCGACGTCGGGGCGAAGGCGGACATCCAGCGCAAGGTCGCCGAGCTCGCCGAGAAGGGCCTCGCGGTCATCTTCATCTCGTCCGAGCTCGAAGAGGTGCTGCGCCTCGCGCAGCGCGTGGCCGTTCTGCGCGACCGTCGTAAGATCGGCGAACTGGCCACCCGCGAGGTCGACCTCGACGCGCTCGTGGCCTACATCGCCGAGGGTCAACCCGAATCGGCCGCAGCCGCGTCACACACCGCACCCGAGACACTGTCGTCCGATCGGGAGAAGATCGCATGAAGAAATTCCTCACCCACCGCCTCGTGTGGCCGATCGCGGCTCTGCTCGCGCTCATCGCCATCAACACGATCTCGCGGCCGTCCTTCCTCAGCATCACCATGCAGAACGGTCAGTTCTACGGGTCGCTGATCGACATCCTGCGCAACAGCGCGCCACTCATGCTCGTCGCCCTCGGCATGACCCTGGTCATCGCCACCCGAGGTATCGACCTCTCGGTCGGCGCGATCATGGCGGTCTCGGGGGCTGTCGCCCTCACCGTCATCGAGGCCTCGCCCGATCCCGGCAACCTCGGCGTCGTGTTCACGGCGATCGCCGCGGCCGTCGGCGTGGCCCTGCTCCTCGGCGTCTGGAACGGCTTCCTCGTGTCGGTGCTCGGCATCCAACCGATCATCGCCACGCTCGTGCTGATGCTCGCCGGTCGCGGCGTGGCCCTGCTCATCACGGGCGGCTTCATCACCACCATCAACAGCGATCCCTACAAGTTCGTCGCCGGCGGATACGTCCTCGGGCTGCCCTTCGCCTTCTTCGTGGCGATCTTCGCGGTGATCGTGGTCGGCGTGCTCGAGCGTCGAACGGCCCTGGGCATGCTGACCGAGGCGGTGGGCATCAACCCCGAGGCCAGCCGACTCGCGGGAGTCCGTTCGCGCGGCATCATCTGGGGCGCCTACATCGCCAGCGGCGCTCTCGCGGGTATCGCGGGCATCCTCTACAGCTCGAACATCATGGCCGCCGACGCCAACGCGGCGGGGCTGTACATCGAATTGGATGCCATCCTCGCGGTCGTTCTGGGCGGAACCTCCCTCGCGGGTGGCAAGTTCAGTCTCGCCGGCACGGTCGTGGGCGTCTTCACGATCCAGACGCTGAAGAGCACCATCACGTTCCTCGGCGTCCCCCCGGCTGTCAGCCCCGTGTTCATGGCCGCGGCCGTGCTCATCGTCGTGCTGCTGCAGTCGCGTCGCTTCCGCGCGTACTTCCACACGGCGGGGCGCAGTGCCCTCCGTCCGATCACCCGACGTCCTGACGCAAAGGTGCTGTCCTGATGGCCACTCTCATCGAAGAACGACGCTCGGCGTCGTCGTCCGCGGTCTCGTACCGCCGCTTCCTCAGCCGTCACATCTCCTGGGTGCCGGTCTTCGCCGCGGTGATCATCCTGGTCGTGATGATCGCGGGAGCGATGTGGTACTTCCCGAACTTCCAGCTGAACCGCATCCTGTCGTCCATCCTTCTCGACAACGCGTACCTGCTCGTCCTGGCCGTGGGGATGACCTTCGTCATCCTCACCGGGGGCATCGATCTGTCGGTGGGCGCGGTCATGGCCTTCACCGGCATCCTCTGCGCGAAGATGCTCGGCGACGGCGTGCCGGTCGCGGTGGCGATCCCCGCGATGGTGCTCATCGGCGCGGCGATCGGTCTGCTCATCGGCATCCTGGTGCAGTTCTTCGACGTGCAGCCGTTCATCGCTTCGCTGATCGGGATGTTCCTCGCTCGCGGTCTCGCGTTCGTCGTCAGCCTCGAATCGATCAAGGTCGACAACGAGGGTCTGCTGTGGCTCCAGTCGACGCGCTTCTCGTTCGCGGGGTGGTACATCACCCCCACCGGGATCATCGCGTTGCTGACGGTCGCGCTCGCCGCGTTCGTGCTGCGCTACACGCGCTTCGGCCGCACGGTGTACGCCGTCGGCGGCAACGAGCAGTCGGCTCGCCTCATGGGACTCCCCGTCGTCCGCGCGAAGCTGTCGGTCTACGTCATCAGCGGCGTGTGCGCGGGACTGGCCGGGATCGTCCTGACCGCGTACTCCGGCGCCGGCTACCCGCTGAACGGTGTCGGCACCGAGCTCGACACGATCGCCGCGGTGGTCATCGGCGGAACCCTTCTGACCGGAGGCAGCGGGTTCGTCGTCGGGTCGATGATCGGCGTCTTCGTGTACGGCCTGATCCGCACGATCATCTCGTTCTCGGGAGCTGAGCAGTCGTGGACCCGCATCACCGTCGGTGCCCTGCTGCTGCTGTTCGTCGTCGTGCAGCGGGTGATCGTCTCGCGCTCCGCCCTCAGTCGATGAGGCCCTCACACCGCCGCGGCGCGAAACTCGCGCCGCGGCGGTGTTAGCGCTCTCGCCCCGTCGCGGGCATGATGGACCCCATGCCCGCCGCCGTCGCCCCGCCCCTCCTCGAGGTGCGCGGGGCGTCGGTGCGTTTCGGGGTCGAGGCGGCTCTATCCGGAGTGGACTTCCGCTTGCGAGCCGGCGAGGTCCACTCGTTGATGGGCGAGAACGGGGCCGGCAAGTCGACGCTGATCAAGGCGATCACCGGGGCGTTGCGTCTCGACGACGGCGAGATCCTCATCGAGGGACGATCGGTGCGGCTGTCGTCTCCGGCCGAAGCCCAGGCCGTCGGCATCTCGACGGTCTACCAGGAGATCGACCTGCTCCCCAATCTCACGGTCGCCGAGAACATCTCCCTCGGACGTGAGCCCCGCCGGTGGGGGATGATCGACCACGCCGAGATGCGCCGCCGTGCCTCGTCGGCTCTGGCGGCGCTCGGCGTCGATGTCGACCCGGCGTCGGTCCTGTCCTCCCACCCGCTCGCGGTGCAGCAGCTCGTCGCGATCGCCCGCGCGGTGTCGGTCGAGGTGAAAGTGCTCGTCCTCGACGAGCCCACCTCGAGTCTCGACGCCGACGAGGTCGCCGAGCTCTTCCGCGTCATCCGCGAGCTCAAGGACACCGGTATCGCGGTGGTGTTCGTCTCGCACTTCCTCGATCAGGTCTACGAGATCTGCGATCGCGTCACCGTGCTGCGCGGCGGCCATCTGGTCGGCGAGTACGCCACGCGCGAGCTTCTGCGGATCGATCTCGTCGAGAAGATGCTGGGCGCCGCCGCGGGGGTCCTCGCCCCGCTCGGGCAACGCACCGTCGACGACAGCGAGGGGCCGGCCGTGGTCAGCGCGCGCGGACTCACCGCCGGACCGCGGCTGCGCGAGGCCGACCTCGACCTCGCCGAGGGCGAGGTCATCGGGGTCGCGGGCCTGCTCGGGTCGGGTCGCAGCGAACTCGCACGGGCGTTGACCGGGGTCGACCGCCCGGGATCGGGCGAGGTGTTCGTCGACGGATCTCCCGTGCGCTTCGGCTCGCCGCGCGAGGCGATGAGCCGTCGCATCGCCTACTCGTCCGAGAACCGGCGCACCGAGGGCGTCATCGGCGACCTCAGCGTGCTCGACAACATCAGTCTCGCCCTCCAGGCGCAGCGCGGCATCCTGCGCCGGATGAGCACGGCGCGACGCCGCGAGTTGGCCACGAGCTGGGTCGAGGCTCTGCACATCCGCCCCGCGGACATCGATCGCCCCGTCTCGACGCTGTCGGGGGGCAACCAGCAGAAGGTCCTCCTCGCGCGGCTCCTCGCGCTCTCTCCCCGCGTGATCGTGCTCGACGAACCCACGCGCGGCATCGACGTCGGTGCCAAGGCCGAGATCCAACGCCTCGTGGGGGAGCTGTCCGACAACGGTCTGTCGATCATCTACATCTCGGCAGAGCTCGACGAGGTGCTTCGCGTCGCCCACCTGGTGGCCGTCATGCGCGACGGCGTCCTGGCGCAGATCGTCCCCGCCGTCGACCTCACCCCCGATGCCCTCCTGGCTCTCGTGGCCAAGCCCGAGAGTCCCGGTGAGGCGGCGAATGGCTGACGACAAAGCGGCGCGCACGGCGAACATCTTCGATGTGGCCCGACTGGCGGGCGTCTCGCACCAGACGGTCTCGCGCGTGCTCAACAACATGCCGAACGTGCGTCCGGCCACCCGAGCGCGCGTCGAGCAGGCCATCGCCCAGCTGCGATACAGCCCCTCGCCGGCGGCGCGCGCCCTCGTGACACGGCGCACCCGCACGATCGGTCTGGTCACCCCGGGCAACGTCGACTACGGGCCCTCGTCGATCGCCATGAATTTCAACTTCGCCGCGCGCGCCGCGCGGTACAACGTGGACGCCATCAGCTCCCCGCAGAGCGACGCGGTCGCTGTGCGCGCTGCGATCGATGGTCTTCTGAAACAGCGCGTCGATGCGATCGTGCTCATCGTCGTCGACACCGAGGTGCTGGCATCCGTCCAGGCCCTCGATCTGGACATCCCCGTCGTGGCCTCAGCCACGACCAGTCGTCCGCACCCCCGACTCGTCGCGATCGACCAGTACCGCGCGGGCCGCAGCGCCGTGCGGCACCTGCGCGAGGCGGGGTACGGCCCGATCCGCCACATCGCCGGTCCCGCTCGCAACCCCGACGCGGTGGAGCGCATCCGCGGCTGGCGCGAGGAACTCGCGTCCTCGCGAAGCGAATCGACCGCCCTCGTCCACGGCGACTGGTCGGCCGAGAGCGGTTACCGCATCGCGAGCGAGGCCGACATCGCCCCCGGCGAGGGGATTTTCGTCGCCAACGACCACATGGCGATCGGCGTTCTCTCGGCCCTCCGTGAACGCGGACTGCGGGTGCCCGAAGACGTCGGGGTCGTCGGAATCGACGACGTCCCCGAGGCGGCGTTCCTCTACCCGTCGCTGACGACCGTGCGGCAGGACTTCGCCGCCCTGGGCGAGATCCTCATGCAGAAGGTGCTGCTGGCCGTCGAAGAGCCCGACACGGTGAGCGAGAGTACGCCCCTGCCCACGCGCCTCATCGTGCGCGACTCGGCGCCGGTCGAACGGCCCGTCGGCTCACGCCGCTCCCGCTGACCTCGAGCCCACCGCTGGCGTGTCGGGGCGATCGGGGCGGCCCCGCGACCCCACCGCCGCCGTGCCGACCACGTCTGCGGAGCGGGATTCCGCGCCGGCCGGGAAACGCGATGTGACGACAGGCCATCGGGGCGCCGGTCCCGCCGCTGTTGACGTAACCATGCTGGTGTTCCGGTTGTGTGAGCGCTAACATGCGAGGACTGTCGAAGACGACGGTTCCTGCAATGACGCACCCACGAGAGGACCCCACCCCCGTGACCCCTTACGATCGCTCGGCGCCGCCCCGACGCCGTTCTCGCTGGACGCTCGCCGTCCCGGTCATCGCCGCCCTCGTCGCGGCGCCCCTCACCGCCCCCGTGATCGCCGGTGCCGCAGCCGCCGACGCGGGCCTCATCGCCGCCTACCCCCTCGACGAGACCTCCGGAACCGTCGCCCGCGACACCTCCGGCAACGGCCACGACGCCACGTTCGAAGGCGGACCGACCCTGACGGGCGCCGACGGTGTCCGCCTCGACGGCAAAGACGACGACGTCAAGCTGCCGAACGACATCCTCAAGGGACTCGACTCGATCACCGTCACCGCAGACGTGATCGTGCGCCCCGAGCAGAGCGGCAATTACTTCATCTGGGGTCTCGGCAACACCAAGGCGCCGAACGGCGACGGTTACCTCTTCTCGACGGGCAACCCGGCGCGCACCGGCATCGCCCTCGGCAACTGGACCACCGAGCAGAGGGCCGACAGCACCACCGCCCTCGAGCGCGGGGTCTGGAAGAAGCTGACCTACACCCTCGACGCGGCGTCGAAGACATCGCGTATGTATATCGACGGCGCTCAGATCGCCGAGAACACCAACACGACCACGCTTCCGAGCATGATCGGCGGCGGAACCACCACGGCGAACTACCTCGGCCGGTCCACCTACACCGCCGACAACCGCCTGGCGGGAAGCCTGCGCGACTTCCGCATCTACAACCGCGCGCTCTCGGCTACCGAGGTGAAAGCCCTCGTGAAGACTCCCGAGGACAGCACGGCGGTGGAGTCCGCTCTCCGTGCGCTCTCGGTCACGAACATCGACGACGTCCGCGGCAACCTCACCCTCCCGGGGGCCTCGCAAGGGCTCCCCGTGACGTGGACGACCTCGAACGCCACGGTCGTCACGGCTGACGGCGTCGTCACCCGACAGAGCGCGGATGCAACGGTCACGCTCACGGCATCCGTCACGAAGAACGCGGCCACCTCGACGCGAGCGTTCACCGCGACCGTCCGCAAGGCCGCGCAGATCGGGCCCTTCGAGGGCTACACCTTCGCCTACTTCACGGGCAACTCCGTCGCGGGCGAGAACATCTACTTCGCCGCGAGCAACGGGAACGACGCGCTGTCGTGGACGGAGCTCAACAGCGGCCAGCCGACGCTCACCTCGGCGTACGGCGAGAAGGGCCTTCGCGACCCGTTCCTCATCCGCTCCCCCGAGGGCGACACGTTCTACCTCATCGCCACCGATCTCTCGATCGGCCGCGACGGCAACTGGGACCGTGCGCAGCGCACCGGATCCCGGTACCTCGAGGTGTGGGAGTCGCACGACCTGGTCACCTGGAGCGCGCAGCGCCACGTGAAGGTGTCGCCGGACACGGCGGGCAACACCTGGGCTCCCGAGGCGTACTGGGATGAGTCGCTCGGCCAGTACGTGGTCTTCTGGGCGTCGAAGCTCTATCCCGAGAACGACCCCAACCACACCTCGAACGTCGCCAACAGCATGCTGTACGCCACCACGCGCGACTTCGTCACCTTCAGCGACACGAAGGTCTGGCAGAGCGGCATGTCGCGCATCGACTCCACCGTCATCAAGGCGAACGGCGTCTACCAGCGCTTCACCAAGGACGAGGGCGCCGGCACCACCGGGTGCAGCGACATCATCCAGGAGAGCTCGGCCGTGCTGACGGCGCCGCTCGATCAGTGGAAGCTCGTCACGTCGTGCATCGGCAAGAAGGCCGGGACCCAGGCCGTCGAGGGTCCGAGCATCTTCAAGGCGAACCCGGGCGACGTCAACGGGGAGAAGTACTACCTGTTCGTCGACGAGTACGGGGGACGCGGGTACATCCCCCTCGCGACCACCGACATCGCGAACCCCGATTGGAAGGTCCCCGCCTCGTACAGCCTGCCCGGGAGCCCGCGGCACGGAACCGTCATGCCCGTCACCCAGGCCGAACTCACCGCGCTGCGCGCCAACCTCCCGCAGCCGCTCGCGGCCAACGAGAAGGGCGAGCTCCTGCGGTACGACTTCACCGACGGCTCCGGATCGACCCTGCACGACCGCTCCGGCGCGGGGCGCGATGCGCAGATCAAGGGCAATGCCGTGTGGAATGGCGACGCCCTGACCTTCGACGGCGCCGACGACTACGTCGACCTGCCCGACAACGTGCTCGCCGGAACGACCGACATCACGGTGCAGGCCGAGATGCGCGTGGACGCGGCGCAGAAGAACCCGTACTTCCTGTACGCGTTCGGAAACACCGCGCAGGACGGCACCGGCAACGGCTACCTCTTCGCGACGGGGGACAATCAGTTGCGCGGGGCGCTCACGGCGGGCAACTGGACGGGCGAGCAGAACGCGCAGTCCTCGGCCGCCATCCCGCGGGACCGGTGGGTCACTGTCACCTACACGCTCAGCGGGTCGACGGCGCGTCTCTACCTCGACGGGCAGCAGGTGGCGGAGAACACCAACGTCACGGTGCGCCCCGGGGGCATCGGCGGTGGTCGCACCCTCGCCAACTACATCGGCAAGTCGGTCTACAACGCCGACAACCTGCTCCGCGGACAGGTTCGCGAGTTCGCGCTCTACAACCGGGCACTGAGCGCTGACGAGGTCGCCGCCGCAAGCCCCGGCGTGCTGTCGAAGATCAGCCTGCAGGATCCCCGTGCCCTGAAGGTCGCACCGATCATCGACTCGGCGACGCAGACGGTGACGTTCCCGGTGGTGCCGGGCACCGATCTGAAGACGCTCCGTCCGACTTTCTCCACGGCGCCGGGGACGACGGCGACCCCGGCTTCCGGGACGCTGCGCGACCTCAGCTCTCCGGTGACGGTCACGCTGAAGACGCCGGGGAAGGCCGATTCGGTCTGGACGCTGACGGCGATCGAGATGAAGAGCCCGGTCCTGCCGGGGCTGTACGCGGATCCGAACATCGCGGTGTTCGGCGACACGTACTACATCTACGCCACGACCGACGGCACCCCCGGATGGGGCGGCAACACCTTCTACGTCTGGACGTCCAAGAACCTCGTGGACTGGACGCGGTCGGACAAGCCGTTCCTCACGCTCGACGGTGCGAACGGCAACGTTCCCTGGGCCACCGGCAACGCGTGGGCTCCGACGATCATCGAGAAGGGCGGGAAGTACTACTTCTACTTCAGCGGTCACGAGCCGAACGCCAACCGCAAGATGATCGGCGTCGCCGTGGCGGACAGCCCCGAGGGGCCGTTCACCGCCGAGACGCAGCCGATGATCACGAACGGCGAGAGCGTCAACAGCGGCCAGGCGATCGATCCCGCGGCCTTCCGCGATCCTCAGACGGGCACGTACTACCTGTTCTGGGGCAACGGTCGACCGGTCTACGGAGAGCTCTCGGATGACATGAAGAGCATCAAGGCGGGCACGATCAAGCCGATCACTGGGCTGCCGGACTTCCGCGAGGGGCTCTTCATGAACTTCCGGGACGGGACCTACCACCTGACGTACTCGATCGACGACACCGGATCCCCCGACTACCGGGTCGGCTACGCCACGTCGACGAGCATCGACGGACCATGGACCTACCGCGGCATCCTGCTGCAGAAGGATCCTTCGCTGGGCATCCTGGGAACGGCGCACAGCTCGATCATCAACGTGCCCGGGACCGACGAGTGGTACATCGCGTATCACCGCTTCGCGATCCCCGGCGGCGGCGGGACCAACCGGGAGACGACGATCGACCGGGTCCAGATCGGTTCCGATGGGTTGTTCCAGCCCGTGAAGCCGACACTCACCAGTGTCGCCCCGCGCGCGGTTCCCACGGAGACGAACCCGGAGCCGAGCCCGTCGCCGACCGTCGCCCCGACGGGTCAACCGTCGGCATCCCCGGCCGGGCCTTCGGCCTCGGTGTCGACCTCGACCGTCGAGCGCGGCGGCACGGTGCGGGTGACCGTGACCGGGCTGAAGGCCGGTGAGCAGGTCACCGCCGAACTGCGCAGCACGCCGATCCGCATCGCCGGCATCCCCGTCGCCGACGCCGCAGGTCGGGTCGTCTTCGACGTCCGCATCCCCGCGGACCTCGAGGCGGGAGCGCACACGATCGTCGTGTTCGCGGCGGATGGCTCGCTCATCCAGCGCCTCCCGATCACGGTCGTGGCGAAGGGTCAGCTTGCCGCCACCGGCGCTCAGGGCCCGCTCGGGGGAGCACTGATCGCGGCGTTCCTGCTGGTCGCGGGCGCGGCGGTCTGGGCGACGCGCCGATCGCGAGGTGCCCTGGTCTGAGTCGCGACCCCGCAACGCGGAGGACCCCGGATGCCATGGCATCCGGGGTCCTCCCACGTTCCGGGTCTCAGCCCAGCAAGGGCACCGCGCCCACGAGCACGCCCACCGCGAGCATGACGAGCGAGACGACGGTCGCACGCCAGAGCACCTTCTTGTGGTGGTCGCCGAGGTTCACGCCGGCGAGCGAGACGAGCAGCAGGATCGCGGGGACCAGCGGGCTCTGCAGGTGCACCGGCTGGCCGGTGATCGAGGCGCGGGCCATCTCGACCGGGGCGATGCCGTAGTTCGCCGCGCTCTCGGCGAGCACCGGGAGGATGCCGAAGTAGAACGCGTCGTTCGACATGAAGAACGTGAACGGAATCGACAGCACGCCCGTGATGACGGCGAGGAACGGGCCCATCGACGAGGGGATGACCTGGGTGATCCACGCCGCCATCGCGGTGACCATGCCGGTGCCGTTCAGCACGCCGACCAGCACACCGGCGGCCAGCACCATCGACACGACCCCGACGATGCTCGGTGCGTGCGCGACGATCTCGTCGGCCTGCGAGCGGAGCTTGGGGAAATTCACGATCAGCGCGATCGCGGCGCCGACCATGAACACGAAGGCCAGCGGGAAGAGGTCCATCACCAGCAGCACCATGACCGCTGCCGTGAGCGCGAGGTTGAACCAGATCAGTTTGGGGCGCAGCGTCGCGCGGTTGGGGTCGAGCATCGTGTCCGCCATCGCGGTGTCGGCGGTGTCGACCAGCTGGGCGGCGGCGACGGCGTCGCGTCCGCCACGGACGGTGACGACGTTGCCGGTGCGCAGCGAAGCCACCGCGCCGGGCTTCGGCTCGGCGCCGCGGAAGATCTTGGGGGCACCGAGGCGACCGAAGCCTCCGGCACCATCGATCTTGGCGGTGTCGATCGAGCCGGCCAGGCGCTTGCGCTCGGACAGACCGAGGAACCAGGCGAAGGCGAGCGAGACGACCAGGCCCGCGAGGAGCGAGGGGATCATCGGCACGAAGACGTCGGTGGGCTGAAGGCCCAGGGCGGTCGCGGCGCGAACGGTCGGGCCACCCCACGGGACGATGTTCATCGTGCCGTTCATGAGGCCCGCGACGCAGGTGAGCACGACCGGGCTCATGCCCAGGCGGAGGTAGAGCGGAAGCATCGCCGAGGTCGTGATGATGAAGGTGGTCGAGCCGTCGCCGTCGAGCGAGACGGCGCCCGCGAGAATCGCCGTGCCGAGCACGATCTTGGCCGGGTCTTTCCCGAGGACGCGCGTGATGACGCGGATCAGCGGGTCGAACAGGCCGACGTCGATCATGATGCCGAAATACATGATCGCGAACATCAGCAGCGCGGCCGTCGGCGCCATCTTGCTGATCGCGTCGATCACCATGTCCCCGAGACCGAGGCCCGCGCCGGCGATGAGGCCGAACACGGTGGGGACGACGATCAGGGCGACCATCGGTGTCAGGCGCCGCGTCATGATGAGGGCCATGAACGACAGGACCATGAGGAAGCCGAGGGCTACGAGCACCCCGTCGGCGGGCGTGTAGGCCACCGGGTACTCGGCCGCATCGGCGGCAAGGATCAGGGGGGTCATCGCGACTCCTTCGTCGTGGATGCCGGCACGGGGCGCGCCGTCGATTCGGTGACACTACGGACGCGGGGTCTTCGGGCGCGCGCTTGCTCGCATTGCGGCGCGTTATGCGCGTACCGTGTGTTCTGCGCATTTCGCGCACGATGATGTCGCGGAGCGAGGAGGTGAGCATGAGGTTCGCCACACGGATGCTCCTCGTGCAGATCGCCACCCAGCTCGTGGTCGTAGCCGTCTGCACCGCCGTCTTCGCGTGGCTCGGCGTGCAGCAGCTCCGGGCCGAGGCGGATTCGTCCGCCCTGAACATCGCCCGGTCCGTCGCGGAGGCGCCTGACGTCCGCGAGCGCGTGGCCCAGTACTCCGAAGATCCCGGCACTCCGGATGCCGCGAGCCTGCGCGGTGGCGCCCTGCAGCGGTACGCGGCGGAGGTGACCGCCCGCACGCAGGGCCTGTTCGTCGTCATCACCGACGATCACGGCATCCGCCTCGCCCACCCCGATCCGAACCGTCTGGGCGAGGTCGTCAGCACGAGCTTCGCCGACGCGCTCGCCGGCCGCGAGGTCGTGACGTGGGAGACGGGGACGCTCGGCGAATCGGCCCGCGCCAAGGTGCCGGTCTATCCGCCGGGCGGGGGAGCGCCCGTGGGCGAGGTGAGTGTCGGCTTCGAGCGCGCGAGCGTGTTCGACGACCTCCCGGCCCTGATCGGCGGCATCGCCGTCGCGGTGGCGCTCGCCGTGGCGATCGGCACTCTCGTGGCCCTCCTCATGCGCCGCCGGCTCGAGCGATTGACCCTGGGTGTGCAGCCCGAAGAGCTGGTGTCGCTCGTGCAGACGCAGACGGCCGTGCTCGAGAGCGCCGACGAGGGGGTGCTCGCCCTCGACGACGCCGGTGTCGTTCGGGTGTGCACGCCCTCCGCCGAGCGGCTTCTCGGGATCGCGGATGCCGTCGGCCGCCGTCTCGACGAGCTCGGGCTCCCGCCGGCCGTCGTCGCCGCCCTGTCGGGTTCGGGGTCGTCGAGCGGTCTTCCTCTGGGCGATCGCGTGGTCTTCCTCGACGTGCGTCCGGTGCGCCGGGGCACGCGCACCCTCGGCCGGGTGGCGACGCTGCGCGACCGCACCGACGTCATCGCCCTGTCGGGACGCCTCGACAGCGTGCGCGCCATGGGGGATGCCCTGCGCGTGCAGCGCCACGAGAACGCCAACCGCCTGCACGCTGCGGTGGGTCTTCTCGATGCCGGCCGCACCGAGGAGGCGCGCTCATTCCTCGCCGATCTCGTCGATCGCGGGTCGGTGGACTGGGCGGTGCCCGGCATCGAACTCGTCGGCGACCCCATGCTGCAGTCGTTTCTCGGAGCCAAAGCGCTGTCGGCGCGGGAGCGCGGGGTCGCGCTGCGCGTGGCCGACGACACGTTCTCGACGGCCTCCATCGATGACGTCGAAGACGTGGTCGCCGTGCTCGGCAACCTCATCGACAACGCGGTGACGGCCGCAGCGTCGGCTCCGGAGCCCCGCGGGATCGAGGTGAGCGTGCTCGACGACGCGGACGCGGTCGTGCTGACGGTGGCCGACACGGGACCTGGCATCACCGACGTCGAGGCGATCTTCGCGCCGCGCGAGCGCGAGGACGATCCGGATGCCGTGCACGGGCTCGGCATCGGCCTCCCGCTCTCGCGCGAGTTCGCCCGGCGCCGGGGCGGCGAGGTGTGGGTGGTCGACACGGGCGGCGTCGGCCACGGCGCGGTGGTGGCGGCGCGACTGCCGGGCGTGCGGGGCGGGACGAGCGAGCG
This sequence comes from uncultured Microbacterium sp., assembly GCA_913774665.1. Taxonomy (GTDB): domain Bacteria; phylum Actinomycetota; class Actinomycetes; order Actinomycetales; family Microbacteriaceae; genus Microbacterium. The sequence goes on from CAJYHN010000007.1 coordinate 97,545, forward strand.
AGAGGGAACGAGCGAGTGAACGGCATCCGGGTTCTGGTCGTCGACGACGACTTCCGCGTGGCGGGACTGCACCGCGACGCGGTGGCGGCGCGGCCGGGGTTCGTCGCACTCGAGCCCGCGCGCACGGTGGGTGAGGCGCGCGCCGCGGTGGCCGCGCATGCTCCCGACCTCGTGCTGGCCGACGTGTACCTGCCCGACGGCGACGGCATCGAGCTCGTGCGCTCGCTCGACGTCGACGCGTTCGTGCTGTCGGCGGCGACGGATTCCGCGACCGTGCGCCGCGCGTTCTCGGCCGGTGCGCTGGCCTATCTCGTCAAACCGTTCGACACCCGGGTCCTCGCCGAGCGCCTCGACCGCTTCGCGCGCTACCGCAATCTGCTGTCGAGCCCGCGCCCGCTCTCGCAGGACGACATCGACCGAGCGGCCGCCGCGATGCGGGGCGAGCGCGACGGGCCCTCGCTCGCGCGCTCGGCGACCGAGCAGACCGTCCTCGCCGCCCTCGGCGCCGACGAGGCGTCGGCGACCGAGGTGGCCGAACGCATCGGGGTCTCGCGCGCGACCGCCCAGCGTCACCTCACCGCCCTCGCCGAGCGCGGACTCGTGCAGGTGAGCCTGAGGTACGGCTCGACCGGCCGTCCCGAACACCGCTTCCGCGGCGGCCTGTGAGGCTCAGCCCTCCAGCACCGCCCACCCGCGCGGGCCGAGCTCGACTCTGCCCTCGGCGAGGGTCCCGTCACCGGCGACGACCGCGCGCGCGTCGGCGCCCGGCACCGACGCGGGCTCGCCGCCGATGTTCAGCGCCACCACCACCGCGTCGTCTCCGACGGCGGTGCGCAGCACGATCGTGGCGTTGGCGACCTCGACGAGGTCGGTGTGCGCCCGCCAGAGCCACGGCTTGCGGCGGCGCAGCGCGATGAGCGCCCGGTGCGCCTCGAGGATCCGCTCGTCGACGTCTCCGACTTCCGCGGCGGACGCCGGGAATTCCGGCCGGACCGCGTCGTCGCCGCCCTCGCGCTCCTCCTTCACCCCGGTCCAGCCGAACTCGTCGCCGGCATAGACGGACGGTGTTCCGGCGACGGTGAAAAGCACGGCGAGGGCGTGCGGCACGAGATCGGACCCGATGGCCGAGGCGATGCGGGTGACATCGTGATTGCCGACGAACGTCTGCGGGGCGAAGGTCGCGAGCAGCTCGTCGTGCCGCTCGATCGCGTGGCTGAGCTCGAAGAGGTTGCCGTCGGCGATACCGTGCCAGATGCCCTGCCACAGTTCGTACTGCGTGAGCGCGTCCATCGTCGACGCGCGCACGATCGCGGGTCCGTCCCCGTGGATGACCTCGCCGACGAACCACGCCTCCGGGAATCTCTCACGCACGCGCGGCAGCACCTCGGCCCAGAACTCGCTCGGCACCGCGTAGGCGGCATCCAGCCTCCACCCGTCGATCCCGCGCTCGAGCCAGTGGGACATGACATCGACGACGAGGTCGGCGACGGCGGGCGACGAGTGATCCAGAGCGACGAGCGCGCCGTGACCCTCGAACACCTCGGCCTCGAACCTTCCGTCGACCCACTGCCCGCGGAACAGCTGCGGCCCGTCCTCCGACGCGTCGCGGAAGGCGGGGTGCGCTCGCCCGACGTGGTTGAACACCCCGTCGAGCAGCACCCGGATGCCGCGCTCCCGCGCTCCCGCGAGCAGGCGGTCGACATCCTCGTCGTCGCCGAGACGCGGGTCGATGCGGAGGTGATCGACGGTGTCGTAGCCGTGGGTCTCCGACGCGAACACCGGTCCGAGCAGCAGCCCGTTCAGGCCGAGTTCGATGACGTGGTCGAGCCAGGGCTCGAGCCGGCCGAGGCGGTGTTCGATCTCGGCATCCGGCCCCTCGCCGTCGCGGATCGGCGCGCCGACGAAGCCGAGCGGGTAGACGTGCCACCACATGACGTGTTCGGGCCATTCGGGCATGAGCCGACGCTATCGGGGGACGGGCGATCTCGGAGCGGGGTTGCGGTGCGGATCGCCGTGGCCGTGGACCCTCGGCAGCGGCGCGCGCCGGGTGCCGCCGCGCGCCTCACACACGGCGGATCGACTCGCGGATCACCACCGGCATCTCCACGAGGTGCTGCCCCTCGGGCGGTCCGCCGGGGGCGAGCAGGAGTTCGACGGCGCGGCGACCCATGTCCTCGTGCGGCAGGCCGATCGTCGTCAGCCCCGGACGCAGGTAGGCCGCCAGTTCGTCGTTGTCGAACGACACCAGCGACACGTCCTCCGGCACGCGCAGCCCGGCGTCGCCCAGGGCTTGGAGGGCGCCGAAGGCGAGTCGGTCGTTCAGGCAGACGATCGCGCGAGGGCGCATCCCCCGAGCGAGCAGGCGCGCCGTGAACTCGTAGCCCGGAGCGGGCTCCCACAGCCAGATCGACTCCTCGTGCAGAAAGGTCGCACCCGCATCGGCCATGGCCGCGGAGATGCCGCGGACGCGCGCGGCCACGGTGGCGGAGCGGAAGAGATCGCGCTCGGCATCCGCGTCGTAACCGAGCAGCAGGATGCCGTCGCGGATCCCCGCCTCGAGGAGCAACTCGATCGCGCGTCGGCCTCCGGTCTCCTCGTCCGGGAGCACGCTGCACCGGTGCAGTTCGTTCGTGGCGTTGAGCATGACCGTGCGCAAGCCCGAGGGAAGGGTGGGGACGAAGGTCTCGCGCGCCCGCATGGAGGCGAAGATGATGCCGTCGACCTGTCGATCGAGCAGGGCCGAGACCGCCTCGGCCTCGCGCTCGGGCTCCCCGCCGGTCTCCGCCACCAGGACGACCTGACCGGCGGCCTCCGCCGCGCCGAGCGCGCCCTTGATGAGTCCGCTCGCGAAACGCGTGGTGGCGACCAGGTCCGACACGAAACCGACGGTGTGCGAGGTGTCGGTGCGCAGCGCGCGGGCCGACATGTTGGGGCGGTATCCCAGCTCCGCGGCGGCCGCGTGCACTCGCTCGTGGGCGTCTTGCGAGAGGCGGGTGTCGGGGCGGCCGTTCAAGATCATCGAGGCCGCCGCGGGCGACAACCCCGCTCGCCGGGCGACGTCGGCCAGGGTGACCCTCTTGCCCATCGGTGCTTCCGTTCTGCGGCATCGGCGCCGCGGTCACGATCTTCGCAGTGATCTTGACAGCGCTCCGCGCGTCTGCGTAAATGATCCTGCTAAATCCTTTCAGCACAGATTAGCGCACCAGCAGTCCGCCGCCGGAACAGCCCGAGCGCCGGCCCGCAGCACAGACGAAGGAGTCGACATGAACACCCGTACCCCACGCCGGCGCCGAGGGGCATCCCTGGCCCTGCTCGCCATCGCCGGGCTCACCGGCGCCGCCCTCACCGGGTGCGCGCCCGGAAGTGCGGCCCCGGCCGCGCAGAACGACGTCGAGGTGAGCACCGAGCTCACCAGCGACCCCGTACAACTCACGATCGCCGACGAAACGGGCTTCCCCGTCACCGACAAGCTGACCGAGGAATTCACGAAGCAGCACCCGAACGTCACATTCACGATCAACCGCGACACGTTCCAGAACCTCACCGCGAACGCGCCCAAGCTGCTCGCCAGCTCCACCCCGCCCGACCTCATCCGCCTCCCCACCCTGGGCGACACGGTGCGCGACGGCCTCGTGGCGAACCTCGACCCCTACTTCGACGCCTACGGCTGGGACAAGTGGCCGGCCTCGCAGCTCGCGCCGCTGCGCATGAGCGACCAGGGCGTGCGCGGCTCCGGCTCGCTGTACCAGCTGGGCCTGGGCTACAGCATCACCGGCATCTACATGAACACGACCCTCGCCGATCAGCTGGGCATCACGGCGGCGCCGCAGACCCTCGGCGAGCTCGAGGACGACATGGCGAAGGCCAAGGCCGCCGGCGTGCTGCCGATCATGGCCGGCGACAAGGACGGCGTCGTGAACTTCGTGGTGCAGGCCGCGATGAACCAGTACGTCGACAAGGACCAGTTCCTGTCCTGGATGTTCAACGAGCCGAACGCCCGCTACGACGAGCCCGGCAATGTCCAGGGTGCCGAGCTCGTCCGGAAGTGGGCGGATGCCGGATACTTCCCGTCCGACATCAACGCGATCGACTACTTCACCTTCACCAGCCGCTTCTCGGCGGGCGAGGGCCTGTTCACTTTCAACGGCAACTGGGAGGCGGCGAACTACCAGAAGGCGCTCGGCTCGAACGTCCAGTTCTTCCTCGTCCCGCCGGCCAAGGCCGGGGCCGACCACGTGGCCATGGGAGCGGCGAACTCGTTCTCGGTCGCGGCGAAGTCGCCGCACATCAACGAGGTCGCGTACTTCCTCAACTGGGTGCACACCGACCCCACCGCGCGTCAGATCATCGTCGACGTGACAGGTGCCTCTCCCGGTGGTGACCCGGCGCAGGAGCTGCCCTCGGTCCAGTCGGGCTCGCTCATCGAGAACGCCCTGAAGATGTCCGCCCAGATCGGCGCCGAGAACGGCCAGGTCGACTTCATGGCCAACACCACCGCCGGCATCTACGCGGGGTCGATCATCCCCGAGTCGCAGCTGCTGGTGACCAGTCAGATCACCGGCCAGGAGTTCGTCGACCGCGTGCAGAAGTTCTACGAGAGCGAGGTCGGCAAGTAATGACCGACCGTGCGGTCGCCGTCGCGGCGGCCCCTCGACCAGGCGACGCCCCCTCGGCGACGGCGACCGCACCCGTTCGCCGGGCTGCTGCACGCGCAGTGGCCCGGCGGGCGACCCTCGCCGGATGGCTGCTTCTGATTCCCGCGCTCGCGTTCTACGTCGGATTCGTCATCTGGCCCCTGATCCAGGGCGTGCAGTACTCCTTCTACGACTGGAACGGCATCGGTCTCGCCCGCTGGGTCGGCCTCGAGAACTACCTCACGGTGTTCACCGATCCCGATCTGCTCGGCGCGATCCGCAACGCCTTCATCCTCATCGCGTTCTTCACCGTCATCCCGGTGGGGCTCGGTCTCGTGCTCGCGACCCTGATCCGCGGCATCCGGAACAAGGGCTTCGCCGCGGCGGCGCAGACAGTCCTGTTCCTCCCCCAGATCATCCCGCTCGCGGCCGCCGGTATCGCCTGGTCGTGGATGTACGCCCAGACCGGCGCGGTCAACCAGATCCTCGGGTGGGTCGGACTCGGCTGGATCACCCGTCCGTGGCTCGCCGACTACGGTACGGCGCTGCCCGCCGTGGGCCTGATCGGATCGTGGGTGCTCACGGGTCTGTGCACCGTGCTGCTTCTGACCGGCCTCGGCAAGATCGACGTGTCGCTCTACGAGGCCATCCGCCTCGACGGCGCCGGGTGGTGGCGCGAGTTCTTCACCATCACGCTCCCCGGTCTGCGACAGGAGATCGCGGTGCTCGTGACCGTCACGGTGATCGCCGCACTGTCGAGCTTCGACATCATCTACACCTCGACCCAGGGCGGCCCCGGCCGCGCGACCCTCGTGCCGGGCCTGTCGATCTTCCGCATCGGCTTCACGCAGAGCGACGTGGGCCTGGCCTCGGCGTTCGGCATCGTACTCATGGTGCTGGTGCTGATCGTGGTCCTTCCCATCCAACGCCTCTCGAGAGCGAGCGACTCGTGATCGCCAGCCGTACCGAGCGTCTGCTCGGCATCGTCCTCCTCAGCGTCGCCGCGATCGTGACGCTTCTGCCGCTGATCAGCATGTTCTCCGCGGCTCTCCAGCCGGCCGATCAGAATCCGACCGGTCTGACCTGGCCGACCGACCCGCAGTGGGGCAACTTCGCCACCGCTTTCGAAACCGGCCACGTCTGGCAGCTCATGGGTTCGAGCCTCGTGATCGTGCTGGGCGTCGTGCCGCTGAGCCTGGTCGCCGCCACCCTCGCGGGCTTCGCGCTGGGCTCGCTCCAGGTGCGCTTCGGCCGCGGCATCCTGGTGTTCTTCGTGCTGGGGCTGACGATCCCGTTCGAGGCACTCATCATCCCGCTCTACTACCAGGCGCAGTCGATGGGCACCGTGAACACCCCGTGGGCGGTGATCTTCCCGCTCATCGGGCTGTACATGCCGTTCGGGGTGTTCTGGATGCGCGCGCACTTCATCAACGTCCCGCGCGAGCTGTCCGAAGCAGCGCGCGTGGACGGGGCGTCGCTCTGGCGCGAGTTCCGCAGCATCCAGCTTCCGCTCGCTGCCCCGGCGCTCTCGGCATTGGCGATCCTGCTGTTCATCTGGACGTGGAACCAGTTCCTGCTCCCGGTCGTGCTCATCGCCGACCCCCTGCAGCGCACGGTCGCGGGAGCGCTGACCTTCTTCCAGGGTCAGTACTCGCTCAGCATCCCGCTGCTGAACGCGGGAGCGCTGATCATCATCACGCCCGCCGTGCTGCTGTTCCTCGTGTTCCAGCGCCAGTTCATCCGCGCCCTCGTGCAGGGCGCGGTCAAGGGCTGACCGCCCCCTCCTTTCGAAACGGATCTCATGACGTTCACGCTGCCCGACCACTGGGTCTGGGATTTCTGGCTCGCCCGCGACGGCGACACCCACCACATGATGTTCCTGCAGGCGCCGACCAGCCTGGGGGATCCCGACCTGCGACACCGCAACGCAAGTGTCGGCTATGCCACGAGCGACGATCTGCGCTCGTGGACGGTCCACGGCACGGTGCTGGAGCCCTCCGGGGGAGAAGCTCCGGATGCCACGGCCACCTGGACCGGAAGCATCGTCGGGGCGGACGCCGACTGGCGCATGTTCTACACGGGCTCGCGCTTCCTGCGCGATGGCGAGATCGCGAATGTCGAGACGGTGCTCGCGGCCTCCTCGACCGATCTGGCGACGTGGACCAAAGAACCCGAGGTCATGGTGGGGGCGGATCCGCGCTGGTACGAGACGCTCGAGACCGGCACATGGCACGAGGAGGCCTGGCGCGACCCGTGGGTGTTCGCCGACCCCGACGGCGATGGATGGCACATGCTCGTGACGGCCCGTGCCCGCGACGGCCTCGAGCGCGATCGCGGGGTCATCGGTCACGCGTGGTCCGCCGACCTGCGGCACTGGGAGGTGCGTCCGCCGCGCAGCACGCCGGGTGCCGGGTTCGCGCACCTCGAGGTGCCGCAGGTGGTGCAGATCGAGGGTCGATGGACCCTCGTCTTCTCGTGCGACGCGACGCACCTCGCCGGCGACCGCGCCGGCCGAGCGGGAGGGATCTGGGCCGTCGCCCTCGACGATCCGCGCGGTCCCTATCCGGTCGAGCGAGCGACCCTCGTCGCCGACGAGCGGCTGTACAGCGGCCGCGTGGTCGCCGACGGCGCCGATGGTCGAGCGGTCATGCTGGCTTTCGAGAACGTCACGACCGAGGGGGCCTTCGTCGGCACCCTGTCCGATCCCATCCCGCTCGAGTGGGACGGCGACCGGCTCGTCGTCGCGGCGGTCGTCCGATGACCGCGGTGCAGGGCGTCGTCGCGCCCGGGTTCGAGGCCGTGGGCGCCGCGTTCGCCGCCGCGTTCGAGGGACTGCCCGACATGGGTGCCGCCCTCGCGATTCGCGTGGACGGGCGCACCGTCGTCGACGTGTGGGGCGGGACGGCCGACAGTCGCGACGGCCGAGCCTGGGAGCGCGACACTCCGTCGGTGGTGTTCTCGTGCACGAAGGGGCTCATGTCGATCCTGGCGGCGCGCCTCGTCGAAGACGGGATGCTCCACCTGGATCGCCCTCTCGCCGAACTGTGGCCGGAGTTCGGGGTGCGCGGCAAGGACCGGGTGAGCGTCGGCGACGCCCTCGCTCACCGGGCGGGCGTCTCGGCGCCGCGGGTCGACGTCACGCGCGCGCAGCTCCTCGATTTCGACGCGATGGCCCGGATCGTCGCCGCGCAGGAGCCGCTGTGGGAGCCCGGCGCCGGCTGGGCCTACCACGCGCTCACGCACGGGTGGCTGTCTGGCGAGATCGTGCGTCGGGCCGGCGGGGTCGCTCCCGGTGCCGCGTTCGCGGCGATGGCCGAGGCCGTCGGCGGCGGGGCGTGGCTCGGAACGTCCGCCGAGGTCGCGGCATCCGCGGCTCACCTGCGCGTGGGGCCGACGCTCAACGCCCTCGTGGCGCGGCAAGCGGCCGAGCGCGACCCGCACACGGTCGATTGGCTGGACCGGGCGATGACCCTCGGCGGCGCACTCCCGGCCACGCTGGTCGCCGACGACGACGGATTCAACGCCGACGACGTCCGCGGCGCCGTCATCCCCGGTGCGGGCGCCGTGGCCACCGCGCGAGCGGTGGCGGCGATGTGGTCGGCGACGGTCGTCGAGACCGACGGCATCCGTCTCCTGCACGATGACACGCTCGATGTCGTCACGCGCGAGCGTACGGCGGGTGCTCCGGTCTTCGCCGCGCCCCCGCCGTGGCCGCGCTGGGCGGCGGGCTTCCAGCTCGACTCCGAGGCGCGTCGCTACCTCGGGCCGACGAGTTTCGGTCACGACGGAGCCGGCGGTCAGGTCGCCTTCGCGGATCGCGCCGCCCGCGTCGGGTTCGCGTTCGTCACGAACTGGATGGAGGCCGACGACGCGCGCGCGACGCGCATCGTCGACGCCCTCCGCTCCCTGCTCTGACTCAGGCGCGGACGCGCGTCCAGACGCCGTCGCGGCGCTCGATCGCCCCGGCCGCCGCGAACGCGTCGAGCCATCCGCCCATCGGCCACGATCCCCACCGTTCGTGGAAGGTCGCCCCGTTGCGCAGGATGTCGTCGAGGTGCTGCCACGGCGGAGAAGACACCGGATGCCACTGGTGAAAGGCGTCCGCACCCCCCACCCAGAGCATCTCGACGTCGGCCGCACGCGCGGTCCAGGCGAGGTCGGTGTCTTCGGCGCCGTATCCCTCGTATCCGGTGTGGAAGCCGCCGATGCGGCCCCAGGTCGAGGAGGTCACCGCGAATGACAGCGACCAGAACAGGTCGTATTCGTCGCGCGACGCGGCGCGGGTCTCGCCCGCGGGAAGGGCGGGGCGGGCGCGGTGCGGCCGGATGAGGAAGGGCAGATCGGATGCCGTTTCCGGGCGCTGCACGCTCGAGAGGTACGTCACCGCTCCGCAGAGCACGGCGTCGGGGTTCACCCGCGCGGCCGCCCGGTAGGCGGGGAGCAGTCCTGCGCCGGGAAGGCAGTCGACGTCGAGGAACACCAGCAGCTCAGCGCCGGCGTCGAGGGCGGCGGCAGCGGCGCGGTTCCGCCCCTCGCCTACCCGCAGGCCGCTCGGCCCCGGCGGCACGTGGAGCGTCAGGGTCTCGGCATCCGGGGCATCCTCCGGGGGCGTCTCGTCGAGCCACGCCTCGACCCGCACGATTTCGCCACCGACCTCCGCGAGGATGCGGCGCTGCCGCTCGAGGTGCTCCCGGCGAGCGGCCGAGGCCACCGTGATGACGGCGGTCCTCACGGGAGGACCGCCTCGACCGCGGCGGCCATGCGGCGCGCGCCGCCTGCGACCTGCCAGCGCGACCAGCCCGGCTCGTCGCGGGCCGCTCGTTCCACGAGGTCCACCAGGTCGACGGGTTCGATCTCCGTCGTCGCCCGCCGTGCGAGCCCCCAGCGCTCCAAAGCCTCGGCCGTGTGGTGCTGCTCGTCGAACGGGCGCTCTTGCGAGATCACGACGGTGCGGGCGCCGGATGCCGCGAGATCGGCGACGCTGTTCTGCCCGGCAGCGCTGATCACGACCGTGCTGCGGGCCAGGAGCGGCCACGGATCGTCGACGCGCGACGCGGCATCGTGACCGACGGCGGTGACGTCCCACCCGCGCTCGCGCAGGAGCGAGACGACCGCGTGACGGGAGTCGTCGTCGAGCATGCGTCCGAGCAGTAGGACGCTCCGGTCATCGCGCGTGCCGTCGAAGTCGCGTCCGTCGAAGCGCGAGATCCCACCCGTCCACACGACGCGATCGGAGTGCTCGGACAGTGCCGGGGTCGCCACGGCCCCGTGCGCCCACGGCGCGACGATGCGATCGGCCAGGGAGTAGGCGAGGGCGTGCGGGGCGTCGGTTCGCGCGCCCGGCTGGGTCACGGCGATCGTGCGCAGCCCCAGGAGGCGCGCGAACGCGACCACCTCGGCGCTCACGTCGACGACGAACACCTGCAGGTCGCGGGCGGCGGCTGCGGTGGCGATGGCCGCCAGGCGGGCGCGGTGCCCGGGGTGGCCGTGCGGGGCCCAGTGCAGGGCGCCCCGAGCGGTCGGCTCGGTATCACGGGGGTCGACGATGGTGCCGTCCGCGGACTCGAAGGGGTCGGCGTCCGGGGGCAGGTCGACCCATTCGATGTCGGCGGCCAGCTGTGCGGGCCGCGGCATCGACGAGAACGCCACGACCGACTCCCGCAGGTGCGGCGCCACGGCGAGGAACCGCGAGAGGTGGCCGAAGCCGTGGTGGTGGATGTACCAGCCGATCACCACGACACCGCCGGCATGCGGCGGGCCGACACCGGCTGCGCGCTGTGCGCGAGAACGCGTTCGACCTCGCGATAGCGCTGCGCGAGCGAGTGCTGACGGATGGTCGCGCGGCGCGTCCACACGCGGGTGAGGGGCTCGCGCGCACCGGTCTCGGCCAGGTGCGCGGCGGCCTTGGCGAGAGCGACGACGTCCCCGGGCATGACCGTGGTGGTCCCCGGGATCCCGGCCACCACCTCGGACACCCCGCCGATGTCGAACGCGGCGACGGGCGTTCCCGTGGCGAGGGCTTCGACGATGACGAGGCCGAACGGTTCCTCCCACATGGGGGTCACCAGAGCGACCGCCGAGGATCCCACGAGGCGGCACAGGTCGGGCTGTCGCAGGGGACCCACGTATCGCGCGTGCGCGCCGAGGCGCGGCACGATCTCCTGCTCGAAGTAGTCCACGTCGCCGATACGGCCGGCCAGAACGATGTGCGCCCCGGCCTCGCGAGCGGCCTCGATGGCCAGGTGCGGGGCCTTCTCGGGCACGACGCGCCCCGACCACACCCACGAGCGTCCGCCATCGCCGCGGGTCCACTGTTCGGTGTCGACGCCGTTGGGGAAGACGAACGCGTCGACGCCCTCGACCGACCAGGCTCGGGCGGTGGCCTGACTCACGGCCACGAAGCGGTGCGAGCTGTCGCGCACCTCCGCCGCCGCTTCGAGCAGCGGCTCGAGCGGAGGGGTGTGGAGGGTCGTGATGACGGGGATATCGGCCTCGAGGCTCCACCGGATGGGGGCCGGGTGGAGGCTGTGGTTGTCGACGACGTCGTAGAGGTGGCGGTCGGCGATCAAGCGCTCGCGCGCAGCGTCGAAGGCGGCGTCGACGGCGGCGGCGTACCCGGACGGGTAGTCGGTGTCCGAGGCATCCTCGGGGCGGGTCCATTCGGGTGTCGGCAGACGGAACTCGTCCATGTCGCCGAGGAAGTCCGAGCCGTCGGCGGCGCACAGGGTCACATCGTGACCGCGGGCCCGCAGCCAGCGCACGCGATCCCAGACGGCCGCTTCGAGGCCGCCGGCGTGCGGCTGCCGGAGTGCGTAGCGCGAGGGGGCCACGACGAGCACGCGGAGGGGACGTTGATCGCGGATCATGCTGCCAGCTCCCGTGCGAGGACCCTGCGGTAGATCTCGACGTGCGCGTCGCGCACGTGTTCGAGCTCGCTGAGGCGTTCGGTTCGTCGGCGTTCGACTTCGGCCGCGCGTCGGCGCGAGCCGGGTACCGACCAGGCGGGGTTCGTGGCGTCGATGACGGCGCGCTCGAGCGAGAGCGGTTCACCGAGGTCGAAGGTGTGGAAGTCGCTCGGGTGCTGAGCCGCCATGTGGCCCACGCGCGTCCCGACCACCGGCACCGCGAGGTCGTAGCAGAGCTCGGCCCAGCCCGACTGGGTGCCGTGGCGATAGGGGAGCAGGCACACGTCGAGATCCGCGAGCCAGGCGGCGAGCTCGTCGTCGTCCTGCCGCGGCCCTCTCTCGATGCGTACGCCGTCGCATCCCTCGGCGAGGAGGACGATGGATGCCGCGGCCTCCTCGTCGCGGACGCGCTCGTTCATGCGGACGACGCCCTCGATCCGCGCGCCCTGTGCCCGCAGGTCCGCGATCGCGCGCACGAGTGTCGCCGTGGTCGCGACGCCGTCGATGTTGGGCCGGAGGTCTCGCAGATGGACGCCGACGCGCACGGTGTCGTGGGCGGTGCCCACCGGTCGCTCCGCCTCTCCCAGCAGCGTGGGGTGGGGGACCACGGTGGCCGTGCGCCCGGTGATCGCGGCCACCTCGTCGCCGGCGGAAGCCGTCAGGGTGATCAGCTCGTCCGCGGCGCGCGCCAGCACGGCGAGACCGGCCCGGTGGGCCTCCTGCGACGAGAGCTGCGGGTTCTCGAGGTCGTGCACCGTGTAGACGAGCGGCTTGCTCAGACGCTCGAGTGCGGCGACGGTGAGCGCGAGCTCGTCCGCCGTGTAGGACTCGATCCCGAAGTGGACGTGCACGAGGTCGAACTCCGCGGCGTGGGCTTCGAGCCACCCGGGGAGCAGAATCTGCGGCGGCCACCATTGACCGGCAGGCGCGCCGGGCGGGGGCGGGTCGGCGAGAAGCCTCACGCGGGCGGGGTCCGCGACGGCGGCCACGTAGGGGTGGGCCGAGGGCACGGCGGCGACTCGGACCGGGGGGACGGTGATGGCGACGATCTTCTCCTCCTCGAAGCGTTGCGTGCGTAGGGATGCGCGTACCGCATCACCAGGCGCATCGCAATGCAACGGGGCGGTTGTGACGACGATGGCACCGACGGATACGTTCCTCATCATGAGTGGGGAGACGGCGGGGCTCGAGAGCCTTGCGGACCACGGTGACGCGGTGATAGCGCGCCGAGCGCACTACGCCGCCTTCTTCGGCGACGAGACGCCGCCGGAGGACTACGGCATCGTCGTCGGCAACTGCCAGGCAGAGTCGCTGCGCATCGTCATCTCGTCCGATGCGCTACCCGCCATCCGGGTGCCCGCCGTGCACGAGCTCGACGCCGCCGACGCCGACCGACTCCACGCGCTGCTCTCGAAGGCGGCCTTCCTGGTCGCCCAGCCCATCCGCGACGACTATCGCGGCCTGCCCCTGGGAACCGCGCAGTTGCGCGGGTCGCTCCCTGCCGGAGCGCGGTCGGTGACCGTCCCCGCCATCCGCTACGCGGGACTGCACCCCTTCCAGGCCGTTCTGCGCCTTCCCGAATTCCCCGAGGACCCGCCGCTGGTCGCCTATCACGACGTGCGCACCGTCGCCGAGGCGTCGGGGCTCTCGGTCCCCGCGATGCTCCCCCCGGCCGCGGTCCGCTCGATCTCGGACGCCTCCGTCGGCGAATTGCGGCGCCGTGAGGCGAGGGGCCTCGACATCGTGGCATCCGACCTCTTCGTTCCCGCCGTCGCGGACCTGATGCGGACCGTCAACCACCCGGGCAACGCCGTCTTCCTGCCGCTCGGAGAGCGCATCGCCTCGGCTCTGGGAAACCCCGGCGGCGGTGTCGATCCCGGTCGCCCGATCCTCGCCTCGGTGCGTGCACCGCTCGAATCCTGGGTCGTCGACGCGTGGGGACTCGATGAGGCCCCTCGACACGACTGGATCGTCGCCGGCGAGACGCTCGCCGCGCCCGTCGTGCGCGAGGCGCACCTCGCCTACTACCTTGAACGGCCCGCCCTGCTCGCCGCTGTCGCCGAGCGCATGACGCCGCTCCTGCGCACCTGGGCGGCCGCGGCGTGACGGCTTCGATGTCGGAAGCGGATGCCACGCCCGTGATCCTGGTCCAGCCGGGGACGCACGGGGTCGCCGTGTACGCCCGTGAGATCGCGGTCGAGGTGCGGCGCGCGAGCCCCGGAACCCGCGTCGTGACTCCCGACGCGATCGCCGAGCTCGTCCCCGGCATCCCCGTGCACGCCCACGTCACGGATCGTCTGTGGGGCGCCTCTCCCGAGGAGGCCACGGAGCGCGTCCGAGAGCTGGCGCGGCGCCACCCCCTCCTCGTCACCCTTCATGACGTGCCCCAGTCCTCCGACGGACCGCGCAACCTCCCTCGTCGCCGGGCGTTCTATCGCGCGGTGACGGAGGCGGCCGTGGGTGTCGCTGTGAACAGCGCCCATGAGCGGAGCCTTCTCCGCGAAGAAGGAGTCTGGACCGGCCCGGTCGAGGTCGTCCCGTTGCCGGTGGAGTCCTCGCCGGTCGGAGAGCGCCCCGTTCCCGACGCGTCCGTCGGGGTGCTCGGCTACTTCTACCCCGGCAAGGGGCACGACGAGGCGCTCGTGGCTGCTGCCGAAGCGGGTCTGAACAGGCTGACCGTCCTCGGTCGAGCCTCGGACGGCCATGCCGACGACCTCTCGGCCTTCGTCGGGCGCGCCGCGGCAGCCGGAGTCGCCGTCGAGGTCACCGGCTGGCTCGACGAGGCCGACATGGCCTCCCGCGTCCGGCGCATCGCCGTCCCCGTGATCGCGCACCGCCATGTCTCCGCTTCCGGCTCTCTCGCCTCGTGGATCGGCTGGGGGCGTCGTCCCCTCGCCGTGCGCAACCGGTACGTGGACGAGATGGCAGCTCTCCGCCCCGGCACGGTGACCCTGGTCGATGACGCGGGACTCGCCGACGCCGTCGCGTCCGCGCAGGCCACCGACGACAGCACGTGGCACGGCATCCACCCCGTGCCCTTCGGGCGAGCCGACGCCGCTCGCGCCTATCTGAACTGGTGGGAAGCCCTCACCGCATGAGCGACACCTGGAACGACCGGATGCCATGGGTCCCCGGCAACCGCTGGGACCTGCTCGCCCACCGAGAGCCCGAGCCTCCGCGCGTGAGCGTCATCGTCACGCACTACGCCCAGCCGGCCGAGCTGCAGCGCACTCTCATCGCCCTTGCTCGCCAGGATCACCCGGCTGAGCGCCTCGAGGTCATCGTGGCCGACGACGGTTCGCCCGAAACGCCGGTCGTACCCGCGGGGGTGCGTCTGGTCCGCCAGGAGGATCGCGGCTTCCGCGCCGCCGCGGCGCGCAATCTCGGAGCGGCGGCAGCATCCGGTGACGTGCTGTGCTTCCTCGATGCCGACACGACCCCGGAGCCTGATTACGTCCGGCAGCTCACGCGCCTGCCCGCGTTGCTGCGCGAGGCGGTGACCGTGGGGCGGCGCCGTCATGCCGATCTGGCGGGCTCGAGCGTCGACGCCCCGATCGCCGTGCTCGGTCCGGACCGCGAGCTGACCGAGCCGGCCTGGCTCCGCGATGCCTATGCCGCGAGTCGAAATCTGCTGGACGCCGACGACCGGTCGTACCGCTACGTCATCAGCGCAGTACTCGCGTGTTCTCGGGCCTTCTTCGAAGAGGTGGGCGGGTTCGACGAGACGTTCTCGGCCTACGGCGGGGAAGACTGGGAGTGGGCGCACCGGGCGTGGCAGGCGGGGGGAGTGCTCGCTCACGTTCCGGATGCCGTGGCCTGGCACGACGGTCCCGATTGGGCAGGCCGCCCCGAGGATCACGCCGCACAGGGCAACAGACAGACCCTCAGCCTGGCGGCGAAGATCCCGACCGAGGGATCGCGTCCACGCGGACTGCTGTCGCGAGCCGTCGACGTAGAGGTACACCTTCCCGCGGGGACCCCCGCCGATGTCGCCTTCCTCTCCGTGGACTCCTTGCTCTCGGCCCTGCCTCACCTGCGCGTCGTGACGGATGCTGACCAGCCCCTGTTCGCGAGCGACCCTCGCGTGGTCCGCGCTCCCGCTGTCGACCCGCGGGTGAGTCTCCAGCTCGAGCAGCCGATCGTGATCCTGGACGCCGCCCCCCTCGCGCGGGCTATCGACCTGCTCTCGAGCGCCCGGGTCGGAGGGCTCGTGCTCGTCTCCGGCGAGAGCGAGACAGTGGGCCGAGCGATGAGTCGACGGGCGCGTCGTCGCGCGAAGCGCTGGGGCACAGATCGCTCACTCGAGACGGTGACCGTGCGCCTGGATGGCGCTCACATCGTCGGCGCTCGGCCGCATCTCGAAGCCTGGGTCGGCGGTTGGGGCGGGCCCGACAGGTATCTCTAAGTCGCGTCGTGTCGTCCCGGACGCGCGCGACACGCCCGGGACGAGCGTGGATTCGACGGGTCGGTCGTTCCCGCGTAACTTATTACTTGTTCGCCCCACAGGGGAGAGCGGAGCGGCCGAAAGGCCCCGCGTCCTCTCAAGCAGCGAACCGCCCCCAACATCAGCACTTGAGAGTTTCGACTCTTTGGTCTACAGTTGGGATCCTGCCAATCGGCACACACCCTCACTGCAGCGAAGGCCTGTCTTAGTCTTTGCAAGACGTGATCGGTTTGCTGCCTTGGTGGACATATTGATGTGAACTGCCTCACGGGTAGGTCGAGAGATCGTTTCTGTGGGTGCGTCCGTTCCTTGAGAACTCAACAGCGTGCACTTGTCAAATGCCAATTTATTCCTCGTCGGTCTGACTTTTGTTGGATTGCGAGAAATTCCTTT
>CAJYHN010000008.1 GCA_913774665.1 uncultured Microbacterium sp.
GTTTAGAAGACGGAAAGAAACCGCGGTCACTCGGACTCCTGGTCCGAGCGACCGCGGTTCTGATCTCAAGGGCCTCAGGCCCCGGGGGCCGCTCGGACTCCTGGTCCGAGCGACCGCGGTTCTGATCTCAAGGGCCTCAGGCCCGGCGCCTTACGGCGAGCTGGGCGAGGTGACCTTCAGCGAGCCCGAGACGATCTGCTCGCGCAGCGTCGAGAGCTCGTCCTGCAGGCCGGCGGGAAGGGTGAACTTCGAGTTGAAGTCGGCCAGGCCGACGCCGTCGTTCTCGAGGGTGCCGACGTACGGGGTGACGTCGAAGTCGCCCTTGGCCGCCTGCGAGACCGAGTCGTAGACCGCGGTGTCGATGCGCTTGAGGATCGAGGTCAGCACCAGGTCCGACACGTTCGGGTCGGCCTTGGCCAGGTCGGAGTCCACACCGAGCATGACGCTCTTCGAGCCGCTGTCGCGGATCGCGTCGGCGGCGCTGCTGTAGATCGGACCACCGACGGGCAGGAGCACGTCGACACCCTGGTCGAGCAGACCCTGAGCGGCCTGCTTGGCCGCGTCGTTGGCCGCGAAGGCACCGGTGAACGAGCCGTTCTGCGCGGTGACGTCCCAGCCGAAGGTCTGGACGCTGGCGCTCTTGTCCTCGTCGTACTTCTTCACGCCGTCGACGAAGCCGTCCATGAAGATGGTGACGGGCGGGATCGGGATGCCACCGACGGTGCCGACCTTGTTCACGCCGTTCTCTGCCGAGTAGGCGGCGGCGGCGTAGCCACCGAGGTAGGCGGCCTGGACGGTGTCGAACAGCAGCGGCTTGATGTTCGGGGCGTCGGTCTTGCCGTCGTTGTCGGTGTCGGCACGGTCGTCGATGATCGCGTACTGCAGGTTCGGGTTGGCCTTCGCCGAGGCGACGGTGTCGGCGCTGAGCTTGAAGCCCACCGCGACGATGAACGTGCAGCCCTCGGCGACGAGGTTCTCGAGGTTGGGGGCGTAGTCGTTCGCCGAGCTGGACTCGACCTCGATCGCCTTCACGCCGAGTTCGCTCGCCGCCTTGTCGATGCCCTCCTTGGCCGACTGGTTGAACGAGCGGTCGTTCCACCCACCGTCATCCGAGATGATGCAGGGGGTGAAGCCCTCGACGATGTCTCCCCCGGCGGCAGCGGTCGAGCCGTTGCCCTCGGGCGCAGCGCCGCAACCGGCGAGCAGCACGGCGGCGCCGAGCATGGCGAGACCGCTGACGACGGCCTTCTTCGTGGTCTTCACGAATGGTCCTCCAAGACGGATGCCCCCAACGGGTTTGAGGGACGATCCCGTCACGTTACCTACTGTGTCGCCGCGCTTGCGCGCCGGGAGCCCCCGCGCGCGGCAATGGTTACAAAGACGCAATCTCGCGTCACGCCACCGCCACACACCCGGACATGCACGAGACCGGATGCCACGAGGTGTGGCATCCGGTCTCAGAGGCGATCAGCAGGCGGACGCCTAGAGGACGTCTCCGCGACCGGTGACCTTGAGCGCGTCGACGACGCCCTTCACCCGCTGGGCGTTCTCGCTCGTGGTGACCAGCAGCGCGTCCGGGGTGTCGACGACGACGATGTCGCGCACGCCGATGAGGCTGATGACCCGCTTGGTCTGAGAGACGACGATGCCGCTGGACGCGTCGGAGAGGACGCGGGCGTCCTCACCCAGGATCGCGAGCTCGTTGCGCCCCCCGGAGGAGTTGAGCTTCGACAGGCTCGCGAAGTCGCCCACGTCGTCCCAGTCGAAGTGGCCGGGGATGACCGCGAGGCGCCCCTTCTCGGCGGCCGGCTCGGCGACGGAGTAGTCGATGGCGATCTTCTTCAGACCCGGCCAGATGCGGTCGACGGCGGGGCCGCGACGGTCGCGGTCGTCCCAGGCCTCGGCCAGTTCGAGCAGGCCCGCGTGCAGCTCGGGCTCGTTGACGGCGAGTTCGGCGAGCAGCACGTCGGCACGCGTGATGAACATGCCGGCGTTCCAGAGATACGCGCGGTCGGCGAAGTACTGCTTCGCGGTGTCCAGGTCGGGCTTCTCGACGAAGCGCTCCACCATGTAGGCCTCGGGAGCGCCGTCGACGATGAGCTCGCCGGCCTGCTTGATGTAGCCGAACCCGACCGATGCCTCGGCGGGCTGGATGCCGATCGTGCAGATGTACCCCTCGCGGGCGACCGCGACGGCCTGACGAACGGCGAACTCGAACTGGCGGGTCTGACGGATGACGTGGTCGGCCGCGAACGATCCGATGATGACGTCGGGCTCTCGGCGGACGAGGATCGCCGCGGCGAGGCCGATGGCCGCCGAGGAATCACGGGGTTCCGACTCGAGGAAGACGTTGTGGTCGGGGACACCCGGCAGTTCCCGCTCGACGGCCGCCCGGTGCGCGCGACCGGTGACGACCGCGATGCGCCCCTCGCCGGACAGCGGGGCGAGCCGGTCCCACGTGTCGCGCAGCAACGTCTGACCCGAACCGGTCAGATCGTGGAGGAATTTCGGAGCGTCGGCACGCGAAAGGGGCCAGAGGCGGCTGCCGATCCCTCCGGCGGGGATCACGGCGTAGAAGTCGTCGATAGCGGGGTCTGCCATGGCTCCGACCCTAGCGGTCGCGCCTGCGAACACACGGGAGGCCGAAGCGGCGTCAGGGGCGGGTGAACGGCATCCGAAGATATCTCGATATCGAGAGAGTCTTAGGCGGCCCTAATCCCCGCCGTTCATAGCCCGGCCGTAGTATTCAATGGCGCCCGTGTGACGCTCGGGGCCCGTGCGAGGCCCCACACCGTGTTCGATCAGGGAGGACGACCGTGTCTGCACCAGCACGTGCCACGCCGTCGGTGAAAGAGACCACTTCGAAGAGGCCCCGCGGCACTTTGTACCGGGGCCGCGAAGGAATGTGGTCGTGGGTGCTTCACCGCATCACCGGTGTCGCCATCTTCTTCTTCCTACTGGTGCACATCCTCGACACGGCGCTCATCCGCGTCTCGCCCGAGGCCTACGACGCCGTCATCGGCACCTACAAGAACCCGATCATGGGTCTCGGCGAGGTGGCCCTGGTCGGCGCGATCGCGTACCACGCGTTCAACGGCCTGCGCATCATCCTCGTCGACTTCTGGCCCTGGGCCACGCGCCACCAGCGTCAGCTGTGGTGGGGCGTTCTGGGCCTCTGGGTCGTCACGATGCTCGGGTTCACCCCGCGCCACCTGATCAACGTCTTCAGCGCCGTCACCGGGAGCCACTGATGTCCGTCGCCCAAGAAGCCGCCACGATCCCCGCCCCCCGCACGCCCAGCGTGCGCAAGAAGGGCTCCAACCTCGAGAAGTGGGGCTGGATCTACATGCGCGCCTCCGGCGTGCTGCTGATCGTCCTGATCTTCGGCCACCTCTTCGTCAACCTGATGACGGGCGAGGGCATCCACCAGATCGACTTCGCGTTCGTCGCGGGCAAGCTCGCCTCGCCGTTCTGGCAGTGGTGGGACGTCCTCATGCTGTGGCTCGCCCTCATCCACGGCGCCAACGGCATGCGCACGATCGTCAACGACTACGTCGGCAACGCCACCGTCCGCAAGATCCTCGTCGGATCGCTGTGGGTGTCGGCCGGATTCCTCATCCTGCTCGGCACGCTCGTCGTCTTCACCTTCGACCCCTGCCTCGGCGTGACCGAGAGCAGTTCCCTGTGGGACGTGTGCCAGGCGGCGTGAGCCGGCGGCATCCCTTCTCTCCCCTGACAGCAGAGGTTTTGCACACGTGAGCACTCAGACCAGCTCGGACTCGATCGTCAAGGACGGCGTCCACTACCACCAGTTCGACGTCGTCATCGTCGGCGCCGGCGGCGCGGGCATGCGCGCGGCCATCGAGGCCGGCCCCGGCGCGAAGACCGCCGTCATCTCGAAGCTCTACCCCACCCGCTCGCACACCGGTGCGGCGCAGGGCGGTATGGCCGCGGCGCTGGCCAACGTCGAAGAGGACTCCTGGGAGTGGCACACCTTCGACACCATCAAGGGCGGCGACTACCTCGTCGACCAGGATGCCGCGGAGATCCTCGCGAAAGAGGCCATCGACGCCGTCATCGATCTCGAGAACATGGGCCTGCCGTTCAACCGCACGCCCGAGGGCAAGATCGACCAGCGTCGTTTCGGCGGACACACCGCCGATCATGGCAAGACGCCCGTGCGTCGCGCCTGCTACGCCGCCGACCGCACCGGCCACATGATCCTGCAGACGCTGTTCCAGAACTGCGTCAAGCTCGGCATTAACTTCTTCAACGAGTTCTACGTGCTCGACCTCATCACGGTGAAGGACGCCACCGGCAAGACCCAGGTCGCCGGTGTTGTCGCCTACGACCTGGCCACCGGCGAGCTGCACGTCTTCCAGTCGAAGGCCGTCGTCTTCGCGACCGGCGGCTTCGGCAAGATCTTCAAGACCACCTCCAACGCCCACACCCTCACCGGTGACGGCGTCGGCATCGTGTGGCGCAAGGGTCTGCCGCTCGAGGACATGGAGTTCTTCCAGTTCCACCCGACCGGTCTCGCCGGGCTCGGCATCCTGCTCACCGAGGGTGCCCGCGGTGAGGGTGCGATCCTGCGCAACGCGAGCGGTGAGCGCTTCATGGAGCGCTACGCCCCGACCATCAAGGACCTCGCTCCCCGCGACATCGTCGCCCGCTGCATGGTGCAGGAGGTGGCCGAGGGCCGCGGCGCCGGTCCGCACCGCGACTACGTGCTTCTGGACTGCACGCACCTGGGCGCCGAGGTCCTCGAGACCAAGCTCCCCGACATCACCGAGTTCGCCCGCACCTACCTGGGCGTCGACCCGGTGGTCGAGCCGGTGCCGGTCATGCCGACCGCGCACTACGCGATGGGCGGCATCCCCACCAACATCAGGGCCGAGGTCCTCGCCGACAACGACACCGTCGTCCCCGGCCTCTACGCCGCCGGTGAGTGCGCGTGCGTCTCGGTGCACGGCTCGAACCGCCTGGGCACCAACTCGCTGCTCGACATCAACGTCTTCGGCAAGCGCGCCGGCCGCAACGCCGTCGAGTACGTCAAGACCGCCGACTTCGTGCCGCTGCCCGAGGACCCCGCCGCCGAGGTGCGCGGGCTCATCGAGAACCTGCGCAACAACAGCGGCACCGAGCGCATCGCCGTGCTCCGCAAGACGCTGCAGGACGAGATGGACAAGGGCGCACAGGTCTTCCGCACGCACGAGTCGCTCGCCCACGTCATGGACGTGATCGCTGACCTCCGCGAGCGCTACAAGAACATCCACGTCGACGACAAGGGCAAGCGCTTCAACACCGACCTGCTCGAAGCGGTCGAGCTGGGCTTCCTGCTCGACCTCGCCGAGGTCGTCGTCTACTCCGCGCAGAACCGTGAAGAGAGCCGTGGCGGTCACATGCGCGACGACTTCCCCACGCGCGACGACGAGAACTACATGCAGCACACCATGGCGTACCTGTCGGGCGACCCCCACTCGTCGCACCCCGCCGATCACATCGAACTCGGCTGGAAGCCCGTGGTGTTCACCAAGAACGAGGCCGGGGAGCTGCGCTACCCGCCGCTGGAGAGGAAGTACTGAGATGGCATCCACCGTCATCGAGCAGGTCGACACCTCGGACGAGGTCGCGGAGACCCCCGAAGACACCGGGATCCAGTCGTTCCTGGTCACCTTCAACATCCGCCGCTTCGACCCCGAGGTCGACGACGAGCCGCGTTGGGTCGACTACGACGTGGAGCTCTACTCCACCGACCGCGTGCTCGACGCGCTGCACAAGATCAAGTGGGAGACCGACGGCTCGCTGTCGTTCCGCCGCTCGTGCGCCCACGGCATCTGCGGATCGGATGCCATGCGCATCAACGGCCGCAACCGCCTGGCCTGCAAGACGCTGATCAAAGATCTCGACATCTCGCAGCCGATCTACGTCGAGGCGATCAAGGGCCTGCCCCTCGAGAAGGACCTCATCGTCGACATGGAGCCGTTCTTCGCCTCCTACCGCGAGGTGCAGCCCTTCCTCATCTCGAACTCGAAGCCCGAGCCCGGCAAGGAGCGCGTGCAGTCGATCGTCGACCGCGAGGTCTTCGACGACACGACCAAGTGCATCCTCTGCGCCGCGTGCACCTCGTCGTGCCCCGTGTTCTGGACCGACGGGCAGTACTTCGGCCCCGCCGCGATCGTCAACGCGCACCGCTTCATCTTCGACTCGCGCGACGACGCGGGCGACGTGCGCCTCGACATCCTCAACGACAAAGAGGGAGTGTGGCGCTGCCGCACGACCTTCAACTGCACCGAGGCGTGCCCCCGCGGCATCGAGGTCACCAAGGCCATCGCCGAGGTCAAGCAGGCCGTCCTCCGCGGCGGTCGCTGACCCCTCCCCTCCGGAACGGCGGGTGCGCTTCGGCGCCCCGCCGTTTCGCGTTCCTCCAGTCCGCACAGCCGCGCGAGTCGCCACCATCTGTCGCGTCAGACCCCATCACGGCGACACATCTCGGCGACTCGCGCGTGACGGAGAGAGACCGGATGCCGCCAAGCCGGCGCGACGCCGAGGGTGCGGCATCCATTCATTAGGCTTTTCCGGTGACCGATCACCGCCACGACCCGCGGCCGCTGCCCGCGGTGCGCGATGACGAGGCCTCGCTGCGCGAGCGCCTCGAAGCGGCGCAGACCGCCGTGCGGGAACGCCTGGACGAGCCCCTCGCCCGTGCGGCGAAGATCGCGGAGTGGTTCCCGATCCGCGTGTGGCGGCACTTCCTGCGGCATAACGGCTTCCTGCTGGCGGCCGGCATGAGCTATCAGGCGTTGTTCGCCGTGTTCTCGGCGCTGTACCTCGCGTTCGCCGGGGTCGGGATCTGGCTGGGCGGGAGCAAGGCGGCGATCGACGGGCTCATCCGCATCGTCAACGGCTACATCCCCGGGATCATCAGTGAGAACGGGCTGGTCAAGCGCGAGCAGGTCGAAGCCGTCGCCCAGGAGAGCGGTCGACTGCTCACCATCACGGGCATCGTGGCCGTCGTCGTGGTCGTATGGACGGCGATCGGCTTCGTCACCTTCACCCGCCGCGCCGTGCGCGACACGTTCGGACTGCCCTTCGACCTGCGCAACTACGTGCTGCTGAAAGCCCGCGACCTGGTCGCGTCGATCCTGTTCGGCATCGCCCTGCTCGTGGGCGCGCTGCTCGGCTCGATCACCACCGGCGCCGTCGATCTGGTGTTCGGGTTGATCGGGTGGGATCGAGAGACGCTCGGCTGGTCGATCGGCGCACGGATCGTGTCGCTCGTGGTCGCCTTCGGCGTGAACACCGTCGCGCTCGCGTCGCTCTTCCGGTTCCTCACTGGCACGACCCTCACCTGGCGCCGCACCTGGCCGGGGGCCGTCGTGGGGGCGACCGGAATGGTGGTGCTGCAGGTCGCCGCGGGCTTCCTCTTCGTCTACACGCCCTCGAACCCGCTGCTCGCGACCTTCACCGTGCTGATCGGATTCCTGCTGTGGTTCCGCTTCATCGGCATCGTGATCCTCGTCGCGGCGGCCTGGATCGCCGTCGCCGCGGGTGATCGCGACGTGCCGCTTCGTTCTCCCGAGGACCGACTCGCGATGGAACAGGCCGCCCTCGTCATCGCCGCCCAGGTGGGGGTGCGCGAGGCGCAGAAGAAGCTCGCTCTCTCGCACTGGCCGTGGCGGTGGCGGGCCAAGCGCAGGCTGAACACCGCGGAGAAGCAGCTGGCACGGGCGCGGGCCGACGTGCCGGCACCGCGTCGGGTTTCGCTCATCCCGGACTGATCCGTCGGCTCGCGCCGTCGGCGGGAGCGCTGTCTCGGTGGGCCGGCTCTCATCGGGCTCCTCTCGACGAGCCTCTCTCGACGAGCCCCGTCTCGACGCCCTTCTCTCGACGCCCCCCTCTCGACGAGCCCCCTCTCGACGAGCCCCCTCTCGACGGGCCCCCGCTCGACGGGCCCGATGTCGGAGGTCATCGATAGGCTCGTCGGGTGCCTCGTTCCGTGCGTATCGTCTCCGTCAACGTCAATGGCATCCGTGCCGCCGTCCGCAAGGGCATGGTCGAGTGGCTCGACGCCTCGGGCGCCGACATCGTCACTCTGCAAGAGGTGCGGGCCACCACCGACCAGCTCGCCGAGGCCCTCCCCGGGTGGGAGATCGTCAACGACGAAGCCCTCGCGAAGGGGCGCGCGGGCGTGGCCATCATCAGCCGCCTGCCCGGAGTCGAGACCCGCACGCACCTCGGCCCCGAGCCGCTCGACGCGTCGGGCCGCTGGATCGAGACCGACTTCGACATCGACGGCGAGACCGTCACCATCGTCAGCGCCTACGTGCACAGCGGCGAGGTCGACACCCCCAAGCAAGACGCGAAGTGGCTGTTCCTCGACGCGATGGAGCGTCGCCTCGCCGAGCTGAAGGCCGAGCGCGAACTCGCCCTCGTCACCGGCGACCTCAACGTCGGTCACCGTGAGCTCGACATCAAGAACTGGCGCGGCAACCGCAAGAACGCCGGGTTCCTCCCGCGCGAGCGGGCGTACTTCGACCGCTTCTTCGGCCCCGCGGGCGAGCAGGTCGAGGGCGTTGACGGGTCCACCGGCACCGGCCTCGGCTGGATCGACGTGGGCCGTCGCGCCATGGGCGAGGTCGACGGACCGTACACGTTCTGGTCGATGCGCGGAAAGGCCTTCGACACCGACAGCGGCTGGCGCATCGATTACCACGTCGCCACGCCCGCTCTGGCCGAGCGCGTCACCTCGTACCGCGTCGATCGCGCCGCCTCGTACGACACCCGGTGGAGCGACCACTCCCCCGTGATCGTCGACTACACGCTCGGGCGCTGACGTCCGGGGGCGATCAGCCCGGTGCGTCCTGTCCGAGGCGCCCGCCGCGTCTCGCGCGGAACCGCCCGACCCTCGGCACCCGGTCGCCCATGCCGTACGCGGTACGCCGCGCCGATCGTGGAGACGCCCGACCCTCGGCATCCGGTCGCCCGTGACGTACGCGGTACGCCGCACCGATCGTGGAGACGCCCGGCCCTCGGCACCCGGTCGCCCATGCCGTACGCGGTACGCCGCACCGATCGTGGAGACGCCCGACCCTCGGCACCCGGTCGCCCGTGACGTACGCGGTACGCCGCACCGATCGTGGAGACGCCCGACGATCGGCATCCGGTCGCCCCGCGCCGGAGGCGGTGCACCGGATCTGACGCCGGGTCGGGTGTCGGCATCCGGAAACGATCTCGACGGCGGGATCGCCTCGCGCGCGCGGCCTAGGATCGTACGGTGACCACCGAGCGCCTCTACTCCGGAATGCAGCCCTCCGCCGACAGCCTTCAGATCGGTAACTACATCGGGGCCCTCCTGCAGTGGCGCGACCTCCAGGACCAGTACGACGCCTTCTTCTCGGTCGTCGACCTGCACGCCCTGACGCAGCCCGGCGACCCCGCCGAGCGCCGCGAGAAGACCCGCCGCACCGCCGCCCAGTACATCGCCGCCGGTATCGAGCCCTCGCGCTCGACGCTGTACGTGCAGTCGCACGTGCCCGCGCACGCCGAACTGCAGTGGGTGCTGTCGACCCTCACGGGCTTCGGCGAAGCCGGGCGCATGACCCAGTTCAAGGACAAGTCGGCCCGCTACGGCACGGATGCCACCAACGTCGGCCTCTTCACCTATCCGGTGCTGATGGCCGCCGACATCCTGCTGTACCAGACCGACGTCGTTCCCGTCGGCGACGACCAGAAGCAGCACATCGAGCTCACCCGCGATCTCGCCGAGCGCTTCAACCAGCGCTTCGGTGAGACCTTCACGGTGCCCAAGCCCGTGATCCAGCGCGAGACGGCCCGCATCTACGACCTGCAGAACCCGACGTCGAAGATGTCGAAGTCGGCCGAGTCCGACGCGGGCGTGCTGTGGCTGCTCGATGACCCCAAGGTCAGCGCGAAGAAGATCATGCGCGCCATGACCGACTCCGAGGGGTCGGTGCGCTTCGACCGCGAGACCAAGCCGGGCGTCTCGAACCTGCTCGTGATCTACTCGGCCCTCACCGGCCGCGAGATCACCTCGATCGAAGACGAATACGCCGGCCGCGGCTACGGCGACTTCAAGAAGGGCCTCGCCGAGGTCGTCGTGAACGAGTTCGAGCCGGTGCGCGCGCGGGCCATGGAACTGCTCGACGACCCCGCCGAGCTCGACCGCGTGCTGGCCGTGAACGCCGGCAAAGCGGCATCCGTCGCGGAGAAGACCCTCGCCGACGTGTACGACCGCATCGGTCTGCTCCGCCGCGGCTGATCCTCCGGCTGCCCGACGCCCGCGCGCTCCCTCGGGGGTGTGCGGGCGTCGGCGTTGAGCCGCACGTGAGTGGGACACGAGCAGCGTGCGCTGCGGGGCTGTCGCCTGCACAACTCCTGCATATCCGCCCGCCGCGCAGACCCCCACCCGTTGCGGCCCCGAATTGCAGGAGTTCTGCGCATCGAACGGCCCCCGCGCGCAGGCTCCGCAACGTCGCTCGCGCCACGGCCCACGGCCCGCCGTCGTCCGGGCCCCGGCACAACTCCTGCACATCGGCCCGCCGCGCCGGTTCCACCCGTTCCGGCCCCTGAATTGCAGGAGTTGTGCGCATCGAACGACCTGCGCGCGCAGGCTCGCGCAACGCTGCTCGCGCACGGCACACGGCGCATGCCCACGGCCCACGGCCGTCCGCGCCCCCGCACAACTCCTGCAGATGAGCCCGCCGCGCCGGTTTCCACCCGTTCCGGCCCCCGAATTGCAGGAGTTGTGCGCATCGAACGGCCCCCGCGCGCGGGCTCGCGCGACGTCGCTCGCGCACGGCCCACGGCCCGCAGTCGTCCGCGCCCCCGCACAACTCCTGCACAGCGGTCCGCCGCGCAGGCTCCCACCCCTTCCGACCCCGGACTGCAGGAGTCGTGCGGTCAGCGGGACCTCGCGCACACCCGGCCCGCGGTATCTGCCACCTGCCCGACGCGAAGTCGGCGGACGCCCGCCCACCTCAGATCCCGCCGACGACGGGTACGTCCCGACCTGACCCCCCGATGCAGGAATCGCGCGGGGAGAGCAGGGCTCTGCGCTCCGCGCGCGGTGTCAGCGCCGGAGCGGCGGCGCGCGCGACGTCAGCGCCGGAGCCCCGGCGCGCGCGGCATCAGCGCCGGAGCCGCGGCTTCAGCCCCGCGATCGCCGCACGAACAGCCTCCGGCTCGTACAGGATCTCCTCCGCGATCAGGCGGAGCGTGACGTATCCCGCCGCTAAGGCGGCGCGATCGCGGCGACGGTCTTCGCGCTGAGCCTCCCAGGAAGCGTGATGGGCCTTGCTGTCGCACTCGATGATGAGCCACCCCTCCACGACGAAATCGACCCGGCCCACGTGCGCGATCTGCACCTGCGCTCTCCACCGCAGCCCGAGACCACGCAGCATGAGCCGCACCAGCGTTTCGGGTCCTGATTCCGCCGACGGATCCACGAGTCGCCGCAGGCGCCGGAAACGGCGCGGGAGCGCAAGAAAGATCTCCCCCAGATCCGCCTCGTCGATGAGTCCACGGTTCCAGGCGCTGTCCAGCGACGCGACCAGGCTCCGCGGCGGTTGACACGCTGCCGACTGGACGAGAGCCTCGATGATTGGTGCGTGGGTGGCACGAGGAAGCGCGGAGCTCGACCGCCAGTGACTCCGCACGTCACTCGCCCGCACCGGCAGGCGACTCGCGCCACGATCGAATTGCACGTGGAGGCACCCGACATCGTGCGCGAACACACCGCGTTCGTGAAGCAGGGACAGGCAATCCACACGACCCCCGTGCTGCACCGCGCGCAGCACCGGGTCCGACACCCCGGCCGGCAGATACGTGTCCCGTCGGGCGCGCAGCAGACGACCCGATCGGACCGCCCGATCGATCTCGCCACGGGTCATCCCCTCGGCACGGAGGTCGCGGTAGGAAGCCGAGGCGGAGGACACGGATCGAGGATCCCCCACCTGAAGCGGCCACCGCGGGCTCGCAACGACATCTGGGGATAACTTCCCTCCGCAGCGCGAACGGCACACCTCCTGCAGATCCCGCCGACCGGGCCCGCATCCCCCCTCGCCACACCGAATCGCAGGAGTCGTGCACGTCGACACCACCGCCCGGCGGGCGGGTAGCGTGGCCGGATGCAACCGGAGACCCTGCGCACCACCCGCCTCGAGCTCTCGGCGCCACACGAGGGAGACGTCGCGGCGATCCACGCGGAGTGCCAGGATGCCGCGATCCAGCGGTTCACGACGGTTCCCTCGCCCTACCTCCCGGCCGACGCCGAGACCTTCGTCGGGCTGACGCGCGCGTGGTGGGCCGAGGGGTCGGAGGCGACGTGGGCGGTCCGACTCGAGGGGCGACTCGTCGGCATGGTGGGTCTCGCGAAGCTGCCGACCGGCGGTCCCGAGATCGGTTATTGGATCTCGTCGAGCGTGCGCGGGCAGGGGCTGGCCACCGAGGCCGCCGCAGCGGTGGTCGACTGGGGCTTCGCGCCCGAGCGACCGGCGGTCCAGCGCATCGAGTGGCGCGCGGTGGTGGGCAACCTCGGGTCGGCGCGCGTGGCACGGGCGCTCGGCTTCCGCTACGAGGGGCTGCTGCGCCAGGCGGGTGTCAACTCCCTCGGGCGTTCCGACATGTGGGTGGGCGGTTTGCTGCGCGCCGACGCCCGCGACCCCCACCCTTGGCCCGTGCTGTAGCCGGAGGCAAGGGCGGCACCGATGTCGGGGGTCCGTGGCACCATGGCCGCATGCCGGAGATGCCAGAGGTCGAAGGGCTCGTCGAGTACCTGCGCGGGCGCGTGACGGGTCTGCGGGTCGACAAGGCCACCGTGTCGGCCATCAACGCGCTCAAGACCTACGACCCGCCGCTGGCGGCCCTCGTCGGCGCGCGCATCACCGGCATCGAACGCCACGGCAAATTCGTCGACGTGGCCTCCGATGCCGGCATCCACCTCGTGTTCCACCTCGCCAAGGCGGGGTGGCTGCGCTGGTACGACGCCCTGCCCACGACGATCATCAAGCCCGGAAAGACACCGATAGCGCTGCGCGTGGGCTTCGACGACGGCTCGGGATTCGACCTCACCGAAGCCGGGACGAAGAAGTCGCTCGCCGTGTACGCCGTGCACTCCCCCGCCGAGGTGCCGGGTATCGCGCGGCTGGGTCCCGATCCGCTGAGCGAGGGCTTCGACCGAGCGACGTTCGGGTCGCTGCTCGAGGGCCGTCGCACGCAGATCAAGGGCGTGCTGCGCGATCAGTCGATCATCGCGGGGGTCGGCAACGCCTACTCCGACGAGATCCTGCACGCCGCGAAGATGTCGCCGTACGCCCTGGCGGCGAATCTCACGGATGCCGAGGTCGACCACCTCTACGCCGCGATGACGACGACGCTGGCCGAGGCGATCGACGCGGCTCGCGGCAAACCCCCGGCAGAGCTGAAAGATGCCAAGCGCCGCGGCATGCGCGTGCATGGGCGGCGGGGCGGGGCGTGTCCGGTGTGCGGCGACGAGGTGCGCAGCGTGTTCTTCGCCGACAACTCCCTCGAGTACTGCCCCACCTGTCAGACCGGCGGCAAGATGCTCGCCGACCGTCGACTGTCGCGTCTGCTCAAGTGACTGCTCCGCGAGACGCTCCGAGCCACACGCAGCGCTACGAGGCCGCAGAGAAATACCACGAAACGTCGCTCTATGACCGGGAATGAAACCGCAAGAGGCACGTTGACTAGGATCAGAAGTGCAAAAACGTGCTCCGGGGTCGGTGAGAATCCGAACCGGCGGTGACAGTCCGCGAACCCCTCCGCTCACGCGGTGGGGCCGATCCGGTGGAATTCCGGGACCGACGGTGATGCGAGGGTCAGCCCCCGCTAGTCCGGATAGGAGGCAGCACGGACGGCGCGACGCGCCTTCCCGCTGGCCCTGCCCCGAATCCGCGGGAAGGACTGGGAAATGGCATCCGCCGTCGAGATCGACGCCATGCGGCGAGCGTTGCAGCTCGCCCGGCGCGGCCCGCGCGGGCTCAACCCGCAGGTGGGCGCCGTGATCCTCTCGCCCGCGGGTGAGGTACTCGCCGAGGGCTTCCACCGCGGAGCAGGAACCGCGCATGCCGAGGTCGACGCGCTGTCGCAGCTCGCTCCCGGTGCAGCGCGTGGCGCCACCGCCGTGGTCACCCTGGAGCCGTGCAACCACACCGGTCGCACGGGTCCGTGCGCTGTCGCGCTCATCGAGGCGGGCATCGCGCGCGTGGTCTACGCGCTCGACGACCCCACCGACGCCGCAGCCGGCGGAGCCGACCGCCTGCGCGCAGCCGGCGTCGACGTCGAAGCGGGGCCCGACGCGGAGTCCGCCGCAGCGCTGGTCGCCGACTGGACGCACCTGCAGCGCACCGGCCGCCCGCACGTCACGGTCAAGTGGGCGCAGAGCCTCGACGGTCGCGCCGCCGCCGACGACGGCACGAGCCAGTGGATCACCGGCCCCGATGCCCGCCGCGACGTACACGCGCGCCGCGCCCGCGCCGACGCGATCGTGGCCGGCACCGGCACCGTGCGCTCCGACGACCCCGCGCTGACCGCGCGTGCCGACGACGGATCGCTGCTCGAGGGCCAGCCGATGCCCGTCATCATCGGCGAGAGCGAGACGGCTCCGGATGCCGCCGTGCGCCGCCACCCGCGCGCCCCCCTGTTTTACGCGACGCACGACCTGCATGCGGTGCTCGCCGATCTCGCCGAGCAGGGCGTGCAGCGGGTGTTCGTCGAGGGTGGACCGACCCTCGCGAGCGCGTTCGTGCGCGAGGGCCTCGCCGACGACCTGCTCGTGTACGTCGCGCCCGTGCTGCTGGGCGGTTCGCGCCTCGCGCTGGGCGACGTCGGCGTGCCGAGCATCGACGCGGCGAAGCGTCTGTCGGTGGCATCCGTCACCTCCCTCGGCGATGACCTGCTGCTCATCGCCCGCCCGGTCGAGACCACCCCTCGACGCCCCGAGCCTGTGCCCGCGCTCGCGGGAGAGAACGAAGGAGACGCCTGATGTTCACCGGAATCGTCGAAGAGATCGGCGCTGTCACGGCCGTCGAGCCCGCGGGCGACGGCGTGCGGCTGACGCTGCGCGCCCCGCTGTCGGTATCGGACGCCGGCCATGGCGACTCGATCTCGGTGAGCGGCGTGTGCCTCACCGTCGTCGACCAGGGCGACGACTGGTTCACCGCCGATGTGATGAAGCAGACCCTCGACATGTCGACGCTCGCCGACGTCGCCCCGGGCCGCCCCGTCAACCTCGAGCGCGCGACCGCCGCGCACGGCCGCCTGGGTGGGCACATCGTGCAGGGCCACATCGACGGCACCGGTGTGGTGCGGGAGGTGCGGCCCGGGGCACAGTGGAGCGTCGTGCGCGTCGGCATCCCGGCCCCCCTCGCGCCGCTCGTGGTCGACAAGGGCTCGATCGCGATCGACGGCGTCTCGCTCACCGTCAGCGCCGTGAGCGAGGCCTCCGAGCCCGAGCCGTGGCTCGAGGTCTCGCTCATCCCCGAGACCCTCGAGGCCACGACGCTCGGGCGCGCCGAAGCCGGCACGCCCGTGAACCTCGAAACCGACATCCTGGCCCGTCATGTCCAGCGCATGCTGGCCTTCCGCACGACAGAGAATCCCGCGGCGACCGCCGCACAGACCGAGAGGGGCTCCGCATGAGCCTGTCCACCATCCCCGAGGCCCTGGAGGCCCTGCGTCAGGGGCGGCCGATCCTGGTCGCCGACGATGAGAACCGCGAGAACGAGGGCGACGTCATCATCTCGGCGCAGCTCGCGACCCCCGAGTGGCTCGCCTGGACCGTCCGCTGGTCCAGCGGATACGTCTGCGCCCCCATGCCCGCCGAATGGGCCGACCGCCTCGACCTGCCGCCCATGGTCGAGGTCAACCAGGACGCCCGCGGCACCGCGTACACGGTCAGCGTCGACGCGGCATCCGGAGTCACCACCGGTATCAGTGCCGCCGATCGCGCGCGCACCCTCAACGTGCTGGCCGACCCCGACTCGGTTCCGATCAGCCTCATCCGCCCCGGCCACGTGCTACCGCTGCGCGCCGTCGACGGCGGGGTCCGCGAGCGCGCGGGCCACACCGAGGCCGCGGTCGACCTCATGCGCCTCGCCGGGCTGGAGCCCGTGGGAGCGATCGCCGAGGTCGTCGCCGAGGACGGCAGCATGATGCGTCTGCCGGGACTCTTCGAACTCGGTGAGCGCGACGGCATCCCGGTCATCACGATCGAGCAGCTCATCGGCTACCTCAACGAGACCGATCCGCTGCCGGCGACCGCCGCGCCCAAGCGCCGCGTGAGCCTGCGCGCCGAGTCGAACGTGCCCACCTCGCACGGCACCTTCCGCTTCCTGGCCTATAAGGACCGCGTCACCGGCACGGATCACCTCGCGGTGGTCTCGGGCGACCTCACCGAGACAGCACCTCTCGTGCGCGTGCACTCGGAGTGCCTGACGGGAGAGGCGTTCGGCTCGCTGAAGTGCGAGTGCGGACCCCAGCTCGAAGCCGCGCTCGACACGATCGACCGCGACGGCGGCATCGTGATCTACATGCGCGGTCACGAGGGTCGCGGCATCGGCCTCATCAACAAGCTGCGCGCGTACAACCTGCAGGAACGCGGTATGGACACGGTGGATGCCAACCTCGCCCTCGGCCTCCCCGCCGACGCGCGCGACTACGCGGCCGCCGCCGGCATCCTGACCGACCTCGGTGTCGAGCAGGTGCGTCTGCTCACCAACAACACCGACAAGGTGAACCAGCTGCGCGGCTTCGGTCTCGACGTCGTCGAACAGGTGCCGCTGCTCGTGGGCGTCGGCCCGAACAACCACCAGTACCTCGAGACGAAGCGCGACCGCATGGGTCACATCATCGCCGAGGACGACCTGCGCGACGCCCTCGCGCACATGAAGGAAGAGAGCGCCTGATGGCCGGCAGTGGAGCACCCGAGACCGGCGGTATCGACGCCTCCGGACTGAACGTCGTCGTCATCGCCGGCACCTGGCACGAGGTGATCACCGACGGTCTCATCGCCGGGGCGAAGCGCGTGCTCGACGCCACCGGCGCGACCTCCCGCGTCGTGCGCGTGCCGGGCTCGTTCGAGCTGCCCGTCGCCGCGCGCGCGGCGTTCGAGGGAGGGGCGGATGCCGTGGTCGCGCTGGGCGTGATCATCCGGGGCGGGACGCCGCACTTCGAGTTCGTCTCGTCGGCGGCCACCGACGGCCTGACCCGCGTGGCCCTCGACGCCGGCAAGCCGGTCGGCTTCGGCGTGCTCACGCTGGATGACGAGCAGCAGGGCCTCGACCGCGCAGGCCTCGAAGGTTCGAAGGAGGACAAGGGCGGGGAGGCCGCGGATGCCGCGATCCGCACCGCCCTCGTGCTACGCGAGCTGCGCGGCTGACGCTTCGACTCAACGGGCTCGGTGACCTCTGCGGTCGCCGAGCCCGTTCTCGTCGGCGGGACGGGCGGAGGTGGGTGAGCCGGTCGAAGCCACCGGTCACACGGGTCCCCAGGGGGGCTCAGGGAAAAGCACGGTGAGGCCCGCCTTGCTGGCGGTCGGCACCCGGCATCCCTACCCTGACCGGTATGGAGATCCTGCGCAGCGTCGTCGTCCTCGTCCACCTCGTCGGTTTCGCCATCCTCTTCGGCGCGTGGGTCGTCGAGGCCGTCAGCCGCCGGGCACGCGTCACCTCGTTGATGAACTACGCCCTCCTCATCTCCCTGGTCACGGGTCTGGCGCTCTCGGCGCCGTGGGGCCTCGACCACGACCTCAACTACGCCAAGATCGGCATCAAGCTGGTCGTGCTGATCATCATCGGTGCGCTGCTCGGCATCGGTTCGGCCCGGCAGAAGCGCAACGGATCGCTGTCACCGGCGATCTTCTGGCCGATCGGCATCCTGGCTCTGCTCAACGCCGGTCTCGCAGTGATCTGGCACTGACGACGCCGCCCGTCGGCATCCACTCAGCGCGCGCATAGACTGGAGGGTCTAGCGCCCCTCACTCGGGGACGTTTCCGGTGCTCCCTCGCGCACCCGTTCACACACACCCCCGTGATCGCGGCGCGCCACCGCTGCGCCCCACCCCGGACGCGATTGATCGACCTTCTCGTCAGGCAGTCATGACCACCTCCTCCCCCTCCACCCGATCCGCTGCGGCCCCCGCGAACCCCCGTTCGCGCGTCATCACCGCGAGCCTCATCGGCACCACGATCGAGTTCTACGACTTCTACGCGTACGCCACCGCGGCAGTCCTCGTCTTCCCGATCCTCTTCTTCCCGACCGGCAACGAGACCACCTCGCTGCTGTTGTCGTTCAGCGTCTTCGGCGCTGCGATGGTCGCGCGACCCCTCGGCGCCGTCGTCTTCGGCCACTTCGGCGACCGCTTCGGGCGCAAAGCGACCCTCGTGGCATCCCTTCTCACGATGGGTGTCGCGACCTTCCTCATCGGCTGCCTCCCGACCTTCAACGAGATCGGCGTCTGGGCCGCGGTGCTGCTGCTGATCCTGCGCCTCGCGCAGGGCTTCGCCCTCGGCGGCGAGTGGTCGGGCGCCGCGCTGGTCGCCACCGAGAACGCTCCGAAGGGCAAGCGCGCCCTGTTCGGCACGTTCCCCCAGCTGGGCGCGCCCATCGGCTTCATCATCGCCAACGGCATCTTCTTGTTCATCAACTTCGCGCTGCCGCACCCGGACGGGACGGCGCAGCGCTCGGCGGAGTTCCTCGCCTGGGGCTGGCGCGTGCCGTTCCTGTTCTCGGCCGTGATGGTCATCGTGGGCCTGTGGGTGCGCCTCAAGCTCGTCGAGAGCGAGTCGTTCGCGAAGGCCGAGAAGAGCGGCGTGATCCGCAAGTTCCCGCTCGGCGAGGTCATCCGCCGCAATTGGAAGCAGCTGATCCTCGGCACGTTCATCATGCTGGCGACCTACGTGCTCTTCTACCTCATGACGAGCTTCACGCTCTCGTACGGCGCCAAGGCCACCCTGGAGGGGGCTCAGGCCGCCGCCGAGAAGGCGGGCACGGCATTCAACGCGGCCGAGTACGTGCCGGGCCTGGGCTACGGCTACACCGACTTCGTGATCATGCAGATCGTCGGTGTGGTGTTCTTCGGCATCTTCACGATGCTGTCGGGCCCCATCGCCGACCGGATCGGCCGCAAGCGTCTGCTCATCGGCGTCACCGCCGCGATCATCGTCTTCGGTCTGACGTTCTCGTTCTTCCTGGTGCCGCACGCCGACCCGGGCGTCACGCGCATCCTGGTGCAGTCGTTCCTCATCCTCGGGTTCCTGCTCATGGGAGCGACCTTCGGACCGATGGGCGCGGTGCTGCCGGAGCTCTTCCCGACCAACGTGCGCTACACGGGGTCGGCGATCTCGTACAACGTGTCGTCGATCCTCGGAGCGGCCCTCGCCCCGATCGTCGCGGTCGCGCTGTGGGCGGCCGGTGGCGGCAACCCGTGGCTCGTGGGCGTGTACCTCTCGGCGATGGGCGTGCTGACCCTGATCGCGCTCATCCTCTCGCCCGAGACGAAGGACGTCGACTACGACGAGAACATCGCCGCGGGGGCGACCGCGCCGTAACGCGTCCGTTCTCGAGACCGGATGCCACGGGGCCCAGGCCTCGTGGCATCCGTCGTCCATGCCGAGGGCGATCGAGCGAGCGGGCGGCGATCCGGAAAATCCGAGCGTTCGGGGCGCCGGAGTCCCGGATCGACAGGCGACGGGGCAATTTCTCCGGAGTTTCGCACGCCGTCGAACGGACCGGCCGGCGGTGTCGGTGGCCCGGGGTACGGTCGAAGCACCCCATTTTCTTCCCGAGGTGAGCATGTCGTTTCCCGCTCCCGCGCGTGGTCGGCGCGGCCGCCGCGCGCCCGAAGGCCCGCGCGCGTCGTTCCGTCAGCTGGTCCCCTTCCTGCTCGAGCACAAGCGCACGCTCGCCGTGGTCGCGGTGCTCAGCGTGCTGGGCGCCGCCGCCACGCTCGCGCAGCCGCTCCTCGTGGGCGAGGTCATCTCGCGCGTGCAGAACGCGGTCCCCCTCGGCGCCCTGGTCTGGCTGCTCGTCGCCTTCGTCGTGTTGTCGTCGGTCATCTCCGGCTTCCAGCACTACCTGCTGCAGCGCACGGGCACGGCGGTGGTGTACTCGTCGCGACGCCGCCTGATCGCGCGGATCCTGCGATTGCCGGTCAGTGAATTCGACGCGCGGCGCACCGGCGACCTCGTCTCGCGCGTGGGCACCGACACCACGCTGCTCTACGCCGTCCTCACGCAGGGATTCGCGGATGCCGTCGGCAACGCCCTCATCCTCCTCGGCGCCGTGATCGCGATGGCCTTCATCGACCCCCTTCTGCTGGGGCTGATCGTCGTGGTCGTGGGCGCCTCCCTCGCGCTCGTCGTCCTGCTCAGCACCCGCATCCGTGCGGCATCCGCCGATCAGCAGGCCAAGGTCGGCGAGCTGTCGTCGGGCGTCGAGCGGGCGGTGGGTTCGATCCGCACGATCCGCGCCGCGGGCGCGACCGAGCGCGAGATCGCCGCCGTGACCGAGAACGCCACCGCGGCCTACGCCGCCGGGGTCCGCATCGCGCGGGTCTCCGCGCTCATCGTCCCGGTCGCGTTCGTGGCCCTGCAGGTGTCCTTGCTCGTGGTGCTGGGCGTCGGCGGATACCGCGTGGCATCCGGGGCCATCGACGTCGCCTCGCTGGTGACGTTCGTGATCTTCCTCTTCCTGCTCGTCCAACCCCTCGCCTCGGCCATCGGGGCGATCACGTCGGTGAATCAGGCGCTCGGCGCGCTCGGACGCATCCAGGAAGTACTCGACCTCCCCCTCGAAGACGACGGCGACCGGCCCACAGGGTCGGCGGCGATCCCGGATGCCGCGGCGATCGTGTTTCAAGATGTGCGCTTCCGCTACCCCGAGCACGTCGTCAAGGCGCGCGAAGCGGCGGCCGCGGAGGCGCGATCGGTGCTCGCCGGGGCGCACCTCGATGCGACCGATCCGACGCCCGCCGAGACCGACCACGAGGTGCTGCGCGGAGTGTCGTTCGCCGTGCCGCGCGGTGCGCGGGTCGCCCTCGTCGGACCGTCCGGGGCGGGGAAGAGCACGATCCTCTCGCTCGTCGAGCGGTTCTACGACCCGACCGCGGGAGCGATCCTCGTCGACGGCGTCGACGCGCGCGACCTCTCCCGCGACGACCTGCGCGCGCGCTTCGGCTACGTCGAACAGGACGCTCCCACCCTCGCCGGCACGATCGCCGACAACCTGCGACTGGCCTCGCCCGATGCCTCCGACGCCGACTGCGAGCGCGTGCTGCGCGAAGTGAACCTCGGCGACGTGCTCGAGCGCAACCCGCTCGGCGTCGATGCCCCGGTCGGCGAAGACGGCGTGATGCTCTCGGGCGGGGAGCGTCAGCGTCTCGCGATCGCGCGGGCGCTGCTGGCCGCGCCTCCCGTGCTGCTGCTCGACGAGTCGACCTCGTCGCTCGACGGGGTGAACGAACAGCGCATGCGCGAGGCCATCGACGCCGTGGCGACCGGTCGGACGCTCCTCGTCATCGCGCACCGCCTGTCGACCGTCGTCGACAGCGACCTGATCGTCGTGCTCGAGAACGGCCGCGTCGTCGGCCAGGGCACGCACAGTGAGCTCGTGGCATCCACCCCGCTCTATCGCGACCTCGCGAAGCATCAGCTGCTGGTGTAGCTCCGGGCTCGTCGCCTGCCGCGTCCGCGCGCGGCACGCGTCCCGTGCCGACGCCGTGCGCTGCCGGCGCGCGCGCCGCACGGAACCGCATCCGGCTGAGATCTCGACTGCAGAGCGACGCCGAGTCGGCGGAGGGATCCAGCCTCGCGGTCGCCCTCCCCGGAACGCACCGACGCCCCTCCCGCGCGCCAAGAACGGGAGTGGCATCGACTCCAGGGCTCGCCCCGCGGCGCGACACGGCGCGGGGGGGCCGGTCTCAGGCGCGCTGCAGGCGGTAGCGCAGCGACGCGAGCTCGGCGCGCAGGGCGGCCGGCAGGTGCGAACCGAAGGTGTCGTAGAACTCCTCCGTGAGGTCGGCCTCGGCGAGCCACGAGTCGCGGTCGATCGAGAAGAGCTCGTCGAGGTCGGCGGCGGGCAGGTCCAGGCCGGTGAGCTCGAGGTCCTCGACGCGCGGCAGACGCCCGATGGGGCTGTCGACGGCGTCGACCTGACCGTCGACGCGACGGATGATCCAGTCGATCACGCGGGCGTTGTCGCCGAAACCGGGCCACAGGAAGCGGCCGTCGTCGCCCTTGCGGAACCAGTTGACCTGGAAGATGCGGGGCGCGCGGTCGAAGCGCAGCTTCTCGCCGACCTTCAGCCAGTGACCGAAGTAGTCGCCCATGTTGTAGCCGCAGAACGGGAGCATCGCGAAGGGATCGCGACGCAGCTCGCCGACCGTGCCCTCCTGCGCCGCCGTTTTCTCGCTCGACACGGTCGAGCCGAGGAAGACGCCGTGAGACCAGTCGGTGGCCTCGACCACGAGCGGGACGTTGGTGGCGCGGCGGCCGCCGAACAGGATGACGTCGAGCGGAACCCCCTCGGGGGCCTCCCAGTCCTCCGCGATCTGCGGGCACTGCGCGGCGCCGACCGTGAAACGCGAGTTGGGGTGGGCGGCGGGGCGGCCCGACGCGGGCGTCCACGGCTTGCCCTCCCAGTCGATGAGGTGCGGGGGCGCCTCGTCGGTCAGCCCTTCCCACCACACGTCGCCGTCGGGGCGGAGCGCGACGTTCGTGAAGATCGTGTTGCCCCACAGCGTCTCGATCGCGGTGACGTTGGTCGACTCGCCGGTTCCGGGGGCGACGCCGAAGAAGCCGGCCTCGGGGTTGATCGCCCACAGCCGCCCGTCCTCGCGGGGGCGGATCCACGTGATGTCATCGCCGAGGGTCTCGACGCGCCAGCCGGGGATCGTCGGGCGGAGCATCGCCAGGTTGGTCTTGCCGCAGGCCGAGGGGAACGCCGCGGCGACGTGGTAGGCCTTGCCCTTCGGATCGATCACGCGGATGAGCAGCATGTGCTCGGCGAGCCAGCCCTCGTCACGGCCGATGACCGAGGCGATGCGCAGCGCGAAGCACTTCTTCGCCAGGATCGCGTTGCCGCCGTAGCCCGAGCCGAACGACCACACCTCGAGGGTGTCGGGGAAGTGCACGATGTACTTCTCGTCGTTGCACGGCCAGGCGACGTCCTGCTCGCCCGGGGCGAGGGGCGCGCCGACCGAGTGGACCGTCTTGACCCAGGGCGCTCCGTGGGCGATCTGCTGCATGACCGAGGTGCCCACGCGGGTCATCACGCCGATGGATGCCACGGCGTAGGCGCTGTCGGTGATCTGCACACCGATGTGGCTCAGGGGCCCGCCGACCGCGCCCATCGAGAACGGCACGACGTACAGGGTGCGACCGCGCATCGAGCCCGCGAAGACGCCGTTCAGCGTCTCGCGGATCTCGGCCGGAGCGATCCAGTTGTTCGTCGGTCCCGCGTCCTCCTCGCGCTCGGAGGCGATGTAGGTGCGCGACTCCAGACGGGCGACGTCGCCGGGGTGGGAGCGGGCGAGGTAGGAGCCGGGACGCCACTCCGGGTTGAGCTTGATGAGCTTGCCCTCGTCGACCATCTCGCGCAGCAGCGCGTCGTTCTCGGCGACCGAGCCGTCGACCCAGTGGATGCGGTCGGGCTGCGTGAGGGCGGCGACCTGGTCGACCCAGGCGGTGAGGGCGGCGAGGCCGGGGCCCTCGACGGCCGAACGCACCCCGTAACCCGGGCGGGCGGGGGCGGCAGCGGCGCGGCCCAGGGGACGGTCGGTGGATGCCGCGGACGCGCGGCCACCGCGGGGGGCGAAGATGTCGGCGAGTGCCATGTCGTTCTCCTCGGTTGGGAGCGAATTCGGTCTAGTTCCACCATCTTGGGCGCCCACAACCCCCTCTTTCGACGGAATCTGACTGTAAGAATCGCGAATCTTTCGCTATCGTCAAGGAATGGCTTCGACGTTCGAACTCGCGACCCTGGGGCATCGCATCCGTCATCACCGTTTGGCGCGTGGTCTGACGCTCGATGAGCTGGGAGCCCTGGTCGGTGTCGCGGGAAGCCAGTTGAGCCTCATCGAGAACGGCAAGCGAGAGCCCAAACTGTCACTCCTGCAGGAGATCGCGCGGGCGACCGAGACCGAGGTGACCGAGCTCCTCTCGCGGGAACCCCCGAACCGCCGCGCGGCCTTGGAGATCGAGCTCGAGCGCGCCCAGACCAGTCCGTTCTTCCGCCAGCTCGGCATCCCGCCGGTGAAGGTGACCAAGGGGACGAGCGACGACACGATCGAGGCCGTCCTGGGGTTGCACCGCGAATTGCAGCGCCGCGAGCGCGAGACGATCGCGAGTCCCGAAGAGGCCCGGCGCGCCAACACCGAGTTGCGCTTGCGCATGCGCGAGACCGGGAACCACCTCCCCGAGATCGAACGCCTGGCCGAGAAGCAGCTCAAGGCGGCGGGGCACAGCACCGGGGCCCTCACCCACCGCACGGTCAGCATCATGGCCGAGCAGTTGGGGTTCGAGCTGATCTACGTGAGCGACCTGCCTCACTCGGCGCGCTCGGTGACCGACCTCGAGAACGGGCGGATCTACCTGCCCCCGGCCTCGATCCCGGGCGGCCACGGACTGCGGTCGATGGCCCTGCAGGCCATGGCGCACCGCCTGCTCGGTCACCGCCCGCCCACCGATTACGCCGACTTCCTGCAGCAGCGGCTCGAGATCAACTACTACGCCGCGTGCTGCCTCATGCCCGAGACGTCGGCGGTGGCCTTCCTGACGCAGGCGAAGAAAGACCGCAACCTCGCGGTCGAGGACTTCCGCGACGCGTTCGGAGTGACCCACGAGGCCGCGGCCATGCGGATGACGAACCTCATGACGACGCATCTCGGCATCCATCTGCACTTCTTGCGCGTCGACGGCGACGGCGCGATCTCACGCGTCTACGAGAACGACGGCCTTCCCCTGCCCACCGACGTGACGGGGAGCGTCGAAGGACAGGTGGTCTGCAAGAAGTTCTCGGCGCGGTCCGCTTTCGCCGAGCACAACCGCACCACCGAGCACTACCAGTACACCGACACCCCCGCGGGCACATTCTGGTGCTCGACGCAGACCGGCACAACGCGCGAGGGCGACTTCTCGATCACGGTCGGCGTGCCGTTCGACGACGCGCGCTGGTTCCGTGGGCGCGAGACCTCGAAGCGGGGCATCTCGCACTGCCCCGACGAGTCGTGCTGCCGCCGCCCCGACACCGAAGCCGCGCAGCGCTGGCAGGGCAAGGCGTGGCCGAGCGCGCGCGTTCACCGGCACATGTTTTCACCGCTCCCGCGGGGCATGTTCCCGGGTGTCGACGACGCCGAGGTTTTCGCCTTCCTCGACCGCCACGCCGGCGACTGACCGTCACGCGTCGCTGGGCCCCGTATGCCCGCGCACGAAAAGAGCGGCTCAGGCGGGTGAATTCTCCACACCCGCCACCCGTTAGACGGAATGCCGCGCATAGCGTGAT
The DNA here is from genome assembly GCA_913774665.1 of uncultured Microbacterium sp. Classification (GTDB taxonomy): domain Bacteria; phylum Actinomycetota; class Actinomycetes; order Actinomycetales; family Microbacteriaceae; genus Microbacterium. The sequence goes on from CAJYHN010000008.1 coordinate 25,540, forward strand.
GCGCGCACATATCGCTAAGAAGCGTCTCATCGGTGTCCCACCGTTCGGCCGCGTCTTTCGACCTTTCACGCACGTCTCGGCGCGCGAGGGAGAACACGAGAGAGGCGAGTGCATCCGATAGGACCTCGTGTCGTCATCATGCCCGACCCGTGAGGGATGCCAGTGCCTCGGCCCCCGTATCGGCAACGGTCGAGCGCCCACGGCCGTCTCTTCGGGAGACCCGATCATCCCCGCCATCACCCGAAGGACAGCACATGACGACCCCCACCCTCACCCTGCGCAAGCGCACCGCGCTCGTTGCCGCAGTGGCCCTGCTCGCGATCGGCGCCGGCGGCGTCGCCGTATCGGGCGCGTACTTCACGGACCAGAAGTCGATCGAGAGCAACTCCGTGGCAACCAGCACGGTGAAGCTCGGCCCGATCGACGGCTCCGACGGCACGACCAAGCTCACAGTCACCGATCTTCTTCCTCTCCCCAAAGACGACTCGAAAACCATCGCGGATTCGGCGAAGACGTTCCAGGTCGTCGTCAGTAACACGGGTAAAGCGACGATCGACTGGGCCGCGGCAATTTTTCTGACCTCTGCCCCCGGAACCAACGACAAGCCCTCCGCGGCCGACGCCCTGTACATCTCGTACAGCACCGACGGTAGTACGTGGAGCACCGGCGTCACGCTCGCTTCGCTGCTCTCCTCAAAGCAGAGCGGCCTCTCCGGAACGGACCTGGCGAGTGGCGCGAGCAAGACCATCTTCTTTCGCGCGTGGCTCCCGTCGACGACCTCGAACACGTATCAAGGCACCTCGGTCACGTTCACGCTGCGGGTGCGGGCCATTCAGACCGGAACCGCCGGCGGCATCAACGACGACCTCAACTTCGTGACGCTGGCAAAGTAAGAGCCCACCGATTCCGCCCCCGTTGCTCTTCACACGCGACGGGGGCGGAATCTCTGTGCCCCGAGCGAGAATCTCAAATGCCCGAACCTTCCCCTCGAACCCATCGCGTGCTGTCTTCGATCCGGTGGGTGTTGGTGGGGCTACTCCTCGCCGCGATGCTCGCCCCCGCCGTGTACTCGGCGCTCACGCAGACGCAGTTCGTCTCGATCGAGGGCGCCTCGATGGCACCGACGTACGACATTGGCGATCTCGTCGTCATGGCCCCGCCGACTCCCTCCGACTTTGCCCCGGGGCACGTCGTCACCGTCCGCTCGTCCGACGGCAGCTTGTACACCCACCGCATCGTCTCGGTCGACGACCGGCAGGCGACGCTGAAGGGCGATGGGAACACCTCGCCCGACCCACAGCCCATTCCTTTCAACGACGTCGTGGGCGCCGTCGCGGGCCATATCGGTCAGCCGTGGGCCGCGCCGATGACGCTGCTGCTGCAGTGGCCGGTGCGCATCTTCGTCGCGCTGTTCATCATCGGCCTCGTGGTTCTCCCGCTGGGCACCTCTCGCGAGACCGCGCACAACGACGCCTCGCCGCCGGGCGAGATCGATGCCGAACCCGACACTCCCCGCGACCGCATCGATGACGAGGAGGCCCGTTTCGGCCTCGATGATCTCGAACGGTTCGCTCGCCCGCCCGCCCCAGGTTTTCCCATCAACCCGTCACCCAGCGACCAGGAGCGTTCATGATACGCGTGCGCATATCGAGCCGACCCCGGCGATCGTGGCGAAGGTTGCCCGTCGCCGCTCTCCTCCTCGCCGTTGCAGTCGCAGCCCCGATGACGCCCGGCGCGATGCCCGCTGGCGCCTATTTCACCGCACAGAAGACGCTGCCTGACAACACACTGACCACGGCGACCCTGCCAAGAGTGACGAACCTCTCCGTACAGGATCTCGGCAACGGCATGACAAAGATCAGTTGGGACAACAGCTTGCGCCAAGCCTGGGCTATCGGCAACGGCGTCTCCGGCGTCACATACAAGGTCTTGGGGTGGGGGTGCAAAATGATGGCGTCTTTCTATTTCTCTGGCATGGCGGACAGAATGGAGATATCCATGAGGTGTCCGGCCAACTCCGGCTTCACAGTCACGTATAGCTATTCGAATTGGACGTCCCCGGCCGCCTCCAGCAACGTCATCACCGTCGGCACGCACCCTACCGGCATCGCCATCTCGCCCGACGGCAAGAACGTCTACGTCGCCAATAATGACAGCGGCTCGGTCTCTGTCATCGATGCCGCCACGCACACCGTAGCAGCCACCATCACAATGCCGAGCGGGATGAACCCCGATCAGATCGCGGTATCCGCCGACGGGTCGAAGCTGTACGCCGTCTTACCGCAGTACTACGGGCCATGGTCAGGCGCGTTGCTCACGATCGACAGCACATCGCGGGAAGTGACCAATCTGCTCCCGATTGGGACACTGTACGGCATCACAGCTTCTCAAGGAGGAAGCCTCTACGCCTCAACCTCCGTCGACGCTCACGCGAGCACCCTCTCCAAATACAACCCGGATGGAGGTCTGGACTTGACCGAGCCAGTGACGGTCGGGGGCCAGCCGAGGGGAGTTGCGGTGTCGACCGACGGCGCGAGGGTCTATGTCGCAAACAGCGCCGATGACACCGTATCCGTCGTCGGAAGCGCGTGGCTCAACACCCTGGCTACCGTGACCGTAGGTTCCCAGCCGGTGAGTGTGGCCACGTCGAGCGCGTTCGCCTACGTCACCAACAGCGGCGACAACACGGTGTCGATCATCGATACGAGCACCGAGACAGTGACAGGCACGGTCATGGTGGGGTTGAACCCTCAGGCGATCGCCGTCTCCGCCCAGGGGAAAAGCGTTTACGTCGCCAACGCCGGCAGCAACACCGTCTCGGTCATCGATGCCGCACGCAACACCGTTGTCAAAACCCTGCCGACCGGAAGAACACCATCCGGCATCGCCATCTCCCCCGACGGGGGCACGATCTACGTCACCAACAAAGACGACAGCACCGTCTCTATCATCCCCACCGGGCGCGCCGAAACGTCGACCACGGGCTGAGCCGCTGCGGCATCGCCACGAACAGCCACTGAGACCGATGAGAGACACTGATGACCGCCACCCCAACACGCGCCATTGCCCGCCTCACACGGCGCCTGGCGTTGATCGCCACACTCGCCCTTACCGTTTCTGTCACGCCCGGAGTCACGCCCGCCAGCGCGTATATGACCGCCGAGAATCTTCAACCTGACAATACTTTTGCTACCGCAGATCTCACCATCGACGACCTCACCGCCACCCGCGACAAGACCGGCATCACCACGATCAGCTGGAAGGACGCGACCACACAGCAGTGGGCGAAAGCCAACGGCGTCAGCGGCATCCGTTACACCGCAACGAGCAAGACCGCCGGCGGATGCAACGTGACCAACACGACAGAGACCAGCATCACCGGCCAATGGCCCGCCGGCGCCGACTGCACCATCACCTACACCTATGCCGGCTGGACGGCCACCGCCACCGTCACCGTTCCTTTTCCGACCGTCGACGTCGGAAGCAAGCCCCTAGGCATCGCTATCGCTCCTGACGGCAAGAGCGTCTATGTCGCCAACAGCGCAAGTGCCTACATCTCCACCATTGCTACGACGAAGCTCGACGTCGGCCAGATCAGCACCCCCGCTGCCACTGGACTGTACGGCGTCGCCGTCACCCCCGACGGCTCACGATTGTGCTTCACCAGCACGAGTACCACTGTTAACGCAGGCTGGGGCTACAAAGCCACCATCGATCTCGCGAACTCCTCATACCCCGAAACCGAAGTACGCAGCAGCATGCGCCCATACGGCGTCGCATACTCAGCGCGGTACGACGCGTGCTCCGTTGTGGCAGCATCCACCGATGGTCCGGGCAGCTTTGGAGCATTAAATCCATTCATCTCTGACCAACCGAGAATACAGCTCGAGAACAATCCGCGAGGATTGACTTTCTCTTCTGATGGCTCCGCCGGATACGTTGCCAATTGGGGAAGCGATAGCGTAAGTCGCCTGAACCTGCAAAAAGCGACTGTCGATCGGACGATATACAAACCGGGTTCGAGGCCGACCGGTGTCGCGATAGCGAAGAGTTTCCTATACGTCACCAACAGCGGCGACGATACCGTCTCCGCGATCGATTCGAGAACGATCTCGCAGGCAAGCCCGACAGTCACCACCATCGACGTCGGAAAGAAGCCGGGCGGGATCGCCGTCTCCGCCCAAGGCAAGAGCGTCTACATCGCCAACGCCGGCAGCAACACCGTCTCGGTCATCGACGCCGCAAGCAACACCGTCGTCAAGACCCTGCCGACAGGGAGAACACCCTCCGGCATCGCCGTCTCCCCCGACGGCGGCACCATCTACGTCACCAACAGAGACGACGACACGGTCTCGATCATCCCCACCGGACGCGCCGAAACGTCGACCACGGGCTGATCCGCCACCCGGATGCCACGGCCTGGGCCCTCCACGGCGCCTGGCCCGTGGCATCCGCTCGCCCGCACGGACCACGAAACGAAACCGACACAGGACGAGACTCTTCACGAAAGTAAAACATTTACATTGGCGGGACACTCACCGACACGGAGGCTCCCGACATGTCACACCTTCGCACCGTCCTGTTCCCCGCCCGCTCGACCGCCGCAACGCCGGCCGTCCCGACCCCCGCAACGCGCCGCGGCCGCCGGCGCACCGCCGCCGCAGCCGCCGGCGTGCTCACCCTCGCCCTCGCCGTCTCGGGGTGCGCCGCCCCCGCCGCCTCGTCGAGCGACTCCTCCTACGCATAGGGCACTGTAGGAGGCTTGCTCAGATCCACCGTGGGGTTTCGCCCGACGAACCAGGCAGGCACCCGGGCGCAGCACTACCTCATGACCCGAAGAACGTGAGCACCGGTAAATACTTCACACTTCCGACGACGCGTTGACGTTTCGCGCACCCACGCAGCCGCCGCAACCCTCATCATCGCTATGGCCCTCGCCTCGACGATCGCGCCGAGCACGGCAGCCACCGGCGCCTACATGACCGACGAAAAAGATGCGACAGGCAACACCATCACCGTCGGCTATGGGCTCGCCACGCCCAGCGAGATCGGCATTTCTGCGTGGAACAGTTCGAGCTATCTCGTCCAATGGACGCAGCCGACCACAACGATCTGGGGGCACCCGCCGGAACGATCTGGGCAAGCATAAGCGGTGACGGCTGCTCGGGGAGCTACTACGGCGACCCGAAGTACCGAAGCATGATTGTCAACGGTCCCGCGGGACGGAACTGTCAGCTGTCGTTGTATTCGAGCAGTGGATGGAGATCCGCGACCGTCGACTTCACAATCCCGCAGTCATGAAGAGGCGTGCCCGGTTCCGACGGCCGAATCGGCCCAGGAGCACACGCCGGAGTCTGTCTCGCTATCCATCCCGCTATACACCGGCCCAGCCACGGCCCCACATTCCGGATAGCGCTGCGCCCGCGGTATCCGGTGTGGCGAGGCCGCCGTCAGGCGTACGGGTTCGCCGTGAGGGTGTACTTCGTCTGCAGGTACTCGTGGATGCCCTCGTCGCCGCCCTCGCGACCCAGGCCCGACTGCTTCCAGCCACCGAAGGGGGCGGCGGCGTTGGAGACGACGCCGACGTTGAGGCCCATCATCCCGGTCTCGAGCTTGTCGATCATGCGCTGGCCGCGCGCGAGCGACTCGGTGAAGACGTACGAGACGAGGCCGTACTCGGTGTCGTTCGCGAGGCGCACGGCGTCGTCCTCGTCGTCGAAGGGGATGATCGCCAGCACGGGTCCGAAGATCTCCTCACGAAGGATGTCGCTGCCCGGCTGCACGTCCGACACCACGGTCGGCTCGAAGAACGTTCCGGGGCCGTCGATGGGCGATCCGCCGGTCGTGACGGTCGCGCCGCGCTCGACGGCATCCCTCACCAGGGTCTTGGCCTTGTCGACCGCGCGGTCGTCGATGAGGGGTCCGATCTGCACGCCGTCCTCGGTGCCGCGGCCGATCTTCATGCCCTGCACGCGCTCGGTGACGCGGGCGGTGAACTCCTCGACGACGCTGCGCTGCACGATGAAGCGGTTGGCGGCGGTGCAGGCCTGGCCGATGTTGCGGAACTTCGCGAGCATCGCCCCCTCGACCGCCTTATCGAGGTCGGCGTCGTCGAACACGACGAAGGGGGCGTTGCCGCCGAGCTCCATCGAGGTGCGCAGCACTCCCGGCGCGGCCTGCTGCAGAAGCTTCACGCCCACCGGGGTGGAGCCGGTGAACGAGAGCTTGCGCAGGCGGGGGTCGGAGATGATGCGCTCCGAGACCGGGCCGGTGTTCGTCGTGGTCACGACGTTGACGACGCCGGCGGGAAGACCCGCGTCCTGAAGGATCTGCGCGAAGAACAGCGTCGTCAGCGGCGTGAGCGTGGCCGGCTTGATGACGACCGTGCACCCCGCGGCGAGCGCGGGAGCGATCTTGCGGGTCGCCATCGCGAGGGGGAAGTTCCAGGGGGTGATGAGGTAGCAGGGCCCCACGGGGTGCTGCGAGACGATCATGCGGCCGGTGCCCTCGGGGTTGGCGCCGTAGCGGCCCTGGGTGTGGGCGGTCACCTCGCTGAACCAGCGGAGGAACTCCCCGCCGTAGCCGACCTCTCCGCGCGCCTCGGCGAGGGGCTTGCCCATCTCGAGCGTCATCAGCAGCGCGATGTCTTCTTTGCGCTCCTGCAGCAGGTCGAACGCGCGGCGCAGGATCTCGGCGCGCTCGCGCGACGGGGTCGCGGCCCACGACGGGAACGCGTCGGCGGCGGCATCCATCGCGGCGACGCCGTCGTCGATCGAGGCGTCGGCGATCTCGAGCAGCACGTCACCGGTGGCGGGATCGTTCACGGCGACGGTCTTGCCGGCCTCGGCGCGGCGCCACTCCCCGTTGATCAGCAGGCCGGTGGGTACGGATGCCAGCAGCTCGCTCTCGCGCGAATCGGTCATGAATCCTCCTGGATCGGTGCGGGGGTGTCCCGCCCATTCTCGTCAGCGCACGGGGGTGCGCCGATAGACGTTGTGTATAAAGCGGATGCCGGGATCGCCACCGTGGATGACGAGGGCGGCGTCGCATGGGGGTGACGTCCGGCGTCGCGTGGTTGTGGGAAGACGCCGTGTGGACGCGAGGCGACGTCGCATGGTCGCGACGCCCCGCCGCGCCCGCCCGACGCCCCGCCGCGCCCGCCCGACGCCCCGCGATAAACGCCATTCCTCGCCGGAAACGCCGCGACGCAGCGTGTCTGGCGAGGATCGGCGTTTATCGGGAGCGCCCGGGCAAAGTGGCGACGCCCGCGTCAGCCCGCTGCGGGCACCGCGGGCATCGCCATCACCCCGGCGAAGAAGCGCTCGAGCCCGGCGGGGTCGGTCAGCGGGAGCACGTGCGCGACATACTGATCGGGACGCACCACCACGACGGCTCCGTCGGCGGCGATCTCGCGCTCGGCGAAGATGTCGCTGTTCGTCCAGGCCGAGGGGGCGGCGGCGAACACCTTCTCGAGGTCGGTCAGGCCGAGCGGCCCCGAGCGCGGACGGAAGAGGGCAGGCACGTCGACGACGTCTTCCCACCGCCCCGGGAAGATCGCCTTGACGTCGAACACCGCGTCGAGGTCGGCGCCCTCGGGCGTGAAGCGCTCCACGATGCTCCGCACGACCCCCGCCCACTCGCGCAGCGCCGAGCCGTCGGCATCCGCGAAGGCGTAGATCCGCCACCGCCCGTCGGCCTTCGCGTGATGACCGAGGTGCACGGCGTTGCCGTCGCACACGCGCACCACCTCGACGCTCTGGAAGCGCTTGCCGACGGGGAATCCGGATGCCAGCTCCTGCGCCGCGTCGCCCGCGACGATCCGCGAGGGGGCGTAGTGCGTGCCGAACCCGGAGGGGAACTCGGCGGTGGCGAGGTAATAGGTGGCGAGTTCGTCGGGGTCGGTGATCTCGCCGGGTTTGCGGGCCATGAGCGAGGACCACTCGCGGTCGAAGTCGATGAGCTGCTGAGCGACCGGGCGGCGCTCGGCGTCGTACGACCGCAACAGCTCGGCGGGAGCCAGGCCGGTGAGCACGTGCCCGAGCTTCCAGCCGAGGTTGAACCCGTCCTGCATCGAGACGTTCATGCCCTGCCCGGCCTTCGCGCTGTGGGTGTGGCACGCGTCCCCGGTGAGGAAGACACGGGGGCTCTCGAGGTCGTCAACGAACTGGTCGGTCACCCGGTGCCCCACCTCGTAGACGCTGTGCCAGGCGACCTGCTTCACGTCGATCGAGTACGGGTGCAGGATCTCGTTCGCGCGGCGGATGACCTCCTCGATCGGGGTCTGCCGCACGCGGTGGTCGTCGTCGGCGGCCACCTCGCCCAGGTCGATGTACATGCGGCTGAGGTAGCCACCCTCGCGCGGGATGTGCAGGATGTTGCCCGCGGCCGCGTTGATCGCGCACTTGATGCGCCAGTCGGGGAAGTCGGTCTCGACCAGCACGTCCATCACGCCCCACGCGTGGCGCGCGGCGGCGCCGACGTGCGTGCGGCCGATGGCCTGGCGCACGCCGCTGCGGGCCCCGTCGCAGCCCACGACGTACTGCGCGCGGATGGTCCGCTCTCCGGTGGCGGTGCCCACGCGCACCTCGACGTGGTCGTCGCGCACCTCGAGACCGAGGAACTCGACGCCGTAGTCGGGCGTGATGCGGGCGGGCCCGTGCGCCGCGGCCTCGGCGAAGTAGTCGAGCACGCGCGCCTGGTTGACGATGAGGTGCGGGAACTCGCTGATCTTGTAGCCGTAGTCCTCGGTGCGGCTGGTGCGGACGATGCGGTCGGGGTTCTCGGGGTCGGGCGCCCAGAAGTTCATCCACCCGATGTTGTATGCCTCGGCGGTGATGCGGTCGGCGAAGCCGAACGCCTGGAACGTCTCGACGCTGCGGGGTTGGATGCCGTCGGCCTGCCCGAGCGCGAGACGCCCGTCGCGCTTCTCGATGAGGCGCGTCGTGAGCTGCGGGAACTGCGACATCTGGGCGGCGAGCAGCATGCCCGCAGGTCCCGAACCGACGATGAGCACGTCGACCTCGTCGGGCAGTTCGGCGGGCCGATCCAGACCCGTGCCCGTGGCGTTCTGCACGCGCGGGTCGCCCGAGACGTAGCCGTGGTGGTGGAACTGCATCGTTTCTCCTGACGTCGATGTCGGGTTGTGCCGCCGCCCGCACTGTTCTATATTCGAACGCGACGTTCACCTATCGAACGAGAGGTTAGCCGAGCCATGTCGTCACGGCAAGACGCCGCCCCGGCCTCGCAGACCCTCAGTCGCGGCATCCGCCTTCTCGAAGAGCTCGCCGATGCCCGCTCACCGCTCTCGATCGACGACCTCGCGGCCCGCGTCGAGCTGCACCGCTCGGTGGCCTACCGCCTGCTGCGCACGCTCGAGGACCACGGGCTGGTGACGAGGGATGCCGCGGGCGCCGTGCGACTGGGAACGGGACTCGCCGCCCTGGCCGCGGGAGTGGCCGCCGACCTGCAGGCCGAGGCTCTGCCCGAGCTCACCGCCGCGGCGAACGAGCTGGGCATGACCTGCTTCCTCGTCGTGCTCGACCACGACGAATGCGTGACCCTCACCAGCGTCGAGCCCCGGCACTCCGTCACCGCTGTGGCGCAGCGGCCGGGGGCGCGGCATCCTGTCACCCGGGGAGCACCGGGACGGGCGATCCTGGCGCAGTTGCCCCCGCGCCGGTGGCCCGACGCCGTCGACGCCCGCCTCGCGGCCGAGGTGGCCGAGGCCGCCGAGCGCGGGTGGGCGACCAGCCACGACGAGGTGGTGCCGTCGCTGCGTGCGGTGGCCGTGCCGCTGCCGGTGCAGGGCCGCGAGCCCGCCGCGGTCGCCGCCGTGCACGTGGCCACCGACCTCGACGACGCCGCGATCGCGGCGCGCCTGACCGCCGCAGCCGCGGCGATCCGCGGGGCGCTGTAGGCGCGGCGAGAAGCCCCTCGAGACACCCCTGAGGGGCACCCGATGTCAGCCGACCAGGCCCGTTCCGCACGACGAGCAGAAGCGCGCACCGGCGGGGTTCTCCGATCCGCACCCGCCGCACGTCGTGACCACCGCGAGGGGTGAGCCGCACTCGCCGCAGAACTTCCCCCCGTGCGACTGCGCGCCGCACGCGCCGCACCGGGGGCGCGCCGGGGCTTTCAGATCGGTCCCGGCGACCAGGTCCACCGTCTCGAGTCGCTCCTGCACCTGCCGGCGTCGCGCCTCGGCCTGCAACTGTGCCAGCTCCTCCGTCGCGTTCGGAGAGCAACGGACGCATTGGCCGACTCCGTCGTTCCAGCACCCGTCTCCGCAGACCCAGTCGCTGCACCCTCGACACTGGTGGAACCGCGGCGCGATCTCGGCGGTCGCCGCGCGGAGGGCTTCATCTTTCGCGGCAGAGTTCGTCCCGCGATCGAGGAAGCGGTCAGCCATCGACGCGAACTGCGAGACCGATCCCCCGAAGAGGCTGCCGATGCCGCGGGCGAGCTTCTGCCCGGCCGCGCGCGGATCAGGGCGGAACGCCGAGCGGTACCCGTTGCCGCAGCGCTCGCAGCGGAACTCGAACTGGAATCCGTCCATGTTGGACAGATCGGTGAAGTTGTCGGTGAACGGGACGAGGTCGCTCATGTCACTCCTGATCGAGGCGAGGGGCGCCGGTGGCGCCACGGAAGGATTCGGGCGGTGGCCCGAAGACGAGGTCGACGAGGGGGCCGAAGTCGTAGTCGTCGGCGTAGCGAGGCGCTTCCATGAGGAGCAGGTTGTTGATGAGCATCCCGCGCCCCATGAACGCCCACAGTTCGTGGTCGGACCCACCGGCGTCGCGAAGGGTGCGATACACCTCGTCGAACTGCCGACGCGACTCCGCACCGATCGTCGGCTCCGCCGTGGCAGCTGAGAAGGCGTGCGCCCACACCAGCACGTCCGCCGGATGAGACAGCACCAGCAAACGGTAGGCCGCTCCGAGGCGCTGGGCGTCGAAGCCACCCCCGGAGGCCTCGCGGAACGTCCGCGTGATCGCCCCCGCGGCGTGAGCGTGCGTGCGGACGAACAGCTCGAGCTTCGACCCGAAGGTGCGGATGACGTACGGCTGAGAGACTCCCATCTCCGCGGCGACTCGAGCCGTGGACGTCCCGAAGTAACCGCGGGCCGCGAAGGCACGGACGGATGCCGAGAGCAACTCGTCATCGCGTGCGGGACGGCGCCGGGGGTGCGGCATCCACTCTTCCTCTCCGGGGTGTTATTGCACGATAACACTATGGTCGGCGGCCTGCGCGTCGGGATGCGCGCGGCGAAAAGCGCGATCGCATAGGATCGCACCGTCAGGCGCACGAGGTCGTGCGTCGCTGCTCGAAAAAGGGGCACGTAGCGCGAGACCCGCGCGAGACACACACGGCTCATTCCCGTTCCTGTTTCGCGAAAGGCTTCCGCATGCCCATCGTCTCCGCGCACGTCGCCCACACCCTCGGCCGCCACCTCGACCACGTCTTCGGCGTGATGGGCAACGGCAACGCGTACTTCCTCGATGCCCTGCACCGTCACACCGACGCCGTCTTCACCGCGATGCGGCACGAGGCCGGCGGGGTCGTCGCCGCCGATGCGCACTATCGCGCGTCGGGCCGCGTCGCCGCCGCGACCGCCACCTATGGCGCCGGCTTCACCAACACGCTCACCGCGCTCGCGGAGTCGGCGCAGGCGCGCATCCCCCTGCTCCTCGTGGTCGGCGATGAGCCCACGTCGGGACCGCGCCCGTGGGGCGTCGACCAGGTCGCCCTCGCCTCGGCCGTGGGCGTGCGCACCTACACCGTCGGCGATCGCGACGCCTCGGCCACCGTGCTGATCGCGCTCGAGCACGCGCTGACCTATCGCGTGCCGGTGGTCCTGGCGATCCCGTACGACGTGGTCACGCGCGAGGCCGGAGAGCTGACGGATGCCGGGACCGTCACGATCCCCTCCCCTCTGGCCCCTCAGGGTCCGGCGGCGAGCGCGACGCTCGACCGCATCGCCGACGCCCTCGCCACCGCCGAGCGCCCCTTCCTGCTCGCCGGTCGCGGAGCCTGGCTCGCCGACGCCGGTCCCGCGCTCGGGCGTTTGGCCGAGGCGACAGGGGCGATCACGGCATCCACCGCCCTCGGCCGGGGAATCTTCCCCGACACCGCCCACGACCTGGGCGTCACGGGCGGCTTCGGCGCAGCGGGCGCGATGGAGCTCGTTCGCGAGGCCGATGTCGCCGTCGTCTTCGGCGCGGGTCTCAACCAGTTCACGATGCGCTTCGGCGACCTCTTCGCCCCGGGCACGCAGGTCTTCCAGGTCGACGTGGCGACCACCGCGACCCACGCCCACGTGGGGGGATTCGTGCGGGCGGATGCCGCGGTGGCGGCCGACGAGATCGCGGAACGCCTGCGCTCTCGCGGGGCGGTGTCGTCGGGCTGGCGCGACCGCGTCGACGTCGCGCCGCTGCGCGAGCAGGAGGCCGGGGAGGGTCGCGCTCCGGATGGCCGTCTCGACCCCCGCTCCGCCGCCGCACGCATCGGCGAGCTGCTGCCCGAGGACCGGATCGTGGTGTCGGACGGCGGCCACTTCCTCGGCTGGTCGAACATGTACTGGCCCGTCGCCTCGCCCGACCGCGTGATGATGGTCGGCACCGCGTACCAGTCGATCGGCCTCGGCTTCCCCTCCGTCGCCGGAGCGATCGCCGCACGCCCCGACGCCACGGTCGTGCTCACCACCGGCGACGGCGGCGGGCTCATGGCGATCGCCGACCTCGAGAGCGCGGTGCGAACGGCCGGCGGCCGCGGCATCGCGGTGGTGTGGAACGACGCCGCCTACGGCGCCGAGATCAACCTGTACGGCCTGAAGGGCCTCGCCCGCGAGCCGATGCTCATCCCCGAGGTCGACTTCGCCGCCGTCGCGCGCGGTTTCGGCGCCGAGGGAGTGGTGGTGCGCCAGGTCGCGGACCTCGAGGCGCTCGCCGAGTGGACCCGCCTCGACCCCTCCGAGCGGCCCTTCCTGCTGCTCGACCTGCGCATCAGCGGCACCGTCATCGCGCCGTACCAGCGCGAGATCATCAAGGTGAACTCGTAAGCGAGCCCGAGGCGGGGCGGGCGCGGTGGTCGTCCCTCGCTTCGATTGCCGCAGATGGTCGCTTCCGCGTCCACCATGCGGCCATATGGGGCAATTGAAGCCAGACCCTGCGCCGCCCGCCCGACCATCTGAGGCTCAGGAACCGGCGACAGCGCCGCCACAGCCGAAGAAACCGCGCGGTTGTCCACAGATTGCGGATGCCGTGCCGATGCGCCACGCGAGCTGTGCGATGTTTCGGGGGTGAGAGCCGTCCCCCTGCCCGCCGAGCTGCCCGAGGCCTTTTCGGTCGAGGCGGCGAAGAAGCTCGGAGTATCGCGGCGACGACTTCGAGCGGCCGACCTTTCCTCTCCCTACTACGGAGTACGGACGCGCTCAGATCCGCCGGATGACACGCTCGAGGCGTCCGTCCGGCGCCGATCGACCCACTTCGCCGCCCGCATGCGGAAGTGCGAGTTCTTCTGTCTGGTCGCCGCGGCGGTGGCGTGGGGCGCGCCGTTGCCGTCGTCGGTGTTCCACGTCCGCGACGCATCGAACCGGTCCATCGAACGTCCACTCGATGTGGGGGTGCTCCTGCCCTCACGCGCGAGCAGAGCCCGAGGAGTGCGGGGCATCTCTTTGACGGAGGGACTGGGCAGTGTGCGCACCGAACCCGCCAGCGGGCTGCGGGTGACGAGCCCCGCGACGACCTGGGCGATGATGGGGGCTCTGCTGCGCAGAGACGACCTGGTCGCTCTCGGCGACGCATTCGTACGCGAGCCGATGCGCGCGGATGACCCGCCGGCGCTCGCGACGATCACCGAACTCAGGGCGGCGCTCGAGGCGGGTCGCCGGCGGGGTGCTGCCGCGCTGCGCGAAGCGCTCCCCCTGGTGCGCACACGCTCGCGGTCCAGGAAAGAATCCGAGACGAGGCTGATCCTGCTCGCCGCGGGGCTGCCCGAACCGCTCTTGAACTGGCCGGTCGCGATTCGGGGAGAGATTGTGGCGCTGATCGACCTCGCCTACCCGGAGCGCAAGGTGGGCATCGAGTACGAGGGCGAGCAGCACCTCACCGACCCGCGTCAGTGGGCGCGCGACATCCGCCGCTACGAGATGCTCGCCGACCTCGGCTGGCGGATCGTGCGTGTCACGGCATCCGACCTCGCCCGGCATCGGGAACAGCTCGCGACGAGGGTGCGCGCGGCGCTCTCCGGCGGAGTCGGCACCGGTTGATCGGCATCGGCCGCCTCCGCGTTCGCTTGCCGCGCATAGCCGCCCACCCCACACAGCACCGGCCATCCCCGGCAAACCAACCGACACCCCCGGCGCTCACTTGCCACAGATGGCCGCCCACCCCACGCAATACCGACCATCTTCGGCAAACCAACCGAAGACCCCCCCACCCCGTACAGCACCGACCATCTCCGGCAAACAAGCCTCGCCGCGCGCCGAAACGCGCAGCAGCACACGCCACCGGCCCCGTCGCGCACGCGACGGGGCCGGGACGCGAACGTCTCAGACCTTCGACAACCCGCGGACGGGGCTGACCTCCTGCTCGGCCTCGTGGTCGGGGCCGAGGGGGATGCCGCTGCGATCGCGCAGCAGCAGCGTCGCGACGAGACCGAGCACGGCCATGATCGCGAGGTACACCGTCACCGACACGGTCGTTCCCGTCGCGTCGACGAGCGCGGTCGCGATGGTCGGGGCGAAAGCGCCGCCGAGGATGGCACCGAGCGCGTAGGCGATCGAGACCCCCGAGAAGCGGATGGATGCCGGGAACAGCTCGGCGTACAGCGCGGCCTGGGGGCCGTAGGTCAGGCCGAGGCCGACCGTGAGCAGCATGAGGGCGATCGTCAGCAGCACGATGCTGCCGGAGTTCACGAGGGGGAACAGCGCGACGATGGCCACGAGCATCGAGATCCAGCCGACGATGTAGGTGTTGCGGCGGCCGATCTTGTCGCCGAGCCACCCGCCGAGCCACGTGAAGATCAGCCAGGTGACGGCCGAGAGGGTCACGGCTCCGAGCACGTCGGCCGTGGGCAGACCGAGCGCGCCCTTCGGGTCGGTCGCGTAGCGCTGGATGTACCCGCCCGTGGTCATGTATCCCACGGCGTTGTTGCCGGCGAACACGAACGCGGCGATGATCACGAGCACCGCGTGCTTGCGGAACAGCTGCACGATCGGCATCCGGGTCTGCTCTTTGCGCTCGGCGAGCTCGACGAACACCGGGCTCTCCTCGACCTTCCGCCGCACGTAGAAGCCGACGAGGATCAGCACGAACGACAGCAGGAACGGCACGCGCCATCCCCACGCGAAGAACGCATCCCCGGGGGCGATGACGGCCATCAGACCGAGCATGCCGCTCGCCAGCAGCAGGCCGAGCGGAACGCCCAGCTGCGGCGACGCGCCGAAGAGGCTGCGCTTGGCCTTGGGCGCGTGCTCGACGGCCATGAGCACCGCTCCACCCCACTCGCCGCCGGCCGAGATGCCCTGCAGCACGCGCAGCAGGATCAGCAGCACGGGAGCCGCGACGCCGATGACGTCGTAGGTCGGCAGCACGCCGATGAGCGTGGTCGAGGCGCCCATCATGATGAGCGTCAGCATCAGCACGACGCGGCGGCCGTACTTGTCGCCCAGGTGCCCGGCGAGGAAGGCGCCGAGCGGGCGGAAGAGGAAGCTCAGCCCCACCGTGAGGAACGACAGGATCTGCGCGATGCCGGGGCCGGCGGGCGCGAAGAACAGCTGCCCGAACACGAGACCGGCGGCCGAGGCGTAGAGGAAGAAGTCGTACCACTCGACGGTGGTGCCGACGACGGTGGCGAAGACCACGCGGCGGCGGTCCTTCGGGGTGGAGATGGTGCCGGTGGGCGTGAAGCCCTGCGGCTGAGAGCGGGACATGGGGAACTCCTTCGAGACGTCATCGTCAGGCCCCGGGACGTCGTCGTCGGCGACGAGGCGTGGTGTTGCTGGGGCGTTGGTCATCGTATACGATTTCGAATACGACGCAAGGGAGCTCCATGAACGACACCACCGACCCCCGGTTCACCGTCCTCGGTGCGCGCCCGGGCAAGATCGTGGCCGTCCACCTGTCGTACGGCTCGCGCGCCGACCAGCGAGGTCGCCGGCCGGCCGCCCCGTCGTACTTCTTCAAGCCGTCGAGTTCGCTCGCGGCATCCGGCTCCGAGATCTCGCGCCCCGCGGGCACCGAGCTCCTCGCGTTCGAGGGCGAGATCGCGCTCGTCATCGGCGAGCCCGCGCGGTGGGTGACCCCGGATGCCGCGTGGTCGCACGTGGCATCCGTCACCGCCGCGAACGACTTCGGTCTCTACGACCTCCGCGCGAACGACAAGGGCTCGAACGTCCGCTCCAAGGGCGGCGACGGATACACGCCCCTGGGACCCGCGCTCCTCGACGCCCGCGAGGTCGACCCCGCCGCCCTGCGCCTGCGCACGTGGGTGAACGGCGACCTCGTGCAGGACGACTCCACCGCGGGCCTCATCTTCTCGCTCGCCCAGATCGTCGCCGACCTGTCGCAGCACTTCACCCTCGAGACCGACGACGTCATCCTCACCGGCACCCCCGCCGGGTCCTCGGTGGTCGTCCCCGGTGACGTGGTGGAGGTGCAGGTGGATGCCGGCACCCTCTCGACCGGCCGTCTCCGAACGACCGTGACCCAGGGCGTGCAGTCCTTCGATCCCGCGATCGGCTCGCTCCCCGCCGTCGACGACACCCAGCGCACCGAGGCGTGGGGCTCGGCGGAAGCGGCGGCCGCGGCCACGAGAACAGGACACGTCATCGGAGCAGGAGGACATCTGGTGACGGATGCCGCCGCGCCCCGCACCGGCGACGACGCTGAGACCGAGCGGAGAGCGAACGAAGCCGCGCCCCCCGCTCTCTCCCCTGCCCTCCGCGCCAAGCTCGAGCGCGTCCCCGTCGCCGCCCTCAGCGGGCAGCTGCGCAAGCGCGGCCTCAACGACGTCACGATCGACGGCGTGCACGCGCTCACCCCGGGCAGCCGCTTCGTCGGCACCGCGCGCACGCTGCGCTTCGTCCCCCACCGCGAAGACCTCTTCGCCGCGCGCGGCGGCGGGCAGAACGCCCAGAAGCGCGCGTTCGACGCGGTCGGCGAGGGCGAGGTCATCGTCATCGAGGCCCGGGGCGAAACCGGCTCCGGCACCCTCGGCGATATCCTCGCCATCCGCGCGCACGCCCGGGGGGCGGCGGCCATCGTCACCGACGGCGGGGTCCGCGACGCCGAGGCCGTGGCCGCGGTCGGCATCCCCGTGTTCACCGCCGGTGCGCACCCGGCCGTCCTCGGGCGCCGTCACGTGCCATGGGAGACCGACGTGGCCGTCGGCTGCGGCGGCACCACGGTCGAGCCCGGCGACATCCTCGTCGGCGACGGCGACGGCGTGATCGTCCTTCCTCCCGGGATCGCCGAAGAGGTGGTCGACGCCGCCCTCGCCCAGGAGGCCGAAGACGCCTGGATCGCCGAGCAGGTGGCATCCGGTCATCCGATCGAGGGACTGTTCCCGATGAACGCGGCCTGGCGGGCGCGGTACGAGAGCGAGAGGCAGGGCTGATGGATGCCACGACCCCGGCGACCACGCCCCGACCACGCGCGGCAGCGCCCGGGCAGGGCGCCGCGCAATCCGCCGACGCGCCCGCGCAATCCCGGAGCAAGTCGCAGCAGGCGTACCACTGGATCAAGCAGCGCATCGCCTCGCAGGACTTCACCCCCGGCTACCGCCTGGTGCTCGGCTCGATCGCCGGGGAGCTCGACATGAGCGTCGTGCCGGTGCGCGAGGCGATCCGGCAGCTCGAGGCCGAGGGCCTGGTGATGTTCGAGCGCAACGTCGGCGCGCGCGTGTCGATGGTCGACGACACCGCCTACCGCTTCAGCATGCAGGCGCTGAGCCTGCTCGAGGGGGCCGCGACCGCCCTGTCGGCCCGCTCGCTCACCGGCGATGATGTGCGCCGCGCCCGCCAGGTCAACGAGCTGATGGTCGAGACGCTCGAGCACTTCGACCCGCGCGCCTTCACCGCACTGAACCAGGAGTTCCACGCGATCCTCTTCGAGAAGTGCGCCAACCCGCGCATGCTCGAGCTCGTGCAGGCCGAGTGGGCGCGCCTCGGCCACCTGCGCGACTCGACCTTCAGCTTCGTGCCGGGGCGAGCCGCGGAGTCGGTGCGCGAGCACGAGAACATCCTCGTCCTCATCGAGAACGGCGCCCCGCTCGGCGAGATCGAGAAGGTCTCCCGGCGGCATCGCTCGGCCACCCTCGACGCCTACATGATCCACGAGCACCCCGACGAGGTGCTCGGCCTGCCCGCTTTCTGATGATCCCGGATGCCGACACCCCGCGCCCTGACGACATCGCCGTCGCGGATCGCCTTGCACCCGGCATCCACCCCCTCTTCACCGAAGGAGCACCCATGACCACCCCGCTCACCACCGCCCGCCGAATCCCGGCCGACCTGCCCGAGCGCATCCAGCACTACATCGGTGGTCGCTTCGTCGACTCGGTCGACGGCGACACCTTCGACGTGCTCGACCCGGTGACCAACGAGACGTACGTCGCGGCCGCCGCCGGCAAGAAGGCCGACATCGACCTCGCCGTCGCCGCCGCGCGCAGGGCCTTCACCGAGGGACCGTGGCCGCGCATGCTCCCCCGCGAGCGCTCGCGCGTGCTGCATCGCATCGCCGACCTCGTCGAGTCGCGCGACGAGCGTCTCGCCGAGCTCGAGTCCTTCGACTCGGGCCTTCCGATCACGCAGGCGCTGGGCCAGGCGCGTCGGGCGGCCGAGAACTTCCGCTTCTTCGCCGACCTGATCGTCGCCCAGACCGACGACGCCTTCAAGGTGCCGGGTCGTCAGCTCAACTACGTCAACCGCAAGCCGATCGGGGTCGCCGGCCTCATCACGCCGTGGAACACGCCCTTCATGCTCGAGTCGTGGAAGCTGGGGCCCGCGCTCGCCACCGGAAACACCGTCGTGCTCAAGCCCGCGGAGTTCACTCCACTGTCGGCATCCCTGTGGGCCGGGATCTTCGAGGAGGCGGGCCTGCCCGAGGGCGTGTTCAACCTCGTCAACGGCCTCGGTGAAGACGCCGGTGACGCGCTCGTGAAGCACCCCGACGTCCCGCTCATCTCGTTCACCGGCGAGAGCAGCACCGGGTCGCTGATCTTCGCGAACGCCGCGCCGTTCCTGAAGGGGCTGTCGATGGAGCTGGGCGGCAAGAGCCCCGCGATCGTGTTCGCGGATGCCGACCTCGACGCCGCGATCGACGCGACCATCTTCGGGGTGTTCTCGCTCAACGGCGAACGCTGCACCGCGGGCAGCCGCATCCTCGTTCAGCGCGACGTGTACGACGACTTCGTCGAGCGCTACGCCGCCCAAGCCGATCGCGTGAAGGTGGGCTTCCCCGACGACCCCGCGACCGAGGTCGGCGCCCTCGTGCACCCCGAGCACTACGCGAAGGTCATGTCGTACGTCGAGCTCGGCAAGACCGAGGGGCGTCTGGTCGCCGGCGGCGGCCGGCCCGAGGAGTTTCCCGAGGGCAACTTCGTGCGGCCCACGGTGTTCGCCGACGTCGCCCCCGACGCGCGCATCTTCCAGGAGGAGATCTTCGGACCCGTCGTCGCCATCACGCCCTTCGACACCGACGAAGAGGCGCTCGCCCTCGCGAACAACACGAAGTACGGCCTCGCCGCCTACGTCTGGACGAACGACCTCAAGCGCGCGCACCTGTTCGCGCAGAACGTCGAGGCGGGCATGGTGTGGCTGAACTCCAACAACGTCCGCGACCTGCGCACCCCGTTCGGCGGGGTGAAGGCCTCGGGCCTGGGTCACGAGGGCGGCTACCGCTCGATCGACTTCTACACCGACCAGCAGGCCGTGCACATCACGCTCGGCCCCGCCCACAACCCCACCTTCGGCAAGGCGCAGGCGCACTGATCCGCGCGGCGCGGCGGGGCGCGTCGGCGCCCCGCCCCCGCCCGAGATCACACGTTCGGCTCGAGCGCACACGCCCCGCGCCGCGCAGAACAGGTGCTCTCGAGACGATCGTGTGATCTCGCACCGCCCCTCCCCCACCGACTCCCCACGCAAGGACGCGAAATGGCAAAGCACACCGAAGAACAGAAGACCTCCTCCGGGTTCTGGGTGACCCAGGAGGCCCCGATCCACTCGAACAACCCCATCCCCACGCCCACCTCTCCCGCACCCGACATCCTGCGCTGCGCCTACATGGAGCTCGTGGTGACCGACCTCGCGGCATCCCGTGTCTTCTACGTCGACATCCTGGGCCTGCACATCACCGAAGAGGACGACGAAACGATCTACCTCCGCTCGACCGAGGAGTTCATCCACCACAACCTGGTGCTGCGGAAGGGCCCCGTCGCGGCCGTCGCCGCCTTCTCGTACCGCGTGCGCAGTGCGGACGACCTCGACAAGGCCGTCGCGTTCTACGAAGAGCTCGGCTGCGACGTGCGTCGCGCCCCGAACGGCTTCACGAAGGGCATCGGCGACTCCGTTCGCGTGGTGGATCCCCTCGGCTTCCCGTACGAGTTCTTCTTCGACACCGAGCACCAGGAGCGCCTGTCGTGGCGCTACGACCTGCACTCCCCCGGCGAGCTCGTCCGCCTCGATCACTTCAACCAGATCACCCCCGACGTGCCGCGCGCGGTGAACTTCATGCAGTCGCTCGGCTTCCGCGTGACCGAGGACATCCAGGACGAAGAGGGCGTCGTCTACGCCGCCTGGATGCGCCGCAAGCCCACCGTGCACGACACCGCCATGACCGGCGGCGACGGGCCCCGCATGCACCACGTGTGCTTCGCGACGCACGAGAAGCACAACATCCTCGCCATCTGCGACAAGCTCGGCGCCCTCCGCCGATCGGATGCCATCGAGCGCGGCCCCGGACGCCACGGCGTCTCGAACGCGTTCTACCTGTACCTCCGCGACCCCGACGGCCACCGCGTCGAGATCTACACGCAGGACTACTACACCGGCGACCCCGACAACCCCGTCATCACGTGGGACGTGCACGATAACCAGCGCCGCGACTGGTGGGGCAACCCCGTCGTCCCGTCCTGGTACACCGAGGGCTCGCTCGTGCTGGATCTCGACGGCGACCCGCAGCCGGTCCGCGCCCGCGAGGACTCCAGCGAGATGGCGGTGACGATCGGCGCCGACGGCTTCAGCTACACGCGCGCCCCCGAGGAGGTCGGCGCCGGGACCGCGGCATCCGGCTCCTCCTCCGCCGGCGAGTTCAAGCTCGGCAACCAGCTCTGACCGACTGCTCCCCTCCTCACGAACCCCTCCCTCCCACGTCCACCGACCGTGTCCCACTTATGGCGGGTTGAGCGCGTCCCCACTGACCACAATCGGGACATGGACCGATAGAAGTGGGACGCGGACGCCGTCCAGACCCACCCATGACCCGCCGCTCGCGACCTGGACCCCGCCGAACGGGGACGCTCCCCGCAGGAGGGGGCGCGAGACCGATCAAGGAGAACCCATGCTCACCGACGCACAGATCGACGCCATCGCGGCCGAGCTCGCCGAGGCCGACCGCGCGCACGCGGTGATCCCGCGGATCACGGCGAGGTATCCGGATGCCGTTGTCGAAGACTCCTATGCGGTCCAGGGCCGCTGGCGCGATACGCAGATCGCCGCCGGGCGCACCCTCGTCGGGCGCAAGATCGGCCTGACGTCGAAAGCGATGCAGCAGGCGACGGGCATCACCGAGCCCGACTACGGCGTGATGTTCGACGACACGGTCTACCGCTCGGGCGACGAGATCCCCGTCGCGCTGTTCTCGAACGTGCGCATCGAGGTCGAGCTGGCATTCGTGCTGAAGACCCCGCTCGAGGGCCCCGACTGCACGCTCGACGACGCCCTCGCCGCGATCGACTACGCCGTGCCCGCTCTCGAGGTGCTCAACTCGCACATCGAGCTCGAGGGCCGCACGATCGTCGACACGATCAGCGACAACGCCGCCTACGGGGCGATGGTGCTCGGCGAGGTGCGCAAGCGCCCCGACGAGATCGACCTGCGCTGGGTTCCGGGCGTGCTGAGCCGCAACGGCGAGATCGAAGAGACCGGCGTGGCCGCGGGTGTGCTCGGCCACCCGGCGACGGGCGTGGCGTGGCTGGCGAACAAGTTCCATCAGCACGGCGCGCGCCTGGAGGCGGGCGAGATCATCCTGGCAGGATCGTTCACGCGCCCGATGTGGGTGTCGCAGGGCGACGATGTGCTGTGCGACTACGGACCGATGGGAACGATCTCGTGCCGCTTCGTCTGAGCCCGACCTTCCGAGCCGCCCTCGCGGCATCCGACCGCCCTCTCGCGGGCATGTGGGTGTGCTCGGGCAACGCCACGATCACCGAGGTCGCCGCCGGCTCGGGCCTCGACTGGCTGCTGCTCGACATGGAGCACTCCGCGACCTCGCTCGAGTCGGTGCTGACCCAGCTGCAGGTGACCGCGGCCTACCCGATCACGCCGGTCGTGCGCGTGCCGTGGAACGATCCCGTGACCATCAAGCGCGTGCTCGACCTCGGCGCGCAGAACCTCATCGTGCCGATGATCTCGACCGCCGACGAGGCGCGGGCCGCGGTCGCCGCCACCCGATATCCGCCGCAGGGTGTGCGCGGAGTCGGCAGCGCTCTCGCGCGCAGCGCCCGCTGGAACCGCGTCGACGGGTACCTCGCCGAGGCCGGCGAACACGTATCGCTCACGGTCCAGATCGAGACCACCGCCGGAGTCGAGAACGCCTCCGCCATCGCCGCGATCGAGGGGGTGGATGCCGTCTTCGTCGGTCCCAGCGACCTCTCGGCATCCATGGGCCTGCTGGGGCAGCAGTCGCACCCCGACGTGGTCGCGGCGGTGCACGCTGTGTTCGCCGCAGCGAGGGATGCCGGCACCCCGGTCGGCGTGAACGCGTTCGATCCCGCGGTGGCCGAGGCCTACCTCGACGCCGGGGCGGATTTCGTCGCGGTCGGTGCCGACGTGGCGCTGCTCGCCCGCGCGTCGGAGGCGCTGGCGGCGCGGTTCGTCACCGGGCGCGGACAGCCCCGTGACAGTTACTGAGCGAGCGGTCTAGCGTGGGACGGTGACGACTTTTCCGACCCTCCGGGCTCTCGCCGATCGCGCGTCGTTCTTCACCGCCCTTCGTCAGGACGCCCTGGGGCAGGCCGCCGAGGACCTCGGCGACCACCGGTGGGACCTCGACCTCGGGACCGGAACCTTCGCGTTCTCGTCGACCGTCGACCCGACCCGCCGTTTCGTCTGCGGTGCGCACCTCATCGCATCGATCGCGCCCGGACCCCGTTCGGTGCTGTGGGGGTGGGCGCACCCCGCAGGAGGCGGCGACCAGGGAGTCGCCGCGCAGCTCCGCGCCTATGGCCAGGCCCACGGGGTCGCAGAGCTCACCTCTCCCGAGGTGCCGTTCCCCGCGGACGCACCCGGCGACGCCGACTGGATCGCGCAGGTCTCGCACGAGATCGCCGGAGCAGCCGTCGACATCACCGGGCGCTCCGCGTACTACTCCGCCCCCGCGGGTGACTCCGGTACGCGCGCGGTGCTGCTCCTCGATGCCCCGATGCCCGCACTGACCGTCGCCGAGGCGATGATCCGGATGCCGCGCATCATGTCGTCCACGGCGCCGGCCGACCCGCGCGGCGCCGTGTGGAACCTCGCACGCCTGGCCGGGTGGGCCATGACGTGGACCGACGACGCCTTCTCGGGCCTCGTCGTCACCGATTCGTCCGGCACGGTCACCTTCGAGTTCGACGAGCAGGCGCGGGTCACGTCGATGAAGGCCTCCCTCGGCGGCGGCGGCACCGCCGCCTGAGAACGCGAAAGGGCCGCGCCGGTGCGGCGCGGCCCTTTCGACGGGGAGTCAGTCCTCGTCTTCGTCGTCCTCTTCGTCGTCGTCACCGATGATCTCGATGTCCTCGACCTCGAGCTCGGGCGTGAGCTGCACGTGCACGAGAGCGTCGGGGAACGAGGTCTGGCCGGCGAAGACCACGATGATCGCGTCGGCGAAAACGCCCACGCCGATCGCCTCGAGGTCGGTGCGCAGGTCGACGTCGGCATCGAGCTCGTCGTCGTCGAGGGCGTCCTCGATGTCGCTCGAGATCTCCTCGACGATGGCGCGCCAGCGCTCCTCGCCGACCGAGAGCACGTCCTTGAGGTTGCTCATGATCGCGTCGAGGTCGGGCGCCTCGTCTTCGTCGATCTCGGGGTCGAGGTCGACCTCCACCTCGACGCCGGCGGCATCCAGGTGTCCGGAACCGATGACGCTGTCTTCGTCGATCTGGGCGTCTTCGAGCAGGCCGCTCTCGGTGACGCGGCGGAGGAGGTCGTTCAGCACGGACTCAGTCATGAGAAAACCTTGCCACGTCGCACGCGCTCGCGCCTCCCCATTGCGTGCGACGCTCCGTCTGTTCAACCGGCGGCACGCCGTGGTTCACCGTCAGGGGGTGGTGGCGCGCTCCGCCGCCTCGACGACGTTGGTCATCAGCAGGGCCACGGTCATCGGCCCGACCCCACCGGGGTTGGGCGAGACGAGACCGGCGACCTCGGCCACGTCCGGGTGCACGTCGCCGTACACGCGCGACTTCCCGGTCTCGGGGTCGGTCTCGCGCGTGACGCCCACGTCGAGGACGGCGGCGCCCGGCTTGACGTCGGCCGCTCGCACGATGTGCTTCACTCCCGCGGCGGCGACGATCACGTCGGCCTCGCGCAGGTGCTTCGCCAGGTCGGCAGTGCCGGTGTGGGTGAGGGTGACGGTGGCGTTGATCTCGCGACGCGTCAGCAGCAGGCCGATCGATCGCCCGATGGTGACGCCGCGGCCGACGACGACGACCTCCTTGCCCCTCAGGTCGTAGTCATTGCGCAGCAGCAGCTCGATGACGCCGCGCGGCGTGCACGGCAGGGGCGTGTGGATCGGCGCGTTGACGTTGAGCACGAGACGGCCGAGGTTCGTGGGGTGCAGGCCGTCGGCATCCTTCGCCGGATCGATGCGCTCGAGCACGCGATCGGTGTCGATGTGCTTCGGCAGCGGCAGCTGCACGATGTAGCCGTGGCAGGCGGGGTCGGCGTTGAGGCGGTCGATGACGGCCTCGACCTCTTCCTGCGTGGCCTCGGCCGGCAGCTCGACCTGGATCGAGTTCATGCCGATCGCCTCGGACTGCCTGTGCTTCATGCCGACGTACAGCTGCGAGGCGGGGTCGGCGCCCACGAGCACGGTCGCAATCCCCGGGACCACGCCCTTCGCGCGCAGGGCCGCGACGCGCTCGGTGAGCTCCGCCTTGATCGCCGCCGACGCGGCCTTACCGTCGAGAATCGTCGCCGTCATGGCATCCCTCGTTCCGTGTCTGTTCTGTCGTGTCGTGTCATGTCGCCGGCCCCGGTCGCCGTCGGCGTCGCCGCTGCCGTCGCCGCCGCTCGCCGCTCCCCGCGATAAACGCTCCGGCGAGTGAGGAACGACGCGGGACGTCGTGTCTGACTCGCCAGGGCGTTTATCGATAACCGGACGCCGGGCACCCGGTCGCCGCGGCTGTGGCCGCACGGGGGCTGCGCCGAGGGCTGGGCCGGGGGCTCGCGCGGCGGCGAGCGGGGACCGGATGCCGGGACGGGACCGCCGCAAGCGACCCCGCCCCGGCGGGGCTCACTGCTGCAGGTCGGGGTAGAGCGGGAACGCGTCGGCCAGGGTCGCAACGCGCGCGCGCAGGGCCTCGACGTCTGCGCCGGGGATCAGCGCGAGCGCGATGATGTCGGCCACCTCGGTGAACTCGGCGTCGCCGAAGCCGCGGGTCGCCAGCGCCGGGGTACCGATGCGCAGGCCCGAGGTCACCATCGGCGGGCGCGGGTCGTTCGGCACCGCGTTGCGGTTGACGGTGATGTGGATGTCGTGGAGGAGGTCTTCGGCCTGCTTGCCGTCGATCTCGGCCTCGCGCAGGTCGACGAGCACGAGGTGCACGTCGGTGCCGCCCGAGCGCACGGCGATGCCGGCGTTCTTGACGTCGTCCTGGGTGAGGCGGTCGGCGAGGATCGCCGCTCCGCGGAGGGTGCGCTCCTGACGTTCCGTGAATTCGGGCGTCATCGCGAGCTTGAACGCGGTCGCCTTCGCGGCGATCACGTGCATGAGAGGGCCGCCCTGCTGGCCCGGGAAGACCGCGGTGTTGATCTTCTTGGCGATGTCGGCGTCGTTGGTGAGGATGAGGCCCGAGCGGGGGCCGCCGATCGTCTTGTGCACCGTGGTCGAGACGACGTGCGCGTGCGGGATGGGCGAGGGGTGCACCCCCGCGGCGACGAGACCGGCGAAGTGCGCCATGTCGACCCACAACAGGGCGCCGACCTCGTCGGCGATCGCGCGGAAGGCGGCGAAGTCGAGCTGGCGGGGGTACGCCGACCAGCCGGCGATGATGACCTTCGGCTTGTGCTCGACGGCGAGGCGGCGCACCTCGTCCATGTCGATGATCGAGGTCTCGGGGTCGACGCCGTAGGCGACGATGTCATACAGACGGCCCGAGAAGTTGATCTTCATGCCGTGGGTCAGGTGACCGCCCTGGTCGAGGGCGAGACCGAGCAGCGTGTCGCCGGGGCGGGCGATCGCGTGCAGCACCGCGGCGTTGGCCGAGGCGCCGGAGTGCGGCTGGACGTTGGCGAACTCGGCGCCGAAGAGCTGCTTGGCGCGCTCGATGGCGAGCGACTCGGCGACGTCGACCTCTTCGCAGCCGCCGTAGTAGCGACGACCGGGGTAGCCCTCGGCGTACTTGTTCGTCAGCACCGAGCCCTGCGACTGCAGCACCGAGACGGGGACGAAGTTCTCGGACGCGATCATCTCGAGGAAGCCGCGCTGGCGGTTGAGCTCGCGCTCGAGCACCTCGGCGATCTCGGGGTCGACCTCGGAGAGGGGGGCGTTGAAGTACGGATCGGTCATGCGATCTCCTTGACGATGGTTCCGGATGCCGCGGGCTCGGCGAGCCCGCGTAGATACCGCATCGACCCAGGCGTGCGGTCGAATACCGTCAAGCGGTCGCTCCCCGGTGGTTCCCCACCTCAACGCCAGTCGCGACGGTGCCACTTTAGCGGGTAAACCCCTCCCGGCCCCGCGCGTCGTGGCATCCACCGCTCCTCCACAGGTTCCGCCCACCGGGGTACGGTCCCTCCCGCGGAGTCGCGGTCGCGCCGCCGTCGGCTCGACGCCGAAGGATCGCGGATGCCGCGGGCCGAGGCCCGCGTAAAATGGCGGGGTGACCGACTCCCGCAACGTCCGCGCCCAGGCGCCCCTCGCTCCCGGCATGCGCCCCCGGCCGTCGGCGTGGGAGATCGGCAGCGTCGTCTGCGGCCTGTTCGCCTTCGTGACCCTCGCGGTCTGGGGTTTCCTGGCCTGGCCGTTCCCCTGGAACATCGTGGCCGGCATCGGGGCTCCGGCCCTGGCGATCCTCGTGTGGGCGCTCTTCGTCTCGCCGCGCGCCGTCCTCGCCGTGCACCCGTTCGTGCGCGCCCTCGTCGAACTGTTCGTCTACGCCGCCGCCACGGTGGCCTGGTGGAGCATGGGGCAGGCCTGGATCGGCCTCGTCTTCACGATCGTCGCCGTCGTCCTGGGCGCTTTGAACGGCCGACGGCGCCTGGCATGACGCCTGACGGGACGGCGGATTCCGCGCCGTCCGCGCGCTCCCGGGATGCGGCTGACCGCACACTCGCGCTTCTCCGGGCCGCGCTCGGCGAGCGCGTCGACACCTCGCCCGCGGCCCTCGACGCCGCGCGCGCCGACAAGTCAGGCCACGCCGCCGAGGGCCTGCCGCTCGCGGTGGTGCACGCGGCATCCGTCGCGGACGTCCAAGCGGTCATGCGCGTCGCCACGGCCACCCGCACCCCGGTGGTCCCGCGCGGAGCCGGCACCGGCCTCGCCGGAGGCGCGAACACCGGCGGCGGCGAGATCAGCCTGTCGCTGCGCGGCATGGACCGCGTGCTCGAGGTGCGCCCCGACGACCTGCTGGCCGTCGTCGAACCCGGCATCCTGAACGCCGATCTCAACGCACAGCTCGAACCGCACGGGGTGTGGTGGGCGCCGGATCCCGCGAGCCGGGCCATCTCGACCGTCGGCGGCAACATCGCCACCGGCGCGGGCGGCCTGCTGTGCGCGAAGTACGGCGTGGTGCGCGACGCCGTGCTCGGTCTCGACCTCGTGCTCGCCGACGGGCGCCTCCTGCACCTCGGTCACCGCAGTGTGAAGGGCGTGACAGGTCTCGACCTGACCTCTTTGGTCATCGGATCGGAGGGCACTCTCGGTGTCGTCGTCGGCGCGACCCTCAAGCTGCGTCGCCTCGTCGAGGGCGAGCGCGTGACCCTGACCGCCCTGTTCGAGGGCGTGCGGGCCGCCGCCGTCGCGTCGGCCGCGGTCACGGCATCCGGAATCCAACCCGCGATCATGGAGCTGATGGATGCCACGAGCCTCGCGGCCGTGCACCGTCTGCTGTCGCTGCCGGCCCCCGTCGCCGGCGCCGCGCAGCTGACCGTGCAGACCGATGGTCCCGTCGCCGTCGACGAGGCCCGCGCGGTCGCCGAGGTGCTGCGCGCCGCCGGAGGCACCGTGACCGTCGCCGCCGATGCGGCCGAGGGCGAGGCACTGCTGGCCGTGCGCCGCGCGATGCATCCCGCGATGGAGACCCTCGGCACGACCCTCATCGAAGACGTGTCGTTGCCGCGCAGCGCCCTGCCCGACATGTTCGATGAGATCGCGCGGATCGAGCGGGAGTTCGGCCTGGTCATCCCCGCGGTCGCCCACGCGGGCGACGGCAACCTGCACCCCAATTTCGTGTTCGAGGGACCCGAGGTGCCGCCGATCGTGTGGGAGGCGGCGGAGGAACTCTTCCGCGCGGCACTGGCACTGGGCGGGACCCTCACCGGAGAGCACGGGATCGGCGTGCTGAAGCGGCGCTGGCTCGCCGATGAGCTCGGCGACGACCAGTGGGCTCTGCAGCGCGATATCGCGCGGGTCTTCGACCCGCTCGGCATCCTGAATCCGGGCAAGGTCTTCGCCCCCTGAGCGGTGCGTTGCGTGGCCGCTCCGGCCGCGTCGCGTCATCGACGTGATCAGACCGTGATATTGCTCACGGTGTACGCGCAACATCCGCTCGTAGCATAGGAAGACTGACTATCGGGGGGTTTGACTTATGACCGACGGCGCACCTGGCACCGACGGCGCGGCCTACGCCTGGGCACCGCCCGAGCCGACGAAGCGCAAGAACCGTTCCGGCCTCTGGATCGGCATCCCCGCCGGCGCGACGGCCGTGGCTCTCATCGCCGCCTCCCTCGTGCTGATCGCACCGGGCGCCTCGGTCGCGGGCGTGCAGATCGGCGGTCTCACCGCCGGTGCCGCCGCCCAGGCGATCTCGAACCGCCTGGCCGAGACCGCGATCACCGTCGACTCCCCCGCCGGCGCTGTCACCGTCACGGGAGCCGACCTCGGCGCGACCGTCGACGCCGCCGCCCTCGCCGACAAGGCCTTCGCCGACAACCCCATGTGGAAGCCCGCTTCGTGGTTCCCCGAGGGCACCGGCGTTCAGGTGCAGGTGAACGCCGACGAGGCCGCCACCGCGCTGAAGAACCGCGCCCCCGGCACCTACCGTGCGCCGGTCGACGCCTCCATCGCGTACGACGCGGGCTCGCAGGCGTACGTCGCCACCCCCGCCGAAGCCGGCGAGGGCATCGACGTCGCCGCCGTGACCTCCGCCCTCCAGTCCGCGTTCGACGCGGGTCAGAGCACCGCGACCGTCAACGCCGGCCTCGTGCCCGTCGACGCCCCCGTCTCGACCGATGAGGCCGGCGCCGCTGTCGCCACGCTGAACGGCATCCTGGATTCTGTCGGCTTCTACGTCGGCGAGGAGCGCACCGTCGCCGTCGACCGCGCGACCGCCGCTTCGTGGCTCACCGTCACCCCCGACGGCAAGGGCGACTTCGCCATCTCGGCCGATCAGGCCGCGATCCAGTCCTCCGTCGCGGGCCTCGCGGGTGCGGTCGACCGCGCCGCCGTCAACGCCGACGTGATCGTCGACACCGGCGGAGAGGTCATCAAGGCTCTCACCGAGGGCCAGACGGGCCGCGCGCTCGGCGACACAAGTGGTGTGGCCGCAGCCTTCGCGAAGCAGCTCGCCGAGGGCAATGGCCGCTACGCCCTGCCCGTGACCGAGACGCCGTTCGACACCACCAAGACGGAGCGCCGCATCGACGTCAACCTCAGCACGCAGACCACCACGCTGTGGCAGAACGGCGAGGTGTACCGCACGTACACGATCTCGTCGGGCGCGGGCGACCACGCCACCCACACCGGCAACTTCCGCATCGGCTGGAAGACCGCGATGCAGGACATGGGCTGCGTCCCCGGCTACGACTACTGCACCAAGGACGTCCCCTGGGTCGCGTACTTCAACGGCGACGAGGGCTTCCACGGCACCTACTGGCACAACAACTTCGGCACGCCGATGAGCCACGGTTGCATTAACATGACCATCCCGCAGGCCAAGGAGCTGTACGACTGGGCCTACCGCGGTACCGAGGTCTCGGTCCACTACTGAGCCCGGATCCCGGTGGAGGGGCGGATGCTTCGGCATCCGCCCCTCCTTCCGTTTCCGCCCGGGCGTGCGCGCTATCCGCGCCGCCGCCCCGGCCCGGCCACGGGCACAACTCCTGCATTCCGGCGCCGCACCCGGCCGCGGCACCCCGGGCCCACAGGACCGGCACGACTCCTGTAATCCGGCCCCGCCGGGCCTCCACCGGTCCGAAAACCCCACATCTGCAGGAGTTGTGCGCGCCGGCCCGGGCCCTGGCCGACTCCCCGCCGGCCTCGTGGCGACTCCACGCACGACGTCCACTCTGCAGCCGCACCAGCATCCCCGACCCACCGACCGGCACAACTCCTGCACTCCGGCGCCGCAGCCGCCCCCAGCCCACCGGACCGGCACAACTCCTGCAATCCGGCCCCACCCGACGCCCACCGCCCCGAAAACCCCAGATCTGCAGGAGTCATGCGCGCCGGCCGGGGCCGACCGGGCACGAACGGCGCGGGCGAAGCGGTCCGACAACAGAAGAGGGGCGGATGCCGTGTGGCATCCGCCCCTTTCGGGATCAGGCGATCAACGCAGGGCGTCGACCACGGCGTTCAGCGTGGCGGAGGGGCGCATGACCTTCTCGACGAGCTCCGCGTTCGGGCGGTAGTACCCGCCGATTTCGGCGTGGTGGCCCTGGACCGCGTTGAGCTCGGCGACGATCGTCTGCTCCTCCGCGGCCAGCTTCTCGGCGACCGGGGCGAAGACGGCGGCCAGGTCGGCATCCGTCGACTGCTGCGCCAGCTCCTGCGCCCAGTACAGGGCGAGGTAGAAGTGGCTGCCGCGGTTGTCGATCGTTCCGAGGGCGCGGCCCGGCGACTTGTCGTTCTCGAGGAACGTGCCGGTCGCGGCGTCGAGGGTCTGCGCGAGCACCCGGGCGCGGTCGTTGCCGGTGGTGTCGGCGAGGTGCTCGAGTGAGGCAGCGAGGGCGAAGAACTCACCCAGCGAGTCCCAGCGGAGGTAGTCCTCCTCGACGAGCTGCTGCACGTGCTTGGGCGCGGAACCGCCGGCGCCGGTCTCGAACAGACCGCCGCCCGCGAGGAGGGGGACGATCGAGAGCATCTTGGCGCTCGTACCCACCTCGAGGATCGGGAACAGGTCGGTGAGGTAGTCGCGCAGCACGTTGCCGGTGACCGAGATGGTGTCCTCACCACGGCGGATGCGCTCGAGCGAGTAGGTCGTCGCCTCGGCGGGGGCGAGGATCTCGATCGTGAGGCCATCGGTGTCGTGGTCGGCGAGGTACTCGTGCACCTTGGCGATGAGGTTGCGGTCGTGCGCGCGGGTCTCGTCGAGCCAGAACACGGCCGGAACGCCGGTCACGCGGGCGCGGGTGACGGCGAGCTTCACCCAGTCGCGCACCGCGACGTCCTTGGTCTGCGTCGCGCGCCAGATGTCGCCGGTGTTCACGTCGTGCTTGAGCAGCACGTCGCCGTTCGAGGCGACGACCTGCACGCGGCCCGGAGCCGGGATCTCGAAGGTCTTGTCGTGGCTGCCGTACTCCTCGGCGGCCTGGGCCATGAGGCCGACGTTGGGAACGGAGCCGATCGTGGCCGGGTCGAGCGGGCCGTTCGCGATGACGTCGTCGATCGTGGCCTGGTAGACCCCGGCGTACGAGGAGTCGGGGATGACGGCGAGCGTGTCGTCCTCTCCCCCATCGGCGCCCCAGAGCTTGCCGCCGTTGCGGATGAGCGCGGGCATCGACGCATCGACGATGACGTCGGAGGGCACGTGCAGATTGGTGATGCCCTTGTCGCTGTTGACGTACGACAGGCGGGGGCCGGATGCCAGGGCCTCACGGATCTCGGAGGCGATGGCGTCACCGCCCTCGACGTTCGACAGACCCGCGAGGATCGAGCCGAGGCCGTCGTTGGGGGTCAACCCCGCGGCGGCGAGGGCGTCGCCGTGACGGTCGAACACGTCGGCGAAGAACGCCTTCACGACGTGTCCGAAGATGATCGGGTCGCTGACCTTCATCATCGTGGCCTTGAGGTGCACCGAGTAGAGCACGTCGTCGGCCTTCGCCTGCGCCAGCGTGTCGGCCAGGAACGCGTCGAGCGCCGCGGCCGAGAGGAACGTGGCATCCACGATCTCGCCCTGGAGGACCTTCAGGCCTTCCTTCAGCGTCTTCACGGTGCCGTCGGCGGCGACGTGCTGGATCGAGAGCACGTCGTCGTCGGCGATGACGACCGACTTCTCGTTCGAGCGGAAGTCGTCGTGACCGAGGGTCGCGACGCGGGTCTTGGAGCCCTCGCCGAACGCCTTGTTGCGGTGGGGGTGCTTCTTGGCGTAGTTCTTCACGGCCAGGGGCGCGCGGCGGTCGCTGTTGCCCTCGCGCAGCACGGGGTTCACCGCGGAGCCCTTGATGCGGTCGTAGCGCGCGCGCACGTCCTTGTCTTCGACGCTCGATGCCTCGTCCGGGTAGTCGGGGATGTCGTAGCCCTGCGACTGGAGCTCCGCGATCGCGGCCTTCAGCTGCGGGATGGATGCCGAGATGTTCGGCAGCTTGATGATGTTCGCCTCGGGGAGCGTCGCGAGCCCGCCGAGCTCGGCGAGAGCGTCGCCGACCTGCTGCTCGGGGGTCAGACGCTGCGGGAAGGCCGCGAGGATGCGGCCGGCGAGCGAGATGTCGCGGGTCTCGACGTCGACGCCCGCCTGCTTCGTGACGGCCTGCACGATGGGCAGGAACGACGCGGTGGCGAGAGCCGGCGCCTCGTCGGTGTACGTGTAGATGATGGTGGAATCGGGCACGTCAGATCTCTCCGTAGAGGCGGCCAGGGTTGCGATTCAGCCTATCGCACCCGGGCAAAGTCTCTTGATGTCGAGATAGTTCTCGGCATCCGCGCGCTGTTTGGTGCGGAGTCTCAGCCCCGGATGCCGTGTTCTCGCGCGGTCCGCGGGTGCCCCAGGCTCTCGCGGGGAACGTCAACCGCGCGCGCCCAGCCCGGTCCCTCGACGACGACGCCGCGAGCGACGAGGCCGTCGATGGCGGCATCCATCTCTCGGGCGATCTCGGGTGCGACCTCTCCCCCGACCACCATCGACACGATGACGCGGCTGAGATCGTTCACCGTGCGCGTCGTGAGGACGACGACCGCCTGCATCGAGAGGGGTCCGACACGGGTGGTCAGCAGGGAGAGACCGGTCCCGTTGAAGAACGTGTCGGCGAGGAAGCTGCCCCGTGAGTAAACGCGGAGCGTCTCCCCCGTCGCACCCGGGTTCGCACGCGCCTCTCGCGCCGGCGCAGCACGCAGATGTGCGCGCTGCAGAGCTTCATCGAACGCGTGCAGAGCGGCATCCTCGACGTCGTGCGGGACGTGCACCGTGCAGGAAAGGGGGATTCGGTGACGCCCCGCCCTCGTCTCGGGTGCGCGCGGGGGCCGGTCAGCATCGGGCACCCGCCCAGCGTATGCACCGGTGACGGGAACCGCATGCGTTGACATGCGATCTTGGGGGCGGGGTGGGGGTGCCGCTAGCCTGGGCCCATGGCTGACCTGCGTCTCGTCGAACTGTCCGCCGCCACGATCGTGGCCGTGAACACCCTGTCGCTCAAGCCCGGGCAGGAGCAGTTCCTCGCGCCGGTCAGTTACGGCATCGCGGCGACCGTCAGCAACCCGCAGACGTCGTGGCAGCGCGTCGTGCTCGACGGCGACGAGGTCGTCGGCTTCGTCAGCGCGAACTTCGACCCGGACGCGCACGAGGAGCACTTCCGCTCGGTGCTGTGGCGCATCAACGTCGACGCCGACGAGCAGGGCCGCGGTGTCGGCAGCTACGCGATCGCCGCCGTCCTCGAAGAGGCCCGGGGCCGCGGTATGGACCATGTCGACGTCATCTACGAGCCCGGTGTCGGCGGACCCGAGGCGTTCTTCACGCGCGTGGGCTTCGAGCCCGTCGCCGAGACGGAGTACGGCGAGATCGTCGCCCGCGCGCGGGTGTAAGACCCGGCGCGGCGGCGCCCGCGGCCGGCCGGATCGCCCCGGTGCACGCGAGCAGATCCGGACCGAAGCGACAGATTCGAATTAGAACCGGGACTGCATCCGAATCCGCTGCGCTCGCCCGAATTCGTGAGCGATGCGGACAGCGGCGCGGCGCCGGGTGGGCCCGCAGGAACACGGATGCCACGCCCTCCCAGGGAGCGTGGCATCCGGTGTGCACTGCCGGTCAGACGAGGGACTCTCTCCAGGCAGCGTGCAGCTGAGCGAACTTGCCCGTGCCGGCGATGAGCGCGGCGGGGGTGTCGTCTTCGATGATGCGGCCGTGCTCCATCACCAGCACGCGGTCGGCGATCGCGACCGTCGACAGACGGTGCGCGATGATGATCGCCGTACGGTCGGCGAGCAGCGTCTGCAGGGCGTCCTGGATCTGCCGCTCGCTGGGGATGTCGAGCGAGGCCGTCGCCTCGTCGAGGATGAGCACCGCCGGGTCGGCGAGGAACGCGCGCGCGAACGAGATCAGCTGACGCTGACCCGCCGAGACACGGCCACCGCGCTTGTTGACGTCGGTGTCGTAGCCGTCGGGCAGCTTCGAAATGAACGCGTCGGCGCCCACGGCTCGAGCCGCCGCGCGGATCTCATCCATCGTGGCATCCGGCTTTCCGAGCGCGATGTTGTCGGCCACGGTCCCGCTGAACAGGTAGGCCTCCTGCGTGACCATGACGATCGCGCGGCGCAGGTCCTTCGGGTGCAGGCGCCGCAGGTCGACATCGTCGAGGGTCACGGCCCCCTTCGTCGGGTCGTAGAAGCGCGAGACCAGCTTGGCCAACGTCGACTTGCCGGCGCCGGTGGTGCCGACGAGGGCGATCGTCTGCCCGGCGGGGATGTCGAGCGAGAAGTGCGGAAGGATGACGCGGTCGTCGGAGTACCCGAAGGTGACGTCGTCGAAGCTCACGTGTCCGCGCGCGGTCCACAGGTCGATCGGGTCGGTCGGGTCGGGGACCGTCGGCTGCTCCTCGAGGACGCCCGACACCTTCTCGAGCGCCGCCGTCGCGGACTGGTAGGAGTTCAGGAAGAACGCGACCTCCTGCAGCGGAGAGAAGAAGTTGCGCACGTACAGCACCGCGGCCGTGAGCACACCGATCTCGAGCGGCCCCGCGATCACGCGGCCCCCACCCCACAGCAGCACGACGGCGACCGACACGGCGGCGACGCCCATGATGCCCGGCTCGAACGTTCCGAACAGCTTGATCGAGCGCATGTTGACGTCGCGGTAGTCGCCGGCGAGCTTGCCGAACTCGGCGTCGTTGCGCGGTTCCTTGCGGAACGCCTTGACCGCCCGGATACCTGTCATCGACTCGACGAACTTCACGATCACCTGAGCACTGATCACGCGCGACTCACGGTAGATGACCTGCGAGCGCGAATAGAACCAGCGCATGAGGAAGTACATGGGGATGCCCATGGCGGTGAGGATCACCCCCGACTGCCAGTCGATGAGGAACAGCGCACCGAGAGTGAACAGGCCGTAGAGCACACCCGACACCAGCTCATTGAGTCCGCCGTCGAGCAGCTCGCGGATCGTGTCGAGATCGCTCGTCTGGCGCGAGATGATGCGTCCCGAGGTGTACGACTCGTGGAACTCGAGACTCAACCGCTGCGTGTGCAGGAAGATGCGCTTGCGCAGGTCGAGCATGATCGCCTGCGTGAGCCGTGCGGCCACGACCACGTACCAGCCGATGAGCACGGCCCCGCCGACGCCTGCCAGCAAGTAGACGGCGACGACGCCGTACGTCGGCATCCAGTCGCTGCGCTCGATCACCGCGGGGAGGGCGTTGTCGATGCCGTACGCGATCAAGGCGGGACCGGCGACCCGCAGGGCCGTCGAGATCACGAGCACGGCCGCGGCGAGCACGAGCTGCCAGCGCAGCGGCGAGACCAGCGAACCCAGCAGGCGCAGCGAGCGCTGTCGAATCGCGCGGCTCTCGGCGCGGGTGTAGTCGGAGCGATCTTCGCCGCTCGTCCCGGTGACGGTGGAGGTGCTCATCGGGTCGCCTCCTTCTCGGTGAGGACGTCGTCGTCGGAGCGGATCACGTCGATCGCTCCCGTGCGGGCTTCGCGCTCGGCCTCTTCGAGGCTCGAGATGACGTAGCGGTAGTGGTCGCTCTCGCGCAGCAGGTCGGAGTGCGTGCCGACGGCGGTGATACGACCGTTCTCGAGCAGGGCTACCCGGTCGGCGAGAGTCACCGTCGAGGGCCGGTGGGCCACGACGAGCGCGGTCGTCTCGCTGAGCACCTCGCGCAGAGCGTCTTCGACCAGAGCCTCGGTGTCGACGTCGAGCGCCGACAGCGGGTCGTCGAGCACGAGCACGGCCGGGCGGGCCGCGACCGCCCGCGCGAGCGCCAGACGCTGACGCTGACCGCCCGAGAGGCTCAACCCCTCTTCGCCGATGACCGTGTCGAGGCCGTCGGGCAGGTCGTACACGAAGTGCGCTTGGGCGACCTGCAGCGCTTCGCGCAGGATCTCCTCGGCCTCGGGCGAGCCCGGGGCGAGGTCTTCCCGACCGAGCAGCACGTTGTCGCGCACGGTCTGGGAGAACAGCGTCGCGTCTTCGAAGGCCATGCCGACGTGACGCCGGAGCTCGGCGAGCGTCAGGTCGCGCACATCGACGCCGTCGATCAGCACCCGGCCACCGGTCACGTCGTACAGGCGACCGGGCAGCGTGGTCAGGGTGGTCTTGCCCGAGCCGGTGAGGCCGACGAGGGCCATCGTCTCGCCCGGACGCAGCACGAGGTCGATGCCGTTCAGCAGGTCGGGCTCGGTGCTCGCGGAGTCCTGGTAGCGGAAATGCGCGCCCTCGAAAGTGAGCTCGCCCCGGGGCTCCACGATCGTGCGGGGGTTCTCCGGATCGACGATGGTGTTCTGCTCGTCGAAGACCTCGAAGATGCGGTCGGTCGCGGTGCGCGCGTCGAGCAGGAACGAGAAAAGGAACCCGATCGATTCCATCGGCCACCGCAGCACGGTCGCCATCGCGAAGAACGCGACCAGCTCGGCCACCTGCAGCTGTCCGAGCTGGGTCAGCACGATGCCCGCGCCGAGGCACACGGCGAACGCGATGTCGGGCAGCAGTACGAGCCAGAACCAGATCCACCCGACCGCGCGGGCCTTGTCGATCTCGGTCTCGCGGAGCGATTCGGCCTGGCGGGTGAACTTCTGGAGGGCGTGCTTGCCGCGGCCGAAGGCCTTGAGTACCCGGATGCCGTGCACGCTCTCTTCGACGCTGGTGGCCAGATCGCCGGCTTGGTCCTGACTCTGGCGCGTCAGGGCACCGTAGCGCTTCTCGAAGCGGAAGCCCACGTAGATGACGGGGGCGGAGGTGACGAGGAACAGCGCACCGAGCAACCAGTGCCACCGGAACAGCAGCACGGCGCCGATGACGATGGTGAGCAGATTGACCACGAGCAGGATGACGCCGAAGGCCAGCCACCGGCGCAGCATGCTGATGTCCTGCATCATGCGCGAGAGCAGCTGCCCGGACTGCCACCGGTCGTGGAACGCGACGGGCAGGCGCTGGAGGCGCGAGTAGAACGACTGACGAAGGTCGTACTCGACCTTGGTGGCGGGCGAGAGCACGAACCAGCGGCGAAGCCACACCATCGCGGCCTCGGCGAGGCCGAGGCCGAGCACGGCGAGCGAGCCCCACACGAGGGCTCCGGCGTCGAGGGAGGCGATGGGACCGGCGACGATCTGCTCGAGCACGAGCGGGATCGCCAGGGCCAGCAGGCTCGCGATGAGGGCGGTGACGGCACCGGCGATGAGGCGCGGCAGGACCGGCCGAGCGATCGGCAGAAGGCGCGCGAGGGCGCGCGGAGTGGAGAGGCGTTTCGGAGGCGTTGAGGTGGTCATGATCCTCGTGGGGTCGGAGCGGGCGCCGGGATCGGGCGCGGAAGGGGAGCCGTGAGGCGCGACGAAGATCGTCGGTCGGGGCGAAGCGGTCGCGCGTGAGCGCGGCGCGAGGCCCTAGGAGCGTCGGCCGGGGCGCGCAGCGACGGAGGACGCGGCGGCCGGGGCGACGGGGGCGTCGATCTGGTCCATGGCATCCTCCTCAGTTGGTGAAGCTTCCGCCGGGGGGACGGTAGCCCTCCAGGATATCCCTGAGAGATTGCTGAGGGCAAGGGTTTCTTGCGCCGGCCGAAGGAACCGGGACGGAGAACGCTGTCCCCGGCCCCTGAGCCCGTCGAAGGGACCGGGACCCACGTGCCCCGGCGTCCTCGACACGCTCAGCCACCCGGCACCCGCGAGAGTCGCCCCGACGGCTTCGATACGCTTAGCCACCTGCCCCACCCGGTCAGGCCGTTGCCTCGCGCGCCAGAAGGCTCTGCTTCACCTCCGTGCCCCACGCGAACCCGCCGAGCGTGCCGTCGCCGCGGAGCACGCGGTGGCACGGGACGAACAGCGCAACGGCGTTGCGCGCGCAGATCGAGGCGGCGGCGCGCACGGCAGCCGGCGAGCCGAGGGCGGCTGCGAAGCCGGTGTACGTGAGGGGCGAGCCGGGGGCGATGGACCGCAGCGCCTGCCACCCCGTGCGCTGCAAGGGCGTGCCGATCTGCGCGACGGCGACGGCGTCGATGGCTGCGAGGTCGCCGTCGTAGTACGCCCTCACGGCGGCTGCGGCCCCCGTGCCGCCGCTCACGACGCGTTCGGGGCGTCGCTCAGGCCGCAACCGCGCGAGGACAGCGTCGGTGTCGGAGGTCCACCCCGAGACGATGACGCGGTCGGCCTCGTCGGCGAGGATCGCGAAGGGACCGTCGGGGGTGTCGACGAATTCGAGGATCGCGGTGGTCATTCGTGGGTCTCGCTTCCGGTTGCGGGGCGGGTGAGGGAGGGGGTGCGCTCGACGGCGGATGCCGCGACGTCGGCGGCTCGACGGGTGCGCGCACCAGGGCGTCGGGCCGCGACGGCGGCGGCGGTCTCTGCGGGCGACCTCCACGCCTGGGTGACGGGGGCTGCGTACCAGTAGTGCGCCATGGCGTAGCTGCGCCAGGGCGACAGGCGCTCAGACCACGCGGTGAAGCCCGCGGGGTCGGAGGGCAGCCCGAGCGCTGCGGCACCGGCGCGCGCCGCGACGTCGCCGGGCAGGAGCACGTCGGGATCGCCGAGCACGCGCATGCGCACGTAGTCGGCGGTCCACGGCCCGATCCCCCGCCGCGCCAGCAGGCGCTCACGTTGGTCGGCACCGTCATCACCGAAGCCCAGGGTCAGGCTGCCGTCCGCCAGCGCTTCAGCCGCCTCGACGATCGCGCGCATGCGCGCCGCCGGCCCCCGGAGGACCTCGAGCCCGCGTTCTGCGATCGCGGCGGGCGTCGGGAACAGCGTCATCGCCTCGGGGCCGACGCCGACCTGCTCCCCCAGCGCAGCGGTGAGTCGGCCCTGCATGGTGCGGGCGGACGCCACGCTGATCTGCTGGCCGATCATCGCGCGCAGCAGCATCTCGTCGGCGTCGATCGCGCCGGGCACCCGCACGCCGGGGATGGCGGCGACGGCGGGCGCCAGCTGCGGATGCCCGGCGAGAGCCTCGTCGATCGCGAGCGGGTCGGCGTCGAGGTCGAACAGGCGCCGCACGCGAGAGATGAGGGTGCCGAGGTCGGCGAGCGCCGACAGCCGCGCCCGCAGGCGCAGGCGCCCGTCGTCGGCGAGGCGCACCTCGAACCACGCCGGCCCGCCCGGGAGGCGCACGACGCGCGCGAAAGAGGCGTCGCCGCCGACCTCGACCCCGGGGACCGCATGGGCGCGCATCCACCCGAAGAGCCCGAGGGTGTCGATCGGCCCGCGCACGGGCAGCGCGAGGTCGATCTCGCCCGCGGCCTCGACGCCCGAAGAGTGCGGCCGGCGGGCGCGCAGCTCGCGCGGGGGCATGCCGAAGACCTCGCCGATCGTGTCGGTGAACTGCCGCACGCTCGAGAAGCCCGCCGAGAACGCCACGTCGGCCGACGAGAGGTCGGTGCCCACCAGCAGGGCGCGGGCGGTGTGCGCGCGATGCGCCCGGGCCAGCGCGAGGGGGCCGGCGCCCAGTTCGGCCTGGAGCAGGCGAGTGAGGTGACGCGAGGAGTAGCCCAACCGCTGGGCGAGGCCCGGCACGCCCTCGCGGTCCACCACCCCGTCGGCGATCAAGCGCATCGCCCGAGCGACCACGTCGCCCCGCACATCCCACAGCGGCGACCCCGGTGCCGCCTCGGGCAGGCACCTCTTGCACGCCCGATAACCGGCCTCGTGCGCGGCCGCGGACGTCGCGTAGAACGTGACGTTCTGCTCTTTCGGGGTGCGCGCCGGGCAGCTCGGGCGACAGTAGATGCCGGTCGATCGCACGGCCGTGACGAACTGGCCGTCGAAGCGACGATCGCGCGACTGGATGACGCGGTAGCGCTCGGCGAAGCCGGGAAGGGCGGCGACGGTGGTGGTCATGGCATCCACCCTGCCATCGACCTCCGACATCGGCTGGCGGAAATCGGACACGGCCGTGACACCGCCGACGGGCACCCCTCGGGACCGCCGCGACCCCACCGCCTCGACCCCACGGCGCGCCAACAGCGCGCGGCAACAGCGCGCGGCAACGCCGCGAGCGTCGCCGCCCCGCACGAGGCGCGAGATCCGGGGCCGGATGATCAGTCCGTCGAGGGTCAGCTCGCCGCGCTGCACCTTCACGTCGGCGAGAGAGCCCTTGCCCGCAGCGGGCGCCGTCAGCGCTCACGGCAGCAGAGCCCCCGGTGCGGGCGAGATGGCCTGTTCGAGTCCGGTGATCTTCAGGGCGCCGCCGCCTCGCCGGGTCGACGGCGAGATCTCACCCGGCTCGATCCATACGACCGGCACGATCCATCGTCCGGGGTCGCAGACTCCGATGTCCCAGGAAGCGCTCTGACGCGCGCCCAGCGTGAGGGCGTCACCCGACCAGCTCGACTCCCCCGTCCAGGACGACTCGGGCTCCCGCGCGCTGAGCGCAACCCCCGCGCGATGTCGGAACCCCTGAGTAGCGTGGCGGCATGAGCGAACGCGAATACGACCTCATCGTCATCGGCGCCGGCCCTGTCGGCGAGAACGTCGCCGACCTCGCCGTGCGGGGTGGCCTCACCGCCGTCATCGTCGAGTCCGAACTCGTCGGTGGCGAGTGCTCGTACTGGGCATGCATGCCGTCGAAGGCCCTTCTGCGCAGCGCCGCGGCCCTACGGGCGGCGCGCGACGTCGACGGGGCCAAGCAGGCGGTCACGGGCGAGCTCGATGTCGCGGCTGTGCTTCGCCGCCGCGACACCATGACCAGCAACTACGACGACTCCGGCCAGGTGCAGTGGCTCCAGGGCGCGGGCATCGGCCTCGTGCGCGGCCACGGCACCCTCACGGGCGAGAAGACCGTGCGCGTCACCGCCGACGACGGAACGACCACCGACCTCGTCGCGCGCCACGCGGTCGCGGTCTGCACCGGCTCGGCGGCGCTGCTCCCCGACATCCCGGGACTGGCCGACATCTCGCCGTGGACGAGCCGCGAGGCCACCGCGGTCGAGCAGATCCCCTCCTCCCTCGCGATCATCGGCGGCGGCGTCGTCGGCGCCGAGATGGCCACCGCGTTCCAGAGCCTCGGCAGCGAGGTCACGATCATCGCCCGCTCGGGGCTGCTCGGCGGCAACGAGCCGTTCGCAGGCGAGCTCGTCGCCGACTCCCTGCGCGAGCGCGGCGTCACCGTGAAGATCGGTGCCGACACGACCTCGGCCCGCCGCGACGACGACGGCCGCGCCACGCTCGAACTCTCCGATGGCACGACCGTCACCGCCGACGAGGTACTCGTCGCGATCGGACGCACGCCCCGAACGCAGGATCTGGGGCTGGATGCCGTGGGGCTCACGCCCGGAGAGTGGCTCGACGTCGATGACACCCTGCTCGTCCGCGGCTTCGACTGGCTGTACGCCGTGGGCGACGTCAACCACCGCGCGCTGTTGACCCACCAGGGCAAGTACCAGGCCCGCGCAGCCGGCGACGTCATCGCCGCCCGCGCCAAGGGCGACGAGGTCGACGACGCTCCGTGGGGCGCGCACGTGGCGACCGCCGATCACGACGCGGTGCCGCAGGTGACGTTCACCGATCCCGAGGTGGCATCCGTCGGCCTCACCGCGAAGAAGGCCGAGGAGAAGGGCCTGAACGTCACGGTGCTCGACTACGACCTCGCGAGCGTCGCCGGTTCGAGCGAACAGTCCGACTCCTACGTCGGAAAGGCTCGCGCGATCGTCGACCTCGACCGCGGCGTTCTGGTCGGCGCGACCTTCGTCGGCCCCGATATCGCCGAACTGCTGCACTCAGCGACCATTGCGATCGTCGGCGAGGTGCCCGTGAAGCGCCTGTGGCACGCGGTGCCGTCGTACCCGACGGTCAGCGAGGTGTGGCTGCGCCTGCTCGAGACCCTGGGGCGCGATTCGGCCTGAGTCGGGGCGGCGGGATTCCTTGCCGCCGCTCGGCTCGGCGGGTGCGCCTCCTTGCCGTGGCCTCCGGTGACCCCGCCCGAGCGGCCCGTCCGGTGCGCTCCCTGCCGTCGCCTCAGGCGGCCCTGCCGGCCTGGCGTTCGCAGGCCGCCTCCCGTCGCCGACCGACCGGCCCCCACGGGCGCACCGAGCCTCTGGGGCCGAGCCCCGCGAGGGTAGGGTCGCCTCATGTCACGCTCCATCGCCCTCATCCGTGGAGTCGGTGGGCCCACGGCGATGAAGATGCCCGCGCTGCGCGAGGTCTTGGCATCCGCCGGTCTGGGTGAGGTCGAGACGCTGCAGGTTGCGGGCAACCTCGTGCTCGATCCGGGGCGGCGCAGCTCCGCCACCGTCGCGAAGACGGTGCGCGCTGCGGTGCGGGAAGGTTTCGGCTTCGACCTGCCCGTGATCGTCCGCACCCACGCCGAGCTCGTCGACGCGCGAGCGCGCAATCCGTTCGCCTCTGACGCCGAGGGCCGCTGGGTGCAGACCGTCTTCCTCGACCAGCCCGCAGCCAGGACGGCGCTCGAGCTTCCCGCCGGCGCGCCCGAAGAAGCCGTGGTCGACGGGCTCGAAGTCTTCGTGCGCTACCCCGAGGGCATCGGACGGTCGAAGGTGCAGGCGAGCTACATCGAGAAACACCTCGGTGTCGTCGGCACGGCGCGCAACGCCAACACCGTCGCCAAGCTCATCGAGATGAGCGCGTGAGCACGGCGGCATCCGCCGTGTCGACAGGTGCGGCCGCCGAGCGCTGACGGATCGTCACGGCGATCGCCGCGCACGCGATGACCGCGAGTCCGCCCGCGACGGTTCCGAGCGTGAGCGGCTCTCCGAGCACGAGAGCGGCCCAGACCAATGACAGCACCGGCTGGGCGAGCTGCAGCTGGCTGACGCGGGCCATGGGGCCGATCGCGAGTCCG
Source organism: uncultured Microbacterium sp. (assembly GCA_913774665.1). GTDB lineage: Bacteria > Actinomycetota > Actinomycetes > Actinomycetales > Microbacteriaceae > Microbacterium. Next base: position 69,547 of record CAJYHN010000008.1, read on the forward strand.
CGGTACCAGGCGACGAAACCGAGGAACATGCTCACGACGGCGAGGTACGCGAACGAGCCCCACGCGGCGGGGTCGGCGCTGATGGGCGTGCGGATCGCGCAGAAGAGGGTGACGCCGACCATCACGGGACTCGAGAGAACGAGGGCCCACGAGATCGTCTGCCAGGCGCCGAGTTCGCGCGAGAGCACCCCGCCCTCGGCGTAGCCGACGGCTGCGGACGCGACCGCGCCGAGCAGCAGCAGGTCGCTGACCTGCAGTCCTCCGCCGCTCGATCCGCCCACCGCGAAGGCCACCGCGACGACGGCCCCGACCGCGGCCGCGACCCAGAACCCGCGGCCGGGTCGCTCGCGTGTGCGCAGCACCGCGGCCACGGCGGTGGCGGCGGGCAGCACGGCGATCACGACCGCTCCGTGACTCGCGGGCGCCGAGGTCAGGGCGAAGGAGGTCAGCAGCGGAAAGCCCAACACCACTCCCCCACCGACGACCGCGAGCCGCGCGGCCTGCCGGGCCGACGGCATCCGCGACCGCGTCACCGCGAGTGCGACCCCCGCGATCGCCGCGGCCACGCCGGCGCGCCCCGCCCCGACGAACAGCGGGTCGAGCTGCGCGACGGCGATGCGCGTGAAGACCACGGTGAACGAGAAGGCGAGCACGCCGAGGCCGCCCCACACGAGGCCGCGCGTCGAGACGTATCCGGATGCCGACCGCATCCCTCCACACTGCGAGATGGCGCGCCGCGCCCGCGCGGTCCACTGACCCCCGCGTGGCCTGCGCGCAGCATCCCTCACCCCGGTTCGGGGCGCATTCCGTGATTCGGGGCGGACATCTCCCGCCCCGGACGACGAAACGCGCCCCAAACCCCACCCCCGCAGCGCCCCGCCCCACCCCTGCAACACCCCGCCCCCGCAGCGCCCCACCCCCGCCCGCAAACCCCGCCCACCCCGCCCGCAAACGCCACGCCGCCCCCGCGACCGAGGCCACGAGGGCGGTCGGGAGGGCGGCGCGAAGCGCGACGGCTCAGTGGAAGAAGTGACGCTCTCCCGTGAAGAACATCGTGACGCCGGCGGCGCGCGCGGCGTCGACGACCTCGGCATCCCGAACCGATCCGCCGGGCTGGATGATCGCGGTGATCCCGGCGTCGATCAGCACCTGCGGGCCGTCGGCGAAGGGGAAGAAAGCGTCGGATGCCGCGATGGAGCCGGCGGCGCGGTCACCGGCGCGCTCGACCGCGAGGCGGCAGGAGTCGACGCGGTTGACCTGGCCCATGCCGATGCCGACCGTGGCCGAGCCCTTCGCGAGCACGATCGCGTTCGACTTCACCGCGCGGCACGACTTCCACGCGAAGATGAGGCTCTCCATGTCCTCGTCGGCGGGACGCTCACCCGAGACGAGCTCCCAGTTCTTGGCGACCGACTCGATGTCGTCGGGGAAGCGGTCGGCGTCCTGCAGCAGCAGCCCGCCCGAGACGAGACGCACGTCCATGCGCTCCTGCTGCCAGTCGGCCGGCAGCCGCAGCACGCGCAGGTTCTTCTTGAGCTTGAACACCTCGAGCGCCTCGGGCTCGAAGTCGGGCGCGATGATCACCTCGGTGAAGATGTCGCGCAGGTTCTCGGCCATCTTGAGCGTCACCGTGCGGTTCGCGGCGATGACACCGCCGAACGCCGACACGGGGTCGCACTCGTGCGCGCGCAGGTGCGCCGAGGCGATCGGATCGAGGGCGTGGGGGGCGGCGACGGCGATACCGCAGGGGTTCGCGTGCTTGATGATCGCCACGGCCGGCTTGACCATGTCGAAGGCGGCGCGGAGGGCCGCGTCGGCGTCGACGTAGTTGTTGTACGACATCTCCTTGCCCTGCAGCTGCGTGGCCTGGGCGATGCCGTGCCCGCCGACGCGCGTGTAGATCGCGGCGCGCTGGTGCGAGTTCTCGCCGTAGCGCAGGGTCGACAGACGCTCGGCCTGGATGGTGAGGTGCGCGGGCAGGTCGACGTCGTCGGCGAGGGTGCCCTCGGCGAACCACGTCGACACGGCGGTGTCGTACGCGGCGGTGTGTGAGAAGGCGCGGGCCGCGAGCTCGCGGCGCTGCACGAGGGTCGTGCCGCCGGTGGCCTGCAGGGCGTCGATGATCGCGGGGTACGACTCGGGCGAGACGACGATCGCCACGTTCGCGTGGTTCTTCGCCGAGGCGCGCACCATCGCGGGGCCGCCGATGTCGATCTGCTCGACGACATCGTCGCCCTCGGCACCGGATGCCACGGTCTCGACGAACGGGTAGAGGTTCACGACCACGAGCTCGAAGGGGCGGATGTCGAGCTCTTCGAGCTGCGCCTCGTGCGAGGCCAGACGCAGGTCGGCGAGGAGACCCGCGTGCACGTTCGGGTGCAGGGTCTTGACGCGTCCGTCGAGCGACTCGGGGAATCCGGTGACGGCGGACACGTCGGTGACGTCGTACCCGGCGTCGCGCAGCAGCGTGGCCGAACCGCCCGTCGAGACGATCTCGACCCCGGCGGCAGCGAGGGCCGCACCGAGCTCGAGCAGACCGGTCTTGTCGCTCACCGACACCAGCGCGCGGCGGATCGGGACGATGTCTCGGGGGCGGTAGTCGGCGGGGTCGTGGCGGGGTCCGGCCATGGCGTTCGGCTCCTGGGTCTCGAGTCGGGTTCGGATGCGCGACGGGCCGGCGCCCGTCGAGCGGGGTCAGGCTGTTCGGGATGCCGCGGCGGCGAGGTCGAGCTCACCTTCGGCGATCTGTCGGACGACGTCGATGAGCAGACGTCGTTCGACGGGCTTGATGCGTTCGTGCAGCGAGTCCTCGTCGTCGCCGGGGAGCACGGGGATGCGCTCCTGGGCGAGGATGGGCCCGGTGTCCACGCCGGAGTCGACGACGATCACGCTCGCGCCGGTCTGGGTGACGCCCGCGGCGAGGGCGTCGCGCACGCCGTGCGCTCCGGGGAACTCAGGCAGGTAGGCGGGGTGGGTGTTGATGATGCGCGGTTCCCACGCGGCGACGAGGTCGGCGGGGAGCAGACGCATCATTCCGCTGAGCACGACGAGGTCGGGGTTCCACACCGACAACTGGGCCCCGAGCTCGGCGCCCCACTCTTCGCGTGACGCGAAGGCGCTGAAGGGGACGAGGAAGGTCGGGATGCCGAAATGCTCGGCGTGGGCGAAGCCGTCGGCCTCGCGATCGGCACCGACCGCGATCACGCGCGCCGGAAAGTCGGGGGCGGATGCCGCCTCGAGCAGGGCGCGGAGGTTCGAGCCGGTGCCGGAGATGAGGACGGCGACCGTGAGCACGCGCTCAGTCTACGCAGGTGCGTCCGCGCGCGCGGGCCCCTCGGGACCGGCAGCACCACTCGGACACCGCGTCCGGGCGCCACTGTCCGGCCGCCCCGATCACACCCGGTTCAGCTCGTGCCGTCGGGCTCGCCGCCGTGCTCCGACCAGGCCGCGCGGATGCGCGCGCGCACCTCGTCGTCGCTGAGCTCGCCGCTCGAACCCGCCGCGGGGCTCTCGGAAACCGGCGGCGCGGAAACGGGCGGCGCGGAAACGGCCGGCACGGACGAAGAGAACGCGCCGAGAGCACTCCCCCGCGCCCCGAGCCCGGTGTCGGTGGCGACGGCATCCGGGTCACGGTACGCGCTCGGCCACACGTCGTGCGGGATCCCCGCCCCGGTGGGCGAACCCGTGGGGGTCGGGCCCGTCCCGTGCTCGTCGCGGTCGAAGGGCACGTGCTCGCGCGCGGCATACGAGAAGCCGCGCTCATCGGACTCCTCGTGCCGCTCGTCGCCCTCGTCCCCACTGAGACGCGGGCTGAGCAGCAGGATCGCCAGGCCCACGAGCACCTCGAGCCCGAGGGTCAGGGCGAGCGGCCCCGGCTGCGGGCCCGTGTCGGCGAGGCGTCCCGGGCCGATCGATCCCGACGAGACGACGGCCGCGAGCGCCCCCACTCCCCCGGTGAGCGCCGCGACCACGACGGCCAGGACCAGTCGGGGCGCGCGCGGCTCGGGGCCGGCGGTGACCGGCATCCGGGATCGCAGGATCCACCCGGTGAGCGCCCCCACGGCGACCGGCAGCAGCACGAGCAGCAGCAGCCACGACGAGGTCGAATCGGGCACCGCGCCCAGCACCGGGATGCCGGGAAGCGCACCGACCTGCGTCGCCGCGGGGGTGACCGCGGTGTCGGTGCCGAGGGCGAAGCCGGGTCCGGCGGCGAACGACACGGCCCACAGCACGAGTGTGGGCAGGTAGAGGAGCTGGCCGAGGGCGATGACGGTCGCACCGACGCCGTCGGCGTTACTCGCCTGGTACAGCCCGATCACCTGCGAGGCGCGGGCGATCAGCCCCGCCAGCACGACCACGGCGCCCACCGAGACGAGCCCGAGGGTCGCGATGGCGAGTCCGCGCAGGGCGAGTCCCGGAACGGACGCCCAGGTCGACGGCATCCGTTCGATCCATCCGCGCACGGCGTCGACAGGGCCGTCGTCGCCGACGCGCCACGCGCCCGCGATGGCACCGATGAGCGAGGGCACGAGGAAGACCAGTGACGGCAGCAGGATCGCGAGCCAGGTCTCGGATGTCACAAGCGAGGCCTGCGAGGTGAGCGCGATGCCCGCGGAGAGCGCCGCGAAGACGAGCGAGCCCGACAGCCACCCGGTGGGACCGGAGCCCGCCTCGGCGGCGCGGGAACCCGAGCGGGCGGCGAAGAGGCCGGTGAAGGCGGCGAAGGCGAGGGGCGCGAGCGAGAGCGTGAAGGTCGCGAAGCTCGGGTCGATGCCGGTCGCGGCGAGGTACGCGTCGGGCAGGGTGATGGTCACCGGCACGAGGTGGCCGAGGTGCCAGACCGCGGCCGACGCGGGCCAGAGCGCGCCCCAGTCGGGATCGCCGATGCCGAAGACCCAGAGCAGCGTGAGCGGCGCGAGCACCACCGCGATACCGCCCGCGGCAGCCAGGACGGCGTCGAGGGCGGCGAGGAGAGCGATGAGGAGGCGATGCATGGGCAAAGGAACCCTACCCGCGTCGTCTCGGCCCGCCTCTCAGGCGCGGCGGCGAGCGCGCGAGACGAGAGCGCGCAGTGCGTCCAGCACGCCCCGGGAGGCCCCGACCGACGGAGTCGCCTGAGCGCCGGTCCCCACACGCCGCGCGTCGCGCCACCTTTCCCACACCACCGTCGCCACCCGCGGATCCGCTCCGATCGGGGCGGTGGTCAGGTCGGCCGCGGCCTTCTCGATGACACGCGAGAAGTGCCCCGGGGCGAGGACGTAGCTCGCTGCGACCGTTCGCTGACCGGCGGTGCGCGCAGCGTCCACGGCATCCGGGATGCGGGGATCGGATGCCGCGGCGTACGCCGTCACGACGGGGCCTGCGACACCGGCCTCGGCCATGAGCTCCGCCATGCGTTCGACGTCGACGACCGCGCCCGGCCGCGTGGAACCGGCCGCGGCCAGCACGACGGTATCGCCCGCTCCCGCTCCCGCCTCGCGGACGCGATCGGCGAGGATCTCCGCCAGCACGGGGTGCGGGCCGAGCGCGGGAGCCACGGGAAGACCGCCGGCCGCCTCCACCAGGTCGACCTCGGTGTGGTACCCGGTCGACAGCAGGAGCGGCACGATCACGATGTCTGAGGTGCGCTTGCGTGCGGCCGCGACGACGTCGGTGACGTACGGACCGTGCACGTCGACGTACGCCTCGTGCACCTCGACACCGGCGGGGGCGGTCGCGCGTACGACCTCGAGGAGCTCGCGCACGACCACGCGCCCCTCCTCGAACCGGGTGCCGTGGGCGCAGGCGATGAGTACCGCGGTCATGAGTCCTCCTCATCGATCACGTCGAGCCGGTATCCGCGTTTGTAGACCGTGCGGATGAGATCGGCGCCGCCGAGCGCCTCGCGGGTGCGGGCCACGGCGACCTCGACGGCGTGGCCGCTGGCCTCGGCGTTCGACAGCGCCGCGACCAGGTCGGCGCGCGAGACGACCGCGCCGGGCACGCGCGCGAGAGCTCGCAGGATCTCGACGCCCGTGCGCGGGAGCGGCGTGAACTCCCCGTCGAGCACGATCCCCGACGACCGGATGCCGAGCAGCCCGGCCGTCGTGGCGAGGACGGGCGCATCGGCCCCGCCGTAGTGCGTGACCACCGCGCGCACGAGCGCGCCCAGGCGCCCGCGGTCGGGGACGAGGGGATCGATCCCGGCGTCGCGCAAGGGACCGGCCGTGATCGGGCCGACCGCCGCGATGAGCACCCGTCCGTCTCGCGCACGGGATGCCACCCCCGCGAGCGCCTCGGCGCGCTCGGCAGCCAGGATCCACTCGCGGGCCGCGGGGGCCGAGGTGAACAGCACGGCGTCGATCTCGCCGCGGGCGACCTGCCGGGTCGAGGCGGCCACGGCCTCGGGGTCGGGCGGCGGGCCCCACCGGTAGATCGTGAGACTCGTCACGCGCGCGCCCGCTGCCTCGAAGGCGTCGTCGAGGCCGTCGGCTCCGGAGCCGTGGTGCTGCACCGCGACATGGAGCCCCGCGATGCCCTCGGCGACGAGGAAGTCGCGCAGCTCCGCCGAGGTCTCGCTCTCGGCGACCCAGTCGGCTTCGAACCCCGCCTGTTGGATCGCCCCGCGCGCCTTGGGCCCGCGGGCCACGATCCGTGCGCGCTGCAGCACGGCGCTCAGTTCGTCGTGGAGCCCCGCCTCGTCGGCGGTCTCCATCCACCCGCGGAAACCCACCCCGGTGGTCGCCACCACGACGTCGGGCGGGTCGGCGACGAGCAGGCGCGTGGCGGCGATCAGCTCGTCGTCGTCGACGTGCGGGATGATCGTCAGCGCCGGGGCGACCCGCACGCGAGCACCGTGCCGTTCGAGCGCGGCCGACAGCTCCCCCGACCGCCGGTCGACGGGAAGCAGCACGGTGCATCCGAGGAGCACCGTGCTGATCGTCCGCGCGGGTGTCGTCACCCGATGCCCTCCCCGTGCGCCGCGACCGCGACCGGCATGAGCAGATCTGCCCGGGCGACCTCGCCGAACACGAGCACGGCGGGGTTGGCGAGGCGGTAGGCCTCGGCATCCTGAATCGCTGCTCCGAGCGTCGTGCGGATCGTGCGCTGAGCGGGGGTGTGGCCGTTCTCGACGAAGGCGACGGGGCGGGTCTCGGGAGCACGGGCAGCGCGGGCCGCGGCGACGAAACGGGGCAGGGCGCTCACGCCCATGAGCGCGACGACGGTGGCACTGTCGTCGCGGAGGGCCGCGAGGGTGGCCTCGCTCGGGGTCTCCTGACCGTTCACGACGTGCAGGGTGCCGGCGACGCCGCGGTGAGTCACGGGGACCCCCGCCGCCGACGGCACGGCGATGGCGCTCGAGATGCCCGGCACGACCTCGACCGGGATGCCGGCGGCCCGGCACGCGAGCACCTCTTCGCCACCACGACCGTAGACGAAGGGGTCACCGCCTTTGAGTCGCACGACACGGAGGCCCTTCGCGGCGCGATCGACGAGGATCGCGTTGATCTCGTCCTGCGGCACGGGGTGGTGCTGGGGGCGCTTGCCCACGTCGACGAGCTCCACGTCGTCGCCGAGCTCACGGAGCACCCCGGTGGGTCCGAGGCGGTCGTGCACGACGACGTCGGCCTCGGCGAGCAGGGCGCGGGCGCGCACGGTCATCAGGTCGATCGGGCCGGGACCGCCGCCGACGAGCGCCACGCTCCCCACGAGCGGACGACGTCGGCGGCGGAGAGGGAGGGCGCCCGCGGCGAGGCGCTGGGCGATCGCGTCGCGCACGGCGACGCTACGGCGAGGATCGGCGCCCGCGGTCGAGACGACCCCGACCATGACGTCGCCGCTCGCGGTCTCGGCGGCGAGGCGCGCGGTGCCCTTGCCCCCGTGTCCGGCGTTGACGCACCACACGCGGCGGGCATCGGCGGCGGCGACGACGGCGGCGTCGACGGATGCCGAACCGGTGGCCGTGTGGCAGAACCAGGCGTCATCGAGGTCTTCAGCGACGAACCCACGCGGCATCCACGCGATATCGCCCGACGCGGCCAGGGCGGCGAGGGCCGGCGTCGCGACGGGGGCGACGAGCCGCACCCGGGCACCGGCCGCGCGCAGCCGGGCGATACGTCTCTGGGCGACGGAACCGCCGCCCACGCAGACGACGAGCTTGTCGGTGAGGTCGAGTCCTGTGAGAGCGATCATCGGGGGTCTCCTTCTCCGTCGTCCACCACGGGGGCGAGCTTGACGAACACGTCACCGTCGGTCACCGCCACCGGGTGCACGCGCACCGAGAGCGGCTCCTTGCCCTGTGTGTCGAGGCACGCGCCGGTGCGCAGGTCGAACACCTGCTTGTACATGGGCGAGGCGACGGTGGGCACGCCCGCGCGGTCGCCGACAATCCCGCGCGACAGGATGGCGGCCCCGCTGAACGGGTCGACCTGGTCGGTGGCGAAGATGCGCCCGTCGAAGGTGCGGAACAGTGCGATCTGGCGGTCGCCGACGAGGGCTGCGGCACCGCGCTCGACGAGCAGGTCGTCGACCCGGCAGATGCGGGTCCACGCGGAGCGCCCTGCGCCCGCGAGGGCGTCGACGGGTGCGTCGGGCGCCGGGGTCTCGGCATCCATGTTCGTCGCCTCCAGGATCGTCACGAGCGCACCGCCAGGGTCGTGCCGCCGATGAGGACCGCGCCGGAGGAGCGTTCCTCGGCGGTCGCGGGGCGGGGCTGGCCGCGCTCGGACACGTACGCCAGTGTGGGGTCGGCGGTGTCGGGGGCGTTGACGAAGCTCTGGAAGCGCTTGAGCTTCTCGGGGTCGGCGAGGGTCGCCGCCCACTCGTCTTCGTAGTTGTCGATGTGCGCGGCCATGGCGCGGTCGAGGTCGTCGGCGATGCCGAGGGTGTCGTCGAACACGACGCCCTTCAGCGCCTCGAGGCCGCCCTCGTAGTCCTCCATCCACGGAGCCGTGCGCTGCAGCCGGTCGGCGGTGCGGATGTAGAACATCAGGAAGCGGTCGATGGCCCGCAAGAGGCCGTCGTCGTCGAGACCCTCGGCGAAGAGCACCGCGTGGCGCGGGGTGAAGCCGCCGTTGCCGCCGACGTACATGTTCCAGCCGGCCTCGGTCGCGATGACGCCGACGTCCTTGCCGCGCGCCTCGGCGCACTCGCGCGCGCAGCCCGAGACGCCGAACTTGATCTTGTGGGGCGAGCGGAGGCCTCGGTACCGCAGCTCGAGCTGCACGGCCATGCCGACCGAGTCCTGCACGCCGTAACGGCACCAGGTCTGCCCGACGCACGACTTCACGGTGCGCAGGGACTTGCCGTAGGCCTGTCCCGACTCGAAGCCGGCGTCGACGAGGCGCTTCCAGATCGCGGGCAGCTGCTCGAGGCGAGCGCCGAACATGTCGATGCGCTGGCCGCCGGTGATCTTCGTGTACAGCCCGAAGTCGCGGGCGACCTCGCCGATCACGACGAGACCGTCGGGGGTGATCTCCCCGCCCGCGATGCGCGGCACGACGCTGTAGGTTCCGTCGCGCTGGATGTTGGCCATCACGTGGTCGTTGGTGTCCTGCATCGTCGCGAGCTCGCCCTCGAGCACGTGCCCCGAGTAGAGGCTGGCCAGGATGCTCGCGAGCGCCGGCTTGCAGATGTCGCAGCCGCGGCCGGTGCCGAAGCGCTCGACGATCGCGGTAAAGGTCTTCAGCCCCGAGATGCGGACGGCGTCGAACAGCTGCGCGCGCGTGAACGAGAAGTGCTCGCACAGACCGTTCGAGACTTCCTTCCCGGATGCCGCCAGCTCGGTCGCCACGAGCTTCTTCACGAGCGTGAAGCACGAGCCGCACGCCGCTCCCGCCTTGGTGCACGCCTTGACCTCGGCGGCATCCGCGCAGTCGTGCTCGGTGACGGCGCCGCGCACGGTACCGGCCGTGACGCCGTTGCACGAGCAGACGATGGCGTCGTCGGGCAGGTCGCCCTGCGGGGCGGGCGCGAGGTCGGACGGCATGAGGTACGCGGCGGGATCGCCGCCCAGCGCGCGACCGACGAGGGGGCGCAGCGACGTGTAAGCCGAGGCGTCACCCACGAGGATGCCGCCGAGCAGCGTCTGCGCGTCGTCGCTCAGCACGAGCTTCTTGTAGACACCCGAGATCGGGTCGGCGTACGTGACGTCGAGGGCGTTGGGGGTCTCGGCGAACGCGTCGCCGAAGCTCGCGACCTCGACGCCCGAGAGCTTGAGCTTCGCCGAGGTGTCGAAGCCGTCGAATGCGGCCTCGCCCCCGAGCAGGCGGGTCGCGGCGACCTCGGCCATCGCGTAGCCGGGAGCGACGAGGCCGATGCATTGTCCGTCGAAGCTGGCGACCTCGCCTATCGCGAGGATCGCCGGGTCGGAGGTATCGCAGCCCGCGTCAATGACGACCCCGCCGCGCGGATCGACCGCGAGCTCCGCGGTGCGCGCGAGCTCGTCGCGGGGGCGCACACCGACCGTGAAGACGACGATGTCGACGGCCTCCCACGTGCCGTCGCGCAGCTCGAGGCCGCACACGGCGCCGGTCTTGTCGGCATCCACCCGCGTCGTCACCGAACTCATGCGCACCTCGATGCCGCGCGCCTCGATGAGCCGCTGCAGCGCCTTCGCGCCGCCGAGGTCGAGCTGGGCCGACATGAGCCGCTCGTTCGACTGCAGGACGAACGGCGAGACGCCCTCGGCCTGCAGCGCTCCCGCCGCCTCGAGTCCGAGCAGACCCCCACCGACGACCGCGCCGCGCAGGGGCCGGCCGAGCTGGGCCGAGCGCTTCGCGACCCAGGCGCGCATGCCGGCGACGTCGTCGAGCGTGCGGTAAACGAAGCACCCCTGGTGGTCGAAGCCGTCGAGGGCGAGGCGCGCGGCGTACGACCCGGTGGCGAGCACGAGGCGGTCGTACGAGTGGAGGGAGCCGCCGACCGTGGTGACGGTGCGGGCGGCGCGGTCGATCTTCGTGACCCGGGCGTCGGTGTGCACCCGCACACGGTCGTGGTCGAGGACCGCCGCGTCGAGGGCCAGGTCGTCCGGCGTCTTGCCAGTGAAGATCCCGGTCAGGCCGACCCGGTCGTAGGGGCCGCGGGCCTCGTCGCCGAGCACCGTGATCGACCAGCGGCCGTCGGTGTCGCGGCTCGTGAGGCTCTCGACGAAGCGGTGGGCCACCATCCCCGCACCCACGACCACGACGGATCCGGATGACGCGGGGTGGAGCATGCCGTCACCGTACGCGACGGAGTTTGCCGGGGCGTCTGCGGCGTGTTTCGTTCCGGTTGCGGGGTTCGAGCGGGCCATGCCCCGACGCTAGGCAGCCGAGGTTTCCCCCGGCCTCGCCCCGGCGTTACCCCCGGCGAACGTTTCGCTCACGCGGCGGTGACTGTGGTGTGAGGTTTGGGTCCCGGCATCCGCTCTCCGTCCGGGGCCCGTGCGTGCTCGCGGCCGTGACGTCTCGGCATCCGCCGCTGCCGCGTCCTCCCCGGTCCCGCTCGTACCGGTGATTCTCGTTGACTGTCCAAGACACCCGGACGAATTTCGAGAACGTCCGGGTTTCTTGGACACTCAACTTTTCGGCGGCGACAAGCTCGCGCGCGCGTGGCACCCGAGTCCGCGCGTGGCGCCAAAGCGCGTGCGACCCGCGTCGAGTGTCCAAGACACCCGGATGAAATTTCGACACGACCGGGTGTCTTGGACACTCAGCAGCTCAGGCGCGCGGGTGACGCCTCAGTCCACCGGCTCCAGCACGAACAGCTCGATGCGGCGCTCGGTCTTCTTCTGGTACTCGTCGTAGTCGGGCCAGACCTCGGTCGCGTAGCCCCACCACTCCTCGCGCTCGGCGCCCTCGGCCTGGTGCGCGTCGTACTCCTTCTTCACGTCGCCGTCCTGCAGGGCCACACGAGGGTTCTTCACGAGGTTGTAGAACCACGCGGGATGCTCGGGAGCACCGCCCTTGGATGCCACGACCGCGTATTTTCCGTCGTGCTCGACGCGCATGAGGGCGGTCTTGCGCAGACCACCGGTTTTGGCGCCGACGGTGGTGAGGACGATGATGGGTACGCCCCGCATGTCGGCGGACTCCTTGCCCCCCGTGGCTTCGAAGGTCTCTGCCTGCTGACGGGCCCATTCGCTGGTGCTGGGGAGATACTCTCCTGAGAGTGACATAGCTCACACGATACGTCGGCGTCTTCCCCTCCGGTCTAGCCCCTCCCCCTTTCCCCTGGAGCTTTCATGAGCGCTTCCGCTCCCGAGACCACGGCCGTCCCCGAACCGAAGAACGGCCTCGACCGGTTCTTCGAGATCACCGCCCGCGGCTCGACCGTCGGCGGAGAGATCCGCGGCGGCGTCGTCACCTTCGTCACGATGGCGTACATCGTCATCCTCAACCCGATCATCCTGTCGGGCACTCCTGACGTCGCCGGCAACGCGCTCGGCTTCTCGCAGGTCGCCGCCGTCACCGCGCTCACCGCGGGTGTGATGACGATGCTGTTCGGTCTGGTCACGCGCCTGCCGTTCGCGTTCGCCGCGGGCCTGGGCATCAACTCGTTCCTCGCGGTCGGCATCGTGGGTCAGGTCACCTGGCCCGAGGCGATGGGCCTCGTCGTCATCAACGGCCTCATCATCGTGCTGTTGGCCGTCACGGGCCTGCGTCGCATGATCTTCGAGGCGGTGCCCCTCGCCTTGAAGACGGCGATCACGGTCGGCATCGGCCTGTTCATCGCGTTCATCGGCTTCGTCGACAGCGGCCTGGTCACCTCGACCGGCCTCAGCTCTCCCCCGGTCGGTCTCGGCGTCGGCGGCTCGATCACCACGATCCCCACCGCCCTGTTCGTGCTGACCCTCGTCATCACCGCCGTGCTCCTCGTCCGCAAGGTGAAAGCCGCCCTGCTGATCGGTCTGCTCTCGGGCACCGTCATCGCCGTGATCGTCCAGGCCGTCACCGGTCTCGGGGCCAAGGCCGACGGCAACCCCGGCGGCTGGGGCCTCAGCGTGCCGACGCTCCCCGCGCAGTGGGTCGGCCTTCCCGACCTCTCACTCGTCGGTCAGGTCGACCTGGTCGGATCCTTCGGGCGCATCGGCGTGCTCGCCGCGCTCATGCTCGTCTTCACGCTCGTGTTCACGAACTTCTTCGACGCCATGGGCACGATGACCGGCCTCTCCCGCGAGGCGGGCCTCGCCGCTCCCGACGGCACCTTCCCGCGCCTGCGTTCGGCGCTGGTGATCGAGGGCATCGGCGCCGTCGCGGGTGGAGCGACGTCGTCGTCGTCGAACACCGTGTTCATCGAGTCGGGCTCCGGCATCGGCGAGGGTGCCCGCACGGGTCTCGCGAACGTCGTCACCGGTGCGCTGTTCCTGCTCGCGATGTTCTTCACCCCGCTGACGAGCATCGTCCCCACCGAGATCGCCGCCGCGGCCCTGGTCATCGTCGGGGCGCTGATGATGGCGCAGATCCGCCACGTCGACCTCAGCGACATGTCGGTGCTGATCCCGGTGTTCCTCACCGTCACCGTGATGCCCCTCACCTACTCGATCGCCAACGGCATCGGCGCGGGCTTCGTCAGCTGGGTGCTGATTCAGGCGCTGTCGGGTCGCGCGCGCCGCATCAGCCCGCTGCTGTGGATCGTCGCCGCCGGCTTCGTGGTCTTCTTCGCCCGCGGACCGGTCGAGGCCCTGCTCGGCTGACGCCTGTGCGATGGAGGGGCCCGGATGCCACGGCATCCGGGCCCCTTCTCTGTCGCGGTGCTCCGCACGGCGCGCAATGCGGCCCCGGCGGCGGCGCCCGGCTGCCAGATCACGTGACCTCGCACGGGAAGCCCAGGCCCGGCCGCCGACATCACGTGATCGGGGCGAGCGCACACGCCGGGGCAGGTGTTCTCGGCGGAGTCACGTGATCTCGCGCCCCGTCGTCGCACGCACGCAACCCTGTCGCGCGCGAGGCCACCCGCACCCCGCCCCCGCCGGACATGCGAAAGGGCCCGGATGCCGTGGCATCCGGGCCCCGCAGAGAGTGCTGCTTACAGGCTCTCGATGATCTCGCGCATCAGGGCGGCGGCCTCGGACGGCGTCTTGCCGACCTTGACACCGGCGGCCTCGAGGGCCTCCTTCTTCGCCTGAGCGGTACCGGCCGAGCCCGAGACGATGGCACCGGCGTGGCCCATGGTCTTGCCCTCGGGGGCCGTGAAGCCCGCGACGTAACCGACGACCGGCTTGGTGACGTTCGCCTTGATGAAGTCGGCGGCGCGCTCCTCGGCGTCGCCGCCGATCTCGCCGATCATGACGATCGCCTTGGTCTCGGGGTCGGCCTCGAACGCCGCGAGGGCGTCGATGTGCGTGGTGCCGATGACCGGGTCGCCGCCGATGCCGATGGCGGTCGAGAAGCCGAGGTCGCGCAGCTCGAACATCATCTGGTAGGTCAGGGTGCCCGACTTCGACACGAGGCCGATGGGTCCCTTGCCGGTGATGTTCGCGGGAGTGATGCCCACGAGCGCCTCGCCGGGCGTGATGATGCCGGGGCAGTTCGGGCCGATGATGCGGGTCTTCTCGCCCTTGGCCTTGGAGTACGCCCACGCCTCGGCGGTGTCGCCGACGGGCACGCCCTCGGTGATGACGACGAGGAGGGGGATCTCGGCGTCGATGGCCTCGACCATCGCGTCCTTGGTGAAGGCCGGGGGCACGAACGCGATCGACACGTCGGCGCCGGTCTCGCGGATGGCCTCTTCGACCGACGCGAAGACGGGGAGCTCGACGTCGTTGCCCGACGCGTCCTTGTGCGAGACCGTGGTGCCGGCCTTGCGGGCGTTCACGCCACCGACGACCTGGGTGCCGGCCTTGAGCATGAGGGCGGTGTGCTTGGTGCCCTCACCGCCGGTGATGCCCTGGACGATGACCTTGGAGTCCTTGTTGAGGTAGATCGACATTGTTTCTGTCCCTATCCCTTACGCGTTGGCCAGTTCGGCGGCCTTGTCGGCGCCCTCGTCCATACCGGCGGCGAGGGTGACGAGCGGGTGGTTGGCGGCGGCGAGGATCTGGCGACCCTCTTCGACCTGGTTGCCGTCGAGGCGCACGACGAGCGGCTTCGTGGCGGCGTCACCGAGGATCTCGAGGGCCTTGACGATGCCCTCGGCGACGGCGACGCACGAGGTGATGCCGCCGAAGACGTTGACGAAGACGCTCTTGACCTGCTCGTCGCCGAGGATGACGTCGAGACCGGCGGCCATGACGGTCGCAGAGGCGCCGCCGCCGATGTCGAGGAAGTTGGCGGGCTTGACGCCGTTGTGCTTCTCGCCGGCGTAGGCGACGACATCGAGGGTCGACATGACCAGGCCCGCGCCGTTGCCGATGATGCCGACCTGACCGTCGAGCTTGACGTAGTTGAGGTCGTGCTGCTTGGCCTTGGCCTCGAGCGGGTCGGCCGCGTCCTTGTCTTCGAGCGCCTCGTGGTCGGGGTGGCGGAAGCCGGCGTTCTCGTCGAGCGAGACCTTGCCGTCGAGGGCGATGATGTCGCCGTCCTCGCTCTGGATGAGGGGGTTCACCTCGACGAGGGTGGCGTCCTCGCCCTTGTAGACGTTGAAGAGCTTGACGAAGACGTCGGCCACCTTGGGGGCCAGCTCGTCGTCGAACTTCGCGGCCTTGGCGATCTCGAGGGCCTTCTCGGGCGTGATGCCCTCGATCGGGTCGACCTCGATGCGCGCGAGCGCCTCGGGACGCTCGACGGCGAGCTCTTCGATCTCCATGCCGCCCTCGACGCTCGAGAGCGAGAGGTAGGAGCGGTTGGCGCGGTCGAGCAGCACCGAGAAGTAGAACTCCTTGGCGATGCGGGCGCCGGCGGCGACCATGACGCGCTTGACGACGTGACCCTTGATGTCGAGGCCGAGAATGGCCTGGGCCGCCTCGAATGCCTCGTCGGGGTTCTTCGCGACCTTCACGCCGCCGGCCTTGCCGCGGCCTCCGGTCTTGACCTGAGCCTTGACGACGACGACACCGCCGAGCTTCTCCGCGGCCGCCTTCGCCTCCTCAGGGGTGTCGGCGATGATGCCGGCGAGTACCGGCACCTCGTACTTTTCGAACAGATCACGTGCCTGGTACTCGTAGAGATCCACGGACAATCCTTCGCTGGGCGATCGGTGGTGGGAGGAGGCGAACTCTCTCGATATCAAGAGATCTTCGCCAGTCGACAACCCTACTAGACGGGGCTGGAGACCCCCGACCCTTGCCCCTTCGACGGGAGGGGATGCGGATGCCGCTCACCCCGGGTTGTGCATGAACTCGATCCGGATGCCGTCCGCGTTCTCGACGAACGACGCGAAGTACGTCGGTGTGAACCGGGGATACTCCTTGGGCTCGCGCACGACGGTCCATCCGGCATCCAGGGCCAGGGCGTGCATACGGACGACCTCCGCGCGTGAGGCCACGGCGAATGCGAGATGCTGCCAGCCGATCCGCCCGTGTTCATGGGGACCGGATGCCACGTCTCGGGCCGGCAGCACGATGAGCTCGGTCTCGCCCTCGGCGTACCACGACGCACCGTTTCCGCCGTCCGTCCGTTCCAGGCCGAGGGCGGTGAGGATCGGATCGAACTGCGCGATCGCACGTTCCACGTCGGCGACGCTGACACTGAGGTGGTCGAACAGAGGCATGCGCCTAGTCTGGCGATGACCTCCGACATTCGCCTCGCCGTCAGGAGCCCCATGCCCTCCGCCGTCACCCTCATCCGCGCCGCCGCCCTGTCGGATGCGGCCCAGTACGCTTACGCCGCCACCGCTCCGGCGAACGCCCGACTGATCTTCCTCGCCGGATCCTGCCCGCTGAACGACGACGGCTCGACGGCCGGGGTGGGCGACTACGCGGCGCAGGCGGCGAAATGCGTCGAGACCATGACGGGGGCTCTGGGCGCGGCGGGCGCGAAGATGACCGATGTCATCAGCACGCGCGTGCTCGTCGCCTCCGCCCGCCAGGCCGACCTCGTCACCGCCTGGGACGTCGTTCGCGACGCCTTCGGCGACCATGACGTGCCCAGCACGCTGATGGGTGTCACCGTTCTCGGCTACGACCACCAGCTGGTCGAGATCGAGGCGGTCGCCGCGGTCGTCGACTGACCGCGAGGCTCACCCCACGACCGCGAACCGCTCCAACACCACCGACGTGTCGTCGTCGACGACGAAATCATCCCCGAGCTCTTCACGCATGGCATCCGAGGTCCAGAACCGCACGTGTCCGCGGCGCCACTCCGAGACGGACGTGTATCCCTCGCCCTCGTCGAGCGCATGGGTGAGCGAGACGTCCCGCAGAGCGACGATCTCCACCCCGGTCGTCTCGATGACGCACACCGGTTCACCGGCCGAGTCGACCACCGCGCCGCGGTCCCCGACGGCAGGCAGCGGGTCTCCCGCGACCAGATACTCCCGCACGAGCGAGCTGGTCGCCGTCTTCTCTCCCGCACGGATCGCCGCGACGATCCGGTCGCGCCCCGCCCCGGGGAACATGAACTCGATCGCGGGCAGGCCGCCGCTCATGCCGGCATCCGCTTCTCGAACCGGAACATGCGGTCGGGGCCGCGGCGATCGCCCTCGCTCCCGGCCTCGGGGCGATGCCCGGGGTGAAAGAACTCGACGATGTGGAAGCCGCACCGGTTGACGGAGAAGTGGATGTTCCGCTGGTCGACGTACGGCGTCTCGGTCTCCCGCACCTCGGTCTCACATCTCACCGAGCTGAAGATCCCGTTCGTCACGCGTCGACGGTACGCGATCCCGGGTGGGGCCGTCGAGGCGCGAGCGCACGTCCCGGCGGTCGTCTGGCTCGGGACGACCGCGATCGACAGCGGGCGGGGTGACGACGCCGCGCGTGCGGCATCCTGTGCCACCCGGAGCGCATCACCCATCGGCCGGCGAGGATGAGGCGGACGCGCGAGCGATGAAACGCACATGCCACGCCGCCTCGACTCCGAGGAGGTCGGTCTGCGAGTGCATCGCCAGGACGACGCCGAATGACCCCCGTCTCACCAGAATCTCGGGGAAGAGACCCACCATCGGTTCGATCTCCATCACTCCGTGAGGGGTGTGCATACGACATCGCGTCGTCCACGCTCGCCAGGTGGATCCGCTTGCGCTCTCCGCATACCACCCCTGTTCGGGGTCCCAGAGTTCTGCTTCCGCATCCGGCACCGCGAGATACACGACGAGCTCGCTCGTTTTCGACCCCGCACGTCGCGCGCGCGCGTGAAGGATGAGATGCGAACCCGAGCATGGTTCGACCCACCATTCGTCGATCCCGGTTCCATAGCTCAGACGCGGGTCGGGCGGAGCCCACACCGCACCCGCATCAGGGTCGTACCGGCTGGGCTGCAGCGCGAACCACATCGACGAGCGGAACCCGCTCAGGGGGCCGAGCCGACGATCCAGCGGTGCCGCCTCCACGATGCTCACACCGCCGAGTCTCCATTCCATGACGCCCTCGTTCACATCGACGGCGACGGCGACGGCATCGGCGGCGGAACAACGAGCAGCGGCCTCGACACGGACGGGCGAGTCTCGCGCGTGACAACGGGTATCGGGGAGGTCCGTGGACTCGCGCCCACGTCGAGCGTCGTTCCTCGACCGCGCAGCGATGGTGGAGACGGACCCGTTTCGGGGAACATACCTGTAGTTCAGCGACGCCTCGGCGCAGACGCGAGCAAGATGAGGACCCTCGATCCGCCACTGTCCGGGGGAATGCACCTCGATCCGCAGCTCGAGCCCCGTGGACGTTTCGATCCACACCGCCTGAGTATCCTGCGCCTCGCAGACATCCTCTGCGGCCGCCTCGAAATCCGTGAGATCGCGGGGCCACACTCCACGGATGTAATGCGCCGAGGCGGGGGAATCAGCCGACGGCGACGTGACCGTCAACGTTGCCGCCCGGAACCCCGACCACGGGAAGATCGCGATGCGCTCCCCGTCGCGATGCGTCACCGCGACGTCGAGCCCTCCCCGTGCGAACTCGACGGTCCTCACGATCTCTCCATCGGTAGAGATCCACCGCTGATCCTCCACGGTGCTCGTGACCACCCGTGCCGCCGGACGACGGACCCCGGCCGGAATGCGCCGATCCACGGGGAACGGATCCAGGGCGAGCGGACCGAGATGACGGGGATGCTCGATGCGAATCGCGCCGTCCGCAGTCTGCAGCACCGCGGAGAAACCGCCGGGCAGGGGATGGACCACCTCTGCGGGGGAGTCACCGGCGAGGGGCTCCGCGCCGGTCCACCGACCGTCGATCCGGAGTCCCCCGACGGTGGCCGACAAAATCTCTCCGGTGTCGGCGTGGGTCACCGCCGAGACCGGACGACCATCGATCTCGAGGTGGTACGAGATCGTCGGTTCGCCCGTTCGATCTCGTCCGACGCCACTGGTCAGGGTCTGCCTGCGCGCCTCCCTGATCGTCTGGGCACTGTACCGAGAGGGGCCCGACACCGATGATCGTTCGGGCTGGAGCGCGGCCGCCACACCCGGCAGATGGTTGACGAGTTCGAGATAGCCGTCCTCGTCGGGGCGTCCGTCACCGACCAGTCGGAACCCGATACGGACGTAGAGGGGGAAAGCCCGACGATTCGCGGGATCGACTTCGACGCGCAGGGATCGCGCACCGAGGTCGGCGAAGCGCGCAAAGGAATCGTTGAACAACCGACCGACGAGGAAACCGGCGCGCAGGGAGGGGCTGACGAAGAACATCACGGCGAACAGCTGCCCGTCCGGGGCGACGCGGCGACCGGACATCCTGGCGTACCCGAGGGTCCCGACGATCCTGCCGTGCTGCTCCGCCACGATGAACAGCTTCACGGCGCGTTCGGCGAGGATGTCGAGGAGGATGCCGGCGGTTGCCGCACGGCCCGAAGCGATGGGGCCGTACCCCTCTTCGTTGTAGAACGCCGCTACTCGGTGCGCGTCACGGACCGGATCGAACACACGGATGTCGACCACGACGGTCACCGGATGGTCCGCGACAATCGCCACGCACCGAGACAGGCGAAGACGACGGCGACCGTCACGAGCGTGCCCACCGCGACGCCGGCGCTGACCGCGAACCCGCCGACCGAGGCCGACATCCCGTAGAACTCGCGAAGGGCGCGTGCCGTTTCCTCCTGTCCCCCGACGAGCGCGACGAGCGCCTGCTCGGTATAGGGGCGTCTGATGAGCATGGCCGCCTGCGCGAACGGGAGGAGGTTGATGCCATCGACAACGGACGTCGGCAGGGTGCCCGCGGGAACATACGCGCCCGAGAAGAACCCGATCAACGACCCGACGACGGTCGACAGGGCGGTGAATGCTCCCGCGGACCGCAGGAACGTCACCGCGAAAGCGGCGAGAGCCGAGAACGCGGCACTCGAGAGAAGAACGGCCCCCCAGGTCTCGCCCGCATTGGCGGGGCTCAGCAGCTCGTCGCCCTGGGTCAGAAGGTACACCTGGCCGATCGCGACGATGATCGAGGTCATCACGACGGAGACCGTGAAACCCGCGATCATGTACCCGAGGATGAGATGAGTCCGGCGAATAGGCGAAACGATGAAGTCGCGAAAGCGGCCCGAGACGTTGTCGTCCACGAAGACGCCGAGCGCAGCGATCGACGTCGTCAACGTGGTGATCATGGTGATGCCCGCGAACACCCAGGAGTTCACGAACCACCGGACATCGGCATCCGGAGCCGTCGGGAACCGCGCTTCGAGGCTGTCGACTTGGATGCCGCCGAGGAAGAGAGCATAGAGCGCGATGAGGATGAGCGCGGAGAGCAAGGAGAAGAACACTCCGACGCGGTCTCGAAAGAACACGCGGAGGTTGCGAGTCGTCAGCACGGCGATGCTCCTCATGCGTCCGCTCCCCCGACGAGGGTGAGGAACACGTCGTCCATCGTTCCGTGGCGAAATTCGAAGTCGTCGATCGGAAGGACCGCGAGGAGCTCTTTGGCTGTCTGCGACGACGCCATCGGGATCACGAGATCAGCACCCACCGCACGGACATCGATCCCCCGGGCGCGGCACGCGGCGATCACCCCGGCGTGGTCCTCGGACCGCACGGTGAGGATGCTGGAGCTGTATCGAGAGCGCAGTTGCGCAGGCGTCCCCCCGGCGATGATCCGCCCCCGATCGATGATGCACACGCGATCGGCGTTCTCGGTCTCCTCCATGTAATGCGTCGTGAGGAAGACCGTCGTCCCGGCGGTCGCGCGCAACTCGTGGATCGTCGCCCAGATCCTCTCCCGGGACTGAGGGTCGAGACCGGCGGTGGGCTCGTCGAGGAAGAGCACACGCGGCTCGTGCACGAGCGCACGGGCGATGTCCGCCCGCCGCTTCTGACCGCCGGACAGCGTCCCGTAGCGCCGTTCGAGGAATGAGCCGAGTCCGACGAGATCGGACAGCGTTCCGATACGGCGACCCGCCTCGCGCGTGTCGAGTCCGTAGAAACCGGCTCGGACCGCGAGATTCTCGCGCACGGAGAGCAGAGGGTCGAGAAGGGAGGACTGGAAGACGGCTCCGATGCTCGCACGAACGTCGTGCGGGTGATGCTCCACGTCGTAGCCGCTGACCGAGATCACGCCCGACGTCGGCGCGAGCGTGGTCGTGATGCAGCCGATCGTGGTCGACTTACCCGCGCCGTTCTCCCCGAGGAACGCGAAGACGGAACTCGACGGCACAGAAAAGGACACGTCGTGCACAGCGCGCCGTCCCCCGTAGTCCTTGCAGAGATTGACGACCTCTATCGACATGAGCGCTCCTTCTTCCCTCTCCCCGTGCATCCGCGGCGCCGTCCCGTCCTCACGGGCCCGTCTCCGGGACGGGCGGAGTGGCCACGTCGTGCGCGTCCACTGCGGTCGCTCCCCCGTCGGAGAGCGCTGCGGCGGCGCGCTCTTCCGTCGGGATCCAGTTGCCATGGAGCCCGAGCGGTACGCGCGCGGGCAGATGGACCCGTGCCAGTTCGTCGCCCTCGAAGTCGGCGGCGGACAGGATCACGAGGTCGCTGGCTCCCCTCCCGGGCTCGTGCACGTAACTGAGCACGTAGCCGTCGTCTTCGGCGCCCGTCCCCCCGCGTCGCGCCACGAAGACCGCCTCTCCGATCGCCGCGTCCCGGGGGAAGCTCCGCCGCTGGGTAGGACCGCCCAGGAGGTCGTGCCGGAACAGGACGTTGTCGAACTCGGCGTCCGCGATCGTGTCGAGCTCTCGCGGCCTCCACGTGTCGACGAACGCGGCGGCGCTCGCGGTGTAGACGAATCGGTGGGGACGCCCGAGAACGCGATCATCGACACGGGGGAACTCCTGCGGGCGATCGTCGAGAATCTCTCGCTTCACTCGACCCGTACGCGTGTCGATCGTGAAGCGTTCGAGCGACGGAGTCCCGTGACCGCTGATCTCCCCCGTGCGTCCGCGGAACATGGATGGGTGCGTCACGACGTCGAGGACGATGCCGCTCGACGTGTCGTACGCATTGACGGTGTGGTAGACCCACACGGGCTCGATCTCGAACCACTTCGGCTCCGCCTCGGAGCTCCCGCGCCGCAGGAGGCCCAGCCGCGCCACCGCCCTCGGGTTCCATCGGAAGGGGAACGGGTCGCCCGCGACGGCCGACAGCGCATGAAAGGTCACCGGCAGATCCATGAGGACGAGGTAGCTCGGTGTCAGCGCGAAATCGTGCATCATCGTCGCATGCGGGAGCTCGATGCTCTCGCTATGGACCACCGCCCCCGTTGCTGCGACCACGGTGTAGTCCACCGTGGACGACCCCGCGAAGTAGCCGAGGCTGTGGAGGTCCCCGGTGACCGGGTCGACCTTCGGATGAGCAGACATCGCCCCGTGCAGATCACCCTCGAAGTCGCATGGGCCGACAGTGTCCAGTTCGTCCGTGAGCTCGAACGGGAGTGTTCCCCCCTCTGTGAGGGAAAGGGTCCTTCCCGCGTGGCCGATCACGTTGATGTTCGATGCGGCATCCATCCCTCCGAAAACTCGGTAGGTGCGCCGCGGCTCCCTCAGCGCGCGAGACACCGGAGCCTGCCGGACCCATCGATTGCGATACCACTCGGCGCGGCCCCCGGAGATGCGGACTCCGTGGATCATCCCGGCGCCGAGGTAGTAGTGGAAACGCGGATGCTCGACACCGAGCGGGTTGGGGCCGTTACGCAGGTAACGCCCGTCGAGGTCTTCGGGAATGATGCCCGTGACCGGCAGATCGAAGGCGGTCACCTCCTCCCGAACGGGCGCGAAGTGGCCACGACGGTAAGGCGACAGACGAGCCATGGGTGCGGTCTTCTCTCGGTTCATGGACGGCGGATCAGACGTCGCGAGCGATCGCGACCGGCGACAGGCGCAACATCCTCCGGGTGGAGAGGACGTTCCCGAGGAGCAGGGCGATCAGCATCACCGCGGCGGTGACGGCTACATCGCCGGTGCCGAGCCACGGCCGAAGCGTGCGTTCTCCGAACAGTTGCACGCCACTCCCGATCGGGATGCCGATCACCCCGCATATCACGACGCTCACGATCGACACGATCGTTCCGACCGCGATCATCGAGGCTCCGACGATCAACGTCTGTGCGGCGTACACCGCGCGCACCGCGTTCGCCCCGAAGCCCATCGCCCGCATCGTGGCGATCTCGCCGCGCTGCCGTCGGAGCGCGAAAGCGACGACGTTCGCGACGAGCACCGCGCAGATCAGCGCCATCACGCCGACGAGCGCCCACATGGTCGTGCGCTGGGCCGCCCGGATCCCGAAGATGAGCCCGGCGGTGTCTCGCGCGGTGAAGAAGGCGACCCCCGGAAACCGGGTCGCCAACGCCGTCGTCTCGGCCGCTGCGTCGACCCCCGGCGCCACCGTGAGAAGCACTTGTGTCAGCGCGTGGGGACGTTGGAGGATCTGCTGCACGCCGGCGACGTCCATCACGATGAAGCTGGAGCGGAACAGGCCGAACCGACTGTTGTCGTATACGCACGACACCCGCACCGGCGTCGAGGCGTTGGACTCCGGCGCGCCCGCGACGGACAGCGTCAGAGTGTCGCCGACCGCGAGGCCGAGGTCGTCGCGTTGCCGCTGATTGATGCACACCTCCCCGGCTCCCCTCGGTGCCGAGCCCGCAAGGAGCACATAGCCCTCTGCCGCGGTGTCCGATCCGACCACGACGACGCCGGTATCGGTCCCTCGCGCCGAGAGCTGCGCACCCGCCGTGATCCTCGGCCGGACGGCGGTGACTCCCGTCGATCGCCGCAGATCCGAGACCAACTGCCCACCGGCGTCGTCGAGGTACGAGACCACGTCGGTCGCGGGGTTGAGCATCGAGTACCGGTAGCCCAAGGCGAAGCCGGACACATCACCGCTGATGAGGTCCTTCGCGGACTGCGTCATCATCGTGCCCATGCCGTTGATGGCGGCGAAGGAAAGCAGAAGGCCGAGCGTCGCAACGGCCACGCTCGAGAAGGTGCGGACCGTTCGCCGATCGGCGCGGATCATCGCGAACGCCATGAACAGGATGTAGCGCGCCGTCACACCCGCTCCTCGCTCACCGGAGCCTGCGTGTCCGCGACGCGAGGACGAGTCATCGGTCCGAGCCATGAGCGGCTGCCTCCCGACGTTCGGATGCAGCGAAGTAAGCGGCATCGCTGCGGAACAGCCGCCTCGTGAACTCGGGGTTGTCGCGCAGCTGCTGCCGCACATCGACACCGAAGTTCTCATCCGGAACATGTCGCGATGGATCGGAGACCGCGTCGATGAAGTCGTCGACGCGACGGCGCATCATCCGGCCGTGCTCCGAGTCGCCATAGTCGAAGACGATCATCGGGCTTCCGACGTTGTACGCCTCGACGACGCTCGCACCATAGCTGCCGAGCACTCGTCGGAGATAGTCCGAGGCATGAGTGGAATCGACCGGACTCGCGGACGTCGACAACGCCAACGCTCCCTTTCCCGCGAGCAGTCGGCGGTGGCTCAGGCGCGTCGTTCTCTCGACGAAGGTCATCATTGTCGAGTTCACGTTGGCGCAGTAGTTCGGACTAGCCAGGATCACGCCGTCTGCATCGAGCATCTGCTCGATGATCCGTTCCACGTCGTCATCGAACACACAGCCGTCCGTGCGGAAGCATCGCCCATTGCCGTCGCACACCGAGATTCTTCGTTCCCACAGGGCGATGTCATCGAACGACCAGTCGGGTCGACGACCGAGCAGGTAATCCCGCACGGCGGCAAGCAGCACCCGCGTGTGACTCAGGGTGTTCGGCCGCGGGCTCGAATGGACGGCGACGATCTTCACGACCCACCTCCGCTGGGGACTCCCGAATCCGAGAGGATCGCACCGTCGGTCAGGTGGATCACGCGTCGCCCCGTCTCGATCACACGGTCGTCGTGAGACGAGACGAGGATCGTCACGCCGTGCTCGTCGTTGAGCCGACGTAAGAGCCGGAGAACCCCGTCGGCGCTCACCGAGTCGAGACTCGCCGTCGGCTCATCCGCCACGACCAGAGCGGTATCGCTCGCGACCGCGCGGATGATGGCCGCGCGCTGCTGCTGCCCGCCCGATAGCTGCGCGGGGAGCGCGTCGAGCTTGTCGCCGAGCCCGACCGCGTCGAGGAGGGCACGGGTACGCTCACGCGCCGCACGGGTCAACCTCTTCTGCAGCCGGAGCTGCAACACCGCGTTGTCGTACACCGAGAGCGATGAGACGAGGTTCGACCGCTGGAACACATATCCGACGCGGTCACGGCGGAAGTCGGCGAGCGCTCGGGGCGACAGGGCCGTCACCTCCACGTCGTCGACCCGAACCGATCCCGACGATGCGGTATCGAGACCGCCGATGATGTTGAGGAGCGTGGTCTTGCCCGACCCCGACGGTCCCGCGAGCACGACGAACTCACCCGAGGAGACGTGAAGAGAGATGTCGCGATTCGCGTGCAGAAGATCGGGGCCGTCGCCATAGGTGCGATGGAGATGGTCGACGACGATCACGAGGACGCCCCCTCGACGAAGCTGTAGCTGATCTCGGCGCTCGCGACGGTGCGCCCATCGACGGTGGCGGCCGCACGCACCTTGCCCATCGATGCACGGCGGGCGAGATTGTCGGCCGTCAGGATG
This sequence comes from uncultured Microbacterium sp., assembly GCA_913774665.1. Lineage (GTDB taxonomy): Bacteria > Actinomycetota > Actinomycetes > Actinomycetales > Microbacteriaceae > Microbacterium. Next base: position 95,596 of record CAJYHN010000008.1, read on the forward strand.
AGCCGGTCACCCGGGCGCACGACCCCCCGGAATCGCGCCGCGTCGATCCGAGCCAGCACGCAGAGACGGCCCCCGATGTCGAAGAGCAGGCCGCCCGTCTGCGCGAGCGCCTCGATGATCATCACGCCGGGCATGATCGGGTTGCCGGGGAAATGTCCGGCGAAGTACGGCTCATTGATCGTCACGTTCTTGATGGCGACGATCCGCACATCAGGAACGAGCTCGTCGACGCGATCGAGGAGGAGAAACGGATGACGATGCGGCAACCGTTCCATGATCTGAGAGGCGGTGACGGGGGCGGAGCGGGGAGCGTTCATCGGCCCGGTCATGCGGTCAAGCCCCCGTCCACGACGAGGCAGTGCCCGTTGATGTACGAAGCCGCAGGGCTCGCGAGAAAGAAGACGGCGTTGGCGATCTCCTCCGCACTCCCGAATCGCCGGTCGGGGATGAGCGCCAGATACTCGTCTTTCATCGCCGACGGCAGCTGATCGAGCATCTCCGTTTCGACGAACCCCGGAGCGATCACATTGACGCGGATGTTCATGCGCGCGAGTTCCTTGGCGAGCGTCCGCGAGAAGGCGACAACTCCGGCCTTGGCTGCCGCGTAGTTCGCCTGACCCGCGGGGCTGGTGATGGCGCTCACGGAGGAGATGTTGACGATCGTTCCCGACCTCTGCGCCGCCATGAGCCACGCGGCCTGCTTGGCGCACGCGAATGTGCCGGAGAGATCCGTGTCGACGACCGATCGCCAGGCGTCCTCGCTCATCATGAGCGCGAAAGAGTCCTGCGCGTGACCGGCGTTGTTCACCTGCACATCGAGGCCTCCCCACGCTGCTTTGATCTGCTGGAACATGCGCTTCACCTCGTCGAACGACGAGATATCGGCTCGCACCGGAAGGACCCGCCCGGGGTGCTCTTTCTCGAGCCGGTCCAGGACGGCGAGGGTCTCCGGACGGTCACTGCGGTAGTTCACGGCGACAGATGCACCGTCCGCGAGGAATCGTTCAGCGATGGCGAGGCCGATCCCGCGCGTCGCCCCTGTCACACACACTCGTGCGTCTTGCATTGAGATCAGGCCTTTCTCACGAGGGCGGAGGTGACGCCGCCGTTCACCGTCGATACCGTCACCAGCAATGTCTGGCCGGGTTCGGCTGCGGACAGAGCGAGCACGTGGGCCAGCGCCTCGTTGCCGCCGAAGCATTCGCCGGCAAGGAGTCGGGGCAGGGCGATAGGACCTCGGTGTCCGATCCCCCGGATCGCAGCGATCTCGTTCCGGGTGATGGCGCCGAGTCCGTTCGCTGTACCGACGACGATGTCCACGTCGCCCACCCCGAGTCCCGCATCGCCGAGGGCTGCCCGCATCGTGTGCGCGATCGTGTCGTCGTTCTCCGGCCAGTCCACGTAACTGACGCCGGCACTCGTCGCCGAGGCGAGGGAGAGCCCGAGGAGGTGCGCGATGGGCTCGGCACCGCGTCGCCCGGCCGATCGCGGGGATTCGAGGACCACGACAGCGGCCGCTTCGCCCGTGCTGAAGGGAAGCTCGCGGTCGAGGTCCGAAGCGGCAGCATCGAAGTGGTCCGTCATGATCTCGTTCGTCTCGTCGAGCGACATCGCGAAGATCGCGTCGGCCTTGCCCGTCTCGATCAGCTGCGCTCCGTAAGCGACCGCGGAACCGCCGACGAGGGTCGAGTTCGCACCCTTCAGACCGAGCGCGAGACTGGCCTGGCCGTTGGCGACGTTGTAGACGGTCTGCGTGAACAGTGCGGGGCTCGCGTTCATGAGCCCGCCCCCGAGCAGGCCGTCGAGATAGTCGCTGACGACCCGCTGCGGTCCGTACTCGGTGTTCGCGACGATCCCGATCCGTTCCGCGTCGGCGGGAAGCTCGGCGAAGTGGGCCCCCGCGAACGCGTCGACGGCCGCTGCCATCGCGAGCTGGCTGAACCTCTGCTTGCGCCGCAGACCCACCGACGTGACGTAGTCCCGGATCCGGAACCCCGCCGGCACCTCACGGACCGAGTGCCCGATCGAACCGGAGGACGTGGCCTCCACCGTGTCGACATCGGCGAAGATCCAGTTCTCGTGGTCTTTCGCGTGCTCTCTCGCCGACAGGCCCAGCGACGAGATCGCGCCGACGCCGGTGATCGCCAGGGGCTCATTCATGCTCTTTCTCGCTTTCTCAGCTGCTGTTGCGCGAGGGAGACGGACCGGTCGGCAGAGGCGATCAGCTGCGGCAATCCCGAGCCGTGCTCCCCCCATTGGCCCGTGATGAAAAGGTTCTCGAGGCTCGTCCTCTGGCTGATGCGCCGAACCATGTAGTTGTCGACGTCGTGCGCCCACCCGGTCGCGGACCCTCCCGTGTGTCCGAACCACTCGGCGTAGTCGATGGGTGTGACGATGCGTCGATAGACGCTGCTCGTTCGCAGTTCGGGCAGGAGCGTGCCGGCGAGCGTCGCCTCGATGCGGTCTGCGTACTCCGCATAGAAATCCGCATCGTGGAGGTCGGGATCGTGGTACATGTCGACCTCGATCCGCACGAGGTCTCGACCGGGGGCGGCGACGGTGCGATCGATGTTGGTGACGACGTGCACCTTGATGACCGGGTGCTCGGGCAGGGCACCTGTTTCGAGAACGCGGTAGGTCTCGAAGACGTCGGTCGACGCAGTCACGTAGTGACGCGCGGCACGACCGAAGCGTGTCAGATCGACGCCGGCGAGAGTGTGGAAGAGGCTCAGCGACGAGTGCCCTCGTCTCCGGCCGCCCGCGTCGATGCCGGCGAGACCGTGACGTTCCAGCAGGGCGCCGAGGCTCGGGGCGTCCCCGGTGAAGAACACCACGTCCGCGGGTCGCACCGTGCCGTCGGCGAGAACGACCCCGCTCGCTCGGCTGCCCTCGATGACCAGGTTCGTCATCGAGGAGTCGAAGATGATCTCGCAGCCTGCGCTCCGCAGGCGGTCCACGATCGATTCGACGAGGTTCCGCACACCGCCGCGCGGATACACCATCCCCTTGCCGTAGCACTCGGTGATGAATCCGGCCATGACCAGCAGCGATGAGTCGTCGCACTGGATCCTCATCGCCAGGGCCGTCCGCAGCTCGGGGTCGGTGATCGTCTCCCGGCAGAACTCCTCGAAGCCGCGACGGTGATGGCGCATCATGAAGCGTCCGCGTTCGCGAGGATCTACTGAGTCGTCGCTGAGAAACGACCGCAGGAAGTCGAAGAAGCGGGCCAGGTCGTCGACGGATGCCGGGAACTCTCGCGCGAGCTCGTTCTGGAGTCGGTCCAGTCCGATCGGCATTTCGATACGCCGCTCGCCGATCGTGAGGATGTCAGCGATGTCGAACGGTTCCAACTCCACCGCGGCACTCAGGTCGAGCGACGCGAGCAAGCGAGCGAGGGACTCGCCTTCCCCTCCGCCGAGGAGATGCGAGACGGCCAGATCGAATCGGTCTCCCGCCTCGTTCTCGAAGCCGCCGAAGTAACCGCCCGCCTGACCGGTGCGCTCCACGACGACGACGCGGTGACCGTGGTGGAGCATTCGCGCCGCCGCGACGAGACCGGCCATTCCGGCGCCGACGACCACGACGTCAGAGCTTCGCATCGAAACCCCGCCCGTCGGTCACCACGCCGGGATTCTCGGAGAAGAACGTCTTCATCTTCTCCCCGACCGCCTCCGGCCAGCGGAAGAGGAATCTCCCGCCCTCCACGAGAGTGACGTGTTCGGTCGTCCCGAGGGCGACGGTGGCTCCGTCACCGACTTTCGTCAGTCGGTAGTAGAAGACGAGCTTCGTGGTCTCCTGCGGCTTGATGAAGGTCTCGAGCCGCAGCTCGTCGCCGAACCTGGCGAAGCCCGTGAACGAGACACGAGTCTTCGTGACGGGGGCGAAGATCGGTACCCCGTCGACCTCGATCATCGGCTGTCCGCCGATCATCTTTTCGATGAGCGCGAAGCGGCCGGCCTCGAACCACACGAATGTGTTGCTGTGATGGTAGACGCGGGCCATGTCCGTTTCGGCGAAACGGACCGAGAACCTGATCTCGTTCGGCGGCGCGATCCGTGATGCGGTCATCGAATCTCCAGGAGGTCGAGCACCGGGTACCGGCACAGCGAACGGATGGGGAACCAGAGCACGGCGACGGTCAGGACGAAGCCGATGCCGAGCGGAGCGAGGAACGCCCACCACGTCGGTGCGAAGGACAGAGTCGTCGCCCCGACCACGAAGGTGAACGCCTGGTCGGTCGAGGTGAAACCGACGGCATTCGCGCCGGCGATCAGGACCGCGGCCAGGATGCCGCCGACGACGTAGCCGATCACGTACTGGGCGACGACCTCGGTCAGGTACATCCGCCCCAGCGCACTCGATCGGGCTCCTGCTGTCTTCAGCACGGCGATGTCTGCGACGCGGGCGAGCAAGGCGGAGTAGACGAGCGAGGTCAAGCCGATGCAGATGATCAAGAAGGTGAAGGTCGACGCCGCGACGAGCACGACACCCCAGATCGCCGGTCCGAGCGTGAGGGACGACCACATCGTGTCCGACCAGAGGGAGAGTGTGGTCGCGCAGCCGAGGCCGGCGGTTGCGGCGTCGATCTCGGAGCGGACGGTGCTGGTCTGCGGTGCATCGATCAGCAATTCGTTGGCTCGGTCGGCGTCGCCGAAGACTTTCCGGGCGAGCGACTCTCGATCGACGAGCACCCAGCTCTCGAGGGTGAAGCTGGGTGTGGATGCCGTGACCACCGCGTCGACGGTGTACGTGAGTCGGGCGGCGCCGATCGAGATGACAAGCACATCACCAGAGGCGACTCCGAGTTGCCGGGCGACGGTGTCGGTGAGCACGATGCGATCGGCGCCGAGGGGCTCTGGAGGGAGTCCGAAGTTCTCGGCCAGCGTGCGTTCGGCTGCCAGGTCCGCGCCGACGAGAGTCACGGATGCGCTCGCCGGCCAATCCGGGGAGGCCGAGGGGCTCTCGAGGTTGGCACTCAGATCCAGGCGCGAATGGACGGACGTCGCCCCCACGGCAGCGGCGATGTCCGACATCTCGTGTGCGTCGACCGAGAGGACGTCATCGCGCGTTGCCGGCTGCACGAGCCAGGGCGCCCCGACGGTGCCGAAGAGCAGTCGATCCGCGTTCTGCCCGATCGCTGCGACGAACGACAGCGCGATGACGAAGAGCGCGATACCCACGGCCACCTGCGCGACGACGCCGACCGTCTCACGCCGGTAGTGGACCACGTCTCGTACGGCGATTCCGATCATCGCGCCCGCTCCGCTCGATCGATGTCGGCCCCCGCCGCGAGCTGTTCCGGGCGCAGCGATCGCCGGCGGATGACGAGGCCCTCTCCCGCCCTGTGGACCGCGGTGCCTACCGTGCCGTCGATGAAAACCCGCGTGAACTCGACACCCGGGTCGCGAGCGACAACGCTGGCCTCATCGAAGCTGCCGAACCCGAGGGCGAGGCCGAGGCCGAGATACTTCGCCCACGCCTCCTTGGCCGTGAAGACGGGAAGCAGGCGAGAGGGGTCGCGTGCGATGAGCTCCCGCTCCGCTGCGGTGAAGAAGCGGACCGGTGGACCGCTCACCATGCGACGCTCCCGTCGCGCATTCTGCTGCTCGATATCGATGGCCACGTTGCTCGTCGCCACGGCGCACACCGTCAGGTCGCCCGTGTGCGACATCGAGAACCAGACGCCGGGAGTCTCGGCCTCGGGTCGTTGGCCGGGACGACGGCGTACCCGCAGGCCGCCGAGCCCCAGAAATCGTGCCGTGTCCGAGAGCAGCGCCCGACCGGCCGCACGGCGCAACGGCCGTCCACCCGCGCCGTACTCGGAGCGATCGATCCACTGTGCGACGATCACGCGGCCTCCCCCAGGAGAGCGGAGCTGACGCGCAGCAGTTCGGTGACGGCGATGACCTCGCGCCGCCGGATCTCGCGCACCGCGGTGATCACGCTCGCCCATCCGACGCGCGGATCCTGCTGTGCGGCGTGGGCGCGCATGCCCCGAGCGAGTGCACGCCACCTCCCGCCGAGGGCGGCGTACTCCGTAGCGATCGCCGCGAGACGGCCGTTGTCCAGGTGCGTCGAGGCGGCCCGGAGACCCCGTGCGAACAGGTGCCGCCCGGCACCGCCACCGGAACCGATCTTCTCCAGCGTCGTCGCCATCGACACCAGCTCGACCTGCATGACGAGGGAAGTCACCGTGTCGGGCATCGATGCCAGTTCTCGCTCGAAGGCCTTGAGAGCCCGCTCCCCCTGGCTGTTGTTCGCGGGGTTGAGGAAGAGCTCCGCGCTCTCGACGAGGGACAGGGCGAGTACCTCGCGTACGTCGGGCACGTGCTCGGGCGGGATGAGCCGGCCGACCGCGAATCGGCGGGCAGGGCAGGCCATCGAGATCGCACCGTCACTCGGCATCGCCGCCGCCGTCGCGACCTCCTCCGCGTCCATCTCTATCGGATGCGCCCACAGGTAGTCGTTCACGAGCAACGAGCCGGCCGCCGAGACCGACCGCACCGGCAACGCGTGCTCGCCGAAGGCGTGGACCTCCTCCCAGGGAAGCACGCCGCGGAAAGTCGACAGTTCTCGCGCTTCGCAGTACAGGTACGGGAGCGTGCCCGCGTCTGCCCATTCACGGGTGCGGGCCAGCATCGCGTCCGCCGTGGCGTGGGAGACGAATTCGATGCGCGAGCCCGTTCGTCGCGCGAAGAAGTGCTCGAGGTCGTGAATGCGACTGTTGATGTAGTAGGCGTCGCCGTCGCGGTGGAACAGCAGCCCGAGTCCGCCGCCGATGACGTACGCGAGCTCTTCATCGAAGACGAACTCCGTCCCGAGGAACGCGTTTCTGATCATGGTCGAGAAGCAATGGGACCCTCTGAGGTAGGGGTCGGGCCATTGCGTGCGTGGCGTGAGTTTCATGAGCAGACCCGTCCCGCGACACCGCGTGCATGGGCGTCGAGCGCGGCGCGCTCGACACGGGCGATCTCGGCGAGCGCCGCATCGGCGCCGTCCAGGAACTCGAGGTGCAGCGCGGCCGAGCGGGCGAAGCCCGCGTGTGTCTCATCGGGAACCGTTGCCGTGCCGTACGACTCGATCGCCGCCACGAGCACGGAGCGGTGGAACGAGTCGTCGCCGGCGCCCATCGCCGCCATGCCGCGCCGGTACGCCTGGGTCTTCTCGCGCAGAGGGCGGCGCGAGACGAACGACTCGAGTCGGGACAGGCCGTCCCGGGCCGTCGCCATTCGCAGGAAGAGGAGTCGGAGAGACCGTCGGGCCCGCGCGGCGAGGTCGTAGCGCGCGGGTGCCAGGATCGCTCGCAGCGAGGGCACGGGCGCCGCGTATCCCCACAGGGACGATTCGCCGCGCAGCAGATCCTCGTAGGACGCCGTCCGGTCGGCGAACGTCGAGGTGATCCGCACGGTCGTGTCGCCGAATTCGCTCAGAGCGACAGGGCGCACGGTCGTCGCCCCGCTCACCGGGTCGCACTCGGGATGGAGGGAGTAGAACGGCGTCGCTCTCCAGCGCCGCTCGGCGAGAGCGTGTTCCCGACGAGCGGCATCGAGGAACGGCCCGGCGTCCACGCTCCGGAACTGCTCGCAGTTGAACCCCGCGGCCTCGAAGAGGTCGAATGCCGCATCGAGTCCGCCGAAGTCATCGAGGCCGTCCGGATCGGCGTACCGGATTCCGGATGCCATGACCACGACCGCGCTCGGCTCGACGGAGATGTCCAACGCGTCGAAGATCATTCCCGCGGGCGCGAGAGCAGGATGAGAATGTCGCGCGAGCGACGTCGATGCGTCCATTACTCTCCCCGCCTCACCCTCCGGAGGGCGACGCAGGTGTTGTTCCCCCCGAACCCGAACGAGGTGGAGATCGCGACGCTCATCCCATCGACGTCACGGGAGGTGTGTGGGATGTCGAGTTCGGCGAATCCGTGCATCGGCTCCGTGGTGCCGATGTTGCCGGGAACGAAACCATCCTCGAGCGCGGCGAGACACACGAGCATCTCCAGACTGCCTGCGCAACTGAGAGTGTGTCCGTGCAGCGGCTTCGTCGAGCTGACGGGGATACGTGCCAGGCTGTCTCCGAACACGCGGGTCAGCGCGGCGAGTTCCATGGCGTCGTTGTAACGCGTTCCGGTTCCGTGAGCGTTGATGTAGTCCACGTCCTCCGGCCGTATCCGGGCGTCGGCGAGACACTGCGTGATCGCCAGAACGGCACCGGTTCCGCTCGGATCGGGGGCAGTCGCGTGAAAGGCGTCGTCGGAGAGGCCGTAGCCGCAGACTTCGCCGTAGATCGTCGCGCCGCGCGCGATCGCGGACTCCGCGCTCTCCAGGACGAACACGCATGCCGCTTCTCCCAGACCCGTACCGTCTCGCCCTTCGTCGAACGGCCGCACGGCGTCGTGCGTCAGCGACTTGAGCAGGGTGAAGCCGGAGAAGGAAAGCATCGAGAACGGTTCCGCACCGCCCGCGATGGCCACGTCCGCCTGCCCGGTCGTGATGAAGTCGTAGGCGCGGCCGACGGCGTTGCTTCCGGCCGCGCAGGCGGTGGAGACCGCGGCTTGGGGCCCGCGCAATCCGAACGCACGGCGGATCGTCGCGGTGACCGTCGCGGGCGTTCGCACGACGGTCGCCCCCGGGATCACTTCGTCGCGGAGCTTCTGCTGCGCGTACGTGTGATTCGTCTCGACGCCCGCGTTCGACGACGCGACGACCACGGCCGTGCGGAACGGGTCGAGCGCTTCGACGGCGAACCCGGCATCGGCAAGGGCGACGGCCGCACAGTGCACGCCGTAGTGCTCCGCGGTTTCCCACTCGGGATGCTCCGCCACGAGGGTCGTGAGTTCCGCCGGGAACTCGGTGATGACCGCTCCACGGTCGAACGGGAAGGCTGCGGTGTCGAAGTACGGGATCGCCCGAAATCCGCTCGATCCCGCGCGGAGCGATTCGGTGAAGTCGCTCATCGTGTTCCCGATCGGACTCAGCAACCCGACGCCGGTGACGTATACGCGTGTGCTCATCCTCGGTGGAGCCTCTCGACGGTGGTCAGCGGGCGCCGATCAGGCGGCGTCGACGCGGTGCGCGCGCACGTAATCCGCGATCGTACGAACGGACGTGAAGACCTCGGGTTGATCGTCGGGGAGTTCGACATCGAAGGTCGCGTTGAGGGCGAGGACGACCTCGAGGATGTCAATGGAGTCGAGGTTGAGCGAGGACTCCTCGTGTTCCGTTCCCTCCGCCAGGGAAGAGAAGATCGGCGCGTCGAGGTCGACGTCGACAGGATCGATCTCGAGCCCCAGTCGTTCGACGATGGCCGAGACGATCTCTCGCTCGATGGTCTGTTCGGTCATGTCATTTCCTTCGTCTCTTGCAGTGGGTCGAAACATCGGCGAGGCGGCTGGGCGGATGGTCGGGGCCCGATGCGGGCGATGAACCGGCTTTCGGTTACCCGAGCGGGCCGCTCGGGCGTGTGCCGCGGCGACGACGTACCCGGCGCCGGGGGGACCGGATGCCTCGAATGCCTCACTCCGGGAACATCTGTTCCGTCGTGACGCCGCGCCGCGCGCCTTCCGCGAGGAATTCACGCACCGACATATCTCGCTTCGAGCACGCGCCGCGATCGCCGCCGGGAAGCGCGCCCTGTTCGTCCGTTGTCGGGTGCTCCCCGCGCGCCTCAGTGGTCATGTTTGAATGCTAGAGGGTCACGTTTGACTCCCTCAAACGATTTCACCCGCCCGGTGAAACGGGAGGACTCTCCTACGCTGGGGGCATGGCCCGTAAGAAGAAGACGCCCCACCCGTTCGACCGGCATCTGGGTTCGGCGATCCGGGCGGCGCGTCGGCGCAGAGATGTCACGCGCGAGGCTCTCGCGCGGCAAACCGGCATCCCCCTGTCGAACTTGAAGCGACGCGAAGACGGGGTGAACGAGACCACGGTCTCCGAGCTCGAGCGCATCGCGGCGGTCCTGCGCGTGCCGACGCGCGAGATCGTCGACATGGCCCTCGTCGACTACAGCGACGACGGCTCCACGTCGAGCGGCTCGCCGCACGACGGCCTCGTCAAGCTGCTCGCCTCCATGTCGGAAGCCCCTCGTACCCTCGACGAAACAGACAACGTGACCTACCTCGGTCACGTCTCTCCCGGTCTCCTCGACGCCGCCAACACCGACGAGAGGACGAGGTCGACCGACTGATCATCGACGGAGGAGCCTTGCGAGAACTACTCGCCCTCGCGGCACGCCTCGGGGTCACCGTTCACGTCGCTCATCTCCCCGAACCCTATCGGGGCTTCTACGATCACGAGCGTCGCATGATCGTGTATGACTTCACCCTCACCCCCGTCGAGCGCGCCTGCGTCGTCGCACACGAACTCGGACACGCCTTTCACGGACACCGGGGCCCGGGGGATCCCCGTGCGGAGGCCGCCGCCGACGCGTACGCCGCTCGGCTCCTCGTCGATCCGGAGCGATTCGCCCGGCTCGAAGCGATGGGTTTGCCCGAGAACGACATCGCCGAAGAACTGGGCGTGACGCCCAAGCTCTTGCGCGTTTTCCTCGAGAACGACCTCACGCGTCTGCGCGGCGTCACCTATACGCGCGCCCGGCTGGGGCGCGGTCAGTTCCACTCGGCCGAGCGTTGGGCATCGTGACGCCGCGTGCGTCGGCTCCTCCGCGCTCGTCCCCTCCGTTCGCTCGCGACGGCCGCGTCACGGTCGACACCGACTCGTCCCCCCGCCCGTCGGATGCACCGACTAAATCCACCCCCGCTCGCGCGCGTGGATCGTCGCCTGCTGCCGACTCGCGAGCCCGAGCTTGCCGAGCACCGACGACACGTGGTTGCGCACCGTCCCCGCCGACAGATGGAGGGATGCCGCGATCTCGGCAACCGTCTGCCCTCGTGCGCCGGCTCGCAGCACGTCGAGCTCCCGGTCGGTGAGCGGGCTGCGCTCGTCGCTCAGCGCGTCGGCCGCGACCTCGGGGTCGACGTACCGGCGCCCGACCGCGACCTCGCGGATGACGGCCGCCACGTCGTCCGCCGGTCGCGACTTCGACAGGAATCCGCTCACTCCCGCACCGAGCGCCCGCCGCAGCACCCCCGGCCGCGCGTGCCGCGTGACGATCACGCAGCGAGAGGGCACGCTCCGCAGGATCTTCGCCGCGGTGTCGACGCCGTCGAGCCCGGGCATCTCGAGGTCGAGCAGGCACACGTCGGGCTTCAGACGCTGCGCCTCGGCCACGGCGGTCTCGCCGTCGCGGCACTCGGCGACGACCTCGAGGTCGTCCTCCAACCGCAGCAGTGCGGCGAGCGCGGTGCGGATCATGTCTTCGTCGTCGGCGATGAGCACGCGGATCATGCCGTCACCCCCTCGGGCACGCGGACAGTGAGGCGGAATCGGTCGCCGAGGCGGGTGGCATCCACTGTCCCTCCCACCGAACCCACGCGTTCGGCGATTCCCGAAAGTCCCGCCCCATCGCCGACGACAGCCGCGGCCCCCCGCGCGTCGTTCTCGACGGTCAGCACCCACGCCCCCTCGTGACGGGCGAGGGAGAGGGATGCCGACACCCCGCCCCCGTGCTTCAGCACGTTCGTCGTGGACTCGCGCACCACCGGCCCGAGCACGTCCGCCGGCGCGCGACCGGCCTCGGTATCGACCAGCAGGTCGACGGTGAGGCCCGCGGCGCGCAGCAGGTCGGCGGCGTTGGCGAGCTCGTCGGGCAGGGGCACGCCGCGGAACCGCGCGGCCAGATCCCGCGTGCCGCGTCGAGCTTCGTCGACGCTCGCGCGAGCGGCGCGGACCTGTTCGACAGCGGCATCCGGATCCCGCCCCATCATCTTCTCGGCGAGCTCGAGCTGCAGCGCGATCACCTGCAGGTGGTGGCCCTGCAGGTCGTGCAGGTCGCCGGCGAGGCGCAGGCGCTCTTGGGCTGCGGCGAGACGCCCCTCGGCGCGGCGGGCGCGGTCGAGTTCGCGCACGATGTCCCACCACCAGAGCGAGGTGGCGGTCAGCGGCGCGAGCATCGTGACGAACAGCGGCAACGCGAACGTGAGGGTGAGGTAGCCGTCGGGGCTCGAGCGCATCGCCTCGATCACCCACACCGCGATGACGACGATGAGCATCAGCGCGACCAGTCGCACACGGATGCCACCGCGCCACCGCACCGTGCACAGCGCCTGCGCGACGAGGGCGGCGACCACGAGCAGCGACCCGGTTCCGACGCCGAGCAGCATCGCCGACGCGATGCCCAGCAGCACGAGCGGCCAGACCGATCGCCGCGCGGAGTCGTCGCCGTCGTCGAACGGCTCACGCCGGTAGTGGACGAGAAGGAGGACTCCGGATGCCACGGAGCCCGCCGCCCCGACCAGGGCGAGGACGATGTCGAGCGGCGTCCCCCGCAGGACGACCACGAACGCCCACATGAGAATGGCGAAGACGTGGAGGACCATGACGGAGGCGGCGGTGTACCACCAGGTGACGCGGACGTCACGGGCGTACGTGGCCGCGGGCGTCAGGACGGGTGCGGGGGCGGGTGCGCTCACCCCCGCCACAGTACGGGCATGACATTCGTCACGGGTGGGCCGCGGAATCGTCCCGCCGGAGACGAACGACCGCTGTCAGCGGTAGTTGTCGGGAAGCTCAGGCGGAACGCGGTCGCGGTCCTGCGTGGTCTCGACCGACGTGGGCTCCGCCCTCAGCTGCATCGATGTCGAGGGCGTCCAGCCGTAGAAAGCCGACTCGACGGCGCCCGCGTCGATGACGGGGCGGATCGCCTGTCGCATGGCGTCCTTCCGCCGGCCCGCGCGACGGCGTCCGAGCACCATCCCGAGACGCACGAGCACCCCGACCGCGATGACCGCCCAGAAGAGGTACTCGATCCACACGAAGAAGCTCAACATCGTTCCTCCTTCGGATCAGCCGCGGTCTCTCGCGGGGCTTGCGACGATACGCGACGCACGCGGCGCCCGAAAGGGTGGCCCTGACATTCGTCACGGGTGCGCCCTCGCATCCTCACGCTCGCTCGTGACACCACCACACTGCCTCGCAACGTCGGGCGCCGGTGGGATGGAATCACCGCGGAACACGCCGCGACCTCGTCCCCCAGGAGTCCTCATGTCGAATCCCATATCCGACCTCATCGCCGGCTTCCAGGGCCTCGTCGCCGACGTGCCCGACCTCGTCCAGCCGCTCATCGTCGCCCTCGCTGGGGCTGTGCCGTTCATCGAGGGTGAAGGTGCCGCCGCGATCGGCATCATCGGCGGCATCCCTCCGATCGTCGCCGCCATCGCCGGCGCGGTCGGCAACCTCATCTGCGTCGCCGTGGTCGTGCTCGCGACTTCGCGCGTGCGCACCGCCGTCACCACCCGCCGCGGCGCCATCGAGAAACCCCCGACCGCCCGCCGCGAGAAGTTCGAAAAGGCCTACCACCGCTACGGAACCCCGGGCGTGAGCCTGCTCGGCCCCCTGCTGCTGCCGACGCAGTTCACCGCCGCGGCCCTCACCTCCACCGGCGTGCCGCCGATGCGCGTGCTCGCCTGGCAGGCCGCCGCGATCGTGCTGTGGACGACGGTGATCACGCTGATCATCACGGGCGTGATCCGCGCGGTGGCGTGACAAGACCGGCAGGGTGGATGCCGAGACCCGAGGCCGCAACCGAGTTCTCGACCCGCTCAGCGAGGTCATAACGAAGACCTCGGTGTACGCAACCTCCGCGCGGCCAGCGTATGCCTGGATGGGAGAACCCCGCCCGGATTCGAAAGGACCCTGAGCCCCATGCCGCAGCAGACCGTGACCCTGACTCTCGGAGAGCCGATCTACGCGCAGGCCCTGTACTACACGGCGATGTTCTCGCAGAAGCCGTTCCGCGAGGCGCTGCTCGTCTACCGCCGGGGCGGGACGTACACGATCCTCTCCCCCGGCGAGGATCATCACGGGTGCTGGGTATCGGCCACGGCCCCTCTCGATCCCCCGCGGCACGTCTCATTCATGTCGTGGCCGTCCGCCGACTGGGACCACGACATCGCCGCCCACACCCTCACCTTCGCGCCCGATACCGGCGCGTTCACGCAGGAGCTGCGCCTGCCGGGCGAGCCCGTTCCGCGCGCGCAGCACGGATACGCCGTCGCCGTGCCGTCGCCCGACGAGATCGATTCCGGCCTCGGGTGGAAGGTTCTGCGGGAGCGGTACGCGGCGACCTTCGCTGCGCTACACGACCTCGTCGGGGTGCGGGGGTCGGGCGGCTGACCGACAGGCCGGTCCCCCGTTAGTCTCGACTCATGACCTGCTCCGCTCGCCCCACCTTCGCCGAGATCCACGAGTGGGTGACCGAATACGAAAAGCACGACCGTGTCGCGCACGCCACGGTGCACGTGCTCCGCCAGGACGACCCCGAGCACCTCGAGTCCGGCATGGTGGCGATCCACCTCAACCACGGCCCCGCATCGATCTCGTTGAACGTGGACTGCGAGCGGACGTGGACGGCCTCTCTCTCGGAGCGCTCCGGCGAGTTCCCCCTGTCGGGCGGCAACCTCGTCGCGCTCGGCGAGGAGCTGTACACGACGGGAAAGCTCTGCGAGTACCTGCAGGCGCGCACCGACGAAGCCGTCGCGGCTTCGTGACGCACAGCGAGCTGCCGCACATCGAACCCGGCGTCTACGAGCACTTCAAGGGCCAGCGCTACGAGGTGTTCGGCATTGCGAGGCACTCCGAGACCGAAGAGGTCTTCGTCTCGTACCGCACGCTGTACGGCGACCACTCTTTGTGGGTACGCCCGATCGCGATGTTCACCGAGCACATCGAGCGCGACGGATACTCGGGTCCGCGGTTCCGTCGCGTCGGCCCCTCGAGCTGACATCGCTCCCGGTGCGCTCCGCCGGGTTCACGGCATCCGTTCGACGTTCCCTCCGACGGCGGTCCTCCCGTGACAGAGTGACGGCGTGAAACTGTATTCCGACTTCGCCGTGCAACGCGGGCGTCAGGTGATCGCCGACATCGTCGCTCTCGCGCTCATCGCGGTGAGCATTTTCGCGGGGATCACCGTCTTCTCCGCCGTCGACCAGTTCGCGCAGTTCGGCCGTCAGCTGCGGACCACCGGCGTGGACTTCCGCACGTCGATGACCGACGCGGGCACGCGACTCGGAGGAGTTCCTTTCATCGGAGAAGGGATCAGCAGCCCGTTCACCACGGCGAGCTCCGCGGGCGACACCCTCACGGCGGTCGGCCAGACGCAGCAGGACATCGTTCGCCAGGCGGCGATCGCGCTCGGCGTCGGAGTCGCGGCGCTACCGATCCTCATCGTTCTGCTGGTCTGGCTCCTCCCCCGCCTCCGCTTCGTCTCGCTCGCGACGCGCACCCGGGCTCAGGTGCGCGCGGGCCTCACCACCGACCTTCTCGCGCTGCGGGCTCTCTCGCATCAGAAGGTGGGCACACTCACGAAGGTCGACCCCGACGCGGCGGCCGCCTGGCGCCGCGGCGACCCCGTCGTCATGCAGCGCCTCGCCGGTCTGGAGCTGAGGTCTGTCGGCATCCGAATCCCCTCACCGGGGCCGAATACCGCGGCGAGCGTGCGTTAGGACCGTCCGTCACGAACGAGGGCGACGGATGCCGCGATGTCGGCCGCCGCGGTCAGCCCCGACGCCATCGCGGTGACCACCGCAGCGGGGATTCGAGAATCGACCCTCTTCGCGACGTCGCCCGCTGCCCACACGCCCGCTCGGCTGGTGCGCCCGAGCGCATCGATCTCGATCCCCTCCGGGGCGGAGCGGATGCCGAGATCGTCCGCGATCCCCGATCGAGCGCGTGCGTTCGGGGGGATGAACGCGCAGGCAGCCTCGACCGCGTCGCCGTCGCGCAGGTCGATCCGCACCCCGGTAGCCGACCGGCTCACGGACAGGACATCTGCCGGTGCGACGACCGGTACGGATGACGACAGCCCGCGTAGGAGCCCGCCCACATGCTCGGCGTGGCCCCCGTCGGAGATGACGGCGATCGGGCCGGGCGCGAACTCGTGACCGTGGCAGTAGGGGCACGGCAGCACGATGTCGCCCCAGAGTTCGCGAACCCCGGGGATGGGCAGCAACGCGTCGTCGACGCCGCTCGCGAGAAGGAGGCGTTCGGCGCTCCACTGCGCGCTCGGGGTGACGAGCACCAGCCCGCTCCCGTCCTCGCGCGCGGTCTCGACGCGCTCGGGCACGCGGCGCACCCAGGGATAGGCGGCGAGTTCTTCATGCACGGCGGCCCGGAGCGCTGCGGGCTCCGCGCCCGCCCACCCGAGCACATTGCCCATCACCGACGAAGAGGCGTTCCGGTACCGCCCGTCGTCGAAGACGACCGTCTCGACGTGCATTCGCCCGAGGGTGAGAGCAGCCTGCAGGCCCGCGGGGCCGCCCCCGATGATCGCCGCCTGATACTTCCACGTCACTGGATCACTATGACGAATCCAGCGCCGACAGCCAAGGAAGATCGCCCGCTCGAGGGCGATTGATCGGAGCCGTCCAAGACGATGTGAGCCGGCATCGGCGGTTTGATCAACCTCCCCTGAGCCCTGTCGAATCACGCGGCTCGCGGCGTAGCATCGCGGTACGCCGGAGTCCCTCCGCGGCCTCCGGTGCCTCCGAACCGACGAGAGCACGGGAGATCCAGATGGACACGATGGCGATGATGAAGTCGATGGACATGGGCGAGATGACCATGGACATGGATGCCATGCAGGAATGCATGCAGTCCCTGAACGCGTGCGCGATGGCCGCGGCGATGTGCGCCGGCAGCGACATGATGCACGGCGCCGAGATGGCCACGTGCTGCGCCATGTGCTCGAACATGGTCGAGATGGCGCAGGCGACGATGCACATGATGATGCGTCCCGCCGGCATGAACATGGACGTGATGAGCGCCATGATGACCGCCTGCATGACCATGGGCAAGGCATGCGCTGCCGAGTGCCGTGCGCACGGCGACATGGACGAGATGTGCCGCTACTGCGCCATGGCCTGCGACGACATGGTCATGAAGTGCGAGGCGATGATGGCCTCGATGACCGCCTGAGTTCTCTTCTTCGCGCGGCCGCTGACGTGTCGTCGGCGGCCGCTCGGCTTTTCAGCCATCAACCAGGGAGCGGGCGAGGTGCTTCTCAGCGCGATGCTCGCGCCGGCCGAGCGTTAATCGCGCGGAAGATCAGGTAGAAGCTCGACCAGAGGACGAATCCCACAAACAGAAACAAGCTGATGACAAGAAGAACGCCAGCGGGAGTATCTATCGCAAACCATCCGCTGAGAAAAAGGGCAGGCAACACGGTCACCGCCATGATCGCGAAGTGAAGAATTGACTGCCGTCGCAGCGACCAGCGGTCGATCTGATAGATGACCGAGGTACCGGCAACCGCAGCGCTTATGACGGCGACCGCGAGCGTCGCGCGTCCGTTCTCCGCTTGCCCTTGAAGAAGGAGCGCACTTCCGATTCCGCCCATGATGACGAGCGGGATGCCACCTCGAAGGGCGGCCTGCGCAATGGGGCTCATAATCACGAGTCAATCACGGGCCTCGGACTCAAACCCGCAACGCGACAAGCATCAACTCAGTCGCGACCCGACTTCGCCAAGGCGCAATCGCCTGCAGCGGTTCGCGAAGCACCACCCACCGAACTCACGTCGACGGGCGCTCCGTTATGCGGCGCGCGCGGTCGTGATGATCGCGGACGCGCTGAGCAGTTCGGCGACCGGGTGGTACGCCACCGGCTCCCCCGCCTCGATATCGACGGCCGGACCGACGATCCGCAGCTGAACCGTTGTGCCGTTCAGCAGGGCGACCGTTGCGGTCGAGCCGTTGGCCTCGATGACGAGGCCGTCCCACCAGGCTGAGGGGTTCGATGCTGCCATGCAGCGCTGGATCGGGTGGACTGTCGACGAGATCGTGCGGGACATGGCTTCACCTGCCTTCGGAGGGGTTGGTGAGATGAAGCTACGGGATGCCGCGGGGGCGGGCGATCTGGGGCGTAGCGGGGCGTAACACCGCACGTGACGACGTAGGTCAACGACAGAGTCCGGGCGTCACTCGGCGACGATCCCCCCGTCGTCGTCGAAACGAACACCCTCGGCTTCGAGCCGCTCACGTGCCGCGTGATGCACGACGCCGCGCCGCCGCGGATCGGTCTCCAGGAGACGTAACAGCGTCTCACGCGTGGTCGACGGATGCTCGGCCACGGCGATCCTGACGCTCCAGAAACGGTCGTCGGCGAAACGATCCAGCACGGCAGCACTGGCGTTCGGATTCAGGGCGGCGACGTTGCGGATCGCCTGGTTCGGATCGGTGAAGAACGGCTCGAACTCGTCATCGGAACTCGCCGCCGACGCCCGCGCGTACCGGCGCTCCTCGTCGGCTCTTTCCTCCGGAATCTTGCGCTTTCCCATGTCGATCCTCTCCGTCTGCGTCGTGTTCCCGTGACAAAGCCCGCGGCTCGCGACCGGGGCCGGCGGGCTCACCGTCGTCCTTGCCGCACACCGTTCAGCGACCACGTCGCCCTCGCGATCACGACGATAGCTCCCACCACCGACACCCGGGAGGCTGGGGCAGCACGCCGAGGCGCACGCTGGTGGCGAAAGTCGAAGGCGCATGGACACGCCGAGCGGTGCAACGCCCGTCACGTGTGGGGCGCGTCGGCTCCCTCGAGCAGAAGGTCATCGTAGATCCGGAGGGCCAGCGCCACCTGCAGAGGATCCACCCCGCGCGCTCCGACCGAGCCCTCGAACCGATCGACGCGCTGCCGCACGGTATTGCGATGCACGCCGAGGTGCTCCGCCGCCCGCACCGCGTTCTTGTCGGCGGCGTAGTAGGCCGCGACGGTGTCGCGCATCACGCGCGCCTGCTCGCCGGCACCGGCGTAGTCGCCCAGAACCTCGCGCACCCACGTCGCCGTCGCCGTGGCATCCTTCGTCAGCAGCTGGACCAGCGCGACCTGGGGGTCGGCGTACGACACCACAGCTCGGTCCCGGTAGCGGGGCGACGACAGCGCCACGAGCCGTGCGATCGCGGCCTGCTCGTGCGTTCGGCGAAAACCCTCGACGTCGTGGCCCGGCTCGCCGAGGGCGGTCCGCACGCCGGGCACCGTCGCCACGAGTTCCTCCACCCGTGCCAGTGCTCCCGCGTCGAGCCGAGCCCCGCCGAACCATGCCCAGGCCGTGGATCGATCGACCACGGTGATGAGCGGCGCGGCGGACGAGTGCACCACCGTGGCCAGTCGGCGCAGCAGGAGGTCGATCTCGTGCTGGCGCGCCGCGTCCTCGGCATCCACGTCGGACCAGGCCATCACCCCGAGGTGCGTCTGTGCGAGCGTGTATCCGGTCTCCGAGACGAACCCGCGGATCGGCAGGGAGTCTCCGCGCAGCACCTTGAGAATGATGCTCGCGTTGAGGGTCGCTCGGGTGCTCCACCAGCGCCGACGCTCCTGCTCGTGCACGCCGGTCACGAGCTGCAGGATCCAGTCGATGTAACGGTGCACGACGTCGGCGATGTCGCGGACGACGTCGATCTTGACGCGGTCGCTCACACCCAGGCGCTCGGCCTCGTCCATACCGAGCCGCAGGAACATGCTCTGACCCAGGTAGTAGGCGCGCGTCAGGGCCGCCAGGGGCACATCGCGCTGCGCGAGACGCGCCGCGTACTCGACGGCGGCCGTGGTCGGCTGCAGGCTCTCGAGATCGATGCCGTTCGCGAGGATGTGGCAGATCGTCGTGACGTTGCCCTCGATACTCGCCTGCAGCATCTCGACCAGCTGAGGGTCGCCGCCCAGGTCGTCGATGCGGGATGCCAACAGGTCTCGCATCTCGCGGACGATCTCGGGCATGCGCAGGTCGAGCTGCCGCGCGACGAGCGCGAGGAGCTCGGAAACGTCGCCCGTGTGCTCTTCGGCGGAACCGGATGCCGTCGTCACGCGGGCTGCGCCTCCCTGGCCCGTCTCGCGGGCGCAAGGCCCCGCAGCGCGCGCCGGGCGGCGTTTACGCCGCACAGTCCGTGGATTCCCGGCCCCGGCGGCGTCGCCGCGGAACAGAGGTAGAAGCCCGGCACCCCCGTATCGTACGGCTGCGCCGAGATTCGCGGGCCGAGCATGAACTGCAGCGGTGTCTTGGCGCCGGTGAGGATGTCTCCCCCGACGAAGTTCGGGTTCCGCTGGCTCCACTCCGTCGCGGTGATCACCCGGGTCGCCAGGATGCGATCGCGGAATCCCGGGGCGAACCGCTCGATCTGCGAGACCAGAGCGTCGGTGGCGTCCCCGGAGTATCCGGCGGGCACGTGGGCGTACGCGTACAGCGGGTGAATGTCGCCCACCGAGCGCTGCGGGTCGGCGACGTGCTGCTGACCGACGAGCACGAACGGGCGTTCCGGCATCCGCCCCTCGGCGACGGCGCGCTCGGCCGCCGCGATCTCGCGCGCAGGGCCCGCCAGATGCACGGTGCCGGCACGACCGGTCTCTTCCGCGCGCCACGGCACGCCGCTGGCGACCGCGAACTCCACCTTGAAGGCGGCGGGGCCGGGACGGAAGCGGCGGAACGCCTCGGCGATGCGACGGGGCAGGCTCCCCCCGAGGATCTCGGCGACGGCGTGCGGGTGCACGTCGAGCATGACGACGTCGTGCGGGGGCAGGTCGCGCCGGGATCGTATGCGACGACCGGTCTCGAACGTCACGCCACGCTCACGGAGCCGGGAGATGACGGCTGCGGTGAGCGTTCCGGTTCCGCCGGCGACGACGGGCCACCCCACGGCGTGTCCGGCGGTGATGATGCCCGCGCCGATCCCGCCGACGAGCGGTTGGTCGAGGCGCTGGAACGCGTGGGCCGCGACGCCCAGGAACAGAGCACGGGTTCGCTCCTCGGCGAAGGCACGCGCGGTCCACACCGGGGGCAGCGCGGCAGCGGCGCCGAACCGCGCGAGCAGCAGGGGGTGACGAGGGATGCCGACGAGAGGGCGGAGGATGTCTTCCGACAGCGCCGCGAACGAGCGCGACGAGGGGCCGAAGAGGGTCTGCCACCGCCATCCGTCGGCGCCGAGGCCGGCCGCGGTCTCGACGATCGAGCGACGGAGCAACACCACGTCGCCGTCGTCGAGCGGGTGGGCGCAGTCGATCTCGGGGAGGACCCAGGGCGATTCCGGCAGGTCGAGGTCGGCGAAGTACGGCGAGCCGGCCGCCATCGGGTGGACCGCGGCGCAGTGGTCCTGGATGAGACCCGCGAGGAGGGGCTCGCTGTTGCGCGCCCCTCCCCCGAGTTCGTCCGCCGCCTCGACGACGTGTACGTCCAGGCCTGCGTCCGAAAGGGTCGCGGCAGCGGCCAGCCCGTTGGGACCGCTGCCGACGACCACTGCGCGTGTCATTTCGAGACCCGCTCTCCTCGCCTGCGCGAGACCGTGCGGACGCTGTTCGTCACGTCGGCCACCTGGCCCGGGGCGTCAGCGCGCCAGGACCGCTCGAGCGGGATGGGGCCGTCCGCGAGCCACGGCTGGGCGGCCACGGCATCCGCGACGCGCCATCTTCCCCGCTCGATGACACCACGGGCCGCATCGATCACCTTGTACTCCTGGAAGTCCGCGTGGATGGCCTGGGACTCCACCCATACCACCACGAACTCCCCCGGCGCGAAGTGGCAGCGGCTCTGCAGGGCGCGGATGAGCGACTCGTCGTGCAGGTGGCCGTCTCCGAAGTTGAAGCCGATCACCGAGTTGCAGGCGAATTCGCCCTCGCGGATCGTGCGGGTCTCGATGTCGGGCAGCGCCCGGTAGAGCACCGAGAAGAGTCCGCGACCCTGGCTGTGCATCGAGCGCCACGCGAGCGTCTGCTGCATCGTGATCTCGGCGATCTCGGGGGCGTAACCCAGCTGAACGAGCTGATCGACCTGGTTCCACGTGGGCCGGATGACGGCATCCAGCTTCTTCTCCGCACCCGGCGTGAAGGTCCACAGCGCCGACGCCCAGTTGCCCGCGTACTGACGCATCGACGGCAGGAACGAGACCTTGTCGGGGCGGAGGTTGCCGAGCGCGGGGAAGAACAGCAGGGCCGCGACGATCCCGGCGAGCAGCCACCCGTTCGAGAAGTCGGTGACCGCGTACCCCGCCTGCGCGGGGAAGCCGAGGAAGAGGAACACCGCGGCGTAGCAGAACAGGGTGTTCCACTCCAACGGGACGGCGAGCGGGAACGTCGAGAAGATGAAGAGGTGGAAGCCCACGATGAGGACGACCGCCGCGAGCGTCACCCAGAAGTTCTGCGAGAACAGAAGCACGAGCGGAACGGCGATCTCGACCGTGGTCCCCATCGCGTGCGCCATGAAGTGCGCGAGCTTCGACGGGCGCACGTCCCGAGGGAAGTCGCGGTACAGGGCACGCTTGAGCCACCGCGGCGGCCAGAACGGGGTGTTGCTGAGCATCGGCGGGATGACGTTGACGAAGTGCCTGCCGAACTTCGAGATGCCCGCGCACACCCACACGGCCACGATGAGCAGCTTCAGCGCGATGATCATGTCGACGAACGACAGCACCGAGAAGAACACCAGCGCCGGCAGGTACTGCTCGATGCGCGAAGCGACCGCGATCGTCTTGTCGCGCACGCCCACGATCACCAGCAGCGCGATCGCGACGATCACGGGGGTGGTCTGCACCAAGCCGCTCGTGTTCTCGGGGAGCGCCGCGGCGAGCGCAGGGGTCACCGTGCCGGGGAGCACGAGCGCCGTGGCGAGCGCCGCGAGGAACCCGAGGTAGACGACGACGTCGAAAACGGTCCGAGTGTCACCGGCCGTTCCCGGCACCCAGGCCCACGGTCGTAGCCGGATCGTGCCCGGTCGCGCCCAGAACTGGATGCCACCGGTCATGGGCTTGAACTTTCCCGCCGTCGGCCCCCACGATCCGGCGAGGCCGATCGCTTCGAGCAGCATGGTCCAGATGATCGCCTTCTGGTAGACGATCGGCTGGTTCCACCACTGGTCGACCTGCCAGAACCACCCCACGCCGCTGGTGGCGGTGATGACGATGCTGCCGATGAGGAGCCACAGCACGGCGATCTTCACGAGGTAGGTCGCGGCGATCATGCGGGGCGATCCGAAGCCGTACTCCACCCAGTGCAGGGTCAGGGCTTTGATCCGCTCGCGCAGTGGCTGGTGCAGGAATGTGCTCGTGTCGACGGGCGGAAACTCCGCGGTTTTGAATCCCATGATCAACTCCTTCGGTGACGGGATGGGGGAAGCGAAGAGGTCAGGCGGTGGCCGCGGCGAGTGCGCGGCGCATCGCGGGCTTGTCGACCTTGCCGACCGGGTTGCGCGTGAGATCCGTGACGATGCGGATCTCGGCGGGCACCTTGATCTTGGTCAGGCCCTCGGCGCAGTGGGCGCGGAGCTGATCCTCGGTGACGACCTCGCCGGGGTGCAGCACGACATCGGCGATGGGGACCTCGCCGTACACGGGGTCGGGACGACCGATGACCGCGGCCTCGAGCACCGCGGGGTGCGTGGCGAGGAAGCCCTCGATCTCTTTGGGGTAGAGGTTCTCGCCACCGCGGATGATCATGTCCTTTGCCCGATCGACGAGCGTCAGATAGGCGTCTTCGTCCAGGATGCCGATGTCCCCCGTGCGGAGCCATCCTCCGCGCATCACCTCTGCCGTGGCATCCGGTCGTCCGAGGTACCCGCGCATGACCGTGGGGCTGAGGATCGCGACCTCCCCCCGCACGCCCGGGGGCACGAGACGGCCCTCGTCGTCGAGGATGGCGATCTGCTGGCCGGGGAGCGCGCGACCGACGGTGCCCGGCTTGCGCTCGCCCCACAGGGGGTTGCACGCCGAAGCGCACGTGGCTTCGGTGAGGCCGTAGCCCTCGAGGATCGGGATGCCGAATCGCTTCTCGCTGAGGGCGAGGAGCTCGGGGCTGGCCGGTGCGGCGCCGCAGATCGCTAGGCGCAGCGAGGGCAGGCGCGGAATCTGTTCCCGCGGGACCTCGGCCAGTCTCGCGAAGATCGCCGGCACCGCCGAGAAGTAGGTGGGTCGATAGCGCTGGACCGCGTCGAGGAACGTGCCCGGGGCGAAACGTTCCAGGATCGACACGCTGCCGCCCGCGCTGATGGGGGCGAGGAAGCTCACGCAGAGCGAGTTGACGTGGAAGAGCGGCAGGACGAGCAATGCCTGATCGTCGGGTCCGAGCTCGATGTGGCGGCGGAGGGAGGCGGCCATGGCGCTGAGGTTGGCGTGATCGAGCATGACGCCCTTGGGCTGGCCCGTCGAGCCGCTCGTGTACACGAGCAGGGCCAGCGTGTCGGGGGTGATGGGCGGATCGTCGATGGATCCGTCGGGGATGCGCGCGAGATCCGCCGGCGCCAGCGTCTCGACCTCGACCGCGGGGGCGCCGGTCGTCACGAGCAGGCGCGCACCCGAGTCGTCGAGTTGGTAGCGCAGCTCCCGTTCCGTGAACGTGGGGTTCACCGGCGTGACCGCGGCCCCCACGCGCCAGGCACCCAGCATTGCGGTGAGGAACGCGACGGAGTTCGGCAGCATGATTGCCACGACGTCGCCGCGGCCGATCCCGCGCGCGGCGAACTGCTCGGCGCACGCGGCCGCACGCCGTTCGAGGCCGCGATAGCTGAGTTCTTCGGTCACGTCGCGCACAGCGGGCCGACCGGTCCCGGCTGAGGGGCTCCGCCACGGCAGGTGCGCGAGGCCGGACACCGAGAGCGGTGTCGTGGTGCGCGTGTCGAGTTCGTCGAGAGACATCGTCGTTCACCTCCCCGCGTCGACGGCTGCGTCGGACGCGATTCGAGCGTTCTGGTGCGCGTCTTCGCGCTCCCCTCACGCTAGGAAGATCGCGCAGGCGGCACAGTGGCGCGGGTGGCGGACTTCACACCGCAGAGTGTGCACGGTGCACGGTGCACGGATGCCGCGGTTGGTTGGCGGGGAGGAATCCCGGCCCGTCGGCTTCGCGCTGTCGGGAGGGTGGTCGTCGTTCTTGGGCGGACGAGCACAACCCCGTCGGGCCCGTCGCAAAGCGCGTCCCGAGCCATTTCTTCCCGCGCTAGCCTCGGGGCATGACCACGCGCGATGCGTCGGGGCGCTCCGTCGACGAGGCCCAAGACGCCCTCCACGAAGCCATGCGACGCAGCGACACGGATGCCTTGCGGAACGTGCTTTTCGAGGGTCTGGCATTCGAGCTTCCTGATGGCTCGGTGACCGACCGCGAAGCCGACCTCAACGCCCACTCGACCGGAGCGGTGCGCTTCGAGCAGATACTCGAACTGCACCGATCGACGCGAGAGCACGCGGGGAGGGCTCGGGTCGACTCGTTGGTCGACGCACGGCTGATCGACGACGGTCACCGCATCGAAGGAAAGATGAGCTACCTCCGCTATTGGTCGATCATCGATGGGCGGTGGCAGGTCGTCGCCGGCAGCGTCCAACCGGTGCCGTGAGTCGGGTGTTGTTCACACACTCACGAGTGGCCTTCCGGGTTCCCGACGAGCTTCCCTCGGTGGAGACGCCTCCCCAGTTGCGTACGACGAAGGCGGAGGCGTTCACCATCAACGTGCCGTCCGGCGCACGCATCGAGCACGGCACAGGCGGCGACGATCCCCTGCTGACGGCGCGATGGAGCGAGGCGGTCGTCCGGGTCATCGCCCATCGTGAGATCGGCGTGATGACGGTGCGCGACTATGGCGTGGACATGATGAGTGTCGTCCACGCGAGCGAACCGCACGTGCACATCGACCATGTCGAGTACGGAACGCTGGCGGGGATCGACTGCGCCGTCGTCCGGGGCACGGCCGACGCGTTCGCGGTCGTCGCGATGTGCGCTGCTTTGGGGGTGAATCGGGTGGTTGTTTTCGGCTCCGTTCCGATCGGCGACGACCACCTCGCAGACCAGGTCGATGTCGTGCTGGGCTCGCTCAGAATGGCGTGAGAGCAGGAATCGCGACGACATGATGATCGGTCTCGGCGGCGCGCTCGCGTTGTCGGGTGCGAAGAGCTGACCGGCCGAAGAGCTGACTCTGGCGGTCGTCCAGGTGGCGGCCGTCGGGACGGCAACTGGCTGACGACTCCTCGTCAGCCTGCAACCGGTTTGTCAGCGAGGTGCCGTCTCGGCGCGGCCGAGCCGAACCCCGTGCGGCCTCAGCGCACGCCCAGATCCGCGGATGCCGCGCCCTCGAGCCGCGTTCCGTCCGGGGCGTAGCGCGAGCCGTCGACGGGGCTGTCCCAGGAGCCTTCCGCGTCGTTCCACGTCAGCGGAGCCGGGGCGACCACCGCGCGCGTCTCTCCCTCGATCGTCGACACCGCCGCGGTCCGTAGTCCCTGCCGCGACACCAGCCCGGCGCCCTCGGCGGGCCGCTTGACCGGTGCGGGCGCCGCCGCAGCGAACGCCCCCGCCGCCACGCCCACCCGACGGGCCGCTTCGCCGATGCCGCGGCCGAGGTCGGCGGGAACCGTCATGCGCGTGCCGATCGTGCGCATCCACTGCGGCCGGTCGCTGCGCGAGACCCCGCGGATCTCGTCGCTCAACCGCATCGCGGCGGCCGGGGCGTTGGTCAGGCCCCACCCGGCGTAGCCGGTGGCGAAGCGCAGGCGCCCGAGGCCCCTCGGCATCCCTCCGACGAAGGGCACGAGGTTGTGCGACTGGTAGTCCTGTCCCGACCAGCGGGCGATCTCCGCGCCCACCGGAAGCGTGCGACGGGCCCACGCGGCGAGGCCCTCGGCGAGCGCGACCTCCGAGGGTGCGGAGCCGACCGGATGCCGTGCCCCGGTCACCAGCAGCACCCCGCGCCCGAACGACGACGGTGCGGCGACGACGCTGCGCCCGTCGGTGCCGACCTCGCTCCACATGCCGCCGGGGGCCTCGACATCGCCCTCCATCTCGAACGCGATCGCCCACGACCGCAGCGCGCGGGTCTTGAGGTCGTACAGGCCGCGGCGCGTGATGGGCGTGCCGGTGGCGAGCACGACGGTGTCGCCGAAGATCGTGCCGTGATCGGTGTCGACCCGGCCGGTGGGCAGGGCGCGGACGTCGGTCGCGCGGACGCCCGTGTGCAGCGTCGCCCCGGCCGCGAGTGCCGCTTCGGCGAGAGAGCGCGAGAGGGCGACGGGGTCGAGGGCGAGCTGGTCGTCGAGGGCAAGGGCGCGCACGGGGGTGCGTCCGCCGAGGTCGCCGGGGGCGTCTTCACGGATCGGCAGCCCGGCCTCGCGTGCGGCATCGCGGACGGCGTCGAGCGCCGGGTCGGTCGAGAGTCCCCGGCCGAATGTGAAGGCGGTGCGGCGGTCGGCGGCGGCTCCCGCACGCTCGGCGAGCCACTCCTGCCCCGCGCGGTTCGCGTCGACGTACGCCTTCACGAGTCCGGCGGGGTGGTGTGCGCGCAGCGCCGCGAGGGTCGTCCCCTGCAGAAGGGATGCCATCCCCATCGACGCCCCGGTCGCCCCCTGCCCCACGGGGCCCGCGTCGACGATCGCGACGTCGACTCCCGCCTCGGCGAGCATCACGGCGGTCGACAGGCCGGTGATCCCGGCGCCGACGATGACGACGTCGTGCCGGGCATCGGGTGCGAACGGCGTCCCGACGATGGGCGTCTGGTCTCTGTGCCACAGGGAGGAGGTCATGCGTTCATCCCATCGCGGGCGCGGGGGTCTCGGCATCCGGTTGCCTCCGCCGCCCCGATCATCTACGGACCGCCCCGCGTAACCCGACCCCGCGCGACGGCGGGCCGCGGATAGGCTCGGGGCGTGACCGACAGCGCCGCCCCCTCGAGCCGGACGGCCGTCGTGTCCGCGGCCATCGACCTCTTCGTCGAGCACGGCTACGACCAGACCTCGGTCGAGCAGATCGCACAGGCGGCCGGGGTATCGCGGTCGACGTTCTTCCGGCAGTTCGGCGGCAAAGAAGACGTGGTCTTCGCCGACCACGAGGTGCTGCTCACCGAGACGCGCGCGTACCTCGACCAACCGCACGACGACCCGTGGGCCGCCGTCTGCGAGGCATCGGTGCGGGTGTTCCGGCACTTCGCCGCCGACCCCGAGGTCGCGCGGCGCCGTTACGCGATCGTGCGGCAGATCCCGGGCCTGCGCGACCGCGAGATCGTCACGGTGTTCCGCTACGAACGCCTCTTCGACGAATACCTGCGCGAGGCGCTCCCCGGCCTCGACCCCCTGGATGCCGTCGGCTTCGCGGCCTCGGTCACGGCGGTGCACAACCACGTGCTGCGCCGGCTGATGCGGGGGGCTCGGGTGCCGGCATCCGTTCTCCGTCGCGCCCTCGACGACGTGCTGCGCCGTTACGGTGTGCACCCCGACGGCGACGACGCTGCCGGCGACGACCTGATCGTCGCGGCCTTCCCCCGCCGCATGCCCGCCGCGGAGGTCACGCGGCGCTTGCGCGGGGCTCTCGGCGACTGACGCGCGGGGCTCGCGGGGCCGCCTTCGCGGGCCCGCTCACCCGCCCGTCGCGTGCCCGCCTGTCCCCTGCCCTCGCGTGCCCGCCCGCCGCCCCACCCGTTGAGTGTCCACAACACCCGGACGTTGCGAAAAATCGTCCGGGTGTTGTGGACACTCAACGTCCAATCACGCACCGCCATCGCGGGACGGGGCCCCTGCGTTGAGTGTCCAAAACACCCGGACGTTCTGAAAAACCTTCCGGGTGTTGTGGACACTCAACCTCCCGATCACCCAACACCATCGCGGGGCACGACCCCCGCGTTGAGTGTCCAAGACACCCGGACGTTCCAGAAAAGCATCCGGGTGTCGTGGACACTCGACGTCGAAGCGGGCCCGGTCATCACGGGGCGCGCGACACGGCGCCGCGCGCACCCGGGCGCCCACCCGCGCACCCATCCGAGCGTTCGCCGCGAGTCCACTCCGAAGCGTGACACCCAGTACCAACATGCGCGATACTGGGAACCATGACCATCGACGCCGATGCCCGCACGCTCCCCGGAGAGCGCGTCGCCCACTACGACCTGCTGGGCCGCCGCGACACCGATTACTACGCGGTGTTCGCCGACATCCCCGCCGCCGACCGCGCGGTGTGGGACACCGCCAAGGCCTTCGCCGACGAGGTCGGCACGCGCATGCAGGGTGAATGGGATGCCGCGACCTACCCGATCGACCTGGTGAAGCGCATGGGCGAGCTCGAGCTGTTCACCGACGGCATCGAGCACGACGAGCTGCCCTACACCTCGCCCCTGGCCGCGGGCCTGGTCAACATGGAGATCTCGCGCCACGACGGCTCCCTCGCCACGGCCCTGGCCGTGCAGGGCGGCCTCGCGCTGCGCACGCTGGCGTTCTACGGCTCCCCCGAGCAGCAGCAGCGCTGGCTGAAGCCCCTCGCCGACGGAACCGTGCTGGGCGCCTTTGCGCTGACCGAGCCCGACCACGGCTCCGATTCCGTCTCGCTCGAGACGATCGCGACGCGCACCGACGACGGCTGGTCGCTCAGCGGCACGAAGAAGTGGATCGGCAACGGCGCCTCCGGCGGCATCACCTTCGTCTGGGCGCGCGTCGAGAACGAGGGCGGCGACGACCACGGCAACGTGCGCTGCTTCCTCGTCGAGCAGGACACCCCCGGCTACACGGGCACCGTCATCACCGGAAAGGTGTCACTGCGCGGCATCCACCAGGCTCACATCGCGATGGACGACGTGCGTCTTCCCGCGGATGCCGTGCTGCCCGGAACCCACACCTTCAAGGACGCCTCGGTCGTGCTGTTCGCCACGCGCTCGGGCGTGGCCTGGTCGGCGCTCGGCCACGCGACCGCCTGCTACGAGATCGCACGGACATATGCCACCGAGCGCATGCAGTTCGGCAAGCCCCTCGCGAAGTTCCAGATGGTGCAGGAACGCCTCGCGCAGATGCTCGACGAGCTCACCGCCATGCAGCTGTACTGCCGGCGTCTCGCCGACCTCGAGTCCTCGGGCGGTCTGCGCCCCACCCAGGCGTCGCTCGCGAAGTACCACAACACCCGCGCCGCGCGCCGGGTCGCCGCGATCGCCCGCGACCTGCTCGGCGGTAACGGCATCCTGCTCGAGAACGGCGTCATGCAGCACATGGCCGACATCGAGGCGATCCACACCTACGAGGGCACCGAGAGCGTCCAGGCACTCCTGCTCGGCCGCGACATCACGGGCATGAGCGCGTTCGTCTGATTCCAGATGCCGGGACCCCGGCGCGCGCGTCGAGGGGCTAGGCGGAAGCGACCGCCTGGACCGCGGGATCCGGGCTCGCGGCGGACCGTGTCGGCAACACCACCGTCACCGTCGTGCCCACCCCGGGGGCGCTCTCTATCGCGATCTCCCCGCCGTGGGCGTCGACGATCTTCTTCACGATGGACATGCCGACGCCGATTCCTTGGATGGCGTCGTCTCGGACGGCCTGCGCTCGATAGAAGCGGTCGAACACGCGCCGTTGAACGTCGGCGGTCATTCCGATGCCGGTGTCTGCCACCGAGATCGACACCTCTACGTCGCTTCGTCGCCGCGCGCTGACCGTGACGCGCCCCCCGCGCCCGGTGAATTTCGTCGCGTTGCCCACGAGATTCTCGACCACCTGCGCCAAGCGCGTCGAGTCCGCCTCGATGTGAAGGTCGGCGGACACGTCGGTCAGCAACTCGATACCGGCACGGTCGGCCACCAGGGCGAACGGTTCGACGGCACGCGCGATCATCGATGCCACGTCAACGCCCCTGCTGTCGAGCTGCATCTGCGAATCGGCAACCGTCAACAACTCGCTGACTCGCTCGAGCAACGTGTCGGTGTTGCGCACGATCGTCGCCAACCAGGAGTCGATGCCGAGCGTCTTCGCACCTTCCCCGAGGACGTCGACGATCTCTTCCGTGTAGCCGATGATCGAGGTGAGAGGAGTACGCAGCTCATGCGACACCGTCGTCAAGAACTCCTCACGCACCTCGATGGCCTCGACCAGCTCGGTGACGTCGTACGCGGCGATCACTGTGCCGAGCAGACGGCCGTCCTCCCGGTGCACGCGGCGTGACGATGCCATGATGGCGATCTGGCTGCCCGGGGGGCCGAGCCACTCGATGTGGTTCGCGATGATCTCACCCCGCAGGGCACGCGGAATGATCTGATGCTCGAGCGGGATCCTCGTCTTCCTGTCGGCCATCAATGCGTCGGGTCCTGCGTACGGGGGGACGTCGAGACGGAATCCGACGATATCGACCATCTTCGCTGCGGTCGCATTGGCGAGCACGAGCTCGTTTCGCGCGCTGTAGTACGCAACGGCTCCGCTGACGGTGTCGAAGACGGAACGCAGGAGTAATTGCGCCTCGTGTGATTGTTCCAAAGCGGCGCGGAGCTTCGCCGTCGCTTCCTCCGACATTCGACGCCGCATTTCGAAGTTCCGCGAGCCCAAATGGATCGCGACCGATATCCCGGTCGAGATGAAGGGGAGCGTCAGAACATTCACGAGCGCGAGGAGAGTCGTCACCGGTCGTCCGCCGAGAACGAAAGGAAGACCGGCGATGACGATGCCCGAGAACAGGATCAGCGCGAGTCCCGGCCACCCGAACCGGTACGCGATCCATGCGAAGGGAATGAGGGCCAACAGTCCCGCGGACGGCAGATAGGGCAGGAGCGCGGTGCGCACCAACGCGATACTGACGATGTCGAGCACGGGGATGACGATGATCCACCCCGTGTGTATCCACGTCTGCCGAGGCAAGAGGAACAGGGCCGAGGCAGCCGCCACCACCCCCAAGCCCAGCCACAATTCCAGCGATCGTTCGAGTTCGGGGACGGCGCCGAGCATCGCGACCGAGAGCAGAGTGACCCCCAGCAAAAAGGGCAGGTGCAGACGCACGAACAATTGGCGAGGAAGAAGGGGCGTCCAAATCGATCGTTCGGGCATGCCGTCCCCTTCCGCGCGCCACAAGACGGCGCTGCCTGGAGCGATTTTGCCAGCACCTGGCGGGATGAGGTCGCGCACGCCGACCGTCGCCGCACTTTCCGGGCAAGATATCCCCTATGGGAGCTTCGGTTGTGGTTGTGGACGACGACGATGACATCGCCGGTCTGTTGCTGATGGGACTCGAGCGTGCGGACATCTCCGCCGTCCGGGCAAGCAACGGGGAGGAAGGGGTCGACGCGGTGTTGCGCGAACGGCCTCGCGTCGTTCTTCTCGATTGGATGATGCCCGTCATGGACGGCATCCGGGCATGCGAGAAGATCCGAGCGGAGCGGGGTATCGAGCAGCCCCGCATCCTCATGCTCACCGCCCGCACGCAGACCGAAGATCAGTGCCGAGCGCGCGAGTCGGGCGTCGACGCGGTCATCCCGAAACCTTTTCGACCCCGGGCTGTCGTTGCGCAGGTTCGGGAGATCATGGGGGCTGACTGGGGATTCCCGCTGAGCAGCGTCCCCGCGCCCTAATCCGCCCCGCCACCCCGCGCAAGGTAGACCGACCATGTCGGAGGCCCCCGCTACCTTGTGAACATGGGCCTGTTCTCTCGCCATCCCGACCCGCGTCGCGCGGTCGAAGCCGTCGCCGAGGCAGTGCAGCCGCCGCCGCGGAGCCTCTGGGCCGACGGGTTCGGCCGTCTCGCCGTGCGCGCCGTGCAGATCATCGTCGTCGTGGCCCTCGTCGCGGCCGTCATCTGGGGCATTCAGCAGGTGTCGCTCGTCATCATCCCGCTGGTGCTGGCGCTCATCTTCGCCTCGGCCTTCGGCCCGGTCACGATGTGGATGCGACGCAAGGGCGTGCCCTCGGTCATCGCGACCCTGCTGACTCTCCTGGCCGTCGTCGTCGTGCTCGCCGCGCTCGGCTGGCTCGTCGCCAACGCCGTCATCAACCAGTGGGACTACCTCGGCTCTCAGGCCGTGCAGGGTTTCGAGCAGGCCCAGGACTGGTACCACACGCTGCCCTTCGCGATCTCGCAAGACCAGGTCAACCAGGCGATCCAAGGCATCCAGGGCTTCGTCACGAGCTCCTCCTTCGGTACCGGGGCGCTGGCCGGCGTGAGCGCGATCGCCTCGTTCGTCACCGGCTTCGTGCTCATGGTCGTCATTCTGTTCTTCTTCCTCAAAGACGGCCCGCGCATGTGGGAGTTCGTGCTGCGCCCCTTCCACGGCAGCGACTACGAGCGGGCGCGCCGCATCGGCGACAAGACGGTCACGGTTCTCGGCTCGTATGTCCGAGGCACGGCCTCCGTCGCCGCCGTCGACGCGATCGGTATCGGGATCGGTCTCGCGATCCTGCAGGTGCCCCTCGCCCTCCCCCTCGCGGTGCTCGTCTTCCTCCTCGCGTTCATCCCGATCGTGGGTGCGGTCACCGCCGGCGTCCTGGCGGCCCTCGTCGCTCTCGTCACCAACGGCCCCGTCGTGGCCCTCATCGTCGTCGGCATCGTCGTGCTCGTGAATCAGCTCGAGGGCAACTTCCTCCAGCCGGTGCTGATGGGCCGCTCGATGAAGCTGCACTCGTTCGTCGTGCTGGTCGTCCTCGCCGGCGGAACCGCGATCGGCGGCATCCTCGGCACCCTGCTGGCCGTGCCGCTGACCGCCGTGGTGTGGGGCATCATCACCGTGTGGAACGGCCCCGACAAGCCGGCCGAATGGGCGCGCCGCAAGAAGCGGAAGAACCCCGTGCCGCTGGCGGGCGAGCAGAGCTGACGGCGATGCCGTACGACATCCCGGCGCCCATGCTGGCGAAGTCGGTGCCCGAAGTTCCCGAGCACGCCAAGGTCGAGGGCGGCTTCAGCTACGAGCCCAAGTGGGACGGTTTCCGCGCCCTCGTTTCGTGGGACGGCACCGACGTCGAGATCGGCAGCCGCGGCGCGAAGCCGCTCACGCGGTACTTCCCCGAACTGGTGGAGGCGTTCGCGCGGCTCCTCCCCGAGCCGTGCCTCATCGACGGCGAAGTCGTCGTCGCCCGGGGCGAGCCGGGCGCGCAGCGACTGGACTGGGAATCGCTGTCGCAGCGCATCCACCCGGCGGCATCCCGGGTGAACCTGCTCGCCGAAGAGACCCCCGCGATGTTCATCGCGTTCGACCTCCTCGCCCGCGGCGAGCGCGACCTGCAGCCCGAGCCGTTCGCCGAGCGCCGCGCGCAGCTCGTCGACCTGCTCGGCGACATCCCCCACCCCGTGCACGTCACGCGCACGACCGACGACCCCGACCTCGCGCGCCGCTGGCTCGCCGAGTTCGAGGGCGCGGGCCTCGACGGTGTGATCGCCAAGCCCCTCGCCCAGCCGTACGCACCGAACAAGCGCACGATGTTCAAGATCAAGCACGCCCGCACCGCCGACGTCGTGCTGCTGGGGTACCGCATCCACAAGTCCGGTGAGGGCGTCGGCTCACTCCTGCTCGGCCTCTACGACGACGAGGGTCGTCTGCACGGGGTCGGAGGGGCCTCCGCCTTCACCGACAAGCGCCGCCGCGAGCTGATCGACGAGCTCGCGCCCTACGTCGAGCGCGACGCCGAGGGCGCGGCGGTCACCGGCGAGACCGACCGCTCGCGCTTCTCGGCTTCCAAGGATGTGTCGTTCGTGCGCCTGCGCCCCGAGCGCGTGCTCGAGGTGCGTTACGACCAGCTCGAGGGCATGCGCTTCCGCCACACCGTGCAGTTCGACCGGTGGCGCCCCGACCGCGATGCCCGCTCGTGCACCTTCGCGCAGCTCGAGACCGTCAGTTCGTACGACCTCGGCGACGTCCTGGACTGAGACCGGCTGCTCCGCGAGCCGACGGGAGGCCCGGGGCATGGCATCCGTCCCACTCTGGTGTGCCCGCGCGCCGTCACGAGAATGGAGGATGCCAAACCTGCGCGTGATGGAGCGCGCGGGCCTGCTCGATCGCGCCCGCTGCGGGTGGGCGGTGCTTTCCTACCGCAGCGCCGCGGGCGAGGCGCTGACCGCCTAGGCCCCCGGGTTCTTCGCCCGCGAGGGCTGCACGCGCGGCGGCTCCCCCGGCATCTTCGGGAACTCCGGCGGGAACGGCAGCTCCCCCAGCCCGTTCTCGACGTCGCCCTGCCACCACTGCAGCAGCGTGTCGATGCGCCCGGGCTTCTTCGCGAATCCGGCCCACGGATCGCCGACGGATGCCAACCGCTCCGGCACCGAGCGCACCGTGAACGCGAGCGGGTCGAGGTCGTCGAGCTCGTCCCAGGCGACCGGGGTCGACACGGTCGCGGTGGGCAGCGCCCGCGGCGAATACGCCCCCGCCATCGTCCGGTCGCGGTTGGCCTGGTTGAAGTCGACGAAGATGCGCTCGCCGCGCTCCTCCTTCCACCAGCTCGTCGTCACGGCATCCGGCATCCGTCGTTCCAGCTCGCGCGCCGCGGCGATGACCGCGTGCCGCACGTCGAGGAACTCGTGCGTCGGCTCGATCGGGCAGAACACGTGCAGGCCGCGGTTGCCGCTCGTCTTGATCCATGGCTCGAGCCCTGCCTCGCGCAGCACGACGCGCAGCTCGTGGGCGGCGGTGACCGCCTCCGCGATGCCCGTCCCGGGCTGGGGATCGAGGTCGATGCGCAGCTCGACCGGGTGATCGGGATCGCTCGCGAGCGAGGCCCACGGGTGGAACACGATCGTATTCATCTGCGCGGCCCACACCGCCGATGCGATTTCTCCGAGGAAGAGCTGCGGATGCCGCCGCCCGCTGTTGTACGTCACGGTCACGGCCTCGACGAAGTCGGGCGCCCCCTTCGGCGGGTTCTTGGAGAAGAACGCCTCGCCCCCGACACCCTCGGGGAATCGCTCGAGCGACACCGGCCGATGCCCGTTCGCCGCGATGAAGGGGTCGGCGACGGCGATCAGATACTCGGCGAGCTCGCGCTTGGTGATCCCGACCTCGGGCCACAGCACGCGGTCGGGGTTCGAGATGCCGATCTCGCGCTCGCCCTCGAGGCCCGGCACGGTCAACGTGATGCGGGGGGATGCCATGTCCCGACGCTAGCGGGCGGGTCGGGGCCGTGTCTGCCCATTGCGGGCGCCCCGGAGGGCGGTGCCGGGCGGTGGGGCGCGCTCCAGGGCCCCGGGGCGCGGGAAGTGGCCCCGGAGCCACCTACAGGCAGCACCCACGCATCTCGGGGCACCCGCGCTCGGCCACGCACCGCATCCACCCCCGGGCACACCGCATCCGGCACGGATCGGGTCGCCGCTCGTGGCCCCGGGGCGCGAGAAGTGGCCCCGGAGCCACCTCCGCGCAGCACACAGACGCCCTGCGGCGGGCCTGTCCAGCCCGGGCCACGGCATCCGACCGCCCTTTACGCTCGATCCATGACCTCCGCAGCCGCCCGAACCGCCCTCGACATCGCCGATTGGCGCCGCCGCGTGTTCGCGCTGTACGACGCCGTGCGCGAAGCCGATGATCCCGAAGACGCTCACGAGTTGTGGCGTATCGAGCGCGACGCCCTGTTCGCCGATCACCCGGCCACTCCCCTGCTCCCCGAGCAGCGCGAAGGCTTCGTCGGCCTGCCGCTGGCGCCCTACGATGCCGCGTGGCGCTTCGAGGTTCCCCTGCTCGACGCCGACGAGGCCTCTTTCGTCGCCACGACCGGCACCGACGGCGAAGTGGGCTTCGAGCGCATCGGCCGCGTCGAGCTGCCGGACACCGGTTCGCTCGACGTGTGGAGGCTGACGTCCTACGGCGGCGGTCTGTTCGTTCCGGTGCGGGATGCCGCGGCCGGCCGCCCGGGCGGCACCTACGGCGGCGGACGCTACCTGCTCGACACGATCAAGGGCGCTGATCTCGGTCGCGGCTCCGCCCCCGACACCCTGGTGATCGACTTCAACTTCGCGTACAACCCCTCGTGCGCCTACGACCCGATGTGGGCGTGCCCGCTGGCCCCGGCCGGGAACGTCCTTCCCGTCGCGGTCCCGGTCGGCGAGTTGTACGGGGTCTGACTTGAACGGCGGCGGGCCGCCCCGAGAGGGAGCGGCCCGCCATTTTCGTGCCTTACGCGGTGGGTTCGGCGCCCTCTTGCGCGAGGGCGATCACGGGTGCGAGCTCGTCGCGGTCGATGCGCATCCACGGGCCCGCCGGATCGACCAGGATGCCGGTGAGCCCGGCGTCCCCGGCCAGCGCCTTCGCGAGCTGGTCGCGCTTGATGGGCAGCGGCTGGTCGCCGCGACCGAGGGCGAGAAGCTCCAGCGGGTGCGTGAAGACCTCGAGGAAACGCTCCCCGGTCGCCGAACGCGACTCGGCGACCCCGATGGGGCCACCCTCTTCGGAGCGGTTCACACCGATCCACAGCGGGGCCTCGGCCACGATCGCGTCGACGATGGTGGATGCCGTCGACTCGTCGCGCGTCTCGCACAGGGCCGTCTTGATACGCAACTCGGGGTCGACTTCGGCGACCATGCGCTCGAGCAGAGCCTTGGGGAGCACGGCGCGGTGCGGCTGCGAGGCGGGATCGAGGATGATGCCGGCGTAAGGGCCGGCGAGGACGTGACGCAGCAGCGCCATGACCGGCTGACCCATCGCCGAGGTGTCGCGGTCGCCATCGGCGTCGACGCTGGCGCGCAGGGCGAAACCGCCGCTGTAGGCGAGGACGAGCTGCTCGTCGCCGTTGTTGGCGACCGCGAGCGGCAGGTCTTTCCCCTCGGCCAGCAACGCGCGGGCGTCACCCTTCACCCGCAAGAAGACGTGCCCCTGCAGCAGCTGACGCGCGATGTTGAGCAGCTGCGCGGGCTCGGGCTGCCCCTCGATCTCGGCGAGAGCGTTGCCGAGCAGCACGTTGTCGCGCAGCCCCGGCACCGTTTCGGGAGCCTCGGGGGCTTCCATCGCGCCGGGCTGACGCGCCGAAGGGCGAGCAGCGACGGGCGGGGTCGATGAGGGTTCGGGGGTGTCAGGACCAGCACCCACACCGCGGAACGACGACATCGAAATGCCGACGGTGGGGGCGGCCTCGGCCGGAACCTCCGGGGCCGGAGCGGCGTCGCTCGGGCCGGCGGGATCGACGGGCTGTTCGCCCGGCTCGATCGTGGTGTCGGGGCGGTCGGCCGATACGTCGTCGGAATCGGACTTCTTGCGGCGCGAGAAGAGAGCCATTGGTTCAGCCTAGCCGGGGCGCTCCCCCGCCCGGTCCGCCGGGCGCCCGCCGGCCGGCCCGCCGGGCGCAGCGCGTGGGGTCGGCAGGTGCGGCCCGTGGGGGCGGCAGGTGCAGCCCGTGGGGTCGGCGGGTGCGGCCCGTGGGATCGGCGGGGGCGCCCGTAACGCGGGGCTCGGCGAGGCGCCCGTAACGCGGGGCTCGGCGAGCTCAGGTGCAGGTTTGGGGCGGAATATGGCGTTTGGGGCGCGATCCTTCCGCTCCAAACGGAAGAACGCGCCCCAAACCGAAATGTCAGGGCCCGCAGCCTGGTCCCATCTGCCTCGCGACCGTCCCGCACGCGCGGACCGCGGCATCGGAGTGAACTCTGCGCGCCCCGATGCATGGAACGCGCCCCAGACAACGAAACCCGCCCAACCCGGTGCACGGCACACGCCCCAAAGCACCCGCAGCGCCCGGGGACGAAACCCACCCACCCCGGTGCACGGCACACGCCACGCCCGCACCCGAAGCGCCCGCGGACGCAACCCGCCCGCGGCAAGCCCGACCGACCCGCCGTCAGAGCTTGGTGATCGGCGCGATCTTGACCAGCAGCTTCTTCGGCCCGACGGTGTCGAAGCGCACGTGCGCCACGCGCTTCGCGCCCTCGCCGGTCACGGCATCCACGCGACCTTCACCGAAGTCGTCGTGGCGAATGCGGTCGCCCGATGCCAGCTGCATGTCGCCGTTGTCGCGCACCTTGGCCGGGATGCGGTTGGGGAACTTGCTGGGATCCGCGGGCGCACGCTTGGGCAGCGGCACCAAGTCGTCTCCATACCGGCTTCCGCCGCCGGATTGGCCGGGGCGGCGTCCACCGGGGGCGTTGAGCGCGCGCGACCGCGAGCCGCCGCGGCCGTTGACGTCACCCGGGGACTGCCGCCAGTCGATGAGGTCGGCGGGGATCTCTTGCAGGAACCGACTGGGCATGGCCACGGTCACCTCGCCGAATTGCGCACGGGTCATCGCGAGCGAAACGTGCAGGCGCTTGCGTGCGCGCGTGATGCCGACGTAGAACAGACGGCGCTCCTCCTGCGGACCGCCCGGCTCGTTCGCCGAGATGCGGTGCGGCAGCAGGTCTTCCTCGACGCCGGTGAGGAAGACCGCGTCGTACTCGAGGCCCTTCGCGGTGTGCAGCGTCATGAGCGACACCGAACCCGAGGCGTCGTCGAGGTCGTCGGCATCGGCCACGAGGGTGACCTCGGTCAAGAAGTCGATGATCGTGCCCTCGGGGTTATTCCGCGCGAACTCGCGGGTCACGGCGACGAGTTCGTCGAGGTTCTCGAGGCGCGCCTCGTCTTGGGGGTCTTTGCTGGCGCGCAGGGCATCGAAGTAGCCGCTCTTGTTCAGCAGCAACGTGAGACCCTCGGTGACCGAGGTCGAGGGGGCGAGTTCTCCGGATGCCGGGAGCATGATCGCCGTGGCCTCGGTCAGCACCGCGTCGAGCTGATCGATGGCCTTCTGCAGCTTCGGGCCGACGCCGATCTGGGCCGAGTTGGCCAGGGCATCACGGAAGGTGATGTCGTGTTCGGCGGCGTACCGGGCGATGGCCGTTTCGGTGACGTCGCCGATGCCGCGACGCGGACGGTTGAGAATGCGGCGCAGCGCCATCGAATCGGCGGGGTTCGCGACGGCGATGAGGTACGCGAGCGCGTCCTTGATTTCGGCGCGCTCGTAGAACTTGGTGCCGCCCATGATCTTGTAGGGCACCGCGGAGCGGATGAAGATCTCTTCCAGCGCACGGGACTGCGAGTTGGTGCGGTAGAACAC
Organism: uncultured Microbacterium sp.; assembly: GCA_913774665.1. Lineage (GTDB taxonomy): Bacteria > Actinomycetota > Actinomycetes > Actinomycetales > Microbacteriaceae > Microbacterium. The sequence goes on from CAJYHN010000008.1 coordinate 135,368, forward strand.
CGCGACCCCGGAGTACGGCAGCCCCTTCTTGTGCAGCGCCTCGATCTCGTCGGCGACGAACTGCGCCTCGTCGTGCTGCGAGTAGCCCGTGAAACCGATGATGGGGTCGCCCGCGCCGACGTCGGTCCACAGCTTCTTGTCTTTGCGGTCGAAGTTGTTCGCGATGACGGCGTTCGCGGCCGAGAGGATGTTCTGCGTCGACCGGTAGTTCTGCTCGAGCAGCACGACCTTCGCGCCCGGGTAGTCGCGCTCGAACTCGCTGATGTTGCGGATGTCAGCGCCGCGGAACGCGTAGATCGACTGGTCGGAGTCGCCGACGACGGTCAGCGAGGCGGCGTCTTCGCCCGCGGGCTCGGCGTCGAAGATCATCATGCCGCCGGACGAGAACGGCTCGGCATCCGATCCCGGAGGGCGCGTGAGCTCGTGGATGAGCGCGTACTGCGCGTGGTTGGTGTCCTGGTATTCGTCGACCAGGATGTGGCGGAACCGCTTGCGATAGCGGTCGGCGACCTGCGGGAACGCCCGGAAGAGGTAGACCGTCTGCGCGATGAGGTCGTCGAAGTCGAACGCGTTGGCCCGCTGCAGCTCGCGCTGGTACGAGCCGAAGATCTCGACGAACACGCGCTCGGCGGGGTCGCTCATGTTCGCGGACCGCGCGTAGGACTCGGCATCCGCCAACTCGTTCTTGAGCTTCGAGATGCGGCTCTGCGTGCCGGCGGGGGTGAGCCCGAACGAGTCGCCCTCGTGCTCTTTGACGAGCCTCTTGATGAGGGCGCGCGAGTCGCCGGAGTCGTAGATGGTGAACGACTTCGTGAAACCGAACTGCTCGGCCTCGCGCCGCAGAATCCGCACGCACGCCGAGTGGAACGTCGAGATCCACATGCCGTCGGCCTTCTGCCCGATGAGCTGGTGCACGCGCTCGCGCATCTCGCCGGCGGCCTTGTTGGTGAACGTGATCGCGAGGATCTGACTGGGATACGCCTCGCGCGTGCGCAGCAGCGAGGCGATGCGGCGCGTGAGCACACTCGTCTTGCCGGAGCCGGCGCCCGCGACGATGAGCAGCGCCTGGCCGCGATAGGTCACGGCCTCGCGCTGCGGACCGTTCAGCCCCTCGAGGAGGTCGGCGTCGGGTCGGGATGCCGACGGTCCGGGACCGTCGACGATGAGGGGCGTGGAGGCGTCGGTCATGGCGTGGTCAAGTCTAGGCGGGGCCTCCGACATCGGCCCCGGCCTGTGGTCGCGCCCGCGGGTTTCGCGTGGCTATCGCGGCTCCGGGGCGCAAGACGACGCCCCGGGACCACGAACCACGCCCCAGGGCCACGAACGCTGCCCCGACCAAAGCGAGACGGCGCGGCCCGACCCGTGCCCCACCGCACGCCGCCACGGCATCGCGGCTCCGGGGCGACAAATCACGCCCCCGGGCCACGAACCACGCCCCGGGGCCACACACGCCGCTCCGACCAAAGCGAAACGCCGCTGCCCGACCCGCGCCCCACGGCACGCCGCCACTCCCTCGCGGCCCGGGGCGACAAACCACGCCCCGGAGCCACGAACCACGCCCCAGGGGCACGAACGCCGCCCCGACCAGAGCGAAACGCCGCTGCCCAACCCGCGCCCCACGGCACGCCGCCACTCCCTCGCGGCCCGGGGCGACAAGCCACACCCCGGGGCGACAAATCACGCCCCCGGGCCACGAACCACGCCCCGGGGCCACACACGCCGCCCCGACCAAAGCGAAACGCCGCTCCCCGACCCGCGCCCCACGGCACGCCGCCCCTCCCTCGCGTCCCCGGGGCGACAAATCACGCCCCGGGGCGACAAATCACGCCCCGGAGCCACGAACCACCCCCCGGGGCCAAAAACGCCGCCCCGGGACCACAAACGCCGCCCCGGGGCCGCACACCCCGCCCCGGGACCACACACGCCGCCCCAGAACCATCCACCCCTCCCCGCGCCCGGTCCCCCTCCCGCGCCCGGAACCCCCATCCCCTCGGCCGCGCGAACGTCTCAGCTGCGCGCTTCGCCCGCCGCACCCGACGACAGCAGCGACTGCGCGCGCGCGAGGTGCTCGGCATCCACCGTCACATCCCAGCGTTCGGCTTCGAAGCCCTGCACCGACGAGAAGTCCCGCCGTCCGCCCGTGAAAGCGTGCCCGGCGAAGCCGAAGATCGCGCCCCAGACGGCTCCGAGGACGAGACCCAGGAGCACGAACCCGAGGAACCCGCCGACGCTCAGCAGACCGATGAGGACGCCGATCATCAGGCCGAACCACGCCCCCGAGGCGGCGCCGAGACCCGCGGCGCGGCCGCGCGTGAGGCGCCCGGTCACCTGCTCGACGATGCGCACGCCGGTTCCCACGATCGCGGTGTGCTCGACCGGGAAGCCCGCATCGGACAGTCGATCGACGGCGGCCTGCGCGCCGGTGTAGTCGCTGAAGCTAGAGAGGACGCGACGCTCGGGCGTCGCACGGGTGATGTCGGACATGGCGGGTTCCTTCCCTCGGTGACCCCACGCTAACGACGCCACCCGCGCCACACGGGGCGGTTGCGCGCGGGCAGAGCCCTCGATAGCGCCGAAGAGTCACACCCCGGATGCCGTTCACCCGGCGGCACCCCAGACGCTCGGCCGGTAGGGCTCAGCGCGCGGAGCGCACGTACACGCGGCGAGGCAGGGCGAGCAGGATGCCGACCACCGTCGCGATCCCCCCGATCACGGCCGTGACCGTCATGAGCTCGACGGGCAACACCCCGTCGCGTACTCCCGTGAAACGGGCCAGATCCCAGGGCAGGATGCCGATCTGCTCATTCCACGAGCGCAGCGCGTCCCTCGCGCCCACCACGGCGATGGTCACCGCCGGCAGGGCGTACCCGACGCCCATGCCCGCGAGCGCGACGCCGGCCGCGCGGCGGCGACCCAGCTGCGCCGACAGCGACCAGCCGGCCACGACGAACACCCACGCGACGAGGGCGAAGGCGACCGCGAGGTAGAGGATGCGCACCCAGGGTTGCGTCCAGAGCGCCTCCCAGATCCCCTCGGGGCCCGACAGCGACACGGCCAGCAGTGCCACCACGCAGCGCAGCACGAGCGCGCCGCCGACGGCCGCGATGATCGGCCACGGCGAGCGTCGTCCGAGCAGCAGACGCACCGCGGCGGCGAACAGGAGCCAGCCGGCCACGGCGATGGCCATTCCCCACAGTCCGTCTCGCGGAGTCTGCACCACACGCGTGAGCACGAGCAGTCCGCCCGGCACGAGGATCATGAGCCAGCGATCGAGCGGCAGCAGGCCGAGGCTCGATTCGCGCGCCCGCCACGGCCGGGTCGACGCGATCCACGATGCGCGAGCGGCAGCGGCCCCGGGTCGGCGGACCAGACGGGTGCGGGCGGCGACCGCTCCGATCAGCAGCCAGACCAGGCCGAGGCCCAGCAGCACCCGGGCGATCCATTCCGTCGCCGGGTCGACCGTCATCTGCTCTCGCGCGAACGGATCGACCATCACGGCGAGGACCGTGCCGATCGCCAGGAGGATCGCGGCGACGCTCAGGGCCAGGATGCCTCGCCCCGCCGTCGTCGCCATATGCCTACGTTACCCGTCGGATTCGGCGCTCCCGACCGGTCCGCGGTGAGCATCGGCACGGGGGAGTTCACAAGAGCGCCAGGGTGCCGGCATCCCCTCTTCGGACGGCGATCCAGGATGCCGACACCACGTGCACCCGCGAGGGGGCTCAGGCCCTGTCGTGCAGGGTCACGTGGTACCCGTCGGGGTCGGCGAAGGTGAACGTGCGCCCGAAGGGGCCGTCGATCGGGTCCATCACGATGCGGTGGCCGTCGGCGACGAGCGCGTCGTGCATCTGCTGCACCTCGGTGCCGTGGAGCCACAGAGCGACGCCGACGCCGGGCTGGGCGATCCCGTCGAGATCGGTTCCGGGGGCGAAGTCGCGCAGCGCGAAGGCGATCGGCGCGGTGTCGAAGACGACCGCGTGGGGCGGGCCGGCGGGCGAACGGCGCAGGCCGAGGTACTTCTCGTAGAAGGCGTGCGAGGCGGCGAGATCGCGCACCTGCAGGGAGATGAAGTCGGGTCCGGTGACGGGCATCAGATTCTCCTTACGTGTCAGTTATCTGACACCGAGCGTATGTCAGAATACTGACATGGCGCAAGAGGCGATCGACCTGGACACCTCCCTGGGGTACCTCCTGAAAGAGGCGGCGAGCGCACTGCGCGCGGCGATGGAAGACGTGCTGCGCCCCCTCGGCATGACGATCACGCACTACTCCTGCCTCGAGCTCCTCGCCCAACGGCCCGGCTTGTCGAACTCCGACCTTGCGCGAGGGGCCTTCGTCACGCGGCAGTCGATGAACGTCCTCCTGCAGAACCTCGAACGCGAGGGCGTCGTCGAGCGCCCCGACGCGCCCCCCGTCGGCAAGGCCCTCCCCACGCGCCTCACCGCGAAGGGGCAGCACTCCCTCGACGCCGCGAGCGCGGCCGTCCGCTCGGTGGAGAAGCGCATGCTGAGCGGAATGACGGATGCCGAGCAGGCGGCCGCCCTCCAGGCTCTGCGGTCGATGGTGACGTCGCTCCGCAGCTGATCCCCGCCGCGAGCCGGATTGTGTAACAATCCATCCATGCTTCCCGCTCTCGCGATCCTCGCCGCGGCACTGTGCTTCTCCACCACCGGCACGGCGCAGGCCCTCGCGGACGTCGATGCCTCTCCCCTCGCGGTCGGGGCGGCGCGGATCGTGGTGGGGGGCGGCATCCTGGGCCTTCTCGCCCTCGCCCAGCGTCCGCCCGGCCGCGCGCGCAGCGGATCCCGCGCGTCCACCGCGGCGCTGATCGCCCTCGGAGCCCTCGGAGTCCTCGCGTACCAACCTCTGTTCTTCCTGGGCACGCGCGAGAACGGCGTCGCGATCGGCACGGTCGTCGCCCTCGGCTCGGCACCCATCGCGACCGGGATCGTCGATGCCGTTCGACGGCGCCGCTCTCCTTCGCCGCGCTGGATGCTCGCGACCGCCGTCGCGCTGATCGGCGTCGTCCTCGTGTCGGGCGTGACGGGCGGGGCGACCGCCCTCGCCCCCGGCGGGCTGCTCGCCTCGGCGGGCGCGGGAATGTCGTACGCCCTCTATACGGTGTGCGGCAAAGGACTCATCGAGAGGGGGTGGAACTCCACGCGGGTCATGGGAGCGGTGTTCGGCGTCGCCGCCGTGGCGAGCCTCCCCGTCCTCCTCCTCGCCGGGACGTCGTGGCTGCTCACCCCGAACGGCCTGACCCTCGCCCTCTGGCTCGGGGTCGTGACCACGGCGATCGCGTACCTGCTGTTCGGGTGGGGGCTCGCTCGCCTGAACGCCGTCACGGTGTCGACCCTGACCCTCGCCGAGCCCCTTGCCGCCACCCTTCTGGGCCTGTTCGTGTTGCGCGAGCACCTCACTCTCGCGAGCGGACTCGGCCTGGCCCTCATCGCGGTGGGTCTCGCCGTGGTGTCCGCTCCGTCTCGCCGGCGTGAGGAGGTTCCGGATGCCACGGCCCGCGCGTGACGCGAGAGGGGGCGCCGCGGCGCCGGCAGGCGTCGGGGACGAAACGGCCCTGTCACGCACCGCGGCCCCGCCGCGCCCCGCACCGCCCGCCCCGGGCCCCCGCACCGCGGACGCGGTGGCCGACACCCTGCGCGCCGCGATCTTGTCGGGCGCGCTCGCCCCCGGCACTCCGCTGCGCGAGGAGGAGCTCAGCGCGACCCACGGCATCTCGCGGCATACCGCCCGCACAGCGCTCGCGCGCCTCACCGCCGAGCGGCTCGCCACGTCCGAGCCCTACCGCGGCGTCCGCGTGTCGCAGCTCGACGACGACGCCCTGATCGCCCTGCAGCAGTTGCGCTGCGCTCTCGAGACCGAGGCGCTGCGGATCGTGCGGGATCGCGGCATCCATCCCGCCGAGGTCGACGAGGCTCTCGACGCCCTCGCGGACGCCGAGGCCGGGGGCGACTGGTCGGGAACCCTCGACGCGCACGCCCGCGTGCACCTGGCGTTGGTCGCCGCGGCGGGGTCTGCGCGCATCACCGAGGAGTACCGGCGCCTCGACGGCGAGATGCGCCTGCTGCTCCTGCACGTGCGTCCCGCCTACGCGCCCGGGGCGTTGACAGCGGAACACCGCGCGTACGTCGACGAGGCGCTCCACGACCCCGAGCGGGTCGTGCGCGCGCACCTCGAACACTCCACGAGGGCGATCATCGACGGGCGATCCGGGCGCTGATCGCGGCGCCCACCGCCACACGGCGACACATCCCGTCACCTCGCGCAACGCCCCTTCGTCGCTCGCTCGCCCCGGGTTAGCGTGGGGGCACATCGCGGCGATCCGGGCGGTCCCGGGCCTCGGCTCATAACCGAAGGCGTGGCGGGTTCGACTCCCGCCGTCGCGTCGAAATCGCAAGAAACGCTCTCCCGGCGCACCTCGCCGTCGTACGCGTCCGGCTCGATGGCGATCATCCGAGCCGCAGCGCTCGACGTCCGAGCTCCCCCCGCCCCTCGCCTCGTGGTGCCGCGCGGCCGAGGACTCCCCGTCGCACTGACCCGCGGCGCTCCTACGCCTCCGCCGGCCGCGCTCCCCCGCGCGAGGCGGGGCGCCTCTTGCGCACCTCGCGCAGCACGATCTGCTCGGGGCACACCGTCGACAGGAAGTCGCCCACCGACAACGCCAGGCGCTCCCCCACGAGCGAGTACAGGATGCGGTTCGCGTCGCGTCGCTCGGAGACGAGACCGGCTTGGCGCAGCACGCCGAGGTGCCGCGAGATGGTGGGCCCACTCGCGTCGAAGCGCGCCGCGATCTCACCCGCTGCCATCTCGCCGTCCTTCAGGTCTTGGAGGATCTGGCGGCGAGTGGGGTGCGCGAGGGCCGCGAAGATGTCGGATGCCGCGTCGGTCACGACCCGAATCTAGCACTGGAGCTAAATTGCGTGTAGCTTTTTCGCTAAATAGTGAAGGAGTTCACATGGAACGGCACTCCGACACGCGGGGCCCGTGGTCAGCGAGCAGACGCCCCGTGCCGCCCATCCCTCGGATGGCGGCGACGATCGCACAGCGCGTGCTCGTGAACTACCGCGTCGACCCCGACGTGGCAGGGTCACTCCTGCCCGACGGCATCCGACCCCAGCTCGTCGGCGGGAGCGCCGTGGCCGGCGTCTGCCTGATCCATCTCACCGCCTTCCGCCCCGCATGGTTCGCTCCGGCGATCGGCCACCGCAGCCGCAACGCCGCTCACCGCATCGCGGTCGAATGGGACACCGCCGAGGGCCCGCAGACCGGCGTCTACATCCCCCGTCGCCACAGTTCGTCCCTTCTGGCACGACTGGTCGGCGGACGCGTCTTCCCCGGGACGCACATCGCCGCGCGCGTCGACTTCCGCACCACCGCCGACGACCTCGAGGTCCGCGTCGAGGCCGACGACCTGCGCGTCCGCGTCGCCGCGCGTCAGGGTCCCGGCATCCCGTTCCGCAGTGACCTCTTCGAGACCCTCGAGCAGTCCTCGGCTTTCTTCCGGAAGGATGCCGTGGGCTGGTCGCCCACCCGCTCGGGTGCGCTCGAGGGGCTCCGGCTCGATACCGACGCGTGGAAGGTCGAGCCGATCGACGTCACCGCCCTCTCCTCGACCTTCTTCGACGCCCTGCCCGACGGCGCAGCGCAGTTCGACCACGCCCTCCTCATGCGCGACGTGCCGACGCGGTGGAGCAGCGTTTCGACACCCGCGGCGATCTCGTGACTGCTGTCAGACTGGACGCATGACCTCCTCCGCGCCCCAGGATGTGCCCGTCGGCAGCGAGGGCATCCGCCTCGGCCCCTTCATGAAGTTCGCCAACATCCTCGACTCCGGCGGAGACGTCAAAGAGGCCATCATCGACGGCTACGTCGAGGTCAACGGCGAGGTCGAGCGCCGCCGCGGCCGCCAGCTGCAGGTGGGCGACGTCGTGACCTTCGAGGGCCGCTCTTTCCGCGTGCAGGCCTGACCCGCAGCACGCGAAAGGCCCGCCACCCCGACGGGGAAGCGGGCCTCGGCACACCCCGCGCTCGTGACACGGGATGCCGCTCGAGCTCAGTGCTCGTCGTAGTGATCCGCGTGCAGCGCGTGACGGTGGCCGTCGTGCACGTAGTCGGCGTGGTCGTCGTGCGTCACCTTCTCGTGGCCGCAGTCGTCACCGTGACGGTGCTCCTCGACGCCGTGCTCGGCCTTCGACTCGTGCTCGTCGTAGTGATCGCCGTGCAGCGCGTGGTGATGCGTGCCGTGCACGTAGTCGACGTGGTCGCCGTGCTCGATCTTCTGGTGGCCGCAGTCGTCGCCGTGCGCGTGCTCGTCGACGGAGTGCTCGGCGTGAGTGTCGGCAATGCTCATTGTTCGTTCCCCTTATCGGTCGGTTCGGTGACGTGGGCGATCGCATCGAGCACGACGTGAGCGACGTGCTGGTCGGCGAGGGCGTAACGGATCTCTTTGCCCTCGCGTTCCGAGCTCACGAGTCCCGACTGCCGCAGGGTTCGCAAGTGCTGAGACACCAACGGCTGCGACAATCCGGCGCGCTCCGCGAGCGCACCGACCGTGAGCTGTTCGCGGCTCAACAGCCAGACGAGCGCGAGTCGCGACTCGTTGCCGAGAACCTTGAACAGCTCGGCAGCGTCGTCGAGCCCGGCGATCGTTTCCACATCCGATAGACCACCACACATATGCACGGATTGCAATGTGTGTACGTTTTTGGGAACTGTTCTCGTTTCCGTTATCGGGACACTCGAACGCTCACCCCTGTCGCCCCTTGAAGCGAGGGTTGAGCTTGTTGATCACGAACACCTTGCCGCGTCGGCGCACGACCTGTGCGCCGGGCTGCTTCTTCAGGGACTTGATCGACGCGCGGACCTTCATGGCATCCTCCTTGTTGATAAGCGTTATCAATAACACGCTAGAGTGTCCCCACTCCCCCGACAAATGAGAGGTGGATGCCATGCCCCGCACGATCGCCATCATGGGCGTGTGCGCCCCCGAGCGCCGCACCTACGCGGAGCGCACAGCCGTCGCGCTCTCCCGCCCCCTTCACCTGCTGCGCTACGCCGACCTGCGCGTGTCCCACGCGCTCCCCCTCCCCCGCCCGCGCGCAGACGACGCGCAGACGGTGGTCGACCTCGGCACCGACGTCGACCTGATCCACGCGATCGCGGCGCGCGGTGGGTCGGAGGTCGAAGCGGTGTGCGTGGTCGACGCGCGCCACATGGTCGGCGACCTTCTCGACGACACCGCCCTGTCGGCATCCGCGAAGCCCGGTGACACCCGCGGCGACGTCGGCGCCCGGGCGCGTCAAGCCGCGCTGGCGCTCGAGCTCGCGACGCGCATCATCTGGGTGAATTGGGAGCAGGTCCCCACGGCGGCACTCGCGGTGCAGATGGCGCTGGCCTCGCACCTGAATCCCGCGGCCGTCATGCGGCTGTCACGCGACCCCCTCAGCGATCTGCACTCCGCCGCCACGCACGACGGCGAGATCCTGGAGCGAGCGGGGTGGGTGCGTGCGCTGAACGGCGAACACGACCCGTACATGCGCGACAACCGCGTGATGACGCTCGTGTACGAGCAGGTGCGGCCGTTCCACCCCGCGCGCCTCTCGACGGCCCTCGATCGCCTCGACGCGGGAGCGGCCGGCCGACTCGTGCGCTCGGCCGGGTTCTGCCGCTTGGCATCGCGCCCCGGCATCCTGGCCCGCTGGGAACACGTCGGATCCGCGATGTGGATCGAGCCGCTCGGCGCCGACGACGGCCGCATGGGCCTGGGGCAGGAGATCGTCTTCACCGGTCTCGACATGTCGGCCCCCAAGCTCGCTCACGTGCTCGACGAGGCCGCCCTGAGCGACGACGAGCTCGCGGCCGGGGCCTCGGCGTGGCTCGCCTTCGACGATCCGCTTCCGGCCTGGCCCGCGGTGGAGTCCGCGATCCCGGATGGTACGGACTGACCCTGTCAAGCCGGTCGCCCGCGACGTGGCGAGGGAGGAACGTGTGCGCATGAGCACTCCTGACATCCCCTCCCGCCACTCCGACGACGCGCGCGCCGACTCGGCCGCTCCCACCGACGCCGTCACGGACGAGGTCCGCGAAGACGCCGCCGAGGCCGAGGAGCACGTGAACCTCGATGACCGCACCGGCGGTGCGCTCGACGGCGACGCCGCTCCTGCCGACGACCCCGGCTTCCCCGCCGCCGAAGGTCACGCCTGATCCACTGCGCCGACGGGGCGCCCATCCTGCTGCGGCAGGGGGTGCCCCCTTCGATCGCGCGGTCTCGATGACCGCGCGGGTCGCTAGGCGATGCGGGTCCCCGGGGGCAACCTCTTCGCGGGCGTCCGCGTGCGGGCGATGCCCCACGCGAGCAACGCGCCCGCCAGCAGGAGCTGCGCGAACAGCCCGACGAACCAGCTCGGCGCGGTCCCCTCGATGCGCTCCTCGGTGCTCGGGAAGTCGTCGACATTGAGACCGCGCGACAGTGAGCACCCGTCGAACGAGGGGGTTTCCTCGGGCGTCAACTGCGCGGAGCGGACCCCGGCGGCGATCTGCGAGAACAGATCTGTCGGGTTGCCGTTCTCGTACGTCGGCGGAGTCGCGTCGGCGAGGATCACGAAGGGGTTGGCCGCGAGGATCCACCAGACGCGATCGAACCGGGGCTGCTCGGAGACGTAGCTCGACTCCACACACGGCAGATCGTCATAGCTCGGGCAGTTCGGCGAGGTCGACGGCGAACTCAGGTCGCACCCCAGGGGCAGCGCGTTCCAGTCGACGTCACGGCTGATGGTCGTCGTCTGCGTGCGCAGCGCCGCCCCGCCGAGGCCGAACGCGATGAGCGTGCCCACGGTCAGCGCCGCGACGAGCAGGTACGTGGACGCGACCGAGAAGATCGGCCGGGCGATCACCGCGCTCAGCCCCACCCCGATCGCCGCGACGACGCCGACCTCGATGATCAGGATGAGCAGCGACGTGACGATCGCACCGGGATTGAGTTCGCCGGCGAGAGTAGCCACGACGAGGAAGGGCAGCGCCACGACGAGGAAGGCCAGCCCCGAGATCCAGGCGGCGAGGAACTTGCCGATCACGATCTCGCTCGTGGTGACCAGGGTGACCTGCACGGGCGCGAGGGTCGCGGCATCCCGATCGCCGTTCACCGCACTCCCGCTCAGGGTGGGCGAAACCAACAGGGTGAGCAACAGGACGAGCATGATGACGAGCGAGAAGAACCACTCGCTCCCCCCGGTCGTCAGCGAGAACGCGGCGAAGGAGAGGCTCAACAGCGCGACGAGGATGACGGCGAAGATTCCGAGGAGCACATACCACCCCACGGAGCGCACGCGCTGACGCAGCTCGATGCCGACGATCGTGCGCAGGCGATGCAGGTTCACGAGGGGCTCCCGTCGTCGGTGCGATCGGCGCCCGTCGCGGAAGGTGCGGCGGGCGGCGCCCACGAACCGGGCGGAGAAGCCGCGTGCGGACCATCGGGGAGGTCGGGGGTCGGAGGCGAGGCGTCGGCCCTCAGGTCGAGGAACGCGTGCTCGAGATCGCCCACCGCCGGGGCGAACTCGACGACCGGAAGCCCGGCGCTCACGAGCGAGCGCAGCCCCGCGACCGCCGCCGCCTCGTCGGCGAAGGGGACGAGGACGTCGCGCCGTTCGACCCGCACCTCTTCGGCCGTGCGCCCGAGGGCGGCAGCGACGTCGTCGCGCACGGACTCGGTCGACCGAGCGAGGTCTGCGGCGACACGCACCCGCCACACCCGCACGCGGGTCGCTGCGGCGGCGACGCGATCCGTGCCGACCGTCCGCCCGTCGACCATGAAGACGGCGTCGTCGACGACCTCTTCGAGCTCGGACAGCACGTGGCTCGAGATGAGGATCGTGCGCCCCTCGGCGGCGAGCCGCCGCAGCAGCACGCGCAAGGCGATACGCGCCTGAGGGTCGAGGCCCGACGCCGGCTCATCGAGCAGCAGCACGCGCGGGTCGTGCACGAGAGCCCGCGCGAGCGCCAACCTCTGCTTCTGCCCGCGAGACAGCACGCGAGCGGGCGAGGCGGCGAGCGCACCGAGGTCGACGAGCTCCAGCAGGTGGTCGGCCCGGGCCCGCGCGTCCTCGCGCGAGAGGTCGTAGAGCTGCGCCGTGGCCACCAGCACCTCGCGCGAGGTGAGACTCGGCCACGCGCCCAGGGAGTCCGGCATCCATCCGAGGAGGCGACGAGCGCCGGCCGGGTCGGACACGGGGTCGATGCCGTCGATGCGCATCTCGCCCTCATCGGGTCGCAGCAGGGACGCGAGCAGGAGCATGAGGGTCGTCTTGCCCGAGCCGTTGGGCCCGACGAGTCCGGTGACCCGGCCGGGGCGGGCGGTGAACGTCACCTGCTGCACGGCGTGGACCGCGCCGAAGGACCGTTTGACTCCTGCGACGTCGATACCGGCATCCATAGCCTCACCATAGAGGGAGCCTCCGACACCCCCGAGGGCCGCCGACGTCGATCCCCCCGCCCGCCCTCGGCGATTCCGCTGTGCGCCCGAGATTCACGGCAGCTCACCGCCCGCGCGTGTCTCCGAGGTGATTCAGGATGCCGCGAGCTCCCGCCCCAGGGCATCGCCCGACGCCCACGCGGTGCGCACGGCGGCGCTGTCGCCCCACGCGTCTCCGCAGGCCGAGAGCCCCGGCGAGCGGAAGAACGGCTGCCCGGTCGTTCCGGCGGGCCGGGCGAAGGTCCAGCGATGCGCGCGCGTCGACACCGGCTCGACGTCGATGCGCAGCAACCGCCGGGTCGCCGCGAGCACCGGCGCGATCGCCGCCTCGGGGTCATCGAGGTGCTGCCGGGCGCGGTCCGCCGTGGTGTGGACGACGAGCACGGGGGCGTCGTCGCCGCGACGATCGCCGTCGTCGGCGATGAAAGACACGTCCGCGTCACCGTCGGCGAAGGCGCCGTGCAGGTCGGCATCCCACCGCCGTCGATCCCACCGCAGGACGACGGCGATGACCGGTTCCCACTCCTGCGCGCCGCCGGGGGCTTCGCCGGTCAGGCGGGCCGCCTGCGGGGCCGGCATCGCCAGGACGACCTCGCCCGCGTCCTCGCCGTCGACGCGGAAGGGCGCCGCGCTCTCGACGACGCGCCCCGACGAGACGTCGAGGCCCTCGGCCAGGTCGAGGGCGAGCGATCGCAACCCGCCGGGAGCGGCCCATCGCATCGGTCCGGGCTTGGGCGACCACCCGCCGTCGGCGTCGATCACCTGGAACGTGTCGGTCCACGGCCGCGCGAGCTCGCGCTCCTCCCAGTCGGCGACGACGTGCGCGAAGCCCTCCGCCTCACCGACCACGAAGTACGAGGCCCCGAGGTCCACGGGTCGACCGTCGATCGTGCGGCTCGACAGACGTCCGCCCACCCGGCGCCCTCGGTCGAGCACGCGCACCGAGCGACCGGCATCCTGAACCGCCCGCGCGCACGCGAGCCCCGAGATTCCGCCGCCGACCACCGTCACATCCGTCGTCATGCGGCCATCCTGTCGGCTGCGCGCGCGCCGGGGGTCGGGGTTGCGCGGGGCGAAACTCCTGAGAACCGTCGCTTCAACGCCGTCCAGGAGCCGAAAAGCCCGGGACGGGGGACGGAACTCAGGAGTTTCGCGCCGTCCCGAAGAAGTCGACGCCCAGATCGGGGTGATCCACGAACACGCCGTCGAGCTCGGCATCGCGCAGGACGGCCCACTCGCCTCGCCAGTCGCCGAACGTCCGCTCACTCCCCGGCGCTCGGTGCACCGGCAGCAGGAAGGCGTTCTCGGGTCGGCACGTCCAGGTCAACACCCGCAGGCCCCGATCCTGCGCCTCGCGCACGAACCGCGCGGGCCCGCGCGCAGCGCCGCGCTCATCGGGCACGAGCACCGAGAGCTTGTCCGGGCTGATGCCCTGCACCTCGCCGGCGAGGGCGTCAAGACCCGCCGTGGTCAGCATGGAGGCGTATGGGGCGGCGTCCGCTCCGTCGCGCTCCCTCAGGTCCCACGGCGTCCCCTCCGCCTCGATGAGCTGAACGAGCGGAACCCGGATGCCGCGCTCTCGCAGCCGCGCCAGCACCAGGGGCTCGAACGACTCGATGACGAGGGCGTCCTCGGCATCCCGCCATCCCGCGGCGCGCAGTTCGGCGTCGACGAGATCGGCCAGGTCGAACCCGAGTCGAGCGAACGTCGCCGCGTGCTTGATCTCGAGCACCACAGCCACCCCGCCCTGCCGGGCGAGGTCGAGGACGTCGCGAAGGCGCAGCACCGGTTCGGTGTCGTCGTGTACCGCACTATCGGGGCGGAGGGCGGGGATCCGCTCGCGGCACTGCAGCGTCCGCAGCTCTTCCCACGTGAAGTCCTCGACGAACCAGCCGGTCAGGTGCTCGCCGTCGACGAGCTTCGAGGTTCGTCGTTCGGCGAACTCCGGTCGCGTCGACACGTCCGTGGTGCCCGAGATCTCGTTCTCGTGCCGCACGACCAGCACGCCGTCCTTCGAGGGGACGACGTCGGGCTCGACGGCATCCACCCCCTCCGCGATCGCCCGTAGATACGAGCTGCGCGAGTGCTCGGGCAGGTACCCGGGGGCACCGCGATGACCGATGACGAGAGGCACGGCGACACGGTACCGATGCCGGGTGAATAACGAGTGCGCTCAGAGCAGAATCCCAGTCAGCACAAGGAATCCACGTCCCCGCTCGGCTAGTGTTGTCTGACAGCACGGTGCTGTGATCACCATCTTTGGAGTGTGAGTTCCCGTGGCCCTCAACAACCCGGCATTCAACAACCCGGCGTTCCAGGACCCTCGAGCCGGTGGCGCTAACACGCGCTACAGCCCGCCCCCGGCCGTCGATCCCGCCGCCGCCGCCTCGATCGAAGGCGCGTACGCCGCCCCGTCGGCGAGCGCCGTCGAGACCGGTCGCATGACGGTCGAAGACACCGTCATGAAGACCCTCGCGCTGTTCGGCATCCTCGTCGTCACCGCCGTCGTCGGCTGGATCTGGTCGATGGCCGGCGTCAGCGTCGCCAACCCGAACCCCAGCGCGGCCCCGATGATCATCGGTGCGCTGGTCGGCTTCGTGCTGGCCATGGTCGCGACGTTCAAGAAGAAGCCCTCCGTCCCCGTCTTCATCGCCTACGCGGCGTTCGAGGGTCTGTTCGTCGGTGGCATCTCGGCCTTCTTCGAGTTCATCTTCCCGGGCATCGTCCTGCAGGCGACCCTCGGCACCCTGTCCGTCGTCGGCGTGACCCTCGCCCTGTTCGCGAGCGGCAAGATCCGCGCCTCGGCCCGTGCCACGAAGATCTTCATGATCGCGATGGTCGGCTACCTGGTGTTCAGCCTGGTCAACCTCGGCCTGATGCTGTTCAACGTCCCGATCGCCGGTGGCGCGTTCGGCCTCCGCAGCTCCATCGAGATCTTCGGCATTCCGCTCGGCGTCATCATCGGTGTCTTCGTGGTCATCATGGCCGCGTACTCGTTGGTCCTCGACTTCGACCAGATCCAGCGCGGCGTCCGCAACGGCGCTGCCCGGGTCTACGGCTGGGTCGGCGCCTTCGGCATCATGGTCACCGTCGTGTGGCTGTACGTCGAGATCCTGCGCATGATCGCGATCCTGCGCGGCAACAACTGACGTCACGTCTCGCACGAAGGGCCGTCCCGTTCGGGGCGGCCCTTCGTCGTTCGCGGCCCGGGGCACGGCGCGCCTCGCGCTGCCACCGTCGGATGTCCACAACACCCGGACGTCCGCGAAAACTGTCCAAGTGTCGTGGACACTCGACGCCCCTTCGCACCCCGCCTCACGGCCCATGACCCACCGCCCCCGCCCCGACACAAGGGGTTCGGGCCCCGGATGCCGCGGCGCTAGCCTCGCGCCATGAGTCCCGCGAAGACGCCGCCCGAGATCCTCGACGTCGACGGCCACGAGGTACGCGTCACGAGTCCCGACCGCGTCGTGTTCCCCGAGCCGGGACTGACCAAGCTCGACCTCGTGCGGTACTACCTCGCCGTCGCCGAGGGAGCGCTGCGCGGAGCCGGCGGTCGGCCCATGGTGCTCAAGCGCTTCTCGAAGGGCCTCGATCAGGAGCCGTTCTTCCAGAAGCGCGTCCCCAAGAATCACCCCGACTTCATCGACACCGCGACCCTGCGCTACGCCTCGGGCACCTCCGCCGAGGAGACGGTGATCCGGGATGCCGCGGGGCTGGCCTGGGTCGTTAACCTCGGCTGCCTCGACCTGAACCCGCATCCCGTCCGCGCCGAAGATCTCGATCACCCCGACGAGCTGCGCGTCGACCTCGACCCGATGCCCGGCGTGGACTGGTCGCAGATCGTCGACGTCGCGTTCATCGCCCGCGATGTGCTCGAAGACCACGGCCTGGTCGGCTGGCCCAAGACCTCGGGCTCGCGCGGCCTCCACATCCTCGTGCGCATCCGCCCCGAGTGGGACTACGCCGATGTGCGTCTGGCCGCCGAGACGCTCGCCCGCGAGGTCGAGAACCGCGCCCCGGGTCTTGCGACCGCCCGCTGGTGGAAGGAGGAGCGCGGCGAGAGCGTCTTCGTCGACTTCAACCAGAACGCCAAGGACCGCACGGTCGCCTCGGCCTACTCGATCCGCGCGCTGCCCGATGCCCGCGTCTCGACTCCCCTGACGTGGGACGAGGTGCGCGATCGCCACCCCGAGGAGTTCACCGTCCTCACCGTGCCCGAGCGCTTCCGCCGCCTCGGTGATCCGCACGCGGGCATCGACGACGCCGCGGGCTCGCTCGACGCCCTCCTCGCCCTGGCTAATGAGCTCGGACCCGCCGAGAAGCCGCCCCGGGGGTCGGACGGGTCGGGCCGCCGCGCCTCGACCATGCCGCTCATCGAGGTCGCCCGCACGAAGACCAAGCCCGAGGCCCTCGACGCCCTCGAGACGTGGAAGCAACGGCATCCGCAAGCGACGTCGCAGCTCCACCCCGCCGACATCCTCGTCGACGGCATGCGCGGGTCGAGCTCGCTCTGGTATCGCGTCCGCGTGAACCTCCAGCACGTTCCGGATGCCGAGCGCCCGGCGCAAGAGGAGCTGATCGCCGACTACGACCCCTGGGCCGGCCGCTCAGCTCCCTGATCCGCCGTGAGCGAGGCCACCAGGTGCCGACGGCCATAGCTGTACGCCTCGTCGAGGTCACCGCCGAGGCGGAAAGCCCCCGCGAGCTCCATGGTGACGAACCCGGTGGCCCACGCCGTGAGCAGCCTCGCCGCTTCGAGCGCATGAGCCTCGCCCACGGCGACGGTCGTCGCCCGCAGCACCGGAGCGCTCGTGGCGGCGAGGCTGTCGGCATCCACCACCGTGGTGAACAGCAGACGAAACGCCTCCGGCCGGTCCCGCCCGAACCGGCGGAAGGCCACCAGCAGGCCGTCGAGGTCTGCGGATGCCACCTCGAGACGCGCCGTCAGGTCGTCGGCCGCGGCCGCGCCGACGAGTCCGAGCAGGGCCTCGCGGTCGCGCACCCTCTTGTAGAGCGAGGGAGCCTTGACCCCGACAGCCTGGGCGACCGCCTGCATCGTCACGGCGCCGGGCCCGCCCTCTTCGAGCAGTCGCGCCGCCGCCTCGACGATCTCGTCGAGCGACGTTCTCTCCGGTGTGGGCATGACCCCTCCTCATGGCTACGGCTATAAGCTATCATGGCTAACGCACGTAGCCATCCAGGAAGGTCCTCATGAGACTCGCGCCATCGCTCCACCGCATCGGCAACGACATCGTCGCCTCGTACCTCATCGTCACCCCCGAGGGCATCACCCTCGTCGATGCCGGCCTTCCCGGCATGTACGCCGACCTTCGCCGGGAGGTGGATGCCATCGGCCGGGCGCTCGAGGACATCCGCGGCGTCATCCTCACCCACGGCGACAGCGACCACGTCGGCTTCGCGGAGCGGCTCCGCCGCGAGCATGGCGTCCCCGTCTTCGTGCACGCGGGCGACGCCGACCGCGCCCGAGGGGGCGACAAGCCCAAGAGTGCGGTGGGCCCGTTCCGCCTCGGCCCGCTGCTGAGCTTCGCCGCCTTCGGCATCCGCAAGGGCATGCGCCCGCAGTGGCTGACCGAGGTGCGCGAGGTCGCCGACGGCGAGACGCTCGACCTCCCCGGAAGCCCTCGCATCGTCGGCATGCCCGGCCACTCCCCGGGTAGCGTCGCGGTCTTCTCCCCCGCGGTGCGCGCCGTGTTCGTCGGCGACGCCCTCACGACGCGCCACGTCCTGACCGGTCGCACCGGCCCCGGACCCGCGCCCTTCACCGACGACCCGGCCGAGGCGCTCGCCTCGCTCGATCGCATCGCGGGACTGGATGCCGACTGGGTGCTGCCCGGCCACGGCCCGGCGTTCCGCGGCTCTCCGGCGGATGCGGCGGACGCGGTGCGGAAGGTCGCGCGCGGCTGACGCGGACGCCGACGCGGCTCGGACCGTGTCGGTCGGAGCGGGACGTACGGGTGGGCGAGGATCCCGGCGCCGCCGGGCCTCGGCTCGGCTCGGCTCGAGCGACGACGCCCCGACGGCAGTGGGAGTTGCGCGATTCAGCGCCTGCGCGACCGCGCCAGCACCTCTTGCGCCACGGCCGCGAGCGTACTCATCGCGCGCGCCGGGCTCACGGCATCCGCTGCCTCCCGCGCCTCGGCCGCAAGACTCTCACGCAGCCCGTCGTCGGTGAGCACGCGCCGCAGCGCATCGACCAGAGCGTCGTCATCGCCGTCCGAAACCAGGATGCCGCCACCCGACGCGAGCATGTCGCGCGGGCCGTAGCGGATGTCCCACGCCACCACCGGCGTCCCATGCGCGAGAGCCTCAGCGAGGGCGAGGCCCTGCCCCTCGAAGGCGGAGGTCGTCAGGTACACCGCGGCGCGGTCGAGCACAGCGCCAGGCTCGGTGGTGAGCCCGGGCAGCGAGACGGCGTGTTCGAGTCCGTGTTCGGCGACGAGGGCCTCGAGCACCCCGCGCTGCGCCCCCTCGCCCCAGAGTTCGAGCCGAGCATCCGGCACGTGGCCGAGAACGCGCGCGAAGGCGTCGATCGCCCGGTCGAGCCGTTTGCCGGGGGCGAGTCTCCCCAGCACCACGACGAGGCCCCGCTCACGTTGCGACGCCGGCACAACGGCATCCGGAGCCTCCACGCCGTGCGGTGCGACCACGTCGTTCGCCGCGGTGCCGAAGCGCGCGCGCACGTCATCGCGTTGGTACGCGGTCGGCCACAGCACGGCGTCGAAGCGCGGTGAGATCTCGAACCACCGCGTCCACAGGGGGTTCAGCTCCGAGTCGGCCTGGAACGGCGGCTCGAGGTGGATCGTGTGCACCGTGTGGATGATCCGCACCTCCTCGTCGCCCCACCCCGCGATGAGCTCGCCGAGCTGCCGCGACTCGCAGATGACGACGATGGGCCGGTCGTTCTCGGCGCGGAGCCGATCGGCCAGGTGGCTCAGCCACGCGCGGTACAGCGCCCCGAATCCGTCGATCACCCCGACGGCTCCGCCCGCGGCATCCCGGATCACGATCGGCGCGGTCGTGAGATGCCAGTCGGGGTCGATGACCACGGGCAGCTCGACCGCTCCCCGAGCCACGCTCCGGTACTCCAGCGCCGGGTCGGCATCGCCCGGGTGCGCCGCTTCCCGCAGCCATCCCGCGGCTCCCCCGTCGGCGTCGACGGCCTCGTCGAAAAGGTTGCGGAAGATCCCGGATGCCGAGGCCGCCCCCCGGTCGACGAAGATCGCGCGGTGCGCGGAGTGGGCGTCGGCGTCACCGGGGTCGACGGTCAGCAGAAGCGGTTCCGCGCCGGCCTCCGCCATCTGTCGCGCCCGCGCGAGGGTGGCGATGGTGTATCCGCCGTCGAGGTCGGGGATCAGCCGGCTCGACAGGATGAGGTACCACGCGTCGGGGAAGTCGCCGGAAGTCACGCCCCCATCCTCCCCCACCCGCGGCGCGCCACCCGGTCTGTGCATCGGGGCGCACGCGCTGCGCGGCGCGATACGCGGTCCGCGCATCGGGGCGCCGAAGATGGCCCCGGGGCGACAGACGTGGGCCCGGGGCCACCTACGAACGCGGTTTGGGGCGCACCCCGTCGCTCGGGGCGCAATCCGGCGCCCCGCGGCGCGCTACCCGGGGCGCCACCTGGTCCGCACATCGGGGCGCCAAAGATGGCCCCGGGGCGACAGACATGGCCCCGGGGCCACCTACGAACGCGGTTTGCGCACCCCGTCGCTCGGGGCGCAATTCGGCGCCCCGCGGCGCGCTACCCGGCGCGCTACGCGGTCCGCACATCGGGGCGCCAAAGATGGCCCCGGGGCGACAGACATGGCCCCGGGGCCACCTACGAACGCGGTTTGCGCACCCCGTCGCTCGGGGCGCAATCCGGCGCCCAGCGGCGCGCTACCCGGCGCGCCACCTGGTCCGCACATCGGGGCGCCAAAGATGGCCCCGGGGCGACAGACATGGCCCCGGGGCCACGTACGAACGTGGTTTGCGCACCCCGTCGCTCGGGGCGCAATTCTCTCGCCCCGAACGAGAAATTCCGCCCCAAACGCCATGGCCCGGGCAGGCGGAGCGCGCACGCCGCCGCGCACGCGAGGCGAAGTGACGCGCCCCCTGAGCCGATCGGAGCGGGGGCCCCGCCTCGACCCGCGCCGCCCCACCCCCACCAGCCCACAACAGAGCAGCGACGCCGCCGCCCGGCAGAGGCTGTCGTCTTCGAGCCGATCGGAGCGGGGGCCCCACTCTCGACTCGAAGACGACACCCCGGAGCCGAACGACGGGGTCGCTACGGGGTCAGGAGTCAGCCGCGGCTCACTCCCACTCGATCGTCCCCGGCGGCTTCGACGTCACGTCGAGCACCACGCGGTTCACGTCGCGCACCTCGTTCGTGATGCGGTTCGAGATCTTCGACAGCACGTCGTAGGGCAGGCGCGTCCAGTCCGCCGTCATGGCATCCTCCGACGACACCGGCCGCAGCACGATGGGGTGGCCGTAGGTGCGGCCGTCGCCCTGCACGCCCACCGAGCGCACGTCGGCGAGCAGCACGACCGGGCACTGCCAGATCTCGTTGTCGAGGCCCGCCTTGGTCAGCTCGGCGCGCGCGATGGCGTCGGCCTCACGCAGGATCTCGAGACGGTCAGCGGTGACCTCGCCCACGATGCGGATGCCAAGGCCGGGCCCCGGAAAGGGCTGCCGGCCGACGATCGCTTCGGGCAGACCGAGTTCGCGACCGATCGCGCGCACCTCGTCCTTGAAGAGGGTGCGCAGCGGCTCGACGAGCTCGAACTGCAGGTCTTCGGGGAGCCCGCCGACGTTGTGGTGGCTCTTGATGTTGGCGGTGCCCGCTCCGCCGCCGGACTCGACGACATCGGGGTACAGCGTGCCCTGCACGAGGAAGCGCACCTGCTCGCCCTCGGCCTTCGCCTCGGCGA
>CAJYHN010000009.1 GCA_913774665.1 uncultured Microbacterium sp.
CTCCGCCGCCTTCGTTGTCGCTGGAGATCTGCGACACCGCACCGGAGGGGTCTTCCAGCGTCGTGTCGACGAGGACGACCTTGATCCCCGCGGCCTCGGCAGCCGCGATCGGCGCCTGCATGGCGGAGACGTCGGTGGGGGCGATCAGCAGCGCGTCCGGCTTGGAAGCGACGACGGCGTCGACGATGGGCTTTTGCAGGGTGGGGTCGAACTTCTCCGGGCCCTGGGTGGTGACGGTGGCGCCTTCCTTCGCGGCTTCGGACTGGATGCCGCACTGCATGGAGATGTAGAACTCATCCCCGGCGACGCCCTGCACGAACGCGATCTTGTACCCACCGTCGGAACCGCCGGAGGCGCCCGACGAGGAGCCGCCGGAGCAGCCGGCGAGGACGAGGGTGGCTGCGGCGCCGAGGGTGGCGAACGCGAGAACCTTGTTATTCCACTGCATTGTGATTGCCTGTTCTCTCTTGGTTGATTCCGGATGCCGGGGCCTCAGCCGCGGCGTCCTCCGCTGACGAACTTCCGCCAGAGGCTCTGGGTGTTACCGCGGGTCGCGGCGGTGCGGCGCACCTGGTCGACGTAGACGGCGGTGATCAGCACCGCGCCGACGGCGACCTGCTGCCAGAACGGCTGCACGCCCGTGATGACGAAGCCGTTCTGCAGAACGGCCGGGATGAAGAGGCCGACCACGGTGCCGAAGATCGTTCCCACGCCGCCGAAGAGCGAGGTTCCGCCGATCACCACGGCCGCGATGACATTGAGGTTGGTCTGCGACTGTCCGGCGATCGCGGTGGTCGAGAACTGCGACAGCGCCAGGATGCCGGCGAGTCCGGCGAGCGCCCCCGACAGCGTGTACACGGAGATGAGGTGGCGGTCGACCTTGACGCCGACCCGGCGGGCGGCGAGCTCACTGGAGCCGACGGCATAGGTGTAGAGGCCGAACTTCGTGAAGTGCAGCACCACGGCGCCGATCACGACCACCACGAGGGCGATGACGCTGATGATCGGCAGCGAGCCGAAGACGTTCCCGTAGCCGATCGACACCGTCAGCACGGTCGGCACGTCGCGGATGTCGACACCGCCGGTGAGGATCTGCGCGAGACCGAGCGCCATTCCGAGCGAGCCCAGCGTGACGATCAGCGGCGGGATCTTCGCCTTCGCGATGAGGAAACCGTTCAGCAGCCCCCAGCACACGCCGCTGAAGATCGAGACCAGGATGCCGATCGTCGCGACACCCCAGCCCTCACCGCCGAGCGCGCGCATCGTCAGGGCCGAGACGACGCCCGAGAACACGAGCACCGAGCCGATCGAGAGGTCGATGCCCGAGGTGATGATGATGTAGGTCATGCCGACGCCGAGGACCGCGAGGATCGAGGCGTTCTGGATGATCAGGCGGAAGTTCGACCACTGGGCGAACGAGTCCGGTGCGAGCGCGCTGAAGATCAGCACGATGACGATGAGGATGAGCAGAATCTGGAAGGCCTGCGCCTTCAGCAGCCCGACGAAGAAGCGGGGCTTGGTGTCCTCGAACGTGCCGATCGCCACCGTCTCGGTGGGAGGGGTCTTGGTGCTCATTTGGAATCGTCCTTCGTGACGGCGCCGGTCATGAGCCCGACGAGTTCTTCCATGGAGGTGTCCTTGGCGGAGATGTTGGCGACGCGCGTTCCCAGGCGCAGCACCTGGATGCGGTCGCAGACCTCCATCACGTGCGGCATGGAGTGCGAGATCAGCACGACGGCGATGCCCTTGTCGCGCACGCGGCGGATCGTCTCGAGCACGTTCTTGGTCTGACGCACACCCAGAGCCGCGGTCGGCTCGTCGAGGAAGACGAGGCGACCGGCCCAGTGCACGGCCCGGGCGATCGCGATCGCCTGACGCTGGCCGCCCGACATCTCGCCCACCGGCGACGACAGCGACCGCACGGTCGCGCCGAGCTCGTCGAACGCGGCGCGAGAGGCCTTCGCCATGTCCTTGGTCTTCATGAAGCCGAGGGCCCCGGCGATCCCGGGCCGGCGGATCTCGCGGCCCAGGTACATGTTCTGCACCGGGTCGAGGTGCGGAGCCAGCGCGAGGTCCTGGTACACGGTCTCGATGCCGAGCGATGACGCCACCTGCGGGTTGGTCATCTCGATCGGCTTGCCGTCGAAGAGGATCTCGCCCTCGTCGACCGCGAGGTTGCCCGACAGCGCCTTCACGAGCGTCGACTTGCCGGCGCCGTTGTCGCCGATCAGGGCCGTGACCTCGCCGGGGTAGACCTCGAAGTCGACGTTGTGGAGGGCGCGGACGTGACCGAACTGCCGTGAGAGACCCCGTGCCTGCAGCACGGGCGTGGCCGTTGTGACTGACGACATCGTCAGCTCCTTTCGTGGGTGAGGGATGAAGACAGGAACGCCGCCGCGACGTCCTCGAACGAGCGGGACGACACCGCGAACGCCGCGAACAGCGCCGCCCCGTAGGCGGTGCCCTCGTCGTGGGTCGAGACGGTGACCTCGGGCAACAGCGCGGAGCGGGAGCGGACGACGGATGCCATCGACGACCACCCGCCGGTGAGCACGGTCGAGGTGGGCGGAGCGACCTCGCGGTCCATCACCGCCATGCACTCGGCGAGCATGTCGTTGCCGTGACGCAGGGACGCGGCGAACAGCTCCGCGGGGCTCAGCCCGTCGCTCTGGGCGACGATCGTGAGCACGCCGTCGTCGTTGCGCGCCCCCGAGACGGCGAGACCGGCGTCCGAGACGGTTCCGTCCACGGGCAGCGCCATGGTCTCGTCGTCGACGCGGGCGCGACCCGTGGCATCCGTGATCCCGAGCAGCTGGAGCACGCGGCGCATCAGCAGGCCCGCCTTGGTCCCCGCGAGCAGCACGTACTTGCCGGGGATGACGTGGCGCACGCAGTTGATGCCCGCGTGGGCGAGGCGCTCGCGCGCGGCGAACGGCAGCGTGTCGTCGAGCACGCGCACGAGGGCCTCGGCGGTGCCCATCGAGTCGTAGAGCTGACCCGTGTGCGTCGCGCCGACCGCGACCGCTGAGACGAGGTGGTCGTGACCGGCGATCGTGAGCGCCGCCCCCTGGAAGCCCGCGGGCATGTCGGGGTCGCTCAGCGTCCCCACGGCCTCGCCCGCGCTGACGAGCGTCCCGAGGATCGAGGCGTCCACCCCGAGCACATCGAGCGCAGCCTGCCACGGGGTGCTGTCGTCCTGGTCGATGAGACCGGTCCGTGAGACGAGCGAGTACTCCGCGACGCGCGGGCCGCCGAGCGCGTGCACGACGAACTCGGGCACGTTGAGGAAGGTGGTGCCCGCGAGGGCGACCCCCGAGTCGCGCAGGTGCAGCAGTTTCGAGACGGATGCCAACGGCCCCACCGGCAGTCCGGTGCGACCGGGGAACTCGGCGCGGAACTCCTTGGGGGTCGCCGCGATCTGCGCCGCACCCCGGGGGTCGAACCAGGCCATGATCGGCGCGAGGGCCGCACCCGCGGCATCCAGCAGCACGCCCGCCTCGGCCATGCCCGAGACGCCGAGCGCGACGATGCGGTAGCCCTCGTCGAGGCGGGTGTCGACCTCGGCGGCGAGCTCGTGCACGACGGCGATCGCCTGGGCGGCGGTCATCTCGGCCTGTCCGTGGTCGAGGTTGGTCCACGGCGACCGACGGCTCACGACGAGCACCTGCTGCCCGTCGGGGGTGGCCACCAGCAGCTTGGTGCTGGTGGAGCCCATGTCGATTCCGACGACGTAGTCGCTCACCGCGCGTCACCCCCGTGGAGGGTGGCGGGCCAGCCGGCGCCGGGGGCGGCGACGAGGATCTCGGCGGCGCCGGTCAACCGCCAGGCGCCGAAGGCGTAGGGCACGGCGTACACCTGACCGCGCTCGACCTCGACGGTCCCGGCGTCGGAGACGAGCGCACCGGAGCCTTCGCGCACCAGCACCACCGCGAAACCGGCGTCGAGCGACGCGGCGTCGCCCCCGGTGTCGCCCGCGGCGTCGAACAGGCGGAAGTACGCATCGGCGGCCGCCGGCATGAGCGAGCGGAAGGCGGGCCCGGGCGCGGTGGTGCCGGCGGTGCTGATCAGGGCGTCGAGGGCGGCGGCATCCAGCTTCGCGGTCGAGACGGCGGGCATCACGGCGTCGAAGCCGAGGTCGAGGTGCGACTCCTCGCGCGTCGAGGTGGTGACCGACCACTCCAGCAGGATCGAGAAGTCGGTGGGTTCCTGCACCTCGGCGACGAAGATGCCGCCGTCGATCGCGTGCACGGTGCCCGCGGGCACGAGCACGCCCATGCCGGGTCGCACGACCACGCGGTTCATGCGCGACAGCATCCACTCGCTGTCCTGCGCGTCGCGACGCCGGTCGAGCTCGTCCCGGTCGACGTCCTGATTCCAGCCGACGTGCACGGCGCAGTCGTCCTCGGTCTCGAGCACGAACCACGCCTCGGTCTTGCCGTACGGGCAGTCGAGGTGCGCGCCGGCGAACGCGCGGTCGGGGTGCACGTGCACGGGGAGGCGCTGTCGCGCGTCGAGGAGCTTGACCAGGATGCCGAGGTCCGCGGCATCCCGTCCTCCTCGCGCCCCCACCCAGGCGGCGCGGTCGGCGGTCACGAGATCGCGCAGGAACGCGCCCTCGTCGGTCACGGCGAGACCGATCTCCTCGGAGCCGAAGCGCGACACGGTGGAGCCGAGCCACTCCTCGGGCTGACGGTCGGTCTCGGGCACGATCCCGCGCAGCGCCGCGATGCGGTCGCCGCCGAGGTAGAAGTGCTGCACGGGGTTGGGGGGCAGCAGGACGGGGTTCATGAGGGGGCTCCGAGGGCGACGGCGGCCGGGGCGGCGACGGCGCCGACCGGCTCGGGGTGGACGGTGGCGAGCGCCGCGGGGGCGGTGCTGGTGATCGGGGCGTGGCCGCGGGAGGAGGCACCGCGCGCCGTGGTTTCACGAGGCGCGACCGCCACCTCGCCCGATCCGCGCTCGACGAGGCGCGTCGGCACGACGGTGCGGGTGGGCTCGGCGTCGGGGTCGAGGGCGAGTTCGCGCAGGCGCCGAAAGGCCGCCGCCCCCAACAGGCGCGGGTCGTGGTCGACGTAGGTGATGCCCGGCTCGAGCACCTCGGCGAGGGTGAAGTCGCCGAACGAGATCAGCGCGGGCATCGCCAGGCCCCGGGCGCGGATCGCCCGCACGGTGCCGATCGCGGCGAGGCTCGTGGCGCACAGCAGCGCGGTGGGGGCATCGTCGCGCTCGAGCAGCCACGAGGCCGCGGCCGCCTCTCCCGCGCGGAATCGTTCGTGCGTGACCACGAGCGAGGGGTCGAAGGCGACTCCCGCTGCCTCGAGGGCCGAGCGGTAGCCGGCGAGGCGGTCGCTGACGGTGGGGTAGGGCACGTCCTCGCCCATGAACGCCACGCGACGGTGTCCGTGGGCGAGCAGGGCCGCGGTGGCCTCGGCCGCCGCACCGAAGTCGTCGATCACGACCGTGTCGATGCCCGATCGCGAGCGGTCGACGGTCACCACCGGAAAACGCGTGCGCAGTCCCGCGAGCGTCGCCGCCGCCACCGCGACGGGGGCGACGACGAGACCGGCGAGACGGTGACCGGTCAGGCGGTCGAGCTGGGTGCGCTCGCGGGCGGCGTCGTAGCCGGTGCTGGCGAAGATGACGCTGAGCCCCTCGGCGACCGCGAGCTCTTCGACCACGCTGACGAACGCGGCGAAGAAGGGGTCGCTGATCGCGTCGATCAGGATTCCGATCGTGTCGGCCGCCTGCCGCTTGAGCTCGCGAGCGCTGCGGTCGGGCACGAAGCCCAGAGCGCGGACGGTCTGCAGCACCCTGTCACGGGTGCCGGGCAGCACGCCGGGCTCGTCGTTGATGACGCGCGAGACCGTCTTGGGGCTGACCCCGGCGGCGGTCGCGACGTCGATGAGGCGGGCGCGCGGGCGGGCCGCGGGGGCCTCGCCGACCGCGATCGCGGTCACCTGCTCATCGTGCGTCATCGCATCTCCGACATCGTTGTCATTCGGACGAGGAAACCGGGGAGGGCCTCGATGGAGTCATCCTGAGGTCAAGCAGACAACGTTGTCAAGTCTCGATTCGATTTCCGATGACATCGATGTCGAGGCCGAGCTCCCGAGAGTCGCCGGGAGCGAGCGGGCGCAGCAGCCCGGCCTTCCGCGCGTCGGCGCGACCCAGGATCGTCGCCGCCGTCGCCGGCTCCACCCCGAGAACGAGACCGTCGTCCTGAGCGACCCGCCACTGGAACAGCGCCGGCAGCTGCGCGGTGTCGAACGAGATCCGGATGCCGAGCCCCGATGCCGCGACCACCTCGGCGCTGACACGACGATCGGCCGGCAGCTCGTGACGGAACACCTGCTCGGGGTAGTCCGCGACCGGCTCTGGAAACTCCGCCCAGCCGGCCAGGCCCGCCGCGGCCGCGGCATCCCGGGCGTGCACGCGCTCCGCCGGCGAGCGCAGCACGGTGCCCGCGTCGACCAGCGGCCACCCGAGGTTGACGTGGTAGAGCACCATCGGCTCGACCGCCCGCGCACCGCGGTTGACGATCTCGTCGCGCAGTTCGATGCGCCCCTCGCCGAGCGGCACGCGCACCCTCCGCCTCAGCTCGAGGTGAGCGCCGAGCACCGTCGCCTCCACGACGGTCGCCTCCACGATCACGGCATCCGCCCGCACCTCCGCCCGGGTGACGGATGCCGAAAGCCCGCTGAAGCGTCCGTGCTGCGGATGCACCCCCTCGGCGTCGACCGACGGCGGACCGAACGACAGCAGGCCGCACGTGGTCACGAGCCCACCTCCGAACGATGCTCCGAAGCCCGCGGCGCCCGGCCGAGGCCACCCGGTCGGCGACACCCAGGCCAGGGGCACGCCGCGGTGGCGCACCTGCCCGAGGTCGAGACCGCGGTCGGGCAGCAGCTCCACGTCGAGGTCGCCCGCGACGAGGCGCACACGCCGGGTGCCGGCATCCGGACCGTCGGCGCGCAGCGACTGCTCCACCGACGCCAGCTGCGCCGTCGCGCCCGCGCGCCGGAGCGCCTCGTCGATCGATCGCCCGTACAGGTCACCCATGAGCCCCCGCCTTCCTCGCCGTTGCGCGGCCACGCTATCAGCGATTGACAACGTTGTCTTGCTCCCCGCATACTGACCGTCGAGCGCAGAGCCGCGCCCCGACACGACGCTTCGGAGACCCACACCCCATGTCGAAACCCCGCCTCAATCGCCTCTTCAACGCCCGATCCGGTCGCGCGTTCGACGTCGCCGTCGACCACGGCGCGTTCCACGAGTACAACTTCCTCACCGGTATCGAAGACATGGCGAAGACCGTCGCGACCCTCGTCGACGCCGGCCCCGACGCCGTGCAGCTCACCCTCGGCCAGGCCCCGCTGCTGCAGGCGTTCCCCGGCAAGCAGAAGCCCGGACTCGTGCTGCGCACCGACATCGCCAACGTCTACGGCGACCCGCTCGAGACGCCGCTGCACAGCATCCACGTTCCGGATGCCATCGAGGTCGCCGTGCGCCTCGACGCCGTGGCCGTGTGCGTCAACCTCCTCGACCTCCCCGGCGAGCCGCAGGTGCGCGAGCAGTGCATCCGCTCGATCCTCGCCTTGCGCACCGACGCCGAGAAGTACGGGATGCCGCTCATGATCGAGCCGCTCGTCATGCAGACCAAGCCCGGCTCCGGCGGGTACGGGGTCGACGGCGACACCGCCAAGGTGATCACCCTCGTGCGACAGGCGCGCGAGCTCGGTGCCGACCTCATCAAGGCCGACCCCACCGACGACATCACCGAGTACCACCGGGTCATTCAGGCCGCGGGCGACACCCCGCTGCTGGTCCGCGGCGGCGGGCGCGTCGACGACCGCACGCTGCTCGAGCGCACCCGGGCCGTGCTCGAGCAGGGCGCGCGCGGCATCGTCTACGGCCGCAACGTCATCCAGCATCACGACCCGGCCGGCATCACCGCCGCCCTCATGGCCGTCGTGCACGATGACGCCTCGGTCGACGAGGCCCTCGCCCTCATCGGCACCCCCGCGGAAGGAGACCGCGCATGACCGGCAAGAAGATCGGCGTCGGCATCATCGGCGGTGGACTGATGGGCCGCGAGATCGCCGCGGCGCTGCGACGCTGGCCCGCCCTGATCGACCACCCCGCCGAGCCCGAGCTCGTCGCCGTCTGCGACATCAACCCCGCGGCGCTGGAGTTCTTCGAGCGCATCGACACGGTGCAGCTGACCACGACCGACCACCACGAGCTGCTCGCCGACCCGCGCGTCGACGTCGTCTACATCGCGGTGCGCCACGACCTGCACGAGCGCCTGTACGTCGACACCGTCCGCGCGGGCAAGGCGCTGCTGGCCGAGAAGCCGTTCGGCATCGACCGCGCCGCCGCCGACGCGGTCGTCGCGGCGATCGAGGAGAACCCGCAGTCGTTCGTGCGCGTGTCGAGCGAGATGCCGTTCTTCCCCGGCGCGCAATGGGCCGTCGACTACGTCCGCTCCGGAGCTCTGGGTCGCATCGTCGAGGCGAAATGCACCTTCCTGCACTCCAGCGACATCGACGTGAACAAGCCCCTCAACTGGAAGCGGCAGAAGCAGTTCTGCGGCGACGCCGGAGTGCTCAACGACCTCGGCATGCACACGTGGCACGTGCCCCTGCGCCTGGGGTGGGCGCCCGAGAAGGTCGTCGGCATCCTGCAGGACATCGTCACCGAGCGCCCCGGCCCCGACGGGTCGCCGCAGCCGTGCGACACGTGGGACAACGCCGTGATCCACTCGTGGTCGCGCCACGAGGGCGCCCCCTTCCCCCTCACCACCGAGACCAAGCGCATCGCGCCCGGTCAGAAGAACACGTGGGAGTTCGAGGCCATCGGCATGTCGGGCGGCGTGCGCTTCAGCACCAAGAACCCCAAGCAGGTCGAGGTGTTCGCCTTCGTCGACGTGCCCGGCGTCGGCCGTGAGCAGAGCTGGCAGAGCGTGGATGCCGGGAGCCAGTCCGTCTGGCCCACGGTGACCGGCCCCAACTTCGAGTCGGGCTTCTCCGACGCCATCCTGCAGATGTGGGCGGCCTTCCTCGCGGAGTACCTGGGCGAACTGGGCGACGGCTTCGGCTGCGTCCGCCCCGAGGAGGCGGCTCTCACGCACCGCCTCTTCGCCGCCGCGATCGCCTCGCACGAGACGGGCACCCTGGTCTCTCCCGAGGCCTGACCGCGCGACGTGAGGGCCCGGGTGCGCCACCGGGCCCTCACGTCGCCGTCGACAGAGGGCGCTGTCCCTATGCTCGGAGGATGCCGTCGCTGCACGGCGATTCGAGGAGACGCATGCGCAAGACCGGACGGCCCACGATGATCGACGTCGCCGCCGACGCCGGGGTGAGCCTGAAGACCGTCTCGCGAGTGGTCAACGGGGAGCCCAACGTCGACCCCGCCATGAGCGAACGCGTCCTCGCCTCCGTCGGCCGACTGGGTTACCACCGCAATTCCCTCGCCGCCAGCCTGCGATCGGGCAACCGCGACACCATCGGCTTCGTCGCCGCCGATCTCTCGAACACCTTCTACATGGCCGTCGCCGCCGCTGTCTCCGCGATCGCCACGCGTGAACGCATGCACCTGGTCATGGCATCCAGTGAGGAGGATGCCGGACTGGAGCGCACCCTCGCCCTCGATCTGTGCCAACGTCAGATCGGCGGCCTCATCGTCGTCCCCACCGCGGCCGACCACTCTTATCTCTCCCGCGAAGTCGAGCTGGGAACCCCCGTGGTCTTCCTCGACCGCCCCGGAAGCGGTGTCCCCGCCGACGCGGTCCTGCTCGACAACCGGGGTGGCTCTCGAGCCGCCGTCGCTGAGCTGCTCGAGAGCGGCCACCGTCGGATCGCCGTCCTGCTCGATTCCCCTGACATCTTCACGATGGTCGAACGTCTCTCGGGAGCCCGCGAGGCCTTCTCCGCCGCGGGGCTGACGCTGGACCCCGCCCTGATCGTCGGCGGACTGCACACGCCCACGGTCGCCCGCGACGCGATGCACCGACTCCTCGACTCAGCCGATCCGCCCACAGCGGTCTTCTGCGCGAACAACCGCGTCACGATCGGAGTCCTCGAGGCCGTCCTCCCGCGTGGCGCCGATGTCGCGATCGCCGGTTTCGACGACTTCGAGCTGTCGCGCCTCCTCCCCCGCCGCATTCGCATCGTCGACTACGACGTGACCGAGCTCGGCACGCGTGCGGCCGAGACCCTGCTGGCGCGAGGGGCCGATCCCGCGACGGGCTCGCACACGCACCTCGTGCCGACGCGGCTCGTCGATCGTGGTGGGGTGTCCTGATCCCTCGCGCGCGGCCGCCACGACTCGAGAAACATTGGCCGCATCCGAGAGGCCGCGGGTGAAGAGAGGCCGAGAGGCGGGCGAAGTCCGTCGCCCCCGGCACCGGGAACACGCGGGACGCAAGATTCCCCTTCCCGACAGATGAGCAAACTGGGAGGTCGATCACCGACTGCCCGAGGACCACGCATGTCATCTGCTCACCCTCCCGACGAACGCTGGATCCCCGTGGCGCTCGGCGCGATCGACGTACGCAGCTCCTCCGATTTCGCCCTCGAAGCCGAGGTCCTCGTCATCCCGGTCGTCCCCGGGCCCGCCCTCTGCCTCGTCGGCGAGGGTGCCGCGCTCTGGCGCGAACTCGTCCGGGACGGCCCGCTTCTTCCGAACACCGTCGACGCCGCTCGGAACACCCTCCTCGAGGATCTCCGCGAAGCCGGCCTGGTCGTCCGCACCAGCGAGCATCCCGCCGCCGTGACGCACCTCGCGGCTCCTTCGCTCTCCTCGTCCCTGCACGAGCTCGTGTACGCCCTCGTCCAGAGGGTCGCCGACGGCGCCGGCATCCGGTGCTTCTTCATCAAGGGACCCGCGCTGCACCTCCAGGGTCTTCGCGAGCGCGAGCACTCCGGCGACGTGGACGTGTGGTGCGACCCGGCCCGATGGGACGACCTCGCCGAGGCTCTCGAACCGTGGGGGTGGGTTCGGCAGCCCGACCCATGGCGAGGGACCTCGATCCATCACACGGCGACGATGACACCGACATCCTGGGGGTGCGAGATCGACGTGCATCGTCGTCTTCCCGGCCTGACCCTCGACGACCGCGACGCGTTCGCGGCGGTCTTCGCCCGCACGACACTTCTCCGGTACGCCGGCGTCGAGGTGGCCGTACCCGAGGTCGCCACGCACGCCGTCCTCGCCGCCGTGCACGCGGTACGGCCGGAGATCGGAGCGGGGCGGCGATCGGAAGGCGTTTCCGCAGTCGCAACAGCGCTCCTCTCCGCGACACCCGACCCTGCGTCGCGCGCACGCGATGTCGGCGCAGCCGCCGTTCTGCGCGGCGAACTCACCGCTGTCACGGGTGCGCTCATCGATGTTCCGGAGGACGCGGAACCCGTCGACTGGGAGTGGCGTGCTCGCCCGGACCGGGTGCGCGCCTACTGGACGGCGCTCCAGACTCTTCCGCTGCTCACGCGCGTGCGCGTCGCCTGCCGCCTTGTCTGGCCCGACGATGACGTCGCTCTGGCGTCAGAACGCCGCGCCGGGCTCCCCGAGACCTCTCCCCGCGCTGCGCGAAGGAAACGATTGGTTCGCGCCCTCCGCACATGGATGCGGGACAGGTTGCAAGGATGAGCGGACTCCAAGGCCGGGGTGAAGCGAGAGGCGAACTCGCGGTGTTGCCGGACCGCTGCTCCGCACATGCGTTCGTGAGAAGGCCACGCACGCCGGAGAGTGGCACGATGCCTCTGCCCGTTTTTCGCGTCGCTCATCCATCGATTCCGGTGTTCCGCTTCGACACCTCGACACGCGGCGGATCACGGGCATGAATCCGTCCACCGCTCTCGAGCTGGCAACCTGTGTGATCTGTGCGGTTGTCGTTCTCCGCGGACCCCGGGAGTCGGCCCCCGCCCGCGCCGTCGGCGGCGTCATTGTGCTTGCGGCCCTCGTGCCCGTCATGTCGATCGTCGACCGGATGGCATCCACCGCAGCCATGCTGGCCATCATCTTTCTGTGCGCAGCGGCCCTCTTACGGACCGGGTTCCGCCCGGTTCGCGGCACCCTGTGGGGCGCGGGGCTCTTCGTCGCGTTCACCTGCTGGCTCGCCCTCCGCACACTGGGGCAGTTCTCCGTTGACTCCACGCTCCTCACCATCACGATGATCAGCACGTCCATCGCCGTCGCGATGATCGTGCCGCTCTTGCGACGAGAAGATCTCCCCTCCCTGGCGACGGTCTTCCTCGTCGTGGCGGTGCTCGCGACGATCTATGCCGTCGGGGAGCAGCTCGGCCTCGTCGACACCTTCTGGCAACTCCGCCAGAGCTCTCTCGAGAACATCGACGACCGCGCGAACGTGCTCCTTCCGATTCTGACCGGACGATCGCAGGCGAGCTTCGGCCATCCGATCCCGTTCGCGGTCTTCCTCAGCGTCGCGGTGCTGATCTTGTTGCACGCGGCCATCGCGACGAAGCGCTGGAGATTCGCCTTCGGGGTCGTCGCGGCGCTCGTCGGCCTCCTCCTTTCGGGTACCCGGAGTGCAGTCGTCGCTCTCCTCGTGGCCTTGTTGGTTTACCTCGTCGCCAACATCAGGTGGCGCCGAGTCCTGGGCATCGCCGCGGGTGCGGGTCTGATCGCTATCGGTGGGCTGCTCACCGATCTGCCCAAGCTCCTTTCTCTCGACAACACCTTCGAGTCGTCCGTCTCGTTCATCCACCGCACCCTGGTCGCCGAGTCCTGGGCATCACTGTGGTCTCAACCGGCGACGCAGCTGTGGATCGGCGCAGGTGCAGGCGCGACCGCAGAGTTGTTCCGCTCCGGCACCGTGCGCGGAGCACGGAACCTCGTCTACTTCGACAACACCTACATCTCGCTGTTCGCCCTCTTCGGCCTGGTCGCGCTTGTGCTTTTCGCGGGAGTGCTCGTGTGGTCGATCCGGGGCGGGGCGCTCGCGATGTCAGTGGCTGCGTTCATCGCTGTCATGGGCTTGTCCTTCGACGAGCAGCAGTGGCAGATCACTCTCGTCCTGTTGGCGTTCGGAGCGCTGATGCCACGCGCGCTCGGCTCGCTCCCCGCTGGTCAATCATCCGCTGCGGCGCCGGGACCCGACTCCGCGGGTGCCACAGCGGGGCGCCGCCGGCGGACGGCCACTGAGACGGCAGAGAGAACGTAGCCTGAGGTGGCCGTGCCTTCGGTGACGGCGAGCGCCAGAGGAATCCCAGCCGCACCGAATTGATGGATCAGAGGGAAGGCCGCGCCCACCCCGCAAACGAGGCCGACGACATCCGCTGCGACCACCGCGCGCGTCTGACCGAGGGGCACGAGAACGTTGCGCACCAGAGGCGTCCCCACCGATACGCAGAAGAAGGCGACCGCGTAGCCCGCGAAGAGATCCCCCGTCGCCTCGAGGTGAGCGCCGAAAAGGACGACCGTCGCCCAGGGCCCGACCACGGCGAGACCGGCCGCACCGGCGGCGCCGAGCAGAGCGTGCAGAAGGAGGGCGATGTGCTGCCGTCGGCCCCCGATCCCGCATTCGAGGACCCAGCTCTGCAGGGCGTCTCCGAGCGCCGAGGTACTGAACAGCGAGTAGCGATACAGCCGGTCGGCGGATGACAGCCGGGCGACCGTGTCGGCATCGCTCGCGAAGGTCGCCGCCGGAATGGGAAGGGAGGAACGGATGCCGCCGACCAGGATGACGGCCGCACCCGGCACGCTCATGCGTACCGCCCGAGAAAGAGCCGCTCGACCGGGCGGCGTCGGGATCACCCATCGGAAGATCCGCCGGTGAAACACCGTCTGGGTCGCGACTGCACCGACCAGAGCACAGACGGGGTACCAGATGGCGTGCCCGGAGAGGGCGACGATTGCCGCGCCGACCGCGAGAGAAACGAGACGGGGGATCACTTCGAAGACGGTTATCAGCCCCGGCCGTCCCTGCCCGATCGCATACCACGTCATCGACATCCCGGCGAAGGCCGCTGATGCGCACATGGACACCGCCAGAGCCCCGTTACCCGCCGGGGAAAGGAGAATTGAGACGACCGCTGCACACGGGGTGACGGCGACGTACACGCCCGCCCGTAGCCACCAGCTCGCCGCATAGATCTCTCGGGCATGCTCATCATCTGCGACGAGCGCGATCGCGGGTGGTCCCACTACCTGCCAGCCGAACATCGTGGCGGCGGTCGCGAACGACCCCACCGCTTGCCCGACACTCAACGCGGCCCACTCGTCAACAGTGCACGAACGGGTCACGACACCCAGAAGGAGCAGTGGCGCAAGCGACGCAAGCAGAGGGAGAGACCCGAATCCGACGAGCCGGCTCAGGAAGGCCTTCATGCGGTCGGACCGGAGGAGGGGAAGTATGCCACTGCCCGATCCTTCTCGGCGGAGGTGGGAGCACCTGCCGTCCTGGCGTGCCGGCAAGCGGGTGAATGAATCCGCACAGTCCGGTGAAGAGCCTGGCGAGGTGTGGTGCGGGAGCGAGGTGTGGTGCGGGAGATGGTGACATCGACCCGTATGGGACGCGAGAACGTGCGGAGGAGCGAACCACACCCGCGCTACGGGGGTACGGAGTCCCGCACACGCGACGCCCCATGGCCGTAGAACGGACAGCGTGATGTCTCCCTCCGCCGAATCAGCACGACCGAACCGGGTCACGGTCGTCACCGTCACTTATGGCGACCGCTGGGAATCAGGCCTCGCGACGACGATCGATTCAGTGTTGTCCGAGGGTGACACCGACCTGATCATCGTCAGCAACGGCGCCTCACGGCGGGTACAGGAACGCCTGAGAGGACAGGCCGAACGGATGCGAGGACGGATCGAGATCATCACGTTCGATCAGAACAGGGGGTCGGCGCCCGCCTTCGGAGCTGCGCTCGCGTGCGCCTACCGTCGCGACACGCCCATTCTGATCCTCGACGACGACAACCCCCTCCCCCCGGGCGCCCTCCCGCGACTCGATGCCGTCGCGCGGGGAGTGCGTGCGGCGAGCGGTCGACTGTCGGCCGTCGCGTGTTTTCGGGCCGTCAATCCCGTTCACGCGCAATTACGCGCGGGGGTCCCGATCCGCACGGCTTTCGCTGAACTCCGGCCAGGAGCATTCCTCTCCACGGACGTGTTCCGCTCCCGTCGGGGCGAGATCGTGTCGCCCATCCGCCGTGTCGAGACCGAGGGCGGAGCGGCCGCGGTCGCCGCTCTCCCGAACGCCATGTGGGGCGGGCTCTATCTCCCCCGCGAGACCGCGGCGCTGCGAGTGCTTCCACCGGAGGAATTCGTCTTGTATGCCGACGACAACGCCTTCTCCGCCCGGCTTCGCGCCCATGGCGTGGACATCCGTCTCTGCCTCGACGTCGAGATCTCGGACACTGTCGACTGGCGCGTCACCACCGAGCAGCCGCGCGGTCGCCTCCGGGTGCCACGAGTGTTGCGCACCCCGGATTCGGATCTGTGGAGAGTGCGCTACCAATACCGGAACGCCGCGTATTTGAGCCTGGAGCAGGCGCGGTCCTCCTCCGCGGCCCGGGTTCGTCTCGCGGTGAATGTCTGCGTACGTCTCGGACTTCTCTTCGTCGCCGCGCTGGCCGCTCGACGGCTCCGCGTCTTCCACGCTGTGGCGCGTGCGAGTCTGGACGGGCTGCGCGGCCGGCTCGGGGCGGCTTACCCGCTGCCCGGCGGTGAGACCCCGACCGCGCGATAGCGCACATGGTGGCGCGTCCAGGTCACTCCTCGACCGCGCGACGATAGACCGCGAGGGTCTGCGTCGCCATGCGCTCCCACGAGTACTCCTCGGCTCGCCGCAATCCTCGGCTCACGAGCTCGTCCCGAAGAGTCTCATCATCGAGTATCTGGCTGATCGCCTCAGCCATTCGCTCGACGTCCGCGGGCGGAAAGTAACGTGCCGCATCACCGTAGACCTCGGGGAGGCAGGTGGCGGAGCTGCTCGCGACGGGACACCCGTGACGCATCGCCTCCAACCCCGGGAGACCGAACCCCTCGAAGAACGACGGGAAAGCGAAGACGGACGCGTGCTCGTAGAGCCATCGCAGCTCAGCGTCAGTCACATACCCCGTGAAATGCGTGCGCCGCGCAAGTTCCGGTCGTCGGGCGATGATTCGCCGTCCATCGTCGTCGATGCGACCGGCAACGACGAGACCGACGTCGGGCCGGGTGCGACGCACCTGTGCGACGGCAGCGTCGAGACGTTCCAGGTTCTTGTAGGGCACCTGATTCCCGACGAAGAGGATGAAGCGCTCGAACGGGACAGGAACGGAGACCGGTGTCTCGGTGATGAAGTCCGCGGCGGGATAGGTCAGCACGATCTTGTTCCGCGGAACCCCGGTGAAGCGCCGCAGGTCGGTTGCGCTGTAACGGCTGACCACCAGATTCGAGCGTCCTCTGTGCGCGGCGACCGCGAAAGCAAAAGCACCGATAAGACGCCGCAGGATCGAGACGATCGGCGTCTTCTTGTGGTTACGGATCTTCAACAACGTGAGGTCATGAAAAGTGGTGATCCGAGGGATGCCGAGCAGAAGCGGCTGCTGCTGCATGCAGAAATGGACGACATCAGGCCGGAGAGACCGGAGAAGACGTGCGAGCTTGGTCTGCTCGGCCCAGGAGAAGAACGGCGCGTCTGACCCGACAGCGCGGAATCGCGGTGACGGGGGCGTCCACTCCTCCAGGCGGTCTGCCGGGAGCACCAAGGTGTAGATGTTGTCGTCGTCTTCGCGGGCAAGCCACTCGACCAGCTTGCGGATGTATCTGCCCGTCGTGGTGAAATATCCGCGCGCATCGAGAACGATGTGAGCCACTGCCCCTCCTCCGACCCGGCCTGTATCGGCTGGTCGCTCATGTCATCGTGCCCGCACATCCGGCGCCCCACCGGGCGCATCCCGTCCGGTCCCTGCGGGCGATGACGACAGGAGTCTGGGGTGAGCCCGCGCGTGAAGGCTCTCGGCATCCCGACCGTCATCGCCGACGCGACGTGGGCACCAGCCGTCGAGACCACTCCCGCACTCCCGCCGTGGCCGCCGTCTCGAACGTCGACTTCACCCGTTCCATCACCCCTTCGGGGTGCGGGGCCAGACTCCATCGCGCGCGAATGTGGGGCATGCCGACCCGGCATCTCCGCCATTCCTCCTCCCCTCCGGAGTCTTCCTATGAGCGCTCTCGACGGAGCCGTCGTCGTGAACGGACGCTTCCTCACCCATGCCACGACCGGGGTTCAACGCTTCGCGCGTGAGATCGTGCGCGAACTCGCCCCTCTCGTCCCGCTCGTGGTCGTCGCTCCGACCGGGCCGCTCATCGACGCCGACCTCGGTGCGAAAGTCGTACAGATCGGGCACCGCCATGGCCACGCCTGGGAACAGCTCGACCTCCCGACGTTTCTCCGACGGTCCGGCTCGCCCCTTCTGCTGGGGCTCGCGACGACGGGCCCCGTGCGCTACCGCCCGCAGATCGTGGCCCATCATGACATCACCTACGTCCGGCACCCCGAGAGCTTCGCCCGCTCCTTCCGGCTTCTGTACCGGGTCCTGATCCCATCTGTGTTGCGCTCCAGCGCGCGCGTGATCACGGTGAGTGACTTCTCGGCCGCCGAGATCGCGCAGCACTACCGCGTTCCCCGGAGCAAGCTGAGGATCGTCCCCAATGCTGTCTCCCCGGGCTTCGTCGGTCCCGGATCCGCGCACGACGAGGGAGTCCCCTACCTCCTGGCGGTCTCTTCCCCCAACCGTCACAAGAACTTCGGCGCCCTGCTCGCCGCATTCCGTGACGCCGAGCTCACCCACATCCGGCGATTGGTCATCGTC
Source organism: uncultured Microbacterium sp. (assembly GCA_913774665.1). Classification (GTDB taxonomy): domain Bacteria; phylum Actinomycetota; class Actinomycetes; order Actinomycetales; family Microbacteriaceae; genus Microbacterium. The sequence continues at coordinate 17,820 of CAJYHN010000009.1, forward strand.
GGCAGCCAAGGCCGGGCCTTTCATTCGGCAGCCAGTGGACGACTCGAGGACAACGTCCGATTCCTCGGCCGGGTGGGCGATGCAGATCTCGCCAGCCTGTACCGCGGGGCGACCGCCTTCGCTTTCCCCTCCCTCTACGAGGGGTTCGGCATCCCCCCGTTGGAGGCGCAGGGTCTGGGCACCCCCGTGCTCGCGAGCCGGTCGGCGTCGCTTCCGGACGTCCTCGGCGACTCCGCCCTGTGGGTCGATCCGCGTGACGTCGATGACATCCGTCGGGGCATCGAGCGCCTCGATCGCGACGAAGAGCTCCGCATCGAGCTCTCTCGACGCGGTCAGCTCAACGCGCAGCGCTTCTCGTGGTCGGCATCGGCACGCATGGTGGCCGACGTCGTGGACGAGGTCAAAGCCGAGACGCGGCGTTGAGGCCAGGGGTCCACGCCCGGGCGAGCGCGCGTCTCTGCGCGTGCGCGTCGCGGTCTCCGAGGTAGACGTCCCACTGCGCCCGGTTCCCGTCGCGCCATTCCGCGAATCGTCCAGCGCGCACCGCCGCGGTGAGCGCAGGTAGGCCCCCGTCGACCGACAGGGGATGCGGAAGGTCGGAGAGAGCCGCTATGCGACGGCAGAGGATCGGCAGCCCCGCCGCTCTCGCGTCGAGGAGGGCGATGGGGAAGCCCTCCCACGCGGCGCTGTGCAGGTAGACGTCGAGATCGCGCAGACGCTCCCCGACCTCGGAGGGCGCGAGCCAACCGGTCTGGTGTACGTGCGGTCCAGGGATGCCCGTCGTAGCGCGGTCTCCGGTGCCGCCGATCCAGCATCCGTCAACCTCGATCGAGGGGAGCCCGGCCGCAAGCTCGGCCACCCGCGCGGCGAAGTACGCCGGGTCCTTCTGAGCAGTCCACCGCCCCAGCATTCCCACCCGCAGCGTCCCGGCCGTGCCCGGATCGGTGTCGCGTCGGACGGCCGGATCCTCCGCGATGGACGGGACGTTCGGGATCATCACGATGCGATCCGCGCCGAAGCCGAGGCTCTCGGCCGCGGTCATCTCTCCCGGCCCGCACGCGGCGAGGACACTCGTCCTTTCGACGAGGAGGCGCTCAACGAACCGGTACCCCGCGCGGACGGGCGCTGACACGTCGGCGCGGAAGAAAGCGAAGCAGTGCGGTGTGTAGACGAGGTGGGTCCGCCGCGGCGAGACGAGCAGACGTGCGTAGGCGCCGGGGTAGCTCGAGTGCGCGTGCAGAACAGGAAAGCTCTCCGTCCCCACGATCCGGCGCAGGGTGCGAATGGCGCGGTAGGGCGTGCTCGTATCCCATTCGATATGACCGACGTCGAGGCCGTCCCAGACCGGAGCGGGAGCCCCCGCGCGGAAAGGCGAAGCGATGACGTGTTCGACGCCCACCGGCGAGTGGGCGACGTACGCGCGGACGGCCACGGGCACCCCGCCCGTGACGCGGTCGACGAGATGGAGGATCCGAGGGCGCGGCGCGGAGGAGATCATCACCGTTCGACGGTATGCAGGCGCAAGCTGCGTCGCAGCGCGGGTGTTCCCCCGGCGTTCGGGTGAAGCACCGCCTGCCCGGCATCCTCCCTCCCGTCAAGGCCGCGCCCGAAGCCGCCGTCGCTCCCTACCGTCGACACATGACCACCGATCGCGACCAGTTCACCTTCGACAATCCCGTCACCCGCTACGCCCGCGTCGAGCCGCCCCTGCAGCACCAGCCCGAGCCCGGTGTTCAGGCCGACATGACTCCGGTCCCCGATCTGGGCGAGAAGACCTACCGCGGGCTCGGCCGCCTGGTCGGCCGTAAGGCGCTCATCACCGGGGGCGACTCCGGGATCGGCGGGGCCGTGGCGATCGCCTTCGCGCGCGAGGGCGCCGACGTCGCCATCGTGCACCTCCCCGACGAGCAGCGCGACGCCGATCACATCCTGGAGCAGATCCGGGATGCCGGCCGCACAGGCGTCTCGATCGCGACCGACATCACCGATCCCGGCGCGTGCCGCGAGCTCGTGGCCCATGCCGCGGAGGCTCTGGGCGGTCTGGACATCGTGGTGAACAACGCCGGCAAGCAGGTGATGGTCGAGAAGGTGGACGATCTTTCGGACGAGCAGTTCGAGCAGACCTTCCGCACCAACGTGTTCGCTCCGTTCTGGATCACGAAGGCGGCCCTCACCTATCTGCCCGAGGGGGCCACGATCATCAACACCGCGTCCCTCGAGGCCTACGTGCCCGCCCCCGACCGACTCGACTACGCCGCGACCAAGGCCGCGATCAACAACCTCTCGAAGGGGCTGGCGCAGCAGCTCGCGTCACGCGGCATCCGGGTCAACGTCGTCGCACCGGGGCCCACCTGGTCGGCGCTGCAGGTGAGTCAGGGTGTCTCCGACGACCAGATGGAGCACTTCGACGACGAGAGCACGTACCAGCGGGCCGGCCAGCCCGCCGAGATCGCGCCGGCGTTCGTCTTCCTCGCGTCCGCGGAATCGAGCTACGTGTCCGGCGAAACGCTCAACGTCAACGGTGGCATGGTCACGCCCTGACCCGTCGCTCTCGATCGCCCCGGCCCGCCCCCGCGGACGGGGCGATCGACATGTCCGCGTCCCGGCGCGAGACCGCGCCGCGCCGTCGATGAAGGGCTTGGTTCCGGAGGGAGCTCGGCGCAGCGTCACCCGCACCGGCCGTCTCGCCGCGGATGCTTGCGCAAATCGCGCCGTTGCGCAACCGACCCTCCTCGGCCCCTCGCGTGAGCCAGCGTGAGTGCATGCCCACCGACACCGCCCCCTCTGCAAACGGGGCGCCCCTCACCCTGTTCCTGCTGCACGCGCTGGGCGCCAGCTCCGGATCCTTCGACCGCCTCGCTGAGAACCTCCACGGCGACGTCCGTGTGCAGGGCATCGATCTCCCGGGTTTCGGCTCTGCCGCGAGCGCCCCCGACGCTTCCCTCGACGACACCGTCGACCACGTCATCCGCCACCTCGCCGAGCACGCGACCGGTCCGTGGATGCTCGGCGGCCACAGCATGGGGGGAAAGATCGCCGCCCTGGTCGCGGCCCGCGTGCTGCGCGGCGACGCGCCGCTCTTCGGTCTGCGCGGGATGGTGCTCATGGCCCCGTCTCCCCCACGGCCTGAGCCGATGGACGAGGAACGTCGTGAGCGGATGCTCTCGTGGGTCGACGACGGAGCGATCTCGCAGACGGATGCCGAGACGTTCATCGACCAGAACACGGCCGAGCCTCTCGACGCCGGCGCGCAGTCCCTCGCTCTCGCCGACCTCCGCCGTACCTCGCCCACCGCGTGGCGCGCGTGGCTCGAGACGGGGAGCCGCATCGACGCGACAGCCGAGGTCCAGACCCTCGACCTGCCCGTCCTCGTGCTCGCCGGCACCGAGGACGCCGATCTCGGCGCCGCCGCCCAGCCGGAACTCCTCGCCTCGGTCTACCCGCGGGCGCGTTTCACGACGCTCGCCGACACCGGGCACATGATCCCCCTCGAGCGTCCCGCCGAGGCGGCCGAGGCGATCTCGCGCTTCGTCGCCGACGAGGTGCGGGTCGGACCGGTGGTCCCCGACGACTGGGCCCGCCTCATCGCCGGAGATCGCATCGACGACCGAGTGCGCGGCATCCTGGCTCGCCGTTCCCTGCCCGACGACCGCGGCTACGCCCCCGCGGTGCTCGATCTGGCGCAGCTGACTCTGCTGCGCGAGATCGCCGACCTCGTGGTGCCCCAAGAGGGGCCGGCGATCGACATCGCCGGACGCGTCGACGCTCAGCTCGCGCGCGGCGAAGGGGACGGGTGGCGCAACGCCGACCTCCCCGTCGACGCCGAGGCCTATCGGGTGGGCCTCGATCAACTGGCGGCCACCTGGCCCACCGATCCTACCGAGCGGGTGGAGACCTTCCGGGCCGCCTCAGAGGGAGACCGGGATGCCGACGGCCCCTTCGACACCGCCCAGCTGAAGGCGTGGCTCGAAGACGTCCGCAACGACCTCGTCCGCCAGTGGCTCGCCCACCCCGCCAGCATGGCGCGGGTCGGGTACGACGGGTTCGCCACCGGCGGCCGACCCAGCCGCGGATTCGTCGAGTTGCGTCTCGGGCGCCGCGAAGACTGGGAGCCGGCGAGCGTCGGCGGGACGATCACGACGGGAGACGCGGCATGAACCTCGAAGCGATGCGCACCTTCACCGACGACGAGATCGTCGACGTGGTGGTGATCGGAACCGGTGCGGGCGGCGCGCCCCTCACCGCCGAACTCGCGCGAAAGGGCCTCACGGTGGTCGCTCTCGAGGCCGGCCGTCACTTCTCGCTCGACGACCTCACCCCCGATGAGACCGAGGCCGTCGAGATCAACTGGATGTCGGAGCGCCTGAGCGGTGGAGACGACCCGACCGCGTTCGGCCCGAACAACAGCGGACGCGGGGTCGGCGGCTCGATGCTGCACTGGGGCGCGTTCACCCCGCGCCCCGACCGTCGCGACCTCGCCCTGCGGACCGAGTCGGGTGTCGGTCGCGACTGGCCCATCGACCCCGACGAGTTGCTGTCGTACGTCGAGCGCGTCGAGGGCGACATCGGCGTCTCGGGGCCGTCCCCGTATCCGTGGGACCCGAGCCGCACCTACGCGTACGCCCCGGCGAAGCGCAACGCGCCCGCGAACCTCGTCGCCAAGGGCTGCGACGCCCTCGGCATCCGCTGGGCCGACGCTCCCGCGGCGGTGCTCACCCGCGCCCGCCTGCAGGACCACCACGGCGAGCGCGGCGCGTGCGTCAACTGCGGCGAGTGCCACCAGGGGTGCCGGGTGGACGCCAAGGCCTCCACCGCCAACACCTACCTGCCGGCGGCCGTGGCATCCGGTGCCGAGATCCGCAGCGAGGCGATGGTGCATGGCATCGAACTCGACGCCCGTGGCCACGTCGAGGCCGTCGTGTATCGGAAGGGCGGCGTCGACCGGCGTCAGCGCTGTCGTGCTCTCGTTCTGGCCGGCGGCGGTGTCGAGACGCCGCGCCTGCTGCTGCACACCGGTCTCGCCAACGACAGCGGTCAGGTGGGCCGGAACTTCCTCGCCCACGGCGCGACGCAGGTGTGGGGCCGGTTCGACGAGCCGGTGCGCGGGTACCGCGGATACCCGTCGTCGCTCATCAGCGAGGACATGATGCGTCCAGCCGACGCCGACTTCGCCGGCGGATACCTCGTGCAGAGCCTCGGGGTCATGCCGCTGACGTTCTCGACCACCCTCGTGCGCGGCGGCGGACTCTGGGGCCCGGAGCTCATGCAGCGTCTCGACCAGGCGCGATTCATGGCCGGCATCGGCATCAATGCCGACTGCCTCCCGTCCGACGACAACCGTCTCGAGCTGGTCGACGAGCTCGACGAGTTCGGCATCCCGCGCGCTCGGGTGACGTTCACCGCCGGCGACAACGAGAAGGCGATCGACAAGCACGCGACCGCTTTCATGCTGCGCGTGATGGAGGCCGCCGGGGCCCGCGAGACGTTGGTCCTCGCCCGCACCGCGCACACGATCGGCACGTGCCGCATGTCGACCGATCCCTCCGACGGTGTGGTCGACGCCGATGGCCGTTCGCACGAGATCCCCAACCTGTGGATCTGCGACAACTCGGTCTTCCCCTCGGCGATCGCCGCCAACCCCGCTCTGACGATCATGGCCCTGTCTCTGCGTACCGCGGATCGCTTCCTCGCCTCCGCCGCCGCCTGACGTCGCCGAGCGTCCACGACACGCCGCTCGCCGGCCCTCCGGCGCGGCGAGTCGTGGACACTCACCGCGACGCGGCCCGACACGGGAGAATGGATGCCATGAAGCTCGAGCACCTCGTCCGGTTCTCAGCCCTCGCTGAGGAGCTGCACTTCCCGCGCGCGGCCGAGAAGCTCGGCATCCCGCTCGCCTCGCTCTACACGACGCTCGACAAGCTCGAGGAGGAGGTGGGCCAGCCGCTGGTCCAGCGCACGGCTCCCACGCGTCTGCTTCCGGCGGGCACCCTGTTGCTCGAGGAGGCCCACCGCCGCATCGCCGACGCTCCTCCTCCGGCGCCGAAGCGGAAGGCCCCCGGGGGTGGGAAGGCCAAAGCCAACAAGGGGAAGGGTCGCGCCCCGATCGTGAAGGGCCAGCCGAAACCGTACAAGAAGCGCCAGGGCCGCTGACCCCGCAGTTCTGCACCACCCCCGCACGCGACAAACGCTGAGGGGAACGAGACGCGCTGCGCCGCGGCGTGTCTCGACAGAATCCGCGTTCATCGAGCGACAGGCGCGCCGCTCGCCTACAGCTCGGTCACGACCCCGGCCTCGACGTGCCAGCGGCGGTCCGTCTCCACGGCCGCGAGCATGCGCCGGTCGTGCGTGACCAGCAGCAGCGTGCCCGTGTACGAGCCCAGTGCCTGTTCCAGCTGCTCGATCGCGGGCAGATCGAGATGGTTCGTCGGTTCGTCGAGCACGAGCACGTTGACGCCCCGCGCCTGCAGCAGCGCCAACCCCGCGCGCGTGCGCTCCCCGGGCGACAACTCGTCGACGGGGCGCGTGACGTGGTCGGCCTTGAGCCCGAACTTCGCCAGCAGCGTCCGCACCTCGCCCGCATTCATCTCCGGAACGAAGCCCTCGAACGTCTCGGCCAGCGGTCGCCCGCCGACCAGCAGCGACCGCGCCTGGTCGATCTCGCCGATCGCCACGCTCGAGCCCAGCGACGCCGACCCCTCATCGGGGCTCTGACGACCCAGGATGCCGCGCAAGAGGGTCGACTTGCCGGCGCCGTTCGGCCCGGTGATGCCGATGCGCTCGCCCGCGTTGATCTGCAGCGACACCGGTCCGAGCGTGAAGTCGCCCTGGCGGAACACCGCGCCCGACAGCGTCGACACGACCGAGCTCGAGCGCGGCGCCGAACCGATCGTGAACTCGAGCTGCCACTCCTTGCGCGGCTCCTCGACCTCGTCGAGGCGCGCGATGCGACTCTCCATCTGGCGCACCTTCTGCGCCTGCTTCTCGCTCGACTCCGTCGCGGCCTTGCGGCGGATCTTGTCGTTGTCGGGCGACTTCTTCATCGCATTGCGCACGCCCTGGCTCGACCACTCGCGCTGCGTCCGAGCACGCGAGACCAGATCGGCCTTCGTGTCGGCGTACTCCTCGTACTTCTCGCGCGCCTGGCGGCGCAGGGTCGCACGCTCCTCGAGATAGGCGTCGTACCCGCCGCCGTAGACGCGATGCGAGTTCTGCGCGAGGTCGAGCTCGAGCACGCGCGTCACCGAGCGGGCGAGGAACTCGCGGTCGTGACTGACCAGCACGACCCCGCCCCGAAGCCCCTTCACGAAGGTCTCGAGCCGCTCCAGACCGTCGAGGTCGAGGTCGTTGGTCGGCTCGTCGAGCAGTGCGATGTCGAACCGCGACAGCAGCAGAGCCGCCAACCCCACGCGCGCCGCTTGGCCGCCGGAGAGGCCGGTCATCTCGGCATCCGGTCCCACCTGAAGCCCCAGGTCGGCGAGCACGATCGGCATCCGCTCGTCGAGGTCGGCGGCGCCGCTGGCGAGCCACCGCTCGAGGGCGGTGGCGTAGGCGTCGTCCGCGCCCACGATCGAGGCGTCGCCGAGGGCCGCCGCCGTGGCATCCATCTCGCGCGTCGCCTCGGCGCACCCGGTGCGGCGGGCGATGTACTGCGCAACGGTCTCGCCCGCGACGCGCTCGTGCTCCTGCGGGAGCCAGCCGACGAAGGCGTCGCTCGGCGCGAGGCTGACCGATCCGCCCTGCGGCTCGTCGACACCCGCGAGCAGACGCAGCAGCGTGGACTTGCCCGCCCCGTTCGCCCCCACCACGCCGATCACATCTCCCGGTGCGACGGTGAGGTCGACGCCGTCGAAGAGCGTGCGATGTCCGTGGCCCCCGGCGAGGCCCTGTGCGACGAGGGTGGCGGTCATTCCTCTAGTGTCTCAGGGCCGCCGCGCTGTTCACGCCTCCGCCCTCGACGCGTCGACGACCCCGGATGCCGCTCTCTCACCGGCGCACACGGGCTCCTGAGCCCGTCGAGGGGCCCGGATGCCGTCGCGTCACCGCGCCCGCGGGTGCGCGGTCGCGTAGACGTCGCGCAGCGCGTCGACCGAGACGTGGGTGTAGATCTGCGTCGTCGACACCGACGCGTGTCCGAGCAGCTCTTGCACGACGCGCACGTCCGCTCCGCCCTGCAGCAGGTGGGTCGCGAAGGAGTGGCGCAGCGTATGCGGAGAGACGTGAGCGGTGAGCCCCGCCTTCTCGGCGGCGGCCTGGATGATCAACCACGCGCTCTGACGCGACAGCGGAGCCCCGCGGACGCCGAGGAACAACCGCGGCGTCGCACGCCCCTTCGCGGCGAGCGCGGGCCGCACCCTCGTCAGGTAGGCCTCGACCGCCGCCCGGGCGTACGAACCGACGGGCACGATCCGCTCCTTGTCGCCCTTGCCGCGTACGCGCAGCAGGTCTCCGTGGGCGGTGTCGTCGACGTCGAGCTGGACGATCTCCGACACGCGGGCACCCGTGGCGTACAGAAGCTCGAGCAACGCCCGGTCCCGTACGACCGCGGGCTCCGCGGCGGAGGCGTCGGCCGAGCCGGGCGCAGGTCCCGCGGCATCCAGCAGCTGATCGACCTGGTCGATCGTGAGGGCCTTCGGCAGGCGACGCGGAGCCTCGGGCGGGCGCAGTCGGCCGCTGGGATCGGCATCCACCCGTCCCTCCCTCACGAGGAAGCGGTGCAGCCCCCGCACCGACGACTGCATTCGTGCGAGAGAGGATGACGCGGGCGGCGGCTCGGCCGAGGCCCGCTCGGCCGCGAAGTCCGCGATCAAGGCCGGCGTCACGGCCTCGACCTCGATGACACCGCGCTCATCCAGCCACCCCGCGTACACCGACAGGTCGCGACGATAAGCGGCCACGGTGTGATCGGAGAGCCCGCGCTCGAGCGCGACGTGCCGGAGGTAGGTCTCGACCGCGCGCTCGAGCTCCACGTCAGTGGGAGGACGCCTCGCGGCGCAGCACCTCGGCCGCGGCCAGGGCACCGGTGGCCAGGATGCCGTTGCGCAGGCGTCCCGCGAGAACGCCGTCGATCACCTCTGCCAACGGCACGCGCTCGAGGCGCATGTCGGACTCCTCGTGCTCGCGCTCGAAATCGGTCTCGACCGCGCGCAGCCCACGCGCGAGGAAGAGGTGCACGACCTCGTCGTTGCCGCCCGGGGTGGTGTGCATCGACACCAGGTGCTGCCAGCGGTCGGCGGCGAGGTCGGCCTCTTCGGTCAGCTCGCGCTTGGCGGTCTCCATCGGCGGCTCGCCCGCGACGTCGAGGAGTCCGGCGGGGATCTCCCAGTCGCGCTCCTTGATGGGGTGGCGGTACTGCTGGATGAGCACGACCCGCTCGTCGTCGTCGATCGCGACGACCGCCGCGGCTCCCGGGTGCTCGACGTACTGGCGGGTCATCTCGCCGTCGCCGTAGCGGACGGTGTCGGAGCGCACGTCCCAGACCGCGCCTTCGTAGACCAGGTCGGTCGAGACGATCTCGAGGTCGACCCTCTCGTCGCGCAGTTCCTCCACGTCAGTCCTCCTCGACGTCGAAGAGCTCGCTCGAGCGGTGGCGTTCGAGGGCGGCGCCGACGAGACCGCGGAACAGCGGGTGCGGCTCGGTCGGGCGCGAGCGAAGCTCCGGGTGGGCCTGGGTGGCGATGTAGTACGGGTGCACGTCGCGCGGCAGCTCGACGAACTCGACGAGGTCGAGGTCGGGGTTCAGGCCCGAGAACACCAGGCCCGCGTCGCTCAACTGCTGACGGTAGGCGTTGTTGACCTCGTAGCGGTGGCGGTGCCGCTCCGAGATGCTGTTCGATCCGTAGAGGTCGGCCGCGAGCGAACCGTCCGCGAGGGCGGCGGGGTACAGCCCCAGGCGCATCGTGCCGCCGAGGTCGCCGCTCTCGAGGATGTCGACCTGCTCGGCCATCGTGGCCACCACCGGGTGCGCGGTGTCGGGGTCGAATTCGCTCGACGACGCGCCTTCGAGGCCGGCGACGGTGCGCGCGTACTCGATGACCATGCACTGCAGACCGAGGCAGATGCCGAGCGTGGGGATTCCCTGCTCACGGGCGAACCGCAGCGCGCCGAGCTTGCCCTCGATTCCCCGGATGCCGAAACCACCGGGGACGATGATGCCGTCGACCGCGCCGAGGGCCTTCGCCGCGCCCTCGGGCGTCTCGCACAGGTCGGAGGGGATCCACGTGATCGTGACGTGGGTCTCCTGACCGAAGCCGCCGGCCTTGATGGCCTCGGTGACCGAGAGGTACGCGTCGGGCAGGTCGATGTACTTGCCGACCAGGCCGATCGTGACCTCGTGCTTGGGGTTGTGCACGGCCTGCAGCACGCGCTGCCACCGCGACCAGTCGACGTCGCTCGCTTTGTCGAGGTCGAGGGCGTCGACGATGTAGCCGTCGAGGCCCTGGTCGTTCAGCATCGAGGGGATGTCGTAGATGCTCGGCACGTCGATCGCGTTGACGACCGCGTCTTCGTCGACGTCGCACATCAGCGCGATCTTGCGCTTGTTCGACTCGGTGACGGGGCGGTCGCTGCGCAGCACGAGGGCGTCGGGCTGGATGCCGATCGAGCGCAGCGTCGCGACGGAGTGCTGCGTCGGCTTGGTCTTCTGCTCACCCGAGGCGCCCATGAACGGCACGAGCGAGACGTGCACGAAGAAGACGTTCTTGCGGCCGAGCTCGTGGCGGATCTGGCGCGCGGACTCGATGAAGGGCTGCGACTCGATGTCGCCGACCGTTCCGCCGATCTCGGTGATGATGACGTCGGGCTGCGGCTGCTCGCTGGCCTGCAGGCGCATGCGGCGCTTGATCTCGTCGGTGATGTGCGGGATGACCTGCACCGTGTCGCCGAGGTACTCGCCGCGGCGCTCGCGCGCGATGACCTGCGAGTAGATCTGCCCCGTGGTGACGTTCGCCGCCTGGCTGAGCTCGATGTCGAGGAACCGCTCGTAGTGACCGATGTCGAGATCGGTCTCGGCTCCGTCGTCGGTCACGAAGACCTCACCGTGCTGGAACGGGTTCATCGTCCCGGGGTCGACGTTCAGGTACGGGTCGAGCTTCTGCATGACGACGCGAAGACCGCGAGCCGTGAGAAGGTTGCCGAGGCTCGCCGCCGTCAGGCCCTTCCCCAGTGAGGAGACCACGCCTCCGGTGACGAAGATGTGCTTCGTCGTGAAAGTCGTGCCGTCTGAATGTCCCGCGTCCGAAGTCTGCATCACGGGCTTCGATCCTATCAGTCGCGTGTGGGGGTTCGCCTCCGAGTCTGGCACCCCCCTCCGACATCCGCGTCACGTTCGCGTGACGATGGCGAGTCTTCGGGTGCGGACGAAGGCGACCGCAGCGACCACCGCCGAGAGCACCACGGGAATCATCACGACGGGGAGGATCGCATCCTCGGTCGCCGCGTCGCCGGCTGCCCATCCGACGAGCACGACCTGAGCGATGACCAGGCTCGGCGGCACCCAGCGCGCGAGATCGCGCCGCACACCGACCCGGTCGCGCGCGTGCATGCCCACCAGGCCCAGGACGACGGCCGCTGCACCGAGGATCGGCCCGACGAGCCAGGGGAGCGCCGTCCACAGGGTGTGCCCGATGCTCGGCGGCGTCGCGGACGAGAACGTCCCCGGCGCGAACCGCAGGTCGAGCCCCGCGTACTTCGACGAGGACGGCCACCGGCTGTTCGGTGAATACTCGTCGCTCGCCCTGGCATCGAACAAGACGACGGTCTCGGATCCGCTCCGCACGGCGTCGTCGTTCAGCGGCTCGGGCATCGCGTCCGGGCGGTAGGGAGTGGCATCCATCCATCCAGACCCCTCTTCGAGGCCTTCGCCCAATCCGTCCGCGAGGGTCAACGCGATCCGCACGTGCTCCGTCTCCGCGTCCACGGTCCGCCACGACCACGACCACCCCGGCAGGAGGGCGGTCCAGGTCAACCGCTCCCCGGACGCGTCCTCGGCGATCGGGCGCGCCACCTCGTATCGGATCTCGACGACGTGGGCCCCGCTCCAGTCATCGGTCAGGCGCGTCTGGACGACGGCGTGATCGAGACGCCGGGTCTGCGCGAAGGGAACCGTCCTGCCGTCGACGGTGATCGACTCGACGGTCAGCCCCTGATCGCGCCCGTCGACGACGTCCCGCCACGCGCGCGTGACCTGGGGAACCACCCGGCGATCCGCCTCGACCTCGGTCTTCAAGGTCTCGACCACCTCCACCCGGCCGGCTCCGTCGCCATCGCGACTCAGGGTGGCGGCGATGTCGGCGTCCGTCACGGCGAGACCGCTGCTGCCCTCGATCCCGTCGAGAACCGCTGCCTGGTCGGTAGCGGCATTGGTGGACGCCGTCGTCAGGAACGCGAGGGCGACGGCCCCGGCGACGAGACCCAGCGCGCACGCACGCACGGCGAGTCGTCCGCGTCCGAGGAAGGTCGGATCGGCACCTACCCCCCGAGCGATCCCTTCGCGCTCGATCAGGTCTCGGAGAAGGCGACCGGCCACGCGCGGGTGCGCGAAGATGACGACGTAGGGCAGATCCGCCGATCGCAGCGGAGTGCGTTCGGCGGCGTTCGTCAGCTCGAGATATTGCCGCTGACCGAGCAGATGTTCACGCGCGAGGGCTCCCTCTCGCGTCAGGGGGCGTGCGCTCAGCGCCACCGTGAGGATCACGGCGGCGAGGGCGACGGAGGCCGCCGCGGCGGCCGCGGGCCACCATTCGATCGTCAACGCGCGCTGATGCGAGAGTTGTCGCGTCAGTCCGAGCTGGAGGACGGCGAGCGCGAACGCTCCGCCGAGGAAGGCGTCTCGGACGAACCCGCGGGGCACGGTGCGAAGCCCCCGTTGGAACTGCGATCTCCACGCGGGCGAGAAGCGGAACGACCGCAGAGCCGGGAGCAGATCCCCCCACCGCCCCGATCGATGGGCGGCGCGCGCGAGACGACGGATCAGCCGGGAATCCGTCGGATCTCGACGCCACGCGTCGAGGGCCTCTGCGAGCACCGCCGTGCGGCGCGCCGCCCACAGGCGCGCATCCAGCGCCACCGAGCTGCCACGGCGCGGCTGCGACTCGGGCACGAACCACGCCCGCCCCCGCGCGTCGGCCCAGGCCACCGCCCGCGCGGCGAAGGCGAAGAGCACCCCGGCCGCCAAGAGCAGCAGGGGCACGAAGGGCCCGTACGCCTGGACGAGGAACAGCGGAGACGGCCCCGGCATCGCGAACGTGCCCGAATCGAACCGGAACGTGAACCAGAACGACCCGTGCGGAGGGATGTTCTGGTCGTTCGTGATCTCGTAGACGAGCGGATCGGATGCCGCGTCCTCGGGCTCCATCGTCGTTGAACCGCTCACGAGCAGCCACGACAGGCCCGCCGAGGGCTGGCGGGCGAAAGCGCCCTCGAGGTCGCGGGGCACGACGACGCGCAACGAACTCGACGAGACCCCGTGCGGCCACTCGGGCCCGAAGACGTCCCACTGCAGTAGCTGGGACACCTGGTCCGACGAGGTGTCGCTGTCGTCGTAGGCGAGGTCGCGGAGGTCGTAGCGCAATTCGACGCGATGCGACCCGGTGAGTCTGTCCCCTCCCCCGATGACGTAGGTCGTGCGGGTCGGCGTCGTCGTCACCCGCGCGTCGACGGTGCGATCGTCGAGCCGCGCCTCACGCAGCGTGGGAGCGAGATCGTGTCCCTCGTACTGCGACGCGAGCACGCGTTCGATCGACCTCTCGTCGACGTCGTCGGGGAAGACCGCGGTGAATCTCTCCGTCACAGCCACGGCGAGTCGCCCGTCGTCGTGGCGCTGCAGGTCGTACTCCGCCGAGAAGTCCTGAGCGATCCAGGTGCTCGTCGCTTCCTTCGCCGACGAGGTGATGTCGTCGAAAGTGAGGGGCGCGTTGATCACCGGGCCCACGAGGAGCACCAGGCCGACGGCGGCGACCGCCGCCCAGGACACGCGGATGCCGGCACGCAGACGTGTCCCCCCGTGCGACCTCAACCACGCCTCGAGCCGCAGCAGCAGTCGGGAGAGGAACGCCCACAGCGGCGTGTGCCGCGGGGGCTCGACCAGCGTCGCTTCCGGCGGCGCTGATCGCTCGTCGTCGGAGTCCGCGGTCATCGGGATCGGCCGGTCTCCAGCAGTTCACGGGCGTGCGTCAGCGCCGCTTCCGAGTCGGTGAGTCCCGACAGCAGCCGGGCCATCTCGGCCTCGCGCTCGGCCCCCTCCAGACGGCGGACACTGGATGCCGTGACCGCACCGTCGTTGCCCTTGACGACCGTCAGGTGGTTTCCGGCGAACGCCGCCACTTGAGCGAGGTGCGTGACGGCGATCACCTGCGACGACTCCGCGAGACGAGCGAGCCGACGACCGACCTCGATCGCGGCGGCTCCGCCGATCCCGGCGTCGACCTCGTCGAACACGAAGGTGGGCACCGGGTCGACACCGGCGATGACGACCTCGATGGCGAGCATGACTCGACTCAGCTCACCCCCGGACGCCCCGCGGGACACGGGGCGGGGATCGGCTCCCGGGTGCGGCGCGAGCAGGATCGAGACCTCATCGCGTCCATGACCGGCGGGCGAGGCGGGGGCCACGTCGACGCTCAATCGGGCGTCGGGGAGGGCGAGCGCATGGAGTTCCTCGGTGACGGCGGCGCCCAGTCTCTCGGCGGCCTCGCGTCGCGCAGCGGTGAGAGCTTCAGCGGCCGCATCCAGCGCGGAGGCTGCGGCATCCCGCTGCGACTCGAGCCGCTCGAGGCGGTCGCCGTCGTCGTCCAGTTCGACCAGACGAGCCGAGCCCGTCTCGAGCAGCGCGATCGCCGCCTCGACCGTCCCGTGCGTGCGGGCGAGACCGGCGAGGACTCCGCGGCGTTCATCGACCGCGGCCAGCTCGTGCGGGCCGGATTCGTCGAGGTCGGCGAGGTAGCCCGACAACGCGACGGAGGCGTCGGTCGCGCGATACCCGAGATCGGCGATCACCTCACCGATGGCGGCGAGAGCCTCGTCGCTGCCCGAGATCCGCTCGAGCGCCCGGCGGGCCTCGGCCAGCAGCGTCACGACGTCGGGTGAGCCGTCCTCGTTCGACAGAGCGGCGTGGGCCGTCACCGCGGCGACCCGCAGATCCTCGGCGTTGGCGAGACGCTCGGCGCGGCGCGCCAGCTCCTCTTCTTCGCCGACGACAGGCGCCGCGGCCTCGATCTCGGCGATCGCGGCGCGCAGCTGCTCGGCCTCGCGGGCGCGGTCGTCACGATCAGCGGTCAAGGTCGTCAGTTCGGCATCCAAGGCGCGCCACGCGTCCCACGCCGCGCGATAGGCGGTGCGGGCAGCGATGACCGGCTCCCCGCCGAAGCGGTCGAGGGCATCTCGCTGCGCTCCCGACGACTTGAGCCGGAGTTGGTCGGACTGCCCGTGCACGACGACGAGGTCGTCGGCGAGATCCGCCAGAACCCCCGCCGGGGCGGTGCGCCCGCCCACGGTGGCGCGCCCGCGTCCCTCACTCGAGACGGTGCGTCCGAGATACAGCTCCGCCGATCCGTCCCCGACGGGCTCGACATCGCCCCCGGCCTCCCGCACGCGCGCGGACACGGACCCCTCTTCGGGAACGAGCCACACGCCTTCGACAGCTGCCTGGCTCGCGCCCTTGCGCACCGCGCCGGAGTCGGCGCGCTGACCGAGAAGCAGCCCGAGCCCGGTCACGACCATCGTCTTGCCCGCGCCCGTCTCGCCGGTGATCGCCGTGAAGCCCCGACCTATCGGCAGGGTCGCGTCCGCGATCACCCCGAGGTCGCGCAATCGCATCTCCTCGATCACGCCGCACCTCCCGGCATCCCGCGCCATCCCGTGACGGGGAGACGGAACTTCCGCACGAGGCGATCGGTGAACGCTGCGGGGTGCAGGCGGGCGAGACGGACAGGGCGCGACGAACGACGCACCATCACGCGTGCGCCCGGAGGCAGTTCGTGCGAACGTCGGCCGTCGCACCACAGGATGCCGCTGCCGCTCGTGCGCTCGAGCACCTCGACGGCGACCATCGCCTCGGGGCTCACCACGAGCGGGCGCGCGAACAGGGCGTGCGCCGAGAGGGGGACGACGGCGATGGCCTCGACGGTCGGCCAGATCACCGGTCCCCCGGCGGAGAAGTTGTATGCCGTCGAGCCGGTGGGAGACGCCACGACGATCCCGTCGCAGCCGAACGATGACAGCGGACGGCCGTCGACCTCCATCACCACTTCGAGCATCCGCTCGCGACTCGCCTTCTCGACGGTGGCCTCGTTCAGAGCCCAGGTCTCGAAGATGACCTCATCGTCGGCGTCCAGGACGCGCACCGCGAGGGCGAGTCGCTCCTCGACGACGTAGTCGCGGTCGATGACCCGCCGCACGGCGTCGTCCATGTCGTCTCGTTCGATCTCGGCGAGGAATCCGACGTGGCCCATGTTGATCCCGAGGATCGGGACGGTCCCGCCCCGGACGATTTCGGCCGCGCGCAGGATCGTGCCGTCACCGCCGAGAACGATGGCGAGTTCGATGTCGTCGATGCCGACATCGACCCCGAGGGTCTGGACGCCCTCGAGCGAGAGACGCTCCGCGAGCTCGGGCCAGTCGTCCGCGGACACCACCGGGGTGGCACCGGCCGACCGCACGGCGGTCAGGATGCGCTCGGCGGCGTGGACGGTGTCATCTCGACGCGCGTGCACGACGAGGAGGATTCGGCGATCGCTGGGGGTCATCGGCTTCCGGTCAGTCGGGTCACGGTGCTCTCCCATTCTGAGGGGTCGCTGCCCCGAGTGGCCGAGAACCACGCGACGTACTCCTGGTTCCCGTGCGTTCCGACGATGGGCGACGCGATGAGCCCGGAGGTGGTGAGACCCGCGTCCCAGGCCGCCCAGAGCACACCGTGCACGGCGTCGGATCGCAGGGCGGGGTCGGTGACCAGCCCACCCTTCACCGCTGTACGGCCGACCTCGAACTGCGGCTTGATGAGGAGGATGACGTCGGCCTCGGAAGCCGCCGTGGCCACGATCGCCGGTAACACGTGCTCCAGGGAGATGAACGACAGATCGCCGGTCACCACGGTCGGACGCTCGGCGATACCCGTGGCGTCAGCGAGGGAGTCGGCGGTCATGAACCGCACGTTATACCCCTCGACCGACACCACGTCGGGGTCCGACCCCACGACGGTGGATAACTGACCGTGCCCCACGTCGACGGCCATGACCGGACGCGCTCCGCGCTCGCGAAGGACCTGTGTGAAACCGCCGGTAGACGCTCCCAGGTCGAGGGCGACTCGGTCGTTCACGTCGACGCCGAAGGCATCGAGTGCCGCCAGCAGCTTGTGTGCGCCCCGACTGACGTAGTGGTCGGCCCCGGCGACATCGAGCAGGCTGTCCGTCTCCACCGCCGTCGATGCTTTGACGACGGGGCGGCCGTCGACCGTCACGAGCCCGCCGGCGATCAGTTGAGCCGCGTGCGAGCGGGAGCGCGCCAGCCCGCGCGCGGCGAGCTCGGCATCGAGGCGCGGGCTCACGACGCTGCGGTCGGATCGATCGGCGCCGACTCGAGTCGTCGAGCCAGCTCCTCGTGCACGGCGGCGTACGCGTCCGCGCGGGTGTCGAGAGGCTGCTCCTCGATGAGACGCAGCCGATCGATGAGCCCGGCGTCCGGGGCGGAGCTGTCGGACATGGATGCCATGCTACCGACGTCAGCGCACGCGGAACGGGTCCGCGTAGAGCTGCTCCGGAACCCGGAAGCCGAAGATGGCACGACCGCTGTTCCAGATCGCCGCCGCGCCGGCACGCAGGAGGTCGATCTGTCGCCCTCCGTCGTTGACGATCCGGAGATCGACGCCGTCGATCTCGACGATCGCGTCGCCCACACGGGTGCGGTCGCCCTTGACGACCGTCGCGGGGTACGGCTCGAAGAGCTGTCGAAGGTCTTCCACGATGTAATCGGGGCGCTGTGAGGGCGGTGCCGCGAGCACCTGCTTCGGTCGATCGATGCCCGTGAGCACCAGCAGGGAGCGCATCTCGGCCGTGCGTGCGCCTTGGATATCGGTATCGAGGCGGTCGCCGATGAACAGCGGCGACTGCGCGCCGGTGCGCGCGACGGCGACATCGAAGATGGGCCGTTCGGGCTTGCCGGCGATCGTGGCCAGCCGTCCCACAGCCGTGTGCACGGCCGACACCAGCGTGCCGTTTCCCGGAGCGATGCCGCGGGCCTGCGGAATCGTCCAGTCGGAGTTGGTGGCGACCCAGGGAATGCCACCCTCCTCCACAGGCGTCGCGAGCGCATACGCGGCCTCGGCGAGATGGACCCACCCGACCTCGGGAGCAAAGCCTTGGACGACCGCCGCCGGGCTGTCGTCAGCGCTGCGCGTCACGACGAAGCCGGCCTTCTCGACCTCGACGACGAGACCCTCGCCGCCGATGACGAGCAGAGTGGAACCCGCAGGCACCAGGTCACGCATCAGACGCATCGCCGCCTGCGGGCTGGTGGTGACGTCGTCCGCCGCCACTCGCAGCCCGAGGGAGGTGAGGTGCTCGGCGACCGACGCGTCGGTGCGCGAGGCGTTGTTGGTGATGTACCCGAGACGACGCCCCTCCTGCTGGGCGCGATTCAGGCTGTCGACCGCATGGGGCAGAGCACCCGGGCCCGCGTAGACCACCCCGTCGAGGTCCGCCAGCACGACGTCGACGTCGTCGAGCGGCGTCGGCGGCGGAGTGCTCCGTCCGAAGATCATCGCCCGTCTTCCTCGGCGTCTGACTCCGCGGCTGCGTCAGCGGAGTCGATACCGTCGGGGCGATCGAGGACATCACCCTCCGTCACGTCTTCGTCGTGCGGTTCGCTCGCATCGTCGTCCGCCGGCTCCATCGCCACCTCGTCCCCTTCGAGGGGGATGACTCCGGATGCCACGTCGACGCCGCCTTCGTCGTCGATGAGTTCGATCTCTTCGACGACGATGACCTCGCGGTCGGCAACGCCTGCGGCGGCGTCGAGAGCATCGGCCGCGATCTCGGCTCGACGCTCCCACTCGGCAGCTTCATCGGACCGTCCGAGTTCTTCGAGCACCGCCGCTCGCGCGGAGAAGAGCGCCGGGCTCCACTCGAACGCGCGGTCAGGGTCGGCCTCGGGGATCTCGAGCTCCTGCAGCGCACGGTCCGCCTGTCCGAGATCGAGGCGCGCTCCCGACATGGCGATCGCCAACTGTACGCGCACCGGTACGGACAGGCTCGAGCGGTCGACCGCGCGCCCCTCCTCGAGAGCGCGGTCGGGGCGTCCGACTCCGCGCTCACTGTCGACGATGAGCGGAAGCTGCTCGTCGGACCCGGTGATCCGGCGGTGCGTCCGGAGTTCGCGCAGTGCCAGGGCGAAGTCGCCGACGGCGTAAGCCGTGATGGCGACGGTCTCGCGGACGACTCCGACACGGCCGGCGCTTCGGGATGCCGCCAATGCATGCTGGTGCGCCAGCTGAGGGTCCTCGTCGATCATGCGAGCCGCCATCGCGAGGTGTCGGGCGACGTTGTCGGCGTTGTCCTTGCTGAGGGTCTTCAACTCATTGCGAGCAGCGCCCGGAAGGTCGAAGGCGGTGACGTCCTCGGGGATCTCCGGGCCACGCTCGCGACGATCCTGCGGCGGGCGCGTGGCCCGGGAATCCTCACGATCGAATCGTCTCGGCGCTCCTGCGCCTGGCCGGCGGTCGCCACTCGGGCGTCGGTCGCCGCCGCCGAACCCACGGGAGTCAGCGTCTCGGCGGACGGGGCGGTCCCCGTCACGACGGAACGGACGATCACCATCACGACGAACAGGGCGATCACCGTCACGACGGAACGGGCGATCCCCGTCCTGACGGAACGGGCGGTCACCATTACGACGAACAGGACGGTCACCGTCACGACGGAACGGACGATCCCCGTCCTGACGGAACGCGCGGTCACCATCACGACGAACAGGGCGATCCCTGTCCTGACGGAACGGCCGGTCACCATCACGACGGACGGGACGATCCCCGTCACGACGCACAGGGCGATCCCCGTCACGACGGAACGGACGATCCCCGTCCTGCCGGAACGGACGGTCACCATCACGACGGACGGGACGACCGCCATCACGACGGAACGGCCGCTGTTCGCCGTCGCGCCGCGGCCCACCGGCCTGTCCATCCCGGCGGGAGGGGCGATCGTTTCGAGGCGAAGACGCGTCGCCTCGGGAGGACTGTCCGCGCCCGGACGCGCGGTCGCCCGAGCGCCCTTCGTTGCTCTTGCGATCGTTCGCGTCGTCCGACGACATGACTGTCCCTCCGGGGGGGATTGTGCCCGTAAATGCGAAATGGCCACCCAACTTTGGGTGGCCATTTCGGTGAAAAGAAGTCCGGCGGTGTCCTACTCTCCCACAGGGTCCCCCCTGCAGTACCATCGGCGCTGAGAGGCTTAGCTTCCGGGTTCGGAATGTAACCGGGCGTTTCCCTCTCGCTATGGCCGCCGAAACACTATTGATGTTTCAAAAACCAACAACGACATC
>CAJYHN010000010.1 GCA_913774665.1 uncultured Microbacterium sp.
CCGCCGACGTTGTGGTGGCTCTTGATGTTGGCGGTGCCCGCTCCGCCGCCGGACTCGACGACATCGGGGTACAGCGTGCCCTGCACGAGGAAGCGCACCTGCTCGCCCTCGGCCTTCGCCTCGGCGACGAGGTCGGACTGCACCTTCTCGAACGCGCGGATGAATTCGCGGCCGATGATCTTGCGCTTCTGCTCGGGGTCGCTGACACCCGCGAGCGCGTTCAGGAACGTCTCACGCGCGTCGACGGTGATGAGCTTCACGCCGGTCGAGGCGACGTAGTCGTTCTCGACCTGCTCGCGCTCGCCCTGGCGGAGCAGACCGTGATCGACGAACACGGCGATGAGCTGATCGCCGACGGCCTCGTGAACGAGGGCGGTCGACACGGCGGAGTCGACGCCGCCGGACAGCGCCGAGATGACGCGGCCGTTCCCGACCTGCTGGCGGATGCGCTCCACCTGCTCCGCGATGACGTTGCCGCTGTTCCAGTCGGCGGGGAGCCCTGCGGCCTTGTGAAGGAAGTTCTCGAGCACGTGCTGACCGTGATCGGAGTGCTTGACCTCGGGGTGCCACTGCACGCCGTACATGCGGCGCGCGTCGTTCGCGAACGCGGCGACGGGGGTGTGCGCGGTGCGGGCGAGCACCTCGAAGCCCTCGGGAGCGCGCGAGACCTGGTCGCCGTGGCTCATCCACACGTTCTGCTCGGCGGGCTGACCCTCGAGCAGCGTGCCCTCGGTGACGACCGTGGCATCCGTCGCTCCGTACTCGCGGAGGCCGGTGTTCGCCACCTCTCCGCCGAGCGCCTTGGCCATCACCTGAAAGCCGTAGCAGATGCCGAGGGTCGGGACGTCGAGGTCGAAGACGCCGGAGTCGAGGCTCGGGGCTCCCTCTTCGTACACCGACGAGGGACCACCCGACAGGATGATGCCCACGGGATTCTTCGCCGCGATCTCTTCCGCCGATGCGGTGTGCGGGACGATCTCGCTGTACACGCCGGCCTCGCGCACGCGGCGCGCGATCAGCTGGGCGTACTGGGCGCCGAAGTCGACGACGAGGACGGGGCGCTGGGACGTTTCGGTCTGTTCGGTCACCGGTTGCCTTCCGGGGCGGGAACGGGAGCGGAGACCTTCGCGGCCTCACGCTCGGCGAGGTAGGCGCGCACGCGACGGGCGGTGCGCACCTCGAGGATGAAGGAGAGGAACGGCACCACGCCACCGAGGGCGAGGAAGACGAACCGACGGAACGGCCACCGCATGAGGCTCCACACGCGGAAGCACGAGATGAGGTAGACGACGTAGAACCAGCCGTGGACCACCAGGATCGCCAGCGAGACGTTCACGCCGTCGCCGGTCGACAGGATCGAACACCCGTTGCCGCCCGGAACGAAGAGCGAGAACCACTGGCAGTCGGGGCCGGGCACGGCATCCGCGAACCACAGGAAGCCACCGGATCCGCCGAGGAACAGCTCCACGTGAATGGGCGTGTACTTCAGGATCATCTCGGCGACCAGCAGAAGCAGGCCGACACCCGTGATGATCGAGCAGATCTGGTAGAACTTCAGGGCTCCGCGGATCGCCGGGAACGAGGCGAGCTTGGGGGCGCGGGGCATGAAGGCCAGTCTAGTCGCGGGATTCCGCGGCTCCCGCCGGACTGCTCGACGCGGAGCTTTCCGCGAGAGCCTCGGCCTGTTCGTCCTCGAGATCCTCGACTTCTTTCTCCCACGCGTCGCGCGCGAGGCGGTACCAGAGGTACAGCGCGAAGCCGGCGAAGATGGCCCACTCGGCGGCGTAGAAGATGTTCAGCCAGTTGACCCGCGAGCGTTCGTCGGGCGCCGGGGAGGCGATGGCGTCGAGGGGACCGATCGCCGTCTGCGAGGCGATGTACTGACGGTAGACGTCGAGGTTCTGGATGTCGTGCCACCGGCCCAGAAGCATGGCGGGCGACATCTTCACGAGCGTGAGGGGGTCGGCGTTGGCCGGGGGTATCGACGCCCCTTCGTCGGAGATGAGGCGTCCCGTCACGTCCACGACCGCTGACGGGTCCGCTTCGGCCTGGGCGCGCAGCTCGTCCGCGGCGGCGTTGGCCTGGTCGAGGCTGCTCGTCCATCCGGTCGCGACGGCGATCGACGTCGGCGTGGTCGTTCCGGAGACACGCAGCTGGCCGGTCACCCAGTAGCCCTGCACGTCGTTGTTGAAGCGCGACGAGACGACGATGAAATCGGATGCCACCCAGGTACCGCTCGTCTCGACCCGCTGACCGACGAGGGGTTCCGGCAGGTAGTCGCCGGGCGTGACGACGTCGGCGAGAGGTTGCACGACCTCGGTCAGCCCGGGCTCGGGAGGAGAGGTGTCGACCGCGCGCCCGAGCTGCCACTGCCCGAGCCAGGCGAGGACACCCGCGACCACGAGCGAGAACGCGAGGAGCGCGATCCAGCGCGGCCGCAGCATGACCTCCCGCAGCGTGGGCGGGAAGATCTGCGGCGGTGCCGGCTCGGTCGTGGGGGTGGAGGTCATGGGGCTTTCGGGATCAATGCCCGTAGGGGGCGACGACGACCTCGACGCGCTGGAACTCCTTGAGGTCGGAGTATCCGGTGGTGGCCATCGACTTCTTGAGCGCACCGATGAGGTTGGCGGTGCCGTCGGCGACGGGCGCGGGGCCGTAGAGGACCTGCTCGAGAGGGCCCACGCGGTCGACCTCGACCCGGCGTCCGCGGGGAAGCTCGGGGTGGTGGGCCTCGGGACCCCAGTGGTACCCGCGCCCGGGGGCGTCGGTGGCACGGGCGAGCGCGACACCGAGCATGACGGCATCGGCGCCCATGGCGAGGGCCTTCACGATGTCACCCGAGGTGCCCACGCCGCCGTCGGCGATGACGTGCACGTAGCGTCCGCCCGACTCGTCGAGGTAGTCGCGTCGGGCCCCGGCCACGTCGGCCACGGCCGTGGCCATGGGCGCGTGGAGTCCGAGCGTTGCGCGCGTCGTCGAGGCGGCGCCGCCGCCGAAGCCGACCAGCACGCCCGCGGCACCGGTGCGCATGAGGTGGAGGGCCGCCGTGTAGGTGGCGGCCCCGCCCACGATGACGGGCACGTCGAGGTCGTAGATGAACTTCTTCAGGTTGAGCGGCTCGGCCACCTTCGACACGTGCTCCGCCGACACGGTGGTGCCGCGGATGACGAAGAGGTCGACGCCGGCGGCGACGACGGTCTCGTACAGGTCGTTGGTGCGCTGCGGGGTGAGGGCACCGGCGACGGTGACGCCCGCGGCGCGCACCTCGGCGAGGCGGTCGCGCACGAGCTCGGGCTTGATCGGCTCGGAGTACAGCTGCTGCATGCGGCGCGTGGCGTCGGCCTCGGGCAGCGTCGCGATCTCGGCCAGCAGCGGCTCGGGGTCGTCGTACCGCGTCCACAGGCCCTCGAGGTCGAGGACGCCGAGCCCACCCAGGCGCCCGAGCTCGATCGCTGTGCGCGGGCTGACCACGGAGTCCATGGGCGCACCGAGCACCGGGATCTCGAACGGGAACGCGTCGATGGTCCACGCGGTCGAGACGTCTTCGGGGTTGCGCGTGCGCCGCGACGGCACGACGGCGATGTCGTCGAAGGTGTACGCGCGGCGGGCGCGCTTGGCGCGGCCGAGATCGATCTCCATGGTCACCCGACCAGACTACCCGCGCCCTCCGACATCGCCGTCGGCCGCGTCGGACTGCCGGGCGACGGCGCCGTCGGATCGACCGCGGAGGTCCGTCCCGCCCATCCGGCGCGTCACCGCGCCCGCACGACCCGCTTCTCGTCCCACACGGGTTCCGCCGCCTCGTACACCTCACCGTCCGAGCCGAACACGATGAACCGGTCGAACGACCGCGCGAACCACCTGTCGTGCGTGACGGCGAGGACGGTGCCCTCGAACCGCGACAGCGCGTCCTCCAGCGCCTCGGCCGAGGCGAGATCGAGGTTGTCCGTCGGCTCGTCGAGCAGAAGAAGCGTCGTACCCGAGAGCTCCAGCAGCAGCACCTGGAACCGCGCCTGCTGACCGCCGCTCAACGTATCGAACGCCTGCGAGGCCTGCGCGATGAGGCCGTATCGATCGAGCGCCGAGCTCGCGGCATCCCTCGGCATCCCCGCCCGGTTGTCGTCACCGCGATGAAGCAGGTCCAGGAGGGTCCTCCCGACGAACTCCGGATGCCGATGCGTCTGGGCGAACCACCCGGGGACGACCCGGGCGCCCAGGATGGCGCGACCGGAGTGGGCGACCCGATCGAGCCCGGCGCCCACGGTGGTGACGTGCCCGAGACGCGCGTCGGGGTCGGTGCCGCCCCCGGCGAGCAGACGGAGGAAGTGGGATTTACCCGACCCGTTCGAGCCGAGCACGGCGACGCGGTCACCGAACCACACCTCGAGGTCGAACGGCTTCATCAGGCCCGACAGCTCGAGCCGCTCCGCCACCACCGCGCGCTTGCCCGTGCGCGCCCCGCGCAGGCGCAGCTGCAGACCCTGCTCGGGCGGGCGCTCCTCGGGCGGCCCCGCCTGCTCGAACTTCGACAGGCGCGTCACCGCCGCCTGGTAGCGCGAGGCGAAGCCGTCGTTGGCGGCCGCGGCCACCTTCATGCGGGCGACCAGCGCGCGCAGCTTCTCGTGCTCCTCGTCCCAGCGGCGACGCAGCTCCTCGAGGCGGGCCATGCGGTCCTCTCGCGCGGCTCCGTACGTGCCGAATCCCCCGCCGTGCACCCACGCGGTGCTGCCCGCGGCTCCCGTCTCGAGGGTGACGATGCGGTCGGCGGCGCGGGCGAGCAGTTCGCGGTCGTGCGAGACGAGCAGCACGGTCTTGGTCGTCGCCCGCAGCTGCTCCTCGAGCCAGCGCTTGCCGGGCACGTCGAGGTAGTTGTCGGGCTCATCGAGCAGGAGCACGTCGTCGGGTCCGCGCAGCAGGGCCTCGAGGGCGAGCCTCTTCTGCTCGCCGCCCGACAGCGTGGACAGGTCGCGGAACCGCGCCCGCTCGTACGGCAGCCCGAGGGCGGCCGTCGTGCAGGTGTCCCAGACCGTCTCGTGCTCGTAGCCTCCCGCGTCGGCGTAGTCGGCGAGCGCCGAGGCGTACCGCAGTTGGGTGTCGAGGTCGTCGCGCTCGATGAGGGCGTTCTCGGACGCCTCGAGCTCGAGCGCCGCACGTCGGATGCGGGTGGGCGACACCGACACGAGGAGGTCGTGGACGCTCTCTCCGTCGCGCCCGTGCCCGACGAACTGGTCCATCACGCCGAGCGAGCCGCCCATCGACACGACACCGCCGTGCGCCTTCTCGTCGCCGCGGATGATGCGCAGCAACGTCGTCTTCCCCGCGCCATTCGGCCCGACCAGAGCGGTCGTCACCCCCTCACCGACGCGGAACGTCACCTCGTCGAGCAGGGGCCTGCCGTCGGGCAGCGTGAACGAGAGGGCGGCGAGGTCGAGGTATCCCATGGCGTGTTCCGGGTCGGCCGCTCGTGGCGGCGGAGGCGACGTACGGATGCCCGCGGCAGCCCCCCGTCGGCCCGCAGCTGGCGAGCCGGCCAGCTTATCGGCATCCGGATGCCGTGTGCCAGGCGACCACCCGGGCTCCGCTGACGCCACGACGTCGCGACGGAACCACGAACGGGCCGGGCAGTCGCCTGCCCGGCCCGTTCGTGCGGATCGCTTACTTCTTGTAGTTCGGCGCCTCGACGACGATCTGCACGTCGTGCGGGTGCGACTCCTTGAGTCCCGCCGAGGTGATGCGGACGAACTTGCCCTTGGTCTTGAGCTCCTCGACCGTACGAGCCCCGACGTAGAACATCGACTGGCGCAGCCCGCCGATGAGCTGGTAGGCGACGGCCGCGACGGGTCCGCGGTAGGGCACCTGGCCCTCGATGCCCTCGGGGATCAGCTTGTCGTCGCTGGGGACGTCGGCCTGGAAGTAGCGGTCCTTCGAGTACGAGGTCTTCTTGCCGCGCGTCTGCAGAGCGCCGAGCGAGCCCATCCCGCGGTACTGCTTGAACTGCTTGCCGCCCTGGAACACGATCTCGCCCGGCGACTCGTCGGTACCGGCGAGGAGCGAGCCGAGCATGACGGTGTCGGCGCCCGCCACGAGGGCCTTGGCGATGTCGCCCGAGTACTGCAGGCCGCCGTCGGCGATCACGGGCACGCCCGCGGGGATCGCCGCCTTCGCGGCCTCGTAGATCGCGGTGACCTGCGGCACGCCGACGCCGGCGACGACGCGGGTGGTGCAGATGGAGCCCGGGCCGACGCCGACCTTCACGGCATCCACGCCCGCGTCGATGAGCGCCTGGGCACCCTCGCGCGTCGCGACGTTGCCGCCGATGACGTCGACGTGGTCGAAGGTGGGGTCGGCCTTGAGGCGACGCACGATGTCGATCACGCCCGCCGACTGCCCGTTCGCGGTGTCGACCACGAGCACGTCGACGCCCGCGTCGCGCAGGGCTTCGGCGCGCTGCCACGCGTCACCGAAGAAGCCGATCGCCGCGCCGACGCGCAGACGCCCCTGCTCGTCCTTGGTGGCGAGCGGGTACTTCTCGCTCTTGTCGAAGTCCTTGATGGTGATGAGGCCGGCGAGCTTGCCGTCGTCGTCGACCAGCGGGAGCTTCTCGACGCGGTGCTTGGCGAAGGTCGCGATGACGTCGTTGGCGTGGATGCCGACGCGCCCGGTGATCAGCCCGTCCTTGGTCATGACGTCCTTGACCTTGGTGGTCTGACGTTCGAAGCCCGAGACGAAGCGCATGTCGCGGTTGGTGATGATGCCGACCAGCACGCCGTCGGGATCGACCACCGGCAGGCCCGAGATGCGGTACTGCGCGCACATCGCATCGACCTCGGCCACCGTGGCATCCGGGTTCGTGGTGATGGGGTTCGAGACCATGCCCGACTCGCTGCGCTTGACCTGGTCGACGATGCCGGCCTGGTCCTCGATCGAGAGGTTGCGGTGCACGATGCCGATACCGCCCTGGCGCGCGATCGCGATCGCCATGCGCGCTTCGGTGACGGTGTCCATCGCGCTCGAGAGCAGGGGCGTCGCGACGGTGATGCGGCGGGTGAGGCGCGACGACGTGTCCGCTTCGCTCGGGATGACGTCCGTGTGGCCGGGCAGCAGCAACACGTCGTCGTAAGTCAGTCCGATGAATCCGAACGGGTCGTGCTGCTCCATGAATCCTCCTGCGCGCGCGGCGCCTACTCGAAAAGGGACGTCGTCGGCTGGAGCGCGTGCAAGGCGCTCCGCCTGAAAGTGTAAGCGTCGGAGGGTCCTCTTTTCTTCCCCGCCCGCGCGGTATACCCCACCCTGCGCGTTGATATCTACCCCCGTTCCGCATTCTCGACGGGGCCAGGAATGCGCAACGCACAGCGAATACATCGCATCCAGGTATCGTTCTCGCATCGACTGCTGCGATGGAAACAACGCGGCAATATTCCCGGACTACGGTGTCCGGGCGGCGACGGTCCACGTCGTCGAACGACCAGGAGGTTTCGTGACCACTCGGCAAGCATCCCCACGGATGCCTCGCCGTCGACGCTCGATCCTGACGCTGTTGTCAGGACTCTTCGCTGCCGCCCTGGTGCTCGGGTTCGCCCCGGCATCGACGGCAGCCGTCAACGATGAGGATCTTCCCTATTCGATCACGGTGAACGTGCGCTCCGAAGGCGAGCCCGTCGCTCAAGCGAAGGTGACCGCCACAGACGGTTCCTTCACCGGCGAGGCCACGACGGACGAGCGCGGTCGCGCGACGATCAAGGTCCCCACGAAGGAGGGGGCGTGGACGGTCGACCTCGACCGCAACTCGCTCCCCTCGGGAGTGACCGTTCCCGACGGGCAGGAGTTCGAGCGGCAGGTGCAGTTCGGCAGCTCCAGCACCGTCTCGAGCAACTTCACCCTCGGCGCCGCAGAACGTCAGACGGTCGGCTTCATGGACCAGCTGCTCTCGCGCACGGTGAACGGCCTGAACTTCGGTCTCATGCTCGCCCTCGCCGCGATCGGTCTGTCCCTCGTGTTCGGCACGACGGGCCTGTCGAACTTCGCGCACGGTGAGATGGTGACCTTCGGTGCCATCGCGGCCCTCTTCTTGAGCGCCGGCACCGGCTGGTCGATCTGGATCGCCATCCCGCTCGCGGTGATCCTCTCGGGGGTCTTCGGACTCGCGATGGATGCCGGGATCTGGCGGCCCCTCCGGCGCAAGGGCCTCGGCATCGTCCAGCTCATGATCGTCTCGATCGGTCTCTCGCTCGCGCTGCGCTACATCTTCCAGATCTTCATCGGCGGCGGCACCCAGCAGCTCCCGGGGGCGTCGAGCGACATCATCCCGGGCCTCGGGTCGATCCGCATCAGCGTCACCGACCTGACGAGCATGGGCATCTCGATCGTCGTCATCGCGGCGTTCGCGTTCTTCCTCACGCGCACCCGACTCGGTCGTGCCACGCGCGCGGTGTCGGACAACCCGTCGCTGGCCGCGGCGAGCGGCATCGACGTCGACAACGTCGTGCGCATGGTGTGGATCCTGTCGTCGGCGCTGGCCGGTCTCGCGGGTGTCCTGTGGGCCTACTTCCGCCCCGGCATCCGCTGGGACATGGGTTCCGGCATCCTGCTGCTCATGTTCGCCGCCGTCGTGCTCGGCGGACTCGGTACCGCGTTCGGAGCCCTCATCGGCTCGATCGTCGTCGGCCTCCTCGTCGAGGTTTCCACCCTGTGGATCCCCTCCGACATGAAGTATGTGGGCGCCCTCGTCGTGCTCATCGTCATCCTCCTCTTCCGGCCGCAGGGCATCCTCGGCCGCCGAGAGCGAATCGGGTAGGTAAACCATGGACTTCCTGCAGATCCTCTCGAACACGGCCTCGCAGATCCTCGCGCCGGCCACGTTCGGTTACGCCCTCGCCGCCATCGGCCTGTCGATGCACTTCGGCTTCGCCGGGCTCCTCAACATGGGCGTCGCCGGCTTCATGGCCATCGGCGCGTACGGCTTCGCGATCTCGATCCTGACGTTCGGTCTCGCGTGGCCGATCGCGGCCCTGATCGGTTTCGCCGCCGCCGTCGTTTTCGCGCTCATCATGGGCATCCCGACGCTTCGACTGCGAGGCGACTACCTCGCCATCGTCACGATCGCGGCCGCCGAGATCCTCCGTCTGGTGTTCCTGACCTCGACCTTCCGTGGTGTCACGGGCTCGGCCGACGGTCTGTTCAACTTCCAGTCCGGCTGGCGCGGCGAGAACAACCCGCTCCCCGCGGGCGACTACGGCTTCGGCCCGTGGACCTACAACGCCAACCGGTGGTACGTCATCATCCTCGGTCTGCTCGCCGTCGTGGTCGCCGTCCTCCTGGTCTGGATGCTCATGCGCAGCCCCTGGGGCCGTGTCATCCGCGGCATCCGGGAAGACGAGGACGCCGTGCGCGCGCTCGGCAAGAACGTCTTCGCCTTCAAGATGCAGGCGCTCGTCATCGGCGGCGTGATCATCGCGGCGGGCGGCATCATCACCGCGATGGACACGAACGTGAACCCGAACGTGTACGTCACCTCGCAGACGTTCT
Organism: uncultured Microbacterium sp.; assembly: GCA_913774665.1. GTDB lineage: Bacteria > Actinomycetota > Actinomycetes > Actinomycetales > Microbacteriaceae > Microbacterium. The sequence continues at coordinate 9,526 of CAJYHN010000010.1, forward strand.
TCGTCTACACGGCGTTGCTCCTCGGCGGGGCGGCGACGATCTTCGGCCCGGTGCTCGGCGCGGTGCTGTTCTGGGTCGTGCGCGCGTTCCTGTCGAACCTGCTGCCGGCGCTGTCCTCGATCGGGCTGCTGCCGTTCCTCACCGCCGACCAGTCCCAGATGCTCGTCTTCGTCATCGTCGGCGTCGCGCTCATGCTGCTCGTGATCTTCCGCCCCCAGGGAATCCTGGGCAGCAAGAAGGAGATGACCTTTGTCCGATGAGTCCACGCCGGTCGTGCCCAGCGCTCCCGCGCAGAGGGTGAAGGCGACCGGACTGCACAAGGGCGAGATCGCCCCCGGCGTCGCCAAAGTCGATCCGATCATCGTCGCCGACAACGTCCGTCGCGACTTCGGCGGCAACACCGCCGTCGATGTGAAGCACCTCGAGATCCCGCGCAACGCCATCACGGCGCTGATCGGGCCCAACGGTGCGGGCAAGACGACGCTGTTCAACCTGCTCACGGGCTTCGACAAGCCCAACAGCGGCCAGTGGTCGTTCGACGGTCGAAACCTCGCCGGCATCCCCGCGTTCAAGGCGGCCCGGATGGGCCAGGTCCGGACGTTCCAGCTCACCAAGGCGCTGGGCCTTCTGACCGTGCTCGAGAATATGAAGCTGGGTGCCACGAAGCAGAAGGGCGAGAGCCTGCTCTCGAGCATCCTCCCCTTCGTCTGGCGCAAGCAGGAGACCGCCAACGACGAGAAGGCGCGCGATCTGCTGAAGCGGTTCAAGCTCGACTCCAAGGAGACGGACTTCGCCGCCTCGCTCTCGGGCGGTCAGCGCAAGCTCCTCGAGATGGCGCGAGCGCTCATGAGCGATCCGACGCTGGTCATGCTCGACGAGCCGATGGCCGGGGTCAACCCGGCGCTGACGCAGTCGCTGCTCGACCACATCCTCGACCTGAAGGACCTCGGGATGACCGTGCTCTTCGTCGAGCACGACATGCACATGGTCCGTCACATCGCCGACTGGGTCGTGGTCATGGCCGAGGGCAAGATCGTCGCCGAGGGACCGCCCGACACCGTCATGAAGGACCAGGCCGTGATCGACGCCTACCTCGGAGCCCATCAGGACGTCGACCTCGGCGTCGTCACGGGTCGCCACGAGGGGACGCTCGACTCGGCCGCCGCCGCCGAGCTGCTCGAGACCGCTCAGCAGGTCGACGCCGCGATCGACGACGAGTCGTCGCACGAGAAGGAGGACGGTCGATGACCGCCAACGTTGTCGAGCTCCGCGACGTTCACGCCGGCTACCTGCCGGGCGTGAACATCCTCAACGGCGCCAACCTCACCGCCGCTCCCGGCGAGCTGATCGGCATCATCGGCCCCAACGGCGCCGGCAAGTCGACGATGCTCAAGGCGATCTTCGGCCAGGTGAAGGTGCGCTCGGGCTCGGTCCTGCTGCAGGGCGAGGAGATCACGGGGCTGCGGGCGAACAAGCTCGTCGCGAAGGGCGTCGGGTTCGTCCCCCAGACGAACAACGTCTTCCCGAGCCTCACGATCGCCGAGAACCTGCAGATGGGTCTCTACCAGCGGCCGAAGGGGTTCGCCGAGCGCGTCGATTTCGTCACGAGCATCTTTCCCGACCTCGCCAAGCGCCTGAAGCAGCGAGCGGGATCGCTGTCGGGCGGTGAGCGCCAGATGGTCGCCATGGGCCGTGCGCTCATGATGGACCCGAAGGTGCTGCTGCTCGACGAGCCGTCGGCCGGTCTTTCCCCCGTCCGCCAGGACGAGGCGTTCATCCGCGTCTCCGAGATCAACAAGGCGGGCGTGACCTGCATCATGGTGGAGCAGAACGCCCGCCGCTGCTTGCAGATCTGCGACCGCGGCTACGTGCTCGACCAGGGCCGTGACGCCTACACGGGTACGGGCCGCGAGCTCATGGACGACCCGGCCGTGATCGGCCTGTACCTGGGCACGCTCGGCACCTGAGCCGCGCTTCCGCCGGAAGGCCCGAGTCCCCCGGGGCTCGGGCCTTCGTCGTTCCGCGAGGCGGCACTCCCCCGCCCCGCCGACGGGCGGCGCGCTCGTGCACCCGTCGCGGCCGCGGGCTCCGGCATCCGCTTCCGCCGACGAGTCGACTCGCTCATCGGCCCGTCGCGCCCTGAACCCGGCCGCCCACCCCACCGTCGGGCGGCGCGCTCATGCACCCTTCGCGGCCGCGGGCTCCGGCATCCGTCCCCACCCGCCCCGCCCCGGAGACCGCCGTCGAGCCCGCGGGATCCGAACCGCACCCTTCACGTCCGGCCTCCCCCGCCGGTGACCGATCCGGGGCGACCGCCGTCGAGCCCGAGGGACCCGAATCGCACCCTCCACCTCCGGCCTCCCCCACCGGTGACCGATCCGGGATGCCGCGACACCCGCCGACGAACGCGTGCCTCGTCCGCCCGTCCTCTCCGGATGCCGCGACGTGACGCCTCCGCCCGGCTCCTCACCCACGGGCCGCCTCCGGGCCGCCGACGCCCCCGGCGCCGCTGCGCGCACGACAAGAGGCCCCGGGACCGACGTCCCAGGGCCTCTCAGAGGGAACCGATCAACCGGCGCGGAGCCAGCTGTAGTTGTTGTCGTCGCCGTACTGGAAGACACCGATGGTGGCCTGCGTCGGGTCGCCCACGTCGTTGAACGTGATCGGACCCGAGACGCCGTCGTAATCGGCTTCGCCGCCGCCGACGATGATGTCGGCGCACTGGGCGTAGCTGGTGCACTTCGTGCCGCCGCCCTTACCGCCCGAGACCGCCTGCATGTTCGCGGCCACGTCGGGACCGGCCGCCGAGCCCGCCTTCAGCGCCGCGAGGGCGAGGAGGACGACCGAGTCGTAGGACTCGGGGGCGTAGGTGTAGTCCTCGAGCTTGGCGTTGCCCTTGCCCGTCCAGAACGAATCCAGCGTGCTGCGGAAGGTCGCCGTCGAGTCGGGGTCGACGCTGGGGTACGTGCCCTTGGCGCCGGTGAGGGTGCCGTTGGGAAACTGCGTGCCGAAGTTCTTCAGGTTGCCGTCGACGAAGAACAGCTTGTCCTTCGCGAAGCTGGCCGTCAGGTCGGGGATGATCGTCGAGACCTCGTCGAACGTGATCAGGGCGATCGCGTCGGGCTTCTGGGCCAGGACGTCCTCGATCTGCGCCGAGAAGTTCGTGTCACCGGTGTTGTAAAGGCTGGTGGCCACGACGGATCCGCCCGCGCCCTCGAACGCCTTCTTGGTGAAGCACGCGAGACCGGTGCCGTACGAGTCGTTCAGCACGATCATGCCGAGGGTCTCGTTGCCCTCGGAGGCGATCAGGTTGCCGAGGACCTCGCCCTGGAGCACGTCCGAGGGAGCAGTCCGCCAGTACAGGCCCTTGTCGTTGTAGCCCGTGAAGGCCGCCGAGGTGTTCGCCGGCGAGATCTGCACGGCGTTGGCCGCGATGACCTGGTCGATGAACTGCAGCGAGGTGCCCGACGACGCTGCACCCACGATGGCCGTGGCACCGGCGCCCAGCAGGCGCGGGATCTCGGTCTCGTAGGCCTTGTTGTCGGTGTCACCCGAGTCGCCCTGGATGAGGTTGATGTTGACGCCCTTGTTGGCGGCGTTGATGTCGGATGCCGCGAGCTCGGTGCCCGCGATCTCGGGCGGGCCGAGGAAGGCGAGGTTGCCCGTGACGGGCAGGGCCGTACCGATGTTGTACGTGAGGTCCTTCGCGGGGCCGGTCGAGGTCGACGAGTACTCGGGCGTGTACGAGGCGGGTTCGGCGGCGTTGCAGTCGATCGGGAAGTCGCCCCCACCGGCGGCATTGCCGGAGTCGGACGGAGTGCTGGTGCCGGTGCAACCGGCGAGGACGAGCGCGGTGACGCCGACTACGGCGAAGCCGCCGATGATCTTCGCCGCACGCGAACGGGAGAGGACACTCATATGGGTGCTCCTTGGTGAGGTGGAACCGCGCGGATAACCCGCTCGGATTGTGACAAACCTAATGGCGCATTTGTAGCCGTGATGTTGCAATGTGTTAACGGTCGATTACGCGACCTAATCGTTACTTTCGCGCGACAATTCCGGGCCGAGAAACGCAGGAAATGTCGTTACGCCAGCTCGGCGACATCGACCGGAACGCGCCGATGACGACGCGATGCAATGACGGAGTCGACGCTCAGGATCGCGAGGGCCGCCCAGACGAGGGCGAAACCGATCCAGCGCTCGACCGTCATGGGCTCGTGCAGCACCCACACCCCGATCGCGAACTGGATGATCGGCGCGATGAACTGCAGGAGGCCGATGACGGTGAGCGGCACGCGCCGCGCTCCGGAGGCGAACAACAGCAGGGGGACGGCCGTGACGGCTCCCGCCGAGAGAAGGAGCACCGTGTGCAGCGTTCCCGCCGTGCCCAGGGTGATCCCCGTGAGGTTCGCGACGAATCCCAGCTGGATGGCGGCGACCGGCAGGAGCCAGAGCGATTCGAGGGTAAGTCCGCTGACGGCATCCACCGCCGGCCCGATCTGCTTCTTCACGAGACCGTAGAAGCCGAACGAGAAGGCGAGGGTCAGCGCGATCCAGGGGAACGCGCCGTAGCCGATGACGATCACCGCGACCGCGACGACGGCGAGACCGATGGCGATCCACGGCACGAGGCGCAGCCGCTCGCGGAGCACGATGACTCCGAGCAGCACGGTCACGATCGGGTTGATGAAGTAGCCCAGGCTCGTCTCGATGACCCGATCGGTCAGCGCACCGAAGAGATAGGTCTGCCAGTTCACGTAGATGAGCACGCCGGCCACCGCGGTGAGCCCCATCAGACGCGGCTGGCGCACGATCGCGAGGAAGGGCCGCCACATGCGCAGCACCGTCAGCAGCAGGAGGCAGAAGGCGAACGCGAGGATGATCCGCCAGGCCACGACCTCGAACGGGCCGGTGGGCTTGAGCTGCAGGAAGTAGATCGGCAGGACGCCCCACAACAGGTAGGCGCCGAGGGCGTACAGGGCACCGCGAGTGGTTCCCCCGGTCGGAGCAGAGAGAGCGGGGGTCACCGACTCAGCCTACGCGCGAGATCGACCCCGCGACGGTCGCGCCTCCCCCTCTTCCTGCCATCCGGGGGACGACGAAGGCCCCGGATGCCGAGCACCCGGGGCCTTCGAACGATCTCACTCGATCAGCGGACGACGACCGCCAGGACGTCGCGAGCCGAGAGCACGAGGTACTCCTCGGCGCCGAACTTGACCTCGGTGCCGCCGTACTTGCTGTAGAGCACGCGGTCGCCGACGGCGACGTCGAGGGGGACACGGTTGCCGTTGTCGTCGATGCGGCCGGGGCCGACGGCGACGACTTCGCCCTCCTGCGGCTTCTCCTTGGCGGTGTCGGGGATGACGAGACCACTCGCAGTGGTCTGCTCAGCCTCGACCTGCTTGATGACGATGCGGTCCTCGAGCGGCTTGATGGAAACCGACACGGTCTACCTCTTCTTTCTCGTTACAGAAGACTTGTCAGCACTCACGCGGGGAGAGTGCTAATTCGAGTGTAGAGAAGCGCTGGCACTCACGCAACGCGAGTGCCAGCAACGACCCGCGCCTAGGCTGAATCGGTGGATACCAGCGAGCTGACCGCCCTGCTCACGCCCGAGGGCCTGCGCCTTCTCGACGAGGTGGGCGCCCTCGACTCGACCGACGAAGTCGCCCGAGCCGTCTCGCGCCTGCGGGCCGCCGGGCACTCCCCCGATCTCGTCTCGGCCGTCGTCGGGCAGGCACGCCTCCGCGTGCGCGCGGCCGCGAAGTTCGGCCCCTTCGCCGACCGGATGCTCTTCACGAGAGCCGGCCTCGAGCAGGCGACGCGCCTGTCCATCGCCGCCCGGCACGCGGGCCGCTTCCGCGCCGCGGGGATCGAGCGCGTGGCCGACCTCGGCTGCGGGATCGGCGGAGACGCCCTCGGGATGGCGGGTCTCGGCATCCGGGTGCACGCCGTCGATGCCGACGAGGTGACCGCCGCGATCGCCGCCTACAACCTCGCCCCCTTCGGCGATACGGCCACGGTGCAGCACGCGCGGGCCGAGGACGTCGACCTGAACGGAACGGATGCCGTCTGGCTCGACCCCGCGCGCCGCACGGCGGGGCACGCCGAGACGCGACAGGTGTCGTCGGACGAGTGGTCGCCGTCTCTCGAGTGGGTCTTCGCGCTGCTGAGGACGAAGCCGGGTGGGGTGAAGCTCGGTCCGGGATTCGACCGCGCGCAGATCCCCGACGACGTCGAGGCGCAGTGGATCAGCGCAGACGGCTCGACCATCGAACTCGTCCTCTGGGCCGGCTCCCTCGCCCGCGCGGGCGTGCGACGCGCCGCGCTCGTGGTGAGGGGAGGTGACGCCTGGGAGCTCACCGCCCCCGCCGACAGCCCCGACGTCGAAGACCGCGAACTCGGTGCGTTCGTGCACGAGCCCGACGGCGCCGTCATCCGCGCGCGGCTCATCGGCGAGGTCGGACGAGCCCTGGATGCCGGCATGCTCGCGCCCGGCATCGCCTACCTGACCTCCGACGCGGCGTTGACGAGCCCGTTCGTGTCATCGTTCCGCGTGCGCGAGCAGCTGCCGGCCGATCCGAAGAAACTCGCTCAGGCCCTCCGCGCCCGAGGCATCGGCACGCTGGAGATCAAGAAGCGCGGTGTCGATGTGGATCCGGCGGTGCTGCGCAAGAAGCTGTCGCTCCGCGGGGACGCGGCCGCCACGCTCATCCTCACGCGCGTCGGGTCGAAGCGGCTCGCCCTCCTGGCCGACCGCGTTTGACGATGCGGGTCACCCGACGGAGAGCTGCGAGAAGCCCCAGACCAACCATCCGACGCTGAACGCGATCGACACCACCGCGAGCGCGAGAGCCCAGACGGCGACCCGTCGGCTGTCGTGCGCCCGGCGGAGGGAGATGCTCGCGAGGATCACCCCGACGACACCGATGGGCACCAGCCACCCGGTGAACACCGCCGCTGTGAGAGCGATGATCGCCACCCCCAGGGCCCAGGGTGCGACGGACGGCGGCTTCGGGGGAACGGGCGGCACGTACGGGATCAGATGATCGCCGAACGCCGCCATCTCGAGTTGAGCGGTCGGCAGGCGACCGTCGTCATCGTCACCCGCGTCGGGGGTGGTCATCTCGGAACCCGCCGCCCGGACGTCGGCGGGCAGAGGTGGCACGGGAGGCAGGTCGACCGCGGGGGCGGCGTCCTCCTTGCGGGCCCGACGCGTGGGCGGTGGTACCTCGGTCACGGGGTGGCTCCCGCGCGCGGGGCCGGGGTCTCGGCATCCGGATCCTCCGCCACCTGGATCTCGGTGACGGGGAGCGTCGAATCGGCCCCGAAGGCGAGGGTCGAGGGACGACGGCCCGACGAGATGAGCTCCGCGGCGAGCGCCGCGATCATCGCGCCGTTGTCGGTGCACAGCCGCAGCGGCGGGATGCGCACCGCGACCCCGGCGGCCGCCGCACGCTCGAGGGCGACCTCGCGCAGGCGCTTGTTGGCGATCACCCCACCGCCGAGCAGCAGACGCGGGACGCCGTGACGCGCACACGCGTCGAGGGCCTTCGTCACGAGGACATCGACGACGGCCTCGCGGAACGACGCGGCGACATCGGCGACGGGCACGGGCTTCCCCGCGGCCTCGTGCTGCTCGACCCAGCGCGCCACGGCCGTCTTCAGCCCCGAGAACGAGAAGTCGTAGCGATGGGAGGCCATGTCCGAGGCGCGGGAGAGCCCGCGCGGGAAGCGGATCGCCGTCGGGTCGCCCTCGGCCGCGGCTCGATCGATCTCGGGGCCACCGGGGTACGGGAGCTTCAGCAGGCGAGCGACCTTGTCGAACGCCTCACCGGCCGCGTCGTCCATCGTCTCGCCGAGGAGCTCGACGTCGCTCGTGAGGTCGCGCACCAGCAGGAGCGAGGTGTGCCCTCCGCTGACGAGCAGGGCGACGGTTGGGTACTCCAGCTCCCCCGCGTCGGCGTCGAGGATGTCGGCGGCGATGTGCCCGACGAGATGGTTGACGGCGTAGAGCGGCTTGTCGAGGGCGACCGCGAGCCCCTTGGCGGCGCCCACGCCGACCATCAGGGCGCCCGCCAGGCCCGGCCCGCTCGTCACCGCCACCGCATCGAGATCGGCGAGGGTCACACCGGCCTCGGCGAGGGCCGCATCGATCGAGGGCTGCAGAGCCTCGAGGTGGGCGCGCGCGGCGACCTCGGGCACGACGCCGCCGTAGCGGGCGTGCTCGTCCATGCTCGAGGCGATCGTGTTGCTGAGCAACTGTCGGCCGCGCACGATCCCGATACCGGTCTCGTCGCAGCTGGTCTCGATGCCGAGCACGAGGGGCGCGTTCATCAGCACCAGCCCTTTCCGGTGGCGGTCGCGGGAGAGGGCACCTCGGCGCCGTCGACGGGCGGAGAGGTCTCGGTCGAGGCGGATGCGGGGGCCGTCGACTCCGCCCGCCGGGCGACCCAGCCGCGCAGATCCAGCTGCATGACGATCGCGTCGACGTCGTCGGGTTGGTAGTAGCGAGGGCGACGCCCCACCTCGGCGAACCCCTCGGAGAGGTACAGCTTCTGGGCGACGGGATTGTCGGCGCGCACCTCGAGGAACACGTCGTGGACACCGCGGCGCGCGGCCTCCTCGAGCAGAGCGGTCAGCAGGGCTCGACCCCGCCCCCGACCCCGCGCGGCCTCGAAGATCGTGATGGTCTGGATGTCGGCATCCCGAGCCCCGCGCACCGCGCGGAGACCCGCGTAGCCGACGAACCGCCCCGCCTCTTCGACGACGACGTACCAGCCGTGCGGCGACGCGAGCTCCTCGCGCATCATCGCCGGGCTCCAGGCGTCGGTCGGGAACGAGGCGTGCTCGAGCGCCATGATGGCGTCGAGGTCGGCGAGGGTCGCGGTCCGCATCGCCATCAGCTCACCCGCTTCGGCGCGTGGGCGGCGACGACGTCGGGGCTGCGCAGGTACAGGGGCTCCGCGTCCGCGAGCGTGCGGCCGGCGTCGAGGGCTCGCGCTGCGGCGAGCGCGATCATCGCGGCCGACACGGTCGTGGCATCGTAGCGACGCGCCCCGGCCGCATCGAGGCGCGCGTCGAGGTCGTCGCGGGGGCTGAGCTGCGCGTCGGACGACCGAACGGGAAGACCGTCGTCGTCGATGCCCTCGTAGATGCTGTAGGCGAACTCCTTGCGGCGGGCATCGGTGACGACGGCGAACCGACCGGTCTCACCGCCCGTCAACGCGTCGGAGAGGAGGACCCCGAGGGCGATGCCGTCGTGGCTCGGCACGGGGACGACGGGCACCCCGCGCCCGAGGGCGTAGACGCGGGCTGTGGCGATGCCGACCCGCAGCCCGGTGAAGGGCCCGGGGCCCATGCCGATCGCGACGTGCGTGGGGGCGGGCGCTCCGGCGGTCGCGCGCAGCAGGAGATCACCGATCACCTCCGCGTGGCCGAGAGGATTGCCGCTCTGCTCGTCGGCGAGCACTTCTCCGTCGCGGGCGATCGCGGCGACGGCGGTGCCGAGCGAGGTGTCGATGCCGAGAATCACGGTTCCAGGGTATCCGCCCCCTCTCCCCGGCATCCGACCGCGCCCTCCGCTCCGAAGAAGGGGCATGGATGCCAACGACCTTGAGCTGCGACGAGTCGTGGTGCCCACCGGGGTGGGGCCGCTGGTGGTGCACGCCGGCCGTCGGTCGGGCAGCCCCGTGGCGACGATCCTCCTACACGGCGCCGCGGGGTCGTGGCGCACCTGGGGTGCCCTGATCGCGGCGTCCGACGGGCTGCGGCTTCCCCTGTCGGATATCGTCGCGATCGACCTGCCCGGCTGGGGCGAGACGCCCGGGCCCGTGCCGGAGCCGGCCGAGATCGCCGTGGCGGTCGCCGCAGCGGCTCGCGCGCTCGGCTACCCGCGGTGGCGCGTGGTCGGTCATTCCCTCGGCGGTGTGATCGCTCTCGACGTCGCCGCTCGCTTCCCCCGCGAGACCGTCGCGGTCGGGGTCGTCTCACCGAGCGGAGCCGGAGCGCGGGCCATCGCCCGGCACCCCGTCCGCAGCGCTGCCCGACTGCCGTGGCTGGCGGGGATGGTGCTCGCGATGCGGGTGCTGCGCGGACTCGGCCCCCTCGCCCGCCCGCTGCTGCGCCTGCTGCGTCGTACCGGCGCGTTGCACCGGCTCGCGCGACCGCTGTTCCGACACCCCGATCGCGTCGACCGGTCGGTGACCGACGACCTCGCCGACGAGATCCGCCCGTCGGCCTTCCTCGCCGCGGCGCACCTCTCGACCGGTCATGACGACGGCGTCTGGCGACGGATCACCTGTCCGGTGCGATCGGTGCGGGGCGCGCACGACGTCTTCGTCGCCGAGCGCGACGCGCGGGAGTGGGCGCGCCTCATGCGCGATTACGACGACCGCGTCCTCACGGACAGCGGACACTTCGCCCACGTCGAACAGCCGGGCGAGACGCTTCGGGCCCTGCGTGAGGTGTGGGCGGCCGACCGCGCTCCGGCGCCCCGCGGAGGATCCGGACGCCCCCGCACAGCCATCGCGCGGCGCGCGAACCTCAGGGGCGACGCGAGATCGTGACCCGGCGCGGGGCGTCTGCGTCGAGCTCGACCGTGTGCACGGCGATCTCGCCGCACGCGTTGTCGACCCCGCGGCCCCCGACCTGACGATCGATCTCGATCTCCCACCACGCATCGGAGAGGTACTCGGCGACACCGCGCCCCCACTCGACGATCACCGCCGAGCCCGCGACGTCGATGTCGAGGTCGTCGAGCTCCACGGCGGCTCCGAGTCGATAGGCGTCCACGTGCACCAGCGGCGTCCCGCCGACGAGAGAGGGGTGGGTGCGGGCGATCACGAACGTGGGGCTCTGAACGGGACCCCGGATGCCGAGACCCTCGCCGATTCCCCGGGTGAGGGTCGTCTTGCCGGCGCCGAGCGGACCGGTGAGCACGACGACGTCACCCGGCTCGAGAGCGCGGCCGATGCTCCGTCCGAGCTCCTCCATGTCACCCGGACTCTCGACGAGCCTCTCGCCCAGCACACTGTCGGGAACGCTCACGCGCGGACCTCCCGTCGGGGCACGCGCGCTCCCACGCGCGTGACGATCTCGTAGTCGATGGTGCCGGCGGCATCCGCCCAGTCCCGTGCGGCGGGGACGCCCAGAGTGGGGTCCCCGAAGAGCACCACCTCGTCACCCACCGCGACCGGGTGATCGCCCACGTCGACGACGAACTGGTCCATCGCGATCCGCCCCGCCACGGTGAAACGGCGGCCGTTGATCGACACCGGCCCCCGCCCCGAAGCCTGCCGGGGCACGCCGTCGGCGTAGCCGAGGGGCACCAGGGCGAGCGTCGTCTCGCGCTCCGTGCGGTGGGCGTAGCCGTACGAGACGCCCGTGCCCGGGGGCACGCGCCGCACCGCCGCGACCGCGCCGCGCAGGGTCATCGCGGGGCGCAGCCCCAGGTCGGCGGACGAGCGGTCGTCGAAGGGCGAGATCCCGTACAGGCCGATGCCGATGCGGACGCACCCCAGGCGCGTCTCGGGGAGGGCGATGGCGGCGTTCGTGGCCGCGAGATGACGCAGCGGGGGGTTCAGCCCCACCTCGGCGGCACGCACGACGCCCTCTTCGAAGCGAGCGAGCGCGGCGCGATCGTCGTCGGCACTCGTGTTCGAGAGGTGCGAGAACAACCCGACGACCCGGAGCCGCCCGATGCGTTCGAGTCGCGCGGCCTCGGAGAACACCGTGCGCCAATCCGCCGGGGCGATGCCGTTGCGAGACAGCCCCGTCTCGATCTTCAGGTGCACGGCGGCGGGGCGCTCACCGTGGGCCGCATCGGCCGCGCGCAGAAGCTGGTCGATGTCGGAGATGCCCAGCTCGACCTCTTCGCGCACGGCCTCGACGAAAGAGGCCCCCGGCGCGTGCAGCCAGGCGAACAGGGGCGCCGTGATGCCCGCGCGACGCAGCGCCAATGCCTCGTCGATGTCCGACACGCCGATGCGCGTCGCTCCTCCGCGCAACGCGGCGGCGGCGGCGCGGTACGCCCCGTGGCCGTAGCCGGCGGCCTTGACCACCGCGATGATCTCGGACCCCGTCAGCGCGCGCAGGTGACGCACGTTCTCGGTGATCGCGTCGACGTCGATGACGGCTTCGCGCAGCACCCCCGGTTGCATCGTCATGCGCGGTCCTCTCGGATGGGCGGGATTCGGGATGCCGCCGACTCGGCGCCGGCCTGCGCCTCGGCGATGACGTACGCCGTCGCCAGACCCGCATCGTGCGACATCGACAGGTGCAAAGCGGTGATGCCCCGTGCGGCGACCGTGGCGGCGGTCTCTCCGCTGAGCGAGAAGACGGGGCGTCCGGAAGCCTCCGAGGTGACCTCGATGTCTATCCAGTGCACGCCGTCCGACCCGCCGAGCGCCTTGATCAAGGCCTCTTTCGCGGCGTACCGGGCGGCCAGGGAACGGGACTTCAGCGCGCGCTCCGAGGCCGAGAACAAGCGAGGGAGCAGTCGGGGCGTCCGCTCCAGGTGCTCCTCGAACCGCGGGACGTCGACGAGGTCGACGCCGATACCGACGATCATGCGCCCTCCCCTCCTGGCATCCCTCTATTCTGCCGGTGCCCGCCGACACCGAGACGACGAAGGGGCCGGATGCCACGGCATCCGACCCCTTTCGAGGCGAGGTCTACTCGACCGTGACCGACTTGGCGAGGTTGCGCGGCTGGTCGACGTCGAGGCCCTTCGCCTCGGCGAGGCCCATCGCGAAGATGTGCAGCGGCACGACGGCCAGGAGGGGCTCGAAGAGGGGAGCCGCGAGCGGAATACGCAGCACCTCGTCGGCGGCGGGCAGCACGGCCACGTCGCCCTCCTCGGCGATCGCGATCACGCGGGCGCCGCGGGCGCGGATCTCCTCGATGTTCGAGACGACCTTCTTGTGCATCTCGCCCGAGCCGCGCGGGCTCGGAACGACGACGAACACGGGCTGGCCGGGCTCGATCAGCGCGATGGGGCCGTGCTTGAGCTCTCCGGCGGCGAAGCCCTCGGCGTGGATGTAGGCCAGCTCCTTGAGCTTGAGCGCGCCCTCGAGGGCGATCGGGTAGCCGACGTTGCGGCCGAGGAACAGCACCGAGCGGGTGTCGGCCATCCAGTGCGCGAGCTGCTCGATGCGGGCCTGCTCCGTCTCGAGCACGCGGGCGATCTTGCCCGGGACGGCCTCGAGCTCGGTCACGGCTTCGACGGCGGCCATCGGGTCGATCGCGCCGCGCACGCGACCCACGTGCAGCGCCAGCAGGTACAGGGCGGTGATCTGCGCGACGAAGGCCTTCGTCGAGGCGACGGCCACCTCGGGACCGGCGTGGGTGTACACGATCGCGTCGGACTCGCGCGGGATCGTCGCCCCCTGCGTGTTGCAGATCGACAGCGTCTTCGCACCGCGCGAGCTCGCGTACTTGACCGCCATGAGGGTGTCCATGGTCTCGCCCGACTGACTGATCGACACGACCAGCGTGCGGGGGGTGAGCACGGGGTTGCGGTACCGGAACTCGTGCGCCAGCTCGACGTCGACGGGAACACGGGTCCAGGTCTCGAGGGCGTACTTGCCGACCATGCCCGCGTAGGCGGCGGTGCCGCACGCGATGACGAGGATGCGATCGATATCGGCGAGGAAGTCGTCCATCCCCTCGAGTTCGGGGATCTCGACACGGCCCTCGTGGATGCGGCCGCGGAGGGTGTTGGCGACGGCCTCGGGCTCCTCCGAGACCTCCTTGGCCATGAACGACGACCAGCCGCCCTTCTCGGCGGCCGACGCGTCCCACGTGACCTCGAAGGCTTCGACCTCGACGGGAGCGCCCGAGAAGTCGGTGACCTCGACGCCCTCGGGGGTGATCGCGACGATCTCGTCCTGGCCGATGGCGAGCGCGTTGCGCGTGTGCTCGACGAAGGCGGCGACGTCGGAGCCGAGGAAGTTCTCGCCCTCGCCGAGACCGATCACGAGCGGCGAGTTGCGGCGCGCCCCGACGACGAGACCGGGGTGGTCCTCGTGCATCGCGAGGAGCGTGTATGCCCCCTCGAGGCGCGACACGACCGAGCGGAAGGCCCGCACGAGGTCCTTCGTCCGTGCGTACTCGCGGCCGATCATGACCGCCGCGACCTCGGTGTCGGTCTCGCTGCGGAAGGCGAAGCCGTCGCCCACGAGCTCGCTCTTGAGCTCGGCGAAGTTCTCGATGATGCCGTTGTGGATGACGGCGAGCTTGTCGTCGTCGGCCAGGTGGGGGTGGGCGTTGGCGTCGGTGGGGCCACCGTGCGTGGCCCAGCGGGTGTGGCCGATGCCCGTGGTGCCGTTGGGCATGGGCGTGGACTCGAGGTCGTCACGCAGGACGGCGAGCTTGCCCGCGCGCTTGCGCATGTCGAGCTGTCCGTCGCCGTCGATCACGGCGATGCCGGCGGAGTCGTACCCCCGGTACTCCAGACGCGACAGACCCGCCAGAAGGATGTCCTGGCTCTGCCGAGGACCCACGTAACCGATGATTCCGCACATGGGGTCGAGTCTACGTGGCGGGGCTGAGCAAACCCCTCCGCATCGAGCCGAGGCGCGAACCCAGCCTGGTCCACGACCCGTCGCGGACGAGAAGCAGATCGAGGGCGATCATCGCGAGCGAGAACGGCCACAGCCCCAGGAGGATCGCGATGCTCAGGTGCATGCCGGTGATGACGAACACCGCCGCATAGCGCGTCGGCTTCCACAGGATGAGCACGGGGAACAGCATCTGCACCCAGAGCGCGGTCCAGGTCGCGAGCGCCACGACGGGCGCCGACTGCCAGGCGAGCTGACTGAGGGCGGGCAGGACGTGGAACTGCTCGATGCTCAGTGCGTAGTAGATCGCCGTCCCGTCCAGCCACTCCTCCCCCTGGAACTTCAACAGGCTCGAGACGAGGTAGACGAGCAGGATCTGGAACACGCAGAGGAGGAGCACCGTGTTGTGGGCCCAGATCGCCAGCCACGGCGGCACCCAGGTCGGCATCCGTCCGGAGAGTCGGGAGGGCTGGATGCCGCGCCGCCGGCGCACCCACGCATCCACCGAGAAGTGCCGGCTGAGGTCGGCGAAGACGACGAAGAAGAGCACGATCCGCATGAGCGTGTCTCCGCCGTTGCCGAGCAGCGTGCTGTTGGTCGAGAGCCCCACCCAGAACACGAGCAGGACCGGGGTGACCCACCGCGTCTGGAAACCCACGACGAACAGGACGGCGAGGGCGAGCAGCACGTGGAAGGAGATGTCGAAGACCACCGCGTTGTCTTTCGGGAAGAGCATCCGCAGCGGTTCCCACCACCCTCGCCGTTTGGCTTCGGGGTCGACCCACCACGCCCCCGCGCCCCACAGATAGTGGCGGTCGGCGTAGCTGGGCACCAGGACGATCAGCATCGCGACGCCGAAGAGCACGCGGAGGACGGAGAAACCGATCGTCGAGTGCTTGCGCCCGATCAGCCAGAGCCGCAGCCGGGGCCACAGCGCCGCGGGCGCGAACCGCTCCCGCCAGCGGGTCGTCGCGATCTCCTCGTCGACGGATGCCACTCGACTCATCGTCCCGTGTACCTCTCGATGACCTCGTCGTAGATGGCCTCCACCTCGTCGGAGGGAGCGACCGCGGGTTGGCGCCACCCGAACGTCGTGTACGACGGCTCCGTCTGGCGGTCCGCGTCCAACCGGTGGGCGAAGTCGTTCGGCCGATCGTGCTCGATGCGCCACCGGACGCGCTCGACATCGTGGTCGACGTACGCGCTGCCGAACGCGGCCGAGAAGCGAACGAGCATGTAGTCGTACCGCAGGAAGCTCACCAGAGCGGCGCGGCTCCCCCCGAGGTCATCGATCTCCTCGAGCAGGGCCGAGGGGTCCATCGGCGCGAAGGCGCCGTCGTTGACCCGGCGGATGAAGGTATCGCGCACGCGATCCCTCTGATCGGCGCTGAGCGCTTGATAGCGCGTCAGGTAGGTCTGAGCGGCGTTGAAGCTGTTCTTCGAAATACGGGACGGCATCGGGATGCCGCGCGCCGCGGAGAACTCCACGTCGGTGACGTCGATCCACTCGCTGCGTTGAAGCTCGCCGTTCTCCCGCCATTGCACCTGAATCTGGAGCGAGCGGTTCACCTTCATGATGTTCGGAGCGAAGACGTTCCACCGCTGCTGGAAGTACGGGGCGAAGGCTGCCGACACGGCGGGACGGGTGGGGCTCGAGGGGAGGGTGAAGGACACCGCCACGAAGGCGTAGCCCAGGACGATGGCGAGGGTCATGGCGGCGGCGACCGCCGCCATGACCCCACCCGACCGCCGGGCGGAGGAGGGCCCCTCCGACACCCCCGCTTCGGGGGCCTCCTCCGCCGTGGTGGTCATCGTCAGCGCTGCTCTCCACGGGCGCTCCGTCGACGCAAGGTCCACAGAGTCGCGCCGGCGAGGATCAGGGCTGCAGCAAGGCCGCCGGCGAGAGGACCGTTGAGGTCCATGCCGGTGGCCGGGAGCGAAGAGCCCCTGCCTGCCGCCGGGAGCGAGGAGCCCCCGCCGGTCCCCGCGGCGGCGGGCTGCGCCGTCACGGTGAAGGCGGTGTTCTCCCGGTCGACCGGGAGTTCACCCGTGACCGAACCCCGCACCTCGACCCGGTGAGCGCCGAGGTCGAAGTCGGCGCCGACCGGGAAGGTCATCCGCGCCGTCCCCGCGCCGTCGGCGATCACGGGAGTGAGCTCGAACGGCGTCGAGTTCACCGTCGCCGAGACCGTCTCCCCGGGCTGGAAGCCCTGGACGACGACGGTCTGGCTGACGCCGGTACCGCGCACGATCTGCGGGAGCAGAACGTCGGCTCGCGCCTTCGTGGTGACGTCGCCGTCGCTTGCGTCGGTGTCCGCAGCGTCGGCGTCCGCAGCGTCGGCGTCAGCATCCGCAGCATCAGCGTCGGCGTCCGCAGCATCAGCGTCGGCGTCCGCAGCGTCAGCGTCCATCGCGTCCGCATCCGCGTCCGCCGCATCCGCGTCCGCCGCATCCGCATCCGCGTCCGCCGCATCCGCATCGGCGTCCGCCGCGACAGCGGTCACCGAGAACGACGTGATGTCGACCGAGCCGTCGATGTCCTGGGTCGCGGTCACCGCGAAGTCACCGACAGGAACCTCCTCGAACGCGACCGACCAGAGACCGAGGCCCGAGACGATCGCGGTCCGCGTACCGAGGGCCGGGATCGAGACGGTGATCTCGGCGCCGGCCTGGCCGGTCCCGGTCACGGTCACCGAGCGCGTGGCGTCCGGGTCTCCGACCTCGTACTCCGTGCCGGCGATCGGCGCCGTGATGTCGACGACGTCGGCGAGCACGACGCTGAACGCGACGGTGTCGACCGAGTCATCGGCATCCTGAGTCGCCGTGGCCGTGTAGTCGTCGATCGGCAGGGCGTCGAAGACCACGTCCCACGTACCGTCGGGAGCCGCGGTGGTCGTCTCGACGGCGCCGTTGTCGAGTTCGACCGTGACGGTCGCTCCCGGCGAGGCGGTTCCCGAGACGGTCACCGCGGTGACGCCCTCAGCAGTGCCGACCGCGATCTCGGTTCCGTCCGTGGGCTCCTCGATGACGACGTCGGGCGTCTCCGCGATCGAGAAGTCGACCGTGTCGCTCGACCCGTCGAAGTCCTGCGTCGCGGTCACCGTGTAGTCGCCGATGGGCAGGCCCGGGAAGGTCGCCGTCCAGGTTCCTCCCTCGGTGACCGTGACCGTCTGCGTGGAGCCGCCCACCTCGACGTCGACGTCCGAGCCCGCGTAGCCGGTTCCGGTGACGATCACGTCCGAGGTGTCATCGGCCCCGGGGACGACGATGATCTGGTCGGGGGTCGGAGCGGTGATGACCACGTCCGGAGCCTCGACGACCGAGAAGTCGACCGTTGCGGTGGTGCCGTCGGCATCCTGGGTCGCGGTGGCCGTGTAGTCGCCGACCGGCAGGTCGGGGAACGTCACCGTCCAGGTGCCCTCGGGGGTGACCGTGGCGTCCTGGTCGTCCTGGCCCGGAATGGCGACCGTGATGACGGAACCGGGCTCACCGGTTCCGGAAACGGTCACGTCCGAGACGTCATCGGCTCCGGGAACGACGAACTCGTCGCCGCTCTCGGGAGCGGTGATCGTCACGTCGGCGTTCTCGTCGAGCGCGTTCGGCCCGACGGTGGCGTTCGCGAGAGCGATCGTCGTGGCCGCAGAGCCGGGCAGGACCGTGACGATGGCGCCGGTGATCGAGAAGACACCCTCGGCGCTCGTCGACTGGTTGTTGACCGTCACGCTCGCGACCGCGGGAAGCACGGCGCCCAGTGCGGGAGAGAGCAACGTCGTCACCGGGGTGAGAACCGCGTCGACCGCCGCACCGACGTTTCCGATCACGGTCTGAACCGGTGCCGCGATGGCTCCGGCGACGACACCGAGGCCGACCGGGAGGGTGATTCCGCCCAGGACCTGGATCCCGGAGGTGTTCCCGTCGAGCAACTGCCCGAGAGTGGCGTTGACGCTCAGAACGGGGACCTGCGGCGTGACCGGGGTCGCGGGGATGACGACCGAGCCCGTGACCGAGACGCCCCGCACGGCGTTCAGGACAGCCGTATCGATCCGATCGGTGAGACCGCTGACGGCGTCCACGACGGCTTCCTGAATGTAGGGAAGGGTCTGCGATCCGAGCAGTTCCGTCCCCTCGGGGAGGTTGTTCAGCCCGGTGATCTCGTCGAGGTCGACCGTGATCTCGCCCGTTCCGAGATCGATCACGACGCCGGGGTAGTCCTGCGACGTGATCTGGCCGGTCAGCAGACCGCTGATCGCGTCGGTCAGACTGGTCGTGCCCACCGTGAGGTTCGACTGCACGCCGAGGAGTCCGAGGGCACCTCCGACGCCGCCGTTGACCAGACCGTCCACCCCGTCGAGCGAGCTCTGGAGGTCGCCCACGGCGGTGTTCAGCTGGGCCGTCAGGGCGGACAGGGTTGCGCTGTCGACAACGAGCTGACCGCCCGCGATCGTGTAGCTGCTGGTCGCGTCGTCGGGGGCGTCCTGTGAGGCCCTGGCCGAGACGGCGCCCAGCGTCAGGTCCACATCGGCGATCTCGTTGACGAGATCCGCGGCCACGGACCCCGCGAGGGAATCCACCGCGCCGCCCAGGCTGAGGTTCAGGGGGCCGGTCCCGGAGCCGCCGGTTCCGATGACCCCGCCCTCGCCCACCGCACCCGAGGCGCCGACCGAGGAACCGTCGGGGTCTGCGCTCGCGTACTGACCGACGACGCCGAGCGATCCGAAGTCCACGGGCACCTGGATGCCGCCCGGCACGGTGACGTTGACCACACCCAGCGCCGTGAGATCGAGGGTGTTCTGATCGGTCACCGTCGGGACGGATCCGGCGTTGGTGGCGGTCGCGCCCTGGAGCTGCACCAGGTCGTCGAGATTGACCAGGCTGAGGATCGATCCGCCCAGGAACGTGCCCGTCGCGTTGGACAGGTCACCGGGGGCGGCGTTCGCGGCGGTCACGCCGCCGAACAGGGTCAGGGAAGCGGCCCCCACCGCTGCGGCCGTCTTGACGGAAGCCCGTCCGATGCGAGAACGGGTCCACAGCCCGCTCCGTCTGCGTGTGGCGGTCCGCCCGGGCGAGAAGCCCGACGTCCCCTGATTCTCGTGATGCATGAAAACACTCCTGTACGTGGTGCTCGGGACGCGCGTGTGCAGCGCCCTCTGCGGCCTTCCGACAGCCGTACGGGACATTCAAGGGGGCTATGAGAACGCTGAGAATACGCCGAGGTACGGGGATCTCTACCGGACGGCGATCCCGGTAGTACTGACTCGCCGAGGGCGCGACACGGCACGACGTTCGTCAAGAAAGGCGCCCGATCGCACGGACCGCGGGACGAGCGACGCCGCCGGCCGGGCGCTCTCGGTACTACTGAGTCGCTACGCAGGACCCACCGGCGTCGGGGCCCTCAGAGCTTGCGGAGCAGGACCGTCTCAACGGTGTGGTCCGCGCCCTTCTGCAGCACGAGCTTCGCGCGGTGTCGCGTCGGGAGCACGTTCTCTTCGAGGTTCGGGAGGTTGATCTCGCGCCAGAATCCGAGCGCTCGCTCGACGGCCTCTTCGTCGCTGATGTCCGCGAAGACGCGGAAGAACGACGTCGGGTTGGTGAAGGCGTTGTCGCGCAGCGCGAGGAACCGGTCCACGTACCACCGCTCGATGTGCGCGGCGTCCGCGTCGACGTAGATCGAGAAGTCGAAGAGGTCGCTCACCGCGACCTCGTTCGGAGACGGCGGCGGCTGGAGCACGTTCAGGCCCTCGACGATGACCACGTCCGGTCGATGCACCGTCACGTGCGCGTCAGGCATGATGTCGTAGCGCACGTGCGAGTAGAAGGGCGCGCGCGCCTCCTCGGCACCGGACTTGACCTCGCTGAGAAACTCGACGAGCGCTCGTCGGTCGTACGACTCGGGGAATCCCTTGCGGTCCATGAGGCCGCGGTGTTCGAGCTCCGCGTTCGGATAGAGGAAGCCATCGGTGGTCACCAGCTCGACGCGAGGGGTGTCGGGCCAGCGGCTCATCAGTTCGCGCAGAAGTCGCGCGATCGTCGACTTCCCGACGGCCACGGATCCCGCGACCCCGATGACGAAGGGAGTCGTGGCGTCCGGTTCGCCGAGGAAGCTGCTCGTGTCGGCACCGAGGCGGCGCGTGGCGCGGGCATACAGGCTCAACAGCCGGCTGAGCGGGAGGTAGACCTCGGCGACTTCGCGCGGGTCCAGCCGGTCCCCGATCCCGCGTAGCTGCACGATCTCGTTCTCGGTCAGCGGCTGCGTCAGCCCGCCGGCCATGCGAGCCCAGTCGTCGCGGTCGATCCGACGGTAGGGGCTCAGCGACGGTGCGGAAGCTGTGGTCTCGGCTGCGGACACCCGCTCATGCTACCCGGGGCCTCCCCCTCCCCCGTGGTCGGAGCCGCGCGCACCGTGCCCACTACGCTCGGACCGTGCGCCTGGGAGTCCTCGACATCGGTTCGAACACCGTCCATCTGCTCGTCGCGAACGCCCGAGCGGGAGGACGGCCCACCGCCACCACCTCGCACCGTTCCGTGCTCCGTCTCATGCGATATCTGCTGCCGGACGGCTCGATCTCGGCGGAGGGCGTGCAGGGACTGGTGGATGCCGTGACCGCCGCGCGCGACCGCGCTCGTGCCGAGGGGGTCGACGAGCTGCTCGCCACCGCGACCTCCGCGGTCCGAGAGGCGACCAACGGCGACGAGGTGATCGCCCTCATCGAGGAGGCCCTCGGACAACCGCTCCAGGTGCTCGGTGGCGAGACCGAAGCACGGTTCACCTATCTCGCGGTCCGACGCTGGTTCGGGTGGTCGGCGGGGCAGATCCTTCTGTTCGACATCGGCGGCGGGTCCCTCGAGATCGCCGGCGGCGCGGACGAGCTCCCCGACCTCGCCGAATCGGTCCCGCTGGGGGCGGGGCGGTCCACCGTGCAGTTCCTCCCCCACGATCCTCCGAGCGATGACGAGATCGATGCGCTCCGCCAGCACGCGGCATCCGTCCTCGCTCCCGTGGCCGAGCGCTTCTCGGTGCTCCCCCGCCCCGATCACGTGGTGGGGTCGTCCAAGGCGATCCGATCCCTCGCGAAATTGGCGGGATACCCCGTCCCGGGGTGGTCGGGGATCGACCGGATGGTGTTGCCGCGCAAGGAGCTCAAGGACTGGATTCCGCGCCTGGCTCGTATCCCCGCCGATGCGCGCGAAGCCCTGCCGGGCATCACCGCCGACCGGACCTTTCAGATCGTGGCCGCGGCGATCGTCGTCGAGCGCGCGATGAAGGCACTCGACGTCGAGGAGCTCGAGGTGTCCCCCTGGGCTCTCCGCGAGGGCGTCCTGCTGCGATACATCGAATCGCTCGAGTACTGAGACGACGAAGGCCCAGGGCCTCCGGTGAACGGAGGTCCCTGAGCCTGTCGAAGGAGACCGATTTTTACAGCGCCAGACGCTCCCGCACGACGTCGGCGAGCCGGTCGGCGTGCGTCCGTGCCGTGTGTTCGTCGGCGGCTTCGACCATCACGCGGACGAGCGGCTCGGTGCCCGACGCGCGCAGCAGCACGCGGCCCGAATCACCGAGTTCGGCGGTCGAGACGGCCACCGCCTCTTGGACGCCCTCGTCGCTC
The DNA here is from genome assembly GCA_913774665.1 of uncultured Microbacterium sp. Lineage (GTDB taxonomy): Bacteria > Actinomycetota > Actinomycetes > Actinomycetales > Microbacteriaceae > Microbacterium. Next base: position 31,691 of record CAJYHN010000010.1, read on the forward strand.
ACTCCGTCGCGGTCGACGCCGCGCACGTTGACGAGCACCTGCGGGTACACGGTCATGATCGAGGCGAGTTCCGCGAGGGTCTTGTCCTGGCGGGCCATCTCGGCCACCAGGTGGAGACCGGTCAAGAGCCCGTCGCCGGTGGTCGCGAACTCGCTCATGATGACGTGCCCGGACTGCTCGCCCCCGAGGGAGTAGCCTCCCTCGTTCATGGCTTCGAGCACGTAGCGGTCGCCCACCCCCGTCTGCAGAACACGGATGCCGTGATCCTGCATCGCCCGGTGAAGTCCGAGGTTGCTCATCACCGTCGCCACCAGCGTGTCGTCGACGAGCGCACCGCGCTGCTTCATCGCGACCGCGAGGATCGCCATGATCTGATCGCCGTCGACGATGTTCCCCTGCGCGTCCACCGCGAGGCAGCGATCGGCGTCGCCGTCGTGCGCGATACCCACGTCGGCACCGAGGCGGACGACCGCTTCCGCGAGCACGTCGAGGTGCGTCGAGCCCACGCCGTCGTTGATGTTCAGGCCGTCGGGTTCGGCCCCGATCACGGTGACCTGGGCGCCCGCGTCCTTGAAGGTCTCGGGCGAGACCCCGGCTGCGGCGCCGTGCGCACAGTCGAGGACGACGTGGATGCCGTCGAGACGGTGCGGCAACGAACCGAGGAGGTGCAGCACGTAGCGGTCCTCGGCATCGGCGAAGCGGCGGATGCGTCCGACGCCCGCGCCGGTCGGCTGGAGGCGCTCCCCCTCGAGGGCGCGCTCGATGCGCTGCTCGACGATGTCCGGGAGCTTCGTGCCGCCGCGGGCGAAGATCTTGATGCCGTTGTCGGGCGCGGGGTTGTGCGAGGCCGAGACCATCACGCCGAAGTCGGCGTCATGATCGGCGATCAGGAAGGCGGTCGCCGGGGTGGGGATGACGCCGGCATCGAGGACGTCCACGCCCGAGGAGGCCAGCCCTGCGGCGACCGCGGCGGCGAGGAACTCCCCCGAGACGCGCGGATCGCGCGCGACGACGGCCGTGAGTCGACGACCCTCGGCCTTTCGCGCCTCCGCAGAACGGCCCTGGCCCAGGACGACAGCAGTCGCCTGGGCCAGGTGCAGCGCGAGTTCGGCGGTGAGGAGGCCGTTGGCCAGCCCCCGCACCCCGTCCGTGCCGAAGAGAGGCATACGGAGGTTCGAACTCAGCGCTTGGAGTACTGAGGCGCCTTGCGGGCCTTCTTGAGACCGGCCTTCTTGCGCTCCTTGACGCGAGCGTCGCGCGAGAGGAAGCCGGCCTTCTTCAGGGTCGGGCGGTTGTTCTCGGCGTCGATCTCGTTGAGCGCGCGGGCGATGCCCAGGCGCAGCGCGCCGGCCTGACCCGAGGGGCCACCACCGGAGATGCGCGCGATCACGTCGTACGAGCCCGCGAGCTCGAGCACCGTGAACGGGTCGTTGATCAGCTGCTGGTGCAGCTTGTTCGGGAAGTAGTCCTCGATCGTGCGGCCGTTGACCGTGATCGTGCCCGAACCGGGGACCAGGCGCACGCGGGCGATGGCCTGCTTGCGGCGGCCGACGGCTGCGCCGGGAACCGAGAGCACGGGGCGCTCGGCGGCGACGACGGACTGCTCGGCCGGCGTCTCGGTGCTGTAGTTGCTGGAGTCGATGTTCGACACTGTTTCGTCCTTATCCGGCGGCGCTTACTGGGCGACCTGGTCGAAGGTGTATGCCGTGGGCTGCTGGGCACCGTGGGGGTGCTCGGCGCCGCGGTAGACCTTGAGCTTCTTGAGCTGCGCCGCGCCGAGGCTGTTCTTGGGCAGCATGCCGCGGATGGCCTTCTCGACCGCGCGGACGGGGTTCTTCTCGAGGAGTTCGTCGTAGGTGACGGACTTGAGGCCGCCCGGGAAGCCCGAGTGGCGGTACGCCTTCTTCTGGGTGAGCTTCTGGCCCGTGAGCGCGACCTTGTCGGCGTTGATCACGATGACGAAGTCGCCGGAGTCGATGTGGTTGGCGAAGGTGGCCTTGTGCTTGCCGCGGAGGAGGACCGCCGCGTGCGAGGCGAGACGGCCGAGGACGACGTCGGTGGCGTCGATAACGACCCACTCGCGCGTGACCTCAGCGGCCTTGGGGGTGAAAGTGCGCGTCACAGTAGTGCTGCTTTCTTGATCGAACGGAGGAGTTCGTGAATCCCGCTCCGGTGGTCCGTTCATCACCCGAGAGGCGATGGAACAGGGCCGGTGGAGGGCTCACGTTCGGGTGTCCCGCTCGCAGAGAGGCAGGCACCAAAGATCAAGACTACGTCATCCGGATGCCATCACCAAACAGAACCGCTCGCGGTCAGGCCAGCAGAGTCCCCACCGCGAGCATCGCGAAACCCGTCGCGTTGAAGAAGACGTGCACGAGCACCGCCGGCCAGAGGCGGCCGGTCGCGAGGACGAACACCCCCGTGGTCACGCCGAGCAGGGCGAGGGTCGCGAGGTCCACGGCATCCGGGGATCCCAAGAGCTGGTGCGCCAGCACGAACAACGTCGTCGACAGCGCGACGGAGGCGATCCCCGCCGCCCGCGAGCCGGCGAAGCGCCGCAGCAGGACGAACGCGCAGACGAGCACGACCCCGCGGAAGAACCCCTCTTCGAGCACGGGCGCGACCAGCGTGCCGGTCACCGCCTGGGTCAGGAACGACGAGGGCAACGCGCCATCGGTCGAGAAGGTCGAGGGCCACGGCGCGGGAGTCCCGCTCAGCCCGCCGATGACGCCCTGAGCCCCGCGCACCAGCGCCCCGAAGACGATTCCGTAGGCCACATCGACGGCCCGCAACCGGAAGAGTCCGAGGGGCCGGGAGCGCCGTAAGGCGGCCGCGATCGGTACGGCGAAGCACAGCCAGACGAGGGCCTGCGCGGCGTCGCCGGCGGCATCCTCAGGAAGGGCGAGTCCGACGAGGTGCGCGCCGATCACCCCCAGGCCGAGAGCGCACACCGCCCAGCCCAGCATCTCGGCATTCCACCCCGTCATGCTCGAGCCGCCCTCCCTCCAGCGGCGGTGACGGCGATGACGTCTCCCCGGCCCGGCGACGCGGGACGCGGACGAAGGGGAACGATCCGACATGCCGGTCACGGTAGAGCGCGCTCGCGCCCCGAGCGCACGACGTCCCCGCGCGGCCCCGGAGTGTCACCCGACGCCTCGCCCGCTCCCCCGAATTTCTCACCCGAACGCCGTGATGCCCCGTCACCGAGGAGGCGACGGGGCATCACGGCATCCGCTCATGCCCTCCGCGAGAGCGGGCGAGAGGTGAGGGCCTGAGCGGAGGCGGGTTCAGCGCTTCAAGAAGTCGAGGAGCACGCGGTTGAACTCGTCGACGTGGCTGACGTTGACTCCGTGCGGAGCGCCCGCGACGACGTGGAGCTCGCTCCCGGCGATCGCTTCGTGGGTCCGCTTACCCGAGCCCTCGAAGGGGACCGTCGCATCGCTGTCGCCGTGAATGACCAGGGTGGGCACCGTCACGTTCGGCAGGTCGTCGCGGAAGTCGGTGGTCGCGAACGCCTCCATCGACTTGAGCGCGGCGTGGTGGTCGGCCTGATCGGCCAGGCGCTCGGCCTCCGCGCGGTCGGCCTCCGAAACCATGAGCTTGCCGTCGACCGAGAAGAAGTCGGTCGTGAACTGGTGGTAGAACGCCTTCTCGTCGTCCTTCAGACCCTGCTTCATCCCGTCGGCGGTCGCGTCGTCGAGCGGCCCCTCCGGGTTGTCGTCGGTCTGGGCCAGGTAGGGCGGAACGGCCGCGGCGAAGACGACGCTGTGCACGCGATCGGAGCCGTGACGCGTCAGGTAGCGCGCGACCTCGCCGCCTCCCATCGAGAACCCGACCAGGGTGACATCACGCAGGTCGAGAGCCTCCAGCACCGCCTCGAGGTCGTTGCTGAACGTGTCGTAGTCGTACCCGGTGCGCGGCTTGTCGCTGCGGCCGAACCCGCGCCGGTCGTAGGTCACGACCCGATATCCGGCGCCTTCGAGGGCGGGGATCTGGTGTGCCCACGACTCGCCGGAGAGGGGCCAGCCGTGGATCAGGACGACAGGGCGTCCCGCGCCGCCGATGTCGTCGACGTGAAGGTTGATGTCGGTCAGAAGTCCGTGGTGTGCAGTGATCTCGCTCATGACCTTCATAATTCGAGCCCCACCTGAACATTCGGCACCTGTTGACTGCGTGTGACTCGCTTGCTATGCCCGCGCTACGCACATGTCCCGGTCGACGCGCAACGCCTCCGGAGGGCGCAGCGCCGCTCACTAGCCTTCCCCCATGGCCCCGAGTCGCATGTCCGCCGCCGCCCTGTCGCTCGTCGCGGTCGCCCTGGTGGCGTCCGCCTGCAGTTCCGACGCGTCCGGACGTGCCGCGAACGATCGCGAGGCCGTTCGCGCCATCACGACCGCCGAGTCGACCGCGGGCGGACGAGCCTTCCAGCTGGAGACGGATGACGGGGCATGGGAGGTGCACGTGGCATCCGGTGATCGCGAGGTCGAGGTGCGCGTGAGCGCCGACGGGGGCACGGTGCGTTCCTCGTCCGACAGCGGGGCGCTCGACGCCGAGGACCGCACGGCGCTCGAGGCGGCGAGCACCACCCTCGCCGATGCCGTCCGCATCGCCGCGGCCCAGGGCACCGGCGGCGCCGTCGAGGAAGCCGAGCTCGAGCGGGACGACACCACCGCGCGCTGGAGCGTCGACCTCGCGGGCGGCATCACGGTGCGCGTCTCGGCGGCCGACGGCAGCGTGGGCTGAGCAGAATCCGCGCATCCACGCAAGCCCGCCGGCTTCTCCCGGTGGTGAGCGCGACGCTCATTACACTCGGCGCATGAACCACGCCCCCGACGCCGACGGTCACAGTCCACGCGCCCGGGTGACCCCGGGCGACGCTCTCTCACCCGCCGGGGCGGTGCACCGATGAACGACCTCGTCCTCAACATCGTGCTGGTCGTCGTCTTCGTCCTGATCGGCGGGGTGTTCGCGGCCACCGAGATGGCGCTCGTCACGTTGCGCGAGAGCCAGGTGAACGCCCTCGCGGCCCGCGGTCGACGCGGTCAGAAGGTCGCCGATCTGGCGCGCAATCCCAACACCTTCCTCTCCGCCGTGCAGATCGGCGTGACGGTCGCCGGATTCGCATCGGCGGCGTACGGGGCCTCCTCCATCGCCCCCTCGGTCACGCCGTTGTTCGTCGGTCTCGGTCTCGAGCAGGGAGTCGCCGCGACCGTCGCGACCATCGCCCTCACCCTGGTCATCGCCTACCTGTCACTGGTCCTCGGCGAACTGGTCCCCAAGCGGCTCGCCATCCAGCGCAATGCCGCGTTCGCGTACGCGGTCGCGCCGGTCCTCAACGGCTTCGCCACGCTCATGCGCCCCGTCATCTGGCTGCTGTCGCTCTCGACGAACGTGCTGGTGCGCCTGCTCGGTGGAGACCCGAACAAGACGGGCGAGGAGCTCACCGAAGAAGAGCTCCGCGACATCGTCTCCAGTCACGAAGGACTTCCCGCCGACGAGCGGCGCATCCTCGACGACGTCCTCTCGCTCCGCGACCGCCACGTCAGTGAGGTCATGCGGCCCCGCCCCGAGGTGGTGACCCTGGACGCCGGCGGCACGGTCGCCGAGGCCTACGAGCGGGTCCGCGACCTCCCCTTCTCGCGATACCCGGTCGCGGAGCAGACGATCGACGACGTCGTGGGTTTCGTGCACGTCCGCGACCTCACCGACGACCCCGAACGCGCGCTCAGCGCCGTCATGCGCGAGATCCGATACATCCCCTCCACCGCCCGCGTCCTTCCGACGCTCACGGCGATGCGCGCGGACGGGAGCCACATCGCGGTCGTCGTCGACGAGTACGGGGGGACGGACGGCATCGTCACCCTCGAAGACCTCGTCGAAGAGGTCGTGGGAGAGATCTTCGACGAGTACGACACGGATGCCGAACAGCCCCTGTCCGAGGGAGAGCACGGCACGGTCGAGGGGCGTCTGAACCTGCAGGACTTCGAGGAGGCGACGGGTGTGCCTCTCCCGCGCGGGGCATCCGACACCGTGGCCGGCTTCGTGGTCGAGCGGCTCGGGCGATTGGCCCACGTGGGCGATGTCGTCGAGGTCGAGGGCGCGACGCTGAAGGTGAGCGCGGTGGATCGTCGCCGGGTGGCCGAGCTGCTGGTGACCCGGCATCCCGTCGACGAGCCTGCGCAGGAACGCGACGGCTCGACCGCCGGCTGATCACCGGAGGCGGGGCCGAGGACGCGCGCTCCTCGGACCGTGCGGGGTGCCGTCAGGCGAGGTCGCCGGCGACCGGCGCGATGGGCCCGCCCAGGTCGAAGTGGTGCCCGTTGATGGCGAGCAGATCCCGGTCCCCGTCGGCGAGGAAACCCGAGGGCGCGGATGCGCTCGCGTCGCTACGGCTGAACATGGCACCCATGCTCCGACGTGACGGGGCTCGATGTCAGGGCTTGACATCCTCGGCGTGGGGCTGATCGACCGTATTCAGTTGTGCACAATTAAGTTGTGTGCAATAGTCTTCGCATGCCCGCCGTCGATCACCTCGTGTGCTTCGCGCTCTATGCCGCCAACCGCACGACCACTCAGGCGTATCGGGCGCTCCTCGAACCGTGGAATCTCACGTACCCGCAGTACATCGCCCTCGTGACGCTCTGGAACGACGGCGATCAGACGGTCGGCAGCCTCGGCGAGGCCCTGCAGCTCGATTCCGGGACCCTCTCCCCCATGCTCGCCCGCATGGAAAGCGCCGGTTACCTGACCCGATCGCGTCGCGCCGATGACGAGCGCGTGGTGTCCGTCACGCTCACCGATCGCGGCACCGCGCTGCGAACAGAGCTCGCCCATGTCCCCCGGTGCATCGCCGCGGGGTCGGGGATCACCGACGCCGACAGCGCCCGAGAGCTCATCGACGCACTTCACCAGCTCACCGAGGCCATGAGAGGCCTGCGCGACCACCCCGACGAGGTGCGCGACGCCGACGCGGCGCGACACTCGGCCTGACGGCCGCACCCACCCGTCCCCAGAAAGGAACACCATGGACGTCCTCTACACCGCCGAAGCCGTCTCCACCGGCCAGGGCCGCCTCGGCCACGTGACCGCCGGCACCTACCTCGACCTCGACGTCGCGCCCCCCAAGGAGCTCGGCGGGTCCGGAGCCGGCACCAACCCCGAGCAGCTCTTCGCCGCCGGGTACGCCGCCTGCTTCCACAGCGCGCTGCACTCCGTTGCCCGCGCCCGCAAGGTCGCCATCGAGGACTCGTCCGTGGGTGGCCGCGTCCACATCGGACCGAACGGTCAGGGCGGCTACCAGCTCGCCGTCCTGCTCGAGGTCGTCCTGCCGGGCATCGAGTCCGAGCTCGCTCAGCAGCTCGCCGACGAGGCGCACCAGGTGTGCCCGTACTCGAACGCGACGCGCGGCAACATCGAGGTCACCGTCACCGTCTCGGAGGACTGACCTCCCCGCGACCCCGGGGCGAGGCACTGAGCCCCACGTATCGTGCCTCGTCCCGGCCTGCCGCCCCGTCTCTCGCGGGGCGGCTTCGTCGTATCGGCGTACAGTGACTGGCGTGATCCGGGTTGTTGTCGTCGACGATGAGGCCCTCGTCCGCTCCGGCTTCGCTTTCATACTCAACGCCGCGGACGACATCGAGGTCATCGCCGCCGTCGACGGCCCCGACGCGCTCGACGCGATCCGCGCACTCCGACCCGACGTCGTCCTCCTCGACATCCGGATGCCGGGACTCAGCGGCCTCGAGATCCTCGCCGAGCTGCGGGGCGATGACGATCCGCCCGTGGTCGGCATCCTCACGACGTTCGCGGCGGACGAGTCGATCGCGAGAGCCCTGCGAGAGGGCGCAACGGGTTTCCTCGTCAAGGACACCGACCCGGAGCACCTCGCCGCGATGGTCCGCTCGCTCGCGGCCGGCGGTGTCGTGCTCTCCCCGGAGGCGTCTCGAGCCCTGGTCGACGGATTCTCGGGCGGTCCCGACCTCGATGCCGCACGTCGCGTCGCTCTCCTGACGGAACGCGAGCGCGACGTGCTCGAGTGCCTGCCCACGGGAGATTCGAATGCCGAGATCGGGCGTCGGCTGCACCTGAGCTCCGCCACGGTCAAAGACCACGTCAGCTCGATCTTGAGCAAGATGGCGGTGTCGTCCCGGGTCGAGGCCGCTCTCATCGCGGAGCGCGCGGGCTCTCCCGCACAGCGACGCTGACCCGCCCGTCGAAGCGCGAGGCGTCAGATGAGGCGCAGTTCGGCCTCGGTCTTCCCGTACGAACGGCGCAGCCACTGTCCGAACCCCGGCTGTGCGAGGCAGGCCGCGGCGCCGTCGCACGTGACCACCGGGTCCTGGGCGGCGTAGGTGGCGTAGACGTCGACCTTCGCATCCAGGGTGTCGCCGTCGACGTTGACCGGCTCGTGCTGCGAGGGATAGCCGATGTAGTACGTGACCGCCTCCGGGGCGATCCCCGCCACGGGGGCGACGGCGCGGACGAGCGAGCCGACGCACGAGTGATCGGGGTGATCGCCGCGCGCGAAGGCGCTCTCGTGCGGGATGTTCGTCGTGATGTGGTCGGGGCGACCCGCGTGGATGAGCTCGGCGACCGTGTCGGCCAGTCGACTCGCATCGAGAGTCGGCCCGTCGTCGATCGGGGCGAGCGCGGGGACCGTGCCGTTGATGAGCTGGGTGAGTCCCGCTTCGCCCGTGGCCGCGAACCCCTTTCCGCTGAGGTTGCCGTCCGGGAGCCGCAGCACCGTGATGGACAGGCGGGGGTCGTCGGACGGCACGAACCGCGTGACGCGTGCACCGCTGCGAAGCGTCAGCTGGGCGGTGTCCCACGGCTGCGTGCTGCCGCGCATCTCGTCGTACGCGGCCCGGATGCCGGCCTCGCGCTGCTTCGCGTAGTCGAGGCCGCGACCGGCGTCGCCCGCGGTGACGAAGACCGTGCGCAGGGTCGCGCCGGAGCTGATGAGTCCCGCCAGGTGCGGGTTGGCGAAGATGATGTCGTCGTCGGCATGCGCCCAGACCGCCACCGTGGTGTCGGTTCCCGGCTCTTCGAAGGCCGGCGACATGGGCCGCGGCGAGGTTTCGGGCACCGGAACGATGGGGCCGAGTTTCACCCAGGCCCCCTCCGGCGGCGCTGAGCGACGGATCTCGCGATAGACGAGCGCCCCTCCCCCCAACGCGGCGAGGCCGCCCACGGCGAGGCCACCGAACACGAGGGCCCTGCGGGAGATCCCGGAGCGACGCGGCGTCGCGGGGTCGACGGATGCCTGATCGGCGCCCGAAGGCTCGTCGATGTCACTCACGGCGACTCCGTCCTGTACTTCGCCCCCCCGGCGACGGATTGCGGGTTCCCCCTCGCCCTCGGGCGCCTCTCGACGCTATCGCGACGGTGCCGGTTTCCGGTTCTCAAATCCCGCAGCCCCGCCACCCGGCGGGGTGGGGTGAAACCGATCGGCGGATCACGCTCCCACACGAGCGTCGCCGGGAGGACGCCGCGCACCGGACACATCGACGATCCCCAGCGCGCACCTAGAGAGGATGACGACACTCGCCCTATGCAGACGTCCACACCGCCGCGGTCACTGTCGCCCGTAGCCCTGCGCATCCGCGCCGTCCTCAACGAGTGGGATCCCATCGGAGTCCACCACATCGGGCAGGGCTGGCCCGATGACGAGTACGACGATCTGATCCTGCCGATCCTCGAGGCGCTCGACAGGAGACCCGCGGTCGACGAGCTGGCCGAGGAGTTGCGGACGGTCGTCGAGAACGACTACGGCCTCCCGACTCCCGAGGGATGCCGCGAGACCGCGCACTCGCTCCTGCGCCTTCACCACTGAGCGCTAACCCGCGTCGGGCCGGGATGCAAGCCCTGCTCTCCGGCCACCGGGCGGCTCTAGCGTGCGAGCATGGCCGATCTCTCACGCCCGCAGACCCCCGATCCGTACCCGCTTCTTCCGACCGTGCCGTCGTTCGCGGTGACCAGCGACGACGTCGTGGACGGTCAGCCCCTGAGCGACGACCAGGTCGCCGACAAGGGCAACACCTCCCCGCACCTGGCGTGGTCGGAGGTGCCGGAGGGCACCAAGTCGTTCGTGATCACGGGCTTCGATCCGGATGCGCCGACCCCGAGCGGCTTCTGGCATTGGGTGCTGGTCGACGTTCCGGCCGATGTCCGCGAAGTGGCCTCGGGCGCCGCTTCCGGAGAGCTCCCGGGCGCGGCGTTCCACGTTCGCAACGACGGCGGTGAGAAGGGATTCCTCGGGGCGGCTCCCCCGCAGGGCGATCAGCCCCATCGCTACTTCTTCGTCGTGCACGCCGTGGGTGAAGAGTCGCTCGGCGTCGACTCCGACGCCTCCCCCGCCGTCGTCTCGTTCAATCTGGCGTTCAAGACGCTGGGTCGGGCGATCCTCCACGGCACCTACCAGCACTGAGGATCCCAACCATGACGAAGCGCAGCGAGGGTTTCGATAAGGACGAGACGGTCGCCGGCGTCGAGGAGCGCGTCCAGGCGCGCTTCCCCGACGCGGAGCCGGAGGTGGTTCACGAAGAGGCCGTCGTCGCGGTCGACAAATACGCCGAAGCTCCCGTCAAGGACTTCGTCGACATCATCGCCGAGCGCGAGGCGCGCGCGGCCGTCGAGGAGTCGCTCGCCACCGACTCCTGAGTCCGGCAGTCGGGTCCGACTCACCCCATCTGCAGGTCGGCCTCGGCCTTCGCATACGAGCGTTGCAACCACTGCCCGAACTTCCGGGTCTTGAGGCATGCACTGCGGTCGGCGCACCGGATCACCTGATCCTGTTGCGTGTAGATGCGATACGTGTCGACCTTGGTGTCGAGCACCGCGCCCTCGAGATTCGCCGGCAGGTTCTCCGAGGGGTACCCCACGAAGTACCGGATGCCGGGCCCCACGGCCGCATCGGAGGTCAGGGAGTCGCGGATCAGGGTTCCCACCGCCGAGTGATCCGGGTGATCCCCGGGCGCGAAGGCGCTGCCGCGCGGGATATGGGTCAGCGTTCCTTCCGGGTGGAATGCGGATGCCAGCTCTCGGACGGACGCGATGAGCTGATCGCGGGTCACGGCCGGTCCCCCGTCGACCGGCGAGAGCGTCCCCATGGCTCCGTCGTAGAGCTTGCTCAGCGTCGCGTGCGCCGTCGCGTCGAATCCCTCACCGGTGAGATTCCCGTCCGGGAGTCGGAGGTACAGAACCGACAGGCGCGGATCGTCCTTCGGAACGAGCCGCCGTACCTGCATGCCCGTGTCGAGCGTGAGCTCGGTGGCATCCCACTCGCCGTCCTTGCCACGCATGGCGTTGTACGCGCGCAGGATGCCGAGCTCCCGTGCTGCCACGTAGTCCAGTCCTTTGCCTGCGTCGCCCGCGGTCACGAACACCGTCCGCACGCACCGACCGGCGGCGATGGCGTCCGAGATGGTCGGGTTGGCGAAGATGATGTCGTCGTCGGGGTGCGCCCAGATGGTCAGGAGGGTCGAGGACCCCTCGCATCCCTGCGCTGCGGGCGACGACGGGGCGGGTGGCGAAGGCGGGGGGCTCGTCACGGTCGGCGAGGCGGACGGAGACGGCTCAGCGGTCGTCGCCGCCGGCGACGGGGTCGGAGCCGACGTCGCCGCGGGCTCCGGGCGGAGGAGGGCGTAGGCGAAGACTCCGCCGACCGCCACGACGACCACGACGGCGATCGCGATCGCCGCGATGAGCCCCGCCTGCGCCCGATGAGGACGAGAAGTCGATGACGAGGCGCGTGACATCGGAACCTTTCGGGCGGGGTGTGACGACCCCACCGTGCGGCACGATCTCGTGGCAGCCGGGTGCGGCTGATCCGCGCCCGAGTGTAGAGGAACGTCCTCACCCGACCAACACTTCACCCGCCAGGTGAACAGCGAATGCCGACCGTTCACGTTTCCTGCGTATGACAAGAACTGCTGGGTGATTTGACGGGTGAATTTCGCCTGTTACTGTTCGCGGGAGGGCTCCCACGCACGCGTGGGGTGGGGGGAGGAAGGCACATGGCGATGTCCGACCTGCGCCCCGGCGCGTCCTCCGCAGATGCGGATCCGGTAAGCGCGGACGACTCGGCATCCACGGGCGAGTCGAGCGGCGCCCCCTCCGAGGTGACACCGGTGACGCCGCCTCCTCCGTCGCATGTGAAAGATCGGTGGCGCGGCCGCTACCGCCGCAATCTGGTCGTCACCGACTTCGCCGCTCTGGTCTGGGTCGTCTACGGCACCCAACTGCTCTGGTTCGGCCTCGGCAATGCGCAACTCGCCGCGGGCAGCGACAGCCGCATCAGCGATCTCTCGTACTGGGCCTTCTCCGCCATCCTCATCGTCACGTGGATGTGGGCGCTCGCCTTCGTCGAGTCCCGGAGCGACCGTGTCATCGGCACCGGCTCCGCCGAATACGTGCGCATCGCCGACGCCAGCTTCCGCCTGTTCGGCGCCGTGGCGATCATCGCCTTCCTGACGCAGATCGACGTGGCCCGCGGCTACCTGCTCGTCAGCCTGCCCTCCGGCATCCTGGTCCTCTGCTTCACGCGATGGATGTGGAGACAGTGGCTCGTGGTGCAGCGCTCCCGCGGTCGGTACTCCGCGCACGTCCTCCTCGTCGGTTCGCTCCCCTCGGTGACACAGCTCGCTCGGGAGCTCGCCCGCACGCCCAGCGCCGGCTATCGCGTCGTCGGGGCCTGCGTCCCTCACGCCAAGACGGCCGACACCATCCCCGGTACCGAGATCCCGATCATGGGGCACGTCGGCGACGTGACGCGGGCTCTGGCCGCGACCGGGGCCGACACGGTCGCGATCACCAGTGCCGACGAACTCCCTGCCGAAAAGGTCAAGGAGATCTCCTGGAGCCTGGAGGCGGGGCGCCAGCACCTCGTGCTCGCCCCGAGCATCGTCGACATCGCCGGGCCGCGCTTGCACACCAGGCCCGTCGCCGGCCTCCCCCTCATCCACGTCGAGACGCCGAAATTCTCGAGGGGGCAGAGCTTCCTGAAGAGATCCGTCGACCTCGCCGCGGCGAGCCTCGGGGTGGTGCTGCTCAGCCCCGTTCTGCTGTTCCTGGCGGTCGCCGTGCGATTGTCGAGCGAGGGGCCGGTCCTCTTCCGCCAGACCCGCGTCGGCTTCCGCGGCCGCGAGTTCATGATGTTCAAGTTCCGTTCCATGGTGGTGAACGCCGAGGAGTTGCGCGCGCAGCTGGTCGCGCAGCAACGGGATTCCGGCAACGAAGTGCTGTTCAAGATGAGGAACGACCCGCGCGTCACGCCCATCGGTCGAGTGATGCGCAAGTTCAGCCTCGACGAGCTCCCCCAGCTCTTCAACGTTCTCGGTGGCTCGATGTCGCTGGTCGGACCGCGCCCTCCGCTTCCCTCGGAGGTGGCCGTCTACGCCGACCACGTTCACCGGCGATTCCTCGCCAAACCCGGCATCACGGGTCTCTGGCAGGTCAGCGGGCGGTCGTCCCTCTCCTGGGAGGAGTCCGTACGACTCGACCTGTCGTACGTGGAAAACTGGACCCTCCTGGGCGATTTCGTCATCCTCGGCAAGACCGCCCGCGCGGCCTTCGCTCCCGGCGAGACCGCGGCGTGACGGTCGCCACCCCCCTGTTCCGGTCTTCGGACCGTCTCCGTCGGTTCTCGCCGCGGATATCTGAAAGGCTTTGATCGTGCGTCTGTCTGTCGTGGGTTGCGGATACTTGGGAGCTGTTCACGCGGCGGCGATGGCCTCTATCGGCCACGACGTGGTGGGCATCGACGTCGACGAGCGCAAGATCGCGACGCTCTCGCGGGGAGAGGCACCGTTCTTCGAGCCCGGCCTTCAGCAGATCCTCACCGAGGGGATCGCCTCGGGACGGCTCTCGTTCACGACGGACATGTCGGCGGCTCGAGGTGCCGCGGTGCACTTCATCGGCGTCGGTACGCCCCAGCAGGCGGGCGGCCACGCTGCGGATCTGACCTACGTGGACGCGGCCGTCGACGCGCTGCTGCCCTTCCTCGCTCCCGGCGACGTCGTCGCGGGCAAGTCCACCGTTCCGGTCGGTACCGCCGCCCGTCTGGCACCCCGGGTGTCCGAGCGCGGCGCGGTGCTCGTCTGGAACCCGGAGTTCCTGCGCGAGGGCTGGGCGGTGCAGGACACCATCGACCCCGATCGGCTCGTCGCCGGTGTTCCCTCGCTCGACGGCTCTCCGACGGCGGAGGGTGAGCGCACGGCACAGATCCTGCGCGAGGTTTACCATCCCTCGGTCACGAAGGGAACGCCCTTCATCGTGACCGACTACGCCACGGCTGAGCTGGTCAAGGTCGCGGCGAACGCCTTCCTCGCCACCAAGATCAGCTTCATCAACGCGATGGCCGAGATCGCCGAGGTGACGGGAGCCGACGTGACCACGCTCGCCGACGCCATCGGTCACGACGCCCGTATCGGACGCCGCTTCCTCGGAGCCGGCATCGGGTTCGGCGGGGGGTGCCTCCCCAAGGACATCCGAGCCTTCTCCGCCCGCGCCGAAGAACTGGGCCGCGGTGAGTCCGTCGCCTTCCTCCGCGAGATCGACGCCATCAACCTCCGTCGACGAGACCGCGCCGTCGAGCTCGCCACGACCGCTCTGGGCGGAAGCGTCTTCGGAGCGAAGATCGCCGTGCTGGGCGCGGCCTTCAAGCCGCACAGCGACGACATCCGCGACTCTCCCGCCCTCGATGTGGCCGTTCGATTGAACGGGCTGGGGGCCCGGGTCACTCTGACCGATCCCGCGGCGATCGAGAACGCGCGACGAGTGCACCCGCAGCTCACCTACGACGCCGATCTGGACGCCACCCTCCGCGATGCGGACGCGGTCATCGTCGTGACGGAGTGGGACAAATACCGACGCGAGCTGAGCCCGGAACACGCCGCCTCGCTCGCGCGGGGACGCGTCGTCATCGACGGACGCAACTGCCTCGACCCTGTGGCCTGGCGTGCTGCAGGCTGGACCTACCACGGCATGGGGCGCCCCTGACCTGGACGCATTCCGCAGGAACCCGACCGCGTCTGCTCCAAAAGGCGTCGCGCTCCGCGCGCGATGACCTGGATCGGCCGCGTCGATCTTTCCTTCACTGCGCGTGACGAATCGGTCGCTCGCCACGTCTCCTTGGTGACGGATCTCGCGCCGCGGGCCCTCCCCGCGGAGAGCATCGAGATCCTCGACGAGAAGGAGGATGCCATGCGCAACAAGCTCATCGTGATCGGTGCCGTCGCCCTGATCGCCTATGTGGTCGGCACCCGAACCCCGCGCGTCCAGGTGAAGGACCGGGAGTCCGTCGGCCACCAGATCGTCCGGCTGTGGAACGACCCGCGCGCGCGCAAGCGTCGCCACAAGGCGGCGAAGAAGGCCGCCGCCGCCGCGGAGAAGCGCGCGAACAAAACGCTCCACGACATGCGGAAGTAAGGCAGCCGACCCTCGAACGGAGACTCCCATGTTTCGTTCCTCTTCGAGCGGGACCCTGCTGAAATCGCGGCGCAGCGTCATCGCGGGAGCAGTGGGAGCCGGCGCCGTCGCGATCATCGCGCTGGCGTTGTATCTCCCTCTCGTCGGCTTCCTCGGCGCAGTGACGGCGAGCACCGCGGGTATCGTGCCTTTCCCCGCCCTCAGCGTGCTCGCGGTCACGGTCGTCGGCGTCGTCGTGACAGCGGGGCTCCTCGCTCTCGCCCTCACCCGGCGCCGGGCACCCGCCGCATGGACGCTGGCGGTCTTGGGCGTTCTCGTGGCGCTGGCCGTGACGGTTTTTCCGCTCGTCGCGGTAGTGCTCGGGTCGGCCCAGCGCGTCGGAGAGATCGGACCGGTGGTCGCGATCCTGTGGCAACGGGTGTCGGAGATCTTCTGAGCAACGGCCTGTGGATAACGGGCAGGGCCGCGCATGCGCATGTGAAGATGCCCTCATGTCCATCCCCCCTCTCGATACTCGATCCGCGCTCCCGGACGACGGCGACGACGAGATCGCGGGCTTCGCCCCCGCCTGCGCGTCCTGCGGGGGCGTGACCGAACCCGTCCGACGCGGCACCGCAGCCTGGTGGCTCTGCCACCGCTGCGGCCTCGCCCGGATCGTGTGAACCCCGCCCGACTACGCTGACCACGTGATGGCCAGCCTCCTCATCTCGATCACCGCCGTCGTCTCCGCGCTCCTCGTCGGGTTCGTCGCACGTCGAGTTCTCGGCACCGCCGTAGGCTGGCCGCGCAGCATCATCGTGGGTCTGTTGGTCTTCCTCCTGGGAGTGCCCTCGGCCGGATGGACGCTGCGACAGACAGGGTTCCCCGATTCCTCGGCATCCATTCCCGCGGAGGACGGCTGGATCTGGGCCGGGCTGATCGCGCTCTCACTGGCATGGGTCTTCGCCCTCGGCGTCGCCGCCCTCGTCGCGAGCGAGGCGATCTTTCCGACGCGCCCTCTCCCGAACCCGATCGACGTCGTTCGGGCAGCGCTCCGCCAGCGCAAACGCACCCGGCGGTACCTGGAGATCCTCGCGATCGCCTCACGACACGGGGTCGGATGGCTCTTCCACGGGGGCCGTGCTCGCGTCGAGGAGCAACTCACCACCTCAGAGGAACGGGCGCGAGCCATCGTGGCGACCATCAACGATGCCGGGGTGAGTTTCGTCAAGCTCGGCCAGGTGCTCTCGACCCGTCGTGACCTCGTTCCCGAGCCGTACCTGAGTGCCATGGCCTCCCTGCAGACGAGCGCCACCACGCTTCCCTGGGAGACGGTGCGCGGGGTCATCGAGAGCGATCTCGGCCTGCCGATCGGAGCGGTGTACGCCGAGGTCGATCCGATCCCCCTCGCCGCCGCCTCCGTCGCGCAGGTGCACCGCGCGCGGCTGCTCGACGGCACCCCCGTCGTCGTCAAGGTCCAGCGTCCCGCCGCGCGGGCGCAGGTGGAGGCGGATGCCGACATCATCGGTCGTCTCGCCCACCGGGCCGAGGCGCGCACACGCGTCGGACGCGACCTGCGCATCGAGTCGGTCGCCCGCGGCTTCACCACCACCCTCCTCGAGGAGCTCGACTACCGCATCGAGGCTCGCAACACGCAGATGATCGGTTCGACTCTCGACCTGATCGATCGCGCCGAACCCGGACGCCGTGGGCTGGTGAGCGTTCCGCGCATCTTCTCCGCGGCGTCCGGCCAACGCGTGCTCACCATGGGTCTCGTCGACGGAACGGCCTTGAGCGACGCGGCGCCCCTGATCGCCGACCTCGATCCGTCGCAGCGCGAGCGCCTCGCCGAGACGCTCATGGCGACCGTCCTCGAACAGATCCTCGTGTACGGGGTCTTCCACGCAGACCTCCACCCCGGCAACGTGCTGCTGAAGACGGACGGGACACTGGGGCTCATCGATTTCGGCGCCGTCGGCGTCATCGAGCGCAGTCGACGTCAGCACATGACGGCTTTCTTCCTCGCGGCTCTGAGCGAGAACGATGTCGCGGCGACGGACGCCCTGCTCCTCATCGTGGATGCCCCCGACGATGCCGACCTCGAGGCCTTCCGGCACGACGTGGGAGTCGTCCTCACCACGGAGCACCTGCGCACCAGCGGGCACGGCTCGATCTTCACGCGGATGGTCGATGTGATCCGCCAGCACCACATCGCGCTGCCCGGCGAACTCGCCTCGGCCTTCCGGAGCTTCGCCACCCTCGAAGGGTGCCTGCGCGTCATCGTCGACGACTTCGACATGGTCGGTCGAGCGCTCCCCCTCATGCCGAGCCTCCTTCGTCGGACGGTGTCGGCCACGCGCGCGGTCACCGACCTCCAGGCTCAAGCGGTCATCGCCCTCGCCCGCCTCGAACAGATCCCCCGTCGGCTCGATGCCCTGCTCACCGGGGTGGAGAAGGGGTCCATCGGGATCGCGTTGCGCAGCGCCGACGGCGAGGACGTCAGCGGCGTCCTCGGCCGGGCGACGGGTGAGATCGCCACCACGCTCGTCTCGATCGCCGCAGTGGTCATCGCCGTCGTCCTGGTGATCGCGGGTGGCGGGCCCGTCCTCGGCGGGTCCATCACCCTGTTCGCCGTCCTGGGTGCCGTCGTCGGTCTCTTCGGCTTCCTCGGCCTCCTGCGCATCGTGCGCAGAACCTTCGGACGCCGAGGCTGACGCCCCTTCACCCGGGGTAAGCGCTTTCACGCGCCGCCGGGCGTGTGTCTACTGTGGTGCGTGCCCGTCGATCGTCCGCCTCTGCGTCGTCGATACGTCATGACGTCGGTGGCGGTCTTCTATCTCGTCGCCCTCGGCGTCATCCTCCTGTGGCCCGATCATCTCGACCGTCATGCGGACGGCGCCTACGCGATCCTTTACGCCCTCTTCCCCGGCGCGACCTCGGGAACGATGGACTTCGGCCTCAACGTCGTGCTCTTCCTCCCGTTCGGGGTTCTCCTGGCGTCGCTTCTCCGCGGACACCCGTGGAGGCTGCTCGGAATCGCCTGGGTCGTCCCTCTTCTGGTCGAGATCTTCCAGGGCGTCTTTCTTCCCGGTCGCACCAGCAGCGCCGTCGACGTCGTCGCCAACACCCTCGGGGGTGTGATCGGCGCCGTCTCGACGGTCGTCGTCCGCCGCTACCTCACCCGGCGACGCACCCGCGGACGTCGCTGAACTCGCCCGACCGACCGGCGAACCGGACCGCGTCGCCTCTTCGCCGAGCTCCCGAAGGATCCTCCGAGGATCCAGCTGGCGCGGGTCATACTCGCGCCAATCGGGGGCGAGCTCGTCCAGATCGTCGACCACCTGCTGTCTCCCCTGCTGGTACAGCGCGTGCGCACGTCCGACGAACCGCGGAAGGGCTCGACGCCACTCGCGAAGCCGTGCCGGACCGGCGATCAGTCCGATGAGCACGCCGACCACGACGAGCTTGTCGATTCCGATGTCGAACACGCTCACGACCGCCAGGGCGCGACGGATACGCTCGGGGCCGTCGCTCGTCGGCGGTACTCCCGTCGCGAGGAGGGAATGCCGACGGGTCCGCGGGGCTCCGCGCCGAGATGAGGAAGCGCCGTCACGGCACCGAGGATCGCCGACACCGCCATGGTCGCCTGTCGCTCGAACGCGAGCCACACCGACTCCGGCTGGCCGACCGGATCGACGATGTCGTCTTGCACCTCGAAGCCGCCGGCGGATGCCACCAGCCGCGCGCGTGCCGCCGCGCGCACCAGAGAGGGCCAATCGGATGCCGAGGCTCGAACCGACGTCGATTCGACGAGACGCGCGAACTCCCTCACCGTGAAGACCGATGAGATCAGGTCGGGCCTCAGATCCAGGACGACCCTCCGGTGCGCCCGCTCGGCGCAGAGAACGGTGTCGCCGGTCTGCAACACCCCTTCTGCGAGGCGTCGCGATCGGTGAGCGCTCAGATCGAGACCGTACGTCTCGCCGAGGCGCGCCACTTCTTCGGCGACGGGGAGACCGGCGCGCGCAGCGGACCCCGCGCTCTCGACGACCAGGCCCGCGGCCGCGCCCGACTCGAGGCGAGACATGAGCAGCGCCGCGACGAAAGGGGATCGGATCATATTGGCCGTGCAGACGACCACGATGCGATCGCCGATCATCCCGCGCTCTTCCGCATCACGCTTCTCCTCTGCCGGAATTCATCACGTCGGCCAGTCAAACCCATCCCGGTGGAGGCGCTCGCGCGCCGCGAATCCTCTGCTCCCCTGCCCGCGCGGGTGAAGTGACGAGCCAAGGTGGGGGAACTTGCGACGATGCCGCGAGGCGCCGGGCGGAGCGGACGGAGCATGGAGTCTCGATCAACGAACGAAGGATCCCCCGATGGGCATTTTCGGCAACGCGTTCTCCGGGTGGCACCTCATCCTCATCCTCGCGGTCATCCTCCTGCTCTTCGGCGCCGCCAAGCTTCCGGGGCTCGCGAAAAGCGTCGGTGAGTCGGTGCGTATCCTGCGCTCCGAGACGAAAGAGACCAAGACCACGAAAGACATCGAGGGCGCGTCTACGATCGCGCCCGACGCGGAACACCCAGAGCAGAGCCGCCCCGGGCCCTCCCCCGCGCCGTGACGCGACGGCGCGGAGAGAGGCTTCCCCGCGAATCACGACGCACTGATGGCAGCGGGGGCGCGATGCCCCTGCTCTCCCATCTCTCCGAGTTGCGAAAACGCGTGACCATCTCAGCCGTGGCCATCGTCGTCGCGGGGACAGCGGGTTTCGCTCTCTCCGATGCGGTCATCGCGGCTGCCGCCGAGCCCCTGGCGCACGTGGAGGGGCCGTCGCTCACAAGCCTCAACTTCACTCGCATCGGGGAAGCGTTCGATCTCCGCTTCAAGATCGCTTTAGCGATCGGCATCGTCCTCGCCGCGCCCGTTTGGATCTACCAGATCTGGGCGTTCCTGGTCCCCGGCCTCACCCGTCGCGAGCGCCGGATAGGCGTCGCCTTCATGGGAACCGCCGTCCCGCTTTTCCTCGGCGGGGTCGTCTTCGGGTGGCTCGTCGTTCCGCAGATCGTCCACCTCCTGGCGGGATTCGCCCCCTCCGGATCGACGACCATGCTGACCGCGAGCCAGTACTTCGACTTTCTCCTGAAGTTGGTGGTGGGCGTGGGAGTCGCCTTCGTGTCACCGCTGGCCGTGGTCGCCCTGAACGCCGTAGGTGTGCTCAGCGCTGCCAGCATCATCCGAGGTTGGAGAGTCGCGCTCATCGTGATCGTCATCTTCTCGGCGACCGTCACGCCCCCCTCGGATCTGATGAGCATGCTGATCATCGCGCTCCCCTTGTGCGCCCTCTACGTCGGATCAGCCCTCTGGGCGTGGGCGCATGACCGCCGAGCGGCGCGTCGCAGAACGCCCAGCCGTTGACCGATGACGGCGGCGCGACTCAGTCGATGTCGCGCTCGGGTATCAACACCTCCGCCATGAGGTCATCGGACTGCACCCCCGCGATGAGTGCGCGGGCGGCGCGGAGCGGAACGGATACGGAGATGCCGACGCCGGTCTCCACGACAACCCACGTCTCCGTGTCGTCCGTGCGACGCACGAGGCCGACCTCCACGCCGGCGAGGATTCCGGGGCCGTGCGCGGTGACTTGCCTCACGCGAGCCGTCATCCCGAAGCCGACGCTACGGTGATCCTCATCATCGGGGTGAACGGTCGACCCGTGTTCGGTGACGCACCACGAGAAGGCGCACTCTCGGGTTTCGCCGGTCCGTTCGTTCCGCATCCGTGAATTCATGCCAGACACCTCTCTCTCGGGGTCGTCCGTACGGACGACCCGAACACCGGTGGGCACGAACGCATTACATCGCGAACCTCCGACACCGCCGTCAACGACCGGGAGGAAGGCCCTTCGGCGGGGTCGGGATGAGCTCCGGAAGCGGGATGCCCAGCACGTCCGAAAGAGCGACGAGAGTCCGGAGACGCGGATTCGCGGCGGTTCCGGGATTGGACTCGCCCTTCTCCAACTTCCGATAGGTGAACGTCGCCAGGCCCGCCGCGTGCGCGACCTGCTCCTGAGACATCTGTTTGACGGCACGGGCACGAAGCATGCGCGCACCCAGCTCGCGGGCGAACTCGGTCCAGGGGTCGTGCGCATCGCTCATGGAACCAGCTTGATCGGCGGCCCACGCTCACATGAACATGTAAACATTCTCCTCGTCAACCAGGCATGCTTTGCCGCTCTCCCGCCAGAACGGGTGACGCGCAGCCGAGCCGAGGTGAGGCCCTGGGCGATCGTCGGGTATGCCGCGCGGCAGAGCTCCCGTACCGCGGCCAGCTCAGCCGACCGGAGACAACCGTCGCTTCGCCATGGCCCGGCGCCTTCACCCCGCCGCGACGCGCGAACCACGCTGAAGCACTTTCGCGAGAGGTGCAAGAGTCCCCGCGCCCACCGCCCTCTCCGCCTCCGGTCGAGGGCCCTCGGAAAGTCCCCCGGGCGTCGAAAGCGGAGCACTCATGAATTCTTCCGTCTCACTTCTGGAGTCACCTCATCCCTTGCGCCAGCTCACCCCCGAGCCCCGGCCGCGCCGTACGTCCTGGCAGCGGAGGTACGCACGGCTGGTCGCGGGTGTCGATACCGTCGTCATCGTCGGTGCGGTCTTCGGCGCGCAGGTGTTCTGGTTGGGACCCCACCGCGTTGATGTCGCGTCCGCACCGTTGGACTACACGACCGTCTCGGTCGGGCTCTCCCTGGCCTGGCTCCTCGCTCTGGCCGTCTGGGGCACCCGGCAGCCGAGGGTCATCGGTTATGGGGTTGGCGAGTACCGACTAGTCCTCGCCGCGTCCGTGCAGCTGTTCGGCCTCGTGGGCATCGCGGCCTATCTGACGACCGCCGACCTCTCGCGCGGGTACTTCCTCCTGAGCCTCCCCCTGGGTGGTGCGGCTCTGCTTCTGGGTCGGATGCTCTGCCGCCTCTGGCTCGGTCGCCGTCGACGCGCCGGAGCGATGAGCGCCCGCGTCGTCCTCGTGGGGAGGGCAGAAGAGAACGCGCGTGTGGCCGAAGAACTCGAGTGTCACTCCGACGCAGGGCTACGCGTCGTCGGAGCGCATATCGTGACCCGGAATCCCGACGGCTCGACGTGGACCGAGGAGGACGCGACCCGACTCAGCCAGGCCCTTTCGGAACTCGATGCCGACAGCGTCCTCGTCTCGGGCGGTGCCGCGCTCGACGCCGGCGACATCCGGCGCATCGGCTGGGGGTTGCACCCCGGCCGCCAGCACTTGATCGTCGCCGTCAACCTCACCGACGTCGCGGGGCCGCGCCTGCACACGCGCCCGGTCGCCGGGCTTCCCCTCGTCCACATCGAGACCCCGCAGTTCTCGGCCGCCCAGCGGGTCATGAAGCGCGCGTTCGACATCGTCTGTTCGGGGACGCTCATCGTCCTCCTCTCCCCCGTCCTGGCCGTCATCGCGCTCCTCGTACGCGCGTCCGGTCCCGGACGTGTGTTGTACAGACAGGAGCGCGTGGGCCAGGGCGGAGAGCATTTCGGCATGCTGAAGTTCCGCTCGATGATCGACGGAGCCGACGCTCGGCTGCAGGAGTTGCTGGCCGCCCAGGGACGAGAGGGATCCCCTCTGTTCAAGATCGACAACGACCCGCGCATCACGCCGCTCGGACGATGGCTTCGCAAATACTCCCTCGACGAGCTGCCCCAGCTCTTCAACGTGCTCGGCGGTCAGATGAGCCTGGTCGGACCTCGCCCGCAGCGTGACGCCGAGGTCGAGTTCTACGACGACGACGCGCATCGCCGGCTGATGGTGCGCCCCGGCATGAGCGGCCTGTGGCAGGTGAGCGGCCGTTCCGCCCTCGCGTGGGACGACGCGATCCGCCTCGATCTCTTCTACGTGGAAAACTGGTCGCTCGTGGGCGATGTGGCGATCCTCCTTCGCACGTTCAAGGCGGTTTTCGCGCCGGGCTCCACCGCTCACTGAGAAACGATGAGGCGCCGGCTCTGCGAGCCGGCGCCTCATCGTTTCCGGGGGAGGTCACTCGTCCCGCGACCGGCCGCGTCGCGCAGGGATGGCCGACTCGGTCGCGACACGGGTCGACGCCATCCCGACCGCGACTTCACTCGGAGCTTCACCCGCTGATGGCCCCAACTTGGTCCGGTTTGAGAGGGTCCTGAGCCCGCTGACGTTCGCCGGAGGAAGATTCCCCGAGAAGCGCCGCGTCGTGGCTGCGTGTTCTGCTCCGGACGCCGATGACGCCCCCGCACGATTGCGTCGGCGTCCGAACCAGGGCGAACGGCGTTCGGGGCGGGCCGCCCCGTAGCCGTAGTACCCGGCGTACTGGGAGCCGTAGTAGCCCGAGTCCGCGCCCCGCAGCGGCACGCGGTTCAAGACGATCCCGAGCAATCTGCCTCGCGTCCTCGCGATGTTCTCGGAAGCGCGCGTCAACATGTCGTCGGTGGTCCGACCCGCGGTGACGACGAGAACGGCTCCGTCTGCCCAGCTCGCGATGACGGCCGCGTCCGCCACCGCGAGTGTCGGGGGCGAATCGATGACGACGACGAGATCCTCGGCCAATTTCCTCGCGAGCGACTGCATGCGCTGCGACCCGACCATCTCACTCGGATTCGGCGGGGTTCGCCCCGCCGCGACGACGAAGAGATGCGCGTTCTCGTCGACTTGATGCGCGACCTGCTCGATCTGCGCGCGGCCCGCGAGGACGTCGGACAGACCGACATCGTCGGAGAATCCGAACAGCCCACCCAGGACGGGCCGCCTCAGGTCGGCGTCGATCAGAACGACGGACTGACCCGTCGCCGCGATGCTGACGGCGAGATTCGCCGCCGTCGTCGATTTCCCGTCTCCGGGCAACGGGCTGGTGACGACCATGATGCGGGCAGGATGGTCTACGTCGACGTACTGGAGGTTCGTGCGGAGCTCGCGGATCGCTTCCTTGTGCGCGAAGGATCCACGGCCGTCCTCGATGTCGTCGAAGGAGAACACGGCCCGCCCGCCCGACAGCTCTTTGTCGACGGGAAGGACGCCGATCACCGACGCGTCTGTGACCTCGGCGACATCGGAGACCCGGCGGATGCGGCGGTCGAAGGCCCTGCGGACGAGGGCGGAGATCACGCCGATCACCGCGCCGCCGATCGCCCCGATGGCGATGTCCAACTTCACATTGGGCGATGACGGTGCCGCCGGCAGGCGCGCGGAATCACCGGCGACGAGCCGTACCGCCCCCTGGCCGCTCCCACCGGTCTCGAGCTGATCGACCTGCTTGCTCATCCCCTTGATCCATGCCTCCGCGAGGTCTCGCGCGGCCTCCGGGGTCGGCCCGGAGGCATCCACCCGCACGTTCACGGTGTCCACCGGGTTGGTCACTCGGATGCGCCGGACGAGCTGCTCGGGGCTCGCGGTGAGACCGAGTTCGTCGCGAGCGGTCTCGGCGACGCTCCGCCAGTAGCCCATGTCGACGAAGGACTTCACTTTCGACAGGGCGAGCTGGTTCCCCGCGAGCGCCGCGCCGGTCGATCCGTCGGAGGCGACCGCAGCCACGTACCCGCTCGCGTCGGCGATGTAGACCCGCGGCTGCGTGGCACTCCACGCGAAGCCCGCCAACCCTCCGATCACCGTGAGGGCGATGATCGCCTTCCAGTAGGCGCGCAAGATGCGCACCACCCGCTGCATGTCCACTCGTTCCGCCTTTCGCCTGACGCGACGGCGGCACCGTCGGGTCGCCCGAAGCATAAACACAGGAGCGAATCGCGCCGGTTCGCCTCCGGCGCACGATGGCCGGGCGAAAGGACCGGCCCGCAGACAGGGTGATGCCGAGAGGGTGAGAGGGGGATGACGGGAGGGATGAAAGATGCGAATTTGGCCCCACGGTTTCCCACCTCACCCGCAGGATCATCTCGACGGGGCGCTCTCTCGCCACGTCGACCGCCACCCCACCCGAAGGGGTGGTGCGTCCGAACCTTTGTGGAGGCTTGATGTTGATCGATATGGATGGCGTTCCGGCCGGTGTTCGACCCGCCCGTCGCACGAGTCGGTTCTGGGCACCGCGCCCGGAGGCGCTGGATCGCCTCGCGGAGGCACTGAGCAGCGACGTCGTCCTGCTCCGCGGTCCCGCCGGGGTCGGCAAGACCTCACTCCTGCGCCAATTCGCCGCGGCCCTCGAGGCGGACCCCGAGCGTGGCGTGCAGTTCATCGACGGCACGCTGACATCGCCGGAGATGCTTCCTCGAATCGTCGAGGCCTTCGCGGAGGGACCGTCGTCTCACGTGTTGTTGATCGACAACCACGTCGAGAACCTCGGCCTGTCGACCGACCACATCCTCCGCCTGCTGCGGGCCGATAGCGACCTGCGCATCGTCGTGGCCACCCGACACCCCACCGGCCTGGACAGCCCCCTCATCGCTCTCGAGTTCGACGTGCAGGTGCTCCCGGCGCCCGATCTGCTGATGACGCGCGACGAGGTCGCTGCCGTACTGGCACTGAACGGGGTGGAGACCACGGAGGTCGCCGTCGACGAACTCGCAGAACGCACGCACGGATGGCCGGCGCTGGTCCAGTTGGCGAGCGCCCGCTTGCGGTTGGAGGACCTGCCTCTGCGCACGCGCGACGAGGCGGCCGCCGCGGCGGCGTACGCGGGCACCGCCCTCACGCGCGACATGGAGGAGCGCTTGAGCATGCCGGTGACGGATGACGTCCGCCTGCTCGCCGTCGCTCCCTACGTCACGGAGTCTCTGGCGGACGCGCTGGGGGTCGACTCCACGTCGGGGACGACGCGCGATCTCCTCGAGCACCTGCAGACCGCGGGTTTCGTCTGGCCCAGCGCCACGCGCGTCCTGCTGGCCGAGCCCGTGCGTGAGAGGTGGCTCGAGGACATCACTGCCCGACAACCCGCGCTCGTCTCGACCGCTCGGCTGCGGCTGCTCGACCATCTCGTGTCCGGCGGGGAATCGCTCCTCGCCGCCCAGCTCGCCGCCGACGCGCACCAGTGGACGACTCTGGCCAGTGTCCTTCGGAGGTCCGGGCCGGAGATCTGGGCGCGCCACGTCGATGGCTTCGCGCGCCTGCTCGATCACCTCCGCTCGAACGCCCCGGCCTCCCCCGTGGTCATCGAGGCGCTTCTCGCTCTCGATCCCGAGACCGCCGTCTCCCCCGAGACCCCGGGTCTGATCGTGTCCGCGCTGGGGCGTCTCCCCGACGCCAAGAGCGCCGCTGCGGGCAACACCGAGGCACTGATCGTCCGCACCAGCCTCCTCCGCGCAGCGGGGAGATTCGCTCTGGCCTCCGAGTCCTCGGGGATGTTGGCCGACGCGCTGCGTCGCTCACGGGACCTCGACCCCGAGACCACCGCGGAGGGGTGGTATCAGGTCGCCATGACGTCGCTCGCGATGGGGCGGCTGCGCGATGCGAGTGTGTCCCTGACGCTCGCGGAGCGGACCGCTCCGCCGGCGCGGCGGCTGCGTGCACGCGGAGCTATGGCGGTCATCGCCCTCCTCGACGGGGACGTCCGGCTGGCACGTTCGATCGTCGAGGCGAACCGCACGGACAATTGGTATACCTCGCCCTGGGGCGAGGGTCTGCGCCTGGCATCCGCGTGGGTTCTGCTGGAGGCGGGCGAGGCAGACCAGGCTCGCGCCCTCCTCGATGCGCTGCCCGCCACCGGCGGGGCCCGAGAGCTCTGGCCCTTCGCCGCGACGGCCCACATCCTGTCGTTCCTGCTGTCGGGCGCGGCATCCGACGCCCTGGGACTCCTGCGCGTCTGGATGGCGCGGGCGCGCAGCACTCCGCCCTCGCACTACCAGTCCACGCAACTTCTCATGACGCGGGCGAAGGTACTGATCGCGTTGCGACAGGCGCGGAAGGCGCTCGCCCTCTTCGAAGGCCCCTTCACGCTCTCCCCGATCACCGCCCCCGCGATCGCCCTCTCGCACCTGTACGCGGGGCGGCCGCACGATGCCTTCGTCATGAGCGTCAAATGGGGCCTCCACCATGAGCCGTCCCCGCGCGCGGCGTTGGAGAGCTTGGTGGTCAGCGTCGTCGCCGACGTCCGTTTGAACGGCGTGGCATCGCACCGCGCAACGGCTCAGCGCGCCGAGGCGTTGAGCATCCGGCACGACCTCTGGAGCCCCTGGAGCGCCGTCGCACCCGAGGATCGAGCGCTGGTCGCTAAGGTCGTCTCCCCCTCGTCTCGGGCGCAGGTGGAATCGCGCACCTCCTTCTTCGCATCGTCCGTGAGCGTGCCGCACCTCACGAAACGCGAGCAGGTGGTCCTGAGTCAGCTCACGCCGACATCGACGATCGCGGATATCGCCCGCGCACTCGTGGTGTCACCGAACACGGTCAAAACGCAGCTGCAGAGCCTCTACCGCAAACTCGAGGTCTCGGACCGATCGAGTGCGATCCGGGCCGCGCACGCGTGGGGTCTCATCGAGACCGACCCGGACGCGTGACGGGGCGGTCGCGCCGACGCCGGCGGCGCGACCGCCCGATCATCAGTCGGGCGATGCCGAGCAGGAGGACGACGACCACCACGCCCGGGACCGACAGCGGGACTCCCGCTCCCCGCAGGAAAGCGAGGATGACGACGAAGGCGGCGACGGGTGCCAGCCACACGAGGATGCGGAGCACGCGACGCACGGTCATGGGAGCAACGCTAACCCTCTGCGCGGAGGGAGCCGACCAGGTGTGATCGCCGCTCATCGGCCGCGACCTGCAGTCCGAAGACACCGAACCACGCGATCGCGAGCGTGGCAGCCGTGAATTCGAGGTTCCCTCCGAGCACGGTGTCGCCACGGAACAGGGCGATCATCGCGCCGGTGAACGACGTGGTGCCGACGGCGACGAGGGTGGCCACGGACGCTGCACGCATCCACGGACGGCGCCGGATCGCGGCGACCTGGCCCATCGCGACGATGGCCAGGACGAACCCGAGGACGGCGAACGAGATGTGGAGCAGGTCTTGCGGGAGGGCGCCTTCGGTGAACGGGATGGGGCACCCGGGCGAGCAGGTGACGACGGAGGCCACACCGAAGCAGAGACCGCACACCAGGAGCGTCGTAGCGATCGGCCATCCGACCCTGTATCCCCCGCCGCGGACCACGAGGGAGCGGTCGACGAGCACGGCGGCGATGGCGAGAAGGAGCAGAGCCGCATTGAAAAGGGGAGCGGTCGGCATGGCCGTGGCGCCGAGTTGGCTGACGTATTGGACGCCCGGCTCCCAGAGCCTGCAGACCCAGATCAACGCCGCGCTGACGAACGCCGCGACGCCTCCCGAGGTGGCGAGGAGCGCGACGGGGGCGGAACGTACCGGCGCCGCGCGAGATGCGGGCCGCTCGACGGTCTCGGTCATCGACTCCTCCTGCTGCGGGCTCGGTCACATTACCGTCTCGAGCCCGCTCCGCCCGCATTCAGGTGATCTGCGAGCCCGCGAGGGTGATACTCGCGGGCTCGGCGCGCGCGGGATGGTGTCGATGGCGGAGAGTGGTTTTGCGGGCAGAGAACAGCACGGCCTGTGAGCCGGGGGGCCGCAGGGCGCGGCGCTGAGTCTCTGCCCGCACCTGATTTTCGTCATCCGGACCCACGCGTCGCCCGGAGAGGACGAGCGTCCCCGAGAGCGAGTCCAGCGCCGCGCCGTGATCGACGGCGCGGGCGAATCTGCGGGTGAGAAACCGCCTCGATGAGCATCGTGCAGGGTCCGCCGATGCCATCGTCGATACGGGACGTCCGTTGAGTGGTTCTCCCCCAAGACCCTGACTCTGCGAAGACGGACGTCCCCTTCGGTGCGCGGCGCCACGGACGACGTGAAGCCGCGCACCGTCGCCTTCCGCGTGAGACCCGCTGATCAGTCGCCGCGACGTCGACGACGCCCGCGGGCGATCACGAAGACCGCTCCGATGACGACGACCGCCGCGACCAGAAGCGGAATCAGGACCAACGCGAGCCGCCCGGTTTCTGCCTCCGGGTCGGGATCCACCCGCGTCGAATCAGCGGTGAGCAACGTCGTCTCGGCGTCGGTCGAGACGAGGCTCGCGACTCGGCCGGTGCTCGCGTCATGGACTCGGGGCGCCACCGTCCCCTCGACGGAAACGGCGTCGACCTGGGCGGTGACCTGATGTGTTGCCACAGTGACGGCGGGAGCAACGGGAGCGAGCAGAACGCTCGAGAGCAGAACGGCGGCGGGCAAGCCGATGAGCAGGCGCATGAGGGGACTCCTTGGTCGGTCCCGTCACGGTAAACACCGCAAGCTCATTGCACGCCGTGCTGGACGCATCGACCATCAGGAGGTATGAGCATGACGATGACTCGCCTAGGCTGTCGAGGGTCGGCGAGGGAGGGGATGCGATGCCTTCACGATCGCCGCGCCCCATCGGGTTTGCTCTGAGCCTGCTCGCTGCCGCACTCGTGGCCGCCCCCACGTTGCTCTTCCCCGCCGATTCGCCCACGGAGCCCAAGCTCGTTTTCGCGGTGGTGGGCGCTGCGACGTTCTTCCTCGCGATTCTGCGGATACGTCGCGAACCGTCCGCGCAGGCTCGACACGAGCACGGAAGCGAAGAGATCAGCGAGAGCTGAGTTCTGCGATGTCTTCGGGACCGAGGATCGAGATGGGTTCGGTGGGGACATCCCACGCATCGACGGGGTTCATGGGCGGTTCCTTATAGGTTCGGGGGCGCGAGTCGAGAGACCAAAGCCCGGAGGAGTCGGACCCCGGAATCCGTCAGGGACGTGCGGCCTGACGGGATCTCAACTCCCAGCGCTGATCGCGCACTCACCGCATGCGGGAATGTCCCGACGTGGCGAGAGCGTTGGTCGAAGACGAAGAACGAGCCGGGGGCACGCCTGTCTATGTACCCCGCGAAATCCCCTTCGCGTGTCGCGACCGTGAGGTCATCGTCGATACGCGTCCACACGAGCGGCGCGCCGACGGAACGCGGGGCGGACGGGATCACGCAGCGCGGACGAACGACCGAGACGGCTTCGACGCGGAGGGAGCGGTCCGCGACGGGACTGCCGTGGCAGCGGGCTCGTCGAGAGCGATGTCGAGGCTGAGGCCGCGCGAGGAGTTGGCGTCATTGGCCATCCGCTTCAGCAGGTTCTGGTCGAGCGCCTCGGGCTGCTCGGAGTCGAAGACGAACCGCAGGGGGATGGACGGCTGCAGCCAGATCGTCGATCGTCCCACCGGCTCGTCGGCGCCGTGCACCCAGGAGAGCGTGAAGCTCTCGCCGCGGCGCAACTTGGTGGCGACGACCACCTTGAGATGCGCCAGCATGCGGTCGTCGATGCGGATCGGCTCGGTCGTCGTGCCGTAGTAGAGCTTCGCCATGATGTACCCCTCTGCTCGTTGCTCGTTTGAGAACTTACTAGGTAGACTAGCGAATAGGCAAGCGAGATATTAGGAGACCGATGTCTGAAGACAACGCGGCACCTCCGTCGTACTGGTACAGCGACAGCGCGGACGACGAGCGCGGAGCGCGCGTGATGGAGGCGATGCGCGCGTACCGCTCAGCCGAGATGGCGATGCGTCGTCGCACGCAGGACTCCATGTCGATGGGCGAGAACGAACTCCTCGTCCTGCGCTTCCTCACGCGGGCCAGTGGCACGGGCCGGGACGTGACCCCCATCGACCTCGCCCGCCATCTCGGAGTGTCGACGGCGTCCGTGACGGCCCTGCTCGATCGACTCGAGCGGTCGGGGCATCTTCAGCGCACGCCGCATCCCTCCGACCGCCGCAAGGTGGTCATCACCTCCACTCCGCATGCCGACGAGGAGATGCGCGAGACCCTCCGATCGATGCACGCGCGCATGATGCAGGCGACCCGTGGGATGTCCGAGAGCGAGACGGTGGCCGTGACGGCGTTCCTCCAGCGCATGCGGTGCGCTGTCGCCGATGCCTGCGAGGTCTCGGGTCGTGCCTGCTGTGCGCTGTTCGCTCCCCCGAGTTCCGTGCCCTCGATCGCTTCGACCGGCGCGGCAGCCACCCCCAGCGCGGCAGCCTGAGGGCGGGGCTCCCTCGACCGGACGCAGGTGCCGCGTCTTCACGAACGACTCCGCCCTGGCCGGTCGTGCGGGGCCTGAGAAGGACCTTCCCGAGGCTCTTGACACCGGCGTTCGTCCAGCAGCGACGGAAATGGATTCTCGTCAGTCCGCGGCGCGCAGTGCTTCGGCGATCACCCGCGGATCGCCGAGGACGCGAAAGTGCCCTCCGCGCGCCAGGACGATGTTCCTCGCCCCCGCGAGCTCGCTCCCCTCGGGAATGTGGGGATCGAACGGGCCGAAGATCGAAACGATGCGGGTGTTCACCTCGGCCGAAGCGGCGAGCGCGCGCATCGTCGCGTCGCCCGAAGCGAAGGCGCGCAGCGAGGGGGTCGGCATCAGCCTGCTGTATCGCGACCCGCCGAACGGGGTGGCGACGGCGACCATCCCCCGCACGCGAGGGCCCGCGGGGCTGAACGCCATGACGTGCTTGCCGATGAGTCCGCCCTTGCTGTGCGCGACCAGCAGAACGTCGTCGAGGCCGCGTGCGATCAGCACATCAGCCACGCGCCCCGCGGATTCGGCGATGGGTCGACGATTGCCGCCGAGTTCCGTCACGACGTGGACGGGATGGCCGCGTTCGTGCAAGGCACGCGCGAGCGGCTCCATGAACCGCCACGTCTCGTAGATGCCCGGAAGCATGACGATCGGAGTCCGCTCCCCCGCAGCGAGGGAGTCGGGGGCGCCACGACCCCGCAGAGCGCGAAGCTGCGCCCGCACCGCGTAGACGTAGTCCTGTGCCCACCAGCCGACGTCGCGCACGGCGGTGCGCAGTCGTTGCGGCAAGGTCGTCGCGGCATCCCTCGTCATGCCCCTATCGTGTCGCTCTCGGCACAACGAGACGGGCGGGTTGCCGCGCACATCGGCTCGTGCGACACAACCCCGGGATCGCGGAAGGGGCGCCGACCGTACCGTGTGGCCATGGACATCTCAGACATCCGCTGGAACGAACCCGCCCGCCAGAAGATCCTCGACGACGCCGACGCCGTCCTGCGCGAGGCCGTCGTGGCCATCGCCCGGGACAGCGACGGAATCTCGTCGGATGAGGCCTTCGCGCAGATCAACGCGCGCATCAAGGACCGCTTCATCGATTACGAGCCCGGCCCCGACATCCGCACCTACGCCGACGCGATCGCGGCGGGCGAGATCCCGACGACGTCCTGAACCCCGAGCGTCGAAAGCGGCCCCGCGAGAATCCACGGGGCCGCCTTCGTATCGGCTGGGAGAACGCGACCGGAGCCCGGCACCGACGTAGCCTTCCGGTACCCGGCCCCGGCATCGCCGGCACGGATGACGCCACTCTCGGCGTCCCCGACGACTCCCGCCCGTCGAGCCCGTCCCCCACTCGGCTCCGGACGGGAGTCGTCGTCCGCTTAGCGGTCCTCGCCGTATCCGCGGATGCTGCGCAGATCGTCCTTGAGGTCCTGCTGAGCGGGCTCGTCGTCGTGGACGGCGGCGTCCGCCGCACGTTGCTGCTGCGCCCCGGCCTTCTTCTCCTCCACGCCGGCGTCGGTGGCGCCATCCATGACGGGGGCGTCCTGCGTCTCTTCTCGATCGGTCATCGTCGTCCTCCTCGGAATAGGTCCTTCCCGGCATCCTGTTGCTTCCGCCCCCGCGCCGGCCGGGGCTTGCGCCATCCGGCCACCGGTGCTCAAGACCCGTGATGTCCGGGTGGCGCCGTTCGAGGGCGGCCCCTTCGACGTCGATGTCGGCGACGATCCGGTCGAGCCCTTTCGTCGCCGCCTTCCGCAGGCCTTTGGACGTCGGAGTCCACCATCCACCCGAGGCCTAACACAGCGGATAGACCGTCGTCCAGTCCCGGAACGCGGAGCAGGATGCCGTAGAATCGGGCCCAGCAAGGGGAGTACTCCCACCGCGACGTTCTCGTCAATACGGATCACGCCATCGTGAGCCCGGGACGTCGGCCCATCTCGCCGGGTGGAGGAGACCTTGGTGTCCTGTCGTACACCTATTTCCCTTGGAGGCCGCCATGGGCGTCACCCCCCTGATCTGGATCATCACGATCGCGATCACCATCGCCTTCTTCGTGTTCGAGTTCTTCGCGCACGTCCGAAAGCCCCACGAACCCTCGATCGCCGAATCCGCCCGCTGGTCGGCGTTCTACATCGGGCTCGCTCTCCTTTTCGGCGTCGGCATCGGAGTGTTCTCCGGCTGGACGTACGGCGGAGAGTACTTCGCCGGTTATCTGACCGAGAAGGCGTTGTCGATCGACAACCTCTTCGTGTTCCTGATCATCATGACCGGGTTCGCCGTGCCGAAGATCTACCAGCAGAAGGTGCTGATGATCGGCATCGTGATCGCTCTGATCATGCGCGGTGCCTTCATCGCCGTGGGCGCCGCGCTCATCGAGAACTTCTCCTGGATCTTCTACATCTTCGGAGCCCTGCTGCTGTTCCTCGCCTATCGCCAAGCGTTCGCGCACGGTGAGAGCGACCCCGCGAACGGCAGATTCATGACACTCGTGCGCCGCGTCCTGCCCGTGAGCGAGGAGTACAACGACGACAAGCTGACCGTGCGCAAGAACGGTAAGCGATTCGTCACCCCGATGCTGCTCGTGATCATCGCCATCGGCTTCATCGACCTCGTCTTCGCCGTCGACTCGATCCCCGCGATCTACGGCCTGACGAACGAGGCCTACATCGTCTTCACCGCCAACGCGTTCGCGCTGATGGGGCTGCGCCAGCTCTACTTCCTCATCGGCGGCCTGCTGGAGCGTCTGGTCTACCTCGCGCAGGGTCTCGCGGTCATTCTGGCGTTCATCGGCGTCAAGCTCATCTTCCACGCTCTGCACGTGAACGAGCTGCCGTTCATCAATGGCGGCGAGCCGCTGCTGTGGGTGCCCGAGATCCCCATCTGGTTCTCGTTGCTGTTCATCGCGGCGACGGTGGCGGTGGCGACCTTCCTCAGCCTGCGCAAGACCCGCAACGACGACGAGAAGAAGAAGCGGGAGACCTTCGAGGGCGACAAGGTCATCCACGCTCCCGAAGACTGACCTGGTGACGAAGGGCCCGCGGCACGCTGCGGGCCCTTCGTGATGTCTGCCGCATCACCGCGACGAACGCAACCCCGGCGAGCGCGCGATCGCCCCGCCCTACCGTGGCCGTCATGACGCGATTCGGCTACACCCTCATGACCGAGCAGAGCGGCCCCAAGGCCCTCGTCGACTACGCCGTCGGTGCCGAGCGCGCCGGCTACGACTTCCTCGTCTCGAGCGACCATTACTCCCCGTGGCTCACCAGCCAGGGCCACGCGCCCTACGCCTGGACGGTGCTCGGGGCGGTCGCGCAGGCCACCGCCGACGTCGAGCTCATGACCTACGTGACCTGCCCGACCGTTCGCTACCACCCCGCCGTGGTGGCGCAGAAGGCGGCGACCCTTCAGCTTCTGTCGGACGGTCGCTTCACTCTGGGCCTGGGATCCGGCGAGAACCTGAACGAGCACGTCGTGGGCGAGGGATGGCCCGCTGTTCACGCTCGTCAGGACATGCTCGTGGAGGCGATCGAGATCATCCGCGCACTGCACACGGGCGATCTCGTCACCTACGACGGCGAGTATTTCCGCGTCGACTCCGCACGCGTATGGGATGCCCCCGACGGTGGCGTCCCGATCGGTGTCGCCGTGTCGGGCGAGCACTCGATCGAACGCTTCGCCCCGCTCGGCGACCACCTGATCACCACCGAACCGGACGGTGATCTGATCGCCGGATGGAATGAGCACCACGAGGGACCCTCCCGGAAGATCGGACAGATCCCCATCAGTTGGGACCCGGACAAGGATGCCGCGGTCGCCCGCGCCCACGATCAGTTCCGGTGGTTCGCGGGTGGCTGGGCGGTCAACGCCGACCTTCCCACTCCCGCGGGCTTCGCGGGTGCGTCGCAGTTCGTGCGGCCCGAGGACGTCGCCGAGTCGATCGCCTGCGGCCCGGATCTCGATGAGCTCGCGGACAGCGTCCGTCCCTTCATCGACGCGGGTTTCACCGACATCGCGATCGTCCAGGTGGGCGACGAGCAGCAGCAGCGTTTCGTCGACGAGATCGCGGCACCGCTTCTCGAGAAGCTCCGCGCTCTGTGACGGGTCGGGGTGCGCCTCGGCGCACCCCGATGTCACGTGCGTCCGATGTATCCGGCCTCGGCGACCCAACGCTCGAGCTTCCAGACGGGGAAGCGGAAGATCCGGGCGACGGTGACCACGTCGTAGTCCGCTTCGGCGACGGCCGCGACCGCGAATGCCCGGAGGGAGGGGAATTCCCGACCGGCGAGAACCCCCTCACGCAGATCGGAGAAGGTCCGCGGTTCGCGGGCGACACCCGCATCCTGAGCGATGCGGACGTAGCGCGAGGTGGGCGGGAGCGCGTCGCGCTCGGCCACGAGAGGATCCGTCGGCGGGGGGACCACGCGGTTCTCCGTCTGGACGATCGTGGCGGTGGACGCAGGGGAGACGGCTGACGGCGCCGCCGGGCCGTTCCCGATCCACGGCACCGGCGGAAGGGCGCCTCCCGACGATTCCTCCGTCGGTTCGATCGAAGGCCCCGCGGGCGCGGCGTGCACTCGCGACGGAGTGGAGGCGGTCGTCTCCGGCGCCGGGGTGTGCTTCACCCACGGAGCGGCGGGGAGCTCTCCGCCCCAGGTCGCCTCGCTCGGCACGACGGAAGGGCTCGGCGTGGGCGGTGGCACGGGCGGAGCCGACGCCATCCACGGCGCCGGCGGGAGGTCCCCACCCCAGATCACCTCGCTCGGCACGACGTACGGACTCGCGGGTTCTCGATCTTCCCTGTCCCGAGCCGTCTCGCCGAACAACTCCGACAGGTCGATCTCGAAGGCCTCCGCGAGAGCGACGAGGGTAGCGAGCGAAGCCGTCGTGCGACCGGATTCGATCGCTCGAACACGCGACTCCGAGATCCCGGCTTCGAACGACAGGGCCGTCACGGACAGGTCGCGCTCGCGCCGCAGTCGACGGACTCGGTCAGCGAGGGTGTTGAGAACGGCGTCGAGGCGGTCGTCGACGGACATCGAGGTCACTCCTCCACCTCAGAGCACGCGCGCGATGCTGCGCCCTGCACGGGAGATCTCCCTCGAGTCGAGGAACCCGCCTCGACCGCGCCGTCTGATCGTGCCGACACCGTTCTCCCCCTCCGGCACCAAGCCGTCGACTCATGTCCGGGGGAGACACTGAACACTATCGTGTCCGACGAGCGCCGTGTGGAACATCCCCTCTGGGGAACCGGTGCGGCGCCCGCTCCCCCGCCGCGGACTCACCGGGCCGACCGTTTCTTCTTCACGCGCCGTCGCGCAGGTCGCGGAAGAACGTGTCGACGTGGGCGCGCAGCGCGTCGACCCGTCGATCGCGAGCGGCCTCGGCGTCGTGTCCGAGATAGGCAGGCGGATCGAGCCGCCGCACGTTCCGCGAGCACTCGAAGCGCGCGCACACGAGGGTTCCGACGGTGTTGCCCGCGCGCCCGGCCTTCCCCGCGCGGCGGGCCGCGAAGAACACGACGTCGTTCGGCAACGTCACATCGGAGCACCACGAGCACTGGGGGCGCGTGCGCGTCGGTTGCTCGGCTTGCCGCAGCTGAAGACCGACGGGGCTCCCCTCGATGTCGGCGACCACGAATCCGAGGAGCGGGGCCTTGGCGTCACGCCAACCGAAGTAGTCGAGGCGTTCCCAGGGCGTCTCGTCGAGGTCGCCGGGGATGACGATGGAGCTGCGCTCACGCGTGGAGACGTTGACGAAGCTGGAACGGAGATCGGAGGCGGAGAGAGCGTGCATGAAGAGTCCCGTCGATGAGCCGCGTTGCACGAGGCGGCGCGGCGACGAACGCGCGGTGGAACCACGCGATGATGAGCCCGTCTCGAGAGGACGGACGAGGTGGGCGCGTGCGGCGAAGCCGAGCGCCCGCGCCGGTCACCCGGCGAGGGAAGCGGCGTGCACGACGCCTGTGCCGTCGGCGCTCCGCGCGCCGACGACCCCCTCACGCCCGGAGGGCATCGACGAGGTGAAAGGGGGCATGAACCCCACCATACGCCTGTCAGCTTCGGAAGGCGGCCGAGCCGAGAACGCGTTCGACGGTCATCTCCAGGACGACCCGATCAGGGTTGACCCGCGGCTGCCGGTAACGGGCGGCGTACAACGCGACCGCGTGGCTCACGGCATCCGGATCATCGCTCACCCGCGCCGCACCCTCGAAACTGATCCACTTCGCCCCATCGACCGAACAGAGGGAGGCCCGACCACTGCGCTCCGCGTTGAGGAACTTCTGCGTTCCCCGCGAACCGATGACACGGACCACACCGTCCTCATACGTGAAGCCGACCGGGACGGAATGGACGCGCCCCGACCGTCCGATGGTCGAGAGGGTCGCCAGGTGGTATTCGCGGAGGAACTCGAAGGCGTCGTCGGTCAGCACTGTTCCAGGGTGCCACGTCCCACGAGCTCCGTGACCGTCTTCGTCGCGGCATCCCAGCGACGGATGCCGACCGCTCGCGCTGCGAGATCCTCCCCGCCCCGTTCCTCGAGGACGCTGAGCGCGTCGCCGAGGCGCTCGAGAGGCACCCGCCGGGCGAGTGTCACGTGCGCCGTCCACGCGCCGGGAACCGTGTGATCGACGTCGGCCCCCGGCCCGGCGAGCTGGTGCACCCGGGCGTGCAGAGAGAGAAGCTGCTCCGTCGGGACCACGGAGCGCGCGATGACCCGGTTGCGTCCCCTCCCGAACAGGACGGGGGCCCCGAGGCGGAGGTCGAGAGGAAAAGCATCCTCCAGGGGGGCAGCATCGAACGGTGCCAGTTCCGCGCGAACGAGGAGGGTGACATGGGGGCGATTGCTCTCGCCGCGGTGACGGGCCTGACTGGGCAGACCGGCGCGGAGGAGGGCGTCCCATTCCGCGCGCACCGCGGAGTCCGTCTCGTCGTCGAAGACCAACTCCAGGCTGACCACACCCGTCATCGTCGCGTCACCGCGTGGACCACCACGCGGCCGCCACCAGGACCGGCTGGAAGAACAACCGCCCGAAACGCTTCTGGTCCGTGTCGAGCCCGAACGCCGAGCGGCCCTTGCGCCACTGGTCGATGTTGCCGGGGAAGATCGCCACGAAGAAGGCGGCGAGCGCGGCTCCGATCCGACGACGCTCCTTCGGGAGGACGAGGAGCGAGAGCCCGAAGGCCGCCTCCACCACCCCGGACGCCACGACAACCGCATCGCGGTCGAGCGGGCCGTTCTCGACCAGCACGTCGGGCACCTGCGCCTGGAAGTCGCGTCGAGCGAAGGTCAGGTGCGAGACGCCGGCGAACAGCATTGCCAGGGCGAGAGCCCAGCGCACGACAGATTTCATGGTGAAACCGTACGACGGCGCTCATTCGAAGCGAGCAGGCTTGACGCACCCGTTCCACCGCTCTCGTGGCCATCGCTACGGCACGCATCCCGATTGCGCAACCCCAGGCCGCCGACGGCGCAGGGCGGTTGACTGTCAACACAGACGAAGGGGGTGCATCGTGACCATGACCGATACCGCGATCCGCGACAGTCGAGAGCAGGATCTCGATGCCCTCCTCGTGCGCGCGGCCTCGGGCGACTGCGACGCCTTCGTCGAGTTCTACGACGCCACCTCACCCCGCGTGTACGCGGTGCTGCTCTCTCTCACCGGAATCGCGGCGCGCGCCGACGCGCTCCTCGAGGGCATCTACGTCGAGGCGTGGGAGCGCATGCGCGGACGATCCGCTCCCCCGTGCCCCGGCATGGAGTGGGTGTCGGCGATCGCTCATCGCCACGCCACGGCGCAACGGTGAGCTTCAGTGGGTGTCGGCGACGAGCGCAGGGGTGCTGTCGCCGAGGTCGAGCGTGAGACCGCTCGACGAGTTCGCTGCGTTCGCCAGACTTTGAAGCAGGACGGGGTCGAGCGCCTCGGGCTCCGTGGACTCGAACACGAATCGCAGCGGGATCGACGGTTGGATCCAGAGGGTGCTCCGCCCGGCGGGTTCACCCGATGGATGCCGCCACGAGAGGGTGAAACTCTCTCCCCGACGCAGCTTGGTCGCCATGACGACCTTGACGTGGGCGAGGACCCGATCGGGGATGCAGATCGGGCTCGGAGAGTATCCGTAGAACAGTGAGCCCATCGGTGTCTCCCTCCGGGTGATTCCGGTCCCCCGATCATACGAGTTCTGCGCGTCCGAGCACATGAACCGAAAGGGAAGTCTCGGCGTGATCTCCATTGTTGGACTCGAGCCGAAATGCATTGGTCGACTGGAATCTCGGCAACCTAACTACAATGCCTACACGGGGGCTCTACCCCGAGGAGATTCATGACGCTCGAGACGCACAGCGACCACGCGATGACGGCGGCGCACGCGGTCGAAAGGCTGCGCCTGGCGGAAGCCCGGCTCGCCCGACGACGGCAGACGGAGTGCGGCCCCAGTGAGAACGCCCGCGCGGCGATGCGTCTGATCCTGGAACGAGCCGACGCCGGAGTGACCGTCACCCCGACGGAGATCGCTCAGGCCCTCGAGATCTCCACCGCCTCGGTCACCGGGATGCTGGACCGCCTTCGCGCGGGCGGCTTGATCGACTTCGTCGCGAACCCCTCGGACCGCCGGAGCAAGTTCGTCGTCCCCTTGGACCGCGGCGCCGATCCGGATTCCATCGACCCGGTGACCGCCCGCATTCGCGAATTCGCTCTGGGCCTCTCGGACGACACCGCGGATCAACTGGCCGTGTTCCTGGACCGGGTGCGCGAGGTCGTCGACGCCGAGTGCGCCTGAGGCGACTCAGCCCATCGAGGCGGGTACCGCGTCGGGGTCGGGTTCGGGCGTGATGCTCAGCCCCTGCGGCGAACTCGCCTCGTCCATGAGATCTTCGACCCACCGACGATTGAGCTGCGGCGCTCGACTGCCGTAGAAGTGGAAGACGAGCGGAATCGACGGCGAGATCCACAGCGTGCGGGTCCCGCTGCCGTCTCCCATGGGGAATTGGAACATGAAAGGCTCGCCGCGGCGCAGCTTGTTCATGAAGACCACTCGGAGATGGGACAGGGTCCGGTCCTCGATGTCGAAAGAGTGCCCGAGGGTGTTGTAAACCAGTTTGCCCACGGTCTGAGTCTATATCGCTTCACCTCGTTAACTACCTCGGCGCCCGCCCCGTTCACCTCGACTAGAGTCCTGAACGTGGCGAGATCACCCCGGCCGAGGCGGCCCCGACGGCGACTCCCGCGCGCTCTCCTCGTGGCCGGCGCGATCGTCGCCGTCGTCGCTCTCATCGCCGGAATCGGCGTCGTCGGGAGCCTGGTCACGAACCTCTTTCAGACGCTTTCGGCGAAGCCGCCTGCTGTGGGCACCCGCATCGTGGCGCCCGACGAGTCGAAGGCCGCGCAAGCCGCACGCTCGGGTGAGGGGGATTCCGCGCAGGTCGCGGCCGCCCAGTGGCTCTCCACGCAGCCCACCACGTACTGGCTCACGCCGGAGATCGACCCCGTCGACGAGGTGTGGGACCGAATCGCTCACCTCGCGGCAGAGGCGCGCGACCAGAAAGCATCGATCTCGGTCGCCGTGTACGGGCTCCCGGACCGCGATTGCGGCAATCATTCCGCGGGGGGCCTCGACCCCGCGTCGTACGCGCAGTGGACCAAGCGCATCGGTGATGCACTGCGCAACGCCTCAGACGTTCAGAAGATCGTCGTGCTCGAGCCGGACTCCATCGCCCTGTCCTCCTCGTGCGGGTCGGTGAGCGATCGCGCGGGTTATCTGCAGCAGGCGGTGCAGAACATCCGCGGGACGAACACTTGGATCTACATCGACGGCGGCCACTCGGCGTGGCATCCCGCCGCCGAGATGGCGCGTCTGATCCAGGCGATGGGAGTTCTCCCCGACGTCCGGGGCGTGGCCCTGAACGTCTCGAACTATCAGGACACCGCCGCGGAGTTCGCCTACGCCCACGAGTTGTCAGACCTTCTCGGCGGAACGCACGCCGTCGTCGACACCTCGCGCAACGGCGCAGGCCCCGCCGGGTCGGAGTGGTGCAACCCCTCGGGCCGTCTCGTGGGCAGCGCCGGCGGTTCCTACGGCGACGGTGTGGTCGACACCAACCTGTGGATCAAACCGGCCGGCGAGAGCGACGGCGAGTGCAACGGCGGGCCTGTCGCCGGTGCGTGGTGGCCGGCCGCAGCCGCAGAACTGACCCGCGATCAGCGCTGACCCTCGGGTCGACCCCGACCATGTCGGGAAGTGTGTCAAAATTGCGCTCGTCGCGCTGCGACACCGCGACTCGGGGGAGAACGCGGGCACGTTCCCGTGCGAAGCCGGAAGAGTGGGTGACATGAGCGACAGCACCGAGATGCTGAAGACAGCCGTGATCGTAGAAGACGATCCCGATATCCGCCACCTGCTGGTCGAGGTGCTCGAATCGGCGGGCTTCTCCACCGTGTCCGTCGGCAACGGGATCGATGGGGTGCGCGCGGTCATCGCCTACCAACCGCTCATCACGACGCTCGACGTGAACATGCCGGGCATCGACGGCTTCGAAGCCGCCCGCCGCATCCGCCAGCAGAGTGACACGTACATCATCATGCTCACCGGGCTCGAAGAAGAAGCCGACGTCGTCCTCGGCCTCGGCGCCGGAGCGGACGAGTACGTCGTGAAGCCCTTCCGCCCGCGCGAGCTGCGCGCGCGCATCGAGGCACTCCTGCGTCGCCCCCGGGGCGGAGAGTCGAGCGTCTCGTCGGCACCTCGTCAGGACAGCGTCGGCCCGTCCTTCCCGGCGGGCCGCTCCGAGGCCCCCAGCGTGCAGCCCGCCGCCACCGTTCCCACTGCGGCCGTCATCGTCCCGTCGTCACAGGGACCGGAGCCTCGAGAGCCCGTTCCGGGCGGAGAGGTCGTCCCGCGATCGGCACCGGGAGAGCTCACTCCGACCGGTGGCGCCTGGGTCGCCCACCGCGACCTGCTCCTCGACCCCGACAGTCGGCTCGTCCGGGTCGGCGGCGAGGAGCTCGACCTCACGCGGACCGAGTTCGATCTTCTCGCGACCCTCATGGAGTCGAAGCGACGCGTGCGCAGCAAGGCCGACCTCACCCTGGTGCTCCGCGGGGAGTCCTACGTGACGAGCTACTTCGTGGGCGAGGCGGACAAGCGCGCCATCGAGGCGCAC
This sequence comes from uncultured Microbacterium sp., assembly GCA_913774665.1. Taxonomy (GTDB): domain Bacteria; phylum Actinomycetota; class Actinomycetes; order Actinomycetales; family Microbacteriaceae; genus Microbacterium. The sequence goes on from CAJYHN010000010.1 coordinate 74,289, forward strand.
ATGACGAACCTGCGCCGCAAGCTCGGCGACAACCCCGCGAACCCGCGGTACATCGAGACCGTTCGCGGAGTGGGCTACCGGCTCACCTCGGAGCTGCTCGCCACTCCCTGACGCCCCGCGCAGACGACGGATGCCTCGACCCTCCCCAGGGCCGAGGCATCCGTTTTCTCTGATGCGTTCGGGCGTATCAGACCGGGTGTCCGTCAGACCTTGAACCCGTGGTGGCGACGGACGAGCTTGGAGAACATGAGAAGCGTCTGAAGGACGGTGACGACGCCGACGATCGGCCAGCCGATCCACAGGATCGACGACTGGATCATCGGACCGACCATCACCCAGATCACGGCGAGCGCGATCGCGACCGCGAACAGCACGACCATCGGAGTCCAGTGGCCGAGGCCGCCACCGCGCTCGGCCTTCGCCTGCATGGCCCAGTTGTCGACCTTCTTGCGCGACAGGAATCGGGTCCAGGAGCGCACGAAGTGGCTGATGCGGATCCACATGAAGATCTCGGCGGGGAAGAACAGGACCGCGAACAGCACGTCCGTGCGGTTGACGTTCTTCATCGTGCGGGCGATGCGCAGGTTCAGCAGCATGGCGATCACGGGCGGGATGAGCCACAGCGGCGAGAAGACGAACGCGCCGATCGAGAGCGACCCTGCCAGCAGCGTGAGGAAGGCCACACGGACGAAGAGGTTGGTGAGCATACCGAAGTTCTCGAACCACCGCAGGCGCAGGTTGGGGTGGAAAGGCTGGCCCTTGGTGTCACCACGCTGGCCGGGCCACATGAGCTCGATGGCGCCGTAGGTCCACTTCACCTGCTGGGCGTCATAGCCGGACAGCGTCGTCATGCCGCCCACGTCGGCGCGAGCGTACGGGCTGATCTTGGTGAGGTAGCCGGCGCTCTTGATCTGCAAGGACAACAGCGAGTCCTCCACCTCGGAGTCCTTCACCCAGGGAGTGTTCTGGTGGTTCTGCTTCATCGCGTCACGGAGGGCGTTCGTGGAGAAGATCGAGAACTGGCCACCCAGGACGGCCATGTTGCGACCGCGGAGCATGTTCTGCAGGTTGAACGCCGCGAACTGCGTGCGCTGACCCGCGGTGAGGAACCGCGCGACGAGACCCTTGATGGGCTTGTCGTCGATCGTGTAGATCGCCGAGATTCCACCGATGCGCGAGTCGGAGATCGCCTCCGTCTCGAGGTACTCGACGGCCTTGGAGTCCGCGATGGTGTCGCCGTCGACGCCGAGGAGGTAGTCGTACCCCTCGACGAGCGAGTAACCGTAGTTGAGCGCGCCGACCTTCTTGTCGGGGTTCTTGCCGATGTCGTGCACGAAGACCTCGGTGAACTGCTCGCCGAGTTCGGTGTGCAGCTCGTGCGGTCCGCTGAACTCGGACGCGATCTTCACCGTGGCATCCGAGGTGTTGTTCACGACCACGTGGATGACGTCGGGCACACGGGTCTGAGCGAGGAGGGCCTCGATCACGTCCGCGATCGACTCCTCCTCGTTGTAGGCCGGGATGACGCAACCGATCGTGGAGCGGTGCACGGAGGTGTTCTCCAGTACGGCCGCGAAGTCGTCGGCGAAACCGTGCTCCCCAGCGCCCTCGAGTGCACGCTGGTGCATGTCGAAGTCCCTCGCGTGGGGGGTGAAGCTGCGCGCATCGGTCATGGCGGTATCTTCCTGTCGGTTCTCGCGGCGTATCGGCCGAGTCCTACTCTGATAGGTTCGCCGCAAGGCGACCGCCGTACACGACCACCGTCGCCGCAAGATTTGCTCAAGATTGCGGCGGCACCCGAAGGAGACGTCCGTCCGTGATCGTCCTCGCCCTGCTGGCATCCATCGCCGCCGCGGGAGTCGCCCTCACGATGCTCTTCCTGGCGCACGGTCGACCCGAGGACGATCGAGGCGGAGCGCGCGCCGACATGGTCCGGTACTTCGGCCTGTCCGCGATCGCCGCCCTCGTCTGCGGGGCGATGAACGTCATGGAGACCGCGTGGGACTCCGTCGCCGCCGCGGCCGCCGGGAACGCGGCCAATATCATGGCGGTCGGGCTGTTGTGGGCCGGCGCCCGTCGGTTGAACGATCGCCGCGCGATCGGCGTTGTGAGCACGGGCGCGGGCGGTATCCTCCTCTTCGGCCTGACCTTCCTCGTCCCCCTCGACGATGCGACTCTTCTGAAGACGGTTGGGCTCGTCGTGTTCGCGGCGCTGTGCGCGCTGGAATGCGCGCGTCCTCCGGTCGGGCAGCTGGGTGGGGCCCGGCTGCTCTCCTGGACATTGAGCCTGTACGCCGCCTACAACCTCGCCCGCATCGCCGTCGCCGTCGTCTTCGGCATGGCGCCGCTTCTCCGGGCGGGTCCTGTCTCGTCCGAGACCACGGCGGCCGTCAGCGCGGTTGCGATCGCCCTGGTCTCCGTCGGCGCCGTCTGGATCGGTCGCCACCTCGACGACGACCCCGCGCCCGGGACGCGCGCCTACGCTCGAGGCGCCCTCCGCCGCGAGACCACACGCCTGCTCTCGGAGCACTCCCTCGTCCGGGCGACCCTCGTCCGCGTCCCCGAGATCGACCTGATCCGCGCCGCTCACAGCGCCCAGCGCGGAGAGACGGTGCTGCGCACCGTGGCCGACGCCGCGGTGGACGCGGTTCCCGGCGCGGTGACCGGGGTGCCCTCACGCGACACGATCTTCGTCGTCGCCCCCGCGGTGACGGACGCGGCCGAGGTCGAGGAGTCACTGCGGCGCGCGTTCGCCCGTCGGATGCCGTCGATCGATTACGACGACGTCCCCGATCTCGCCTTCGAGCACCATCTGCTCACCGACGTCGAGGACCTCTCGTGGCTCATGGAGAGCCGGCGGTCGCGAACGCGTCGGACGCAGCCCGGAAACATTTGAGCCCGACGCGCGGGGTCAGCCCTGGTTGGTCGTCTGTCCCCAGCCGGGCGCGCGCCCGTTCGTGGTCGACGTGCCCGTGCTCTGACCGTTCGTCGCCTGTCCCTCGTCCGCGAAGATCGCGATCGGGAGGTACTGGTACACGGTCTGCTGGCTGAAGGAGGTGTCGGTGTTGGCCGTCCCCTCGACGGCGACGTTCAACGCGAACTCCAGGGTGATGCCGTAGGTGTCCGTCGGCAGCTGTCGGATCGACGTTGTCGGGACGAGCAGACCGCCCTGGAAGCTGTTCAGCAGCAGGCCGCGGTCGGAACGCAGGGTGTCCGAAGGGACGAGGGTGCGAGGGTCGGCGCTGAACTGGAACGGGCTCGATACCTGGCCGCTGGTCTGCGCCGTCTGCGAGGTGATCGAGATCGACGACACGTACACGCGACGCTTCTGAGCGAGGACGGCCTTCTCATCGACGCGGTTGTCGACGATGTTGACCGCGAACCCGAGCTGCTTCTCGTTGGTCGCGGTCCACTCCATCGTCCGCTTGGGATCGACCGCCCAGACGTCGAGGCGCAGCTCGAGGCCATCTGCGACTTCCGATGTCAGACGCACGGACCCGTCATAGGTGAATTGCGAGTCGAAGGGCTTCGTGCCCGCCGACGACTGCGGCACGGGCGTCGGCACGACGACGGATGCGTTGCTGCCGGCCTGCCCGGGGAACTGTCCGATGACATCGGAGATCTGGCTGCAGCCGGAGAGGAGCGTCGGGACGACGAGGGCGAAGGCGACGGCGGTGACGGCGACGCGTGCACGACGACGAGAGGGCATGCTCACAGGTATCTCCTGAGGAACGAGCGCGAAACGCGCGAGAGGTCGATGATCGACCATCACGCTGCAGGATGCAGGCCTCAGGGGGAGTCTGACCGGGCGACGCGATCGGAATCACGCGCGGCGAGCAGAGACAGGATGGCGCGCAGAAGACTACACCACTCTCTATACACTCGGAGAATGGCATCCTTGAGGAGCGTCCCTCCGGCGGTCCCTCCGGAGGGCATTCCCGACGACGACACGACGAATCCGGGCAGTCGCACGCGTTCGGTCTGGCTCCTGCAGCTGGTGCTGGGCGCCAGCGTCGTCATCACGGTGCTGCTGGTCCAGGCTCTCGAACCGTCCCTCTTCACTCTGTGGCCGTTCTCCTCGGGCGTCGGCGTCATCATCGCGCTCACCGCGATCGCCATCGTCGTGCCCTGGCAGAAGCTGCCGCGCGCGGCGGTCGCGGCGATCCCGTTCGGCGACATCATCGGCATCGGCCTCCTGAGCTTCGGGACCGACCTCCGCTTCGGCTACTTCTGGGTCTTTCCCATCATCTGGATCGCCACCCACTTCACCCTCGTCTACCTGATCTCGGCGATCAGTGCGGTCGGCGTCATCATCGTCGTGGATGCCACGGTGAACGCGTCCGGCCCGGTGACGGCGCTTCGACTGATCGTCGTCCTCCTCTCCCTCACCTTCATCGCCATCACGTCCTATCTCTCGGCGCGGCAGACGAGGGCTTTCAAGCAACTGCTGCGGCGGCAGGCCAGCCGTCTCCAGGGGACCCTCCAACGCGTGTCCGGTCAGGAACGTCGTGTGTCGCAGATGCTCAACGGGCTCGATACCGGTATCGCCCGTCTGTCGGTGGACGGCGAGGTGCTCGCGCTGAACGACACCTACGTCGCCCTCTACGGGGTCGAGCGCGACGAACCGCAGCGCCCCGGGGCTGCGGTGGAGTACGCGACCCTGAGGGGGGAGCCCCTGCCGGAGGCTGAGCGACCCTTCGCGCGCGCGTCGCGGGGCGAGCAGTTCGACGACGAGCGCGTGTGGCTGTTCGACCCGCACGGCGAGTGGCACGCCCTGTCTGCGTCGACACGACGACTCATCTCTTCCGACGAACCCGAGAGCACGCTGCTCATCGTTCACGACATCACCGCGCTGATCGAGTCGGAACGCGCCCGCGAGCGTCTCGCCGCAACGGTGTCTCACGAACTCCGCAACCCGCTGACCGCCATCATCGGCCACGCCGATCTCGCCCTTGACGATCCGAATCTCTCCCCCAAGGTCCGGGAGCAGCTCGAGGTGATCGCGGGAGCCGGCGAGAGGATGCAGAAGCTCATCTCCGAGATCCTTGCAACCTCTCGCGGGGTGTTCCGCGAGACCTCCTCCCCGGTCGCCGCCGACGCGAGCCGGATCATCGCGTCCTCGCTGGCGTCGTTCCGGCCCGCGGCCGCAGCGCGTCGGGTGAGCGTCGTCGACGATCTGCCGGAATCGGCCGAGGTCGGCGGAGACGCCTTCCGCCTTCGTCAGGCGTTCGACAACATCCTGAGCAACGCCATCAAATACACCCCGGCCGGGGGATCTATCCGCATCTCGGGTGAGGTCTCGGCGGAGGACGTCATCCTCCACTTCGCGGACACGGGTATCGGCATCCACCCCGACGACCTCGAGCGCGTCTTCGACCCGTATTTCCGCGCGCAGTCCGTCCGTGAGAGCCCCACCCCGGGCACCGGGCTCGGCATGGGCATCATCCGCAGCATCGTCGAGGATCAGGGCGGTTCGCTCTTCCTCGAGAGCGAGCTGGGGGCGGGTACGACGGTCACGGTGATCCTCCCCACCCGCGTTGAAGCCGGAGCCGCCTGATGCCGTCGAACGTCCTGTCGAATCTCGGCTTAGCGCAGGCGACGGTGGCGACCCTCGGGACCGTGATGATCATCGGGTTGGGCTTCTTGCACCGTCCCTCTCGATCCGCGCTCCTGTGGTCGCTGGCGTTCGTGTTGGCGATGTCGAGCACCTGGGTCTCCATGACCGGGGCGATCCTCGAGGACGAGACCGTCCGTCGGGCCGGCCTCGGGCTGATGCTCGGGGCCCCCGCGCTGATCTGGTCGGGCTTCCGTGCTCGTCGCGGTGCGCGCGCGCTCCCCTGGGTCGGGGCCGCCCAGGCTGTGGCGACGGCTTTCGCGTTCGTCCTCGTCACCGATCCCAGCGCGTACGGCCTGGTGTTCCGCTTGGCTTTCGTCGGTTCCTCCGTCTTCGCGGGGCTCACCGTGTGGGAGTTGCGTCGCGCCGCCGACCGCCTCGAGCGCCTGGCGCTGCCCCTGACGATCGTCTCGGCCGCCTTCGTGGCGCTGGGGGTCGGAACGCTCATCTCGGGGCTCGCCGCGCCTACGACGTTGGGCGACCTCGAGCTCCCGCGTGTCCTCAACGGGCTCGGGATGCTGATCTTCTTGGTGTGCGCCACGGTCTCACTGCTGTACTTCACCTCGGTGTCCCCGAGTGGCCGGCGCGCGGCATCGAGCTGGCCGCACTTCGTCGTCACCGCCGCCGACCGCCTCTCTCGCGCGAAGCGCGCGCGCGAGGAATCGTGGGCCGTCTTGAGCGTTCGTCTCGACGACCCCGCCCAGTTGCGCAGCGCCGCGGGTGAGAGCGGCTGGCTCAGCCTGGTCGCTCAGTTCGAGGCGATCGTGGCCGATAGTTTTCCCGCCGAGGCCGACTTGGGTCGAGAGATCCGCGGCCGTGTGGTGGTCGTCGTCTCCCGCCCGGACTCTGTGCTGCGCGAGCACGTGCGCACCGCCCTGCGCAGGGTCACCGAACTCGACGTCTCGGCCTTCGTCGACATCCAGCTCTCCGCAAGTGTCGGGTGGGTTCCGGCAGCGACGGGCGGTTACGACCTCACCTCGCTCATCAGTGCCGCGGACGAGGCCGCTGGCGAAGCGACGCGCCACGGCGGCGACAGGTGGGAGCGCGTCAGAGCCTGATCAGCCGCCGGCGCCGGCGTCTCCGCCACCCGCGATCGCCACGGTCAGCGAGTCGCTGGCCGTCTGTTTCGCGAACTCGTTCGACGTGGGGGTGGTCTGAACCAAGAACTCAAAGGTGAACTGAAGGGTGACAAATGTCGCCCCAGCGGGGACCTCTCCGACATTGAACGTCTGCGAGTAGCTGTACGGCGAGAGGACGAGATAACCCGGGGCATCCGTCTGGTCGCTCTGGGGCGAGAGCGCCGAGAACGACTGTGACGCGTTGCCCGGTACCGCCGTCATCGTGGCCCGCTGCAGGTACACCTTCTGCCCGTCGTTGGGCGTGACCGTCGTCTCCATCGACAGGTTGACCGGCTTGAGCGCTGTCGCCGTCCAGCGGTCCATGGAGAGCGTGGACCAGTAGTTCACCGCGGCGGCAACGGATCCGGCCGTCAGCGAACGTTGCGTCGAGCCGCTCGACAGATCGTTGCGGACGGGCTGCGGGGCCGCCGTCATCGTCGCGGTGGGCGAGGCGGACGCGGTCGCTTGACCTCCGCCCTGAGCCCACGGAGGGGCTCCGCACCCGGTGAGACCCAGGACGGCCGTCACCGCCACGGCCGTGCCGAACACCGCTCTGCGGCGACGCGCTGCGAGACGCATGAATCCTCCCCCGGACCGTTTCCCCCAGTGTAGGTGGCGTGGGAGCGGGCACGGTCGCAGCGGCCGCCACCTAAGGTGTTCGGGTGACGCGCCGCCTCCCCTCTTCCCGCGCGGGCTCCCTCTTCGCGGGGGCCGTGATGACGGTCCTGATCCTCGGACTGCTCGCCACCGCATGGATCGGCGTACGTGCCGCTGCCGCGTACGGCCACCTGCGGGCGGCGGAGTCAGCGGTGGCCACCTCGGCATCCTCGCTCGACGACCCGTCCACGGCGATCTCCACCCTGACCTCGGTGGGTGCGGAGACCTCCGCGGCGCGGGCTCTGACGAGCGACCCCGTCTGGACGCTCGCCGAGGCCCTACCGTGGGTCGGACCGCAACTCGCCGCGGTGTCGACCACGACGGCGGCCGTCGACACCGCGGTGAGCCACGCTCTCGCACCGCTCTTAGCGGCATCCGCCGGTCTTTCCGTCGACGCGCTACGGCCGGTCGACGGTGTGATCGACGTCAGCCGCATCGCCTCGATCGCGCCCGCGGCGGAGTCCGCGCGCGCCGGTCTCGCGCACGCCGCAGACGAGGTCGCCGCCATCGATCGCGCCCCGCTGATCGGCCGCGTTGCCGACGCCGTGTCCCACTCCGCGCAGGTGCTCCGACGCGCCGCCGACGCGGCCGACGCGCTCTCCCGTGCGACGCGTCTCGTCCCCGCGATGCTCGGCGCCGAGCGGCCGCGTTCGACGCTCGTGCTCTTTCAGAACAATGCCGAATGGCGCTCGCTGGGTGGCGTCGTGGGCGCCGTCGCTCAGCTCGACGCCCGCGACGGGCGGATGACCTTGACCGCGCAGGCGTCCAGCACCGACTTCGCGGCCATGGGCGATGCCCCCGTTCTCGACCTGCCCGCCGACGTGGTCGGCATCTACGACACACGGCCCGCCCGGTTCATCCAGAACACCACCCAGGTACCGGACTTCTCCGTCGGGGCGCCCGTCGCGCGCGAGATGTGGCGACGACTCTCGGGCAGCACCGTCGATTCCGTGGTGACCCTCGACCCGGTCACGCTGTCGTATCTCCTCCGGGCCACGGGACCGGTCACCCTGCCGTCCGGAGACCAGCTGACGGCGGACAATGCGGTGTCGCTCCTGTTGAGCGACGTCTACAAGAGGTTCCCCGACCCGCGCGCGCAGGATGCGTTCTTCCAGAGCGCCTCGGCCTCGGTGTTCCAGTCGCTTGCGGAAGGCAGGTTCGACCCGGCCGCCCTGATCGACGCCGTCTCACGCGCGGGTGCAGAGCGCCGTCTGCTCGTCTGGAACGCGGATGCCGGCGAGCAGGCGATCCTGAACGGAACCACGCTGCAGGGCGCACTGCCGACATCCGACTCGGCGCGCAGCACGTTCGGCGTCTACCTGAACGACGGTACGGGCTCGAAGATGGATTACTACCTGCGCCCGGACGTCGAGACCGCGTGGTGCGGCGACGATCGAGCGTCACTTCACGTCTCGCTGCGCAACGACGCGCCCGACGCGGCGTCCCTCCCCCGCTACGTGACCGGTGGGGGCGATTACGGCGTTCCCGTCGGCGAGGCGCTCACCGGCGTCTACGTCTACCTGCCTCCGGGCGCCGAGCCGGTGGATCGACGGACGACCACGACGGGCGCGACCGCTCCCGGTTTCGCCGACGGCGTCCATGACGGACGGTACGTGGTCAAGTGGTCTGCGCAGGTGGGTCCCGGGCAGTCCGCGGAGCTGGATCTCGAGGTGAAGATGACTCGCACCCCGGTCCTCGACGCCGTGTCGACCCCGACCCGCGACAGCGGCGACGTTCCCCGCACGGGCGGCTGCCGGTTCCCCGGATGAGTCGGACGCCCCGACCTGGTGAAGAACGGGGCGCCCGCGCGTGAAAGACCCCCGGGCGCACCGTGTCGCGATGCGCGCATCCTGAACACTTCATGAGGAGAGCGTTCGTGCTGACGTCGTCGATCGGCTACGCGCTCGGAGCACTCCCTCCACACGACCTCGCCAAGCAGATGGGGCACATCATGAAGACCACAATCATCCGGACCGTCGCCGCGATCTCTCTGGCAGCGGCCGCGCTGCTGGTCCCGGCGACCGCCAACGCCTACACCGATCCCGCGGTCGTCATTGCGACCCCCGCGGTCGTCACCCCCGGCGGACAGACGACGTTCACGACGAACACCGCGCCCTTCCAGGGCGACGAGGAGGTGCTCATCTCGGTGACCGGCGTCAACGCCAACGGTGTGACCCTCGCCTCGGTCGTGCAGACGAACAACTCGCTCCGCACGAAGGCCGTCAACGGCAAGCTCATTGTTCCCTTGAGGCTGCCCGCGAACGCCGCGGGTACCTACAATCTCACCCTCACCGGCACGAGGAGCGGCACCGTGCTGCACTCCACCATCACGGTGACCGGCTCCGCGAGCACCCCCGCCAAGGGCGGCCTCGCCATCACGGGCTTCGATGCCGGCAGCACGGCGGGCCTGTGGATCGCGGGCGGCGGACTCGTCGTCGCCGGTGGCGCGGTGGCCGTCGGCGCCCTCGTCCGCCGCCGTCGAGCCGCCGCGAACACCTGACACGAGAACGATGGAGGGGGCCGTCTTCGGACGGCCCCTCTATCGTTCTTCCCTCACAGGGCGGCGGGACCGTGTCCCTGCGTCACCTCGGCCGTGATGAGGATGGGCAAGTGGTCACTGAGCCCCTGGGGCAGCGTCTTGATGTGCGCGATGTCGAACCCGATCGAGGTCGCGAAGTCGTAGTGGCCCCGGAAGAAGCGGTAGCGAGTGTAGGTGCGGGCATCGCTGAGGGTGAGCTCGTACCCCTGGTCCCGTACTTTCTGCCCCAGGTTCTCTTTGAACACCGGGTAGTTGTAGTCCCCCACCATCAGCGCGGGCAGACCGGGGCCGAGGTTCTGCAGTTCGGACAGAGCGGTGCGGATCTGGTGGCGGCGCAGGGAGTTGAGCGCCGTCAAGGGCGCCGCGTGGAACGACGCGACGATGATGTCGCGCCCGCCGTCGATGTCGCGCAGCCGCACGCCCAGCATGCGCTCCTCCGCGGGCTTGAGGACGTAGTCGTGCAGGGACTTCTTGAGCCCGATGGCACGGACCTCTTCGGCACGGAACGTGTTCTCGCGGTAATAGACGGCGAGACCCAGGCGGTTGCGTTGCGTCGCCTCCGCGAGCCGGAGCCCACCGATGTGCTCGGGGATGTCGGTGGAGTCGCACTCCTGCAGGCAGAGCACGTCGACCTCGTGCGTGTCGACGAGGGCGACGAGCTCACCGGCGGCGCGGTGCTTGTTGAGGTTGTACGAGATGACCTTCATGGCCCACACAGCATACGACCGGCGTCGAGGCGCGAGGCGAGGGTTGCGCTCTCCCCGTCCGAGGCGAATTCAGGATGCCGCGTCGTCGGCGTCGCGACGGTTGCGCGTCTGCTCGGCCCGGGCGGCGAGCAGCTCGTCGGCGGGGTAGCCGACCTCGGCCAGCACGAGACCGCGCGCTGCCAGCACCTTGGTCTCCGGGATGCGCAGGCGGGCATCCCGAATGGCGACGACATCGTCGATTCCGATGCGCCCCTCCCCCACGGCGACGCACGCGCCGACGAGGGCGCGCACCATGCTGTGGCAGAAAGCGTCCGCGCGCACGTTGGCGACCAGCACGCCGTCGTCATCGCGCCGCCAGTCGTACTCGAGCAGCGTCCGGATCGTCGTGGCCTCCTCGCGCGCCTTGCAATACGCGGCGAAATCGTGAAGTCCGATCAGGCGCCCCGCGGCGGCATCCATCGCCTCGACATCGAGCGTGCTGCGCAGCGTGGTCGTCCGCAGCCGGTCGAGGGGGTCGTAGCCGGTCGTCGCGTCGGCCAGACGGTAGCTGTACCGGCGCCAGACGGCCGAGAACCGTGCGTCGAACCCGTCGGGAGCGATCGCTGTGCGGCGCACGGTCACGTCCGGATACGCACCGAGGACGCCTCGCACGCGGCCGGCGAGGGCGGCGACGGCGTCCCCCTCATCGTTCTCGCGCCGGCGGCGTGGCAGACGGGCCGTCTGCTCTTCGTCGAGGTCGAGGTGAGCGACCTGTCCGGTCGCGTGCACGCCCGCGTCTGTACGCCCGGCCACGATCAGTCGCGGCGATCCCCCGACGATGCGCTCGAGCGCGGTCTCGAGGTCGCCCTGCACCGTGCGCAGCCCGGGCTGACGGGCCCAGCCGCGGAAATGCGAGCCGTCGTAGGAGATGTCGAGACGGATGCGCACGCCTCCAGCCTACGAGCGGCGAGGGGTGCTCGCGAACGCGAGCGGGCGACAACCGTGCGCGAACGACGAAGCCCCCACCCTGATCGGGTGAGGGCTTCGTACGAGCGAGAAGGCTCAGGCCTTGGCGTCGTCCTGGACGGCGTCGGCGGCGGCGGCCTCGGCGGCAGCGCCTTCCTCGGGCGACTCGGCGCCGGCCTCGGCGGCCTCGTCGTTCGAGGGCTCCTCGGCAGCGGCCTCGTCGGCAGCGGCCGGGGCGGCAGCGGCAGCGGGGGCCGCAGCGGCCTTGTTCGACGCCTTCTTCGCGACGGGCTCGAGCACGAGCTCGATCACGGCCATGGGGGCGTTGTCGCCCTTCCGGTTGCCGACCTTGGTGATGCGGGTGTAGCCGCCGTCACGCTCGGCCACCAGGGGCGCGATCTCGGTGAAGAGGGTGTGCACGACCTCTTTGTCGCCGATGACGCTCAGCACGCGACGACGCGCGTGGAGGTCGCCACGCTTGGCGAACGTGATGAGGCGCTCAGCGAGCGGACGGAGGCGCTTGGCCTTCGTCTCGGTCGTCTTGATCGACTTGTGCGTGTAGAGGGCTGCCGCGAGGTTCGCGAGAAGCAGACGCTCGTGGGCCGGGCCGCCTCCGAGGCGGGGACCCTTCGTGGGCTTGGGCATGTCTTATTACTCCAGGAGAAGGTTCGGTCGGGTCCGACGGGGTCAGACGGTTTCTTCGTCGTAGCCGCTGTAGAACTGAGCGCCGTCGAAACCGGGCACCGAGTCCTTGAGCGACAGGCCGAGGGAGGTGAGCTTGTCGCGCACCTCGTCGACCGACTTCTGACCGAAGTTGCGGATGTTCATCAGCTGCGTCTCGGAAAGGGCGACCAGCTCCGAAACGGTGTTGATTCCCTCGCGCTTGAGGCAGTTGTACGAGCGGACCGACAGATCGAGGTCTTCGATCGGCATGGACAGCTCGTTCGAGAGGACGGTCTCGACCGGCGCGGGACCGATCTCGATGCCCTCGGCCTCGACATTCAGCTCGCGGGCGAGGCCGAAGAGCTCGACGAGGGTACGACCGGCGGAGGCCACGGCATCGCGCGGGGCGATCGAGGCCTTCGACTCGACGTCCAGCACCAGCTTGTCGAAGTCGGTGCGCTCACCCGCACGGGTGGCGTCGACGCGGTAGCTGACCTTGAGCACGGGCGAGTAGATCGAGTCGATCGGGATCTGACCGGCCTCGGCGTACTCGTTGCGGTTCTGGGTCGCCGAGACGTAGCCGCGGCCGCGCTCGATCGTCAGCTCGAGCTCGAACTTGGCGGTGTCGTTGAGCGTCGCAATGACCAACTCGGGGTTGTGCACCTCGACACCCGCGGGAGCGGAGATGTCGGCGGCGGTGACCTCACCGGCGCCGGTCTTACGCAGGTACGCCGTGATGGGCTCGTCGCGCTCGCTCGAGACGACCAGCTGCTTGATGTTCAGGATGATCTCGGTGACGTCTTCCTTCACGCCCGGGATGGTGCTGAACTCGTGCAGGACGCCATCGATGCGGATGCTCGTGACGGCCGCGCCGGGGATCGACGACAGGAGGCTGCGACGCAGCGCGTTGCCGATCGTGTAACCGAAGCCGGGCTCCAGCGGCTCGATGACGAAACGGCTGCGGAACTCCCCGATCTTCTCCTCGGTCAGAGTGGGACGCTGTGCGATGAGCACTATGTGTTCCTTTCGATCACGTGCCCGCTATATGACACGTGTAATGGGGTGAGGTGTTGAGTTGTACTCGCGGGATGCCGCGTGACCTCGAAGGCCGAGCGCGGGATCCGGAAGTCTGAATCGCGCGAGAGCGCGGCGTTCCCGGGGAGCGACGAGCACTCCCCGGGAACGAGACGCATCAGACGCGGCGACGCTTGGGCGGACGGCAGCCGTTGTGGGCCTGCGGCGTCACGTCCTGGATCGAACCGACCTCGAGGCCGGCCGCGGTGAGCGAACGGATCGCGGTCTCACGACCCGAACCCGGACCCTTCACGAAGACGTCGACCTTCTTGACGCCGTGCTCCTGCGCCTGGCGAGCGGCCGACTCCGCGGCCATGCCGGCGGCGTAGGGCGTCGACTTGCGCGAGCCCTTGAACCCGACACCGCCGGACGAAGCCCAGCTGATGACGGCACCCGAGGGGTCGGTGATCGAAACGATGGTGTTGTTGAACGTCGATTTGATGTGGGCCTGACCCACGGCGATGTTCTTCTTTTCCTTGCGGCGCGGCTTGCGCGCGGCGGACTTGGCCTGTGCCATGTGCGTTCTCCTGAATCCTGACGCTCAGCCCGCGGCTTAGCGCGCCTTCTTCTTGCCGGCGACGGTGCGCTTGGGGCCCTTGCGGGTACGCGCGTTCGTCTTCGTGCGCTGACCGCGCACCGGGAGGCCGCGGCGGTGGCGCAGGCCCTCGTAGGAACCGATCTCGACCTTGCGGCGGATGTCGGCGGCGACCTCGCGACGGAGGTCACCCTCCACCTTGTAGGTGCCCTCGATGTGGTCGCGGAGCGCGACCAGCTGGTCATCGGTGAGGTCCTTGACGCGGATCTCCTGGCTGATGCCAGTGGCGTTCAGGATCTCGACGGAGCGGGTGCGACCCACGCCGTAGATGTAAGTAAGTGCGATCACCACGCGCTTGTCGCGCGGGATGTCGACGCCGGCGAGACGTGCCATGCGGCTCTCCTCAGAGTGTCGTGGAGGTGTGAAGCAGGATCGGTGCTCGGGCCTCCGACCCGAGGTGTCCCCCAACCGCTCTCGCGGACGGGATCTGATCCTGCCGTTGTGTATTCAGTTGGAAAAGGTGTCGAGCTGGAAGCTCAGCCCTGGCGCTGCTTGTGGCGCGGGTTGCTCTTGCAGATCACCATCACGCGCCCGTGACGACGGATCACCTTGCAGTGGTCGCAGATGGGCTTGACGGAGGGGTTGACCTTCATGATGTTCCTGATTTCGCTGTCTTCGAGACCGCGGAAGCGGCTCGTTACTTCTCGGCCGGACTCAGCGGTAGCGGTAGACGATACGACCCCGGGTGAGGTCGTAGGGGCTCAGTTCGACGACGACGCGGTCCTCCGGGATGATGCGGATGTAGTTCTGCCGCATCTTGCCCGAGATGGTCGCAAGCACTTTGTGCCCGTTCGTCAGCTCGACACGGAACATCGCGTTGGGCAGTGCTTCGGACACCGTGCCCTCGATCTCGATGACACCGTCTTTCTTCGCCATAAACTCGCTCACGCTCAGTTGCAGACCGGCCGGTCTGCGGTGGATGGGGATTCGGTACTTCGACACGCCAATGAAGGCGCAACGCACCAAAGATCAAGCATACGTGGTATTGCCCGACCCGGCAACTCACCGGGAGTGACGTCAGCCGTTGAGGCGGGCGACGATGTCCTTCTGCGGGTCACCCGACAGGTCGGTCTGGTTCCGCAGAACGGTGCCGTTGACGGCGATCGTCGGCGTGGCCACACTCGTCGCATTCGGCTGCACCGGGGTCTTCTGCGTCATCGCCGTCACGAACTTCGTGTAGGTGCCCGACGTGATGCAGGAGGAGACGGCATCCGATGCTCCCGCCGACGTGGCGATCGAAGCGAGGGTCGCGTCATCGAGGCCCGCGGTGTTCTCCTTGGGCTGCTGCGCGTAGAGCGCCTTGACGAACGCCGGGATGTTCGCGGAGTTGTCCACGGCGACGCAGTACGCGGCGTTGGCCGCCCGCGTCGAGTACTGGGTGCCCTGGGAGAGACGGTCGAGGATGGCGATCGGGTGGATCTTCAAGGTGATCGTGCTGTCGTCGACGAGCTGTTGCAGGGTCGGACCGTACGCCTGCTCGAACGAGTTGCACACGGGGCACATGAAGTCGATGTAGGTGTCGACGGTCTTCTCACCCGATCCGACGGAGATCGCACCGGTCTCGGTGTCGACCGCGGAGGCCTGCGGCAGCGTGCCGGGCGAGGTCGCCTGGCTGTTGGCGAACCACACCACTCCCCCGACGATCAGGACCACCACCAGCGCGGCGGCGGTCACCCCGATCGCGAACCAGTTGGTGGTCTTCCGCGCTGCGGCCATCATCATCAGTCGATCTCCTTCGGCACGACACCGAACGGCGCCAGTTTTTCGGCACCGCCATCATGCGCGGTGAGGACCCAGATCCCTCCATCATGCACGGCGACACTATGTTCCCAATGGGAGCCGGCTGTGCCGTCGACGGTCGAGACGGTCCACCCGTCGTCCTCGGTGAATGTCTCCTGGTCGCCGATGACGACCATGGGCTCGATCGCGACGGCCAGGCCGGGACGCACCTCCGGTCCGCGGTCCGAGACGGCGTAGTTGAAAATGCTCGGCGACTCGTGCATCTTGCGACCGATGCCGTGACCCACGTAGTCCCGCAGGATGCCGTAGCCCCCCGCGGGCGCATGCTCCTGGATGTACTGCTCGATCGCCGCCCCGACCTCGGAGAGGTGACTGGCGCGGCTGAGCGCGGCGATCCCCGCCCACAGCGACCCCTCGGTCACCTCGGACAGGCGCTGACGCGGAGCCACGAGTTCTTCGGGCGCCTCTCCCGGCACGATCATCGTGAACGCGGAATCGCCGTTCCATCCCCGGAACTCCGCTCCCGCATCGATCGAGAGGATGTCGCCCGCCTGTAGGGGACGATCATTCGGGATGCCGTGCACCACCTCTTCGTTCACGGAGGCGCAGATCGTGTGCCGATAGCCACGCACCATCTGGAAGTTGGACACCGCTCCGCGCGCCGTGATCAGCGCGGACGCGGCCGCATCGAGCTCGAGGGTCGTGACGCCCGGCGCGATCAGCGCGCGAACGGCATCCAGCGCATCGGCGGTGATGAGTCCGGGTTCGATCATCGACCGCAGGTGCGCGGGCTTCTTGTAAATCGAGGAGCGAAGCCCCACGTCACGCGGCCGGGGTCGCAGTGATGCCGCGCGCTTCGAGAGCAGCGAAGATCCGAGCGGCGACCTCGTCGAGGCTGCCCACCCCATCGATCTCGTCGACGATGCCTCTCGTGCCGTAGACATCGAGGATGGGAGCCGTCTCGCGCTCGTAGATACCCAGACGGGTCGCGATGGCCTCTTCGGTGTCGTCGGCGCGGCCCTGCTCGGCGGCGCGGGCGGTCAGACGCGACAGCGACTCGTCTCGAGGCACCACGAGTGCGATCACGGCGTCGAGGGACTCGCCGCGACCCTCGAGGAACTCATCGAGGTGCATGACCTGCGCGAGGTTGCGGGGATACCCGTCGAGGAGGAACCCCTCGGCGGCGTCATCCTGCGCGAGACGATCGCGGACGACGGCGCTGGTCAGCTCGTCGGGAACCAGGTCGCCGCCATCGATGATGGACTTCACCTGCAGGCCGAGTTCCGTGCCGTCCTTGACGTTCGCGCGGAACACGTCGCCCGTGGACACGACCGGGATGCCGAGGGCTTCTCCGACGCGGACGCCCTGGGTTCCCTTGCCCGAGCCCTGCGGCCCGACGATCAGAAGGCGAGCGGTCATCGCAGCAGCCCTTCGTAGTGGCGCTGCTGAAGCTGCGCGTCGATCTGCTTCACCGTCTCGAGGCCGACACCCACGATGATGAGGATCGAGGCTCCGCCGAAGGGGAAGTTCTGGTTGGCGCCCACGGTGGCCAGCGCCACCAGCGGCAGCAGCGCGATCAGACCGAGGTAGATCGAGCCCGGCAGCGTGATGCGGGTGAGCACGTAGTCGAGGTACTCGGCAGTGGGGCGACCGGCGCGGATGCCCGGGATGAACCCGCCGTACTTCTTCATGTTATCGGCGACGTCGACCGGGTTGAACGTGATCGCAACGTAGAAGTACGCGAAGCCGATGATCAGGAGGAAGTACACGAGCATGTACAGCGGGTGATCGCCACGCGTCAGGTACTGGGAGATCCAGGTCACCCACGGTGCCGGCTCCTGGCCCGCCTGCGGCTGATTGAACTGGGCGATGAGCGCCGGGATGTACAGCAGCGACGAGGCGAAGATGACCGGCACGACACCGGCCATATTGACCTTGATCGGGATGTACGTGTTCGTGCCGCCGTAGGTGCGGCGTCCGACCATGCGTTTGGCGTACTGCACCGGGATTCGACGCTGCGACTGTTCGACGAACACCACGAGGGCGACGATCACGATGCTGACGGCGAGCACGAGGAGGAACACCTCGACGCCGCGGGCGTTCAGGATCGAGATCATGGCGCCGGGGAACGTGGCGGCGATCGAGGTGAAGATGAGGATCGACATGCCGTTGCCGACGCCGCGCTCGGTGACGAGCTCGGCGAACCACATGACCAGGCCGGTGCCGGCGGTCATCGTGATGATCATGAGCAGCTGCGCCCACCAGATGTCGTTGGTGAGCAGCTGCTGGCACTCGGGCACGCCGGCGGAGCCGAAGAGCTGGCCCGAGCGCGCCACCGTGACGAGGGTCGTCGACTGCAGAAGAGCGAGCGCGATCGTGAGGTAGCGGGTGTACTGCGTGAGCTTGGCCTGACCCGCCTGGCCCTCTTTATAGAGGGTCTCGAAGTGCGGGATGACCACGCGCAGCAGCTGCACGATGATGGTCGCCGTGATGTACGGCATCACTCCGAGAGCGAAGATCGACAGCTGCAGCAGAGCGCCACCGGAGAACAGGTTGACCAGCGACAGCAGACCCTCGGTACCACCCGACTGATTCAGACACTGCTGAACGTTGGGGAAGTCGACGAAGGGTGTCGGCACGTGGGCACCCAGCCGGTAGATGGCGATGATGCCCAGCGTGAAGGCGATCTTCCGCCTCAGGTCGGGCGTGCGGAAAACCCGCGCGATGGCGCTGAACAAGGGAGATTCCTCCAGAACGATCTCGGCACGCGACAGGGCGCACACCACATCAGACTAACCCAGAAGGGGCCGACGGCCGTAAGGCCGCCGGCCCCCTCGGGGTCGGGCGTCAGTTGACGGAGCCGCCAGCGGCGACGATCTTCTGCTCAGCGGAGCCGGAGACCTTGTCGACCGAAACGGTCAGCGCGACCGAGATGTCGCCGGTGCCGAGCACCTTGACCTTCTCGTTCTTGCGGACGGCGCCCTTGGCCACCAGGTCGGCGACGGTCACGTCGCCACCCTGGGGGTAGAGCTCGCCGAGCTTGTCCAGGTTCACGACCTGGTACTCGACGCGGAACGGGTTCTTGAAGCCGCGGAGCTTCGGGGTGCGCATGTGCAGCGGCATCTGCCCACCCTCGAAGCCGACCTTGACCTGGTAACGGGCCTTGGTTCCCTTGGTACCGCGACCCGACGTCTTACCCTTCGAGCCCTCACCGCGACCCACACGGGTCTTGGCGGTGCGGGCGCCCGGGACGGGACGCAGGTGGTGGACCTTGAGCACGCCGGGGCGCGCCGCGGGGGCTTCCTTCTTCTCGGCCGTCTTACGGGCCGATGCCTTCTTCGGGGCGTCGACCGTGGCGGTCTCGTCCTTGTTGGCAGCCATTAGTCGATCTCCTCAACCTTGACGAGGTGGGCGACGGTCTTGACGTAACCGCGCGTCTGCGCGTCGTCGGGACGGACGACCGAGTCGCCGATCCGCTTGAGACCGAGCGAGCGCAGCGTGTCACGCTGGTTCTGCTTCTCGCTCACCTTGGACTTGATCTGCGTGACCTTCAGACGCTCGGCCATCAGGCACCTACCTTCTGAGCGGCGGCCTCGGCGCGCACGAGGCGGGCCGGAGCGACCTGGTCGAACTCCAGGCCACGGCGGGCGGCCACGGCGCGGGGCTCCTCGAGCGACTTCAGTGCCTCGACGGTCGCGTGCACGATGTTGATCGTGTTCGACGAACCGAGCGACTTCGAGAGGACATCGTGGATGCCGGCGCACTCGAGGACGGCACGGACGGGACCACCGGCGATAAC
Source organism: uncultured Microbacterium sp. (assembly GCA_913774665.1). Classification (GTDB taxonomy): domain Bacteria; phylum Actinomycetota; class Actinomycetes; order Actinomycetales; family Microbacteriaceae; genus Microbacterium. The sequence continues at coordinate 93,740 of CAJYHN010000010.1, forward strand.
ACCGGTACCGGCGGCGGCGGGGCGCAGGAGCACCACACCGGCAGCGGCCTCACCCTGGACCGGGTGGGGAATGGTCGAGCCCGAGCGGGGAACGCGGAAGAAGTTGCGCTTGGCCTCTTCGACACCCTTCGAGATGGCGAGGGGGACTTCGCGGGCCTTGCCGTAACCGACACCCACGACGCCGTTGCCATCGCCCACGACGACGAGCGCCGTGAAGCTGAAGCGACGGCCACCCTTGACCACCTTCGACACGCGGTTGATCGTCACGACGCGCTCGAGGAACTGGCTCTCGTTGCGGTCGCGCGAACCACGGTCGCGCTGGTTGGTGTTGCGCTCGCGACCACCGCGACGCGGCTCGCGCTCACGCTCGGCGGGGGCCTGAGCCGCAGCCGCACCCTCAGCCGGTGCAGTCTGCTCGGTCACTTCGGTCTCCTTGTTGTCACTCACAGGTTCAGCCCTCCTTCGCGAGCTCCGTCGGCGATCGCGGCGACACGACCGGCGTAACGGTTTCCGCCGCGGTCGAACACGACGTCGGACACGCCGGCGGCCTTCGCACGCTCGGCGACGAGCTCGCCGACCTTGCGGGCCTTGGCGGTCTTGTCACCGTCGAAGCCGCGCAGGTCGGTCTCGAGGGTGGAGGCGGAGGCCACGGTGTGGCCCTTGCTGTCGTCCACGACCTGGACGAAGACGTGGCGGGCGGAACGCGTCACCACGAGGCGGGGGCGCAGCTCGGTACCGACGATCTTCTTGCGAAGACGAAGGTGGCGACGCGAGCGAGCGACGGACTTTGTCTTGACAGCCATGGCTACTTACCACTCTTTCCGGCCTTGCGGCGCACGACCTCGCCCGCGTACCGCACACCCTTGCCCTTGTAGGGCTCGGGCTTGCGGATCTTGCGGATGTTGGCGGCGGCCTCGCCGACGGCCTGCTTGTCGATGCCGCTCACGGTGACCTTGTTGTTGCCTTCGACCGTGAGGGTGATGCCGGCGGGCGGGTCGATCAGGACGGGGTGCGAGAAGCCGAGGGCGAACTCGATCGAGCTCCCCTTCTGCGCCACGCGGTAACCCGTACCGACGACCTCGAGGCCCTTGGAGTAGCCCTCGGTGACACCGATGATGTTGTTGTTGATGAGGGTGCGGGTCAGGCCGTGGAGCGACCGCGACTCGCGCTCGTCGTCGGGACGCGTGACGAGAACCTGGTTCTCTTCGACCGCGACCTCGAGGGGCTGGGCAACGGTGAGCGCGAGCTCGCCCTTGGGGCCCTTGACGGAGACCTCCCGGCCGTTCACCGAAACGGTGACACCGGCGGGGATGTCGATGGGAAGACGTCCAATACGCGACATGTCAGATCACCACACGTAGGCGAGAACTTCTCCGCCCACGCCCTTCTGCTCGGCCTGACGGTCGGTGAGGAGACCGGAGGAGGTGGACAGGATGGCGACGCCGAGGCCACCGAGGACCGTGGGGACCTCGGTCGACTTCGCGTACACGCGGAGGCCGGGCTTCGACACGCGCTTGATGCCGGCGATCGACCGCTCGCGGTTCGGGCCGTACTTCAGCGTCATGTTGAGGGTCTGGCCGACGCGAGCGTCTTCGACGCTCCAGTCGGCGATGTAACCCTCCTGCTTGAGGATGGCGGCGATGTTCGTCTTCAGCTTGGAGCTCGGCATCGACACGGAGTCGTGGTGCGCCGAGTTCGCGTTGCGCAGACGGGTCAGCATGTCTGCGACCGGGTCTGTCATCGTCATGTGTTGCTTCTTTCGATCATGAGGTTTCGGCTGCCGTTACGCGACAGTCGACCTTCGATGAGGGGCCCCCGGAAACCCGGGGGCCCGAGGTGTCAGGCCTGCGCGTCGGCCGACTGGAAGGGGAAGCCGAGCTGGCGGAGCAGCGAGCGACCCTCGTCGTCGGTCTTGGCGGTGGTGACGATGGTGATGTCGAAACCACGCACGCGGTCGATGCGGTCCTGATCGATCTCGTGGAACACGGACTGCTCCTGGAGACCGAAGGTGTAGTTGCCGTTGCCGTCGAACTGCTTGGCCGACAGTCCGCGGAAGTCGCGGATGCGGGGCAGGGCGAGGTTGACGAGGCGGTCCACGAACTCCCACGCGCGGTCGCCGCGGAGGGTGACGTGCGCACCGATGGCCTGACCCTCGCGCAGCTTGAACTGCGCGATGGACTTGCGGGCCTTGGTGACGATGGGCTTCTGACCGGTGATCTTGGTGAGGTCGTCGACCGCACCATCGATCACCTTGCTGTCACGAGCCGCCTCACCGACACCGGTGTTCACGACGACCTTGACCAGACCGGGGATCTGCATGACGTTCTCGTAGCCGAACTCGTCCTGCAGCGCCTTCTTGATCTCGGCGTTGTACTTCTGCTTGAGGCGGGGCTGGATCTTGCCAGCCGCCGCGGCAGTCGAGGTGCTCATGTTCAGAGGTCCTTGCCTGACTTCTTCGCGAAGCGCACGCGGACGGTGCGCTTGACGCCGTCCTTCACCTGCTCCTCGACGCGGTGACCGACACGGGTCGGCTTCTTGGTCGAGGGGTCGACGATCGCGACGTTGGAGATGTGGATCGGAGCTTCGAAGGTCTCGATGCCGCCGGTCTTGGTGCCGCGCTGGGACTGGCCCACGCGGTTGTGCTTGGTGACGTAGTTCACGCCCTCGACGATGACGCGGTTCTGCTCGGTAAGGACCTCGAGGACCTTGCCCTGCTTGCCGCGGTCGCCGCCGCGCTCGGGCTTGGCACCCGAGATGACCTGAACCAGGTCGCCCTTTTTGATTTTCGCCATGATCAGATGACCTCCGGGGCGAGCGAGACGATCTTCATGAACTTCTTGTCACGAAGCTCACGGCCGACCGGTCCGAAGATACGGGTGCCGCGGGGCTCCCCGTCGTTCTTCAGGATCACGGCGGCGTTCTCGTCGAACTTGATGTACGAGCCGTCGGGACGGCGGGTCTGCTTGACGACGCGGACGACGACGGCCTTGACCACGTCGCCCTTCTTGACGTTTCCACCCGGGATCGCGTCCTTGACCGTGGCGACGATGACGTCACCCAGGCCGGCGTAGCGACGGTTGGAGCCGCCGAGCACGCGAATGGTGAGCAGCTCCTTGGCGCCGGTGTTGTCGGCGACCTTCAGCCGGGATTCGTTCTGAATCACTTTTTACTCCTTGGATTCCAAGCAAGCCGCGAGGCTTACTTGGCCTTCTCGAGGATCTCGACCAGGCGCCAGCGCTTGGTGGCGCTCAGCGGACGGGTCTCGTTGATGACGACGAGGTCGCCGATGCCCGCCGAGTTGGACTCGTCGTGCGCCTTGACCTTCGAGGTACGGCGGATGACCTTGCCGTAGAGCGGGTGCTTCACACGGTCCTCGACCTCGACGACGATGGTCTTGTCCATCTTGTCGCTGACGACGTAGCCACGACGCGCCTTGCGGTAACCGCGGGCGTTCTCGTCGCGAACGTCGTTCTCGGAGTGCTCGTGACCGGCGACCTGCGCCTCGGCCTTCTTCGCGGTAGCCATTACTCCGCCTCTTCCTTCGCGGCGTCGTCAGCGGAGTCCGCCTTCTTCGCCTTGCTCTTCTTCGCCTTCGTCGCCTCGACCGGGGCCGGGGTGGCGCGGATGCCGAGCTCGCGCTCACGGATCACGGTGTACAGACGCGCGATGTCACGCTTGACTGCACGGATGCGACCGTGGCTCTCGAGCTGGCCGGTGGCCGACTGGAAGCGCAGGTTGAACAGCTCTTCCTTGGCCTTGCGCAGCTCCTCGACGAGGCGCTGGTCTTCGAACGTGTCGAGCTCGCTCGGGGCGAGCTGCTTGGTGCCGATCGCCATTACGCGTCGCCCTCCTCGCGCTTGATGATGCGTGCCTTCAGGGGCAGTTTGTGAATTGCTCGGGTCAGAGCTTCGCGAGCGAGCTGCTCGTCGACGCCCGCGACCTCGAAGAGGACGCGGCCCGGCTTGACGTTCGCGACCCACCACTCGGGGGAACCCTTACCGGAACCCATGCGGGTTTCGGCGGGCTTCTTCGTCAGGGGGCGGTCGGGGTAGATGTTGATCCACACCTTTCCGCCACGCTTGATGTGACGCGTCATGGCGATACGAGCGGACTCGATCTGACGGTTGGTCACGTAAGCGGGGGTGAGCGCCTGGATCCCGAACTCACCGAACGACACCTGGGTGCCACCGGTGGCCTGGCCCGAACGGCCGGGGTGGTGCTGCTTGCGGTACTTGACCTTGCGGGGGATGAGCATTACGCCGACGCTCCTTCTGCCACGGGGGCCTCGTTACGAGGGCCACGACGACGGTCGCCACCGCGGTCGTCACGACCGCGGGACTTGGGCGCGTTGGCCTGCTCGCGGGCGAGCTCCTTGTTGGTGAGGTCGCCCTTGTAGATCCAGACCTTCACGCCGATGCGGCCGAAGGTGGTCTTGGCCTCGTAGAAGCCGTAGTCGATGTTCGCGCGCAGGGTGTGCAGGGGCACACGGCCTTCGCGGTAGAACTCCGAGCGGCTCATCTCGGCGCCGCCGAGGCGGCCCGACACCTGGATGCGGACACCCTTGGCACCGGCACGCTGCGCGCCCTGGAGGCCCTTGCGCATCGCGCGGCGGAAGGCCACGCGAGCGGTGAGCTGCTCCGCGACACCCTGAGCGACCAGCTGAGCGTCGGCCTCGGGGTTCTTGACCTCGAGGATGTTCAGCTGGATCTGCTTTCCGGTGAGCTTCTCGAGGTCGGCACGGATGCGCTCGGCCTCGGCGCCGCGGCGACCGATCACGATGCCCGGACGGGCGGTGTGGATGTCGACGCGGACACGGTCACGCGTGCGCTCGATCTCGATGTTGCTGACACCGGCGCGGTCGAGCGAGGTGGTCAGCAGGCGACGGATCTTGATGTCCTCGGCGAGGTAGTCGGCGTAACGCTGACCGGCCTTCGTCGAGTCCGAGAACCACCGCGACACGTGGTCGGTCGTGATGCCGAGGCGGAAGCCGTACGGGTTGACTTTCTGTCCCATTACTTGCTCGCCTTCTTGTTGGCGCGAGCCGGGGCCGCTTCAGCGGTCTCGGGCGTCGCGAGCACGACCGTGATGTGGCTCGTGCGCTTCTTGATCTGGAAGGCGCGACCCTGAGCGCGGGGCTGGAAACGCTTGAGCGTCGTGCCCTCGTCGACGTACGCGTTCTTCACGTACAGGTCGGCGTCATCCAGGTACTCGTTCGTCTTGTCGGCCGTGACGCGAGCGTTCGCGATGGCCGAGGCGACGAGCTTGTAGATCGGCTCGCTCGCGCCCTGCGGCGCGAACTTCAGGATCGCGAGGGCCTCTTCGGCCTGCTTGCCCTTGATGAGGGCGACGACGCGACGAGCCTTCTGAGGGGTCACGCGGATGTGTCGCACACGTGCGATGGACTCCACCATTTCTCTCTCCTCCTCGGTCGCCTTAGCGGCGACGGCCCTTCTTGTCGTCCTTCACGTGGCCGCGGAAGGTGCGGGTGGGCGAGAACTCGCCCAGCTTGTGGCCGACCATGGTCTCGGTCACGAACACGGGGATGTGCTTGCGACCGTCGTGCACCGCGATGGTGTGTCCCAGCATGGCGGGGATGATCATCGAACGGCGCGACCAGGTCTTGATGACGTTCTTCGAACCGGCTTCGTTCTGCGAGACGACCTTGCGAAGCAGGTGCTCGTCGACGAAGGGGCCCTTCTTAAGGCTGCGAGGCATCTTCCTCTACTCCTACTTGCGCTTCTTGCCGGCGGTGCGACGGCGGACGATGAGCTTGTCGCTCTCCTTGTTCGCGTGGCGGGTGCGGCCCTCGGCCTTACCCCACGGCGAGACAGGGTGACGACCACCGGAGGTCTTACCCTCACCACCACCGTGCGGGTGGTCGACCGGGTTCATGGCGACACCACGCACGGTCGGGCGGACGCCCTTCCAGCGCATGCGGCCGGCCTTGCCCCAGTTGATGTTCGACTGCTCGGCGTTGCCGACCTCGCCGATCGTCGCGCGGCAGCGCACGTCGACGTTGCGGATCTCGCCGGAGGGCAGACGCAGCTGCGCGTAGGGGCCGTCCTTCGCGACCAGGCGCACGGAGGCACCGGCCGAACGGGCCATCTTCGCGCCGCCACCGGGACGGAGCTCGATCGCGTGGATCACGGTACCGGTGGGGATGTTGCGCAGCGGCAGGTTGTTGCCGGGCTTGATGTCAGCCCCGGCACCCGACTCGACAACGTCGCCCTGCGACAGCTTCGCCGGAGCGAGGATGTAGCGCTTCTCGCCGTCGGCGTAGTGCAGCAGCGCGATGCGCGCGGTGCGGTTGGGGTCGTACTCGATGTGAGCGACCTTGGCGTCGATGCCGTCCTTGTCGTTACGACGGAAGTCGATCAGACGGTACTGACGCTTGTGTCCACCACCGATGTGGCGGGTGGTGATGCGGCCCTGGTTGTTGCGGCCACCGGTCTTGGACAGCGGGCGCAGCAGCGACTTCTCAGGCGTCGATCGGGTGATCTCGGCGAAGTCGGCCACCGACGAGCCGCGGCGACCGGGGGTCGTGGGCTTGTACTTGCGAATAGCCATTGTTCTTGTCCTCTATCCCGACCGTCAGCCGACAGACGTGAAGATGTCGATGGTGCCCGACTTGAGCGACACGATGGCGCGCTTGGTGTCCTTGCGCTTGCCGATGCCGAAGCGGGTGCGACGGGCCTTGCCGACGCGGTTGATCGTGTTGACCGAGGCCACCTTGACGCCGAAGATCTTCTCGATGGCGAGCTTGATCTCGGTCTTCGACGAACGGGGGTCCACCAGGAAGGTGTACTTGCCCTCGTCGATGAGCGAGTAGCTCTTCTCCGAGACGACCGGCTTCAGGATGATGTCGCGCGGGTCCTTGTTGACGGTGGTCATGCCGAGACCTCCTCGGTGGCTGCGGACTTCGACGCGACGAACGCGTCGTAGGCGGCCTTGGTGAAGACGATGTCGTCGGAGACGATCACGTCGTAGGTGTTCAGCTGGCCGACGGTCAGCACGTGGACGTACGCGAGGTTGCGGACGCTCTTGATCGTCAGCTCGTCGTCACGGTCGATGACCACGAGGACGTTCTTGACGGCACCGAAGGCCTTCAGCGCGGCGGCAGCGGCCTTGGTCGAGGGGGCACCCTCGATGGCGAAGCTGTCGACGATGTGCAGACGCTGCCCACGAGCACGGTCGCTGAGCGCACCCAGGAGGGCGGCCGCGATCATCTTCTTGGGGGTGCGCTGGCTGTAGTCGCGGGGCTTGGGGCCGTGGACGATGCCACCACCGGTCATGTGCGGTGCGCGGATGGAGCCCTGGCGGGCGTTACCCGTGCCCTTCTGCTTGAAGGGCTTGCGACCGGCACCGGACACCTCGCCACGACGCTTGGTCGAGTGCGTGCCCTGGCGAGCCGCGGCGCGCTGCGCCACGACGACCTGGTGGATCAGCGGGATGTTCGTCTTGACGTCGAAGAGCGCGGCGGGCAGCTCGACAGAGCCGGCCTTCTTGCCGTCGGCCTTCACGACGTCGAGCGCGAGAGTCGAGTCAGCCATGATCAGGCACCCTTCACTGCGTTGCGGACGTAGACGATGCGGCCACGAGCACCGGGGACGGCGCCCTTGACGAGCATGAGTCCCTTCTCGGCGTCGACGGCGTGCACCGTGAGGTTGAGGACGGTCACGCGCTCGCCACCCATACGGCCGGCCATGCGCATGCCCTTGAAGACGCGGCTCGGGGTCGACGAGGCGCCGATCGAGCCGGGCTTGCGGTGGTTGCGGTGCGCACCGTGGGATGCGGAGACGCCCTTGAAGTTGTGACGCTTCATGACACCGGCGGTGCCCTTGCCCTTGCTGGTGCCGACGACGTCGACCAGCTGGCCGGCCTCGAACAGACCGTCGACGGTGAGCTCCTGGCCCAGCGCGTAGTCTGCGGCGTCAGCCGTGCGCACCTCGGTGAGGTGGCGACGGGGGGTGACACCCGCGGCGTCGAAGTGAGCCGTGAGCGGCTTGTTCACCTTGCGGGGGTCGATCTGGCCGTAGCCGATCTGAACGGCGTTGTAGCCGTCCTTCTCGAGCGAGCGCAGCTGCGTCACGACGTTCGGCGCGACCTCGATGACGGTGACGGGAACGAGCTTGCCGTTCTCGTCCCACACCTGGGTCATGCCGAGCTTGGTGCCGAGGAGGCCCTTGGAGATCTTGGAGTTGATGTCAGCCATGTCGAACCTCAGAGCTTGATCTCGATGTTGACATCGGCAGGAAGGTCGAGGCGCATCAGCGAGTCGACGGCCTTGGGCGTCGGGTCGATGATGTCGATGAGGCGCTTGTGTGTGCGCATCTCGAAGTGCTCGCGGCTGTCCTTGTACTTGTGGGGCGACCGGATGACGCACACGACGTTCTTCTCGGTCGGAAGGGGAACCGGGCCCACCACGGTGGCGCCGGCACGGGTCACGGTGTCGACGATCTTGCGCGCCGACGAGTCGAGCCCGGCGTGGTCGTACGACTTCAGGCGAATGCGGATCTTCTGTCCCGCCATTGTCTGCTCTCTCTCTTTCTCGCGTCTTACCCGACCTGGGGCATTGGACGCACGGTGGCGCTATCGCGCCCTGGCACTTCCCCTCGCTTTCGCGAGAGATGCTGCACCGCTGTTCAGCTGTGAAACCGGATGCCATGGCATCCGGCCCGCCCCTCGCACGCACGCACGCGAATCTCACGAGGAGATGAAGGGGGTTCGGTGTGGTGTTCTGCTGCCCGCGGCCCAGGACCCTGCGCTGACGCGCCGCCTGTGCACTGCCGAGACAGTGATCCTGGCGCACGCCGAGCGCGCACCGGAATGTGGAACTGGACTAGTCTACGTACCGCTCGGGCGAGTCGCAAACCCGGGCGTGTCGCGCCCGGCCGATGCTCAGCAAACAGCGGTCCGAACCACAGCGGCACCGCCCCGATCCTCGGGGACGGTGCCGCTTCGCGCTGCGTTCGTCAGGCGTTGCCGATGTGCTTGTCGACGTTCGCCCGGGTCTCGTCGACCTTCGCGTGGTGTTCGGCGGGGACGACCTTCTTGATGGCGTCGGCCGCTCCATCGAGCACCTTGTCGCTGACTTCTTCGGCCTTCTCGCTCTTCAGAGCCTCTTCGATCTTGTCGCGGTTCTCATCCAGGAGCTTCTTGCCCTTGGCGATGATGTCGTCCACTCCCATGCGCATCTCCTTCGCTGACACGGCCGGCGATCCACCGACTCTGGCCTCATTGTCGTCGCGGACGGGCGCAGAACGGAACCCCCGGGCTCGGACATCGCGCCCGCGGCAGAATCCGCCGCGGGAACGACAAAGGCCGGGCCCGAAGGCCCGGCCTGTGCCGAGTGAAGTCTGGAAGGACTTACTTGAGGATCTTGGTGACGGTACCGGCACCGACGGTGCGGCCACCCTCACGGATCGCGTAGCCGAGGCCCTCTTCCATGGCGATCGGCTGGATGAGCTCGACCGACATCTCGGTGGTGTCACCGGGCATGACCATCTCGGTGCCCTCGGGCAGCGTGATGACGCCGGTCACGTCGGTGGTGCGGAAGTAGAACTGCGGGCGGTAGTTCGTGAAGAACGGGTTGTGGCGGCCGCCCTCTTCCTTGGACAGGATGTACGCCGTGCCCTCGAAGTTGGTGTGCGGGGTGACCGAACCGGGCTTCACGACGACCTGGCCGCGCTCGACGTCGTCACGCTTGGTGCCGCGGAGGAGCAGACCACAGTTCTCGCCGGCCCAGGCCTCGTCGAGCTGCTTGTGGAACATCTCGATACCCGTGACCGTGGTCTTCTGCGTCGGGCGGATGCCGACGATCTCGACCTCGGAGTTGATCGCGAGGGTACCGCGCTCGGCGCGACCGGTGACGACCGTTCCACGACCGGTGATGGTGAAGACGTCCTCGATGGGCATGAGGAAGGGCTTGTCCTTGTCACGCACCGGGTCGGGGATCGACTCGTCGACGGCTTCCATGAGCTCGACGATGGCGTTGACCCACTGCTCGTCGCCCTCGAGAGCCTTGAGGCCCGAGACGCGGACGACGGGGGCGTTGTCGCCGTCGAAGTCCTGCGACGACAGCAGCTCGCGAACCTCGAGCTCGACGAGCTCCAGGATCTCCTCGTCGTCGACCATGTCGCTCTTGTTCAGCGCGACCAGCAGGTAGGGAACGCCGACCTGCTTGGCGAGCAGAACGTGCTCACGGGTCTGAGCCATCGGGCCGTCGGTGGCGGCGACCACGAGGATCGCGCCGTCCATCTGAGCGGCACCGGTGATCATGTTCTTGATGTAGTCGGCGTGACCGGGCGCGTCGACGTGAGCGTAGTGACGCTTCGGGGTCTCGTACTCGACGTGCGAGATGTTGATCGTGATACCGCGCTGACGCTCTTCCGGCGCCGAGTCGATCGACGCGAAGTCGCGCTGAACGTTGGTGGCCGACGGGAACTTGTCGGCGAGCACCTTCGAGATGGCAGCGGTGAGCGTGGTCTTGCCGTGGTCGACGTGACCGATCGTTCCGATGTTCACGTGCGGCTTGGTCCGCTCGAACTTGGCCTTAGCCACTGGGTCCTCCTCAGGACGTTGGTTGCGAGGTCTCGGGCACTGGATTGCGACCGGTTCTTCGCGGGGATGGTTCTCAGATTACTAGAGAGTCGGTATTCAGTTTGAGCGGATGCCGGGAACCTGAGCAGAACCCGGGGTTCCCGGCATCCGTGAGAGCGGTGTTACTCGCCCTTGTTCTTCTGGATGATCTCGTCGGCGACGGCCTTCGGGACATCGGCGTAGCTGTCGAACTCCATCGAGTAGACGGCGCGACCCGAGGTCTTCGAGCGCAGGTCACCGATGTAGCCGAACATCTCGGACAGCGGCACGTTGGCCCGGACGACCTTGACGCCGGCGGCGTCTTCCATCGACTGGATCTGGCCACGACGCGAGTTCAGGTCGCCGATGACGTCGCCCATGTACTCCTCGGGAGTACGGACCTCGACGGCCATGATCGGCTCGAGGATCGTGGGGTTCGCCTTGCGGACGGCCTCCTTGAAGCCCATCGAGCCGGCGATCTTGAACGCCATCTCGGACGAGTCGACATCGTGCGAGGCACCGTCGAGCAGGATCGCCTTCACGCCCACCATGGGGTAGCCGGCGAGCACGCCGACGTTCATGGCGTCCTGGAAGCCCTGGTCGGTCGGCGAGATGTACTCGCGCGGGATACGACCACCGGTGACCTTGTTCTCGAACTCGTAGGTCTTGTCGGCCGTGACCTCGAGGGGCTCGATCGCGAACTGGATTTTCGCGAACTGACCCGATCCACCGGTCTGCTTCTTGTGCGTGTAGTCGTGACGCTCGACCGACTTGCGGATGGTCTCGCGGTACGCGACCTGCGGCTTTCCGACGTTGGCCTCGACCTTGAACTCGCGCTTCATGCGGTCGACCAGGATGTCGAGGTGCAGCTCGCCCATGCCCTTGATGACGGTCTGACCGGTCTCGGCGTTCTGCTCGACGCGGAACGTCGGGTCTTCCTCAGCGAGCTTCTGGATGGCGACACCCAGCTTCTCCTGGTCGGCCTTGGTCTTGGGCTCGATGGCGACCTCGATGACCGGCTCCGGGAACGTCATCGACTCGAGGACGACCTGGTTGGCCGGGTCGCACAGGGTGTCACCGGTGGTGGTGTCCTTGAGGCCGATGACCGCGTAGATGTGACCGGCGGTGACCGAGTCGACCGGCATCTCCTTGTTGGCGTGCATCTGGAAGATCTTCCCGATGCGCTCCTTCTTACCCTTGGTCGCGTTGACCACCTGGGCACCGGAGTCGAGGTGACCCGAGTACACGCGGATGTAGGTGAGGCGACCGAAGAACGGGTGCGTCACGATCTTGAACGCGAGAGCCGCGAAGGGCTCCTCGCGGTCGGCGTGGCGCTCGATGACGATCTCTTCGTCCTTGGGGTCGTGGGCCTCGATGGCCGGCACGTCCAGGGGCGAGGGGAGGTAGTCGACGACCGCGTCGAGCATGGGCTGCACGCCGCGGTTCTTGAACGCCGAACCGCAGAGCACGGGGTAGAGCTCCGAGGCGATCGTCATCTTGCGGATGGCGCCCTTGATCTCGGCGACCGTGAGCTCCTCGCCACCGAAGAACTTCTCGAGGAGGGCGTCGTCGGATTCGGCGACGGTCTCGAGGAGCTGCTGGCGGTACTCGGCGGCCTTGTCGGCGAGGTCGGCCGGGATCTCCTGGATCTCGTACTTGGCGCCCATGGTCACGTCACCCTTGGCGTCGCCGGGCCACACCAGTGCGCGCATCTCGACGAGGTCGATGACGCCGACGAAGTCGTTCTCGGCACCGATCGGCAGCTGGATGACCAGCGGCTTGGCCTTCAGGCGGTTGACGATGGTGTCGACCGTGAAGTAGAAGTCGGCGCCCAGCTTGTCCATCTTGTTGACGAAGCAGATGCGGGGGACGTCGTACTTGTCGGCCTGACGCCACACGGTCTCGGACTGGGGCTCGACGCCCTCCTTGCCGTCGAAGACGGCGACGGCACCATCGAGCACGCGCAGCGAGCGCTCGACCTCGACCGTGAAGTCGACGTGACCGGGCGTGTCGATGATGTTGATCTGGTTCTTGTCCCAGAAGCAGGTCACGGCAGCGGAGGTGATCGTGATGCCACGCTCCTGCTCCTGCTCCATCCAGTCGGTGGTCGCCGCACCATCGTGCGTCTCACCGATCTTGTGGTTGACGCCCGTGTAGAACAGGATGCGCTCGGTCGTCGTGGTCTTGCCGGCATCGATGTGGGCCATGATGCCGATGTTGCGGACCTTGTGAAGGTCGGTGAGCACGTCTTGTGCCACGGGTGTCTTCCTTACCTGTTGGGAGGTTGATGCCGGGCCCATCGGAGGGTCCGCGACCGGGGTGCGGTCACGGACCCTCCGCGGGTTTTACCAGCGGTAGTGCGCGAAGGCGCGGTTCGACTCGGCCATCTTGTGGGTGTCTTCGCGGCGCTTGACCGCGGCACCGAGGCCGTTCGAGGCGTCGAGGATCTCGTTCTGCAGACGCTCGGTCATCGTCTTCTCACGACGACCCTTCGCGTAGCTCACGAGCCAGCGCAGCGCGAGGGTGTTCGCGCGGTGCGGCTTGACCTCGACGGGAACCTGGTAGGTCGAGCCACCGACGCGGCGGCTCTTGACCTCGAGGGTGGGACGGACGTTGTCGAGCGCCTTCTTGAGCGTGGCGACGGCGTCCTGGCTGTTCTTCGCCTCGACACCCTTGAGGGCGTCGTAGACGATCGACTCGGCGATGGACTTCTTGCCGTCGACGAGGATCTTGTTGACCAGCTGGGTGACGACGGGAGCGCCGTACACCGGGTCGTTGACGACGGGACGCTTCGGGGCAGGACCCTTACGAGGCATGTTTCTCAGCCCTTCTTCGCGCCGTAGCGGCTGCGAGCCTGCTTACGGTTCTTGACAGCCTGGGTGTCGAGTGCACCGCGGACGATCTTGTAACGGACACCGGGGAGGTCCTTGACGCGACCGCCGCGAACCAGCACGAGCGAGTGCTCCTGCAGGTTGTGGCCCTCGCCGGGGATGTAGGCGGTGACCTCGGTGCCGTTGCGCAGCTTCACGCGGGCGACCTTGCGCATGGCCGAGTTCGGCTTCTTGGGGGTCGTGGTGTACACGCGGGTGCACACGCCGGCCTGCTGGGGGTTCGACTTCAGCGCGGGAGCCTTGGTCTTCGAGACCTTCGGCGAGCGGCCCTTGCGAACCAACTGCTGAATGGTTGGCACGTTCTCTCCTTGATTGGCTGGACGTTCCCTCGCGGTGGCGCCCAGGGTGCTGCACGGTGACAGCGTCGTGTCTCCCCCGTCATGTCGCGCATCTTGCGATTCGTGACGTGTCGGGCTCACGTGTGATCCACCGCGCGACAGAATGATCTAGCGCGATTCGTGGTGGATATGCCGTGGGGGCGACCTGTTCGCAGGCCGATCCCTGAGATGGTGCGAGCGTTGATCCGAACGACACACCCGGAGGCATGACGCACGGCGCGCGTGAACGCACACCCGGTCAATGATACGCGTTCCCCCGGACGTGGGCAAACGAGTACGGGTCCGGTCACTGGGAGTATCCCGGATGCCGCGCCCTCAGCCGGTCAGCAGCAGGACGGCCCCGACGATCGAGGCGACGAGCACCACCGCGACGACCGAGACGAGCACGATGACGCGTCCGGCACCCCGGTTCGCGCGCGGACGGACCGTCCCGACGTCCGTGGACGACGGCGCTCGGACGGCGACGACGCGCTCCACCCGCGCGGGCGCCTCGCGTCGCGGTTCGTACGACTCTCTAGCGAGGGCGGCGGGCACACGGGCATCGCGAACGGCTCCGTCGAGCACCGTTTCCGTCCGCCCCCCTCCCGCCTCGCGGCGACGACGGCGCGAGCCCGAGGCGGTCTCGTCGTCGACGTCCGCGGCGGGACGGGCGCGGGTGACCTCGTCGACCGGATCCGGACCGGAGCTCCGGCGACGGGTGAGCTCGTCGGGGACGACGCCCTCCAGCTCGTTCGTCGATGGGCTCCGCGTCGCGTCGTCGGGAACGTCGGCCTCGATCGGGGGTCGCGTGGAGGCGCGCCGCGGAGCCGTGGTGCCCACCTCGTCGTCGGCCGGGCCGGCCAGGCCGGGGAGGACGGGTCCATTCTGAGGCGAGGCGCGGGTCGCGTCGTCGGGGGCCTCACGCCGCGAGACGACTGTCGCACCGTCGGGAAGGTCCACCCGCCCTCGCGGAGTCTCCTCCGCGGGCAGCTCGGCGCGCGACACGACCGTCTCGTCGTCCGGAAGCTCCGCCGGCACACCCGAAGGCCCACCCACCGGCGCCTCCCGGCGCGACACGACCGTCACGTCTTCCGGAAGCTCCACCGACGAACCCGAGGAGTCCTGGACCGGCGTACGGCGCGACACGACCGTCACATCGTCCGGAAGCTCCACCAGCGGACCCGAGGAGTCCTGCACCGGCGTCCGGCGCGACACGACCGTCTCATCGTCCGGAAGCTCCACCGACGAACCCGAGGGGTCCTGCACCGGCGTCCGTCGCGAGACGAACGTCTCGTCCTCGAGGAGGTCGGGCGCAGACAGATCCGTGTCGTGGTCCTCGCTGTCCCGACGGGAAAGGACCGTTTCGTCGGCGACCTCGTCGTCCTCCTCCACTGGCGGCGGGGTCGGCCAGGATCGGAGTCGCCCTGACCACAGCGTGACCTCGTCGGGGTCGTCCGGGCGGTCGTACGGGCCGCTCACGCGTCGCTCCGCGAGAGGCGCACCTCCGCGTCACCGAGGAAGAAGCGCTCACCGGCTTCGATCTCCTCGCCCGGAGGGGCCTCGACCTCGGTACCCATGAGCGTGGCGAAGAGGACGCCGTTGGTGGAGTGCAGATCGGTGACGTACCAGGTGTCGCCGCGGAGCTCGAGGCGCGCGTGGGTCTTGGAGACCGTCCGCGTCTCGTCGGAGATCGGCACGAGCTGCGCATCCGGATAAGCGGGGTCGGGGCCGGGACGGCGCCCCAGGATGACCACCGCGGAGGTGAGATCGACGGGTGTGCCGCTCGGCGGTACGAGAGCCCACGGAATCCGCTTGCGGCGCGTGACCACGGTCCGGTCGAGGGCATCGAAATCATCCTCTGCCGACGCTGCCGGAACCTCGGGCTGCGTATAGAGCGCCGACACCGACGTGCGCGCGGAGCGGGGGGAGCCGGCATCCGGAGCCTCCGCCACCGCGGAGACCGCCTCGGACAATTCGGGGAACTCGTCGAGGGCCGCGGCCACCGAGGGGCGAGGAGCGGGCACCGCGTCGGGTGCGGGGCGGGTGAGGGGCACGTCCGCGATGGGCGCGGATGCGGCACCCTGCGGGGAACGACGAGGCGGGTTGGCCCAGGGAGCGACGGAGTCGGACTCCTCCTCGACCTCGTCGGTCGGAGCGGGCGAGGGCGTCGGTGCGACCACGGGCGGTGCCCAGGTGGGGACGGCAGCGGGCGGGTCGGCGACGTGGGAGCGATGAGCCTCGGGCGCCGCGGACGGAACCGGCGGGGTGGCAGGGGCGGCCGCGGGACGGTCGTCCTCGACAGGCGAGCCGTCGCGCAGGGCGTCGAGGACGTCGAAGACGGACGTCGCCGGCGCCGCGTCGCGGGCCTGCCAGGACTGCTCGTCCTCCGCACGAGGAGGCTCCGCCGCGGGCGCGGGGACGTGAGCCGGCGGAGCCCAGTCGTTCGCAGACGGAACCGCGTCGGCGAGCGAGGGGGACGGAGCGGCGAAGGGAAGGGTGACCGGGGCGGTCACCGGCGCGGGCGGTGCAGAGGGAGTCGCGGCATCCGGGGCAGGAGCCGAGGGGTCCTGTTCCGGGGTCCACCCGCCGATGAGCGGGACGTACGGGCCGTCGAAGTCCTTACCGCGCCGAACGGGCGCGGAGTTCTCGTCGGGGCGGCTCGTGCGACGCTCCCCGCGCCACCGCGCGGATCCGAAGCCCAGGATGCTCGCCCAGATGAGGGGGAACAGCGCCCCCAGGACGGTGAAACCCGCTCCCACCCCGAACCCCGTGTTGATGCGGTGCACCGCCACGATGAAGACCACGATGTAGGCGATCCCCCCGAAGATGGGCACGAGGTTCAACAGGATCAGCCACGGCGAGAACCCGCCGATCTTGAGCACGGTGGCCACGTTCAGGAACGGCACCCACGCCTTCCAGGCGGGTTCTCCGACCTTGCGGAAAAGGGCCGCGAGGGCGAGCGCGAGCCAGACGTACAGGACGACGACGAGGGCGAAAGACGTCGCCCCGAGCACCACCATGGTCGAATCGTTCATGTCGTGTCGCGTTCCACTAGGGCGGTGGAGCGCTTCCCCCTCTCGTCGCGGTGCGGCGACCCCCGCCGCGAAGGGCGTGGAGCGAGGAACCGCAGGAACGATCTCAACGATACGGCCGCGCGCAGGCGCCGCCAGAAGCCCCGCTCACGGGTGAGAGTACGACGTTCCTCGTCGACGATGCGCCAGAACGCCTCGACCTCGTCGGAATCCACCTGCTCCGACGAGAACACGGCCCGGTCGGCACCCTCGGCGAGGAGCGTTCCGGAGGGCGTGGCGAACGCCTCCGCCACCTCGCGACGCGTCGGTGCGCGCGGGACGGTGCGACCCGCATCGACGCCCGCGTCCACGTACTCGTCCCAGCCTCCCGCGATGGCCGTCCGCGGATCCGCGTCGCGGCGGCGCCCACGACGGCGCACCGCCTTGGCGATGACGATCGCGAGGAATGGGCCGAAGAGCACGAGCAGGACGAGCAGCGAGATCCCCGCGATCCGCAGACTCGCCCACAGCCAGGCGAGGTCCACCCCGTCGTCGGTGCGCGGGTCGTCGTTCTGAGCGTTGTCCTCCTGGACCGGCTCGGGGGGAACGACCTCCTGAACGGTGTCGGGACGCACCTCCGTGACGTTCTCGGGATCCTGCTGCTGAGTGACCTCGAGGCTCGGCGACTGCTCCCACTGCGGTGTGACGTCGATGGGAGCCCACCGACCGTCGGATCCCTGCACCTCGGTCCACGCGGTGAGATCGCGCGCTCGACACTCCCCCGCCTCGCAGGTGGACAGCTTCGCATCCGTGGACACCAATCGCGTCCCCACGACCACCCGAGCCGGGAAGCCGAGCTCGTGGGCGATGAGCGCCGCGGCGACGGCGAACTGCTCGTCATCGCCGACGGCGGCGACGAAGTTGCCCGAGGCGGCGGCTCGCGGGTCGTCCTCTCGCTCGAGGAGACGCTCGAACATGCGGTCGATACGGGCCAGGGAGTGTCCGGACGCGCTCGGCTGGAGCTGGTATCCCTGCAGACCGGCCGCCCACTTCGGCGTCGGCCCACCCTCCGGGGCGAGGCTGTGGCTGAGGTAGCCCCGCTGACGGAGCATCTGGACCAGGCTCTGCAGAGCCGCGCCGTCGGTGCCGCCGGCGTGCTCCTGGACCCAGCGACGGAGGTTGTCGCCCCCGGCGACGCCGTCTCCCGCGCCCGGAGGCGTCATCGTGGCGAGATCGTCGGTGACGGGCTCGACGGCGTCGAGTCGGTAGCGATCCCCCTCGACGAGACCGCCGTCAGCGGTCTGTACGCCCGCCTCGGCGTCGGAGCTGTAGTAGAACCGGTCGGCGAGAAGGCCGCGACGGTCTCCCTCGAACGTGGCCGAGGCGAGACGGCCGGCGGTCGGCATCCAGATGCCTCCGAGACCGACGATCTCGACCTCCGCCTCGATGGGCCTGCCCTCCCCCGCATCGCGCGTCGACGGAAGGCGCACGAAGCCGGCACCCTCGTTGCCGGAAGCCCGGAAGATCTCGCCGTCGTAGGCGTCGAGGGTCGCGATGCGGATGCGTTCGGGCTCCGCCCCCGTCCCGTCGACACGGAACAGCACCTGGTCGGAACGCGCGTCGGAGAACATCGAGCGGTACTCCGACAGGGGACTCACGGCCTCGGCGATCAGCCGCTCCGGCCCGGCAGCCGATCGGAGGACCTGGCGATCCGCGTCGCGCGCGGCCGCGGGGACCACGGCGACCGTGACGGCCACCGCGACCACGAGCATTCCCGCGCCCAGGCCCAGCCGTCGGCGATCCGCGCGCGAGCGTCCAGGTCCCACGGGAACGGCCGAGACGTCGCTTGCTCGACGCAGGGCGCGTCCGCGCTCGTCCTGCGCCCTCCAGGCCAGCCACAGCACCGAGACCAGCAGGGCGCTGAGGCCCACGAACGTCTCCACCGGCGCGGGCAGGTCGAACGAGCCGATCGACAGGGGCGCGCTGGTCGAGGTGCGCCCGAAGAAGAGGCCGAACCCGGTCATGCCCAGACCGCCCACCACCGCGAACGGCGCCCATCGATCGCCGCGGGTGGCGAGAGCGAAGGTGAGGGCGGTCCCCACGAGGAAGATCACCAGCGCGGGGATCAAGAGGTTGCGGTAGGCCCCCACCGGCAGGTCGACGGTGACGAGGTCCTTCCAGGCGACGATGACGCCCGCGAACGACTCGCCCAGGCCCCGCAGGACGTCGAGAGGAGAGGTGAGTCGCGAAGGGACGGCCAGCGGAACGGAGAGCACCGTGAACGCCCCCAGCAGACCGGCGGCGAGGATCCACCCGCTCCACCGGCGCCAGGACACGACCCCCACCACGGCTCCGGCGACGATGACCGACACCGCCACCAGGAGCAGGAAGGAGCCCGACGCGTAGACCGGCCACGCGGCGACGGTGGCCAGCGCGACCGACAGCACGGTGTACACGGCGGCGGCCGCGTAACGCGACAGGTTCGTCTCGCGCCGACGCGTCTTCGCGCGCGCGCCCCGCCCCCCGCTCACGAGGTCGCCCCCCGCACCAGCAGACCCGAGAGGTCGTCGAGCGTGCCGATGGTCAGCACCGTCAGGCCCGCGATGTTCTGCATCCGCGGATGCGCGCGCTCGTCGCAGATCACGGCGGCGACGGCCGTGTCGGCCGAGAACGCGAGGGCCGCTTGGCGCAGACGGGTGAGCGGCACCGTGGCGCCCACGACGACGAAGGCGATCGAGAGGCGTTCGTTCGCCTCGGATGCCAATCGGCAGACGTCCTCGACCGGCATGGTGTTCTCGTGCCGCTCGATGGCGCTGAAGCCGTCGAGCATCGTGCGCGGGGCCACGACGGGGATGTGGCGGATGGCGCGCAGGCGCCCCTTCACGACACGCGGGATCTCGGACCCGGTGACGATGTCGATGTCGCGTGCGTCGCGCACGGCCCGCAGGCCCAGGGAGGCCGCGGCCGAGACGGCGAGCTCGTACTCGTCGGCATCGGTGTACTCCTGCGTCGCCGCGGCGAGCACGACCGCCATCCTCGAGCGGCGCGACTCTTCGTACTGTCGCACCATGAGCCGGCCCGTCTTCGCGGTGGACTTCCAGTGCACCTGACGGCGGGAGTCCCCGGGAACGTACTCGCGGATGGCGTGGAACGACATGTCCGCATCGACCAGCCGGCGCGTGGCGTTGCCCTCGAGGTCGCGCACGAGGCCCGCGCTCGTGGACGGCAGCCCCACCGTGCGCGGGTGCACGAAGAGGTCGTGCACGTCGTCGAAGGCGTGCTCCCGGCGGAGCAGGCCCACGGGGTCGCTGCGCACCGTCGTGACGGGCCCGACACGGACGACCCCGCGCGGGAGCGGGGGGATCTCGAGCGGTTCTGTGGAGCTCTGCCCCGGGCGGAGGAAAGGCACCCCGAACTCCACGAGGCCACGGCCGACGGGGATGTCGAGGCGACCGGGCAGGGCGGGACGCGCGCTCTCGTTGCGCACCACGATCTGCCCCGTCACACCGTTACCGGCGGTCACGCGCTCGTGCTCGAGCGCCAGATCGACCTCGTAGGCACGGGCGCCGAATAAGAAGGGCACGCTCATGACCAGGAGGATCAGCGCCGCGCTCCCCGCGACCATCCACTCGACCCACCCGAACAGCATGCCCAGCAACAGGCCCACGGTCGCGGCGAGCACGACCACGGCCCCGGCGGGACGCACGGTCCGACCCGCCCATCGCACCGCGGCGGCGACGGCCTCGGTCGTGATCCGCCACCCCTCCGCGATCTGGACCACCGCGCGCACGATGCGGCGCTGCCGACGGACCGAGGTCGACGTGATCGAGGTGCGCGAGCCGGTCACCATCGTGCCCGCGGAGGTCCGCGTGAGACGCGACTCGGTCAGATTCAGATCGGGCACGACTCACCCCCCGAGCGGGGTGCGGACGCCACGGGACGCGCCACCGTCAGGCGCTCTCGCGCTGCGAGGGCGGCTGGGTGTCGAGGAGCACCTGGCCGATGACGGCCTCTTGCGTGACCCCGTCGAACTCGGCCTCGGGGTGCAGGATGAGCCGGTGCGCCAGCACCGCGACGGCCAAGGCCTTGACGTCGTCGGGGGTGGCGTACGTCCGCCCCTGCGACGCGGCACGGGCGCGCGTGGCGCGCGTGAGGGCGAGGGCCCCTCGGATGCTCACGCCGAGGCGGACCTCGTCGGCCGTGCGGGTGGCATCCACGAGACGCGCGATGTAGTCGAGCACGAGCGCGTCGACGTAGACGGATGCCGCGAGGTCGGCCATTCCGACCAGGGCCTGCGGCGTGATGATCGCGCGCAGCTCGGCCGTGGCGACGGGCGCACCGTCGAGGATGCGGACGGTCGCCGCGTGGTCGGGGTACCCGAGCGAGGTGCGCAGCAGGAAGCGGTCGAGCTGGGCCTCAGGGAGACGATAGGTTCCCGCCTGCTCGACGGGGTTCTGCGTCGCGAGGACGAGGAACGGAACGCCCACCTCTCGAGAGACGCCGTCGATGGTGACCTTGCCCTCTTCCATGACCTCGAGGAGCGCCGACTGGGTCTTGGGGCTCGCGCGGTTGATCTCGTCGGCCAAGACGATGTTCGCGAAGATCGGGCCGGTGTGGAACTCGAAGGACCCCGTCTTCTGGTCGTAGACCGTGATGCCGGTGATGTCACCGGGGAGGAGGTCGGGGGTGAACTGGATGCGCGTGTTCGTGCCCTGGACCGACGAGGCGACCGCGCGCGCAAGAGAGGTCTTACCGGTCCCGGGGACGTCCTCGAGGAGGACGTGGCCGTCGCTGAGCATGGCGGTGAGCACCAGCTCGACCACGTGCCGCTTGCCGAGGACGGCGCGCTCGACGTTGTCGGCGATCTGCGAGAAGGTCTGGGAGAACCAGGTGGCCTGCTCCTGGGTGATCGTCATGTCGAAATCCTTCGGTGGGCGAGAGCGGGAATGGGGATGCCGGGAGGGCTCAGGACGAGGGGGGCGGGGCGGGCGTGCCGGGCTTGCACCCGCCGCCGAAGTCGGTCGACGCGGAGTCGAGGTTCCAGCCCTGAGCGGACCAGTCGACGGTGACGCGGATGTTCTCGACACGAGTGGTGCCGACCGGCACGCTCGTCGCCGGCGCACCCTCGGCGACGCTCAGCCGCTTGCCGTCCTTGTCGTAGTAGCGGGCGTTGTCGTAAGAGAAGGTCACCTTGGCCTTGTCGTTGCTCGACGAGCCGCTCGCGCTGAGCGTTTTGCCGCCCTCGCAGCTCTCGACCTTCCACGAGGCTTGCACCTGATAGGGGGCGCTTCCGTTGGCGGGCGTCACGGCGCCGTACTGCGACTGGGTACCCCACACCTGGTGCTGGAAGTAGACCTGGATCTCCGGATCGCGATCGAAGACAGTGGTACCCGGGCCCCAGTTGACGAATTTCTTGTCGTTGAAGCGCGGCGGCGGATCGCCGTCGTTGATGCGGTCGATGCGCCAGCGCGCTTCATTGCCGTCGATCGTCGCCTTCGAGCCGACCCGGAAGGTGTACCCCTTCGGCGCCGCCTTGCTCTGCTGGGCATCGACCTGCTGGTCCATGCTCACCGAGCCGTACGACCGCCCGTTGAACCACGACTCCGCGCACATCGTGAACGTGTAGGTCTCGCCGTCGCCGAGCGCGGTGAACCTCTGGGTGTCACCGCCGCTGCGGGGGATGCAGGGCAGCCCCTTCTGCACGATGTTGAACCGCACTTCGGAATCCGTACCGTTCTGCTGCGCGGTCGCGCGGGCGTCGACGGTCGAGGTGCCGTTCCCGTTCGAGGTCGAGGTCAGCGTGAGGGTCGGATTGGTCGGCGCCCCGACGCCGTGCGCGATCGCGCTCAGCTGGTTGCCCGCCGAAGCACCGCCGAGCCCCGGAGGCACGGTGAAGCGGGAGATCGGGGTGACGGTGACCTGCGTCGACGAGTTGGAACCCACGCGGAAGCGAGCGACCTGCACGACGTCCTGATTGCGGCCGACGCTCACCTGGATCTTGTCGCCCGCGGCGCTCGCGATCTCGAGGGTCCCCGTCTCGGCGCTGTCGACGCCCTTGATGACGAGGTCGGCGAGGTTCCCCTCTCCCCCGGTCTGCGTCGGCGTGAAGTCCATTCCCTTGGGCGCGTTCGGCGGGCGGTACGCCCACCCGGTCGTGCGCACCGCCGTCTTGGACTCGCCGACGCTGTTGACCGCGGTCACGACGTACTCGCGCTGTTCGCCGTTGGGAGCGGCGATCGGCGGGCAGGTGCCGTCCGCGCCGCACTGGCCGACGACCGCGCCGTTGGACCGCACGGTGAAACCCGAGATCGCGGGGTAGGCGCGTCGCGCCTCGCCCGGGTCCACGCGGAGGGTGAGCGAGCCGTCGGCGTAGGCGGTCTGTCGCACACTCCCCGGCGGGCGCGGGAATCCGAGCAGGTCGAGCACCACGCGGGCGTCGCGCGTGGACGCCGTCGTGCGCCCCTGTGCGTCTCGGAGCGTGACACTCGCGCTGCAGGTGGCACCGGGGGCGTCATCGCTCCACGAGGCGACGATACCCGAGGCCGAGGCGACGCCGAAGCTCACGCCGGCGCAGGCGGCGGTCGGACGCACGTCCACGACCTCGAGGGGCGTGCGCGGGAGTGGATTGACCTCGCCGCTGGCTCCGATGACGCCGATGGTGCAGCTCGAGCCCGAGGCCTGCGAGCACTGCTGCGAGGTGGTGCCTCCCTGGGGAAGGGTGGAGGGAGCAGCACCCACGCGCAGCACCAGGCGGGCCGGGGCGACGGCGTTGTGGCTCGTCACGGAGATGATCGCGGCGTTCTCGGTGCCGGGAACGGAGCGGTCATTGCCGGTGACGGTGACGATCGATCCGTCGAGGGACACGCCGAACGCGGATCCGCCGTAGTCCAGGGCGTAGCGGATGCCGGCCCAGTCCTCGCGACCCAGCTGCCAGCTGGTCATGTTGCGCAGATCGAAGGTGGCCGTCTCGCCGGGCCCGACCGTCAGGGCTCCGGGCTTGAGCACCGGCTGGGGGTCGCGCGCGACGACGCCGATGGGCACCGAGACCACCGTCCAGTCCTCTGTGCCCGCGATGCGCACCGGCACCTGGCAGGCATCGGTGTAGGGGGAGCCGGCGCCCGCGTCGTAGCGGACGACCGTCCCCGAGACGGAGCACCGCCCTTCGGCGCGCACCCCGGTCGCCGAGACATCGGTGCCGACCTCGAGCGTCGCACGGCGCGGGAGCGCGATGAGCCCCGCCATGTCGAACTCGACCGAGGCGAGCTCGTCCACGCGCTGAGCGGCGCCCGGGCGCAGGGAGAGACTGAGGTCGTCGTCACCGGGGACGCGCAGGAAGGCGTAGGTGGTCACATCGGAGTCGCCGACCCGGCCGGTGATGGCGAACGGGATCACGCGTCGCGTCGCGGGCAGGGTGCCCGAGATCTGGCGACCGTTCAACGTGACGTCGGCGGGCTGCCCCCAGAGCGAGACATCGAGGTCGCCGACCTCTCCCCCGGACCACGTGGCCTTGCCCGCGAGCACATCGACGCCGGAGGTGAAGTCGTCGCGGTTCTCGACGGTCAGCACGGTGTCGGTGACGACGGGATAGTCCGGCACGTTCTCGCGGACGACCTTGACCACGATGAGACCGCGTCCGGTGTTGCCCGAGTCCGAGGCGACGTCGTAGAGGAACGACATCGTCCCTGGCTGTTCGCCGGCCTTGATGACGACGCCGGTGTCGGACACCGCGTCGATGTACCCCTTGAGGCGGGCGTACTCGGGGTTGTCGCTCTCGTCGACGAGCTTCTCGGGCAGGTCGGGCCGGACGCCGGTGAGAGTGAGACGCCCCTGCGTGGGGTCGATGTCGTTCGCGAGGGGGCTCACGCGGATCGTACGGTCTGCGCCGGCCTGCACCTGCACGTAGTCGGTGAAGGTGATGGGACTGGGGTTGGCCTGCGCGTCGAGCACGCCGATGCGGACCGTCCCCTCTCCCGTGGCGCC
Organism: uncultured Microbacterium sp.; assembly: GCA_913774665.1. Lineage (GTDB taxonomy): Bacteria > Actinomycetota > Actinomycetes > Actinomycetales > Microbacteriaceae > Microbacterium. The sequence continues at coordinate 118,517 of CAJYHN010000010.1, forward strand.
CGAGGAGTCCGAGACGCGGTAGCGGAAGGACACCTGACCACGGTCACCGGGGACCGAGGAGTACAGGATGCTGGACCCGTCCGGCGAGATCGAGGCGGTGCCGCGGTTGGGCTGCGCGACGATGCGGTCGAGCGTGACGGCGTCGCCGTCGGGGTCGACGCCGAAACCCTTGAAGTCGATCGAGGTGGTGCCGCCGCTGAGGACGCGCCCCTCGAGGGTGTCGGGCAGAGGGGCGCGGTTCGCTTCTCCGCCCAGGACCGTGACGTGGACGGTCGCCTCATCCCAGAGAGCCGGAGTACCCGTCGTGTAGACGCGATAGGTCACCTCGTACGAACCCGGCGTGGTCGGGGCGAGGTAGCGCAGGACTCCCCCGGAGGTGAAGGCGAGGGCGTCACTCGCCGGCTGGGCCTGCACGCTCGAGGGGTCGAGCGTCGGGCGTCCGCCGGCCGGTGAGATGTCGTTGTCGAGGACGGGGATGTCGATCTGCGCGCCCACGCGCACCGTGACGTTGTCATCGACCGCGATCGGAGCGATCTCGGGAGCCGGCGGGAGCAGGTAGACCGTCGCCTCGCCCGTCACCCTCGAGCCCTCGTCGTCCGTTCCGTCGCTGACGGTGTAGGCGACGGTTCCGAGAAGCCCCGCGGAGCCGTCAGCGGTGCTGCCCGAGACGCGCAGGTCGTTCTGACCCACGGTGTCGACGGTGAGCGAGGCGCCCTCTTGCGCCGTCCCGACCACGTCGCTCAGCAGGAGCACGCGACCGGTGGGGTTCGACACCGCGCTGAAGACGTCGAGCGTCGCGTCCTCCTGCGGCCGGACGAACGCGACGACCGGGGAGGTCGCCAGCTGCGCCGGCGCGTCGGCGGGGAGCAGGGTGATGCGCGCGGTCCCCGTCGCGTCGCGACCACCGCCGTTGACGGTGAAGTCGACACGGTAGACGCCGGGCTGATTCGCCGAGAAGTCGAACGTGGTGCTGCCGCCGACCACCGTCGCGGTGGCCGTGGCGTCGTCGAGGACCCGGACCGAGGTGAGGCTGACGTTACCGGCGGTCCCGGTCACGTGGGGGCCCACATCGACCGCCACCGAGGACCCGACGGTGTCGATCGTCGCGAAGGACTGGACGGCGAGCGTGGGATCGGGAGCCACGCGGATGACGAGGGGTTTGGTCGTCGCTGCCCCCTCGGTGTCGGCCACGGTGACGTCGAGCTGGATGTTCTGCTCGCCGCCCGAGCCGTCGTCGGCATGCTGGTAGACCACGTCTCCCGCGGGGGTCGCGGCGACAGTGCCCACGCCGCCGGGGTTGTCCACCGAGAGCAGCAGCAGCGGGTCGCCGTCGGGGTCCACCCAGCCGGGGAGGACGGGGACCGTGATGGTGCCGCCGCGAGCGACCTCGGGGGTCGGCCAGGGCTGCAGGCACTTGTCGACGCCGCACCAGACGGGCGCCGCGTTCGACGAGGGCGGCGAGACCGAGAGGGTCACCGAGGTGGGGGCGGAGTTCAATCCGTCGGCCGCGGTGCCGTCGGTGACCGCGTACGAGAAGGTGGCGCTGCCGGTCGCCCCCGGCGCGACGCGCACGGCGAGACGCTGACCGGCGTCGGTCACGGTGAGCGTTCCGAAGCCCGGGTCGAGTCCCGTGACGCTCTCGGCGATGATGCTGAGGACGTCCTCGTTGGGGTCGTGGTCGTTCAAGAGCACGGGAAGCGTCGTGAGACGACCGGGCCGCACGCCGAACGCATCGGGTTCGGCGATCGGCGGCTTCGGGTCGAGGACGACGCTCAGCTTCTCATCGCTCTGCACGGCGGTCTGCTCGGTGCGATCGTCGAGCGACCAGTTCTGGCTGGACGCGACGAGGGCCCCGTCGGGCACGGTCCAGACCCACCCCGTGCGCGTCTCGTTCAGGATCACGGCGTGGTCGGTCGCGACGAAGACCGGCCGCCGCTGGTCGGGCATGGTCGCTCCGCCGTAGTCGAGACCGGTCTCGCCCTCATCGGAGCGCCACAGCGTGCCGCGTGCGTCCCCCGGCAGGAGCCAGGCGGCGTACGCGACGCCCTGGTGCGACAAGGGGCGGGCGGGCTGGCCGAGGACGTTGCCTCCGCCGCCGACCTCGCGCCGGGGCTCCGAACCGTCTGCCGGGATGCTCCACAGCGACTGGTCGTCGGCGACGTACACCGCCCGTGCGTCGGCGTCGGCATCGGCGACCACGAGCTGGTCGGCCGCGTCGATGGTGACCGGGTCCGCGCCGCGCACCCACACCCGGCCTGCGTCCGCGTCGACGAGGACCCAGGTGTCCCCGGCCGCCGAGAGGACGGGAGCAGCGATCTCCGCCTCGAGCGCATCACGGCCGCGCACTTCGTCTGCGTCGATGTCGTACCGGATGACGGAGCCGTCGGCGGACGAGTAGGCGAAGAGCATGCCGCGGGCGTCGAGGGCGATGGCATCCGCGGTATAGGACGGCGCGTTCTCGTCCTGCGAGGTGTCGAAGGGGTCGAGCTCGGTGGGCTTCTGCCCCGCCTGGCTCAGGCGGCTCGCGAAGAGCGTGCCGGTGTCGGTGCGGTACACCGCGTAATCGCCCGCCGTGACCACCGAGGTCGTACCCGGCGGGGTGTCGGGGGCCGCCTCGAGCTGGTCGTCGGAGAGGTCGACGGGCTGGGCCTCGTTGATCCGGGTGAGCTTGCTGAAGCTGTCGGTGAAGAGGTAGGCACCGTCACCGCTCTGCACCACCTGGCTGGGGTTGCCCGCGGTGCGCACGGTGTCGAGTTCGCCGACGGTGGTGTTCACGCGCGCGTAGCGCTGGCCGTCACCGGTCTGCAAGGCCCACACCGACGTGTCGACCTCGGGGGTCTGCTGGGCGTCGAGACCGGGCCACACGATGCTCGCCGTGATGACGAGGGCGGCGGCTGCGAGCGTCGAGGCCAACCCCGCGATCGTCCTGCGCTTCATCGGAGGACTCCCGTGGCGAACAAGGCGGCGACGACGACGGCCCCCGCGGTCACCAGCGTCGCCGAGGCGAGGACCCACGGAAGCGCCTTCGAGCCGGTCGAGGCGGGCGAGGCGATGTCGGTGTCTTCGTCGCGCACGTAGCCCGCCATGCCGGAACTGCCGCGGAGCTTGCGCCCACCCTCGCGCTCGATGCGCGACCGGGCCGGGCCCCGCAACGTCCCGTCGGCGAAATCGACCGCTCGGGCGGCGGGCGCCCACTCCGCGGCGGGGACCTCGAGCGGTGTCGAGGGCAGGCCGGCCTCGACCTGGACGGCCTGGATCGCCTCGCCGAACTCGCGTGCGCTGGCGTACCGGTCGGCGGGGTTGCGGGACATCGACTTCGCGAGCACCGCCTGCAGCGAGGCGGGGACGTCGTTGCGGGTGATGTCGGTGTAGGTCGCGCGGGCGATGCGGCGTCGCAACTGCTCGCGGGAGTTCTGCCCCTTCTCGCGTCGCTCGAACGGGCTCTGCCCCGCCAGCAGCGAGTAGATCGTGGCGCCGAGGCTCCACACCTCGCTGGACACGGTTCCGGCCGTCTGCTCGGCGACCACCTCGGGCGCGCTCCATGGCACCGACATCGCCAGCATCTCGTCCGCCCCCTGTCGTACGAGGGACGAGGAGATGCCGAAGTCGGCGAGGACGGGTGCTCCGAACGTCGTGACGAGGATGTTGCTCGGCTTCACGTCGCGGTGGATGAGTCCCGCGTGGTGCGCCGATTCGAGGGCCCCCGACATGCGGACGCCGATCGAGAGGACCTCGGGCACGGGGATGCGCTCGACGCGGTAGCGCTGAGCGAGCGAACCCGGACAGAACTCCATGACGATGTAGGGCCGGCCGTCGGCCGAGATCCCCGCCTGGTACACGGTGACGATCGAGGGGTGGGCCGAGAGATGGGCGAGGACGTCGGCTTCGGCATTGAACATGCGCAGCAGATCGGTGTCGCGCACATCGCTCGGAAGCACCTTGACCGCGACGTCGCGGCGCGGCATGTCCTGCCCGTACAGGAAGACGTCCGCGAAGCCTCCGGAGCCCAGCGGTCGGATGTACGCGAGCCCGGGCAAGATGGGCGGCGAAGACGGCAGGCGCTGCGGCATCGAGCCCCCTCCCCCGTGAGACGCGCCCGCGACTCGATAAGCGGACAACCCGTCGATGCTAACAAAAGCACGGCGCCCCGCTGCGCCCTTGTGAACAGAGCGTCAGGATGCCGGAGGCTCCACGTCGCGCGGATCGAACGGCGCATCGAGCGAGCGGGTGAGGTCGTCCAGGAGCGCGGCGATCTGCGGTTCGACGAATTCCGCCACCGCCGCCTGGATCCGGAGGCGGTGATGGAGAAGGACCGTGCACACTTCGCGGCCGATCATGTTGGCGTAGTCGTCGGCGAGGCCCACCTCCTGTCGCAGCGCCGCCTTCGCGGCATCCGACAGCGGGGGAAGAGCGGGGATGGCCGCGTCCTCTTCGGCCGCGAGGCCCGAGAGGGTGAAGAGGAAGGGCGACCCGGGCTCGGGGTCGGGGTCGAGCGGCATCCCGTCGAACTCGGGTTCGAGCCCTTCGGCCGGACGGTACGAGCGTCGTCGGTTGCGCTCGGCCTGCTGGTCGAGCTCGGCCTGCAGCATCGGGAGATTGCGAGACGTGTACTCGGCGACCGCATGATCGACGATCGCCTTCACCCGCGTCGACAGTCCGTGTTGCACCCCGTGCGGGACATCGGACCCGAGACCCGCAGCCGACAGAACCGGCGAGCCGAAGCACCGGCGGCACGGAGCGACACGACCGCGGTGGTTCGCGGGCTCCCAGCGGGGCAGCCAACGGAGCCAGGCGTCCACCGCCTGACCGACCTGGCTCTCGAGCGACCGCTCCACACCCCCTACGCTAGCCCGACACGCCCGGGAACACGCGGATGCGGACGGACCCGCGCGTCACGGGACGCATCACGGGCCCTCGTCCTCGTCTTCCCAGCGCCAGCGTGGGCCCGTCGTGCGAGCCCGCACGAGCAGGATGCCGAAGAGCCCCGCGAGCACGGCTGCGCCGGCCACCACCGGACCGGGGAATCCCAGCGCGACGCTTTCCGCCGCGGCGACGCCCCGAACCGGATCGGCCCCGCTGACGAGAGCGCCGAGCACGACCCCGAGCACTTCGCCCAGATACGCCGCGATCGCGCACGGAACGGCGGTCAGCCACCCGGGCGGGTCGACCCGGAGGCCCCACCACAGTGTCGCCGCGAAACCCGCGAGGGCCAGCACCTGACCGATGACGCCGGGGACGGCACCAAGACCGCGGACGGGGATGACATCGGCGTCGACGACGAGGCTCGTCACCCCGAGGCCCGCGATCGAGAGGGTGATGAAGACGACGGACGCGAAGACGACAGCGACCGGCGGGGAAACCCCCGCCGGTCGCTGTTCGTTGGTCATCGACTCCGGCTCAGCGCTGCGTGAGCTGAGGGCCGGCCTCGAGGGTGCGCTCGTACTCGCGCTGGGCTTCGGCGTTGATCTCGGTCACACGGCGACCGCGTGCCGACACCCACGAGCCGAACCAGATGGTCAGTTCGCGCCCGAGGACGAACGCGACGATCGCGAGCGGGGCGAGGACGTTGTTCTTCAGCAGCTCGACCGACTCGCGCGGGGTGATCTCCCAGAACGGCGCGGCGAAGAGGGCTCCCAGCAGGTGCCCGGCCCACGCCACGACGCCGACGACGAGGCCCCAGACCACCCAGTGACCCCAGCGCCCGCGGTTGATCAGGGCGCCGAGGAACCAGAACCCGAAGTAGAACGCCACGGTGGGCACCCACAGGCCCCACGTGGTCAGCGCCGAGAGAGCCGCTTGACCGAGGTCGGCGGTGGCGGTGCGGCCGGTCAGCAGGCCCAGGCCGAGGGTCGCGGCGAGGTAGAGCACCGCGAAGACCAGAGCGGCGAGAAGACCGATCGCTCCGGCCGCGCCCCGGTTGTTGCGGGGGCGAGGGGCTTCGGGCGCCTGCACGAAGATCGGCTGCGCCCCGCCCACCGTGCGGGTGGGCTCCTCGGCGGCGGGAGCGGCTGCGGCGGCCGCGGCGGCGCCGGCGGCGGGGTACGCCGTCGTGCTCGCGTCGTCGTAGCGCGAGGTCGCGGTCGTGTCGTCGTGACGGACGTCGTCGCGGCGGACGTCGTCGCGAGCGGGCTCTGCGGAGGCGGCGTATGCGGCCCAGCGGGCGTCTTCGTCGTCGAGGTCGACCGAGCCGGCGGATGCCGAGGAACCCTGCGGGGCGACCGGCGATGCGTCGTGCACCACGGGAGCCGCGTGCTCGCTGCGGGCCGTCGTCGAAGCGACGTCGGCGCGCGCGTGCTCCTCGCGCTCGTCCCACGCGGCTTCGGCCGCCGCGGGGTCGACCGCGTCTCGGCGGGCGGCCTCGGCGTCGGCGAGACCCTCATGGGCTCGGCCGACGACGTCCTGCGCTTCGTCCTTCGGCTCGACGACGGGGTCGCCGTACGAAGCCTTCGGTTCAGCGACGGGGTCGCTGCCCGACGTGTTGTCGCTCATGGGGTCTCCTCACGCGGTGCTTGCCGCGCAAGGCTAACCCGGGCGCCCCGCGGCGACGCGCAGGCGTGCCGGGGATGTCCTTCTCGACCGTGTCGGTGGGGCGGCTTAGGGTGTTCCCATGTCCGCTCGCCTGCTCCGTCCGGCCGTCGCGGCGGCTCTCGCCGGTGCCGCCCTCCTCGCGCTGAGCGCGTGCGCCCCCGCCGCGGACGACGCCGCGCCCTCCCCCTCGGCACCGGTCGTGTCGTCCAGCCCGACCCCCATCCCGACGATCACTCAGACGGCGCCGGCCGTCCGCATCCCCGCCGACTGCCGCTCGATGCTCTCGGCCGACGTCCTGGCTCAGCTCGGCCAGACCCCTCTGAACGACCCCTCGCTCGGAGCCTCGGGCGTGCAGTCCGACGGCTCGCTGATCTGCATCTGGCGCGACCCGGCGGCGGACACGACCGGGCTCGTCACGCACATCTCGCGCATGGATCGCGGCCCCGCACTCGACATGCTGAACGGCCTCGTCGATACCCAGGGCTTCAGCTGCTACACCCCTGACGCCGGGACGCGCTGCGAGAAGACATGGATCAACCCGACCTACCCCGTCAACGACGGTCGGACGCTCTACTGGCGCGACGGTGTGTTGATCGACACGCAGTACTCGAACCTCGCCCCCACGGGATACACCGGCAGCATCATCGCCTCCGTCTTCGGCGGCTGAACCCGCGAGCGGGCCGTCTCGTCACTCGCCGAAGAAGGCGTGGGATGCCACGATCGCGGCGTATCCGTCGGGCATCCACCCGGAGAGCGACGACGACACCCATCGGTCGGCGCGCAGATCGTGGACCTCGAGAAGCTCGCCCGAGGCGCGTTCGCAGTGCGTGGTGTCGGCCGCGACCGAGCACGCGAAACCCTGTGCGGCGAGGGTGGTCGAGACAGCTGCAGCCCCCTCCGTCGTCACCGTCGAAACGGTCGTCTCGATCGAACGCCCGGCTTCGCCCCGCCAGTGGCAGGTGATGACGACCGTCGGAGAGGCGGCGGCGACCGCCTCGGGCGTCGACGCCGGCGCGGTGCGCCGTTGGGAGAGCAAGGCCTGCGGAGACCACACCAGGGACGACCACAGCGGCTGCGAGTACAGGTGGCGGCAGTCCGAAGCCGGCGCGGGAGGGGTCGACTCGGCCGCCGCATGACGACCCGTGGCGGCCCTCAGCGTGTCGCCCACGAAGCCGACGGCCATCGGCACGCCGGGGGTGGCGATGACCACGAGGGCGGCGACGGCGGCCGCGCACAGCAGACCCGCCGGCCAAGCCAGCCACAAGCTGCGTCCCCCGATGCGGGCCATGCGTTCCTCCACCACAACGGTAGGCGCACCGAGGTGCCTCCCCCGCGCCTCGACACGCCGCGAGCGCGACGAAGGCCCCCGGCGTGAGCCGGGGGCCTTCGGGGATCGGGATGCCGCGCCGGGGCGTGGCATCCCTTCCGTCGACTCCGGGAGGACGGGCGGACCCGCCCTCCCGGACCTCGATCAGTTGTAGGTACCGGGCGTGAAGTCGTCCGTCGAGAAGCTGTCGAAGTCGACGTAGCTCAGGTCGGCGTCGCTGTACGCGCCGTCCGAGGCGAAGATGCGGTTGGGGTACCGCTCGCTCTTGGCCTCTTCCGTCGCCTCGACCGTGACGTTGCGGTACTTCGCAAGTCCGGTTCCGGCGGGGATGAGCTTTCCGATGATGACGTTCTCCTTGAGGCCGACGAGCGGGTCGCTCTTGCCCTCCATGGCCGCCTGCGTCAGGACGCGGGTGGTCTCCTGGAACGATGCCGCCGACAGCCACGACTCGGTCGCGAGCGACGCCTTCGTGATACCCATCAGCTCGGGGCGACCCGACGCGGGACGTTTGCCCTCGCCGACCGCCTCGCGGTTGATGGTCTGGTAGCGCTTGAAGTCCACCAGCTCACCGGGCAGCAGATCGGTGTCGGCGTGATCGACGACGGTGACCTTGCGGAGCATCTGTCGGACGATGACCTCGATGTGCTTGTCGTGGATCGGCACACCCTGCGAGCGGTACACGCCCTGGACGCCGTTGACGAGGTACTTCTGCACCTCGCGGGCACCCTGCACGCGCATGACCTCCTTGGGGTCGAGCGTTCCGACCTGGAGGGGCTCGCCGACCGAGACGTGCTGGCCGTCCTCGACCAGGAGCGTCGCGCGCTTCAGGACGGGGTAGACCACCGGCTCGTCGCCGTTGTCGGGCGTCAGGATGACCTTCTTGGCCTTGTCGGTCTCGTCGATCGTGATGCGGCCGTCGGCCTCGGCGATCGGCGACGCACCCTTGGGGGTACGGGCCTCGAAGAGCTCCTGCACACGGGGAAGACCCTGCGTGATGTCGTCTGCCGAGGCGGAACCACCGGTGTGGAAGGTACGCATCGTCAGCTGGGTACCGGGCTCACCGATCGACTGGGCCGCGATGATGCCGACGGCCTCGCCGATGTCGACGATCTTGCCGGTGGCGAGCGAACGGCCGTAGCACTTCGCGCAGACACCGACCGCCGAGTCGCAGGTCAGGACGGAGCGGACCTTGATGGTCTCGACGCCGCCCTCGACCAGCTTGTCGATGAGCACGTCGCCCACGTCGTCGCCGGCCTCGGCCAGCACGGTGCCCTGCGCGTCGACGACCGCCGTGGCGAGCGTGCGAGCGAACACCGAGTTCTCGACGTTGGCGTCCTTGACCAGCGAACCGGTCGAGTCGGCCGCGGCGATCGGGAGCTCGAGGCCCTTCGAGGTGCCGCAGTCCTCTTCGCGGATGATGACGTCCTGCGAGACGTCCACCAGACGACGCGTCAGGTACCCCGAGTCGGCCGTACGGAGGGCCGTGTCGGCCAGACCCTTGCGGGCACCGTGGGTGGCGATGAAGTACTCGGCGACCGACAGACCCTCGCGGTACGAGGAGATGATCGGACGCGGGATGATCTCACCCTTGGGGTTGTTCACCAGGCCTCGCATACCCGCGATGTTGCGGATCTGCAGCCAGTTACCACGGGCGCCCGACGAGACCATGCGGTTGATGGTGTTGTCGGCGGGGAAGTTGTCCCGCATCGCCTTCTGGACCTCGTCGGTGGCCTCGGTCCAGATCTTGATGAGTTCCTGACGACGCTCGGCGTCGGTGGTGAGACCCTTCTCGTACTGGCCCTGGACCTTCGCGGCCTGCTTCTCGTAGCCCGCGACGATCTCCGCCTTGTTCGGCGGGGTGAGGATGTCGCTCAGCGCCACCGTGACACCCGAGCGGGTGGCCCAGTAGAAGCCGGCGTCCTTGATCCGGTCGAGCGAGGCTGCGACCTCGACCTTGGGGTACTCCTCCGCCAGCTTGTTGACGATCTGCGACAGCTTGCCCTTGTCGGCCTGCTCGCGCACGAACGGGTATCCCTTGGGGAGCGTGTCGTTGAAGATCGCCTGACCGAGCGACGCGTCGACGAGACCGTGCACGTCGTAGCCCTCGGGCGCCTGGCCCTCGAGGAAGGTCAGGCCGGGGATGCGGATGCGCGCCTTGGCCTGCAGGTCGAGGGTGCCCTCGTCCTTCGCCAGGATCGCCTCGCCCACGGAACCGAACGCGCGGCCTTCGCCCTTCGCGCCCTCCTTGAGGGTGGTGAGGTGGTGCAGACCGATGATCATGTCCTGCGAGGGCAGGGTCACCGGGCGACCGTCCGACGGCTTCAGGATGTTGTTCGAGGCGAGCATCAGCACGCGCGCCTCGGCCTGAGCCTCGACCGACAGGGGCAGGTGGACGGCCATCTGGTCACCGTCGAAGTCGGCGTTGAACGCCGCGCAGACGAGCGGGTGCAGCTGGATCGCCTTGCCCTCGACGAGCTGGGGCTCGAACGCCTGGATGCCGAGCCGGTGCAGGGTGGGTGCACGGTTCAGCAGCACGGGGCGCTCGCGGATGATCTCTTCGAGCACGTCCCAGACCTCGGGGCGGTAGCGCTCGACGGCGCGCTTGGCGGCCTTGATGTTCTGCGAGTGACCGAGGTCGATCAGGCGCTTGATCACGAACGGCTTGAACAGCTCGAGGGCCATCTGCTTGGGCAGACCGCACTGGTGGAGCTTGAGCTGGGGTCCGACGATGATGACGGAGCGGCCCGAGTAGTCCACGCGCTTTCCGAGCAGGTTCTGGCGGAAGCGACCCTGCTTTCCCTTGAGCATGTCGCTCAGGGACTTGAGGGCGCGGTTGCCGGTACCGGTGACGGGGCGACCGCGGCGGCCGTTGTCGAACAGCGCGTCGACGGCCTCCTGCAGCATGCGCTTCTCGTTGTTGACGATGATCTCGGGGGCACCGAGGTCGATCAGGCGACGGAGGCGGTTGTTGCGGTTGATCACGCGACGGTAGAGGTCGTTGAGGTCGGAGGTCGCGAAGCGGCCACCGTCGAGCTGGACCATCGGACGAAGCTCCGGCGGGATCACCGGGACGACGTCGAGCACCATCGAGGCCGGCGACATGCCGGTCTGCAGGAACGAGTTGACGACCTTCAGGCGCTTGATCGCGCGGATCTTGCGCTGACCCTTGCCCTCGGAGATCTGCAGGTGGAGGCTGTCGGCCTCGGCCTGCAGGTCGAAGGCCTCGAGGCGACGCTTGATCGACTCCGCGCCCATGTGGGCCTCGAAGTACTGACCGAAGCGGTCCTGGAGCTCGTGGAACACGTCGTCCTCGGGCTTCAGGGCGCCCACCTCGAGCGTGCGGAAGTCCTCCCACACGCGCTCGAGCTTGGCGATCTGCTCGTCGGCGTTCTTGCGAGCCGCCGTCATGTCCTTCTCGGCGGCGTCCTTGACCTTCTTCTTCTGGTCGGCCTTGGCGCCCTCCGCCTCGAGGGCGGCGAGCTCCTCCTCGAGCTTGGCGAGGCGAGCCGCGACGCGAGCGTCCCGACGGTCGCCGAGCGTCTTCAGCTCGAGGCGGATGTTGTTCTCCTGCGTGGCCAGGTCGCGGTGACGAGCATCCTCGTCGACCGAGATCACCATGTAGGCGGCGAAGTAGATGACCTTCTCGAGGTCCTTCGGCGCCATGTCGAGCAGGTAGCCGAGGCGCGAGGGCACGCCCTTGAAGTACCAGATGTGCGTGACGGGCGCGGCGAGCTCGATGTGGCCCATGCGCTCGCGACGGACCGAGGACTTGGTGACCTCGACGCCGCAGCGCTCGCAGACGATGCCCTTGAAGCGCACGCGCTTGTACTTGCCGCAGGCGCACTCCCAGTCGCGGGAGGGTCCGAAGATCTGCTCGCCGAAGAGTCCGTCCTTCTCGGGCTTCAGCGTGCGGTAGTTGATCGTCTCGGGCTTCTTGACCTCACCGAAGGACCAACGACGGATGTCGTCGGCGGTGGCCAGACCGATACGGATCTGATCGAAAGTGGTTGATTCGAGCACTGGTTCTCCTGTGTCGGAATTCTCTGAAATCTGAGCTGGGTCGCTGAGCTGGAAGCTCAGATCTCGTCGATCGACGAGGACTCGAAGCGGCTGGAGATGTTGATGCCGAGTTCTTCCGCAGCGCGGAAGGCGTCGTCATCCGTGTCACGCAGGTTGACCGCGGTGCCGTCGGCCGAGAGGACCTCGACGTTCAGGCAGAGCGACTGCATCTCCTTCATGAGCACCTTGAAGGACTCGGGGATGCCGGGCTCCTGGATGTTCTCGCCCTTGACGATCGCCTCGTACACCTTGACGCGGCCGAGGATGTCGTCGGACTTGATCGTGAGCAGCTCCTGCAGCGCGTACGCGGCACCGTAGGCCTCGAGCGCCCACACCTCCATCTCACCGAAGCGCTGGCCACCGAACTGGGCCTTACCGCCGAGCGGCTGCTGGGTGATCATCGAGTAGGGGCCCGTCGAACGCGCGTGGATCTTGTCGTCGACCAGGTGGTGCAGCTTCAGGATGTACATGTAGCCGACGGAGATGGGCGCCGGGAACGGCTCGCCGGAGCGACCGTCGAACAGCAGCGTCTTGCCCGAGGAGTCGACCATGCGGTCGCCGTCGCGGTTCGGGATCGTCGAGTCGAGCAGACCCGCGATCTCGGCCTCGAACGCGCCGTCGAACACCGGGGTGGCGACCTTCGTGCCGGGAGCCGCCTCGCGGGCGACCTCGGGAAGGCTGGCGGCCCACTCCGGGTTGCCCTCGACCTTCCAGCCCTGCTGGGCGATCCAGCCGAGGTGGAGCTCCAGGACCTGACCGAAGTTCATTCGACCGGGGATACCGAGCGGGTTGAGGATGATGTCGACCGGCGTGCCGTCGGGCAGGAAGGGCATGTCCTCGATCGGGAGGATCTTGGCGATGACGCCCTTGTTACCGTGGCGGCCCGCGAGCTTGTCGCCCTCGGTGATCTTGCGCTTCTGGGCGATGTAGACCACGACGCGGCGGTTGACGCCCGAGCCGAGCTCGTCGTCGCCGTCCTCGGCGTTGAACTCCTTGACGGCGATGATCGTGCCCTGCTCACCGTGGGGCACCTTCAGCGAGGTGTCACGGACTTCGCGGCTCTTCTCGTTGAAGATCGCGCGCAGCAGGCGCTCCTCGGCGCTGAGCTCGGTCTCGCCCTTGGGCGTGACCTTGCCGACGAGGATGTCACCGGGACGCACCTCGGCACCGATGCGGATGATGCCGCGGTCGTCGAGGTCCTTCAGCAGGTCGGGGCTGACGTTGGGGAGGTCACGGGTGATCTCCTCCTTGCCGAGCTTGGTGTCGCGCGCGTCGACCTCGTACTCCTCGATGTGGATCGACGACAGCGTGTCGTCCTTCACGAGGTCCTGGCTGAGGATGATCGCGTCCTCGAAGTTGTGGCCCTCCCACGTCATGAACGCCACGAGGAGGTTCTTGCCGAGGGCGAGCTCGCCGTTCTCGGTCGCGGGACCGTCGGCGATGACCTCGCCGGCCTCGATGCGCTCACCGGCGGAGACGACCACACGCTGGTTGTAGGACGTGCCCTGGTTGGAGCGGTCGAACTTGCGCAGGAAGTAGTCCTGCGTGCCGCCCTCGTCGAGCTGGATGGTCACGACGTCGGCCGAGACCTCCAGGACGACACCCGACTTCTCAGCCGTCACGACGTCACCGGCGTCGATGGCCGCGAAGCCCTCCATACCGGTACCGACGACGGGCGACTCGCTGCGCACGAGCGGCACAGCCTGGCGCTGCATGTTCGCACCCATGAGGGCGCGGTTGGCGTCGTCGTGCTCGAGGAACGGGATGAGCGAGGTCGCCACCGACACCATCTGGCGCGGCGAGACGTCCATGTAGCCGATCTCGTCGACGGGGAACAGGTCGACCTCGCCACCCTGGCCGCGGCGGGCCAGGATGCGGTCCTCCACGAAGTGGCCGTCGGCCTGGAGGGCGACACCGGCCTGGGCGACGATGTGGTCGCTCTCTTCGCTGGCGGTGAGGTAGTCGATCGTGTCGGTCACGCGACCGTCGACGACGCGACGGTACGGCGTCTCGATGAAGCCGAACGCGTTGATGCGCGCGAACGAGGCGAGCGAGCCGATCAGACCGATGTTCGGGCCTTCAGGGGTCTCGATGGGGCACATGCGGCCGTAGTGCGAGGGGTGGACGTCACGAACCTCGACGCCGGCACGCTCACGCGAGAGACCGCCCGGGCCCAGCGCCGACAGACGGCGCTTGTGGGTCAGACCCGCGAGCGGGTTGTTCTGGTCCATGAACTGCGACAGCTGCGAGGTTCCGAAGAACTCCTTGATCGCGGCGACGACGGGGCGCACGTTGATCAGGGTCTGCGGCGTGATCGCCTCGATGTCCTGCGTGGTCATGCGCTCGCGGACGACGCGCTCCATGCGCGACAGGCCGGTGCGGACCTGGTTCTGGATGAGCTCGCCGACGGCGCGGATACGACGGTTGCCGAAGTTGTCGATGTCGTCGGTGTCGAGGCGGATCTCGGCGGCCTGGCCGTTGCGCGTTCCGTCGAAGGTCGCGTCGCCGCGGTGCAGGCGGACGAGGTACTTGATCGTGGCGACGATGTCGTCGACGGTCAGGACCGAGTCGCTCAGCGGCTTGTCGAGACCGAGCTTCTGGTTGATCTTGTAGCGACCCACCTTGGCGAGGTCGTAGCGCTTCGAGTTGAAGTAGAAGTTGTCCAGCAGCGCGCGCGCGGCCTCGGCGGCGACCTGCTCGCCCGGACGGAGCTTGCGGTAGATGTCGCGGAGGGCGTCTTCCTTCGTGAGGATCGTGTCCTTGGACAGCGTCTCTTCGATGGAGTCGAAACCGGAGAACTCGGCGAGGATGTCCTCGCTGGTCAGGCCGAGGGCCTTGAGGAAGACGGTGACCGACTGCTTGCGCTTGCGGTCGATGCGCACGCCGACCTGGTCGCGCTTGTCGATCTCGAACTCGAGCCAGGCCCCGCGCGAGGGGATGACGCGCGCCGACACGATGTCCTTGTCGGAGGTCTTGTCGGGCGTCTTGTCGAAGTAGACACCGGGCGAACGCACGAGCTGCGACACGACGACGCGCTCGGTGCCGTTGATGATGAACGTGCCCTTGTTGGTCTGGAGCGGGAAGTCGCCCATGAAGACCGTCTGGGTCTTGATCTCACCGGTCTGGTGGTTCATGAACTCGGCCTCGACGTACAGCGGGGCGGCGTAGGTCTTGCCGCGCTCCTTGCACTCCTCGATCGAGTACTTCTCGGGCTCGAGGTACGGGTTCGTGAACGAGAGCTGCATCGTCTCGCTCAGGTCCTCGATCGGCGAGATCTCCTCGAAGATCTCCTCGAGTCCGCTGATCTCGGGGACGTCGGTACGACCGGCGGCCTGAGCCTCGGCGACGCGCGCCTTCCATGCTTCGTTGCCGACGAGCCAATCGAACGACTCGGTCTGCAGCGCGAGCAGATCGGGAACGGTCAGCTTGTCGGAGATCTTCGCGAACGAGAGGCGAGATGCGCCGCGTCCGCTCTTCGGGGTGGTGGTGGTGGATGCGTTGCTCGCAGCAGCCAAGGGGATAACCTCCAGAAGCCCGGGCGAGGGGCTCGTGATTCCTTGTCGTCAGGTGGAGTGCGTTCCTGCCCCGATAACCTGCACGTCGCACACCGCGGTGAAGCGGGGACGGGCAGGCTCAGCCGACCACCATATGAGGGCAGGGGGAATCGAGGAGCGCAAAGTCCAAGCATACGCGGGAGGACTCGCCGTGTCCAGTCCAATTCTTGACGCGTTCTCGGACCTGCGGTATAACCGCGTGCGCTCGCCCGGAATTCCCCGCTACCGCCCCGTCAGGCCCGGCGGAACCGCACCCGGTCACCCGGCCGCACCTGCGCGAGAGCGTCGAGGGCGGCATCCGGGATCACCCCGATCACGGGGTAGCCCCCGGTCACGGGACCGTCGGCGAGCAGGATCACCGGGCGCCCGTGCGGGGGAACCTGGAGCGCTCCCGGGCGCATCCCCTCGCTGGGGAGCTCGTCGTGACGGGTGCGCTCGAGGATCGGACCGTCGAGACGGATGCCGATGCGGTCGATGTCGGTCGACACGGTCCAGGACGCATCGGTCAGCGCCTCGACGGAGGCGGGGGTGAACCAGTCCGCCCGCGGCCCCGGCCGGAGCCGCACCTCGAGCGCGGCCGGGGGAACCGACCACGGGAACCCGTCCACCGCGGGCACTTCTCCGGTCGTCGTTCCCCCCTGCACGAGATCGCCGGCACGGAGGGGTGGAGGGCCGAGCCGCGCGAGCACGTCGGTGGAGCGCGAGCCGAGCACGGGCTCGGCGACGACTCCCCCGCGGACGGCGAGGATCAGCCGCAGGCCCGCGTGGGCGGGGTCGATCGTCAGCTCCGCGCCGGCCGCGAGCCGGACCGGCGCGTAGGCGGGGACGCCGCGCCCGTCGACACGCACGTCGGCGAGGGCACCGGTCACCGCGATCCAGCAGTCGCGTTCGGCTCGCGCCGAGAACCCGCCGAGCGTGATCTCGAGAGCCGCCGCGCTCTCGTCGTTTCCGAGGAGTCGGTTCGCGATGCGGAGGGCACCGCGATCCAGAGCTCCCGAACGGGCCACCCCCAGCGCTGCGCGACCGGGTCGGCCGAGGTCCTGCACCGTGACCAGCGGCCCGGTGGCGACGATGCGGAGTGCGGGGCCCGGCGCCGCGCCGGCGTTCGAGGACCGCGCGACACGGGACGAGGAACCCGCCGGGGACGGAGAGGCCGCGGCATCCGGTCGTCCGCTCGTCGACGTCGTGTCATCGGGCTCCCGCGGCCCGGCGACGCGCGCGCGCTCGCGGAGCGGGACGAACCGCACGCGGCTGCGGGGCGGCACGAGCACCGGGTCGGCGGCCGCCGGGTCGAAGAGGACCGCGTCCGTCGACCCGATGAGGCGCCACCCGCCCGGGGTGTCACGGGGGTAGGTCCCGCTGAACGCCCCCGCGAGACCCACCGCCCCCGCGGGAACACGAAGGCGGGGTCGGTCGAGCCGAGGGACGTCGAACGGCCAGTCCGCGCTGACGAGGTAGGCGAATCCCGGCGCGAAGCCGGTGAAGGCCACCGTCCACTCCGCGGCGCGGTGGCGCGCGATGAGTTCGTCGGCTCGGATGCCGAGCAGACCGGCGGTGTCGTCCAGGTCGGCGCCGTCGTACCGCGTCGCGATCTCGACGAGGGGGCCGGGTGCGGCGGCATCCGGGTCGGCGGTCGCAGCCGCCCGGACCCACGCGGCGATCGCGGTCGGCGACGTGCGAAGCGGGTCGAAGGCGACGAGCACGGTGCACGCGGCGGGTACGAGATCGTCGACCCCGTCGAGCGGATCCGCGGCAAGCGCGGCGTGCAACCGCACGACCGCGGACAGATCGGCGACCTCGACCAGCACGGCCCTCTCGCCCATCGCCCGCAGTGTCACCACGGAGCGCGCACCTCGACACCCGCGTCGTCCAGGGCCGCGCGCACCGCCCGCGCCATCGCCACGGCGGCGGGAGAGTCGCCGTGCAGGCACAGCGAGGCGGCCTCGACGGCGAGTCGCGTCCCGTTGACGGCCTCGACCTCGCGGTCGCGCACGAGGAGCACCGCCCGCTCGGCCACGACGGCCGGGTCGTCGACGAGGGCTCCGGGATCTCCCCGCGGCACGAGCGTCGCCGCGGCCGTGTAGCCGCGGTCGAGGAAGGCCTCGGGCACGAAGGGAAGACCCGCGGATGCCGCAGCCTGGGTGATCGCGCCGGGAAGGCCGAGGATCGGGAGCGCGCGTCCGAGCCGGGCGGAGTGGTCGGCCACCGCCGCGACGACCGCGTCGGCCTGGCGTCGGTCGACGGTGACCGCGTGATAGAGCGCCCCGTGCGGTTTGACGTACCGCAGGTCGGCACCGGCCGCGGCGAGCGCGGCGATCTGCCCGACCACACTCGCGCGGAGATCGGCGGAGTCGGGGGTGCGGGCGACGCGTCCGAAGTTCTCGCGGTCCTCGTACGACGGGTGTGCACCGACGGCGACCTCGAAACGCTCAGCCCTCTCGACGGAGGCGCGCATCGCGCCGGCATCCCCCGCGTGCCCGCCGCAGGCGATGCTGGCGCTGGAGATCACCGCGAACATGGCGTCGTCGTCGGCCGTCGGCACGCCGTCGACGGTCTCGCCCAGGTCGGCGTTGAGATCCACCCGCATGCGGCCACGGTACCGCCCGCCCCGAGGGCCTAGCGTGGGGTCATGGCCCGCATGCGCATCGAACCCGACGACGCCCCGACCGCGCGGTTGTCCGATGGCGCCCTCGCCCGCGTGTCGCCCTCGGGGTTCGTGTCGGGATGGGAGCTCGTCGTCGACGGGACACCCCAGTCGCACGTCGACCTCGACGACCCCACGCACCTGCACTTCGAGTACGTGGCTCGCATGGGCGCCGTGATCGATCGACTCCGGATGCCGGGACAGCCCCTCACCGCTGTCCACCTCGGCGCGGGGGCTCTCACACTGCCGCGCTACGTGGAGGCGACCCGGCCGGGCTCACGCCAGCAGGTCATCGAGCTCGAGCCGGCGCTGTGGGACCTCGTGCGAGAGAACCTGCCCCTCCCCCGCGGCGCGTCGGTCCGCGTGCGCATCGGCGACGCGCGGGCCGGGCTGTCGAGACTGCCGGCGGGACTCTCGGGTGCCGTCGATCTCCTCGTCAGCGACGTGTACTCCGGCGCCCAGACACCCGCCCACCTCACCACCGTGGAGTTCTACCGCGAGGCGGCGGCCCTGCTCGCCCGGGAGGGCGTGCTCCTGGTGAACGTGTCCGACGGACCCGGACTGGCCTTCGCCCGTCGCCAGGTCGCCACGATCCGCGAGGTCCTGCCCGAGGTCATCGTCCTCGCCGAGGTGCAGGTGCTCAAGGGACGCCGGTTCGGCAACCTCGTCGTCGCCGCCTCGGCGGCGCCCCTGCCGGTCGAGTGGCTCCCGCGCCTGATGGCGGCCGGCCCCCACCCCGCCAAGGTCGCTCAGGGCGCCGAGATCGAGGAGTTCGTGCGCGGGTCGCGACCGGCCACGGACGCCGATGCGACCGCGTCTCCGAAGCCCTCGGCATCCCTCTTCGAGAGATGATCCGGGCGTCTTCGCCGCCCGACCGCGTGGCGAGGCGCCCCTCGACGCCCGCGCGGCGCACACTGGAAGTCCTGCCGGAACGAGAGGAGCGATGGTGAGCTACATCCACGGGTACGACCCCGACACTTTGCGCGAGGTCACCGACTCCCGTGAGTGCGCGGAACGTCTCGAGGAGATCGGTTCCCAGCGCAGCCTCCACGCCCTCCTCGAGCGGGTGTGGCTGCTCAAGGTGCTCGACCGGTTCGACGAAGCCCTCGCGATCTCGGAGCAGTCGGTCCGGGTCGCCCGCATGGCCGGCACCCGTCGCGATCTGCTGCGCGCGCGCATCCTCCACGCGACGATCATGCAGTGCCGGGGGGCGTACGCCGCCGCCGAGCAGGAACTCACCATGTGCGCCGAAGAGGCCGAGGGGCAGGGCTGGGCGAGCATCGCCGCCTTCGCGCTCCAGCACCGCGGCAAGGTGCACTACGACGAGGGCGACTTCGACGCCGCCCGCCGCGACTTCAAGCAGGCGCTGTTCCTGCGGCAGAACGCCGGCGCCACCGACGCGCAGCTCGAATCGACCCTCCTCGCGATCGACGCCGCCGAGCGCCGCCGCACGCGCGAGGTCGTCGCGAGCTGAGTGTCGTCGGTCCCTTCTAGGCTTCCGCTCATGTCCGACCTGCAGCGCGTCCGCATCTGGGCCGAGGCGTTGATCGCCCTCCACCTCGATCCGTCCTGGACCTTCGCCTTCGACAACGCCAAGCGGCGCGCGGGCCTGTGCGACTACGGCCGTCAGCGCATCAGCGTCTCGCGCTACCTCTCCGCGCGCTACGACGACGACACGAACCACCAGACGCTGCTGCACGAGGTCGCGCACGCCGTCGCGGGCCCCGCCGCGGGGCACGGCCCGGTGTGGAAGCGGACGGCGCGAGAGCTCGGGTACGTGGGCGGGACGACCCACGCCGGCGAGACCGCCAACGAACTCGCCCCGTGGGTCGGCACGTGCCCGGCGGGCCATGTCGCCTATCGGCACCGGCGGGCGACGCGGCCCACCTCGTGCGCGAAGTGCGCCCCGTCGTTCGACCCGCGCTTCGCTCTGTCGTGGGTGCACCGCGACATCAGCCGCGCGACGCGGCTCGCGGCCTCGACACCCCGCTAGGCCGGGGGCTCAGGCCGAGACGATCACCCCGTCGCGCAGGATCGGGACGACGGATGCCGCATCGCGCGCGGCCGAGGCGAGCACCGCCTCGCGGCGGCCGTCGGCGGCGAGCGCACGGCCGGTGCCGCTGGCCGTCAGCAGGTGGCGGACAGCTCCGCCGAGGGCACGGAACCCTTCTCCCGCGACCGCGGCGTCGGGAGAGGCGTGGTCGATGCCGAGATCGCCGAGAGCGGCGATGACGGCGCCCGCGCCGAGCAGGTCGTCGACGGCGAAGCGGAGGCCGTCGGCGTCGGGGTAGCCGGCCGCGATCACCGAGATGCTGGTGCGCTCCCCACGCGAGCGCTGCACCTCGAGCACGTGGGCGGCGACGGCGGCCGCGTTGCGCAGTCCGCCGACGATGACATGGGCGCCGGCGCTCCCGGCCGAGAGCGCGAGTCCCGCGGCCTCGTGGCCCTCGAGGGGGAGCGTCCCGCCGTCCTCGATGGCCTCCAGCGCGCGCAGCGACAGCCCCAGCGTCTGCACGACGATCACGACGTGAGCGGGGGCGAGACGCTCCAGCCCCGAGCGGCCCCAGTCCAGACGCACCTGGTAGTCGGACTGGGCGAGGGCGGGAGAGGACGGCATCCCTCGATCGTAAAACGCCCGGCGTGCACCCCTCGCGTCAAGCCGTGCCCGCCGGCGACCGGGATCGGGCACGATCGAGGTCATGCGCATCCTGCTGAAGTTCGTCATCGACTGCGACCCGGACGCCGCGTGGCGAGCACTGCACTCCCCCCGCGCCGTCGCGGAGCTGTACGGTCCGCTCCTCGACGTGCAGGCTCTGGGCGAGATGCCGACCTCGTTCGCATCGGGCGACGACGTTCCCGTGCAGATGAGCGTCGCGGGCCTCGTTCCGGTCGGTCGCCAGCTCATCTCGGTCGCCGACCGCGAGACGAGCGACGGGAACGGGCGCGTCCGCGTCTTCCGCGATTGGGGTGTCCCCCTGACCGGACCGCTGTCGGTGCTCGACGTATGGGATCACCAGATGGCGGTCTCGGCCGCCCCCGGGGAGCCCGGGCGCACCCTCTGGCGAGAGAGACTGACCATCGGCGGCGCCGCGGCCCCGGCCCTGTGGCCGGCGCTCTGGGCCACGTGGCAGTGGCGCGCGGCGCGCATCAGGGCCCTCGCCCCCACGTGGGCGCACGACCCGGAGAACGACGGCTCCTGAGTCGCCCGCCGCTCAGGCGAGGCCGTGGCGATAGGCGAAGACCACGAGTTGCACGCGATCGCGAAGGGCGAGCTTGGTGAGGATGCGGCTGATGTGCGTCTTCACCGTCGCCTCGGAGAGGAACTCGCGCTCCGCGATCTCGGCGTTGCTGAGCCCCGCCGCGGCGAGGGCGAAGATCTCGCGCTCGCGATCGGTCAGCGCATCGTAGGCCGCCGGAACCGGCTCTCCTGCCCCGCCGTCGGCGATGTGGGCGAAGAGCTCGCGCGTCGCCTCAGCGGCGATCACCGCCGAGCCGGCGTGCACGGTGCGCACCGCCGAGAGCAGGAACTCGGGCTCGGAATCCTTCAGTAGGAACCCGCTGGCCCCGCCCTGGATCGCGCGGGCGGCGGCCTCGTCGAGGTCGAACGTCGTCAGCACCACGACCCGCGGCGCGTCGGGCTCTCGCAGGATCTCGGCCGTCGCCTCCAGGCCGTCCATGACCGGCATCCGCACATCCATGAGCACGAGGTCGGGACGCGTGGAACGGACGACCTCGACGCCCTCGCGGCCATCCGACGCCTCCCCCACCACGACGAGGTCGGGCTGCGAGTCGATCACCATGCGGATTCCGGCGCGGAACAGGGCTTGATCGTCGACGAGGACGATGCGGACGGGGGCGGTCATGACGACGGCTCCTCTCGCGGGTCGGGGGTGGCTCGGCATCCGCTCTGCCCTCTCGCTCGGGCGTTCACAGCGGGGAGCCGATCGGGAGGGTGGCGCGCACGACGAACTCGCCGTACTCGGGCCCCGCGGTCAGGTGACCGCCGACGAGCTGCGCACGCTCGCGCATGCCGATCAGCCCGTGCCCGCCCGACGGAGGGTTCACCGGGGCCGGGACGGATGCCGTGGCCCGGGCGTTGCGCACCGAGGCGACGACCCGATCGGGCCACCATCCCAGGTGCACCCGCACCCGCGGGTCGACACCGTGACGCAGGGCGTTGGTGAGCGCCTCCTGCATGATGCGGTACACCGCGAGCTGGATGGCCGCGGGAGGCTCCCCCGGGGGCACGGGGTCGACTTCGACCTCAAGGGCCACGCCCGCCGCCCGCATCCGCTGGAAGAGGGTGTCGAGGTCGGCGAGAGTCGGCTGCGGCCCCTCCGCCTGCGAGTGCCGCAACTGGGTGAGGAGCAACCTCACGTCGGCGAGCGCCGCCCGCGCGGTGGACGAGATCGTCGTCAGCGCCTCGGAGGTCGCGCGCGGATCGGATGCCGCGGCGTACCGGGCGCCGTCGGCCTGGGCGATGACCACCGCCAGGGAGTGGGCGACGACGTCGTGCATGTCGCGGGCGATGCGGACACGCTCCTGCTCGGCGATCGTCTCGGCCTCGGCCGCCCGCTGAGCACGGCTGTTCGCCGCGGCCCTCATGGCCGTGCGCACCAGTGCACCCGAGACCCAGGCCAGCATGAGCGCGAAGCCCGCCGCGAGGAAGAGCGCGATGACGGCGAACCAGTCGTTCCCGTTCGGCGGGGCCTGCAGCCCGCGACCCACGAGGTACAGCGGAACCACGGCCGCTCCGACGATCGCCGAGACGAACCCGAACCAGAACACGCGCCGCGAGCCGTACGCCGAGGTTGTATAGAGCACGGCGAAGATCGCGAGGTCGGACGGCGACGGCTGCCGGCCGAACCCCATCTGCGCGAGGGCGGCCGCCCACGCCACGCAGAGGGCGAGGCCCGGATGGAGCCGTCGCAGAGCCACCGCCCCCGCGAAGGCGAGCGCGATGAGGGATCCCGCGACGTTGTCGATCGGGGTCGCGCTCGCGACCAGCTCGATCGCGAGGGCCACCAGGAAGAACACCACGGCGATACCGAGGTCGGTGACCAGCTGATAGCGGGTGAGCGGGCGCAGAGCGAACATCACGGCCACGCTACGCGGGCCGGCGGGGCGGGGCATCCCTCGCGGGATGTATCCCGCCGTCACCCGTCGTGCGGATGAGCCGCGTGACCGGGCCGCGCGGCCGGCGGGTCACGCCGGATAGTCGGCGGGCTCGATCGGCCGCGCCTCGAAGAAGGTCTGCAGCACCACGGTCGTGCGCGTGTTCACCTGAGCCGCGGCGCGGATGTCGCGGATCAGCTCTTCGAGATCGCGGGGCGTCGGCACGCGGACGAACAGCATGTAGGCCGCCTCGCCCGCGATCGAGTGGCACGCCTCGATCGGGGTCAGATGGGCCAGGAGTTCGGGGGCGTTGTCGGGCTGCGCGGGATCGAGGGGCGTGATCTCGACGAAAGCGGCGAGGGGGCGCCCGAGGGCCTCGGCATCGAGGATCGGACGGTAGCCCTTCACGATGCCGCGCGCCTCGAGCCGGCGCAGGCGGGATTGCACCGCCGACACCGACAGCCCGACGCGCTCCGAGAGGTGCGAGAGCGTCGCCCGCGCGTCGACGGAGATCTCTCGGACGATGGCCGCATCGACGGAGTCCTCGAGGCGAGGGGCGCGGGAGGAGGCCTCGGTCATGCGGTCGACAGTATCAGCGGTGCCGCGGGCCGCTCTGGCGGGCTCCGTAAGTTTTCCGTTAGCATCCATCTTCAGCAGGAATTTTTACAGCACAGAATGGAGGATGCCATGACCATCGCCACGCCCACCCGTGCCGCCGACGATCTGATTGCCGACCACGGCATCGACACGGTCGAGCAGACCCCCGCCTGGACCCAGCTGAAGAGCGCTGCCACCGCCCTGCAGTCGCTGCAGGCCAGAGACGGCTCCGTCGAGGACACCGCCGCGGCCACGCCCCTGCTCGACGACCTCATCGCCGCCATCGAGGCCCTCGCTCCCCTCTTCCCCCACGATCGGGCCTACCTCGCAGCCTCCGTCGCCGACTTCCGCCGGTGGCGTGACGATGGTCTCGGTGTACCCGACTTCCTGGACTCCCTCGTCGCCTTCCAACCACAGGAGCACCGGGTCGACGGCATCCGCCACCTCGTCGTGTTCCCGATGTACACGCAGAACGGCTCGAGCGACCGGCACATCGAAGCCCTCATCGTCGAGGCGATCTGGCCCGAGTTCATCGCGCGGCTCGAGACCGAGTACACCAACCGCCTGTTCGTCTCGCTCCGTCTGATCGACTTCACCTCGGGCTACGACACGAACTCGGCGGTGCTCTTCCCCGAGACCGTCGCCATGCGCGAGATCCCGACCTTCACCTGGGGCGCGATCTTCCAGGACCGCGAAGCGGCGCGGTATCGCCGCGTGACGCGCGCCGCCGCCGACATCACCAAGCTCGAGCTGCCCGCCGCCGCCGCCCGCATGCTCGACGACCAGGCGCTCACCGAGCAGACGTTCGTCATGTGGGACCTCATCCACGACCGCACGCACATGCGGGGCGACCTGCCGTTCGACCCGTTCATGATCAAGCAGCGGATGCCGTTCTTCCTCTACTCGCTCGAGGAGCTGCGCTGCGACCTCACCGCCTTCCGCGAGTGCGTCTCGCTGCAGGCGCGTCTCTCGGCGCGCGACGACCTGGACGCCGCGGAGAAGGCGATGCTCGAGCACGCCGAGCTGGTGCAGTACGCCGTGATCTTCGACCGCATCTTCCGCTTCGCCATCACCGGCTCGCGGGTGCGCAACTACGACGGTCTCGGCGGGCAGCTGCTGTTCGCGTGGCTGCACCAGCACCGGGTGCTGCACTGGACCGACACCTCGCTCGCCTTCGACTGGGACGAGGTGCCCGCCGCCGTCATCGCCCTCGCGGACGCGATCGACGAGCTCTACTGGCGCTCGATCGACCGCCCGAAGGTCGCGCACTGGCTCGCCGCGTACGACCTCGTGCGCGCCGTCGTCACCCCGCACCCCGCTTCGGCGTGGGCGCGCGGGCTGTCCGACGAAGTGCTCGCGGGGCTGCCGAAGGGCTACACCGACGCCGTCCTCGACGACGAGTTCCCCCTGTCGATGTTCTTCGAAGCGCTCGAGAAGAAGATGCGGCCGGTCATCGCGTCGACCGCGGGCATCCGCGGGACGGACTGACCGTCGCATGGATCCCCTCACGACGGCCCCCGCACCCGCCGCGCACGAGCGAGTGCGGGGGCGTCTCGTGCTGCTGGCCGGCGGAACGAGCGCGGCCGGTCGGGCCTGCGCACGCGCCCTCGTCGAGGCGGGGGCGCGTGTCGTGATCGTCGGATCGAACGCCGATCGGCTGGCCGCTGCCGCCGCATCCGCCCCGGGCTCGCTGACCGAGCAGTGCGACCTGACCGACCCCGACGCCGTCGCGGCCCTGCGCGCGCGCGTGCACGACGCGCACGGCCCGGTCGACGGCGTCGTGCACCTCGTGGGCGGGTGGCGCGGCGGAGGCGGGCTGGCCGGGCAGAGCGACGAGGATCTCGCCGTGCTGCTGCGATCGTTCACCGCGCTGCGGAACGTGAGCCGCACCTTCGACGACGATCTGCGCTCCTCGGAGGCCGGACGTCTCGCGATCGTCTCGTCTACGGCCGTTGCGCGCCCCCTCGCCGGAGGTGCCAACTACGCGGCGGTGAAGGCCGCGAGCGAGGCCTGGACGCGGGCCGCCGCGCAGGGCTACGCGAAGCACGCGCGAGACGGCGCACGCGAGCTCTCGGCCGCCGGGGTGATCTTCCGGGTGCGGAGCCTGGACGGTCTCGAGCACGCCCTGGCCTCGGCCGTCGTGGCCCTGTGGGACGACGACGCCGCGGCGTGGAACGACGTCGTCATCGAGATCGGGGCCGGCGGCTAGACCGCACCCCCCTCGGGGTCGGCCTCGGCCGTCCGGTGCTGCCGGGAGAAGACGCGACCCCAGGGTCTCGAAGGGGACGACCTTCGGGACGACCGTCTGCTCCGTCGCCTCGGTCGGATTTCGCGCGACGGTGAACCGGGGGGCCGACGTCGACGAGGGGCCGGTCGAACGGTGGATCCTCGGGGGTCAGTCGATGAGGCTCCGGATGTCCGCCGCCGTCAGGCGGGTGCCGCCACCGAACGTCTCGCCCTCACCGCCGTCGAGAACGCGGGAGAAGAGCTCGGCCTTCGTCTCGCGCAGGGTCACCACCTTCTGCTCGATGGTGTCGGCGGCCACGAGCCGGTAGACGATCACGGGACGGGTCTGCCCGATGCGGTGGGCGCGATCGATGGCCTGGTCTTCGACCGCGGGGTTCCACCACGGGTCGAGGAGCACCACGTAGTCCGCCTCCACGAGATTGAGACCCACCCCGCCGGCCTTGAGCGAGATGAAGAACGCCGGGTCGTCGCCCTCGCGGAAGCGGTCGATCTCGACCTGTCGGTGCGTGGTGGCGCCGTCGAGATAGCCGGACGCGAGACCCGCCTCCGTGCATCTTTCTCGAGCCGCGCGCAGGAAGCGCGTGAACTGACTGAGGACGAGGACACGGTGCCCCTCGGCAGCGGCCTCGGTCACGAGTTCGACCAGGGCGTCGAGCTTCGCGGACGGAGCCTCCCCCTCGTCGACCAACGCCGGATCGAGAGCGAGCTGGCGCAGCATCGTCAGCGAGCGGAAGATCGCGAAGCGATTGCCCTCGGCATCGTCGAGCAGGCCCAGCAGGCGCTGACGCTCACGGTGGAAGCGGCGGTCGTACAGCTTGCGGTGCGTCGGGTGCAGGGTCACCTCGACCACGGTCTCCTGCTTCGAGGGGAGCTCGGCCGCGACGAGTTCTTTCGTTCGTCGCAACAGGAACGGGCGGATCCGTCGGCGGAGCAGGTCGAGACGCGCGGAGTCGGAGTGCTTCTCGATGGGCGTGCGGTACATCGCGGTGAAGGACTCGCGAGTGCCCAGCAGCCCCGGTGCGACGAGAGACATGAGCGCCCAGAGCTCGAGGAGGTTGTTCTCCATGGGCGTGCCCGTGACGACGAGGGTGAAGGGCACCGAGAGAGAGCGCGCCGCGCGATAGCCCCGCGAGGAGGGATTCTTGATCTGCTGCGCCTCGTCGAGCACGAGTCCCGACCACTCGACCTCGGCGTACTGCTCCTGCTCGAGACGGAACAGCGCATAACTCGTGACCACCACGTGCGCACCGGCGGCGGCCTCGGAGATGGGGATCGAACGTCGCGCCTGCGTCGAGGAGACAGTCGCCACCCGCAGTCCCGGAGCGAACGCGGCGCACTCGCGGGCCCAGTTGCCCACGACACTCGTCGGCGCCACGATCAGGAACGGGGCCATCTCGGGGTCGGACTCGCGGGCGACCTCCATCATCGCGATCGCCTGCACGGTCTTGCCGAGTCCCATGTCGTCGGCGAGGACACCGCCGAGTCCCTGCGTGCGGAGGAAGTGCAGCCAGTCCAGGCCCGAGCGTTGATAGTCGCGCAGGGTGGCTCGCAGACCCTCGGGGGACGCGACAGGGGTGAGAGCGGCCTCATCGGTGAGACCGCGGACGCGCAGCCACCACTCCGCCTCCTGCGCCGCGAGGAGGCCCAGCTCGGACAGGTCGTCCCACAGACCGACGTTGTAGCGGTTGAGCTTCAATCCGCCGTCGGGGCGGTCGGCGAGTGTGCGCGCCTCGTCGATGACCGCGCGCAAGCGGTCGAAGGCGGGGGTGTCCAGTCGGACGTAGGACCCGTCGTCCAGGAAGAGAGCCCGGTCGCCCACGACCAGCGCGGTGTACAGCGCGGAGAAGTCGACCTCGGCCTCGCCCACCGTGACACGCGCGTGCAGGTCGAACCAGTCGCTGCCGTCGTCGTCGCCGGTACGCACCTCCACGGAAGCCGGCTCGGCCGCCACGCGATAGGGCACGGCGCCGTCGGCGACGTTCACTCGGACGTGAGCCAGAGCCCGCAGTCGCGGCAGCCCCTCGGCGACGAAGATCGCCGCGTCAGCGGGGGTCCACACGCGCGGCGGGGTGGTGCCCGAGGGGATCGGTGGCGAAACGTCGACGCCCAGCTCCACCGCGATGGCCGCCACCGCGTCCCACACCGCGGCCTCGTGCGCCGCGTCGCGCCGGCCGTCGGTGGACGAGCGGTCCCACCGGACGGTGACGGACGCGCGGCTGCCTCGGTGGTCGACGGAGAGCTCCAGAACAGGACGCGGCGGAGGCGGCAGGTCGACCGTGCCCCTCGGGGACACCACGGGGGCCTCGAGCTGCAAGCGCGGAAGGTACTCGTGCAGGAATACCTCGGAACCCCCGTCGACGGTGAGAGCGCCCGGTCGCGCCAACAGCCCCCGGACGGCGCCCGTCACCGGCGTCGCCAGGCGCGCGAGGGTGAACCTCTCGTCGTCACCGTCGCGATCCGCCGCGAAGGCGACGGCGACGGCAGGGTCGCCCACAACCCACGACGGCAGAGACGCGACGTCGTCTTCGACACCCTCGAGGATCCCTCGCACGTGCAGGGTCGAGCCGCGTCGGTCGACGGCGACCGCGGCCGTCACCTCGGGCTCGAGAATCCGCACCGGGTGGTGCGCGCCCGAGGCCGACACGAGGGGAACCCCGGCCGCGACGACGGCTTCGAGTTGCATCCAGAGCGAGTGCGGGGGGACGGCGGAGAGTGGCATCCATTCGTCGGAGAGGAACGCGCCGTTCCCCGAGCGGCCGAGGCGGCCCAGGCTGTCGAGGGCGGCGCGCGCCCGCGGGTCGGCGGAGAGCAGCGACAGCCCCGACCATCCGGCGCGCCCCTTGATCCAGGTACCGCGCGTCCCCCGCATGCCGGGGCGGGCGGTGAGCGTCAGCGCGGTACTGCGTCCGTGGCCTCCGCCGCGCCGGATCGCGAGGAAGAGGCACAGGTCGACAGCCTGCTCGTCGTCGACCGGTGAGCCGACCGTGAGCAATTCGTCGAGGGTGCGCTGCCACTCGGGGCGCGGGGGCCGGCCGGCCGAGATCATCCGATCGAAGAGCACCACTGCCGCGGCGCACGAGTGCTCGCACTCGGGACCGCGGCCGCACGAGCACCAGCCGGACACGCGCGTGAAATCCGTGGGCACTCGCAGTTCGAGGTGCTCATAGCCCGCTGCTCCGAACGACTGCGCAGAGACGACGAGAACGCCGTCGTACGCCTTCACGTCACCGACTTCGACCGAGCCGTAGACGAGGAGCCGGTCAGCGCGCGACATCGCCGCCGGGGAGAAGATCTCGCCGGCGATGCTGAGCGCCTCGGGGTCCATGTGCACTCCGTCATTCTTCCCGGCCCACCGACATCCCGGCGCCGCCGGGGGCGGGGAAGGGGAGAACGCTCCGAGACGCGTCCCTGGGGAGGAGGGGCACGTCCGCCGGTCGTTACGCTGGAGAAGTGACCACCCTCCACGATTCCTCGGTGCGCGGTTTCGCCTCCGACAACTACTCCGGCATCCACCCCGATGTCCTCGCCGCGATCTCCGCCGCCAACGAAGGCCACCAGGTCGCCTACGGCGAAGACGTCTACACCTCCCGCCTCCAGGAGCTGTTCGTCTCGCTTCTCGGCGACGGCGTCGAGGCCTACCCGGTCTTCAACGGCACCGGCGCCAACGTGGTCGGTCTGCAGTCGATGCTCCCCCGGTGGGGCGCCGTGATCTCGGCATCCACCGCCCACATCAACGTGGACGAAGGCGGCGCTCCCGAGCGCGTCGGCGGCATCAAGCTGCTGACCGTCCCGACCGACGATGGCAAGCTGACCCCCGAGCTCGTCGACCGCGAAGCCTGGGGCTGGGGAGACGAGCACCGCGCGCAGCCGCTGGTCGTCTCGATCACGCAGTCGACCGAACTCGGCACCCTCTACACGGTCGACGAGATCCGCGAGCTCGCCGCCCACGCGCACGGCCACGGCATGCGCCTGCACATGGACGGCGCGCGCATCTCGAACGCCGCCGCGGCCCTCGACGTCCCGCTGCGGGCCTTCACGCGCGACGCCGGTGTCGACGTGCTGAGCTTCGGCGGCACGAAGAACGGTGCGATGATCGGCGAGGCCATCGTCGTGCTCGACCCCGAGGCCTCCACCGGACTCACGTACCTGCGCAAGCTCGACATGCAGCTGTCGAGCAAGATGCGGTTCGTGTCGGCTCAGCTGGTCGCCCTGCTCGAGAACGACCTGTGGCTGACGAACGCGCGCCACTCCAACGCGATGGCGCAGCGTCTGCGCCAGGGCATCGAGGCGGGTCTCTCCGACGGCTCGATCCAGGGCGTCGAGTTCACGCAGCCGACGCAGGCGAACGGTGTCTTCGCGATCCTGCCCGCCGGGGTCGCCGAGCGCCTGCGCCAGAGCTTCCGCTTCTACGACTGGGACGAGCTGCGCCGCGAGGTGCGCTGGATGTGCTCGTTCGACACGACCGAGGCCGACATCGACGCCTTCGTCGCGGCGATCGCGCGCGAGACGACGGCCTGAGCTCGCGACACCACGCACTCGCGTCGCACCGAGGGCCGCGGCATCCGGACGGGATGCCGCGGCCCTCGTCGTTCACGCCCCGGCGAGCCAGGCCCGGTACGCGTCGAAAGTCGACTCGCGACCGAGGAACGACTGGACGAGATCGCGGGCGTCTCGGGTGCCGCCCGGCTCGAGGATCTCGCGCCGGTACCGCGTGGCGGTGTCGAGGTCGAACAGGTCGTCGCCGAAGGCCGACAACAGGTCGCGGGCGATCACGAGGCTCCACTGGTACGTGTAGTAGCAGGCGCCGTAGCCGGTCAGGTGCCCGAAACCCGCGTACGAGTGCGAGCCGTCGAGCGGGGTGATCGGGCTGGCCGCGCGGTAATAGCCGTCGACGGCGCTGGCCAGATCGGCCGGCCGGTCGACGTGCAGGCGGTACGAGGTCGTGGCGTGGCCGAGCTGCCGCGTGACCTCGAGGGCCCGGCCGAAGGCGTCGGCCGTGCGCATGCGCGCGACCAGATCGGCCGGGATCGGCTCACCCTGGTCGTTCACGGCGAAGGCGGCGAGCGCCTCGGCATCCCACGCCCACTCCTCGAGCAACTGGCTGGGGGCCTCGACGAAGTCCCACTCCGTGGCCACGCCCGTCCACCGCGCCCACTTCTGGTGGCCGCCGAGGATGTCGTGCACGAGGTGACCGAACTCGTGGAAGAACGTGACCACCTCGTCGTGCTCGAGCAGGCCGCGGGAGAAGTTGCACAGCAGCACCGACTCGGGCAGCGACCGACCCGTGATGCCCGGAGCGAGGCCGAAGCACGCGGCGTGGTTGTACTTGCCGTCGCGCGGGTGCAGGTCGAGGTGGATGCGCCCCAGACGCTCGTCGCCGCGCACGACGTCGTAGGTGCGCACGTCGTCGTGCCAGGAGGGCGCGTCGACGGGGACGTATTCCACATCGAGCAGACGCGCGGTGGTCGCGAGGACCCCCTCGAGCACGCGGTCGAAGCGGAAGTACGAGCGCACGAGCTGCGAGTCGACGTCGTACTCCTCGCGCTTGAGGGCGCTGAGGACGTACCAGAAGTCGGCGATCGTGACGGCGTCGGCGGTGGGCTCGTCTCGGCGGAGACGCTGGAGCACTCGTTCCTCTTCGACGGCGGCGGCGGGAGCCACGGCATCCGCGACTTTCTCGAGGAAGGTCTTCACCGCGGCCGACGAACCGATCATGCGGGTCTCGGTCTCGTAGTCGGCCCAGTCTCCGTACCCGAGCAGCGCCGCGCGCTCGGCACGAACGGCGAGGAGCTCGGCGAGAACGGGCTCGTTCACGGGCCACGCGAGGTCGTTGTATGCCCCCATGAGCTCGTGGCGCACCGCACGGTCGCGCGCGTACTCACGCACAGGCATGAGGTCGGTGTACTCGGTCGTGAGCGTCACCATTCCGTCGCCGTCGACCGGGTGCGCGGCGAGGAAGTCGTCGGGGAGTCCGTCGAGCGACGACGCGGGCATCCGGATCTCGCGGCGCCCCTCGCGGATGTTGCGCGAGAAAGTCAGCGAGAGCTCGGTGTCGCGGTCGGTCAGCTCGCGCACGCGCTCGCGGTCGGCGTCGTCGAGGTCGACGCCGCCGCGACGGAAGTCGCGCTGGATCTGGGCGAGCAGACGCTGCTCGTCGGCATCGAGTCCGTCGGCGGTGGCGTCGGCGAAGACGCCCCACAGCGCGCGGTCGAGAAGTCGGCGCGACTGCACCGCGTCGACCGCCTGCGCCTGCTTCTCGGCGGCGTCTCGCACCTCTCCGTCGGGGTGCGATTCACTCACCAGGTGCGAGGGCGCGGCGGCCTCGCCGAGGGCGATCTCGGCCTCGTTCCACAGCGCGAGACGCTCGCTCAGCGAAAGGTCGGACTCGACGGTGAGCCGGGCGTCGATCTCGGCCACGCGCGCGAGGCGCTCGGTCGGACGGTCTTCGGCGAACGCCCGCCAGCCGTCGAGGTCGCGCGGGAGGGTCAGGGGTTCCAGGGGAGGATGCGGCATGCTTCGACCCTAGGCAGGGCCTCCGACACAGGCAATGATCCGAGCGCGCACGGCCCCGTCGACGGGCTCAGCGCAGAGCGCCGACCGAGGCCAGAGCCTGACGGATGAGGGTGCCGCGGCCGCCCTCCATCTCGTCGGACAGAGCCTCGGATGCCGCCTCCTCGGGCGACAGCCACGTGACCTCGAGCGCGTCCTGGCGCGGCTCGCAGGTGCCCGTGACCGGTACGACGAAGGCGAGCGCCACGGCGTGCTGGCGGTCGTCGTGGAACGCGCTGACCCCCGGGAGGGGGAAGTACTCAGCGACCGTGAACGGCGTGGGCGAGGGCGGGAGCAGTGGGAAGGCCATCGGCCCGAGGTCGTTCTCGAGGTGCCGGAAGAGCGCATCACGCACCGTCTCGCCGTAGCGGACGCGGCCCGAGACGAGCGTGCGGGTCATCTCGCCCAGGGGCGTGGCCCGCAGCAGGATGCCGACCTGGGTGACGGCGCCCATGCCGTCGGTGCGCACCGGCAGGGCCTCGACGTAGAGCATCGGCAGGCGTCGCCGCGCCTCGGCGAGTTCGACCTCGCTCAGCCAGCCCGGGTTGGGGTTGGGACCCCCCTGAGCTCCTGAAAAGGACGCCGAGAGCGGCTCGCGCTCATCGCCGTTGTCGCCGGGTTCGGGATCGGGAGTGCGCACGGGCATGCTCCCTGTATATCAACGGTCCGCTCCGGATGCCGCGTGTCCGTCCCGGCGGGACGATGTCGGAGGTCCTTGCGACAATGGCCGCATGAGCCCCACGCCCTCCCTCGATCCGTCCGTCGTGCGGTGGTCGGTGCCGCCCGCGGAGCGCGGCGATCGACCGCTTCTCGTTCTGCTGCACGGCTACGGTTCCGACGAGAACGACCTGTTCGGACTCGCACCGTACCTTCCCGACGCCTTCGTCGTCGCGAGCGTGCGTGCGCCCCTGTCCCCGCCGTGGCCCATGCCCGGGGCCTCGTGGTACCCCATCGAGGGCCTCGACGGTCGCGATCCCGCCGCCGTCACCCGCGCGGCCGACGCGGTGCTGGCCTGGATCCGCTCGACCGTGGGCGAGACCCCCGTGGGGCTCATCGGGTTCTCCCAGGGTGGTGCGGTCGCGTTGCAGACCCTCCGGGTGGATCCGGATGCCGTGTCCTTCGCGGTCGTCCTGGCGGGGTACGCCGCGGGCGGCGAGCTGCCCGGCGATGCCGTTCTGGCGCGTCGACGGCCCCCGGTGTTCTGGGGGCGCGGCGCGGCCGACGACGTGATCCCCCTACCCCTGATCGACGCGACCTCGCAGTGGCTCCCCCGGCACAGCGAGCTCCGGGGCCGGGTGTACCCGGGCCTCACTCACTCCATCTCGCAGGACGAGCTCGACGACGTGCGGGCATTCCTGGACGAGCGTCTCGCCGACCGGGAGGGTACCGACTCGCGCTGACTCCGGGGTATCGCTCGGAGAGGACGTCGGCTGACGTGAAGGCCCCTGTCCCCGAGAACGAGGTCTCCTCCGGTGAAGAACGTCGACGCTTCTGCGCCCCTGTCAGCGCGCTGACCCGTCGACCCGCCGTCTTCTCGGCATCCCTCCGTTGATGCGGACGGGTCCGGTGTCTGCGCATGCGCGTCACCGGAGTCTGTCGTGTCATCCCTTCCCTCGTCTCTGCTGTTCGATCGCGTCAGCCTGACCTGTCCAGACGGCACCATCGCGCTCGACGAGGTGTCGGGAGCCATCGGAGTCGGCCGTACCGGCCTCGTCGGTCGCAACGGCACCGGCAAGTCGACGCTGCTCGAGCTCCTCGTGCGCGGCGGCGAGCCCGCGGCATCCGCTCACTCGAGGTCATTCGTCGATCGGCTCGGCTATCTGCCGCAGCGACTCGACGGGTGGACGACGACCGGTCCGGACTCGACCCGCGGCTCGAGCTGAGGGAGGGGAGGTTGCGCGAGGAGCCGGTGTGAGCGCGGGGACCGCGCGGTCGAGGAGGCTCTTTCCGCGGCGGGCGAACGTCAACCCCGACCCGATGTCGGAGGTCCGGGAGAGGATGTCGGCATGGCCGACGTGTTGGAGAGGTTCGGTCCTGCGACGCAGGACTGGTTCCGTGGAGCATTCTCGGCACCGACCAATGCCCAGAAGGGCGCGTGGGAATTGGTGTCGTCGGGCCGCAACGCGCTCGTGGTCGCCCCCACCGGTTCGGGCAAGACGCTGTCGGCCTTCCTCTTCGCGATCGACCGGGTGTTCCGCGAGAAGGGCCCCGAGGTTCCGGATGCCGCTCCCACGCGCCGCGGCAAGAAGAGCGCCCCGAAAGCACCCCCGACCACCACCCGCATCCTCTACATCTCGCCGTTGAAGGCGCTCGGCGTCGACGTCGAGCGCAACCTCCGCTCCCCTCTGGTCGGGATCGGGCAGTCCGCGCGCCGTCTCGGGATCGAGGTGCCCTCGGTGACCGTGGGCGTGCGCTCGGGTGACACCAGTTCGAGCGACCGCCGCAAGCTCGTGACCGCGCCTCCCGACATCCTCATCACCACGCCCGAGTCGCTCTACCTCATGCTCACGAGCCAGGCGGCCGAGACGCTGCGCGGCGTGCACACCGTGATCATCGACGAGGTGCACGCGGTCGCGGCCACCAAGCGCGGCGCGCACCTGGCCGTGAGCCTCGAGCGACTCGACGCCCTGCTCGACCAGCCGGCGCAACGGATCGGACTCTCGGCCACCGTGCGTCCGATCGACGAAGTGGCCCGCTTCCTCGGCGGAGCGCAGCCCGTCGACATCGTCGCCCCCAAGGCGACGAAGGCCTTCGACCTCTCGGTCGTGGTGCCGATCGACGACATGCTGAATCCGCCGCCGCCCCCGGGCTCGCCGGCGCCCGACGAGGCCGCCGACGGCGAATGGTTCTCCGAGCGCCCCGAGAGCACCGAGATGGCCGGCTCGGTCTGGCCTCACGTCGAAGAGGCCATCGTCGATCGCATCCTCCAGCGCCGCTCGACGATCGTGTTCGCGAACTCGCGGCGTCTGGCCGAACGACTGACCGGCCGGCTGAACGAGATCTACGCGGAGCGGCAGGGAATCGACGTACCCGACCCCACGGTTCCGGCAGCCACGATGGCTCAAGCGGGCTCGTCGGCGGGCGTCGCGGCGATCCTCGCCAAGGCCCACCACGGCTCGGTCTCGAAAGAACAGCGCGCCCAGGTCGAAGACGAGCTCAAGTCGGGCGTGCTGCGCTGCGTCGTCGCGACCAGTAGCCTCGAGCTCGGCATCGACATGGGCTCGGTCGACCTCGTCATCCAGGTCGAATCTCCGCCGAGCGCGGCATCCGGCCTCCAGCGCGTGGGACGCGCCGGCCACCAGGTCGGCGAGGTCAGCCGGGCGGCCCTCTTCCCCAAACACCGCAGCGACGTGCTGCACACCGCCGTCGTCACCGAGCGCATGCTCGCCGGCCGCATCGAGGCGATCTCGGTCCCCCAGAACCCGCTCGACATCCTCGCGCAGCAGACGGTCGCGGCCTCGGCCCTGGGTGCGATCGACGTCGAGGAGTGGTTCGAGACGGTCAAGCGCAGCGCGCCGTTCCGCTCGCTGCCCCGGTCGGCGTACGAGGCCACCCTCGACCTCCTGGCCGGTCGATACCCTTCCGACGAGTTCGCCGAGCTGCGCCCCCGCCTCGTCTGGGACCGCGACGCCGGCACCCTCACGGGCCGGCCCGGAGCGCAGCGCGTCGCGGTCACCAGCGGCGGCACCATCCCCGACCGGGGCCTCTTCGGCGTGTTCGTCGCGGGCGAGTCGCAGAACGCCCGCGTCGGCGAACTCGACGAAGAGATGGTCTACGAGTCCCGCGTCAACGACGTCTTCACCCTCGGCACCACGAGCTGGCGCATCGTCGAGATCACCCACGACCGCGTCAACGTGCTGCCCGCTTTCGGTCAACCGGGAAAGCTCCCGTTCTGGCACGGAGACGGCATCGGTCGCCCAGCCGAACTCGGCGAGGCCCTCGGCAAGTTCTCGCGCGACATCGCCGGCGCCGACCGGGGCAAGGCCGAGGAGCGCCTGCGCGAGTCGGGCCTCGACGACAACGCCATCACCAATCTGCTGGCGTACCTGGCAGAGCAGCGCGAGGCCACCGGCAGCCTTCCCACCGACAAGACCTTGACCGTCGAACGCAGCCGCGACGAGGTCGGGGACTGGCGCATCATCCTGCATTCCCCGTACGGCATGCAGGTCCACTCCCCCTGGGCCCTCGCGGTGAACGCCCGCATTCGAGAGCGCCTCGGCGTCGAGGGTGCGGCCGTGGCGAGCGACGACGGCATCATCGCCCGGGTTCCGGATGCCGCGGCCGAGCCGCCCGGGGCCGACCTGTTCGTCTTCGAGGCCGACGAGCTCGAGCAGATCGTCACCGACGAGGTGGGCGGCTCCGCGCTCTTCGCCTCGCGCTTCCGCGAGTGCGCGGCCCGCGCCCTGCTCCTGCCGCGGTTGAACCCCAACCGCCGGTCGCCGCTGTGGCAGCAGCGGCAACGCTCCGCTCAGCTGCTCGAGGTGGCCAAGCGGCATCCGGCGTTCCCGATCATCCTCGAGACGCTCCGCGAAGTCCTGCAGGACGTCTACGACCTGCCCGCCCTTCTCCGCGTGACCCGGCAGATCGGCGAGCGCAAGATCCGCCTCGTCGAGATCACCACCTCGCAGCCGTCGCCCTATGCCCGAGATCTCCTCTTCGGCTACGTCGGCGCCTTCATGTACGAGGGCGACTCACCTCTCGCCGAGCGTCGTGCCGCGGCTCTGTCGGTCGACCCGGCGCTGCTGAGCGAGCTGCTCGGCAAGGTCGAGATGCGCGAGCTGCTCGACCCCGACGTCATCGCGCAGTTCGAGCTCGAGGCCCAGCGTCTCGATCCCGACCGTCGCGCCCGCGGCGTCGAAGGCGTGGCGGATCTGCTGCGCATCCTCGGCCCGCTCGACGCCGCCGAGGTGGCCGCGAGACTCGATACCGAGGGCGACGCGCTCGCCGAGGCCGAACACCACCTCGCCAGCCTCGTCGATGACCGGCGCGCCATCCGCGTGACGATCGCGGGCATCTCCCGCACCGCCGGGATCGAAGACGCCGGGCGACTCCGCGACGCTCTCGGCGCGGCGCTTCCGGTCGGCATCCCGAACGCGTTCCTCGAACCGTTCCCCGACCCGCTCGGCGACCTCGTCGCGCGCTTCGCCCGCACGCACGCTCCGTTCACGACCGTCGCCGTCGCCGAACGCCTCGGCGTCGGCGTGGCCGTCGCCCGGCTGACACTTCAGCGCCTCGAGTCGCAAGGGCGCCTGTCCAGCGGCTTCTTCCTGCCCGAGGCCTCGGGCGGTAACCGGGGCGACGAGACCGAGTGGTGCGACGTCGAGGTCCTCCGGCGACTGCGCATGCGCTCCCTCGCGGCCATCCGCGGCAGCGTCGAGCCCGTTCCCCCGGCCGCGTACGCGCGCTTCCTCCCCGTCTGGCAGCACCTCGGGCGCCCCCTCGAGGGCATCGACGGGGTGCTGGCGGTGATCGAGCAGCTCGCGGGCGTCCCGATCCCGGCCAGTGCCTGGGAGTCCCTCATCCTGCCCTCGCGCGTCGCCGACTACTCCCCCGCCCTGCTCGACGAGCTCACGGCCACCGGGGAGGTGGTCTGGTCGGGGCACGGCACTCTTCCCGGTCGCGACGGGTGGATCGCCTTGCACCCGGCCGAGGCGGCGCCGTTCACCCTGCAGGATCCCGAGGACGCCGACGACCCCGCACCCGACGCGCTCGAGGCGCGCATCCTCTCCGCACTCGAGGGCGGGGGCGCCTACTTCGCCACCCAGCTCACGCAGCTCTCCGGGGCCCCGAACGAGCAATCCGTCAACGACGCCCTGTGGGCCCTCACCTGGGCCGGACGGGTGACGAACGACACCTTCGCCCCGGTCCGCACGCTCCTGAGCGGCGGTGGTCAGACGCACCGCGTGGCACGGCGCGCCCCCCGCGCGCGCATGTACCGCGGAGCCACCGTGCCGCGCGCGACCTCCGCGCCGCGGCCTCCCTCGCTCGGCGGTCGATGGTCCCTGCTGCCCGAACGCGAAGCCGATCCGGCGGCCCGAGCCACAGCGACCGCGAGCCTCCTCCTCGACCGCTACGGGGTGGTCACGCGCGGGGCCGTGCAGTCCGAGGGCGTTCCCGGCGGCTTCGCGCAGGTGTACCGCATCCTCGCGGGCTTCGAAGAGGCGGGCCACTGCCGCCGCGGATACGTGATCGAGAAGCTCGGCGCCGCGCAGTTCGCCGCCTCCGCCACCGTCGATCGCCTGCGCGAGTTCGCCGCGGTCGCGGACCCGCCGCCGCTGCGGACGGTGACGCTCGCCGCCACCGACCCCGCCAACCCGTACGGGGCCGCCCTCGGATGGCCCGCGATCGAAGGGGTCACCCACCGCCCGGGCCGCAAGGCCGGGGGTCTCGTCGTGCTGGTCGACGGCGAGCTGACCCTCTACCTCGAGCGTGGGGGGCGCAGCGCCCTCGCCTTCACCGACGCGGAGCCCGCGTTGCAGGCGGCAGCACGTCACCTCGCCGAGACGGCGAGGAAGAGGCGGCTCGAGACGCTCACCGTCGAGCAGGTGAACGGCGAGTTCGTCTACGGCACCGCGGTCGGCCGAGCGCTGCGCGAGGCGGGATTCGTCGAGTCTCCGAAGGGGCTGACCCTGCGCAAGCTCACCGCGGGCGACACCCTGCGCGAGGCGGCTCGTGCCTGAGGGCGACACCGTCTACCGCGCCGCGGCGAAGCTCTCCGCGGCGCTCGCGGGCAAGGTCGTCACGCGGTTCGACATCCGTGTGCCGGGGAGCGCCACCGCGGATCTCCGCGGCGAGACGGTCCACGAGGTGGCGGCGCGGGGAAAGCACCTCCTGCACCGTATCGGCGGGTACACCCTGCACTCGCACCTCAAGATGGAGGGCCGATGGGACGTCTACCGCCCCGGGGAGCGCTGGAGACGCCCCGCGTTCAAGGCTCGGGCGATCGTGGGCGTGACGGGCGCCGACGCCGTCGGCTTCGATCTGGCCATGGTCGAGGTCCTGCGCACGGCCGACGAGCACACCGTGATCGGGCACCTCGGTCCCGACCTGCTCGCCGACGACTGGGACGAAGCCGAGGCGGTGCGACGGGTGTCCGCCGATGAGAGGGCCGCCCACGTCGCCCTCCTCGACCAGCGCAACGTCGCGGGTTTCGGCAACGTCTACGCGAACGAGCTGCTGTTCGTCCGCGGTATCGCACCGACCACCCCGGCCACCGAGATCGATGCACGGGCGACCATCGCCCTCGGCGAGCGCATGATCCGCGCCAACCTTCCCCGTCCCGAGCGCACCTTCACCGGTGACAGCCGCCCCGGCCGCCGCTTCTGGGTCTACGGCCGCGAGGGGGCGCCGTGCCGCCGCTGCGGCACTCCCATCCGAGCCACCTCGCTCGGCGCCTCCGCGACCAGCGAACGAAACGTCTACTGGTGCCCGACCTGCCAACCGGGCTGACCGGGCACGCCGTGAGCGCACCCAACTGATTCGAGGGCGCATGTCAACCCGCCCGGCTCCCTTCGTCGAGCATGCGAAAACAGGGGGACAACTCCACGCCGCACCCCGACGTCACCCTTTCCTCGACATCGAGGAAACCGATCACGGTACCGGCGACGAAGAAGCATTCGAGGGAATGAACGCCATTCCCGACCCGTTGTGATACATGTCGGCTCAACCCGATGGCCGACCGGAGGGGATCGTGGGAAAGAACTACATCGACATCGAAAACGACCACGGCGAGACGCTGCGATACCGCAAGCACGTCAACGGTCGCGGACTCGTCGCGCACGGCGCGAAGGTCCACCCGTCGGCGCTGGTCGAGAACGGCGCTTACGTCGAACCCGGCGTGCAGATCGCCGCGGGTGTTCGTGTCGGCCGCGGTGCCTGGATCGAGTCAGACGCCGTGATCGGCCCGGAAGCCCACATCGAGCCCCACGCCCACATCTGCGCGGGAGCGGTCATCGGCGCGGGCGCTCACATCGGCGTTCGCACGCAGGTCGGCCACAACGCTCGGGTCGCGGTGGGATCGCTCATCGGTGACGACGAGATCATCAACGACGGCGAGGCTGTCGCCACCGATCGACGGGGCCTGCGCCTGGCCGCCTGACCCTCGCCCGAAGGGCGCAACGACCCGCACGACTCCCCGGAGCGTGCGGGTTTCCGTTTAGGCGAAGATCGCCAGGACCAGACCGATGAGCGGCAGCGTGCCCTGGATGGTCGCGGGGCGGAGGTACTTCCTGCCCGACGTGATGAGGACGAGGGCCGCGGCGAGCATCGACCCGAGCGAGAAGATGAGCAGCGTGCGTCCCGCGACGTCCCCGATGCCGTTGACCACCCAGAACACGATGCCGGCCGCCGCACCGACCGCGAGGAACAGGTTGTAGAAGCCCTGGTTGTACGCCATGGATCTGGTCACGTCGGCGGCCTGCTGATCGGCGACGCCGAAGACCCTCCACGTCTTCGGCTGGGTCCACCGGACGCTCTCGAGCACGAAGATGTAGACGTGGAGCAGGGCTGCGAGTCCCGCGAAGACGAGCGCCAGGATGCCGATCATGCGGTCAACGCTAATCCCGCGACTAGCCTGGAGCCATGGCGAAAGGCAGCGGGTCACGCGGTCGCGGTGGAACTCCCCGCCGCGCACAGGGTTCGAAACCCGCACCCGCCACGCGGGCTTCCACCCCGAAGGCGAAACCGAAGCCCACCCCCAGGCCCCCGCGCGAAGCACCGCGGACCTTCGTGCTCGGTGCGATCCCCGGCGCCACTCCGGGCAAGTGGATCGGTCTCTGGCGCGAGCGGATGCCGCGGGTCGCCCTCGAACTGCGCGAGATCGCCGTGGCGACGCAGGTGGCCGCCCTCGACGAGGTCGACGCAGCTCTGGTTCGTCTGCCGCTGGCGGCATCCGACGCTCTTCACGTCATCTCGCTCTACGAGGAGCAGCCGGTGGTCGTGATGTCGACGGATTCGCACCTGACCGCAGCCGACGAGATCGATCTCACCGACCTGGCCGGCGAGATCCAGATCACGCCGGGTGACGACGTGCTGCATCTCGAAATTCCGGATGCCGTTGCCCCGAGCTTCGCGCCGCCGACCGAT
Organism: uncultured Microbacterium sp.; assembly: GCA_913774665.1. Lineage (GTDB taxonomy): Bacteria > Actinomycetota > Actinomycetes > Actinomycetales > Microbacteriaceae > Microbacterium. Next base: position 160,221 of record CAJYHN010000010.1, read on the forward strand.
ACCGCCGAGGCGATCGCGACCGTCGCGGCGGGCGTCGGGATCGTCGTGGTGCCGATGTCGCTCGCTCGGGCTCATCAGCGCCGCGACGTGGAGTACCGCGTGCTCCGCGACGGACCTGTCTCCACCGTCGCGCTGGCCTGGCTGCGCGAGCGGACGACGCCTGACGTCGAGGAGTTCGTCGGCATCGTGCGCGGACGCACCGCGCGCTCCTCGCGCTGACGCTCCGCCCCCACGCATGAACGCGATCCGCTCGCACAATCGCGCATAAGCGCGCGAGAAGCGTTTATGCGCGCGAGAAGCGTTTAAGCGTGAGAAAGCGACGAGAAAAGTGCACTGCGCACGGGGCCCTCGCATGCGAATGCGCCCGGGTGGGATTCGTTCGCCCGCAGGACGAATCGAATTCACCCGTCGCGTCCCCGCCGGTCATGCCGCGCTCATAGTTTTCCTCCGTCTCACGTCGGCCGTTCCGGTCGCCCCTCCCGAGAGACCCGAGAGGAAACCATGTCATTCCCGAGCCTTTCCGCCGGCCGCACCGTCGCCGGACTCGCCCTCGTCACGGCCGCGGCGCTCACGCTCGCCGGTTGCGCGGGCGGCAGCGCCGACTCCTCCGCCGACGGCGGCGTCGACGCGAAGACCGCGACAAGCGTCGCCGCTTTCGGAACACTTGCCGACCTCGAGACCGCGGCGAAGGCCGAGGGCCAGCTCAACGTGATCGCGCTGCCGCGCACGTGGGCCAACTACGGCGAGATCCTCGACCTGTTCGCCCAGCGCTACCCCGAGATCACGATCAACGAGCAGTCGCCCGACGTCTCCAGCGCCGAAGAGATCCAGGCCGCGACCGCCAACGAGGGTCTCGACACCGCGCCCGACGTCTTCGACCTCGGCCTCGCCGTGGCCCTGCAGAACACCGACAGATTCGCCGCCTACAAGGTGCAGACCTTCGACGACATCCCCGACGCCCTCAAGGAGTCGTCGGGGCTGTTCGTCGGCGACTACGGCGGATACATGTCGATCGGCTACGACTCCGCGCGCTTTCCCGCGCCGACTCAGCTCAGCGACCTGCTGAAGCCGGCCTACAAGGGCGCCGTCGCGATCAACGGCGACCCCACGCAGGCGGGTTCCGCTTTCGCCGCGGTGGGCCTCGCGACCGCGCAGAACGACGGCACGCTCGATGACTTCACGCCGGGCATCCAGTTCTTCGGCGAGCTGAACAAGGCCGGCAACTTCCTCAAGGTCGACCCCACCGACGCCACGATCGCCAGCGGCGAGACCCCCGTGGTCTTCGACTGGGACTACCTCAACGCCGCTCAGGCCTCGGCCGTGCCGACGTGGAAGACCGTGGTGCTGCCCGGCACGGGTTACGCCGGCTACTACAACCAGGCGATCAACAAGGACGCCCCGCACCCCGCCGCCGCGCGCCTGTGGCAGGAGTTCCTCTACAGCGACGAGGTGCAGAACCTCTGGCTCAAGGGCGGCGCTCGTCCCGCGCGCATGGAGGCCATGAGCTCGGCCGGCACCATCGACGAGACGCTCGCCGCGGCGCTGCCGACGGCGCCGAGCGACACCGTCGTGCCGACCGAGGCCCAGTCGACCACGGCCGGCGAGACCCTCGGACAGAAGTGGGCGACGGCGGTCCAGTGACCGTTCTCGACCAGGTCGTCGTCCCCGTGACGTCGGAGCAGTCCGCTCCGACGTCGCGGGGCGCGGCGCGTCGGAGCTGGGCGTGGCTCGGACTCGTTCCCTTCGGCGTGTACGTGGTGCTCTTCCTCGCCCTGCCCACCGTGCTCGCGGTGGGCTCGGGCTTCGTCGGTCGCGGCGGTTCCTTCACGCTCGACAACGTCGCCGCGCTCGTCGATCCGCTCGTGCTGTCGACGTTCGCCAATTCCGCATGGGTGTCGCTCGTGACGGCGGTGATCGGCGCCGTCATCGGCGCCCTGGTTTGCTGGGCCCTGCTCGGACTCGCCGAGACGGGTGCCGTGCGGACCGCCGTGGACGCGGCATCCGGAGTCCTCGCGCAATTCGGTGGCGTGATGCTGGCCTTCGTGCTCATCGCGGCGATCGGTGCGCAGGGAGTGGTGACGGTGATGCTGCGCCAGCTCACCGGCATCTCGCTGTACGAGAACGGCGTGTGGCTCTACGACCTGCCCGGAGTCGTCGTGGCCTACCTCGTGTTCCAGATCCCGCTCATGGTCCTGACGTTCATGCCGGCGCTCGCGGCCCTCAAACCGCAGTGGGTCGAGGCGCACCTGACGCTCGGCGGCACGCGCGGCGGGTTCTGGCGCCACGTCGGCATCCCCGTGCTCGCGCCGTCGTTCCTCGCGAGCCTGCTGCTGCTGTTCGCGAACGCCTTCTCGTCGTACGCGACCGCCGCAGCTCTGGCCAGCCAGGGGTCGCAGATCGTGCCCCTGCAGATCCGCGCGGCCCTGACCAGCGAGACCGTGCTCGGGCGCGAGAACCTCGCGGGTGCACTCGCCCTCGGCATGATCATCGTGGTGTCCGTCGTCATGGCGGTCTACGCGCTCATCCAGCGACGTGCGGCGAGGTGGCAGGCGTGAACCCGCTCGCTCCCCCGCGCGCCGCGCGCTGGATCATCGCGATCGTCGTCGGCCTCGCCTTCGTCGTCCCGTTCGCCGCCACCGCGCTCTTCACGCTCACGCCGCTGCCCGGCGGTTCCGGGCTGTCGATCGATCGATGGGCCGGCATCTTCGACCCGGCCAACGCGGCGAAATACCGACCGATCTGGACGGGGCTCGGCAACTCCCTGATCCTCGCCGCCGTCACCGTCGCCCTCGTGCTCGGGTTCTTCACCCCGACCCTGGTGCTCGTCGCGCTCGCCTTTCCACGCCTCCGGCGGGTGTTCGAGTTCGTCGCCCTCCTGCCGATCTCGATCCCCGCCATCGTGCTGGTGGTGGGGCTGACGCCGATCTACCTGCAGATCGGACGCACGCTCGGCACCGGAGCGTGGACGCTCGCCTTCGCCTACGGCATCCTGGTGCTGCCCTTCGCCTACCGCTCGATCCAGGCGTCGATCGACGCCATCGACATCACGACCCTGTCCGAAGCCGCCCGCACGCTGGGCGCCGGCTGGGGCTCGGTGCTCCTGCGCGTCGTCGTGCCCAACCTGCGGCAGGGTCTGCTGGCGGCCGCCCTCATCTCGGTCGCGGTCGTCCTGGGCGAGTTCACGATCGCCTCGCTGTTGAACCGCCAGACGCTGCAGACCGCGCTCGTCGTGGTCAACAAACAGGACGGCTACGTCGCGGCGATCTTCACCCTGCTCGCGCTGGCGTTCGCGTTCGTGCTGCTGCTCATCATCGGCCGCGTCGGACGCATCGGCGCCGGCGCCGGAAGGAAGACCTCATGACCACCGCCGACACCCGCGCCCTCCCCGACACCGCAGCGAACGCCCTCGTCCCGAGCGCGAGCGCGGGCGTCGAGCTGCGCGGGGTCGTGAAGGAGTACGGCTCGACGCGCGTGCTGCACGGCGTCGACCTCGACGTCGCTCCCGGCGAGTTCGTGTCGCTGCTGGGCCCCTCGGGCTGCGGCAAGACGACGGCCCTGCGGGTGATCGCGGGGCTCGAGCAGGCCAGCGGGGGCGAGGTGCGCATCGGCGGGAGCGATGTCTCGGCCGTGCCGACGAACAAGCGCGACATCGGCATGGTGTTCCAGTCGTACTCGCTGTTCCCCCACCTGCGCGCGCTCGAGAACACCGCCTTCGGACTCCGCCGCCGCGGCGTGGGCACCGCCGAAGCCCGCCGCCGGGCGGGTGACGCGCTCGACCTGGTGGGACTCGGCCACCTCGCCGACCGCTACGCGCACCAGATGTCGGGCGGTCAGCAGCAACGCGTGGCGCTGGCGCGTGCCCTGGTGACCGAGCCGCGTGTGCTGCTGCTCGACGAGCCGCTGTCGGCCCTCGACGCCAAGGTGCGCGTGCAGCTGCGCGACGAGATCCGCCGTATCCAGCAGCGCCTGGGCACCACGACCGTCTTCGTCACGCACGACCAGGAGGAGGCGCTGGCCGTGTCCGACCGCGTCGCCGTGATGGGCGCCGGCCGCATCCTGCAGGTCGGCAGCCCCGAAGAGCTCTACACGCGCCCCGCGACCGCAGAGGTCGCGGCCTTCGTGGGGTCGTCGAGCCTCGTGCCCGGCGTCGTCGTCGGCGACACGGTCGAGGTGTGGGGTCGACGCCTGCCCCTGCTCGCCACGGCCGAGGCGGGGCCGTGCGAGGTGTTCGTGCGCCCCGAGAACGTGCGTCTCGTCGGCGCGGGCGAGGAGGGGAGGGATGCCGTGGTGGAGCAGACCACGTTCCTCGGCAGCATCCGCCGCTCGCTGCTGGCGACCTCCGAGGGATCACGCGTGCACGTGCAGCACGGCGCCGACCTCGGGCTCGCGGTCGGTGACCGCGTGCGCGTCCGCCTCGACGACGTCGCCGTGCTCACGCGGCCTGTCGCCGACTGACGCCCGCGCGATCGGCATCCGCCCCGCCCGTCGCGCAGCGGGCCCGCGCCCTGCCGGCCCGGCCCCGCTCATCACCGCGAAACGCACGCGGGAACGCGCTCTCCCCGCGTGAATCGCGTCTCTGCGTGTGCGGCGCGCCGTCGGGCCGCGGCGCGCACCCAGGTTTCGCCGCGTTTCCATCCCCGCTCGGGGGGGTCGGGGGCCGCATAGAATCCCTGGGTGACTCCGCTGCCCCTTCTCTACGTCTGCGCTCGCCCTCAGCGCGACGCGGCCGTGGCGGAGTGGGCCTCGTTCCGCGACGGGCTGGGGGTATCGGGCGACGACCTCGTGCACCACGATCTGGTGCGCGAGCCTCTGCCGACCGACCTCGAGCGCTACGCCGCCGTCGTCGTGGGCGGCAGTCCGTTCAACGTCACGGCCACCGACAAGACGGCCGAGCAGGTGCGGCTCGAGCGCGACCTCGAGCGCCTGGCCGCTGCCGGAATCGAGGGACGCACGAACGTCCTGTTCACCTGCTTCGGCATCGGCGTGGTCACGCGCCTGCTCGGCGGAGTCGTGACGTTGCAGCATCCCGAAGACACCGGTCCCGCCGAGATCGCGTTGACCGAGGCCGGGCGGTCCGACGAGCTGTTCGGCATCCTGGATCCCCGTTTCCAGGCCTACACCGCCCACAAGGAGGGCACCGCGATCGTCCCGCCCGGGGCCACCCTGCTGGCGTGGAACGACGCGTGCCCCGTGCAGGCCTACCGCGCCGGGGCAGGGCTCTGGGCGACGCAGTTCCACCCCGAGCCGACGGCCGAGGCCTTCGTCGCCCGTATGCGCGTCTACCGCGAGGCCGGGTACTTCGACGCCGACGCCTTCGACGAGGTGTCAGCGCAGGTGCGCACGGCGTCGGTCGAGCAGCCGACACTGCTGCTGAGGTCGTTCGCCGCCCGCGCCGTCGCCGCCTGAGGCCACGGCGTCGGCCCCGGCGCGGGCACCGCCCAGCTCGCCGCATCCCGCCGTGTTCGGAGATGTCAACCCCGACCGGTCAATTTACCTAGCTTATCTAGTGTTCTTCTCATGAACGCAACAGCTCAGTGGCGGGGCTCGGACCTCGCGCGTCAGATCATCGTCCTCTCCGCGGTGTCGTTCATGCTGATCGCGGCCGTCATCGGCGCGGGCGCCTTCGGCAACACCGCCGTGCAGGACCAGCAGGGCGGCGCTCTCAACACCGACGGCTCGTACCTCGCTCCCGCGGGCCCCGCCTTCTCGATCTGGTCGATCATCTACCTCGGCCTGATCGCCTACGCGATCTGGCAGGCGCTGCCCCGACAGCGCGCGAACCCGCGCCAGCGCGCCCTGGGTTGGCTGATCGCCCTCACGATGACGCTGAACGGCCTGTGGCTGGTGGCGGCGCGCTTCGGCACCCTCGTGCTCACCGTCGTCGTGATCGTGCTGCTGCTCGCCGCTCTCGGCTGGACCTTCCGCGTCGCCGTCGCGACCCGCGAACCGCGCGGCGGCGTCGTCGACTCGGTGCTCATCGACGGTGTCACGGGCCTGCACCTCGGCTGGGTCACCCTCGCGACCGTCGCCAACACCGCCGCGTGGCTGACGAGCTTCGTGCCCGCCGACTGGGAGAGGGCAGCGGATGCCATCGGCATCGCCGTCCTGATCGTGGTGGCCCTCATCGGTCTGGCGATCGCGTGGCGCAGCTCGTGGCGCGTGACGCCCGCGATCGCCCTCGCGTGGGGTCTGAGCTGGCTCGCGGTGGAGCGCTTCACCGGCGAGCCGCAGAGCGGCCCGATCGGCGCGACCGCGATCGTCGTGGCCGCCGTGGTGCTGTTGCCTCCGGCGATCGTCAGCGTGCTGCGTCTGATCCGGCCGAGCGTCGACTGAGCCGCATCCACCCGGCGGCGGCGTCACCGACCGTTGCGCGCGAGGTCGCCGCCCTCAGATGCCTCGACCGAGGTCGATCTGGCGCTGGATCTCCTCGCGGGCTCGGCCGAGCTCGCTGTCGGGACGATGGCGCGATGCACCTCGGCCTCCGACCGACCGGTTGACGGTGGCGAGGATGACCACGGCCACGGAGATCACCACGAGACCGCTCGTGGACAGTGCTGCGACGAGTCCGGCACCCATGGTCCGCTCCTTCGTGAGGTGATGCTCCACGCTTCCACCCCTCGCCACGGAGGTCAACCCCGCGGACCGTGCGCCTCCGTCGGCTCGCGCGCGAGCGGATCGGATGCCACGGGCGAAAGGAGGTCGTGGTGGCCAACACCCTCGGGGGGATTCCCGCGTGAGCGGGATCAGCGGGCTGTCAGTTCCACCACCACCGCCTGCTGCGGGTTCTGCACGGGCGGACGGACCCCGGATGCCGCGAGCTGGCGTCCGGTGAGTACGGTGTCGTGGTGGGCCCAGGGCAGGGGCGACTGCGCGGGCTCCTGCACCAGACCGCCCGGGGTCACGAGCCGCGCCCGGTACGAACGATCGGGGTCGAGGCCCGGCAGCCGCACGCGCCCCGCGGGCGAGGCGATCAGGGTCTGCGTCTGCGCGATGGTGAAGAACGCGTGGTCGCGATCGGCCGAGACGACGCCGCGCACGTCGAGGCCGGGATCGGCGACGTCGACGTTCACGAGGCGGCCCGTCGCCACCAGCGGACGCACCCGCCGCGCCAGAGCGACCCATTCCCCCACGACGGCACGATCGCGCTCGTCGAGGGTGGTGAGATCCCACTCGATGCCGAAGTGGCCGAAGAGCGCGACGGCTCCGCTGAAGGCGAGCGAGACGGTTCGCCCCGTCGAGTGCACGTGCGGGGTGGTCAGGTGCATGCCCATCATCTCGGGCGGCACGACCAGCGCCGTGTAGCGCTGCGTCTCGAGCCGCTCGACCGGATCGAGGCAGTCACTGGTCCAGATGCGGTCGGTGCGATCCAGGATGCCGAGGTCGACGCGCGCCCCGCCCGAGGCGCAGCTCTCGATCTCCAGGCTCGGGAACGTCGCCTTGAGCTCATCGATGAGCCGGTACACGGCGAGCGTGTGGGCGTGCACGGCCGAGCCGCCGCCGGGCCCGGTCGCGGCATCCACGAGATCGCGGTTGTGGTCCCACTTCACGTAGGCGATCGGGTAGGCCCGCAGCACCTCGCTCATCCGCTCGAGGATGTACGCGTACGCGCCGGGGTGCGCGAGGTTCAGCACCTGCTGCTGGCGCGCCGAGGGCGGCAGCTCGTCGCGTCCGCGGAGGATCCACTCGGGGTGCGCGCGGGCCACGTCGCTGTCGGGGTTGACCATCTCGGGCTCGAACCACAGCCCGAACTCCATGCCGAGGCCCGTGACGTGGTCGGCGAGCGGGCTCAACCCCTCGGGCCAGACGCCCTCGTCGACGAACCAGTCGCCGAGGCCCGCGGTGTCGTCGCGGCGGCCGCGGAACCAGCCGTCGTCGAGCACGAAACGCTCGACGCCGATCTCGGCCGCCACGTCGGCGAGCTCGAGGAGCTTCGGCAGGCGGTGATCGAAGTACACCGCCTCCCAGGTGTTGAGGGTGATCGGGCGCGGGCGCTCGGGGTGCCGCGGTCGGGCGCGCCAGGTGTCGTGGAAGCGCGCCGCGAGCTGGTCGAGACCGTCGCCCCACGACCCGTAGACGAGCGGCGACGACACCTCGGCCCCCGGTGCGAGCACGATCTCGCCCCACGCCGCCATCTCGCCGCCCGCGAGCAGCGCCTCGCCCAGCGGGAGCCGCTCGGCGAACACGCGCTGGTTGCCGCTCCAGGCGACGTGGATGCCGTGCACCAGGCCCGTCTCGAACCCGAAGCCCGGTCGTCCGGCGGCGAGCAGCAGGGTCGCGTCGGCGCCGGGGCGGCCGCGGCGGCTCTCGCGCAGGTGCGTGCCGAAGGTGAAGGCGTGACGCTGCGACGAGCGCTCGCGCAGGTGGCGACCGGTCGTGTCGAGGATCTCGGTGGCCTCCCACGGCAGGGGGAAGCTCGGCTGCAACGACGAGACGACGAGGTCGTCGGTCCCGTCGTTGACCACGGTGAGCCGCTGTGAGAACAGGCCCGCGGCATCCACTCGCACCTCGGCACGCAGACGCAGCGCGCGCTGCTCGTCAACGAGGTGCAGCGTCAGGGCCTCGTCGGAGGCGTCGACGGATGCCAGGGAGAAGACCGTTCCCTGCACGACGCCGCCGCGCCCTCCCTCGTATCCGGGTGCGCCGGGCCAGCCGGCCGCGGCGGTGGGCACGATCGTGAGCCGGGGCGTCTGATCGATTCCGCCCGAGACGCGTTGCGGACGCGCCGCCACGACCATCGCGGAGAGCGCGTCGTCGTCCAGGGCACCGAGGTCGGGACCCCAGTGGATGATGGCGGGCGCGGGCAGCGCGGTGAGGTCGACGACGACACTGGTTCCGCCCGCGCGGAGGTGCGCCGCCGGAGCGGTCTCGGGGGCGACGACGGGGTGCGACATGGCATTATTTCTACCACGGAACAAATACCCGCCTCTCGCGGGCGAAGAGGACGGAGGCGCGATGCTCACCGAGAGCGAAGCCGCCGTCGCCCGCGCCGTGCTGACCCACGGCCCCCTCTCGCGCACCGCCCTCGCCGCGCGCCTGCACCTGTCGCCGCCGAGCCTCACCCGCCTGACCCGCCCCCTGGTGGACAGCGGCATCCTGATCGAGCTCGACGACGACGTCGACGGGTCGGTCGGGCGTCCGTCGCGACCGCTCGACATCTCGCCCACGGCCGGGACGTTCGTCGGCGTCAAGCTCACCGGCGACCACCTCTACCTCGTCGCCACCGACATCCGGGCCGAGGTGCGCGAGCGCTCCGACCGTCGCCTGTCGGGCTCGACGCCCGAGGCCGTGATCGCCGAGATCTCCGCCGCGATCGATGCGCTCGGGATGAGCGATATCCGCGGGCTCGGCGTCAGCCTGGGCGGAGCCGTGCGGGACGGGGTCGCCGTCGACGCCCCCTTCCTCGGATGGCGCGATGTCGCCCTCGCCGACCTCCTCGCCGCGCGCCTCGGCATCCCGGTCGCCCTCGAGAACGACGTCGTCGCCCTCGCCGAGGCCGAGCGCTGGTTCGGCGTGGGCCGTGACCTCCCGGGCTTCGCGATCGTGACCGTCGGGGCGGGAGTGGGCTTCGGCCTCGTGATCGACGGGCGCACGGTGCGCACCCCGGACGCCGGCGCGGGCACCGTCGGGCACCTCCCGCTCGTCGCGGACGGCCCCGCCTGCCCGGAGGGGCACCATGGCTGCGCCGCGGCGCTCCTGACCACGCAGGCGATCAGCGCGCAGGCGTCCGTCGCGCGGGGACGAAGCGTCACGTACGACGACGCGATCTCCCTCGCCCGCAGCGGCGACCCCGCCGCCCGGAGAGTGGTGGAGGCCGCGGGCGACGCCCTCGGCACCCTGTGCGCTCTCGCCGCCAACCTGTCGCTGCAGTGCGACATCGTCCTCGCCGGAGAAGGCGTCGAGGCGTTCGACCTGGTGCGCGATCGGGTCGAGGCGTCCCTCGCGCGCGGCCGTGAGCGGTCGGCATCCGCCGTCTCGATCCACCCCGACCGCTCGGGCTTCTCCGCCTGGGCGCGGGGAGCCGCGGCGGTGGCGATCCAAGCGGCGATGGGCCGCATCTCGCTCACCGACTGAGCCACGCACACCAGCGGCCCCGCCCCTCGAGGGAACGGGGCCGTCGAACGGGTGTCAGAGAGCCGGAGCCACGATCGCGCTCGCGCCGGCGGGCACGGTCAGCGTGGCCCCGTCAAGCGCGACGCCTTCGGCGGTGGCCAGCAGCACACGGGCACCGGGTGCCGCGGAGGCCGAGGCCTCGGCATCCGACAGGTTCACGACGACGACGAGGTCGCCGCGACGCAGCTCGTACACGCGTCCACCGTCGGCCTCGTGGGCCGCCGCCGACAGGCCCTCGCGCGAGGGGTCGGTGAGTTCGGGGCGCTCGCGACGGATCTTCGCGAGCTCGCGGTAGAGAGCCAGCAGCTGAGCGTGGTCGCCCTCGCCGGCCTCGTCCCAGTCGAGTTTCGAGTTCTCGAAGGTCGAGGGGTCCTGCGGGTCGGGCACGGTCGACTCGTCCCAGCCCATCTTCTCGAACTCGGCGATGCGCCCCTCGGCGGTGGCCTTGCCGAGCTCGGGCTCGGGGTGCGAGGTGAAGAACTGCCACGGGGTGGTGGCTCCCCACTCCTCCCCCATGAACAGCATCGGCGTGCCGGGAGCCGTCAGCGTAAGCACGGCGGCCGCGGCCAGACGGTCGTAGTCGAGCGTCTGCGAGAGACGGTCGCCGGCGGCGCGGTTGCCGATCTGGTCGTGGTCCTGCGCGAAGGTGACGAGGCGCCAGTTCGGCACGTCGGCGGGGATGGGCTTGCCGTGCTTCTCCTCGCGGAACGACGAGAAGGTGCCGTCGTGGAAGAAGCCGCCCTCACTGACCTTTCGGAACGCGTCGAGGTCGGCGAAGTCCTCGTAGTACCCGATCGTCTCTCCGGTCAGGGCGACGTGCGCGGTGTGGTGCCAGTCGTCGGACCACTGCGCGGTGAGTCCGTAGCCGCCGGCCTCGCGCGGCAGGATGAGCTTCGGGTCGTTCATGTCGCTCTCGGCGATGGTCGTGAGCGGAATGCCGCGGTGCGCCGACAGGGCGTCGGTGCGCTCCGCGATCTCCTGCAGCACGTGCGGGTCGCGGTGGTCGAGCAGGGCGTGCACGGCGTCGAGGCGCAGACCGTCGACGTGGTAGTCGCTCATCCACATCAGCGCGTTCTCGACGATGTAGGCGCGCACCGCGTCCTCATCGAGGTTGACCGAGTCGCCCCAGGTGTTGCGGCTGCCCTCGCGGAGGTACTCGCCGAAGAGGGGCAGGTAGTTGCCCGAGGGTCCGAGGTGGTTGTAGACGACGTCCTGGATGACGGCGAGTCCTGCCGCGTGGGCCGCGTCGACGAAGCGCTGGTAGGCCTCGGGCCCGCCGTAGGCCTCGTGCACGGTGTACCAGAGCACCCCGTCGTAGCCCCAGTTCCACGTCCCGTTGAAGCCGTTCACCGGGAGCAGCTCGACGTGGGTCACGCCCAGGTCCACGAGGTGGTCGAGGCGGCCGATCGCGGCATCCAGGGTCCCCTCGGGGGTGAAGGTGCCCAGGTGCAGCTCGTAGATCAGGCCGCCGGCGAGCTGCCGGCCCGTCCACGCGTCGTCGTTCCACGCGTAGACCGAGGGGTCGAACCACGCCGAGGCCTCGTGCACGCTGCCCGGCTGCCGCCGCGAGCGCGGGTCGGGACGCAGGTCGTCTCCGTCGCCGAGCACGAAGCCGTAGCGCTCCCCGTCGGCGAGATCGACCGGGGCGGTCCACCACCCGCCGGCATCCGCCGACATCTCCACGTCTTCCACGACGGTGTCGCCGCTGTCGTCGAGCCGGCGCAGTCGCACTCGCTCAGCCTTGGGTGCCCAGACGTCGATGCTCATTCGGGTTCTTCCTTCGCGTGAGGTGCCAAGAGATGTCGCTTCGGGGGCGCGTGAGGCGACAGATTCTGGCGCCTCACGCGAGGGGAGGGGTCAGGAGATCAGCAGGGCGACCGGGTAGGTCGCCAGCAGCTCGCCGAGACGGGTCGGACCGCCCTGGTACTGCTTGCCGGTGAGCACGTCGATGACGAGCGTGTCGGGCAGCAGCAGGACCGTGTCGCGCCACCCGCCCGCGGTACGCAGCCCGTGGGGCAGACGCGTCGCGACCGCGAAGACCCCGCCGCGATCGAACGCGACGACGTGATCGGATGCCACGCCGGCGGCCTCGAGCGGACGGTAGACGTCCAGGGGCACGTCGTTGCGCACCCGCAGCGCGCGGGAGGTCACGAGCAGCTTCGCGGCACCGGTCCCGTCGATCCGCGGGCGCGCGGCATCCGTCCCGTCGATCGAGGCGAGCAGGCGTCGACGCTCGGCGAAGTCGACCGGGCGACGGTTGTCGGGGTCGACCAGCGACTGCTCCCACAGCTCCGAGCCCTGGTAGACGTCGGGGACGCCCGGGCCCAGGATCTGCAGCAGCTTGGCCGAGAGACCGTTGGACCAGCCGTCGGCCGAGATCTCGTCGACGAAGGCGCGGACGCGCTCGGCGGCGGGACCGGTGGCCGCATCGACCAGGGCGTGCATGCGCTCTTCGAAGGCCTCGTCCTGCTCCCACCAGCCGGTGACCTCCGACGCCTCGCGCGCGGCCTTCTCGGCATAGTCGTGCAGGCGTTCGCGGTAGACCTTCAGGCCCTCGGGCGTCGAGGCCGAGGCGGGCCAGGCACCGACGATGGCCTGCCACAGCAGGTTGTCGAAGGGGCCGTGCCCGGTCGAGGCGATGCCCCGGAACTCGTCGAGTCGCGCGGCCCACTTCTCGGGGATCTCCGCGAGCACGGCGATGCGGGCACGCGTGTCCTCACCGCGCTTGGTGTCGTGCGTCGAGAGGGTGGTCATCGCCGTCGGCCACGACGCGTGGCGCAGGGCCTGCGCGGTGTGGAAGCCGTGCACGTCGAGTGCGAACTGACCCGGATCACCGCCCACCTCGGTCAGCGAACCGAGGCGCGTGTAGCGGTAGAACGCCGTGTCTTCGACACCCTTCGCCATCACGGGCCCGGTCGTCTGCTGGAATCGCCACGCGATCTCGAGGTCGGTGTCGGACAGGGCCGGCACGAGCTTCTCGATCACGTCGTCGAGCTCGGGGCGACGGATCTCGGCCTCGCCCGCGGCGGCGTCGAGGTGCGCGCGCCCGGCGGGGAGGTACGAGCGGTAGACGGGGAAGCACGCGAGGATCTCGGCGAGGGCATCCTGCAGCACCTCCGCCTCGAACTCCTCGCGCAGCTCCGCGGGAAGGCCGCGCACGATACGGCGGATCTCCGACACCTGGATGGAGTCGGCGATCTTGCGCTTGGTGTCGTGGATGAGGTCGTGCCAGCCGGTCAGGGCGGGGAGGTCGCTCTCGGTGCGCAGTCGCGCGTCGAGGGCGTCGAGGGGCACCTCGCCCGCGGGGTCGGTGAGCACGCGATCGATCTCGGCGAGCGCGTCGTACCCGGTCGTGCCGGCGGTCTTCCACCACGAGGGCAGGGCTTCGCCGTGCTCGAGGATCTTCTCGCCGAGCACGTAGCCGACCTCGTCGTCGCTCGCGTCCCGCAGGGCGGACGAGAGACGGTCGAGGTACCCGCCGGGGTCGACAAGTCCGTCGGGGTGATCCACGCGCAGGCCATCGGCGAGGCCCTCGCGCACCCAGCGCAGGATCTCGGCGTGGGTCGCCTCGAACACCTCGGGTCGCTCGACGCGCACGCCCGCGAGGGTCGTCACGGCGAAGAACCGGCGGTAGTTCAGGTCGGTCGCTTCGTCCTGCCAGAAGCGCAATTCGAAGTTCTGCGCGTCGAGAAGTTCCCGGATGCCGAGCCCCGACGAACCCGTCCCCGGAGCAACCGGGAACACATGGTCGTAATACCGGATCAGCCCGTCGGGGGCGTCATCGGCCGGTGTCGGGTCGTACGAGATCTCGTCGATCACCGCGTCGAGGTGGTCGCCGAGCACGGGGACGCGCACCTTGCCGGCGCCGAACTCCCAGTCGATGTCGAAGGCGTCGGCGTGCGCCGAGGCGCGCCCCCGGCGCAGCACGTCCCACCACCACGCGTTCGTGCGCGGCTCGGAGACGCCCATGTGATTGGGCACGATGTCGATCAGGATGCCGAGGTCCTTCGCGCGCGCCGCCTCCGCGAAACGCGAGAGCCCCTCGGCGCCGCCGCGGGCGGGGTCGACGCGCGTGACGTCGACGACGTCGTAGCCGTGGTCCGAGCCCGGGGTGGCCTCGAGGATCGGCGAGAGGTACGCCCACGAGACCCCGAGGTCACGGAGGTAGTCCGTGACCTCGGCGGCATCGTCGAGGGTGAACGATTCGCGGATCTGCAGGCGGTAGGTCGAAAGCGGATGCCGCATCTCGGTCACAGCTCCGGCTTGGGCGCCTGGCCGGGCAGGTCGTCGGTGCCGATGGTCTGGATCTGCGCCGTGAGGGAGGCCGCGACCGAGTGGTCGACCTCGGGCTCGGGCAGGTGGTGCTCGCGCAGCACGATCAGCGACTTCGGCTCCAACGGCAACCTCTCGCCGGGGTTGAGCGGCTCGGTGTTCGCGCGCTCGCCCGCGGTGTCGACATAGGCGTCCCACTGGGGGGCGTACTCGAAGTCGGGCAGCCGGAAGTCGACCGTGTCGTCGCCCGCGTTGAACAGCACGAGGAAGTGGTCGTCGCTGATCGACTCTCCGCGACGGTCGCGCTCGCGGATGCCCTGACCGTTGAGGAAGATCCCCACCGCCAGGCCGAAGCCGTTGTCCCAGTCCTCGGGCTGCATGAGCGAGCCGTCGGGTCGCAGCCACACCACGTCGGGGATGGGCGCGCCCTCCTCCATCTTCACGGGGCGACCGTCGAAGAAGCGGCTGCGGCGGAAGGTGGGGTGCTGCTTGCGCAGGCGCGCGAGGGCCGCGGTGAACTCGACGAGCGGGGTGTCGATGTTCGACCAGTCCACCCAGGTGATCTCGTTGTCCTGCGCGTAGCCGTTGTTGTTGCCGCCCTGCGTGCGACCGAGTTCGTCGCCGTGCAGCAGCATCGGCACACCCTGACTGAGCAGCAGCGTCGCGATGAAGTTGCGCTGCTGCTGCGCGCGGCGCTTGAGCACCTCGGGATCGTCGGTGGGGCCTTCGACGCCCATGTTGCTGGAGCGGTTGTGCGATTCGCCGTCGTTGTTGTCTTCGCCGTTGGCCTCGTTGTGCTTCTCGTTGTACGACACGAGGTCGCGCAGCGTAAAGCCGTCGTGGGCGGTGACGAAGTTGATGGATGCCACGGGGAAGCGACCGGAGTGCTCGTACAGGTCCGCCGAGCCGGTCAGGCGCGAGGCGAATTCGCCCAGGGCCTGCGGCTCGCCGCGCCAGAAGTCGCGGACGGTGTCGCGGTATTTGCCGTTCCACTCGGTCCACTGGGGCGGGAAGTTGCCGACCTGGTAGCCGCCGGGGCCCACGTCCCACGGCTCGGCGATGAGCTTGACCTGCGAGACGATCGGGTCCTGCTGCACGAGCTCGAAGAACGCCGCGAGACGGTCGACCTCGTAGAACTCACGGGCGAGCGTCGAGGCGAGGTCGAAGCGGAAGCCGTCGACGTGCATCTCGAGTACCCAGTAGCGCAGCGAGTCCATGATCAGCTGCAGGGTGTGGGGGTTGCCCACGTTCATGCTGTTGCCGGTGCCGGTGTAGTCGGTGTAGTACCGCTTGTCGTCGTCTTCGAGGCGGTAGTAGGCCTCGTTGTCGATGCCGCGCATCGACAGGGTCGGACCCATGTGGTTGCCCTCGGCGGTGTGGTTGTAGACCACGTCGAGGATGACCTCGATGCCGGCGGCGTGCAGAGCCTTGACCATGGCCTTGAACTCCTGCACCTGCTGACCGTGGTCGCCGGTCGAGGAGTAGGTGTTCTGCGGGGCGAGGAACGCGATGGTGTTGTATCCCCAGTAGTTCGACAGCCCCTTCTCTTCGAGGGTGGAGTCGTTGACGAACTGGTGCACGGGCATCAGCTCGATCGCGGTGATGCCGAGCTTCCTGAGGTGCTCGATGACGGCGGGGTGGGCGATGCCGGCGTAGGTGCCGCGCAGCTCCTCGGGCACGTCGGGGTGCAGCTGGGTGAGGCCGCGCACGTGCGCCTCGTAGATGAACGACTCGGCGTAGGGGATCTTCGGCTGACGGTCGCCCGACCAGTCGAAGAAGGGGTTGATGACGACGCCCTTCATCATGTGAGCGGCGGAGTCTTCGTCGTTGAACGAGTCGGGGTCGCCGAACTCGTAGCTGAAGACCGCCTGCCCCCAGTCGACCTGACCCTCGACGGCCTTCGCGTACGGGTCGAGGAGCAGCTTCGCGGGGTTGAAGCGCTTGCCGTTCGCGGGGTCGTACTCCCCGTGCACGCGGTAGCCGTAGCGCTGCCCCGGCTGGATGTTGGGGAGGTAGGCGTGCCAGACGAACGCGTCGACGTCGATCAGCTCGTAGCACGTCTCCGTTCCGTCCTCATCGAAGAGGCAGAGCTCTACCTTCTCCGCTCCTTCACTGAACAGGGCGAAATTCGTCCCGTTCCCGTCGTAAGTGGCCCCGAGGGGATAACTGGATCCTGGCCATACCTGCTGCACGTCGCTCACGATAGACCAGCGTCGTTTCCGTGAACCTGCGGGGTCACGGCAGTTGACACCCACCCCGCCCCCGACTATGCGCGCGGGTCTCTATGCACGTTCGGGCGGATGCCTCAGCAGCTCGATGCGTTCAGCGAGATACCGGTCGAGGGGCATGAATCCTCCGGCGGCGCTCCATCGCACGAGGGGCTCACCCCCGCGGATCGCCACGGGGGTGGACGAGTCCCCCACCGCGTCCGGGTCGATGGCGCGCCATTCGATGTGGACCGTCTCCCCCTCGGGCACGCCGCCCCGCGCCGCGGCGGCGGCGAGTTCGGCGCGGCGACGTTGAGATTCGGCGGCGAAGCCGCGACGCACTTCCGCCCGCGAGCGCACGATGTCGCCGGTGGCCAGGAGGGCGTCGTCGGTCAGCAGCAGGACGCCGAGATGCCAGGCCGTGCCGCGCGGCGCGATACGGGCCGAACGAGGGATGCCGAGCAGCCGACGCCCCTCCTGCAGCTCGCCGAGACGTTCTCGCGGGGCCCCGGACAGACGCGCGCGCGCCTCGTCGAGCACGGTGGAAAGGGGTGAGTCGCTCATCGATCCGTTCTCTCGTCTCGGGCTGCTTCGGCACGCTTGACGGCTTCCGACGCCGCACGCACGGCCTTCTCCGCGCGGGCTCGCTCGTCACGGCGCTGTGTCAGCGCGTCGTCGGCCGCGGCGGCCTCCTTCTCGGCGCGCGCGAGATCGGCTCGCAGACCTTCCACACGCTCTCGAGCGCGGGTGGCCCGTTCCGCCGCCGCGTCCACACGCCGCCCGGCGGCGGCGTTCTCGCGCTCGGCGTCGGCTCTCGCCCCCTCGGCCTCACGGACGGCCCGTTCCGCGGCCTTCCGCGCGCGACGCGCGGCGAGATCGTCGCGCGGGGCGGCAGGCTGTGGGACGGGCTCGGGAACGGAGCCGGCCACCGCCTCCGCGAGCGTGGCGTCGCCCATCTCGGCGAGGTCGATCGCCGATACCAAGCGCCCCGTCAGCACGGCCGCCGCGACCGTCTCGTCGACCACCGCCGCGTTCACGGTCTTCTCGACGGCATCCGACACCGCCGAACTCAGGGGGGTCCCGGCTTCGGCGGCGAGCTCACCCGCGCGGCGGGCGAGGGCGGCGACCAGCTGTCGGCGCTGCCGCCCCAGTCGCCCGAGCTCCGCGGCGTCCAGGTCGTCCTGCGCCTCGTGCAGAGCGCGAGACAGCTCCACGGCCTCGCCGAGCTGACCGTCGCGTACGAGCAGGTTGACCGCCCACGCGGCGACCGTGGGTTTGCGCAGCTTCGCGATCCTCCGCCCCACCGCCCCACCCTCGGCGGCGCGGTCGTTGCGCGCCGCGGTGAACCTCGCGGGCGGAAGAGCGAGAAGTTCGGCGGCGACCTCGTCCAGGCGGGCGTCGTCGTCGCTCATCGGTCCATTGTGTCGCCCTCGTCAGAGCGAGACCACCCCGGGGTGCGCGCCGCGGATCTCTCGGTGCAGGCGCTCCATCCTCGTGTCGAGCTCGGCCGCCGTTTCGGCGGCGTTCTTCAGCTCGGCGAGGAGGTCGTCGGGAACCAGCCGGTCGTACTTGTAGTAGATCTTGTGCTCCAGACTCGCCCAGAAGTCCATGGCGATCGTTCGGAACTGCACCTCGACGGGAACGTCCACGCGGCCGGTCGACAGGAACACGGGCACCTCCACGATCACGTGCAGACTCTTGTACCCGTTGGGCTTCGGGTGCGCGATGTAGTCCTTGACGTCGCGCACGGTGATGTCATCCTGGCGCGTGAGCAGCTTCGAGAGCCGATACGCGTCGTCGATGAAGCTGCAGGTCACGCGGATGCCGGCGATGTCGGTGATCGACGCGCGAATGGAGTCGAAGTCGGTCTCGATGCCCTTCCGCCGCACCTTGTCGACGAGGCTGTCCGGCGACTTCACGCGACTCGAGACGTGCTCGATGGGGTTGTAGGCGTGCATCTCCTGGAACTCTTCGCGCAGGATCGAGATCTTCGTCTCGACCTCGGCGAGCCCGAAGCGGTACTCCATCAGAAACCGCTGGAACTCGTCACGCAGGGCCCGGAGAGCCGCGCTCGAGACGGTGATCTGCTGTTCGTCCAGCGGGTCCGACATGGCTTCGACGCTAACGAACACGACTACGAGGCCGCTGGGAGCGTCACGTCCGGCGGGGTTCGATGCCGCCGGCGCGCGGCAAAAGCTCTCCGTCGACGACGTCGATGCCGATCAGGCCGTGGAACACCTCGGGCAGATCGTCCGGGTCGTTCCCCGGTTCGGGGTTCCCGGGCACAGGGGGATTGGTCACGGCGCCCTCCTTCCGTGCAACATGCCCACTGTGGCAGGGGCCGGCGCCGCGCCCGGCGGTCTTGACACATGGCATCCCGCCGCGTATTCGAGACGCCCCCTGGCGTATCGTGGGCCGCATGGGGACCATTCACTACGGCGGCAGCGGGACGACGGTGCACATCGAAGACCGCGCCCTGGCTCACCTGAAAGTCGTCATCTCGACCAAGCTTCGCCGCGGCGAGAGCTTCACGCTGTCGTGGCGGCACCGCGACGACGAGGAACGCGGCCGCAGCACGCTCTGGCTGCACCCCGCCATCCCGCTGCGCTTCGTCTTCGACGACAGCGAGCCGACGACCCTGAGCCGCGAGTGGATCGAGCGGCTGGCCGATTCCGCGAACTCCTCGGGCGGCATCATGCTCGTGCCCGAGGACATCACCCCGGCGGAGCAGCCGGAGAAGGGCTAGCGCTCAGCCCTCTTCGACGAGGGCGTCCTCGCTGGGCTCGGGCGTGATCGCCAAACCGTTCGGGCCCGAGGCCGCGAGCATGAGGTCTTCGACCCAGACGCGGTTGATGCGAGGCTGGCGGCTGCCGTAGAAGTGGAACTGGATCGGCACCGAGGGGTGCATCCAGAAACTGCGGCGACCGCTGCCGTCACCGACTTCGACGTCGAACATGAACGACTCGGAGCGCCGAAGCTTGTTCATCACGACGATGCGCAAGTGCGCAAGAGTGCGGTCGTCGATGTCGACCGCATTGGCAACGGTGTCGTAGATGAATCTGCCCATGAGAGCGAGCCTATCCGAGGAACGCACAGTGAGCCGCTTTCCGGGATGCCACGTCGCGTCACGCGAATCAACCCCGCCGGGGGGCCTGACGGGCCCGACTAACGTACCCGTGTGGGAACGCTTTACTACGGCGACGTCGCGACGCCGATCGAGATCGAGGATCGCGCTCTGGCGCATGTCAAGGTGGTCATCGCGACCAAGCTCCGCCGCGGCGAGAGCTTCACCCTGTCGTGGACGCACGGTCCCCACCAAGAGGTGGGACGCAGCACCGTGTGGCTGCACCCCTCGATTCCGCTGCGGTTCGTCTTCGACGAACCCGAGCCCGCGCTGCTCAGTCGCGCGTGGATCGAGGCGCTGGCCACCTCGGCGAACTCGTCGGGTGGCCTGCTGCTGGTGGACGAACCAGAACCCCGCGGCTCCTGAGTCAGTCCCGAGGGACGCCCAGGATCTCGCGAGCGCCCTCTTCGACGGCGGTGGGCACCACCAGGGGGCGACCTGCCGAGAAGGCCTCCCATTCGCGCAGCACGACGGCTTCGATGCGCGCGGGGTCCTCGAGCGGATAGTCGGCCCTCAGGCGGGCGATGACGGCGCGGAAAGAGGCGACCTCGATTCCGTCCACCTGGTGGACGAGATCGGCGCCGATCGCGGGGGAAACCGCGTCGTGTGCGCTTTCGTCCATGGCCCCCATGCTCTCACGCATGACCTGTGTCCTCGGCCGTGACGACGGAGAGCGCGGGCGAGCTCGGCTCGCGCTCAGTGCGCTGCATCGGCATCGACCGGGTGCGGGTCCACCTGGTCGACCGCATCTTGGAGTCGACCGAGGCACGCGATCACCGCAGCGCTCTCTTCGGGGGTCATGTCGACGACCGCGGCCATCATGCGCGCGTGCATCGCCCCGAGGGTCGCGCGCACTTCTTCGTCGCTCGCGGCCGTGGCCACGATGTGGATACTCCGGCGATCGGTCGGGTGCGGTACACGCGTGACGTGACCGGTCTTCTCGAGGCGGTCCACGATCGCGGTCGTGGACGCCGTGGACACCCCGAGGTAGCGGGTGAGCTCACTCGGGGAGACCTGACGCTGCTGTCCCGCCGCTTTGATGAGATAGCGCAACACCAGCAGCTCGTTCTCGCCCATCGACATCGACTCGCGTGTGCGGCGACGCATGGCTACCTCGGCAGCGCGGTACACGCGGAAGGCTTGGAGGACTTCCACCGCCCGACGGCGGCGGTCCTCTTCGCTCGCGCCGTACCAGTAGCGCGACTCGGACCCTGTTTCCACCAGGGCATCCTATGTCAGGCTCCGCGTCCAGCCCCCTGCCGATGCGCGGGAAGGGCAGGTAACATCTAAGTAGAACGGCTACCTACTTGATCGGAATCAAAGACACTAGCCCAACGAGGAAAACGAGGAGGAGAGATGAAAGACGCGGCTTCCGCCGACGATGTCGTCAAAGCCCTCAACGACCTCACGGACTCGGGGGTGGCCTCCGAGCGCGCCGCCCTTCACTCCCTGGGCATCGGTCCGAACGACGCGAAGGTCCTGCGCTTCCTCCTCCAGCGCTCCGCCGACGACGAACCGGTCACCCCTCGCATCCTCGCCTCGATGCTCAGCATCTCGTCGGCGGCCACGACGGCGCTGATCGACCGCCTCGCCGAGGCGGGGTGGGTGGAACGAGAGCCCTACCCGGGTGATCGGCGCTCGATCGTCGTCCGCGAGACGATCCCCGCCGACTCGCCCGCCCGACGCGTGCTGTCGGTCCGCAACGCGTCGGCCGTCGCGGCAGCCGGCCGACTCGGGCCCGCGGAGCGGCGGATCGTCGCCGACTTCCTCGACGACATCGCTCGCGGCGAGAAGCAGGACATCGACGACATGTCGGCAGACGCAGAGGCGCCCCGCGCGTCCTGACGAGCAGGAGCCGGGGCGCCTCGAGCGTCACTCGGTGGAGCGACCGGTCTCGTTCTGCAGGCGGTCGATCTGCTCGGACGCCTCCGCCTTCGTCAGATCGGCGGGGATCTCCTCTCCGGCTTCACGGGCGAGGGTGTCGAGGTAGCTGCGCTGCGGGGCGGTCATCGGCTCGTCACCGGTCACCCAGTCGGACGGGTCCTTCTCGGCGGGGTTGTCGCCCTCGCGGACGGCACCCAGGGTCTCTTCTTCGCGGGAGGTATCGCTCATGCAGGAAGGCTAGGCGGGACCGACGACACCGGGACCGGGATTGACATGACACCCAGCCGGGTAGGGCATCCTGGTCGGATGCCCGAGGACTCCCGACCCGCCGACGTCGACGTCGACACGCTCCGCCGCGGGCCCTCGCAGACGCGGGTGACGCGCGTCTCCACGGGGTCGGGCACCGGTCGCCCGTTCGTCCTCGTCGCCGGTATCGGCGTCGCATCGACCTACTTCGAGTACCTCGCGCCGCTGCTCGCCGAGAAGGGCGAGGTCTACGCCCTGGATCTTCCGGGGTTCGGCGGGGTCCCGGCATCCGGGGAATCCCCCACCGCCGCGTACTTCGCCGACCAGGTCGAGGGAGTGCTCGACCACTACGGTCTCGAGAATCCGGTGCTCATCGGACACTCCATGGGAACGCAGGTGGTCACGGAGGTCCTGGCTCGGCGTACCGAGCTCTCGCACGCGGTGCTGGTGAGCCCCGTCGTCGACGAAGCCGAGTCCTCCGCGATCGTCCAGGGCGTGCGCTTCGTCCAGTCGACGGTGCGGGAGTCCCTGCACATCGCCCTCCTCGCGGTCTCGGCGTACCTCCTGTGCGGCTTCCTCTACTTCTTCGAGGCTCTGCCCCATATGTTGCGCTACCGCATCTCCGACCGGATCGGTGAGGGCCGGGCGACTCTGCTGCTCATCCGCGGCGAGTTCGACCGCCCGTCACCGCGCCGCCTGCACTCCCGCCTCGTCGACCGCGCGCATCGTGCCCGGCGGTGGGAGATCGAGGGAGCCGCGCACTGCGTCGTGAACAGCCACGCCGTCGGAGTGGCGCATCTCGCCGTCCGGCACGCCGATGACGAGCTCCCCGCGAAAGGGCGGATGCCGGCGGCCGAGGCCGCCGTACCCCCCGCCTCGCACTCCGATCTGCGGATGGTGCTCGGCGCCATGCTGAGTCGCCTGGCGGAGTGGGTCAGCGCGGCCCGCCACGACGAGGACGGCGTCGAGCGGGCGAAGGCGCGTCATGCCCGCGTCCTCTGGGACGCCTACCGTCCGCGCCGCTGAGCGGCGCTCACCCGGGGAGCCGTCCGGGCCACCCCGCGACGGCGGCGAGGCCGACGCGGAGCAGGACGCGGTGCCGACGCGCCCGCGCGCGTCCCGCTCCCGACCGTTCTCGGATCCGGATGCCGACACCGCGGCGCAGCGAGGGGGATCCGGGCCCGGATCAGCCCACGCGTCCGCTCACGGCATCCAGAGCGCGGTCGAGAGCGACGGCTGTCGCCCGTCGCGCAGCCGCGGGGACAGCGGCGAGGAACCCGCCGACGAAGGTGTCCCCCAGCCCGATCGTGGTGGGCTGCACGGTGTCGACGACGTAGGCCGCAACCCCGACCGCTCCGCTGCGCTGCCGCGCGGCTTCGACGACCGCCGCACCGCCCGCGTGACGGGGCGACCGAGCGGTGGCCTCGAGGTCGGCGGCGGTGCAGGCGTCGCCGAGTCGGTAACGCGTCGCCGCCGTGCGCACGGCGCTCTCGAGCCCCGCCGCGTGCCGGGCCGCCGAAGGGCCGACCGCGATCGCCCAGAACGTCGTGTGCACGACCAGCGCCCGCGCCGGAATGAGCTCGTGCACCTCGGCGAGGGCGGCGATGACGTCGTCGGGCGAGAGCAGGTCGACGGGCCGCCCCAGGTACTCCTGCAGTTCGTCCTCGTTCATCCCGTACACGTCGATGCGCTCGAGGAGCCGCTCCCGCACCCGGGCGGAGAGCTCGCGGTGGTAGAAGCCCGCGTCCTCGTAGTAGACGAGGGCGTCGGCGGGCAGGCGTCTCATCGCCGTGACGAGATCGTCGAGCCGAGCCTCGAGCAGGTCGGCATCCTGCATCGTGTTGAACCCCGAGACGAGGAACGCCGCGGCCCCCTCGAGAGCGTCGCCCAGGCCGCAGGCGATGGCCATCTCGCGGTTGGGGGCGTCGTTCGCGAAGATCAGGCGATTCGACGCCGGCGCCGTCACCGCCCCGTCGACGAGGCGCACCGTGGTGCCCACCGGGTACTGCACGATGAGGTGCGGGTCGAGGGTGTCGCGCGTCGCGGACGAGACGATGCTCATCGAGGCCGGAAGCAGGCGCCGCACAGTGTCGTCGATGCTCACGAGGTGCTGCACGGTGGGCACACCGATGCGGTCGAGGGCGATGCCCGCCCGCACCCCGGTCCCGCCGAGGGTGACGCTCTTGTCGAAGTGCGCCGCGAAGGTCTCGACGATCTCCGACGACAGCACGAAGCGCTCGCCTCCCCCGCCCGTGGCGAGGAAGGCGAGCACCGTGACGACGAGGGCGCGCTCGTCGATGATCGGCGTCGTGGTGGTCAAGTCGTCGAGACGGATGCCGTGCTGCGCAGCCAGGGCCGTGAGCACCTCGGCATCCCACCGGATCTCGTAGTCGACGGTGCCGCCGAGCCCGAGGACGAGGTCTCCCGCCATGACGTCGATCACCGTCCGATCAGTAGAGGTCGGCCTTGCCGGCGGCGCCGAACAGGTCGATCTTCTCAGCGGCCGTGACCTTCATCGCGGCGATGCACGCGGGCTGGATGGCGTTGGGCTCGCGCAGACGGCGATCGGTGCCGAGCACCTCGCGCATGCGGTCGTGGTACGCCACCTTGATGTCGCTGGAGATGTTGATCTTGTTGATGCCCAGGGACACGGCGCGGGCGAGCTCGGCGTCGGGGTTGCTCGACCCGCCGTGCAGCACGAGGGGGATGCCGACGGCCGCCTTGATCTGCTCGAGCAGGTCGTGGCGCAGCTCGGGGTTCTTCTCGGCCGGGTAGAGCCCGTGCGAGGTGCCGATGGCGATGGCGAGGCTGTCGACCCCGGTCTGCTCGACGAAGCGCACCGCGTCGTCGACGTTGGTGTAGATGATCTCGGCCGCGCCCGACTCGCCGTAGCTGTCGTTCGCGCCGATCGTGCCGAGCTCCCCCTCGACCTGCACGCCGACCGCGTGGGCGGCCTCGACGACCTTGCGGGTGAGCGCGACGTTCTGCTCGAACGGCTCCAGCGAGGCGTCGATCATGACCGAGGTGAAACCGGCCTTGATGGCGGTGATGATCTGCTCGTAGGTGCCGCCGTGGTCCCAGTGGATCGCGACGGGGACGCTCGAGCGGTGGGCACGGGCGTGCATCGCCGGGATCAGGTCGGTGGTGATGTGCGAGACCTCGTCGGGGTGGATCGCGATGATGACCGGAGCGTTCTTCTCCTCGCTGATGTCCATGATCCCGGTGAACATCGCCCAGTCGCTGATGTTGAAGGCCGGGATGGCGAAGCTGTGGGCGTTGGCGACGTCGAGGATGGACTTGCCGGTGTAAAGCACGGATGACTCCTTGTTCGGGGTTGGGTAGGCGGCGGTCAGCTCTTCACCGAGCCGGCCGTGAGGCCGCTGATGAAGAAGCGTTGGAAGAAGAGGAAGAGCACCAGCACCGGGATCGAGCCGAGGATGCTCATCGCCATGATCTGGTTCCACTCGTACGAGTGCTGGCCCATGAGCAATTGGATGCCGATGGGCACGGTGCGCATGTCGATGGTCCGCGTGAGGGTCAGAGCGAACAGGAACTCGTTCCACGCGATCATGAACGTGTAGATGCCCACCGAGACGATGCCCGGGATCGAGATCGGGACGAGCACGCGCCACAGCGCCGTGAAGGAGCCGGCGCCGTCGACGCGGACCGCCTCGTCGAGTTCCTTGGGGAGGGTGTTGAAGTACCCGGTCATCATGATGATCGCGTAGGGCAGCGTGAACACCATGTACGTGAAGATCAGGCCCGGGTAGGTGTTGTACAGCCCGAGCCCGACCATCAGGCCGAAGTACGGGATGAGCAGCGTGATCGGGGGCACCGCCTGGACGCTGACGATGATGACGTTGACGATGCGCTTGCCGCGGAACTCGAACCGGCTGAAGGCGTAGGCGGCCTGGATGGCCACGAGCAGCGTCAGGATCGTGACCGCTCCCGCGACGACGTAGCTGTTGATGAAGAAGCGCACCGTCTCGGGGTTGGTGAAGATCGAGACGTACGCGTCGAACGAGAAGGTGTCGGTGATCAGGCGCGGCGGGAGCTCGAAGATCTGCGTGTTCGATTTGAACGAGCTCGACAGCATCCACAGCACGGGACCCGCGGCGAAGACCGCTCCGATCAGCAGGCCGATCAGCACGCCGACCTGGGCGAGCCGGCGACGCGTGCGGCTGTTCGTCGTGCGCCGGGGCGTGGGTGCTGCCGCGGCGCGCGGCCGCGCGGGGGTGGTCAGGGCCATGTCAGTCCCTCGCCTTCTGGTGGCGGACGTAGAGCACCGCGATGATCATCGACATCGCCAGGACCAACACCGCGGAGGTGGAGGCCATCGAGAAGTCGTATTTCGCGAACGCGAGCTTGTAGGTGAACGTGCTGAGCATCTCGGTGACGTCGATCGGACCGCCGCCCGTGGTCAGCCAGATGAGGGCGAACTGCTGGGAGGTCCAGATGAGGTCGAGCAGCACGAGGCTGACGATGATCGGGCGCAGCTGCGGGACGGTGACGTTCCAGAACCGTTGGACGGGGCTCGCGCCGTCGACGGTGGCGGCCTCGTACAGATCGCTCGGGATGCCCTGGAGACCCGCGAGCAGGCTCACCATGAAGAAGGGGTAACCGGCCCAGATGTTGATGAAGGTGACGGTGCCGAGAGCGAGTTGCGGCGAGGCGAGCCACTCGATGTTCGTGTTCAGCAGGAAGTTGACGATGCCGTTGGGGGCGAGCAGCATGCGCCACAGCACCGCGATCACGGCCACCGTGAACAGCCACGGCAGCACGTACAGCCCCCGGAAGATCGCCCGGGGGACGGCGCCGATGAGCCGACTGTTCAGCAGGAGGGCGAAGGAGAGCCCGAGCACGAGGTGCGCCGCGACGCTCGTCAGCGTGAAGAAGAGGGTGTTGCCGGTGGCCTTCCAGAACCCCGGGTCGGTGAGGATGGCGACGTAGTTGTCGATCCCCACCAGGTCGGGGCTCTTGTTGAGGATCACGTTGTCCTGGAACGAGTACCCGATCACCATGACGATCGGGACGATCATCAGGACGAAGAGAAGGATGAGGGTCGGCGAGAGGAAGACGTATGCCTCGCCGGCTTTGCGGAGCTGCCGGGTGCGGCGCGAGGCGGGTCGTCCGGTGACGATCAGCTCGGTATCGGGGGGCGTGAGGGTGCGCATGGTCATGAGGTGCGGCTTTCGCTGAGCGGGATGCCGCACCGCGAGCGGTGGCGGTGCGGCATCCCGGTTCGGGGTCGGATCAGAACTCCGACGTCCATTCGTCCTGCGTCTTCTTGAGGGCGTCGCTCATCGACTCCTGGCCGTCGAGCGCCGACTGGAACTCCGTGCCGAACTGGCGCATCAGTTCTTCCGCGACGGGCAGACCCGTGAACTCGTTCGCCGGGTAGCCCTTCTTGTAGATGTCGAAGGCCGTCTTGAACAACGCGTCGTCTTCAACGAAGGTCGGCACGCTCTCGGTATTGCCCGGGAAGGCCTTGGCCATCGTGGACAGCTCGCTGTTGACGTCCTTGCCCATCAGGAACTGCACCAGTTTGAAGGCGGCATCCTTGTGCTCGGAGTTCTCGGCGACGCCGATGCCCCACGAGGCGTAGGGGATCCCGCGCTCGCCGGTGAAGCCGTCCTTCGCGGGGATCGCCGAGATCGAGAACTTCAGATCCGGGTTGGACTGGCGGATGAGGTTGATGTGCGCGAGCGAGTCGATCATCATTCCGACGCGACCGTTGGTGAACTCCTCGACCTTGTCCTGTTCCTTCATGGTGAAGGAACCCGGGGCGATGACCTTGTCGTTCCAGAGCTGCTGGATGAAGTCGGTGGCGGAGGACACGTCGCTGTTGGTCAGATCGGGCTGGCCGTCTTTGAGCATCGAGCCGCCCGAGGCCCAGACCCACGACATGACGTCGTTCTGCACGCCGTTGGGCGCTTCGAGCGACAGGGGGAGCACCCAGCCCGACACGTCGCCGCCGAGGGCCGTGATCTTCTTGGCCGCGTCGGCGAACTGGGTACGCGTCGACGGCGGGGCCGACACCCCGGCCTGGGCGAGCAGTCCGTCATTCGTGAACATCGGGTAGACGAAGTTGACCACCGGGATCATGTACGTGCTGCCGTCGACTTTGATCTGGCTGGCGAGCTGGCTCTCGTCGTAGCCGGAGTCGCTCATCAGCTTCGACAGGTCGGCGATCACTCCCTGCTTGGCGAAGTCGCTCACCCACGCTCCGTCGAGACCGACGACGTCCGGCATGGTCCCGGATGCCGCGCCGGCGAAGAGCTGCTCCTTGGTGGAGGCGTACGGGCCGCTCACCAGGTCGACCTTGATGCCGGGGTTCTCCTTCTCGAACTCGTCCATGAGTCCGCGGAATTGTCCGTCGCCGAGTTCGGGCTCCCACCACTGGGCGAACTCGATCGTGACGGTCCCGTCGGAGGACGTGCCCGAGCTGTTCGACGAGCACCCCGCCATCGCCAGGAGGGTCGTGGCCGCTGCTGCGACACCGACGAGCTTGATGGCGTTCCGACGCCGGCGCCCGCTGTTGTCCATCGTTTCTCCTCGTTGAGATCTGCCGCATTTCGCGCCGTTCTGCGCGTTCTTGCGTCTTTCAGCACGAGTATGCGCTCTCGTGCCCGACCATGCAAGCAAGTGATGCAAATTCGTGACAATTAACGCATTAACGTGCACCATCTTCCGCAAAACGGCGGGACAAGGTGCGCTTCTCTGCCGTTTTCCCACAGAATCTGCCGGAAGACGAGCATCCCTGTGCTAGAGATGTCGGCATGGACGCATCCACAGCCACGGTGAAGCGACGCCTCCCGGCCGGCCGCAAGGCAGAGCTCGCCGCCTACGTCGCCGAGTCGGGTCAGGTGACCGTCGTCGACCTCGCCTCGCACTTCGGCGTCTCGATCGACACGGTCCGCCGCGACCTCGATCAGCTGGATCGCGAGGGGATCGTCGTGCGCACGCACGGCGGCGCCGTCAGCGCGATGTCCGTCCCCGGTCGCGACCGTGGCCTCGACGTCCGCCTGCAGATGCAGATCGCCGAGAAGGAGCGCATCGCCGCGCTCGCCGTCGATCTCATCGAAGACGGCTCCGTCCTCATGCTCAACGCCGGAACGACGACGCTCGCCGTCGCTCGCGCACTCCGCAATCACCGCGACCTGACCATCGCCACGAACAACCTGCGCATCCCGGCGGAGATCTCGCCCGCGGTGTTCCGCGACCTCTACATCTTCGGCGGCGCCGTGCGAACGATCACGCAGGCGACGACCGGTCCGGTCACCCTCGCCATGAACTCCCACTCCCCCGATGTCGACATCCGGTGCGACTACGCGCTCATCGCCGTCGGCGCCGTGGACGGTTCGGGCTTCTCGACCAGCAATCTCGGCGACGCGACGATGATGACCGAGATGATCCAGAAGGCCGATCGCACCGCGATCCTGGCCGACTCCTCGAAACTCGACCGGCGCCTGTTCGCGCAGATCGCTCCTCTCGAGAAGGCGGACTACCTCATCACCGACGCGCCGCCGTCCCCCGACCTCGCCGCCGCTCTCGCCGAGGCCGGGGTCACCGTCGTCACCCCCTGACCGCGGCGCTGCGCGCCCTCCCCGGGGTCTCGGACGGGCGGGGGTACCCACCCGGCGCGTCGGCGCGTCACACGCGGAGAGCGCACCCCGGATGCCGCGTGGCGGACCGTGACGTGGGCGAAAGGATCCGGGACCGTTCGGGTGAAGTGCGGGGTGAACGATCACCTTTCACCAGCCCCGATCGACGCGCGGCGGACCGCGGATCCAATCCCTCACCCCGGAATCCTGCGGGAGTTCTTCCCTCGAGGGACCCGATTCGGCTCGCTATACCGGACGAATCCGTCCACCTTCGGCGGAACCCTCTCAAAGGAGCATCATGTCCGCACCCTCCTCGCCGAAGCCGACCCGTCGGCGCCGGCTCGCCCTCCCGGTCGTGCTGGCCGGCAGCATCGCCTCTCTCGTCCTCGCGCTCGGACTCTCGCCCACCGTCGCCGCCTTCACCGCCTCGATCCAGAACACGGTCGACACCGCGGGCGCCGGCGCGCTGACCATGCAGGAGGCCGACTCCAGCGGCAACGTCGTCTGCAACAGCACCGACGGATCCAACGGCGTCTCGAGCAACGCCGCCACCTGCTCCTCGATCAACAAGTACGGCGGCAACCTCGCCATGTACCCCGGCCAGACGGTCACGTCGAACGTCACCATCAAGAACACCGGGTCGATCGACGCCAAGTCGTTCACGCTGACGCCGGGCACGTGCACGCAGTCGGCGAGCAACGCGACGTTCGGCTCGGCGACCGACCTGTGCTCGCAGATGACCCTCGTGGTCAAGACCGGCAGTACGACCCTCTACTCGGGGACGGTCGCGGGGTTCACCGCCGCCGTCGACATCCTCAACAAGACCAGCACCACCTCGGTGACCGCGGGCACCTCGACCTCCTTCAGCTTCGCCGTCACGCTGCCCTCGTCGGTCGGCCCGACCTACTCGAACCTGAAGGTCTCGCAGCCGCTGACCTGGCAGTTCACGTCCTGAACCCCCTGGTGCCGTGAGCGAGCTCTTGGAAGCCCCCGTCCATCGAAGCCGTCGCGGCGCCACCCTCGCGGCAGCGGCCGCGATCGCGCTCATCGCAATCGCGGCTGCTGCCGCCCTCTGGATCACCGGATCCCGCCTCTTCGTGGTCGAGACCCCGAGCATGGCCGAAGCCGCCCCCGTCGGCTCCCTCGTCCTCACCTCGCCACGAACCCACTACGACGTCGGCGACATCGTCACCTACACCCAGGACGACCGCACCGTCACTCATCGCGTCGTCGAGACGTCGGCGGGCGTGATCCACACGCGCGGAGACCTGAACGGCGCCGCCGACCCCTGGGACGTCCAGCCCGACCAGGTCATCGGTGCCGCCACCCTCATCGCCCCCGGTCTCGGCTTCTTCCTCAAGGCTCTCCCCTGGCTGGTGCTCGGAGCTGTCGTCGTCGAGGCCCTCGCGCGCATCCGGCCCCACCGCTTCCCCTGGGTATGGACGGTGCGTCTGAACGGCTGGGCGGTCGTGATCACGGCGCTGACGCTCTGGCTGCGCCCCTGGTTCAACATGGTCCTTCTCGACTTCCGCGCCGACGACAAGGGCGCCGGGGCTCTGATGCACGTCGTGAACACCGGCATCCTGCCCATCCTCGTCGACGCCACGCGGCTCGTCAGCGGGCAGCAGGCCACCGTGCTCGCCACTCACCGATCGGCGTCGGGCGCCTACTCCCTGACTCCGATCCCCGACCCTGAGCTGCCGGTGCGACTCCTGCTCATCGGGCTGTGCCTCCTGCCCTTCATCGCGTCGCTGATGATCCGTGAGCCCGACGCGATCCCGGAGGGCGGGGGGCGCGTCCGACCCGACCGCCGCGCTCGGACGATCCTCCTTCCCCTCGCGATCCTCACCGTCCTGGCCGTGATCGCACTCACCTCCCTCACCTCGACGCAGGCGGCTTTCTCCGCGTCCATCCGCAACGCCGCGGACACCGCCGGATCGGCGAACCAGAACTGCCGCTTCGCGGTCACCAGGATCGCCGCAGCGAACCCGTCCGACGCCTATGCCGCGTTCGCGATGTCTGCCACCTCTCAGACGTCCGAGACCGACATCTCGGGCAACGGTCGCACCGGAACGTGGCGGAAACCGCCGACGGCGTCGACCTCGGTGGGCTGTCGTCACGACACGCCGACGCGGTCCGTGACCTTCGACGGATCGCAGTGCCTGTTCGTGCCGGGCATCGGCAACCCGCAGACCTTCAGCATCGAGGCCTGGTTCTCGACGACCACCGCACCCAACGGCAAGATCGTCGGCTTCGGGACCGATCCCGAACCCTCGCAAGAGAACCACTGGGACCGGCACATCTACATCGACGCCACCGGGCGACTCGTGTTCGGTACCTTCCCGGACGACTTCGTGGTGATCGCGACCCCGGCGGGAGTCAACTACGCCGACGGCAGATGGCACGCTGTCGTGGGCACGCTCTCCCGCAGCGGGATGCAGTTCTACGTCGACGGCAACCTCGTCGGCACGGACGGGAACACCCGCGCCCAGTGGTACGACGGCTATTGGAAGTTCGGCTGCGGGAAGCTGACCTTCTGGATGGACCGGACGTCACCGTCGAACAGCACCCCGGCCTTCTTCACCGGCCAGATCCAGTACGGAGCCATCTACAATCGTGTCCTCACCGCGACCGAGGTGAAGAATCACTGGCTATCGGGCACGTGGTGACGCGCCGCTCGAGCCACGATCCGGCCGCCGGCTGGCCGAAAGGGGTGGGAGCGCGGTCGAGCCGCCGCCCGCTCTGTTCTCCTCCTCGGCGCCCTGACGGTGCTGGCGGTCGTCGCCCTCACCTCCCCGGATTCGACGCGCGCGACGTTCACGGCGACGATCGCCAACGGCATCGGCACCGCGGAGTCTGCGGCCCAGGACTGTCGCTTCGCCGTGACGAGCATCGCCGCGTCCGACCCCGCCGCCGTCTTCACCGCGTACGCCCTCTCGGGGACGTCCGCCTCATCCGAGACGGATTTCTCGGGCAGCGGTCGTGACGGGATCTGGCGCAACCCCCCGACCACCTCGACATCGGTGGCGTGCACACACGACAGCCCTGCGCAGTCGGTGACCTTCGACGGATCGCAGTGCCTCTCCGCGCCCCCTCGCATCCGCACGCCCGACACGTTCTCGATCGAGGTGTGGTCCTCCACCACGACGGCGCCGAACGGCAGGCTCGCCGGCTTCGGCGATGACCTGGATCCGGCCCGGGAGGGCAGCTACGACCGGCACATCTTCATGGACGCGTCCGGGCGCCTCTACTTCGGCATCTCCGACGGCGGGTTCGTCGTCATCGCGACCCCCGCGGGAACGAGTTACGCCGACGGGAGATGGCACGCGGTCGTCGCCACGCTCTCGAGCGCGGGAATGCGCTTCTTCGTCGACGGCTCCGTGGTCGGTACGAGAACCAACACCAGCGCCGCGGGCTACAACGGCTACTGGAAGTTCGGCTGCGGCAAGACCCGATACTGGCCCAACACACCGAGCAACGCCCCCCGGTTCTTCACCGGCCGTCTGCAGTACGGGGCCGTCTACACCCGCGCACTCAGCGCCACCGAGGTGGAGAACCACTGGCTGGCCGGGCGGTGGTGAGGCGAGCACGCGTCACCGCCTCCCCGAGGGCGAGGGGCGGGACCGAGACGGTCGCGCGCCTCGCCCGCTCGCCTCGCCTCAGGCGACCACACGCTCCGGCGCGGGTGCCCCGTCGTCGAACTCCACCTCCGGCGGGCGTCGGCGGAACCCACGGGTCAACACCGCGAGCCAGACGATGCCCACGCCGATCCACACGAGTCCGACCGTGAGAGCCAGCCCCGACAGGCTGAACCACAGCCAGGCGGTGAGCGCGAAGCCGAGGGCCGGCAGCACACCGAAGCGCAGCACGGCCGCCGCTCCCCGACGCCGCTCGTCGAAGAGGAAGTGCTTGATCACGGAGAGGTTGACGAGGGAGAACGCGGCGAGGGCCCCGAAGCTGATGAGGGATGCCACCGTGTTCAGGTCTGCGAAGAGCGCGGCGAGCGAGACCACGCCGACGAAGATCGCCGCGCCGATCGGCGTCTGATACCGCCTGCTCAGTCGGGCGAAGAAACGCGGCAGCACACCGTCGCGCCCCATCGCGAAGAGGATGCGCGAGACGCTCGCCTGCGAGGCGAGGGCCGCCGCGATGCACCCGGCGATGTAGGCGACGAGGAAGAAGACCTCGAGCCAGCGCCCGGCGGCGAGCTCCATGATCTGGTTGGCCGCGGCATCCGGATTCTCGATATCGGCCACGTCGGGGATCACCAGAGTCGACACGTACGCGATCACGGTGAAGATGAGTCCGCCGATCACCGTGGTGAGGATGATCGCGCGGGGCACGGTGCGTTCGGCGTCGCGGGCCTCTTCGGAGAGGGTCGAGATCGCGTCGAAGCCGAGGAACGACAGCGCGAGCATCGCGGCTCCCGCCAGCAGGCCCGGGAAGGTGAGGCCCGCGTCGTAGAGCGGTTGCAGCAGCGAGACGCCGGGGTTCTGCGCGACGTGCAGCACCGCGCAGACGACGAAGACGGCCGCGAACACCAGCTGCAGGCCGACCAGGACGAGGTTGGCGTTTCGCACGACCGTGATGCCGACGATGTTGAGACCCGTGATGAGCAGAACGCCGGCGAGCGCGAACACCCACGGCGGGATGCCGGGCAACTGCGCGTTCAGGTAGATGCCCATCAGCACGTAGTTGATGAGCGGGAGCAACAGGTAGTCGATCATGAGCGACCAGCCGGTGAGGAAGCCGACGGTGCCGCCGAAGGCGCGCCGGGCGTAGGTGTAGGCGCTCCCGGCACGCGGGAACGCCTTCACGAGCGCGGCGTAGCTGAACGCGGTGAACAGCATCGCCACGAGGGTGACGAGGTAGGCCGTCGGCACGTGGCCGCCGGTCGTGACGGCGACGAGGCCGTAGGTGGTGAACACGGTGAGGGGCACCATGTACGCCAGGCCGAAGATGACGAGGGAGGGGACTCCCATCACCCGCCGCAGCGAGGTGTCGGTTGCGGACATGCGGTTTCCTGTTCGGGGTCGGAAAGAGCGGTTCAGAAGGTGCGGATGCCGCGTCGCCACGTACCCCGGATGCGGGCGTCGGCGATGCGGTCGGCGGGGCCGCTGCGGATGTCGCGGTCGAGCCAGACGAGGTCGGCGATCATGCCGGGACGGAGGGTCCCGCGGGTGGCGTGATCGCCGGCCTGGAGGGCCACGCCGCTCGTGGCGGCGTCGATGGCGTCGGAGAGGGTGAGTCGTTCCTCGGGTTGCCAGCCGCCGGCGGGCAGGCCGTCGGGGTCCTGCCGGGTGACGGCGGTGCGCAGGCCCGCGAGGACGTCGGGAGAGGTGACGGGCCAGTCGCTGCCGAAGCTCAGGCGGGCCCCGGCGTCGCGGGCCGCCCGCATGCGGTACTGGCGTTCGCGGTGGGGTCCCAGCCGCGGGAGGGTCAGCTCGGTCATCACGGCGTCGACCATGGCCCACTGGGGCTGGAAGCAGAAGCCGACGTCGAGGTCGCGCAGGCGCGGCAGGTCGGCGGGGTCGACGACCTGCGCGTGGGCGATGGTCACCCGCCGGCCGCGGCGGAGGCTGTCGCGGATGCCCTCGGCCGCGTCGATCGCGGCGCGCACGGCGGCGTCGCCGATGGCGTGCAGGTGCACGTCGAAGCCCGCCGCGTCGCACTGCGCCACGGCCGCGGCCAGCTCCGCGGGTCGCCAGTTCGGCAGGCCGCGGGTGCGGGCGTCGTGGTAGCACTCGAGCAGATGGGCGGTGTGGTTCTCGAGGATGCCGTCGACGAAGAACTTCACCGTCCGGCAGGTCAGACCGGGTTCGGCCGAGATCCGCGCGGCGAGGCGTCTCATCTCGTCCACCTGGCCGGGCCAGCGGGTGGGGTCGGCGCGCAGCGCGAGGTCGACGTCGACGGCGAGCCGCCCCGCGCGGGCGGCCGCGATCCAGGCGGGGACGTCGTGCGGCTCGGTCCACGCCTCCTGCGCCCACGCGATGCCGTGCGTCGCGAGGTGGGCGGTGGCCGCGGCGAGCGCCTCGACGTCGTCCTCCTCGGCGGGGCGCGGGGCGTGGTCGAGCACGAGGTCGATCGCGGGTCGTTCGATGAGGGTGCCCGACGGCGATCCGTCGGCTCGCCGGACGATGCGGCCGAGCGCGGGGTCGGGGGTGTCGGCATCCACTCCCGCCGCGCGAAGCGCCGCGGTGTTGGCCCAGGCGGTGTGGTAGTCCCACGCGTGCAGCACGACGGGGCGGTCGGGGGCGGCCGTATCCAGCCAGCGGGCGTCGAACAAGCCGCCCTCGACGATGGTGGCGTCGTAGCTGCCGCCGACGAGCCATTCGGCGTCGGAGGCGGCCGCCCACGCGCGGACGCGATCGACGATCTCGTCGACGTCGGCGGCGTCGCGGAGCGCGGGTCCCGTCCGCTCGCGCCCGGCCAGGAGGGGGTGGGCGTGACCGTCGCGGAACGCGGGGAGCAGGAGCCCGTCCTCGAGGTCGACGTGCGCGGCGTCGGCGGGCACCGGATGCCGCGGCTCGGCGATGACGCCGTCGACCACCACGAGCCGGTCGACGTCGGGCGAACGTCCGTCGATCCGGATCGCGCCGCCCGTGAAGACGATGGCAGCCATGGAAACCTCCTCGAATCCCGCGCTGCGAGAAACATACAGCGTAGGTTTCAAGAACGCTACGGCTCCTTCGCGCGCATCGTCGGCGGCGTCGATGACTCGTCACGAATGCCTTACACGGCCGAAACACGCCGCATCGCGTAGCGTGGTCGAACCCCACCGAAAGGCCCCGCCGTGCCCCGGCCGACCCAGCCCAAGCTCTCGCGCGACGCGATCGCCCGCGCCGCCCTCGCCCTCGTCGACCGCGACGGCAGCGAGGGAGCGAGCATCCGCCGTGTCGCCGATCGCCTGAAGGTGCACCCCACGTCGCTGTACAACCACGTCCCCAACCTCGCCGCCCTGATCGAGGACGTGCGCGCGATCGTGTCGTCGCGCATCGACTCCTCGTTCCTGCGCGACCGGGAGTGGGAGGAGGGACTGCTGCTGTGGGCGCGCTCCTACCGCGACGCGTTCCGCCTGCACCCGCGCGCCATCCCCCTGCTGATGGGCAATCGCGCGTCGGCGCCGCTGCTGATGTCGCAGTACGAGGACTTCGCCGTCGCCGCCGAACGCGTGGGATGGACGAGCGACGACATCCTCCCGCTGCTGACGGCGTTCGAGTCGTTCATCCTCGGCAGCGTCCTCGACGGAAGCGGCCCGACCGTCATCTTCGACCCGACCGGCCAGGAGCAGGACGTGCCGCGGTTCGCCGCGGCCTACGCGGCCCTCGACGCGCACGATGCGGCCGACCCGGTCGCGACGCGGGCGTTCGAACTGGGCCTGTCGCTGCTGATCGCCGGGGCTCGCCCGCGCACGCGCGCGGACTGAACGAGCCTCACATCCGCGCGTAGCACGCGCGGGCGAAGCAGAACAGGCCGTAGACGACGAGGCCGGCGCCCACGAGCCACAACACGAACTGGCCGAAGGGCAGTCCCGCGAGGGAGCGCAGGGCCGCATCGAGCCCACCCGCCGCGTTCGGATCGTGCGCGAAGGCCGCGACGAGGAACAGGATCCCGGCCACGCCGATCGCGATGCCCTTCGCGATATAGCCCACCATGCCGAAGATCCGGATGCCGCGCCCGGCGGCGCCTCCGGGAGCGGAGATGTTCTTCATGAACGCCTTCGTGATGCCGCGAACGACGAAGGCCACGCCGATGGCCGCGACCGCGAGGCCGATGATGACCAGCACGACGAGGCCGCCCGGCGACGCCAGGAGCTGCGCGCTCAACGTGCGCGACTGATCGGCGGACTCGGATCGCCCGCCCGTGAGGGCGGTCAACGCGGTGACCCCGATGGCCCCGTAGGCGACGGCGGTGCCGACGTACTTCGCGCGGTGCGCCCAACGCTTCTTCGCGTCGGAGTCGCGCTCCGCCACGGCGTCGGCGATCTGCCACACCGCGAGAGCGGCGAGGCCGATGACGATCACCCACAGCAGCAGCATGCCCGCGGGAGCGGAGGCCACCTGCTGGACCGCTCCGCTCTGATCCGCGCTCTCACCGCCCCCGCCGGTCGCGATCGAGACGGCGATCGCGCCGATGAGCAGGTGCAGCAGGCCCAGGACGACGTAGCCGATCCGGGCCGCGACGCGGAAGGCGGTGGAATCCTGCGCTTTGTCGGCGGCGGCGGAGGCGGAGGCGGAGGGCGAGGTCATCCGAGCACGCTAGCGTTCAGCCCTCTTCGCCGACCACCCGTTGCGCGCGACGCACGCGCCACACTTCGATCAACGCCCAGACCAGCGTCGAGACGGCGACCCCCTCGAGCATCCCGGCCGTCACATCCGAGAGCCAGTGCGCGTGCAGGTACGTGCGGCTCCACATCATCAGCAGCACCCAGACGACACCCGCGGCCCAGATCCACCCGCGTCGCAGGATGAGCGCAAGGGTCACCGCGATCGTCGTCGCCACGGCGGTGTGCCCGGAGGGGAACGACGTCGCCTGGGTCTCCGCGAGGGAGTCGGAGGGGCGCGCGCGGGCGATCACCGCGGCGAGCGGCGCGCCGATGAGGACGACGAGGGCGATCGCGGAGGCGACGTTCAGCGCGTCCC
Organism: uncultured Microbacterium sp.; assembly: GCA_913774665.1. Classification (GTDB taxonomy): domain Bacteria; phylum Actinomycetota; class Actinomycetes; order Actinomycetales; family Microbacteriaceae; genus Microbacterium. The sequence continues at coordinate 198,310 of CAJYHN010000010.1, forward strand.
ACGGCCGCTTGACGAGCAGGAAGACGATCGTCGTCGAGACGCCGATCACGATCATGCCGATCGTCCCGCCGACCGTGGCGGGGATCCAGGCGATGATGACGAGCACGGGGTTCGCCAGGGCGGCCATCGCGTCGTCCCACCACGCGTCGAAGGCGAGGGGCGCGCCGCCGTCGAGGTCGACGGCCAGACGCAGCGCCACGAAGAGCACCGCGGCGACGACGCCCACGATGAGGGCGAGGGGCCGACGCGCGTCGACCCGCGGACGATCGGGGAGCAGGGCGGGCTCGTCGGTGGGGGCTTCCATCCCCGCATCGTGTCAGGCGCGGACGCGGAAGCGGTACCGGTTGCCGCGAGCGGCGCGAGCACTCCGGTGCCGGAGATTGCCTCTCGCCCCCGTAAAACAAACGGTGTAGGTTTTCGCCATGACCACCGAGGCCTTCACCGTCGTCGAAGCCGACATCGACCGACTGCGCTCCGCCCTCGACGCCGGCGACGTCACCAGTGTCGAGCTCGTCGCCCGCTATCTCAACCGCATCGCGGCCTACGACCGCTCCGGCATCCGGCTGCACAGCGTCCCCGTCCTCGATCCGCGCGCGTTCTCCCACGCGCGGGAGAGCGACCGGCGTCGCGCCCGCGGCGAGACGATCGGCCCGCTCGACGGCATCCCGTTCACCGCCAAGGACAGCTATCGCGTCGAGGGTCTGCCCGTGGCATCCGGATCCCCCGCGTTCCGCGACCTCATCGCCGGAGACGACGCCTTCGCGATCGAGCGCCTGCGAGCGGCCGGGGCGGTCTTCCTCGGCCTGACCACGATGCCCCCGATGGCCGCCGGCGGCATGCAGCGCGGCGTGCACGGACGCGCCGAGTCCCCGTACAACGGCGACTACCTCACCTCGGCGTTCGGTTCGGGCTCGTCCAACGGATCGGGCACGGCCACGGCGGCGAGCTTCTGCGCCTTCGGTCTCGGCGAGGAGACGTGGTCGTCGGGGCGCGCGCCGGCCTCGCACAACGCCCTCGTCGCCTACACCCCCTCGCGCGGCGTCATCTCGGTGCGCGGCAACTGGCCGCTCGTGCCGACGATGGACGTCGTCGTCCCCCACACCCGCTCGATCGCCGACCTGAAGCACGTGCTGGATGCCGTGGTCGCCGACGACCCGCAGACCGAGGGCGACCTCTGGCGCACGCAGCCGTTCATCGCCCTGCCGCAGCCGTCCGAGGTGCGCCCCGCATCATTCGCCGACCTGAAGCCGCTCCCCCTGGCCGGACGGCGCTTCGCCGTGCCGCGCATCTACATCAACGGCGATCCCGACAACGCCTCGCCGATCGTCACGCGCGAAAGCGTCGTGAGCCTGTGGAACGACCTGCGCGTCGATCTCGAAGCGGCCGGCGCCGAGGTCGTCGAGACCGACTTCCCGGTCGTCGACCGGTACGAGAAGCTGCACGAGGGCGACGAGGACTTCCTCGACCGCGGATTCGTGACGCGGGAGTTCCTCGACGACGAGGTCGGCGACCTCGCGGTGTGGGCCATGGACACCTTCCTGCGCACGAACGCGGACCCCGCGCTGCCCCGCCTCGCCGCCGCGGACGCCTCGCTGATCTTCCCGCACCCGCCCGGGGCGCTCCCCGACCGGTACGGCATCTGGCACTACGACATCTCGTACGACATCGGCGAATACGTCGCCCGCGCTCAGCAGTGGCGGCCCGACTGGCGCGAGGTCGATAGCCTCGAGAAGGGCCTGCGCGGACTCGAGCACACCCGGCACGTCGATTTCGAGGAGTGGATGGATGCCGAGGGCATCGACGCCGTCGTCTTCCCCACGCAGTCCGACGTCGGTCCCGCCGATGCCGACGTGAACCCCGCCTCGGCCGACATCGCCTGGCGCAACGGCGTGTGGGTCTCGAACGGCAACCTCGTGCCGCGCCACCTCGGAATCCCCACGGTCACCGTTCCGATGGGCACGATGTCCGACACCGGGATGCCGGTGGGTCTGACGATCGCCGGCCCCGCCTACAGCGACACCCGGCTCGTGCAGCTGGGGGCCGCGATCGCCGGCCTCGGCGCCCGCCGCACCGCCCCCGGCCGCACGCCCGCCCTGCCCGACGAGGCGCTCTTCGCCGCCCCGCGACCGGCGGGCGAGGGAGAGCTCGACGTGCGCATCGACGAGGTGGTCCACGAGGGCGACACCGTGCGGTTCGTCGCGTCGATCACCGGCGCGCCCGCCGTCGATCACGCCGCCTACGTCGACGGCGTGCGGGTCGACGTCGAGACCGAGGGCGACCGCCTGACGGGTGTGGCCCGCATCGCGCCCGACGCGTACGGTGAGCCCGTGAGCGAGTGGGTCGCCCCGTACGGCCCGCTCGTCGTCGTCGCCGTGCGCGACGCCGCCGGAGCCGTGGCCGGCGCCGTGGGCACGGCATCCGACTCTCCCCTGTGACACCCGAATCACCCGAGGAACAGCCCGTGAGCGAAACAGCACCGATCCCGGTCTTCGACTACTTCAGCCAGGTCGACCTGCCCACCCCGACGCTCTCCGACGACGAGGTGCGCGCGCTCTTCGCCGACGCCTTCGGCGTCGAGATCGACGTGCACGCGCTCGGCAGCCAGCAGGACCAGAACTTCCGCGTCTTCCGCCGCGGAGAATCGCTCCCGCTGGGCGTGCTGAAACTGAGCAATCCGGCGTTCAGCGAGGCCGAGATCGACATGCAGGATGCCGCGGCCGCTCTCGTCGCCGACCGCAGCCCGCACGTGCGCATCCCGCGCATCGTGGAGGGGCCCCGCGGCCCCCTCTCGACGTGGTGGGAGAGCTCGCAGGGCCGCATCCACGCCCGTGTGATCGAGAACATCGCGGGGAGCACCCTCACGGGCTCGCGGTACCTCTCCCCCGCCGTCGTCGAGGGGCTCGGCGCCCTCGCCGGCGCGGTGAGCCTCGCGCTCGCCGACTTCGACCACCCCGCGAGCGGTCGCGTGCTGCAGTGGGACCTGCGCCACGCCGAGGGCGTGATCGACACGCTGCTGCCCCTCGAACCGGACGACGGGGTACGTGAGATCGTTCAGCGCGCGGCCGAGGCCGCTCGCGCCGCGCTCGCCCCGGTCGCCGACGCCCTGCCGGTGCAGGCCGGCCACTTCGACGTCACCGACGACAACGTGCTGCGCGCCCCCGGTGCGACGGTGCCCGACGCGGTGATCGATTTCGGCGACGTGTGCGCGTCGTGGCGCGTGGGCGAGATCGCGGTGACGGTGTCGTCGGTGCTGCACCACGACGGCGCGACGCCCGAGAGCGCGCTCCCCGCCATCCGCGCCTTCGACCGCGTCCGCGACCTCGCCGACGACGAGATCACCGCCCTCTGGCCGCTCGTCGTGCTCCGCGGCGCGGTCCTCGTGCTGAGCGGTCGTGCGCAGGTGCGCCTCGACGACGCGAACGACTACGCCTCGGGCGCGCTCGATCGGGAGTTCCGCATCCTCGAGCAGGCGGCATCCGTCCCCCTCCCCGTGCTCGCCGCCGCCACTCGCGCGGCCCTCGGCCGGCCGCGCCGCGACGAGCCCGTCGCGACCGGATCGACGCTCACCGCCCTCGGTCAGCACGTCGAGCTCGACGCCTCGACCGAGTCGCCCCTCAACGACGCCGGTGCGTGGCTCGACGCCGCGACGCTCGACGCCGCCGCCCTCGCCGCGCTCGACGCGGGCGCCGCCGTCGTGACGGTGCCCGCCTGGAGCGCGCGCCTGACCGGCACGGTCGACCCGCTCCCCTCGACCGCGCAGACGGTGCCGACCGACATCCTCGTGTGGACGGCCGAGCCGCTCGCTCCGGACGCCCAGCTCGTGTGGTCCACCGCCGCGGGGGAGCCCGCCGCGGGCGTGCTGCCCGCGCGCGTGCGCCTCTCGGCCCGCCGGGCGTTCGAGGGACTCGTCCCACCGCCGCGCACCACGCGCGCCCTCGCCGACGCGTGGCGGGAGGTGGCCGGCGATCCCGGTGCGGTCCTCGGCATCCCCGCGCCTGTTCCCGCGACCGACGACTCGCTGCACCGCCGGCACGAGGTGCTCGCCGAGGTGCAGGAGCACTACTACGGCACCCCGCCGCGCATCGAACGCGGGTGGAGGGAGTACCTCATCGATGTCGAGGGCCGCGTCTACCTCGACATGGTCAACAACGTCGCCTCGGTCGGTCACGCCCACCCGCACGTCGTCGAGGCCGGCGCGCGGCAGATGCACCTGCTGAACACCAACTCGCGCTTCCACTACCGCGCGATCGCCGACTTCGCCGACCGCATCGCGGCGACCCTCCCCGAGGGCTTCGACACCGTGTTCTTCGTCAACTCGGGCTCCGAGGCGACCGACCTCGCGATCCGCCTGGCGATGGCGGCGACCGGCCGCCCCGACATCGTCGCGATGCGCGAGGCCTACCACGGGTGGACCTACGCGAGCGATGCCGTCTCCACCTCGATCGCCGACAATCCCTTCGCGCTCGAGACCCGCCCCGAGTGGGTGCACACCGTCGACGCGGCGAACTCCTACCGGGGGAAGTATCGGGGGGCGGATGCCGCGGGGTACGCCCCCGAAGCCGTCGCGGTGATCGACGGGCTCGCGGCATCCGGTCGCCCACCGGCGGGGATGATCGCCGAGACGTACTTCGGCAACGCCGGCGGCGTCGCCCTGCCCGACGGATACCTCACCCAGGTGTACGCCGCGATCCGCCGCCACGGTGGTCTCGCGATCGCCGACGAGGTGCAGGTCGGATACGGGCGCCTGGGCGAGTGGTTCTGGGGCTTCCAGCAGCAGGGCGCGGTGCCCGACATCGTCGCGGTCGCGAAGTCGATCGGCGGCGGGCACCCCCTCGGCGCCGTCATCACGCGCCGCGAGATCGCCGATCGCTACCGCACGCAGGGGTACTTCTTCTCCTCCACCGGCGGCTCCCCCGTGTCGTCGGCCATCGGCATGGCCGTGCTCGACGTGATCGAGCAGGAGGGCCTGCAAGAGAACGCGCGGGTCGTCGGCGCGCACCTGAAGAGCCGTCTCGAGGAGCTCGGCGGGCGGCATCCGCTCATCGGCACCGTGCACGGATCGGGGCTCTACCTCGGCGTCGAGTTCGTCCGCGACCGCGAGACGCTGGAGCCGGCCACCGCCGAGACCGCCGCGATCTGCGACCGCCTGCTCGAGCTCGGTGTGATCATGCAGCCCACCGGCGACTTCCAGAACGTCCTCAAGATCAAACCGCCCCTGGTGGTCACGCGGGCCTCGGTCGACGTCTTCGTCGACGCGCTGGACCGCGTCCTCACCACCGGCCACTGACCCGTCCGACCCGAGAAGGAGCACGCCATGTGGCGCATGCCCGCTGAATCCGCCCCGCACGAGCGCACGTGGATGGCCTTCCCCCGCGAGGGCATCACCCTCGGCGAGGGAGCGGAGTTCCGCGAACAGGGGTACCAGGCCTGGACCGACGTCGCGCACGCCGTGCGGGAGTTCGAGCCGGTCACGATGGTCGTCGACCCCACCGAGATGACCCGCGCCCGCCGCATGCTCTCGGCGGAGGTCGAGATCGTCGAGGCACCTCTCGACGAATTCTGGATGCGCGACATCGGCCCCACCTTCGTCGTGGACCCCGACCGCCCGGGTGTCCTCGGTGCGGTCGACTGGATCTTCAACGGCTGGGGCGCCCCCGATTGGGCGGAGTGGCAGAAGTCGGCCGGGATCGCCCGCGTCGTCGCCGAGCACCTGGGCGCCGAGCGCATCGATTCGCTACTCGTCGCCGAGGGTGGCGGTCTGCACGTCGACGGCACCGGCACGGTGCTTCTCACCGAGACCGTGCAGCTCGACCCGCGCCGCAACCCGCACGCCGACCGCGCCCGCGTCGAGGCCGAGATGGCCCGCACGATCGGAGCGACGGATGCCATCTGGCTTTCGCGCGGCCTGACCCGCGATTACGACGACCTCGGCACCAACGGGCACGTCGACATCGTGGCCACCTTCGCCTCGCCCGAGCACGTCCTCATCCACGAGCAGACGGATGCCACCCACCCCGACTTCGCGGTGTCCCAGCTCGTGCGCCGGGAACTGTCCGACGCGTTCGCAGCGCTCGGCCGCGCGGTGACGATCACCGGCGTGCCCGCCCCGTCGACGCTGCGCGACGACGAGGGCTGGGTCGACTGGAGCTACATCAACCACCTCGTCACCAACGACGGCGTCGTCCTGTGCGGCTTCGGCGAAGAAGCGGCGGACGCGCGGGCGCACCAGATCATCGGCGAGGCCTACCCCGGCCGACGCGTGGTGTCGGTCGAGGCCCGTCCGCTGTTCGACCGGGGTGGCGGCATCCACTGCATCACGCAACAGCAGCCGACGGTGGGCTGAGGCGTTCTCGGCCGCGCGTTCGCGGGCCATCGAGCGGGTACGGTGGAGGTCGGCGAAGCCGCCCGTGAGGGCGCCGCCCCACGCTCATGAACCCGCTTTTCTCCCCTCCTCCGCCGGTCCCGCTCGGACCGATCCTGGTCGTCGGCGACGGACGCATGGGTCGCGCTCTCGTCGCCGCCCTCCGCGCCGCCGGCGTCACCGTGCTCGGCCCCGCCGGCCGAGGTGCGACCGGACGCGACGCCCCCGTGGTGCTGCTGGCCGTGCCCGACGCCGAGATCGCCACAGCGGCGAGCGCGCTCGCGACCGGCCGCACGGTGGGGCACCTCTCGGGAGCCCTCGACCTGTCGGTGCTGCACCCGCATGAGGCCTTCGGCCTGCATCCCCTCATGACCGTCACGGGCTCCGGCTCGTCGTTCGCCGGTGTCACGGCCGCGGTCGCCGCGACGACGCCCGCCGCCCGCGCGATCGCGTCGGGTCTGGCCGACGTCCTCGGGATGACGACGGTGCACGTGAGCGACGAGGATCGGCCCGCGTATCACGCCGCCGCCTCGGTCGCGGCGAACTTCCTGGTCACGCTCGAGGGCATCGCCGAGCAGCTGGCGGCGACCGCGGGGGTCGAGCGCGCCGCCCTGGTGCCCCTCGTTCGCGCCGCCGTCGACAACTGGGCCGCGCACGGCGCCGCCGCGGCCCTGACCGGTCCGGTCTCGCGCGGTGACGACGACACCGTCGCCCGTCAGCGCCGAGCCGTCCAGGACCGCCTGCCCGAACGGCTGGGGCTGTTCGACGCGCTCGTCGACGCGACCCGCGACCTCGCGGCGGCGCCCCGCACCGCGGCGACGCGGCTCGACCCCGCCCCGTCCCCCGCCGTCACGGAGGCCCCGTCGTGAGCGCACGCATCGTCCGCACGGTCGCCGAGCTGCGCGCCGCCCTCGCCCCGCACCGCGCGGACGGCGTCGGGTTCGTCCCCACCATGGGGGCCCTGCACGAGGGGCACCTGTCGCTCGTGCGCACCGCGCGCGCCGAGACCGCGGTCGTGGTGCTGTCGATCTTCGTCAACCCGACGCAGTTCGGCGAGGCCGCCGACCTCGCCGCCTATCCGCGCACCGAGGACGAGGACGTCGCGCTCGCCTCCGCCGCCGGCGCCGACCTGGTCTTCGCCCCCTCGGTCGACGAGATGTACCCGACCGGCTTCGCCACGACCGTCTCGGTCGGCGGGGCCCTCACCGCAACCCTCGAGGGGGCCGTGCGCGGCCGCTCGCACTTCGACGGGGTGGCCACGGTCGTGGCCAAACTCCTCGTCGCCGTGCAACCCGATCGCGCCTACTTCGGGGCGAAGGACGCGCAGCAGGTGGTCGCGGTGCGCCGCATGGTCGCCGACCTCGGGCTGCCCGTCGCGGTCCACGCACTGCCGACCTCGCGCGACGCCGACGGTCTGGCCCGCTCGAGCCGCAACGCCCGGCTCTCGCCGGCAGAGCGCGAGCTCGCGTCGGTCGTGCCGCGCGCGCTCCGCCGGGCTCAGGACGCGTTCGCCGACGGCCTCCGCGATCCCCGACGCCTCGGCGCCGAGGTCGACGCCGAGCTGGCGGCCGCCGGCCTCGCGGCCGAGTACGTCGAGGTCGTCGATGCCGACGATCTCGAGCCCGTCGATCGCGTGATTCGAGCGGCACTGCTCGCCGTGGCCGTGCGGGTCGGCCCGGTCCGCCTCATCGACAACGTGACCCTCGTCCCCGGCGTCGACGACCGCATCAGCATCGAAGGACGCACATCGTGACGACTCCACCGGTAACCCTGCGACGCCTGCGCACCCTCGCCGACGAGGGGACGCCGATCGTCATGGTCACGGCGTACGACTTCGTCTCGGGCCGCGTCGCCGAACGCGCCGGCGTCGACATCGTGCTCGTCGGCGATTCCGGAGCGCAGGTCGTGCTGGGGCACCCCGACACCACCTCGGTGACCGTCGACGAGATGCTCGTGTTGACCTCGGCCGTACGCCGCGCGGTGCAGACGCCGCTGCTGCTGTGCGACCTGCCGTTCGGATCGACCGAGGTCAGCGACGAGCAGGCGGTCGCGACATCGATCCGATTCGTGCGCGAGGGTGGAGCGGATGCCGTCAAGATCGAGGGAGCGAACCCGGCGCGGCTGTCGCGCCTCCGCGCGATCGTCGAGGCCGGCATCCCCGTGGTCGGTCACGTCGGACTCACGCCTCAGACCGCCACGGCGCTGGGGGGCCTGCGCGCCCAGGGGCGCACCACCGACGAGGCCGTCCGCGTCGCGCGAGAGGCTCTCGCCGTGCAGGCGGCGGGAGCGTTCGCCTTGGTCATCGAAGCCGTTCCCGCCGAGGTCGTCGCTGAGATCCGCCGAGCGCTGGACATCCCCGTCATCGGCATCGGCGCGGGAGCGGCCGAAGGCCAGGTTCTCGTGATGCACGACCTGCTCGGCATCACCGAGGGTCGCTCTCCCGTCTTCGTCAAGACCTACGCGACCGTCGGCGAGGCGATGGTCGAGGGCGTCCGCGCCTACGCGCAAGAGGTGCGCGACGGCGTCTTCCCCGGTACCGAACACGTGTACCGGGCCGCTCCCGAGGCGGCCGCCGCGGTTCGCGCGTTCGTCGACGGGCGCTGACGGGTTCTGTAAGGCGCCGCCGTTCAGATGGCGTCGGCTCGCGCTCCGACGCGTCGGTCGGCCTACGGTGCGTAGAGCTTTCTCCGCCGCAAGCCACTGACGCCGAGCGAGAAGACGAAGGGCGCGCGAACGCTCGCGAGCCGGTGCATCGGCTTCTCGTGTTCGAGACAGAGATCGCCCATCACCCGGGCCGTCAAATAACCGTTCACGAAAGCGATGACGCGGGCGTCGTTCATGTAGATGGCCCGGGCTTCCAGGGGCCGGACGGTGACGCGGTGATCCTTCGCCAGCAGGAGGAAACCGGACTCGGTCCCCGCCGCGATCCATTCCTCGTCTCTCATCCGCTGGGCACGAGCGTCGCCGTACTCCTCGGCGAGCGTACGCGCAACCACCCCGCTCCACGCAACCGCGTGACCAGCGCGCGACCTCCCACGGAGCGGTCGAGAAGAAACCGTGCGCGTTCCGACATCATGCGGCCTGAACGAGCAGCGACGTCAACTCCTCGTCCCGCAACCCGAAGTCCTCGGCGACCTCGCCCATCGGCTCGCCGGACCGCACCCGACTGAGCACGTCATCGACGCGCACCCCGAGGCGTGCGATCGTCGGTTGCCCCGAGTTCCGCGAGGGGTCGACGATGACCTCGGCCCGCTCGTACCCGGGTAGCCTGAGAAACTCCACGAACCCGTCCCGGTAGCGGATCGTCTGCAGGTACTGGTCCACCACGTCGCGAAACACGCCCTGGTGATTGCGGACGACGACCAGGTCCTTATCGCCGTTCTCGATGAGGATCTCGGCTCCGTCGGTTTTGAGCTTCTCGCTCAGCAGCGCGTTCTCTACGCCGAGCTCGTGACGCAGGACCTCGACGGCGGGACGGATCCGAGCCATCGGCAGTCCCGCGCGGCGGAACGCCTCCACGATGTATCCCTCGGCCAGAGCGTTGAACGACACGGTGTAGCCGCGGCCGTGTTTCACCCCGCTCAGCAACGGTGCGCTCCACCCCTTCCCCGTGCCGCTCCGCTGGACGAACGTGTGTCCGTGCGCCCATCGTCCGAAGGACGACGCCGGGGCCCGGATGATCTGCGATGCCTCGGTGAGGGTGTAGATCGGCGTGGTGTAGACCGCCTCCGAGATCAGCGTTTGCATGCAAACAGCGTACGGTGCGGCGCACCGACCGCATCGACCCCGCCCTCACAACCGAGGGTCAAGCGGCTCCGACTCCAGCGCGAGCACCCCGAACACGGCCTCGTGCACGCGCCACAGCGGCTCACCTGCCGTCACGCGGCGCAGGGCCTCGAGGCCGAGCGCGTACTCCCGCGCGGCGAGAGAGCGCTTGCGTCCCACGTCGCGATCGCGCAGCCGCGCCAAATTCTCGGGCACGGTGTAATCCGGTCCGTAGACGATGCGCAGGTACTCGCGACCGCGCACTTTGATCCCCGGCTGCACCAGGCCCTTCTTCGTGCGGGTGAGGCCCGCGAAGGGCTTCACGACCATCCCCTCGCCGCCCTCCGCGGTCAGCTGCTCCCACCACCGCGCGGCCTCGACGACGGCGTCGGCGTCGGTGAGGTCGACGCGCAGACGCCGCGTGGGGATCACGAGGTCGGGCGCGGCAGCCGCCAGCCGGTCCGCGACCGAGAGGTGCCAGCCGTGGTCGCGCGTCTCGAAGGTCGCGTCCCCCGCGGCCAGCACCTGGAACGGCGCGAAGCGCACGGCATCCGCGGTGTCGACGTACCGACGGTACGCGTCGCGAAAGCGCTCGACGTCCTCGCCGCGGACGCGCATGCGGCCCGCCAGTCCCCGGACGTCGATCCCGGATGCCAGGGCCCGCTCCAGCACCGCCGACGCCGCCGTGGTGGCCGCGGCCCCCGCCGCCCCCACCGACGCGTAGAGGTCGCGGATGAGATCCCCGGCCTTGGCCGACCAGGGCACGATCTCGCCGTCGAGCAGGACCCAGTCCGCGTCGAGCTCGGCCCAGACCCCGGCCCGTTCGAGCGCGTCGTCGAGACGGGCGAGCATCGCCCTTTCGTCGTCGGGGGCGAAGAACGCGCGGCCGGTGCGGGTGTGGATGACGCCCCGCCACCCGTCGGGCGCGCCGAAGCGGGCCGGATCGCGCGCGACCAGCACCACCGCCCGTGATCCCATGTGCTTCTCTTCGCAGATGACGTCGGTGACGCCGTGGTCGCGGAACGCGGCGAACGCCTCGTCGGGGTGCTCGAGGAACCCTTCGCGCGCCGAGGTCGCGGGTGGCGACATCGTCGGCGGCAGATAGGTCAACCAGCGCGGGTCGGTCGCCCAGCGGCTCATCGTCTCGAGGCCGCCCGCCATCTGCTGCTCGGTGATGCTCACGCGGCCGATGGTCCCCGTCTCGACGACCACCTTGCCCCGCACGTCGGCGAGCTGCAGCACACCCGCCGCACGCTCGGGCGCTTCGGCGACCAGCGGTCGGACGGGTTCGTACCAGACGCGCTCCGCGGGGACCGAGACGACCTCGCGCTCCGGGTAGCGCATGGCGCTCAGCGCTCCACCGAACACGCATCCGGTGTCCAGGCACGCGGTGTTGTTGATCCACTCGACGCGCGGCACGGGGGTGTGACCGTAGAGGACGACCGCCGAACCGCGGTAGTCCTCGGCCCAGGGGTAGCGAACGGGGAGCCCGAACTCGTCGGTCTCGCCCGTGGTCTCGCCGTAGAGCGCGAAGGCGCGGACGCGCCCCGAGGCCCGCCCCTGATACTGCTCCTTGAGCCCCGCGTGCGCGACGACCAGACGCCCGTCGTCGAGCACGAGGTGCGACACCAGGTCGTAGCAGAACGTCGCGACCCGCTCGCGGAACTCCTCAGTCTCGTCGGCGAGCTGGGCGAGGGTCTCGGCGAGACCGTGCGTGGGCGTCACCCGCGCGCCGCGCAGCACCCGGACCAGCTTCGCCTCGTGGTTGCCGGGCACGGCGAGAGCCGATCCGGATGCCACCATCCCCATCGCGAGGCGCAGGACGCCCACGACGTCGGGTCCCCGGTCGACGAGGTCACCGAGGAAGATCACGCGGCGTCCCTCGGGGTGGCGCGCGTCGACGGCGCGTCCCCGCTCGTCGCGCTCGATCTCGTAGCCGAGCTCACCCAGCAGGGTCTGAAGTTCGCTCAGGCAGCCGTGCACGTCGCCGATCGCGTCGAACGGGCCGTGCTCGTCGGTGCGGTCGGTCAACAGGCGGGTGCGTTCGATCCGGGCCGCCGCTACCTCTTCGGCGGAGCGCAGGACGTGCACCTTGCGGAAGCCCTCTTTCGCGAGATGCCGCAGGCTCCGACGCAGCTGGTCGGACTGCCGCTTCACGACCCCCGGCGGAATGAGTCGGTCCGTGCGCTCGGCGTTGCGCGCGAGGTTCGTCGACTCCGGCAGGTCGAACACGATCGCCACGGGCAGGACGTCGTGCGCCTTGGCGAGGTCGATCAGCCGGCGTCGGGCCTCGGGCTGGACGCTGGTCGCGTCAACGACCGTAAGAAGCCCGGCGTCCAGACGCTTGCCCGCGACGAACTGCAGCGCGTCGAAGGCCGCCGGAGTGGCGGACTGGTCCGACTCGTCACCGCCGACGAGACCGCGGAAGACGTCGCTGGACAGCGTTTCGTACGCACCGAAGTGCTCACGGGCGAAGGTCGACTTACCCGAGCCGGATGCCCCGACGAGAACGACGAGCGAGAGGGCGGGGATGTCGAGCACGCTCATGCGCCTGCCTCCCGGCGCAGCAGCGCCATCTGCGTGGCGGCGCCGAGGACCGCGTCCTCGACACCGACCGGACGGAACTCCACCGTGTACCCGTGCCGTGCCGCGACCGCCTCGGCCCACCCGCGGAACTCCGCACGCGTCCACTCGAAGCGGTGGTCGTCGTGACGCAGGGCCCCGCGCTCCAGGGTGGGGTACAGCACGTTGTACTCGGCGTTGGGGGTGGTGACGATCACCGCGGCGGGCCGCGCCCCGGCGAACACCGCGTCCTCAAGGGCCGGCAGGCGCGAGGGGTCGACGTGCTCGATCACCTCCATCAGCACCATTGCGTCGGCGTCGCGCAGACGCTCGTCGCGGTAGACCACCGATCCGTGGAGCAATTGGATGCGCTCGCGCTCGGCATCCGAGCTCTGGTCCAGATGCAGCGAACGCGCCGCCTGCTCCAGCGAACGGGCCGACACATCGACGCCGATGATGCGCGAGAACGATCGGTCCTTCGCCAGACGGCTCAGCAGGGCGCCCGGACCGCACCCCATGTCGATGACGCTGCGGGCGCGCACGTCCGACAGGGCCGTCAGCACGGCCTCCGCCCGCAGCCCGCTCAACGGCCGGTTCGCAGCCTCGGCCTGGGCGTCCGAGGCCTGGGCCACCAGCGACCGGTGATGCAGAAGGTAGCGCCGCGTGATGACGTCGCGCTCGGGGTGATCCGCGAGCCACCCCTCGCCCGCGCGTTCGAGCTTGGACACCTCGTCGTCGCCGACCCAGTAGTGCTTCGCGTCGTCGAGCACGGGGAGCAGCACGTACAGCTGGCGCAGCGCCTCGGCCAACCGCACGCGGCCCGTGAGCGTCACCGCGCGGAAGCGCGAATCGCCCCACTCCGGGAAAGCGGGGTCGAGCGGGATGCGCTCCTGCGCGACCTCCCATCCGCACGGGCCGAACAGGCGCTCCACCATGTCGTCGTCGCCGCGCACCGACACCACGGGGATCTCGATGCGCAGGGGCAGTGGCGACGTCGCGAGATCGGGATAGGAGTCGCTGCGTCCGGTCATCGCCGTGCGGAAGACGGCGCCGATCGCCACCGAGAGCATGCTCGACGCGACGTATGGCCGATCGTTCACGTAGTGACCGAGCGCACCCGCATCGCCGCGGAACCGCTTGTTGCGCACCAATCCCACGGGGTCGACCTCGAGGATCATCGCGAACGTGCACCGCTCGCGCGACGCCTCGGGGGCGAACACGTGCACGTCGCCGACGGGCGCCGAGAACGTCTGCGCGCGGGCGGGATGCTTGTGCAGGAGGTAGCCGAGCGCGGTGGCATCCGTCTCGGAGCCGGGGTCGGGTTCGAGGGTGACGGTGATCAGCATCGGCGCGGCCTTCGCGTGGACATGCGCCCACTTTAGGGATGCCGCGAGAACGGCGTGCTCATGTCCGGATGTCGACGAGGGCGGTGGCCGAGACCCAGACCCGCGCATTTCACTCCCCGGGAACCGACCGACTGTCGACAGCGCGTCGGCGATCTCACCCGGGAGCTCCTGATTCACCTCGCCCTGGCACCGTGCTGATCCCGCTCACACCTTCCCCGGCCGGCGCGTGGTCTCGGTCGACACTCGTCCGCTGTTCGACCAGGGTGGCGGCATCCATCGCGCCATGCAGCAGCAGACGCGGGTCTGAGCGCGCGCCGACACAGCTCCGCCGCGACGAGCCCGCGATCAGCGGCGGTGAACAGGTCCGCCGTGTCGCGCACCGCGCAACGGGGAGAAGGCAATGACCGCGGCCGCGACGACGAAGAACCCGGCGCCCGCGCCGATCGTCGCGGGAAGACCGATCACCGTCATGAGCAGCCCCGCCAGCAGCGCCCCGATGAAGAACACCGCGCGGTTCACCGTGCGGATGGTGGAGTTCATCCGCCCCTGGATGCCGTCGGGTGCGACGGACTGCCGATACGAGATGTCGTTCGTGTCCTCGATCCCCATCGCCAGTCCGCAGACGAATTGGGCGGCGGCGACGACGCCGAGGGTCACCCCGATGCCGCTGTCGGGGCCGACCGGCACGAGCGCGAGTGCGGCCCAGGGCAACACGACCAGAACGCGGCCGAGCAGGATCGCGCGCCCCGCCCCGAGGCGGGCGCCGAGGCGCGGGGCGATGACCGCTCCCACGAAGCCGCCCACTCCCCCGAGCGCGAGGGCGGCCCCGTAGGCCCAGGGCGGCAGCGCGAGTTCCCGCAGCACGAAGACGACGAATGCCGTCGCCACGATGCTGTTGCCCAGGAACCACACGTGGATCGACAGGGCGAGCGGCCGGAGCGTCGGATGCCGATAGGTATAGCGCATGCCCTGGGCGATCTCGTGCCCGACGTGTCGACCGGCGGCTCGCGGCGCGGCCCTCTTCTCTGTCACGACGATGCGCGACTGCAGAACAGCGGCGACGGCCGCGATGACGGCGTCGATGACGAAGAGGATCGGCGCTCCCACGATCGCGAGAAGCGCACCGCCGATCGCGGGTCCCGCCGTCTGGGCGACGGTCTGACTCTGGCCGAGTCGAGCGTTGGCGGCGGGAAGCGACGCCCGCGGCACGAGTCGCGGCAGGAGCGGTTGCGCCGCAGAATCCCCGAACAGGGTGAGCACGCCGAGCACCAGGGTGACCGCCGCCAGTGACCAGAAATCGAGCGCGCCCGTCAGCACCAGGACGGGAACGATAGCGAGCACCACCGCCCGGCCGATCGTGGTGACCACCAGAGCCCGCTGTCGTCGCCAACGATCCATCCACGCGCCGACGATGAAACCGAGGAACAGGTAGGGGACGACGCTGAGGGCATTCAGGATGCCGACCTGCCCGGGCGTCGCGCCGATCACCGTCACGATCAGGACCTGGAAGGCGACTCCGGCGATCGTCGAACCGAAAGCACGCAGCGTGGTCGCGGTCCAGAAGAAGGCGAACGCCGGGTGGCGGAGGATCTCGCGCGACGGCGCCGCCGACGGTGGGTCCTCGTCCATGCGTCGAGCGTATCCAGGCCGGCGGGGGACCGTCCGGCGGCAGGGTCACCCCGCGGCGTCGGCGCCCGTGCGGATCCGGAACTCGTCGACCGTTCCGCGGTGGCCGCAGCCGCCCCGGCCTTCGTGGCACTGGATGGGGTCTCCGTCCGAGAAGCCGCTCTGCGGGTCGATGACACGAGCGGGGAAGTGCTCCGCCGACGGCTGCCCCGCCGCATCCGGATCCACGCCGTCGTCGAGCATGACGACGTTCTGGGTGACTTGAACGACGAACGACCGCTCGTGGGCGCACCGCGGGCAGCGGATCCCGGCGAGACGCCCCGTGTTGGAGCCCGCCTCCTCCGGCACCACGGGCACGACAGGAGCGGGGGCGGGTCGGCGGTGGACGGCGAGCTCGTCCGCGCAGTCGTACGTGAAGTGAGTGATCTGCCCGTCCGGATGCCGCTCGGTGAGACGACGGGTCCACGGGTTCTCCGCCTCGATTCCGATGATCTCGGAGTCGGTGCCGACCACGACATCCCCCGTCCGCAGATCGAACACGGGGAGGGTGAGCACCGGATACGCGCGGTGCTCGCGGGTGGCGGGGGCGGTCATGCGGCGGCTCCGATCGGAACGGGGGCGTGGACGTCGCGGGTGAGCGGCTTCGTTGACCACCGGGGCGACGGACGGTCCGGCCCTAACTATCGGGGCGACGGCGCGGTGTCGTAACTGCGCATCGCGGGCACGGCCCCGGCGGTCGCGATCGTCGGCTCGGAGTGGTCACCGGCGTGTTTGGGAGAATCGTCGGATGGCAGACGGGCTGGAAGCACTGGACGACGTGGGGCTCCGAGCGGCCGTGCGCGAGCAACTGCGTCAGATGCGGCACGGCGCGGACGCGGGGAGCGTGACGGAGCTCGTGGTCGATGAGGCATCCACGCTGGACGGCATCGAGCAATTCCCCCACATCCGACAGCTCGGCCTCGAGGGCACGGACGTCGTCGATCTCCGTCCACTCGCGGGCCTCCGAGACCTTCGAGAGCTCTGGTTGAACGACACGCGCGTGGCTGATCTCGGTCCACTGTCCGCATTACGGGCGCTCACGATTCTAGAGCTGGGCGACACTCCCGTCGCGGATATCGCCCCTCTCCGGTCGCTCGGGCACCTCCAGAAGCTTTGGCTGAACGGGACGAGCGTCACAGACCTCGACCCAATCCGTTCCCTGAAAGCGCTCGTGACCGTGGGGGTGGCCGGCGCCCCCATCGAGGATTACTCTCCCTTCGAGGCGCTGGAGGGTCTGCAGACCCTCATCGTTTCGCGGTCCGCCTCCGGGCGACTCGGGTCACTGTCGAGCCGAACGAACCTTTGCATCCATTTCCTCGACGGGTGACCACAGACCGAAGACCCCGAATCTCCGCATTCTTGCGGGACTCGGGGCCTTCGTGGTGGCGGTGACGGTCGGATTCGAACCCATCTCGACTGACCGCAAAGAAGACGTCCCGATCCCAGAACGCCGGAAGTACGGGAGCCAGATCCCATCTATTCACATCATCTCACTGCGTCTAGCAGGCGTTCCGTTACTGCTGCGTTACCGCCGCAGTTTCAGATGGCGTCGCCCGGCGACGCCAGCAGTTGCGGGATCATCCTCGGCAGGAGGATGCCGGTTCAACACGGCACTCGGTGCTCCACATCCGCCGGCTCAGGATCCTCCGACTCAGCTGAGGAATCGGATAACGAGGGCGCCCCGCATCGTCAGCAGCCGCAGCTGCCGCGTATGACGAGGCGGGGCTCGAAGACAACGTCGAAAATTCCGCTCGGTGGCGACGATTGGGTAGATCCCGCCAGAATTCGAGCTGCTGCACGCCCCATAGCTTCCATGGGCTGGCGGATTGTTGTGAGCGGCGGGGTGGTCAACCGCGAGCCGAGCGTGCCGTCGAAACCTGTGACGATGACATCCTCCGGCACCCGTACACCCTCTGCCCGCAGTGCGTCGAGGAGCGCGAACGCATTCTGATCCGTTGCGCACACAAACGCGTGTGGCATTCGACCACCATCGAGAAGGGCTCGAAGCTGCGGTATCAGCTCATCGGGACCGCGCACCGCTGCGTCAAGGACCGCGTCACGAGGGCGGATTCCTCGTTTCCTGAGCTCCTCTTGCATCGCATTGCGGCGTTCCACCGCGTCCTCAGCCTCCAGGCGTCCTACGAAGGCCAGGTCAGTGGCTCCATGCGCATCAAGGAGATGGGTGACGAGGGCTCGCATGCCGTGCCCGTTGTCGACGCGGACCCGATGATGATGATCTCCTCCCGGGGCCATGGAAAACAGCACGATGGGGATCGACGGAGAATGTCGAGCGAGGGTCGGAGCGGTCTGCGGTGAGGGGAAGATTGCCAGCCCATCCACACGGCCGACGGTGTCCGCAACCGAGACATCGGTATCGGATCCGCTGCTCAGCATGACGGGGCGCCCGAGCGCCCAGCATTCCAGCTCGAAGCCGCGCTGCACCTCGTCGACGTAGAGCGGGAACGCATGTGGGTCCGACAGCACATCGTCATAGGTCTGCTCCCAGGGGATCACTCCCCCGCTGTCGAACGCCGCCGCCTGCATTCCGCTCAGCGGCTGCGCCGACGGGTCGAAGCGCTCGAGGAGGAGATCAAAGGCGTGAAGGCCGAGTATCCCGGTGCGACCGCGGGCGAGACCGCGGGCGGCACCGCTCGGGGCGTACCCGAGTCGCCGTGCCGCATCGAGGACGCGTTCGCGAGTGGCGTCGCTCAGCTTGTCGGGCCGTCGGAACGCGAAGGAAACGGACGCGATCGAGACCTTCGCCTCCTGAGCGACGTCATATACCGTCGGTCGACGCGTCGTCCGCTCTTCCGCCATAGGTCGGCGTCATCCCCTCTGCCCCGCCATTGAGTACGTGCCCGCCAGATCGAGCCCGTGGTGCACGGGGAAGACGGGGTCACCTGTATCTGACGGTACATCTTCGCGGGAGGAACGAACGGCATCCATCGACCGGGGGATCTCGATCGGCAGGCGACCGCGGGGATTCACTCGGCCGGTGAGCGCGTCGAGCACAGCCGTCGACGAGCTGCCGTAATCGGCGACGATCGCCGCGGCATGACCCACGAACGGCGTGAGGATCGCGGGCCTGTCGAGGTTGACGACGATCACCAGGGGGCAGGACGCCGCGATCTGGTTCAGGCGGTAGACCAGGCCGGGGGCGAACTCGAGAGAGCCCTGGTGGAACCACGCCTCGAGGAACAGGTCGTCGCGCGGGTCGAACGGGGCCCCGATGCGCACCAGAGCGAGATCGGCCTCGGCGGGGTCGGCGACCGTACGCCCCAGTTCGGCGACCTCGTCGGCGCGGAAGCCCTCCACGTACAGGGCGCCCACGGGCTCGAGCGGAAGGACGGGGCGGCCGTCACGCTCCTCGTTCACGAGCACGGTCAGCGAACGGGCCTGCGCCCGCTCCCCGAGGGCTCGGAACTCGGCATTTCCGACGATGCGTTCGGCTTCATCGACGTCGACGTACGGGTCGTCGAACAGTCCGAGCTGGAACTTCACCCGCAGCAGACGCCGCACCGACTCGTCGATGCGCTCCTCGCTCACTCGGCCCGAGCGCACGAGATCGAGCAGCATGTCGACGCATTCCTCTCCGCCGAACTGGTCGCTCCCGGCATCCAGGATCTTCTCCATGCGCTCGATCGCGGTCAGGTGCTCGACACCCCACGCGCGGGCGGGCAGCACCTGATCGCCCACGTGGTTGTCGTTGACAAGCTCCCAGTCGGTGACCACGACGCCGTCATAGCCGAGCTTCTCGCGCAGCAGGCCCGTGACGATCTGGCGGTTGTAGCCGAAGCCGACCTCTTCGATCCGCTCGCCGTCGACGTCGAGTCCGACCGGCATGCCGTAGTACGGCATCATCGCGGCGGTCCCCCGGCGGATGGCCTCGCGGAACGGCTCGAGATGGTAGTCGAACATCCCGCCCGGGTACACCTGCTCGCGGCCGTACGGGAAGTGCGCATCCTCACCGCCGAGCTGCGGACCGCCGCCCGGGAAGTGCTTCGTCGTGCAAGCGACACTGTCGGGCCCGAGCTCGTCACCCTGGAAACCCTGCAGGTACGCCGCGGTGAAGGCCGTGACCCGCTCGGCATCCTGCCCGAGGGTCTGTGCCTGACGACCCCATCGCGGCTCGGTGGCGAGATCGATCTGCGGATGGAGCGCGGCGCGGATACCCACCGCGACGTACTCCCGGCGCGCGACCTCGGCGAATTCGCGCACGGTGTCGACGTCATCGAGAGCGGCGAGCCCTAGTCCTTCTGGCCACTGCGAGAAAGGACCGGCCGAGAAGGCCACGCCCGTGTTCTCGACGAAGGCGTGTCGCGGGTCGGTGCTGATAGTGACCGGGATGCCGTGGGGCGTCGTCTCGGCGAGCGCCTGGAGGTCGTTGTTCCAGGTCGCCGCCTGGCGGGCGGTGCGGATCGCGTGCACGTTGAAGTGGTTCATCATCTTGTGCACGACCACCGTGGTCGTGGGGGACTTCGAGATCTTGCCGGGCGCCTCGAGCACCTCGCCGTCGTCGCCGACCTCGATGACGGTCTGGAACATCAGCCCCGCCTTCTCTTCGAGGCTGAGACGACCGAGCAGGTCGTCGACGCGTTCCTCGACGCCGAGCCGCGGATTCTCGTAGGGGTCCATCACGCCGTTGTGGTTGAGGTCGCGGAAACGCGTTCCGTCGGGCGCGGTGAGGAAACGGGGGGAGGTCATGGGAGTCCTTTCGAGGGCTCGGGTCTCACGGGAGGGGCGCGCGGCCCCGGATCACTTGAGACCGGTAGAGGCGATGCCCTGGATGAAGTAGCGCTGAAGGAAGACGAACAGCAGGATGATCGGCGCGATGACCAGCACCGATCCCGCCAGCAGCAGGCCGTAATCGGTGGCGTTCTGACCCGTCGAGTAGAGCGACAGCGCGACGGGGAGGGTGTACTTCGCCTCGGTCTGGGCAGCCACCAGCGGCCAGAGGAAGTTGTTCCACGAGGCGAGGAAGGTCAGGATGCCGAGGGTGGCCAGCGGTGGCCCGCACAGGGGCATGACGATGCGCGCGAAGATCCGCAGCTCTCCGGCCCCGTCGATGCGGGCGGCCTCGAGGAGCGGATCCGGGATGCCGAGCATGAACTGCCGCATGAGGAAGACGCCCAGCGGGGTGGTGACGAAGGGCAGGATGAGCGCGGCGTAACTGTCGACGAGGCCGAGGGACGACACCATCACGAACAGCGGCACGAAGGTGACGACGCCCGGGACCATCAGGGTCACCATCACGACGAGGAACAGCGCCTTCTTGCCTGGGAAGTCCATCTTCGCCAGCGCATAGCCCACCATCGAGCAGAACACGAGGTTGCCGGCAACAGTCACCAACGCCACGAGGACGCTGTTCCCGAAGAACTGCCCGAAGTTCAGCTGGCCGAACCAGGTCGCGAAGTTGTCCCAGGTGAACTGCTCGGGCCACCACGTCGGCGGGCGCTGCAGGATCTCGCGCTGCGTCTTGACCGAACCCAGCAGCATCCACGCGAAGGGCAGGATCCAGATGAGCAGGCCGACGAGCAGCACCGTGTAGGTGAGTGCGCGCCCGGGGGTGACGCGCCTCTCAGCGCGGCGGCGCCGCGGCGGCTCGGGTGCTTCGACGACGGCGGCCGGAGCCGCAGGAGACGTGAGTGTCATGGCATCCTCCCTCAATCCTTCGCGCGCAGCACGCGGAACTGCACCAGGCTGAGCAGGGCGATCGCGAGGAACAGGAGGTAGCTCGCGGCCGAGGCCGCGCCGTACTGTCCGAAACCGAACTGCTTGAACGTGTAATAGGCCACCGAGAGGGTGGAGTTGAGCGGCCCGCCCTGCGTCATCACGAAGGCCTCCTCGAAGAACTGGAGGAACCCGACCGAGATGAGCACCGCGCCGAGCAGCAGGGTGGGGCGCAGCAGCGGGAGCGTCACCGAGGTCAGACGCCGCAACGACGAGGCGCCGTCCATGAGCGCGGCCTCCTTGACGTCGGTGGGGATCGCCTGGAGCCCGGCGAGGAAGATCACCATGAGCGTGCCCACGTTGCGCCACACCGCCATCGCGATGAGCGAGGGAAGGGCGGTACGGGTGTCGTTCAACCAGTCGGGACCCTGGATGCCGATGATCGCGAGAGCGGAGTTCAGCAGCCCCTCGGGCTGCAGGATGTACCGCCAGACCACGGCCACGGCCACGATGCTCGTCACGACCGGCGCGTAGAAGCCGACGCGGAGCACCGAGACGAAGCGGCCCGTGCTCGCATTCAGTGCGAGGGCGAGGGCGAGAGCCACCGCCATGGTGACCGGGATGCCGACGACCACGAAGGTCGCGGTCACACCCAGCGAGGTGAGGAAGACGGGGTCCGAGAGGACACCCGCGTATTGCTCGAGCCCGACGAAGTTCACGGCGAAGGGCGAGCGGATGTCGCGCGCCGTGAAGTCGGTGAACGACATCGCGAAGGAGCCCACGATCGGCACGACCATGAAGATCGCGAAGACCGCGACGAAGGGCAGAGCGAAGCCCCACGCGACCCATCCTTGGCGCCGGCGGCGACTCGACGCCCCACCGGCGCGGGCGCGCCCGCACGCACGCCGCGTTCCGGTCGCGCCCACGACTGCCTGCGTCACGATCTCAGCCCAGACCCAGCTGGTCGGCGGTCGCCTGGAGCTCCTTGAGGCCCTCGGCCGGTGCCTGCTGACCGAGACGGATCTTCTCGAGCATCGCGTCACCGGCGGCGGCGACCTGCACCCACGTGGTGACGGCGGGGACCGACTTCGCGGTCTCGAGCTGCGTCCCGAAGGCGGCGAGCGTCTTGGACGACGAGAGGGCGTCGGCCTTCCACGCGTCCTGGACAGCGGGGAGGTCGCCTGTCGCGTCGTACCACGCCGCCTGCGTCTCGGGCTCGGTCAACCACTGGACGAGTTTCCACGCGCTGGCGGCGTTGTCGGAGTTGTCGAACACGGCGAGGTTGGCCCCGCCACTGAATGAGGTCGACGACTCCTTCTTCGGCAGGACGGCGGTGGAGAACTTGTCGCTGAACCCCGCTCCGCCGAGCTCTTCGAGCTGGCCGATGAGGAAGGGCCCATCGATGAGCATCGGCGTCTTGCCCGAGACGAAGTCCGCCTCCTGCGCTCCCGCCGAACGGTCGGCGGCCGGGTTGGCGATGCCGTCGGTGTAGAAGCTCTGGTAATAGTCGAGCGCCTCGGCCGTCTCGGGGGTGTCGAGGTTCCATTTCGAGCCGTCCTCCAGCTCGGCGCCGTTCGACCACGGCATCCAGAGATTGCCCTGGAAGGAGTCGTTCCCGGCGGGGAAGCGGATGCCGTAGTCGGCACCGCCCTTCGACTGCATGTCGGCGGCCATCTTCTTGAGGTCGTCCCAGGTGGCGGGAGCCGTGGTCCAGCCTGCCTGGGCGGCGATGTCGGTCCGGTAGTAGAGCACGCGGGTGTCGACGTACCAGGGCACGCCGGTCGCGCGGTCGTCGATCATGGTCGAGTCGATCGCCCCCGGGAAGATGCCGTCGGTCGACAGGTCGGTGGGAACCGTCTGCAGGGCGTCGCCGAAGTCGGCCATCCAGGTCGACCCGACCATCGCGAGGTCGGGGGTGTTCCCGCCCGCGATGGCGGTCTGGAACTTGCTGTATGCGGCATCCCACGGCACGGGGGTGACCTCGACGGTCACACCCGGGTTGGCCTCTTCGAACTGCTTCACGAACGCGGGGAGCGCCTCGCCCTCTGCACCCATCGCCCACATCGTGAGCGTGCCTTGAGCCTTGGCGTCACCGATCGTCGACGCCTCCGCAGGACCTGTGCCGGTTTCGGAGGTGCGGCCGCAGCCGGTCAAGGCGATTGCCGCGGCGGCGACGACGGCTACCGCACCCCATCGAATGGTCTTCATCTACGTTCCTCCTCGAACACACGTGCCAGCAGGGGTCGTGCTGCAGGCCCGCGGTTATTTAAGCGCATAACTCCTGCGATCGCAAGCGAGGAAGCGGACGAGGTCGGGATAGTGAGATGCCGTTGCGAGCCGTTCGACCTGCTGATGCGTGAGGTAGGCCCTCTGCTTCCGGACCTTGCGCGGGGTCTTCACCTCGCGTGCAGGATTCGACTGGAGCCGGCGATCGCGCACAGCCCCGTCAAGGATCGATGCGAGAACGCCGTGGCACCGCTTCACGGTGGTCGCGGAGCGCTCAGCACTCAGCTCGGCGATCCACGCCGCGACCTCCGTGTGCCGGATCGTGCCGACACGGCGTCGACCCCAGGCTGGCTCGACATGGACCCGCCACGCACTCTCGTCGCTATGGAAGGTGGACGGCTTGACAGCGATCGCGTGAGCGGTCAGCCAGGAAGTACCCAGTTCTCCGACGGTGACTCGAGACTCCCCCGGTGCGATGTACGCGCCCTGAAGCTTCGCCGACTCCACCGAAGTGATGTAGGCCTCAGCATCCCGCTTGCGCGTGAAGCCGCCCTTGCGGGCGGTCTTCCCATCTGGCTTGCGATATCGCGCTTCCCAACGCTTGCCGTTCTTCGTGTCGTAGGAGTACGCGCTGCCCATCAGGCGGCCTCCTCGGACGTGCTCGCGTGCTCCTGAGCAAGCAGCCATTCGTCGACAGCCTCCGGACGGTAGCGGGGGCTGCGGCCAACCCGGATGAACTTCGGCCCGCGTCCCGTAATGCGCCATTCGCTGAGGTTGCGCTCGGTCGTGCCGAGGCGTTCAGCGAGCGTTGCCGGGCGTGATCAACGAGTCCAGCAGACTGGTGCTCGCGAGGGTGGAAAAAGGCATGAATCTCCCTTGGAAGTCAAACTTCCAAGAGGACCTCGTAGCCGAACCCGTTAGCGGTTGCTTGGCGTATCCAATTGGTCGGACCGTCGACGGCCCTGCCCTTTTAGTGTCATTCAGGCTTGCCCACGACTGTACACAGGACGTCAGACATCTTGCGATGAACGAGCTCCCAAGGGAAAAAGCTCTCCGAAGCGTAAATGCGAGCGTGTACCTAGTGATCCGCGATCGAGCCCTCCCGTGATCCCGTCGGTGGCGACCGAGCGAAGCGCAGCGCAGCGCGGTCGTCAGCGGTAGCAACCTGAGAAGGCCCCGGTGGGGCGTTCACAGGCGAGCAGCGCCAGCTGCGAAGTGAGGGCCGACGAAGCGCAGCGAAGACGGCGAGGGAAGCCTCAAGACAGAGCGAAGCGACAGTTGAGAGGCGGACCGAGGAGGCGTCGGCTATGCCGACCAGCGGTCGAGTTTCGGGCGAGCGAAGCGAGGTGAGAAACGCAGCCCGGTGCCACCTCCCCTTATGCTCTTTTCTTTACCCCCGAGCATCCGGAGCTTCAGCGGAGGATCGCCGTGTACCTGGCCGTACCGCTCGAGGTTGCGCGGCGGCGAGGGGTGTCAGCGACACGTCTGCAGAGGCATTACGCCCAGGGGCCTCCTAGACGAAGCAAAATCCCCGAACCGGGGCGCGCCAGGTCTCGCAAAACCGCCACGCAGCTCACCGCGCGTTCTGCGCTCACCGAGCGCGTGAATTTCGCGCGACGCCGTCATAGAACACCGGGCGAGGAGTCTTTCCCTAGATGTCCGTCGTTTCGCGCTTCGCGCTTCTAGACATCTACCCCAGACCGATGTCAGGGCGATCCTCCGCAGAGGATGCCTCGGCCGCGTCAGGGCGTATTCGTTCGGAGGGTTCAACGCTCTCGACTGCCGCACTCGGTGCGCAGTAGCAGCATTCGGAAGGGAAAGATAATGATCGGCCAGAACAAACGAAGAGGCCGTGTCGCGCCCGGCAATGGCACACCCGGGAGCATGGTGCGCACGGCAAAAGTAAAGGCGTGGCAGCCAAGGCTGTTGGTGAGCGCTCTTTTGACAGTCCTTATGAGCACATCCATGGTCGGAGTGAATCTCCTCGCAGCTGGCCCCGCCCACGCGGCCGTGCCGGCTTTCGACCCTGCGAGGCCGCTCGTGTTTCTATCCCAGAATGCCCCGACGCGGCTTTACGAGGGGCAAATCAACGAAGGGAATGTGGCCTTCAACCCGGTCGGAGAGCCGCGTTCTGTCACGTACAACGCGATCTCCTACAACACGGCGGACAACTTTTTGTATGGCGTCATCGTCGCTGGTGTCACGTCCATGCCAAGGGGAACGGTCATCCGTATCGGCAGCGACGGCGCTATCGAGCCGGTCGGCAACACGCCCCTCGCGGCGACCATAAGAGTTGGCGGGTTTGGTCCCGGCAATAACCTGTATCTGACCAACCCGCGGGACCCCAATATGACTGTGGTGAGTCCGCTCACCGGAAGTGTGGTCCGGACAGTCACCCTCAGCAGGACTATCCCCTTCGGAGACTGGTCGTTCGCAGACGGTTTCTTTTGGGGCGTTCAAGGGGATTTTATCTACCGAGTAGATCCGACTTCGGGGAAAGTCGATGCCCTGGCCTCACCAATCCCGAATGGAACGTACGGAGCGGCTTGGACATACGGAAACGGCAACCTCGGCTTCCTCAACAACGACACGGGTGCTGTCTTTCAGGTCGCGGTAAATAACGCCGGCACCGCACCAGCGTTCACCGCGTTCGCGGCCGGTTCTGGCCCGACGACTCGCGAGAACGACGGTGCCGCATCGCCAGGCCGCCCGACGGATCTGTCTATCTCCAAGACGGGGCCAGCGACCCTCATCCCAGGCGGGACGGTCACGTACAAGTTCACGGTCGAGAACAACGGCCCCAACGACTCGAACGGCTTCCTCGTCTCCGACAAGCTGCCGGAGCCTCTCTCTAACGCGCGCTTCGACGGCATCACCTGCAAAGCAACGGGAAACGATGTCACGTGTAGTAGTGGCCCGCTCGCCGCGGGGGCTTCGACTACCTTCACCATCACCGCCGACGTCCCGTCGTCGCTGAATGCTGCCGTAACAAACTCGGCCACAGTCATCGCCAACGAAGAAGATGTAGATCCCTCGAACAACACATCGTCCACGACCGGGCTCCCGGGTCGGGTCGGCATCGAGACGAGCGCTGCTACCTCGAGCGACCGGAACGGCAACGGCATCACCGACGCTGGCGACCAGATCCAGTTTTCTTACCGCATCACGAACGGGGGGCAGCTCCCGCTCACGGATGTCCGCGCAGAAAATCCCAAGCTCGACACCGTCAGTTGCCCAGTTACCGAGCTTCCCATCGGAGCGTCGACAACGTGCTCGGCGACTTACACGGTGACCACGGCTGATATCGCGGCGGGCACCGTCGAAAACACCGTCACAGCCAACGGCGCGACTCCGAGCGGCGCCGTCGTGACTTCCGCCCCGTCATCGACAACGACTCCCCTCACCGCCCCCGCTCCCCAATTGAACCTGGAGCAGTCGGCGGACGTAAGCACCGTCGCAGCGCCAGGCGACCGAGTCACTTACTCGTACACGGTCAAGAACACCGGCAACGTCCCTGTCACAGACGTCGGAGTTGCGAGCTTCGGCGGACAAGAAGGCGACCCTGCAGTCTCCTGTCCCTCTGGGCCACTCGCCGTCGGCGCCTCGGCGACGTGTACACACACCTACACCGCCAAGCAGGCGGACATCGATGCGGGCGCGATCGATGTCACGGCAGTCGCCTCCGGAACCGCGGTCGGCGGGGGCCGCGTGCAGTCCGAACTTTCCTCGACCACGACCACCGCTACGCAGTCCCCTGGCCTGACAGTAGTGAAGTCCGCAGAACCGATCACGACGGCCTCACCCGGAACCAAAGTCCAATTCTCTTTCGTCGCGACCAACACTGGTAACGTCACGCTCGATAACGTCCGGATCAAGGAAACAGCGTTTTCCGGCAAGGGCGACGCTCCGAAGGTCAGCTGCCCCGCCATTCAAACCGACAGCCTCACTCCCGGCGGGGAGGTGACCTGCACAGCGACATACACGCTCGTGCAGGCCGACATCGATGCGGGTGAGCTGCGCAATACCGCGACGGCAAATGGCAATCCGCCCGTGAGCACCCCCGCGGAAAAGGTGACCTCGCAGCCCTCCAGCGTGGTCCTCCCGATGTCGAAAAACGCGTCACTGAGTCTTTCAAGTGTCGCAGTGAGCGCACCGATCGTGCGCGCAAGTCAAGAAGTGACCATCACGTTCCGTGTGGAGAATTCCGGGAACGTTAGTATCGCGGACCCACGGGTCACGATTTCCGCGTTCTCGGGTACCGGCCGGATCTCTGCAATCGTGTGCCCTGCTGAACCGGTTCTCCCAGGTCAGCAAGTTGACTG
Source organism: uncultured Microbacterium sp. (assembly GCA_913774665.1). Lineage (GTDB taxonomy): Bacteria > Actinomycetota > Actinomycetes > Actinomycetales > Microbacteriaceae > Microbacterium. Next base: position 226,227 of record CAJYHN010000010.1, read on the forward strand.
CACCGCGACGTACACAGTGACGCAGGCTGACCTCGACGTAGGAGGCCTTGCGTTCACGGGGTCCGCCATTGGCACCGCACCCGACGGCTCAACGACCGAGCAAAATCGACCGCTCAGTTCGACAATCGCTACGGCCACTGCGTCAGCAACTGCCTCAACTAGCAATGATGGTGTCCTTGTGCCCCCGGGGGACGCTGACGGCCATGGCGGCAGCAGTGCTCCCGCGCTAGCGTCCACTGGAGCAAATCCTGGGCTGCCGATCGGGATCGCGATCCCACTCCTTCTCGCCGGTTCCGCGATCTACGCGGCGCGGAGGTTCCGTCGGGAAGCTAAGTAACCACCCCAGGGGGGGTGAGCGCTATCCGCTCACTCCCCCATGAGTCCAGTTGGCCTGGATAATTCCAGATCACATGAGGAGCCGGCGAGATCCCAGCCGAGGGGCGAGTGTCTACGGGTTTGACCACGGCAGGAACGGAGCGCCTCGCTGGAGCACAGAGCCTCACGTAGGTTGGAGTGCTCCGAAGCAACTGACGGTCGAATATTTCCGCGATGCGGCTATCGGAGTGGTGCGGACGCCCTTCCAACGTTCCGCGCAGGGCGCCGGGAAGCCCTCGCAGACCGACCATGTGAGCGGCCGTGGACGACATCGAAACGGACGGAACCTCTCAGCCGTCACACCGGAACGATCGCCTTGAGCAGAGGTCGCCGTCGCTGAATCAAGTTTCCTTGACGCGCGTGCGCTTGTCCGCGAGACACGTCGAAGGCCCTGCTGGAGCGGCAGAGCGTATCGGTGTGGACCCGGCGGCGCTACCCGCCTCGCAACGTCGGCTTGACGGGCACTCCCGAATATTTACCAGCGAAGGCTGTCACCCTCGGGCTGCCTTCTGCTACAGCTCCCGCGGCGCGCACGATTATGAACCGGAAGTCAAAGAACCCGCTGAATTGGAAACTGGCATGTAGCACTACCGTCTATGAAATACAGGTTCTATGCCCCCTATCCGCGCACGCTGCAATCTGCCTTCGGCAAGAGACGCCGCTACCGTGAGCAGGTTGTCTAGCTTCGACCGCCAGGGACAGGGGCGCCCGCTGGCGGGCCGAATCGGGCAGCGCAACACTTCGATACTCCGAATGAGACGCCGCAGTCGGGCGCTCAGACCAGAGTCTCTCCCCGGATCCATTACGTTCCTTGATGCCCTCACGCTCGGTGCCGATATGAGGAGCCAGTAAATCGAAGCCGCCTCGGAGGCCAGTAGCGCCCGCTTGACGTTGCAGCAGAAAAAAGCCCGGGAACTGCGGGGCAGATCAGGCCTATGCCACAGAGGGCGACAAGAACCACGCAACCCGACCTGAACAACTACAGGCGAGTGCGTCCTGCCTCGTCGAGGGCCCGCCTGAACTGTTCCCTCACCCGGATGGGAACGCTAGACCGGTTGGCTTCGCGACGTTTTGACCGTGACGTGTTGCCGTCCCGCCAGCGGGACGGCCATGGGGACCCGACCCCTTACAGTCGAGTCACCCATGACCGTCAGGCGTTAGTTCGCAACGGTGAGGTCACTGCTGCGTCTACGCCCGTGAGGAAGAAACCCGAAAGCAGGCGGGTGGCATCTCCCTACTCTTGAAGACCGCACGTCGATCAACTCATGACGCCATATGTAAATCATCGTCGTCGAGGCTCCGCCGGGCAGGGGGACCGGGGCCCGGCCTGATGCAAGAAACTCCTGTCGTCAGGGCGCGAGCCGACACGAATGCGGAGCTGCGGCGCGCGTGCGTGCCGCGCCAGGGCATGCCGCAGAGCCTAAGCTCCAATCAGAGTTTGGTACGTCGAAGTCCTGAATAGCTTTTTGGATGAATGCCGCCTGCGCGGCAAGCAACGTCACTCTGCGGTTTAGCTTCGCGCGAACTAAGGTTTCGATCGCATTCTCAAGAAGTCCACCTTGAACAGAAATTGTGGCGGACAGCATGGATATGAAGGTCATACAGATCCTCTCCACACGTTTTCCGACGTAAGACGGGGCAGATCACCATCGATCTCTAGGCCGTCGTCTCTTCGAATTTTCCGCTAGACGACGAGCATTTTCGGTGGTTGTGGAGAATCTCGCGAGAGCGTCGGATAAGACGTCGAGTCGGAGTTCCACCGGCTGGTAGTGGTGCGTGAAGCCGTTTTCGTCAAGAACCGTGATCGTCACGATGGCGTGTCCACGAGATGGGAGGAACTTCTCCGCCTGAGGCGAGTGCCACATCACTCGGCAGGTCGCATCAGTCGCGCAGCACGGGCGGAAAACGTTGGCGTCAAACGCATCGAGAATCTCCAAATCTGCGCCCCAAAACGAACCGAGCGGGCGCACTGATTGAAGGAACCCCCCACAGCGTCAAAATGACGCGGACTGCACAGCCAACTCCGACTGTCTGAGTCAAGTTCCTCACGGCTCGGTGCGGCGGGCCTGAGCGCTTGTCGAGACGGTCGCTCAGGGCCCGGGCCGAGCGGCTGGCCGCTCGGACGCGCTTGCTACGAACTACAGGATTGTCTGCTGTGCGTCGCGACGCACGCTTTCGCTCCGAACTCGGGAAAAAATGAAACTGTGATGCGGATGGTCGAACGGGTGGGCAGAGTCAGATGCGGTCCAGCGCCTCAGGCAACGGCGGAGGAAGGAAGCGTCTTCGATGATTGGAACGGATTGCCAGGTCGTTGGCGTGCGATGTCTGAGGGGGCCACGAGGGGGCCTACTGATGCTCTAGAGATGGAGACATCTGGGCATCACCTCGGCTTCGTTGTCGTGCTCACGGCCGTATTGGTTGCGCTCTGCGCGGCGCCTTGTTAGAGAGCGCCAGAGGAACCAGCCGCGAATAGTTGAGAGGTGCCTGCTGAGCTGATAAGTAGGCCGCCGCCACCTTGTACACGTGGTCAAAAGTCTCGTACGGTGAGTGTGCCTCGCGTGCCCCAGGGCACCGTGGCCCGCCACCGCCCACGGACATCTGCGATAGCTCTCGCCAAGATGTTGTCGTCGCTCCAAATAGTTAGGGCGCGTCCTGGCTCCGTGGTGCCGCCGATTACGACGGGGTCTCCGGTGGGTTCGATCGTATCGATGAGAGGTGTCGAGGTGTCCAGAACGGGCAGGACATCGACCTGCCACGGACGATCGAATACTCGCAGGACACCCGCATCCGAAAGAAAACGCAGCTGCGCCGATCCAGCGAGCGTTCTGGTCTCCACGTCATCGTCGACAGCAACCTTGAGGTAGACCCTGCGTGTATCGCCCGAGGCCCACATCCAGCCCGTGTTCGCCGATGGGGTGGTGTCGGCCGCCACAACGTCACATCGAAGGACATGAGCGTGGTCGGCGGTGGCGCAGCTGCTGAACTCGACAGCCGACTTGGAGCGGGCATAGCCTGCATATTCGTAGTCATTCACGAGGCGGTCCTGCGGTTCGAAGGTGAGCCCGGGCGGTGCGACGAACAGGGCAGAAGAGCCGCGCATCGACTCAGCGTTCTGAATGAGGGAGTCACCGTCGTTCACGATTTCAACGATGGCGGTACCGGTGTTTCCCGGACTGATTGAGAGCAGTGTGAAATTGAGCACGCCCGGCGCCTGGGTGAGTTCGATATTCGGGACGACTTTGTCTTCAGGCACTAGATCGCGCACCGCGGGCGACCCAAAGTACTCACCGACACGCGGCAGCGGTCCTGAGTTGCTGGCCGGAGGAGTAAGGGTAGGCGTCGGGTCAGATGAAGCTAGAGGGGTCGGTCGTTCGTCCTGTGGTTCGTCTGTTGGAGCGGGGAATGCTGGGGCTTGGAAGACGGAAGAAGTGTCCGGCATCGACCTGAAAGGCGTGAAGTCGTCAACGGTTCTGACAACTGCCACGGCGCCGATAGCGATGACACCAGTCGCCAGTGCAACCAGGCCGATAGAGGTCGTCGGCACCCGGGTGAAGCTGGCCGCGGCGTGACGCAGACGAACGCCGAGACGAGCGGAGAGGGCCAGGGGCTTGTCTCCGGTCACGCCGACAACGGGCGCAGCTACACCGCCAAATGGAAGAAGAAGCGCGAGGACCCCAACGGGCAGGATGGACAGGTGCTTCGCGTCCCGGATGAGGAGATCGCAACGCTCGCAGACATCGAGGTGGGCTTGGAATCGGTGTCTCTGTCTGTTGGTGAGCGCGTGGTAGACGTAACGCCCCGCGCGCTCGCGTACCCATCGGTGCTCGCCGTCGCCGAGGTCATCTCCCATGTGCACCTGAACCCACGCATGCCGCAATGCCTCTCGTGCACGGTACGCGAGGGCCGCGACGCTGTTGGGCTGGAGGCCTAGCGTGGGCGCCAACTCTGCCGGGCGTTGACCCTTGACCTCAGTAGCCCAGAGGATGTGTTGCCACTGCGCCGGGAGGGAGCCCAACGCGTCCTGCAGCTTCTGGCGGTCTGCCGCCTGCATCAGCGCACCGCCCAGGTCGACGTCATAGGCGGGCTCGTCGATCTCTTCCAGAGATCGAACCCCAGGTTGCTTTGCCCATTTGATCGCGATATTTCGAATGGTCACGAACAGATAAGGGCGCAACGCCTCGCCCGGTCCGCCACCACTTCTCAGAGCTGAGAACACTCGGAGAAACGCCTCAGACACCAGATCGTCTGCATCGAATCTACGTGTCAGCGCAGAGGCGTAACGGTGCGCAGCGCGATGATGCTGACGCCAGAGCTCTCGGAAGGCGTCGGCAGAACCCGCGCGAGCCGCCTCGAGAAGAGCGCGATCTTGGAGCGCGGGGCCCTCGTGCACGTCGAAGCTCACAAAGCACCGGCCACGACACTCGCGTCCCCCTGGCGACACCAATGGCCACCGGGCTTAGCACGGCCCACCAACCCGGCGGACTGGTCGAGCGCGTGCGACATGCGGCACGGGCGCAGAAGGGCAGATCGGTATTCGGGCATTCGGCAGGGCTCCTCCGGCCGTTTCGGGTGCGGCCAGCCGCAATGCTCACGGATAGTTGAGCTGGACGACAGAACTGCAGTATTCCTTCAGGCAGACTCGCTGCATGCAGTTATCTACCAACCTCGACGAGCTCGACCTAGCAATTTTTCACGCTCTGGAACTGGCCCCTCGCGCACCTTGGTCGACAGTGGGGCGTGCGGTAGGTGTCGATCCTGTGACCGCGACTCGACGGTGGAACGTCATGCAGGAGGCACGTCTCGCGTGGGTGACGTGCTATCCGCTGCTGATGCGGCAAATGACCGCCGTGTTCCTACAGATCAGCTGCAAGGCCACCTGCGTTCGAGCTGTTGCCGCGCGCATCGCTCAGCTCCCGAATGGCGTGACAGTCGAGATTGTCAGCGGGAGTTCAGATATCTTCATGTTCGCTTGCGCCGCCAGCCAGCAGGATCTGAGCGAACTCCTCCTAAATACACTTCCAAAAATCCCGGGCGTAGAGAAAATCTCGTCTCAGCCTTCGGTAGCGACGCACCTTGACCGCGGTTTTATCGGGGCAGGGACTCTGGAACCCGCTTCACGAATTTCCCTCCCCCCGGAGCGACGGGGCACGCTAATTCCCTCTGCCGGACGGATCGACGACTTGGACTGGGCTATTTGCCTCGAGCTAAGCCGCGACGGACGGGCCTCTAACACCGCTCTCGCGCGGGCCGTAGAAGCATCAGAGTCCACTGTTGCGCGACGGGTCACGAAGCTCATCGCCGACGGCGCCTTGCACCTGAGAGCGGCGCTCGCACCCGCCGCTGCTGCGCCGGCAACGATCGTTTGGCTAGGAATGCGGGTGCCTGCCGGCGACATCAGCGAAGCCATTTCGTTAATAAGCCGACTCGCCGGCATGACCTACCTCGGCTTGGCCGCGGGTCCCACCAATCTTCAGGTAAGGGTCGCGCTACCCCACCTTGCCGCACTTGAGGCGTTCGAAGCCAAGATCTACCAAATCAACCCAGAAATCGACATCGAAAGCCGAATGGTAGTGCTCGAAACCGTACGACAAGTGTCTCGAGTATTCGACAAATACGGAAATGTCACCGATGTGGCATCTATCGACATACGTGAAGGCCACGGATCGTAGCACACGGCTCTACGGTTTGCGCATCTTAGAAATCGTCTCGTCATCTTCGACGCCGTCGGAACTCCCCCGCACGAGGCACCAATGTGGGGCGTCTCTTGAACCATAGAGGGACAACAAAATGCAAGCAAAGACCGATCGCAGGCTCGATGAGAACCTCAAACATCGCAACCCGTGAGCTGAGTGTCATGCGCCGAAACGTCCGCCGTCGCAGCACCTTCCGACACCAACCGTCCGCCCGCGAGGAGCTCGCAGGACACCTGCGAGGAGAGCGCGCCCTCCTTCTCTTGTGCAAATTTCAGATGGTTGGATTGACCGTTGAAATCTGCCTACTCCTTGTTCTCGCCCTGGAGAAACGCTAGGGGCCCAGAAAGTGAGCAGAGCGCGACAGCCACGATTGCACCATCAGAAAAGCGGCAACATATAAAAATACTGAATAATTCTTCAACAAGGTCGGCGCATGATCGGTTTTTCTCCTCCGCAACAGCCGAGACGTGTCCACGTTACGCCCACGGACACCAGAACCACTTCTCCAACACAATTCTAGACCTCGCGGCTTCTCGAAGCCTCTAATCTCAAGTTGGCCGCACCGTATCGCGCGGATATTCTCCAAATTGTTGCTTGTAGTAGAAGGAAAATCGACCACTGTTGCTGAAATGCCATCGAGTCGCGATGGCGGAGGTGGAGATGACGGATGCGGGAGTGGACTGCATCTGCCGCCGAACCCCGTTCAACCGCGTCCGACGAACGTACTCGAGGGGCGTGCAGCCGCAATCTTCGAGAAAGTGATACTGCAGGGTGCGACTTGAGACTCCCACAGCGTTCGCTATATCGGCGACCTTCACGTCCCCTATGGCGTGCGCAACGATGAAACTTATTGCCGCCGAGACGGTCGATCGCGTCTGACTGCTTGGTTCCTCCTGCGGTGGCCGCACAAAGGTTGCCACTGCCGCGCAGGACAACAAGTTCGCGAGCGTATCCTCAACACCCAACGCCCCCACCGGTCCGGCTGCCATATCTCGGCTGTAAGTGAAAGTACGTTGCCAGAATTGTCCCGCCTCCGCGCTCACGGGAGTGGTGCGAAGTGATGTTCGAATAGAAACCCGCTTTCCATGAACGCGCCTCGCCGCCTCCTTCAGGTCGACCGAGGGAAGCGAAATAAAATCGCATCTGAGTCGCCCGCGTGCGCCCACGAGGAACAGGTCTGATTTCACTGCGAAGGGCTCGTCCTCAGGAAGCGTATATCCGTCGTGCTTCAGGCGAACGTCATCACCAGAGACACGTCCGAATATGACAGAGTTTGTTGGTTTGAATTTGAGAACTACAGGCTCATCGATAGCCATTTTCAAAAAGGAGACGGATCGTAGCTTACAAACCGATGCAAAGAAAGTGGGGGACGCGACCGCGGTCGTCTGCAACTCAAGGCCTGGCAGAACAGCAGATAATCTTTCGTGTGCGGCTCGCGCGCCCAACGCCTCCCACGCGGTGCGTTGAATCAGAATTCACCCACTTTGCTTGGCGCCCTCACGGAAATCACGGCCATACTCAAAGCCCGGCACCAAATACTCTCTCGCACAGAGACGCGAGCACAGACAAATACCGCGTTTGCGGTACCGCGTCCTCACTAAAACTCAGGTTGGGACGTGAGAAGGGGTCCACCATTTCGAGGCACCCCGCTTTTAATCGCAATAAGATTCACAAACGCGTAGGAAACTTCTCTGATCTTATGCCATTCGCTTGGGAATGTTGTAACTGATCGCGAAATTTGAAAGCGAGCCGCGAGTCCAGGCACCCGTTTCCGGTAAACATCCTCCGTGTAGTACCAAAAAGAGTTCTCGTTCCAAGCCGATCGAGCGAGCGGGTCCTGAAAACCACCTCTTCCCTCACTACTCGGCGTGATGGTGATCAAGACGCCGCCCGGGGCGAGCACACGATACAGCTCGTTCATGAGACTTGCTGGGTCAGCAGTCAGGGGCAGCGTCTCTTGAGCACGGATAACACCGACAGAGCCGTCGGGAATATGACTCAGGTCCCATGTGTGAGAACTAGGCTCCGTTGCATCGAAAAGCGTGCGATAGCCTGCCGTAGCAACGTTGTCGCGTCGCGCTTCGAGGGCATCTAATCCGCTCCTCCTAGCCCAGGCCAATGCGGCCCTCTCGAAGTACCTGTCGTACATCTGCACTGTACCCGCTTGAATCTGCGCATTCACCTCGCGATCACGGTGAGTGTTTCCGTCATGCATGCGTTGCAAATATAGGCACTCATCGATTCGTATGAATTCCCCCAGCTCGTAGAGTCGCGCCATAAGGTCCTGGTCGTCCAAAATATCAAGACTTGAGTCGTAGCCGCCGACCCGCATATAGGCGGACCTTCGGAAAGAGCGCACGTGATTCGGGGCGTACCAGATGTACGACACGTTGTGAGGAGTAGATTCCAACGCCAAAGCGTGCTTCATGGGAAGCCCCAGATATTCCCAGGTGGCATATTCCCAGCCGAATTCGGCTGCGAATTCTGTGAGATCCGGAGATCCGTCTCCGTTAATCTGGGCCCAATGACTGTATGCGAACACAGCGCTGCTGTTCTGATCGAACGCGCGACCGATACGACTCAGAGCGCCCGGCAGGAGAATGTCGTCATGATCTAATTCGACCAATATTTCACCGCCTGCCCATTCGCAAGCCAGTCTTTTTGCCTCCCCCACGCCCATATTGCGTCCTGCGCGAATTACCTTGACCAGCCCCTCACTGTCCGGCGGCGACCAATCCGCCTCGCCATTTAGAACAACCACCCACTCCCAATCTTTCACACTCTGTTGCGTGAGACTTCGGTAGCACTCGTCGAGCCATCGAGGATCGTGGCTGGGCGTGAATACCGAAAACCGAGGACCACTGCTAAGCATGTTTCCTACTCACTCAGACCTTGGCACACAGGGCATAGGAAAGAATCTCGATAGTTACGCTCGAAGAATTGGTGTTGTTGATGAAGTAGCTCCAGGTATTGGGGTTCGTCTCGTTGGGAAACGATCCGATCGTAGCTATTCCCGAATAGCTGCTCGTCGTAGTGGTGTTCGTCGTTCGGCCACCGCCGCCGACGAGTACGGAACCGGCGGGGCAGGAGGCGCTGACGCTCGCGTTCTGAGTTGCGGCAACGACAATCGGCCCCGAAGCGACGCGAATAGTCTGAACGTTCGTGACACCGTTGGCCCCCTGGGGCCCGCTTGCACCCTGCGAGCCGGTCGCCCCTTGAGGACCCGCCGAGCCTTGCAAACCTGCCGCACCCTGCGGACCGGCAGGCCCCGTCGCACCCTGCGGGCCGGGCGCCCCCTGGGAACCAACGGCGCCGCTGCCCCCAGTAGATCCTGTCGGCCCCTGTGGACCAACAGCCCCCTGAGGTCCGATAGGGCCTTGTGCCCCCTGGACACCTCTCGCGCCAGTCGCACCCTGAGCACCGGATGCCCCCTGAGCGCCGTCAGCCCCCTGAGGTCCGTTAGCGCCGGCCGCGCCCTGAGCACCCGTCGTACCGTTAGCCCCCTGCGCACCGGTCGCACCCTGCGGACCAATCGGACCCTGAGCACCCGTCGCCCCCTGAGCGCCCGTCGCCCCCTGAGCGCCCGTCGCACCCTGAGCTCCGTCAGCACCCTGAGCACCGTTGGCCCCCTGAGCACCTTTAGCGCCAGCCGCGCCCTGAGCGCCAGCCGCGCCCTGAGCGCCCGTCGCGCCTTGAGCACCGGTCGCACCCTGCGGACCAATCGGACCCTGAGCACCCGTCGCCCCCTGAGCGCCCGTTGCCCCCTGAGCGCCGGCAGCGCCGGTCGCGCCCTGCGCACCGGTCGCACCCTGCGGACCAATCGGACCCTGAGCACCGTTAGCGCCAGCCGCGCCCTGAGCGCCGGCCGCGCCCGACGCACCCTGAGCGCCCGTCGCACCCTGAGCTCCGTTAGCCCCCTGAGCGCCGGCAGCACCCTGAGCACCGTTGGCTCCCTGAGCACCGTTAGCGCCAGCCGCGCCCTGTGCGCCCGTCGCGCCTTGAGCACCGGTCGCACCCTGCGGACCCTGAGCACCCGTCGCACCCTGAGCACCCTGAGCACCGTCAGCACCCTGAGCTCCGTTAGCCCCTTGAGCACCGTTAGCCCCCTGAGCGCCCGTCGCACCCTGAGCACCCGTCGCACCCTTAACACCGTTCGCGCCCGCGACCCCCATCGAACCGGCGGGGCCTTGCGGGCCCATCGCACCCTGCGGGCCCGTGACGACTGGCGGGCGGACACCATTGGCGAAGTCCGTCGACCTGCTCTGCTTCGACCCGTAGAGAGCGCCGAATAGCCCGGGCCGAATTGTCTGAGCTTTCGTATACGATGGCGCCGCAGGACCATCGGGGGCCGCCGTGTCTGCCGAAGGAACCGCCGGGTTTGCAAGCGTTGCGATCGCGGTCGAAACCGAAAGTGCTGCCAGAATCTTATCGTTGATCACAAGCCATCTCAGTTCTCAAGCAGGCGGATAGCACCATCAAGCACCATCTGTTTGGACTCGTCTGGCGTAGGGGAAAAAACCTCTACCTGAAACGACGCGTCAGGGAAAGAAAAGTAAGTACTCAGCGGCGCATTCGGGTTAACAACAACTAGAGCGTTTGACTTGGTCGTCTGGGAACCCATGTCCTGTTCGGCGGAGGCATCTTGCAAACGCTTGAAACCCTGCTGTTCGGGGTAGGTCGCCACAGTCAAAAATTCTTCCTGGGATCCTGCAGACTCAGACTTCGGGACGTACCGAACAAACGTTGATCCCGATGACGCCTCCGTGATCTCGTAGTTGACATCCTCCATAGGACCCGCCCAGTACACCGGGGCGTGGGACGCGCCGTAACCCCTCAGCTCAGTCTCGGAGAGAAACTTCGGCTGCCCCACAGTCACGCCGAGATCTTCCGACCGAGCTTGCGCACCCCAGAGCCCTGCCGCAAACGCCCATGCGATCACGGCGATCGCGATCGAGATCATCGCGGCCGTGGCAATGATCCATATCTTCCAACGTCGGGACGGCCGCCCTAGCGACCTGCGCCCCTCGACCGTCGTTGTGTCAGCGTCCATGATCATGGCCCTCTCCGAAGTCTCAGCGGACTTCCCCGACGATGCGATCCACGCAGACGTGAGCATCCGTTCGGCAAGTGTCAACGAGCGTCGGCCAGGCCCGACGCCACGTCCCCGATACGGCACGCAGACGACCTGCACACTTTCGGGGCAGATCAGATAGTGCTTGCGCACAGTGCACTGTGTCAATCTGATTGGCAATTCGTCTTACGAAACGACAGTGTTTTTGTCTTACAAAAGACACAATGCCCATGTGTGCCCGCCTGCGTCATAGCACCCCGCCCCCCTCGTCCTCCTTAGAAGGGGTAACTCCTCAGCTGCGACGAACAACAGGCGGATGGAACCTCGGAGAGAGCCCATGCCGCCGGCAGCCATTCCTGGAACGAGCAGATGAAGCCATCAAGCGATCACATGACCACCCGTGACCCATACGTAGCGACCCGGCAAGAACTAAGGGAGTTTTTGTCGAGCGCCTCAAGCGTGGCGCTGTTCTCCGGGGGGCCGGCTAGCGCGAGAACAATCGTTGCGACCGAGGTCATCGAAACGGCGGTTCGCTGGCTTCGAGTCGCGGCACCTTCCCGAGAACACGCGCACCTCGCTCTCGACCTGCACGCGGACGGCGTCATCTTTCTCGACAAGATCGACCGTGCACATGTCTTCGAGGTTATCGAGAGGACGATCAGGGAAGCTCAGGAAGGAAGCACTAGGCGCGTCATAATTTCAGGATCGTTTGACGAGTCCTCGATTGACTGTCCCGTAACGCGGGTACGCCTGTCGCTTTGAGATGGTCGACATGAACGTCGTGAATGAACACGATTCGAGCTACTGGATCGTCGATGAGTGACACGGATGGGGATAATCCTTCTCGCGCAAGGGGGCGCCCTCTGAGAGGAAAACGACCGTCCGTAGTAGTCAGCATCCGGCTGACGCACGAGGAATTGAGCGCGGTAATGGCGCGTGGGCGCGCCGACAGCCTGACCGTCTCCGAGTCAATCCGGGCAGCTTTGAACGAGTGGACGGGAGACCACGGCACCCGCTGGTCAAAACACACCTCTTCGAGACAGGATTAGAAACGGTCCAGAGGTTTTCATAAACAGCGCCATGATATCCACCGGATTGTCGCGCAGCGAGCGGCGCGTGCAAGGCGGTGGCTCAGGTTGACCTTCGAGCCATCCGCTGCGCCTTTGACGGCGCCCGAATGAGGTCGCCATGCCCGTTCCGAACCGTTCCCTCGATCGCCAGCGACTTCACTTCCCTCCGCTCACTGTCACCGCGGAAATGAGTGCGCCCGCTTAGATCGGCAGAGGAAGGGAAAACTTACTTCCGGATTCGCTGGCACTTTTGGTCACTCCGGGAGCGCTTCAAAGCGGAGGAGCCTCGACGTGGCGCCTTCCGCTTTTTCCCCTTCGGCGACATCGGACGTCGTCAGGCTGCCGACGAAGCGATCGCCGCTTCGGATTGCCGGGGCAAGCCAGCGCGACAGAGATAAATCCGCTCGGTGCATCTTGTCACCTCACTGACGCGGTTCACATCAGGGGGTTTCAACCTGTGTGTTCGGGGCTAATCGACCGTGTGGGGCTATCACAATGCGCAGCGGTCAGAATCCAGATACTGCCGTATCCGCGCGCAGCGAAGGAAATAAGCGCGCAGGCCTGGGCTTGCCGCCCTTGAGAGACCTGCGACCGCAGCGGTTGTGGCGCAGTATGGGCGCCCAGTTCTCCCGCAATCGAAATTTTCACACCGACCCTGCGCCACTGAACCAAGCCCCTTGCTCGACGTGCGAAGGGACCTTGAGAATGCCTGCATCGAGCTAGTCAGTCGCATCGCGTAACTGCTTCATTCGTCGCTTCAAGTGATTTCTGGCCCCGAGTGAATAGAAAGATTCGTGACCGCGCCCCACGCCAATCACCGGACCCGACACCACCGTCGGAGCCCGACCCTGCAACCGTCACCCGGGACAAATCAACTTGCCTCTCATGTCCGTTCCAGTTGCATTGCAGCGGTCGCGTCATATCGCAGGGCGCCGCAGGTCCCCGCTGTTGGCGGGCGAAATGGATGCCTCGCTTCCCCGCAGACGCAATTCTCCTCTGTGGGCATCCCGACCTGAAAATGGACGTCAACTTGAGACAAAGCATCTGGCACAGCCCGAGCAACGGCGGCCGACGACGCCGATGGCGCCACCTCGTGGCCATCATCATGTCGATAAGCTTCTTCGCAGCAATGGCAGCGGGAAATGCGGCCGCTCCGGCGGTCGCCGCAACGACAGTGGATGTCACCACAAATGTCAGTGGTCCGACGGATGCCGTCGCGGGTGCTGCTTTCACGTACACCGTCACCGTTGGGAACAACTCGCTTACGCCGGCCGACGGCACCACGGTTTCCGTCAGCATGCCTGACGGCGCCGCCAACGTCACGGCGACTTGCTCCCCCTCATCCGGGGCCGCCTGTCCCGCCCCCTTGGACGTCAGCAACAGCGCAATTTCGGGTGTCGTTGCCGCACTCCCGCATCTCGGTCTGGTGACGCTGACAATCACTGGTAACTTCTCCCCTGCTTCTTCCTCCAGCGTGACGGCGAGTTCGCGTGTGGATCCGGCGCCCGGTGTCACCGACAGTGATCCGACCTCGAACGTCAGCAGCGTCAGCACAGCGATCGACACCAGCGCTGACCTGGCCGTTTTGGCATCGTCATCTGCGACCAGCATGTCTCCCGGGGCGCCCATCACCTGGACGGTGACCTACACGAACAACGGACCAGCACCAGCGGACGGCGCGAGTATCAACGAGTTCTTCTTCTGGTCGGGGCAAGCGATCTCCACCCTGACCAACAGAATCCAGTCGTGCACCGCAACAAGCGGGGCGACGTGTCCAACATTCATTAGGGACTCCACCACCTCGAGCTTCCAGAGCCTGTGGACCGGCAGGGTTGAGAAGTTTCCTTCGGGTGCGTCGATTCAGGTGGTCTTCACCTCGACCCCGAGTTACGTATGCGGATCGGCTGAAGTCACCTCATCCACCTCAATTTTTGCCCCGTCGTCCGTGAGCGACCCTGACTCGCGGAACAATTCCACCAACGTGAAGGTGATGGCCAAAGGTCTCGCATGCAAGTCCACGGAGCTCACGGCCACCAAGACTCAGACACCCGGCACGGCGACTCCCACGACCCCGATCACCTATACCGTCACGTACGCCAACAACGGGCCGATCGCGGCGGACAACGCCGCGATCCGCGACTTGATGTACTGGACGGGCAACATGGTCGGGCCCGCACTGAGTATCGACGTCAAGTCCTGCGTCGGCACGGGTGGAGCTGCCTGTCCCACCTTCGTGAAAGACACCAGCGTCTTCTCGTTCGGCGAGGTCTGGTCCGGGCAGGTTGGGGCTTTCCCCGTCGGCGCGACGCTTACGATCACCTACACAGCGACTTTCACGTTCACCAGTTGCGGCACGGGAACCGTCACCAACGAAACGACCATCAGAACCCCCGCAGGGATCGACAACACCGCGGGTGACCGTTCGCGAGCTCAGGTGAACGGCGTGTTAGATGGCGGGGACTGTGCGCAAGCGGATGTCGGCGTGACTATGTCACAGTCGGCGGTCGCGGAGAACGACCAGGTGCCGACCGTCTATACGGTCATTTACACGAACAATGGGCCGTCGGCCGCCAATGGGTCCAGCATCAAGGCGCAAGCGTTCTGGAGCGAGAGCACCATAACCCGGATGAAGGCGACGATCTTGTCATGCGCGACGACAGGGGGGGCGGTCTGCCCGCCCCTCGCCGATTCCACGGTCTTCTCGTTTGCCTCTCTATTCGATCGCCCCGTGGCGACATATCCGAGCGGTTCGTCGATCACAGTGAAATACACCCTCGTTCCGGTCATTAGCACATGTGGTCCGGCCGCGAACGTCACCTCGGTATACGAGACGTCGACACCCGTCGGCATGACCGATCCCGTCAAATCGAACAACAGAGCCCAGTCCGCGACCAAGGTCACCTGCGCGGACATTTCCGTCAACAAACTCGTCACCCCGCGCGATGCTCGCGCCAACGAGCCTGTGAGCTTCAGCATTACCTTGACGAACTCCAGTCCGAATACAGCCAAATCCATCCAGTTCTCGGACCCGCTGCCTTCTGGCTTCATCTACGGTTCGACCACCTGCGCCGCCTCGACCGGTTCCGTGTGCGGCCCGGTCTCGTATGATCCCAACTCACGGACAGTCAGCTCAGCAATCTCAACCATCGGGGCCGGGGCAGGCTTTGTGAAAATCATCGTTCAGGGGTCGGCCGGACTAATCCCGGGCACCTACAAGAACACGGCAACCGTCAAATCGAGCGCGGGCCCGGATGCCATCTTCGATCCGAACCCAACGTCGAACTCCAGCACGGTGTCGTTGCAGCTGTTCAACACCCTCTCGACCATCAGCGTCACCAAGTTGATTACTGGTCTGCCACCGGCGGGTCTACCTGCGGATCAGACTTTCTCCGGCGCGGTCCTCTGCACCGGGCAGCCGTCGCAACAGTGGAGTGTCACCGTCCCAGCAGGAATCACCAAGGCGACTGGCAGCCCAATCGAATTCTGGGACGGCGGGTCCTGCGCTATTGAGGAAGACCCGCCCCCCACCCCGCCGAGTTCTTTCTCTTACTCCGGACCCGCGAAATTCACGCCGGACTCGATCGCAACGCTCGGCCACACACAGAGACTGACTTTCATCAGCACCACGTCCACGACACTCGCCTCTGACCCGATCGCCGTGGACGACGACGCCCAGACCATCCAGGGCGAACCGGTGACCGTGGATGCCATCGCAAACGACACAGGAACCAGAATTTCGGTCACCTCGGTGACGCCAAACCTGGATGGAACCGGTGAAATTACCGCTGATGGAAGTGTGCGGTTCACACCAAACACAAGCTTCTCAGGGACGACCGTTCTGTCCTACACGATCATCGACGAGTTGGGGCGCACCGCGACCGCGAACATCACCGTGCGCGTGATCCCGAAGGAGGCGAATGCACCTACGCCGGAGCCGACTCCCACGCCGGGGCCAATCGTCACGTCCGATCCTCCAACCCGGGCTCCGTATTCGACTTCGACCCCTGAATCGGCTGCTGCACCGTCTTCAATCACTGACGCACCGACCGGCAAACTCGCCAGTACGGGCCAGACATTGTCGGTGTCGGCCGCAATCGTCAGCGTTGCATTGCTCGGGCTGGGCCTCGGCGCTCTTCTGCTGGCGCGTAGGCAGCGCCGTAAGAACTGAAAAACCACGTCAAATAATCGCTCCTCCCTCCCCGCCAAGCATGTCTCGATGAGTCGGCGCGGCGGGGAGGGTCGGAGCTCCCTCAACGCGAAGAGAATTGAGGCTTTGCTCCCCGGTCGCTGCCACAAGTCCAAGCCATACGAAGACGAGTCTGCAGGGACATCGGCGTAGGCGCCCGCGCCGTATGCCGTCGATACGACCATCAAGCGGCCGATTCTGAAAGACGAAGTACTCGGAGCGCGGCACTGCGAAGGTGCTGCGGGGTCGACCGCACTAAAGAGACTTTCAGCTCTTCCCGACCTATCCCGGATGCACGCAACGCTCACCCTCAAGGAGCTCCATGCTTTACATACCGCCACGACCCGACCGCAAGCGGTCATTCTCCCCGCTGTTGACCACGAGTATCGCGCTCATATTCGCCTTTTCCGCCGCAAGCCCCGCTGCGTTGGCGGACACGAGGCCGGAAGTTATCTGGGAGGCTCAGTCAAACGACTGCTATTTCTCGTGGCAGGACACCAACCCAGACAGTTCGGTTGCCTACGGCATCGTCGAGGCCCCCGCGGAATCGGACCACCGTTGCGAACTGACACTCACGGGTCCCGGTCAATTCACGACGGCACAGATCACGGTCACGGCGGGACCCGGTGTCGCATATCTGGCAGAAGCTGGCACGTATCAGTACCGCCTCGTCGACACCATCACACGTTCAACATCAGATGGAACCATCCTTGTCACCGGAGCGCCCGCTCTTCCCACTCCGGGCCCCGGTTCGATGACAGGATCTGAGTGCATCCGGTCGTTCGAGAATCGCACTGTCGCTGGTCATCTCGCTGTCTACAACACCGGCTGGAACGTTGTCACCGCCGCCCCCGCAGCCACCTGCGGGTCTACAGCCACCGCAAACAGCGCACCCTACGCGGCGGAATCGACGGGGGTACAGACGCAGGTCGCTCTCGTCGAGCCGTTCGGCCTCACACTCACGAAAGTCGCGACGAAAAATGAGGAGGCAGTCACGTCAGCACTCGTCGGCGACGAAATCGTCTACCTCTTCACGCTCGCTAACACCGGATCTGTCCCCTGGACCGTGGTGATCAATGATCCATTACCCGGCCTTGGCCCTGTTGTCTGTCCAGCGGACGTTCTCGATCCCGCCACAAAAATGATCTGCTCCGCGGACTACATCGTGTCCGCCGCGGATGCCGACTCCTCGAAGCTGACTAACACCGCTTTCGCGGTGGGTACCGACACCGCGCGCTCGACTGCCACGGGAGCGTCATGGTCGAGCATCGAGCAGAGCGTCACGATCGACATCGTCCGCCCCGTTGCCGCTGAGCCGCCACCTACCTCGCTCACAGCTACAGCATCTCCGACTACCCCTCCCGCACCCGCTACTCCGGAGCGCGATCTGCCAACCTCCACGGGTACGACAGGTGCACTGGCCAAGACAGGAACGGACGTACGCCTCGCAACCACGATTTGGGCGATCGCGGGCGTCTTGGTCGGGTGCGCGTTCATGATCACGGCCCTTCGACGAAGAAACCTACCGCTCGATGACGAATGACAACACAACGTCTGCCAGGCATGACCGGCGGCACCCGCTCAGCATTCATTCGAAATTGATGCGGACACTGTAGGGGAATGACACACTCAGCTACGGCAAAACGCGCGCCACGATGTGCATCTCGCAGTCGACAAGATCAGACGGTCGCCGGCCCTCTGAGCGCACCACGCCGGGGCGCCTACGCGATGCGCGCGAGCAGGCCGACCGCGGTTGGATGAGACGGCCGCTTGCTGCGGCGCGCCACGCAAGAGGCCGAACAGCAATGTACAGACCTGCCACCGGGCCAGACTCCTGCAGTCGACACCGCAGGGCCGCTGGGTTTGGTCGGGCTTCTCCTACTCGGACGAGCTGGCGGGCTCAGCCGGGGCCGAACTATTTCCACCCCAAGCATCATGATCGCGTCAGACTGGCGTCCTGCCGAAGGAGGAGCCCAACCAAAAAACGGCTCCGAGGACGGAGCGAAAGTGCGCAATCTCAGAGAATGTACTGAGTCCGCGCCTGGGCGAGATCTCAAACGAGAACGCGAAGACGCCCTCGACCTGTTCCGGGGGATTGGCATCGCGGCAGCCGTATCGCTTTCTATCTGGGGCGGGGTCGTACTCGTAGCACTGCAGATCTGTCAGATCGTAGCCACGGTGCTCTAGGCGCGAGCGGCCTGCAAACGTAGACCCGCGGCGATTAAACCGCCCCCTCAGCGCCGTCGCAACCAACGGGATCCGCAGCCAGCGCGATGGGGACGCGAGACCCTTGCGGTGGGTGTTCTTGTCGGGGCACCCTGCGAAAAGGATCCCTCCCGAGTCATGAAGCCGCCGGGGTCTCGGAAGTGCGACACATTCGGGTCCTATCGCGCTGTCCCGCCTGAGGCGGACGTGCTCGAACCCCGTCGGATCCAAAGGGTGTCTGGCGGCGTTCGACACCTGTGGCGCATCATCGTCCGGGTTCGAGACAAGGATCGAGCTGCCCGCCGCCTCCCACCGGGACCGCACGAGACGACGCCGAGCCACAGAAGCCGGACGCGCCTCAGGAATGGGCCGAGTGAACCTTCGGATCACGAAGGATGGCTTCTCGGTGGATCTCAACCCACCCTGACTGCAGGACGCCCGGGCACAACCTGACCGGGCGTCAATCCAGGCGACGTGGGATTCGGGAGGGGAATCCGATCGAGCTGGGGGCAGCTCCAGGAAAGCGGGAGGAGCGCGGCTCTAGGCTCGAGAAGCTCACCGCTCGGCGATCATCCACACGACCGAGTTACGGGCTGGCGAACGTAGGGGCGTGCGTCATCTGCAAATCTAGGCGTTATACGACACTTCGAGCGCCGCCTTCAAATCTCCCCTGCCACGGTAGACGGGCTTGTCGAAGCGGTTACTGCGGCGTTACCGCGGATGAAAGAACGGAAGAGAAGAAGGCCCCGAATCCCAGCAATTTTGCGGGAATTCGGGGCCTTCGTGGTGGCGGTGACGGTGGGATTTTGAAGTCCAGCGCTAGAACCGCGTAATCACGGGGAAAAGAGCCGCGTGACGGTTAAGTGATCAACTCAACGATCAACAAAAAAGGTCATCTCTGGAATACGACAAACAAGGAGCCCCATCGCTCGTACTCATCGAGTGTACCGCTCGCCGACCACATGACCAGCGGTCGCGGCTGACAGCGTGGGCAAGTCTCACGTCGAGAGGTCGGTTCCATGCGTCACCTTTGCGAAACTCGCTGAGAGCGTCAGCTACGGTCGCGACATCACCATGAAGTCGCCGCATGACCCTCCGATCGCCAACCCGCCGAATGCTGAGTCCGCCCGCTCGCCGATGGCGACCCTAGAGTGTGGGTATCCACGGACGGTAATCGAGGAAGAATGCCAGCGACTCACAGTGCAGCGATTCTCGTGGGCAACGGGCTGTCCATCGCATTCAACTCCGAGCTCAATCTTCAGACCATCACCGAAGAGGTGATGCGAAGGATCGAGGACGCAGACGGCGACGATGTGGTCGCCGCGATGAAGGAGATAGCTGAACGGGCACTCCCTGACGGCGTAACAAGCGCAGAGGACTTCGAACAGTTGGTCGGTGCGTTCGGAGCCGAATCACGCACCCTCAGTACCCTTGAGACCCTCGCAAGCCTCACCAGCCCGACGGACCGCAAGCTGCGTCGAGCCATACGCCGCGTGGCGTCCTTTGCTGAACAGGTCCGCGACAACGGCATCTCGCACGTGCTTGAGGTTATCTGCGAGCGATCCCACGCATACCATGACGACGCGGCAGACCTCCACGCACTCGTCTCAGCGATCTTGGACAGCTTCGACGGACGAGTGGTCTTCGGCAACTTGAACTACGACACGCTCCTGCTTGCCGCCCTCATGCACGTCTGCCGTAGCGGGGATCTGGCCGACATGGCCGATGGACGAACCAGAGTGACCGTCACCGTGAATGATGAGGAAGAGCGCGAAGTTCCGGCTTTGAGGGCTACAGCGGGTGACTTTCCGGCTGGTCGCAGAGTCCGCCTTCTCCACCTGCATGGGTCACTGACGTACTGGGCGAACAAGGGCCGCACGATCTACGCCAAGCTACCGAAGGATCTTCTGGACGACGGCGATCAGTGGAAAGCAGTTCGCGAGCGGACGACGAACGTTCGTCCCGCTGTTGTACTCGCGAACCCGAAGGACAAAGCACAGCACGTAAGCGAGTATCCATTCAGCCTTGCGTACAAGATGTTTAAGCACGCGCTTAAGCGATCAGACCATTGGGTAGTGATCGGCTATTCGTTCAAAGACGCTCCAGTGAATCAGATGCTCGCAAGCGTGTTCCTCGAGTATGAGGAAAAGCCTTCAGTTCTGGTTTGCACATACGGCGACCAGCCATCGCGAGAAGAAGTCGAGCGGGCGCTCGGCTGGGGCGCCGATGACGGGGACTCGAAGGACTGGCTGACGTTCAGTCGCCGCGGAGCCAATGGGCTCCAAGACACTAGGCAGTGGGAGAGATTTATCCCGCAGTAGTAGCCGCCTGCCGGTGCGAGCAGCGCTGAAGCCCAAGCCGACACGGCGCGGGTATCTACGGGTCAGCGATAGCTCTTGAGCGCCATCAAGCCACCTCTCAACGGGAAGCGAGATTGCGAGTCGCGATCCCGTGACCACAGGAACTGTCCGATGGCTTCAGCGCCCCGTGAACCAGCATCGATGGAGAGGAGCGAGCGCAATGACGCACCAATCGTCAGGCCGAGGAAGCTTGCGATCAGTTTGTCCAGCACAGAGGTGATGAGGTTGGAGGAGGCGAGGGCGAGAGCGAGAGACTCGCCCACCCCTTGGAAACGCTCAGTGAGTGTGTTTCCCGCGACATGGGCGCTGAACCCGTCGAACACAATCGCTGTGATGGGTACGGCCACGAGCGTGCAGACGACGGCGACGAGGATGCTCAGAGCCAGGAACCGCGCTGGCGTTCGACCGAGCTTCCACCGATGGATGCCATAGCCCCAGACCAAAGCGCCCACGACGGCGACAGGTGTGTAGGGGAGACCAACAGCACTTTGGTGGAGCGCCGCCCCCGTGAGTTGCGTGGCAATGGCAGTCGCGACGGCGTACCACGGGCCGAAAGCGAAGGCGACAGCTGCCGTGCCGATCATGTCGAGGTAGAGCGGCAGGTCCAACCAGAGGACGAGCTGCCCACCGAAGACGTTGAGAGCCACAGCTACCAACATGACGGCCGCAGCGACCAATGGCCGCCTCGAAAGGGGCATACGGGGCTGGCGCTCTTGAGCCGCAGAGGGCACAACCGCTGGAACGCACGTGGGGCCGGAAGCGGGCGACTCACGGCTGGGGTGGCGAGGTGATGCTGAGCGTGCGGAGATGCAGCGTTGACGCAACTCATCGATCTCTTCTGCGCTCGCTCCGAGACCCGACGCGATGTCGGCTACGAGGCTTGGATCCAGCCTCCTCCTGTCCGGGCGGAAGGCGTCATAGACCGTGGAGCGAGACACCTCAACCTCTGGTCGCCCTGAACGTTCTGAACGCAGGCGCGTGATCCTTGAGGCGATCTCGGCATAGGTCACACCGCCAGCCCTCCGTCTCAGGGCCTGAAGGCATTCCGGGACAGATTGAGCCTGGTCGTCGCCCTGCCCTTGCCGAGCGGCATCCGCGCCGTTCACTGCTTCTCCCCTCCCTTGGTCAGGCACATTGTCGCGCAGGGGCGCAGGGTCAACCAACTCCACTCAGCTTGTGCGGAGTTGTGCGGGTTTCAACATCCCGGCGATCTCCCCAGGAACTCGGCTCTAGCGTCAATTTCGTTTGCAGCGCAGGGCTCCCTAGCTCTGCACCGACCACCACAGCCGATCAAGGAGTACTACTCGTGACGATCTTCCATGCCTACCCCAACGACCCGACGGCGGACTACTACTCACTGACGTCGGTGCGCGAGCCGGTCGAGGACAAGATCCGAGCTTTCAAGAACTGGGACAAGCTCGACGAGGACGTGAAACAGCTTCAAATCAGCAAGTGGCAGACGTCCGAGAGCGACGAGAAGCAGGTCGCCGCATCGATCGAGCTGGTGCAAACGCAGACTGCCCTCATCACCGCTCTCAAACTTCGAGTGAATCGCACCAGCGACGCTCGCGAGGAGACCGTGCGTCTGGTTCTGTCGGGCGCGTTCGACCAGGGGAAGGTGGACAAAGTTCGCAAGGCCGCCGGGATCGCGTGGGGGACGCTGGCCGGATGGCTCAAGGACGCAGAGGGCATTGATGCGGCGACCAAGAAGTATGTCGCCGAGGAAGCGGACAAGGTGCGCGAGAAGAACAACGTCGATAAGGCCGCGGTCGCTTGAAGAGCTGCGGCTCGATCCACACGCTGGCGACAGCTAAGCGAGGAGATCGGGCGGCTATCCCAGGCATACACGGATGCCCACTTCGGCGAGGTGTACCGATTCGGCGACGATGACGACATCGACGGGCTCCATGAGACCCGCTGGGCACTCGTGTACGACCACGCAGACGGCTCCACGGAAGAGGACTACCGGCAGACGATGGAACTCCTCATCGAACGGGTGAACAACGCGCGCGACACGCTCAGATACCCCAACGTCAAGAACCGCCTCACTACCCACCAACGCCGCACGAGGGGTCTGTCCGATACGCGGCGGGTGACGTAGATGTCGGTTCGCCGCGCGCACCAGGAGAGCCCCCGATGCAAACGTGCGCATCGCGGGCTCTCCTGTTCGCCAGAGTCAAGCGGTCATCTTGATCCGATTGAGGGAAGCCGCGAACTCATCGAGCGCCTTGAGCGCGGCCTTGGCCTTGGCCTCGGCCTCCCGAACAGAGGGAGCGTAGAACGGGCGCTTGCGGTGGGCGTCAGCGACCACCTCAGCGATCTCGTGCTTCACGAGGGAGAGCACACGCGTCGCCTCGGCGCGGTCGATGGCGGGGGTGGCGGCGGGCTTGATATCGGCCATGATCAGCTTCTTTCTGTGGAGAGGAGTGGTTCTGACGGCCAACGTAATGGGACTACTAGCTCTGTCAACTTGCTCTCAAACTTTGGCCGAGACGGGCATGGAACGGGCCGCCTCCCACTCGAGGATGTCGTCCAGATCGGTGGAGGGAATGAGCCGAAAGTGAGAGTTGGCGATCTGGTACCGAATCGAATGGCGGTGTACCTGAACGCGACTCACCTCCACTGCCATGACAGGCACCACTGAATCGCGGACGGCATCAGCGATGCTCTGGATGAGACGCCAGCGCGCGTGATCATGCGTCGAACCGGACACGGTCGACTCGCGGACGTCCGGGGCATCGAGCATCTCCCACGCCAGCGCCTGGACAGCCACTGGCAACCCCAACGCTTTGAACTCCTGCCGCAGCGCGAGCATCGTCTTGTGCTGGTCGACGGGGAGGCGTTGCGCTTCCGATTGCTCGCGTTCGCGTCGCCTGAGGAGGGTCCCGTCGGCTCGATAGACACGAACCCTTCCCGTCTCACTCGTGGCAGTGAACTCCCCACGGAGAATGGGAGAGATGCGAACGTGAGTCACTCGTCCTTGGTCTATGCGCTCTTCTAGGCCTCCTCCCCGCGTGGCGATCCCTTCCCTCCCCCTCACGTGGGACTGCTCTCCGACAGGGCAGTAAGAGACCAGTTGGCCTTTGCGCTTCACGGCCCGACAGCGCTTCCAGTAGCCGTCAGCCGTCAGGTGGTAATTCGTCACCGCTTCCTCCCGCGATCCGTACACATTGAGACGAGAGAACTATCAGCTTGCGATCCCACGTCAGCTGAGCCGCTCTCGTGATCTGACCAACAGGCGTATGTCACTGCGATGGCGGCCAGGCACCCGCTCAGAACGTCGGCTATCGCCGCTCAGGGGTATACGAGCATCGACCCGTCGGTCTGGCCTCTCCTATTCCGCAACTCCCCTGACGAACTTGATCACGAGGTTCGTGTTGGCGCGTCGAGCGGAGGTGTCAGCGCCGTCAATGAGTTGACCGGCGTTGAGCACGTTCTGATCCACCACGTTCGGCGTGCCTGAACCTGTCTGCGTCTTCGCGTCGTAGCCATTCACTGCGGTGTCTGCGCCGAAGGTGGCGTAGCAGCGCACATCGACCTTCTGCTGCTTGTAAGCGACGGCGGCAACAACCGCGGAACGGTCAGCCCCGAATGCCACGGCGGAGGGGAAGCGCGTCATGGTGGTGGGCTGGTACTCCCACTTCACGTTGAGCACAACGGGACGGTTTGCGAGCGAAGCCCACGTTCCAGCGATCACGAACGAGCGGTAGCTACCGGCGAGTTGTGTCGCAAAGGGGCCGGAGTAGGTGTCAAGCGGGTGAGCGCTGTCAGCTTTCGAGAAGTTCGTCTGCGTCTTTGGCGCTTGCGTGCCAGTGAACAGCAGCGTGCGATTGGCTGTTCCGCCGCCTCGAGCATCGGCCACGGCCCACACGGACAGTTGACCGCCGGCAGGGCTCGTGTCAGGCGTGCTGCCCGTCGACGGATAGCCGGCCTGTCCCTCAGCGATGTTCAAAGTCTGGTTCACAGGGAGCGTCCCGTCGCGCCAGAGGGTGACCGTGGTAGAGATCGGTGCCTGAATGTGACGATCCAGCGCGCCGCTTGTGAACTTCGGATAGGCGGCGTTTAGCGTAATGGTGCGCTGCTCGTTGTCGCGGAACATCTCAAAGTAGTTCGAGATGGTGTCGCCTGACTTCGCGCCTCCCAACGCGCCTTCCTGTGGTGCGTTCGACTCGCTAGTCGTGTTCGTCAACCCGCCGTTGAGGGTGGAAGCACCCAACTCGCCGTCGCTCGATGTTGTGCATTGCGTGGAGCACTCTTTGTCGTAGAACCCGACCTGCCCCGTTCTCCGTAGCGCGGCATCGGTAACGGGTGAGGTAGCGACGCCAAAGAGCTTTGCACCGCTGGCTGTGGGTCGCTGCGGTACTTTGCTCGTCCAGAGGACAGTGGTAATCGAGTTATCCGTGACGTTCTGGCTCACGATGGAGTAGTCAACGCCTTCGCGCCCGTAGGCGGTGAGCGCCGCCGCGAGTTCGTCGGGGTTGCAGTGAACGGAGACGATCTGCCAGAAGCCGGTGTTGGCTTGAGTGCCGAGATTCTTCGAGATGGCGTAGTTCCGTGAGCCACTGTCCTCGATCCAGTCCGACCACGCGCTGTAGTCGCAGTTCGACGGATCGGCGAGCTGCGTGCCGTTGGTGCCAGCGACGTAGTCACAGGTCGAGGTTCGGGTACGTGTCTCGCGCCATGATTGCGTGAGCACGGCTGTCGCGTTGCGAGTGAACTCGCTGACGCTCAGGACACCGCCCTCTGCTAGCCCGGCCTTGTTGCCCTCGTTAAGGTCGAGGGAGGCGTGAGCCTCGCCAACGTCCTTGCTGATCGCATCGCGGAACTGCGCGAGTTTGCCGCTGAAGTCACCGCTGCCGCTGGTGGCGATGCTGTCGAAGAGTTTCCCGAAGTTGCTGGTTTTACTCGTGGACTGCGCGTTGAGGTTGTTCACGCCAATGAGATCCTTCCCGGCGGAGTCCACGACTTCGGGAGCGACCGACGTGCTCCACGAGTAGGCACCGGTCACTGTTTCGGAGTTGTCCAGCGCGCGCGAGTCCGCTTCTGTCTTCGTGATCCGCTCCGTCGCGTCAGCCACGCAGATCACGTAGACCCCGCGCCCGTTCTGGGAGGCCGCCCACTGATCGGGGCCGTCACCACCGGCAGGATTCGTCCAAGGGAAGACGCCTGTGCCGCTCGATGGCTTGATGGGAATGCCGCCCTCCGCGCCCAAATAGTAGATACGGACGAGATTGGGTCCTTTGCAGATGTCGAGGAGCGCCTGACCGCCCGAACTCGACCTCACGTACTGATCGGCACTTCCGTTGTTGGAGACCATGTACTTCGCATGCTCCAGTTGACTCCAACTGTCCACGTAGTTCCAGCGGGTGATCGCGCCCCAGCCGCCACCGCCGCCGCCACCGCCGCCACCTGATCCAGCACCGGCACCACCCGTGTAGGCCTGTACCGGTTGCGCTCCGACCAGGGCCGCGGTCACGCCCACCAACGCCACCATGAGCGTCACGGCAGCTAGTTTCAGATATCGCGTCGCCATGCTCGTTCTCCTCAATCTCCGTACACAAACAGACATGAGAAATATCGGTTTGGAGGAGAAAGGCGATGGCCTCATCGATCCCGCTAACCGATGAGGCCATCACTTGGTGGCGCATGCTCGAGTTTGCGCCCCGCGAGAGCGAATATCAGGCCGCGGTCAGCCTGTCCTCTCGGCGTCGAGCGGCCATGCCATCCTCGTGGATCTTTAGCTCTTCTTTGAGCCATGCCAACTGATGTTCGTCGTATCGAGAGGAAAGGAGACGCGCGTTCAGATTTGCTACGTAAGCGACCACTCTCTCATAGCCCGTTCCATGTCCTCGGTCAGACTCATAGGTCTTGTTGAGCACACGATTGACGAGAAGTTCTCGCGTGGCCCGATCAGAGAGACCGCGAACACCGAGAGGAGAGGTCAGGTTGTACGTATTGCCGTACTCCAACTCCGCGGCGATGTAGAGAGCCTCGGCGATCGTGAGCGAGTTCCGGTCTTTCGCGAACTCCACGAACTCCTTGGTGAACGCACTCTCGCCGTAGCGTGCGATTTCGCGATTGAGCCAGAGCGACGAGCCCCGGTACGCGTCCCAGGGCTCCCCCTTCACCTGCTCGCGTTTACCGATGTAGGTTCGGCCGGTCGCGGAGTTCGTCACGCGGTAGATGTAACCGAAGTTGAGATCAAGTAGTCGTTGCGACGGGGTAGGCATTTCCTCTCTCCTCGTGACGAGGCGTCGGTGGTAGTTGACAACGCATTGGTATGGTGCGATCGGGTCAATTCGCCGTGTCAAGCACGTGGAGGTCAGCGGCGTTCATCTCCGTGAGAAGCTCTTCGTAGGTCATCTCAAGCACACGATTCGCGAAGGCAAGCTGACGCATGCCGTGCTGCAACGCCCGCTTGAACCTCTCTCCCTGAGCCGCCGTCGGGATGATCTGCTTGGTTTCGCGGTCGTAGGTGTACCCGTAGCGGAGGTGGGCCTCCGCTTTCACTTGGGCATGCTCGCGGGCAGCTAACGCGAGACGATGCGCCTGCGCAGTCTCCAAGGGTGCTGGTGACGAGTGGTGCGTGACTGTAGACATGATGCTTCTCCTTCTCGATGGCGGCGATGGTCTCTCTAACTCTCGGACGGGTCGGCGCTTGATCACCGCGGATCGACTCCTTCGATGATCGAGAGGCGCGCGATCTTATTGCGGCGCTCCCACTGTTCTCGGGTTACATAAGCTCCCCCTACGACCGCGCGAACGATCCGTGGCGACGTGTTGACGGTCGAGCCGTCGGCGCGGGTGGTTCGAACCACCTTCCCGATGGAGGCGTATCCGAGCCCGCGTCCGTGGAGTTCTCGAATGGCGGCTACCTGCTTGTCATTGAGGGCCGGTGGCCGCCCCAGCCGGACGCCGTGGGACTTCATGACATCCAGCGCACGCTGAGTCTTCTTCTGGATCTCCACCCGATAGGCCTCGTTGGAGAGACTCGCGAAGGTGAGCGAAACCGCCTGTTCGAAGTCCTCGTTGGAGTTGTACAGCCTGTCGTCTCGGACCACGTAGAGCGTGCCACCCCCTCGAATCAGCTTCTCAATGGTGTAGAGCACCGCTCCCTTGGATCTTCCGAGCCGGTCGAGCGAGTAGACGACCACTTGCGCGGAGGGATTTGACTGTAGGACTGGCATGAGCTTGGCTGTCCACGCCGAAGTGGGGCTATCGAGGTTGATCTCGCCGCTGACGCCGCGATCAATGAAGAGTTGCATGCGCGGGTCATACGCAAGCAGCGCGGCTTTCTGATTCTCAATGCTTTGCGATCCAGCATCGTCACGAGATAGCCGAATGTAACCGAGTTTCGTGGTGCTCATTGCCTCTCTCCTCAACAGGGGGTATATGTCGTCAATATCAATATCAATACGTAGGACGTAAAGGTCATGACGCAATTGGGGATATACGTCATGATCGCCTCAGCGCACGAGGAGCGCGACCGGTACCATGAGCCCACCAACGAGAGGGCAACGATGACCGACGCGAACGATCCGCTGAACGAAGACGACCCCGCAGACGAGCCAGCGACCGTGGACGCGGAGGACGAGCCCGACGTAGCCGACTGGGCAAACCCGACCCGCGAGGAGACGCACGCGATCTTCCGACGGCGCTCAGAGGCGATTGCGCGAATGCTGGACAGGCACCCTGAGCTTGAGGTGTTTCTCAACCTTGCACTCGACGCGGTCCGGAATGTTCGGTCCGAAGGTTCCGCGAACGCCCGCATCGCCGATGCTTACTACGCGAGCGAGGCGCAGATCAATGAAGGGCTACTCAAGCGTCTGAACGAAGGCGGCGTGAGTGAGCAGGAAGCGAACCGCATATATGACCTATTGGAAGCTGGTCGCGCGTCACGAGACGACAAGACAAGTGAGTTCGTCCAGGCGACCGACAGGACTGGCAACAAGGCCCTCATCGTCACAGGCGGTCTCATCGCCACTGGACTGACCATCGCCATCATCTACAAGGGCCGTGGACCCGCCATGCCACCGTCTTTCAGCGCGTGACCGCTCCCGAGACGACATCACGAGGATCAACGGGGCCGACACCGCGGTCCGCCGTCCACTTCGGTGTCAACGTGCGCGCTGGCAGCAAGCATGGGTTACGCATCAGTCGCGACACTTACGCCCGCATCAACAAGCGTTCGTCCATCTACTGGTCCCGGGAAGACAACCCAACACTGTGGGATGCGGTTGACGAGAACTACGAGGACGCCGAACACCGCATACTCACCGACAAGTGGTGCCAGCAACATCAAGCGAAAGCGCTGGAGAATTTCGACCTCAACATGGCGTACTTCGCGGCCCTTGATTCCGACGAGTTCAATCAGGCCATTGAGAGCGCCGTCGCCAGCCAGCGAGGCATGGTCGAGGTCACCGATCTGAACAAGTGGGACGGCGTGAGCGGCCTCTACGTGATGGTGCTTGACGGCTACCGACAGGCATACATCGGGATCGCCTCAGGGATGGGCGGCGTGAAGGAGCGCATCCGCCAGCACTGGTCAAGGAGCAAGGAGTTCGACCGGCTACTTTGGGGCGGCGTCCAAGAATCCATCCTGTCGGTTGACAGCTTCCGCGCCCTGGACACTACTCGCATCTATGCGGCGAAAGCTCGTGACCCCCTCAGCCTTGAACACAAGGTGATTGAAGCCTTCCCCTCGAAGTTCCTGCTCAACCGGCTCATGGGCGGCGACGTACGCCTCCTAGGCCTGGTCTCTCTCCTGGGGGTGGAAGTCAAGAAGTTCAGGGGGCTATCGACCGACGGTGAGTCCGGCTAGTTGTTGCTAGCGGGAACGTTGCGACAGTTGGGAGCCGCCCGCGAGATGATGATGCTGTGGCTCCGATTGTCTATCGGGAGGAGATGCTCCACCCTGCGCTGACTGACTGGATCTCGTGTGCCTGGACATACGAACGGACATATGGTCTCGACCATATCGAGACGGTGGTTCCCGACGGGATGGTCGAGCTCGTTATCCAGCTCGGTGCTTCATACTTCGACGCTGATGTTCCACTGCCGTCTTCCGTTGCGATCGGAACACTTCACCGCCCGCTCTCCTTGACAGCGACAGGTGATGTACGGGTGTGGTGCGTGAGGTTCCCCTGGTGGGGTCTCGCACCGTTCGGCGACGTGAGCGCCTTCGCAGGCCTCCAGTGGGCGCCCGCACGCGAGGTATTCGATGCTGGCCTTGTTACCGACATCGAAGACGCTGCCAGGTCAGAGCACCCGGTGGAGGGTTTGAATCGGGCACTGCTCTCACACCTCCTGGCATGGACGACGCCTCCTGACTCTCTGCGGACCGCGGGGCGCGCGATCGCTCATCACGCCGCCAGTGTGACCGTGGAGGAACTGGCGGCGGCTTGCTCATCCTCTGAGCGCAAACTTCAACGCGACTTTCGGCGAGTCCTGGATGCGACCCCCGTACAGATGATCGCCCGAGTCCGGTTTGAACGCGCCCGCCGTCTGATCATCGACAAGAACCTTCCACTGTCGGCGGTGGCGGCGGAGGCCGGGTATGCGGACCAGCCTCACTTGAATCGCGCATTCGTGCAGTTCGCGGGGATGACTCCAGGTGAGTACCGCGACCAGTTTCAGCGTGCAGTCACGGAAGGTGGGGATGTCGGTTTGATCCAAGACTAAGAGGCGGCCGCGCCGCGATCCTAGTCTCCTATCGTTCATTGTTCCGTCGAGGAGGAGTCCGCCTTGCCATCTATTCCGTTGTTCAAAGTTCTCGTTGACGACCTCGATAAGGCGGTCGCGTTCTACAACAACAGCCTCGGTATGACTGTGCTGGAAGACCAGCATCTCGGGGACTACAGATGGGTTCTCGTCGGCTATGCGGAGCAGCCGGGGTTCGGAATCAACCTCGACCTCGCGCGTGACGACGTAGAGAAGGCGCTCGTCGGGCGGCAAGCGGCTGACCAGCCCCTCTTCAGCATCGCGACGGACAACTGTCACCGAGATTATGAACGGATGCGAGTAAGGGGGGTCGAGTTCGAAGGCGAGCCCGAGGTGCAGCCCTGGGGGACGTCCGTCACGTTCAAAGACATCGCCGGTAACCGCATCCACCTGAGTCAGGACACATGACGGGGCCCGACGTCGATCGATTCCTCGCTGATGCCGAACAGGCGTGGCCATCCGATGCGCTCGCTTCGATCGTCGCCACGATTCGATCCGCAGGCCCCTTCAACGAAGCAATCAAATGGGGACACCCCTACTTCTCACTGAATGACCGCGCAGTGCTGAAGCTCTACGTTGCTCGTACCTGGATCAACGTCTTCTACTATCGGGGTGCTGAACTCAAAGA
Source organism: uncultured Microbacterium sp. (assembly GCA_913774665.1). Taxonomy (GTDB): domain Bacteria; phylum Actinomycetota; class Actinomycetes; order Actinomycetales; family Microbacteriaceae; genus Microbacterium. The sequence continues at coordinate 257,535 of CAJYHN010000010.1, forward strand.
TCCGGATGTCCTCCTAACCGGAGACGGACCGAGCGGAATGCGGCGGTTACGGATCTACCGAGATGAGGACGTGCCCCTTGGACTGATAGACAGGCTGACCCGTGCGGCTGTAGCTCTCGAGATTGCATCCGAACCGAATCAAGATTGCACGGTCAACAGATGTTGACACGCTCCCTGACAGTCTCAGCGAACAGCGGAGGCGGGCACACGACACGTCGAAGCTCGACTGCTACTCGCCGGTAGCGGCCCCTGTGACCTCTGGCACGGTCACGAGCGCCATCGCCCGCTCGCGGAGCACCTTGAAGCGCGGATCAGTGCGGTTCCAGCGGTCGAGGAACCAGTAGATGGCTGGCTCCGAGATGTAGAGGTCACGAAGCTGGGGAGGCGTCAGCTTCCTCCAATCCGGCACTTCCTCCTCCAGGAGAGCGCGTTCTGCTTCAGCCGCGCGAGTGTGGTCGTCCATCGCGAGGTCAGCAAGGTTGCGTGGTGGCATCATGAGCGGGCTCTCCTTTCTAGGCTGCTGGAGGGTATATCGGAGGTAGCGAGCAGGGCTCCTCTTTGATCCCCACCCTGAGTGGTGGCTTTGACGAGACTTGAGGAAGACGGAACGCCCACTTCTCCCCCGTGGCGGCGGGCATCACTCCGGCGCATTCCGAGACCGCATACGGCTTACTCAGTGTTGAATAGCACCACTCGTCCGAGGTGCCACTGAGCGGGTTAGGCTGCGAGACCGAGTCGTTATGTCCGGTTTTGCCTCCCTCACACGGCCAGTCCGCATGAAAAGCTTTTGTGTTGCCGAGATTCGGCTGGGCGTGTGATCGCTGGCTGGGCTTCTTTCATCACACGCGCTGGTTTCTGCGGGGGCGCTCTGGGCACGGGGGAACTCCTTCATCGAATCGGATGATTCTCTATATCGGAAAAGAGAAGCCGCCTCCCGGATCACTGAGGTTCGGGAGGCGGCTCGCGGGTGATGAGTCCGCACTGGTGTTCCAATGCCTTATATCGACATCGGATCGTATTCGAGCGCGTGCGGGGGTGCCTGGTCAGAAGCCGAGGCCAAACTCAGCGGGCACGTGGTCCGTGCATTCTTCATCGTTCGCATCGAGATACGTCACCGTGAATGTGACGCCCAACACTCGTCCCGCTTCCGTGGGGCGTCCCGCGAATCGCAGGATGCCAATCCCTGCTAGATCTCCTAGCTCCCGCTTGAGGATGAAGGTGAAGAAGCTCGGGTCGGCGTCGATGACAACGTCCTTGCCGACGAACCCCTCCGCCCCGTTCGCAAGGACGAGAACGTCCTTGCCTGGGTTCTGCTTAGGTCGACCAATCTGCCACGTGGGACGAACCGGCGGCCTTCGACGCTGCGGCGGAAGCGCGGCCTCGGAAGCCAAGCCCTCGCCGCTGGTCTCAGGTTGCCGATCACCATTCTGGTCGGTCCACGAGAACTGGAATCTGACGCCTTCGCTCGCGCCCTTCCTCGTCAGGCGGCCAGGTATCTGCTTGCCGCTGGAACTCCCACGAACGTTGTCCCCGAGTTGACCCGCGATGAATCCCTCAGACGCCCCGCCAGCGAACTCGAACAGGTCCGGGTCCGCGCGCACCACAACGTCCTGAACCCAGTAGCCGGAGTTGTGCACATAGACGAAATCGTCACCGTCGCGGTAGCTGACGCGCCAAGCCGGTCGGGGGGACTGCTTCCGCGCCGCCGACACCTCGCCGTCGCGGGCGTTGTACCCCGAACGTTCCAGCGCCAGGCGGCGCGCTCTCGTAGTTATTCGAAGACCGCCGATCCAGCCGAAGAGTCGGCGCACGTTGCCCCACACCAACGAGCGGAGCCTGCGGAGAGAAACCGACAGGATGAGGAAGACGAGACAGGCGCCCGCCAGCCCGACGCGCGCAAGTACAAGCAGATCGAGTTTGTCAGGCTGCGTGAGCCAGAGCGTCAGAAATACACCGACAGCGCCTCCGACCACTGGCCCGAGCACTCCCTGTATAACAAGCACGCCAGCCGTCGTCTGCCCCCACGGCGTGGGCTTCTCATCGCTCACGCGTTCAGACTACTGACGGCGAGGTGACGGGCGTGGTACTTCACTCACGCCGCCCGTTGCTGAAAAAGAAAAGGGCCACCGACATGGCCCCGTGAGCGCTCGCTCCCTTCCCTCTGCTCACCACTACAGACCGGTAAGGTAGGCGATTCTGCCATCGCCTCTGCTCCTGTTACATACTCGTGAGCCGTCGAGAGGAGGGCGCGGGGCAATGGTCCCGCGAGTGTGTCGCACAAGACTTCCTCAAGGCTGAGGTCAGGTGTCAGAAGTGGTGTCACACGTCTCTCGCCGTGTGTCGCACAGGGCTCACGTCACTGCATCCGGCGAGCTCGGGGCATGTGTCGCACATGGTCGCTTGGTGTCACACGTGGTCGTGGGGCGGGAGGTCTCGGTGGTTTCTAGAGCCCCTTGGTGCAGGCGGCAGGAGACTTCTCAACGTCGGTTTCTAGATGAGAGTGGTCCCAGTGACTGCTTTATAAGCGTTTGGAACGATTACCGTGCCCCCGCATGCGTCTGAGGAACCCGCGCTAGATCAACGCTCCTGAACGTCAATGCGGACGAGCGAGGAACCCGTCCACCGCCGCCGCTCTCCCGCCTGCGCCCTCACCCACGTTCACGCCCCGCGTTCATAGCGATATTGGCTCTACACGGATCGAGGAGCCAGCATGATCGACGTAACGAACCCCATGCTTGAGGATGACGACGACTACGAGCCAGTCGCGCCGCCACGCACATCGTTCGCGGCCAGCCGGAAGCCTGTCAAGTCGCGCAAGGGCTCGCCACGAGCACGCGCAACGGCCAAGGATGTCCGCCTCCTTGCACACGTGGGGAAGTTCATCCTCATGCATGCGGAGTCAGCGAGACAGCTTCTTGTGACCGAACCCAACCCCATCGACGGAAGTGGTGGCGGGACGCTCCCGAGCGTTGTGACCGTCACCAAGCGTCTCGAAAAGCTGAAGAGTCTCGGCTACATGAGGAGTCGAGACATCCCCGGAACCAACCGCATCTACGGCATAACGAGCGCCGGCGTGAGTATGGCTCAGAGACACGGCTACCTCCTGAACGAAGGGGAGGCGGCTCGCAAGACACTGGACAGCTATAGCGGCCTCGACAGCCTGAATCACGATCTGGCTGTGTCGCACGTGGCCGCACAGTTCGCCAGCCCGATCGGCTACTTCAAGGAGTCACTCAACCTGCGCACGATCAGGTCCGAATCGTTGGTGAGCGAGTACGAACTACGCCGTCACCAGAAGATCACGGAGAACGAGAGCCTGAAGGGGACCGATCGGAAGTGGGGCGAGTGGCGCGCCCAGAAGCTAGCGGAAGTGGAGCACATGATCGCGGAGGGCCGCATGGAGTGGCGTGACGTGCTCGACTTCTACCCCGAGCTTTGGGTCTTCGGACAACCGGCGCGGCTCGATCAGGGTTTCGTGTGCTCACTGAAGTTCCCTGATCTCGTCGTGAGTCGAGAGTCGAAGCGAACCTCACGCGCGAGCGGCTCCCTGGCTGTCGAGGTTGAACTAACGAAGAAGAGCAACAGCGAGTACGAGCGCATCCTCAGAACGTATGCACTGGAACTCCAGCAGCCCATGCTGATCCAGCGCGTCCTGTACGTCACAAACAACGTGCAGGTGAGGAACCTCGTGACGAAGATCGATCGCGCCCACGGCTTCGGGCTCGTCAATAGCGGGCGCCTCGAGTTCATCGACCTCACCGCCTCGGATGGGGTCACGCTGATGACTTTCGCGCGCACCATGTGAGGCCAGCATGAACATGACCGCCTGGTGGCATCACTTCTGCTACGTCCGACTCGCCGAGAAGACCATCGTGATCGAACCGGAGGAGGAGCGAGCATTCCGGCTTTGGCTCTCCAACTTCGACGGGATGCATTTCGATGAGCCGGTGAAGCTGAAGGACCCGAGAGCGGCCATCTATCGGATCGTGGACGAGCAGTGGCTGGCGTCGCTGAGGGGACGACTCATCTACGGGCTACCTATCTACCACCGCACACGGGTCACGTCGGAGGAGACGGCGACGTATCGAGAGCGGTGGGTCTTGCAAGAGACGCCGGTCGATGTGAGCGGGTACATCCGTGAGTACGGACGCCACGTGCGGATCGTCCGAACCGGAGAAGCGTTCACCATCGTGAGCCTCATCCCGCTACAGCTACCGAAGACCATCATCCGCTGACCAAGGGAAGGAGACCAGTTATGAGATGGAGCACGATGCGACGAGACTTCAACTGCCCCTTCTGTGGCGGGGCCCTTACATTCGTTCAGACCATCGAAGGCAGACGTGTAGCGGCACACAGCTGGGACGACCTCACCCGCTGGTGCGGCGGCGGGCTGGGAGCATGGTGCACAGGTTGCAATAGGAAGATTGTCGATGGCGGCGGTAACCGCATCGAGCCTGGCGAACTGCGCAAGAGCCAGATTCGAGCCGTGGACGCCAGTGGGCGTGAACTCCACGTGCACTACGGACCCACCAAGGGCCTCAAGGCGAGACTTAAAGCGCAGCGCATCCGTTGGCCGGACGGGTTCAGAGGTGACGGCGTGCGTCTCGCGCGGGTCATGAGGATGAGCATCAGCGACCTTGCACGAGAGTTCGAGATGAGTCCCGGTGAGTTCGGGAACACCATGTTCGACATCGGTGACACCTTCCTCGATAAGGCCTGAGCTCAATTCGAGAGGCCCGTGCCTCCGCAGCGATAGCGGATTCTGATCCAATGTCGGAGGTCGGTGCTACCGTCCTCGCTATGTCTCAATGCACAGCACCAGTCCAAGGTCACCGCACCGCGAGCGGGCGGGCGGCATGCCCCGCTTGCGGCGGTCGCGGCTACGGCTACTCACCTCGCACCTACTACACACCGCCGAGCTACACGCCGTCTTACTCTCCACGGAGCAGCAGCGGTGGCTCTGGGGGAGGCTCAGTTGGCGGTCGCACACGCCCAAGCTGGTCCCCCAGCACGTCCTCCGTCTCCTACACGCCCGCCGAGGTGCGTGCGCTGACACCGGTCCGCCGCACCGTCGAGCGGAGAGCCGCACAGGAGCCCGACCTCCGAGACGTGTTCCTCTGCCACGCGTGGGACGACCGCCGCGAGGCCGCCACGGAGCTTCACGACCTGCTCGTCGCGGAAGGCGTCTCCGTGTGGTTCAGCGAGAAGGACATCATCCTCGGTCAGCCGTTCCTTCGCGAGATCGACCGAGGGCTTGCCCGTTCACGTACAGGCCTCGTGCTGGTGACCCCCTCCCTGTTGAAGAGGATCGACAGCCGCGGAGTGTCGGACAAGGAACTGTCTGAGCTCCTGGCACGCGACCTTCTGATTCCCGTCATCCACGGGACAACCTACGACGAAGTTCGACGCGTGAGCCCATTGCTTGGCTCTCGAAACGGGTTGGACACGTCCGAAGACTCGATGGAGGTCGTCGCCAAGAAGATCGCCGAGTTGGTCACCGTGGAGGACATGGTTTCGGTCGGCTGAGCACGAACCACTGCCCTCAGATATTCTCGACCGACTCGCTATCTCCGTCATCGGGCGTGGAATCGTAGTACCCGCTGACGCTGGTGTCTGGGTTCGCATCGGCGCGACTGTCGCCGTTGCGTTGCGCGTTCGATGCGATACGAGCACGCCAGTCCCCCAAGTCTTCGGGCGGCATTACAGAGCGTGCGGACTTGAGGAAGACGGCGAAGTCTGCGTGCAGATCCTCCATGATCAGAAGTCCACGAGTGAGGTCGACTCGACGCCGATGAGCAACGCGTCGAGCTGGCGAACGAGTTCGATGTCTCCGTTGGCAGTGGCTTCGTCTCGAAGCTCGCGCACTCCAACGACGATCTCGAAGAACTCTGGTGTGGGGAATGTCATCGCGGCCTCCTTGTCCGTACACGATCAGACAGAAGAACTATCGGCCAAGGCGACGCCGCCGTGGCCCACATGGTCCGCGATGGATGGTCCGGTGGTCCACACGGTAGGACCAGGCGTGGTCTCGTGGTCACGGCGGATGATGCCAGGTGGACCACAGACATCGCGGCAGAACCATCCACGGCACCGATTCGCTAGCTGACAGTCTCCGCGCGGGCGTCGTCAAGGCGCACGATCATTCGTCCAGACGGTAAAACTCGCAGAGCGGGTCAGCTATCGCCGTCCACAGGCGGTTCCGGCGCGGGGCTGTAGAAACCTTCGATGTAGCCCATGGTGGTTCGTGCCGCCTGACGAGCGTGGTCGGCAGAAGAGTAGATCGCGATCTGCGCGTCAGCGTTCTTCGGCGACCACCCCATCATCGTGATCAAGTCTTCACGAGATGCCATCCCGCCTTCGAGCAACCGAGTGGTCGCGACGTGGCGCAGGGTGTGGACCGTCATGCGGTCCGGGAGGTTGCGCTTGTGCTTCTCGATGATCTTCGTAAGCTGAGCGCGGTCGCGAGTGGCGTAGATCGGCTGCCCGTTCTCTCGGGTGAAGAGCAGTCGATCCAGGCCTTCACCGGAGGCTGGCTTGAACTCGGGGTTCTTCCGCAAGAGACGCTGCTTGTTCCGATGACGAATAAGCATGTCCCAAACCGGCTCGGTGATCACGATCTCTCGCTCACTGTTCTGGCTCTTGGTGCTTGCGAGAACCCACCGAGAATCACCGACGCGCTGAGGACACGTGCGGGAAGTACCTCCACACAGCCACTTCCCCGCGCTGTCATGCCCACAGCCGTGCGCGGCGCTCTCGTGCTGAAGCTGATGCTTGATCACCACGCGTCTAGTACGCGATGAGCCGCTGCCGCGAGTGACCAGAGAGTCATCGGTCATACCCAGAACCTCGCCCTGTCGAAGTCCGAGGAGTGCGAGGAACCAGCGGGCCTCTGCATCCTCCTCTCGTGCCCACTTCAGCAAGTGCTCGTTGAGGAACTTGGACGCACGCCGGATCTGTGTCTTGTCCTTCTTGTCGAGCACCTTCGCTCGGGGCACCTTCAGCCCTGTCATGGGATGAGCGGTGATGATGCGATCCCGCTGGTAGTAGTCCAAGGCGCTCTTTAACGCAACGAATGTCTGCCGAATGGAGGAGACACCCAAGTCCTTCGCGGGGAGCGTGACCTTGAAGAACTCCTTGAGCTGGTCGTAGGTCAAGGTACGCACGGGGTGAGTGCCGAAGACAGGGAGGATGTGGTTTCGGATACGCGCGTCGTACATGCGGTAGCTGGCCGGTTTCAAATCCCCGTTGGCGTTCTTCTCCTCCAGCCAGTCGTACATGCACTTCTCGACGGTGAGCAGGTCGAACTCTTTCGGCACGGGGAGCTTGTCCGCAGATTCGAGCCCGTATGCCACCCGAAGTTCGAGCACCTTGTCTTCCAGCTTCTGGCGGGCAGCCTGATAGCTGGTGGCTTGCACGACGACTCGATGCCTCTGGTCACCGATGACGATGCGGCGTGCGCCCCTGTAGTACGTAACGGCTTTCCCGCTCTTGCGAGTGACGGTCACCGGAAAGATGGAGCCCTCACCGTTCGGACGACGCCACGGCTTCGGGTTCTTGCGAGCGTGCTTGTTCCGCTCCTGCAGATGCTCGTCGACGGGCGACGAGTCGCGCTCGAACGCGGTCGCGAGATGCTCGTCAGCGGGCGGGAGGGCGTCAGGGAGCGTCATCGCGTTCATCATGACGCCATGACAGGGCGGTGGTCAACTCAATTGTTCAACTCAATGTCACCAGCCGTCACCGCGTCAGCTAACGAAAGAGGCGCATATCTCCGCGGAAATTGACTTTTCTGCGGAAATATGCGCCTCAGGAGCGGTGACGGTGGGATTTGAACCCACGGTAGGGGTGAACCTACACAACATTTCGAGTGTTGCACCTTCGGCCGCTCGGACACGTCACCGCCGAGTAGCTTACGACAGACTTGCGGATGCCGCGAATCGGCGCCCCGCGTCGGGCCTCGGCATCCGTTCATCCACCGTCGAACGACCCCGCTGGAAGCCGCCTCCGCCCGCTGCCAGGATCGAGCCATGAGCGTGATCGAGAACTCGAAGCTGACGGTCGTGGGCGCGGGCAGCGTGGGCGCGAGCGTCGCGTACGCCGCTCTCATCCGCGGTTCGGCGCGACACGTCGCGCTCTATGACATCGCCGCCGAGAAGGTCGAGGCCGAGGTGCTCGACCTCGCCCACGGGACCCAGTTCACGGGGTCGAGCGACATCACCGGCGGCAGCGACGTCGCGGTCGCCGAGGGCTCGCACGTGGTCGTGATCACCGCCGGCGCGAAGCAGAGTCCCGGCCAGACGCGCATCGAGCTGGCCGCCACCAACGCCACGATCATCCGCGACATGATGCCGAAGCTCCTCGAGGTCGCCCCGAACGCGATCTACGTGATCGTCACGAACCCCTGCGACGTCCTCACGGTCCTCGCGCAGGAGGCGACGGGACTCCCCAGCCGCCGCATCTTCGCCTCGGGCACGGTGCTCGACACCTCGCGTCTGCGGTGGAAGCTCGCCCAGCGCGCGGGGGTCGCCACCTCGAGCGTGCACGCCTGGATCGTCGGCGAGCACGGCGACACGGAGTTCCCGCTGTGGTCGACGGCGACGATCGGCTCCGTTCCGATCACCGAGTTCGAACTCCCCGACGGCACGCGCTTCGACCGCGAACAGCTGGATTCCATCGCGGTCGACGTCCGCGACGCCGCGTACAAGGTCATCAAGGGCAAGGGCGCGACCAACTACGCGATCGGCCTTTCGAGTGCCCGCATCATCGAGGCGATCCTGCGCGACGAGCACGCGATCCTCCCGGTCAGCACGGTGCTCGACGACTTTCACGGCATCAGCGGAATGGCACTGTCCGTTCCCTCGATCGTCTCGGCGCGCGGGGCGGTCCCTCTGGCGGCGACTCCGTTCTCGGCGGATGAGCTGACGCTGCTGCGCCGCTCCGCCGATGCTCTGACGACGGTCGCGGGGTCGCTGCGCGGTTGAGCGACACGACGCCCCGGGGATCAACGCTCATCGTAGGCGCGTTCATCACCACGAGCGCGGCCGCATCGGTCGGATCGATCCGGATGCCGGGACCCCGAGCGAACGCGCGACCACCGGATGCCGGGACCCCGACGACCAGCGATGTCGGAGGCCCCGCGTAGCCTGAGCACATGGCATCCCGACGTCCTGCTGCAGCCCCCGCGCCTTACCGGTGCACCGAGTGCGGATGGACGACGCTCAAGTGGGTCGGCCGCTGCGGCGAGTGCCAATCGTGGGGCACGGTCGTCGAAGCGGCGGAGCAGACGGGCATCGTCCGTTCGATCGCACCGGTCGCGCCGGGGGCCGGGCGCGTCGCCCGCCGCATCACCGAGATCGACACGCAGGACGCCCCTCGCCGCACGAGCGGGGTCGGCGAGTTCGACCGCGTGCTGGGCGGCGGCATCGTGCCCGGCGCTGCGATCCTGCTCAGCGGCGAGCCGGGCGTGGGCAAGTCGACGCTGCTGCTCGAGGTCGCCGCGCAGAGCGCCCGCGCGGGTCGCCGCGTGCTGTACGCCAGCGGCGAAGAATCCGCGGCGCAGGTGCGGTTGCGCGCCGAGCGCACCGGCGCCCTGCACGACGAGCTCTTCCTCGCGGCCGAGACCGACCTCGCCACGATCCTCGGCCACATCGACCAGGTCGAGCCGGGCCTGCTCATCGTCGACTCGGTGCAGACGGTGTCGTCGGCGCACAGCGACGGTGCGGCCGGTCAGCCCGCGCAGGTGCGCGAGGTGGCATCCGCCCTCATCCGTGTCGCAAAAGAGCGGGGTCTGCCGATCATCATCGTCGGCCACGTCACGAAAGACGGCTCGATCGCCGGTCCCCGCATCCTCGAGCACCTCGTCGACGTCGTCTGCCACTTCGAGGGCGACCGTCAGACGTCGCTCCGCTTCGTGCGTGCTCTCAAGAACCGCTTCGGACCGACCGACGAGGTCGGCTGCTTCGACATGACCGGCACCGGAATCGCCGAGGTCGCCGACCCCAGCGCCCTCTTCCTCGGTCACGGCGAGCCCGAACCGGGCACGTGCGTGACCATCGCCATGGAGGGGCGGCGGGCGCTCCCGGTCGAGATTCAGGCGCTGGCCGTGCGCCAGACGGCGCCCAACCCCCGTCGTATCGTCAACGGCGTCGATTCCTCTCGCGTGGCCATGGTGCTGGCGGTGCTCGAGAGCCGCATGGGGCTCACGCTCTCCGACCGCGACGTGTATGTGTCCACCGTCGGCGGGGTGCGCCTCGTCGAACCCGCGGCCGACCTGGCTATCGCGATTGCGGTCGCCAATGCCGTCAAGAACCGCAAGGTGTCCAAGCGCCTCGCCGCGATCGGCGAACTCACCCTGACCGGCGAGATTCGCAACGTCACGCAGGCCGCTCAGCGCGCCTCAGAGGCGAAGCGTCTCGGCTACCACACCGTCCTCGACGCCTCGTCACGCAAACTGGCGCAGGCCCTCAACGAGCTGCAGGTGCGAGGGATGCCGCGCGACGACAGCGAACCGGGGTTCTGAGCGCGCGCGACCTGGTCGAGGGGCGTGACCGCCCCACGTCAGCGACCCGTCGCGCACGCCTGCGGGCTGGCGCCCCGTCGCGCACGCAAGCGGGCTGGCGGCTCGTCCCGCAAGGGTGGTGGTCAATGGGATATCCCGCTGGCGCGAAGGCCCGGGGTCGATCCCGCGCGCCGGAGAATCAGCGCCCAGGAGGAGCAGACCGTCGGCGGCGGTGCGGCGACGTCATGCCGAGCACAGCGGGGATGACAAGTCCGGCGGCGCACACGGCACCGGCGATCAGGTACTCCATGCGCCCGAGTCTTGCACGCGTGGTCGTCTCGCGCGACTTTCAGGCGTCGAGCGCCGCGATCAGGTCGGCCGGGGTCGCCTGGATCGGATGCGGCCCGGCGATGTCGATGAACACCGTGGTGATGGCATCCTGATGCGCTCCGAGGAAGGCGCGGAGCCAGTGGGGCGACTGCAGCGCGACGTGCGGCGGCAGCGTCTCGGGCTTGTGCGCCGCATCGCTGAACAGCAGCAGCGCGACCTGCCCGGTGTTCGGGTCGCGGTAGGTCCAGACCTCGCCGACGCTCAGGGGGTTGTCGGCGTCGCCCGGCGTCATCAGCGGAACGACGGTCGGACCGTGGCGAAGCGCGAACGCGATCGCCGCCATGTCCTGGGTCTGCAGGGCATCGGTGAGCGCGGTGTTTCGGAAGTCCACGTCGAGCTTCTTTCCCTTGCGCTTCTTACTCCCGGCCATTCCTCGAGCCTATCCGCGCGCCTGCGCCGGTCGCCCCCCGCGGCCCGCGGAAGAGACCGTCGGACGAGTGCCGACCCATGAACACCGTGGTGAGAGGGACCCCACCCGGGGGCGAACGCCGAGCTGAAATCGCACCAGATCGGTCACGAGCGACGCGACGACTCCCTCACACTCATCGAGGCGCCTCCGTCACACCACAGCAAACAGAACAGTGAGGGCAGACGATGTCTGACTCGACCATCACGATCCGCCACGACTCGCGAGCACGCGGAAGACGATGGCGGGGTGTCACATCCGTTGCGGCGACGGTTCTTCTGCTCGCGGCGACGCTCGTGGCGGGCGCCGCGCCCGCGAACGCCGGCAACTGCGGTCCAGGCGCGTACTGCGCGCCGGTTGGAGACCTGAGCATCCCGACCCGCTCGCCGGCCCAGCCTGCCCGCTGCACGGCCGTCTGGAATTGCGGCGCCGTCTTCAACACCAGCAGCTCAGGAGGATCCGTCCTGTTGGGTTCTGGCGTCCGCTGGCAGGGCGACAGCCCTAGTTACACCGAGTATGTCGGCCGCGGGGCTTACTCCCCGTCTCGAAACAACGTCAACTGGCAGCTGTACTGGGTGCCCATCGGGTCGTGCGGTTCCGTCGTCTACGGCGACGGAACGAAGGTGACCATGGATCGACGTTCATCCCTCTCCGGCAAGTGGGCTCCACTTCGGCCAGGTCTCTCGACGGTCACGGTGACGACACGCTGGTGCCCGTGACGTCACCGTAGCCCCGGGAGGGCAGGCTACGAGGGCCCGGTGCAGCCCGGGGGCGGATGTCGATCGGTATCCGCCCCTCCTCGTCATTGACAACGGCCGCGGTACACCGGCTCACCCCGCTTTCAACGGTGAGACAGCGCGCGTCTCACGCCAAGAACCCGCGCAGCAACGCCTCCGAACCAGCGAGGTGATCGCGCATCGCCGCGTGGGCGGCATCCGGTCGCCCAGCGAGGATCGCCGACACCACCGCGGCGTGCTGCGACGTCGAGTGGTCGATGTTGCGCGGCAGCAGCGGGAACGTGTCGAGCCACGCGTTCACGCGCGCACGGTTGTCGGCGACGAGGGGAACGAGCGACGGGATGCCGCTGAGCTCAGCGATCGTGAGGTGCAGCAGCGTGTCGAGCCGGCGATAGTCCGCCCCCTCGGCGAGCGCCGCCGCTTCGTGCCGCGCCCACAGCACGTCGCGGTCCTCGGCGGACAGCGTGCGCTCGGCGGCGGCGCGAGCGGCTCCCGGCTCCAGGACGCCTCGCAGGGCGATGACGTCGTCGAGCTCGGCCGACGAGATGGACTCGGGCACCGACGGACGTGGCACCGGGTCGACGACGAAGGTCCCCCCGTATCGTCCGCGGCGCGTCTCGAGCCAGCCGGCGTCGGCGAGTTCGCGGATCGCCTCCCGCACGGTGTCGCGGCTGACGCCGTACAAGACGGCGAGTTCGCGCTCGGCGGGCAGCGACTCCCCTGGCGCGACGAGTCCCAGCCGCACCGTCTGGACGATGCGGGCCGTGGTGTCTTCGAGCGCGTTACCGCTGCGCACGGGCCGGTACACGGCCCGACGCAGGTCGTCGAGGGGCGCTTCGCTCACACGTTCAGCCTGTCACGGGTTCACAGCGGCGTGACGTAGGCGTTGGTGATGCCCCCGTCGACCACGAAGGCCGTCGCCGTGATGAAGGACGCGTCATCGGATGCCAAGAAGGCCACCGCCGCGGCCATCTCTTCCGGCTCCGCGAAGCGGCCCATCGGCACGTGCACCAGGCGGCGCTGCGCGCGCTCGGGGTCCTTGGCGAAGAGCTCCTGCAGGAGCGGGGTGTTCACGGGTCCGGGGCACAGCGCGTTGACGCGGATGCCCTGCCGGGCGAACTGCACGCCGAGCTCGCGGGTCATGGCGAGCACGCCGCCCTTCGACGCGGTGTACGAGATCTGCGAGGTCGCCGAACCCAGCAGCGCGACGAACGAGGCCGTGTTGATGATCGACCCCTTGCCCGCCGGCACCATGTGCCGCAGCGCCGCGCGCGAGCAGAGGTACACGCTCTTGAGGTTGACGTCCTGCACCTTGTCCCACGCGGGGAGCTCGGTCGTCTCGATCGAGTCGTCGTCGGCGGGTGAGATGCCGGCGTTGTTGAAGGCGATGTCGACGCTGCCCAGGTCGGCGGCGACACCGTCGAAGAGGGCGTTCACGGAGTCCTCGTCGGCGACGTTCACCTGACGGAAGACACCGCCCACCTCGGTGGCGGCGGCCGTTCCCGTCGTCTCGTCGAGGTCGGCGATCACGACGCGCGCGCCCTCGGCGGCGAAGCGGCGGGCGGTGGCGAGGCCGATGCCGCTCGCGCCGCCGGTGACGATCGCGACGCGGTCGCGCAGGCGCTGGGTGAGGTCGATGGTCATGGTGCGGTGGTTCCTTTCACGCTGAACCTCGTCCCACTTATGGCTGGTGTGGGGCCTCCAGACCGGCCATAAGTGGGACGAGGACCGTCATAAGTGGGACGAGGGGGTGAGGGGGCGGCGGTCACTCGGTGGCGTAGAAGACGTTCTTCGTCTCGGTGAAGTGCTCGGCGGCATCCGGACCCAGTTCGCGACCGAGGCCCGAGGCCTTCATGCCGCCGAACGGCGTCGCGTACCGCACCGACGAGTGCGAGTTCACCGACAGCACTCCACTGCGCACCCCACGGGAGACCCGGATGCCACGGCCCAGGCTCTCGGTCCAGATCGAGCCCGCGAGACCGTACGCGGTGTCGTTGGCGAGGCGGATGGCATCCGCTTCATCGTCGAACGGCATGACCGCCAGGACCGGGCCGAACACCTCGTCGCGCGCGATGCGGTCGCCGGGCTGCGCGAGCACGACGGCGGGGGCGAACCAGAAGCCGTCACCCTCGGGCGCCGAACCGCGGAAGGCGACGTCGACCCCGTCGAGGAAGCCCTGGACGGTGGAGCGGTGGGATGCCGAGATCAGCGGTCCCATCTGGGTCGACTCGTCGTGCGGGTCGCCGACCTTCCACGCCGCGACGGCGGGTTCGAGCATCTCGAGGAACCGGTCGAAGACGCTCCTCTGCACGAGGAGGCGGCTGCGCGCGCAGCAGTCCTGACCGGCGTTGTCAAACACCGAGCCGGGCACACCCGCGGCGGCCTTCTCGAGGTCGGCGTCGGCGAAGACGATGTTCGCGCTCTTGCCGCCGAGCTCGAGGGTCACGGGCTTGAGCATCCGCGCGCACCCGGCGGCGACCTCGGTGCCCACCTCGGTGGATCCGGTGAAGACGACCTTGTGCACGTCGGGGTGCGACACGAACCGCTGGCCGACGACCGAGCCGGAGCCGACGACGACCTGGAAGAGTCCCTCGGGCAGGCCCGCCTCGAGGGCGAGCTCGCCGAGGCGAATCGCCGTCAGCGGAGTCAGTTCCGCGGGCTTGAGCACGACGGCGTTTCCCGCGGCCAGCGCGGGGGCGAAGCCCCACGCGGCGATCGTCATGGGGAAGTTCCACGGCACGATGATTCCGACGACGCCATAGGGCTCGTGGTAGGTCACGTCGAGGCCGCCGGCGACCGGGATCTGAGATCCGATCAGGCGTTCCGGAGCGCCGGCGTAGTAGTTGAGCACCTGCGCGACGTGCTGCGCCTCCCACCGGGCCGACCCGATCGGGTGCCCGGAGTTCTGCACCTCGAGCGCCGCGAGCTCCTCGACGTGCTCCTCGACGACGCGGGCGAATGCGCGCAGGGCGTCGGCCCGGGCGACCGGCGCGAGAGCGGCCCAGGCGCGCTGCGCGCGGACGGCGTCGGCCACGGCGGCATCCACCTGGTCGATCTCGGCGCGCTCGAGTGTCGTGATGAGGGAGCCCGTGGACGGGTCGATGACGGTGAAGGTGCTCATGCGGACACTTCCTGGTGGTGAGCGGAACGTTCGGCCCGGTATCGCGCGGCCGCGGCGACGAGTCCGAGGAAGAGCCGCCGGTCCTCGGCGTTCTCCTCCGGATGCCACTGCACGGCGACCAGGTAGTCGTCGCCGTCCATCTCGACGGCCTGCACGAGCCCGTCATCGGTGCGCGCGGTGACCCGCAGCCCCTCGGCGACGCGGTCGACGCCCTGGTGGTGGTAGCTGTGAACGGTGAGCTCCCCGGCACCGACGAGACCGGAGAGCCGGGTGTCGGCATCCACTTCCACGGTGTTCTCGGCGAAGACGCCGCCGCCGATGCGGTATCTCTCGGTGCCGAGCGCCTCGGGCAGGTGCTGGTGCAGCGTCCCGCCCATCGCGACGTTGATCAGCTGCAGCCCCCGGCAGATCCCGAAGACCGGGATGCCGCGCTCCCGCGCCCCCGCGAGCAGGGCGATCTCCCACGCGTCCCGGTCGGCGCGCGCGGGATCGGTCGTGGGGTGGCGTTCGGCCCCGTACAGCTCGGGCTGCACGTCGAGCCCGCCGGTGAGGATGAGTCCGTCGATGCCGTCGAGCACGGCGGCCGCGGCGTGCTCGGGCCGAGGCTGCGGGGGCAGCAGCACGGCCGATGCGCCCGAGGCTGTCACCGCGTCGAAGTACTGCTGCGGGAGGAACGACGCGCGCACGTCCCAGACGCCCTGTTTCGCGCGCTCGAGGTAGGTCGTGAGCCCCACGACGGGAGTCCGCTGCGGATCAGAGGCGCTCGAAACCACGGACCCGCTCCCAGTCGGTGACGGCGGCGTCGTAGGCCTCGACCTCGATGCGCGCCTGGTTGAGGTAGTGCTCGACGACGTCGTCGCCGAACGCGGCGCGGGCGACGGACGACTCCGAGAAGAGGCGCGCGGCCTCGCGCAGCGTCGTCGGCAGAGTGTCGACCCCGGCCGCGTACGCGTTGCCGGTGAGGGGCGCCGGCAGCTCGAGTTCGTTCTCGATCCCGTGCAGACCGCCCGCGATGATGGCCGAGATCGCGAGGTAGGGGTTCACGTCTCCCCCGGGCACCCGGTTCTCGACGCGCAACGACGAGCCGCGGCCGACGACGCGCAGCGCGCACGTGCGGTTGTCCACGCCCCAGGCCACGCCGGTGGGGGCGAACGAGCCCTTCGCGTAGCGCTTGTAGGAGTTGATCGTGGGGGCGTACAGCAGCGTGAACTCCCGGAGGGTGGCCAGGATGCCGGCGATCCAGTGCCCCATGAGGGGGCTGAACCCGTGGTCGCCGTCGCCCGCCATCACCGCGGCGCCGTCGTCGCCGCGCACCGAGAGGTGGATGTGGCAGCTGTTGCCCTCGCGCTCGTTGAACTTCGCCATGAAGGTCAGCGACTTGCCGTGCCGGTCGGCGATCTCCTTCGCCCCGTTCTTGTACAGGGTGTGGTTGTCGGCGGTCTCGAGGGCCTCGGCGTAGCGGAAGGCGATCTCCTGCTGACCGAAGTTGCACTCGCCCTTCACGCCCTCGCAGTACATGCCCGCGCCGTCCATGCCGACGCGGATGTCGCGCAGCAGCGGCTCGAGCCGGGTGGTGGCGAGCAGGTTGTAGTCGACGTTGTAATCGGTCGAGGGGGTCAGCCCGGTGTAGCCCTTGGCCCAGGCGTCGCGGAACGAGTCGTCGAAGACGATGAACTCGAGCTCCGTCCCCGCGTAGGCCGTGAGACCCCGCTCGGCGAGCCGCTCGCGCTGGGCGTTCAGGATGCCGCGCGGGGACTGCACCACCGCGGCGCGGTCCTCCCACGCGAGGTCGGCGAAGACGAGCGCCGTTCCCGGTTGCCACGGGATGCGGCGGAGCGTGTCGAGATCGGGCACGAGCAGCATGTCGCCGTAGCCCTTCTCCCAGCTCGACATCGCATAGCCGTCGACCGTGTTGAGGTCGACGTCGACCGAGAGCAGGTAGTTGCAGGCCTCCGCGCCGTGACCGCGTACCTCGTCGCGCCAGAATCGCGCCGCCACGCGCTTACCGACGAGTCGGCCCTGAGCGTCGGGGAAGGCCACGACGACGGTGTCGATCTCGCCCGCCTCGATCGCGGCATCCAGATCTTCGCTGCTGAGATTGCCCGCCATGGTCTCCCTCTCGCGGTGTCGACGCCCTCGCGTGTGGAGGGCGTAACGAGGAACTTACACGGCAAAGGTAGACAGATCTACCAATAGAGGGCCATGATTTCCCGCAAGGCGACCCCGAAGCCTGTCCGCATTCGTCTGGAGGTCCTATGTCCACCTCGAGCAACTCCCGCAAAAAGGTCGCCGGAGCCACCTATACGGCCACCGATGCGTCGTACTTCGAGAAACGCACCCTGAAACGCTCGGCCGGAGTCTGGGGCCTATGGGGCCTCGCCGTCGCCGCGGTCATCTCGGGCGACTTCTCGGGCTGGAACTTCGGCATCGCCAACGCCGGCTTCGGCGGCATGCTCATCGCCTTCGTGGTCCTGGTGATCATGTACTACGGGCTCACGTTCTCGATCGGCGAGATGGCGGCCGCGATGCCGCACACCGGTGGCGCCTACTCGTTCGCGCGCTCGGCGATGGGGCCGTGGGGCGGCCTCGCGACGGGCCTCGCCGAAACCATCGAGTACGTCGCGACTACCGCCGTGGTCGTGTACTTCTCGGGTCAGTACGCCGATTCGGCGCTCGAGCTCCTTACCGGCATCAGCCTGCCGTCGTTCGTGTGGTGGATCATCCTCTACGCGATCTTCATCGGCCTGAACGCCGCCGGCGCGAACATCTCGTTCGGCTTCGCGATCGTCGTCTCGGTGATCTCGATCGGCATCATCGTGGTCTTCGGCGTCATGTCGCTGGCCACCGGCGCGTTCGACGCGGGATCGCTGTGGAACATCGTCCCCGACCCCGGACAGTCGGAGTTCCTCCCCCACGGCGTCGGCGCCATCCTGCTCGCCCTGCCCTTCGCGATGTGGTTCTTCCTCGGCATCGAGGAGCTCCCGCTCGCCGCCGAGGAGTCGCACGACCCCGCGCGCGACATCCCCCGCGCGGGACTCTGGGCCCGCGGCACCCTCATCGTCACCGGCCTCATCGTGCTGTTCTTGAACACCGGTGTGCTGGGCGCCGACGTGACGGGCTCGTCGGTCGAGCCCCTGCTCGACGGCTTCCGCGCGATGGTCGGCGACCAGGCCGCGGCCCTGCTGTCGCTCCTCGCGCTCGTGGGGCTGCTGGCGTCGCTGATGGGCATCATGTTCGCCTACGGCCGCAACATGTACTCGCTCTCGCGCGCCGGGTACTACCCCCGCTGGCTGTCGCTCACCGGAGCCCGCAAGACCCCCTGGGTCGCGCTCGTGTTCGGCGCTGTCCTCGGCTTCGTCGCCCTCGTGGTCGTACAGGCCGCGGGCGGCGACGCGAGCCCGGCCGGTGCGATCGTGCTCAACATCGCCGTGTGGGGTGCGGTCCTGGCGTACTTCCTGCAGATGGTCTCGTTCATCGTCCTCCGCCGGAAGTTCCCGGACGCCGTCCGCCCGTACAAGAGCCCGTGGGGGCTGTTCGGTGCGTACTCGGCCGCCATCATCGCCGCCGTGGTGTTCTTCGGTCTGCTGCTGAACCCCGCCTACCTGCTCGCGATCGTCGCCATCATCGTGGTCTACGCGATCATCTTCGTGGCCTTCGCCGTCTACGGTCGTCACCGCCTCGTCCTCTCCCCCGAAGAGGAGTACGCCCTGTCCGGCGGGCTGCACGGTGATCCGCAGCAGGAGGGCTACGACGCCATGGAGGGCGAGGTGTTCGGCACGAAGCCCGGCTCCTGAGGCCGGGAACGACGAGGGGCGGATGCCACCGGCATCCGCCCCTCGTGATGTTCAGCGCAGGATGAACGACGCCGTCCCCGACGACGGGATGCCGCCGATCGAGACGCTCAGGTGATAGGTCGCTCCCCCGCCGGGGGCGTACGGCCGCTCCCCGCCGCAGGAGTTCACCGAGGAACGCGTACGGTCCCAGGTGAGCGGAGCGGAGCTCGTGACGACCTGGCCGGCGGCCAGCGTCACCTCCATATCACTCGGCTCGGCCTGGCAGTCCGTCGAGCGCCACCAGACGTCGGAGCCGCTCGTCACGGTGAACGACTGCGCGCTCGTGCCGACGTTCATCGTGCAGGGGTTCGCGCTCGTGTTGGTGAGCTTGATCGACAGCTGCGGATTCTCGCCCTGCCCGTACTCGCTCTTGTCCGACAGCGCCGCCACGGTGATGTCGGACGCCGTGCACTCGACGGGCCCGGCGGGAGCGGTCGGCGTCGGTGACGCGGACGGAGTGGCAGCGGGGGTCTCGGATGCCGCCGGCGCGGACGCGGACGCGGCGGCGGGAGGAGTGCTCACAGCGGGAGCGGGAGTCGCCTCGGCGAGGGGGGCGGCTCGCCACGGAGGAGCCGCCACGAGCCACACGACGAGGCCGATCACCAGCAGGGCCAGAAGCCCTGCGGCGAGACGACGACGACGGTAGACCGCCGGGGACTGCCTCCGCCTACGGGGGGCATCGGTCATACATCCAGGGTAGGCGGCGCGGCTGTGCGCTCGCGCCACGGCACGCTCAGGAGCGCGGGCTCACAGCTGCTTCAGCATCCGGGTGTTGCCCAGCGTGTTCGGCTTCACGTGCGCGAGATCGAGGAACTCGGCGACGCCCTCGTCGGGGCTGCGCACGAGCTGGGAGTACACGTCGGGATCGACGACCTGCTCGCCGATCTCGGAGAAGCCTCGGCGCGTGAAGAAGTCCACTTCGAAGGTCAGGCAGAACAAGCGCGTGACGCCGACCTCTCGAGCGCGCTCCTCGAGGGTCTCGACGAGGGCCCGTCCGACCCCGTGATGCAGCCAGTCGTCGTGGACGATCAGGGTGCGGATCTCGCCCAGGTCTTCCCACATCACGTGCAGGGCCCCGCACCCGATGACCACGCCATCGGCTTCCGCGACGACGAACTGCTGCACCGATCCGTACAGCACGACCAGGTCCTTGCCCAGCAGGATGCGCTTCTGCACGTACGGTTCGAGCAGTTCGTGGATGCGGCGGACGTCGGCGGTTCCGGCGGGGCGGACGACGAACGGCGCGGATGAGGTCATTCGACAAGCGTACGCCGCAACGACGGAGGGCCCGGATGCCGTGGCATCCGAGCCCTCCCTTCGCTATGCGATCAGTTACCCGCGAGCGTGTCGGGGGTGGCGGCGATCTCGCCGGCCGTTCCGACACCGATGGCGACCTTCTCGCCACGGGGGCTGGTCTCGAACGAGAACTGGCCGTTCTCGACGCCGACCTTGACGTGGTCGCCCGACTCGAGCTCGCCGTGCAGGATCTTCTCGCTGAGACGGTCCTCGACCTCGCGCTGCATGGCGCGGCGCAGGGGGCGCGCTCCGAGCGTCGGGTCGAACCCGATCTCGATGAGCTTGTCCTTCGCGTCGTCCGACAGTTCGACGGTCATGTCGCGATCCAGCAGGCGGTCAGCCAGACGCTTGACGAACAGGCCGACGATCTGACGGAGCTCGTCCTTGTTCAGCTGCGGGAAGACGATGACGTCGTCGACGCGGTTGAGGAACTCGGGCTTGAAGTGGCGCTTCAGCTCTTCGTCGACCTTGCCCTTCATCCGCTCGTACGAGGTCTGGGCGCTGCCCTCGACCTGGAAGCCCACGGGACCACCGGCGATCGCCGACGAACCGAGGTTCGTGGTCATGATGATCACCGTGTTCTTGAAGTCGATGACGCGACCCTGACCATCGGTCAGACGACCCTCTTCGAGGATCTGCAGCAACGAGTTGAAGATGTCGGGGTGGGCCTTCTCGATCTCGTCGAAGAGCACGACCGAGAACGGCTTGCGGCGCACCTTCTCGGTGAGCTGGCCGCCCTCTTCGAAGCCGACGAATCCGGGAGGGGCACCGAACAGACGCGAGACGGTGTGCTTCTCTCCGAACTCCGACATGTCGAGCGAGATCAGCGCGCCCTCGTCGTCGAAGAGGAACTCGGCGAGCGCCTTGGCGAGCTCGGTCTTTCCGACGCCCGTGGGGCCGGCGAAGATGAACGAGCCCGAGGGACGCTTGGGGTCCTTGAGGCCCGCGCGCTGACGACGGATCGTGCGCGAGAGGGCCGCGATCGCCTCTTCCTGGCCGATGACCCGCTGGTGCAGGGCCTTCTCCATGAACATGAGGCGGCTGGACTCTTCTTCGGTGAGCTTGAACACCGGGATGCCGGTCGCCTGGGCGAGCACCTCGGCGATCAGGCCCTCGTCGACCACCGCGTGCGAGGCGACGTCACCCGAGCGCCACTGCTTCTCGAGACGCAGGCGCTCGGCGAGCAGCGACTTCTCTTCGTCACGCAGGGCCGCGGCCTTCTCGAAGTCCTGGTCCTCGGAGGCCTGCTCCTTCTGCTCGCGCACCTTCGCGATCTTCTCGTCGAACTCGCGCAGCTCCGGAGGGGACGACAGGATCGACAGACGCAGGCGGGCACCGGCCTCGTCGATCAGGTCGATGGCCTTGTCGGGCAGGAACCGGTCGCTGATGTAGCGGTCGGCGAGGTTCGCCGCGGCCACGATCGCGCCGTCGGTGATCTGCACCTTGTGGTGCGCCTCGTAGCGGTCGCGCAGGCCCTTCAGGATGTTGATCGCGTGAGGGAGGCTCGGCTCGGCCACCTGAATCGGCTGGAAGCGGCGCTCGAGAGCGGCATCCTTCTCGAAATGCTTGCGGTACTCGTCGAGCGTGGTGGCTCCGATGGTCTGGAGCTCGCCGCGGGCGAGGAGGGGCTTGAGGATGGATGCCGCGTCGATCGCGCCCTCGGCGGCACCGGCACCCACGAGGGTGTGGATCTCGTCGATGAAGACGATGATGTCGCCGCGCGTGCGGATCTCCTTGGTGACCTTCTTCAGACGCTCTTCGAAGTCACCGCGGTAGCGGGAACCGGCGATGAGCGAACCGAGGTCGAGCGAGTAGACCTGCTTGTCCTTCAGCGTCTCGGGGACGTCGCCCTTCACGATGGCCTGGGCCAGGCCCTCGACGACGGCGGTCTTTCCGACACCGGGCTCGCCGATGAGGACAGGGTTGTTCTTCGAGCGGCGCGACAGGATCTGCATCACGCGCTCGATCTCCTTCTCGCGCCCGATGACGGGGTCGAGCTTGTTGTCGCGCGCGGCCTGGGTGAGGTTGCGACCGAACTGGTCGAGCACGGCCGATCCACCCTGGGCTGCGCCCTGGGTCTGCTCGCCGGCACCCGAGGCGACACCCGCGGGCTCCTTGCCCTGGTAGCCCGAGAGCAGCTGGATGACCTGCTGGCGGACCTTGTTGAGGTCGGCGCCGAGCTTGACGAGCACCTGAGCGGCCACTCCCTCGCCCTCGCGGATGAGGCCGAGCAGGATGTGCTCGGTGCCGATGTAGTTGTGGCCGAGCTGCAGCGCCTCGCGCAGAGACAGCTCGAGGACCTTCTTCGCACGCGGCGTGAAGGGGATGTGACCGGTCGGCTGCTGCTGCCCCTGGCCGATGATGTCCTGCACCTGCTCGCGGACGGCGTCGAGCGAGATGCCCAGCGACTCCAGCGCCTTGGCAGCCACGCCCTCACCCTCGTGGATGAGGCCCAGAAGGATGTGCTCGGTGCCGATGTAGTTGTGGTTCAGCATCTTCGCCTCTTCTTGGGCGAGCACCACCACACGACGAGCACGATCGGTGAATCTTTCGAACATCCTCAGTCCCTCCAAAAATGGGCTGACAGGCACGCCTCCGCGCGCCGTACATCGAGAGTAACCAGCGGCCGGATGCCAGAGCCCCGTGTTCGCCGTGGGCATACCGCCTGCGTGGTCGACCTTGCGGAACACATCGATAGTCGTTATCTTATCGACAACCGATAACAACGATCATCGATAAGGAGCGATCATGGCTTCCCCCCGACCTCCCCGCGTCCTCTCCCGCGGCGACACTGTCGGCTTCGCGCTCTTCCTCCTCGGCGGGGTGGCGATCGCCGTTTCCGCCCTCGTGCAGTCCGTCGTCGCGATCGCGCACGTGCTACCCAACCGGGACATCACCCTGCGGGCGCCGTTCGTCGCCACCGAGGCGCAGGCGCCGCTCGGGCCCGGTGGATCGCTCGTCGCCGT
Source organism: uncultured Microbacterium sp. (assembly GCA_913774665.1). Classification (GTDB taxonomy): domain Bacteria; phylum Actinomycetota; class Actinomycetes; order Actinomycetales; family Microbacteriaceae; genus Microbacterium. The sequence continues at coordinate 280,779 of CAJYHN010000010.1, forward strand.
CCAGCTCGATTCCGCCTCGGTGACGGTGGACTCCCTTCAGCCCGCGGCGCTGGGCGCGCTCGTCATCAGCCACGCGCTGTCCGCCGTCACGATGGTCACGGTGGTGACCCTGCTCCTCATCCTGTGCTTCGGCATCCTGCGCGGGCGGATCTTCTCGCGCGCCCACACCGCCCTGGTGACGGCGTCGGGGCTTGTCGCCATCGCCGGTATGTTCTTCGTTCCGTTCTTCTCCAACATGGCGGTGAACGGAGCCCTCGCCCTCCTCTCCGACGGGACCTACGACCGAGCCGTCGTCGGAACGGCCGACGTCCTGTCCCTCTTCGGCGTGGCCTTCATCGTCGCCCTCGCCGGCACCGCGTTCGCCGTCGGCGACCGCCTGCAGCGCGACACCGAGGGCCTCGTATGACCCCGGCGGCGACGGACGACGGGCCCACCGGCATCCACTGTCGTCTCGACGAACTTCTCGAAGCGCGCGGCATGACGTTGACGCGGCTCAGCGAGCTGGTGGGGGTCTCGGTGGTGAACCTGTCGGTTCTGAAGAACGACCGTGCCCGGGCGATCCGCTACTCGACGCTGTCCGCGATCTGCCGCGCGCTCGAGTGCGAGGTCGGCGAGCTTCTCGTCGCGGAGCGCTGAGCACCCACGCCTCGACGCGCGAGCGGGGGCGAGGCCCTCAGCGGGAGCCGAGCACGGGGATGGGGTCACCCGCGTCGACGTTCCCGCCGGTGAGGACGAGCGAAACCGCGCCCGAGCCGGCCTCTCGACCGATGTCGGCGAGAGTCACGCGGGGCGCGAGGTCCATCGTGCAGACCTGATCGGACGGCGGCGTCGCGAACTGGATCTCGACGTTCGGGCCGGCCGCGGTCACCGCCTCGACGGAGGGCACGCAAGTCGAGCTGCCATACGTGACGATGGCGACCAGAGAGTCGTTCACCCACCCCGCCGAAGGGGAGAATTCCGCCGGGGCGGCAGGAACGGACCCCAGCCCGGCGAGCATCATCGTGCCCTGGACGACACCCGTCACCGTCACGGTGAGGTCCGCACCGGGTTCGACGCCCGCGGGGAGGTTCATGAGGGTCGCGCGCGGAGCCAGATCCCGCGTGCAGTCCTGCCGCGAAGACTCGGCGAGGTCGACCGTCACCGTGGATCCGCTGACCGTCGGTTCGCCGCCCAGCACCGGCGGGCACGAAGAGCTGCCGGTGGTGACCAGGGCGATGGCGCGGCCACCGTTGACCCACGCGGCGCCGAGGTCGCTCGCGGGCGCGGAGGAGGTGGCATCCGGGGTCGGAGCCATCCCCTCCGAAGACGGAGCACCGGTCGCGCATCCGGCGAGGGCTCCCGCGGCGATGAGGGACGCGCCGATCATTCCGATGACGGCGAGACGATGACGTGACATGAGAACCTCCGGGGGCGAGTTTCGCCCCATGATGTCGGAGATACCTGGATGCCGGCGGCGAAGGCCGCGACGCGTCACTGCAACGCGGAGGTGAGGCGGGCCAGGTTGTCGAGGATCGTCGAGCGCAGAGGCTGCCGACGCCACTCCTCGATCGTGAGCTGGCGGCTGAGAGTGCGGTACGCGCCCTCGACTTCGCGCATGTCGCGGACGAACTCTTCGCCGCGGACCAGCAGCGACACCTCGAGGTTCAGACCGAAGGAGCGCATGTCCATGTTGCTCGAGCCGATGACCGCGACCTCGTCGTCGATCGTGACGCTCTTGCTGTGAAGGATGTACGGCTTGCGGTACATCCAGATCGTGACGCCGGCGTGCAGAAGGGCCTCGTAGTAGCTCCGCTGCGCGTGGTAGACCATCGCCTGGTCGCCCTCTTCTGAGACGAAGAGCTCGACGTGCACGCCGCGCTGGCAGGCGGTGGTGATCGCGAGCAGCAGAGCCTCGTCGGGCACGAAGTACGGGCTGACGATGATGATGCGTTCTTTGGCCGCGAAGAGCAGACCCAGGAAGAGCTTGAGGTTGTTCTGGAAATCGAAGCCGGGGCCGGAGGGCACCACCTGGCAGTCGAGGTCTCCCGGACCCGACGTGACGCTGAACAGATCGATCTCGTCGCCCAGGGTCTCGTCGGTCTCGCTGTACCAGTCCGACAGGAAGACGGCGTTGATGCTCGCGACGACCGGGCCCTCGACGCGCACCATCAGATCGACCCAGTGCAGGCCGCGGCGGATGTTCTTGCGGAGGTTGTACGACGAGTCGGTGACGTTCTGCGACCCCATGTACGCCACGTCGCCGTCGATCACGAGCAGCTTGCGGTGGTTGCGAAGATCGGGTCGCTGGTAACGCCCCCGCAGCGGCTGCACGGGGAGCATGAGGTGCCAGTGCGCGCCCATCGCGTCGAGCCGGCGCAGCGTCTGCTTGTAGAAGGGTTTTCCGCGGTTCGCCCAGTGGTCGAGGAGGACGCGGACCACGACCCCGCGCTCCGCGGCCTCTTCGAGGGCACGGAAGAAATTGTCCGTCGAGTCGTCGGTCTGCAGGATGTAGAACTCGACGTGGACGTAGCGCTGAGCCCGACGGATCGCCTCGGCCATGGCATCCAGGCTCTGCTGGTAGTCGGCGATGAGGGTCGCGGCGTTGTCTCCCGCGATCGGCATGGCACCGAGGTTGCGGTTGAGCTGCACGAGGGCGCGGAACCACTGCGGAGCGTTGGGCCGGAGCGTGCCGAACTCGAGCGAGGCGCTCGTGTCGTGGATGTACGCGTTGATCGCGGCCTGCTTGCGCCGACGCTTGCGGGGAAGGCGCGGGTTGCCGATGAGCAGGAACAGGAAGACCCCGACGAAGGGGATGAAGTAGATCGCGAGCAGCCACGCCATCGCCGCGGTCGGGCGACGGTTTCGCGGAACGATGATGATCGCGGCGATGCGCACGACCAGGTCGACGACGAACAGCGTGATGACGAGCCAGCTCGCGTCGAACGTGGCGTTGATCACGGGTCCTCCTGGGCGGGTTGTGGACCCAGCGTAGCGACGGCCTCCGACAGAGGCCGTTCGATCGTCAGTTCGCGGGACCGTCGCCGGTGCGGATGACCGGCGGGAGACCGCGCTTGGCGCGCTCCTCCGCCTCGATACGGGCGTAGGCCTTGCGCTCGGTCCGGTCCATCCGGATGACGTTGCGGAGGATGAAGAAGAACACCACGGACACCACGAGGGTCGGCAGAATCGCCCACAGCATCGCGGTCCAGGTTTCGTCCATGCTCCGAGAATACCCGCGCCACCTGGGCGCGCGGTTCGCACGGGGTCCTCCACAGTCTGCGGATATGGGGATTCATCCACCGTCGAGCTATCCCGCCCGGCGCGAGCCCCGCCCTCCCGGCCACTCTCGAGCCATGACATCCACCGTCGTCTCCGCCACATCCTCCTCCGCGTTCCTCGCCCTCGTCCCGCACCTGCTCGAGTGCACGCCGCGCGAGAGTCTCGTGCTCGTGCCGTTCGCCGAGTCGCGTTCTCTCGGCGCGATGCGCGTCGACCTCCCCGCCGCCGACGACGCCTCCGCGAACGAGAGCGTCGCCTCGACCGTGATCGGCATGGCCTGCAAGGTCGCCCGGACCGATGCCCTGGCGATCGTCGTCTACACCGACGAGGTCCTCACCGGCCGCGAGGATGCGCCCCACCGCACCCTCGTCGATGCGACGCTCGGGCGAGCGGAGATCTGCGGCCTCCGCGTCGTCGACGCCCTCGTCGTCGGTTCGGACGGATGGGACAGCTACCTGTCCCCCGCGTCGTCGATGCCGCACCCGTTGAGTGACATCGCGGCGCACCCGCTCGTGAAGCCGAGCGGTCCGATCGTGGACGATCAGTTCACCGCCGCCGAGCTGCCGCCGTTCGACGCCTCCGTCTCGCGGCAGGTGATGACCGACCTCCGCGCGATCGAGCGCGTGCTCGGGGGCCCGCAGGAACGCCGCGCGCTTCCCCTGCTGAAGCGTGCGGCGACCGGCGATCCGGTCACCGTGGCGCTCGCGGATCCGCCGGTCCTGATCGAGGATGCCCTGGCGACGCCGCCCGGAGAACTCGACCCCGCGCAGCTCGCCGCCCTGGCCTTCTGCCTCGCCCGGCCGTCACTGCGCGATGTGGCGTTGATGCAGTGGGTGGCGGATCTCGCCACGGGTGATGCGGTTCTGCAGGCGCAGACCGCTTTCCACCGCGGCAAGCCGTTCCCCGACGACCTCGCCCGACCGATGTGGGGGGAAGGCGCCCTGCCCGACCCCGATCGCCTTCGACGAGCGCTCGAACTGTGCCGCCGAGTCGCGTCCGCGCTCCCCCGTGAGCGTCGCGCCGGGCCACTGTCGGCGTGCGCGTGGCTCGCGTGGTCGACCGGTCGATCCTCCCACGCGGCTCTGTACGCCGAAACGGCTCTCGAGATCGACCCCGACCACGGGCTCAGCGCCCTCATGCTCGACGTCATCGACGCCGGGCGCCTCCCGGAGTGGGTGTTCGAGCGGCCTACTTCACGAGCGGGAACAGGATCGTCTCGCGAATACCCAGGCCCGTGATGGCCATGAGCAGACGGTCGATTCCCATCCCCATGCCACCGGTGGGCGGCATACCGTGCTCGAGTGCGCGCAGGAACTCTTCGTCGATCGGCATGGCTTCGACGTCTCCACGCGCAGCGAGCTTCGCCTGCTCGGTGAAGCGGTGACGCTGGATCACGGGGTCGACCAACTCGGAGTAGCCCGTGGCGAGCTCGAATCCGCGAACGTAGAGATCCCACTTCTCGACGACGCCCGCGATCGAGCGGTGCTCGCGCACGAGCGGGCTGGTGTCGACGGGGAAGTCCATGACGAAGGTGGGGCGGGTGAGCCCGCTCTTGACGAAGTGCTCCCACAGCTCCTCGACCCACTTACCGTGCGTCTCCTGGGGCGGGGCGTCGACTCCCTCTTCCGCTCCGAGCGCGCGGAGGTCCTCGACCGAGGTGTCGGGGGTGATCGACCGGCCGCAGGCGGCGGACAGAGAGTCGTACATCGAGATGCGGTCCCACTCGCCGCCGAGGTCGTACTCGGTGCCGTCGGCCCACGTGACGGTGGTCGACCCGGCCACCGCGACGGCGGCGTCCTGGATCAGCGTCTGCGTGAGGTCGGCGATGCCGTTGTAGTCGGTGTAGGCCTGGTAGGCCTCGAGCATCGCGAACTCGGGGCTGTGCGTGGTGTCGGCGCCCTCGTTGCGGAAGTTGCGGTTGATCTCGTAGACCCGATCGATCCCACCGACCACGGCGCGCTTGAGGTACAGCTCGGGCGCGATGCGCAGGAAGAGCTCGGTGTCGAAGGCGTTCGAGTGCGTGGTGAAGGGGCGGGCGCTGGCGCCACCGTGCTGCACCTGCAACATCGGCGTCTCGACCTCGACGAAGTCGCGCTCGGTGAAGGTGCGGCGCAGGCTCGCGTTGACCTTTGCACGGGCCAGCACGGTCTCGCGGGCGCGATCGCGCACGATGAGGTCGAGGAAGCGGCTGCGGACGCGGCTCTCTTCGCTCAGCTCGGTGTGAAGGTTGGGGAGGGGCAGGACGGCCTTCGCCGCGATGGTCCACTCGGCGACCATGATCGACAGCTCGCCACGGCGGCTCGAGATGACCTCACCCGAGACGAAGACGTGGTCGCCGAGATCGACGAGCTCCTTCCACGCCTGAAGAGACTCCTCGCCGACGCTCGCGAGCGAGACCATGGCCTGAATGCGGCTTCCGTCGCCGGACTGCAGCGACGCGAAGCAGAGCTTGCCGGTGTTGCGGCTGAACACCACGCGCCCGGCGACCCCGGCCGTCTCACCGGTCTCGGCTCCGGCTTCGAGATCGCCGAAACGGGCGCGCAGCTCGGGGATCGTGGTCGTGACGGGCACGGCCACCGGGTAGGGGCCGCCGGCGGCGTCGGAGCGTTCCGCGAGCAGACGCTCACGCTTGGCCAGGCGCACCGCCTTCTGTTCGAAGACCTCGTCTTCGGTCGGTTCGGCGGCGTCGTTCGCGGGCGCGTCGGTCATCAGGGAGGCTCCTCGGGGTCTCCCCCAGTCTATTCGTCGTCCTCGGCCACCCCGGAGTCACCGGTCGCCCGGGGCTCCTCAGCGCAGCGAGATCTCGGCGTTGTCGATGAAGCGATGACCGCCGACCGTGGCGGCGATGAGCGCGAACGCTCGGCCGCTGTGCCCGTCGTCGACCGGCAGGAACGTCTCGGGGTCGACCACGCTCAGATACTCCAGCGTGATGCGCTGCTCGCCCATCAACGCCGACTGCGCGGCGGCGATGCAGGCGTCGACCCCCAGATCGGCGTTCGACGCTGCCGCCTCGAGGGCGCGGGGAAGGGCCGCGGCGGCGCGGCGATCGGCCGTGTCGAGCAGGGCGACGCGGCTCGACACGGGCAGCCCGTCGTCGGTGCGCACCGTCGGGACCGTCGCGACATCGATGCCGAAGTCGAGGTCTCGCACCATGCGGCGCACGAGGAAGATGCGCTGGCGATCGCGCTCTCCGTAGACGGCCACGTCGGGTCGGACGAGGTGGAAGAGCTTCGCCTCGACGGTCAGGACCCCGTCGAAGTAGAAGGGGCGGACGCGTCCCTCGTAGCGGAGACCCACATCGCCGGCAGACACGCGGGTCGTCGCCGTTCCCGCCGGAAGGAACTCCGCCGCCGACGGGGCGAAGACGACGTCGACACCCAGCTCTCCGAGCACGCGCGCGTCGGACTCGGGCGACCGGGGATAGGCCGCGGTCTCGTCGGCGGAGCGGAAGCGCAGCGGGTTGACGAAGGTCGACACCACCACGACGTCCGCGCGCTCGCGCGCCTCGCGGATGAGGTCGACGTGGCCGTCATGCAGGGCACCGAGGGTGGACACGAGGGCGACGCGCGGGCCGGCGTCCGATCGATTTGCGCCTCGGATCTCGCCGAGTCGGGTGCGCAGATCATCGAGGGAGCGGATCATCCGTCGATCGTAGCGGTGCCGTCGAGGTCGTCACGGCGCCCGCCCTCGACGAGCGCCTGGTCGACGCTCGAACGCACGAGGGCCGAGAGGTATGCGCCGGGGTTGTCGATACCGATGCGTTCCAGCAGCGCCGACGACTGCCGGACGATCGAACGAGAGAACTCCGTGGCCGTGGCGATGGCTTCGGCGTACGTCGCCCTGTCGTCCTCGGCGACCACGAGGGGCTCGCACCCCAGCTCGACCGCGAGAGCCTGCGCGATGGGGAGGACAGGGGCCGGGGCGGTCACCGCGGCATACGACTGGGCCAACTGGCGCAGGTCGATCGACGACACCCCCGTGAAGACCATGGCGGGGTGGATGGCGAGGGGGATGGCTCCGCTCCTCGCGGCGGGGTCCAGGACGCGCGACCCGTATGCGGCGTCGGTGTGCAGCACCAGCTGGCCGGGCTGCCAGGCTCCGACCTCGGCGAGGCCCGAGACGAGACCCGGGAGCTGGTCGTGCGGAACCGCGACGACCACGAGCTCACTGCGTCGAGCGACCTCGTCGGCCGTCAGGACCGGCAGGCCCGGCAGGATCGCCTCCACGCGATCGTCGTCCGAGCCGGAGGTGATCCCGGTCAGAGCGTGGCCCGCACCGGCGAGCGCCGCCGCGAAGACAGGACCGACACGGCCCGCTCCGATCACCCCGACGCCGAGGCGGCCGTCGCGACCGGCGCTCATCCGGCCCACCTGTGCGTGCGGTCGATCGCGGCCGCATCGACGCCGGCTCGCGCGGTTCGCTCGAACAGACCGACGGCGTCGTCGCGGTCGAGGACGCCGACCGAGGTGCGGACGGTGCCCGCGATCACATGGGCCACCAGGGTCGCCGTTCCCGTGGCCCGCGCGACCGGGCCCTGATGCAGGCCGACCGACTGCAAGCGGGCGAGCGGAACCACGCTCAACGAACGCCACACCCACCCCCGGCGCAGAAGCAGGGCGTCCGAGGTCAGAAGCGCGCCGTTCCGCCGCCATGACAGCGGGCGAAGCCAGCGGGCGCTCTTAGGGGTCGTCGCGTAGGGGTCGTTCTCCACCGGACCCAGGATGCCGTCGCGGAACACGAGTGTCCATTCGTCGCTCGACAGGTCGGGGACGAGGATTCGCAGGACGCGCTCGACGTCGGCTCGGGTCCCGATCGGCAGCACCGCAGCCAGCTGGTCGTTGCTCGTGTCGGTGGACGATCGCCCCGAAAGCCGGTTCACCGAGACGGTCCACCATCCGAACGGACGCCACATCAGGGGCTGGCGCACCTCGATCGCGTGCACGCGACCCGGCGGCACCACCTCCGACACCGTCGTGAACAGCCCGAAGGTCACGCGCACCCCGTCGACCGTCGGAGCGATCGAATACCGCAGGCCCTGGGCGATCGAGCGCACGTAGTACGCGCCGAAGGCGAGGAACATCGGGATCACGGTGAACAGCAGCCACAGTGTCGACAACGACGCCGCGACGACGATCCCCACGACCAGGGCGACGAGGACGAGGCTCGATCCGCTCAGGACACGGGATGCCACGAGCCGGCCGATCGGGATGCGCACGATGCTCTCCGGCTCGGCGTCGGAGAGGTCCTCACCGTTCACGATGCCCTGCAGCCCCGAGCCCACGGCCTCCGCCGCCTGGCGGGCGAGCGAGGTGCGGGCTCCTGGTTCGATCCGCCCTTCGGCGAGACGCCGGCCCGAGGCGAGGCGGAGGATGTCGCCGCGGATGGCCTCGGCGTCCTTCCCCGACAGGTACTCGAGTTTGACGTTGGCATCCAGCCCCGCTCCGACCACTTCGAGCTTCGCGAGCCCGAGCAGGCGGGCGATCATCGGTCGGGTCAGGTTGACGCCCTGGACCCGGTCGAGCGGAGCACGACGATGAGTGCGGAACAGCACGCCCGAACGCACCTCGACGTCGACGTCGCTGATGCGCAGCGTGTGGAAACGCCACGACAGGCGGAAGAGGACCAGCAGCACGATGAGGACGACCAGGGTCACGCCACCCGCTACGAGGATGAGGTTGTTCGCGAAGAGGAAGTCGACCGGGTCGGGCGGGAGCTCCCCCGGGGGGAGCTCGGTGAAGATCGGGAAGACCAACTCGACGAGACGCTCCCGCAGGTTCGCGACGATCACGCCGATGACGACGAGGAGCGTCAGTCCGCCGCGCAGGAGCGGCGTCAGAGGATGCAAGCGATGCCACTCGCCGTCGCTGTAGGGCGAGCGGACGACCGCTCGCTGCGGCCGGGCCGCCGGGTCGAGGGGCTGTCCCGCCGCGTGCGGGTCGGTCACAGCCCCGTCCGACGGGTCTCGGCGACGGCCACGAGCGTGTCGCGCAGGTGTTCGGCCGCCTCCTGCGTCAATCCGGGAATGGTCACCCCGGTCGATGCCGCGGCGGTCACGAGCTTGAGCTGGGCGATGCCGAAGCCCCGGTCGAGGGGGCCGTGCGTGATGTCCACGAGCTGCATCCGTCCGTAGGGGACCGCCACGACCCGCTGCCAGAGGATGCCCCGGCGGAACACGAGGTCGTCGCGACGCAGCTGGTACCCGAAGGACCGCGCTTGCCGCGGGGTGATGAAGAGGCCGACGGCGGTGATCAGCAGGATGATCCCGGCCGGGATCCACGGCCACTGCACACCCGTGAGGATCTGGGCGATCACGGCGGCCGCGAGCACGAGCACGAACACCGCCCCCTGCGAGATGAGCTGAACGCGGACGTACGCGCGGGCGAGCTGATGCCACGTGCCGTCGCCGAGGGGGAGCCGCCGTGACGCGCGCGGTTCGAGGATGCGGTCGTAGGTGGCGTCGTCCAGCACCGTCCGGTCGGCGTCGTCGACGCTGCGGGCCTCAGATACCGACGGGTCCTGCCGGGGTGTTCCCTGGGGCGTCGTCATCGTCGTCCTTCCGGAGGGTGCAGAGCTGCTCGGCCACGAGTCCCGCGACGACGAGGACGATCGCGCAGACGAGCGTCGCAATGATCGATCCCATCGAGCCTACCGAGGGCACCACCGGCCGGCTCAACAGGAAGGCGAGCAGTCCGCCCGCGAACGCCCCGGCGGCGGCCCCGAGGATCGACGACGCTCTCGCCAGCATCGCGATGCGCACGGCGCGGAAAGGATCGATCCGCCGCGGACGGCGACCGCGCGTCGCCCGGAAGATGGGGATGGCGAGCACCACCACCACCGCACCCAGCAGGACGAGGACCGTCGGCAGACTCGCCGCGGGGGCGAAGGTCGGTCGTCCCATCGCGGTGAGAGCGGTGTCCAGGACGAACCCGACCACCAGGCCCACGACGACGGCGATGGTCAGGATGCCCGCGCCCGTGCGCTTCACGAGACTCCTCCCCGCAGACCGCCGAGCAGGTCGGCCACGCGGCCCACCCCGGGGAGCACGGCATCCGGATCCACGTCGAGCCACGGCACCAGGACGAACTCCCGCTCGTGTGCGCGGGGGTGCGGGACGACGAGGTCCTCGCGATCGATGCGCTCGTCGCCGTACGCGATCAGGTCGAGATCGAGGGTGCGGTCACCCCACCGTTCCCGGCGCACGCGCCCGTGCCGGGCTTCGATGAGGTGCAGCGAGGCCAGCAGTTCCCGCGGCGCCAGGCGCGTCTCGAGAACAGCGACGGCGTTGAGGTAGCGCGGCGCTTCGTCGTCCTCACCCTGAAGCGTCACGGCCACCGTCTCGATCGGAGCGGACACCCGGACCCCGCTGGTGAGCGGGAGCCGCCGCAGTTCGTCGACCGCGGCGGCGAGGGTCTCGAATCGCTCGCCGAGGTTGGCTCCCAGGGCCACGACGGCGTGGACGGGCGTGGCGCGCGGAGCGGCGTCCACCCCGTGCGCCAGACGCACGTTCACGGACGCGACCTCGAGATGGTCACGGCCACATCTCCGAAGGGAACGGGGATGGGAGCCTGCGGCTTGTGCACGGTGATCGTCACCGCGTCGACGCGGCGGTCGGCGAGGACGGCATCAGCCAGGCGCTGCGCGAGGGTCTCGAGCAGGTCGACCGCCTCTCCTTCGACGATCCGCACGAGGCGCTCGGCGAGCTCCCCGTAGTGCACGGTGTCGACCACATCGTCGGTCTCGGCCGCGCGCCGCAGCGAGAGCGAGAGGGTCGCGTCGACCACGAACTCCTGCCCGTCGCGTTTCTCGTCGGGGTAGACACCGTGGTGACCCACGGCACGCACCCCCGACAGAGTGATCATGTCGGCATCCATCAGGTCTCCCAAGCGCGGGCGACGGCGAGTGCGTCGCGGGTGGACGATACGTCGTGCACGCGCACGGCCCACACGCCGGCGCGGGCGGACAGGGCACTCGTGACGGCCGTCGCCAGGTCTCGGCGAGCCAGATCGGCATCTTCGCCGATCGCCTCCGCGAGGAACCTCTTCCGGCTCGTGCCCACGAGCACCCGCACGCCGAGTGCCGAGATCTCGGGGAGCGCGCTCAACGTCTGCCAGTTCTGGGCTCCGCGCTTGCCGAACCCGATGCCCGGGTCGACGACGAGGCGCGACCGATCGATTCCCGCGGAGAGGGCGGACTCGACCCGCTCGGCGAGCTCGGCTGACACCTCGCGCCCCACGTCGACGTAGTCGGCGAGGGCGTACATCTCGGTCGACGGGCCGCGCCAGTGCCCGAGGGCGATGTCGGCATCGGTCTCGGCGACGGCGGCGAGCATGTCGGGGTCGGCCAGCCCCCCGGACACGTCGTTCACCAACCGTGCGCCCGCGCGGACGGCCGCGACCGCCGTGGCGGCGTTCATGGTGTCGATGCTCACGAAGGAGCCCTCGGATGCCAGGGCCTCGACGACCGGCAGCACGCGCTGCTGCTCGACGCGCGGCGCGACACGCTGTGCACCGGGCCGGGTGGACTCGCCGCCGACGTCGAGGATCTCGGCGCCCTGGGCGCGGAGGTGTCGAGCGTGGGCGAGTGCGACGTCGGGGTCGAGGTACCGGCCTCCGTCGCTGAACGAATCGGGGGTGACGTTGACGATCCCCATGATGAGGGTCACGCTCGAGCTCCGATCAGGGCCACGAGTTCCGTACGCGCGACCGGATCGCCGTAGACGCCGCGGGCGGCGATCGTCACCGTCGAGGCATCGGGCTGTCGGCCTCCGCGCATGGTCACGCACTCGTGCACGGCGTCGAGGACGACGAGCACGCCCCGCGCGTCCAGGGCCGAAGCGATGGTGTCGGCCACCTGCTCGCCGAGACGCTCCTGTACCTGCGGGCGCGCGGCGAGGATGTCGATCACCCGCGGCAGGGCGCCGAGCCCGACGACCTCTTCACCCGGGAGGTACGCCACGTGAGCCCGACCGCGGAAGGGAAGCAGGTGATGCTCGCACATCGACCGGAACGCGATGTCACGCAGCATCACGGCACCCGAGGGGAGGGTATCGGGCGCCGGGCCTCGGGACACCGAGATGGTGTGCTGCAGCGGGGCGCCGGCATCCTGATTCACTCCCCCGAAGAACTCGGCCCACGAGTCGGCCACGCGCGTCGGGGTCTGGCGGAGCCCGGGGCGATCGGGGTCTTCCCCGATCGCCTCCAGGAGCTCGCGCACCAGGACGGCGACGCGTTCACGATCGACGGCCACGACGCCTCAGGCGGTGGCCGGGCGCGTCTGTCCGCTCGGACGGGGCTGTGCCTTGGCCGCGGCCTGCGACTCAGCCTCGGTGGACGCCGCGATGCCTGCGGGCTGCTGACGACGCGGGACCTCGACGGGCGGCCGGGTCGACACGGGTCGGTCACCCGACGACAGCCACTGCGGGCGCGGCGTCAGACGCTTGACGTCGGTGAAGATCTCGGCCAGCTCGTTGTGGTCGAGGGTCTCTTTCTCGAGCAGCGCCAGCGCGAGGCGGTCGAGCACCTCGCGGTTGTCGTTGATGACCTGGTAGGCCTCGTTGTGCGCCTGTTCGATGAGCGCACGCACCTGGGCGTCCACGCGCTCGGCGATGCGCTCCGAGAAGTCGCGGCCGTGGCCCATGTCGCGGCCCATGAAGACCTCGCCCGACGACCCGCCGAGCTTGACCGGGCCGACCTCGTTGGTCATGCCGTACTCGGTGACCATCTTGCGGGCGATGCTCGTGGCCTTCTCGATGTCGTTCGATGCCCCGGTGGTGGGGTCGTGGAAGACGATCTCTTCGGCGACGCGGCCGCCCATCGCGTACGTCAGCTGGTCCTGCAGCTCATTGCGCGTGACGGAGTACTTGTCGTCGAGCGGGAGCACCATCGTGTAGCCGAGGGCCTTGCCGCGCGGGAGGATCGTGACCTTCGTGACGGGGTCGGTGTGGTTCATCGCCGCGGCAGCGAGGGCGTGACCGCCCTCGTGGTAGGCGGTGATGAGCTTCTCTTTGTCCTTCATCACGCGGGTGCGGCGCTGGGGGCCGGCGATCACGCGGTCGATGGCCTCGTCGAGGGCGCGGTTGTCGATGAGCTGGGCGTTCGAGCGCGCGGTCAGCAACGCCGCCTCGTTCAGCACGTTCGCCAGGTCGGCACCGGTGAAGCCCGGCGTCTTGCGCGCGACGACCTCGAGGTCGACCGAGTCCGACAGCGGCTTGCCGCGGCCGTGCACCTCGAGGATGCGCTGACGACCCTTGAGGTCGGGTGCGTCGACGCCGATCTGACGGTCGAAGCGGCCCGGTCGCAGCAGAGCGGGGTCGAGGATGTCGGGGCGGTTGGTCGCCGCGATGACGATGACGTTGACCTTGGGGTCGAAGCCGTCCATCTCGACGAGCATCTGATTCAGCGTCTGCTCGCGCTCGTCGTGACCGCCGCCCATGCCGGCACCGCGGTGGCGTCCGACGGCGTCGATCTCGTCGATGAAGATGATGGCCGGAGAGCTCTCCTTGGCCTGGTTGAACAGGTCGCGCACGCGGCTCGCACCGACACCGACGAACATCTCGACGAAGTCCGAACCCGAGATCGAGTAGAACGGCACGCCTGCCTCGCCGGCGACAGCGCGGGCGAGCAGGGTCTTGCCGGTTCCGGGAGGGCCGTAAAGCAGCACGCCCTTCGGGATGCGGGCGCCGACCTCTTCGAACTTCTTCGGGTCCTTGAGGAATTCCTTGATCTCGTCGAGCTCTTCGATCGCCTCGTCGGAGCCCGCGACGTCCTGGAACGTGACGGTGGGGGTCTCTTTGGTCACGAGCTTGGCGCGCGACTTGCCGAACTGCATGACCTTGCTGCCGCCGCCCTGGGCGCTCGAGAGCAGCCACCAGAAGAGCAGGCCGAGCAGCACGAGCGGGAGCAGGAGTCCGAGAAGACCGTCGAACCAGCTGGGCTTGGGAACGACGTCGTTGAAGCCGTCGGAGGGGTTCGCGGAGTCGATCGCGGATGCCACCTCGTTCGCACGGGCCTGGCTGAAGTAGAACTGCACGTCCTTGGCACCCTCGAAGGGCTGCGACAGCTTCAGGTCCACGCGCTGATCGGGGTCGTTGGTCACCACCTGCGTCACGGTGCCGCCCTTGAGCAGGTCGAGACCCTCTTTGGTGGAGACCTGGCGGGCACCACTCAGGTTCGTGATGAGGGAGAAACCGATGACGAGAAGCAGACCGACCAGCAGAACGTAGATGATCGGATTTCGCGTGATCTTCTTGAAATTCATGGTGGGCGAGCCCAGCCCTTTCGTGATCCTCCGCAGAAATGCGGTCGCATCAGGCTAACGCCCACGGACTATGCCGGGCCTGTGCGTTCGTCATGGGCGTACAAGGCTCCGGATGCCACCGGCCCGTCCGCCGCGGGACGGCGAGTCGTCAGGAGTAGACGTGGGGTGCGAGCACCGCGACATCGCGCAGGTTGCGGTAGCGCTCGGCGTAGTCCAGGCCGTACCCGATGACGAAGTCGTTGGGGATGTCGAATCCGACGTAGCGGCAGTCGACTTCGACCTTCATCGCGTCAGGCTTGCGCAGCAGCGCGAGCACCTCGACCGACTCCGCTCCGCGCGAGGCGAAGTTCTCGAGCAACCAGCTGAGGGTCAAGCCGGAGTCGATGATGTCCTCGACGATCAGCACGTGCTTTCCGGTGATGTCGGTGTCGAGGTCTTTGCGGATCTGCACGACGCCGCTCGAGCGGGTCGACGCCCCGTAGGACGACACGGCCATCCAGTCCATCGACACGTGCATCGGCAGGTGCCGGGCGAAATCGGCCATGACCATGACCGCGCCCTTCAGCACGCCGACGAGGACGACATCGCGCCCCTCGTAGTCGGCGGCCACCTGCGTCGCCAGTTCGGCGAGCTTCTCGTGGATCTGCTCCTCGGTGAGGAGGACTTCGCTGATGTCGTCGGAAATGTCGGCCGCGCGCATTCGGAAAGTCTACGTCGGCGGATCAGGATGCCGTGCGCGCGACGACCTCGATGCGGGCGCCGATGCGTCGGGCGACGCACCCGGGCAGATCGATGGGCCCCTGACCCGTCCAGTCGGTCGCCAGACGGGCGACCTCGAGGGTCTGAGTTCGCGAGAGCGAGACGCCGAACTCACTGTCGACGACGTAGCGGATGATCCGGTTCCGCAGAGCAGCGGGGTTGGCGGCGAGGGCGGCGACCGAGATCGAGATCCCCGCCTCCGCGTGCTCGACGATGTCTTCGATCGTCTCGTCGATCATGTCCTGGAAGGCGTCGGCGTCTTCGCGCAGCTGTTCGGCGGTGCGCGCGAGCGCCTCGGCGACGCCCGGTCCGAGCTCGGCCTCGAGCACCGGCAGCACGCGATCGCGGACGCGCACGCGCGCGAATCCCGGGTCGGCGTTATGGGGGTCGGTCCAGGGATCGAGCCCCGCGGCCGCGCACGCTGCGACGGTGGTGCGTCGGCGAACCGTCAGCAGGGGGCGCACCCACACCGGGCCCGTGGCATCCCTCCGCTGCGCGGGCATGCCCGCCAGGCTCAGCCCGCCGGAGCCGCGCGCGAGCCCGAGCAGGACGGTCTCGGCCTGGTCGTCGAGGGTGTGCCCGAGCAGGACGACCTGAGCGCCGAGGTCGGCCGCCGCTTCAGCCAGGCCGGCGTAGCGAGCCTTTCGCGCCGCGGCCTCGGGCCCGTCGGAAGCGCCCACCTCGACCCGCACGACCCGCGCCTCGAGACCGAGACCACGCGCCATCTTCGCGGCAGCGTCGGCGATGGCATCCGATCCCTCTTGCAGTCCGTGGTCGATCACGACGGCGACGGCACGGATGCCGGCACGCGGCGCTTCGAAGGCGGTCGCCGCCGTGAGGGCCAGCGAATCCGGGCCTCCCGACAGGGCGATGACGACGGGGCCGCCGGGCTGCGGGAGCGCGGCGCGGACGGCACGGCGCACCTCGGCGACGGAGGGGTCGAGGCCGGGGCGGTGGTCCATGCCTCCACGCTAACGCCGGGCCGCGGCACCGCCGCCTGCGTGACCCCGGACACGTCGCAGGAGTTCCCGGCGGTGACGCCCCGCCGCGGCGCCCCGCCGACGCCCGTCGACCGCGAACTCCTGCGGTGCGGTTCCGCGTGGGTGTCCTGCGCCCGCCCGACTAGGCTGGGCCGCGGAAATCCACAGATCTAAGGAGCACGAGTATGGGCGCTTTCGACGCCGTCATCGAGATCCCCCGCGGCAGCCGCGTGAAGTACGAGGTCGACCACGGCACCGGCCGCGTCTACCTCGACCGCATCCTCTACACGGTGTTCGGCTACCCGGCCAACTACGGCTTCTTCGAGAACACCCTCGGCGAAGACGGCGACCCGCTCGACGTGCTCGTGCTGCTCGACCGCGACCTGCACCCCGGCATCCTCGCCAAGGTGCGCCCCGTGGGCGTGCTCAAGATGAGCGACGAGGCCGGCGGCGACGACAAGGTCGTGGCCGTGCTCGCGAAGGATCCGCGCTGGGACCACATCCAGGACGTCGGCGACATCGACGAGTGGACCAAGAAGGAGATCTCGCACTTCTTCGAGCACTACAAGGACCTCGAGCCCAACAAGTGGGTCAAGGTCGACGAGTGGGCGGATGCCGCGGAGGCCGAGCGTCTCGTGGCCGAGGCCTTCACGCGCTTCGACGAGCACGACGCGCAGACCAAGACGCAGGGCTCCGGCGAGGCGCCGAACACCCTCTGATCTGCTGCAGACGAGAAAACCCCCGGTCCATCGATCGGGGGTTTTTCGTGACCTCGGTCAGACCCCCACCGCGTATGTCGCCCTCGCGGCGTGACCAGGACCCGTCACCTATCCGTGCGGAAGACCGGCCAGGCGGGGGGATGTCAGTCATGGGCCACACCGGGTGAGAGGGCTGTGTCGAGAGCGCCCAACGCGAGCCCCTCCGCACCGCAGCCGGTCCACTCGGCTCTCCCGAGCGGTGTCTCACATTCTTTCGGTTTCGCGCCAACCGACATAGCGCCGGCAAATCCGGGTCACCGGCCGCGGCATACCGATGCTGTTTGCCGTCCCCGCGCTGGGCATCGGCGGAGTCGGCTTCATCATCTACGGCGCCTACTGGCGCTCACGCAGCCGGAGAGACTCATCCGTGCGCGACAGCGAACGGTGAGGGTGATCGGGTGTGCGCAACCGATCGGCTATCGAGAGGCGAGTGTGCGCCGGTAGGAGACCCGTGCATCATCGCGGCCCGTCTCCGTCAGGCCGTTCTTCACGAGAACTCGTTGAGAGGCGATGTTGGTGACGTCTGTATCGGCGACCGCGACGCGAGCGCCCCAGGCGGATGCGTGGTCGAGGGCCAGCCCAACCGCTTCCGTCGCAAGACCCGCTCCGCGGGCCGAGGGGACGAGACCATAACCGAACGCAACCTGCTTCAGCTCATCCGGAGGTCCGAAGAAACCGAAACCGCCCACAGCGCACCCGTCGTCCGCCCTCCGCACGAGGTACATGGTGAACGGGTCATCAGTCGGTTCAGCGGTAGCGAGAGACGTCAACGGGCCCAGCTCATCCGCGAAGGGATACTCGCGGTGCCAGTTGTCACCGGGCTGTTCCTGCCGAGCGACGATACGACGGGCGAGATCCGGGGAAATCGGCTCCAATGTGAGGCGAGCGCTTCGGAGGATCATCGCCCGATCATCCCATCGTCCCCCGGGAGACGCTGAAGGCCAACGACGCGGAGAAGAGCGAGTCGTTCGTCGTCCGCGGTGCCCGGTGCAGTCGTGTAAACGACGACGCGGAGATCACTGCCGGGGACGCTCAACACGTCGCATTCCACCTCGATCACCCCGACCGGGGTGTGCACTCGCTTGGTGCTGCTGCGGTGCGCGGCGATGTACGCAGAGTCCCACCGCCGCTCGAATTCCGGTGATTCACGTCGCAATCGTGCCACTAGCTCGGCGAGGTCACGGTCGAGGGGGTATCGGCCGACCGCCGCACGAAGGTCGGCCACCAGATCACGAGCGAACTCCTCGTCGTGAATAGCGTCCCACTCCACTCGATCGTTCCCACCGAGGAAATACCGCCACACGACGTTCCGCTCGATCGGCGCTCTGCTGAGCGGATCGCCGTCGATCGCGGCCCACAGGGGATTCCAAAGGAGAAGGTCGTGCGCGGCGGTGAAGACAGCGAGCGGCACGTCGTTGAGCCGGTCAACGAGACGCTGAACTCCCGGGGTGATGTGCCGGGGTACAAGCCCCCGCGCGGGAACAGCACTGCCGGCGGTGCGGAAGAGGTGTTCTCTCTCAGCTGTAGTGAGACGCAGAGCGGTTGCGAGCGCGCCTAGAAGCTGCGCAGAAGGGTTCATTGCCCGGCCCTGCTCAAGACGCACGATGTAATCGACGCTGACACCTGCCAGGGCGGCAAGCTCTTCGCGTCGGAGCCCCGCCGTTCGCCGTCCAGCCCCAACCGGCAAACCCACCGCTTCCGGACGGACTCGTTCGCGCCATGAGCGTAGAACACTCGCGAATTCGCTCATCCCTCCATCATGCGCCCATCCCAGCGGCCAAGCCTGGTACCCGTAGTCCCCCCGTCCATCCATGCCTGGGAGCGACGAGGAATCAGGCGGACGATCAAACCATGACCATCACACTTATCTCCGGAGCCAACCGAAGCCTCGGCCTCGAGACCACACGCCGACTCATCGAGGCCGGACACACTGTCTATGCCGGCATGCGAGATCTGTCCGCCGGGGACGACGCACGAGCTCTGGGCGCACATCCTGTGCAGCTCGACGTCACTGATCAGTCGAGCGTCAACGCCGCTGTCGCTGCCCTTCCCGGTCTCGACGTGCTCATCAACAACGCGGGTGTCCTGGGTCGCTCCCACAGGGTCGATGACCTCGACGTGGCGGCGATCACCGAGGTGTTCGAGACGAATGTGACGGGTGTCGTGCGTCTGACGCAAACGGCACTGCCGCTTCTTCGGCGCTCAGCCAACCCCGTTATCGTCAACGTCGCCTCAGGGGTCGGTTTCGCGCGCTGGCTCACCACACCGGGGCATGACGAGTTCAAGGTGCCCTCGGTGCCGTATGCAGCATCGAAAGCTGCTGTGATCGCGCTGACGGTCCAATACGCGAAGAATCTCCCCGAAATGCGAGTGAATGCATCCGACCCGGGCTACACCGCAACGCAGTTCAACGGGTTCAGTGGACACCAGACGCTCGCCGAGGGCACGGACGCCACTGTCGCGTTGGCCTTGATCGACCAAGACGGCCCCACGGGGCAGTTCCACAGCCGGGAAGGCGTCATCGCCTACTGACGTGACGCGGCCGCGTCAACTGCTCCTCCGCCCCGCCGTGCGCCGGTCCGCTGGCGCCCAACGGGGCGGAGGTCGGAGGTGCGTCCAACGCTTCCGGTACGACCGATTCGCTTTTGCGATCTCTGCGCGATCGTGCCCTTGATGAGTCCGAGCCGCTTGCTGGGCTGTTGCGGAAGTGTTTGCTGCCCGGCGCCGAGACAGGGTCAACCTCGTTGCGGCATAGGGCCTGGCTCGAGCTCAACGGCCACACGGATGAAGCCACAATCCCCGATTACCGAAAGCTGCCGGGCGTTCTCATCACGGTCAACTCGATCAGCGGAACCACGTGAACAAAGGGCCAGATAATCCACGTGCCCGAGCTGCTGTACCTCACGCAGCCCACCGAAGAGCTTGAGTGTCAGGCGCAGGAGAAGTTGCTGCGCTTCAATCCGGCCGGGCTGGCTGAGGCGACGTGGGCAGTGGTCGACTCGTTCCTCGCGAACGACGGCTGAGTTGCCCGCGAGCGACCGGTCGACAGTGCAGAACCGATCGGTTTTGCATCACGCCGCCTTCTGCGGTCTACAGAGCGGTTCTCCGCAGTCTGACGAGGATCCCGAACGGCCCGCCTTCGGGCGCGTCACGGATTTGGCTCAAGTGGGCAACTCGTGGATGGTCTCGAGCCCGTCCTCCTCGTCCCATTGCTCTCCGACGGGGGTGAACCCGAACGCGGTGACAAGTGCAATCGATGGACTGTTGTCGGGGCTGACGCTCGCGCGGATGGTTTGTACGTCCGGGTGACTTTGCGCTGCGGCCAGAAGGATCTCTACGGAGCGTTTGGCGTAGCCGCGTCGCCGCCAGGCGGCGTCTACTCGATAGCCGATCTCGACCATGCCAGCCTCGTCGGGCGCACCGGAAGGAGATCCGGTGATTTCAGCGTGGCTCGAATGCGGAGCAGCGACAGTCGCAAGGGCAGCAGGGGGCTGTTCAGCCCCCGCGGTCACACGTTGACGCCGCGAGCGCGCAGCCAGGGCGCGGGGTCGGTCGTGCCGCCGCCGGGAGGGTAGACCTCGAAGTGCAGGTGGCAGCCGAAGGAGTTGCCGGTCTGACCGGTCGCCGCGATCTGCTCTCCGGCCGAGACGCGCTGGCCGTACGAGACGTAGATGCCGCCGTTGACGATGTGGCCGTACCCGGTGCCCGAACCGTCGTCGTGCTGGATGCGAATGTAGTTCCCGAAGCCGCCGTTGACGCCGGCGTAGGTCACTCGGCCCGAGGCCGCGGCGTAGATGGGAGACCAGCAGCTGGCACCGAAGTCCAGGCCGAGGTGCCACGTGCTGGCGCAGTAGCTGGAGTTGCACTGACCGGAGCGGGGGCCGTAGCCCGACGACGTGTAGGCCGACGAGGGCCGAGCCCAGCCGGAGCCACCGACGCTTCCGCCTCCGCCGCCGCCACCGCCGCCGCCTCCGCCGCCACCGCCGCCGCCTCCGCCGCTGTTCTGATTGTCGCGGGCTTCCTGCTCGCGGCGGGCGCGCTCGGCCGCATCGCGGGCTGCGGCCTCTTCGCGGGCCTTGCGCTCGCGCTCTTCGCGCGCCTTGCGCTCGGCTTCGACGCCGGCCTGGTACTCGGCCACGGTCTTGGCGGTGGTGTCCTGAAGGGCGGCGAGCTGCGCCTCGAGCACAGCCTGGTTGGCCTGCTGCGCGGCGAGGGCCTCCTGGGCCGCCTGGGCCGCCTGCTGAGCGGCGGCCATCTTCTCTTCGGCGATCTTCTGCAGACGGTCGCGTTCGGCACGCGCGTCGTTGGCCTGGTTGCTGAGGTTCTTCGCGTTGTCGCGCGCCGAGACGGCCGCGGCGTACACCGACTTGTTGCGCTCGAGCAGCTTGTCCATCGTGCCGAGCTTGGCGAGCAGGTCGTCCGCCGACGCGGCCGAGCCCGAGAAGAAGAGATCGAGGGAGGTGTCGTCGCCGCCGGAGCGGTACAGCTGCGCCGCGACCTTTCCGGCCTTGCTCGCGGCATCCGTCGCCTTCGCCGCTTCGGCATCGGCCTGCTGCTGAATCAGCTGGGCCCGGTAGTCGGCGTCCTGGAAGGCCTGCTGCGCGGCGTAGTACTCATCGGAGCGGGCCTGAACCTCGGCCTGCGTGCGGGCGACCTCGGACTGCAAGCCCTGGATCAGCCCCTGGATGCGCGAGATCTCGCCGGCCTTGGCTGCTTCGTTGGCCTTGGCTGCCTGCACGTCGTCCCACGAGGGGTAGTCGGCTGCGACGGCGGGAGAGGCGAAGCCGGACGTCGCCGCGCCGAAGGCGCCCAGGGCGACAGCGCCGAGAGCGCCGTACTTCAGCGCGCTGCGCCGGTCGAAGGTGGGCCACAAACGCCGCTGCTCGCTCGCCGTAGGGGCGCAGCCGCAGTCGTCAGTCTCATCAGGGGGCACGAGCGTCACGGGACTACCTCATCTCACCGGGTCGCAACTCGGCTAACAGTAGCAACACGAGTCACACGCACAACAGGGCGAGTTCCCGCTGCCGCGGCCTATCTTGCGCCCTCGACACGCGCGGGAGCCGCACGCCACGCCCCGAATTGGCAATCTCCGACGATGTGAAGTAGGCTCTGTCGTCGGCAAGCGAGGATGAAATCGCAAGGTTTCAGGCTCATCCGGCCCCATCGTTTAGCGGCCTAGGACGCCGCCCTTTCACGGCGGTAGCACGGGTTCGAATCCCGTTGGGGTCACTTTCCGGTGAAGTACAATTGAAAATGCATGGCCCTGTAGCGCAGTTGGTTAGCGTGCCGCCCTGTCACGGCGGAGGTCGCGGGTTCAAGTCCCGTCAGGGTCGCTCCACAGCGACGGGCCTTCTTTCGAGGAGGCCTTTCGTTTAGGAAGCGGCAGACATGCCGCTCGGCTCTGTAGCTCAGTTGGTAGAGCGCACGACTGAAAATCGTGAGGTCACGGGATCGACGCCCGTCGGAGCCACACGGATCGTCATTACAACGGTCCCAGAAACCCTCGCCTAGCTTCTACATGGCGGGGGTTTTGCTTTTCCCGGATGCCGTTCTGCATCGGCATCCCCTGCTCCCTTTCGCCTCGCGGGCCGGCGTTGCGCGCTGCGCCGAGAACAGGACGCGCCCCGAGAACAGGCTGTTCTGCCCCCTGTTCCCCCGACTCTGCCTGTTCCGGCGACGGCACCGCCCGCCTTCACGGCGAACGCCCGCATCGCGGGCCCCCGCCCCGAGTGGTTCCGGGCGCCGTCAGACAGCGCTACTATTTGTTGACTTTTAGCAAACACCTGGCGCTCGACTGAGCCTTCCCGAGCCGTCCGCCAGGCCTTCTCATGAAGAGGCCCCGATGTCAGACATCACCACTCGAACCAGGCGCGCCCACACCCCGCCCCCCACCACGGGCGGCACGAACACCGTCATGACCCACCGCATGATCATGTTCGTGATCTTCGGCCTCATGGCCGGCATGTTCCTCTCCGCGCTCGACCAGACCGTGGTCGGCACCTCGATCCGCACGATCGGCGACGACCTGCAGGGCCTGAGCCTTCAAGCCTGGGTCACCACGGCCTACCTGATCGTGTCGACCATCTCGACGCCGATCTACGGCAAGCTCTCCGACATCTTCGGTCGACGCCCGCTGTTCCTCATCGCCATCCTCATCTTCATCGTCGGATCGGTGCTCGCGAGTTTCTCGACCTCGATGATCGAGCTCGCCGCCTTCCGCGCGATCCAGGGCCTCGGCGCCGGTGGTCTGATGTCGATGCCGCTGGCGATCATGGGCGACATCCTCGCCCCGCGCGAACGCGCGAAGTACCAGGGCTACTTCCTCGCTGTTTTCGGCATCTCCAGCGTCATCGGCCCGCTCGTGGGCGGTCTGTTCGCCGGGGCCAGCCAGATCCTCTTCATCACCGGGTGGCGCTGGGTCTTCCTCATCAACGTGCCGATCGGGATCATCGCGCTCGCGATCGTCTGGCGTTTCCTCCACATCCCCAAGCAGCCGCGGCACTCGGTGCGCATCGACTGGTGGGGCGCCACGACGGTCATCGTCGCGCTCGTCCCGCTGCTTCTCGTGGCGGAGCAGGGCCGCGAGTGGGGCTGGGGCTCGCCGATCGCGATCGCCTGCTACGTCGTCGGCGCGCTCGGCATCCTCGCCTTCGTCATCGCCGAGACCGCGATGAAGGACGACGCGCTCATCCCGCTGAAGCTCTTCCGCTCGCCGACGTTCTCGATGGCGACCATCATCGGTGTGCTCGTCGGCTTCGGCATGTTCGGTGCGATGCTCACGCTTCCCCTCTACCTGCAGCTCGTGCTCGGCTCCTCGCCCACGCAGAGCGGCTTCGAGATGCTGCCCATGATCCTCGGCCTGATGATCGCGTCGATCGCGAGCGGTCAGATCATCGCGCGCACCGGTCGCTACCGCATGTTCCCGATTCTGGGCACGGCACTGATGTCGGTCGGCTTCTTCCTGCTGACGTTCCTGAAGTACGACAGCCCCTACTGGCACGTCGCGATCGCGATGCTCGTCATCGGCCTGGGACTCGGGCAGCTGATGCAGACGCTGACCATCGCCAGCCAGAACTCGGTGGGCCTGCGCGACATGGGCGTGGCCACGAGCGGATCGACCTTCTTCCGCCAGATCGGTGGAACGCTCGGCACCGCCGTGCTGCTGTCGCTGCTGTTCACCCTGATGCCCTCGAACATCATCGGCTCGTTCTCCGACCGGACCACCCTGACGGACGCCCTCGACGCGGCCCTCGACCCCACCGTCGCCTCCGCCCCCGAGAACGAGAAGATCATGTCGGGCATCTACACCCCGATCGTGTCGAAGATCGTCGAGGGGACCACGACGCAGCTCCAGGCCGGGGTGAAGCAGGCTCAGGATGCCGCGACCCAGGCCGTCGCGGAGCAGGTCGCGGCAGGTCGCATCCCGGCGTCGGCGCAGGCCGCCGCCACGCAGACGGCCGTCGCCCAGGCCATCACCGCGGCGACGACGCAGATCCAGCAGCAGGTGCCGGTCGCTCGCGTCTCGTCCGACGGCACGGTCAGCCTGGACTTCTCGGATGCCGCGCAGCGCGCGGCCTTCGTGGACACCGCGGCCACGACGATCGAGGACCAGTTCACCGCGGGTGACGAGAACACCTCGGTCGGCGGTTCGACGCTCGACGACACCTCGTTCCTCGTGGGAGCCGACGCGCGACTGACCAAGCCGTTCCTCGTCGGCTTCAACTCCTCGGCGACGACGGTGTACTGGACCGCGATGGGCGTCGTGCTGCTGGCCTTCGTGCTGTCGCTGTTCTTCCGCACCCCGCCGCTGCGATCGAAGTCGGCCCTGCAGGAGGCCGCCGACGAGCGCCGGAACAAAGACAAGGAGGACGAGCGCGCCGAAGAGGCCGCCGCCCAGACCGGCGCGCTGATCGCTCCCTGATCAGGAATCAGGCCGGAGAGGAAGGGCGGGGTCGTCGTGAGACGGCCCCGCCCTTCTCGCATCCGCCACCCGACGAGGGACCTCACACGGTCTCGCGGGCCCGCAGATCCTTGCGCAGGATCTTCCCCGAGGTCGACTTGGGGATGACGTCGATGAATTCGACGCGGCGCACCTTCTTGTGCGGCGCCACCTCGCCGGCGACGAACGCCATCACGTCGTCGGCGCTCAGGCCGGCCTCGGGGGCGGCCACCACGAAAGCCTTGGGGATCTCCTCGCCGTCGTCGCCGCGAACGCCGATGACGGCGGCATCCTGGATCTTCGGGTGCGACAGCAGCAGGGCCTCGAGCTCCGCCGGGGCGATCTGGTAGCCGTGATATTTGATCAGCTCCTTGAGCCGATCGACGATCGTGAAGTACCCGTCGACGTGGTGGACGCCGATGTCGCCGGTGTGCAGGAAGCCGTCGGCATCCAGTGTCTCGGCGGTGGCATCCGGACGGTTGAGGTAACCGAGCATGACGTTGGGGCCGCGCACCCAGATCTCTCCGGGGGCTGTGAGGCCGTCGTCGCCGTGCTCCTCGAGGTCGGCCCCGGTCTCGGGGTCGACGAGCCGCCCCTCGCAGTTCGGGATCAGCACGCCCACCGAGCTGACCGGCATGTCGGTGCCCGCCGGGATCGCGTGCGAGACCGGGCTCAACTCGCTCATGCCGTAGCCCTGATAGAAACGTGCGCCGATGCGCCGCCCCGCGGTGTCGGCGGTCTCGCCGTCGAGGGGAGCCGCTCCCGAGAAGACGCTGTGCACGCTCGAGAGGTCGAACTGGTCGACGGCGGGGTGCTTGGCCAGGGCGACGGCGATCGGCGGCGCGATGAACAGGAACGTGCACCGGTGATCCTGCACGGTGCGCAGGAACTCCATCAGGTCGAATCTCGGCATCGTGACGAGGGTCGCGCGCTGGCGGAGCGCGAGGTTCAGCAGCACCGTCATCCCGTAGATGTGGAAGAAAGGCAGCACTGCGAGCACCCGGTCGTCGCGGGCGATCTCGATGACAGCCCGGCACTGGTGCACGTTCGCGACGAGGTTGCGGTGCGAGAGCATGACGCCCTTCGGGACCCCGGTGGTGCCGGACGAGTACGGCAGCACCGCGATGTGGGTCGCGGGGTCGAAGCTCACGTCGGGCGGGGTGCGGCCCTCGCCCACCAGCGAGCGCAGATCCGGGTGCCCCTCCGCGCCGTCGAGCACGATGACGCGCTCGTCCGGGATGCCGACGGCGCGCGCGGCCTGATGCGCCTGCGGCAGCAACGGTGAGACGGTCACGAGCCAGGTGGCCGCGGCATCCCTCAGCTGTTTCTCGATCTCTTTCACCGTGTACAGGGAGTTGATCGTGGTGATGATCGACCCCGCACGAAGGATGCCGTGGAACACCGTCGCGAAGGCGGGGACGTTCGGGCACAGCATCGCGACGACGGTCTCGGTGTCGGCACCGCGGGCCGCCAGGGCGCCGGCGAACGCGTCGACCTGGGCGCGCAGGGCGCGGTAGGTCGTCTCGGCACCCCCGGCGGGATCGATCAGCGCGACGCGATCGAGATCGGACTCCTCGAGCGATCCGAAGAGATAGTCGTAGATGCTCTCGTCGGGGATTTCGATGCTCGGGTACGGGCTCTGGAACACGGTGCTCTCCCTCGAATACTGCCGCGGCGACGGTGCCGTGCGCTCATCCTGGCATCCGTGGGACGCGGTGTCATCCCGGGCGGGACCGGCTCTCGGCGCCCGCTCAGGTGAAGGCGAGCACGACGCCCCCGACGGCACCGACGATCACGACCGCCCACGCCGGAACGCGGAACGCGGTGAGCAGCACGAACCCGACCACCGCGAGCAGGAAAGATCCCGCACCGGTGACGGCGGTCGTGAAGACCGGAGCATAGAGAGCGGCACCGAGGATGCCGACCACGGCGGCGTTGGCCCCGCGCATCGCGGCGCGGACGCGGGGCTTCGAGCGCACCGCATCCCAGAACGGCAGGACGCCGGTGAGCACGAGGAAGCCCGGCAGGAAGATCGCGGCGAGCGCGAGGGCCGCACCCGCGATCCCGCCGGGACCGACGGAGGACACCGCACCGAGATAGGCGGAGAACGTGAAGAGCGGGCCGGGCACCGCCTGGGCTGCGCCGTACCCCGAGAGGAACGCCTCGGGCGAGACCCATCCGGTCTCGACCACCCCCGCCTGCAGCAGGGGCAGCACCACGTGCCCGCCGCCGAACACCAGGGCGCCCGACCGGAAGAACGCGTCGATCAGGGCGGCCACCCCCGACCCGGTGGCCGCCGCGAGTACGGGGAGGCCCACCAGCCCGACCACGAAGAGGGCCAGACAGGTCACGGCGACGGCGCGCGGGACGCCGAACGACGGCAGCGCCGGCGTTGAGGGCTCGGCGACACCGCGCAGGAGCACGAGCCCCCCGAGCACCCCGACGGCGAGAGCGCCCAGCTGCCCCGGAGCCCCCGGTACGAGCAGGGCGAGGGCGAGGCCGACGACGGCGATACCGGCCCGCGGGGCGTCGGGCGTGAGCGTACGGGTCATCCCCCACACCGCCTGGGCGACGATCGCCACCGCCACGACCTGCAGACCCGAGATCACGCCGGCGGCGACGGGTCCGCCGAGCACGGCGGCTCCCCCGGCGAACGCGACGAGAAGGACGGCGGAGGGAAGGGTGAAGGCGAGGAAGGCGGCGAGCGCGCCGAACACGCCGGCCCGCTGCAGCCCGATCGCGAAGCCGACCTGACTCGAGGCCGGACCGGGGAGGAACTGGCAGAGCGCGACGAGATCGGCGTACGCCCGGTCGTCCATCCACCTCCGGCGCACGACGAGGTCGTCGCGAAAGTACCCGAGGTGCGCGACGGGCCCCCCGAAAGAGGTCAGGCCGAGACGAAGGAAGGCGAGGAACACCTCGCGGACGGAACCTGACCGCTGCACCGACCCATCCTCGTCCAGCGGGGGAAACGTCGGGTGAACCGTCACACCAGGCGAGGTCGCAGCAGCGCGTCCACCAGCTCCAAGGTCACGCCGGTCACCCGCTGATCGTCGCCGATGTCGACCCCCGCCACCGCGTCGCGGAAGCGTTCGACCTCACCGACCATCGGGTTGGCCGGAGCGTCCACCTCGATGACCTCGGTCGGCCCCGAGCGCGGAGTCAGCACCAACCGGCGTGGAGCGTCGATCGCGTCGATCGAGAGCGACGCGTCCTCGCCCTGGATCTCGCTGGGCAGGGCGGTATCGGTGATCTTCGACCAGGCGACGTCGGCGACGAACCCGTCGTAAGCGGCGAGCGCACTGCCCAGCCCGTCCGTCCCCGAGGCGATCCCGACGCGCACGCCGTCGATCGAGAGGGGCGCGCCGAAGAGCCGCACGAGCGCGTGGAGCGGATACACGCCCAGATCGCGCAGAGCGCTCCCACCCAGCGCCGGATCGAAGATGTTCGTCTGCTCACCCGCGAGCACGTGGTCGTAGCGCGCCGAGCGCTTCTCGTACCGCAGCGAGACGCGGCGCACCACACCCAGCCGCGGCAGCAGCCCGCGGACCGCGTCGAGTCCCGGGTCGTATCCCGAGCGCATCGCCTCGAGAAGGACGACGCCGCGCTCGCGAGCGTGCGACACCGCGGCATGCCACTGCTCCGCGGACAGCACCGCGGGCTTCTCGACGAGCACCGGGATGCCGGCATCCACCGCCTCGCGCACCTGCGCCGCGTGCACCGCGTTGGGGCTGGCGAGATACACGGCATCGACATCGGGGGCGGCGAGGAGGTCCGCGAGCCCGACCGCTGTGTGCGGCGCCCCGATCGCGTCGGCGAAGGCCCGGGCGCGCCCCGCGTCTCGAGACGCCACCCGCGAGACCTCGACGCCCGCGACGATGGCGACCGCCTCCGCGAAGCGCTCGGAGATGGAGCTTGTCCCGACGATGCCGATGCGAGTCATACCCTCATCCTC
This sequence comes from uncultured Microbacterium sp., assembly GCA_913774665.1. Taxonomy (GTDB): domain Bacteria; phylum Actinomycetota; class Actinomycetes; order Actinomycetales; family Microbacteriaceae; genus Microbacterium. Next base: position 309,684 of record CAJYHN010000010.1, read on the forward strand.
CCGCGAACGCCGCGCCGCACGGCCCCCTCGTTCACGGGGGTTGCTTCTCGCGTCGATAGGATCGCGCCGACTCACCCGTCCGAAGCCCGAGGCACCATGAACACCACCCGAGCCGAGCATCGTCGCCGCGCCATCCGCCGCACCCGTCGACGCCGTACCCTCAGCGCGGTCATCGCCGTCGCCCTGGTCGGCGCGGGCGTCGCCGCGATCGCTCTGACCCGCGCCCCCGAGGCTCCCCTCGTCGCCGACGACACCGCCGCGAGCGCCACGCCCCTGGTGACGCCGACGCCGACACCGACACCGAGGCCGCTGACGCCCGCACAGTCGCTTCTCGCCGGATCGACCGACCCGAACGCCTGCGCCGTCTCGTTCGCCGGCGACGGGATCGCGCTCGACCCGCAGCTTGAACCGCAGGGCGCGCGCTACCAGAACCTGCCGATCCCGCACGCCGACGGCCGCGTCTTCGCCGGCTGGTACGACACCGCGACCGCGGCCTCGGCGATGACGCAGACCGCGCGCCTGAACGGCGCCGACCTCGTCGCCTGCACCGACCGGCAGCGGACGCTCCACGCCGGGTGGACGACCCCCGAGGCGAACGCGGCCGAGGCCGCCGGCATCCCGATCCTCATGTACCACCAGTTCACGCGGAATCCGAACGGCGAAGACAACTGGCTGCGCCTCAACTACACCTACATCGGCGACTTCGACGCGCAGATGGCCCACATCCAGCAGTCCGACTTCTACCTGCCCACCTGGGACGAGATGAGCGCCTTCATCGACGGCAGGCTCTTCCTGCCGAAGCACTCCGTGGTCATCACCGACGACGACGCCGACAGCACGTGGCTCGAGATGGCCGCCCCGATCGTCGGCGACCGCAAGCTCCTGACCACCTCGTTCGTCATCACCTCGGCGCGCACCGAGGGCACGCCCAACCCCTTCGTCCTCCAGCGGTCGCACACCCACGACATGCACCGCGCCGGAGCGAACGGCAAGGGGCGCATGGTCAACGACGACGCCGACACGATCGCCGCCGATCTGGAGCGGTCGGCGCAGATCCTCGGAGCGAAAGAGGTCGTCGCCTACCCCTTCGGGCACTACAACGACACGACGAAGGAAGGTCTGCGTCGCGCCGGCTTCGAGCTGGGTCGCACGATCGAACACGGGTACGTGCGCATCGGAACCGATAAACTCGCCCTGCCCGTCATCCGCATGAATTACGGAATGACGGTCGACGATCTCAAGAAAGAGATCGGCTGACCCTCCGAATGCCGGAGAGAATCGGCGGGAAAGCCCGCTCACGAGCAATCGCTCATGACCCACCGAGGTGGGCATCCGTGATCTCTCAGGTAAGTACGCCAGACTTTCAGATCGGGCACGCGTCGGCCGGTCTGCGCTGTTCACTTCTGTCTCACCGAGAAAACGCGAGCTTCTATGGACCTTTCCGTCATCGTTCCGACCTTCAACGAAGGTCCGAACGTCGCCGAACTCGTCCGACGGACGACGAACGCGCTGCTCGGTCGTACGGTCGAAGTGATCTTCGTCGACGACTCGACCGACGACACCCCTGATGTCATCCGGGCCGTCGCCGCGGCATCCGAGATACCCGTGCGCCTCATCCACCGTGACAACCCGGTGGGCGGTCTGGGCGGCGCGGTGGTCGAGGGCATCCGCGCTGCGGAGTCCGACCGCTGCGTCGTCATGGACGGCGATCTGCAGCACCCGCCCGAGGTCATCGCCGACATGCTCGCGCGCGCCGAGGTCGGCGACGCCGACGTCGTCGTCGCCTCGCGTTACGTCGCCGGCGGCACCTCCGACGGTCTCGCCAACGCGGTGCGCACGACCGTGTCGCGCGCGTCCACGTTGCTGACCAAGGCGATGTTCCCCAAGAAGCTCAACAACTGCACCGACCCGATGACGGGCTTCTTCCTCGTCGACCGCCGCACGCTCGAGATCGAGACCCTGCAGCCGCGCGGCTTCAAGATCCTGCTCGAGATCCTCGCCCGCAAGCAGATGCGCGTGGCCGAGGTGCCGTTTTCGTTCGCCCCCCGCTTCGCCGGCGAGTCCAAGGCGACCTTCAGCCAGGGCGTGCGCTTCCTCACCCAGCTGACCATGCTCCGCTTCGGCCGCATGTCGGCGTTCGCCCTCGTTGGCGGGCTGGGAGCCGTGGCCAACCTCGCGATCATGTGGGCCCTGCAGGCCTTCGGCGTGCAGTACCTTGTCGCCGCGGTCATCGCCAGCGTCGTCACGATCATCGCGAACTTCATCGCGCTCGAGTACCTCGTGTTCGCCGACATGCGCGCCGAGTCCGGCCTCATGCGGTATCGCTTCATCAAGTCGTTCACGTTCAACGGCGTCGAGGCCATCGTGCGCATCCCGGTGATCTGGGTCCTCGTGAGCCAGGCCCACATGCCCAGCGTCATCGCCGCCGCCCTCACGCTCATCGCCGCCTTCGTGGTGCGCTTCGTCTTCCACGCGCTCGTGGTCTACGCGCCCAAGAAGAGCCGCGTGGGCAAGGCTGTCCGCGCGATCGAGCCCCTCGAGGACGAAGTCACCGCCTGACCCCGGCGCTCACCGTCGCGCTGCGGCGTACGCTGGAGGCATGTCCTCCGACGCAACCATCCGTATGTTCGGCGCCGACTGGTGCCGCGATTGCATCCGTACCAAGAAGCAGCTCGACGAGCTCGGCATCGACTACGAGTACATCGACCTCGTGGCCGACCCCGCCGCGGCCGACGTGGCCAAAGAGATCTCCGGGCGCACCAGCATCCCGGTGGTCGTCTACCCCGACTCCAGCCACCACGTCGAGCCGTCGAACGCCGACGTCGAGAGCAAGCTCCGCGAGCTGTCGCTGATCTGATCGCGCCGGCGTGATCCTCTCCGCCGCGTGGCCCGTGCGGCGCGCGCTCACCGCCGAGACGGGAAGCGCGCTGCCCGCGCTCGTCGATCACCACGTGCACCTGCACCTGATCGACCCCGCGGCCCTCGGGCGTCGAGGGATCGCCGCCGTCGTCGATCTCGGCGGCGATCCCTTCGCCCTCGCACGACGGCCGTCCGGGCTGCCGCGGACCACGTTCGCCGGGGCCTTCCTCACCGTCCCGGGCGGGTACCCCGACGGTCGCTCGTGGGCGCCTCCGTCGATCGTGCGGTTCGTCACCGATCCTTCGCGGCATCCGGGGGTCGAGGGCGGAGCCCGCACGGCGGTGGATGAGCAGGCGGATGCCGGAGCCTCGCTCATCAAGATCGCGCTCCACGCCGACGCCGGTCCGGTGCTGTCCGACGCCGCCCTCGCGGCCGTGGTCGCCTCGGCGTCCGAGCGGGGCCTTCCCGTCGTGGCCCACGCTCAGGGCCCCGGTCAGGTCGATCGGGCGATCGATGCGGGGGTCTCCGCCCTCGCTCACACGCCGTTCGACGCCCCGGTCTCTCGACGGCAGGTGGCGCGGGCCGTCGCCGCGGGCCAGGCGTGGATCTCCACCCTCGACATCCACCGCGGGGCCGATCGCGACCGCGCGATCTCGAACCTCCGCGCGTTCGCCGCCCGCGGCGGTCGCGTGCTCTACGGCACGGACCTCGGCAACGGCTCGTTGCCCGTGGGCGTCAATCGGCGCGAGCTGCTCGCCCTGACCGAGGCGGGCGTGCGCGGCGACGCTCTCGTGACCGCACTCACCGACCCCTGGCCCCGCGCCCGGCCCCTCGACGCCGTCTCGACCTTCGTCGCCGGCGCCGCCCCCACCGACGACGACGAGGTCGCGAGCTGGCTCAGCCGTGCGACCGTCGTTCCGACCGAGGAGCTCACCCGTGTCGACTGATCCCTCCCCCGACTTCGGCTCCGTGGACCGACTCGAGGTCCCCGCCCACTCCTTCGCCGCCGAGGCGGGGCGCCTCGACGGGGCCGATCCCCTCGCGCACCACCGCGACGCCTTCGTCGGCAGCGAGACGTCGCTGATCTACTTCGACGGCAACTCGCTCGGGCGGCCTCCCCGCGCCACCGCCGATCGACTCGCGCGCTTCGTCACCGACGAGTGGGGCGGGCGCCTCATCCGCGGGTGGGACGAGGCGTGGATGGAACTGCCCTTCGTCATCGGCGACCGGATCGGTGCCCTGGCGCTGGGCGCGGCATCCGGTCAGACGGTGATCGGCGACTCGACCACGGTCCTGCTCTACAAGATGCTGCGCGCCGCCCTCGACGCTCAGACGGCGCGCGACCCCGAGCGCGTCGAGATCGTCGTCGGGCGCGACGACTTCCCCACCGACCGTTACCTCGTCGAGGGGATCGCGGCCGAACGGGGGGCGCGCGTGGTCTGGGTCGAGGTCGATACCGCACGCGGAGTGGATGCCGACTCCCTCCGCGCCGTGGTCGGACCGCGCACCGCGGTGGTGCTGCTGAGCCACGTCTCCTACCGATCGGGCTTCCTCGCCGACGGACCCGAGCTCACCGCGATCGCGCACCGGGCCGGAGCGCTCGTGCTCTGGGACCTCTGCCACTCGGCCGGATCCGTGCCGGTCGAGCTCGACGCCTGGAACGCCGACCTCGCGGTCGGCTGCACCTACAAGTACCTCAACGGCGGGCCCGGCTCCCCCGCGTTCGCGTACGTCGCGTCTCGTCATCACGCGACTCTGACCCAGCCGGTCCAGGGATGGATGGGGGCCGCCGACGTGTTCTCGATGGGGCCGCAGTACCGCCCCGCCGAGGGCATGCGCCGGTTCCTCTCCGGCACACCCCCGGTGCTGGCGATGGTCGCCATGCAGGACACCCTCGACCTGCTCGACGCGGCCGGCATCGCGGCGGTGAGGGCGAAATCGATCGCCCTCACCGAGTTCGCGGTGCGGGTGGCCGACGGCATCCTGAGTCCGCTCGGCGTGCGACTCGCCTCTCCGCGCGATCCGGCGGAACGCGGCGGACACGTGACGCTCTCGCACCCCGCGATGAGGGCGGTCACGGCCCGCCTGTGGAACGACGACGTCATCCCCGATTACCGCGACCCGCACGGGCTGCGCATCGGACTCTCGCCCCTGTCGACGAGCTTCGCCGAAACCCTGGCGGGGATGCAGGCCGTGGCCGCCGCCGTCCGCGCGGAGAGCTGAGGGCCCCTCGGTGCCGAGGACCACGCACACCCGCTCCGCCGACCGGAGCCCGAGGGCTAGCCTCGAAGGGTGATCGATCCCCTCCTTCTCGTCCTCGCCGGAGTGGTGGTGATCGCTCTCGCCACGGTGATCGGGCCCCGGTTCAACGTCGCCGGACCGCTCGTTCTTCTGGCGGTCGGCGCGGGAGTGAGCCTGCTCCCCTTCGTCGAGCCGTTCTCGGTGAATCCCGAGGTCATCCTCGTCGGGGTTCTCCCCCCGTTGCTCTACTCGGCGGCCGTGCAGCTCCCGGCCATCGAGTTCCGTCGCGACTTCGCCCCCATCGCGGGGCTCTCGGTGCTGCTCGTCGTCCTCAGCTCGCTCGTCCTCGGGCTGTTCTTCTGGGCCGTCATCCCGGGTCTCGGTCTCGCTCTCGCCATCGCCCTGGGCGCGATCCTCAGTCCCACGGATGCCGTGGCCACCTCGATCGCGAAACGCCTGGGGATCTCGCCGCGCGTGGTGACGATGCTCGAGGGCGAGAGCCTGCTCAACGACGCCACCGCTCTCGTGCTCCTGCGCACGGCCGTGGCGGCCGTGGCGTCGGGGTTCGCGTTCGGCGACGCCCTCGCCGACTTCGCGTGGGCCGTCGTGATCGCCCTCGTCTTCGGCGCGGTCATCGGCTGGGCCAACCTGCGCGTCCGCGAGCGCGTCTCGAACTCCGCCGCGAACACCGCGCTGAGTTTCACCATCCCCTTCCTCGCCTACCTTCCGACCGAGCACCTCGGCGGATCCGGTCTGGTCGCCGCGGTGGTCGCGGGCATCGTCACCGGCCAGGGCGCGGCGCGGCGCTTCACCCCGGAACAGCGCATCAGCGACCGGCTCAACTGGCGCACGGTCGAGCTGATCCTCGAGGGCGGGGTCTTCCTCGTCTTCGGCCTCGAGCTGAAAGACATCGTCGTCGCCAACCTGAAGGAGCACGAGGGACTCTGGCACGGAACGTGGCTCGCCCTCTCGGCGCTCGGGATCGTGCTGCTCGTGCGCGCGCTGTACGTGACCGGGCTGATCGGTGTGCAGGCTCGTCGCAGTCGGCGACATGTACGCCGCCAGGACCGGATCGAGGGTGCCCAGCAACGCCTCGACCGCTTCGAAGAGGCGTACCGGGAGGCCCCCGAGCAGTTCGGCGAGGGGCGTGTCGACCCCGCCCGCACCGAGCGCCGCATCGGGTGGATGCGCACGCGGATCTCACGCACGATGGCCGATCTCGACTACTACCGAGACTCGCCCCTGACCGCCCGTCACGGGACGGTGATCGTGTGGGCGGGGATGCGCGGGGTCGTGACCCTCGCGGCAGCTCAGACGCTCCCGGTGGGCACCCCGCAACGTCCGCTCCTCATCTTCGTCGCCTTCCTCGTCGCGCTGTTCAGCCTGGTCCTGCAGGGGCTCACGCTGTCGCCGGTCGTGCGGGGAGTGGGCCTCAACGGTGACGGCGGTGAAGGACCCACGCGCGACGAGCAGCGAGCCTTGAGTTCGGAGCTTCGGGATGCCGCGATCGCGGCGGTTCAGTCGGGCTCCCTCGCGCGGCGCGACGGCGGCCCCTTTCCCGCCGACCTGGTCGAGCGCGCCGGAGCCCGGCTCGTGCAACCGCCGGACGACGACGAAGCGAACGCACGGGTGCGAGACCTCCTGGAGTTGCGTCTCGCCTCCATCGAAGCGATGCGGAAGCGCCTCGGCGAGCTGAGCCTCGACGGGCGGTTCAGCACAGCGGCGCTGCGCCACGCCCTCGCCGAGCTGGACGCCGACCAGCTGAGCCTCGAGCTGCGCATCGACGACGGCGCGGACGACTGAGGCGGAATACCGCGACCGGGGTTTCGGTTTCCATTCACGCGCATGCGGTCACCGCGAGAGCCGGGGTGACTCGACGGCGGGAGAGAAGTACCCCATGAGCAGGTTCGCCCAGAAAGTCGCCCTCGTCACCGGCGGAGGAAGCGGGATCGGAGCCGCGATCGCGCGGCAACTCGGCAAAGAAGGCGCCTCGGTGATCGTCACCGACATCAACCTGGAGGCCGCCGAGCGCGTCGCCCAGGAGATCACCGTCGTCGGCGGCACCGCCACCGCGTTCGCCCAGAACACCGCGAAGTGGCAGGACTCCGAGTCGGCCGTCGACTTCGCGAAGAAGACCTACGGCGGACTCCACCTCGCGGTGAACAACGCCGGCATCGGCGGTCAGGCCGCGACCATCGGCGACTACGACATCGAGTCGTGGGACCGCGTGCGCGCGATCAACCTCGACGGCGTGTTCTACGGGCTGAAGTTCCAGCTCCCCGCGATCGTCGCCTCCGGTGGCGGAGCGATCGTGAACATGGCATCCGTCCTCGGCTCGGTGGGCATCGCCCAGAGCTCCGCCTACGTGGCGGCCAAGCACGCCCTCGTCGGGCTCACCAAGGTCGCCGCGCTGGAGTACACCGCCCAGGGCGTGCGCACGAACGCCGTCGGCCCCGGATTCATCGACACTCCCCTGGTGCGCGCGAGCCTGTCGCCCGAGGCTCTGACCCACCTCGAGAACGAGCACGCCGCCGGTCGCCTCGGCACGGACGACGAAGTCGCCGCCCTCACGCTGTTCCTGCTGAGCGACGATGCGTCCTTCATCTCGGGGAGCTACCACCTCGTCGACGGCGGATACTCCGCCCACTGAGCCGACCCCACCGGGCCCGCCGCGGCGGGCCCGGTGCTGCGCGAGCCTCGGGCAGTGTGCGAGCGCGTCGGACATCACTCTCGAGAGATGCCCCGTCACACGCGGGACGCCGGGCGGAAGGGGACGTTTCGCAGGCTCGTGCGGCACAATGGACGCGGAGGTTTCCATGAGCGATCCGATCCCGACGATGCCGTCATCCGCGGATGCCGCCGGGACCCGCCCCGTGCCCCTCGTGCACGCGGCGGCCGAGTGCCCGAGGTGCTTCACCGAACTGCAGAGCGACCGCGACTGGTGGCGTGCACGCCCCGCCGGTTCACGGCTGGTCGGCCTCGTGGTCTCGCGCCCCGATATGGAGACCGTCAAGCAGCAGCGCGACGATCTCACGCGCTTCGGCGTGCCGATCGAGGGCTTCCGTCACCCCGCGCCCGAGACCCTCGAGGGATGGTCGAAGAGACTCGACCGGTTCTTCGGAACGCTGACGCGCGGTGACGTTCTCGTCGTCGCGAGCGTGCACGCTCTCGGTCTGACGCGCGAGGACGAGACGCGTGCCGTCGCGGACCTTCGTCGACGCGGCGTGATGGTCAAAGTCCTCTCTCACGGCGATCGCCACCTGCACGACGCGACCCTTCCGCCGCGCGGCTGAGGCCGCCGTCTCCGCCCGATGGAGTGGGCGGTGATCAGGAGGGATCGCTGACGCGCCCCGCCTCGAACGTCTGGCGCACCTCGGCGGTGTCGTAGACGATGTGCAGCGTCTCGATGCGTCCGTCGGGGGCGAGTTCAGCCACATCGACGACTGTGAACGGCGCGGGGGAACCGTCGGCCAGCACCCAGTCGAACCGGAACCAGAAGCTGACCAGGTCGGCCGGAGTACCCGCGAAGACGACCGTACCGCCGCCGCGGCCCGCAACGGGACCGAGGTCATTGATCGCCGACGAAACTGCGTGAACGACAAGAAAAACGACGAGGCCCCCGCAGACGGATCTGCGGGGGCCTCGTGACGTGATCAGCCCTGGGCGCGACGGTTCGTGCGCGGGCTGCGAGCGCCGACGACCATACCGGTCGTGGGGGTTCCGGATGCCGAGCGGCCCGCGCCCTGCGAACGCGAGGCGCCCGCTCCGGCGCGCTGCCCGCCACCGGCGCCCTGGCCGCGACCGGTACCGGAGCGCTGGCCCTGGCTGCGGCCGCCCTGGGATGCGTGGCCCCCGGCGGCGGGGGCATCGGCCGAGGGACCGCCGGCGCCCCGGCCGCGACGACGACGTCCGCCACCGGCGGACGCGGCGTCCGCACCCTGGGCGCGCTCGGCGCGCTTGCGCTGGGCGTTCGCGCCCTGCGAGCGTCCACCGCCCTGGGGCTGCATGATGACCGGCTCGGGCTTGACGTACGGAGCGACCTCGCCGACCAGGGCGACGACCTCGGGAGAGGTCGGCGTCACGGCCGTGGGCGTGGCCGAGATCTTGGCCTTGCGCAGGATGTCGAGGGTGTCGCGACGCTGCTCGGGGAGCATGATCGTGACGACGTCACCGGCGGTGCCGGCACGGGCTGTACGGCCCGAGCGGTGCAGGTACGCCTTGTGCTCGACGGGCGGGTCGACGTGAACGACCAGCTCGACGCCGTCGACGTGAACACCGCGGGCGGCGACGTCGGTCGCGACGAGCACCTTGGCGCGACCGTCGCCGAAGGCGGCGAGGTTGCGGTCGCGCTGCGGCTGCGACAGGTTTCCGTGCAGGTCGACCGAGGGGATGCCCGCGGCCGTCAGGGCCTTCGCGAGCTTCTTGGCCTGGTGCTTGGTGCGCATGAAGAGGATGCGGCGCGCGGTGCCCGAGGCGAGGGTCTGCACGAGCTCCTTCTTCGCGTCGGCGTCGGCGGGCGCGAAGACGTGGTGGGTCATCGCGGCGACGTGCGAGTGCGCCTCGTCGACCGAGTGCAGCACCTCGTTGCGGAGGAACCGCTTGACGAGCTTGTCCACTCCGTTGTCGAGGGTGGCCGAGAACAGCAGGCGCTGGCCATTGCCGGGCGTGCGCGACAGCAGTCGCGTGACCCCGGGGAGGAAGCCGAGGTCGGCCATGTGGTCGGCCTCGTCGAGCACGGTGATCTCGATGTCGTCGAGGCTCGCGTGGCCCTGACCGATGAGGTCTTCGAGGCGACCGGGGCACGCGACGAGGATGTCGACGCCGCCGTTGAACGCGTCGACCTGACGCTTCTGGTTCACGCCGCCGTAGACCGTGGTGGTGACCAGGCCGTAGGCCGCGGCGAGGGGCTTGATGACCTCGTCGATCTGGTTGGCGAGCTCGCGGGTGGGGGCGAGCACCAGCGCGCGGGGCTTGCGGCCGCGACGGCGGTCGTTCTTGCCGGCGAGGCGGGCGACGAGGGGAAGCGAGAAGGCGAGGGTCTTCCCCGAGCCGGTCTTGCCGCGGCCGAGCACGTCACGGCCGGCGAGGGTGTCGGGCAGCGTGTCCGCCTGGATGGGGAACGCGTCGTTCTTGCCTTGCGCGGCGAGAACGTCGACGAGGGGGGCGGGCACGCCGAGGTCGGCGAAAGTCTGGGACGTCATGAATACTCCAGCCGCGGCGCACGCGCGCACGGCGGTTCGGGATGCCGCGATGCTGCGGCTGCAATGGGCGAAGGCGCCGGGTGGCGCATCCGTTCGCCGTGAAGGTCAAAGGCCCAACGAAAAGGGGGCCGGTGCGTTCGACGACGCAGGGAGCGAATGCTCCCGATGAGTCCAGTCTAGCGGTGCGTCACGCGGCCGCGCGCCAGCAGCCCGCCACGTGGTCGTCGACCATGCCCGACGACTGCATGAGCGCGTACATCGTGGTGGGGCCGACGAAGCGGAAACCGCGGCGGCGGAGCTCTTTGCTGAGGGCCGTCGATGCGGGCGTGACAGCAGGCACATCGGCGAGCACCCGAGGCGGGGTGTGCGCGACCGGTGCGAACGACCACATGAGCGTGTCGAGCTCGCCCTCGGCCATGTCGGCGACGAGGCCGGCGTTCCCGATCACGGCCTCGATCTTCGCGCGGTTGCGGACGATGCCGGCATCCTGCATCAACCGCCCGACATCGTCGGGGCCGAACGCCGCCACGGCGGCGGGGTCGAACCCGTCGAACACCTCACGGAAGCGCGGACGCTTGCGCAGGATCGTGATCCACGACAGCCCCGCTTGGAAGCCCTCGAGGCTCATCTTCTCGAACAGCGGACGGTCGCCGTGCAGAGCGGTACCCCACTCTTCGTCGTGATAGCGCTGGTACTCGGCGTCGGCGCCGGCCCACGCGCAACGGGCGGTGCCGTCGAGACCGATCAGGACGTCGCTCATCTCCTCAGGCTAGAGCCGACCACCGACATGGCGCGGCAGCGCGAGGAGACGCGAAGCGGACGGCGGCGCCCCCCTTCGACCGCCGCCCGCTTCGCGCGTCACGTGGCGGGCTTCTTCTCCGGGATCGGAGCGGTGCCCGCGGCCTTCTGCGCCGCGTAGTACGACGCGGCTTCGTTCTGACGGTCGTCTTCGACGCCCGACGCGATCGAGGCACGGATGTGCTCGGGGCCGTAGCCGAACGCGTCGACGAGGTCCTGAGCGTGCGGGCGGAGCCGCGCGCAGAGACGGTCGATGTAGCTCGACACGGCCGCGCCGCGCTGCGTCGACAAGCGTCCGTTGATCAGGTACCAGGCGAGGTGCTTCTCGATGAGCTGCAGGCCGAACAGGTCGCGCAGCCAGGTGAGCACCGTCAGGGTGTCGCGATCCGTGATGCGGTTGATCGCGTCGGTGAACGCCTCCCACTGGAGCAGCTCGCCGTGAGCCCGCGCGGCCTCGATCAGCTGCGCCTGGTTCTCGTTGAAGAGCGCCGCGGCGTCTTCACGAGAGAGCTTGGATGCCGGACGGAGACGCCCGGCGATGTCGGCGATCATCTGCTGAACGCGTCCCGCCAGCAACTCGTGCTGCTGCTCGGCACGGAGCCCCTTCTCGACGGAACGCGCCGTCGACCCGAAGTCGCTGACCGCCTGCCCGAGCTGACGCATCCCGGCACCGTGGAACAGTTTGCCGGCGGTCTGTCCGACGGCGAAGGCGGCGAGCTGCTTGGCATGCTTGCCCTTGAACTGCTTGGCGTAGTCGGCGAGAAGTCGCTTGCCGACCAGCTGCAGCAAGATGTTGTTGTCCCCCTCGAAGGTGACGTAGATGTCGAGGTCGGCGCGCAGGCCCACGAGGCGGTTCTCGAACAGGAAGCCCTGTCCGCCGCACGCCTCACGCGACTCCTGCAGAGTGTCGAGCGCGTGCCAGGTCGACAGCGGCTTCAGCGCGGCGGCGAGAGTCTCGAGGTCTTCGCGGTCGGCATCCGTGTCGAGGCGGCCGCTGAAGACGCCGTCGAACTTCTGCAGGAACTCGTCGTGCGCGAAGATCTGCGCATACGTGGTCGCCAGACGCGGGAGCAGGCGACGCTGGTGCTTGCCGTAATCGAGCAGGGTCACCTCGGGGGTGCCGTTGCCCGAGTCGAACTGACGGCGCTGATTGCCGTACGTGATCGCGATGATGAGGCCGATGGCCGAAGCCCAGGCGGCGGCTCCGTCGAGCGAGACGCGCCCCTGCACGAGCGTGCCGAGCATGGTGAAGAAGCGACGACCCGGGCTCGCGATCTCGCTCGAGTACGTGCCGTCGGCGGCGACGTCGCCGTAGCGGTTGAGCAGGTTCGTGCGGGGCACGCGCACCTGGTCGAAGTGCAGGCGCCCGTTGTCGATGCCGTTCAGACCGCCCTTGAGACCGTCGTCTTCGCCGCCGATACCGGGGAGGAAGGCGCCGTCGTCGTCACGGAGGGGCACGTAGAAGCAGTGCACTCCGTGATTCACGCCGTTGGTGATGAGCTGGGCGAACACCGTCGCCGCCTTACCATGCACGGCGGCGTTGCCGAGGTAGTCCTTCCACGCGCCGCGGAACGGCGTGTGGATGACGAATTCTTCGGTCTCGGGGTCGTAGGTCGCCGTCGTGCCGATCGCCGAGACGTCGGAGCCATGGCCGGTCTCGGTCATCGCGAAGGCGCCGGGGATCTCGAGGCTCATGATGCCCGGCAGCCACTTGTCGTGGTGCTCCCGGGTCCCGAGCTGGAGGACCGCCGAGCCGAAGAGGCCCCACTGCACCCCCGACTTGATCTGGAGGCTCGGGTCGGCGGCGACGAGCTCCTCGAAACCGGCGATGTTGGCGCCGTTGTTCTCTTCGCCGCCGAGACGCTTGGGGAACGCGCGATGCACGGCCTTGTTCTGGACGAGCAGGTGTAGCTGGCTGAGGGTGCGCTCGCGGTGCGCGTCCATCCCGAGGCTGTCGTCGCGCCACAGGGCGGGATCTTTGATCATCTCGCGCGCCTGGCGGCGGGTGTCGCCCCAGGTGCCGAGAAGCAGGTCGGTGACCCGCTCGGTGTCGATGCGCGCTTCGGACGCCTCCGCAGCACTGTGCGGTGCGGTCGGGGCGCCCCCGACGGGCGTACGCGTACTCGTGGCGGGCGTGGTGGGACGGACGGCGGCGTCGGTCATTTCGGCACCTTTCGACGTTGCAAAGGACTCTCACTACGGTAGGTGTCCCACAACACGAACCCAAACACCCTGTGCGATACCAACAACGGCGCCGCGTCTCGTTTCCGCGGGTCGTTGTGGGTGGTCAACATTCCCGTGTGTGCGCTGAGCGCCGAGGGGATGCCGCGAGTGCGGTCACCGTGCGGATGGCGGCGAGCGCCGCGCACCGTGCCTGCGGGTCGCGTCAGTTCGCGGCAGTTCGCGGCGGGTCGCGTTAGTTCGCGGCGGGTCGCGTCAGTTCGCGGCGACGACGGTCAGGATCCCGTCGCCGTACGCTTCTCGCTTCTTCGCGCCGATGCCGGTGATGCCGTCGAGGTCGCCGACCGAGCTCGGGCGTGCGGCCGCGATCGCTCGCAGGGTCGCATCACCGAACACGATGTAGGCCGGAACGCCCTGCTCTCGAGCCTTCTCGGCGCGCCACGCGCGGAGGGCCTCGAACAGGTCGCGGTCGCCGGCGGCGACATCGTCGGCACTGGACTTGCGCTGACGGCTGCCGCCCCCGCCTCCCCCGGTGCGTCCGAGAGCGTCACGGCGCAAGGGCACGGGCGTCTCGCCGCGCAGGACGCCGGCCGAGGCCTCGCTGAGGGCCAGCGTGCCGTAGTCGCCCTGAGCGACGATGATGCCGCGAGCGAGGAGCTGACGGACGACGCTGCGCCAGTCCTGGTCGGACAGATCGGCGCCGAGGCCGTAGGTGCTGAGCCGGTCGTGGCCCTGCTGTGCGATGCGTTCGGTCTTCGCTCCGCGCAGGATGTCGATGAGATGACCCGCACCGAAGGCCTGGCCGCGCTCGCGCTGCAGCCGCACGATCGTGGAGAGAAGCTTCTGCGCCGCGACGAGGCCGTCCCAAGTGTCGGGCGGCGTCAGACACGTGTCGCAGTTGCCGCACGGCTCGGATCGCTGCCCGAAGTAGTCGAGGAGGTTCTGCCGACGGCATCCGACGGTCTCGCAGAGGGCGAGCATCGCGTCGAGGTGCTGCCCGAGACGCATCTTGTACGAACGATCGCCCGGCGACTGGTCGATCATTCGACGCTGCTGGACCACGTCGCCCAGGCCGTAGGCCATCCATACGGTCGAGGGATCGCCGTCACGCCCGGCGCGACCGGTCTCTTGGTAGTACCCCTCGACCGATTTGGGCAGGTCGATGTGCGCGACGAAACGCACGTCGGGCTTGTCGATCCCCATGCCGAAGGCGATCGTGGCGACCATGATCACGCCGTCGTCGCGGAGGAAACGAGACTGGTTGGCTGCGCGCACGGAGGCGTCGAGACCCGCGTGGTACGGCAGAGCGTCGAGACCCTGCGCGCTGAGGTAGGCCGCCGTCTGCTCCACACTCTTACGGCTCAGCGCGTAGACGATGCCGGCAGAGCCCTCGGGCTGCGAGCGGATGAACTGCACGAGCTGCCGCCGCGGGTCGACCTTGGCATCGATGCGGTACTGGATATTGGGGCGGTCGAAGCTCGCGACGAACCCGCGCGCGTCGCGCAGGCGGAGCCGCTCGACGATCTCCTGCGCGGTCGCGGGGGTGGCCGTGGCGGTGAGGGCCATGCGCGGGACATCGGGGAAACGGTCGGCGAGGTCGCCGAGGGCGAGGTAATCGGGCCGGAAGTCGTGGCCCCATTGCGACACGCAGTGCGCCTCGTCGATGGCGATGACGCTGAGCCGACCGCGCGCGAGGAAGGCCAGGGTCTGCGCGCCGTTGAGCCGCTCGGGCGCGACGTAGAGAAGGTCGAGCTCGCCCGAGAGATACGCCTGCTCGACGGCCTGCCGCTCAGCCGGCGCCTGCGTGGAGTTGAGGTAGCCCGCGCGCACGCCGTTGGCGATGAGCGCCTCGACCTGGTCGTGCATCAGGGCGATCAGGGGGCTGACGACAAGACCCGTGCCCGGACGTACGAGCGCGGGTACCTGGTAGGTGACGCTCTTTCCGCCACCGGTGGGCATGAGCACGACGGCGTCTCCGCCGTTCACGACGTGCTGCACGATCTCTGCTTGATCGCCTCGGAAAGCGTCGTACCCGTACACCTCGTGCAGGACCGTGCGCGGGTCCCGGCCCGTGAAGTCACGGACGGCCGGGAGCTCTCGCGCGGTGCCGGTGACGGCCACCGCGCGTGCGAACGGGGACGACGGGTCGACCGGCGGCGGCGGCGCGTCGAAATCCTCGGGTGGAGCGAACTGGTCGGGGTCCCAATCGGCCCCGGCGTAGGGGTCGTCGGGGAGGTCGTACGGCTCGGGCGGCGCGTCGGCGTACGACTCGGATGCGGCGCCGGGATAAGTCACCCCCCAACGGTAACCCGGGCCACCGACACGCACACCGCCCCGGCATCCATCGGAGGATGCCGGGGCGGAAGACGTTCCTGTGAAGGATCGTCCGATCAGTGCGTCGGCGGGGCGAACACCAGCTGCGAGGCGAGCAGGCCCTGCTCGCGGCTGACGATCTGCGCACGGCCGGGGGCCGCTCGCTCCGGCTTCACTCGGCCGATGAGCGCCCCCTCCTCGGGGTTTCCACCGAGCAGGATGCCGGTGACGCCCAGGTCGGTGAAGCGCTGGATGATCGGATCGTAGGCGGCACGGCTGGCACCGCCCGAACGGCGGGTCAGGATGACGTGCAGACCGAGGTCGCCGGCCTGGGCCAGCAGGGGCTGCAGCACCGCGATCGGGTTGCCCTGGCTCGTGGCGACCAGGTCGTAGTCGTCGATGAGGATGAACCCCTCGGCGCCCTTCCACCAGCTGCGTTCCCGCAGCTGGGTCGGTGTGACGTCGGGCCCGGGGATTCGCGTCGAGAAGTACTGCGACAGGTCGTTCATCCCACCCGTGGCCAGGTCGTGCGAGGTGAGATACGCACCGAGGTACTCGTCGGGGATCTCTCCGAGCAGCGCGCGGCGGTAGTCGACGACGAAGATCTTCGCCTCGGCGGGGGTGTACAGCCGCTGGATCTCTTTGGCCACGCCGCGCAGGAACGACGACTTGCCCATCCCCGAGTCGCCGTAGACGAACAGGTGCGGTTCGACGCGGGGGTCGATGCCGAAGGGCGACAGCTGCGCTTCTTCGATGCCGAGCAGCATCCGCCGATCGCCCGGCTCGGCGAGGGCGCGCACCTCGTCGAGCGAGATGTTCTCGGGCAGAAGGCGGAGCTTCGGCCCCGGCTCCCCGTGCCAGGCGTTCGTGATCTTACCGATCATGTCGGCGACACCGTCGGCGATCGTCGAGGGGTCGTCCGAGCCGTCGATGCGAGGGACGGACGTGAGCATCTGCAGCTTCGACACGGCGAGACCACGGCCGGGCTGGCCGACCGGGACGTTGGCCGCCTGCTTGCGGTCGACGTCCGAGTCGGTGGGGTCGCCCAAGCGCAGCTCGAGGCGCGTCTGAATGAGGTCCTTGAGGTTCGCGCGGATCTCGAGCCACCGGTTCGCGGTGACCACGACGTGCACGCCGAAGCTGAGGCCGCGAGCGGCGATCGTCTGCACCCGCGCCTCGAGCGGCTCGAACTCCGACCGGAGCGTCGACCAGCCGTCGATGATGAGGAACACGTCGCCGAATCCGTCATCGAGGCGCCCGTCGCGCCGCCGCGAACGATAGGTCTCGATCGAGTCGACGGCGTTGCGGCGGAAGTACTGCTCGCGCGCGTCGAGCACGGCCTCGACCTCGGCGATCGCACGGCGGACGGCCTCGGGCTCGGTGCGGGTGGCCACGCCCGAGATGTGCGGGTGCTTCTGCATCGCGGTGAAGCCACCGCCGCCGAAGTCGAGCACGAAGAACTGGAACTCCTGCGGGGTTCCGGTCAGCGCCAGGGCGGAGACGAGGGTCCGCGCGAGGGTCGACTTACCGCTCAGCGGAGAACCGACGATCGCGACGTGACCGGCGGCGCCACCGAGCGACACCGTGAGGTGATCGCGGCGCTGCTCGAGAGGGATGTCGACGACGCCGATCGGCACCGTGAGCGCTCCCGCGTCGCGCCAACGACGGGAGACGAGTCCGAGGGCCGGGTCCTCCGCGAGGTCGGGCATGAGTTCGTCGAGCGGAGCCGGGTCGGCCAGCGGCGGCAGCCACACCTGGTGCGCCTCGGGTCCGCGGTCCTTCATGCGATCGACGGCGATCTGGAAGGTCGAGCGCTTGTCGGCGGCCGGAGTGGCGAGCGCCGCGGGCGTGGCATCCGTGTTCTCTTCGACCGGCTCGTCGTCGGGCTGGGCGAGGGCGGTGAAGACCTCGACGCGGGCCGGGCCGGTCGACCCGGACTCCAGGTCGTCCACGTTGAGACGGGCGTTGCCCTTCGGCCGGCCCGAGACGTACGCCGCGCGGAACTGCACGAGGTTCTCGGTGTCGCTCTTGAGGAATCCGACTCCGGGCTCCTGCGGCAACGTGTACGCGTCGGGGGTTCCGATGATCGTGCGCGATTCGGCGGCCGAGAAGGTGCGCAGACCGATCCGGTACGACAGGTAGGTGTCGAGACCGCGCAGCTTGCCCTCTTCGAGCCGCTGGGATGCCAGCAGCAGATGCACGTGCAGGGATCGACCGACGCGTCCGATGTTGAGGAAGCTGTCGACGAACTCGGGCTTGGCCGTCAACAGCTCGGAGAACTCGTCGACGACGACGAGCAGAGCCGGCAACGGGGCCAGGTCTGACCGACCGCCGAGGCGCGCGGTCTCGTATTCTCCGACGTTCGCGAAGTTGCCCGCGGCGCGCAGCAGCTCCTGGCGCCGCACGACCTCTCCCTGCAGGGCGTCCTGGAAGCGGTCGACGAGCGCGAGCTCGCTGCCGAGGTTGGTGATGACCGCCGAGACGTGCGGCATCTCGGCCATGCCGGCGAACGTCGCACCACCCTTGAAGTCGACGAGCACGAAGTTGAGCTGCTCGGGCGAGTGCGTCATCGCGAGCGCGAGCACCAGCGTGCGCAACACCTCGGACTTGCCCGAACCCGTCGCGCCGACCATGACGCCGTGCGGACCCATGCCCTGCGACGCGGATTCTTTGAGGTCGAGGATGAGCGGGGTGCCCGAGGGCTCCTGACCGATCGGCACGCGCAGGCGGTCGCGCTCAAGGCGGCGCGTCCACGCCTGATCGAAGTTCACCGTGCGAACGTCCGGCAGTCCGAGCAGCTCGGTGAGCTCCAGCTGCCCCTGCGTGGTCGGCGCGTCGACGACGACCATGGGCGCCGGCCGCAACGGCATGAGCCGACGGGCGGTCGCCTCCGCCTCGGCGATGGTCATGGCATCCGGAATGAAGGTCTGGGCCCGGCCCGCTCCGTCGATGAACTCGGCGGGGGCGACGACCGGCTTCGACTCGGGGCGACGGCCCCGCGCGACGACGGGCGCCTCTGCGAGCGCGACGCGCGCGACGTGCGGGTCGTCGAGTTCGTCCCAGCGCGCGGGCAGGTCGATCACGGTCACGCCCTGCGCACCCTCGAGGCCGACGAGCGGGCTGTTCGCGGGGGTCTCGACGCCGTCCACGACGAGCACCACGTGCGGGGTCACTCCCCCACCCGGAGTGAATCGCGGACGCGTGGAGAGCTGCGGGGGCAGCATGTCGACGAGCTCGTCGAGCGACGCCGAGATCATTCGCGCGGGGCCGAGCCGGTCCTGCACCCGCGACGACATCGCGTGCGGGAGCCACTTGGCCCAGTCCCACGCGGGCATCTGCGCGGGACCGGCGAGAATCGCGATGATGACGTCCTCGGGGTCGTGCAGGGTCGCGGCGGAGGCCACCAGCGAGCGCGCAAGACTGCGCACGGCGTCTTCGTCGGAGCCCACGAGCTCGATGCGCGAGTAGTCGCCGAGGGGGAATCCCAGCGGCAGATCGCGCTGCATCTCGTGGGTCAGCATGAAGCGGTGCGCGGCCGAGGCGGCCACCGGGTCGAGCTGGGCCAGGGGCGGGAGCTCGGGCGCCTCGAGGGTGAGGCTGAGCGGCTGGTCGGTGACGCCGATGCGGGCGAGGAGGAACGTCTCGTCGCCGGGCTGGCGCTCCCATACGCGCGAGCGCTCCTCGGCGATGAACGGCAGAGCGGCCGGGGCCGGCATGATCCACCCGCCGTGGCGGCGCTGCTTGCGCGCCGCAACGCGCACGGTGTCACGCAGGTCGGACAGGTAGGCGAGGTACTCGCGACGGTTGCCGAGCACCTGCGCATTGCGCTGGGCACGCTGACGCCACCCGTTGACCGCCACGAAACCGAGGGATGACAGCAGGAACATGCCGCCGATGAGGAAGCCCGTGGGCCCGCTGTTCGAGATGGTCACCATCACGATGGCGCCCACGCTGCCGAGCATCGGCAGGAGGGAGGTCAGGATGCCGCTGCCCCCCTCGTTCGGCACGAGTTCGGGGGGCGGCTGGAGCACGATCCGCCCGTTGGGCAGGGACGGCGGGGCGATGCGCGGACCCGTGCTCACACCGGACCTCCGATCAGACGACTCAGGGTGAAGACGCGTTCGCTGAGGCGCACGCGGGTGCCCTCCTCGAGCATGGTGCGCGAACCGGGGCGCAGCACATGGACGGTGCCGTCGTCGTCGATCAGCTCCGATCCGTTCGTGGATCCGGCGTCGGTGACCCACGCGGTCTCGCCGTCGTGCTCGAGACGCAGGTGGGTCTTCGAGATGAGGCGGTCGGGGTCGTCGACCGAGATGAGCACGTCGTTCGGCTGATCCGCGACGGGAGCGCGACCGAAGTTGACGGCGGCGGGAAGCTCGAACTGTTCGCGCTGACCGGTGTCGAAGACGACGAGCAGTTGAGCGCGGCCGACGCCCGGGGTGCGCGGGGGAGCAGCCGGAGACGGGGCGACGGGCTCGGGGGCGATGGTCGGGGGCCGCTCACCCGCGACACCCGGCGCCTCGATCGCGATGATGGGGGCGTCCCACGCCTGCGCGAGCGGAAGGGCCGCCGCCGACGAATCCATGCGCAGCGGCTCGCGGGCTGCGCCGGTGCGCTGGACGGTGGGCTCGGACAGACTGCGGGGCTCGTCGGCATCCGGAGTCTGCTTTCCGCGGGGCACGGACAGCAGGACCGTGCCCGCGGCGCGATCGGCCCAGGAGCGCCGACGGCCCGAGGTGTCGAACGCCGCCGAGGCGACGACGACCCACGCTCCGGCGAGGAGGACGAAGCCCCCCAATACCACGAGAAGACCCCGGACGAAGGCGCGGCCGGCACCCGGCACGACGGGCTCCTCGGCGCGCGCGGTGCGCAGCCCGAAGAGCAGGGCCCCCGGCGTGACGCCGCGTCGCGCCTGAAGGATCCACAGGCCGAGCAGGGCCTCGGCGGCGACCGCCGCTCCCAGCACGGGGGAAGCGAGAAGGGATGCCACGCCCGAGGCGATGACCACGAGGGCCGCGTCGACACTGAAGGCCCCTACGCGCACCCCCACTGTCGCGGGCGAGCCGAACGGCGTCAGCTGCGTCATGTCGCCATCATCGCACGCGCGATCTCCACCGCTCCGGCGGCGAGCATGCCCGCCGGAAGAGACAGCGCCGTGGCCAGCGCCTCGAAGATGTCGCCGGTGCGCGACCATCCCAGAGAACGCAATCCGCGACCGACCGGGACGACCAGCAGGGCCGAGCCCAGACCGACCACCAGGAGGATGCCGGCGAAGACGACCAGCATGTCGGGAGAAACCCCCGGCAGCAACGCCATCAGCACGGCGACCACCACGGCGGCCGCCCCCAGCCGCTCCACCCACCGCAGGAACGGCACCGTGCTACGGCGGGAGCTGAGCAAGAGGGCGAGGACGACGGTCGCTGCCAGAGCGATGCGCCCGCCCAGGACGACCGGGTTGTCGGTGTCGAAGCTCGGCAGCGCTGTGAACGCGCTGGCGGCCCCCGCGGAGATCAGCAGGACGACCCCGATCGTGAGGCGGGCGGTCGAGCGTTCGACCAGCGCGTCGGCGTCGTCGGCTTCGATGGTGCGGACCTCGTCGGGGAGGTTCTGGCGCACCGTCCAGCGCGTGCTCTGGAAGCGGCCGTAGTCGATGAAGGTGCCGGGGGCCACGTCGACGAGGCTCGACTGCAGCACGCGCTGCGCCACCGGGACCAGACCGAGGGTCACGGCGGCCGGGGCCGAGGGGTCGAGGTGCAGCAGCAGCGAGAGGCCCCAGACGGCGGCCAGAACGGCGAGGACGATCGTCGCCGTGCGACTCTGCGCCCGCAAGGTCTCGGTGGCGCCGAGCACGCCGACGACGCCGGCGACGACGGCCCCCGACAGCAGACCCGTGAAGATCGCGACGAGCGGGGCGGAGGCGGGGAGGCCGGGGACGACCGCGACACCGCCGCCGAAAGCGAGACCGATCACCCCCACCACGGGAGCGAGGATCGGCGTGCGTGAACGGGCGCGCAGCGCGAACACCGCGCCCGCGGACAGAGCGGCCAGGAGCGCCAGGACCGCGACGGGCCCACGCACAGAGGCAGGAAGGCCGTCGCCTCCGACAAGACGGAGGAGGGCCAGGATGCCGCCGCCCGCGGCGAGCACCCACCACGCGGCCGAGACGCGCATCGCGCTCGGCGCCGCAGCGGCGCGGGCGACAGCGTCGGGAAGAGAGGCGCCGGGGTCGACCAGCACGAGGACGACTCCGTCTTCGAGGGCGGTCATCGCCGTCGACCGGTCGATCTCGCGGCCCGAGATCCCCACGACGCGGGTGCCGCGGGCGGTGTCGGAACCGGCCGCGCGCAGGACGTCATCGACGCGGGCACGGAGAGGAACGACCAGGTCGAACCGGGATTCGCCATCGATGAGCGCCACACGACGCCCCTGCATCACCTCTGCGCTCAACGGTCCCCCTCGTTCTCGCGCTCTCCGGCCCACGGGCCGCAACCGCACCAGCGTATCCGTCCGTGCGCAGCCATGTTCGCCTTTCCACGGTTCACCGGGGATAAAGATGAGAGTTTTGTCATCTTTTAAATTGGGCAAGAGGCTTGAACCGGGGGGATGCTTTACGTAAGTTCGAAGTCCGGTGGGGGGCTCCGGTTCCTCCATCGACGCCGTGCGCGGGTCATCAATCCCCGTGCGCTTATTCGATCCGCAACGCCCGGGCGCGCCCGGAGGAACATCGAGGAGACACAGTGGCAGATCTCATCGCAGCCCAGGAGGGTGCGCTTCGTCGAGGGGCCGAAGCGGTCAACACCGCGAAGTCGGGCATCGACGAGCAGGTGCGCAAGGTTCGCACCGAGCTCGACCAGGTGGCCGGTTTCTGGACCGGCGCCGCAGCTGGCTCGTACACGCAGCTCATGCAGCGGTGGAACGAAGAGACCACCAAGCTCAACAACGTGCTCGTCACGCTCGAGGACGCCCTCCGCGGCACCGAGCGCGACCAGGCCGCGTCCGAAGAGTCGCACCAGCAGACCATCGGCAACCTGGGCTCCCTGCTCGGCTGACCCCGCTCGACACGAAAGAAGGAACTCTCATGCAGTCCATGTCCGTTCGTCCCGAGCAGGTCATCGCGCTCTCGGGTCAGATCCGCAACGGTGCCTCCGGCATCCGCACCCGCCTCGACGAGCTCGAGTCGCAGGTCAACGCCCTCCGCTCCTCGTGGGACGGTGACGCGCAGACCGCTTACGACCAGGCTCAGGCCCAGTGGACCCAGTCCATCACCCGCCTGAACGAGCTCCTGCAGCAGATCGCCGGCAAGACCGACGAGATCGCCCAGGGCTACACCTCGACCGACAAGTCCGCCGCCGGCCGCTTCGTCTGAGTCGCCACGAGCCGGCGGTCGCTGAGGCGGCCGCCGGCTCTTGCGGCCCCTTCGGGCCGCCCCGAGATTTCGCGGCGACACCGCCGCCGCAAAAGCTGCTGTCTTGATCGCGAAGAAACGAGTGATCCCGTGTCCAACTTCATCCGCCTCGACGACGACCTCACGACCTTCAACATCTCTCTCCTGACTCAGGGACCCGAGGAAATCCCGAACAGGCAGCAGATCGTGGTCGTCGACGGCAACTCGACGGAGGAAGCCGCGACTGCGTTCACCGACCACTTGAAGCAGCGAGCGGAGGAACTCGCTACGGAAGTCGATAAAGTTCGGATGCTCGTCGCGAAGCACGCCGAAGACCTGCGCAGCGCCGTCGAAGCGCTGCAAGAAACGGACTCCATCAACTCGACGCAGGCGGACCAGGCTCTCGCGATCATCGACGCCGCATCAGAGGCGCCGTCCTCGGGCAGCGCGACGAATGGCGCGTCCGGCGGCGCGGCGGCAGTTCGAGCCGCTTTGGGAATTCCGCAGTGATGCGCCGTGGAAGCCACCGATTCGGCCTCTTCGCCACCGCGACGGTCGCTCTCGCCGTCGCGTTCGCGGCGGTCCCCAGCGTGGCCCAGGCGGCCAGCGGAAACACGATGGATTCCTGGTGGCAGCGTTATGGCGTCGATTCTGCGCATTCGGCTGGAATGACGGGCGCCGGGGTGAAGGTTGCGGTGATCGACGAGCAGATAAACCCGGACCTTCCCGTCTTCGCCGGCCGCGATCTCTCGGTCTCCTCCACACAGCTCTGCAAGACTCCGACGAACCCCGTGTCGAGCGAAGCCACTAAGAGTTCTCTCCACGGAACCGCCATGGCGGCTCTCATCATCGGCAATGGTGAGGGGGGCGGATCGGTTCGAGGTATCGCCCCTGACGCGAAAGTGACCTTCTACGGCTATGGCGCCGACGACGGCGGGCCGGTGTGCGACCCGGACACCGCGGACGACATCTCGGTCTTCGGCTACGCGATCAAGACCGCGGTCGACGACGGCGCCAAGATCATCACGACATCCGTCGGCGCGACCGCGTATGCCAATGACGGTCCGGTCATCGCCTATGCCTTGGCCCGCGGAGTCGCCATCGTCGCAGCAACGCCCAACCCGAGCCAGGGGCTCGTCGATTACAAGAAGGGCTACGACGCGATGAATGGGGTCGTCGGCGCGACGGCCATCGATGAGAACGGCAATCTCCAGTCAGAGGAGGGGAAACCTCTCGCGTTGCCACAGACCACAGTGGTCGCCGCGGGGTTCAACCTTCCCTCCGTAGGCGTCGTCGGCGACTGGGATGGCACTGCCCCCCGCACGGGGTCGTCGAACTCGGCCCCGATTGTCGCCGCCATGCTCGCCCTAGCCGCACAGAAGTACCCCGGGGCCACGGGTAATCAGCTCGTTCATTCCTTGATCGCGACGACCAACGGGCAAGTGAAGGAGCCGGTGCTCTCCAGCGACGGCTTCGGTTACGGCGCAGCCTGGCTGCCCACTCTTCTCGAGAATGATCCGTCGTCCTACCCTGATGACACGCCGCTCGTGGGGAAAGCCGCCGGCTTCCCCACGCCCGAGCAGATCTCTACGGCACGCACGGACGGCTTCGTTCCCGTCACGCGGGGGAGAAGTTTCGACGACGCTGCAGGACAAACGCCGCAACCGGGGTTCGATCTCTCCTCCGCGATCGTCTGGATCGTCGCGGCCCTCGTCGGTCTTGTCGTCCTCGCCGCCGTGATCACCGTCATCATCATCGTCGTTCAGCGCCGAAAGGCCCGGAAGGGAGTCGCGTCATGACTGGTCCTTGGGAGCAGCGCCTCACTAATTTCGCAGAGGGCGGGGTGCCGTGGGACGTACCCCACCGTTACGAGTTGGAGAGCGGTCTCGAGTCTCTCCTGCAGGTCGTACAGAAGGTGGCGAGTGATCCCGGTCTGATTGGTCAGAGCGGAGACGCGGCGAAGGCAGCCATCAGCGCCACCGCCGCCGGAGTGGCCCGGCAGATCGACTACGTGAAGTCTCACCTCCCCTCTCGGCTTGACCAAGCCAACGATGTTCGTTCCCGCGCGAGAAACGAGCTCTCTTCGCTTCCGGCGGGGGGCATGTCCGAGACCCAGGAGAACGTCGTGCGCGGCGCGGCCGTGGGAACGACGTTCCTCCTGGGTCCCCTCTCGTTTCTCGCGGGCGAGGGCGCAGTCGGAGTGATCAACAATTACCTCGCTTCACAGCGTGAACAGGCCGCTCAGGAAATTCTGCGCAAGTACGCCGACGAGATGGATTCGGTCGCTGTGGCGCGCCCACCGGTATTCGACGCCGACTTCTGGGACGACGACGACACCGGCGAGCAGCCGCATCCTTCGAGCTGGCCCGCGGACGACGGAAGCGGCGGGCGGTCTGGTGGACGCAGCTTCGAGAAGTACCCCGATTGGGACGCCGCCCCAGGGATCCCGTCCCCCGGCGGGGGTCTCGGAAGCGGCTCATCACAGCCGGAATATCACACGCTGCCCCAGCCTCACGTCATCGGCCCCCGCCCTGACGGTCCGATCCACGGCGACGTCCCCATCATCGACCTCGACAACATCAAGCCCGAGCCCACTCCGGACGGCTCCATCATCGGCACTCCGACCCTGCCCGGGGCCATCCCCTCGGCGCCCGGAGGAGGCCTTCTCGGGGGTTCCGGTGGCGCGGGGGCAGGCATCGGCTCCGGTCTCGGCGCGGGTCTGATCGCCGGCGGTGGCGGTGCGGCCGCACTCGGCAGCATTGCGCGTGGCGCGGGTGCTCCGGGCGGCAGCCTGTTCAGCGGCGCCGGAGGAACGGCGACTTCCGGTGCCGCAGGTCGCTCGGGTGGCCTGCTCGGTAAGACCGCCGCCGCCGGATCTGGTCTCGGTACTCGGGGCGTCGGCGGAATGGGCGGCGCTGCCGGAGGCGGCGCGCCCGCACAATCGACGGCGAAGGGTGCCGGCATGCGAGCCGGTGGCGTCGGTGGTGGAGGCTCGGCGGGCGGCGCAGCCGCTGGCGGTGGGGCTCGCGGAGCGGGTGCCGGCAGCCGTGGCATCGGCGGAATGGGCGGGCCCGGCTCTCGCTCAGACCGTCGTGACGACGCATCCCGTGGGCTCGGCGGTCCCATCGCTCCTCGCCTGGAAGACGATGAAGAGATCGGCCCCCGCTCCGAGAACGCCCAGGCCGGCGGACGCGACGAGTGATCCGACTTATCGACCCAGTGAACGGTTCCGACAGGAGAAGACGACATGTCTGACCGCATTTCCGCGGAAGAGGGAGCCCTTGCCCGGGGCTCCGAGGTGGTGAACGGCGCTCACGCCGACATCGCCGACAGCACCAGGCGGGTGCTCGCGGAACTCGACGAGTTGCGCGGCAACTGGTCGGGCGACGCAGCAAGCTCCTACGGCGTCCTCGTCGAGGAGTGGACGGCGGGAGCGCGGAAGCTGAACGACGTGCTCATCACCCTCAGCGCCGCGCTTCAGGCCACGGCCCGCGACCAAGAAGCCGTCGAAGAAGTACACCGCACGACCATCCATGGTCTCGGAACGATGCTGGGAGGCCAGTCATGAGCGACTTCCGCGTCACCCCCGAATCGCTGCACGCCGCGGCTGCTCGACTCCGCTC
Source organism: uncultured Microbacterium sp. (assembly GCA_913774665.1). Lineage (GTDB taxonomy): Bacteria > Actinomycetota > Actinomycetes > Actinomycetales > Microbacteriaceae > Microbacterium. The sequence goes on from CAJYHN010000010.1 coordinate 336,284, forward strand.
CGAGAGTGCGCGAATCGACTCGACCCTGAGCGGTCTCGACAGCGAGGTCACTCGTCTGCGGGGACAGTGGGAGGGCGCGGCGCAGGCGGCATACGACAACGCCCAGCAGCAGTGGAGCGCCACGCTCGAGCAGATGCGCGACGTGCTCCAGCGCATCTCGAACGCCACCGACTCGATCGCGGACGACTACGTCTCCGCCGATCGCGCGTCGGCGGCGCGTTTCCACTGACATCCGACCCCTGACCCACCGATAGGATTTCGGGGTCTGACCGCAGGGGGCTTCGGTCCGGAAAGAGGGGGCCGCAGATGGCTGACGTCATGAATGCGACACGAGCGTTGCTGCGGTTGTCGGTGCAGAGCGAGGGACGCCGACTCGATATCGCGATTCCCGCGCAGGTGCCGGTCATTGAATTCCTGCCGGGCTTCGCACGATCGCTCGGTGTGCTCGACCCGTCGATGACCTCGGCGGGCTACGCGCTCCAGCGCTCCGACGGAACCAGCGTCGATCCCTCGCGCGGGGCCGCCGCGCAGGGCATCGTCGACGGCGAAGTCCTCACCCTCGTCCGCGGCGGGCTCGTCGCCCAACCGCGCGTCTACGACGACATCGTCGAGGCCGTCATCGACGCCACCACCCAGCAGAACCGCCCCTGGACCACGCGCGACAACGCGCGCACGGCCCTGGCGGTCAGTCTGGCGCTCCTCGGCGTCTGCGCGGTCCTCCTCCTCGCTGCCGGCCGCGCCCTCCCCTTCGGCGCCCTCGTCGCGGGCGGCGGGGCCGTCGTCCTGCTGGTCGTCTCGGCCGTCGTGTCGCGGCTCGGTCAGCGTGAAGCCGGCCAGGGGCTGGGGATGGCGGCATCCATCTTCGCCGCCGTCGCGGGCTTCATCGCGGTCCCGGCTTCGCTCACCATGTGGGGATGGCCGATGGCCGCCGCAGGCGGCGGCGCATTCCTCATCGCGGGCGTCTCGCTCGCCCTCACCCGCGACCGCGCCGAGCTCCAGCTCGCGCCCCTCGTCGCAGGAGGCGCGATCGGAGTCACCGGAACCCTCGCCGCGTTCTTCCCGGCGGCCGCCGTCTGGACGCTCATGGTCGGCGTCGTCGCCACCCTCGGCGGCGCGCTGCCGTGGCTCGCTCTCGGAACGACGCGACTGCGGGTCGTCTCCCCCCAGAGCGATGCCGAGATGTTCGCCGACCCCCAGCCGATCGACGCCGACGACATCGCCGCCCGCGTCGCCCAGGGCAAGCGCATCCTGATCGGCCTGCGCCTGGCCCTCGCCGCGGCGGTTCTCGTGGCGACGCCTCTCGTCGCGGCGCAGAACGCGACCGGCGCCCTCGTGTGCGCCCTCGCCTTCGCGGGCATGATGTTCCCCTCGCGCCAGACCTTCGCTCGTTCCGGAGTCCTCACCGTCATGGCGACCGGCATCATCGGGCTCGTCGTCGCGGGGGTCGTGGCCTCGCTCGCGCAGCCGGGCCTGCGCGTCGGCATCCTGGTCGTGCTCGCGGTGGCCACCGTCTGCGTCGTCACCGTCACGCTGCTCGCGCCCAAGACGCGGCTGCGGCTGATCCGGCTCGCCGACACCGCCGAGCTCCTGGTGCTGGCCGCTCTCCTGCCCCTCGCGGTCATCTCGTCCGGTCTGGCCTGACGCATGGCCACCAAAGGCGATCTGATCGAGGCGCAGAACTTCTCGCGCCGACGCCTCCTCACCGCGTTCGTCAGCGGCGCCCCGGGCGGCAAAGAACTCCAGCCGAGTTCGCCCCTGCGCGCGGTCATCGCCGCCATCGCGCTCACGGTCATCGTGGTGCTCGTCGGCGTCTTCTACGGCCTCATCCGCCCCGGCCTGCCCACCGGCTGGGAGAACGGCAAGCTCGTCCTCGTCTCCGACACGGGCGCCCGCTTCGTCACGGTCGACGGCGTGCTCCACCCCGTGATCAACACCGCCAGCGCCCGCCTGCTGCTTCCGGCCAACGAGTACGGCGTGATCTCGACCGACTCGTCCACCCTCGGCGGGACCCCCGTGGGCGACACCCTCGGCATCACCGGGGCGCCCGATGAACTGCCCCCGGTGTCGGGCCTCATCAACTCCGGTTGGAGCGCCTGCGTGTCCGACGACGCCGGTCTCGATGTGCGCGTCTCGTCCGCCGCGGGCCCGACCCCCGCCACCGACCGCGCCGTCGTCGTGTCGGTGGACGGCATCCTCCACGTCGTCCAGGGCGGCCGCAGCTTCGCCGTGTCGAGCGAGGTCGCCGACGCCGTGCTGCGCGCAGCCGGGATCTCCTCGCTGTCGCCCGTGACCGTCCCGGCATCCTGGCTCGATCTCTTCACCGCCGGCACGGCACTCACCCCGATCACGCTGAAGAACTACGGCCAGCCCGTGGCGAATACGTCCCTGCGCGTCGGCCAGGTCATCCGTCAGGCGGGCGCTCCCGAAGACGAACGCTTCCTCGTGCAGACCGGCGGAGTGCTCGAATCGCTCTCGCCCCTCGCGTGGCAGCTCTACCAGCTCGGCAGCGGCGAAGCGCTCAAGGGCAAGGTCACCGAGGTGACGGCAGACGAGATCCGCGGGCTCGCCACCGCCAAGCAGGGTCTCGGCGACGAGTGGCCCCCCGTCGGCTTCGAAACCGTCGCCGCCGGCCAGCGCCCCTGCGCCGTGCTCACCGGCGGCGAGGGCCAGGCCACGACGACCCTCGCCACGCAACCGTCGTCCACCGCCGTCACCACGGGCGTGCGCGTCGACCCCAGCCACGGCGCACTCGTCCGAGCGGGAGGCCGCGGTGACGACAACACAAGCATCCTGACGCTGGTGGATGCCACGGGCACGGCGTTCCCGCTCCCGGGAGCGACCGACGACACCATCGCCCGCCTCGGCTACTCGACGAACGACGTCGGCTCGATCCCCGACGGGTGGACCGCGCTCCTGCGTACCGGTCCCTCTCTGAGCGAGAGCGCCGCGCAGCAGACGCCGGAGACGAAGTGACCCTGCGCGCACGCACCGCGCGTGTGGCCGCCGTCGCGGCTGCCGCGGGGATCCTGCTGATCGGCATCCCCTCCCCCGCGTCCGCCGCGGGGCCCTCGAGAACCGTCCTCGCGGCGACCACGCAGAGCCAGTGCACGGCCTCCACCCGCATCCCCGAGACCCCCGCGGCTCTCTCCTCGTTGCAGAGTTCGTCGGCGTGGCCCCTCACCCGGGGCGCGGGTGTCACCGTCGCCGTCGTCGACTCGGGGATCGCTGCGAATCCCCACCTCGACGGGATCGTGCTCCCGGGCGTCAACCTCGTGCCCGACGGCACCGACGGGGCGGGGCGCACCGACAACTACGCGCACGGCACGGTGATCGCCGGCCAGATCGCCGCCCAACTGATCTCTGGTTCCGGTGTCGAGGGCCTGGCCCCCGACGCGAAGATCCTGCCCGTTCGTGTCTATGCCGGTATCGAGAAGCAGCTCGTCGAGGCGGGCTTCGGCCCGAACACCGCGCGGATGGCCGACGGGATCCGGTATGCCGCCGACCAGGGCGCGCAGATCATCAACGTCTCGATCAGCACGAGTGAGAAGAACGCCAGCCTCGCAGATGCCGTGGCCTACGCGCAGCAGCGCGGCAGTCTCGTCGTCGCCAGCGCCGGCAACCGGACGAGCGCCGACTCCGCCGGGCAGGATGAGAAGGACGGAGCGCGCTACCCGGCGGGCTTCTCCGGGGTCATCGGCGTCGCCGCGGTCGGCTCGGAGGGAGTCGTCACGAAGGCGAGCATCCACGGCCCCCACGTGACCTTGTCAGCGCCCGGCCAGGCCATCGCCTCGTCGTGGCCGCTCGGAGGCGACTGCGTCGTCGGCGCTGACGAGCCGGCGACCAGCTGGGCGACGGCGTACGTCTCTGCGGCTGCGGCTCTCGTGGCATCCGCTCATCCCTCCGAGACTCCCGCGCAGTGGGCGTACCGACTCGAGGCGACCGCCGTGCGCGCGCAGCCCGACACCCGCTCGAACATCTCGGGGTGGGGCGTCGTGCAGCCCTACGACGCGATCGTGATGGTTCCGGGTACCGGCCTCCGCGGCCCGAAGAGCCCCTTCGTGTCCGCGAGCCCCTCCGCCTCGCCGAGCGCCTCGCCCGAAGCCGTCGCCGTGGTCATCGGCCCCGGACCGGATGCCGCGGCCATCACGACCGCGACCGGAATCGGTGTCGCCGGATTGATCGCTCTCGGCGCGATCGGGGCTCTCGCGATCTACGTCAGCCGTCGCCGCGAAGAGACCGCTCCCCGGCGCGCAGCACCGACGGGCCGCGGACTCTACGGGCCCGAAGAGCCGAAGTAGCCCGACCTCGCCCGGTGGACCCGGTACCGCGCCGGCCGCCCGTCAGCGTCGACGTCCGGCGCAGGCTGTCAGCCGGAAGATCCGGCGCCGACCCTGAGCGCGAACAGCGCACCGGTTCGGCGAACAGCGCCGGTTCAGCGAACAGCGCCGGTTCAGCGAACAGCGCCGGTTCTGCGAACAGCACGCCGGTTCAGCGAACTGCGCCGGTTCAGCGAACCGCGACGCCGTCGCGGACCGAGCCGTCAGGCCACCGTCGCCGGCCGCAGCTCGAGGTGCGCGTCACCGAGGCGGAAGCGTGAAGTCGCGATGGCGGTCGTCCCACCGCCGACCCGTTCGGTACGACCGTCGTCGTGGATCAGTGTCACGCCGTTCGTCGAGTCGAGGTCGGTGATGCTCCAGCCGGTGACGGTCCATTCGAGGCGCGCATGCTGCTTCGACATCGTGCGCGTGTCGTCGGCGACCGCGACGTACTGCACCGCGTCTTCTCCGCTGCCCGGCTTCCGTCCGAGGATCACGGTGCGGCTGGTCAACGCGATCAGGGTGCCGTCGGGGAGGGTCAGGGTCCATTCCCCCCGTCGCCGCGAGCGCGGGCGCGCCGTCTGCGTCAACTCGTCGATGGGAGCGGCGGGGGCGGCGTCACCGTCTGTTCGGGGAGCGGCTGTGGCATCCGTCGTCTCACCCACCCGGTCGAAGCCGGTGTCGTCGACGGCGGGGGTCCTATCCGGAGCCGAGGAGGCCCGCTGTCCGGCCTGTGCCGGCGGCACGGGGGACGCGGCCACAGGGGCCGCCGGAACCGCCGCCGTCGACGCGGGAGCAGCGTCCTGCGCGGGGGCGGGGGTCTCCGCCGGAGCGCCCTGCGCCACCTCCGCCGACGCGGTCGTGGGCGCTGAGCCCCGCGAGGCGGCGGGAGGAGCCACCCCGGCAGCCCCGGTGTCGAGGGCCGCGGCTGCGATCGGAGTCGCGGGGGCGCGCGTCAGCGACGGCTCGCCGCCCGGAGCGGTCGCGGGCGCCTGAGGCCCCGCCGGGACCGCACCCGACTCCGCGGCGTCCCTGGCGGCCGCCTCCGCGGCGGCACGCCGAGACGGGTGAAGGGACGTGTGCTCGAGGTCGTCATCGATGTCGACCGGACCGGGCAGCACCGGCACCGCGACCGGCTCCGCCGCGATGGCGGTCGAACGTCTGCGTCCCGCGGTCGCGACCTCGGCCGCGCTCGCGCCGGGGATGGTGGTGATCGGGCCGGATGCCGTCTCGCTCAGGACGACCGGGCTCTCGTCGGCGACGTCGCCAGCAGGCGCGGCATCCGTTCGCGGGCGTGCCGAGAGGATCGTCGCCCACACGGGCGGAAAGATCACCGCGAGGGCGGTCGTGCCGGCGCCGCGCCCCGCCGTCTGGCCGAGGCGGTGAGCCGCGGTGGCCTTGAGCACGAGACCGTAGATGTTGACGCCGGGCACCACGAGCAGGACGGCGCGGACCGGGTCGAGTCGCCCCAGGCGGAACAGCTCGGCCTCGTTGACCAGCGGGATCCAGGCGCGCCAGGGTTCTCCCCCGTGCGTGGCGAAGACACGCGACAATCCGATGGCGTACCAGACGTGCAGCGCGATCACCGGCACGAGGATCGCACCCGCGATCCCCGCGATGAGGCTCAGAACAAGCATGCGTCCCCCGTCAGCAGTCTGCTTCGACGCTACCGTGCGGCACGGTGTGCCGTCAGCCGATTTCCCGCGTCAGCGCGGCCGGGGGAAGGAGCGCGGCCGTGTCGACGTCGACGCGGCGCACGGAGCACCCCGCACAGCGCACGTACCGCACGCGCCCGTCGCTCGTGAGGTGGACCGACTCCGTGATCCACGCGTGCTCGTGGACGGATGCCGAGGGGGCCAGGGGGATCGTGCGCGAGGCGGTCATGCATCCAGCGTGATGTAATGCCGTTATGCATCTCAACCCTTACGGGGAGTACGCCGTCCTGCTCGCCGCGTCCCTCGCGAACGACTGGCCCGCCGATCGCGACGGCATCGAGGCCCGCACCATCGAGATGGGGATGACGATGACCTTCCCCGTGGCATCCGACGATCATCAGCGCACCCGCGCCGTCATTGACGAGTGGCTCCGCGTGGTCGACGAGACCGACCCCGACGCGCGCGCGGCCCTGCTGAACGCGCAGATGGCGGCCGTGACGGCATACCCCCGCCTCACCGACCACGACGGGGAGGGGTGGCACCTGCACTACCGCGACAGCGATGAGGCGCTCCCTCGCGTGCTCGCCGCCGTCATCTCGGTGGGCACCTCTCTGCACCTCGTCACGCGCGGCATGAGCCGGCTCGGCCGGTGCGCCGCCGACCCGTGCGCCAACGTCATGGTCGACGTCACGCGCAACGGCCGGCAGCGGTACTGCTCGGTCCGCTGCGCCAACCGCGCCGCCGTGCGGCGGCACCGCGCCCGCGAGGTGTCATAGCAAACGGCATCCGGGATGCCGCCGGGATGGCGGAACACCCCCACCCGCACGTACGTTGCTATGGGTACCGACGACAGGAGACCCCATGGCCGACGAACTGACCGTGACGCGCAACGACGACGCCCGCCGCTACGAGATCCACGTGGGCGACGAGCTCGGTGGATTCCTCGAGTTCCGCGCGATCGACGACGACCGCACCGAACTTCCCCACACCGAGATCGATCCCTCCTTCAAGGGCCGCGGCCTCGGCTCCGCTCTCGCGAGCGAGGCGCTCTCCGACCTGGCTCGTCGTGGCGGCAGCGTCATCCCCTCCTGCCCCTTCGTCGCGCACTACCTGCGCGAGCACGACGTGCCCGGCCTGGTCGTGGAGTGGCCGAACGACGACGACGCCGCCGATGCGGCGGGCCCCGGCGAACCCTCGTGACGCGACTCGACGTCGAGCCTCCCGCGGCCGAGGGTCCGGTCGCGTGCGACGGTCCGCGCGCGCTCATCGTGGCCGCGCGCGACGTTCCTCTGGGGGGCGTCCGCGGCATGGACGTCCACCGCACCCTCCCCCACCGCGCCCTGCCGATGGTCGGTGCCTGGTGCTTCCTCGACCGCTTCGGCCCGCAGGACACCCTCATGCGCGTCGAACCGCACCCGCACATCGGGCTTCAGACGGTGACGTGGCCGATCGTCGGCGAGGTCAGACATCGGGATGCCGTGGGCAGCGACGTCGTCGTACGACCCGGCGCCCTGAACCTCATGACGAGCGGCGCGGGCATCGCGCACTCCGAGTACTCGGTCGGCGAGGGCCCCATTCCCCTGGACGCCCTGCAGCTCTGGGTGGCGTTGCCGGAGTCCCGGCGCCACGGTGCTCCGGCCTTCGAACGTCACGAGGACCTCCCGATCCTCGATCTGGGGCAGGGTGCCGACGCGATCGTCGTGATGGGCGAACTCGGCGGAGTCCGCTCGCCCGCCACCGTCCACACGCCCATCGTCGGCGCCGAACTGCGCCTGCCGCCCGGTGTCACCGTGCGCGTCCCCCTGCACGTCGATTGGGAGTACGCGGTCTCCGGCATGACCGGAACCGTCGACGTGGTGACGGGGATGGATGCCACCGATGCCGACGCCGCGCGACGCCCGGGGGCGGCGCCCGAGGCCGGGCCGACGGCATCCGTCGATCCTTCGCGGCTGGTCTACGTCGGCACCGGACGCGATCACGTGGAGCTGCGGAGCGCGGAGGGCGCTCGCGTGTTTCTGCTGGGCGGGGAGCCGTTCGAAGCCGACATCGTCATGTGGTGGAACTTCGTGGGCCGTTCGCACGACGAGATCGTCGATGCGCGCGAGAAGTGGGAAGCACGTGATCCGCAATTCGGGACGGTGATCGATCACGGCCCCGAACGGATTCCCGCGCCGCCGTTGCCGGCGGTGAAGCTGACTCCGCGACGGCGACGCGACTGACGGACCACGTCGTGGCGCCCGAGCCGAAGCCCGGGCGCCACGATCGTTCGGTGACGACTAGCGCAACACGATGAACGCGCTGCTGGCGCGCGAGGCCCCCACCGTCGCGCTGCCGCCGTAGACCGCCTTGATGAGCTTCACACCGCGAGTCTGCGGGTCGAGGGCGATGGTCGCTTTACCGTCCTGCAGGGTCGCGACGTATTCCTTGCCCGCCACGGTGACCGTCACGTCGCCCTGGGGAGCGGGGCCGCTCAGCGGCCGCACCCTGATGGTGAGCGTGTACGTGTCAGTGGTCCGACCGACCCACGGGTCGACGCTCACCGTGGTGAACGAGCCCACCACGACCGGCACCCCCGCGCTGTCGGCGGTCGCCGTCAGCCCGTTCGCGGGCGACGTCGCCGTGACGCGCACGCTGAGCACCCGCCCGAGGTCGGCGCGCTGTACGCGATACGTCGCCGAGGTGGCTCCGTTCACGGGCTCGCCGTCCCGCAGCCACTGGTACGCCGTGGTCACGTCGGCCGGGTTCCAAGTGCCGGGAGTCGCGGTCAGGGTGCGGCCGAGCGTGGCCGTGCCCGACACCGTGGGAGCCTCGACCACAGCGGGAGCCGCCTCGCCCGAGTCGACGGTCAGAACCGTCTGCACGTCCGAGTCGCCGTACCGCACGACACCGAGGTAGCGCGTCTGCGGCGCGAGCCCCTGCCACGAGAGGTCGTACGAGACGGCGGATCCCTGCTGAACCGGGATCGGGTTCGGCGTCGCCGCCAGCTGGCCTTCGCCGCCGGGGGTGACGTTCGCATACGTCATGTCCCACGTGAACGGTCCGGTCGACGAGTAGAGGTTCGCCTCGATCAGGTACGTCCCGGCGGTGGGGTTCGTCAGCGTCACCCGCTCGTCGGCCGAGGCCGTCGCGGAGGTGAACCGCTCGTAGTACCGCAGGTCGTCGGGGCTGACCACGCGCGAGACGAACAGGTCGAGGTCGCTGCCGGTGTCGTCCGACGAGTCCAGGTCGAAGCGCGAGAGGGTCGTCCCCTCGGGCACCTGGACGGTCCACCGCACGTAGCCGTCGGCATCGCCCGAGTCCTGGTTACCGGTGTGACCGGCGACCGGGTTGTCCGGGTCGGCCAGCAGTGTCTGGGCCGCGAGACCCGACACGCTCAGCGGCAGCTCGCCGCCCACGCCCGGAAGGATCTCGACCGACGTCGAACCCGACAGACCGGCGCCCGAGACCTCGGCCGGGGCCTCGGCGGTGGCCGGACGGATCGCGATCGGCGAGCGCACCTGCGTACCGTCGCCGGTCCAGGTGAGGAAGCCGCTGGTCCACTGCTCGGCAGCCGCGTCGGTCCGCGAGAAGGTCACGGTGAACGTCTTCTGCTCGCCCGCCGCGGCGAACTCGAGCGTGGACGGCTCGACCGTGGCATCCACTCCGGGGACGTCGACGGATGCCGAGAACGTACCGGCCTTCGTCGAGGTGACCGTGCGCGTGATGGTCTGCGGCTTCGCGAGCGATCCGATCGAGATCGACGCGAGGTTCAGATCGCTGCCGTCGATCGGGGCGACCCCGAAGTCCTCGAGGCCCTTGCCCTGCAGGAACGCCGCCCAGTCCGCCGGACCATTGAGGTACAGCAGACCCGGGTCGAAGTACTTCGTCGGATCGACGTGACCCGCACCCTGCGCGAACGGGTCCTGCGCCGGGGCGCCCTCGACGTCGACGGTGTCGTACGCGGTGGTCATCATCGCGGACTTCACCTCGGCCGGGGTGGCCAGCGGGCGCTCGCCCAGGTACAGGGCACCGAGGCCGGCCACGTGCGGCGACGACATCGACGTGCCCGAGAGGAACTCGAACGTCGGGGTGGCGCCGGGCGCGTTGGCCGCTGCCGCGAGGATCGCGACACCGGGAGCCGACACGTCGGGCTTCAGGATGTCGCTGCCGTCGGCGAGCATCGGTCCGCGGCTCGAGAAGCCCGCGACCTGGGGAGTCGGCGTCGTCTCGCCCGTGACGTTCTCGCCGACGAGAGTGGCGGTGGCATCCGCCGTCCCGCGCACGTAGGCGAGCAGAGCGTCGCGGTAGCGCGCGTCGATGTGCACGGTGGGCACCGAGTGGAAGTCGTTGTCGACCGAGGCCGGCGTGACGTTGACGAGGATCATGCCCACGCCACCGGCATCCTTCACCGCCTGCGACTTCTCGATGCGCGCGTTCTGTCCGCGATCGCACACGACGATCTTGCCTGCGGCCTTCGCGGGGTCGAGCGATCCGATCAGGCACAGCGCGGCGTTCGCGGGATCGGCCCCGGATGCCGCGATGTCACCGGCGTAGACGACGGGAGCCGTCACGTCCTGACCTTCGCGCACCGACACCGACGCTCCCGCGGCCTGGAAGCCGTCGCCCAGCTTCACCGTTCCCTCGTACGTCGGGATCGTGGATGCCGCGACCGTGGTGTACCAGGGCGAGGCGTGGTCGGCGGTCGAGGCGCCGGGGCCGGAGTTGCCGGCCGAGACCGAGACGAAGACGCCGGCCGCAGCGGCGTTGAAGAACGCCTGGTCCTCGAGGGAGAGAGTGGTGGTCGCAGCTCCCCCGCCGATCGAGTAGTTGATGACGTCGACGCCGTCGGACACCGCGGCGTTGATCGCGCCGAGCAGGTCGCTCAGAGCGCAGACGTCGTCGGTGGTGACGAGCGGATCGGGACCCGCCCAGCACGCCTTGTAGGCGGCGACCTTGGCCGCCGGGGCGACACCCGAGATGGTGCCGAAGTCGATGCCCTCGACACTCGCGTCGACGCCGTTGTTGCCCGCCGCGGTGCTGGCGGTGTGGGAGCCGTGCGCGTCGCCGTCGCGCGGTGAGCGGTAGTCAGCCTCGAAGGTGAAGCCGGTGGCCGCAGCCCCCTGGTCGAAGAAACGGGCGCCGACGAGCTTGGTGGAGTAGTCCGAGAGCGACCAGCCGTTGCCCTCGGCCACGCGCGTGGAGCGGAAGTCGGTTCCGTCGCCCTTGCGGAAGACCACGTCGTTGCCGTCGAGATACGGCTCCGAGCCGGCGGTGGTGCCGAGCTGCTCTCCCGCGAAGGCCGGGTTCTCGGGGGCGATGCCGGTGTCGACGACACCGACGACGACGCCGTCGCCGGCCGAACCGATGCCGCCGATGCGGTTCCAGACGCCGTTGTCGCCCTCGAGACCGAGGAATTCGGTCGACGGAACCGCGACGGGATGACGGATCTCGTCGGGGACGACCTTCTGCACACCCTTGGTGGCGGCGAGCTTCGCGGCCTGATTCGGATCCATGGTCGCGCTGAAGCCGTTGACGGCGATCGTGTAGGAGTTGTCGGGGCGGACGCCCGCCTCGTCGGCGACGTTCTGCTGCCGCTCCTCGAGGAAGGCGGAGTACTTCCTCGCCTGCGGGGAGTCGGTGTCGAGCCGCGCCTCGTCGGACTTCGTAGCGTCCAGGCCCGGCTCGCCGCCGTCGTAGGTGGCGACGGGGGCCTCGTCGAGGACGACGATGTACCGGCCGGTGGCCGATTCGATGGGTGTGGGGGGAGTCACCCCCTCGCCCACGTCGGCAGCCTGAACGGCTGTGGCTCCGGCAACGGTGAACAGTCCGGCCAGGGAAATGGCCGCGACCGAACGCAGGGTTCGACCCATCGTGCGCTCCAAACGGGGGGATGAATTGAGCGATCTGCGCGACATCGGTGGCGCGCGTTGCACAAACATAACTCAGAGACGTTTCATCACCAACGTTCAGTTTGGACGGGGTCCGAAAACGACGATCGTCGGGCCCGCCCCGCCAGCCGTCGCGCCGGGGTCTCGGCATCCTGTCCCCCTAGACTCGACGAAACCCGAGGAGGAGCCATGCCCCGGCGCCGTCGCACCGTCGCGCAGCACGCCCGCCTGCGTTCGCCGAATCCGCTCGGCCAGCTCGCGAAGCTCCTCGCCGTCGCCGCGGTGGTCGGTGTCGTCGCGGCGATCGGAGTCGTGTCGTACACGGCGTACGACCTCACGGCCGACTTCGTCGAAGAGGCCGTGGTCGTCGAGAACCAGCCGGCCGTCCCGCCCGACCTCGGGGCGCTCTCGGGCGGGGTGAACATGATGCTCGTCGGCATCGACGAATGCGAAGAAGAGCTCATCGCGCTCTTGGGCGACCGGTGCGAGGGTGCGGACGCGGGCGGACGCCTGAACGACGTGAACATCCTCCTGCACATCTCGGAGGAGCCCCGGAAGGTCACGGTCGTCTCGTTCCCGCGCGACCTCATCTTCGACGCCCCCGCGTGCGACACCGCCGACGGGGGCCGCTTCGGCGGCGGCACCCTGCAGATCAACGAGCTCTACACCTACGGCGGACTCTCGTGCGTGATCACCGCCATCGCCGACATGAGCGGCCAGCAGATCCAATTCGGCGCGATGGTCACCTTCGGCGGCGTCATCGAGATCACCAACGCGATCGGCGGCGTCGAGATCTGCCTCGCGAGCGACATGCGCGACGCGAACACGGGCATCGACTGGGAAGCGGGACCGCGAACCATCCAGGGCCTCGAGGCGCTGCAGTTCCTCCGCACCCGATACGGAGTGGGCGGCAGCGACCTGGCCCGCGTGAGCAATCAGCAGCAGTACATGTCTCGCCTGGCGCGCAAGCTCGTCAGCGAAGAAGTCCTGTCGAACCCTTCGACGGTGCTGCGCTTGGCTTCGACGGGCCTTCGAAACGTCACGCCGACGCAGAGCCTGACGAATCCGCTGACCCTCGTCCAGGTCGCGTCCGCGGTGAAGGACGTACCGTTCGAGGACATTGTCTTCGTTCAATATCCGACCGTCACCGCCCGCTCGGATGCCAATCGCGTGGAGCCCGACGATGCCGCGGCCGAGGTGCTGTGGAACGCGTTGCGCGAGAACCGTTCCATCGAGGTGACCGGAGGAGTGTCGGTCAACGACGGTACGGTCATCGCCGAACCGACCCCGGGAGAGCAGGTGGCGCCCACGGAAGATCCCGCGGTCGAGCCGGGCGAGGTCGATCCCCAGACGGGCGCCATCGCCCTCCCGCCCGCCATCACCGGCTCGAGCGCCGCGCAGCAGACCTGCAGCGCGGGCGTCGTCAACTGAGTCAGTAGGTCGGCGCGGCCGGCAGCCCGAAGAACTCCTCGAGGGTCGTGTAACCGCCCTCGCGATAGGCGCGGGCGAGCTCCGGGCCGATGTAGCGCAGGTGCCAGGCCTCGGGCTCGTAACCGCTGACGCTCTCGCGACCCTCGGCGTACCGGGTGATGAAGCCGTACTCCCACGCGTGATCGCGCACCCACGCGCCCTGCGGCGACGCCGCCACGTCGTCGAGGGTCTTGCACGAACCGTTGCACGGGACGATGTCGACAGCCATTCCCGACTGGTGTTCGCTGTAGCCGGGTCGCGCGCTCTCACGATCCGCTTCGGCGACACCCCCGACCGCCACCCGCCCGGCGTAGGTCGACTTCTGCGTCGTGTACGAGCGGTAGGCGCTGAGGTAGCCGATCTCGCCGACGCCGGCATCGGCCGCCGCTTTCACGAGCGAGGTGAGAGCGCGCGCGGCGGGAGCACGCAGGGCCGAGTCCTCGAGAGCGCGCACATCGGCGGGCATGACGAGGTCGCCGGGCTGGTAGTCGACCGGGTCGTACGGGCGCTGCTTGTTGACGACGAGCCACTCGCGGTTCGGGTCGGAGAGCGAGACGCAGGGGGCGATCCCGGATGCCACCGCTGCGCGGAAGGCCCCACCCCCACCGGCGGCGTCGATGACGGCGGCGTCGTCCCCCGCGGCGAGCGCGGTCGTGAAGGCAGGGTCGTCGCACGGTGTCGCCGTGGCGGCGACGGCTGCGAGCTGGGGCACGGGGATGCCGTCGTCGGCGACGGCCGGGGGGCCCGCGATCTGCGCGACGGCATCGCTCGCCGCCTCGGGTGAACCCCCCGAGGCGGCAGCACCGACCGCGATGGCGCACCCGGCGATCACGACGACGGCCGCGGCCACCCCCGCAAGGCGGCGTCGGAGGAGGACGGGAGCGAGTCGACGGATGCCACGGGTCTCGGACGCGCTTTCCTGAGGGGCGCCGGCATCGCGGCGCAGCGCGCGACGGGTCGACGCCGCGGCGGGGGCGTCGTCGGCGGCGGCCTCGGGAAGGGTGAGGGCCGCGGTCGCGAGCCGCTCGGCCTCCGCGCGCGCGGCGCGGCGGGGCGAGGTCTCGGGGTCGTGGCGTGTCACCCCTCCATTGTCGCGGGTGCATCCTGAACGGTCGACCCGGCTGGAGTCGGGGGCGCGTGGCCCGAACCTGGACTCGAAGCGATCGGGCACGGTGTTGCCGGATCGTCGAACATGTGTTCGACTGTTCTCATGAGATGGCAGGGTCAGCAGCTGGGGGTGGACGACACGGCGGCACTCCCGGGCATGGAGCGGATGGACGGCCTCGTCCGATCGGTGACGACGCCGGAGTTCGCCGGGATGACGTTTCACGAGGTGCTCTGCAAGAGCGCGCTGAATCGCGTCCCCGGCGCCTCGGCCATGCCGTTCGACTGGACCGTGAACCCGTACCGCGGCTGCAGCCATGCGTGTTCGTATTGCCTGTCCCCGGACACCCTCATCTTGAAAGCGGACGGCCGACAGGTCCCCCTGGCGCAGATCCGTGTCGGAGACGAGATCATCGGCACCGAGGGGGGATCGCGAGACCGCCGTTATGTGCGAACGACCGTTCGCGCGAAGTGGAGCACTCGCAAACGCCTCCATCGCGTCACCCTCGCGGACGGCACCGAGATCGAGTGCAGCGCAGACCACCGGTTCCTGACAGAGCACGGATGGAAACACGTCACCGACTCCCCCGTCGCGGGCCGACAGCGCCCCCACCTCACGGTGTCGAACCGTCTGCAGGGTTTCGGAACGGGCGCCCCCACCTCCGTGGAGGCGCCGGATCCGGACTGGCGCCAGGGGTATCTGACAGGCGTGGTGCGCGGTGACGCGACGATGTTCCACAAGACCCCCGACGACGGCAATCGTGTCCGAGAAATCCACCGATTTCGCCTCGCCCTGGCCGATCGTGAGGCGCTCGATCTCGCAAAGGAGCTTCTCGAACAGATCGGCATCGTCACGATGGTCCGCCCCGTCTCCGTGCCCGCTCATCGCCGACCCATGACGGCTCTTCACACGGCGAAGACGGACGATGTCGCGCGCCTCGAGGACTACGTCGCGATACCGCAAACGCGAAGCCGGGAGTGGATGGCTGGCTTCCTCGGGGGCATCTTCGACGCGAAGGGCTCTGACTCGGGCGAAATCCTGCGCATAAGCAACGCGAACGACGAACTTCTCTCGTTGGCCGAAGAGGCCTTCGCCGCGTTCCGATTCGATACCGTTCGCGAACCCGCTCGCCCGGGCACTGTGTCGGATGTCCGCCTGCGCGGAGGGCTCGCCTCGAGACGACGATTCTTCGATATCGCCCACCCGTCCCTCACGCGCACACTCGATGTCAGCGGGACAGCGGTCAAGACCAGCGTGGACCTGAGAGTCGTGAACATCGAGGACATCGGCTACGACATCGACATGATCGACATCACGACGGACACCGAGGATTTCGTCGCGAACGGCGTCATCAGCCACAACTGCTTCGCTCGCAAGACTCACGAGTACCTCGACCTGGACTACGGGGCCGACTTCGACTCGCAGATCGTGGTGAAGGTGAACGTGGCCGACGTCCTGCGCACCGAGGTGCGCCGGGGGTCGTGGGCGCGCGAGCCCGTGATGCTCGGGACGAACACCGATCCCTATCAGCGCGCGGAGGGTCGGTACCGCCTCATGCCCGACATCGTCGGGGCCCTCACCGACAACGGCACACCCTTCTCGATCCTCACCAAGGGCACGCTGCTTCGACGGGACCTCCCTCTGCTCGCCGAGGCCTCGAAGCAGGTGAAGGTCACGCTGGCGATGTCGATCGCCGTCTTCGACGACGTCCTCCAGCACTCGATCGAACCGGGCACGCCCAGCGCCGAAGCCCGGCTCGAGACCGTGCGCGCGGCGACCGCGGCAGGATTCCGGGTGACGGTGTTCCTCATGCCGATCATGCCGCACCTCACCGACTCGATCGCCGCTCTCGACGACGCCCTCGCGCGCATCCGCGAGGCCGGTGCCGCACGCGTCGTCTATGGCGCACTCCACCTTCGCCCCGGTGCGAAGCAGTGGTTCTTCGACTGGCTCGAGCGCGAGCACCCGCACCTGGTCTCGTCGTACCTCGGGCTGTACCCGGGGGTCTCGACGACGGCCCCGAAGGCCTACCGCACGTGGCTCGGCAAGCGCATGCGGCCACTCCTGCGCGTGCATCGTCTCGACGGGTGGGACGAGGACGACCATCCTCGCGGCCGACCTCAGCCGGGATTGGCCGCGAGGACACCGCCCGCCAGCAGCCTCGGCCCGGTACGCGTCACCGGCGCTGCGGCATCCGGTCGTCCTCGTGTCGCCCCGGCCAGCGAGCCGACGTTGTTCTGAGAGCCGGCCAGCGGCGCGGGCGCTCGACGATTCTCGGGGTCCCGGCATCCCGAGGATGCACGAAGCCCCCGTCGCTGAACGTGACGGGGGCTTCGAGCGACGGGTTACGCGTCGACGTTCGAGAGCTGACGACCCGAGAGCTCCTCGAGCACGTCGTCACCGAGCGCGGTCTCTTCGAAGGGAGCCTGGATCTCGGCGCGGTCGAGCAGCTCGGTCATCCGACGGCGACGCTGACGCGTGATCAGCGTGACCACCGTGCCGGCGCGACCCGCACGGCCGGTGCGGCCCGAGCGGTGCAGGTACGTCTTGTACTCGTCGGGAGCGTCAGCCTGGATGACCAGGTCGATGTCGTCGACGTGGATACCGCGGGCGGCGACGTCGGTGGCGACGAGCACGTTGACGCGACCCGAGGTGAGCTTCTCGAGGTTGCGCGTGCGCTTCTGCTGGTTGAGGTCGCCGTGCAGCGCCACCGCGGCGATGCCGGCGTCGTCGAACTGCTCGGCGAGCATCTCGGCGTAGGCACGGGTGCGGGCGAACACGAGGGTCTTGCCCTCGCGGTCGACGAGCGAGTCGAGGATCTGCGCCTTGTCGCGGTGCTCGATGACGAGGACGCGGTGTTCGATGGTGCTCGAGTCCTGGTCCTCGCCGGCGACCTCGTAGACGGCCGGCTCGACGAGGAACTCGTCGACCAGGGCCGCGACCTCGCGGTCGAGGGTGGCCGAGAAGAGAAGCTTCTGGCTGCCCTTCTTGGTCGCGCGGAGGATCCGCTGCACGGGCTCGAGGAAGCCGAGCTCACACATGTGATCCGCCTCGTCGAGGACGGCGATCTGCACCTGCGAGAGGTCGAGCTTTCCCTGGTTCAGCAGGTCTTCGATGCGACCCGGGGTGCCGATGACGATGTCGACGCCCTTCTTGAGCGCACCGACCTGACGCGCCTGGGGCACGCCGCCGTAGACCTGGGTGGTGAACAGGCCCACGCTGCGCGCGAGCACCTGCACGGTGCGGTCGATCTGCAGGGCGAGCTCGCGCGTGGGAGCGAGGATGATCGCCTTGGGGGCGCGTCCGAACTCGCGACGCTGACCCGCCTGCGAGCGCAGGATGCTCTCGACCAGCGGCGCGCCGAAAGCGATCGTCTTGCCCGAGCCGGTGCGGCCGCGGGCGAGGACGTCGCGTCCCTCGAGGATCGGGGCGACCGTGGCCGCCTGGATGGGGAAGGGGCTCGCTGCGCCGAGACCGGCGAGGGCGCGGACCAGATTGTCGCCGAGACCCAGCTCGGCGAAGCCTGCGCCGGTGACCGTGGCGGCATCCACGGCCTCGGCCTGCAGACGCTCGTGCACCACGTCGACGCGCTGCTCGTGCTCCGCGGAGCGCTTCGGAGTGCTGTTCCAATCGCTGCGGCTCGGGCCGTCGTTGCGACGCGGGCGGTCGTCGAACGAGCGCGCCGGGCGGTCGTTGCGGTCGAACGAACGAGCAGGGCGGTCGGTGCGGTCGAACGAGCGAGCGGGGCGGTCGTCGCGGTCGAACGCACGGACCGGACGGTCGTTGCGGTCGAACGAACGGACCGGACGGTCGCCGGCGTCACGACGGGGACGCTCATCACGGTCGAACGAACGCGCGGGACGATCGCCGGCGTCACGACGGGGACGCTCGTCACGGTCGAACGAACGAGCCGGGCGGTCGCTCCGGTCAAACGAACGCGCGGGACGGTCATTGCGTTCGAACGAACGGGCGGGACGGTCGCCGGCGTCACGACGGGGACGCTCGTCACGGTCGAACGAACGAGCCGGACGGTCCTTGCGGTCGAACGAGCGCGCCGGACGGTCGTCGCGATCGAACGAACGCGCGGGACGATCGTTCCGGTCGAACGAGCGCGCCGGACGGTCGTCGCGATCGAACGAACGAGCGGGACGGTGGCCGGCGTCACGACGGGGACGCTCGTCACGGTCGAACGAACGCGCGGGACGATCATTACGGTCGAACGACCGGGCGGGCCGATCGTCGCGTGCCGACGAGCGGATGCTGCGGGCCTCGGCACGGCCGGCGCGGTCGGCGGCGTTCCAGCGGCCCTTGTCGGGGGTCGCCTCGGCCTCGGGACGGTACCCGCGGTGGTTGGGGCTCTTGCTCCCGGGCTTGGCGGGACCCTCTGCACCGGGTCGACGCTTGCGGTCCTGGAACGAGGTCTTCGCGCCGTAGCGGGGCTCGAAGTTCTTGGCGGCGCGGCCGCCGGCGGGCTTCTTGTTCTTGGGCATGGAAAAACTTCCTGGGTTCTGTTCGCGCGAAACAGCGACACCGCTCGTGGCGGTGCGATACCCGGACTCTCGTCGGCCGGGGGCCAATTCACTAGTGATGGTCGAGGCCGCGATCGCGTCCTGTCCATCGGCCCCTTGGACTCACAAACCCATCCGTGCGTCACGCACGGTGTCCAGAGCCGACCGCACCACGTTACCGGTCGCGCCTGGGAATGGCATCCACGTTCCCACCCTCGGGCACGAGAACAGGAAGATGCCACCACGTGCAGGGCAGGGGACCCTCCGACGGGTTCGGGGATCTCGACCCCCGGCCTGCACGAAGATAGACGCATGGCAGACACCGACGCCCACCCCATCACGGTGGCGATCGAGCGGCGCATCGACCCGACGCGCACCGCCGAAGCGACCTCCTGGATGCAGGCCGGCACCGACCTCGCGACCGCTTTCCCGGGCTTCCTCGGCTCGGGGTGGGTGCGCGCGGGCGAAGACAGCGACCTCTGGTACATGCTGTACCGCTTCCGCGACATCACGACGCTCGAGGAGTGGGAGAGCTCGACGCAGCGCCAGTGGTGGCTCGACTCGGGGCGCCCCTTCGCGCGCGAAGAGCGCAGCGAACGACGCACCGGAATCGAGGGCTGGTTCGACGCCCCGCACGGCTCGATCCTCGAGGCGGCGACGGTGACGGAAGCCGGAACCCAACCGATCCACCAACCGGTGCCGGCGGCTCCCCCGCGGTGGAAGCAGGCCGTGACGATCTGGGTCGGGTTCTTCCCGACGAATCTGGCGGCGTCATGGCTGCTGGGCTTCGTTCCCGGGTTCGCCGAGATCCCCCTCGTCCTGCGCGTGCTCGCCACCACCCTCATGCTCACCCCCGTCATGACCTACGCGGTCCTCCCGTGGGTCACCCGCATGCTGCAGCCCTGGCTGCAGCGTCCGCGCCGATCGCGAAAGGCCACGTCATGACCGCCGACCCCACCGGATTCCGCTTCCACCTCCGCGGCGAGCACTCCTCCGCCGAGATCGCCCAGGTGGGTGCCGCGCTTCGCGCGCTGACGGTCGACGGCGTCGACCTCGTGCCGCGCTACCCCGACGACCTGCCCACGCCCGCGGCATCCGGAGTCGTCCTGGTCCCGTGGCCGAACCGCATCCGCGACGGCAAGTACTCCTTCGACGGCGAGGACCAGCAGCTCGCGATCAGCGAGCCGAAGTTCGGCAACGCCAGTCACGGCCTGCTGCGCTTCGGGACCTATCACGCCCTCGAGCACAGTGACGAGCAGCTCGTGCTCGGCGCCGAGGTGGTGCCGCAGACCGGCTATCCCTTCCACCTGCGCACGCGGGTCACGTACACCCTTCGCGCCGACGGTCTGCACGTGAGCCACGCCATCGAGAACGTCGGGTCGAAGGCCGCCCCCGTCGCCCTGGGTGTGCACCCGTACCTCCACATCGGCGGCGTGCCGACGGAGGATCTGGTGGTGCGATCGACCGGTACGACCACTCTCGTCCTCGACGACCGCAACATCCCCGTCGAGGAGGTGCCGGTCGATGCCGCCACCGACCTGCGCGAGGGTCGCCGTCTCGGCGATGCCTCCCTCGACAACGGCTATCGCGGATTGGAGCGGGATGCCGACGGCCGGGCGCACCACACCCTCACCGCTCCCGACGGTCGGAGCGTGCAGCTGTGGCAGGACGACGGGTTCCGCTGGGCGCAGGTGTTCACGACCGACCGCTACCCCGGGCAGTCCCTCGCGGTGGCGATCGAGCCGATGACGGCTCCGGCGAACGCTTTCGCGACCGGGACGGACCTGGAGCGACTCGAACCGGGCGCGAAAATGACCTGGGAATGGGGCATTTCCTACCGCGCATGAGGCGGTCTTGTCCCCCAAATGGGGGACACAGAATTGGGCATATGACCTGGGAATTTTCCAGACAAGCCCTCTCCTGAAAAGGCGGCGCGAACGATACCATGTGCCCTGACGGTTTCCGTCAAGGCCGGGGGAGGCAGAGGACCAAGGTTTCTCCTGGCTCATTGCCCGAATGAGCCGACGGGGGCCGAGGGTCCCGCGGTGTGGGGGGATCCTCGTTCCGTCCTGAGGAAAGATCCCGCACATGAGCAACGCGCTCCGCTCCGTTGTCCCCTTTTCGCTCCCGGTGCCGCGTCTGGGCACTCTCGCGCGCCGCCTGGACGCGATCCCAACGATGCACGTCGGCGGGGCGGCCCTGATCGTCCTCGTCAGCGGACTGCTGCTGTCGATCGCCACGACGAGCGACCCTCTGTGGTGGCAGTTGCACTTCAGCCAGCTGGGGATCTTCGGCGACCTCTCGAGCGCATGCTTCAACACCACGCTCAAGGTCAGCGGAATGATCGTCGTGGTTTTCGCCTTCCGCGTCCGGCGCGATGTGCGACGCGTGGGTCGCGGTCCCGTCCGTCGGGGCGCTGCGACGGTGGCCTTCATCTGCCTGAATGTCGTGGGCGTCAATCTCGCTCTCGTGGGCTGCATTCCTCTGAACACCGACAAAGACCTTCACGACAAGGTCGCGGGCTCGATGGTCTTGGGATTCCTCGCTCTGCTGCTGAGCGCGCCGTTCCTCTTCCACCGTCTCGGCAAGCGGATGGCGATCGGCACGGGGATCGCGACCGCCTGGCTGATCGTCTCGATCACGCTGTTCGTCTCGGCGACCATCAACCTGGCGCTGTTCGAGACCATCTCGTGCGCGGCGATGTTCGCGTGGTCGGGCATGTTCACCCAGATCCTCGCCTCGGCGGCGACGGCGGCCACGTCGAACCCGACGGCACAGGATCCCGCCGTGGTGGACCACGCCGCCCGCCGGCGCCGTCGCCTGCCGCTCGCCCGGCCGACGGCCACCCGTCGGCCCGCGCGCTCGGCGGCGCAGCGCTCTCCGCGCGTCGCACCCGCTCACCCCGTCGGGGGCTCGTCGCTCCGCCCCGATCGCGCGGCGACACTCACCCCGAGCGGTGACCGCCGACACCTCGAGATGAGCACCGCGAGACGGACGGGACGCCGGGTGTCGGCATCCCGCCCGTTCCGCGTCAGTGCTTCTCGCGCAGTTCTCGGCGGCTCAGGGGGTGCCCGTCGTCGGCCGTCGGCTCGACGTGCCCTGCCTCTCGCGCCGCCCGCCGCTCACGGCGCCTCTCGCTCGCTCCTTCGATGAGGTTGTAGAGCGTCGGCAGCACCAGCAGCGTCAGGAACGTCGACGACACGAGCCCGCCGATCACCACGACCGCCAGCGGCTGCGAGATGAATCCGCCGTGGCCGGTGATCCCGAGAGCCATCGGCACGAGGGCGAAGATCGCCGCGAGGGCCGTCATCAGGATGGGACGCAGGCGTCGGGCGCCTCCCACGACCGTCGCCTCGAAGACGCTGAGACCGCGGGCCCGGTACTGGTTCACGAGGTCGATGAGCACGATCGCGTTGGTCACCACGATGCCGACGAGCATCAGTGCACCGATCATGCCCGCGACCCCGAGCGGAACACCCGTGATCAACAGCATGAGGATCGCTCCGGTCGCCGCGAACGGCACCGACACGAGCAGCTCGAGCGGCTGGCGCAGCGACTTGAAGGTCGCGACCATCACCACGTAGACGATGAGGATCGCCGCGAGCAGCGCGAGGCCGAGCTGACTGAACGCGTCACGCTGGTCGGTGACCGAACCACCGACCTTCGCCGTGGCCCCCTGCGGCAGGGAGGTGTCGGTGAGGGCGGCGGTGACGCTGGCTGACGAACTGCCCAGGTCGTCGGTCGTCGGCGTCACCGTGATCGTGGCCGTGCGCAGCCCGCGCGAGGTCGAGATCGACGGCGGGGTCTGGCTCTGCTCGACGGCGGCGATCTCGTCGAGGCGGACGTTGCCGCGCGCGCTCGGGATCTCGAGGGCGCGCAGGTCGTCGATGGTCTTCGGCGGGTTGGCGGTGGCGACGTACACGGTCACCCCGCGTCCGTCGAGCTCCACCGTGCCGGCCTGCCGCGGCTGCTGCGTCGCCGAGACGAGCGCACCCACTGCGCGTTCGGACAGCCCGCGCTCGGAGGCCGCGTCGCGGTCGACGCGCACGGAGACGAAGGGGAGGGATGCCGAGAGGCTGCTGGTGACCTGACCGATGCCGTCGCGCCCCTGCAGACCCGCGACCACGGCATCGCTCGCCTGCTGCAGCGACTGTCCGTCGGCGGCGGTGACGTCGACGGTGATGCCGGCCGAGCCGAGTCCGCCGCCGGAGGCCGCGACCTCGATCTCGCCCGCGTCGGGGAGCGCCTCGAGTTCGGTGCGGACGCGGTCGCGGAGCTCGACCTGGTCGACGCCCGATTCGGAGGTGATCGAGTACGTGATGCCCGAGCCGCCGCCCGAGAAGGCGTCGCGCAGCGCCGACCCGCTCGAGCCGATCGAGGTCTGCACCGTCTGCACGCCATCCATGTCGAGCAGAACGGCCTCGACCTTCTGGGCCGCCGCGTCCTCGGCATCCAGGCTCGGGGCGGAGCCGATCTTCTGAGTGACGGTGAAAGTGTTCTGACCGGAGTCGCCGAGGAAGTCCGTCTTGAGCAGGGGGACGGACGCGAGCGTCCCGCCGAGCACGAGCACGGCCAGAGCGAGGGTGACCCACGAGTGCTTCAGCGTCCAGCGCAGCACCGGAACGTAGGCCTTCTGCAAGCGCGAGGGCGGCGCGGTCGGCGACTCGGGGTCGATCGGATTCCCCTCGGCGTCGCGGATGACCTTTCCGGGCTTCAGGAACCACGACGCCAGCACGGGCACGATCGTGAGCGACACGAGCAGAGAGGCCGCCATGGCGATCGTCACGGTCAGCGAGAACGGCCGGAAGAGCTCTCCCGTCACGTCCCCCACGAAGGCGATCGGAAGGAACACCGCAACGGAGGTGATGGTGGATGCCGTGATGGCGGCCGCCACCTCGCGCACAGCGCGCACGATCGTGGGGATCTTGTCGGCGTCACCGACGTAATGGCGCTTGATGTTCTCGATCACCACGATCGAGTCGTCGACGACGCGGCCGATCGCGATCGTGAGCGCGCCGAGCGTCAGGATGTTCAGCGAGTATCCGAAGGCCTGCAGCCCGACGAAGGTGATGAGGACGCTGGTGGGGATCGAGATCGCCGTCACGAGCGTCGACCGCACCGACATGAGGAAGATGAGGATCACCACGACGGCGAAGACGAGACCGAGAAGCCCCTCTTGCGCGAGGGCCTCGATCGACTGCTGGACGAACGGCGCCTGGTCGAAGACGACCGTGAACTTCGCGCCCTGGCCGAGCTGCGATTCGAGACCCGGGAGCGCATCGAGAACGCCACGCGAGACGTCGACGGTGTTCGCGGCCGGGAGCTTCGTGACGGCGATGGTCAGGGCCGGCTGCCCGTCGACGCGCGACAGCGTGGTCACGGGGTCGGGCTCGAGGGCGACCG
The DNA here is from genome assembly GCA_913774665.1 of uncultured Microbacterium sp. Lineage (GTDB taxonomy): Bacteria > Actinomycetota > Actinomycetes > Actinomycetales > Microbacteriaceae > Microbacterium. The sequence goes on from CAJYHN010000010.1 coordinate 360,608, forward strand.
TGGCGACATCGCTGATCTTCGTCTGCCCCGCCTGGAACTGGGCGGCGCCGGTGGGCACGAGCGGGAGGGCGGAGATCTCGTCGACGCTGGTCAGCTTCGACCCGGTCTGCACGGTGAGGGTCTGGTCGCCCTCGGTCAGGGAGCCGCCCGGGAAGAGCACACCGTTGGCGTCGAGGGCGTCGGTGATCGCCTGCTGGCTGAAGCCGCGCTCGGCGAGCTTGGTGGTGTCGGGGGTGATCGTCACGCGCTGGGCGGTGCCGCCCACGATCTGCGCGCCGTTGACCCCCGCGACGTCCTCGAGGTCGGGGACCACGCTCGTCTGGAGGATGGACTGCGTCGCCTCGGCGTCGGTGAATCCCGTGACGGCGAGCTGGATGACGGGGAAGTCGTCGATGCTGGCCGACGCGACGGTGGTGTCGGCGGAGTCGGGGAGCTGGTCCTTGATGCGCGCGATCGCGGCGAGGATCTTCTGCTGCGCCCCGGCGAGGTCGGTGCCGTAGGTGAACTTCGCCGAGACGATCGACGAGTTCGTCGTGCTCGTGGCGGTGCTCGATTCGAGCCCCTCGACACCGCGGATGGCGTTCTCGATCGGGGTCGAGACATCGGTCTCGACGACCTCGGGCGACGCCCCCGGGTAGGTCGTGACGACGGCGAGCTGGGGGAACTCGATCGAGGGGATGAGCTCCTGCTTGAGGCTGGTGAGCGCGAGCCCGCCGAAGACCGCCGCGACGATCGTGACGAGGGCGATGAGGGCGCGGTTCTTCAGGCTCAGGACGGCCAGGTACGACACAGGGGGGACCCTCCGGGTAAGTCCGATACAGGAATGTATCGAAGCTCAGTATCCCATGCACTCCCCGCGGTCGGACCGCCGCATCCTCACAGCGCCGACCCGATCGACAGTCCGACTGCCGCCGCGACGACGGACCCCAGGAACGACGCCACCGCGTACGAGACCGCCGCGCGCGAGCGCCCCTCTTCGGCGAGCAGAGCCGTGGTCACGGCCACCGCACTGAAGGTCGTGTACCCGCCGAGCAGGCCCGTCCCGAGGATCCACCGCCACGACTCGTCGGCGGGAAGGGGGGTCAGGATGCCGAGCACCAGTGCCCCGGTGAGATTCACCACCAGGATGCCCCAGGGGAACCGCTCCCCCGTGCGGCGCCGCACAGCCACATCGAGCAGATAGCGCAGCGCCGCCCCCACGCCGCCGGCGAGGGCCACGGCGAGGAAGACGAGCGGCATCACGCCGTCAATCTACCCCTCGCCGCGCGGGCCCCTCACGCCTCGAGCGCCTCGACGCGACGACGCAGCTCGGACGCCTTCTCGGCGCCGATCTGCGCTTCGGCGAGCTTGAGCGCGGCGCTCGCGGTGAGCGTGCGGGCCACGAGGTAGGTGGGGCTCGCTTTGAGGTCGGGGATGACGTCGAGGATGATGCTCTCGGCATCGGGGTCGGTCATGAGCTTGCCGAGCTTGATCTTGGCGAGGTCGTAGCGGGCGGTCATCGGTCCTCCTTGAGCGGAGCGCGTCGTCGCACCCTCGGCAGATTGTTGCACATATGTCCCGTTACGTCACCGGGAGACGGCCGGCCCGCCCTGACGCGAGACGACCCGAGTGGCGCAGACGCGCCGACGGCCCGGGTCGAGCGTCTCGAGGTAGTCGTCACGACCCAGTGCGAGGCGGACCGGCCGCGCGCTCACCCGCATCGCCGTGGCCGTGAGCGTCATCGACGGCGACACCGTCTACTCCTCGCGCGCGGCGGCGGCCATGTCGGCGAGCGCATTCGTCGTCACCGAACGGACGACAGCCGGCAGACCCGCGGCGATCTTGCGCCCGATGAGGGGGCCGAACACCATGGCGAGGGGCCCGGAGATCTGCACGGCGTGCGTCACCGACAGCCCGTTCGGCGTCTGGCGCATGCGGTGCGGGAAGGACAGCACCGCCCCCGGCAACCCGATGCGGAAGTTCATCGCGACCCCCGGCTGCAATTCGGTGAAGGTGAAGCGCTGCGCGGGGGTTCCGTGATTGACCACCCGGCCGGAGTCCCCGACGCGCGCGGGCACGGGGAAGGTGGCCTCACGCAGGTCGGGATCGTCGAGGACCCAGTCCCCGGGGGTGGTCCACCTCTTCCACACCGCGTCGGCGGTGGCGGTGGTGAGGTGCGTGTACTCGCGGCGCCAGGTCATCGGGCGACTCCCGTCTGTTCGTGATCGGTCGAGGAGGAGGTCAGGATGCCGCGGGCGTGGAGCGCCGCGCGCTCACCGGCGCGGACGGCTCCGTCCATGAATCCCGTCCAGCGGTCGGCCGTCTCGGCACCGGCCCAGAGGATCGGCCCGACAGGGGCGGCCAGGACACGGGCGTAGGGCACGACCGCTCCCGGCCCCGGGGCGGCGGTGGGGCCACCGCCGACCCAGGGCTCGGCGCCCCAGCGCTGGTCGATGTACCCGATGGCATCCAGTGCCCGGGGGCCGAACAGGTCGGCGAAGGACGACAGCGCTCGCGCTCTGCGCTCGGCGGGTGCCAGCTCGTCCCACTCGCGGGCGTAGACCCCGCCGATGAAGCCGAGGAGCACGCCGGGGGCGTCGGCGCGAGCGGGACCGGCGTCGAACGTGATGAAGATCGGGCCGGTGTCGGACAGCCCTTGCCCCGACAGGTCGTGGTCGCGCCAGAACGGCCGCTCGTACACGGCGTAGGCCTTCGACAGCACCCCGGCCGGCCAGCGCTGGGCCATCTGAGCATGGGAGGGGGGAAGGGCGGGTGCGAAATCGATCCTGCCGCGCACGGCCGGCGGCACGGCGACGACGACGGCGCGGGCGGTCACCGTCTCGTCGGCCGTCGACACGCGCACCCCCTCGGCGACGGTCTCGATGCGCCGCACCGGGGCGCTCACCCGCAGAGCCGACCCGAGCCCCTCGGCGAGACGCGCGGCGATCGCGTGCGAGCCCTCGGCGAAGTGCTCCTCCTGCGCGCCACCCTCGGTGTCGAGCATCGACGACAGCCCACCCGCCTGGTGGATGTAGTGCAGAGCGTGCAGGAAGGAGATCTCGTCGGGCTCGCATCCCCACGTCGTCCGGCCCGCGATCGCGATGAGCTCTCGCGCCGCCGGAGAGGCGTACGAGCGGCGCAACCACGATCCGAGGCTCTCGGCGTCCCAGCTCGCGGCCTGCGGGGCGGCGGCGGGATCACCCCGGGGGACGGTGCGCGCCAGCCGGTCGAGGGTGAGCTGGATCCGACCCACGTCGAGCAGGCTCACGCCGACCGGGGGCACCGTGCCGCGGTAGCGCCGGTGCTCGCCGCGCCACCGGATGACGTTGCGACCCGCGGCGTAGGTCCGGTAGCGCGAGACGCCCACTTCATCGGCGAGGGCGAGGATGCGATCCTGACCGGGGCCGACGAACGTGCCGCCGAGGTCGACGTGGGCCCCCGCCACGTCCGCCGACGACACGCGTCCGCCGACGCGGGGCGCGGCTTCGAACACCGCCACCGTCGCACCGAATTGGCGAAGCCGGTGAGCGGCGGTCAGGCCCGACAGTCCGGCGCCGACCACGATCACGTCGACGTCCGGGGCCGGGACTCGGTCGGCAGGGGGCGGGGAGGCGGTCATAGGCTTACTCCGATCTGAAGGTGAAACCGACCACCCCGGTCGGCGAGGAGGGCAGCGTGAGCGAGACGACGAGCCGGCCGATGCGGGCGCGCGGTCGCGCGCGTCGCGACCTGCTGCTGGACGCCACGATCGCGATCATCGCCGAGGGGGGCATCGCGGCCGTCACGCACAGGGCGGTGGCCGCTGCGGCGGGAGTGCCGCACTCCTCGACGACGTACTTCTTCGACTCGCTCGACGACATGATCGGCGAGGCCGTCGCGCACGCGATGGCGGCCGAGCTCGAGCGGCTCGAGCAGTTCCGCTCCGTCCTCGTCTCGGGCGGGAACAGCCCGGGGGCGGCGATCGACGAGTTCGTCGAGATCGTGCGCAGCCAATCGCAGGACCATACGGTGGCGCAGTTCGAGATCTACCTCTTCGCCTCGCGTCATCCCGCGCTGCGCGTGCACGTCGAGAAGATCCTCGACGAGACGCGGGCGCTCGCGGCGGCCGTGCTGCAGACGAACGGCGTGACCGATCCGCACGCCGCCGCTGCGGTCGTCGCCCTGATCGACGGTTTCGCCCTGCATCGCATCGCCCGTTCCGAGGAGGTCCAGTTCCAGTCACTGGCGCACGCCCTGCGCGCCGCCATCGTGGGGTTCGTAACCCTCGCCGCGACCTCTTCGCTGGGCGAGGGGGATCACTCCCCCACTTAGTTGGCACAAACGTACAGGTTTCTCGCGCAGGCCACCCCCTCTCGGCGGTAAATTCACATCTTCGTCACACAAAACAGCACGTGTGTGCAATAAAGTGACTCGATAGTCGATCCCATTGCCGTGATCGACAGAAGGGTTCCGCGATGCTCCGTCCCCGTCCCCAGGATCACCTGCTCCGCTGGGGCGCGCGCGCCCTCGGGTCGCTTCCCCCCGCGGTGCTCCGCGCGGTGAACGGCCGCCCCGTCGTGATCGACGGCAACACCCTGCACCCCGCGGTGCAGACGTCCCTGCGCGTGATGAACGACGCACCCGGCGCCCTGTTCGAGCGACTCCCCCTCGACGAGGCCCGCGCGCACATCGAGCTCGAGGCGTGGACATTCGCCGGGACGACGAAGCTCGCGCAGAGGGACGACATCGAGATCCCCACCCGCGCCGGCCGGGTTCCGGGCCGCGTGTATCGCGCGGACCTCGACCGCGCGGCATCCGGGATCATCGTGTACCTCCACGGCGGCGGCTGGGTGCTCGGATCGGTCGACAGCGCGGATGCCACGTGCCGCACCCTCGCGAAGACCTCGGGCATGACGGTGGTGTCGGTCGGCTACCGACGGGCCCCCGAGGCGCCGTTCCCGGCGGGTCTCCACGACAGCGTCGACGCCTTCCGGTGGGTCCGCGACAACGCCGCGCGTTTCGGCGGGACCGCTGACGCGGTCGGCGTCGGCGGCGAGAGCGCGGGCGGCAACCTCTCGGCGGTCGTGGCGTCGGTCGCCCGGGACGACGCCGAGGGCGCCCCGGCGTTCCAGATCCTGTTCTGTCCCGTCACCGATCTCTCGCGCAAGCACCGCTCATACGCGCTGTTCGCCGACGGCTTCTTCCTCACGGAAGCGCAGATGGACTGGTACGCCGCGCACTACCTGAGCGGCGGCGGAAGCGCCGATGATCCGCTGGTCTCGCCCCTGCGCGCCGAGGACCTCTCGGGCCTGGCCCCGGCGTATGTCGCGGTGTCGGGTTTCGACGTGCTCCGCGACGAGGGCATCGCCTACGCCGAGCGTCTCGAGGCCGCCGGTGTCGCAACGCACCTCGTGACCCACACCGGCCAGATCCACGGGTTCTTCAACGCCTGCGGGGCGCTGCGCGACGCGCGCGACGCCGTGGCGGATGCCGGGCGGTGGGCCGTGACGACGCTCGCGGCGACGCGGACGGGCGGCATCCGGTGACCGCTGACGCGACGCCCGCCCCCCTCACCGCCTACGCCGAACCCACCCGCCCCGTTCGCGCGGGCTGGATCGCGGCCTTCGCCGGGGTGTGGCTCGGACTGTGGATGGCGCAGCTCGTCCCGGTGCAGGTGCTGCTGCCCCTGCAGATCGCCGCGCAGCACGCCTCGGACGACTGGCTCGTCTCGCTCGTCGCCTACGGCCTGGTCAGCGCCGTCGCGGGGACGTTCGTCGTCGTCGCCTACCCCATCGTGGGCGCGCTGAGCGACCGCACCCGGTCGCGGTTCGGACGCCGTCGCCCCTGGATCTTCGGCGGTGTCCTGCTCGCGGCCGTCGGGCTCGCACTCCTCGGCGTCCAGACCGAGACGCTGGGCACGGTGACGATGTGGACCGCGGTCATGATGGGTTTCTGCATGGCCTCCGCCGCCCTCACCGCCGTCATGGCCGACCGGGTGCCCGCGGGGCAGCGGGGACTCGTGTCGGGCTGGATCTCGGCGCCGAACGCTCTCGGCATCCTGCTGGGGATCGTGCTGGTCACCGCGGTGTTCACCACGACGGCCTCGGGCTACCTCGCGCTGGCCGTGTGCTGCGTGGCCCTGGCCGTGCCGTTCCTGCTCGTTCTGCGCGACGTTCCGCTGACCGCGGCCGACGCGGCGCTGCTCGGCCCGCTCACCGCCCGCACGATCATCTCCTCGATCTGGGTCGACCCCCGACGCCACCCCGATTTCGCGTGGACCGTCGCGAGCCGGGTGCTCATCAATCTCGGCAACGCGATCGCGACGACGATGCTGCTCTACTTCTTCACCTTCGCGCTAAAAGTGGCCGACCCGACCGGCTTCCTCGTCTTCACGACGGTGATCTACATGATCGTGACGATCGTGGCATCCGTCGCCCTCGGCAAGCTCAGCGACGTGGTTCAGCGCCGTCGCGTGTTCGTCCTCGCCTCGGGGGTGGCCCAAGCCGTCGCGGCCCTGCTGCTCGCCGTGGCCCCGGCCGAGTCGACCGCCGTGATCGGCGCCGTGCTGCTCGGGCTGGGACAGGGGTGCTTCTTCGCCGTCGACCAGGCCCTGGCCACGCAGGTCCTGCCCTCGGCCGAGACGCGCGGCAAAGACGTCGGGATCATGAACATCGCCCTGGCCGGTCCGCAGGCGTTCGGCCCCCTGCTCGGGGCGGGGGCCGTGGTGCTGTTCGGCGGGTTCTCGGGGCTGTTCCTCGCCAGCGGACTGGCGGGCCTGCTCGGCTCGGTCATCATCATGCGGGTGCGTTCGGTGCGGTGATCGTCGACGGATGCCGGGAGCCCGCGGCATCCGCGCGGTGGCGGATCAGCCGTAGAGCAGCCGGATGATGCGCTCGACGAGACGGTCGACCTTGGCCGTGCGTCGCATCGTGGTCAACGTCACCAGCGGGAAGCGCTGACGGGTCAGCGCCTTGGGGTAGGCGAACTCGCGGAGACCGTCCGCCCCGTGGATGCGTCCGAACCCGGAATCACCCACCCCGCCGAAGGGAAGGGCGGGAACCGCGGCGAACGAGATGACCGAGTTGATCGCGATCATTCCTCCGCGCAGGCGCAGGGCGAGCTCGCTCCCCCTCTTCCGGGAGAACACCGACCCCGACAGTCCGTAACGCACGGCGTTGGCCTTCTCGACGGCCTCGTCCATGGATGCCACGCGGTTGATGACCAGGGTCGGCCCGAAGGTCTCCTCGCGCACGGCATCCGCGTCCTCGTCGACGTCGGTGAGGAGGACGGGTTGCAGGGTGGTCCCCGGGGCCGGGGCCGATCCGACGCGCGCCGTCGCCCCCCGCGCGAGCGCGTCGGCGACGTGCGCCCGGACCACGTCGGCCTGGCGCGGCATGGTCAGCGGGCCGAGCGTCGCCTCGTCGTCGGCGCCGGCGCGGAGTTCGCGCGTGCGCTCGGCGACGGCCTCGACGAAGCGGTCGTAGATCTTCGCGTGCGCGTAGACGCGTTCGATGCCGATGCAGGTCTGACCCGCGTTCGAGTACGCACCCCAGACGGCCGCCTCGGCCGCGGCCCCGAGATCGGCGTCCTCGTCGACGAGGAGGGCGTCTTTGCCACCCGCCTCGATCACGACCGGGGTGAGGCTCTCGGCGCACGCGGCCATGACGGCCTTGCCCGTCGCCGTGGATCCGGTGAAGGCCACCTTGTCGACACCCGCGCGGCAGAGGGCGGCGCCGGTGGGCCCGAGACCGGTCACCACGGCGAAGACGTCGGCCGACCCGCCCGCGCGCACGAACGAGCGCTGCAGCCACACGCCCACGCCGGGGGTGTACTCGCTGGGCTTGAACACCACGGCATTGCCCGCGGCGAGCGCGTACGCGATCGAGCCCATGGGCGTGAAGACCGGGTAGTTCCACGGACCGATGACCCCGACCACGCCGTACGGGGTGTACCCGACGCTCGCCGACTGGTTGAGCATCAGCACGCCCGCGCCCACGCGACGCCGACGCAGAACCGGGCGCGCGTGGGTCGCCGCCCAGGCCAGGTGGTCGAGGGCGAGCATGATCTCGAGCCGGGCGTCCCCGCGGGGCTTGCCGGTCTCGGCCCGCACCACGGCGATGAGGTCGTCGAGGTGCGCCACGATGTCGCGACGCCACGCCTGCAGCGCGCGCCGTCGCCCCTCGAACCCGAGGGACCGCCACCCGCGCGCCGCGCGCCGCGCGCGCACCACCGCCGACACCACCTCGGCGGGGCTCCGCACCGGGAAGGTGTCGACGACGCGCCCGTCGAGAGGGCTCAGCGAGTCGAAGGTGTCGGTGGTCATGGCATCCATGTCACGCTCCGTGCTTCTGTCCGTACCCGGTCGAGACCGCGGCGGTGAGCACCGCGGCCTGCTGCTCGGGGCTGAGTTCGGCGGGGACCGCCACCGCCCGCGCGCGCAGGTAGATGTCGCACGCCCACTCGAGCAGGGCGGTGTTCGTCACCGCGTCGGCGAGGTCTCGGCCCGTGGTGACGGCGCCGTGGTGCGCGAGGATCGCGGCGTTGGCGGCGGCGAGGGCGTCCCCCGTGTCCGCGGCGAGCTCGGCCGAGCCGAAGACCGAGAACGGCACCACCTCGATCTCGCCCCCGAGGGCGAGCTGTTGGTAGTGCACGCAGGGAAGTCGGTCGGCGACGAGGGAGAGCGCGATCGCCGCGGGAGCGTGCGTGTGCACGACGGCCCCGACGGCCTCGTCGGCGTAGGCCGCGCGGTGCAGGTCGAGCTCGGAGCTGGGAGCGAGCGTCCCCTCGACGACCCTCTTCTCGTCGTCGACGATCACGACGTCGTCGGCGACCGCGTCGGCGAAGACGACCCCGGTCGCGGTGATCGCGATCCCGCCGTCCACGCGCACGCTGACGTTGCCCGCCGTCCCCTTGACGAGTCCCTGCGCCGCGAGCGCACGGCAGGCGTCCGCCACGGCTTCTCGCACACCGGTCGCGATCACAGCGCTCCCGCCGAGAGCAGAGCGTCGATGGATGCCGCATCGTACGCGCCGTGATCGGTACCCGCACCGGCCACGACCTGCGCGGCGGTGGCCGATCCGAAGCGCGCGGCGTCGCGCGAGGACTGGCCGCGGAGTTTGGCGAAGACGAAGCCGGCCGAGAAGGCGTCTCCGCCGCCACTGGTGTCGACCGGTTCCGCGGGGACGATGGGGACGAACTCGAGGTCGCCGCCGTCGATCACCACGATGTCGTCGCCGCCGTTGGTGACCGCGACGACCGCCGCTCCCGCCGCGTGCAGGGCGCGCGCGGCAGCCGGGAGGTCGTCGGTACCGGTCCAGCCCATGGCCTGTTCGGCGTTGGGAAGAACGTAGTCCGTGTGCGCGAGCAGGGGCTCGATGAGCGCGTAGAACGCGGGGTCGCCGCCGATGAGGAAGTCGAGTGACGTCGTCGCCCCGTGCCGCCGGGCGTGGTCCAGGATCTCGATGACGTTCTCGGGACCGAGCAGCTCGGGTGCTCCGACATGGACGTGGTCGGCGGCGGCGAGCGCGTCCCAGGGCACGAAGTCGGCGGCGAGCGCGTTCGCCCCGACCACGTGGAGCGCCGGTCGCGAGCCATCGGAGCGGATGGGCAGGACGGATGCCGAGGTCGGCAGCTCATCCGTGCGCAGGTTCGACACGTCGATGCCGGCGTCGCCGAGCAGGCCCACCAGCACGCGCCCCGCGACGTCGTCACCCACGGCTCCGCTCGTCACCACGCGCGCGCCGAGCTTGTTCAGCACGAGCGCGGTTCCGCCGGCGGGTCCCGCTGCGGACATCACGATCTCGTCGACGAGGAGCGAGCCCTGCCCTTCGGGGATCTCATCGACGGGCTGGACGATCGTGTCGAGCACGTGGGCTCCGAGCGTGACGATCGAGGGGGCGGCGTTCATCGTCGAACCTCCGGGTCGGGTGACCGGCGCGGCGAACCCACGACGGTAAGTGGCACATTTGTACCACTTTCTCGTCGGGTTCGACAAGCGTCAGCGAGAAGCCCGCCCTCCGCGACCGAGAAGCACACCGCCCCAGGCGGCCGCCGTCCCGACGACGACCGTCGCCACCCCCCACCAGAGCAGGCCGAGGTCGGCCGACTCGACGGCGAGGGAGCTGTAGGTGGTGAACCCGCCCAGGATGCCGGTCCCGATGAACAGCTGCACGCGCTGCGCGCGCGAGGACTCCGGCATCCGCGCTCTCCAGCCGTACAGGATGCCGATCGCGAACGCCCCGACGACATTGATCAGCGGCACGAGGGCCGGGCCCAGATCTTCGCCCAGCGCCAGGGTGAGACCGGCGCGCACGGCCGTACCGATCGCGCCGCCGACGGCGACGAGGCCCGCATCCCGCCACATGCTCACCGCGCCACCCTACGCCCGCGGCCCGACGCACCTGAGCGGCGTCACCCGATGTCGGCCCACTGCCGCGGCGTCTTGGCCTCGAGCCAGGCCACCAGGTCGGGGAAGTCGTCGTACACGCTCATCGCCTCGAACAATCGACGACCCCGCGCGTCCGCGCCCCGAAGCCGACCGCCCGACAGCAGCGAGAGCTCCGCGATCTCGGATGCCGCGACCACCCGCGACCGGCGGAGTCCCGGGCGGACGACGAGGTGATCTTCGAAGCCGACGATGCGCGCACGTCCGGCGGACAGCGCCCAGAGGAAGATGATCGCGCCGAGAACACCGAGGGTGCCCAACCACATGGTCACCCCGACAGCGGCGAGCGGACCGCCCTCGATGATCTCCCCGACCGCGAGGACGACGGCGCCCGCCAGGAAGACGAGACCGGTGCCGCGCGCGATCAGGTGCTGCGAGGGGGCGCGCTCGACGACGAAGAGAGGTCGAGGGGCGCCGTCGTCCGCGGGGGGATCGCTGAGGGCGAGGAGGGGATGAGGAGCGGGGGCCGGCCGGTTCTCGACGCGCCGGCGGACGAGCAGATACCCCACCACGGCGAGCACGCCCACGGCGCCCACGCCCGCGAGCCACGGGAGGTTGAGCACGAAGGCTGTGGGGATGGCCAGCAGCGAGTACGTGAAGACCGCCAGCACCGCCGTCTCCCGCTGGCGGCGCTTCTTCCACGTCGCGCGCCAGTCGACCCGTGCGTTCCGTTTCGACATCGCCCGGGCTGCCGCGAGCAGCTGCGGGTCCGCGGCCGCGCGAGCGACCTCCTCGTCGGACCATTCGTGGCGATGCCACCCGCGCGGCTCCGCCGTTCCCTGCATCGCCGCCCGGAGCAGGTTGCGGAACGCGTCGTCCTGCCGGAGCCCTCGCCGCAGCCCGGAGGACGAGGCCGCGGTCGGTCGGAACAGCTCCTGCGCGCCGGGGACCAGCTCGTACAGGGCGCGGGCCTCCGGGGTCAGCAGGGCGTAGAGGCGCGTGGGGGATGCGTCCGGATCATCGACACCGGCCCTCCGGCGAGACCGGCGGGACGCGTCCGAGGGCGAGAGGTCGTCCGTCACGCGTCGATCCTCTCAGCCCGTCGTCGCGAACGCCCGCGCTCCCGGCCGCCTTGACAGACCGGGAGCGCGGGCGGGGAGCTCCCGACTCAGCCCGCCGCGGTGTTGTAGGCGGCGATCTGCGACGCGGCCTTCGTCTCGGCATCCGACATGGTCGAGGTCACGTCGGCTCCCTCGGCGACCTGGGTGAACGCCCCGATGACGGTCGAGCGCAGCGAGGGGAAAGCACCCGTGCGGCAGCCCGCCGCGGCGTTCGACGCCGGAGTGTTCGCCAGCTGGTCGGCCATCGCCTTCACGTTCGGGTCGGCGAGCGAGGCCGCCCCCGTCGCGGTGGAGGCCGCGCCCGTGTTCGACGCGAGATAACCGGTGGCCTTCGCCCACGCCGCCTGCACCTCGGCCGAGTGAAGGAAGCTCACGAAGGCGTAGGCCGCGCGCTGCTGCGCGTCGGAGTGCCCGTCACCCGAGATCCAGAGCGCGTTACCGCCGATGACCACGCCCGCGTCGTCGGACTCGGCGGTGGAGGGGAAGGCAGCGACCGCCGAGGCGGCCTTCGTCGGATCAGCCGTCGTATAGGCGCCGGTCGAGGTGAGCATGATGCCCACCTTGCCGCTCGCGAAGGCCGAGACCATCGCGCTGTTGTCGGTGCCGGGGTTGAGCATCGTGCCGTCCTGGAACAGCGTCTGCAGTCGCTGCATGAAGCCCACCTGCGTCGGCGAGGTGAGCTGCAGTCCGGTAACGCGGTCGGAGCCGCGACCGTTATCGGGGGTGCAGAAGTCCACCCCGCCCGCCGCCGACATCTGCTCGATCATCCACGAGTCCGACATGTTCATCGTCAGGCCCGAGGCACCGGTCGCCGCGTGGATCTTCTCGGCCCAAGAGGCCACCTCGGCGAGCGTGCGCGGCGGGGAGTCGGGATCCAGCCCCGAGCGCGTCACGAGGTCGCGATCGAGGTACATGACCGGCTGCGACACCGCGAACGGCATGGCGGCGAGCCCGCCCGCGCCATCGCCGTAGTACGCGCTGACCGCCGGCGGGAAGCTGTCGAGAGAGAACGAGGCGTCGCCCTCGGCGAGGGTCGAGAGGGGGACGGTCTTCTTCGAGTCGACCATGAAGCCCGTCGAGATGTCGTTCATCATCAGGACGTCGGGGGTCGTGCCCGACTGCACGGCGGCGGTGTACTTCGTCTGGGCGTCGGCGTACGACCCCTGGAACGAGGAGTCGACGGTGATCTCGCCGTCGTGCTCGCTGTTGAACTGCGACACGAGGGCGTCGAGCTCGGTCGCCGCCGGCCCGCTCATCTCGTGCCAGAACTGGAGGGTCACGGGACCGGAGTCGGCTCCGGAGGAGGATCCGGATGCCGTGCACCCGGCGAGGGCGAGGAGGAGGGCGGCTCCCGCGGCGGTCGCCGCGATCGTGGGGCGGGGGCGCAGAGACATGGGCTCGGGTTTCTTTCTGTCGGGTCTTATTTGAGAGCGCCGGCGGTGATCCCGCCGGCGAGGAAGCGCTGCGCGAACAGCACGAGGAGGAGAACGGGGAGGGTGACCATGGCCGCGCCGGCGAGCACCACGCCGACGTCGGCGGCCTCGGCGCTCGAGAGTTGAGCGATGCCGACCTGGACGGTGCGGTTCTCGGGAGAGTTGGTCACGAGCAACGGCCAGAAGAAGCCGTTCCATGCGGCGGTCGCGCTCACGAGCGTCACCGAGATGAGCGTCGGCTGCACGATCGGCAGCAGCATCGATCGAATGAAGCGGACGTGCCCCGCCCCGTCGAGAAGGGCGGCGTCGCGCAGCTCCCCCGGGAAGCTGAGGAACGCCTGGCGGAACAGGAAGATGCTCAGCGCTGAGGCCAGGAACGGCAGGAACACCGCCGGCAGGGTGTCGATCAGCCGCCACGACGAGATCGTCAGATAGTTCGCGATGAGGATCGTCTCGCCCGGCACCATCATGCTCGACAGGATCAGCAGGAAGAGGGCGCGCGTGCCCCGCAGCCCGCAGAAGACGAGGGCGTAGGCGGTGGCGATGCCGATGGCGACCTGGAAGAAGGTCTGCACCAGCGTCACCACGACGCTGTTGACGAACTGGTGGCCGAGCGGGATGACCTGGGTGGCGCGGATCACGTTGTCGAGCGTCAGGTGGATGGGCAGCAGACCCTCGAGACCCTCGTCGAGCCAGGCGGTCGGCGTGAGCGCGCCCTCGAAGATGTAGTAGAGCGGGAAGCACACGACGATCACCGCGACGACGAGCCAGGCGTAGAGCAGGGCGCTCCGCACGCGCGCTCGGGCGGACATCGGCCGCGCCATCAGTAGTTCACCCGCTTCTCGAGAACGCCGAACTGCACGAGCGAGAGGCCGAGCACGAGCAGGAACAGCACCACTCCCACCGCCGCGGCGATGCCGAAGTTGGCGCTCCCCGCCCCGAACGCCGCCTGATAGATGGTGTAGACCAGCGTCGTGGTCGAATTCGACGGGCCTCCGCCGGTGAGGATCTGAATCTGCCCGAAGGTCGTCAACGCCTCGACGGCACCGGTCACCACGATGAAGAACAGCGTCGGCGTGATCAGCGGCAGCGAGATCGACCACAGCGTGCGCAGCGGACCCGCCCCGTCGAGGTGCGCCGCCTCGATCACGTCGGGATCGATCGCGCCGAACGCCCCGAGCAGCAGCAGCACCGTGAATCCGAGCGATCCCCACACGGTGACGGCGATCACGCTCGGCATGGCCCACTGGGTACTGGTCAGCCACGGCACCGGTGTTCCCCCGAAGCGCGTGATCACGGAGTTGACCAGCCCGCCGGCCGGAGCGAGCATCGCGGCGAAGGCGACGGAGGCCACCGAGACGGACGCCACGAGGGGTGAGGTCAGCAGGGCGCGGAAGACGCGGATGCCGCGGAGCTTCGCCGTCAGCGGGATGACGATGAGCAGCCCGACGACGATGCGACCGACCACGACCGCGACGCAGAACACGGCCGTGCGCCAGAGCGTGTCGGCGAACTGCGGGTCGGTGAAGATCGTCGCGAAGTTCTTCGTTCCCACGAACCCGGCGGCCTGCCCGAAGATGTCGGTCCCCTGCGTGCTGAGCCAGACGACTCTGCCGAGGGGGTAGAAGACGAAGACGGCGAAGACCGCGAGAGCGGGGACCATCAGAGCGGCACCCACGCGTCGGTCGGCGCGCCGCCAGGCCAGGGTCGAGGCCGGCCGACGACGGTCGGCGAGCGTCGGCCGGCGGTCGAGTGTCGAGAGCGACATCGGCTACCTTTCCGTCATAGGGAACGTTCCCTTTTTGATGACGGACCCACTCTGCGACACCACGAGAGACGGGGTCAAGGCGACCGGCGAGCGGTCGCCGAGCGTTCACGCGGCGTTCACGAGCACCTGAGTCAATCCCCCTGACCCCCGAGGAGACCCATGACCACGCACCCCTCCCCCGACGACCTGCGCGCTCTGGCCGAGACGGCCGCGCGGACCGCCGCACCGGCCCTGCTCGCCGCTTTCCGCTCCGACATGAGCGTGTCGTTCAAACGCGACGTGCACGACGTCGTGACCGTCCACGACCGAGCCGCCGAGGCCACCATCGCCGAGATCCTTCAGGACGGGGCGCCCGGCTCGGTGATCCTGGGCGAGGAGACCGGCAGCTCCGGGGACGCCCCCCTGCGATGGATCATCGACCCGATCGACGGCACCGCCAACTTCGCGCGCGGTCTGGCCTACTGGTGCATCTCGATCGCCGCCGAGCTCGACGGAGAGGTCGTCGCGGGAGTCGTGTTCGACCCCGTCGCCGACAACATGTTCTCCGCGGGCGCCGAGCTCGCCCACCTGAACGGTGCGCCGATGCGATCGGCATCCGGCCCCGCCGAGCTCTCGACCCTGCTCACCAGCTTTCCCGGGCAGCACGACGTCGACCTGCTCGGCGAGGGCGCCTTCGACCTGCTCGCCGAGATCACGCGCACGTACCAGCATCACCACAGCACGGGCAGCGGGGCTCTGAACCTCGCTCACGTCGCAGCCGGGTGGGCGGACGCCACGATGGGCTTCGACACCCACCCCTGGGACGTCGCCGCCGGAGCTCACATCCTGGAGCGGGCCGGTGGCACGTACACGGGCTTCCGTTCCGGCGTCGAGGTCGCTCGCGCCCAGGAGAGCCTCGACTACGTCGCCGAGGGAGCGGGCGGAGAGCACGGAGTGCTCATCCGGCACCTGCGTTCCCTGTCCGGGCAGTGGATGCCGGCCGGGCGGTGAGAGAGACCGGATGCCGCGACCGTGCGGCATCCGGACTCTTCGGATCGGGCTACGCGCCGACGAGATTCCAGGTGCGCACGTGCTCCCACGTCATCGTCTGCCACCAGCGTCCCGACCAGTCGGGACTCGAGGTGCGGTACATCACGACCGTGCGCCCAGAGAAGCCACCGGGGACGGGGACGTCGAGTTCGCGGATGAACTCCCCCACCTCTTCGTACAGATCGGGGCGCACGTACAGGTCGTGCGAGGCGAGCGAGAGGTGCCCGCGGTAGAGCTCCGGGACGAAGTCGTTGGGCAGGGGGTTGTTCATCGGCGAGCGGAACGGGGCGACCGTCGCCTCGATGTCACGAGCCAGGCTCACCAGGTCGTCGTTGACCGAGCCGTCGGGGTTCTCGCTCACGTCGTAGACGTAGCCCCGGCCCTGCGCCCGGACGCCGGCATTGTGCACGGGGAAGGCCGAGCGCCGCTCGAGAAGGCCGGTCAGCGCGGCGATGACCGCGGGCTCCGAGAACCCGAACGGCTGACTGCCCACGAGGGTGGCGTGCGGGGGGAACGCACCCGCGGAGAGCAGGCCGTACTGCGCGCGGAGTTGGTCGGTCACCGTGGTCACCGCGCGGCAGGTCTTCGCGTCGGGACGCAGGTAGATGCCGTAGCGGAAGGGGTCGCTGTCGTCTCGGGGCAGCTTGTGGGCGATGTGGTCGTTCATGCGGTCTCTCCGTGATGCCGATAGGGAACGTTCCCTATTGTGCGCGAAACGCCCACGGCGCCGTTGACGCCGCGGCATCCGGCGGGTGAACGGTCGGTGACGACCTCAGCGGGCGACGGCGGTGCGCCCCGGGATCAGCTCTCCGTCGATCGCGTGGTGCGTCACCGTGGTGGCGAGTCCATCGATCTGATCGACGACCGCGTCGACCGACAGTCGGCCGATCGTCCGCAGCGGTTGGCGCCACGACGTCAGGCCCAGCAGCGAGGTCATGAACGGCGTGACGCCGTCGTAACCCGTCACCGACATCTCGGACGGAACGGCGATCCCGCGCACGCGCAGCGCCTCGAGGGCCGCCACCGCCCAGGCATCGCTCGGCGCCATGAAGGTCGTCACCCCACCGGCCGCGAGCGCGGCCGCGACGATCGCGTCGGCCCCGTCGAAGCCCGGTCCGGCATCGTCGCCGCTGAAGGTGACGACGTCGACGCCCCGCTCGCGCAGGCGCTCCGCCATCGCGTGCGTGCGCCTCGATTGGGTGATCGAGAAGACCGGGGTGAACGTCATCACCGCCACCCGGCGATGCCCGAGGTCGGCCACGTGGTCGGCAAGGGCGCGACCACCGCCCACTTCGTCGCAGTACACGCTGCTGATCGTCGGATCCTCCTCCGGGCGCCCCGCGACGACCGCGGGAATGCGCCGTGCGAAGGGGGTGATGTCCTCGACGGGGAGGGCGCCGCTGCAGACGATCAGCCCCTCCACCCGCAGCGCCACGAGGGTCTCGAGAGCACGGCGCTCGTCGTCGACCGAGAAGGATCCGGCGCCGGTCGCCGTGACGACCCGGTACCCGCGAGCCGCCGCCTGCTCTTGGAACGCGGTCAGCAGATGACCGTAGAACGGAGTCGACGCATCGCGGACGAAGACGCCGAGGGTGTGGCTGCGGTGGGCCGACATCCCCCGCGCGTGCGCGTTGGCGACGTACCCGAGGTCCGTCGCCGCTCTCCGGACCCGGTCGACGGTCTGCGCGGCGACCCCGGACGCACCCGAGAGCGCCCGCGAGACCACCGACTTCGACACCCCCGCGGCCGCGGCCACATCGTGGATGGTGGGGGCGGACCCGGCCGGGCGGGGCGCGGCCCCACTGGCCGATCGGCGACGGTCGTCGGGGGTCTCGTCTCGCACGCCTTCACGCTATCGGGCGACCGGCCGGATGGACCCCCCGGATGCCGTGCGCCGGGTCACTCCCCCAGGATCAGCCGCCTGATCGCGGCATCCTTCGAGCCGCCCAGCTCCATCGTCCGACCCCTGCGATAGAGCGAGAACACGCGCGGGTCGATGTAACTCGCCTTCGCCACGGCAGGCGTGTTCCCGAGCGCGTCGGCGGTGGCGCGCACCGCGCCGACCTCGGCCTTCTTGCGCTCGTTCTTCCCGCCCGTCGTCCCCGCCTTCGCGAGCGACTCGGCCGCGAGGATCGTGCCGCGCAGGGTGCGGAAGTCCTTCGCGCTGAACGGGCCACCCGTGAGGGAGCGGACGTACGCGTTCACGTCGCCGGGGGTCAGGGGAACGCGTCGGCGCCCGCGCTTGTAGCTCAACAGCGCCGCCCGCGAGCGCCCGAGGGCGAGTTCTTCGACGATGGATGCCAGCTCCGCATCGCGCAACGAGAGCTCGGCGCGCTTGCCGCTCTTGGCGGGGAACGACAGGCGGATCAGGTCGCCTTCCACCGTGGCATCCCGTCTCTGGAGAGTCGTGAGCCCCCTGCTCCCGTTCGTGACGAAGTATCGGGCGTTGCCCACGCGCGGGGCGACCAGGTCGAGGAAGCGGAACGACACCGCCAGCACCCGCTCGCGGTCGATCTCGGCGCGGCGGAGCGATTGCGTGACGCGGGCGCGCGCTCGGGGCAGTGCCTCGGCGAGCTGCAGGGCACGGGCGAACTTGCCCTTGTCCTGACGCTTCGACCAGTCCGCGTGGTACGTGTACTGCCGCCGCCCGGCCTCATCGGTGCCGACGGCCTGGATGTGCGCGTTGGGCTCGCGGGCGATCCACACCTCGCGCCAGGCCGGGGGGATGACCAGCCCGCGCGCGCGTTCGGCCTCGCGTTCGGGTACGGCGGCCCCGGTGTGATCGACGAATCGGAAGCCCGAGCCGGAGCGCACCCGACGGTACCCGGGATCTTCGTAGGGGCGGACCCGGACGAGACGGGCCATCGCGTCAGTGCGTGCGGAGCATGTCGATGAGCTCCGCCTTCTTCTTGCCCGAGTACCCGCTCAGCCCGAGCTCCTTCGCGCGCTTCTTCAACTCCGCGACCGTGCGATCCTCGTAGTTCTCGGCGTGCCCGCCCTTCTCGCCGATCGCGTCACGGCCTCGAGCGGCGGCGGCGTTGGAGATGCGCGCGGCCTTCTCTTTCGAGTCGCCCTGCTTCCGCAGCGCCTCGTACAGGTCGGGGTCCTTCAGGCTGTTCGATCCGCGCCCCTGCGGCATGGCCGTCTCCTTCCGTAAGGAATCCCGACGCTAGGGGCCGGCGACTCCCGCCGTACTCGGCTTGACAACCCGCCCGCGCTCCCTTCTCGAACGGGGTTGACCAACTCGAGATATATCGCGATACTCGAACCAACGCGATATATCGCGAGTGAGGAGAAACTGCCATGGAGAAATGGATCGTCCACCCCGGCGAGACCCGCGTCATCGACGTCGACGCCCTGCGTGAGCTCAAGATCGGACTCGTCGGCGGCCAGGTCGACGTGATCGCCCACGACGAACCCGACGCCCGCATCGAGGTGCACGGCGTCACCGTGAAGGACCTGCGCATCGAGTTGGTCGACGGCCGCCTCGAGATCAACCACCCCCAGCTGCGGTGGGACAACTTCCTCGAGGTGTTCCGCAACTTCGGAGCCGGTGGCCCGAAGGCCGAGGTCAGCGTCGCGGTGCCTCGCACCGTCGCCCTCACCCTCGGCGTGGTCAGCGCCAGCGCGCTCGTCTCGGGGCTCCACACCGATGTGCGCTTGAACACCGTCTCGGGCGACATCATCGTCGACGGCCTCACGGGCGACGTGGACCTCAACGCCGTCTCGGGCGACGTACAGGTGCGTGAGCTCGACGGCGCCCTGAGCGCCAACAGCGTCTCGGGCGACGTCGCTGCCACCGGCCGCATCACGAAGGCCTCGATCGACACGGTCTCGGGCGCCATGCTCGTCGACTCGACGGGACCGACACAGTCCGTCTCGCTCAACTCGGTCAGCGGCACCGCCACGATCCGCCTCGACCGCTCGCTGCCCGCCAACTACGTGTCGCGGTCGGTCAGCGGCCGCGTGCAGATCGACGGCCAGGTGCGCTCCGGCAAGGGCCCGACCAACTTCACCGGGTCGACCGGCGCGCTCGCGGGCCAGTTCGTCGACGTGCGCGCCAACACCGTCTCGGGCGAGATCACGGTCCTGCGCCGCGGCATCTCGGGCCTGCGCCCCGAGGAGCTCGCCGGAGAGGAGGAGTGGTGATGAGCCCCGTCTTCTCGCACGGCGATCTGCGCCTGTACATCCTGAGCCTGCTCGACGAGGCCCCGCGCCACGGCTACGACCTCATGCAGGCCCTCTCCGAGCGCACGGGCGGCACCTACTCGCCCTCCGCCGGCACCATCTACCCCCGACTCTCGAAGCTCGAAGAGGAGGGCCTGGTCACCAAGACCGTCGACGGCCGCAAGACCGTCTACGAGATCACGGATGCCGGTCGCGCCGAGGTCGCCGCGCGCACGGGTGACCTCGAGGGGATCCAGGCCGGCCTCGCCGACAGCGTCCGCCTCATCGCGGACGAGGTGCGCGGCAGCGTCCGGGACGCGATGCGCAGCCTCCGCGCCGATCTGGCCGCCGCCTCGCGCGAGGAACGCGAGCAGGCGCAACCGACTCCGGCCGACGACCCGCGCTCCCGCAGCCGGGAACAGCTGTCGCGAGCCGATGCCGCCATCAACGAGTTCCGCGGGCGGGTGCGCTCCGAACTGCGCGCCTACGTGGCGCGCGGCGGGGAGCTCGCGGCATCCGGGGTCGACGACATCGAGGCGGCGCTGCGTCAGGCATCCGAGGCTGTCGCGCGAGCGATGCGCGGCTGAGCCGTCACTCCCACGGCAGCTCGTCGGCGGCGTCGACCGGTTCTCCCTGCGGAACGACGAGAACCGGTCGGCGCTGCCGATGGCTCAGCCGTGCCGCCACCGAACCGGTGAGGAACTCGCGCAGCGATTCGCCGAGGCCGCGCTTGCGCGTACCGACGACGATGAGCGACGCGTCGATCTCGTCGGCGAGGTTGATCAGGGCCAGGGCGGGGTCTCCGATGATCTGGCGCACGCTCCACGTGACGGTGCTCTCGCCGAGGGCTTCGGCCGTCGCGCGGCGCACTTCGTCGAGGGCGGCCTTCGCCGCCGCCCCGGCCACGTCCACCGTGGAGGAGTGGACGTATCCGTCCGGATCTTCGAAGGCGACGAATCGCGTGGTGTCGACGTGGGCGACGATCAACTCGGCGTGCGAGAGGGCCGCGTAGTGGGCGGCCTCACGCACGATCCGGCTCGATTGCCCGGGGACGACGGCGGCGATCACCTTTCCGGCGCCGACGCTCGGGCGGGGCTGATCGGTCATGGAGGCTCCTCTCGACGACGGCCGCGGCCCGGTCACCGCCCCTCGACGGCTCGGCCGGAATGCGCCGTGATATCCTGGCTGTTACTCTTACCGGCTCGGTCCGGAACCGCAATACGCAGGGCCCACAGTCGGCCCTCGACGTCGATCGTGAGGGGGTCTCGCATGGGGCGTGGCCGTCAGAAGGCGAAGAACACCAAGATCGCCCGTGAGCTGAAGTACGACACCTATTCGGTGAACTACTCGGCTCTCGAGCGCGAACTGGGTGCACCCGCTCCGGGTGAAGACGCGTACGTCGACAAGTGGGCCGACCAGTACAGCGACGAATACGACAACGAGAAGGCCTGACGCCTTCCCGATCGTTCTCGTCCCGCTCGTACCTCGGTGCCGCGGTCGTCTGATCGTCGTACCCGCAGAAGACAGGACGCCGAAGGGCGGCGACGTTTCCGTCGCCGCCCTTCGCTCGTCCGGCAGCTCCTGACGAACGCGGACGAATACCCCCTCCCCCGGCGTCGCCGCGCGCGGGGGAGAGTCTCGACCGTTACCAGGTTCGTCCGGTACGGCGCTCCCACGCCTCTTCGACGCTCTCGCGGCGCACCATGACGATCGCCGCAGGAATGACGAGCGCCAGAGCGACGCCGAGAAGCGAGAGACCCGCGGTCCACCCCCCGGTCACCTCGTGCGTCAGCCCGATGGCCAGCGGCATCAGAGCCGCGAAGGCATAGCCCACGCTCTGCACGAACCCGCTCAGGGCCACCGTCGTCTCGTGCGAGCGCGTGCGCAGCCCGAACAGCACCAGCGCGAGGGGGAACATCAGGGGCGGGACGCCGAGGAGCACGACCCACAACACCGTCGCGGCCGCGGGGGCCACGATCAGCCCCACCACCCCCGTCACCCCGCACCCCACGGCGACCACGTAGAACGGTGTGGTGCGGCCGAGCCGCGCCACCAGCAGGGGTACGAGCAGCGACATCGGCAGGCCCATGAAGGAGAAGAGCGCGAGCAGTCCGCCGGCTTCCGCGGCATCCACCCCGGCCACGTCGATGAGCAGGGGTGGCATCCACGCGAACATCCCGTAGGCGACCGAGGAGTTCACACCGAACGTGATCACGAGGGCCCACGTCTGCGGGAGGCGCACGAGCCGCGACAGGACGGCGGTGCGCGGCTCGTCGAGCGCGTCGCGACGCGACGCCCGCGCGCGCAGGCTCAGAGCGACCCAGGGGGCGACCGCGGCCAGCGCCACCACGGCCCACGTCGCGAACGAGCCGCGCCACCCCACGGCCTCGGCCAGGGGCACGGCGACCAGCGGCGGCGTGAACGTCGCCACCGCCATCGCGGTGCTGTAGACCGTCGTCATCAGCCCGATGCGCTCGGGGAAGTACTTCTTCACCACGGTCGGGATGAGCACGTTCGCGACCCCCACCGCCGCGAACACCCCGGCCGTCGCCCCGAGGAGCGACCAGGCATCCACCGCCGCCGCACGAAGCCCCAGCATGACCGCGGCCGTGATCGCGGCGACCAGCACCGAGCGCTCGAGCCCCAAGCGCCGCTCGATGGCCGGCGTCACCATTCCGGCGAGGGCGAACGCCACCGGAGGCGCCATGCCGATCAGGCCCACCACCACTGCCGGGAGCGGGAACTCCTCGCCGATGCGCGTCAGAAGAGGCGACAGCGACGCCACCGCGATGCGCAGGGTCAACGCCAGCAGCACGATCGCCGCAGCGACGAGGGCGATGGTTCCCGCGCTGCGGCGGGTCAAGACTCCTGGCTGCCCTCGACCCAGGCGAGGTACTCCTCCGACACGGTTCCCGTGACGTAACGACCGTCGAAGCAGCTCATGTCGAGGTCGACCAGGTCGGTGCCCTCCATGATCGCGGCCTTGAGGTCGTCGACCTCCTGGTAGACCAGGTAGTCGCAGCCGAGCTCTTCGGCGATCTCGGGGATCGTCCGGCCGTGGGCGACGAGCTCGTGACGCGAGGGCATGTTGATGCCGTATACGTGGGGGTAGCGCACCGGCGGTGCCGCCGAGGCGAACGTCACGCTCTTGGCCCCGGCATCCCTCGCCATCTGGATGATCTCGCGGCTCGTGGTGCCGCGGACGATCGAGTCGTCGACGAGCAGCACGTTCTTGCCCTGGAACTCCGTCGACATCGCGTTGAGCTTCTGGCGCACGCTCTTCTTGCGCACCGCCTGCCCCGGCATGATGAAGGTGCGGCCGACGTAGCGGTTCTTGTAAAAGCCCTCGCGGTACTCGATGCCGAGCTTGCGGGCGACCTGCATGGCGGCGGGACGCGCGGAGTCGGGGATCGGCATGACCACGTCGATCGCGCCGGCCGGGGTGTACTTCGCCACGGTGTCGGCCAGGCGCTCGCCCATGCGCAGGCGCGTCTCGTAGACCGAGACCCCGTTCATGACCGAGTCGGGACGCGCGAGGTAGACGTACTCGAACGAGCACGGCGCGAGCGTCGGGTTCTCGGCGCACTGCTGCGCGTGGAGCGTGCCGTCGAGCGTGATGAACACCGCCTCGCCGGGGAGCACATCGCGCACGACCTCGAAGCCGGCGTTCTCGAGCACGAGCGACTCGGACGCCACGATGTACTCGTCGCGCGGCTCACCGCCCGGCACCTGAGCTGCCGGACGCTTGCCGAGGATGAGGGGGCGGATGCCGAAGGGGTCGCGGAACGCGAGCAGCCCGTAACCGGCGATGAGGGCGATCGAGGCGTACGAGCCCTCGACGCGCTCGTGCACGCGCGCGACCGCGCGGAACACCTGGGCGGGGTCGAGATCGGGACCGGTGATCTCGGACTGCAGCTCGGAACCGAGGATGTTCACCAGCAGCTCGGTGTCGCTGCTGGTGTTGAGGTGCCGGCGGTCCTTGTGGAAGAGCTCGGTGGTCAGCTCGCGCGTGTTCGTGAGATTGCCGTTGTGCACCAGCACGATGCCGTAGGGCGCGTTGACGTAGAAGGGCTGGGCTTCTTCTTCGTTCGACGCGGTGCCCTTGGTGGCGTAGCGCACGTGGCCGAGACCGATGTCGCCGAGCAGAGCGCGCATGTCGCGCGTGCGGAAGGCCTCGCGCACCTGACCGCGGGCCTTGTGGATGTGGAAGACCCCGCTGGACTCGGCCGTGGCCATGCCCGTCGAATCCTGTCCTCGATGCTGGAGGAGGAGAAGCGCGTCGTAGATCTCCTGGTTGACCGGGCCCTGCCCGGCCATGCCGACGATGCCGCACATGGGGTGTTAGCTCGCTCCGTTCGCCGGCGAGCCGGCATCCGCATAGGTTCCGACCAGGCGCACGGCGCCGCCGTCGACGCCCTTGGCGCCCTGTTCGTACTCGCCCTCGGGGCGGGCCCCGTCGCGCACGACGCCGACCTGCCAGGTGGCGATGCCCTCGGCCTGCAGCGCCGCGGTCGCTGCATCGGCGACCTCGGGTGCGACGACCGCGAGGAAGCCGATGCCGAGGTTCCAGGTGCCCTCGGTGGCCGTGAGCTCGAGGCCGCCCATCTCCGCGAGCACGCGGAACACCGGCGAGGGGCTCCAGGTCGAGCGGTCGACGTCGACCCACGCGTCCTGCGGCAGCACACGCGCGAGGTTGGCGGCGATGCCGCCGCCCGTGACGTGGCTGAGGGAGTGGATGCCGGTGCCCACGGCCCCGTCGTCGAGCAGGCGCAGCAGGGGTGAGGTGTACAGGCGCGTGGGTTCGAGCAGCGCCTCGCCCCACGTGCCGCCGAGCTCGGCCGAGGCGGAGCCGTACGCGATGCCGGCACCAGTGATGATGTGGCGCACGAGCGAGTAGCCGTTGGAGTGCAGGCCGCTCGAGGCCAGCGCCAGCACGACGTCGCCGCTGCGCACGCGATCTGC
The DNA here is from genome assembly GCA_913774665.1 of uncultured Microbacterium sp. Classification (GTDB taxonomy): domain Bacteria; phylum Actinomycetota; class Actinomycetes; order Actinomycetales; family Microbacteriaceae; genus Microbacterium. The sequence goes on from CAJYHN010000010.1 coordinate 385,430, forward strand.
GCCGAGGATGCGGTCGGCCTCGACCACGCCGGTCGCCGCTCCCGCGACGTCGTAGTCGTCGATGCCCAGCAGGCCGGGGTGCTCGGCGGTCTCGCCGCCGACCAGCGCGGTGCCGGTCATCGCGCAGCCGCGCGCGATGCCCGCGACGATGTCGGCGATGCGCTGGGGTACGACCTTGCCGCACGCGATGTAGTCGGTCATGAAGAGCGGGCGCGCGCCGACCACGACGATGTCGTCGACGACCATGCCGACGAGGTCCTCGCCGATCGTGTCGTGCTTGTCGATGGCCTGCGCGATCGCGACCTTCGTGCCGACACCGTCGGTGCTGGTCGCCAGCAGGGGGCGCGTGTAGTCGCGGAGCGCGGAGGCGTCGAAGAGACCGGCGAAACCGCCGACCCCGCCGAGCACCTCGGGCCCGTGCGTGCGACGCACCGCCGACTTCATCAGTTCGACGGCGAGATCTCCGGCGGCGGTATCGACGCCTGCGGCGGAGTACGGGTTTTCGTGGGGAGCGGAAGCCACCGCAACAGACTACCCGGGGCGGACACGCGCGGGCACCGCGCCCGCGACGCAAGGCCCGACCCGAGACCTCTCCCCGTCCTTACAATGACGCCATGACGGGCGGTCAGCCGGAGTGGGTGATCCGCGAAGACGCGGCGCAAACGGTGCTCGTCGCGCTCTATCTGCGCCAGGTCCTCGGCATCCGGTCTCCCGACGAGCTCCCCGCTCTGCGTCGCGTGCCGCCCCCGTGGGTGGACGAGCGGACGCCTGCCGCGCACGCGCAGCTCGAACGCGAGTGGCGCGAGTACTGGGCGATGACGGTGGAGCCGCAGGCGCACCCCTCGCCCGTGCCCCTCGAGTTGATCGACGGTTTCGGCACGCTCGTCACTCTGCCCGTCGAGGGCTCGGACACCCTGCGCGCAGCCATCGGGGCGCACGCCGACGATGCGGTGGACTTCGCCCGGCTCGCTCACGATCGCTACGCGCGCGAGGCGGCAGCCCGGCCCGGGGTCTCGTACCGCGCCTACGCGAGCGCGATCGCCGCGCACGAGCGGGCGGTGGGGCGACGGGCGCACTCGTTCGAGCTGAACGTGCAGGTGCTTCCGCTGGCTCAGCGGGGCGTGTGGTGGATTGGTTCTCTGACCGTGGCGGTGACCGACGGTCTGCGCGGCGACGTGGCCGCCTTCGACACCGCGATCCACCCGATCATCGCCGAACTGGCGTGAGGGGGGACAGCCGGTCAGATGCCGTGCTGCTCGTGCTCGACGGTGACCTGGCGGGTCCGGCCGCCGATGGTGCGCTCGAAGATCAGGGCGACGATCGCCCCCACCGCGACGCCCAGCACGACAAAGATCAGGGCCGTGAAGCCGAAGACCTGCACCTGCGAATAGACGACCTGCGTGTAGGGGCTGATGTCGGAACCGTCGATGAAGACGGTGAGCAGGAGGGCGACGAAGACGCCGAGGAACGCGCCGGCCGCCAGGAACACGCCGTACTTCGGGGCGCGACGGACCGTCAGCGTCTGGCGCTCATCGCGCGCGGCGGACGGTCGTTCGGGGGCGGGCTGCTCGGCCATAGGACTATTGTCCCACCGCTGCGCCGTTTCGGGGTCGCTCTGTCTCGGCGTCGAGAGGGCCGGAAGCGCGCGGGGAGCCGTCCCGCGGGCGGCGTCCTGCCCGTAGGCGGAGTCCTCCTGCGAGAAGACCGACTCTGCGCGGGACCCGCGGTTCGCTCGAGTGTCGGTTCATCTCGCGCCGCGGGGGTCCGTTCGGGGCGTGGCCGCGGAGCGAGAGGGGGATGATCGCCAACCGCGGGCTACGGCCGCAGCGGCAGCAGCGCGCTCAGATCGGCACGAACCCCGGAGGCGACGATGCGGCCGGCGGTCACGGCATCCGCCCACTTCTCCTGACCCGTGGCGACGGCGATCCACGTCGCGGCGTCGGTCTCGACGACGTTGGGCGGGGTGCCGCGGGTGTGCCGGGGGCCCTCGATGACCTGCACGGCGCCGAAGGGCGGCACGCGCATCTCGACCGAGTTGCCGGGGGCCTTCTCGACGAGCAGTTGCAGCAGGTACCGCACGGCCGTGGCGGTCGCCGGGCGCGCGGCGTCTCCGGCGGCGACCGCGGCGAGCGCGGCACGGCCGTCTCCGGTCTCGATGCGGCGGGGAGGCATGGCATCCACGCTACCCGGGGCAGTGCGCGTCGGCGCCGCGCGCAACTTCCCCCACGCCACGCACGATGAAGGTTACGCGCGCGTCCCGGCGTCGGCACCGGCACAACCTCAGCGATGCGCACAACCTCAGCTCCCCCACCGCCCGCGCGACGGAGGTTGCGCGGATCACGGAGGTTGCGCCCGCGCCGGGCCGGGAGACCGCGACCCGAGCCCCGGCCCCGCTGCTCGATAGGCTGTCCGCGTGAGAATCCTGGTCCTCGGTTCGGGCGCGCGCGAGCACGCCATCATCCTCGCGCTGCGCTCCGAGGAGGAGTCGCACGCGATCTTCGCCGCCCCCGGCAACGCCGGGATCGCCCGCGAAGCGCACCTCGTCGACGTCGACCCGATGGATCCCACCGCCGTCCTGGCCTTCGCGAAGAACGAGGCGATCGACCTCGTCGTCGTCGGCCCCGAAGCGCCCCTCGTCGCCGGCGTCGCCGATCCGCTGCGCGCGCACGGCATCCCCGTCTTCGGTCCGGGCAAGGCCGCGGCCCAGCTCGAGGGATCCAAGACCTACGCGAAGAGGATCATGGATGCCGCGGGCGTCCCCACCGGCGGATCGGTCCGCGCGCAGGACGTCGCCGCCGTCGAGGCCGCCCTCGATCGCTTCGGCGCCCCCTACGTCGTCAAGGCCGACGGGCTCGCCGCGGGTAAGGGCGTCATCGTGACCTCCGACCGCGCCGCCGCCCTCGCGCACGCTGAGAGCTACCTGCCCAGCGGCGCGGTCCTCATCGAGGAGTACCTCTCGGGCCCCGAGGTCTCACTCTTCTTCCTGAGCGACGGCGACCGCGTCGCCCCCCTCAGCCCCGCCCAGGATTTCAAGCGCCTGCGCGACGGCGACGAGGGCCCCAACACCGGCGGCATGGGCGCCTACTCGCCGCTGCCCTGGCTGAGCGACCGCTTCGGCGATGAGGAGACGTTCGTCGACCTCGTCACGCACGAGATCGCCGAGCCTGTGATCCGCCAGATGGATGCCGAGGGCACGCCCTTCATCGGACTGCTGTACGCGGGGCTCATCCTCACCGAGCAGGGCGTGAAGGTCATCGAGTTCAACGCCCGCTTCGGCGACCCCGAGACGCAGGTCGTCCTGCCGCGTCTTGTCGATCCGCTGTCGCGTCTGCTGCTGGCCGCGGCATCCGGAACGCTCGAGGACGAGCCGCGCCCGGCCTTCGCCGAGGCCACCGCGGTGACCGTCGTGCTCGCGAGCGAGGGCTACCCCGAAGCGCCGCTGACCGGACGGACGCTCACCGGCCTCGATGAGGCGGAGGAGGTCGACGGCGTCCACATCGCGCACGCCGCCACCGCGCTCCGCGACGGCGAGCTCGTCGCGACCGGCGGGCGCGTGCTGAGCGTGGTCGCGACCGGCACGACCTTCCGCGAGGCGCGCGAGGCGGCGTACGCCGGGATCGAGCGGATCGGGCTCGAGGGCGGGCAGTTCCGCACCGACATCGCCGCGCGGGTCGCGCAGGACTGACGCGAGACGCCTCCCTCCCACCGGGGCACCGGCGGGGTCACACCCGCACGAGTAGCACCTGGAACCCGTCCGGGTCGAGGAACGCCGACGCGTTCTGCTGCCAGTACGGGTTCGCCGGCGTGATCTCGCGGCCCGTCAGACGAGCCGCGAGGCGCCGCAGCTCGGCGTCGTCGTCGAGGTACAGCACGAGCAGGGATTCCGGGTCCGGTGTCGGAGCGGCCTGGCCCCCACCCGACGTGAACTCGAGGTGCGCCCCGGTCCCGGGCAGGTTGAAGAAGACCCCGTCGTACCCGGCGTGGTCGCGGAACTCCCCCCGCACGGGCAAGCCCAGGTCGTCGCGATAGAAGCGCACGATCTCGGAGAGGCGGTCGGTGTGACGTGCGAAGCGGACCTGCATGGGTTCATTCTGAGCGCCTAGCCGCTCGCGGTCGCTCCCCTCGATACGGGCGCTCACCCCGCGCCGCGCGTCGGCGAGGATGCGCGAGCGGGTGATCGGCCCGCACGGTGCGGCGCTTGTCGGGAACGAGGCGCAGGCGCCTCTCGTTCCGCTCTCCAGCTGCGTCGTCAGCCGGTGGACTCCCCGTAACTGACGACACCCTTGCGGAGCAGGAAGCATCCGTACGGGCCCGGGTCGGACGTTCTGACGACGGCGAACGCATTGCGGGCTGCGGCATAGAACTCGAACCGTTCCAGGGCTTCCACTCCGACCGGACGGTTCTCGGCGCGGTCGAGCACCTGCTGGAACGCGTCGTGGATGGGCATGATCCGATCCGGGTCTCCGACGACGGACATGCGGGTGACGGGGCTCGGCACGAAGGTGTCCAGCGGCATCAGCTGAAGGATCGCGGCCGCCGTGTCCACCAGGCCGCTTCCGGACACGTTCACCACGCTCCCGTGGACGGTGTGCCGCGCGATGGACGCGGCCGGGTGATTCACATCGCAGAGGAGGATGTCATCGCCGTGTCCCATCGACATGAGCACCCCCAGCAACTCGGCGTTGATGAGGCGGTCGATTCCCTTGAGCATGAGTGGCACCGTCGTTTCGTTACGAAATGAATCGGGGTGGGAGGGCGCGTGCGCTCTCCCACCCCGTGGATGGTTCAGTGGTGGGCTGCGATCCGCGCGTTGATCTGGTCGAACGCGACGGCGACCAGGATGAGCAGACCGATCGCGATCTGGAGATAGAACGAGTTGACGGCCAGCAGGTTGCCGCCGTTGTTCAGGACGCCGATCAGCAGCGCCCCGGCGGCAGCACCGAGCGCGCTACCGCGAGCCCCGGCGAGGCTGGCGCCTCCGATGACGCAGGCGGCGATGGCCTGCAGTTCGAATCCGATTCCCGCGGTGGGCACGCCGGCTCCGAGGCGAGAAGTCAGCAGTACGCCACCGAGCGCGGAGAGGAGGCCCGCGACGCCGTACACGGTGATGGTGACGGCGCGAACGGGGACGCCCGCCAGACGCGCGGCCTCCGGGTTGGAGCCGACGGCGTAGACATACCGACCGAAGATCGTCCGCTTCAACACGAACACGGCGATCGCGGTGATGGCGAGGAAGATGAGGAGCAGATTCGGGATGCCGAACACGACGCCGTTGGCGATCTGCTGGAAGTCCCCCGGCAGACCCTGGATGGTGTTGGCATCCGTGATGACGAGGACGACGCCTCGAGCGATTCCCAGCATGCCGAGGGTGGCGATGAAGGGTGGGAGCGAGAAGCGCGTGACGAGCACCCCGGTGAGGATGCCGAGCACCAGTCCGACGAGTGCACCCAGGAGGAGCGCCACGATGATGGGGACGCCTGCGACGAGGAGCTGAGCGGTGACGGCTCCGGCGAGGCCGACGACGGAACCGACGGAGAGGTCGATCCCGCCGATCAGGATGACCAGCAGTTGGCCGATGGCGAGGATTCCGTAGATGGAGACCTGCCGGGCGAGGTTGGCGAGGTTGTTGGCGGTGAGGAAGTCGTCGCTCGCGAGGGTGAGTGCACCGAAGACGACCAGGAGCACGATGAGAACGCCGCTCTCGCGCCCGGCGATGCTCCCGAGGGTGCGCACGGTGGGCTTCGACGCTGACGTCGCGCGTGCGTCACCGTGCTGCACCGAGCGGATGGTGGTGGTCTCGATGGGTTCGCGCCACAGCAGTTTAGGCATTGGGTACTTCCTCGATGTTCTGCCGGGTGACCGGCACGTGTGTGACAGGGAGGACCGGGTGCATCGCACCTGATCCTGAAGAAGGGGAGTCGTCGCTGGCTCCACTTGCGAGGCGAAGGACGTCCTCCTCGGAGGCGCCACGGTCAAGCTCGCCGGCGACCGCGCCGTCCGCCAGCACGATGATGCGGTCGGCGAGACCCAGAAGCTCGGGGAGGTAGGACGAGACGACGATGACGGCGAGTCCCCGACGCGCGAGATCGTTGATGACGTCGTACAGCTCGCCCTTGGCACCCACATCGATGCCCTTGGTCGGCTCGTCGAACATGATGACCTTGGGTTTCGTCAGCAGCCACCTCGCGAGAAGGACTTTCTGCTGATTGCCGCCGGAGAGGGTGGAGACGGGTTGGTCGTAGGAGCCGGCGCGGATGCGGAGACTGTCCAGAAGGGTGTCCGCTTCCGCGGCAGCAGCTTTGCTGGGGAGGATGCTCGAGCGCGTCCCGCTCCTGAGACTGGCGATGGTCACGTTCTCGCGGATGGACAGCTCCGGCAGCAGCCCGAGCACCTTTCGGTCCTCGGTGAGCAGAGCCATACCGGCACGCATCATGCTGGCAGGTGCATCGGGGTGGATGACCCGGCCATCGACACGGACCTCCCCGGCCACGGGCGGCTCGGCACCGAAGAGGCTGAGCAGGAGTTCGCTGCGGCCTGATCCGAGAAGGCCGCCGATGCCGAGAATCTCACCTCCGCGCACCTCGAGGTCGACGGCGGGGCTGTCCGGAGTCCGTCTGAGCCCCGTGACCTGGAGCCGGGCTTCCGTCGTCGACCGCTCCTCGTCGGAGTACAACGAGGAGACTTCGCGACCGACCATGGCCCGGATGAGACGGTCTTCGTCGTAATCGCTCATCGGTCCGCTCTCGGAGAGCTCTCCGTCTCGGAGGACGGTGACCCAATCGCCGATCGCGAACATCTCTTCCAGACGATGGCTCACGTAGAGGATCGCGACACCCTGGCGCTGGAAGGCGCGGATCTGTTCGAGAAGGCGCTCGGATTCGGCCTCGGTGAGCGCTGTGGTCGGTTCATCGAAGACGATGACCTCGACGGTGTCCGCCGTGGCGACTTTCGCGACCTCGACGAGCTGTTTCGTGGCCGCCGACAGACGCTCCACCACAGCGTCCGGAGAGACGTCGTGCAAGCCCACCTCATCCAGCGCCCTCCTGCTGCGCGCGTGCAGCTCCCGGCTGTCGACGACTCCGGCCCGAGAGGGCAGCCGCCCCATGAAGAGGTTCTCCGCGACCGAGAGGTGCGGCAGCAGGCTCAGTTCCTGGTAGACCGCCTGCACTCCGGACGACCGCAGGCCCGCCGGGGTGGCGTGCGTGACGGGGTCGCCGTTGATGAGGTACTCCCCCGCGTCACGTGAGACGGCGCCGGTCAGGATCTTGATGAGGGTCGACTTCCCCGCCCCGTTCTCGCCGGCGAGGCAATGCACCTGTCCGGGGACGAGTGCGAGCGAGACGCCGTTCAGGGCTTGGACCGAGCCGTATGCCTTCGAGACACCGTCGAGTCGTAGAACGACACTGCCCTCGGGTTCGCGGATGCTCATCCGTTGGTCTTCGCCGTCTGCGGTTCGAGGAGCGACGTGATCGCGGGATCGCTCATGTTGTCGCGATCGACGACGGCGACGCCGGGGTCGAGGTTGGCCGGCGGAATTCGTCCCTGGGTGGACATCGCCGCTTCGACGACGCCCTGGTAGCCGAGGAACCACGGGTTCTGGACGATGAGAGCGTCGATGGTGCCCTCGTTCAGGGCCGCGACTTCGGCGGGGTCGGAGTCGAAGGCCACGACGGCGATGTTGTCCGTCGCGTTGTTGTCTTTGATCGCCGTGGCCGCGCCCACTCCGGAGCTGTTGTTGTCGGCGAACACACCGACCAGGTCGGGGTTGGCCGAGATGGCGTCGTTGACCTGGGCGGCGGCGGTTCCGATGTCGTTGTTGTTGTAGCTCAGCAGACTCGTCGAGTCGATGTTGGGGCAGTTCTTGGCCAGACCGGCACGGAAACCGGCATCCCGGTCCTGGTTGGCCTCGATGCCGGCGATGGGAGATTCGACCAGCACCTTGCCGGTGGTCTTGCCGCTGGCGGTGAGAAGTTCGCACATGCGTTCTCCGCCGGCGCTGCCGGCGAGGGCGTTGTTGGTCCCGATGTGGCCCTCGATGTCGGCGGTGACCTTGGTGTCGGCGGTGATGACCTTGATCCCCGCCTGGCGCGCCGCATCGATGGAGGCGTTGAGCGCTTCACTCGAGCTCGGGGCGATCACGATCGCATCGACGCCGCGCGAGACGGAGTTCTCGACGAGCTGCACCTGACCGGCGATGTCGGTCTCCGAGGTGGGGCCGAACGAGGCCACGTCGATGCCGTAGTCGGTCGCGGCCGCTTCCGAGCCCGCCAGCAGGGTCTGCCAGTAGGCCGAGTCGCTGGCTCGGATGATGACGTCCACGCGGACACCGGATGCGGCGCCGGCCGCGCCGTCGCCGCCCTGCGCGCGGTCGCCGACGGTGGCCCGTCCACCGACGACACCCCCCACGACGCAGACCAGGGCGATTGCCGTGACGAGGGACAGGGAGAAGACAGTTCTGGATCGCGCCATTGCGGAGCACCTTTGCGTGTGAGAAGTGAGAGGAGAAACGGATGGGGGGAAAGCGGGCGGGGATCGACGCGTCCTCAGCTGGACGCGCCGATCAGTCGCTCAGTTCGACGCGGGCACCGGGGCCGACAGAAGCAGGTTGCGGAGGTTCTGGGAGGCGATACCGTCGGCCTCAGCGATGACCGACGTGATGTGGTCCACGCCGACGGCGTCGATTTTCGCCATCAGGAGCTCGACGGTGGCGCGGTTCGTCTCCGCTTCGTCCTGGGCGTTCTCGCGGATGGGGAAGGTGTCGAAGTAGATGACGTCGTCGTAGCCGTACTTGCGCAGGTAGTAGAGGAACTCCAGCGTCTCGAACGGGTGGATCGAGCCGATCATGAGTCCGTCGTCGTGATCGTTGTTGCCGTCGTTGAGGTGGACGCCCCAGAGCTTGCCCTCTTCGAGGAGCAGCGCGGCTCCGAAGCCGGGGGCGTCGCCTGCCATCAGCATGTGCGCGAAGTCGAGGGTCGCGCCCACGTTGGGGCGATCGATGAGGCGCAGAATGTGCAGGGTCTGCCCGACGCTGCGGATCACGGAGTGCACACGCTCCTCGTACGGCTTGTACTCGATGCTGATGCGCACGTCCGGGCGGTAGTCCGCGAGCTCTTGGAACGCCTCGACGATGCGTCCCAGATCCTTGGCGTAGTCCTTCTGGAAGGTGTAGTCGAACCCGTCGTAGCCGAGCCACACGGTCACCAGGTCGCTGCCGCCGAGTGCGGCGGCATCGATGCCTCGCTTGGTCAATTCGATCGCTTCGCGCCGGGTGGACTCTTCCCGGTTGCTGTACTCGCCGTGCACGAAGTCGCGACGGAACCGCATGGCGACGCTGTTGAGCGTCAGCCCCAACTCATCGAGCACGGGCTTCATCTCCTCCGGCGAGACCATGTTGAAGTGCTCGGGGTAGTTGAGGTCGACGTAGTCGATACCCCGCGTCTTGCTGATGCGGTGGAGGGCGGCGACGGTGTCGCCGTCCGTGATGAACGAGTTGATGCGCGTGGCGAACTTCATGAGTGTGAAGGTAGGCAATGGTGACAAGCGATGTCAACTATTTTCATTTCGCGTCATTTACGTCGACATGAGATCCTCTCGTCGAAGCTCGAGACACTCAGGTTTGAAAATTTTTGTCATTCCTGGCATCCTCCCCAAGGGTCACTCCGACGAGGGAGCCCGTAAGGAGACGCATCGCATGGTGGTTCCCGTGGTCACGGTGATCGGCAGCATCAACTACGACCTGATCGTCCAGCAGGATCGCCTGCCGCACCGCGGTGAGACCATCGCCGCCACGGGTCTTCGCGGCGACTTCGGCGGCAAAGGGGCCAACCAGGCGGTGCAGGCCGCCCGGCTCGGGGCGCACGTCCTCTTCATCGGTTCGGCCGGCGACGACGACTACGGCAGCCGAAGCCGCGAGAACCTCAGGACCCAGGGGATCGACTGTCGGCTCAACGAGTCGCCGTCTGCCACGGGTCTCGGCATCGTGCATGTCGTGGACGGGGGCGAGGTCTACGCAACCATCGTCGAAGGCGCGAACGCTGACGTGACCGCCGAGTGGGTCGATCGCAACGCCGATGCGATCGACCGCGCCCGCGTCGTCATCCTCCAGAACGAGGTGCCGAACGAAGCGAATGAGAGAGCTGCGCTCATCGCCCACCGCTCACAAATCCCGGTGATCCTGAACGCCGCTCCCGCGCGCCCCCTCTCTCCGGGCCTCCTCCACGCCTGCACGTGGATGGTGGTCAACGAGGACGAGGCGACGACATACCTCGGCCACGCTCTCGGTGATCCGCACGACGACGCGGCCATGCGCGCCACGCTCGCCCTCCTGACGCGACTGTGCCCGAACATCGTCCTGACCCTGGGCGGGCATGGGTGCTACGTCGCACAGGGCGCCCGTGCGCACTTCATTCCCGCCGTGACCGTGGAGGCTGTGGACACCACGGGCGCGGGAGACTCGTTCATCGGCGCGTTCGCGGTCAGTATCGCCGAAGGAATTGACCCGTTCCGCTCCGCGGAGATCGCTACCGTCATCGCCTCGCAGACCGTTCGAGGACTGGGCGCGCAGGCGAGTATGCCACGGCGTATTGTCAAGGACTGAGATGCGCGCATTTGACCGGCAAGAGTTGATCCTCGATCGCGTCGCCGCGGGGCAGCCGATTCTCATCGAAGCCCTCGTGGAGGCGACCGGAGCATCGGCATCCACCGTTCGACGCGACATTCACGCGCTCGAGAACGCGGGGCAGGTGGTGAGCCTGCGAGGCGGCGCCATCCGCGCCGCCGATCGAGCGGCCGAGATCCCGGCCGCCCTGAAATCTCGCATCAACCGCGACGAGAAGATCGCGATCGCACGCAGAGCCGCCGGCATGGTGCGCGCGGGAGACACCATCTACGTCGACTCGGGCACATCCCTCACCGAGTTCATGCTGGCCCTGCCCGCGATCGAGGTGCACGTCATCACGACGAACACCCACGTCTTGGGAATGACGTTCGGGACGGGTGTCTCCGTCACGGCCCTCGGGGGTGACTACCTCCCCGCCATCGGCTCGATCGCCGGAACGATCACGGACCGGCAATTGCAGGATCTCTACTTCGACCGCGCCTTCATCGGCGTGACCGGCCTGCACCGGGACGCGGGAGTGACCACGTTCGACATCCGAGAAGCGAACAAGAAGGCCATCGTGCAGTCGCACAGCCGGGACACGGTGGTCCTGGCCGACAGCAGTAAATTCGACGTCATTTCCCTGTGCCGATCGTTCGCCCTCTCGGACTGCACGGTGGTGAGCGACCGTTTTGCACCCCTGCTCGAGGAGGCGAAAGACTTCGTCATCGCTCCCGCGATCGGTTCGGGGACCGCTGCAGACGGCGGCGCCTGAAGAGCCGACCGGCGCGCGCCTCGCGGCGCCTCAATCCCCCGAGCGTGGACGCCTAACGCGACTCCTGGTCGCCCAGCTGACGCGCCGCGGTCACGAGACGCGTGAGGAGCCTCGCGGCGTGGTTCGCATCGGCCTCGGTCCAGTCCGCCGTCAGCTGCGAGATGAGGTCGTCCCCGACTCGGTAGAGCTCACGGGTGACGCGCCTGCCCTCCCCTGTCAGGCGGAGGAGGATCGCCCGGGCATCGGCGGGATCGGGTATGAGCTCGACGAACCCGCGGTCTGACAGCTGTGCGGCCGCCTTGGTGATGCTCGGGGCTCCGACGCCGATCGCTCGCGCGAGGATTCCGGGACGCGTCGCGCCACGAAACCCGAGCTCCCAGAGGACTCGGCCGTGCGCACCGCTCAGACCCTGCAGGGCGTCGTTGCTCAGACGCGACCTGAACTCAGCCGCGCTCCACAGTTCCACGAGTGTCGCCAAGGGAAGGGCGATCGGATTCCGATATCCGAGATCGCCGGCATCCTCGAGATTCGCCCGCACACATCCACGGTACTCGGCGTACTGTGTGCTCAGAATAGTTTCCAAAGGAAAGGAAATTTCATGTCATTCGATGGCAAAGTCGCGATCGTGACGGGCGGGGCCTCCGGAATCGGCGAGGCGACCGCGAAACTGCTCGCCGAGAGAGGGGCACGCGTCCTGGTCGCCGATGTGTCGGATGCCGCGGGAGCTCGCGTCGTGAGCGACATCGAGAACTCGGGTGGATCGGCGCGATACCTTCACGTCGACGTGTCGAGTCGAGACGACGCACGGAAGATGGTGCATCACGCGATCGAAACCTGGGGCGACCTGCACCTCGCAGCCAACGTCGCGGGTATCGGCCAGACGCCTTCTCGTCTGCACGACATGGCCGAGAGCACCTGGGACCTCATCATGAACATCGATCTCAAGGGCATGTGGCACTGCATGGCCGCCGAGATCGAGCACTTCCTGAGCCGCGACGGCGGCGCGATCGTGAACGTCGCGTCCGGCGCAGGGATGAGGGCGACGGTCGGACAGCCCGCCTACGGCATCGCGAAGGCCGGCGTCATTCAGATGACGCGACAGGGAGCGCTGGAATACGCCAAGGACGGCATCCGCGTGAACTCGGTCGCACCCGGACTCATCGACACACCCGCGGTCAAAGCCCTGCCCGACGATGTCCGTGCCCTGTACGCCGCGGGTCAGCCCGGCGGCCGGATGGGCGAGCCTCTGGAGATCGCGCAGACGATCGCCTGGCTGCTTTCCGACGAGGCGTCCTTCGTCTCGGGGCTGAATCACCTGACGGACGGCGGATGGTTTCAGATGTCACCGGCGTGAGTTCTCGGGGTCACGGGGAGGAAGAGCCCACCGTCTGCTGTGCCACCACAGCAGGGCAGGGAGCACAACCAGCTCCACGACGAGGGCGACGATGAACGGTCCCGGCCACCCATCGATGAGAAGAGACACGAGACGCCCCACGCCTCCCGCGATACCGCAGATCACGACGATCCTCGTCACGGCGCGTCGCGCCACCGGTTGACGCAACGACCACCACAAGACGCACCCGAGCGAGAACCAGACCCCGCTCAGGAAGCGGTACTCGCTGCTCGTGGAGGGTGAGATCTGCTGCGGCGCGGCCCCGGTCACAGGACCGAGGACGACTCCGATGCCACCCCCCGCGACGCCGATCGCACCGACCAGGATCAACAACCCGAACAGGAGCTTCGGCATCCGGTGCGCCTTCTCGTCCGGCTGCGGTGTGTCCACCGCATCAATCTACGGGTCGCCACCACACGGCCGACAATGCGTCGGACTGCGTTTCGACGCACTCCGGCGCGTCGAACCGGTCGGCCGGCACATGCGTCGGGGCTTCACCGAACGCGGCGGGTCCACCACCCGCCGCGTTCGCGGTGCACCGGCTCAAGAAAAGAGTGCGACCCCACGGCACGGAGGGGGAAACCTCACTGTCCCCTCCGCAGCGATCCCGCGGCGCGGGTCACCCGACAGGGAGACGGATCGACGCCTTAGCCTCGAGGAGTGATCGCTCTCGAGACCGGCGCCGGTCGTCCCCTGATCGCCCTCCACGGCTTCGGTGTCGACCACCGCATCATGCTCCCCCTGGAGCAGATGACGAGCGGGATGCCGTGGCGACGGATCTACATCGACCTGCCGTGGACCCCCGCCGCATCGGCGACGGCATCGAGCGCGCGGGAGGTCGCCGCCGGTGTGCTCGCCGAGATCGACGAGCATCTGAAGGGCGAGCCGTTCGCCGTCATCGGCAACCAGGATGACGTCGTCGGGTACGAAGACGGTCTCGCCCTGCGGGCGCACTACCCGCGCGGCAGCTTCGTCGTGGTGGACGGAGCCGGTCACAACGTGCACCTCGAACGCCCCGAGCTGACGGGGGCGGCCGTCCGCGACTGGCTCGAACGCATGGACGGCGAGGCGGCGCCGTGAACGCCTACGACACCCGCGCCGAGGAATACATCGCGGCACTCGGATCAATGGATGCCGTACACCCGGTGGACCGCACGATCGTCGACGCGTGGGCCGCGGGGCTCACGGGTTCGGTGCTCGACGCGGGCTGCGGTCCCGGCCACTGGACGGCGCATCTCGCCGGGTCGGGACTCGACGTGCGCGGCGTCGACCTCGCACCGCGGTTCGTGGAGCACGCGCGAGGGACGCATCCCGGCATCCGCTTCGACCTCGGCACCATCGACGAGCTCGAGCAGGCCGACGGCGGGCTCGGTGGCATCCTGTCGTGGTTCTCGACGATTCATCACGCGCCCGACGCCGTCTCGACGCCCCTGCGCGAGTTCGCGCGCACGGTCCGTCCCGGCGGGGGTCTGCTGCTCGGCTTCTTCGTCGGGAGGGTGCTCGAGCCCTTCGATCACGCCGTCAGGCGCGCCTGGCGGTGGCCGGTCGACGACCTGTCGGAGAGGGTGGATGCCGCCGGCTTCGACATCGTCGAGACGCACGTGCGCGCGACGCGGGGTGCTCGACGCGTGGGTGCTCTGGCGTGCGAGCGACGGGCATGACGAGGGTCGCGATCGCCGCCCCCGCACTTCCGAGCCGCCCCGGCATCGCCGTGGCGACTTCTACGTCAAGACCGTGACGGTCGGGCCCGCGTCGACGAGCACGGCCTCACCGCTCGCGCGCCGCGGCTGTTCGGTCAGCAGGTCGACGGCCACCCGGGCGACGTCCTCGACCGGGGTGAGCCGCCCGCTCGGGGCGAAGCCCGCGGCGAAGCCGGCCTTCTCGTCGGACCCGCCGCCGGTCAGGCGGTCGACCATCGGCGTGTCGACGACCCACGGGCAGAGCGTGTAGACGTCGATGCCCTGCTCGGCGAGGAGGGGAGCGGCACTGCGCCCGGCCGCCACGACACCGGCCTTCGCCGCGGCGTACGGCACCGCGATCGGCACGGGCAGCACCGTGCCGACGAACGACGCGGCGTTGACGATCACGCCACCCCGGCTCATGTGCGACGACGCGTGGCGCAACCCCGACAGGACGCTGAGGAGATTGGCGTCGATGACCTCGCGCAACGCGTCGACGCTCCACGTCTCCATCGGCCCGATGGGCCCCTCGACCCCCGCGATCGAGAACCAGAAGTCGATCGGACGAATGGATGCCGCGACTCGGGCGAGCTCCGCCACGTCGGCGTCGCGCGTGACATCCGCGACGACGAAACGGGCGCTCCCCCCGGCGTCCGTGATGGAGGTGACGACGGCATGGCCACGATCTGCGTTGCGTCCCGAGACCACCACGTCGGCACCGGCGGCGGCGGCGCGGCGAGCGATGGCGGCTCCGATTCCACTGGTGGCGCCGGTGACGACCGCGGTGCGGCCGGAGAGCTCGTTCATGGGAAGGGGTTCCTTTCTGTCGATGGAGGGGAAGAGAGCGGCGTGCGAGCCGAGAGCTCACGAGCGCGAGGCGAGCATCGCCTCGACGTCGTCGACGAGTCCCGCCGCACCACGGGCGACCGCGATCGCGTCACCCACCCGACGCGCGCGGGCGGCGTAGCTCTGGTCGGCGAGGATCCGCTGCACGGCCGCGCGGATGGCATCCGGAGTCGGGCGACCCGTGCGCAGATTCACGCCCACGCCGGCGTGCTGCACGCGGGCGGAGGTCTCGACCTTGTCTTCGGAGTCGCCGGCGATGACGATCGGCACCCCGTGGCGCATCGCGTGGTGAAGACCCCCGTATCCGCCGTTCGTGACCAGCACGCTCGTGCGGGCGAGCAGTTCGTCGTAGGGCAGGTAGCTCGCGGCGAAGGAGTTGGCAGGCAGGGGCGGGAGCGCCTCGAGGGGGCGCCCGCCGGTGGTCACGGCGACCTGCACGGGCAGGTCGGCGAGGGCCGCGAGCGTGGGCTCGACGACCTCGCTGAAGTCCGTGTTGGCCACGGTGCCCTGCGTGACATGCACGAGAGGGAGGGCAGGGTCGAGGTCGTCGAACCACGCCGGCGCCGGCGTGGGTTGCGTAGCGGCCGTGGCCATCGGCCCGTAGAAGCGCAGGTTCTCCGGGGCGTCGGAGCGGGCGTACTCGAACTCGGGCACCGTGAATTGAGCGAGCAGGTCGCTGCGCGAGAGCACGTCCATGAAGAACGCCCCGTCCAAGCCCGGAGCTCCCACCCCGGCGAGGAAGAGGTCCATCGAGCGATGCACGGGCCGCAGAACGATCTTCGACGTCGCACTCAGCAGACGATTGCGCAGCCGGTTCAGAACCGGCTGGCGAAGCGGTGTGATCCCGAGGCCGTAAGGCGGGGTGTCACGGCTGGAGTACCCCGCGGCCGTGATGCCGCACATCACCGTGAGAGGGCGGTCGCAGCGCTGCCGCGCGAACAGGGTCTGCACCCCCAGGAAGAGCATGTCGTGGAATACGACATCGGCTGGCTCCTCCGCGAGGAGGTGCTCCAGGGTGGCAGCGGCGGGTCCCGCGGGGTCGAGGAAGGCCCGCTCGACGCCCCGGTTGATGGTCGCGAGACCCCGCTCGCGCGTGTCGTCTCCCGTTCCGATGTCGTCGAGCGTGTCGGCTTCGGGCGGGAGGGGAACGAACCGGATGCCGGCAGCCTCGACCATCGAACGGTATCGGGCACCGGTGAGCAGGCGCACATCCCACCCGCGTCGCCGGAGTTCCCGGGCGACGACGAGGAGTGGGCCGACGTGGCCGACGGCGGGCATGCTGCAGATGAGGGCGGAGGGGGTCATGTTCCTGTCTTCCGAGGCGACCCCGCCGACGATCTACACGAGGTGGTCGGCGAGGCGGACGAGTTGGGCGGTGAGCCACGCCCGGTAGGCCGCGACATCCCAGCCGCGGGCGACCGTGAAGTGCGTCCACGGGTCGGGGCCGGTGATCAGCCCGAGCACGTCGGCGGCGATCGCGACCTGATCGACGCGGATGCGTCCGCGCTGCAGAAACCAGCCGGCCGCGATGGTCATGTCACGGTGGCGGCGCATCTCCAGGTCGAGGTACGCGGCCCGGACGTCGGGATCGCTGTCGGCCGCGGCGAGCATCGCCCGCACGACGGCCGCGGACCTCTGGTTCGCCTCGATGAGGAAGTCGACGTACCGCTCGATCGCCGTGTCGGTGTCGGCTTCGCCCATGATGGCGACGAGCTCAGGGCGTTCGGCGAGGGAATGCCGCCCCTCGTCGCCCGCGAACGTGCGCTCGAACGCGGCGATGAGAAGGGCGTGCTTGGGGCCGTTCAGGTGCACCGTCGGGATCGACACCCCCGCCTCGGCCGCGATGGCCTTGATGGAGGTCGCGACGTATCCGTCCTTCACGAAGAGCCGCTTCGCCGCATCGACGATGTTCGCGCGCGTCGCGGCGGCATCCGCCTGTCGCTTGGGGGACTGATAGCTGCGGGGCACGTCCCTCACGCTACTTCGCCGCGGCGCTGCCCGCCCGAGCGATGAGGAGTCCCGCGACGATCTGCGCTCCGGTCGACACGAAGTACATCGTGGTCGTCAGCGCCTCGATCGAGCTGTTGTTCACCACGACCCCGAGTGCGAAGCCGACGAGCGCGAGCACGAGGATCGCCCAGCGCGCCGCGCCCGTGAACACCCGGGCCCGCACGATGACGATGCCACCGACGAGCAGCAGCACGCCCTGCACAGCGCTCATCCCGAAGAGGAAGGCCATCGCGCCGCCGCCGGGTTCCGCGGTCGGCATCAGATACGCCGCGAGCAGGTACAGGCTCTGGTTCGCAAGGAAGAAGGCGCCGAAGCCGAGCAGCGCGATCTTGCCGATGAGAGACGAGCCCACGGCGCCCTGACCGTCGCCACGGCCGAGGGCGAGCGGGAACATCGCCACAACGTGGGCGAGCGTGCTGGCGAGGAACAGCACCCAGAAGGCCGTCGCCGGGCCCGAGCCAGCAGACACGTCAGTCCCGATTTCGAGGGCAGTGGCGGCGGTCAGCAGCACGCCTCCGGCGAGGATCAGGATGCCGGCAGCCCGGGGCCACGACAGGCGCGGGATGTTCTCGGGAGCCGGATGCACGGCGGTGGCGGGAGCGGTCATGGGTGACTCCTTCAGGCGGGGGAGAGGTTCGCGACCGGGGTGCGAGTCATCCCGATCCACGTATTGACTATACACGTGTATAACTGAATTTGCGGGTGGCGACGGGGCGTTCCACGCCTCACCCGCGATTAGTTATGACCCACCCCTCGCCGTCGCACATCTTCGTTACGGTCCGACCGCAGCGACATGGCGACAGCGAGATCGCCTCACTAGCGTCGCGACAGAGCCCGCGCCGGACGGTATCCGGTTGCTCTTCCCCCTTCCCGAGCGCGGCGTGGACGCGATCGGGTCTCCTCACCCCACCGAAGGGCCATAGATGAACCCGCACCCCGCCGCTCCCTGCGTGACGGTCGTTCCCGCGACGACCTCGCAGCAGCTGGCCTCAACGGGCGCAGACGCGACCCTGACGCTGTGGCTCGTCGCCGCGGCCGCGATCGCGGTGGCCGCGGGAATCGTGTTCCTCGTGCACGCGCGTCGTCGTCACCCCCTCGGAACAGCCTCGGTTGCCGCCGGGCTGGCGGTGCTGCTGGGCCTGTGGATCGTCCCGCTGGACGCCCCTCCGTCGCACGCGGAGTCCGCGTCGTGTTCGCTCATCGCGCTCAGCCACCTCGAGCGCGGCGACAGCGCTGCCACCTCGAATCTGCTGCCGGGAGAACGCGTCCAGGTCCTTCGCGTCACGGTGAGCAACGTCACCGGGATGCCGATCCGCGTGCGCGCCGCCCTCGCGTCGAGCACGGGTGCTTCGGGTGCCTTCATCGCCGCGCTCTCCACGGGTTCGTCCGCCACCGTGACCGGCCCACTGTCGTCGCGCCCCACAACGACGGCCGTCACGGTCGCCCCCGGCGATCAGGTTGCGGCGACGGTGTGGGTGGAAGTTCCCGACGGCGCTCAGCCGGGGGCGACCGCCACCTTCGACACCGTCTTCACCGCCACCTCGGACTGATCCTCACCACGCCCATCCCGTTCCAGCCGTTCACCTAGGAGAACCCATGTCCCACAGCACCCGTTCCTCTCGCCGCCTCCGCATCGCCGGCGCGTGCGCCGCCGCCGCCCTGCTCCTCGCCGGAGGCGGATACGCCCTCACGGGTGCCGCCTTCACCGACCAGCAGTCGGTCAACGGCAACACCGTCGGAACCGCCTCACTCAAGATCGGCACTCCCGTCGCCACCCCCGTGAAGACGCAGAACCTGACCCCCGGCGGGAGCGCGACCACCCCGAACGTCCTGACCTTCACGAACGGGGGAACCGTGCCCTTCACCTACCAGGTGACCCTCGCCAACGTGGCGGCGGGCACCGGAGCATCCAGCAACCTCCTGAAGTGGATCCCCGTGACCATCTCGGACGGCACGACGAAGGAGACCGGGACCCTCGCAGCCCCTCCCACGCTGAAGTCGAAGAGTGCCTTCGGAACCTCCGCCACAGGGGCCATCTCGGTGACGGTCGGTCTCGACGCGAACGCCGACAACAGTGCGCAGAACAACACCGCCGGCTTCGACCTCGTCGTCACCGCCTCGCAGGTTCCCGCTTCCTGAACCGCCCCGCCGAAGTGCCGCCGGGCCGCCTCGCGTCTCGGCGGCGCTTCGTGGTTCCGATCGATCGACGAAAGACACCTCTCGTGAACAGGTCCCGCCTCGCCCTCGCCTCCCTGCTGCTGCTCGTCGTCGGCTTCGGCGGGACGATGAGCTCCACGAGCGCGTCGTTCACCGCCGCCGCATCGACCCCCGCCAACAGCATCAACACCGGGGCGCTCGAGGACCCGCAGCCCAACGCCGACCCCGTCACCTTCGACAGCGTGACCCTCACCTGGAACGCCGCGCCCACCGGAGGTGCGACCCCGACGTATTCGGTCACCCGCAGCAACGCCGACGGAACCGATCCCACCACCATCTACACGGGAGCGGACACCACCTATACCGACCGCGGCGACATCCCCGCGGAACTGAAGTCGCGAGACATCATCGCGGTCTCGACTGGTGGCTTTCACTCCCTCGCTCTCGACTCCGATCACAACGTCTACGCCTGGGGATGGAACGGCAACGGGCAACTCGGCACCGGCGACCGAATCAACCGGGCGACACCCACCCGAATCAGCTTCCCCACCGGGGTCACCATCACCTCCCTCGCCGCCGGCGGCCTGCACTCCCTCGCTCTCGGCTCCGACCACAACGTCTACGCCTGGGGATGGAACGGCAACGGGCTCCTCGGCACCGGCGACCGGATCGACCGGACGACTCCCACCCGAATCGGCTTCCCCACCGGGGCCGCCATCACCTCCCTCGTCGCGGGCTCGAGCCACTCCCTCGCCCTCGACTCCGACCACAACGTCTACGCCTGGGGAGATAACGGCAACGGAAAACTGGGCACCGGCGACCGAAACGACCGGATGACACCCACCGCCATCACCTTCCCCACCGGGGTCACCATCACCTCCCTCGCCGCCGGCACCAATCACTCCCTCGCCCTCACCACCGACCACGCCGTCTACGCCTGGGGAGACAACAGCAATGGACAACTCGGAACCGGCGACCGGGACAGCCGGACGACACCCACCGCCATCACCTTCCCCACCGGTATCTCCATCACCTCCCTCGCCGCCGGCAGGAATCACTCCCTCGCTCTCGACGCCGACCACAACGTCTACGCCTGGGGATGGAACGGCTACGGACAACTCGGTACCGGCGACCGGACCGGCAAGCCGACTCCCACCCCCATCACCTTCCCCACCGGGGTCACCATCGCCTCCATCGGAGCGAGCAACGATCATTCCCTGGCGACGGACACCGCCCACAACGCCTACGCCTGGGGAAACAACGGCAACAAACAACTCGGCACCGGCGGCCGAATCGACCGGACGACACCCACCCGAATCACTTTCCCCACCGGGGTCACCATCACCTCCCTCGCCGCCGGCAGCTATCAGTCCCTCGCCCTCACCACCGACCACAACGTCTACGCGTGGGGAAGCAACGCTTACGGGCAACTCGGCACCGGCGACCGCACCGATCGACCGACCCCCGCCCCCGTGGATATGACCTACCGCGCCTGTCCCGCCCGATCAGTCCTCCGCGCCGACGGAACGACCTGCTCCCTCCGGAGCGATCACAGTTACCGCTACACCGTCACCACGACCCTCGGCGGCTGGACGCACACGAGCGTCCCCCTCATCGTCCCCATCCTGGCGCGATGATCTCTCTCTGCCAGCAGGAGCATCAGCGTCGAGATCAGGATGCCGGCGGCCGGGACACGCGGCACCCGGCGGCATGACGCACTCAGGCGATCACGACACGTGCCCTCATAGAGGAAGAAGCAGCCGCATGATCCTTCGCTCGACAATCACCCCTCCCCGTTCCCCCGTGCCGGCCATCGACGGAGACAAGCGTGTGTGGGCATGGGGCACCCCGGCATCCGGAGCGCTCGGCAACGGCGTGCGCGACGGCGACGTGGTCGACCACCCCATCGAGACAGCAGACGGCCTCCGCGCCGACTCCGTCGCCGCGGGCTCGATCTTCTCGATGGCGGTCGGTTCGGGCACCGTATGGGGCTGGGGCAAGAACTCCTCCGGCCAACTCGGCACAGGCGAGACGACGCAGCGGACTGTACCGGCCGTCGCTACAACGACCGAGGGCCTGATGGCATGCCCCATCGGCTCCGTACCGGTGGACGACGGATCGGCCTGCAGCCTCGCCTCCGGAACGATGTACGACTACACCGTGACGACTACTCTCGGACGTTGGACCGCGTCGAGCGGCGTCGCCTCCCTCCGGGCGGGATTGCGGTGAGGGTCACGCGACGCGCCACCAGGCACGCGTCAGCCCGGAAGACGCTTCGGGTGATGCTGCTGTCGACGCTCCTGCTCGCCGCCCACGGCTGGACGCACCTCAGCGACCCTCTCACCGTCTCCCCCGAGACTCGATGACCCCCGTGCCCCGCTTCGCACGCGTGCCCGCTCCCCTCGTCGCTCTGAGATGGGGCATGCTGGCCCTTCTCTTCGCCCTTCTCGCCATCCCCGTCGCGGTACCGACGCTCACCGGCGATCAGTGGATCGTCGTCAAGGGCGGGTCCATGACGCCCGTCCTGCAGATCGGCGACGTCATCGTCGTCGACCCGCACGGACCGACGGGCGTGGGCGACGTCGTGACCGTACGGCATCCTGATTCCTCGCTCGTCACCCATCGCATCATCGGGGAAGACCATGACGGGTCTTTTCTCCTGCGGGGGGATGCCAACACCGTGACCGACCCGGACCCGGTCGCTCGCAGCGAGGTCGTCGGAAAGGTGACCGCCGTCATCTCTTCTCCGTGGTCGACGATGCTGCGCGCCTGCACGAGCACGGTCGGCAGAGTGACGCTGATCGGCGCGATCCTTCTGCTGCTTTTCACCCCGTCCGTTCTCGCTCGTTCCGACAATCGCGGCCAGACTGAGGGGATGAACCGGGAATCCCGTCGCGGCCGTTCGCGATCGCGCTTCTCCTCGTCCACGTGAGGAGGGCCGACGCCGCCGCCCGCACTCGGCGGCGCATCCTGCAGGCTGCGGCCGAGCTCTTCAGCGAGAACGGATACGGCCAGACGACCCTGCAGGCCATCGCCGACCGAGCAGGCGTGTCGGTGGAGAGCGTCGGCTTGGCGGGCCCCAAGCGAAGGCTCGTCTTCGCCGCCTTCCAGATGGCCTTCGCCGGTCACGGGACGGCATTCCCTCTCACGGGCGAGCCCGCCTACGTCGATCTGGCGAAGCGGATGCCGCCGCCCCAGGTCCTCGACGAGTACGTCGCCCTGCTGGCCGCGGCGATCGCCCGCACGCATCGACTGTGGCGCGCGCTGCACACGGCGGCGGACGTCGATCCGCGGGCGGCGCAGATGCTCGATCAGCTCCGGGCCGAAAGGCGCCGCGAGTTCGAACGATCCGCTCAGATGCTCGTCGACCTCGGTTTCGCCCCCGCCGGACGCATCGAAGACCTGGTGCGGGAGTTCTACGCGCTCGCATCGCACGAAGCCTTCGGCGTCCTTCACACCGAGTGCGGCATGACAGCCGAGCAGTTCGGCGAGAGGCTCCGACGCGAACTCCCGCGCCTGGCCAGCGTCCTGCCCTGAAGCGTCTCGAACAGAACCCCGCACCGGGCGGCGGGAACGGCCGGAGCGCCGAGACCGCAGCACGCCCCGGCATCCGCAGCCCCCGGCAGGGTCGCCTCGAGACGCGCCTGCACGAACGTGGCGAAGGATGCCGAACCGACTCTCGCGCACGCCACCTCGCGCGGGTTCGCTCAGTCCTCCTCGGGTCTCCAGGCCCGCACCTGACCGATTGCGGCGCGCCACCCCCAGACATTGACGCGTGCACCGATGACGCCGCTGTCGGTGAAGTTGTTCGGCAGCGACGTCGGAACGACAGGAGTGTTCGCCACGATCTCGAGCAGCCCGTCCGTGAACAGCTCCTTGCCCATGAGGGCCTGGGCGACGACGGGAAGCCCCTCCACGTCGCCCGCGCACGGTGAAGCCTCCCCGCGCCACGGCAGAACGCCGGCGACGAACGCCGATCGACTCACCGGACCCGAGCGCCGGAGCGACACGACGTGCAGCGCGCCCCACGCGGAGTCGTCGAGAGGAACCGCGATGACATCGCCCTCGCGCATCGTCACGGTCGTGCGCGGACGGTGAGGAAGAACGCGCTGCCGGGCCATTCCCCCATCCTGCCGTGGAGACGGCGTAAGGGGTGCGCGCCACAGACGCCACCCACCTTCTCGTCGGCCGAGTGTGACGGCGTAAGGTTCTCACGGCGGCGCCCGTGCACCGCGAACGTGTGGGGGGGTAATCGAATGCGGCACCGGAACGCGCGCGAACGTCTCGCCGCGGCGCTCCTGCCCGGGGAGGTCCCCCTCGTCACGGTCGTCGCCGACACGTCGCCGGCTACCTCCGAAGGAGTGCTCGCGGTCACTCCCACGCGCGTCGTCTACACCGCGAAGAACGACAGCTGGGCGATGGAACTGCACCGCGTGACGAGTGTCTTCTCTGAGCAGGAGTATTCGCGCGGTCTCATCCGCATCGAGTCGCCCGAGACCCGACACTTCACCGCTGATGCGTCCGACGCGCAGCGGGTCGTCGCCGCGCTTCGCGCCGGACGTCCGTAGGGGCGGCATCCTCGCGTCCGGAGCACAGGATCCTCCCGGGGCCGCACGATCGAGTCCGCGGTATCCGAGACGCATCCCTCCCGGTGAAACGCCGAACGCCGCCGCCCCTCGAGGGACGACGGCGTTCGATCGCGCGGGTTACTCCCCCGCTGCAGCGGGAGCCGCCTGAGCCGCCCGGGCAGGCGCGGCATCGCGCGGAGCGCCGTGCGAGCGGATCATCGACGGCCGACGCATGAACAGCACCACGATCAGGCCGACTCCGATCACGACGATCGGCAGGATGAGCGACTGCCCCATGGCCTGCGAGAACCCGCCGACCACCTGCGGCGGCAACGCACCGCCACCGAAGCTCGCCCCGGCATCCGCGGCCCCCGGCAGGTTCGCCTCGAGACGCGCCTGCATGAACGCGGCGATGGATGCCGAACCGATCACCGATCCGACGGTGCGGGTGGTGTTGTAGATGCCGGCGCCGGCTCCCGCCTGACGCGGGGGGAGGTTGCGCGTGGCGGTGGTGGCGAGAGGACCCCACATGCCCGCGTTCCCGACGCCCATCAGCGCCGAGGGGATGAGGAACATCCAGATCGGCGCGTCGTTGAGGATCAGCGCGACGTAGATGCCGAGCGAACCACCCACCAGCAGCAGACCGGGGACCAGCAGGAAGCGGGGGTCCGTGCGGTCGAGCAGCTTGCCGGCGAACGGGGCGAGGACACCCGAGAGGATCGCGAGCGGAACGAGCAGCAGCGCCGACTCGGTGGGCGTGAGGCCGCGGGCGAGCTGCAGGTAGAACATCTGCGGCAGCGCCATGCTCGTCACGGTGAACCCGACGGCCGCGATCGCGAAGTTGGCGACCGAGAAGTTGCGGTCCTTGAAGAGGTCGAGCGGGACGAGGGGTTCGCCCGTGCTGCGTCCCTGCGTCCAGATGAAGACGCCCATCACGACGACACCGGCGATGACCATCGCCCAGATCCACGCGGCCCACGCGTAGTGCTCGCCCTCCTGGAGCCCGAAGACGATGAGGAACAGGCCGATCGCGCTGAGAACGACGCCCAGAATGTCGAACTTGTGCGCCGTCCGGGGCAGCTGGGGCACGAGGATCACCGCGGCGACGAAGCCGATGATGCCTACGGGGATGTTGATGAAGAAGATCCACTCCCACCCGAGGCCGTCGACGAGCAGGCCGCCCGCGAGGGGGCCGACGAGCGTCGCGACGCCGGCGGTCGCTCCCCACAGGCCCATGGCCGCGCCGCGGTTCTGCGGCGGGAAGGTGCGGGTGATGACGGCCATCGTCTGCGGGGTCATGAGGGCCGCGCCCAGGCCCTGCACGGCGCGAGCCGCGATGAGCACCTCGAGCGAGGGCGCGAGGCCGCACGCGAGAGAGGCGAGCGTGAAGATCGCGAGGCCCGTGAGGTAGATGTTCTTCGGGCCGAAGCGGTCGCCGAGGCGGCCCGTGATCAGCAGCGGAACCGCGTAGGTCAGCAGGTAGGCGCTGGTGACCCACACGACGTTGTCGAGGTTGTTCGTGTTCGGGTCGAGGGCGGCCTTGATCGCGGGGTTGGCGACCGAGACGATCGTGGTGTCGACCAGGATCATGAAGAACCCGATGACCAGGGCCCAGAGGGCCGGCCAGGGGCTCTTCGCGGGGGTCTTGAAGGACCCCGTCGAGGGGGATGCCGCGGACGCGGCGCGGGAATCGGTCATGGTGTGGTCTCCTTCGAGACGCGTTTCTTCGTGAAGTGTTCGGGGATCTCGTCGGGACCCCAGGCGAGGGAGCCGTCGACGAGGCGCGCACGCAGGGCGTCCTGCCACGCGAGTTCGGCGTCGAGAAGTGCGGCTTGGCGCTGCACCTCGACCATGAACTGGCCGGGAACGCCGCGCAGGGCGGCCCCGTCCAGACCGCTGCGGTGCTCGTGCGCCGAGGCGACGAGCAGGGCACGGCGTCGGTCGAGCAGGGCGACCACTTCGTCGCGCTCGAGGTTGTGTGCCTCGGCGAGCGCGACGCGGAAGTCCGCCGCTCGCTCGATCTGCGGCAGTTCGGTGCGCACCCACTCGTCGACCGCCTGTCGGCCGGCGTCGAGCAGGGTGTAGGTGGTGCGTTCGGGGCGGTTGCCGTGGCGGTCGACGCCGACCTCGGCGAGCAGCCCGTCGCGTTCGAGACGCGCGACCGTGTGGTACATCGTCCCCTTCTGCAGGGGTACGAGGCGATCGTCCTTGCGCTCGCGCAGCAGGCGCACGAGCTCGTAGGTGTGCATGTCGCCCTCGCGCAGCGTCGCGAGGATCATGACGGCGACCGGGGTGAGGCGGCTGTGTTCCGGCATCCACCCCTCCTCATGGTCCATGTCGAATAGTCCACATGGACTATACGCGCTTTAGCGACGTGGTGCGAACCCGTCGACCGGATCGAGCGCACGGCAGAAGTCAACGACGAGGCGGCGCCCGCCAGGGGGGACTTGCGTGCGCGCGCATTCCCGCTGCAGGAACGACGAATGCCCCGTGCCGAGCGGCACGGGGCATTCGCGGGGGGGCGTCAGTCGGCGGTGAGCACCCGACCGCTCGCGCCGGACACGATCAGATCGGCACGCCCGCGGGTGGCCTCGATCATGACCGCGTTGACGCCGTCGACCTCGCGCGCCCACGCGAGCGCAGCCTGCGGGGATCGCCCTCCCCGCACGTGACGCTCGACGAGTCGCGCCTCGCGCTGGTCGGCGGGGGTGTCGCAGAACCACACCTCGTCCAGCGCCTCGCGCACGCCCGCCCACGGCTCGTCGCCGACGAGCAGATAGTTGCCCTCGACGACGACGATGCGCGCCGACGGCTCGATCGCGATCTCGCCCGCGACGCCCTCGTCGACCTCCCGCCGGAAGCTCGGCGCGTACACCGTGTGCCCCGTCTCGCGACGCACCCTCTCGAGCAGCGCGAGGAAGCCCCACCCGTCGAAGGTGTCGAGCGCCCCCTTGCGATCACGCCGACCGAGCCTGTCGAGCGACGCGTTCGCGAGATGGAACCCGTCCATCGGAAGCGCCGCGGCCCCACCGCCGCGGCGCTCGTTCAGTTCCGCCACGATCGCGGCGGCCAGGGTCGTCTTACCGCCGCCCGGGCTGCCGGCGATGCCCAGCAGATAGCGGCCGTCCGCGGCGCCGGCAGCCCGTTCGATGCGGTCGACCAGGTCGGCGACGGCGGAGGAGGGCGGGCCCTCAGGCGCCATGACCCGCTTCGATCTGCATCGACATGAATGACAGGGCGTGCCGCGCGAGGGCCGGGCCGTCGTTCCACAGGTTGCGCCAGATCGCGAGGTCGTTCGACAGGGTCGGCGAGACGACGGCCGACGAGAACGACTCGAACGTGATCGGGCCGGTGTAGTCGATGTCGGCGAGGGCGTGGAAGAACGCGGTGAAGTCGAGGTGTCCCGAGCCCAGGTAACCGCGGTGGTTCTCGCCGATGTGCACATACCCCAGACGGTCGCCGACCAGGTGCACGGGGCGGACCAGGTCGTCCTCCTCGATGTTCATGTGGTACGTGTCGAGGTGGATCAGGACGTTGTCGTGGCCGATGTCGTCGGCCAGGCGCAGGGCATCGGCGGCGGTGTTGATGACGTTCGTCTCGTAGCGGTTGCAGATCTCGAGCCCGAGCGTCATGCCCTTGCCCTGCGCCTCGACGGCGAGGTCCTTCAGGGTCGCCACGACGTTGGCCCGGCCGGCGGCGCTGAGCTGGTGCCCGTACTTGCCGAGCGCGCTGTACAGCGCACCCGTGAAGTGCGTGCCACCGAGATCGTGGGTGATCTGCAGCGAGTCGTGCAGCAGCTTCGCCCCGCGCTCGACCACCTGCGGGTCGTCGCTCGAGACGTCGGCGGCGAATGCGAGGCCGCGCGAGCACACGATGCCCAGACCCGCGGACTCGAGCTTGGCGCGCGCATCGGCGACGTCGAGGTTGGTCGCGTCGTGGAGCGAGAGCTCGAGGATGTCGTACCCGGCGGCGCGGGTCTGGTCGATGATGACGCTCATGTCGTCGGGCGTCGTACCGCCCGCGAAGACGAGGGCGTGGACGCCGAGGGAGTTGGTGACCATGGGATGAGTTCTTTCGTGGAAGGTCGAACGGGGAGGATCAGGAGGCGACGGTTTCGGCCAGTCGCGCCCTCAGGAAGGCGAGCGACGTGGCGGCGAGTTCGTCGGGGTCGGACCAGAGCGGATGCCACAGCCCGATGTCGATGGCGGAGGTCTCACCGATGACGATGGGCGAGAAGGTCTCGACCGTGATCGGGCCGGTGAACTCCGCCGCCGCCAGGGCGGCGAGAAGCGCGGTCCAGTCGATGGTTCCGGTGCCGAGCCGGCCGCGGTGACTCTCGCTGGCGTGCAGGTAGCCGAGGCGCCGTCCGGCCGTCTCCACGGCTGCCGACAGGCTCTGCTCCTCCATCGCCGCGTGGAACGTGTCGAGGTGGACCACGGCGTTGGGCGCGCCCAGGTCGTCGACGAACCGCGCCGTCTGCGCGGCGGTGTTGAGCAGGTTGGACTCGTAGCGGTTGACGTACTCGACCCCGAGGGTCACGCCCGCTCCCGCGCCGACCGCGGCGACCCGCCGCAGCACGTCGAGCGAGCGCTCCCGCGCCTCGGTGGTGGGAAGGCGGTCGTAGCGGCCCATCGCCGAGAACACCACCCCGCCGACGAACGTCGCGCCGATGTCGGCGGCGAAGTGCATCGCCTCGGAGAGGCGGTGCTCTCCGCGGGCGCGCCGGGCGGGGTCGGCATCCGAGATGTCATCCGAGAACGACAGCGCGAGCGAGACCGCGGCGTCGATGCCGTGCCGCGAGAGGGCCCGCACGGTATCGCCCGCGTCGAGCTCGTCGCGGTCGATCGCGGGGATCTCGATGAGGTCGTACCCCGCGGCGGCGGCCGCCCCGACGGCACGGTCGGCCGCGACGGGACTCCAGTCGAACCCCCACACACCCGCATGGATGCCGAAGCGCTGTGCCATCGCCTCAGGCGGCCTTCGCGCCGGTGATGAGCGCGACGAGCTCATCGCCGTCGGTCTGGGCGGCGCGGCGTTCGGCGACGGCGAGACCGCCGCGCATGACCCACACGTGATCCGACAAGCGCAGCACCTGGTCGAAGTTGTGGCTGATGAGCAGCACCGCGACGCCCTGTTCCTTGAGCTTGCGGATGATGCCCTCCACGCGCGCGGTCTCTTGCACGCCCAGGGCGGCGGTGGGCTCGTCCATGATGACGATGGACCCTCCCCAGCCGGCCGCGCGGGCGATCGACACCGCCTGGCGCTGTCCGCCCGACAGGCGTCGCACCCGACTGGTGACCGGGGGCACGTTGACCGCCAGGTCGGAGACGAGTTCTTGCGCGGTGGCCCGCATCGCCTTGCGGTCGAGGAAGCGGAACGGGCCGAAACCCGTCGTCTTCTCGCGCCCGAGGAAGAAGTTCTGCCAGACGGTCAGGTCCTCGACCAGGGCCAGGTTCTGCTGCACGGTCTCGATCCCGTGCTCGCGCGCGGCGAGC
Source organism: uncultured Microbacterium sp. (assembly GCA_913774665.1). Taxonomy (GTDB): domain Bacteria; phylum Actinomycetota; class Actinomycetes; order Actinomycetales; family Microbacteriaceae; genus Microbacterium. Next base: position 414,950 of record CAJYHN010000010.1, read on the forward strand.
GGGGTGTCGAGGTGGACGTCGCGGCCGTCGAGCGTGATGGTGCCCGAGTCGGGACGATGGATGCCGGAGAGGCACCGCACGAGCGTGGACTTGCCGGCGCCGTTGTCGCCGATGAGGGCCGTGACCTCGCCGCGACGCATGGTCATCGAGGCGCCGCGCAGGGCGTGGACGCCGCCGAAGGACTTGGTGATGTTCTCGGCGGAGAGGACGATGTCGTTTCCGCCCGGGATGTCAGTGGTCATTTCTTCTGGAACCTCGTGAGAAGGGCGGCGAGCACGACGACGAGGCCGACGGCGAGCGGCTGGTAGAACTGCGAGACGCCGACGAGCGTCAGTCCGTTGCTGAGGGCGGTGAGCAGCAGCGCACCCAGCACGGGGCCGACGATCTTTCCGCGGCCGCCGGTGAGGGCGACACCGCCCAGGACGACGGCGGCGATGGAGTTGAGCAGGTACTGGGTGTTGATGGCGGGTTCGGCGGCACCGATGCGGGCGACGAGGAGGATGGATGCCAGGCCCGCGAGCATCGCCGCGAGCACGTACACCGCGATGCGCACGCGCGCCGCGTTGATGCCGTTGGCGACGGCCGCCTCTTCGCTGCCGCCGATGGCCTGCACGTGCAGTCCGAACCGGGTGCGGAACATCACGACGCCGAAGACGACGGCGATCACGACCGCGATGAGGAACGGGAAGCCGAAGATACCGATCGAGCCGGCGGTCAGGCGCAGCAGCTCGGGGCTGGTGAACGAGATCGGCTTGCCCTGGGTGAGGATGAGCGCCAGGCCCGTCGCGACCGAGAGCGTTCCGAGGGTGGCGATGAAGTCGGTGACCTTGCCGGTCGCGATGAGCAGACCGTTGGCCACGCCGACCAGGCCCGAGACGACGATCGCGAGGACGGCCGAGGGCCAGAAGCCCAAACCGGCCTGCCACGCGAGGCCGAAGCCGACCGCGCCGAGCGTCATGGTGGCCGAGATCGACAGGTCGATGCCGCCCGTGGTGATGACGAAGGCCTGCGCGACCGCCAGGATCACCAGGATCGCCGAGGCGATGAGCATCGCCTGGATGTTGCCGAGGGTGAGGAAGGAGGGGCTGAGGATCGCGAAGACGATCACGAGGAGGACGAGCCCGACGGGGGCGGCGTTCTCTGCCCAGAAGCTGAGACTGCGCGCGTCCCGCCCCAGTGCCGCGAAGCGGGAGGGGGGAACGTCGAGCGTCGTCGTTGTCAACGGAGTTGTCATGACGGAGCGGACTTTCTCGAAGAAGGGGAGGGGGAGCCGGGACGGAGCGCACTCCGCCCCGGCGTGCCGGCCGGTGTCAGCCGAGCAGGTCGGCGAGGGGGTTGGTGAACTCCTCGAACGGCTGCGGGAACTTCGCGATGGCGTCGGAGGCGTTCTTCTCGGTGACGAGGGCGGTCGGGGACTCGACGTTGGAGGGGAGCGTGCCGCCCTTGACGGCGACCTCGCACGCCTGCACGCCCAGCTGACCGATCGCGAAGGGGTACTGCGCGACGGTCGCGGACAGGCCGCCCGCGGCCACCGACTCGAGGGCGTCCTTGTTGCCGTCGACGCTGACGACGACGATCTTGCCCGTCTTGCCCGCGTTCTCGACGGCCTTGACGATGCCGAGGCCCATATCGTCGTTGGCCGCGAAGAACGCCGCGATGTCGGGGTTGGCGGCGATGATGTCGGTGGCCTTGGTCAGGGCGAGCTCGCGCTTCCAGTCCGCGGCTTCCTCCTGGACGACCTGGAGGCCGCTTGCCGCGGCCTTGAAGCCGTCGATGCGCGCCGCGCTCGTGACGTTGCCCGCGACGCCACCGATGATGGCGACCTTGGCGCCCGCGGCGACCTTGCCCGCGACGAATTCGCCGGCCTTGCCGCCGGCAGCCTCGTTGTCGGTGCCGACGTAGGTGGCGGGGGTGACGCCGGCGGCGGAGGCGGCGTCGGCGTCGAGGGGCTGGTCGATGTTGACGACCGGGGTGCCCTTCGCGGCGATCGGCGCGAGCGCCTGGACGAGGTTCGTGCCGCTGATGGGGTTGATGATGAAGCAGCCCATGTCCTGGCCGGCGAGGGTCGTCAGCTTGTCGGCCTGCCCGGTGGTGTCCGCCGTGTCGGCGGCCGCCTGCACCGAGACGTTCACGCCGTCGGTCGAGGCGGTGTCGGTGATGCCGTCCTGCATCGCCTGGAAGAACGGGTTGTCGAGTCCCTTGATCACGGCGGCGATCGACGACGAGCCGGAGCCGCCCGCCGGAGAGCCTGCGGGGGATGAACATCCCGCGAGCGAGATCGCGAGGGCCGCAGCAGGCGCGGCCAGGAAGATGAGGCGGCGCTTCTGAGCGTTGGTGCGGAACATCTCTGTCCTTCGAGTTGGGGGCACCACTGCGTGCCAGTAACGTCAATGTAGCGCCCCTTTCGGTTACCCACAACACAAAAGATGGTGATCTTTGAGGTTTCGGTTACGATGTGATCACGCTGACGAGGAGGTGACGCGATGACGGAGCTGGGATCGCACGAGAGCGACGTGCTGGGGCTCTTCCGCGAGCACGGTTCGCTCAGTCGCACCGACGTCATCACCCTGTCCGGGCTGTCACGATCGACCATCAACCAGCGCCTCACCGCGCTCACGGCCGCGGGGCTGCTGCAGCCCCTCGAGGGCGGAGAGTCCACCGGCGGGCGCCCCTCGAGCCGGTTCGCCTTCCGCGCCGATCGCGCCGTGATCCTGTGCGCCGACATCGGCGCGACCGGCTTCACCGCCGCGGCCTGCGACCTGAGCGGAACCCCGCTCGCGCAGACCGAGGTCGCCATCGACGTCTGGGAGGGTCCGGAGCCCGTCCTCGGCGCGATCCTCGAGGCCTTCCGATCGCTCCGCCCCGACGCCGACGTCTGGGCCATCGCCATCGGCGTCCCCGGGCCGGTCGAGTTCGCCGCGCACCGCGTCGTGAACCCTCCGATCATGACCGGGTGGGATCGCTTCGACATCGCGGGGTGGTTCGCCCCGGCCTACGCCGCGCCCGTGATCGTCGAGAACGACGCCAACGCCCGCGCGGTCGCCGAGGCCCGGCATCATCGCCTCGACAACGTCATCGCCCTCAAGCTCGGAACGGGCATCGGTGCCGGACTGGTCTTCAACGGACAGATCATCCGTGGCGACAAGGGCGCGGCCGGCGACATCGGCCACACCCGCGCGGTCATCGTGGAGTCGCCCGCGCGCGAGTGCCGCTGCGGCAGCTTCGACTGCGTCGAGGCCTACGCCGGCGGGTGGGCGATCGAACGCGAACTCGATCAGGCGGGACGATCGGTCCACGGCGTCCGCGACATCGTCGAACTGGTCCAGAGGGGCGATATCGACGCCGTGCGTCGGGTCCGCGGTGCCGGACGCGTGATCGGCGATGCGATCGCCGACCTCGTCAGCATCCTCAACCCCCGCGCCATCGCCCTGTCGGGCCAGCTCGCCGAGTGCGACGAGGTGCTGATGTCCGGCATCCGGGAACGCGTCTACCAGCGCGCGACGCCGCTCGTCACGCGCGACCTGGTGATCGCGCGCTCCGACCTGGGCGCCCTCGCCGGCGTCATCGGTCTGGCCCTCATCTCGAGCGACGCGATCCTGCGCCCGGCCTCTCTCGACGAGATCCTCCGGCGTGCGACCGCCCCGGTCTGACCGCTCGACTCAGCTCTTCTCGAGCGTCGTCGTGACAGCCGGCTCCGTCGACTCGGTCTGCTCCGAGCGACGGCGACGCCACGGTGCCGGCAGACCGAAGATCCCGCGCTGATTCGGCTCCTCCACCTCGAGCCCGTAGTGCTCGCCGATCGAGTCGCGCAACTGCGCGCGCTCCGCCTTGTCGTAGGCCTTCATCTCGCGGCGGAACGCCACGACCGTCGCCCAGCAGATCGCGAGCAGCACGACGCTGAACGGCAGCGCGATGCTGATCGCGGCGGTCTGCAGCGCCTGCAAGCCTCCGGCGATGAGCAGCGCGAACGCGATCACGGCGGTGGCGAGGGCGAAGAACACGCGCACCCAGTTCTTCGGCTCCTGTTCGCCGCCGGTGGCGATCATGCTCATCACGAGCGCGCCGGAGTCTGCCGAGGTCACGAAGAACACCGCGATGAGGACCAGGAATCCCACGATCAGCACCACCGAGCCCGGAATGCCCTCGAGCATCTGGAAGAGCGCCGTCGAGACGTCGACCGATCCATCCGCCCCCGTGTAGGAGGCCGTGCCGGTCAGCTCGCCGTAGATCGCGGTCCCGCCGAGCACGGTGAACCACAGGATGCCGACGAGCGTGGGCACCAGGATCACACCGACGACGAACTCGCGCACGGTGCGGCCGCGCGAGATGCGCGCGATGAAGATGCCGACGAAGGGCGCCCACGAGATCCACCAGCCCCAGTAGAACGCGGTCCACGCGCCCTGCCAGGCGACACCGTCGTCGCCCGCGTACGCGCTGACGGTGAACGAGAGGCCGACGAAGCTCTGGATGTAGTTGCCGATCGACTGCACGACGTCGCGCAGCAGGAACTCGGTGGGGCCGACGAAGAGGAGGAACAGCAACAGGACGCCGGCCAGCACGAGGTTGATGTTCGAGAGCCACTTCATGCCCTTGCCGACACCCGAGAGCACCGAGAACAGCACGAGCCCGGTGATGATGCCGATGATCACGGCCTGGCTGACGATCGTCGTGGGCACGACCCCGAGGAAGTCCAGGCCCGCGCTGATCTGGATGACGCCGAGACCGAGCGAGGTCGCCACCCCGAACAGGGTGCCGACGAGGGCCGCCACGTCGATCGCGTTGCCCCAGCCGCCCTGCACCAGACGGGCGCCGAGGATCGGCTCCAGCGCCCAGCGGATGGTGCGCGGGCGGCGACGGCGGTGGAAGGCGTAGGCAAGAGCCAGCCCCAGCACGACGTAGATCGACCAGGCGTGCACGCCCCAGTGCAGGAAGGTCTGCGACATCGCCTGCTGCGCGAGCTCGGCGGGGGTGCCGGTCACCCCGGGGCGCGGCGAGACGAAGTGGGTGAGGGGCTCGCTCACCCCGTAGAACACGAGGCCGATCCCCATGCCGGCGGCGAAGAGCAGCGCGAACCACGACATGGTCGAGAACTCGGGCTCGTCGTCGTCCTGACCCAGCTTGATGTTGCCGAAGCGGCTGAAGCCCATCGCCAGGGCGAACACCACGAAGAAGGCCGCGATGAGCACGTAGTACCAGTTGAAGGTCGAGACGATCACCGTCTGGACGCTGGTGAAGGTGGCCTCCGCTGCCGCGGGGAAGAACAGCGCGAATGCGATGAACGCCAGGGCGATGATCGCGGCCGGCCAGAACACCCACCCGCGGATCGTCTTGTGACCACTCCCCAGGTGGGGGTCGACGGATACCGCGTTATCGGAGGCTGCATCGGTCATCTTTCGAGGCTAGCCAGGCGCCTCCCGCGGTCCCGGGGGCAGGCGCCGTGCGCGCCGGTGTGGAACAATCCGCGCGGGTGCGTCGCGCGCGCACCCGCAATAATGAGCGGGTGACCTCCGCCCCTCCCCTCGAGCTCGCCGGCTGGCGCCACGTCTACTCCGGCAAGGTGCGCGATCTCTACGTGCCCGCCGAGACGGCCCCCGACGCCGCTCCCGCGCATCTCCTCGTCGTCGCGAGCGACCGGGTGAGCGCCTTCGACCAGGTGCTCGAACCCGGCATCCCCGACAAGGGGGAACTGCTGACGACGCTGAGCCTGTGGTGGTTCGATCAGCTCGCCGGCGCCGACGGCGGGTCGTCGATCCCGAACCACCTCGTCCCCGATCACCGCCTCGAGGGCGGTGACACGGCCAGTCTCATCCCGGATGCCGTGCGGGGGCGCGCGATGCTCGTGCGCTCGCTCGACATGCAGCCGATCGAGTGCGTCGTTCGCGGCTACCTCACCGGCTCGGGCTGGGCGGAATACCAGGCCGAGGGGACGGTCTGCGGCATCCCTCTGCCCAAAGGCCTGCAGGACGGCGACCGCCTGCCGGAACCGCTCTACACGCCGGCGTTCAAGGCGCCGATGGGCGAGCATGACGAGAACATCACCTTCGAGCGCTCGGTCGAGCTCGTCGGGGCCGAGACGGCCACGGCCCTGCGCGACCTGTCGCTCGAGATCTACCGCCGCGCGTCCGCGACGGCGGAGGCCCGCGGGCTGATCCTCGCCGACACGAAGTTCGAGTTCGGCTACGACTCCGAGGGCGTGCTGACCCTGGCCGACGAGGTGCTGACCTCGGACTCGTCCCGATACTGGGATGCCGAGGCCTGGCGCACCGGCTCCACCCCCGCCGAGCGCATGGCGAGCTTCGACAAGCAGATCGTCCGCAACTGGCTCGCCGCGCACTGGGACAAGCAGGGCGAGCCCCCCGCTCTCCCCGCCGAGATCGTCGACCGCACCCGCGAGCGCTACGCGACCCTGCTGCGCCTGCTCACCGCCTGAGTCCGCCGGTCCCCCGTGGCACCCCGGCCGCGCACTCGACCACCGAGATGACCCGCCTTCCCTGAGATGACCCGCCGTTTCCCTCAGCGGCGTGTGACCTCGGAGAAGGCGCGAGATCTCGGCATCCACCCCCCACCCCCCGAGGAGACACATGTTCCGTTGGAAGCTGCACGGCGATGGGCGCACCGTCGCTCCGGGAGCGGTCGTCGCCCCGGGCGAGCGTCTGAACTGGGGCGCGACGGTCGCGATCGGCCTCCAGCACGTCATCGCGATGTTCGGTGCCACCTTCCTCGTGCCGGTGCTCACGAAGTTCCCCGTGTCGACGACCCTGCTGTTCTCGGGAGTCGGCACGCTGCTGTTCCTGCTCGTCACGCGCAATCGCCTCCCCAGCTACCTGGGGTCGTCGTTCGCATTCATCGCCCCGATCACCGCGGCGACCGCGATCGGGGGAACCGGATCCGCTCTCGCGGGCATCGTGGCCGTCGGCGTCCTGCTCGCCGTCGTCGGCGTCCTGGTGCAGGTCGCCGGTCTCGGGTGGGTCGACAAGGTCATGCCGCCCGTGGTCGCGGGCGCGATCGTCGCCTTGATCGGGTTCAATCTCGCCCCGGTCGCCTGGCAGAATTTTCAGCTGCAGCCGCTGCCCGGCACCATCACGCTGGTCGCCGTGATCCTCTTCAGCGTCCTGTTCCGCGGATTCCTCGGGCGCATCTCGATCTTCCTCGGCGTCATCGTCGGATACCTCGCGACGGTCATCGTCCAGGCCGCCACGGGCGAGACGCTGATCGATTTCGCCGCGGTCGAGGCCGCACCGTGGGTCGGTCTGCCCGTGTTTCAGTTCCCGAACTTCGCGACGCCGCAGACTTGGTCGGTCATCGCGATGTTCCTCCCCGTCGTCCTGGTGCTCGTGGCCGAGAACGTCGGGCACGTGCGCGGCGTGGCGGCGATGACGGATGCCACGGCCAACCGCTCCACCGGACGCGCCCTCATCGCCGACGGTGTCGCCACGACCCTCGCCGGAACCTTCGGCGGCTCGGGAACAACCACCTACGGCGAGAACATCGGCGTCATGGCCGCGACCCGCGTCTACTCGACCGCGGTGTACTGGGTCGCCGGCATCGCCGCGATCGTGCTGAGCCTCTCGCCGAAGGTCGGCGCGGTGTTCAACACCATCCCGCCCGGGGTGCTCGGTGGCGTGACCACGGCCCTTTACGGCCTGATCGGCATCATCGGCATCAAGATCTGGGTCGACAACCGCGTCGACTTCTCGCGCCCGGTCAATCAGTACACGGGAGCGGTGGCCCTGGTGCTCGCAATCGCCGGGTTCACGATGCAGTGGGGCGACTTCCAGCTCGGCGCCATCGTGCTCGGCTCCGTCGCGGCGCTGCTGATCTACCACCTCGGCAACGCGATCGCCCGCGCCCGTAAGACCGGCGCCGACGACGGCGGCCCGATCCCCGCGGTGGGTCCTCTGGGCGGCGACCCGAGCTGACCCGCCGGGGTCCCGGCATCCGGTGCTCGAGATCACCCGATCGGCTCGAGCGCACACGTTCCGAACGCTGCGGAGCGTGTGCGCTCGAGCCGATCGTGTGTTCTCGCGCGCGTTCGGGGCGCGGGGGGGGGGGGGGCGCTCGCGCCGACGGTAGGATGGGGGGCGGTGTGTCGGGAAGTCTGGTCGACGATCTGTTGATCGACCCCGGGAGGGATGCCATGACCGCCGAACACACCCGCGCGCCGAGTTGGCCCGGATACGCCGAAGTCCACCGCGTCACCACGCTGCTCCGCCGCGAATCCGTCGGCGGCATGCTGCTGGTGGTCGCCGCGATCGTCGCCATCGTCTGGGCGAACTCCCCCGCCTCCGACGCGTACTTCGCGCTGCGCGACATCCGCTTCGGCTACGAGCCGTGGCACCTCGACCTGAGCCTGGGAACGTGGGCGGCCGACGGCCTGCTCGCGGTGTTCTTCTTCATGGTCGGCCTCGAGCTCAAGCGCGAGATCGTCAGCGGCAGCCTGCGCCGCTTCGGCACGGCGATCGTCCCGGTCACGGCGGCGTTCGCGGGCGTCGCCGTCCCGGCCCTCATCTACGTCGCGATCGTACACACGCAGCCGAGCCTGCTGGCCGGCTGGGCGATCCCGACGGCGACCGACATCGCCTTCGCCGTCGCCGTGCTCGCCCTGGTCGGCTCGCACCTGCCCGGGCCGCTTCGCATCTTCCTGCTGACCCTCGCGGTCGTCGACGACCTCATCGCCATCGCGATCATCGCGATCTTCTACACCGGTGACATCTCGCTGCTGCCGTTGGCGGTGTTCGCCGCCCTCGTCGTCGTCTACGGCGTGATCGCGCACAGGTGCCGCGCCTGGTTCTCGCGCCACGCGTGGGGCGCGTGGGTCGTGCTGCTGCCGATCGGCTTCGCCGCGTGGGCCTTCCTGCACGCCTCGGGCGTGCACGCCACGATCGCCGGCGTCGCGCTCGCCTTCACCATCCCGGTCGCCGCGTCGAAGCGGCAGCCCGAGCACCATGGCATGGACCTCGCCGAGCAGTTCGAGCACCGCTTCCGCCCGCTCTCCAGCGGTATCGCGGTACCGATCTTCGCGTTCTTCGCCGCGGGTGTCGCGGTCGGCGGGGGCGAGGGCATCGTGCGTGCGCTCACCGATCCCGTGACCATCGGCGTCGTCGCCGGGCTCGTGTTCGGCAAGCCGATCGGCATCCTGCTCGGGGTGCGCATTCTCACCCTCGTCACGAAGGTGCGGCTCGATCCCGCCCTCAGGTGGGTCGACCTCGCCGGAGTCGGACTGCTCGCCGGCATCGGATTCACCGTGTCTCTGCTCATCGCCGAGCTGAGCTTCCCCGAGGGCTCGCCGCACACCGACGACGCGAAGATCGCGATCATGGCGGCCTCGCTGCTGGCATCCGTCCTCGCCTCCGCCGTACTGCTCGTGCGCAACCGCCGTTACAAGCAGCTGGAGCAGGACGAAGCGGTGGATGCCGACGGCGACGACGTCCCCGACGTGTACCAGCGGCCGCGGCCCGACGCCCGCTGAGCGGGCCCGGCGCCGACGCGGGGGCCGGTGCGGCGTCACGCCGGGCCTGGCCCCGCGCCGACGCGGCGTCACGCCGGGCCTGGCCCCGCGCCGACGCGGCGTCACGCCGGGCCTGGCCCCGCGCCGCCGCCGCGTCACGCCGGGCCCGCGCCGCCGCCGCGTCACGTCGGGCCCGCGCCGGGGCCGGACCGCCGCCGCGTCACGCCGCCCGCACCCCGCCCGCGCCCCTCAGCGCCCCGCCGCCTCCCGTGACCGGCGGAGCGAGGTGGCCAGCTGCGCCGCCGACCGCAGGGTGAGTCCCGGGATGTAGCAGCGCACGAGAGCGATGGCGATGGCGGGGATCTGCGTGGCATCCGGATAGATCATCCACAGCGGCGTGAAGTCGGGCTGGAACTTCTTCTTGAAGTTCGCGAGCGAGCGGAACCCGTAGGCCGGCTCGAGAAGGGCGCTGATCACGTCCAACCCGCGATCGAGGGGACCGCGCGCACCCTCGTCGCCGACCGAGTGTCGAGCGAGAGGAGAGCCCGAGAGGCTCATCACGGTCATCCCGTCCTCGCGCAGTCGTTCGACGGCGTTGCCGATGAGGAATTCCATGACGCCCGGCATGGCGTCGTCGCGCCGGCGCATGACGTCGAGGGCGTATCCGGCGATCGCCCCGTCGCGGTGGATCGGGATCCAGCTCGTGAACGCCGTGATGCGCCCCGAGCCGTCGCGCGCGACGAGCAGGCGCACCTCGGGGTCGTCGAGCTGGTCTGTCGAGCCCAGGGTGAAGCCCATCTCGGGGATCGTCTTGTCCGAGACCCACGCCTCGGAGATCGCGCGGATCTGGCCGCGGTCGAAAAATGACAGCTCGCTCCACCGCGCCCACCGCGCGATCAGTCCCTCACGCGCGGCGCGGTTGGTGGCCGTGCGCACATCCTGGCGCTTCTTTCCCGCGGGCGTCCACGTCTGCGGGTCGAGGAAGGCCTCCTCGGCCACCTGCAGCGCCGACCACCCGAGGGGGGCGAGTCGCTCGCGCTCGGCCTCGTCGACGCTGTAGAAGATCGGTGTCCACCCCTGCTCCTCGCAGAAGGCGACGAACCCCGTACCGACGGAGGGGTCGTCCCGGTCGGGCCCGAAGGCACCCCCGAGGGTCACGGCGAACCCTCCGCGGACCCGGTAGGCGATCGCGGCCTCGGCCTCGGCCGCGAACCAGTACACGTTGCCCTCCCAGAGGGTCATGTGACCGAGGGTGTCGCCTGAGCCCGCGGCGAGCAGCGATCGCGCGCGCTCGCGATCCGGAGCGGCCTCGGCAGCCCCCGAGCGCACGATGAAGCGGGCGGTCGCGGCGACCACGCTCGCCCAGAACAGCAGCGGGGGCATGTACCAGACGGCCTGCGCGAACCCGGTCATGGGCACGAACACGAGCGCCTCGGGCGGAAGGAGCGACGGCGGAACCAGGCGCAGGGGCAGCGTCGCGAGGACAGTCGTCACGTTCGGCCACGGACGGAAGTCGGCGGATGCCACGAGGATCCCGATCAACGCCACGGCCAGGGACCCGGCACCGGCGATCGCGACGGTCCGCACGAACGCCCGACGGACAGCGGAGGTCGAGCGCACCTGCACGGCCGAGCGGAAGCGGATGAGCAGCGTGGCGACGAGGAGCGGGAGGGCGGCACCCACGACCATGCCGACGACCGTCTGCCAGACGTCGGCGACGTCGTAGGCGGCGCGCACGGTCGCGAGCTGCTCGAGCGTGTCGGTCTCGCTCAGCATCAGCAGGATGCTCATCGCGACGAAGGTGAGGGCGTTGATCACCACGGCCAGGTGGAGGGCACCCCGTCGACCCCGCAGGATCCCCCACGCCGCGATGAGCAGCACCAGCTGGGGAAGCGCGGCGATCCACCCCGAGGCGGGCTGGAGCTCGGTGTACGTCGAGACGAAGCTCGGGCACGGAGCGCCCGTCGAACCGATCGCGCAGACGAGCCCGTCGGCCACGTTCAGGGGGTCGTACGACAGCCAGCTGTAGACCGACAGCACACCCGCCCCCGAACCCCAGAGGGTCGCGATGACCGGTCCGATGGCGGTGATGGCGGTGAGCGCGGCGAGCAGCACGCGCTTTTCGCGGAGAGAGCTGCGCGGAATTCCGACCGCCCGCGTCCCGCCGAGCACGAGCCCGGTCGCCATGCCCACGGGCAGGGCGATGAGTGTGTACAGGTCCGACGCCGAGGCGGCGTACAAGAACATCGTCACGGCGAGGACGACCCCGCCGATGCGGATGCGACGGCGCCACAGCGGCGATGCGAAGCAGCTCGCGGCGATCGCGACGCACAGCAGCGCCGCGATGGGCGGCGCTCCGGTGTCGGGGGTGACGTTCAGCGAGACCTCGGGGATGACGTTGTCTTCGAACCACCCGATGACCTCGCCGATCGTGCAGACGAGGAGCCCGCCGCCCACGAAGGCGGCGAGCATCCGACGCGTCCCCAGGAGCCCCTCGGCCAGGCCGCAGACGACCAGGGTCAGCACGACGGTCGCGAGGAGCACGAGCGGGTCGTCGACGCGCACCAGGGCGAGCAGCATGTCGCGCAGGTCGAACGGGCCCGCCTCGAACGTGCTCTGCGTGACGATGGTGATCACGCTGACGACCAGGATCGCCAGCGTCACCCCGAGCGTCCCGGGGCGGCGCCGGATGAGCCCGGGGACATCCCCTCGAAGAACGCGGCGCTCGGGCTGCGCCGCCGTCGTCACCGCGGGCGCTGCCTGCACCGTGTCCATCACCGCGACCATCGGTCCTCCCCGAGCGTGCGCATGCCGACCACCGGCATCCTCTCCATGCTCGCGAGACTCCGCGCCCGGCACATCAGCCGGTCGGCCCCGACGGTGGGCCGATCGGGTGATCCGACCGATCAGGAGGCGGCGGCGACCCGCGCCGGCCAGAACCGTCGCACCAGCAGCGGGCCCGCGACACCGTGCAGCACGACGCTGCCGAGCACCACCATGCAGGTCGCCGCCAGGACGAGGAAGCCCTCCTCCCCGGGAAGCGCGTTCGCGGCGATGAGGCCGAAGACGATGGATGCCGCGCCCCGGGGCCCCATGGCGGCGACGAAGAACCGCTCCTTCCGGGTGGCCTCGCTGCCGATCAGGGCCAGCAGCACGGGGAAGAACCGTCCCACCGTCAGTGCCACGAGGGCGAGGACGATCGCGGGCCACCAGTCGTAGGTTTCGCTCAACAGCACGATCGAGGCGAACCCGAAGGCCAGCCACAGCAGCAGGTTGAGCAGCCACGACAGGTCGTCGAGCAGCGAGATCTCGGCGGACGGGATCCCGGTCGCTCCGCGGGTCAGGCGCACGGCGACGCCCGCGACGAAGACGGCGACGAACCCGTTGCCCTGCAGGAGGACCGCGAGACCGAACACGATCAGCGGCGTCGCGATGAAGGCGATGCGCATGCTCTGCGCCTCGGTCCATCCCCGGCCGTCGGCGAAGCGCATCGCTCCCCCGATCGCCGCGCCCGCGACGGCCCCGACGAGGATCGCGATGAGCCCCGCCGGTGCGGCCACCGCGAACGCTCGACCGGCGTCGCTCGTCGACCCCGCGGAGGCGAACGCCACCGCTCCGAGCAGGAGGGGCGAGACCAGGCCGTCGTTGTAGCCGCTCTCGACGTTGAGCCACCGCCGCACCCGCGCCGGGACGCGGCCGTCGCGCACGATCGAGGTCTCGGGCGAGAAGTCGGCCGGTACCGAGATGCACGCGATCGCGAGGATCACCGCCACCGACAGCCCCAGCGGCAGCACCAGTCCGACCGCGAGAACGAGGATGAGCGAAAGCGGGAGGCCGATCCCCAGCAGGCGCGCGGGAACACCGGTGAAGTGCGAGCGGATCGAGCCCCGCACCTCGAGCGCGTCGACGAAGAGCAGGTAGGCGAGCACGATCTCGGCGAAGAACAGCGTGGCCTTCGACTCCACGAAGAGCTCGCCCTGCACCGGCAGCAGCGCGCCGCCGAGCAGCCCCAGCCCGGTCATGACGATCGGTCCGTTGACCGTGGCCTTGCGGAACACACGACTCCACAGGGCCCAGACGAGCAGCGAGAGACCGACGACGAGCAGGGGGACGGACACGATGGGACTCCTGGATGAGGGAGGGGACGGGAGCCAGTCTGATCGACGCGGCATCGCGCATCCCGGGGCTGATCGGCTACCGTCCGCGTCTGGTCGGGTAGATCGCACGCGCCCCCTGTCTCGGCGGCCCCCGGAGTGCCTAGCCTGGTCGCATGGCATCCACCGCCTCTCCGGTCATCCGCGTCGCCGTCATCGACGACGAGGCGCTCATCCGCTCGGGCTTCTCGCACATCCTCAGCGCCGCCGGCGACATCGACGTCGTGGCGACCGCGGACGGCGTCCACGCCATGGAGGTCCTCGCCGAGGCCCGCCCCGACGTGGTGCTCCTCGACATCCGGATGCCGGGACGAAACGGTCTCGAGGTGCTCCGCGACATCCGTTCGGCGGGGTGGGACATGACGGTGGCGATCCTCACCACCTTCGACTCGGACGATCACATCGCCTCGGCCCTCGACGCGGGCGCGGCGGGGTTTCTCGTCAAAGACACCGATCCACGCCAACTCCCCCAGCTCGTGCGCACGCTGCACGGCGGCGGGGTCGTGTTCTCACCGACCGTCAGCCGCGCGGTGGTGGCCGGGTACCTGCGCCCGGAGCCGGCCGCCGACACCCACCTGATCGACGCCCTGAGTCCGCGCGAGCGCGAGATCCTCGTGCAGCTGGGTCGGGGGCTGTCGAACATCCAGATCGGAGCGGCGATGTTCCTCAGCCCCGCCACCGTCAAGGCGCACATCAGCACGATCCTCGGCAAGCTCCAGGTCGACGGTCGCGTGCAGGCGGCCCTCGTGGCCGAACGCGCGGGGCTGCTCCGCGACGAGGAGGCGTGATGAGGCGTCGCGATGTGCTGATCGACCTCGGGCTGGTCGCCGTCGCCGCTCTCGACGGCGTGCTCGGGCTCTACACCACCGACGTGCTCGAGCTGGTGCTGACGCTCGTCGGGGCCGCGGGTCTGCTCCTGCGCCGGAGGCTGCCGCTGCTCTCGCTCGCCCTGGCTCTACCCGCCCTCTTCCTCACCGGAGGGCCGATCGCCTCGGTCATCGCCCTGTACACGGTCGCGAGCGCGGCGACGGGGATCGTCTGGCTCGTCGCCGCGACCGCCATCACCTTCTTGGGGCTGGGTCTGTCGTGGGACACCTTCACCTCGGTCAACGACCACGTCCTCGCGATCGTCTACGCCACGATGACGTCGGGGGGCGCCGTGGCGCTCGGTCGCCTTCGCCGCAACCAGAGCCGGCTCTCCGCCAGCCTCGACGAGCTCCGTCGAGCGCGGGCGGACGAGAACCGACGCGTTGCGCGCGAGGCGGTGGCTGAGGAGAGAGCGCACCTCGCGCGCGAGATGCACGACGTCGTCTCGCACCAGGTGAGCTTGATCACCGTCCAGGCGGGCGCTCTGATGGTGCGCGCGAACGACCCCGAGGTGGCCGAGACGGCCGACACGATCCGCACCCTCGCCTCCACGACCCTCGCGGAGTTGCGCCAGATGCTGCTCGTCCTCCGCGCCGACGGCCCCGAGGCCGCCCCGCTCGGGCCGCAGCCGACGCTGCGTCATCTCGACGAGATCCTGCATCCCGTCGATCTCGAGGTCGACGCCCGCATCGACCTGCGCGAAGGTCTTCCCCCGGCGACGCAGCGCGCCGTGTATCGCACGATCCAGGAGGGACTCACGAACGTGCGCAAGCACGCCCCCGGGGCGCGCGTCGAGGTCACGGCCACCAGCACCGACACGGGCGCCGTGCACGTCGCCCTCCGCAACGCCGCCTCACCCGGGCCCCGCCTCGACCCCGCTCCGACGGCCCGGCTCGGACACCTGGGGTTGTCCGAGCGCGCGCACATGCTGGGCGGGTCGTTCCGCGCGGGCCCTCTCGCCGACGGCGGTTACGAGATCGACCTGCGCCTGCCCGCCGCGCCCTGATCGCGCTCTCAGGCCGAGGCGCGCTCCACGACCTCGATCGGGAGGATCGTGGCGTGCGCCGCGGGACGCCCGGCGAGGATGTCGAGCAGAACGGTCGCCATGTGCCGGCCCTGCGTCAGCGAGGGCTGGCGGACCGTCGTCAGCGCCGGGGCGACGGACGTCGCCACCGCGGAATCGTCGAAGCCGACGACGGCGACGTCGCGGCCGGGCTCGAGTCCGTTGTCGCGCAAGACGCCGTAGACGCCGCGCGCCATGAGGTCGCTCGCGACGAAGACCGCCTCTGGGCGGACCCCGCTCGAAAGGATCCGCGTCATCGCGAGGGCTCCGCCCATCTCGGTGAAGTCGCCGTTCTCTACGGCTACGGGGTCGATGCCCGCCTCCGCCATCGCGTTGCGGAAACCCTGCAGGCGATCGATGCCCGCGGGCATGTCGGACGGGCCCGACACCGTCGCCACACGGCGGTGGCCGCGTGCGAGCAGGTAGGCCGTGGCCACGCGCCCGCCTTCGACGTTGTCGACGTCGACGTAGTAGTCGTCGGCGCGGATGCGGGAGGGCCGACCGCCGTAGACGACGGGCACGACGTCGGCCACCCGGTCGAGGAAGGTGTCGCTCGTGTGGTGCGAGGCGACGATCGCCCCGTCGACGCTCCCGCTGCGGAGGTAACCGAGCGCCTTGGCGCTGGCGTCATCGCTCGCGATGAGCATGTTCATGATGTAGTCGGACTCCCCGACCACCTCGCCGATCCCCGCCACGATCGAGGCGAAGAACGGGTCGCCGAAGAACCGGTCGGTCTGTTCCGGGATGACCAACGCGATGGCTCGGGTCTGCCTGCTCGCGAGCGACCGCGCCGCACGGTTGGGCACGTACTGCAGCTCGTCGATCGCCCGGCGGACGGCCTCGAGAGCCGACGGCGAGACGGCGGTGGATCCGTTGACGACCCGTGACACCGTCGACCTCGAGACCCCGGCACGTGCCGCGACCTCTTCGATCGTGGCCGCGCCGCGCACAGCTGCGAGATCCATCGCTCTCCCTCCTTCGGGCCTCGGCAAGGCGACCTCATCCTCGTGTGGGCGAGAGCGCTCCGTCCTGATGCGAGCGTAGTGCGGGCGGCCGCGAGCGTCGGCCTCCCTGGGCCAGGAAGGGAGGTGAATCGGCGGATGACGTCGAGCGAGCCCGCCCGTGAGTCGCGAGAATACGCCGAGTCCCCCTCGCCGGGGCACGAGGGAGAGGGGATTCCCGTGCTGATCCAGAGGAGCGCCCCTGCCCGGTGACCACGACGGAGCCGCTCGCGACTCCGCCCGTCCGACGAGCTTTCACCGGCGCACGTTCCTGGCCGGCGCAGGTACGCGCAGAACAGGGTTCGGCGCGCGAGGCAGGGCACGGTGCGCGAGGTAAGGGTTCGACGCGCGAGGCGGGCACGGCGCGATTCAGAAGGGTGGCGGGTCTGAGCCGTACCTGCCGCCGATGGGTGAGGTCCAGGTGGTGTCACCGTCCGCGGGATGGTCGATGTCCCAGTGACTCTCGTGTCGAAGGCGGTGGTGATGGCGGCATTTGGGGTCGAGATTGTCGTCGTCGGTGGTTCCGCCGTCTGCCCAGGCGGTGAGGTGGTCGATGTCGCAATCGCGTGCGGTGCGGTTGCATCCGGGAAAAACGCAGGTGGGCGAGGTGATGCCGAGCCACCGGCGCAGCGCGACGGGAACCCGGTACGTTCGCCGGTCGAGCACGAGGGGTGCGCTGGTGACGGGGTGGGTGAGCAGCCGGATCCACGAGGTCGCGGTCCCCGCGAGGCGGCGCGCGGTGTCGAGGTCGATGGGACCGTAGCCCTCGAGGGTCGCCGGTGCGGTGTCGTGCCCGAGGAGGGTGAGGGCGGGGATCGTGACGATCACGGTCGCCGGCGGGGCGGAGCGGAACGTGCGTGGGGCGTCCGGGGCGGGATCGGCCGACGACGCGGGCTGAGCAGCTGGGGGCGGGGCGTCTGCGGGCGGGGGCGCCGTCGCATGCGCCGTGCCGTCGGTCATCGTGATGAGGTCGGCGAACGCGTCGGCGCGGAGCTGGGCGAGGGTGCGTTCTTCTTCGGGGGCGACGCGCAGGTGCCGGGCAGCCTGATCCAGCCGGGACATGACCGCCCGCGCGCGGTCGGCGGGCAGCAGAGCGTGCAGGGATGCCATGCCGTCCAGCTCCGCTCTCATCCACACCCCCCGGTCTTCTGCGGCGCGGCGGTGGCGGGCCTCGATCGACTCGGCATGCACGCGTTCTCGGATGACGCGGGCCGTGACGGCGAACTTCGCCGGGGTCAGCACCAGCGCCGGCGGACACGCCTCATCGTCGAAACGCTGAAACGCGTCGGCATCGCCGGCGGGCAGGGTCGAGGCCAGTCGGGCCGCGTCGACGGCGTGTTTCTCAGAGATACGCCCCTCCACGAAAGCCGTCCAGAGCTTCGGGCACCCCACCGCGAGCGTCCGGGCGTGAGCGGCGCGCGTGCGCACCGTCTGCTCCGACACGTGCAGACGTACCGCGATCTCTGCCACCGCGGCGCGTTCGGCGAGATCGACTCGGTCACGCCGCACCGCGCCCGGGGTGCGACCCCGGCGATCTTGCCAGGCTCGGTCGATCGTGGGGTCGGGCCCGACCCACGGGGTCGGGTCGAACGAGGCGTCGTCGAGGATCGCCAGGATCAGGCGGTACTCCTCGGCGGTCGCCCGCTGCCGCTCCGCGACGACGACCTCCAGGTGTCCCAGCCGCGCATCGAGGTCTGACACCGCCAGCGTCGGGCCATCGAGCGGATACATGAGAGCGTCCCACTCCCACGCGTCGAGGTCAGCGTGACGGTCGAGGGAAACAGACCCGTGTGACTCACCCGACGCGGGAGACGCCGATGCCCCACCGCAGGTCGCCGCGGCCCCGGCATCCGTCCCCCACTCCACATCGCCGCTTTCCCGGAACGCCGCCCACTGTGCCTCGAACTCCAGCTCGTCATCGCTCGGCCACGGCGCTCCGTCGCACTCCCGGAGCACCGGCGTCGGCCGGTTCGCGGAAGGTGCGGTGCGGGTCATGGCGAAACGCTATCGCCGACCTCCGACATTGAGACGAGGGAGCCGACCGAGGCGAGCCGCCCCTCCGTGGTCGAGGCTCGCGCGCGATCAAGGCCCGCGCGCGATCAGGGCTTTCGCGTGATCAATGCTCGCGCGCGATCGCGGCTCGCGCAGGATCGAGGCTTTCGCGTGATCAAGGCTCGCGCGTGATCGAGCCCCCGTCCATGCCGGGGCCGGCTCCTGCGCGACAGGCGCCCGACCTCCCGGAGGGTCGAACGTCAGCCGACGGTCGCCGACTCCAGCGCACGCTCTGCGATCACCCGCGCGTACGCGAGACCCGAGTCCTTGATCGTCCGCTCCTGCGTGGCGTAGTCGACGTAGACGATGCCGAAGCGCTTCTCGTAGCCCCAGGCCCACTCGTAGTTGTCCATCAGCGACCAGTAGAAGTAGCCGCGCACATCGACGCCCTTGTCCACGGCATCCAGAACCGCTCCGAGGTGCGCTTCGACGAACTCCACGCGCTCGACGTCGTGCACGCGAGCCTCGCCGCCGTCGGTGACGAGCTCGTCGTCGTACGACGCGCCGTTCTCGGTGACGTAGAGCGCCACGCCCGCGTCGGCGGAGTACTCCTCGCTCACCCGCTCGAGCAGGCGGGTGAGCCCCTCGGGCTGCACCTCCCAGTGCATGTTCGTGCGGGCGAGACCGCGGTCGTGCCAGTAGAGGTTCTCGTGGGCCGGGAAGGGCTTGCCGACCGCGCGCGGGGTCGGCGCGTCGCCCGCGGGCGGGTCCACCTCGGGAGCCGTGCCCCCGACGAACTCGCCGTGGTAGTAGTTCACGCCGAGCGAGTCGATGGGAGTCGAGATGACGTCGAGATCTCCGGGCTGCACGGCCTCCTGCCAGCGCGCCACCGCCTCGGCATCCGTCTTGCGGAAATCCTTGATGATGTCGGCCGGGTACTCCCCGCGGAACACCGGGTCGAGGAACCACCGGTTGAACTGCCCGTCGACGCGGCGCGCAGCGTCGAGGTCGGCGGGGTTGGTCGGGTCGACGGCATCCGCCACGGTGAGATTCAGCGTGAGTCCGAGGTTGAGCGACGAGTCACGGGAGCGCAGTTCGCGCACAGTCTGCCCGTGACCCAGCAGCAGATGGTGGGCGGCGAGCATGCCCTCGGCCTGGGAGTAGTGACCCGGAGCGTGGATGCCCGCGGTGTAGCTGAGGAACGACGAGCACCACGGCTCGTTCAGGGTGGTCCACACGTCGACGCGGTCGCCGAGGGCGTCGTGCATGTCGAGCGCGTACTCCGTGAAGCGGTCGCTCGTCTCCCGGACGGTCCACCCGCCCTTGTCCTGCAGCGCCTGCGGAAGGTCCCAGTGATAGAGGGTGAGCCAGGGCAGGATGCCGGCATCCAGCAGCTCGTCGACGAGGCGCTTGTAGAAGTCCACGCCCTTCGCGTTCAGCTCTCCTCCGTCGGGGCGCACGCGCGACCACGAGGTCGAGAAGCGGTACGTCTGCAGGCCGAGCTTCTTCATCAGCTGCACGTCACCGGCGTACCGGTGGTAGTGATCGCACGCGACATCGCCGTTGTCGGCGTTGATCACGGCATCGGGCACACGGCTGAACGCGTCCCAGATGGAGGCCGTGCGGCCGTCTTCGAAGGCCGCACCCTCGATCTGGTAGGCCGCGGTGGCGGCGCCGAAGAGGAAGCCTCCGGGGAACGAACGGGAGTGGGACATGGATCGGGTTCCTTCCGTGGGCGCGAGGGTCATCCCTTGACCGCCCCTTGCATGATGCCACTGACCAGCTGTTTGCCCGCGAAGACGAACAGCACCAGCAGCGGGACCGTCGACAGCAGCACGCCCGCGAGGACCTTCGAGTAGTCGACGAAGTAGTTGGACTGCAGGAGCGACAGGGCCACCGGCAGCGTCGGGTTCTGGCGATCGAGCACGATGAACGGCCAGAAGAAGTTGTTCCACGCGCTCACGAACGTGAACAGTCCGAGCATCGCGGCGGCCGGGCGCGCGGCGGGCACGCCCACCGTGAGGAACGTGCGGAACGAGGTCGCGCCATCGACGCGTGCGGCCTCGATGAGCTCGTCGGGGACGGCCTGGCGCAGGTACTGCGTCATCCAGAACACCCCGAATGCGCTCGTGAGCGCCGGAACGATGATGGCCCCGAGCTGACCTGTCCACCCGAGCTCGCTGAAGAGGATGTACAGCGGCACCACGCCGAGCTGCATGGGCACTGCCATCGTGCCGACCACGAAGAGCAGCAGCCAGGGGCCGCCGCGGAACCGCAGCTTCGCGAACGCCCACCCCGCCAGCGTCGAGAAGAAGACGACGGATGCCGCGATGATCCCGGAACTGATCACCGAGTTCATCAGCGCGGGCCAGAAGTTGACCGCCGGGTCGCCCATGACGGCCGCGGCGTTGGCGAGGAAGTTCCCACCCGGGATCCACGACATGTTCGGGTCGCGGACGGTGGAGGCGTCGCCCGACCCGATCAGCAGCGACCAGTAGAACGGGAACACGCTGGCCAGCAGCACGGCGCCGAGGGAGGCGTAGACGAACCAGCCGGGGCGCGATCCGCGCACGGCGCGCGGACGACGCCGCCCGCGGGCGGGCAGGTCGCGATCGATCACGGGCACGGGGGCCGGGGTGACGGCGGTCATCGACGCGCCTCCTTCGTGGGGGTGGACAGGCGGGCGGCGTCCGCCTTGAGACGTTGCGTGGCGGCGCGCGCCTGTGCGCGCCGCTCGCGACGTGACCGCTGATCGCGGCCGCCTTCGTCGCGGACGAGCGAGCGGGTGACGAGCATGTTGATCGCACCGATGACGAGGATGATCAGGAAGAGGATCCAGGCGAGCGCGGCGGCGCGACCGAAGTTCCACTCGCCCCACCCGACGTTGTAGAGCCACAGCGTCACCGTGAGCCACTGATTGTCGGCGCCACCCGTGCCGTTCTGGTCGTACATGCGCGGCTCGTCGAAGATCTGCAGGCCGCCGATGGTGGAGGTGATGATCACGAAGATGAGCGTCGGCTTGAGGCTGGGCAGGGTGATCGAGAAGAACTGCCGCACCTTGCCGGCGCCGTCGACGGTGGCCGCCTCGTAGAACTCCCGGGGAATGGCCTGCATCGCGGCGAGGAGGATCAGGGTGTTGTACCCGGTCCAGCGGAAGTTCACCATCGTCGCGATCGCGACGTGGCTCGCGAGGGCGTCGGAGTGCCAGGGCACCGCGGGAAGACCGAGGTTCTGCAGGGTCGTGTTCACGACGCCGTACTGATCGCCGAACATGTTGCTGAAGATGAGGGCGACGGCGACAGGGGCCATCACATAGGGGATGAGCACGCTCATGCGCCAGAACGTCTTGGCGCGGATGTTCTGATCGAGCATCGCCGCGATGAAGATCGCGAGGATCAGCTGCGGGACGCTCGAGAGCAGGAAGATGCTGAAGGTGTTGCGCAGGGCGACCCAGAATTTCGGCTGCGAGAGCACCCACGCGTACTGGTCGAAGCCGATGAAGTGGCCGGAGTTGCGGACGAGGTCCCAGTCCATGAACGAGATCACGGCCGTGTACGCGATGGGGAAGAGGCCCGTGATCGCGAACAGGATGAAGAACGGCGAGATGTAGAGGTACGGCGAGAACTTCAGGTCCCACGTACTGCGGCGCTGACCGAGACCGATGCGTCGCGGCTGCCGCGCACCGGCGGGCGCCGGCGCCGACCGGGTGGGCCGTTCGAGTGTGCTTGTCACGGTGGTGTCTCCTCTCGAGACGAGGGGCGGATGCCGGGGGCCGGTGCGGCGACCCCCGGCATCCGCCCGCGTCGGTCACTTCAGGGCGTCGACCTCGGTCGCCCACTGCTGCCACGAGGTGGCGGCATCCTGGGTTCCGTCTTCCACTCGCGTGAGCGCCTTCTGCATGGCGTCGTTGATCTGGAAGTAGGACTTCCCCTTGTACGGCGAGACCTTCACGGCCTCGGCGCGATCAGTGAGGATCTGACCGACCGGGGCGTTGTCGAAGTAGGCGTTGGTGTTGCCCAGCAGCGTCTCGTTCTTGAGCGCGTCGGTCTGGCTGGGGAAGGTCCCCGCGTTCTCGAACGCCTTGATCTGGGTGTCGGGGCTGGTCAGCCAGTCCGCGAGTTCCTGCGCCGCGGCGACGTTCTTGCCGTTGGAGGGGACGGTCAGGTACGAGCCGCCCCAGTTGCCGCCGCCGCCGGGGAAGACGTTGGCGATGTCCCAGCCCTTGACCTGGGGCGCGTTGCCCTCGATGACGCCGAGCATCCAGCCCGGGCAGAGCATGGTCGCGAAGGCGCCGTTGGAGAGCCCCGCCATCCAGTCGTCGGACCACTGGCCGAGGTGCGCCGACTGCGTCGCGCTGGCCTTGAGAACCTGGTCGTAGATCTTCTTGACCTCGGGGTTCTTGGTGGCGATGATCTCGCCGGTGTCGGGGTTCTCGTAGGCGTCCTCGACCTGGTTGATCGCACCCTGGTAGGTGCCTCCGGCCGAGTCGAAGAACGGCTTGCCCGTGGCGGCGACGTACTTGTCGCCCGCGGCGAAGTAGGTCGACCAGTCGCCCTGGAGCATCTTGGCGACCTCTTCGCGGTCGGTGGGCAGGCCCGCGGCGGCGAACAGGTCGGAGCGGTAGCAGACACCCTCGGGGCCGATGTCGGTGCCGTAGCCGATGAGCTTGCCGTCGGGGCTCGTCGCGGCCTTCACCTTGTAGTCGAGCCAGCGGCTCTTGAGGTCGTCGGGGACGGGAGCGAGCAGGTCGGCGTACTCCATGACCTCGGGGAGCCAGTCGACCTCGATGGCCTCGATATCGGCGAGGCCGGTCTTCCCGAGCTTCTGGAAGTAGTTGGCACGGGCGTCGTTGCTCGTCGCGGCCTTGTTGTGCACGATCTTCACGTTCGGGTGCGCGTCCATGTACTCCTTGAGGAGCGCGTCGGTGTACCCGAAGTCGTTGAAGGTGGCGACGGTGAGCGTCACCGGTCCGTCGCCGCCCGAGGCGGAGCCCCCGCCGCCGGAACAACCGGCGAGCACGAGGGCGGAGGTGGAGGCGACGGCGGCGACGAGGGCCACACGACGCAGGGCGCGGTTCTTCACGGATCACTCCTTTGTGGTGGGTGCTGACCGGCGCTGCGCAGAGCTTCCCCAGCATGCCGTGGGAGCGCTCTCACCGATCGGGGTAGACGCTATGGGATCGCTCCCACGAGGTCAAGCAAAAGCATCCGGATCGTTATCGCACTTCACCCGGGGCCTCGCTCGGGAGCCGACATCGAGGCGGAGACGAAGGCGGGCCTCCCGTAGACTGGCCTTCACCACGCCACCCGACTCCTGGAGCTGCAATGCCCACCATCGTCGTCGACGTCATGCCCAAGGCCGAGCTCCTCGACCCCCAGGGAAAGGCCGTGGCCGGCGCCCTCTCGCGCCTGGGTGAGCACCGCTTCTCCGACGTGCGCATCGGCAAGCGCTTCGAGCTCACCGTCGAGGGCGAGGTCGACGAGGCGACTCTCGCCCGCGCCCGCGAGCTCGCCGACGAGATGCTCTCGAACGCCGTCATCGAGGACGTCGTCAACATCGAGGTCGTCGAGTGACCGCTCGCATCGGGGTCATCACCTTCCCCGGCTCGCTCGACGACCGCGACGCCCAGCGCGCCATCCGCCTGGCCGGCGGCGAGCCCGTCGCGCTCTGGCACGGAGAGCACGACCTGAAGGGCGTCGACGCCCTGGTCCTGCCCGGCGGCTTCAGCTACGGGGATTACCTGCGCGCCGGCGCCATCGCGGCCTTCGCGCCGATCATGGCCGAGGTCAAGGACGCCGCGGGCAAGGGCATGCCGGTCCTCGGCATCTGCAACGGCTTCCAGATGCTCGTCGAGGCGCACCTGCTGCCCGGCGGCCTCATCCGCAATGCCCACCAGCAGTTCATCCGCCGCGATCAGCGCCTGCGCGTCGAGAACGCCTCGACCGCGTGGACGAGCGACTTCGCCGAGGGCGACGAGATCGTCATCCCCCTCAAGAACGCCGACGGCGGCTACATCGCGGATGCCGAGACCCTGGCGCGCGTGAACGGCGAAGGCCTGGTCGCGTTCCGGTACGTCGGCGTCAACCCCAACGGATCACTCGACGACATCGCCGGCCTCACCAACGAGCGCGGGAACGTCGTGGGTCTCATGCCGCACCCCGAGCACGCGGTCGAGCCGGGCTTCGGCCCGGGAACAACCGCGGCCATGCGTTCGGGTGTCGACGGCCTGGGCTTCTTCACCTCGGCGATCGCCGCCGTGGTGGGCGCCGCGGCCTGACGTCACCCGCGACCTCGCCCCCCGCACGGGGGCCGGGGATCGTCGCCGGAGGACGGCGCCCCCTCGGACTCCCGCGACGCGCGGGGAGTGATGGACACGGGGTCGATCAGGGAGGATGAGTCCGTGCGCGTACCCGATCCCGACCCGATCATCGAGGGCATCCTGGCCCTGTGGAGCAGCGAGGGAGCGCCCCTCCCCTCCGAACCGCGTCTCGCCGAGATGCTCGGGGCGAGCCGCAACTCTGTGCGCGAGGCGCTGATCCGACTCGAGGAGCGGGGTTACGTCCACCGCACCCAGGGGGCGCGGACCACGTCGAACCGTCGACTCGCGGGCGTCGGCCGCCGCATCGACCAGCAGTTCGATCATTCGCTCTCGATCCGATCCGCGGGGTACGAGGCGTCCCTCGACCTCGTCTCGTCCGAGCGCCTCGACCTCGCCCCGGGTGCGCACCGCTTCGACGATCTCCCCGACGGCACCCGCGTACTGCGGACGGTGAAGATGTGGCGCGCGGACGGCGCCCCCTACGCCCTGGCGGAAGATCTCGTCCCCGTGGCACGTGACGCCGCGCTCGACCCTCATCGCCCGGTCTTCGATCTCGCCGAGGCGGCGAACGGCGTCCGCGTGGCCTGGGAGACGCTGTGGATGGAGGCGGTCGGATTGGACGCCGAGAGGGCGGGGATCCTGTCGAGCGCACCCGGTACGCCCGTGATCGAGATGACCTACTGCGGGTACGGCGCCGACGACGCGATCGGGTACTGGTCGCGCGAGGTGCAGCTGGCCGCCCCGACGGGCCTGCGCAACGCGCTGATCCGTCGGGTGCGATCGTGAGCGTTTCCCCCGCGTAACAGCGTGGTGAACATGTCGGACAAGTGGCATCACGCCTTGTTGGACAAGCGTACGGTCGAGGGAGCCGACGAAAGCGAGCTCCCGTGTCCGACACCCTCACCGTCCACCGCCTCACCGCCGAAACCGTCACCCCCGCGACCTTCGACCCCTTCGGGGTCATCCTGACCCCCATGGAGGACGGCACCCCGTTCACGGCCGAAGAGGCCGTACTCGACGTGTCGAACGGCATCCCCCGCTTCTACCTCATGCACCTCGACGACAAGGCCCCCGAGTTCGTGCGCGTGACGCGCCACCTCGAGACCACCCAGACCCTCATGGCGGTCGGCGACGTCGAGTGGACCATCGCCGTGGCCGCCCCGGGCATCGACACCCCCGCTCTCGACGACCTGCGCGCGTTCCGCATCCCGCCGCGCACCGCCATCACGATGCGCAAGGGCACGTGGCACGCCGGTCCCTTCTTCGCCGAGCCGAGCATGGACTTCGTCAACCTCGAGCTCGACGACACCAACGTCACCGACCACCACAACCACCGCTTCGACGACACCCTCGGCGTCCGCGTCGTGGTCGACGGGGAATGACCGTGCTGACCCCGCTCCCCGACGCGGCGGCCCGACTCGCCGCGCTCGAACGGGAGGCCGCGCACCAGAGCGCCCTCAGCGCCGGCGACGGACGCTCGTGGGTCGGCCAGCGAGACGGCATCCGTCCCGTGGTCATCGTCGGGGCCGGTCAGGCCGGACTCGTCCTGGCGCGCGGACTGCGTCGGCGCGGGATCGACGACGTCGTGGTGATCGACGCCGCGCCCGCCGATGCGACCGGCCCCTGGAGCACCTACGCGCGCATGCACACGCTGCGCACACCCAAGGACATCGCCTGGCCGACCTGGGGAACGCCCGCGGTGAGCCCGCGCGCCTGGTTCGAGGCCGTCCACGGAACCGACGCGTGGGACGCGATCGAGTACTTCCCCACCGTCGCCTGGCAGGGCTTCCTGCGGTGGTACCGCGAGGTGTCGGCCCTCACGGTCGTCCCCTCCACGCGCGTGCGGTCGCTCACCCCGACCGGAGGGGACGGGCCGATCGAGGTGCACCTCGAGGGCCCGGACGGTGAATGGATGCTGCCCGCTCGGCACGTCGTCCTCGCCACCGGGATCGAGGGAGCCGGGGGGCGGCATGTCCCCGCCCTTCTGCAGGGGCTCCCCGCCGGCCGCGTGCACCACACGCACGACGACATCGACTTCTCCTCCCTCGCGGGTCTGCGCATCGGCGTGCTGGGCGCGGGGACGGGGGCGTTCGACAACGCCGCCACCGCGCTCGAGCACGGCGCCGCGAGCGTCGAGGTGCACATGCGGCGCCCCGCCATGCCCCAGGTCAGCCCCTACCGCTGGATGGAGTTCGCCGGTCTCATCGAGAACTACGGCGCCTTCAGCGACACGCAGAAGTGGGCCTTCAACGTGCACCTGTCGGCGGTCGACCAGCCCGCCACGCAGAACGCCCTCTGGCGCGCCCACGCGTTCGACGCCTTCCGCTTCTTCACGTCGTCGCCGTGGCAGCACGTGCAGTGGACGGGCAGCGACATCGCGGTGACCACGCCGCACGGCATCCATCACTACGACGTCGTCCTGTCGGCGACCGGGATCGTGGCCGACCTGGAGCGGAGGCCGGAGCTGTCGGCCATCGCCGCGGATGCCACGCTGTGGAGCGACCGCCTCACTCCGGAGGCCGCGGCGCAGAACCCCAGGCTCGCCGCGTTCCCCTATCTCGACGACGACTTCGGTCTCGTCAGCCGGAGCGCTCCCGACGCCTCGGCGCTGTCGCGGATCCACATGTTCAACCACGGCGCGCGCCTCAGCCAGGGGATGCTGAGCCACCAGATCCCCGGGCTCGTCGGCGGAGCGACCAAGCTGGCCGCCGCCCTCTCTCGGCGACTGTTCGAGCACGGTTCCGACGAACTGATGCGGGAGTACCTCGCCTACGACGTGCCCGTCGGGGTGCACATCGGGCGCCGCCCGCAACCTCCGCAGCCCGCCGAGGCGACCGGAGTAGCGTCTCTCCGGTGACCACCCCGACCCCCCTCATCGTGTCCGTGCCCACCGACGAACTCCGTGACGACCTCGGCGATCTGCCCGAGGGCGTCGAGGTGGTCGTCTGGGATATGACGGGACCGGCCCCGCGCGACAGGTTCGACATGATCGTCCCGCCGTACATGTCGATGAACGACGTCATCGGGCGCCTCTCCGAGATCGAGGTCGGCCTCGTGCAGGGCCAGTCGATCGGCTACGACAACGTCGAGGGGCGCCTGCCCGAGGGGATCGTTTTCTCCAACGCCTCGAGCGTCCACGAGACCGCCACCTCGGAGCTCGCCGTGGCCCTGGCCCTCGCGGCGCAGCGGCACCTGCCGGACTTCGTCCGCGCGCAGGATCGCGGCGAGTGGACGGGCGGCATGACCCCCGGGCTCGCCGACGCCCGCGTGACCCTTCTCGGTTTCGGCGGCGTCGGCCGCGCGATCGCCGCCCGCCTCGCGCCGTTCGAGGTGACGCTGCGCGCCGTCGCCTCGCACGGACGACTGCAGGACGACGTGGAGGTGTTCCCCCTCGGCAAGCTCGAGGAGGTGCTCGCCGACACCGACATCCTGATCGCGTCCCTTCCCGGCGGCGACGCAACCCGCCACCTCATCGATGACCGCGCGCTCTCGGCGCTCCCCGACGGCGCGCTCGTCGTGAACGTCGGCCGGGGTCCGCTCATCGACACCGACGCCCTCGTCGATCACGTGCGCCGTGGCCGCATCCGCGCGGCCCTCGACGTCACCGACCCCGAGCCCCTCCCCGCGGACCACCCGCTGTGGGCTCTCGACGGGGTGCTCATCGCTCCGCACGTGGGAGGGGCGACGGATGCCATGCGCCCGCGCATCGCCCGACTCGTGCGGCGGCAGATCGAGCGCGTGCACCGCGGCGAGGAGCCGCTGAACGTGGTGCTGGGCGGCTGATCGCCCCCGCTTTCCGCCCGCGCGCCGCGACCCGACGTCAGCCGGCGAGGCGCGCGTAGGCGTTCGCGGTGGCGGCGACGTCGTCGACGTAGCTGTCGAGGTGGTTGTACGAGAAGACGGCCCGCCGCCACCCCGCGGGGCTCGTCATCTCGCCCGCGGCGCACAGGTAGCGACCGGCCGCGAGGGCCGCGTCGTCGATCTGGTTCGGATCGGCGATTCCGTCGCCGTTCGCGTCGGCACCCCATCGTTCCCAGGTCGCCGGGATGAACTGCAGCGGTCCGACGGCCCGGTCCCAGGTCGCGTCGCCGTCGAAACGGCCGCCGTCGGTGTCGGGGATCACCGCGCTCTGCGATCCGTCGAGCGCGATCCCGCGGATCGGGGGATCCGGGTAGCCCTCCGCATCCAGAGTCCCGCCGGAATGGGTGCCGTGGCCCGACTCGATCGCCCCGAGCCCGGCGAGGGTGTTCCAGCCCAGACCGCACGAGGGCTGCTCACGCTGGACGGTGAGGGCCGCCGACGCGTACGCCCGCAGAGCCCGTTCCGGGATGCCGATGCGCCCCGCGACCGTGATGCTCCACTGCGCGTCGACCGCGACCGCGGTCGGCGTCCGTCGCTCGGTCTGCGCAGGAACCGCCGGAGCCGCGTCGGCCTCGCTCGACGAGAGGGACGCGGGAGCCGGCCACGGTGCGGCCACGCCGCCGCGCTCTGCGTCGCGCGCCATCGCCTGCGCCTGAGTGAACAGGACGCCGACGGCCACCAGCGCCACGAGCAGGGCGAGCACCCACGGCCAGAACGGCCGGCGCGGAGCCTGATCGAGGTCCACGGACACCTCCCGACGCCCGTCGGGTCGAGCGCACCCCGCGACGGTAGACGCGCGCGGCGACGTCGCGGTGAACGGGCGGGATACGACGCGGGGCGCCGCGTCAGCCGCGGAAGCCGGCCGGGTTCGACAGCAGATCGGCGAAAGCGAGCTCGGCGGGCCCGACGAGCATGAGGCGTGAACGGAGGTGCGCGCGCTCGAGACGGATGGTCCGCCCCTCGGCGCCGAGCGGGTGCACGCGCACCGCATCGGCCAGGCGCTCGCGACTCACCGACAGCAGGGCGCCGAGATAGCCCGAGAGCACCACGGTCTCGGGCGCGAACGCGTTGACGAAGTTGGTCAGCGCCAGCGAGAGCATCTCGACCTGGCGGGTCACCTCGGTCATCACCCGCGGGTTGCGCGCGACGCCGAGCTCGACGTCGAGTTCGTCCTCGTCGAGTTTGCGCCGCCCCAGCAGCGGCTCGAGGATGTCGAGGCTGACCTCGGCCTCGAGGCAGCCGCGCCGACCGCACACGCACGCCCTGCCCCGCGGGTCCACGACCGTGTGGCCGAGTTCGCCGGCGTAGCCCGAGGTCCCGCGCAGCAGCGTCCCGTCGATGATCAGGCCCCCGCCGATGCTTCGCATCGCCCCGCCCAGGTACAGCAGGTTGCCGACGCCCACCCCGACGCCGAAACGGGACTCGGCGAGGGCGCCGATGCTGGCGTCGTTGCCCGCGGTCACCGGCATCCCGAGTTCGTCGCTCAGGCGGGCCGATACGGGGTCGCGCTTCCAGCCGAGGGTCGGCGACACAAGCACCGAGCCGTTCGCGTTGACCAGCCCCGGAACCGCCAGACCCGCCCCGACCACCCGGTAATGCCGGTCGATGTCGGCGCGCATCGCCTCGACCGACGACGCCACGATCTGCACGAAGCGCCGCGGAGAAGGGGCGCTCGCGGTGTCGTGCCGCAGCCGCGCGTGCACCACTCCGCCGAGGCCCACCAGGGCGACGGTGACCGCGTGCGGCTCGGCGCGCACGCTCAGCGCGGCCACGTGGTCCTCGGGCTCGAGGTCGAGGGTGGGGCGTCCGACCTTGCCGGTGCGCTCCCCGCCGGGGGCCTCGCGGACGAGGCCAAGCTCGGTGAGCTCCATGATCAGGCCGGTGACCGTCGAGCGGTTCAGGCCCGTCGTCGCGCCGAGTTGAGCGCGTGAGAGCGCTCCCCGGGAGTGGAGCAGCGACAGGACGGACGCGAGGTTCTGCTGACGGATCAGGTCGTTCGTCGTACGGCCAGCCGGCGGCGCGAGCGGGGCTGCGGGCTCGAACACGGCAGGGGTCATGAGGGAGGCACCTCCCCTATCATCGCATCGCGATACGCCGGGACGGTAAACCGCGGGAGCGGATGGGGAGCGGGCCCCGGGGCCGCGCTCCCCATCCGATCACGCACCGCCGTTGCGCCGCTTGTTGAAGATGTCGAACGCCACGGCCAGCAGCAGCACGATGCCCTTGATGGCCATCTGCCAGGCCGCGTCGACGCTGAGGATCGACAGGCCCATGTTGAGCACGCCCATGACCAGACCGCCGACGACCGCGCCGACGACGGTTCCGATACCGCCCTGCACCGCCGCACCGCCGATGAACACCGCCGCAATGGCATCCAGCTCGTAGTTCTGACCGGCCGAGGCCACCGCGCCGCCGGCGCGCGCCGTGCTGACCACGGCGGCGAGACCCGCGAGGGCGCCCATGTTGACGAAGATGAAGAAGTTGACCCACTTCGTCTTCACGCCGCTCATCACGGCCGCGAACAGGTTGCCGCCCATGGCGTAGATGTGGCGACCGAACGTCGTGCGGTTCAAGACGAACGTGTAGGCCAGCACGAGCACGGCCAGGATGATCAGCACGATCGGAGTGCCGTTGTACGCGGCGATCGTGAACGCGGTGGCCATGATCGCGACGACCGCGACGAGGTTCTTGGCCCAGAACGACCAGGCGACCTCGCGCGGCAGCTCGAGGCGCCGCAGCGTCGCGCGGGTGCGCAGCTGCTGCACGACCAGCAGCACGCTCGCGATGGCACCCAGTGCCAGGGTCAGAGCGTCCCAGTTGCCGAGGTAGCCGAGGAACGGCGGCAGCCAGCCCGCGCCGATCGCGGTGAACCCGTCGGGCAGACCGCTGATCGTGCCCCCGGTGAGCAGCACGAGGGTCAGACCACGGAAGAGCAGCATGCCCGCCAAGGTCACGATGAACGCCGGTATGCCGACGAAGGCGACCCAGAAGCCCTGCCAGGCGCCGACGACGGCGCCGACGACGAGCGACATGAGCACGGCCACGTACCAGGGCAGACCCCATTGGTTCATGGCGATCGCCGCGATCGCGCCCACCATCGCCACCACCGAACCGACCGAGAGGTCGATATGCCCGGCGATGATGACCATCACCATGCCGATCGCGAGGATCAGCACGTACGCGTTCTGCTGGATGAGGTTGTTGACGTTTCCGGGCATCAGCAGGCGACCGCCGGTGAGCACCTGGAACAGCACGATGATGATGACCAGGGCGGCGAGGATGCCGAACTGCCGGAAGTTGATGCGCGACAGGATGCCGCGACGCCGCGGCCCCGGCTGGGTCGGCGCCTCGACCGTCTGAGTGGATGCGGTGGCCATTGCTGTCAGTTCCTTCCGGCGGTCATGTGCCGCATGAGGTTCTCCTGCGTGGCGTCGTCGCGGCTGACCTCGGCCGTGATGCGTCCCTCGGAGATCGTGTAGATGCGGTCGGAGAGGCCGATGACCTCGGGCAGCTCCGACGAGATGACGATGACGGCCTTACCCTGGGCCGCGAGCTCGTTGATGATTCCGTAGATCTCGTACTTCGCGCCCACGTCGATGCCGCGGGTCGGCTCGTCGAGGATCAGAACATCGGGCCCGGTGAACATCCACTTCGACAGCACGACCTTCTGCTGGTTGCCGCCGGAGAGCCGCCCGGTGATCGCGGCGACGCTGGGCGCCTTGATGTTCATCTTGTAGCGGTACGAGTCCGCGACCTTGTACTCGCGGTAGCGGTCGACCACGCCGAGGCGGGCCAGGCGCGCGAGGGCCGACGCCGAGACGTTGACCTGGATGTCGCCGATGAGGTTCAGCCCGTACTTCTTGCGATCCTCGGTGGCGTAGGCGATGCCGTGCTTGATGGCCGCGTCGACGGTGCGGACGTCGATCTGCTGTCCGTTCTTGTAGACCTCGCCCGAGATGCCGGTGCCGTACATGCGACCGAAGATGCTCATCGCGAGCTCGGTGCGACCGGCGCCCATGAGGCCCGCGAAGCCGACGATCTCGCCGGCGCGCACCATGAAGGAGGCGTCGTCGATGACCACGCGCTCCGTGTCGACGGGGTGATGCACGGTCCAGTTCTCGACGCGGAAGAGCTCCTCGCCGATGTCGGGTTCGCGCGGGGGGAAGAGGCTGTTCAGATCGCGACCGACCATCGCGCGGATGATGCGCCCCTCATCGGTGTCGGCGTCCGAGCGGTGCATCGTCTCGATCGTGCGACCGTCGCGGATGATCGTGATGCGATCCGAGATGCGCAGCACCTCTTTGAGCTTGTGACTGATGATGATGCAGGTGATGCCCTGGGTCCGGAGCTGGTCGATGAGATCCAGCAGGTGGGCGGAGTCGTCGTCGTTCAGCGCGGCGGTGGGCTCGTCGAGGATGAGGAGCTTGACCTCTTTCGCGAGGGCCTTGGCGATCTCGACGAGCTGCTGCTTGCCGACGCCGAGCTCGAAGATCTTCGTCGCGGGGTTCTCGCGCAGCCCCACGCGCTTGAGCAGCTCGGCCGCCGCGGTGTTGGTGGCGTTCCAGTCGATGACGCCGCGTTTGGACTTCTCGTTGCCGAGGAAGATGTTCTCGGCGATCGAGAGGTACGGGCTCAGCGCCAGCTCCTGGTGGATGATGACGATGCCGGCGGCCTCGCTGTCGTTGATCGAGCGGAACGCCATCTGCTCGCCCTCGAGGGTGATGCCGCCCTCGAAGCTCCCGGCGGGATAGACGCCGCTGAGGACCTTCATCAAGGTCGACTTGCCGGCGCCGTTCTCGCCGCAGATCGCGTGGACCTCGCCGCGGTAGACGTCGATCGACACGTCAGCCAGAGCGGGAACCCCGTTGAACGACTTCGAGATCCCCGACATGCGCAGGATCGGTTCGGTCATGAGTGCTTGTCCCTCCGCCGCCCGAGGCGGCACGTGGAGCGGCGGGGCGGGCGAACCCGCCCCGCCGCTGTGCGGATCAGAGTCCGACGTCGGACGCCTTGAGGAAGCCCGAGTCGATGAGCTTCGACTGCACGTCGGCCTTGGTGACCACCTCGGGGGTCAGCAGGTACGAGGGGACGACCTTCTTGCCGTTGTCGTAGGTCTTGGTGTCGTTCACCTCGACGTCCTTGCCGTCCTTGATCTCCTGGATCATCGTGAAGACGCGGTCACCGAGGGCACGGGTGTCCTTCCAGACCGTCATCGCCTGCGCACCGTCGAGGATCGCCTTGACGTTGGCCTTGTCGGCGTCCTGACCCGTGATGATCGGGTAGTCGGCGCCGGGGGTGTAGCCGGCCGACTTCAGCGACGCCTCGATGCCGATGGCGAGGCTGTCGTTGGGCGAGAGCACCACGTTGACCTTCTTGCCGTCGCCGTAGAACGACGAGAGGCGGTTGTCCATCTCGGACTGCGCCTTGTCGGACGCCCAGCCCTGGATGCCGATCGACGCCCAGGCGTCGTCGTTGGCCGGCGACTTGCCGCTGGGGACGACCAGCTTGCCGCTGTCGACGTAGGGCTTGAGCACGTCCCAGGCGCCGGCGAAGAAGAACTTCGCGTTGTTGTCGTCGGGGCTGCCGGCGAAGGGCTCGAGGTTGTAGGGGCCCTTGCCGTCCTTCAGGCCGAGCTGCGTCTCGATGTACTGCCCCTGCAGGGTGCCGACCTTGTAGTTGTCGAACGTGGCGTAGTAGTCGACGTTCTCACTGCCGTTGATGAGGCGGTCGTAGGCGATGACCTTGGCGTTCTGCGCCTTGGCCTCCTGCAGCACCGGGCCGAGGGTCGAGCCGTCGATCGCGGCGATGACGAGGATCTTCGCGCCCCCCGAGATCTGGTTCTGGATCTGGCTGATCTGCTGGTCGGTCTTGTTGTCGGCGTACTGCAGGTCGACGGTGCACCCGGCATCCTGGAGCTTCTTCTGCAGCTGCTCGCCGTCGTTGATCCAGCGCTCGAGGCTGCGGGTGGGCATCGCGATGCCGACGTTGCACTCGGTCGAGCCGCCGCCCGCGGCGTCGCCACCGCCGTCTGCCGGACGCGTGGAGCTGCACGCCCCGAGACCGACGGCGAGTGCGGCGATGGCCGCACCGGTCAGGATTTTCTTCAGCATGTGATCTGCGTTCCTCTCTGAACAGCAGGGATCCTCGGATCCGTACCCGCGCCCTCCCCGGCGTCGGATCGGGTACGTCTTCGTTCCCGGCACTCTGGTCCGTCGAATTATGACGGCTCCGAAAAAATATCCATCGAAGGGGGTTTTGTCTATAGCCACGTCAAAATGGCGCGAACCGTGACCGGAGCGTGATTTTCGACCCCTGGCGCACGAGGACGGCCGAGCCCCGGGGACGCCCCGCGGTTCCGTCGATGAGACGACGATCGTGCACGCGGGCGCCCGCGCCTCCCCGCCGACCCGGCCCTTCGCCGCCCGACCCGGGTCGCGTCAGCGCGTGTCGCGATCGGCTCCCGACCACAGGTCCCCGCACTCGACGAGGTCGGCCTCTCGGGCGATGAGGTACGGGCGGGCCCCGAGGTCGCCCGTCACCGCCGCCGAGATGCCCGGCCAGTGCGCGCGGCCGAGCAGCACCGGGTGACCGGGCGCGCCCTCGTAGGTGGCCTGCGCGAGGGCGCCGGGTTCGGCTCGGCGCGCGAGTCGCGCGACGGCGGTCGCCGGAACGTCGGGGGTGTCGACGGGCAGGACCACGACGGCGTCGGAGGAACCGGATGCCGCGACCTCGAGCCCCGCGCGCAGCGACGCGGCCACGCCGGTGGCCCACTCGTCGACGCGCACGATCGCGGCACCCGCCGGGACGAGAACCGCGGCCTCGTCGAAGCCGGCACCGAGCGCGACGACGACGTCTCGGCATCCCCCCTCCCGCAGCGCCCGAACGGCGAGGGCGAGCCACGGCGTGCCGGCCGCGGTGCGCGCGAGGGCCTTGGGCCCCCCGAAACGACGCCCCGCGCCGGCGGCCAGCACGAGTCCCGACACGGTTCCGGGAAGGGCGGCGGGCATGGTCACGACAGCGTAGCGTGCGCGAAACACGCCCCGATTACGGTCGCATCCATGCTCGAACTGGCCCCCGACCTGGTGCCGCTGCTGGACGCGGGCGTCCCCGTGGCGGCCGTCACGGTCACGGCGGTCGTGCGCAGTGCCCCCCGCGGCGTGGGCGCGACCCTCGCCGTCACGAGGGATGCGCGGGTGATCGGATCGATCTCGGGCGGCTGCGTCGAGAGCGACGCGGTCATGCTCGGTCTCGACGCGCTGCGCACGGGCACCGTGCGCCGAGCGCGCTTCGGTTTCGGCGACGATGACGCGATCGCGCCGATCGCCGCCGGGCTCGCGTGCGGCGGGGCCGTCGACGTCGTCGCCTACCGGGTCGACCCCGCGCACCGCGATGCGCTCGTCGCGGCGCGAGACGGTCGCGAGGCGTCGCTTCGCCTCGAGCTCGACGGCGAGCCGCTGGTGCTCCACCGGCCCGCTCCCCCGCGGCTGGTCATCCTCGGCGCGGGGGAGCACGCGGCCGCCCTCTGCCGGCTGGGAGCCGCCGCCGGTTTCGCGGTGACCGTCTGCGACGACTGGGCGCTCCTGGTGACCCGCGACCGCTTCCCCGACGCGGCCGAGCTGGTCGTCGGCACACCCCACGAGGTCCTCGAGGCCCTCCCCTCCCCCGACGCCCGCACGGCCGTGTGCGTGCTCACCCATGACGAGCGTCTCGACGTCCCCGCGATCCGCGCGGCCCTGCGGCTCCCGGTGGGCTTCGTCGGCGCGATGGGAGCGCGCGCCACGGTCTCGCGCCGCGCGGCCCTGCTCCGCTCCGCCGGAGTGACGGATGCCGAGCTCTCGCGCCTGCACTCCCCTCTGGGTCTCGACCTCGGGGGCCGCTCCCCCGAGGAGACGGCTCTGTCGGTGATCGCCGAGATCGTGGCATCCCGGAACGCCGCCGACGCTCGACCGCTGCGCGAGGCCGCCGGACCCCGCCTGCACGCGATCACGAGTGGCGGAGACTCCTGCGCGGTGAGGAGCGCATGAGCGTCACCATCGTCCGCGGCGCGATCGCGGTGGTCGACGGCTCCGGACGCATCCACGCGGGAGACGTCACGATCGCCGACGGGGTCGTCGTCGAGAGCGCGGACACCACGGACGCCGAGATCATCGACGCCACCGGCTGCGTCGTCACGCCCGGATTGGTCAATGCCCACCACCACCTGCTGCAGACCGCCTTCCGCACGCTGCCGGGCACGCGCGGCATCCCGATGCGCGAATGGCTTCCCGCCATGGCGGCGGCCTACACCGAGGCGGGGGTCGACCCTGAACTGACCGGTCTCGCCGCCCGGGCGGGTCTCGCCGAAGCGCTGCTGTGCGGGGTGACCACCGTCGCCGACCACCACCTGACCTGGCCGGCCGACGCCGACACCGTCGGGATGGCCCGCGCGGCGGCGACCGCCGCGGCCGATCTCGGCGCGCGACTCGTCTTCGTGCGCGGCGCGGCGCGCGACGACCCGCAGACCGCGGCGGCGTCGGCCGCGGCCATCGTCTCGGCCCTCGTCCCGGATCGCGCGGGCGGTGTCTCGGTCGACGGAATGCTGCAGGTCGCCGTGGGACCGGCCGGCGTGCACAGCGACCCGCGCGAGACGTTCGCCCTGCTCGGAGAGGTGGCCCAGCGCCACAGCCTGCGCCGACGCACGCAGGCCAACGAGGTGGTGGACGTCGAGATCGCGCTCGAGCGGTACGGCAGGCGCCCCCTCGATCTGCTCGAGGACTGGGGGTGGCTCGCCCCCGACGTGACCCTCGCCCACCTGTGCGACGTGTCCGACGACGAGATCGCGCGCGTCGCGGCATCCGGGGCCACCGCCACCCATGCTCCCGGGTGCGACGTGCCCATGGGCTGGGGTGTCGCGCCGGTGCGGCGCCTGCTCGACGCGGGTATCGCCGTCGGCCTCGGTACCAGCGGCGGGGGCAGCAACGACGCGGGGCACCTGCTCGCGGACGCGCGCCTCGCCCTGCAGGTGTCGGCGCTGGCCGGGCCGCAGCTGCCGGCATCCGAGGTTCTGACGATGGCGACCGCCGGATCCGCCGACGGGCTCGGGCGCCCCGAGCTCGGACGACTGACCCCCGGGTCGGCGGCGGACCTCTGCCTGTGGGACGTCTCCGGTGTTGCCGACGCCGGCGTGGCCGACCCCGTGGCGGGGCTGCTGTGGGCCGCACCCGGCCGACGTCCGCGGACCGTCCTCGTGGCCGGACACGTCGTCGTCGACCAGGGCCGGCTGATCCGCGCCGACGAACGCGAGGTCGTCGCCCGATTGTTCGAGAGGGTGAAACGATGACCACCATGGCCCCCGTGATGGATACCCCCAGCAGCGACGAACGCTTGGGCGCGCACCTGCGGGGGCTGCGCAAGGCGCGCGGGCTGACCCTCACCCAACTCGCCGAGGCCGCCACCCTGTCGCACCCCTTCCTCAGCCAATTGGAGCGTGGTCTCGCGCGCCCGAGCATGGCGAGCCTGGAACGCCTCGCCCGGGCGCTGGGCACCAGCCGTGTCGAGCTGCTCGCGGGGTCGGAGCCGCCGCGCGCCGACCACGACGCCGAGCCCTCGTTCGTGGCCGCCGGCGAGGGGGTCATCGGCCCCTACGCCGAGGGAACCGCCCGGCTGCTGGCCGAGGGCCTGCGGCGGTTCGAGCCCCTCGAGTTCACGGGGTCGAATGCGACCCCTGGCGATCACTACGTCCACGACGAGGACGAGTTCCTGACGGTCCTCGAGGGCACGATCGTCATCTCCTTCGGCGGCTTCGGCGAGCGCACCCTGCGGGTCGGCGACTCGGTGTACTGCCGGTCGGGCACACCGCACCGCTGGCACTCGCCCGACGGCTCCGTGTACCGGTTGCTCATCGTGAAAGAGCTCGTGCGCGGCGGCGGCGCCGACGACGCGGTCGAACAGGAGGACACGTGAGTGCGGGAATGACATTCAACGCGGTTGTCCGAGAGCGACGGGATGCCGCGGACGGCGTCGTCGTGCTCGAGCTCGAGCGGGCGACCGGGACCCTGCCGCACTGGTCGCCCGGAGCGCACATCGACGTCGTCCTGCCCGGCGGGATCGAACGGCAGTACTCGCTCTGCGGCTCGCCGACCGAACGCGGGACCTGGCGCATCGGCGTCCTGCGCGAGCGCGAGGGATCGGTCTGGCTGCACGAGAACGCCCACGTCGGGTCGACTCTGCGCGTGCGCGGCCCCGCGAACCACTTCCTGTTCGCGCCCACCGCGGGACGGTCGTACGTGTTCGTCGCCGGGGGGATCGGCATCACGCCGATCGTGCCGATGATCGAGGCCGCCGAGGCCGCGGGCTCCGAGTGGACCCTGCTCTACGTCGGGCGGTCGCGCTCCACCATGGCCTTCGTCGACGAGCTCGAGGCGCAGTACGGCTCCCGCGTCGAGGTGTTCGCGGCCGACGAGGGGCGGCGGCTCGATCTGTCCGCCCGCCTCGGCACACCGGTGGCTCGCACGGTCGTCTACGCGTGCGGACCCGCCCGTCTTCTCGAGGCCCTGGATGCCACGATGTCGGTCTGGCCGCGCGGAAGCCTGCACGTCGAGCGGTTCGAGGCGAAAGTGCTCGGCCCGCCCGTCTGGACCGAGCCGTTCGAGGTCGACCTCATGATGTCGGGGCTGACGGTGACGGTGCCGCCCGAGCGATCGGTGCTCGACGTCATCGAGGAACACGGGATCGTCGTTCCCTCGAGCTGCCGCGTGGGCACGTGCGGCACCTGCGAGGTCTCCGTGATCGACGGCGACATCGAGCACCGGGATTCGGTGCTCTCCCCCGAGGAGCAGGATGCCAACCGCTCGATGATGCCGTGCGTCTCGCGCGCCGCCTGCCCGCGGATCACGCTCGAGCTGTGATCGCTTCGCGAACGAGTGCGTTCTGCACCGTTCGCACACGGGGAACTCCGCGGTCGTCGTCGTCCATGCCGGTCATCGCCGAGAAGTCGACGAGGGGAGCGTGCTCAGCATCCGCCCGCCTCGTTCTCGTCGCCTGAGGTCCGCCCCGCGGAGGCCGCGACCGGAGGAGCCCAGACGGCCGCGACCAGGAGCGGGACGGCGAGCAGCAGCCAGGCCGCGGCCGGGACCGCGGCCCAACCGAGCAGCGCGCCGACCGCGACGTTGCCCATGAGCACGGCTACGCCGCCGCACGTCGAGAGCAGACCGAAGAACGATCCGGTCGGCAGCATCGAGGCGAACCGCGGGACGAGTCCCTGCGCCGTGGGGTTGGTCGTCAGGTGGCCGACGACGACGAGCCCCGCGGCGACGAACACGGCCACCACGCGCCCCGAGGCCTCGAGCGGAACGACGACGCTCGCGGCGACCACGACGAATCCGGCAGACGAGAGCCCGTACCCCGCCCGCAAGGCCCGGGCTGCGCCCACACGGTGGCACCAGCGCGACACCGGCAGCTGCAGCACGAGCGTGAGCGCCGAGACCCACGCGAACATCGCCGCGACCACGCCCGGGCCCGCGTCGGCGCGCGCGAGCTGAAGGGGAAGCGCGAGGTAGAGCTGATTGAAGGCCAGCAGGTCCGCGGCGTGCAGGGCCGAGAAGGCCACGAACCGCCGGTCGCGGAGCGACCACCAGCGTCCGTGGACTCCCCGCGCCGTCGCCGCGGGCGTCCGACGCGGCAGAGCGACGGCGAGGAACACGGCGATCAGCACGAAGAGGGCGGCCCCGGCCAGAGCCACCACGACGAACCCCCACCCGAGCAGAGCGGCACCGAGCAGCGGGCCGAGCACCGCGCCGAACTCGCCCGCGACGCTCAACCACGCGAACAGCGAGGCGCGGGACCTCGCACCCGCGGGGGCACGGCGCTGCTCGGCATCCGCCACGAGGATGTTGACCCCCGGCGAGAAGAGGGCGCCGCCGAGACCGGTGAGCACGGTCCCCCCGATGAAGAGGGCGAGCTGCGGGGTCGGCGCGAGCAGCGACAGGGCGAGCGTGGCGAAGCCGAGCACGCGCACCGCGCACCCCGCGAGGATCGTCCGCCGTGCGCCGAAGCGGTCGGCGAGCACCCCGCCGACCAGGAACATGCCCTGCTGAGCGAAGGTGCGCACCCCCAGGATCAGACCGATCGCGGCGGCGGCCAGCCCGAAGTCATCGGTGAGCACCAGCGCGAGGAACGGGACGACGGCGAAGAAGCCCACGTTGAACAGCAGCTGGGTCCCCAGCAGCACCGGCGTGCGGGCCGGACGGGGCGGGGTGGGAATGACGGGCACGGCGATCTCCGGGGGTGGGGGCGGTGACCGCCCGGACGATCCTGTCACTTCCGCGGGCGCGCTCGTCACGCGGGGCGGCGGTGGTCGCGGTGCGGGAACGGCGGCGACGCGAACAGGAGAGGCGACGAGAACAGGCTGATCGGGCGAAAATCAGCCTGTCGACGGATGC
Organism: uncultured Microbacterium sp.; assembly: GCA_913774665.1. Taxonomy (GTDB): domain Bacteria; phylum Actinomycetota; class Actinomycetes; order Actinomycetales; family Microbacteriaceae; genus Microbacterium. Next base: position 456,074 of record CAJYHN010000010.1, read on the forward strand.
CACCGCCTGTCCGACAACTTTGTCGAGAGGGTCACGCGGGGGAAATACAGCGGAAACGCGCGATTCCTAGCATCGGACCATCGCCGGATGTTGGTCACACCAACACTGACGCCGCCGCCACAAGCGGCTCGGCCCCGCTGATGTGGCTTCCGTCTCGCGCTTGTCTTCCCGACTTCTCCGGAGGCCCTCGTGTCTGCCGCTCCACCCGTCTCGATCGCCGCTCTCCGCGGCGTGCGCCTGGCCTCGGGCGCCCTGGTCGACATCGCGATCGACGGCGACGAGGTGCTCGCCGTGGTGCCGGCCGGCAGCCCCCTCCCCGAGACCGACGGGGAGGTCCTCGACCTCGACGGGTACGTCGTCACGGCAGCGGGAGCGGAACCGCACGCGCACCTCGACAAGTCCCAGTCCTGGGATGCCATCGACCCCCCGTTCGGCGACCTCGAGCGCGCGATCGAGAGCTGGCACGCCTTCGCCCTGACCCTCGACGAGGACGACACCCTCGAGCGGGCGCGCGCCACGGCAGTGCGGATGCTGGCATCCGGCATCACCGCGATCCGAACGCACGTCGATCTGCTGCGCGGAGAAGACGCGCTGACCGGGGTGCGCGCCCTCGTCCGCCTGCGGGCCGAGCTCGACGGGATCATGGATCTCGAACTCGTCGCCCTCGGCGGGCCGAACATCCCGGATGCCGTCTTCGAGGCGGCCCTCGACGCGGGGATCGACCTGGTGGGAGGCGCACCCCACCTCGCGGACGACCCGCTCGCCGACCTGGAGCGCCTGATCGCCCTCGCCCGGCGTCGCGACGTGGGCCTCGACCTGCACACCGACGAGAGCCTCGCCGGAGCCGACACCCTCGCCGCTTACGCGAGCGCGGTCACCGGGTGGCATCGCCCTCGCACCGCGGGACACTGCGTGCGTCTGAGCATGATGCCCGCGACCGCTTTCGAGAGTCTCGCGGCCGAGGTGCGCGCCGCCGACATCGGCGTCATCGCCCTCCCTCTCACCAACCTGTACCTGCAGGGATGGGGAACCGATCACGCCGTCCCGCGCGGGATCGCGCCGATCGGCCGGCTCAAAGACGCCGGCGTTCGCGTCGCGGCGGGGGCCGACAACGTGCGCGATCCGTTCAATCCCGTCGGACGATGCGACCACCTCGAGACCGCCTCCCTGCTGGTCAGCGCCGGTCACCTCGCCCCCGCGGACGCCCTCGACGCCGTGACCGTCGGCGCCCGAGACGTGATGAACCTTCCCTCCGCCGGGCCCGTCGCCGGTGCCCGTGCCGACCTCGTCGCGGTGAAGGCCGACTCGCTCGGCGACACCGTGGCCTTCGCCAGCGCCGACCGCGTGGTGCTGCACCGGGGTCGGCTCGTGAGCCGCACCACCGTATCCACCCGAACCGCCGTCCCCACCCCGACCGCCGCGCCCGCGACGGCCTCCTGACCACCCGAACGGAAAGCGAGCGCCCCCGTGACCTTGGCCTCCCCCGCTCCCGCAGACGTCGCGGCATCCACCGCCCCTCTGCTGGACTTCCGCAACGTCGCCATGACGTTCCCCAACGGCACCACCGCCCTCTCCGGCGTCGACCTCACCGTCCAGCGCGGCGAGTTCGTCAGCGTCGTCGGTCCATCCGGCTGCGGCAAGTCGACCCTGCTGCGCATCGCCTCCGGCCTCGAGACGGCGAGCGAGGGAACCGCCACCGTCGCCACCGATCGCATCGGCTACGTCTTCCAGGACGCGACCCTGCTGCCGTGGCGCGATGTGCGCTCCAACGTCGAGCTGCTCGCCGAGCTCAATTGGCAGCCCAAGCGGGTCCGCGCGCCGAAAGCACAGTGGGCGATCGACCTGGTCGGGCTCAACGGCTTCGAGAAGCACCTGCCCAAGCAGATGTCGGGCGGCATGAAGATGCGCACCTCGCTCGCCCGCTCCCTGACGCTCGACCCCGAACTGTTCCTCTTCGACGAGCCGTTCGGCGCGCTCGACGAGATCACCCGCGAACGCCTGAACGACGAGCTGCTGAAGATCTTCGTCGCGCAGAAGTTCGGGGGGCTGTTCATCACCCACTCGGTCTCCGAGGCCGTCTACCTCTCCACCAAGGTCGTCGTGATGTCGGGCCGCCCCGGTCACCTCGTCGACACTTTCGAGGTCCCCTTCGACATGCCCCGCGATCCGGAGATCCGCTACACCGGCGAATTCGCGAAGCTCGTCGGCGAGGTCTCCCACGCCCTCCGGGAAGGACACTCATGAGCACCACCTCCGCAGAGCCCGTCGTCATCGACACGGCCGAGTCCTCGGCATCCGTTCCCCCCGTCGAGCCGCCCCGCCCGCGGGCGGCGAAGACCCGACGCGGGTTCGGGGCCCGGGCCGCGCTGCTGGGCCCGCCTCTCGGCGTCCTCGTCGTGCTGCTGGGCATCTGGTACGCGATCTCGCTGTCCCTCAGCGCCTCGGGCAAGGGCTTCCTCATGCCCATGCCGCACGAGATGTTCACCTCGGGCTTCTTCGACCCGCAGGTGAGCAGCGACATCTGGGTCGCCCTGTTCCGCACGACGGGTGTCGCCCTCGCCGGCCTCGCGATCGCGATGGTCATCGGCATCGGATGGGCCATCGCGATGTCCCTCGCCCGGTGGGTCGAGCGCTCCACGTACGCCTACGCGGTGGTGCTCCAGTGCATCCCCATCCTCGCGCTCGTGCCCCTCGTGGGCTTCTGGTTCGGCTACGAGTTCCTCGCCCGCGTGATCGTCTGCGTCCTGATCGCCCTGTTCCCGATGGTGTCGAACACGCTCTTCGGTCTGCAGTCGGTCGACAAGTCGCAGCGCGAACTCTTCCGCCTGCAGAAGGCCGACAAGTGGACGGTGCTCACCAAGCTCACTCTCCCGGCCGCGCTCCCCTCGATCTTCGTCGGCATGCGCACCTCTGCGGGCCTGTCGGTCATCGGCGCGATCGTCGGCGACTACTTCTTCCGTCGCGGCGAACCGGGCATCGGCTCGCTCATCGCCAACTACCAGTCACGCCTGCAGAGCGCCGAACTGTTCGCGGCGATCTTGGCCGCCTGCCTGCTGGGCGTTGCGATCTTCGCCTTCTTCGGGTGGTTGTCGAAGGTGGCCGTCGGCCGCTGGTACGACAGCACCCTCTGACCCGGCCCACCGACCTCCGGATGCCACGCCCTCCGCTCGCGCCACAGCGCGGGTGGCGGTGTCCGGCGTACCCGAAAACCCCGCACCCGAGAGCTCCACCGTCACAGAAAGCGAATCAGCATGCAGCGCTCCACCCTCCTTCGCGGCACCGCCGTCACCGGCGCCGTCGCGATCGCCCTCACCCTCAGCTCCTGCGCCGGCAGCGCGGCGGAGACCGCTCCCTCGGCCGACCTGAAGATCGGTTCCGTCGACCTCTCGGCCGACTGCCCCTCGACGGTCGTCATCCAGACGGATTGGAACCCCGAGGCCGAGCACGGTCACCTCTACGAGATGATCAAGGACGACTACACGGTCGACGCCAACACCAAGTCCGTGACCGGCCCGCTCATGTCGGACGGCGAGTACACGGGCGTCAACCTCGAGATCCGCGCCGGTGGGCCCGCTATCGGCTTCCAGACGGTCTCGGCCCAGATGTACCAGGACGACAAGATCACCCTCGGCTACGTCAGCACCGACGAGGCGATCCAGCTCTCGAGCACCACCCCGACCAAGGCCGTGTTCGCCCCGCTCGACATCAGCCCGACGATGGTCATGTGGGACCCGGCCACCTACCCCGACGTCCAGAAGATCCAGGACATCAAACCCGCACTCGAGAAGAACAAGGGCGTGTGGCGCTACTTCGACGGGTCGGCCTACATCGAGTACCTCAAGAGCGCCGGTCTCGCCTCGTCGGACGTCCTCGACGGGTCGTACGACGGCACGCCGTCGAACTTCGTCGCTGCCGGCGGTAAGGACATGCAGCAGGGCTTCGCCTCGGCCGAGCCGTACGTCTACCAGAACGAGGTCTCGGCCTGGGGCAAGCCGGTGAAGTTCGCCCTCATCCACGATGCGGGATGGCAGACCTACCAGTCGTCGGTGTCGGTCAAGGCCGACAAGTTCGACGAGCTCTCGCCGTGCCTGTCGAAGCTCGTCCCGGTGCTGCAGAAGGCGGGCGTCGCGTACTACAAGGACCCGAAGGCGGCGAACGACCTGATCCTCAAGCTCGTCGACGAGTACGCCACCGGCTGGACCTACACGCAGGGCGTCGCGGACTACTCCGTCAAGACGCAGAAGGAGCTCGGCCTGGTCGGCGACGGCCCCGACTCGACCTATGGCAACTTCGACGACAGCCGCTTCGCGGACTTCTTCACCAAGGCGAGCAAGGTCTACACCGACCTGGGCACCCCGCCCGCGTCGGGCTACACCGCGTCCGATCTCTACACGAACCAGTTCATCGACAAGAGCATCTCGTTCTGACCGACCGGCCCGGTCCGCCTCGTGCGGGCCGGGCCGCTCCCCGGCTCTTCGGCGGGGTCCGCGGCCGGTCTCCTGATCGGTCCCTCTCGCGAGACGGCATCTCGCCGACGACTCGGTGGCAGCCCGCTGCAGAGAAGTCAGACAGGTGCAGCGTCGACCTCGGCCACCCGCCCGCCGGGCCTCCTTCCCCACGCCGCACCCCGGCATCCGCCCCACCGTTCCACCCGGAGAAACACCCATGAGCGACACCGCCACCCGCGTCCTCTCCCTCGAGGACGAACTGCTCGACCTGCTCGGCCCCGCCGCCGTCAGCACCGAACCGCGTGTGCGCGAACGCGCCAGCGTCGACGGCTCGCCGATGTCGCCGATCATCGCCGCGAAGCTTCCGCTGGGTCTGGCCGACCTCGTCGTCTTCGCCGCGGACGCCGAACAGATCGCCATCGCCGTCGCCGCGGCATCCCGTCACGGTGTTCCGATCACCGTCCGCGGCAAGGGCACCGGCAACTACGGACAGGGCATTCCGATGCAGGGCGGCCTCGTCATCGACACCACGCGGGCGAAGGCCATCGTCGAGGTCGGCGACGGCGTCATCACGGCCGAGGCCGGCACCCCCATGGTCATGCTCGAGCAGGCCGCGTGGGCGAGCGGCCAGGCGCTGTGGATGTACCCCTCGACCGCGCAGTCGACGATCGGCGGCTTCCTCTCCGGCGGGTCCGGCGGCACCGGGTCGATCGAGCACGGTTCGAACGACCGCGGCTTCGTCGCCGCCCTCGACGTCGTGCACGCCGACGGCAGCGCCGACATCCTCCACGTCGAGGGCGACGAAGCCCAGAAGTACGTGCACAACTACGGCACGGCGGGCGTCATCGTGCGCGCGACCGTGCGCCTCGAGCCCCTGCGCGAGTGGCGGGGCCTGTGGGCGAGCTTCCCCGACTTCGCCGGGACGCTGTCGGTGGTGCAGACGATCGGGAACCTCGACCCCTCGCCACGGCTGGTGTCGGGCGACGGGCCCGAGATCTCGGCATCCCTCCCCGCCGACGAGGCGATCCCGGAGGGCCGGTCCAGTCTGCGGGTCATTCTGGACGCCGGGCAGATCGACGCCGTGACCGGGATCATCGAGGGCGCGGGCGGCCGCGTCGAGGCGGTGCGCGAAGGGCCCCAGGCGAGCATCCGCCTGTCGATGCTCAGCTACAACCACCCGATCGAGTGGTACCAGAAGAGCCAGCCGCACGAGGTGTTCCACCTCGAGGTCGCGGGCGCTCCGCTGGCCGACGACATCGCGGCGGTCGAGGCCGTCTTCCCGGGCGCGCACCTGCACATCGAGTCGACGAAGGCGTTCCCCATCGGCATGCTCGCGGCGCCGTACGTCAGCGAGGAGGACGTGTACCGCGGCATCGCCGAGCTCAACGCGATCGGCGTGGGCGTGCACAACCCGCACCAGTGGAACGTCGACTTCAACGTCGAGCAGACCGTCGAGACCGCGCGCTCGACCGACCCGAGCGGACTGCTGAACCCCGGCAAGCTCGACCCCGACTACGCCGGAGCGCGAAAGGGAGCGATCATCTCATGACCCGTCTGCTGGCAGAGCTGAGCGGTCCCGCGGCCGCCGAGGCCCTCACCTCGACGTCGATCGTCGTGCTGCCCACCGGCGCGATCGAGCACCACGGTCCGCACCTGCCCCTGGCGACGGATGCTATCGTCGCCGAGGCGTCGGCGACGGCCGCCATCGCGCGGGCGGCCGCGCAGGGCCTGGACGTCTGGCAGCTGCCGACCCTGTCGATCACGAAGTCGGATGAGCACTCGTGGGCTCCCGGGACGCTGTGGCTCACGCCCGAGACGATGATGCAGACGATCGTCGACATCGGCCGATCGCTGCTGACCACCCGCGCCCGCACGCTGGTCTTCCTCAACGGCCACGGCGGCAACGTCGCCCTGCTCAACGTCGCCAACCGCGAGCTGCGCCGCCGCTTCGGCCTGCGCACCTTCTTCATGCCCGCCGCCCGCGTTCCCTCGTTCGATGGCACCGACGGCGGCCCGGACGAGCACGGCACCGGCATCCACGCCGGGCACGGCGAGACGAGCATGATCATGCACCTGCGGCCCGAGCTGGTCGACGCGACGCAGTTCGAGGCCACGGTGCCCGCGCACATCGGCGACTTCCGGCACATCGGCTTCAACGGCAAGCCCGTGACCTTCGGGTGGCTCTCGAACGACTTCGGTCCCACCGGGGTACTCGGCGACCCGACCGGCGCGAACGCCGCGCACGGAGCGCAGCTGTTCGAGGACAGCGTGTCGTTCATCGTCGAGGCGCTCGAAGAGATCAGCCGATTCGACTACACCGCGTGAGGGGCTCGGGGCGGGCACAACTCCTGCAGATCCGGCCGGCGGGCGTCGGAACGGCTTCGCGGCGCGCATTCTGCAGGAGTTGTGCAGCCGCGGGGCGCGAGCCCGCCGCCCGGGGCGCGGCGGCTGGCAGGCGCGAGCCCGCCGCCCGGCGCGCAGCGGCTGGCCTCGGCCCCGTGCGGCACAACTCCTGCATAAGCCGGCCGGGGGCGCGTCGGACCGCCGCGAAACCCGGATACTGCAGGAGTTGTGCAGCCGGCAGGCGCGAGCCCGCCGCCCGGCGCGCGGCGGCTGGCCTCGGCCCCGCGCGGCACAACTCCTGCACGAGCCCGTCGAGGGCGCGTCGGACCCCCGCGAAACCCGGATACTGCAGGAGTTGTGCAGCCGTCGACGTGGGACAGGTGCCGGATGCCCCTGGTCGGGCGGCGCGCGAGTGAGCGTGTCCGCCGAACCGGCGCAGGGAGTGCGCGCCTACGGGCAGGTGCTGCGCCTGCCGGGAGCCCGCAGCTTCGTCGCCGCGGGCATCCTCGCGCGTTTCCCCCGCGCGACGCTGTCTCTCGGCATCATCCTGCTCGTGTCGGCCGCGACCGGGAGCTTCGCCTCGGCCGGGCTCGTGGTGGCCCCGCTGGTCGGAGGGATGGCTCTTGCCGCGCCGCTGTGGTCGTCGCGCATGGACCGCCACGGCCAGGCCCGCGTGATCCTCGTGTCTCTCGGATGCCTCGTGCTCGCGGCATCCGGATTCCTCGTCCTGGTGCGGGCGGGGGCGCCGTTCTGGACGTGGCTCGTGGCCGCGTTCGTCACGGGCGCGGCGACGCCCGATTTGACGTCGGCCGTGCGGGCGCGGTGGACAGCGCTCGCCCCGCCGGCGCAACGGACGCCCGCGCTGGCCCTCGAGACGATCGCCGACCAGATGGTGTTCATCTCGGGCCCGCCGGCCATCACCGCGGTGGCCGCAGCGATCGACCCCGCCGTGGCGATGCTCGGCTCGCTCGGGCTCGGCGTGATCGGCGGGGTGTGGCTCGCCGCGCAGCGCGGCACGCAACCGGCACCGACGCCGCGGGGCCCCCGTCGCGGGCTGGTGCTCCCGCCCGCGGGGGTGATCCCCATCGCGGTGGCGTGCGTCGCGCTCGGCGGGGTGTTCGGTTCGTTCGACGTCAGCCTGGTCGGCTGGGCGGAGCTGAGCGAGCGACCGTGGCTCGCGGGCCCCGCCTTCAGCGCGCTGGCGGTGGCGATCGCGATCGGCTCGGTCGTCACGGGGGCGCGCGCGTGGAAGCTCTCGCCCGCCACCCGCTACATCGGCTTCGCGACGCTGGCCGCGGTGGTAGCCGTGGGGCTCCCCTTCGCGCAGGGGTCGGCTCCGGTGCTGTTCGGGGTGATCCTGCTCCTCGGGCTCGCGGTGTCGCCGGTGATGGTGTCGGGCATCCTCGTGGCATCCGCCCGCGCCCCCGAGGGCCGCGTGACCGAGACCCTCGCCTACCCGACCGCGGCGATGTCGCTGGGCGTGCCGATCGGCGGAGTGATCGCCGGAGCGGCGCTGGATGCCACGGGCCCGGCCACGGCGCTGATCACGATCGCGGTGTCGCTGGCTCTGGCGGCGACGATCGCGGCGGTCGGCGAGGCGCTGGTGCGCGCCGCGAGCGCGCGAGCTGCGCGGGCGTGAGGGGCGGGCGACCCCGGGTCGGGGCGCCGCGCGGGTCGTGAGACGGCATCGCGCTGACGAGTCGGTGTCAGTGTGTCGCCGAGCGGTCAGCGGAGTGCTGTCTCGCGGCTCAGACCACCCGCGCGAGGGCGGCGCGCAGGTGGCGCAGCACAGAGACGTGCCCGTCGTCGGGGTGCAGCTCGAGGGTCGCCCGCGGCAGGAGAGCGGCGAGGGCCCGAGCGTGTGCGGGCGGGATCACCCGGTCGCGCTCCCCCTGGACGAGCAGAACGGATGCCGCCACCTCCGCCGCCGCGAACCCCCACGGCCGGGTGAACGCGAGGTCGTCGTCGACGAGGCCATCCGGCCCCTCGGCATCGGCCGCCCCGGCATCGACTCCGAGCGACGCCCACTCCCCCTGCAGCGCGGCATAGTCGGCATCCACGAATTGGGCCGGATCGAACTCTTCAGTCGCGGCGAAGCGTCGCCTCTCGTCCTCGCCCACCGCGGCGGCGCGGAGTCCCCCGGGCGCCTGCATGCCGGCGAACCACCACGACTCGTCGGCGAACGGCGCGGGTGAGGCAAGAGTCACCACCGCGCGGACGAGCTCCGGCGTGACCGCCGCGCACGCGAGCGCGTGCGGTCCGCCGCCCGAGGCTCCCACGGAGACGACGGATGCCACCCCCAACCCCTCGAGCACCGGGTGAAGCCCCCGCGCGACGTCGACGACACGGCGCCCGGGTATTCGCGGCGATCCGGCGTAGGCCGGACGCGCCACCGAGACGACCGCGAGCCCGTACTCCTCGGCCGCCGCGCGGACGGGCTCCAGGATGGCACCGGTCTGGGGCGACCCGTGGTGCCACAGCAGCACCTCGCGCCCAGCGACGTCGTCATTTGAGGTGTGGACGTCGAGCCCGGCGATGGTCGTGCGCATGCGGCCAGGCTCGCACAGCCGGGGCGGCGGCGCGAGGTGTGCGCCGGCGGGCGGGGACGGCGGCGGGCGGGGGCGGCGGCGCGAGGTGTTCGCCGGTGGGCGGGGCGGCGGCGCGAGGTGTTAGCCGGCGCGAGGGCGGCGGCGCCCGCGAGGTGTGCGCCCGCGGGCGAGGGCGGCGGCGCGAGGTGTTCGCCCGCGCCCGCGACCGCGCTCCGGCACCCTTCGCCCGGTGTCCCCGCCCCCGGACGCCCGCACGGAGCCCGCGGCATCCGATGTTGACGACACCGGGCGCGATGGCCACCTCGTCCGCGTGTTGGGGACACTCGATCGATCGTGGGGGGCGAGAGCCGGGCGGGGCGGGGGCGCGCGCGAACCGCTACAGGATGACGCCGAACTCCTCCGCCAGCGCCGGCAGCTGAGAGTGCAGCACCGCCGACGCCTCGACGGCGAGCGGATTCGTCGAGACGCCGTTCTCGTTCACCAGTTTGCCGCCGACGTACACCCGCTGCAGGTTGCGCAGACCGCAGGCGAGCACGTAGCTGCGTACGGGGTTCCACAGGGGTCCGACGTCGGGCGTGCGCGGGTCGACGACGACGAAGTCGGCGAACTTGCCCACCTCGAGGCTGCCGACGCGGTCGTCGACGCCCATGATCTCTGCTCCCCCGAGGGTGTGCAGGCGCAGGACCCGTTCGGGCATCATCGACAGCGGGTCGTGGGTGCGGGCACGCTGCATGAACATGCCCATGCGCATGTTCTGCCATGGGTCGGCGACGTCGGTGCAGGCCTGGTCGTCGAGGCCCATGCCGACCTTCATGCCCTGCTCGAGCATCTCGGGCACGTGGGCGATCCCGGACGCCAGACGCCCGTTCGACGCGGGCTGCCACGACATGCTGGCGCCGCCGGCAGCGGCATCCGCGATGATCTCCGGCGTCGTCTGGATGAAGTGGCCGAACATCATGCCGGGGCGCAGGGCTCCGGCGTTCTTGTAGAGCTGGAACTTCGTCTGCTGGTGCTCGATCGCCTCGTAGGTCTCGAGGAAGTGCGCCTGGTTGGTCACACCGAAGCGGTCCATGACCGCGACCTCGATCTCGGCGGCATCCGGCCGGGTCGACCACTGGACCTGGCCCATGATCGAAGCGCCGAGGGCGATGTCGGGGTCCATCGCGAGCACGTGATCGAGGGATGCCTCGAACCGCGCGAAGATCTCTTCGTCGGTGCCGACGGTGGCATCCAGGGCGATCGAGTCGACGAAACGGAGCCCGGCGTCGTGGCATCCGTCGGCCTGTCGGGTGTGCCAGGCGTGATCGCGCAGGATGCCGCCGCCGTCGGCACGCTTGCCCTCGACCATCGGTTCCCAGGGCAGGAGCGGGTCGGTGAAGTTGTACGCGGTGGTCACGCCGTTGGCGAGGAAGTCGAGCGAGCCGTGCAGCGTCGCCCAGTAGATCTGGTCGGGCGAGGCGTTGTTGAGCACGCTGAACATCGAGGTGCACCAACCGTAGAGCGTCTGGTCGACGCCGAGTCCGCGCGAACCGCTCGTGAAGAGGTGGCTGTGGCTCGACACGAAGCCGGGCGCCACGAACTTGCCGTCGACGTCGAGGATCTCGTCGGCGGTGACGCCCGGACCGGGGTCGCCGGCGCCGATCGCGGCGATGCGGCCGTCGCGCACGAGCATGTACCCGCGTTCGATGTAGCCGGGGTCGTCGGTGCCCGCGGGGACGGTGATGAGACGTGCGTTCGTGACCAGGAGCGACATGTTGATGACGGTAACAATGGCGTGTTTCCGCGGTGTTCCGGGCGTGGGGCGGGGGTTTTGCGGAGGGGGTGGGGTGGGGGTTGTGGGGGTGGGGGTTGTGGGGGTGGGGGCTGTGGGGGTGGTGGCTGTGCCGGTGGTTGTCCCACTTCTGGCGGTGCATGTCCCAGAAATGGCCGGTGAAGCGCCGCCCGACCCACCACAAGTGGGACGAGGGGGCACGCGAGCCGCGCGCGAGCGACGCCCCAGCAAGGCATCGTCCCCCCTCTGGCGGTGCATGTCCCACAAATGGCCGGTGAAGCGCCGCACAACCCACCACAAGTGGGACGAGGGGGCACGGGCAGAGCCCCAGCCCAGCCGCAGCGCCACCGCAGCACAATCTCCCCCACCCCGCATCGCGCAGACCCCGCCCCGCATCGCGCAGACCCACCCCCGCACCCGCCAGACCCACCCCCGCACGCCGAACGCCGCGCCCGCCCGAGGGCGAGACGCGGCGTCCGGGGGAAGCGGATCAGGAGATGTGCGAGCCGCCGTTGATGTCGTAGGTCGCGCCGGTGATGTAGGCCGACCGGTCGCTCATCAGGAACTCGAAAAGGTTCGCGATGTCTTCGGCCGTCGCCTGGCGCCCGAGCGGCACGTCGGCGGCGAGCTTCGCCTCGAGCTCGTCGTTCGTCGCGCCGGCGCGGATGTCGGTGGCGACGACGCCGGGGGTGACGGCGTTGACCGTGACGCCCGACGGTCCGAGCTCGCGCGCGACGGCGCGGGTGAAGCCGAGGATCGCGGCCTTGGCGGCCGAGTAGGGGACGCCGCCGAAGACACCGCCACCGCGGATGGCCGACACCGACGACATGTTCACGATGCGGCCGTATCCGCGCTCGACCATGCCCGCCGCGATCCGCTTGGTCACGATGTACGTGCCCGTGGCGTTGATCGACATGACGCGGTTCCACTCGGCGAGCGTCGTCTGCAGGAAGCGGGTGGGCGAAGTGATCCCGGCGATGTTGGCGAGGGATGCCACGGGCGGCAGGTCGCTCTCGATGCGCGCGACCACGGCGTCGACCGCGGCCTCGTCGGTGACGTCGGCGCCGTAGCCGAAGGCCTCGACCCCGAACTCGTCGCGGAGTTCGGCGGCGACGGCCTCGGCGGCGGCGGCATCCAGGTCGATGACGGCGACGGGAGCGCCGGTCGCGGCGAGCGCGCGGGCGGTGGCGCGGCCGATGCCGCGGGGGGAGCCGGCGCCGGTGACGACGGCGGTGGTGGGCTGGGACATGGGGTGCTCTCCTTCGAAACGGATGGTGGGTGTCACGCGGGGACGGCGGCGGCGGCGAGCAGGCCGCTGAGATACTCCGCGGCGGCGCGGGCGGCATCCGCCCGATCGGCGTCGGCGGTGTCGCGGGTCTCGAGCTCGAGGGCGAGGTCGCCGGTGTAGCCGACCTCGGCGAGCGCCGCGGCGAGATCGGCGAAATCCACCCGCCCGCGGCCGATCGAGTGGTTGATGTAGCCGGGCTCGGCATCCCTCAGGTGCACGTGACGCGTGCGCGCGGCGTGCGCGGAGAGGAAGTCGCGAGGGTCTCCCCCACCGGCGACGATGTGGCTGGTGTCGAGCACGACGCCGATCTCGGCCGGCAGGCGCGACAGCAGCGCCCCCGCGCGGTCGAGGTCGTACGCGAGGCGGAAGAAGTGCGGAGCCTCGACCCACAGCTCGATGCCGCGGGCACGGGCGGCCGCGGAGATCTCGACGAGCCGCGCCGCGACGAGGTCGAAGTCGGTGTCGAGGTCGACGACGGGGGCGTGCTCCTGCGCGCCGTTGGGCAGCACGAGGGCTTCTGATCCGATCGCGACGCACAGATCGAGCAGGCGGTCGACGTGCTCGGCACGGCGTGCGGCCGAGCCCTCGGAGTCGGGGCGGTTGAGATCGCCCACGTCGGCGTTCACCGAGCGGACGCGGAGCCCGGATGCCACGACGGTGGCGGCCACGGCGGTCACGGCCGCGTGGTCGAGGTCGTAGGGAACGTGGTCGCAGACGCCGGGAAGGGCACCGAGGTCGATGCCCTCGAAGCCGCGCGCGCGGATCTCGTCGAGCGCCTCGGCGAGCGGCAGGTGGCGCAGCGTGATGGTCGAGCACGTGATGCGGGGGGCGGTGGCGGCCACGGTTCTCCTCCTCGAGTGTGACGGCCCGTTCGGGCTTGACGGTGAGACTATCTGTTCTATTGTTAACATTCAAACACTGAACGTGTTCCACCCGCTCCTCACCGGAGGTCGACGATGACCCGACTGTTCAATGACCCGGCCGATTTCCCCTCCGAGATGCTCGAGGGATTCGCCGCCGCCTACCCCGACATGGTCGCCCCCGTCCCGGGCGGGGTCGTGCGCAGCACGTCCTACGACAGCGTCGCCGTGCTGGCGGGCGGGGGCTCCGGCCACTACCCCGCGTTCTGCGGCCTCGTTGGGACCGGCCTCGCGCACGGCGCCGTCGTGGGCAACATCTTCTCGTCGCCCTCGGCGTCGCAGGCGGTGTCGGTCGGCCGCGCCGCGGACCGCGGCCAGGGCATCGTCTTCACCTTCGGCAACTACGCCGGCGACGTCCTGCACTTCGGCGAAGCCGCCACCCGCCTCGCGGACGAGGGCATCGACGCGCGCATCGTCCTCGTCACCGACGACGTCGCCAGCGCTCCGCGCGACCAGATCGACAAGCGCCGCGGCATCGCCGGCGATCTCATCGTCTTTAAGGTGCTCGGCGCCGCCGCCGACGAAGGACTCCCCCTCGACGAGGTCGTCGCCGCCGGGCGCCACGCGAACGACCGCACCCGGACCTTCGGTGTCGCCTTCGACGGCTGCACGCTGCCCGGCGCCGATGCGCCGCTCTTCCGCGTCCCCGAGGGGATGATGTCGCTGGGTCTCGGCATCCACGGCGAACCGGGCGTGAAGGACGTGCCGATCGCCTCGGCCGACGACCTCGCCGCGATGCTCGTCGATCGGCTTCTCGACGAGCTCCCCGACGGCGTGGATCAGGCTCGCGGCCAGCGCGTCACCGCGCTGCTGAACGGTCTCGGCACGGTCAAGTACGAAGAGCTCTTCGTCGTGTGGCGCCGGGTCTCGCAGCTCCTGGATGCCGCGGGCGTCACCGTCGTGAGCCCCGACATCGGCGAGCTGTGCACGAGCCTGGACATGGCGGGCATCTCGCTCACGCTCGTCTGGCTCGACGACGAACTCGAGCGCCGGTGGACCTCGCCCAGCCTCACGCCCGGCTACCGCAAGGGCAGCGCGCAGCCCGCCGCGCAGCTGGACGCCGACGCACGCGACGAGCTGCGCCGACGCGCCGTCGTCTCGGGCGCGGAGATCGAGCCCGGGACCCCCGCGTCCCAGAACCAGGCCGCGGGGGTGCTGCGCGCGCTCGAGACGCTGCACTCCACGATGGTCACCCATGCCGCGGAGCTCGGCCGGATCGACGCGGTCGCCGGAGACGGCGATCACGGGATCGGCATGGAGCGCGGCACCCGCGCAGCGCTCGACGCCGCGCGAGCCGCCGCCGAGCGCGGAGCCGGGGCCGGAACCCTGCTCTCGCGCGCCGGCACCGCCTGGTCGGACGTCGCCGGCGGTACGTCGGGAGCCCTGTGGGGGGGAGCCCTGCGTGCCGTCGGCGCGTCTCTCGGCGACAGCGAGTCCGCCGACACCGCGCGCCTCGTCACCGCCCTCCTCGCCGGGCGCGACGCCATCACCGGAACCGGCGGCGCGACCCTCGGCGACAAGACCATGGTCGACGTGCTGCTGCCCTGGTCCGACGCCCTCACGGACGGACCCGCGGATGCCGCGACCCTCCGTTCCGCCCGCACCGTCGCGATCGCGGCGGCCGGCGCCACCGCCGCCCTCACCCCGCGCCTCGGGCGCGCGCGCCCCCTCGCCGAGCGCAGCGTCGGCACCCCCGACGCCGGCGCCGTCTCCCTCGCCCTGGCAATCGCCGCCCTCACCGACCTCGCGCTGGAGGACTCCACCCCGGCGCTCCCGCTCATCCTGGAAGGACGCTCATGACCGCGCTCGAACCCCTCCGCCTCGTCATCGGCTGCGACGACGCCGGCTACGACTACAAAGAGGTCCTCAAGGCCGACCTCGCGGCATCCGATCTCGTCGTCGACGTCGTCGACGTGGGAGTGGATGCCGACGGCCACACCGCGTATCCGCACATCGCGGTGGACGCGGCCCGCATGGTCGCCGACGGCCGCGCCGACCGCGCGCTGCTCATCTGCGGCACGGGCCTGGGCGTCGCGATCGCGGCGAACAAGGTGCCCGGCATCCGGGCCGTCACCGCGCACGACTCGTTCTCGGTCGAGCGTGCCGTGCTCTCGAACGACGCGCAGGTGCTGTGCATGGGACAGCGCGTGATCGGGCTCGAGCTCGCACGACGCCTCGTGCGCGAGTGGCTCACGTACCGCTTCGACCCGGCCTCGGCCTCGGCCGAGAAGGTCGCGGCGATCTGCGGGTACGAGACGCCCGGGGCCGCGTGACGAGCCGCGTGCCGCGGTCTCGGCCGCGCGCGGCGGGCGCCCCGTGACGCCCGTCAGCGCAGCGGCGACTAGGTTGGTCTCCATGCCGACCTCCCCCTCGAGCGCTCTGCGCGGTCTCGGCAGTGTGAGTCGCAACACGCTGCGCGAGCAGATCCTCACGCGGCTGCGCGACGCGGTGTCATCGGGCGAGCTGGCCCCCGGCACGCACCTGGGCGAGATCGAGCTGGCCGACTCGCTGGGGGTGTCGCGCGGCACGCTGCGCGAGGCCCTGCGCCATCTGCAGCAGGAGGGCCTGCTCGCCGCCGACTCTCGCGGACGCCTGTCGGTGCGGGTGGTGTCGGCCGCCGACATCCGCGAGATCTTCGACGTGCGGTACGCGCTCGAGTCGCTCGCGTGCGAGGAGATCTGTGCGTTCGCCGACCGCTCCGACGCGGTTGTCGTGCTGCGCGAGCGCCTCGACGCACTGAACGCCGCCGAGGAGTTCGCCGCGCGCGTGCGCGCCGACCTCGCCTTCCACGAGACCCTGTGCGAGCTCAGCGGCAACACCACGCTGCTGCAGTCCTGGCAGCGGGTCGCGGGACTCGCCCGCGCGGCGTTGACCAGCGGCGGACTGGACGTGGCGGTGGCGAACATGTCGATCGACCGGCACATGCCCCTCGTCGACATCCTCACCGAGGGCGACCCCGACGCCGCGCGACGATTCCTGCGCGAACACATGGATGCCGCCGTCGAGCGCCTGCTCGACCGCGTCGAGGCCTGAACCCCTTGCGCTGACCCGACGGCCGCCCGGTCAGCCGATCGTCCCGGGCGCGCGCTCTTCGGGTGAGCGCTCTACGGGTGAGCGCTCTACGAACGAGCGCCCCTCGGGCGAGTGCTCTACGGGTGAGCGCTCCTCGGGCGAGCGCCCCTCGGGCGGCGGCGGGTGAGGCCGGCGCGGTCGTCGAGACGCCCTGCGAAGTGCGCCGCGTGCGACGTATGCCGGAGCGGGCACCGTCGAGCGGCGCCCCGCCGGAAGATCGCCCGGCAGAGTGCGCGGCGACACGTCGCGAGAGGCCACTCGAATCGGGGGGCGTCGACAGTGAACCCTGCACCCAGGCACGCGACGGTGGGTGTGCGGCGACCGCGCCCCGGCGGCATCCGGAAAAAAGTGCACGGAGGTGTTGCGCTTACGGTCCTATTGTTGCATTGTTAACAATCGAACCCAGAGCGTTCAGCCCGCCGGTCTCCATCGATGGAGCACGCGGAGGCTATCGAAGAAGATAGGAAGACCCATGGCACAGGCCACGACGTCGACCCCGGTGCTCGGCACTCCCCACCGCTGGCGAGTCGCCGCCGGCAGCACCGTCGGCACGACCATCGAGAACTACGACTTCATCGGCTACGGCACCGCCGCAGCCCTGTACTTCGGGACGGCGTTCTTCCCCGACGCCGACCCGCTCACCGGCACCCTGCTGTCGTTCGCCACTCTCGGTGTGGGCTTCGCCGCTCGTCCGATCGGCGGCATCATCGGCGGCTACCTGGGCGACAAGATCGGCCGCAAGCCGGTGCTCATCGCCTCGCTGCTCATCATGGGTCTCGCGACGTTCGCGATCGGCATCCTGCCCACCTACGCGACGGTGGGCGTCGCCGCGCCCATCCTGCTCGTGGTGACCCGCATCGTCCAGGGCCTCGCGTTCGGCGCCGAGTGGGGCGGCGCGATTCTCATGACCTACGAGCACGCTCCGTGGCGCCGCAAGGGCGCATTCGGCGCACTGCCGCAGGCGGGCTTCCCGCTGGGTCTGCTGCTGGCCAACCTGGCGTTCTTCGCCAGCTCGAGCCTGCCCGACGACTGGAAGTGGCGCATGCCCTTCCTGCTCTCCGCCCTGCTGGTCTTCGCCGGCCTCTACATCCGCCTGAAGGTGGAGGAGTCGCCCGAGTTCGAAGAGATCAAAGAGGAGGGCAAGATCGAGAAGAACCCCCTCCTCAGCGTTCTGCGCTCCGACTGGCGGAACCTGCTGCGCGCCTTCTGCATGCGCATCGCCGAGACCGCGGGGTACGCCATCGCCATCACGTACATGTCGTCGTACCTAAAGAGCAACCAGCTCGCCGACCCGTCGCAGACCATCCTCGCGATCGTCATCGCCGCCCTCGTCGGCTTCCCCGCGACCCTGTTCTGGGGCTGGCTCACCGACCGCATCGGCCGCAAGCCCGTGTACGTCTTCGGGACGGCGATGATCCTGCTGTCGGGCATCCCGCTCTTCGTCGTCGCCAACACCGGGATGTTCCCGCTGATCGTCGCCGTGTTCGTCTTCAGCTTCGCGATCTGCCAGAACTCCCTCGCCGGAACGCAGGCGTCGTGGTTCCCCGAGCTGTTCAACACCGGAACCCGCTCCTCGGGAGCCTCGCTGGCGTACCAGCTCTCCGCGGTCGTTTCGGGCTTCACCGCCTTCTGGGCCGTGAGCTTGTTCCAGGCCTTCGGCTGGATGGGCCCGGCGGTGCTGTTCAGCTTCTACGGCCTCGTCGGCCTCATCGCCGCCGTGCTCACGCCCGAGACCAACGACCGTCGCCGTCGCGAGGCCGACGACGTCGCCGAGACCGAAGCCAAGCGCGAGCTCGTCGGAGCCTGACCCCGTCAGACACCGGATGCCACGGACCCCACCGGGTTCGTGGCATCCGGTGTCTCCGCCGTTCGGAGCGACGGAACAGCGCGGTCGCCCCACCGGTGGGCGCACCACCGCGACGGGGTGACGTTGCCCGACGCGACAGGGCCGCCTCGTCCCCCTTCTGGCGGTGGATGTCCCACAAATGGCCGGTGCAGCGCCGCCCAACCCACCACAAGTGGGACAAGGGTGCTCCGCCCAGCGCGACGGCCGCGCAACCACAGCCCCACCACAGAGCCTCGTCCCCCTTCTGGCGGTGCATGTCCCACAAATGGCCGGTCCAGCGTCCGCCCACCCACCACAAGTGGGACGAGGGTGCACCGGCCGGCACGACAGCGGCGCCGGACTCAGGCGAACGCCGCCCGCACCGCCGGCGCGACCTGCGCGAGCACCTCGTCGCGCGCGGGCGTCGACGGGAACACCAAGAACAGGTGCGGCACCCCCGCCCTCCGCACGAACGTAACGGGGACCCCGGATGCCGCGAGGCGATCGGCGTACTCCTCCGCTTCGTCCGACAGCGGGTCGACCTCGGCCGCGACGATCACGGCCGGCGCCGCGGCGTCGAGAGCGACGGCGCGCAACGGTGCCGCTTCGACGAGCGCCGCTTCAGCCGGCGCCGCGGCGTCGAGAGCGGCGGCGCGCAACGGTGCCGCTTCGACGAGCGCCACGTCGACCGGCGCCGAGGCGTCGACGGCGACAGCGCGCAACGGTGCCGCGTCGACGAGCGCCGGGCCACCGGCATCCGGCCCCGCCGCAGCATCGGCGCCCGGAGCAGCATCCGCGGCGTCGCCGAGGTACAGCCCCCAGTACCACTCCATTCCGCGCGCGGTCAGCGGCAGGTCGTCGGTGTGCGCGCGATAGCTGGGGCGCGCCGGATCGGGAACGTCGAGCACCGGACACAGCAGCACCTGCACCCGGATGCCGGGAGCCCGCCCCTCCCGCGCGCGCAGGGCGAGCGCGGCGGCGAGGTTGCCGCCCGCGCTGTGACCGGCGACGCCGAGCCGGGCGGGGTCGATGAGTCCGTCGGCACCCGAGGCGGCGAAGCGCAGCGCGCGGTCGAGGTCGTCGAGACCCGCCGGGAAAGGGTGCTCGGGCGCGAGGCGGTAGTCGACGCTGAGCACCTGGGTGCCGGTGGCGAGAGCGAGGGCGCGGCACAGGGCGTCGTTGTTGTCGAGGTTCCCGGCGACCCACCCGCCGCCGTGGGCGAACACGAGGGTTCCCCGGTGCCCGTCGCGCGGACGGTATAGACGCAGGGCGAGGCCCGCGGCGTCCAGGTCGATCGACTCGAGGGTCTCGTCGTCGGGCATCCGGACCCAGGACGGGTTCGCGCGCAGCTCGGCGATCCGTGCGGCGTCGTCGCCGTCGGCATCCGTCGCCCCCGAGGGGATCGTGCCGGCCCGCGCGGCGAGTCGTTCGAGGTGCGCGCGCACGTGCGGGTCGGTGATGGCGGGGTGAACGGGCACGTCTCTCCTGGGGCTGCGGGCGGGTGATGAGCCGAGCGTACGACTCCGGATGCCGACGACCCGGCGCGACCGCAGAAGCGTTACGCCGCGGAAACACGGGCGTCTCGCGGCCCTCGCACCATGGCGGCATGCCCTCACCGGAACAGCGCGCGGCCGCGATCCTCGCGGCCCACCGTTACGTCGTCCTCGGAACCGCCGACGCGGACGGACCATGGACGGCCGCGGCTCACTACCGCCTGCTGCCGCACGGGATGTACATCGAGTCCGACCTCGAGTCCCGGCACGCCCGCGCGATCAGGGCCTCGGGCTCGGCATCCGGGGTGGTGTTCGACGCGACAGCGGCCCTGTCCGACGCCGACGGCGTGCAGCTCGCATTCCGCGCTCAAGAGGTGGATGCCGACGAATCGACGGTGCGCGAGGTGCTGGACGCGCGACTCGCGCGCGACGCCGCGACCGGCTCCGCGCCCGAAGAAGAGGTGGCCGGGATCATCGCCGTCCCGCGCAAGCGGCTGTACGTGTTGCACGCGGAGCGGGCGTACGTGTTCGACCGGGACGCGTGGCGCTCGCGGGGAACCGATGCCCGACTCGAGGTCGACGTCGCAGCGGTGTGGGCGAGCCTCGCGGGCGAGGGGTGACGCGGGTGAGCCTCAAGGCGTTGCGAGGCTAAAGACCGCATGGCCGTTACTCCGCCGAAACAGCGCCGTCGCCGCCGCGTTCAACGCCGGGCGTACGGTGCCGCCGAGGGCGACCCGACGCCCCGCGGAAGGAGCCTCATGTCTCAGCGCGTGATCGTCACGGGCGGGTCCGGCGGCATCGGCGCCGCCATCGTCGAGCGGTTCGTCTCGGACGGCGCCCGGGTCGCGGTGCTCGATCGTCGTGCTCCCGCCGGGGACACGGCATCCCTGTTCTTCTCCGTCGACCTTCGCGACCCGGTAGATACGCGCCACGCGGTCGGGGAGGCGATCGAAGCGATCGGCGGGATCGACGTGCTCGTGAACTGCGCGGGGGTGTTCCAACACGTCTCGCTGCTCGACATCACGGTCGACGACTGGGATCTCGTGCTCGACATCAACGCACGAGCGACGCTCGTGACGATGCAGGCCGTCGCCCCGGTCATGCTCGAGGCCCGGGCCGGATCGATCATCAACATCGCCAGCATGGCCGCCAAGCAGGGAGGTGGCGGCGAAGGCCACTACGCCGCATCGAAGGCCGCTGTCGTCGCGCTCACGCGCGCGGGTGCCCAGGAATGGGGATGCCACGGTGTGCGCGTCAACGCTGTGTGCCCCGGCTACGTGCTCACCGACATGGGCGCCGACACCCGCTCCGAGGACGACGTGCGCACCTGGAGCGCGAAGTCGCCGCTCGGGCGACTGGGCGCCCCGGAGGACGTGGCGGGGGTGACCCACTTCCTCGCCTCCCCCGCGGGCGGCTACCTGACCGGTCAGGCGATCAACGTCACCGGCGGGATGATCATGCACTGAGGCGGGCACGGTGAGCGGCCCGGGCCGGGCGAAACTCCTGAGAAACCGGCGGCCGGTCCGGCCCGAGCCACGGGGATGGGCGTGCCGAGGCACCCGAGCGGGGAAATCTCAGGAGTTCGGCCGCCCGAGGCCCGAGCCCCGCGGCCGGGCCGTCAGCGCAACCGCCGCGCCACCTCGGCGAGCGCCTCGGCGTAGGACCCCTCGGCGCCCTCGCGACCGCCCGACAGGTTGACGCCGACGACGCCCGGCACGGCGAGCATCTCCCGCGCCATCTCCACCGCGAGCGAGATCCCCTCCGCCCGTGGATCACGCGCCCCGCGCACACGCTCGAGGAACCCCGTGGGCAGCACGAGCGTCGTGAACGACTCCAGCAGGTCGGCCGACGCGTGGTCGACGACCACCGGCACGCACGGGATGAACCGGATGCCGTCCCCCGCCTCCTCGATGAACCGGCGGACGGGTGCCGCCCCGCCGGCGTGGTTGACGAAGCACACGTCCGCTCCGGCCCGGCTCTTCTCGCGCAGCCGCGCCGCGCGTCGGTCCACCGGCGGGGCCGCCGGTGAGGCCGCCACCGACACCACGTGCCCGACGGCGCGGGCCAGGGCGGCGGCCTCCGTCGAGTCCAGGTCGAACACCGGCGCGGCATCCGGTCGGTGTCCCGTGCGGGTGTGGTCGCCGGTCACGCAGTGCACTCCCGCGACCCCCTCGACCGCGAGGGCCGCGAGCTCGCCCTCGATCGCGACTCGGTTGCGGTCGCGCATGTTCAGGCCCGTCCACACGCGCAGGCCCCGTCGCTGCAGCAGGTGCGCGCGGTACGCGGGAGGGAACTGGACCCGCGCGCTTCCCGCGTCGCCGGCGAGGACGGCATCCACTTCTCCGGCGAGAATCTCCGCGCACGTGTCGATCGACGAGACGCTGAGGGCGCGCGCGGGCAGGTCCGCCACCACCCAGGGCCGGGTGTCGAGGGCCGCGAGAGTCCGCGCTGCCGCGGCCGTCCGCGGCGACGGTGGCGGAACCGCCGCTCGGTCGACCCCCGTCCACGGCACGGTCGGTCGGTGCAGGAACGCGCAGCGGTGCGTCGCGTCGATCTCGCACGACCCGTCGAAGCCGACCCCGCCGCACGGTCCGTACTCCATCCGTTTGGGGCAGACGTCGATCAGCGGCAGCCGGGTCATGACCGGAGTGTAGGGAGCGCGTGTTTCGGCGAATGTTCATGGCGGCAACATCGCCGAAACGCGCCGTCCCTACGCTCGGCCCTACCCGCTGCAGCCCCCGGAGGTGGCCATGATCACGGCCGGCACCACGTTCGGTTCCGACGTCGCCGACATCGACGCGCTCGTCGACGACCCGCTCGAGCTGATGCAACGGTGGCTCCCTCCCCACGACGGCGAACTGCGGCCCCTCGGGGCCCTGTCGACCATCGGGCTGGACGGCATCCCCTCGCTCCGTCACGTGCTCGTCAGCGACAGGGATGCCGCCGGTCTCACCTTCCACACCGATTCGGCCAGCGCGAAGGTCGCCGAGATCGCCGCGAACCCGGTCGCCGCGATGGCGGTGGCGTGGCCCGAGATCGGTCGGCAGCTCGTCGTGCGCGGGATCGTCGAGCGGGTCGGCGCGGCGGAGGCCGCCGCGGTGTATCGCCAGCGGTCCCGGTACCTGCAGATGCTCGCGTGGATCAACACGCATGAGAACGCCCACCTGCCCGTCGAGGCGCGGCACCACCTCTGGGCGGAGTTCGGCGACGCCCACCCCGAGCTGGAACCGCCGGAGCGGTGGGCGGGGTTCCGCCTGCGCCCCCTCACCCTGACGTTCTGGCGCGGTGACCCGATCGGGCAGAGCACGCGCCAGCACTACACGCTCGCCGACGGCCGTTGGTCGGGCCGGATCCTGGCGGGCTGAGTCGTGGACATCACCACCGTCACCTCGTACCGCGCGGCGCGGACGCGTTCCGACCTGGTGCTCGCTCCCGGCGAGGTCGTCATCGCCGGCGGCACCTGGATCATGAGCGAGCCGCAGCCCGGCACCACCGGCTTCGTCGACCTGACCACGCTGGGGTGGCCCGACCTCGAGATCACCGACGAGGGCCTGCGGATCGGCGCCACCTGCACGATCGCGCGCCTGCTCGCGTGGGTCGAGACCGAGGCTCCGTCCGCGTGGACCTCGCTCGCTCTCGCCCGCCCCTCGGCCGACGCCCTGCTCGCGTCCTTCAAGATCTGGAACACCGCCACCGTCGGCGGCAACGTCTGCCAGGCCTTCGCGGCCGGTGCGATGATCGCCCTGCTGTCGACCCTGGATGCCACGGCCCTGGTGTGGACGCCCGATGGCGGCGAACGGCGCATCGCGGTCTCGGAGCTCGTCGTCGACAACGCCGCGACCTCCCTCGCGCCCGGCGAGGTCGTGCGCGCCCTCGACATCCCCGCGCGGGCGCTGGAGGCGCGGGTCGGGCTGCAGAAGATCGCCCTGGCCGAACTCGGTCGTTCCGGCGCCGTGGTCACGGCCCGGGTCGACCCCGACGGCACCGCGGTGTTCGTCGTGACGGCCGCGGTGCGTCGGCCCCGCGTGCTGCGCTTCCCGCACGTGCCCGGGGCGGGTGAGCTGCGGGATGCCGTGGCCGCCGCCAGCGACTTCTACACGGACCCGCTCGGAAGCGCCGACTGGCGCCGGGGCGTGAGCGTCGTGCTCGCGGAGCGCCTGCGCGCGCGCTTCGTCCGGGACCTGCAGGAAGGGGCCGCGTGAGGTTCGAGGTCAACGGCTCCCCCGTCGAGGTCGATCCCCGGCCCGGGCAGAGCGCCCGGACGCTGCTGCGCGAGGCGGGCCACGTCGAGGTGAAGAAGGGCTGCGACGCCGGCGACTGCGGCGCGTGCTCGGTGCTGCTCGACGGCGCGCCGACGCACTCCTGCCTCATCCCCGCGATGCGCCTCGAGGGCCGCGCGATCACGACCGCCGCGGGTCTCGCCCCGGGTGACCAGCTGCACCCCGTGCAGGAGGCCCTGGCGACCGGCTTCGGCTTCCAGTGCGGCTTCTGCTCGCCCGGCATGAGCGTGACGGCCTCGACACTGACCCCCGATGACCTCGGCGACCTCGACCGGCGCATGAAGGGCAACCTCTGCCGGTGCACCGGGTACCGCCCGATCCGCGAGGCGATCCGGGCATCGGTGCTGGGGCCCGTGCGCGAGACCGGCAAGAGCTGCGGGGTCGAGGCCGAGGCCGAGGCGCCCGCGGGCTGCGGCGGGACGTGCGCGGGGCACGACACACCTCCTGCAGATCCGCCGCTTTCGGTCCCCTCGACACCCGCAGCCGGCGATGTGCAGGAGGTGTGCACGCCGACCGCCGCTCACGCCCGAGCCCGGGACGGCGGGTTCGCGGCCTCCGGCCGCGTCGGCACCTCGGTCATCCCCGAGGCGGCACGCCGCATCGTCCAGGGCCGCGAGCCGTTCACCTTCGACGAGCCCGTGCCCGGCGGACCGCCGCTGATCCTGCGCGTCGTGACCTCGCCGCACGCCCACGCCCGGGTCGTCTCGATCGACACGGCCGAGGCTCTCGCGATCCCCGGGGTCGTCGCGGTGTTCACCCACGCCGACGTCCCCGCCGTGCGGTATTCCACCGGCCGCCACGAGCACCGCACCGACGACCCCGACGACACGCGCATGCTCGACGACGTCGTCCGCCACGTCGGGCAGCGGGTCGTCGCGGTCGTCGCCGAGACCGCCGAGGCGGCGGACGCCGGCTGCCGCGCGGTGCGGGTCGACTACGAGCTGCTGCCCGCGGTCTTCGACCCCGAAGAGGCGCGCCTGCCCGGAGCGCCGCTGCTGCACCCCGACCGCACGCCCGACGAGCGCGTCATGGATGCCGGCCGCAACGTCGTGGCGGGCTTCCACACCGGCCACGGCGGCGATATCGACGCGGCCCTCGCCGCGAGCTCCACCACCGTGACGGGCGAGTGGCGCTCGTCGCGCGTGACCCACGCGGCCCTCGAGACGCACGGCGCGGTGGGCTGGCTCGACGACGACGGTCGCCTCGTGATCCGCTCGTCGACGCAGGTGCCCTTCCTCGTGCGTAACGAGCTCGCGCACGTGTTCGACCTGGAGCGCGATCGCGTACGCGTGTACGCGGCCCGCGTGGGCGGCGGCTTCGGCGGCAAGCAGGAGCTGTTCACCGAAGACCTCACCGCCCTCGCGGTGCTCAAGCTCGGACGACCCGTCGCGTACGAGTTCTCGCGCACCGACCAGTTCGTCCGGGCGTCTCTGCGGCATCCGATGCGCGTGCGCACGACCCTGGGGGCGGATGCCGACGGCACCCTCACCGCGATGAAGCTCGACGTGCTGAGCGACACCGGCGCCTACGGCAATCACGCCATCGGCGTGCTGTTCCACTCGTGCGCCGAGTCCACGACGCTGTATCGCGTGCCGACGAAGTGGATCGACGCCGAGGCGGTTTACACGAACAACCCGCCCTCGGGCGCGTTCCGCGGGTACGGCCTCGGCCAGGTGGTGTTCGCCGTCGAATCAGCGATGGACGCCCTCGCGCAGGAACTCGGCATCGACCCCTTCGACCTGCGCCGTATCAATGCGGTGCGCGAGGGCGACTCCCTGCACCCCGACGACGGCGAGGAAACCCACGAAGAAGACCTGATCTGGGGCAGTTACGGCCTCGATCAGTGCCTCGATCTGGCTCAAGACGCCCTGCGCCGCGGCAACGGCGTCGACGCCCCCGCCGGCTGGCTCGTCGGCGAGGGGATGGCCGCGGCGATGATCGCCACGATGGCGCCGCGCGGACACATCGCCCACACCAGCGCGACGCTGCGACCCGACGGCACCTACGCGCTGCGCGTCGGCACGGCCGAGTTCGGCAACGGCACCTCGACCGTGCACCGACAGATCGCGGCGACCGTTCTCGAGGCCCCGCTCGATCGCCTGCGCCTCTGGGCCGCCGACACCGACGCGGTGCGCCACGACACCGGGGCCTTCGCTTCCGCGGGAACCGTCGTCGCCGGCAAGGCGCTGTACGGCGCCTGCCTGTCGCTCAAGCGCCGCATGATCGCCATCGCCGCCGAGCTGTCGGGGGCGGATGCCGCGGAGGCCGAGGTCACGGCATCCGGAATCTCGTTCGCGGGCGAGACCGTGACGTGGGCGCGGATCGTCGCCGCGGGGGGCGGGGACGACCTCACCGCCGACGGGGCGGAGTTCGGCGAGGTCCGCTCGCTCGCGTTCAACGTGCACGCCGCGCGCGTGGCCGTCGACCCCGAGACGGGGACGGTGAAGGTGCTGCAGTCGGTCCAGTCGGCCGATGCGGGCGTCGTCATCAACCCGGCCCAGTGCCGCGGCCAGATCGAGGGCGGCGCAGCCCAGGCCCTCGGCGGCGCGCTGTACGAAGAGGTGTACCTCGAGGACGGCGTCGTGCAGAACCCGGTGTTCCGCACGTACCGCGTGCCGCAGTTCGCCGACGTGCCCGACACCGAGGTGTACTTCGCCGAGACCGACGACTCCCTCGGACCCTTCGGGGCCAAGTCGATGAGCGAATCGCCGTACAACCCGGTCGGAGCCGCGATCGGCAACGCCGTCTCGCGCGCCCTCGGCCGCCGCGGATACGAACTGCCGTTCTCGCGCGACCGCGTGTGGAGGCTCGCCGGCGGGGGTGCCGCGTAGGCTGACCGCCGTGTACGGGATCACCGCGGGCGAGACGTTCGATTTCTTCGAGGGACGGCGCCTGGATGCCGTGACCTTCGGCCGCTACAAGGTATCGCTGTTCTTCGACGAGGGCGTGGGTCTCGACGTCGAGGGGGTGCTCGCCGTGACCGTCCCGGGCAGCGATGAGCGGTCCGCCGACGATGCCCGCGCTCTCGCCGCGCCGCTGCTCGACCTGCTCTCGCTGACCGTGACGGCGGTGCGCGTGGACGCGCCCTCGAGCCTCGCGTTGGAGTTCGAGAACGGCACGATCGTGCGCGCGATCGACGACCTCGGCCCGTATGAGTGCTTCGACGTGCACCACGGCGAGCACATCTGGATCATGTGAGACGCGGCCCGGGCGGCCGGGTCGCCGCTGGCACGGGCGTGGTTCAGGCGGGCGCAATCCGCGGTCGTTCGTGGCCCCGGGGCCACGGAACGCGCCCCGGGGCCACGAACGACGCCCCACCGTCGACCGTGCCCGCACGCACCACGCCCCGGGGCCACGAACGACGCCCCACCGTCGACCGTGCTTGCACACACCACGCCCGGGGCCACGACCCACGCCCCACCGTCGACCGTGCCCGCACGCACCACGCCCGGGGCCATGACCCACGCCCCGAAACCGACCACGCACCCCCGCCCACCGCGCCTCGCCGCCACGCACAGCGCCCCGGGGCCACGACCCACGCCCCGAACCCGACCGCACCCGCACACACCAGCCCCGTGACCACGATCCACGCCCCGAACCCCGGGGCCCCCACCGGGCACCGCACCGCCTCAGCGCGATTCCACCCCCAGGTGCAGCACCGCCTCGGCGAGCGCGCGCAGCCCCGCGGCCACATCCGCCCCGCTCACGGCCTCGTCGGGGTGGTGACTGATGCCGTCGGGATTGCGCAGGAACAGCATCCCCACCTCGGTGATCGCGCCGATCGACATCGCGTCATGGCCGGCGCGGCTGAAGAGAGTGGGGGCGTCGGCGCCGATGCCCGCGCGCACGACGTCCTGCAGCAGCGGGGCGCAGAACACCGCGGGCGCGCTGTGCACCTCGCGGGCGTGCCAGCGCAGGCTGCGGCGTCCCATGATCGCGTCGAGCTCGCGCGAGATCTCGTCCCACACGTGGTCGCGCGTGGCGTCGAACTCCCCGCGCAGGTCGAGCGAGAGGTGCGCCTCGCCGGGCACGACGTTGACCGCGCCGGGGAAGGCCTCGAGCTGACCGACCGTGCCGACGATGTGGTGCTCGCCACGGCAGATGCGCTCGACCGCGAGCGCCGCCTCACTCGCCCCGAGCAGGGCGTCGCGCCGCATGTCGTAGGGCGTGCCGCCCGCGTGCCGCGCCTCGCCCTCGACGACGAGCTGGAAGCGCCGTGCCGACGCGATCGACGACACCGCGGCGAGCGCCTGACCGCTGCGGTGCAGTTCGGGCCCCTGCTCGATGTGCGCCTCGAGGTAACCGACGAGTTGCTCGGGTCGTCGCGCGGCCTCGCCCACGCGGCCCGGGTCGAGCCCGAACTCGCGGAACGCCTCGCGCAACGTGGTCCCGTCGGCATCCGCCAACTCCCACCAGGAGTCGTCCCACTGCCCCGCCACGGCCGACGAGCCCAGCAGGGCCTTGCCGAACCGCGTGCCCTCTTCGTCGCTGAAGGCGATGACCTCGAGGGCGAAGGGGAAGGGACTGGATGCCGTGCCCTCATCGTCGACGAGACGGAGCAGCCGGACGACCTCGAGCGCCATCAGCACACCGACGATCCCGTCGAAGCGTCCGGCGTCGGGAACGGTGTCCAGGTGCGACCCGAGCAGCAGGGCGGGGGCGTTGGGGGCGCCCGCGGGAGCGAGTCGGCCGACCTGGTTGCCCGCGGCATCCTGCCGGGTCGTCATGCCGAGCTCGCGCATCCACTCCGCCGCGAGGCGGTTGACGCGCGCGTGCTCGGGCGAGAGGTAGACGCGGGTGATCGAGCCGGGCGTCGACGTGACGCGGGCGAGCTCCTCGCACCGCCCCATGACGCGGCGCGCCGCCGACGCGATGCGCTCCTGCGAGACCCGCAGGCGAGTGGATGCCGTCACGCCCGGCCCCCGCGAAGACCACCGGCCACGACGGGCTCCCTCACGCCCCGGCCCCCGCGTACACGCCCTGCGCCGCTTCGACCCCGCCGCCGGCCGCGACCGCCGCGCCATGGCGGCGCAGCACCGCCTCGAGAGCGGCCAGGGTGACGAGCACGGCGTCTTTCCGTGCGTTGTATCCCATCGTGCCGATGCGCCAGACGCGGCCGTGCAGCGGGCCGAAAGACGTGCCGATCTCGATGCCGAAGTCGCTCAGTAGCTCGGCGCGCACGGCGTCGCCCACGACGGCATCCGGGATCTCCACCGCCACCGCGTTCGTCATCTTGTGCGCGACGTCGCCGAACACGGTCAGGCCGAGACCCTCGACCCCCGCGAGCATCGCGTCGCCGTGCAGCCGGTGCCGCGCGATGACCTCGTCGCGCCCCTCGAGCAGCAGCACCCGCGCGCACTCGCGGGCACCGTAGAGCATGGTCGTCGCCTCGGTGTGGTGGTTGAGGCGGCGCGGCCCCCAGTAGTCGAGGATCATCGCGAGGTCGAAGTAGTTGGAGCGGATGAAATCGGATGCCGAGGCATCGCCCTCTTCGCGGATACCGGCCTCGACGCGGGCCCGCGATCGCACGACCTCGACGGCGCGCTCCGACAGGCTGATCGGCGCCGAGCCCGACGGGCCGCCGAGGCATTTCTGGAGCCCGGCGGTCGCGGCATCCAGGCCCCAGGCGTCCATCTCGAAGGGGTTGCCGCCGAGCGAGGCGGTGGCATCGGTGTAGAACAGGGCGCCGTGGGCGCGGCAGATCTCGCCGATCTCTTCGAGGGGCTGGAGCATGGTGGTCGAGGTGTCGCCCTGGACGCACGCGACGAGGTGCGGCTTCACCCGCTCGATCGCCTCGCGGACCGTCGACACCGGGAACACCCGCCCCCACGGCACCTCGATCGTGTGCACCTCGGCGAGCGCACGCTCGGCGATCTCGGCCAGCAGATGACCGAAGCGGCCGAAGACGGGGACGAGCACGCGGTCGCCGGGGCGGATCAGCGAGACCAGCGCGGCCTCGATGCCGGCGCGGCTGGTGCCGTCGATCAACAGCGTGGCGTCGTTGAACGTGCCCCACACCTGCCGGTAGAGCTCCTGCGTCTCGGTCATGGTCGCCGTCATGAACGGGTCGTACTGGCCGACCAACGGCGCGCCCATCGCGCGTAGCACGCTCGGGTAGGCCGAGATGGGGCCGGGGCCCATCAGCAGGCGCGCGGGCGGGTCGATCGGGCCGGGGAGGTGGGGCATCAGGACTCCGTGGGACGGGGGCGGGTGGGACGAGGGGCCGTGAGACGGGGCCGGGTGGGACGACTCGGTGGGGGCGGCGAAGCGGGCCGAACTCCTGAAAATTCGGCCACGAATGCCGCCAGCACCGGCGCAGCGGCCTCTTCGCCCCGAAATCTCAGGAGTTTCGCTCGGGACTGCTACGGGCCGGGGAGGTGGGACATCAGGACTCCCTGGGACTGGGACGGGTGGGACGGGGACGGGTGGGACGGGGGCGGGTGGGACGGGGGCGGGTGGCCGTGAGACGGGGGCGGGTGGGACGACTCGGTGGGGGCGGCGAAGCGAGCCAAACTCCTGAAGATGCGGCTGCGGATGCCGCCAGCACCGGCGCAGCGGCCTCTTCGCCCCGGAATCTCAGGAGTTTCGCTCGGGATGGCGAGCTGTCGCGGGTCGCGGAGGCCCGCGCCCGGTCGCGGGGCCTCCCGCGCCCGGTCGCGGAGCGTCCCGCGGCCGGGGGCGGGCCGAACTCCTGAAGAACCGGCGACAGATGCCACCTCGGGCACGGAGATCGCCCGCGCGGGGGAGAAAGTCAGGAGTTTCGCGCGGCCCGACGCCGGGACGACGCGGCTCATCGACCGCCCCCCGCCCCGGCGGACGCGGCGAGCCGCCGTGCCAGCCGGACGAGGGCGGTGTCCGTGCCCGCGCGGGAGACGAGACAGATCCCGACCGGGGCGCCGCCGACGGTGAGCAACGGCACCGACACCGCGGGCAGCCCCGCGATCGCCGCGGGTGCCGTCATGCGCAGGGTCGCGGCGCGCACGGCGTCGACGTCTGCCGTGCGCAGCGGCGCGGGGCCGGGCACGGTCGGGAAGATCATCACGGCGCCGTCGACGAGTTCGGCAAGATGCGCGGCGATCGGCTCGAGGTGTTCGCGCGCCGCGGCTTCGTCGGACGCCGTGATGCGCGAGGCGATCTCGAAGCGCTCCGCCACGGCCGGGCCGACGGCGCCGGGGTGCGCCCGCAGCCACTCCCCGTCGTTGCGCCATGCCTCCGCGCCCTGCACCGTCCGGAACGCCGTGAACGCGGCATCCAGGTCTCCGCTCGACACGGCACGGAAGGGCGGCGGATCCTCGGATGCCGCGAGCGCGGCGAGCAGTCGGCTGAACGCCTCGCGGGTCGCCGGTTCGACGCAGTCGAGCACCTCCTCGGGCACGACGAAGCGCCACGGCAGGTCGTCGGCCGAGGCCCCGAACACGTTCTCGGTGGACGTCGATCCGTCGTCGCTCAGGCACCGATCCGCGACGCGCTGCAGGGTCTCGCCGTCGCGCGTGAGCCACCCGATCGTGTCGAAGGACTGCGCTAGCGGCAGCATGCCCTGCCGTGGCACGAGGTCGTGGGTCGTGCGCAGGCCCCACAGCCCCTGGTACGACGCGGGCACGCGGATGGAACCGGCGGTGTCGGTGGCGAGGCCGATGTCGGCGTGGCCGAGGGCGACGGCGGAGGCGGGGCCGCTCGACGATCCACCGGGAAGGGCCCCCACCACCGCACCGTTGGGCGGGGTGCCGTAGTGCACGTTGTCACCGGCGATCGAATAGGCGAACTCGTCGGTCCGCGCGATGCCGCGCAGCGTCGCTCCCGCGCGCAGCAGGTCGGCGACCGCCGGGGCCGTGGCGTTCTCGGGGCGCGCCTCGTCGAGGTAGGTCGGGTTTCCCGCGCCGATGCGGAACCCGGCGATCGCGAACAGGTCCTTCACGGCGACGCTGAGCCCTGCCAGCGGCCCCACCCCCGCGCCCGGCAGGAAGGGGTCGCCGACGCTGCGCCAGATGGTGCGGTCGAACGGGGGTGTGCGCGGGGCGACGTGGGCGGCGGTGATGAGCCACTGGCCGTCGATCCGCTGCCAGACCTGCGTCTGCAGGCCGCGGCCTCCGCCGTGGAAGCGCGAGACCGACATGAGCAGGGCGCTGTCGGGCCCGAGCGGTCGATAGTGGATGTCGACGATGTCGCGCGCGGGGACGCCACCGCGCACGGCGCGGAACCCGCTGATCGCCTCGTGCCCGACGAGGAGTCCCGCCGGGTCGCCGCGCAGGGTGTCGGGTCCGGGCGCGAAGAACGCGTCGAGGGCGTCGAGGTCGTTCGCGACGATCGCCCGCTCGTAGGCGTCGAACGCCGCGCGCAGGTCGGTGGGGATCTCCGGAGTCGTGGCCTCGGCATCCGTCATGATCTGCGCCCCTCTCCACGCGGCGTCGAGTGTCCGAGAAACCCGGACAGCGTCGAGAACCGCCCGGGTGTTTTGGACTCTCGACGGGGAGGGGCGGCATCGCGGGCGCACGGGGAGGCGTCGCCGGCCAGCGCGGCGTCGGCCTCCGCACGAGCCAGGGCGGCGGCGAGGACGGGGCTCATGAGGCGTCTCCTCCATCGTGGGTCGCCGTGTCGACGGGTTCGGGCGTCGACACGGCCGCGGTGCCGGATGCCAGCGGCACCGGTTCCACGGCTGCGACCCCCGCGAAGTCGGCTTCGCGGATGCGGGCGTGCACCCCCGAGACGATGTCGACGACCTGCGAGATGTCGAAGTCCGTCGCGGCGGACAGGTAGGCGTACGCGAGGTGCTCGTCCATGCCCCAGCGCCCGTTCAGCAACGCCAACGACGAGCGCACGCACGCGCGCATCGCGGCGTCGAGGTCGGGATCCATGCCGGTCGGCACGAGGTAGTCGGGCGTGCGCACGAGCGGTCCGGTGACCTCGCCGAACGCCGCGCGGGCGGCATCCGCGGGGATCACCTCGAAGCGCAGGGTCGCGCGCAGCGAGGCCTCGAGAGCGGTGAGCGCCACCTCCCCGTCGCCCTGCGCGAAGTGCGGGTCGCCGACGTACGCCAGCCCTCCCTCGACCTGCACGGGGAGGAACAGCACGGTCCCCTCGACCAGCAGATTGATGTCGATGTTGCCGCCGTGGGCGCCAGGGGGAACGGAGTGCGGACGCTCCTCCCCCGCGACCGCGATGCCCATCGTGCCGAGGAACGGCGCGAGCGGGAACGACACCACGGGATCACCGCCCTCGACCACGGGCAGAGTGCCGTGCAGGATGCCGTCGCGCTCGACCACGGCCGAGAACACGCTGACGTTGTGCTCGCCGCGGGGCAGCTCGCCGACGAGGGCGCCCTTGCCGTGCCGGTTCGAGATGACGCCGTAGGGCACGCGAGGGGTCAGAGCCTCGACCGTGATCTGCAGCAGATCGCCGGGGCGCGCGCCGCGCACGTGCACCGGGCCGACGACGACGTGCGGACCGTCCGCGAAAGGATCTCGAGCGACGGATGCCGCGATCTCGACGGCATCGTGCAGCACGGCGTCGGCGGCGACACCGTGCGCGGCGAAGTACGCGGCGGGATCCTTGCCCTGGTCGTCGAGGATGCCCTCGTGGCTCACGGTGTCGAACGTGACGCTCTCACCCGAGGCGATCTCGAGCACGGGGGTATCGGCCGCGCACGGCAGGCGCCCCCACAGGACGGTGTCGAGGGTCGCGGCGACGTAGTGATCGCCGGGGATCGGGCCGGTGCGGGGCTGCAGGATCGGGAACGGGCGGGTGCCGATCCCTTCGATGGGCTCAGGATTCTCGAGGGGCTCGACCATGCTCACGCCTCCACCACCGCGGCCGCGCGCAGCAGCTCGCGGCCCTCGCGCTCGGTGACCGCGGCTCCGCGCCGGTAGACGGACTGCCCGCGGAGCCACGTCTCGCGGACGACGCCGGTGAGGGTCTGGCCGTGCCAGGGAGACACCGGATTTCGGTACTCGAGAGCCGCGGCATCCACCGTGAACTGCTCGTCAGGGGCGAAGGCCACCAGGTGTGCCGGAGCCCCCACCTCGATCACGCCGAGCCCCTCGAGCCCCGCGACGCGAGCGGGGCCGGTGGTCATCAGGGGCAGCAGCGACTCGAACGCGAGGCCCCTCTCGCGGGCCGTCGAGTGGATCGCCGAAAGACCGGTCTGCAGCCCCGCGATTCCGCCCCACGCGAGGCCGAAGTCGGGATGACCCTTCAGCTCGACGGTCGCGGGCGAGTGGTCGCTGACGATCGCATCGATCGTTCCGTCGACGACCCCGGCCCACAGCAGGTCGCGGTTGTCTCCCCCGCGGATCGGCGGGCAGCACTTGAACGCCCCCGCGCCGTCGGGCACCGCCGAGGCGTCGAGGGTCAGGTAGTGCGGGCACGTCTCGACCGTGAGGCGGACCCCCTCGGCCTTGGCCGCGCGCACCGCGTCGAGCGCTCCCCCGTCGGACACGTGGACGATGTGCGCGCGAGCGCCCGTGCGACGGGCGGTGTCGATGACCCGTTCGATCGCGGCGCGCTCGCTCAGCGGCGGACGACTGGCCTCGAAGTCGCGGTAGCGCGGGCCGAGCGCACCGTCGGCGTGCAGATGGGCCGGGTCTTCAGCGTGCACGATGAGCAGTCCGTCGAACTCCGCTAGCTCGGCGAGACACCGCTCGAGCTGCTCGGCGTCGAGGTGGCCGAATTCGTCGATCCCGCTCGGCGACAGGAAGCACTTGAAGCCCACGACCCCGGCATCCGCCAGGGCGCGCAGTGAACCGAGGTTCTCGGGCACGGCGCCGCCCCAGTAGGCGACGTCGACAGCGAGCTTTCCCACGGCGGCCCGGCGCTTGGCATCCAGAGCCTCGACGCTGGTCGTGACCGGGAGGCTGTTCAGGGGCATGTCGACGACCGTCGTGACGCCGCCCGCAGCCGCCGCGGCGGTGCCGGTCGCGAAGCCCTCCCACTCGGTGCGGCCGGGTTCGTCGAGGTGCACGTGCGAGTCGACGAGGCCCGGCAGCAGCACGGCGTCGGCGGGCAGGACGGTGTCGGCGGCGACGTCGAACGCCTCGATCCCCGCGATGAGTCCGTCGTCGATCACGACCGTGGCGGGGGTGAATGCGCCGTCGATGAAGACGCGGCGGGCGGCGATCCGTGTGCTCATGCGGCTCACGCTAAAGGCCCCGCGTTTCGCGAATGTAACCGTCATCAACATTCATGCGAACGCCTCGGCGGGCGTCTCCGCGCGGGGCGGGGCGAGCGGCCCCGGGGCGCCGGGAGTGGCCCCGGGTCCACCGACGACCACCCGCGACGAGGGGCGATGCGCATTCGACGCCCCCAGGTCAGGAACGAGCGGGGCAGCCGAAGCGCCATGCCCGGCCAACACCCCGGGGCCATGAGCCACCAGCGATGACGAGGCACCCTGCCCGTCCTCCGCCCCGCCCCGACCCGCGACCTCCCGCGGCGGTCGCGCGTACTCGTCGCGTTTGCTCGTGCCCAGGCCCATGCGCACCATTCCGGATGCCATGCCCACCGCGGCCGCGACCCCGTCGACGACCGGCACCCCGACGCGTGCCGCGAGCTCGGCGCACAGGTCGGCCATGCCCGCGCAGCCGAGCACGATGACGTCGGCGCCCGAGGCCGCGGCATCCATGCTCAGCTCGGCGATGGTGGTGACGGCGGCGGATGCCGTGTCCTCGAGGTCCAGGACGGGAATACCCGTCGCCGCGAGCGACACGCACGCCCGCTCCATGCCGTACCGCGCGACGAGATCGTGCGCTCGCCCGAGCGTGCGGCTGAGCGTCGTGACCACCCCGAAGTGCCGTCCCGACACCACCGCCAGGTGCATCGCCGCCTCGGCGATCCCCACCACGGGTGCCTCGACCAGCTCGCGCGCCGCGTCGAGCCCCGGGTCGCCGAAGCAGGCGACGACGTATGCATCTGCCGGGTCGGGGCTGTCACGATCTGCCGCGATCAGCTCGACCACGGCCGCGGCCGCCGCGATCTCATCGAGGTGGCTCTCGATCGCGGAGGCACCGACCGAGGGGCACACGGCCGTGATCTCGACGTCGGGTCCCGCCACCCCCCGGGCGGCGTCCGTGATCTTCGCGGTCATCGCCCGGGAGGTGTTGGGGTTGACGAGCAGGATCCTCACGCGAGCGCCTCGCGAGCGGTCGCACCGGGGGCCGCGGCATCCGGAACCGTGTTCGCGACGACGGCGACCGGGGCCGAGACGGCGGACGGCTCGGATGCCGGAGTCGCGGCCGCCCCGTCGATCGTGCCGTCGGAGATGCCCTCGGTCTCACCCTCGAAGGTCGGCACGCGCGGGTCGAGGCGCTCGAAGAGAAGGAACAGCGCGTAGCCGAGGCCGCACCCGATGAACCAGCTGTAGTCGCTGACCCACGAGACGTTGAACAGACCCAGGTCGGCGAAGAGCTTCGGGAAGACCGCGATGAGCACGGTCGGAACCCCCGCGGCGACGACGGCCTTGACCGCGTTCGGGTTGAAACCGTTGCGGTACCAGTAGGGCCCGGCGGCATCCATCGTGAACATCGCATCGACCTTCACCCGCTGACGCGCGGCGGAGTAGTACCCGGCGATCAGGATGCCGAAGAGGGGCCCGATCAGCGCCCCCAGCACGCCCAGCGAGTAGTGGATGGCGTCGCTGTTGGAGTACCAGTTCCACGGCATGAGGAAGGTCGAGCCGACAGCGGCGATCATTCCGCCCGCGCGCCACGAGATCTTCTTCGGGGCGACGTTGGAGAAATCGAAGGCCGGTGAGATGAAGTTGGCGACGATGTTGATGCCGACCGTGGCGGTGACGAAGGTGAGCCCGCCCAGCAGGATCGCGAAGGGCGTGTCGATCTGCTCGACCGTCTTGATCGGGTCGGTGATGAGCGAGCCGAAGACCGGGACGGTGGCCGACGCCGTGATGACGGTGAGCAGCGAGAAGAACACGAAGTTGACGGGCAGTCCCCAGAAGTTGCCCTTCTTCACCGCGGCGAAGCTCTTGCCGTAGCGGGCGAAGTCGCCGAAATTCAGCATCGGGCCCGAGAAGTACGACACCACGAGCGCGATCGCCGCGAACATCACGGGGATCGAGGCCCAGAAGTCGAGCTGCACCGTCGACAGGGTGAACGAGATGTTCTGGATGCCGGCCTGAGACACGAGGTACACGGCGAGCACGATCATGACGAGGTAGACGGCGGGGCCTGCCCAGTCGATGAAGCGGCGGATGACCTCCATGCCGTTCCAGAACAGCAGGAACTGCGCGGTCCACAGGATGCCGTACGAGACCCACCCGAGGGCAGAGAGCCCCGCGAACGACATGTCGAGCAGAGCAGCCGAACCCGGGATGAACTTGAGGAACACGATGTTCAGCGACTCCGCCGCGAGGAAGGTCTGCACCCCGTACCAGGCGATCGCGATGAGCCCGCGGATGATCGCGGGGATGTTCGCGCCCCGGATGCCGAAGACCACGCGGTTGATGACCGGGAAGGGCACACCCGTCTTCTGGCTGGGCTTGGCGACCATGTTGGCGAAGACCTGCACGATGACGATGCCGGCGATCAGCGCCACGAGCACCTGCCACGACTGCAGGCCCAGGGCGAAGAGCGAACCGGCGGTGACGTAGCCGCCGACCGAGTGCACGTCGCTCATCCAGAACGCGAAGATGTTGTAGCTCGACCACTTCTGCTTGCGCAGCGGGGCGAGGTCCTCGTTGGCGAGGCGGTCGTCGTATTGCGGCTTCATGTTGCCGCCCCCGTGGGGGTGGCCGGCGGCCTCCACGAGATCGTGGGGACCGGTGAGCGGGGTGGAAGTCATGTCATTCCTCTCAGGACGATGGATGCCACGACGTGGAGTCCGCGGCCGGAGTGGAGCTCTGATGTGAAGTTATGGGTTCACACACCCGCCGCCGTTTCGCTCATGTAACAGGTGTGTGAAGTCGCTCCTTCACATCGATCGCCTCCCTAGACTCGGGGAATGCCGCAGCCGCCCCTCGCCGAAGACGTCCATCCGGACGACGCCGCGGTGACCGGCTCCGCGCCCGAGGGCATCGCGACGGCTGAGCCCTCGGCATCCGTCGGCGCACGCATCCGCCACCTGCGGCAGGCGCGCGGCATCTCGGCCCGGGCGCTCGCGAAGACGCTGGGAATC
Organism: uncultured Microbacterium sp.; assembly: GCA_913774665.1. Lineage (GTDB taxonomy): Bacteria > Actinomycetota > Actinomycetes > Actinomycetales > Microbacteriaceae > Microbacterium. The sequence goes on from CAJYHN010000010.1 coordinate 494,178, forward strand.
TCCCCGAGCGCCGTCTCGCAGATCGAGCGCGGCGTCATGCAGCCGAGCGTCTCGCGCTTGATCGCCATCACCGACGCCCTCGGCGTGCCGCTCGTGGCGGCTTTCGATCCGGCATCCGACCGCCCCGCTCCCGCCGTCGGCCCCTCGGGCTTCACGCTGCAGCGCGCCGGACAGTCGCCCGACATCGTCCTCGACAGCGGGGTGTCGTTCCGTCGGCTCACCCCCGGCACCTCGCCCGGCGTCGACTACTTCGAGTCGATCTACCCGCCGGGGGCTGCGGCTCACGGCGCGGACGGGCTCTTCCACCACGAGGGCTACGAGGTGGGCACGGTCGTCTCGGGAGAGCTGACCATCGATTTCGAGGCCGAGCGCGTGATCCTGCGCGCGGGAGACGCCATCAGCTACCCGTGCTCAGTCCCCCACCGCCTGCACAACACGGGGTCGACGGATGCCGTCGCGCACTGGCTGATCGTGCACTCCTGACGCGGGCGCCCGGCCCGCGCGCCGTCGACGCGGGGGCCGGCGTGGGCATGGGGCCGGTTTCGACGCCTCGGGGCCTGTTTCTCGACGCCGCGGGGGCCGGTTTCGACGCCCGGGGGGCCGGTTTCGACACCTTGGGGCCTTTCGCTCGACACCGCGGGGCACTTCCCGACGCCCCGGGGCACTTTCCGACGCCCCGGGGCCGGTTTCGACGCCCCGGCGCCGGTTTTGACACCTTGGGGCCCCTATCTCGACGCCGCGGGGCAGTTTTCGACGCCTCGGGGCCACTTCCGACGCCCCGGGGCCACTTCCGACGCCCCGGCGCCGGTTTCGACACCCTGGGGCCGGTTTCGACACCCTGGGGCCCCTACCTCGACGCCGCGGGGCAGTTCTCGACGCCCCGGGGCCACTTCCGACGCCCCGGGGCCACTTCCGACGCCCCGGAGCCTCGATTGCGCCGGCGCCGGCTTCTCTCCGCACTGGGCGTCGCGAGTACAGGCGCCGACACGAGAACAGGGCGAACTCGTCGCATCCCCCGTTCTCGCGACGAATCACCGACCCGAATGTTCCCGACAGCAACATCGCCGACACATCGCGCCACAGCCCCGTAACGCGGTCGGCCTAGCGTGAGTGGCATGCACCTGCACGACTTCCATGCCCTCGACGACGCGGATGCCACGGCCGTCGCCCGCGTGTGGGCCGACGTCCCCGGCTGGGTCGACGCGGTCGTCGCCGGTCGTCCCTACGCCGACATCGACGCCCTCGCCGCTTACGCGGGAGACCTCGCCTCGGCCTGGTCGCCGGACGACCTCGAGGCCGCGCTCCACGCCCACCCGCGTATCGGTGCGAAGGTCGCGGGCGACGGCGCCGAGGCCGCGGCATCCCGTCGCGAGCAGGGATCGATGGCCTCCGCCGCCGACGACGACGTGGCAGCCATCGCCGCGGGCAACGCCGCCTACGAGGAGCGGTTCGGCCGCGTCTTCCTCATTCGCGCCGCCGGCCGCACCCCCGGCGAGATGCGCGCCGAGCTCGAGCGGCGCCTGGCGAACGACCCCGACGCCGAGACGATCGAGGCCACCCGACAGCTCGCCGAGATCGCGCTGCTGCGCCTGCGCACCGCCTTCGCCGACGACTCTCCCGCCGAACCGGAGGCCGCGGAATGACCCGGCGCCGCACCGACGCGCGCGGCACCACCGCTGCGGAGCGCACCGCATGACCCACCTCACCACCCATGTCCTGGATGCCACCGCGGGCACGCCCGCGGCCGGGGTCTCCGTGACCCTCTCGCACCTCGACGGCGCGACCATCGATTCCGCCGCCACCGATGCCGACGGTCGACTCTCGCTCGGCCCCGATGTCCTCGTCGACGGCGACTACGCCCTGACGTTCGCGACGGGCGCCTACTTCCGCTCGCGCGGCATCGCGTCGTTCCACCCGATCGCGACGATCGCCTTCACCGTCTCGGGCGAGGCGCACCTGCACGTGCCGCTGTTGCTGAGCCCCTTCGCCTATTCGACCTACCGCGGCAGCTGAGGAGCGACATGAAGGTCATCGTCATCGGCGCGGGAGTCGGCGGCACCTCCGCCGCCCTCGCCCTGCAGAAGCTCGGCCACGAGGTCGTCGTGTACGACCGCATGCGCGAGAACCGACCGGTCGGTGCGGCCCTGTCGCTGTGGTCCAACGGCGTCAAGGTCCTCAACTGGCTCGGCCTGGGGCCGCAGGTCGCCGCCCTTGGAGGCCGGATGGACGACATGGCCTACTACGACGGCCACACCGGCGACGAACTCTGCCGCTTCAGCCTCGGCCCCGTCACGGAGCAGACCGGTCAGCGCCCCTACCCCGTCGCGCGGGCCGACCTGCAGCAGCTGATGATGGATGCCGTGGGCGCCGAGAACCTCCGGCTCGGGATGCCGCTGACCTCGGTGTCCGAGACCGACGGGGTGGTCACCGCCACCTTCGCCGACGGCTCCACCGACACCGCCGACCTGCTGATCGGAGCCGACGGAGCCAGGTCGATCGTGCGGGACTACGTCACCGAGCCCACCGGCATCCGTCCCGAACGCTCCTACTCGGGATACGTGAACTTCAACGGCCTCGTCGCGGCCGACGAGCGGATCGGACCGCTGGATCATTGGACCACCTACGTCGGCGACGGCAAGCGCTGCGCCGTCATGCCCGTCGCGGGCGACCGCTTCTACTTCTTCGTCGACGTGCCCGGGCCCTCGGGGGTGGTCGAAGACCGCATGGCGGCGCTCGAGCACGCGTTCGGATCGTGGGGCGCTCCCGGAGTGCGGGCGCTGCTCGACAGCATCGACCCGGACGAGTCGCTCAACCGCGTGGAGATCTGGGACATCGACCCCTTCGACACCTGGGCGCGGGGGCGCGTGGCGATCCTGGGAGATGCGGCGCACAACACGGCGCCCGACATCGGTCAGGGCGCGTGCTCGGCGCTCGAGGACAGCTTCGCGCTCGGCATCGTCTTCGCGACCTCGACCCTCGGCGTCGAGGACTCGCTGAAGCGCTACGAGCGCATCCGCACCGAGCGGGCGGGCGACCTGGTGCTGCGCGCCCGCAAGCGCGCCCATGAGACGCACGCCTTCGACGTCGCCGCGACCCAGGCCTGGTACGAGGGCCTCCGCCGCGAGGACGGCACGGGTGTGATCCGTGGGATCGTCGGCAACATCGAGGGCAGCCCGGTCGAGCTGGGTGCGAGCGTGATGCGCTGAGGCGGCGCTTCGAACCTCGTCCCGCTTCAGGCCGCCTGCGCGGGCGGCGCTGCACCCTTGTCCCACTTCTGGTTGGGCTCGGGCGGCGCGGCGATGCGCCCTTGTCCCACTTCTGGTTGGCCTCGGGCGGCGCGGCGACGCGCCCTTGTCCCACTTCTGGCTGGTCCCGCGGGCGCCAGCCCGCACAATGTGGGACAGGGCCTGCACAAAGTGGGACATGGTCTGCGCGAACGGGGATGCGGGCGCGCCGGCAGGGCCGGGCGTGTGACCTCGCGTGACGCGGACCGGCCGGCCCCTCCGGTCGCCCGTGGCACCGTGGGACGGACACATCCACGCCGCCGGGAGGCACCATGTCCGAGTACTTCGACCGCACCGCCGACAAGACCTTCACGAAGGTCTACAAGGCCGAGACGCCCGACATCCTCGCCGCGTTCGCCGCGTTCGACCAGGCCGTGTTCGCCCCCGAGGGGCGCGCGATCCCGTTGAAGTACCGCGAGCTGATCGCCCTGGCCGTCGGCATCACCACGCAGTGCGTGTACTGCATCGACGGGCACTCGCAGAACGCCGTGAAGGCCGGCGCCACCGAAGCCGAGCTCGCCGAAGCCGCCTGGGTCGCCACCGCCATCCGCGCGGGCGGCGGCTACGCGCACGGACGCCTCGCTTTCAAGCTCGCCGACGACGCCCGCCCCCACGAGCACTGACGGTTCCTGCCCATGGTCGACGACATCGGGTCTAGGTCGCCGCAATCGGGCGGACCGCCGCCCGACGCCCTCGAGGCGGAGGCGCTGGAGTTCGTGCGCGCCCTGATCCGTATCGACAGCGTCAACACCGGAGACCCCGCCACGATCGGTGACGGTGAGACCCGGGCGGCGCGGTTCGTGCAGGCGCAGCTCGAGGCCGCAGGCTATGAAACCACCCTCGTCGAGCCCGTTCCGGGGCGCGCGAGCGTGATCGCCCGCTTGGCCGGTTCGGATCCGGATGCCGGTGCCCTCGTCGCCCACGCGCACCTCGACGTCGTGCCGGTCGACGCCGCCGACTGGACCCACCCGCCCTTCGGGGCGGAGATCCACGACGGCATCCTGTACGGACGCGGCGCGGTCGACATGAAGGACTTCGCCGGGATGCTGCTGGCGATCGCGCGGGCGTTCCGGCGCGAGGGGATCAAGCCCCGGCGCGACCTCGTCTTCGCGTTCTTCGCCGACGAAGAGGCCGGGGGCGTGTGGGGCGCGCGCTGGATCGTGCAGCATCGCCCCGAGCTGTTCGCCGGGGCCACCGAGGCCATCAGCGAGGTGGGCGGGTTCTCGCTGCCGCTGCCCGGGGACCGGCGCGCGTACCTCGTCGCCACGGCCGAGAAGGGCGTCTCGACCGCGACGCTCACCGCCCGCGGTCGCGCCGCGCACGGCTCCCGGCCCACCGCCGACAACGCCGTCGTGCGCCTCGCGCAGGCCGTCGCCGCGGTCGGCGCGCACGCGTTCCCGGTGGTTCACACAGCCGCGCTCGAGCGCTTCGTCGACACCTGGGAGCGCGCGGGCGGGCGTCTCGACGACCTGGGGTTCGCGGCATCCCTGATCGATGCGGGCATGCGCAACACGGCCTCGCCCACGGTGCTCGCGGCGGGAGGGAAGGCCAACGTCATCCCCGCGGCGGCGAGCGCGACGCTCGACGTGCGGATCGTTCCCGGGCAGCACGACGCGGTGCGCGCGGAGCTCGCCGCCGTGGTCGGCGACGACATCGAGGTGACGTGGGCGCGCGACATCGCCGCGATCGAGGCGCCGGTCGATGCGCCCCTGGTCGAGGTGCTGCAGCGGGCGATCGGCGCCGAAGACCCCGATGGAATGGTCGTGCCCTATCTGCTGCCCGCCAGCACCGACAACAAGCACCTCAGCCGGCTCGGCATCCGCGGCTACGGGTTCGTGCCCCTGCGCGTGCCCGCCGATTTCGACGTCTTCGGGCAGTTCCACGCCGCCGACGAATGCGTGCCGGTGGAGGCGCTCGCGTTCGGCACGCGGGTGACGGCGCGGATCCTGCGCGAGGCGTGAGCCGGCGGTCAGCTCCGCGCGAAGCTCGTGCCGGCGCCCGGCACGCACAACTCCTACAGAACCGCGGCTCCAGCGCCCCGCAACCGCGCCTGGTACGGGTCGTGCAGCAGTTGTGCGCGGCCCCGATGGGCCCGGCCCGGCAGGCCGCCCGGCCACGGGTAACCGCGCGCATCCCGCGGGGCCTGACCCGACGCCCGGCACGCACAACTCCTGCAAAACGGCGGGTGCAGGGCTCCGGAACCGCTCCCGACACAGGTCACGCAGGAGTTGTGCGCCGCACCCACCGGCGCGGCCCGCCGCCCGGCCCGGCCCGGCGACCGGCCAGCGGCCCGGCCACAGGTCACCGCGCGCACTCCCCGCGGAGCCGGAGCCGACGCCCGGCCCGCACAACTCCTGCAGAACCGCGGCTCCAGCACCCCGCAACCACTCCTGGCACCGGTAACGCAGGAGTTGTGCCCGCCCCGCCCGCCGGTCGCGCGGCGTGAGCCGGACGTACCCGACCCCACCGCCCGCCGTCCAGCGTGTTACCGCGCATGGCGTCGCATTGCGATGCGTGGCAGGTCGTTTCGACGTGTGAATGGCCGCCTCGCGGCGTCCTCCGACACCGTCGTACCGTGACGCAACCCACCGGCACCCCGTGCCGTTTCGGAAAGCCCGAGGAGCACGTCATGACCACCACCGCGCCGGCCCCCGCCGACCGCTCGACAGCGCCCGCGACGGCGCCACGGCCGACCGCCAAGGTCGATCTCGGCACCATCGCCGTCGTGCCCACCCGCCACTGGTGGCGCTGGATCCTCAGCGCCCTGCTGCTGTTCGTCGTCGCCCAGTTCGCCTGGAGCCTCGTGACGAACGACCGCTACATGTGGGGGACGTTCGCGCAGTACTTCTTCTCGGAGCCCGTGCTGATCGGCATCGGCTACACGCTCTCGCTCACCGCGATCTCCGCCGTCGTCGGCTTCTCGCTCGGCACGCTGCTGGCGCTGGGCCGACTGTCGGCATCGCCCCTGCTCAGCGCGGTGGCGTGGGGCTACATCTGGTTCTTCCGGTCGGTGCCCCTCGTCGTGCAGATCATCGTCTGGTACAACCTCGGCTACCTCTATCCGACCCTGGGCCTGGGCACCCCCTTCACCACCGATTTCTGGATCGTCGAGTTCCCCACGGTCCAGCTCGTCAGCGCCTTCGCCGCCGCGATCCTCGGTCTCGGCCTGCACCAGGCGGCCTACTCGGCCGAGATCATCCGCGGCGGGCTCGTCTCGGTGGACCCCGGCCAGCACGAGGCGGCCGCAGCGCTCGGCATCCCGGCATCCCGCCGACTGTTCCGCATCATCCTGCCGCAGGCGATGCGTTCGATCGTGCCCAACGCGACGAACGAGATCATCGGACTCGTGAAGGGCGCGTCGGTGGTGTTCGTCATCGCGATCCCCGAGCTGTTCTACGCCGTGCAGGTGATCTACAACCGCAACAGCCGCGTGATCCCGCTGCTGCTGGTCTCGGTGGTCTGGTACACCCTCATCACGACGATCCTGAGCGTCGCGCAGTACTACATCGAGCGCCACTACGCCCGCGGATCCGCCCGAGCACTGCCGCAGACCCCGGCGCAGCGCGCCCGCACCTGGGTGAGCACGCAGTGGGCGCGGCTCGGAGACTCCCCGGCTCCCCCGGGAGGAACGGATGCCGAGACCCCTGCCACCCCGAAAGGAGGCCGGGCATGAGCGCGGTCACCACCACCCGCGGACTCGTCGAGGTGCATGGAGTGCGCAAGAGCTTCCACGGCGTCGAAGTGCTGAAGGGCATCGACCTCACCGTCGAGCCGGGTGAAGTCGTGGCCCTGCTGGGCCCGAGCGGCTCGGGGAAGTCGACGCTGCTGCGCACCATCAACCACCTCGAGACCGTGGATGCCGGCTCGGTCACGGTCGACGGCGACTTCATCGGCTACGAGCTGCGCCACGGAAAGCTGCACGAGCTGCGCGAGCGCGAGATCCTGCAGCGGCGGACCCAGGTGGGGATCGTGTTCCAGAACTTCCACCTCTTCCCCCACCTGACCGCGCTCGAGAACATCATCGAGGCGCCGCTCGCTCTCAAGCGCCTGGTCAAGAGCGAGGCGCGCGAGCTCGCCCTCGGCCTGCTCGACCGGGTGGGCCTGGCCGAGAAGGCCGACGCCCACCCCCGGCAGCTGTCGGGCGGTCAGCAGCAGCGCGTCGCGATCGCCCGTGCCCTCGCGCTGCAGCCCAAGGTGCTGCTGTTCGATGAGCCGACGAGCGCACTCGACCCCGAGCTCGTGGGCGAGGTGCTGGACGTCATCCGCGACCTCGCGAAACTCGGCACCACGCTCGTGATCGTCACGCACGAGATCGGCTTCGCCCGCGAGGTCGCCGACCGCGTGGTCTTCCTCGACGAGGGACGCATCGTCGAGGAAGGCTCGCCCGACGAGGTGCTGGGTCGCCCGCAGCATCCGCGCACGCGCGAGTTCCTCGCGAAGGTGCTGGGCTGACACCCCGCCGCCTCGACCGACCACCCGCGCAGGTGCGCGAGCCCCTCGACCGGGGCCCCACCCTCACCCGTCGATTCACCCGACCCCGCGGCGCGACACCGACCCCGCGGTATCCACACCCTCACGAGGAGACACAGCATGGCTCTCAGCAGGAAACAGGGGATCGCTCTCGGCGTGATCGCCGCAGCCCTCGTCGCCGTCGTCGGCGTCGGCGTCACCATCGGCCTCAACCGACCGACCGATGCGGTCGCGGCGCCCGAGCCCTCGGCATCCGCCACGAACGCCCCCGCGGAATGGGTGCACACCGACGCCGTGCCCGACGCCGTCGCGGCCCTGAAGGCGAGCGGCTTCACCCCCATCGAGCCGGGCAAGCTGACGGTCGCCGTCGGCGCGTTCACCCCTCCCCTGAGCTACGTGCCCGAGGGTGAGACACTGCCGTCGGGCACCGAGCCCAACATCGGTTCGCTCATCGCCGAAGGGCTCGGCCTCGAGTACAACCCGGTCGTGGTGGCGTGGGCGGACTGGCCCCTCGGCATCCAGTCGGGAAAGTACGACCTGATCACCGCCAACGTCACGGTGACCGAGGAGCGCAAGGAACTGTACGACTTCGCGAGCTACCGGCAGGATCTGCTGGGCTTCGCGGTGAAGTCCGACAGCACGATCGACAAGATCGAGACCGCCGACGACATCTCGGGGCTGAAGATCGTCGTCGGCTCGGGCACCAACCAAGAGAAAGTGCTGCTCAGCTGGAACGAGAAGCTCTCCGCCGCCGGCAAGGCCCCGGCCGACCTGCAGTACTACGACGACACCGCCGCAGCGACCCTCGCCCTGCTCTCGGGCCGCGTCGACGCGACATTCGGACCGAACGCGACCGCCGCGTGGGCGGCGCGCGATACCGGTGAGACGAAGGTCGTCGGCGTGGTTCCGGGCGGTTACCCGCTGCAGGCCGACATCGCCGCCGGCACCAAGAAGGGCAACGGCCTCGTCGAGCCGGTGCAGATCGTGCTGAACGACCTCATCGCGAGCGGGAAGTACGCCGAGGTCCTGAAGGCCTGGAACCTCGACTCCGAGGGCATCTCGACCTCGCAGATCAACCAGCCGGGACTCCCGAAGTCCTGACTCCCCGCGCACGGCCCGGTCTTCCTCGACCGGGCCGTGCCGTGCGTTCGCCGGAGAAGAATGGATGCCATGACCACGACCCTCACCGTCCGACGTGTCGCCCCGCACGAGTACGCGCAGGCCGGGCGGATCACCGCCGAGGCCTACCGCGCCAGCTACGACGGACTGTCGGAGGCGTACCTCGCCTCGCTCGCCGACGTCGCCGGCCGGGTGGAACTGGGCGAGGTGTGGGTCGCCCTCGACGGCGACGAGATCATCGGCACCGTCTGGACGCCGCGGCCCGGCGAGCGGCTCTCACCCCTCGCCCGCGAGGGAGAGCTCGACTTCCGCCAGCTCGCGGTGGCGCCCTCGGCGCGCGGCCGCGGCGTCGGCGAGCTGCTCACGCGACACGTGCTCGACCTCGCCCGCGATCGCGGCGCGACCCGCGTGGTGATGAACAGCGGCCCGGAGATGCTCGGCGCGCACGCGCTCTACCTCAAGATGGGCTTCCGCCGCCTGACCGAGCGCGAGCACCCGGTCGAGGTCGAGCCCGGGCGCGTCATCGACCTGCGGGCGTTCGGGATCGACCTGTAGAGCGCTGCGCACTCACTCCGCCGTCGGCGAAGGTCAGCCGGCTTTCCCCGCGTCGGATCGAGGTTGCGCGAAACGCCGAGCGGGCGCTCGGGGTCTCAGCCCGCCAGCACCTTCTCGAAACAGCGCGAGGCCGGGAACCTCACGTACGGCGGGTAGATGTCGATCGCCCGATAACCGAGCTTCTCGTACAGGCCGATCGCCTCGGGCTGCCGGTTACCCGTCTGAAGGATGAGCCGTGCGGCGCCGCGCTCCCGGCCGAGGCGTTCGAGCTCGCCCATGAGCGCGTGGCTCGCCCCTCGACCGCGCGCGGGGGCGGCGACGAACACGCGTTTGACCTCGAGCTCGTCGCCCAGGCGACGCAGGGCGGCGTGGCCGACGGCGACGCCCCCGGCATCTCGAACGAGGATCACCTCGACCATCGTGGCCGGGTCGACCGCGAAGTCCTCGTCCAGCGCCGCGCGGGTCTCGTCATCGAAGCCCGCGTACACCTCGGCGTAGCGCGGGCTGATCTCCTCGTCCATGGCGGCGCGCAGCGCGACGGCCCGCTCGTCGTCCCACGAGACGCTCTCGATCGTCCACTCCTCGGCCACAGACCCGCCCGTCATGAGCGGGCCGCCTGGATGCCGGCATCCGTCGCCACTCCCTCGACGCGCGCGAGCGGCGTCTTCTCCCCCGCCTCCACGCCGAACGGCAGACGGTTCCGGGCGGGCGGCAGGGGGCAGGTCGCGAGATCGGTATAGGCGCAGGGCAGGTTCGTCGCGCGGGTGAAGTCGATGACCGTGCGGCCCTCGGCGTCCGGCGCGGGAATCGTGACCGACCGGTTCGCCGCGTACGTCGTGACGCCGCTGGTCGCGTCGGTGAAAAGCACGAGCAGCTCCCCGGCACGATGACCGGGAAAGGCGATGAGGCGGTGAGGGATGCCGTCGCGCTCGAAGACCACTTCTCCGGGAGCCTCGTAGACGTGCGTCAGCCCGTCGACGGCCGCGCCGACCTCGTACGCCCGTGGCTGCGCGTACGCCTCGAAGCGGGCGTCGAGACGCCAGCGGGGATCCGCCGCGTAGGCCGGGGTTCCGGCGTACCGCGACAGGTAGTCCGCGTCCGGGCGGCGAGGGCGGAGCAGGTCGCGGCCACCCCGGCGAGCCACCTCGATCACTCCGCCGTCGAAGCCGACGGTCACGTCGCCGCGCTCGTTCAGGGGGCCGAAGGCGAAGCGGCCGCGAACCGTCGCACCCTCGATCTCGAGCAGGTCGTCCTCGGCGAGGTCGACGACGGGCCCGTCTTCGCCGGTGTGCCAGGTCCCCGGAAGGCCCGGGATACCGGTCGGCCGCTCGCCCAGCCAGTACAGGCCCGTGATGGCGAGGAATCCGTGCGGGTCGGCGCGGCGACGCTCGTGCGCCTCGTGCCAGGCGGTCCACTGCTCGATGAAGGTCTCGGTCATCGTTCTCCCTCGAGGGACGGGTCCTTACAGCATGCCTCGCCTCGCGCCTTCCGTGGCGCGGTGGGAAACGCGGCGTCACGCATCATCACGGTCGGGCCCGGCACGGACAGCGGGTCTAGCGTGAGGGCATGCCTCGCCCTCTGCGCTCCCTCGGCTTCCTCACCATCGGCCTCTTCGATCGCGAGAATCCGCGCGCCGGACACGAGACGACCCTGTCGATCATCGAGCGGGGCGAGCGGCTCGGCTTCGACAGCGCGTGGCTGCGCGATCGGCACCTGCAGTACGGCATCTCCTCCCCCGTCGCGGTTCTCGCCGCGGCGTCGCAGCGCACGAGCCGCATCCGGCTCGGCACCGCCGTGATTCCGCTCGGATGGGAGAACCCGCTGCGACTCGCGGAAGACCTCTCGACCGTCGACGTGCTCTCGGGCGGGCGCCTCGAGCCCGGCTTCTCGGTCGGACCGCCCCGAGGTCTCGACGAGATCGCCCCCGCGCTCTACCCCGACACCGCCGAGCACGAGGACTTCGGGTACGAGCGGCTGGCCCGACTGCGCCGCTTCCTCTCCGGAGACCGGGTCAGCCCCTTCGCCGGCACGGAGGGGATCGAAGAGTACTCCGAGCGGGTCGAGCCGCACGCCGCGGGTCTCACCGACCGGCTCTGGTACGGCGCCGGGAGCCCCACCTCGACGACGTGGGCGGCCGAGAACGGCTTCCATCTCCTGACCAGCAGCGTCATCCAGTCGGTGAACTCGACCGACTTCGACGCCGAGCAGGACGCGCAGATCCGCCTCTACCGCGAGACGCACCCCGACGGCGAGACCGCCCGGGTGTCGCAGGGGCTGGTCGTCGTGCCCACCGACACCGCCACGCCCGAACAGCGCCGGCGCTATGGGGCGTACGCCGAGTCGCGGCGCGGGCGGGTCGGCATCCCCCAGGGTCCGCGTGGGCTCTTGTTCGCCGAGGATCTCGTCGGCACGTCGGAAGAGATCGCGGAACGGCTGCTGTCATCGCGGTCGTTCCCGCGGGTCGACGAGGTCGCGTTCGCACTGCCCTTCGACTTCGAGGCCGACGACTACGCGCAGATCCTGGAAGACATCGCCGGGCGGCTGGGGCCGCTGCTGGGATGGCAGCCGGCCGCCTGACGGGCCACGTCTGCACCGGCGAGACCGACGACCTGCGCGAGCTGACCCCGCACAGGCCGGCCAGATCGACCGGGTCGAGCGTCCCCGTTCGAGGCGTCCGCACTTCTCGGACACTCGACCAGGGCGCGAGAGCGGGGGCGTAACAATGACGCCTCGCGGCGCTGCGTTACATCCGCGATTGTGCCCGCGCGGGCTCGGCGGCACAGTGGGCCTCTCGGCGGGAGGCACCCGCCGCGGAGGGAATCCCCCATGTCGGAGCGCATCCACCTCGCCGTCGCCCTGGACGGCGCCGGCTGGCACCCGGCCGCGTGGCGCGAGCCCACGGCCCGGCCCACCGAGCTGACCTCGGCCGCCTACTGGCGCGCCCTGGCCCGCACGGCCGACGGAGCGGGACTCGTCCTCGCGACGATCGAGGACGCGCTGAGCCTGGGCGGTCGCTCTTTCGAGCCGGATGCCGAGACCCGCCGCGATCGCGCCCGCGGGCGTCTCGATGCGGTGCTGCTGTCGTCGTTCCTGGCCCCGGCCACACGCCGGATCGGTCTCGTCCCCACCGCGACCACGACCCACCCCGAGCCCTTCCACCTGGCGACGGGCCTGCAGACGCTCGACCACGTGAGCCGCGGCCGCGCGGGCGTGCGCCTGGTCGCGGGCTCGACACCGCAGGAGCGCGCGAACTTCGGACGCCGCGCCGACGGACCGGCCGGGTTGCCGGCATCCGGTCGCGTCGAAGACGACCCGGCGCTGCTCGCCGCCTTCCGCGAGGCGGGGGAGGTCGCCGACGTCATCCGGCGTCTGGCCGACTCGTGGGAGGACGAAGCGATCGTCCGCGACCTCGAGTCGGGGAAGTTCCTCGACCGCGAGCGCGTGCACAACGTCGAGTTCGAGGGGGAGTTCTTCTCGATCACGGGCGCGTCGATCGTGCCGCGGTCGCCGCAGGGTCAACCCCTCATCACCGCTCTCGCGCACCAGACGGTCCCCTACCGTTTCGCGGCGGAGCACGCCGACCTCGTGTTCGTCACCCCCGCCGACGCGGGGGCGGTCGGTGGCATCCTCGGCGAGCTCGACGGGGGCGACGACCTGCGCGTCTTCGCCGATCTGCTCGTGCTCGTGGAGGACTCGCGCTCCGAAGCCGAAGCCGTGTGGGCCCGCCTGCAGGAGCGTGCACCGCTCACGACCGACGCCCGGGTGGTGGTGGGGACCGCCGCCGACGTCGTGGACGAGATCGGGGCCCTCGCCGCAGCCGGAGTCGACGGGGTCCGTCTGCGACCCGCCCGCCTCCCCGTCGACCTCGACGCGATCGCCGACCGGGTCGTGCCCGCAGCGGCGGCCGCCGGCATCCTGCTCCCCGACGACGGTGCGCCCACGCTCCGCGAGCGTCTCGGACTCCCGCGTCTCGCCAGCCGCTACGCCCGTCAGGAGGTCGGCGCATGACCCGCCGTCAGATCCACCTCGCCGCGCACTTCCCCGGGGTGAACAACACGACCGTGTGGACCGACCCGAGCGCGGGCAGTCAGATCGACTTCTCGTCGTTCGAGCACTTCGCACGCACGGCCGAGCGCGGGTTGTTCGACTACCTCTTCCTCGCCGAGGGTTTGCGCCTGCGCGAGCACCGCGGGCAGCTGCACGATCTCGACGTCGCGGGACGCCCGAACACCCTCGCGATCCTCACCGCCCTGGCCGCCGTCACCGAGCACATCGGCCTGGTCGGCACGCTCAACACGACCTTCAACGAGCCGTACGAGCTCGCGCGCCAGCTCGGCACCCTCGACCTCCTGTCGAACGGCCGCGCGGGGTGGAACGCCGTGACGAGTTCCGACGCGTTCCACGGCGCGAACTTCCGCCGCGGCGGCTATCTCGACCACGCCGACCGGTACGCGCGGGCCGCGGAGTTCGCCGCCCTGTCGAAGGCGCTGTGGTCGTCCTGGAGCGACGATGCGATCGAGGCTGATGCCGCGACGGGCGAATTCCTGCGCGCCGACGCCATCGCGCGCGTCCGCCACGAGTCGCGGTTGTTCGACGTCGACGCGGTGTTCGACGTGCCGCGGTCGCCGCAGGGGCGACCGGTGATCGTGCAGGCGGGCGACTCCGCCGACGGCCGGGACTTCGCCACGCAGCACGCCGACGTGATCTTCTCGCTGCACACCGCCTTCGACGACGCTCGGCAGTTCTACCGCGACGTGAAGGGCCGACTCGCCGCCAACGGTCGCGACGAGGACTCGCTCAAGATCCTGCCGGCCGCGACCTTCGTGCTCGGCGACAGCGCCGACGAGGCCCTCGAGCGCTCGCGCGAGATCGCCCTGGCCCAGGTGCGGCCGCAGACGGCGATCACCTACCTCGAGCAGATCTGGAACCGCGACCTGAGCGGCTACGACCCCGACGGTCCGCTCCCCGACCTCGAACCCGACACGGGCGTCGAGACGGCTCAGGGCTTCGCGGGTCGTCACGCCGCGATCCGTGCCCGCGTGGGCAAGCTGCGCGAGCAGGCCGCGGCCGAGGGCCTCAGCATCCGCGAGCTCGTCATCCGCCTGACGGCGACGCACACCTTCGTCGGGACGCCGGAGCACGTGGCATCCGAGATCGACCGCTACGTGCAGGAACGCGCCACCGACGGGTTCGCCGTGGTCGGACACGTGACCCCGCACGGCCTCGACGAGTTCGCCGACACCGTCGTGCCGCTGCTGCAGGAGCGCGGGTCGTTCCGCCGTTCGTACGACGAGGGCGCCACGCTGCACGATCTGCTCGGGCTGCCCCCGGTCCCCTCGAACGCCGGGGTGCGATGACCGAGCTCGTGATCGTCGGGGCGGGGCCGCGCGCGGTCATGCTCGTCGAGCGTCTGCTCGCGCGGCGGGCGCCCGCTCCGCTGAGCATCACCCTCGTCGACCCGTTCCCCCCGGGCGCGGGGCGCATCTGGCGGCGCGAGCAGTCGCCGCTGCTCAAGCTCAATTCGATGGCGCGCGACGTGACCGTCTTCACCGACGAGTCCTGCACGATCGCGGGACCGATCCGTTCGGGGCCGTCGCTCATCGAGTGGGCCGAGCGGGTGCGGGCGGGCACCCTCCCCGACGTCGCGATCGATGATCCCGAACTGGATGCCGAGCTGCGCAGCCTCCGCCCCGACTCCTTCCCCACGCGACGACTGCAGAGCGCGTACCTCGACTGGTTCTGGCGCCGCTCGGTCGCGATCGCCCCGCCCGGGGTCGAGGTGCGGTGGCACGAGGGAACCGTGCAGTGGGTCGACGACACCGTCGACGGCTACGAGGTCGCCCTCGCCGACGGCATCCGTCTGTCCGCCGACGTGCTGGTCTACGCGATGGGCCACAACGCGCGCGAGCCCGAGGAGGCCGTGGTCGCTCTGCGAGACGCCGCCGTGGGCGCGGGGCTGACCTACGTCCCGCCGGCGTTCACCGCCGACGCCGACCTCGGCGTCTTCGCCCCCGGCGACGACGTGATCGTCCGCGGGATGGGGTTGGCCGCTGTCGACGCCGTCGTGCTGCTCACCGCCGGCCGGGGCGGGGTCTTCTCCCGACGCGACGACGGGCGCCTGCTTTACGAACCGTCGGGACTCGAGCCGCGACTGCACCTCGGATCCCGCCGCGGCGTGCCCTATCGCTCGAAGGTGTCGTCGCAGCTGCAGGGCGACCCGCCCGTGTGCGAGGTGCTGACCCCCGCCGCGGTCGCGGAGCTGCTCGCCCGCCCGGGCCCCGTCGACTTCCTCGACGACGTCTGGCCGCTCCTCGCGCGCGAGCTCGTCTGGGGCCACTACCGGGAGCTGTTCACCGGCCACCCCGAGCGCGTCGCCACGACCTGGGAGGTGTTCCGCGAAACCCTTCGAGAGGTGGATGCCGACACCGCGGCCCTTCGCCGCGCCGCCGCCGCCGTGGTGCCCGATCCCCTGGACCGCTTCGACGTGCGGGCGCTGGACGGGCCGCTCGGCGACGAGAGCTTCTCGGGTCCCGCCGAGGTGCACGAGAGGGTGCTCCGACACGTCGTCGACGACCTCCACCTGCGCACGACCCCGGAGCGCAGCGCGGCGCAGGCGCTCTTCCTCACGATCTTGTCGTCGTTCCTGGGACTTGCGGACATCCCGACCGAACGGTGGAGCGCGCGGTCCCGCGCCATCGACCTCCCGGTGACCTGGCACGCCTTCTTCAGCTACGTCGCCTCGGGGCCGCCGGCGCACCGGCTGGAGGAGTTCCTCGCCCTCGCCGAGGCCGGGATCATGCGTTTCCTCGGGCCCGACATCACCGTGCGCGTCGACGCGGACCGGGGCTTCGTCGCGTCGTCACCGAGGACCGCGGGTGAGGTGAGCGCCCACGGATTGATCGACGCGTGGCTGCCCGCAGCCACCGCCTCGGCGAGCGAGAACCCGGCGCTCCGGGAGCTCGCGAGCCGCCACGGTCGCGAGGTGCACGTGTCGGACGAGACGTTCACCGGATCGCTGGGGCGCATCGACGTCGACGACGAGGGCCGCGTCATCGCTCGAGACGGGCACCCGCGCGCGGCGATGTTCGCGATCGGACCCTTCACCTCGTCGATGGAGGCCGGAGCCTTCACCCGTCCGCGCTCCGACTCGCTGTCGCTGCGGCAGACCGACCGGATCGCCGGCGCCGTCGCCGCCGCCCTCGCCGCGCGGGCCGCCGCCGGGGTGCGCTGACCCGCGCGGAATGCGCGACGCTCGCCGCCGTTGTCTTCTGTGCACCTCCCCCGAGAACGGATGCCCATGACCACCACCTCGTCCCTCCCCGTCCCGCACGCCGACGCCACGGTCCTCGACAACGCCGCATGGCACGCCCTGTCCGGCCCGCACGCGCACTTCGCGATCGGCGGCGAGCTCGTCAAGCGGTATCCCGAAGACGTCGCCCCCTTCGTCGCCGTGCGCACCTGGGACGACCCCGGCGTGTGGGACGCCCTGCGCGACCTCGTCGGGCCCGGCGCCGACGTGGGCCTCTCGGGCTTCGAGGGCGAGATTCCGGCCGACTGGGAGTGGGTCGGTGGGGGCGAGGGCGTGCAGCTCGTCGAGACGGATGCCCTTCGCACCCGTCCCGATGACGAGGCCATCGAGCTGGGAGCCGACGACGCCGCGGAGATGATCGACATCGTCGCGCGGAACCAGCCCGGTCCCTTCCGGCCCCGCACCTACGAGCTCGGCCGATACATCGGCATCCGTCGCGACGGTCGTCTGGTCGCGATGGCGGGCGAGCGCCTCCACCCCGCCGGCTGGACCGAGATCAGCGCGGTCGCCGTCGACGCCGACCACCGCCGCCAGGGACTCGCCTCTCGGCTCGTGCTCGACGTCGCGTTCCACATCCAGCAGCGCGGAGACCGCGCGATGATGCACGCCGCCGCGAGCAACGTCGGCGCGATCGCCGCGTACGAGCGTCTGGGCTTCGCCCTGCGTCGGCGCAACCGCTTCGCGGCGGTGCGCACGCCCGCGTGATCGCGGTCAGTGCGCGAGCGGTGTGGCCGTCCCGCTGACGCGCACTCCGCCGCTCGCCGGGACGTCGACGTGCAGTTCGCTCGGCCGCCCCACGTGCCGCCCCTGACGGACGGTGAACGAGAAGGGCCCCGTGCGCCCCACGCGGTCGCGCAGGTACGCCCCGAGCGACGCCGCCGCCGACCCGGTCGCCGGGTCCTCGGTGATCTCGCCCACGGGGAACAGGTTGCGGGCCTCGAACACCTCGGCATCCGGGCTCTCCGCGTGCACGACCGTCACGGTGCCCGCCCATCCGCGCTCGTCCATCAGCGCGCGCAGGGCCCCCGGGTCGAAGCCGAAGGAGTCGAAGCGCTCGCGTGAGGCCACCGCCACGACCGGGTGCGTATTGCCCGCGAAAGACTGCGCCAGCGGCAGGCGCACGTCGAGATCGCCCTCGGAGAGATTCAGGATGCCGAGCAGCCGCCGCCCCACCTCGGCGGAGAGTTCGCTCTGCACCGGGTCGACGCTCGTGAAGCCCGCCGTCACGCGACCGTCGGCGTCGAGGCTGGTCTCGAGGGCGATCTCGCCGGCCGCGGAGTCGAAGACGAAGGGACCTGTGCCCTCCGCCTCGGCCAGGGCCACGGCGGTGGCGATCGTCGCGTGTCCGCAGAACGGGACCTCGGCGCCGGGCGAGAAGTACCGCACCCGCGCGCGCCGATCGCCGCGCGCGGTGACGAAGGCCGTCTCGGGGTAGCCGAGGTCGGTCGCGATCTGCTGCATGCGCGGCTCGTCGAGGCCCTCGGCATCGAGGACGACTCCCGCCGGGTTCCCGCCGCCGGGCTCCGCGGCGAAGGCGAGCAGGTGCAGGATGCCGGGGCGGGTCGTCATGTGTCGATTCTGGTCGACGGCGAAGGCGGCCGTGGCGCGGGGCCGTGGCGCGGGGGCCGTGGCGCGGGGGCTGTGCCAAACTCCTGAGGAATTCGGCGGAGGGGGCCTCTAGAGCCGCGGCGGGCTCGTTTTCGGCCGCCCGCTCAGGAGTTTCGCACGCGCCGCGCCAGACTCCTGAGGAATCTGGCGGTGGGGGCCGTGGCGCGGGGGCCGTGCCAAACTCCTGAGGAATTCGGCGGAGGGGCCCTCTAGAGCCGTGGCGGGCTCGTTCTCGGCCGCCCGCTCAGGAGTTTCGCACGCGCCGCCCGGGCACGGCCCTCGCGGGCGCCGCGTCAGACGTGGAAGACGGAGTGCAGGTGGCCGCCGAGGGCCTCGCGGCCGCCCAGGCCGTCGATCTCGAGAAGGGTCGCGATGCCCACGACCTCGCTGCCCACGGCCTCGAGCAGCTCGCGCCCCGCGCCGAGGGTCCCTCCGGTGGCGAGGACGTCGTCGAGCAGAAGCACGCGGGCGCCGTCCGCGGCGTCGTCGTGCATCTCGATCTGCGCCGAGCCGTACTCGAGGTCGTACGAGACGGTGGCCGCGGGGCGGGGCAGTTTGCCGGCCTTGCGGATCGGCATGAGTCCCACGTTCGCGACGATGGCGGCGGCTCCGGCCAGCAGGAAGCCGCGCGCCTCGACTCCGGCGACGGCGTCGAAACGGCCGGCGAACGGCTCGATCAGCGCCTCCACCACGTCGCGGAGCGCCGCGGCGTCGGCCAGCAGCGGCGTGATGTCGCGGAACACGATCCCGGGCTTGGGGTAGTCGGGGATGCTCGTGATGAGCGATTCAGCGCGGGCGAGGGCGGAGGCGTCGGGCACCGACCCAGCCTAATCGCGGCGCTCGCGAGGCGGGGCGCGGTCCCGCGGGGACAGGCTCGCCCCGCGGGACGCGCGCTCGGTGGGCGCTCGCCCCGACGCGTCGAGTGTCCACGATTCTCGGACGTCTCAGGAATTCGTCCGGGTGTTTTGGACACTCGATGGGGTTCGCGACCCCGAAGTGCGGCGGCCGCCGGCCCCGGCCCACAACATCCCCCGCCACCTCCCTCCCTGCGCCCGACAGACTTTCACCCGCCCCGCCTATTGACCCCACTGCAAGCGCTTGCAGTAAGGTCGACGCCATGACTTTCACGCAGGAAGACGCGCGCGCCGATCTCGTCGCCGCTCCCGGCTCGGAGTGGTGGCGCACCGCCGTCATCTACCAGATCTATCCCCGCTCGTTCGCCGACGCCTCGGGCGACGGCCTCGGCGACCTGCCGGGCGTCACCGCCCACCTCGACGACCTGAAGGACCTGGGGGTGGATGCCATCTGGCTGAGCCCCTTCCAGCGGTCACCGCAGAAGGACGCGGGCTACGACGTCGCCGACTACCGCGACGTCGACCCGATCTTCGGCAGCCTGGACGACTTCGACGCCATGCTGGCCGCGGCGCACGAGCGCGGCATCCGGGTCATCGTCGACCTCGTCCCCAATCACTCCAGCGATCAGCACGTGTGGTTCCAGGAAGCGCTGAAGGCCGCCCCGGGCAGCCCCGAGCGGGCGCGGTACATCTTCCGCGACGGCACGGGCGAGAACGGCGAGCTGCCCCCGAACAACTGGGAGAGCGTCTTCGGCGGCGGCATGTGGAAGCGCGTCACCGAGGCCGATGGCACACCCGGCCAGTGGTACCTGCACATCTTCGACGAGAGCCAGCCCGACTTCGACTGGACCAACGACGAGGTGCGTGCGGAGTTCCGCGACGTCCTCCGCTTCTGGCTCGACCGCGGGGTCGACGGGTTCCGCGTCGACGTAGCGCACGGCCTCATCAAGGCCGAGGGCCTGCCCGACTTCACGCCCGACCCCGACGGCGGCTCGATGGGCGGCGACGCCGAAGAGGTGCCGTACTGGGGCCAGCCCGGGGTGCACGACGTGTGGCGCGAGTGGCACGAGGTGCTCGCCGCGTACGACGGCGACCGCGCGCTGTGCGCCGAGGCGTGGCTGCCCACCGTGGAGCAGACCGCGCTGTGGGTGCGCCCCGACGAGATGCATCAGGCGTTCAACTTCCACTACCTCGAGACCGAGTGGGATGCCACGGCCCTCCGCGACGTGATCACCGAGTCGCTGCGCGCCTACGGCGAGGTCGGCGCTCCCAGCACGTGGGTCCTGTCGAACCACGACGTGGTGCGGCACGCCTCGCGCCTCGCGCTCACGGCGGAGAACCCGCAGGGCGCCGGCATCGGGCCCAATTCGCCCGGCAAGCCCGACCCCGTGAAGGGTCTGAGCCGCGCCCGCGCCGCGACCTCGCTCATGCTGGCGCTGCCCGGTTCGTCGTACCTGTACCAGGGCGAGGAGCTGGGCCTGCCCGAGGTCATCGACCTGCCCGACGACGCACGTCAGGACCCGACCTGGTTCCGCACGAACGGCGAGCGGTACGGACGCGACGGATGCCGCGTGCCCATCCCGTGGACGGCCGACGCCCCCGCGTACGGCTTCAACGACACCGGCGCCTCGTGGCTGCCGCAGCCCGCGGAGTGGGCCGACCTCGCCCGCGACGCACAGGTCGACGACCCCTCGTCGACGCTGACGCTGTACCGGTCGCTGCTCGCCGAGCGCCGCGTGCGCGACCTGGGCGCGGGAGAGCTCGAGTGGCTCGACGGGTTCGGCGACGACGTGGTGGCGTTCCGCAATGGCTCCCTGCTGGTGATCGCCAACCTCGGCGACGACGCGGTCGAGCTGCCCGCGGGCGAGGTGCTCCTCGCGAGCGGCCCACTGGACGGCGATCGCCTGCCGACCGACACGACCGTCTGGATCGCGGCGGCCTGAGCCGCGGCATCCGGAATCGCGCGACCGTGGCCGGTATCGACGACGTCGCCCGCGCGGCGGGGGTGTCGACGGCCACGGTCTCGCGCGCGCTGAGCGGGCGGGGGCCGGTGTCCTCCGCGACGCGCGATCGCGTGCTCGCGGCGGCCGACGGCCTCGGGTACGTCGTCTCGGCGGCCGCGTCGAGCCTCGCGACCGGGCGAGCACGCGCGGTGGGCGTGATCGTGCCGTTCCTCGACCGGTGGTTCTTCAGCACGGTCCTCGCGGGCATCTCGGACGCCCTGGTCCGCGAGGGCTACGACATCACCCTGTACAGCGTGAGCGCCGACACGGCCCAGCGCCGCCGCGTCTTCGACGACAACCTGCGCCGCCGCCGCATCGACGCCGTCATCACGATCGCCCTCGAATCGGATGCCGAGGAGTCGGCGTCACTGCGCGGCCTCGGCGTTCCGATCGTGGCGATCGCCGGCCCGAACCCGCTGCTGACGACCCTGACGGTCGACGATCTCGCCGTGGGCCGCGCGGCCACCGACCACCTGCTCGCGCTCGGCCACCGCCGCCTGGCTCACATCGGAGCGGACGCCGCGACCGCCGCGGGCTCGACGGTGCCGGGGCTGCGCCGCCGAGGTTTCGAGGAGCAGCTCGCGGCCGCGGGCATCTCCGAGGCGCGTGTCGAGCCCGCGGACTTCACGATCGAGGGCGGCTCGGCGGCGGCGACCCGCCTGCTGGCGGCGGAGCACCCGCCCACCGCCCTGTTCGCCGCGTCGGACGAGATGGCGATCGGGGCGATCCTCGCCGCGCGCGACCTCGGTCTGCGGGTTCCCGACGACGTCTCGGTCATCGGGGTCGACGGTCACGAGCTCGGCCGGTGGTTCTCGTTGACGACCGTCGACCAGTTCGCCCGGGGTCAGGGAGCGCGCGCGGCCGAGGCCGTCCTCGCCGCCCTCGACGGCGCCGAGCCGGGGCGCGGCCTGGGCACCCTTCCGTTCGAGCTGGTCGACCGCGGTTCGACGGCGGCGCCGCCGCGCTGAGCGGGCGCCGCACCCACGTCATACGGCCGTATGCCCCGCCGGCTCCGGGAGAACGCGCCCGTCCGTGCTCAGCGCGCCGAGCCCGCCAGCGACCCGGTGGTCTCCTGGACGGCCGGGTCGTACAGCAGGCACGAGATCTCGCGGTCGCCGCCGGCCCAGGTGTCTTCGGTGGGAGCGACGAACTCGTAGTTCAGCGCTGACTGGTCGAAGGGGATGCCGACGAACGACGGGAACGCGGCGTCGCAGCCCTCCTGGGCCGCGGTCGCGATCGCGTCGTCACCCGGGAACGTCCCCTCGGGCAGGAGGAAGCTGCTGAACACCTCGTACGTGTGCGGGACCGCGCAGTCGACCAGGTTCGACGAGCTGATGAAGCCGCCCGGGACGTCGTCGAGGCAGGCGCCGACCGGCAGGGTGAACGTGCCCCCGTCGCCCGGGGCGGCCTCGCTCGGGCCCACGGTGACGCCGCCGTCCTGCGGGTAGTCCGGAATGTCGAAGGGGTCCGACGAGGACGCCTGCGAACCGACCGCGATCGAGAAGATCACGAGACCGATCACGGCGATGATCGCCAGGACGGTGATGACGGCGCCCGCGACGATGCCGGTGATGGCGAGGCCGCGTCCCTTCTCACCGGTGCGCTTGATCTGGGCGAGGGCCACGGCGCCGGCGATGATGCCGCCGACCGGGAACACGAAGCCGAGGATGATCGCGAGGATCGAGATGCCGTTCGTCTTCTCCGACGCGGCGGGCGCGGTGCCGTAGGGCGAGGCGGTGTACGCGGGTGCGCCGGCCGGGGCGGTCTCCGACGTCGCACCGGAGGCGGGAGCGGCGGTCGAGCCGTCGGCGGCGGGTGCTGCCGCGCCCGGGTACCCGGGAGGCGCCGGCGGAACCGGGGGCGCCCACGTGCCGTCGGTCGCGACCGGCTGCTGCGCGGCTCCCGCGTCGGACGGGGACGCCGGCGCGCCGCCGACGAGCAGACCCTGCTGAGCCAGGCGCTCACCGGTGAGATGAGCGGCCCGTCGCACCACATCGCCGGCCTTGGCCGCGCCGATCGCGCCGCCCTTGAAGAACCCGCCGACCGCGGAGTGCTCGAACGAGGCGAGCGTGCCCTCAGCGGCCTGCGAGAAGTGCACGTCGAAGCGGACGTGCATGTCCTGACCCGCGAAGGCTCCGGCGACGAGGGTCGTGCCCATGCTGCCGCGCGAGACGTCGAGGGAGCCGGACGCCGTGGGCTGCACCGAGAAGCCCTGCTCGGCGAGGGCGTAGCCGACCGCGTCGCGGGCTCGATCGACGGGGACGGACAGACGGAGTTCAGCGGTGGCCATCGGGCTCTCCTGGGGGTCTCTCGCGCCGAAGACTGTCAGCGCGCGTCCAGGTTAGTGCCGCGGAGCCCCCCGCACGAGCGCGCAGCCCGAGGCAGGGCGAGGGGTGAGGCCGTGAGCACCTCGCGCCCTCGCCCGTCCCCTCAGCGGATTCGCCCGACGAGGTCGTCGCGCGTGAGCGTGTCAGCCTCGGCGAGCACCGCGCGGGCGGCATCCCGCGCCTCTTCGACGTTCCAGAGCAGGACGCCGACCACCCGGTCGTCGTCGAGGTAGTAGACGACGCCGCGCTCGGTGTCGATCCAGTCCTCGACCGTCTCAAGAGAGGAGTCGAGGGTTCCGACCGCCTCGTACCGGGTGCCGAAGACCGCCGAGTAGTAGTACGGCGTGTGGGTGTAGGCCTCGGCGG
The DNA here is from genome assembly GCA_913774665.1 of uncultured Microbacterium sp. Classification (GTDB taxonomy): domain Bacteria; phylum Actinomycetota; class Actinomycetes; order Actinomycetales; family Microbacteriaceae; genus Microbacterium. The sequence continues at coordinate 518,073 of CAJYHN010000010.1, forward strand.
CGCCCGCGAGATTGCGTCCGGCCGCCTTGCCCTGCTCGTTGGCGTTGTCGACGTGCTCGACGCGGCGACGCCCGAGCAGGCGGTCGGGGTAGCTGGCGACGTCGCCCGCGGCGTAGACGTCGTCGGCCGAGGCGCGCAGCTGCGCGTCGACGTGCACGCCGTCGTCCACCTTCAGCCCGGCGTTCTCCGCCAGGTCGGTGGCGACCTCGATGCCGAGACCGCTCACGACGGCATCCGCACGAACCTCGTCACCGTTCTCGAGATCGAGGCGGGCGCCCGCGGCATCCACTTCTCCTCCCGAGACCTTCGAACCCGCGACGATCTCGACGCCGGCATCGCGGAAGAGCTTCTCGAACCGTTCCGCCAGCGCCGGCGGGAACACCGCATCGCCGAGCACCGCCCCGGTGTGGATCAGCACGGTGTCGACGTCGTTCTGGACGAGGGCCGCGGCGAGCTCCGACCCGATGTATCCCCCGCCGACCACGGCGATGCGATCGACGTCGTTCGCGAGGGCGCGCAGGCGTCGATAGTCCTCGGCGGTTCGGAACGACAGCGCGCGCTCGCCGTTCGAGCGGTCGTCGACGGGGAGGGGCACGGGCGTGCCGCCGGTGGCGAGCAGGAGCTTGCCGTACGAGAACGTCTGGTCGTCGGCATCCACTTCGCGCTCGTCGGGACGGATCGCCGTGGCGCGCGTACGCAGCCGGATGTCGGCGCCGGTGTCCTCGGCGGTGCCGAGGGGCACCTTCTCCCACGTGAACTCGTCATCGGTCCACAGCTTCTTGCTCAGGGCGGGGCGTGTGTACGGCTCGTCGACGTCGTCGCTCAGGATCCCGATGGATCCGTCGGCGTCGATCTCGCGGATGCCGCGGGCGGCGGTGTCGGCGACCATTCCGCCGCCGACGATGAGGTAGTCGAAGTGTGTGGTGGTCATGGCGCCAGCGTCGCCGCTCAACCTGACCGGAGCGGATGGGTTGCGGGGGTGAGCGGCATCCGGTAGCGCCCCGCGTCCGGGGGCGTCGCGGCGCGAAAACACGCGTCGAGTGTCCAGAACATCCGGACGACTTTCTCCGGTGTCCGGGTGCTGTGGACACTCGTCGCGGCGGGGACCGGTTTCCCGCGCGCCGAAGCGTCCGCGGGCGAACGATCGGGCCGCGGTCGGACGCGGCTGACTAGGCTCGGGGCATGAGCGTCGACCTCGAAAGCCTCTACACCGACCTGCACGCCCACCCCGAGCTGTCGTTCCAAGAGACGCGGACGGCGAGTGTCATCGCCCGCCACCTCGCAGAACTCGGGCTCGACGTCGAAGAGGGCGTCGGCCGCACCGGCCTCGTCACGACCATCGCCAACGGCGAGGGCCCCGTCGTGTGGCTGCGCGCCGACATGGACGGTCTTCCCGTCGAGGAGCAGACGGGCCTCGCCTACGCCAGCACCGCGCGCGGCACCGACCCGGCCGGCAACGCCGTTCCGGTGATGCACGCGTGCGGCCACGACATGCACGTCACCGCCCTGATCGGCGCTCTCGAGCGCCTCGTCGCCACCCGCGGCGAGTGGGCGGGGACGGTCGTCGCCGTCTTCCAGCCCGCCGAGGAGTACGGGGCGGGCTCGAAGGCGATGATCGCCGACGGCGTGCTCGATCGGTACCCGAAGCCCGACATCGTGCTCGGCCAGCACGTCACGCCCCTTCCCGCCGGCATGATCGGCGTGCGACAGGGCACGCAGATGGCGGCATCCGACGGCCTCACCGTCGTGCTCCACGGCCGCGGGGGTCACGGTTCGCGCCCGCACTCCACGATCGACCCCGTCGTCATGGCCGCCGCCACCGTCATGCGCCTGCAGACGGTCGTCTCGCGCGAGGTCGACCCCCGCGACGTCGCCGTGGTCACCGTCGGTTCGATCCACGCCGGGCTGAAGAACAACATCATCCCCGCCGAGGCGAAGCTCGAGTTGAGCCTGCGCTACCCCGACGACGCAGCGCGCGAGCGCGTGATGACGAAGGTCGAGCGCATCATCCGCGCCGAGGCGGAGGCATCCGGGGCCGAGCAGACGCCCACCATCACCACCGATCACACCCTGCCGCCCACCATCAACGACACGGATGCCACGGCCCGCCTCACCGCGGCGTTCCAGCGCTCGTTCGGTGAGGGCTCGGTCGTCGACCCCGGCATGTTCACCGGGAGCGAGGACGTGTCGTGGTTCGCGCGCGAGTCCGGCGCTCCTCTGGTGTTCTGGTTCTGGGGCGGCGTCGACCCCGAGACGTTTCAGAAGGCCTTCGCGGGAGGCACCATCGAGCGGGACATCCCGACGAACCACTCGCCACACTTCGCGCCCGTGATGCAGCCGACGATCGATCGCGGTGTCGAGAACCTCGTCGTGGCGGCGCGGGAGTTCCTGGGCTGAGGGCGGGGCGCGGCGTCCGGCGCCGACACCGACACCGACACCGACACCGACAGACTCAGAGACCTCGACGCGCTCACGCGCCCGCTCACTTGATGCCGCTGCGCGCGAACCCCGCCACGAAGTACCGCTGGAACACGAGGAACACGATCGCGATCGGCACCACGTTCAGCAGCGCGTACGCCATCGTGGCCCCGTAGTCGCTGCCGAATTGACCCTGCAGGTAGAGCAGACCGATCGGCAGGGTGAAGAGGCGGTTCTCGCGCAGAGCGATCAGGGGCCAGGCGAAATCGTTCCACGACGACAGCAGGCTCATGAACACCAGCACCGCGATCAGAGGCTTCGACAGCGGCAGCACGACGCGCAGGAACGTCTGCACGTGCCCGGCGCCGTCGAGGCGCGCGGCCTCGATCAGCTCGCGCGGGATGCCGAGCATGAACTGCCGCGCGAGGAAGAGCCCGAACGCCGAGGCCGACACGGGCAGGATCACCGCCCAGTAGGTGCCGTACAGTCCGGTGGCGGTGACGATGCGGAACAGGGACACCATGATGACCTGCACCGGCAGCACGAGGGTGGCGAGCGCGAGGAAGAACAGCGCCGTCGACCCGCGGAAGCGCAGCTGGGCGAAGGCGTAGCCGGCGAGCAGGCTCGTGCTGACCGAGATGAGGGTCACCACGACGGCGATCGCCACCGAGTTGCCGAACCAGGTCGCCACCGGGAACGAGGCGAACACGCGCTCGAAGTTCTCGAAGGTCAGCTCGCGCGGCCACACGCGCAGCTCCCGCCCGCCGAGCAGCTCGGCGCGCGACGAGAAGGCGACCGCGAGCATCCAGTACAGCGGCGACACGGCAGCCAGCCCGACCACCGCGACGATGAGCGTGCGCACGATCGCGCTCCCGCGCCGCGACCGGTCGCGGGCACGCCGACCCGGGGTCACGGAGGGTGGGGCGAGAGGGGACGCGGATGCCGTGGCATCCCGGCGCTCGTCGATGCTCACTCGACCACGTCCTTGGTGCGGGAGGCGCGATACTGCGCCGCGGCGAACACGAGGGCGAACAGGAACAGCACCATGCCGATCGCGGCGGCGTAGCCCTGATCGCGCGTGACGAACCCGGTCTCGTAGGCGTAGGTGACCAGCACGCTCGTCGCACCTCCGGGTCCGCCGCCGGTGAGCACGAACACGATGTCGAAGACCTGGAACGAGAAGATCACGTTCAGCACGACGAGGAAGAACGACGTGGGTCCGAGCAGCGGGATCGTGACGTTGCGGAAGCGCTGCCACCGGTTCGCGCCGTCGAGGGTCGCCGCCTCGTACAGATCGGGGCCGATGCCCTGGAGCCCCGCCAGGTAGATGAGCATGTTGAAACCCGTGCGCCACCACACCGTCGCCAGCACGATGGTCGCGAACGCGGGCACGGGATCGGACTGCCACGTGACGGGCGACAGGCCCACGGCGGTGAGGATGCGGTTCAGAATGCCGGAGTTCTGATCGAAGACGAGCACGCCGATCAGCGCGGTGGCCACGCCCGACACCGCCATCGGCAGGATCAGCAGCGAGCGCCACAGCGGCCGGACCGGCAGCGCGGTGTTCAGCAGGGTCGCGGCCACCAGACCCAGCAGCATCGACAGGGGCGTCACGAGCAGCGTGAACAAGACGGTGTTGCCCAGCGCCCGCCAGAACAGCGGGTCGCTGACGAGTCGTGCGTAGTTGTCGAGGCCCGCGAAGGCGCCGTCGCCGAACCCGTCGGTGCGCTGCAGGCTGACGAAGAACGCCCCCACCAGGGGCACGAGCACGAACACCAGCAGCAGCAGGTAGTTCGGCGCGAGGAACCCGTACGCGGCGATCGCCTCGCGCCGGGCGCCGAGGCGGCGGGTGCGCAGGCGATCCCCCCGCTCCGGGCCACCCTGTCGCGAGAGCGGCCGCGCGACCGCGGTGTCAGCCACCGGTGGCCGCTCCGATGCCGGACTGCATGTTCGTCACCGTCGTCGCGGCATCCTGCGCCCCCGTGAACGCGAGGTCGAGCTGCTGTTTCAGGACGGGGATGATGCCCGACATCGACGGGCTCGCGACCTGCGCGACGTCCTGCGGCTGCACGAGCGACGCCTGACCGGCGAACACCGGGGCGAGCTCCGGCCGCACGTCGAAGGTGAGCTGGTCGTTCAGCAGATCCGCACGGGTGGGGAGGAGGGATGCCGCGCGGCAGAAGTCGCGCATCGGATCGGCGTTCGTCACGAACTCCAGGAACGCCGCGGCCAGCTCGGGCTGCTGCGTGTTCGCGGTCGCCACGAGCGCGTTGCCGCCGAAATCGCTGCCGGCGCGGACGTTGCGCGGGGCGTAGGTCGCCGTCCATTCGAAGTCGGCCGTGGTGTCGGCATCCGGGATCTGGAACGCCCCCGACCACACCATCGCCACCGACTGCGAGAACCACGACTCGGCCGCGTAGCTGGAGGAGGCGATCGTGTTGTTGGCGGGCACGTAGTTCTTGGTGAAGAACGAGCTCGAGAACTCCACGGCCTCGCGGGCCGCATCGGAGTCGATCGCCGGGGTCTTCTGGTCGGACTCCAGGAACGCGCCGTCGCACTGGAACAGCAGGCTGAGCCAGCGCGTCACGCCGTTGCCCTGCCAGTTGTAGGCCCACGGCCAGCGATCGGCCGGCAGGCCGGCGCGCAGCCGCGCTCCGAGGGCGTCGAGCTGGTCCCAGGTCCACGCGTTCTCGGGCGAGGTCGGGATCTCGGACGCGTCGATCCCGGCCTGGCGGAACAGGTCGAGGTTGACGAGGATCGCCGAGGTGTCGGTGTGATGCGGCAGGCCGAAGGTGCCGTCGCCGTTCTGCACCGCGGCCCACGCCTGCGGGGTGAACTGGCTCTGCCGGTCGGCCGAGAGAAGGGGCGTGAGCTCGAGCAGCTGACCACGACCGGCGTACGCGCCGAACGTGTAGTACGGCACGCGGAAGATGTCGGGCGGGTTGCCCGCCTGCAGCTGCGCGTCGATGTTGGTGAACATCTGCTCGTAGGGCACGGCGTTCAGTTCGACGGTCGAGCCCTCGTTGACCGCTTCGAACGCGGCGATCGCGGCACGGAAGCCCGCGAGCTCGGCATCCGTCCCCCACGTGGTGAAGGTGAGGGTGCCTTGGCGCTTCTCGGCGGGAGCGGTCTGCACGAACCCGCAGCTGGCGAGGAGGAACGGCAGCGCGAGGGCTCCCGATCCGGCGAGGAAGGTACGGCGTGTGACGGGCATGGGGCCTCCGATGTCTCTCCGCGAGGAGCGGACGCCGGGGCCGCGCTGCTCCTCGGGGGCGACGGTACGCGCGCGAATCCGTGGCGCCGGGGGTTGCGCAGACGGACGAGGTCTGCGCGAACCCCTCCCGCACGCGAAGTCCAGCCCCTCGAGGACGGTCCGGTCGGCGCGTAGCGTGACCGTCGTGACGTTCAACGACAATGCCCGCGTCGGCGGCAACTCGGCCAAGCGCCGAGGAGGAACCGTGGCGGCCGTCGGCGGTGGGGCCGTGGGTCTTGGCGCCGTGGTGGTGCTGCTGATCTCGATGTTCACCGGGACCGACCTGACCGGCCTGCTCGGTTCGGGTGGCGGCGCGGCACCCGGCAGCGGCGGCGAACAGGTCGCGAGCTGCGAGACGGGCCGGGATGCCAACAGCGACGACGCCTGCCGCTTGGCCGCGGCGTCGCTGGACATCGACCAGTTCTGGGCGGAGCGCCTGGATGGCTATCGCAAGCCTCAGCTCGTCATCGTCGACCAGCAGACGGGGAGCTCGTGCGGCACGGCCTCGAACGCGACCGGCCCGTTCTACTGCCCGCCGGACGAGACGGTGTTCGTCGACCCGACCTTCTTCTCGATTCTCCGCGCGCAGTACGACACCACCGCGGGCCCCCTCGCCCAGCTCTACGTGCTCGCGCACGAGTACGGCCACCACGTTCAGAACCTCACCGGCGTGATGGAGCAGTACCCGCACAACGGCACCGGCGCCGACAGCAACGGCGTCCGCACCGAACTGCAGGCCGACTGCTTCGCGGGCGCCTGGGTCGCCGCGGCCTCCGAGCAGGTGGACGAGAACGGCACCCCCTACTTGCAGCCTCCGACCGAGCAGCAGATCCTCGACGCCCTGTCGGCGGCGTCCGCCGTGGGCGACGACCACATCCAGGCCGAGGCGGGTCAGATCTCGAACCCCGACAGCTTCACGCACGGTTCGAGCGCACAGCGCACCCGCTGGTTCGACGCGGGCCGCCAGGGCGGGGTCAACGCGTGCGACACGTTCTCGGTGCCCGGCGGCAGCCTCTAGGCCTCCGGCGGTTCGGCGACGTCCCGTCGAGGGAGTCGTTCCGCGCCGTCCCGCGCCTCCGAGGACTCCCCGTCCGGCTCGGGATGCCGAAACCCGGCGCACCCGACCCCGGCTCCGCGGAACGGAACTCGGGGTGGGCCCGCCGGGTCATGGCATCCGGAATCACTCGGATTCGGACGACTCCTGCTCCTCGCGGGGACGGCGGCTCAGAATGACGACGACGATCACGCCGACGAGCACGACCGCCCCGCCGCCGACCAGCAGGCCGACGGTCAGACCCGACATCCCGCCCGAGGTCGAGGGCGCGGCGACCGGAGTCTCCGCCGGGGCGGCGCCCTGAGCACTCGCGCACGGCGAGGCGTCGGCACCGGCCGACACGCTCTCTCCGGTGTAGGTGAACGGGATCTCGCCCGAGACGGGATGACCGTCGGACGAGACCGCTCGCCACTCCACCGTGTACCCGCCGGACGCTCCGAGAGCGACCGGAAGGGTCAGGGTCGGACCCGCGAGGGTCACGCACTCGCTCTCGTAGTGTTTGCCGTCGGGTCCGACCACGATGACGATGTTGCCGCCGTCGTAGCCCAGGAGGTTGGCACTGAAGTCGAGGGTGACCTCCGACAGCGACGAGACGGTTTCGCCCTCCGCGGGCGTCGACGACACGAGGCTGTCGTGCGCGGAGGCCGCCGACGCCCCGCCGAGAGCGGCGATCGCCGCCGCAGCGACGACCACCGCCCCCACCAGGGCCCGGCGCAGAGCGCTCCGGGTGCCCATGCTCAGCTGCGCTTCGGGCGGCGCGACACGGCGATGGCGCCGAGGACGGCACCGGCGATCGCGATCACGAGAGCGGCGATGCTGAGACCCAGCGTCAGGCCCGAGGAGTCGCTCGTCTGGGCCGAGGCCGCCATGGAATGGTCGTCCATGGTCGGTGCGGCCGAGGCGGTGCCGTGGCCGCCGTGACCGCTCGCGGGAGGCGTGTCGTTGATGTAGAGCACGGGGGCGGGCTCGAGCGTGTCGTCTGCGGCGACCTGCTCGGGGGTGTTCGTCCAGTCGACGACCGAGCCGTCCGAGTACGTCTGCACGGCGGGGAGCACGAGGTGACCCGTGTCGGGGATCGGCCCGAGGACCGCCGAGAAGATCTGGAACTGGTCCTGCCCGATGCCCACACCGGAGTCGGCCTGCCACACGATCTTGAGCGGGCCGTCCGAGATGGTGTTGCCGTCAACCTCGACGGGGGCGGGCAGCGCCCCCTTCTCGACGGTGGCGGTCCAGCCCGGGACGGGCTCGACGAGGACCGAGGTCAGCGGGGTGTCGGTCGGCAGCGTCACCTCGACCTTGACGGTCGACGCGGTCTCCGACTCGGTGGGGACGCGGAAGTTCACGGTGGCGTAGCTGCCGGCCGTGGCGGTGTTGGGATTGACGGTGACGTGGGCCGACGCCGCGAGGGGGACGGCGATCGCCAGAGCCGCGCCGGCGGCGAGGCCGACGAGAGCACGACGAAGAGTGGTCGTTCGAGACATGGTGCTGCTTTCTGAGAAGTGCGTACGCCGGTGAGGCGCTTCTTTCGCGCGAAGAATGAGGGGGTCGAGATCAGGCCGCGAGCGGCGGACCCCGGTGCCTCATCGACGACAGCACGGTCATCGCCGTCGTCAGCAGCAGCGGCTCGGGCGCCGAGAGAACGGCATCTGTCCGCGGGGGGAGACCCCGGAAGGGGCGCAGCACAGAGAGGGCCGCCACGAAGAACCGGGCGATCGCCTGCACCGCCCGCTCGCCCCGGCCGAGGGCGGCGATCGTCACGAGAGCGGCGACGGCGTGCGCCGTCCACATCCACGGCGACTCCGTGCCGTGGGCGGACGCACTGTGCGCTCCGGTCGCGCTGAAGACGGACGCCGCACCGTGGTGCGCGGCCGGAACGAACCCGCCCCGCAGATCGAGCACGAGCAGTGCGTGGAACAGCGCCTGGCTGAGCACGACCGCGAGCGACAGACGGGTCCACGACAGCGCGTGGCCCGCGAGCACGACGCAGACGGGAGTCGCGAGGCACAGGGCCAGCACGATGTTGAGGAGGGGCGGCCGCTCGGCCGAAACGGCCGAGTGCGACAGGGTCGCCACGAACGTCGCGACCGCGGCTGCGGCCGTGCCGCGCCCCACCCGCTGCGCGCGCCCTGCTCTCGACGACATCGAATCCTCCGGGTCAAGCCTAGGTGGCGGGGCAGCCGAGGGCGGCGAGGGGTGTCCCACCGTCGAGACACCGGCGCGGCGTGAGCGCGCACAAGCGCGGGGCGTTCGTCCGACGCGCCGCCCCTCGGCCGACGCCGGCGGCGTGTCGGTCCACAGTCCCGCCGTTGTGCACGCGCCACGGCTCGGACGGACGGTGTCGGACCCGTTGGGTAGCGTCGGGGCATGGCCGACGACGCGATCCACGACACCGACACCGCCCTGGCATACGGTTCCGCCCTGCTGAGCGGCGAGCGCGTGCGGCTGCGCGCGCTGACCGACGCCGACCTCGACCCGCTCGTGGAGTGGTGGCTGCGAAGCGACAGCGCCGTGCTGCAGCAGAACAGTGTGAGCCCGCGCCCGGCGGCATCCGTCCGCGAGATGTTCCAGGCGTGGAGCCGCAACGACTCCCCCGGCGGGGCGGGCTTCAGCATCGACGACGAGACCGGGCAGCTCATCGGTCACGCGACGATGTGGGGGGCCGCCCTCCCGGCCCGCATCGCGACCTTCGCGATCATCCTCGGCCCCGACGCCGTCGGCCGCGGGTACGGCGCGGATGCCACGCGCACCATGCTGCGGTTCGCCTTCGACGAGCTCGGGGTGCACAAGGTCGAGCTCCGCGTGTGGGCCTTCAACGACCGCGCCATCCGGGCGTATGAGAAGGCGGGATTCGTGCGCGAGGGCGTGCGACGCGCGGTGGCGTTCCACGGCGGGCGGTTCCACGACGAGGTCCTCATGGGCGTGCTGGCCGAGGAGTTCTCCGCGGGCTGACCGGCGTCTTCGTCGACGGTGTGACCGCAACTCATCCGAGTGGGAGATGTTCATCGTGGCCCCCGAGCTGACTCTCCGCGCCAGGGCAGAGCTCGTCAGCGGACCCGAGCGACCCTGTCCACCGTCGGGCTGACCACCCCCGCCCGGTCGTCGACCAGTCGGCGCCGGCCGATCCACCCGGTCAGTCCGCGGCCGTCGGGCCACACGAGCAGCAGCGCAGCGGTCGCCAGCACCACAACGACGGCGAGCAGCGACCACGGCACCGGGAGGGCCTCGAGGACCGCGTACGCCCCCGCCCCGGTCGCGAAGCGCAGGGGGCGCGCGACCCAGGCCGGCAGCACGCCGTTCGTGAACCGCACGCGCGTCGCGAGGTCGCCGATCGAACGACCCGTCGCCAGGACCACTCCGAGCCAGAGTCCCGCCGCCGCGACCGTGCCCGACAGCGACGCCACGTTCTCGGTCGAGAACGACGAGGCCCCGCCGCCCAGCAGCACGAGCACGGCCTGCACCACGACGGCGACCGCGAAGCCCACCAGCCAGACGCCCACGACGTCGCACACCACTCCCAACAGCCGGCGGCGACGGGTCACGGGGCGCGGGGTCTCGGCATCCGGAGCCTTCTCCACTCCGCGGTGCCGCGCCGGGACGACGAACGCGAGGACCGACCCGAGCAGCGCACCGACCGTGTTCGCGAGAAGGTCGTCGACGTCGAAGACGCGGTACGCGCAGGGGAAGATCCCCCACACACCGGTCAGCTGCGTGGTCTCGATGATCCCCGAGGTCGCAAAGCCCACGAGACCGGCGATCAGGATGCCGCGACCTCCGAGCACGCGCAGGAAGAAGCCGAGGGGTGCGAACAGCAGCACGTTCAACGCCACCTGCAGCACCACCGGGTCGGTGAGGTACCGGCCCGAGACGGCGACCGCGGAGCGGACCTCGTCGACGAAGGCGAAGGGGTGGAGGTTGACGCCCGCGCAGCGGTAGACCTCGGAAGCGGGCACCGGGATGAGGGTGTAGGTCCAGATCGCCCAGAAGTACACGGCCGCCGCCGCCCACAGCAGCGTGCGCCCCACCGTGAGCCGGCCGCGGCGTCGGTAGCTGATCGCGACGAACGGCACGAACGCGAGGACGGCGACCACCGCTCCCGCCACGATGGCCAAGAGCCCCGATCCCACGATGTTGTCCACCCCGCGAGCCTAGGCAGGATCGGCGGGGGACGGAGGGGAGAGGATGACGTGTACTGTGCCCCCGGCGTCCGAGCCCACGCCGTCCTGACGGCGACCGCGCGCGATCACGGTGGGGCCGACGCGGTCGCTGAGTTCATTGGGAATATCGCCGAGATGTGAGCGTTTCCTGCATTGCAGGGATTATTTCGCGCACGATCGCCAGGTCACGGTCCGGCGACCATGCGTTGAACGGTGTGCGCGTCAGATTGCGCATGGCGTCCAGTGCGCGTAATGTCGCGCGCCGTGACTGACGAAAGTCGCGTTGACGGCGAAGAGACGCCGATCGCGAAACGCATCCTGATCGGCGAGCCCCTCACGTCGGAGAAACTCGACGAGCAGCTCCTCCCGAAGAAGATGGCGCTGCCGATCTTCGCTTCCGACGCGCTGTCCTCCGTGGCGTATGCGCCGCAGGAGCTGCTGATGATCCTGCTCATCGGCGGAACGGCCCTGCTGACCCTCAGCCCCTGGGTCGCGGTCGCGGTCGTGACGCTGCTGGTCGTGGTCGTCCTGAGCTACCGGCAGCTCATCAAGGCCTACCCCTCGGGCGGTGGCGACTACGAGGTCGCCAGCAAGAACCTCGGCGAGGTGCCCGGCGTGGTCGTCGCCGCGGCCCTGCTGGTCGACTACGTGCTCACGGTCGCCGTGTCGGTGGCATCCGGTGTCGACAACATCATCTCGGCGCTGCCCGGATTGAATCCCTTCCGCGTCGAGATCGCGGTCGGATTCGTCATCCTCATCGTGATCGTCAACCTCCGCGGTGTGCGCGAGGCCTCGAGCGTCTTCGCCATTCCGACCTACCTCTTCATCGGTTCGGTCGGCGTGATGATCGTCGTGGGTCTCGGGCGCACGCTCCTCGGCGACGCCCCCGTCGCCGAGAGCGCCCAGTACGCCGTGCAGGCCGAGTCGCTCACGCAAGCGGCGCTCATCCTGCTCGTGCTGCGCGCCTTCTCGAGTGGCTGCTCGGCCCTCACGGGTGTCGAGGCCGTGTCCAACGGCGTGCCCGCCTTCCGCATGCCCAAGATCCGCAACGCCCAGACGACGCTGACGATGATGGGCGGGATCGCCATCGTGTTGTTCGCGGGGCTCACGATCCTCGCGCTCATCTCGGGCGTGCACTACGCCGAGAACCCCTGCCACCTGATCGGCTTCGACTGCGCCAACAACCCGCAGCCGAGCCTCATGGCCCAGGTCGCCGCCGCCACCTTCGGCATGGGCAGCATCCCGTTCTTCGTCATCCAGGCCGCCACCGCGTGCGTGCTGCTGCTGGCCGCTAACACCGCGTTCAACGGCTTCCCGCTGCTGGGCGCCGTGCTCGCCCGCGACGGCTACGCCCCCAAGGCGCTCAACACCCGCGGCGACCGCCTGGTCTACTCGAACGGCATGATCATCCTCGGCATCGTCGCGATCGGCGTGCTGATCGTCTACCAGGCCAACCTCACGACGCTGATCCAGCTCTACATCATCGGCGTGTTCGTGTCGTTCTCGCTCGGCCAGATCGGCATGGTCAAGCACTGGCGACGCGTGCTGCGCGGCCTCAAGGACCTCCCGCCCGAGGCGGCGAAGCAGAAGTCGGCCGCGATCGAGCGCCGCTCGGCGATCTCGGGTCTGTGGATCAACTCGGTCGGCGCGGCGATGACCGTGCTGGTGCTGCTGATCGTCACGATCACGAAGTTCACCCACGGCGCCTGGCTGGTGTTCATCGCGATCCCGATCCTCGCGGTGCTGATGATCGGCGTGAACCGGTACTACCGCGACGTCGAGCACGAGATCCGCATGGACGACACCGTGCACTTCGGCTCGTCGGGAGACGTGGCGATCGTCCTCGTGAACCGCCTCCAGAAGCCCGTCATGAAGGCGATCGACTACGCCCTGGCGGCCAACCACCAGAAGACCCTCGCGGTCCACGTCGCCATCACCGACGAAGACGCGACGAAGCTGCAGAAGGAATGGGCCGACCACGACATGCCCATCCCCCTGGTCATCATCGACTCGCCGTACCGCACGTACACCTCGCCGGTGTCGGCCTTCATCAAGAAGTACCGCGAGAACAACGGCTCGGCCGTCGTGACCGTCTACCTCCCGCAGTTCATCGTCGGGCACTGGTGGGAGTCGATCCTGCACAACCGCCGCTCGCGCCGCCTCGCGCACCAGCTCATGCTCGTGCACGGCGTCTCGATCACCCTCGTGCCGTGGCTGCTCGATTCGTCCGAGGTCATCTACGGCCGCCGCTCACGGCCGCTCCCCGGTCAGCAGCGCGGTGGTCAGCCCGTGGCCGAGGCCCCGGCGCACAAGGCGCGGAAGACGCCCACCGACTCGGCATCCTGAGCCCCTCTCGAACGCCCTCGCCCTTCGGCGGGGGCGTTCGTCGTCGGGGCCGCGCCAACGGTGGGCTTCGGCGCCGGACGGGCACTCGGCGCGGCCTTCGGACGGCCGCGGCCCAAACTCCTGAGAAACGCGGAGGAGGGCTGACCAGAACAGCCCCGCGGGTGCCGTGCGCGCGAACGGTCAGGAGTTTCGCCCGCTCGCGAAGCGGTGGTGGACGCCACGGGGAGTCTCCGCCAGGGTGGATGCCATGCCGATCCTCGCGCTGCTGACCCTCACCGTCATGGTGGTCGCCCTCATCGACGCCATCACGCGCCGCGAGGATCAGGTGAAGCACCTGCCGAAGTTCGCGTGGATCTTCTTCATCGTGCTGTTGCCGCTGATCGGTTCGATCCTGTGGTTCGCCCTCGGCCGCGAGTACGAGGCACGGTCGACGCCGATGTCGTTCGGCGACCCGCGGCGCTGGCAGAAGGATGCGCAGCCCACTCCCCCGCCCACCCCGCGCGACAGCCGCACCACCGAGCAGCAGATCGCCGACCTCGAGCGCGAGATGCACCTCGCCGACCTCGAGGAGCAGGTGCGCCGCCGGCGCGCCGAGGGGGGATCGGCGGGCTGATTCCCGCGCCGCGGTCGGCGATCCGAGTGTCCAGAACACCCGGACGATCTCGAGAAACGTCCGGGCGTTTCGCACACTCGACGCGAAAGAACGGCCCCGCGGCTCAGTCGATCGGGCGCCGGCGCATCTTCTTCACATCGGTGCGGCGCTGCTTGGCCTGCAGGCGTCGTTCCGTCGACCCGCGCGTGGGTTTCGTCGCGCGCCGCGGCGGGGCGGGCGGGCGAACCGCCTCGGCGACGAGGGCCGCGAGCCGGGCGCGCGCGGCGTCGCGATTGCGCAGCTGCGCCCGGTGCTCCGAGGCCGCGATCGTCAGCACCCCGTCGACCAGCCGATCGCCGAGTCGCTCGAGCACACGCTCGCGCTGCACGCGGGACAGAACGGCGGATGCCGCGGCGTCCCACATCACCTCCGCTCGGGAGTCGGCGGTGTTCACACCCTGACCGCCCGGGCCCGACGAGCGCGAGAACCGCCACGACAGCTCCGCCGCGGGGATGGTGAGCCCCGCGTTCACGCGCACGTCCGTGTCAGCCACCCCTCCACCATGCGCGCTCGGCGCACAACTCCTGCAGAACCGGCCCACGGACCGCCTCATAGCCCGCTGCCCGGCGGATGAGCAGGAGTTGTGAGGCCCCCGGGAGGGGACCTCCGCGACCCGCGCCGGCGCGCGGCGCCCGCGGCTCCGACCCTCCGAGCGGGCCGGAGCCGGCGACTCCGCAACCCGCAGGAGTCATGCACCGACGCGGGCCTCGAACCGCCCCGTAAGCACACCCCAACCCGCAGGAGTCATGCGCCGGCACAAGCCTCGAGCCGCCCGTAAGCACTCCGTATGTGTCCGTCAGCGACCCGTAGGGAAAGCGTTAGGACGCCGGGATGCCGCGGGCTCGAGGAGTTGTATCGACAGACGTGCCGCCCCGCGGCGCCCGCGGCCCACCCGCGGTACAGACCCGAATCTGGAGTCGTCGTGCTCGATGTCGTCTTCCTCGCCGTGACCGTCGCGTTGTTCGCGCTGGTCGCGCTCGTCGCCAAGGGGGTCGAGAAGCTGGGCCCCGAGGCCCGCCCCTCCTCCGCCCGCACCACCGGTCGAGGCGGTGAGCGCTCGTGATCTTCTTCTCGATCCTGGCCGCCGTGCTCGCGGTCGCCGCCGTCGTGTACCTCGTGGTCGCGCTCGTCCGCCCGGAGAAGTTCTGACATGGATTCCGGCATGATCTGGTCGATCGTCCTGACCAGCCTCACCCTCATCGTCGCCCTGGGCCTGGCGTACCGCCCCCTCGGCGACTACATCGCCCGCATCTACACCGGCGAGCGCGATCTCGCCGTCGAGCGCGGCACCTACCGCCTGATCGGCGTCGACTCCCGCAGCGCCCAGACCTGGCAGGCCTACCTGCGCTCGGTGCTGCTGTTCTCGTTCGTCGGTGTCGTGTTCGTCTACGCGATCATGCGCCTGCAGGCGGTGCTGCCGCTGTCGCTCGGCTTCGACGCCCCGAGCGAGGCTCTGTCGTTCAACACCGCCGTGTCCTTCGTGACGAACACCAACTGGCAGTCCTACAGCGGAGAGACCACCCTCGGCTACACCGTGCAGTTCGCCGCCCTCACGGTGCAGAACTTCGTCAGCGCCGCCGTCGGCATCGCCGTCGCCGTCGCCCTCGTGCGCGGGTTCGCGTACCGCCGCAGCGGCGTGATCGGCAACTTCTGGGTCGATCTCGTGCGCGGCACCTACCGCCTGCTCCTGCCGTTCTCGATCATCGCGGCGATCGTGCTGCTCGCCGGTGGCGTCATCCAGAACCTCTCCGGCTTCACGGATGCCACCACGGTGGCCGGCGCGGCACAGTCCATCCCCGGCGGCCCCGTCGCCTCGCAGGAGGCCATCAAGCTGCTCGGCACGAACGGCGGCGGCATCTTCAACACGAACTCCGCGCACCCGTTCGAGAACCCCGCGCCCTGGACGAACCTCTTCGAGATCTTCCTCATGCTGGTGATCCCGTTCTCGCTCCCCCGCGCCTTCGGTCGGATCGTCGGTGACAACCGCCAGGGCTACACGATCCTCGGCGTGATGGGTGCCATCTTCGTGGCATCCACCGCCCTGCTCACCTGGGCCGAGACGGCCGGAGCGGGCACCGCCCCGATGATCGCGGGCGGGGCCATGGAGGGCAAGGAGGTGCGCTTCGGCATCTTCGGATCGACCCTGTTCGGCACCACGAGCACGCTCACCTCGACCGGGGCCGTCAACTCGATGCACGACAGCTACACCGCTCTCGGCGGCATGATGCCGATGATCAACATGATGCTCGGCGAGATCGCCCCCGGCGGTGTCGGCTCAGGCCTGTACGGCATGCTCATCCTCGCCGTGATCGCGGTCTTCGTCGGTGGACTGCTCATCGGCCGCACGCCCGAGTACCTCGGCAAGAAGATCGGGCCGAAGGAGATCAAGCTCGCGAGCCTGTACATCCTCGTCACGCCGACCCTCGTGCTCGCCGGGACCGCGCTGAGCTTCGGTGTCCCCGGCATCCGGGACGACGTCGAGACCACCTCGATCCTCAATCCGGGCGTCCACGGCCTGAGCGAGGTGCTCTACGCCTTCACCTCGGCCGCGAACAACAACGGCTCCGCGTTCGCCGGGCTGACCGCCAACACCCCGTGGTTCAACACCGCGCTCGCTGTGGCGATGCTGCTTGGACGCTTCCTGCCGATCGTGTTCGTGCTGGCCCTCGCCGGATCTCTCGCGGCCCAGGATGCCGTGCCCTCCACCGCCGGCACCCTGCCGACGCACCGTCCGCAGTTCGCCGGCCTGCTGGGCGGCGTGGCCGTGATCGTGACGGCTCTCACCTATTTCCCGGTCCTCACCCTCGGACCCCTCGCTGAAGGACTTACCCGCTGATGTCCACCCTCACCCATGCCCCGGCCCCCGAAGCCGAACCGGCGTCGACCGCCCCGCGTCGCGCGTTCAGCGCCGCGCAGGTCGTGGCCGCCCTCCCGGGCGCGGCCAAGAAGCTCAACCCCGCCGCGCAGTGGCGCAACCCCGTCATGTTCCTCGTCTGGGTGGGCGCCGCGCTGACGACGCTCATCGCGATCGCCGAGCCGTTCCTCGGCGGCTCCGACGACGGTCTCCCCTTCGGTTTCACCTGGGGCATCGCGATCTGGCTGTGGCTCACCGTGTTCTTCGCGAACATCGCCGAGTCCGTCGCCGAGGGTCGCGGCAAGGCGCAGGCCGCGACCCTGCGCAAGACGCGTACGACGACCTCGGCCCGTCGCGTCGTCTCCTACGACGCGAAGGCCGACCCCTCGGCATCCGGTGCCGCGACCGAAGAGGTCCCCTCGGGCGACCTGCGCGTCGGAGACATCGTGCTGGTGGAAACCGGAGAGCTCATCCCCGGCGACGGCGACATCGTGTCGGGTATCGCGACGGTCGACGAGTCGGCGATCACGGGCGAGTCCGCTCCGGTCGTGCGCGAATCGGGTGGTGACCGCAGCGCCGTCACCGGCGGCACGCGCGTGCTGAGCGACCGCATCGTGGTGAAGATCACCTCGAAGCCGGGCGAGACGTTCGTCGACCGCATGATCGCCCTGGTCGAGGGCGCGTCGCGCCAGCGCACGCCTAACGAGATCGCGCTGAACATCCTGCTCGCGAGCCTGTCGATCGTGTTCGTCGTGGTCGT
The DNA here is from genome assembly GCA_913774665.1 of uncultured Microbacterium sp. Lineage (GTDB taxonomy): Bacteria > Actinomycetota > Actinomycetes > Actinomycetales > Microbacteriaceae > Microbacterium. The sequence continues at coordinate 535,564 of CAJYHN010000010.1, forward strand.
GCTCGTGCTGAACCCCATCGCCTCGTATGCCGCGACGCCGGTGTCGATCCCCGTGCTCGTGGCGCTGCTTGTCTGCCTCATCCCGACGACCATCGGGGCGCTGCTGAGCGCGATCGGCATCGCCGGCATGGACCGCCTCGTCCAGCGCAACGTCCTCGCGATGTCGGGCCGCGCGGTCGAGGCCGCGGGGGACGTCACCACCCTGCTGCTGGACAAGACCGGCACCATCACCTACGGCAACCGTCGCGCGTCGGCCTTCGTGCCGATGACGGGCGTCGGCGGCCCCGAGCTCGCCGAGTACGCCTCGCTGTCATCGCAGGCCGACCCCACGCCCGAGGGCGTCTCGGTGGTCGAGTTGGCCGCGGCGCAGGGCATCGTCGCCGACATGCCCCGGGGTGCGGAGCCCGTGCCCTTCACCGCCCAGACCCGCATGAGCGGTCTCGACCTCGTCGACGGCACGCAGGTGCGAAAGGGCGCGAGCTCGGCCGTGCTCGCGTGGCTCGAGGCGTCGGGCAGCCCCGTCGCCCCCGCGCTGCGCGCGCAGCTGATGAGCGAGACGGATGCCATCGCCCAGTCCGGCGGCACGCCCCTGGTGGTCGCGACGATGTCGAACGGTGCGGGCCACCTCCTCGGCGTCATCCACCTCAAGGACGTCGTCAAGGACGGCCTGCGCGAGCGCTTCGGCGAGCTGCGCGCGATGGGCATCCGCACCGTGATGATCACGGGCGACAACCCCCTCACCGCGAAGGCGATCGCCGCCGAGGCGGGCGTCGACGACTTCCTCGCCGAGGCCACGCCCGAAGACAAGCTCGCTCTCATCCAGCGCGAGCAGGAGGGCGGGAACCTCGTCGCCATGACCGGCGACGGCACCAACGACGCCCCCGCCCTGGCGCAGGCCGACGTGGGCGTGGCGATGAACACGGGCACCTCGGCCGCGAAGGAGGCCGGCAACATGGTCGACCTCGACTCCGACCCGACCAAGCTCATCGACATCGTCCGCATCGGCAAGCAGCTGCTCATCACGCGCGGCGCCCTGACCACGTTCTCGCTCGCCAACGACATCGCGAAGTACTTCGCGATCATCCCGGCGATGTTCATGGGCGTGTTCCCGGGACTCGCGGCGCTGAACATCATGGGCCTGCACTCCCCGGCATCCGCCGTCACGAGCGCGATCATCTTCAACGCGATCGTGATCATCGTGCTCATCCCCCTCGCCCTGCGCGGTGTGAAGTACCGCGCAGCGAGCGCGTCGAGCATCCTCAGCCGCAACCTGCTCGTCTACGGGCTCGGCGGCGTCATCGTCCCCTTCATCGGCATCAAGCTCATCGACCTCGTCGTGAGCCTGCTCCCCGGCTTCTGAAAGGCCCCGTCATGCGCACCACCCTGCGTACCACCGGCGTCGCCGTCCGCGCGATGGCCGTCTTCACCCTGCTCCTCGGCGTGGGCTACATGCTGCTGATCACCGCGGTCGGCCAGGTCGCCCTGCCGTTCCAGGCGAACGGTTCGCTCATCGAAACCGCCGACGGCCAGGTCTCCGGCTCGCAGCTGATCGGACAGTCGTTCCAGGATGCCGACGGCAACGCGCTTCCGCAGTACTTCCAGTCGCGTCCCTCGGCCGCGGGGTACGACTCCTCGGCCTCGACCGGCTCGAACCTGGGCCCGGAGAACAGCGACCTGATCTCGTCGATCCAGGACGGCCGGGCGACGTACGAGTCGCTGAACGGCCCGGGCTCGGTCCCCGCCGACGCCGTCACCGCCTCGGGTTCGGGCCTCGACCCCGACATCTCCGTCGACAACGCCGAGCGCCAGGTCGAGCGGGTCGCGGAGGCCCGCGGCATCCCCTCATCCGAGGTCTCGGCCCTGGTGTCGGAGCACACGCTCTCCCGCGATCTGGGATACCTCGGAGACCCGCGCGTGAATGTCGTTGAACTCAATCGCGCGCTCGACGCGCGCTGAGAGACGAGAATCGCTGTCATGAACCTGTCGCCCGTCGCCGCCGTCGCACCCCGCGTGCGTCGGCGGCGCAGTGCGCCGGGGACCCCGTCGGGTGTCCAGGACGCGCCGCGAGCGATGCCCGGGGGCGTCGGGTCGCGGACGGTTCACGGACTCCGGACCGGCGCGAGTGCGCGGAGCGCGTCATGAGGCGGGGACGCCTGCGCGTACTGCTGGGCATGGCGCCCGGCGTCGGCAAGACGTACGAGATGCTCGAGGAGGGGCGTCGACTGCGCTCCGAGGGCAACGACGTCGTCATCGCCATCGTCGAGACGCACGGCCGCGCCGCCACGGCCGCCCAGGCCGAGGGCCTCGACGTGATCCCGCGTCGAGCCGTCGCCCACCGCGGAGTCGCGCTCGATGAGATGGACCTCGACGCCGTTCTCGAGCGGCATCCGCGGATCGCCCTCGTCGACGAACTGGCGCACACGAACGTCCCGGGCTCGCGCCACGAAAAGCGCTGGACCGATGTCGAAGAGCTGCTCGACGCCGGCATCGACGTGATCACGACGGTGAACGTGCAGCACATCGAATCGCTCAACGACGTGGTCGAGAAGATCACGGGCGTCGTGCAGCGAGAGACGGTTCCGGATGCCGTGGTCCGAGCGGCCGACCAGATCGAGGTGGTCGACCTGGCGCCGCAGTCCCTGCGCGACCGTCTGGCCGCGGGGTCCGTCTACCCGGCGGAGCGGATCGACGCGGCCCTGTCGAACTACTTCCGCCTCGGCAACCTCACCGCCCTGCGCGAGCTCGCGCTGCTGTGGCTGGCCGACGAGGTCGATTCCGCCCTACAGCGTTACCGCACCGAGCACGGCATCGAAGGCTCGTGGCAGGCGCGCGAACGCGTGGTCGTCGCCCTCACCGGGGGCCCCGAGGGCGAGACCCTTCTCCGCCGCGGCGCGCGGATCGCGGCCCGGTCGGCCGGCGGGGAGCTTCTCGCGGTGCACGTGTCGACGCAGGACGGCCTGCGCGCGAGTGCCCCCGGCGCCCTTGCCGAGCAGCGCGCCCTCGTCGAGTCCCTCGGCGGCACGTACCACCAGGTCGTCGGCGATGACGTCGCCGTGGCCCTGGTCGACTTCGCCCGCTCGGTGAACGCCTCGCAGCTCGTCATCGGCGTGAGCCGCCGCGGGCGGCTCGGAGCGGCCCTCACCGGTCCGGGGATCGGGTCGACCGTCATCCGCGCCTCGGGCGACATCGACGTGCACATCGTCAACCACGCGCGCGCGGGCGGGCGGTTCGCCCTCCCCCGACTCACGGGGCCGGCGCTGAGCGCGAAGCGCCGCATCCTCGGCTTCGTCACCGCTCTCGTCGGCGGGCCCCTTCTGTCGCTGCTCATGATCGCCACCGGATCCGACGAATCGATCACGGCCGATGTGCTGGCCTATCAGCTGCTCGTCGTCGTCGTGGCTCTCGTCGGAGGCATCTGGCCGGCGGTCTTCGCCGCCGTCCTCTCGGGAGTGACGCTCGACTTCCTCTTCATCGCCCCGATCTACACGATCACCATCAGCGACCCCGCGCACGCGCTCTCGCTCACCCTGTACGTCGTCATCGCCGTGCTGGTCAGCGTCGTGGTCGATCAGGCGGCCCGCCGCGCGAGGGCCGCCCGCCGGGCCGCGGCGGAGTCCGAGATGCTCGCCACGATCGCCGGCAGCGTTCTGCGGGGAGAGAGCGCGGTGCCGGCGTTGATCAGCCGGGCCCGCGAGGCCTTCGGCCTGGCCGGAGTGCGCCTCATCGCCGCCGACGGCTCGGTGCTCGCAACCGACGGAGAGCCGGTGCGCGACGATCGCGCGGTGTCCGTCCCCGTCGGCGACGGTCGCGCGACCCTCGAGCTGCACGGCGGCGACCTCGACGCCTCGGAGCGCCGCCTGCTCGACGTCGTCGTCGCGCAGCTCGCGGCCGCCCTCGAACGCACCGACCTGGCCGAGACGGCCGCCGAGGCCGGGGCCCTCGCCGAGACCGACCAGGTGCGCAGTGCCCTGCTGTCGGCGGTGAGCCACGACCTGCGGCGCCCCCTCGCCGCCGCCGTGGCCTCGCTCGGCGGCCTGCGCGCCGCGGGCGACCAGCTGTCGGACGACGACCGCCGCGAGCTGCTCGAAACCGCCGACGAGAGCCTCGCGACGCTCTCGGTGCTCGTGACCGACCTGCTGGATGTGAGCCGCGTGCAGGCGGGAGTGCTCGCCGTGTCGCTCACGCCGACGGATGCCGCGGGGGTCGTGCTCATGGCCCTCGACGAACTCGACCTGGGCCCCGACGACGTCGAGCTCGCCCTCGACCCCGACCTGCCGATGCTCAGCGCCGACCCGGTGCTGCTGCAGCGCGTGCTCGTCAACGTGCTGACCAACGCCCAGCGCTATGCGCCCGACGGCGAGCGCGTGCGCATCGCCACGAGCCGCCTCGCCGGCACCGCCGAGATCCGGGTGATCGACCACGGGCCGGGCATCGCCGCCGAGCGCCGCGAAGACATGTTCTCGCCGTTCCAGCGCCTCGGCGACACCGACAACACCGCCGGCCTCGGCCTCGGTCTCGCGCTCTCGCGCGGCTTCGCCGAGGGCATGGGCGGCACTCTCACCCCCGAAGACACTCCCGGCGGCGGACTCACCATGGTCGTGGCGCTCCCCGTCGCGGGCGCGGAAACCGTGGCATCCGGAACCTCCAGGAGGACGCCGTGAAGGTACTCATCGCCGACGACGACCCGCAGCTGGTGCGCGCTCTGCGCATCACGCTCGCCGCACACGGATACGACGTGGTGGCCGCGGCCGACGGCGCCGCGGCGATCACCCTCGCCGCGCAGGCGCATCCCGACATCGTGCTGCTCGATCTCGGGATGCCGCACCTCGACGGCGTGCAGGTGATCGAGGCTTTGCGCGGGTGGACGACCGCGCCGATCATCGTCGTCTCGGGCCGCACGGGTTCGGCCGACAAGGTCGAGGCGCTCGACGCCGGCGCCGACGACTTCGTGACGAAGCCCTTCCAGATCGACGAGCTGCTCGCGCGCCTCCGCGTGCACGCTCGGCGATCGGTGCCCTCGGCGGGCGACGCCGTCGTGCGCTTCGGCGAGGTCGAGGTCGACCTGGCGGCCAAGGCCGTGCTGCGCGACGGCGCGCGCGTGCACCTCACGCCCACGGAGTGGCGGATGCTGGAGTTCCTCGCCCGAAACCCGGGCTCGCTCGTGACGCGCCAGACCCTTCTCAAAGAGATCTGGGCGAGCGAGCAGGTCGCCGATTCGGGCTACTTGCGGTTGTACATGTCGCAGCTGCGCAAGAAGCTCGAGGCCGATCCGTCGAACCCGGTGCACCTGCTCACCGAGCAGGGGATGGGGTACCGGCTCGTGGTGTGAGCGTCGCCCACCCCGTACACGGTCAGTCCCGGGTGCACGTTCTGGGGCTGTATGTCAGATCGCGAGCGACTCTTCGAAACCGCAGATGACAGATGATGGGCGCTACGAGCTTCCATCGCCGCTGGCCCGCACTTCGTTTCGCCAATCTAGGACGACCGGACGCATCTGACCGTCAGGGGGGAAGGGTCTGTCGCGACCTTGAAGTTGGCAGATGACGACGCGTAATAGGTGATGGTCTGTGTCCTTGCAGAGCTAACCGCCTCAGCGGTCAGAGTGTCCGGAACCGATGCGACGCCCTTGTCGTCCGTGACAGCGGAGGTCGCCCGCCAGATGCTCCTTCTTGTGCCCTCCGGCCAGGAAGACTTCAAGCCTTGTGATTGACGGCTCTCGAAATAAATTCTGCGATTGACGACGGGAGCCCCGTTCTCCGTCACCGTAGCCGTGACCATGGTGTTTAAGGTCGCGGCCCCCACACCTCCGACATTAAACTGGGAGGGATACACAGCCAGAGAAGTCCCGTTCGCAATCATCTCGATTGTCCGCGACCGAACGATCTTGGTAGCGCCTACCGTCATCGTTACGGTGATGGTCTGCGAACCATGAACTGCACCGGGGAATGCTGTGGTAGCCCACCTGCCGTAGACCATGAATCCGTCAGCCCGTTCCCGCCCATCAGTAGTCGCGAAGGTCATCCCGTTCGTGCCCGTTATGCTGATCAGCTGGTCATTCCGATAACTTCCGTCTGATGGCGTCCGAACAGTGACGTCGACGCTCTGCCCCGGCAGGATCGACGTCGATGATAGCTGCAGGGTGAGCGGGCCGAAGTATGTTGCGAACGATGCAGATGCGGTGAACTCCCCGCACTTCGCTGTGATCGTGCTCACGCCCTCGTCATATGGAGCAGTGAATGTCGTTACGAACTCTCCGGAGTCGTTCGTCACTCCCGCAATGGATGTGGACAGAGGGCCCGACGAGGAAAGAGCCACCGCGACACCAGCGCCGACAGGAGCGCCAAACACGCTAAGGACCCGCGCGGTGACGACCACCTCTGTCTGTCCCGCCTCGGCGTTGTTCGTCGACAACACGACGTCCACAGACGCCGGGTCGGGCACGAGGGCCTTCGAGATCGTGACGGTGCCGCTGGCAGAAGGCGATGTAGCGACGACGAGTGGCGAGGTCGCAGGACCCGCCGTCACGGTAGCAACGGTCTCGAACATTCCGAACGCATCGGTCACTCCGCCGGACTGCGCGAAGGACACTTCGCTGGGCCCCGTTAACTGCACGACCTGCCCGAGCAAGCCGGAAAAGTTGTCCGCGTCAATCACTTTGACCCTGACCTTCCAGTCATATCCGGGCTGCGCCGAGCTGACAGAATCTGCCACCGTCGCCTGCGAGACCTGCGCCGCTGATGTGGACCTATATTGCGCGACCGTAGCCGCCTGTGAGCTGCCGCTCGAACGATGAGGGTCCGGGACAACTTCCATGCGCATCGACCGCGCGCCCGATGCCGCGAACGCCGGTGTCGACACCGCCAGCGCCACCGCGGGCACCACCAAGGCCGTCGCGCCGATCATCGTTCGACGTGAGACGGGCGCACCCCCCTGAACAGTCAGTACCTTCGTATCTTGACCCGCCACCACGCGACGCCCTCTCCCTAAAGTCAGCTACCCTGAGACTTCGGCAACGCCACCCCTTGCAGGTCAGATGCGGATTCTTTTTCACCCAAGGCATCGGCGATTTCACCCTCCGCGCGAGAACTTGACTCGATCGGCGAGGAAGCCCCCAGCCCCGTGCTGATCGCTTCCATCTCAGAGACTCCGTTCACATCGCTTACGCAGCGACCCCCTCACTGCAGGGACGACGACCGTCGCCGTTCCGAACCCCCCTCACGCACGTGCTGTTTGCCGCCGAGTGGGGCGTGCCCGCATGTTCTCGTGCGTCACCCTTCGGCGCCACTCGAGTACGGCGCCACAGGGTGTCGTCCCGCCGCCATTCATCGCACGGGTCGACCACCGCTCTCAACGCGGGTCGAGGTCGGAGAGCGCGTCGTCTCTCGCCTCGTCATCGGCCGCGCACGCCTCGAACTCGGCCTGCACGCGCGCGCAGCGGCAGGCGTAGACGATCGACTGCAGCAGCATCAGCGCACCTCGCCGACGGTGTGGCATCCGGGGCAGGGGAAGGCGATCCGATCACCGACCCGCACATCCCCCGGGAGCACGACGGTTCCGCACGGCTCCTCCCCGTGCGCGTCGAGCACCGCGAAGGGCTCGTCGTACGCGTGCGAGACGCGACCGAGCAGCCGCGCCTCGCGCCAGACCGCGTCGAGTCCTGCGGCGCACGCGTCCAAGCGCACCGTGTCGGGCGTGGCGTCCACCACCGTCGCGACCACCACGGTCGTCGACAGGACCGCGGATGCCACCCCGCCCGACGCCGGGATCACCGCCGGCCCCGTGCAGACGCAGGGCGTGCCGCAGATCTCGGCGTAGCGGCCGACCGACATCGCGAGCACGGTGACGTCGTCGAGCGTCGGGGCGGAGCCGGCGGGCCACACCGCGGCGTCGAAGGGCGCCGGGATGCTGGCGCGCAGGGTGGGGAGCAGGGCCGTGAGAGTCATGGCATCCGGTCTACGCCGCGGCGATGACCTTCCCCGTCGTGCTTACGGTTCGCGAACGGCCGGGGCCGGCGTTCCTCACTCTTCGCTCGCGGGGCGGAGGGGCCACGGGGTTCGCGCGGGGCGGGTCACGCACGGCACCCACCCACCCGCCGCCGCGTAGCCTAGAACCGTGACCCTCCCCTTCGACGTCGACGCCGTGCGCGCCGACTTCCCGATCCTCGAGGCCGAGGTCGACGGCCACCCCCTCGTCTACCTCGACTCCGGCGCGACGAGCCAGAAGCCGCGCGCCGTTCTCGACGCCGAGCGCGACTTCCTCGAGCGCGCGAACGCCGCCGTGCACCGCGGTGCCCACACCCTCGCCGCCGAGGCCACCGAGCTGTTCGAAGACGCCCGCGTCACGGTGGCGGAGTTCGTGGGGGCCGAGCCCGAGCAACTGGTCTGGACGAGCGGCGCCACCGCGGGCCTCAACCTCGTCGCCGGATCCCTCGGCTACGCCGGACGCCTGCGCGAAGGCGACGATATCGTGGTCACCGAGGCCGAGCACCACGCCAACCTCATCCCGTGGCAGGAGCTCGCCGCTCGCACGGGAGCGCGACTGCGCCACATCCCCGTGCTCGACGACGGCACGCTCGACCTGCACGCCGCCGCCGACCTCATCGGCGAACGCACGAAGATCGTCGCGTTCCCGCACGTCTCGAACGTGCTCGGCATCGTGAACCCGATCGCGAAGCTCGTCACCCTGGCTCGCGGCGTCGGCGCGCTGACGGTGCTCGACGCGTGTCAGTCGGCTCCGCACCTGGTGCTCGACCTGCCGGCATCCGGAGTCGACCTCGCCGTGTTCTCGGGTCACAAGATCTACGGACCGTACGGCATCGGGGCGCTGTGGGGGCGCGACGAGGTGCTCGAGTCCCTGCCGCCGTTCACCACGGGCGGGTCGATGATCACGACCGTCACGCTCGACAAGGCCGAGTACCTCCCCCCTCCGCAGCGTTTCGAGCCGGGGACGCAGCCGGTGTCGCAGGCCGTGGCCCTCGCGGCAGCGGTTCGCTGGCTCGGACAGCACGACCTCGAGGCCGCGCACGCGCACGAGGCGATGCTCGAGAAGCGCATGCGCGAGGGACTCCGGTCGATCGACGGCATCCGCCTGCTCGGAGACACGGATGCCGCCGACCGCGTCGCCCTGCAGGCCTTCGAGGTCGAGGGGGTCCACGCGCACGACGTGGGCCAGTTCCTCGACAGCCGCGGCGTCGCCGTGCGCGTGGGGCACCACTGCGCCCAGCCGCTGCACCGGCGCTTCGGGATGACCGCGTCGGTGCGCGCGAGCGCGGCGATCCACACGACCGAGGCCGAGGTCGACACCTTCCTCGACGCGGTGTCCGGCGTGCGCGGGTTCTTCGGGGTCGGCTCCACGGGCGCGGGATCGGGCGCGTCGCGCGCGAGCTCGAGCGCCACCACGACGGGGGTGACCGCATGAGCGGCCTCGAATCCCTGTACCAGGAGCTCATCCTCGACCACGCGAAGAACCGTCGCGGCTTCGGGCTCGTCGAGCCCGGCGCGCACAGCGCCACGGTGCACCAGCGCAATCCGGTGTGCGGCGACGAGATCACGCTGCGGGTCTCCGTCGACGGAGATCGGATCAGCTCAGTCACCTGGGAGGGCGCGGGATGCTCGATCTCGCAGGCCTCGGCGTCGATGCTGGTGGCCCTGCTGCAGGAAGACGGGGGCGACGAGGGGATGCCGCGCGCCGACGCCGAGACCCTGATCGCGTCGTTCCGTGAGGCGCTGCGCTCGCGCGGCAAGATCCCCCTCGACGAGGAGACCTTCGCCGACGCCGCCGCCCTGTCGGGGGTGTCGAAGTACACCGCGCGCGTGAAGTGCGCGATGCTCGCGTGGGTCGCGCTCGAAGAGGGGTTGCGGCAGGCCTGAGGTCGTGGCATCCGGGCGTCCCCGCTCCCACGCCCGCGCTGGGTTCCACGCCCACGCCCGTTGAGTGTCCAAAACCCTCGGACCTTTCAAACAATCGTCCGGATGTTTTGGACACACGACGGGCGGGCGTGCCGCGGCGATATCCTGCGTCCATCACGGGAGAGGGCGGATGCCATGGCCAACGGATTCAGCGCGGAAGAACGCGCGGCGATGAAGCAGCGGGCCGAAGAACTTCAGGCCATGAAGGGCTTGAAGGGCTCGGCGAAGCTGCAGAAGGAGAACGAGGCCTGTCTCGAGGCGATCGAGAAGCTCGAGGGCGCCGACCGCGCGATCGCCGAGCGCGTGCACGTGATCGTTCTCGAAGAGGCACCGCACCTGAACCCGAAGACGTACTACGGCTTCCCGGCCTACGCCAAGGACGGCAAGGTCGTGGTGTTCTATCAGCCGGCGTCGAAGTTCAAGACGCGGTACGGCACGGTCAGCTTCGACGAGACCGCGCAGCTCGACGACGGGCCGATGTGGCCGGTGTCGTTCGTCGTGCTCGAGGTGACGCCCGACGTCGAGCAGAGCCTGCGCGATCTGGTGCGCCGCGCGGCGCCCGCGGCCTGACGAGAAGAGTTCTCAACTACCCCCGGTACGGGTGACAGCGATTGACGGCATGCCGGGTCACGAGTTTGGCTGAGGGCATCCGCTCGTGACGCCGTGATCCGAGATCGCCCGCCGCGATCGGACGGGTCTGCGGGCCCCGCCCCGCAGGACACGACAAGGCTGGGCGGACGCCCGGCCGGAGAGGACGAAGATGTCCGGCAACAAGGCAGTGGCGTACAAAGAACCCGGTGTCGTGGAGGTCATCGACACCCCGTATCCGGAGTTCGAGCTCAAGGACGGTCCCGGCGTCAATCCGGCGAACGTCGGCCGAAAGGTCCCCCACGGTGCGATCCTGCGCACCGTCTCCACCAACATCTGCGGCTCCGACCAGCACATGGTGCGCGGGCGCACCACCGCTCCGGCCGGTCTGGTGCTCGGGCACGAGATCACCGGCGAGGTGATCGAGGTCGGTCCCGACGTCGAGTTCGTCAAGGTCGGCGACATCGTCTCGGTGCCGTTCAACATCGCCTGCGGGCGGTGTCGCAACTGCAAGGAGGGCAAGACCGGAATCTGCCTCAACGTGAACCCCGATCGCCCCGGCAGCGCCTACGGCTACGTCGACATGGGCGGCTGGGTCGGCGGCCAGGCCGAGTACGTGCTCGTCCCCTATGCGGACTGGAACCTGCTGGTCTTCCCCGACCGCGAGCAGGCGCTCGAGAAGATCCTCGATCTCACGATGCTGTCCGACATCTTCCCCACCGGCTTCCACGGCGCCTACACCGCGGGAGTGCGTCCGGGATCGACGGTGTACATCGCCGGCGCGGGTCCGGTCGGCATCGCCGCCGCCGTCGGCGCGCAGCTGCTGGGTGCGGCCGCCGTGCTCGTCGGCGACCTCAACGCCGACCGTCTCGAACAGGTGCGCTCGCTCGGCTTCGAGAGCGTCGACGTGTCGAAGGGCGACCCGCGCGATCAGATCGAGCAGATCCTCGGGACCCCCGAAGTGGATGCCGCCGTCGACGCGGTCGGCTTCGAGGCCCGCGGTCACGGCTCCGACTCGTCGCACGAAGCCCCGGCGACCGTGCTCAACTCGCTGTTCGACATCACCGCGGCGGGTGGAGCCCTTGGCATCCCGGGTCTGTACGTGACCGGCGACCCGGGCGGAGTCGACGAGGCGGCCAAGGTCGGTTCGCTGTCGTTGCGCCTCGGGCTCGGCTGGGCGAAGTCGCTGTCGTTCACGACGGGTCAGTGCCCGGTGATGAAGTACAACCGGCAGTTGATGATGGCGATCCTGCACGACAAGGTGCAGATCGCGAAGGCCGTCAACGCCACGCCCATCAGCCTCGACGACGCGCCCCAGGGCTACGCCGACTTCGACAAGGGCGCCCCGCGCAAGTACGTGCTGAACCCGAACGGGTACATCACGGGCTGATCGGACGCCGTCTCCCGCCGATGCGCCGAGGCGGGACCGGGAGGGGTACTCCGCCCGACCGACACGACTCCTGCAGATTCGCGTCGTTCGGCCATTTCGGCCGGGAATTCGGCCGATCTGCAGGAGTCGTGCACGGGTGGGGGCTGGTTCCCGGCGTTCCCGGCCCGGCAGCCCGATCCCGCCGGTCCCCGCCGGATCCGGCCGGCCGGCACAACTCCTGCAGAACCAGCGCGCCCCCGGCCTCGGGCGCCGGGCTGCGCCCGATCTGCAGGAGTTGTGCATGGGTTGGGCCTGGTTCCCGGTCCGGCAGCCCGATCCCGCCGGTCCCCGTCAGATCCAGCCGGCCGGCACAACTCCTGCAGAACCAGCGCGCCCCCGCCCTCGGCCGCCGGGCTGCGCCCGATCTGCAGGAGTTGTGCACGGGCGGGGCCTGGCTCCCGGCGTTCCCGGCCCGGCAGCCCGATCTCGCCGGTCCCCGTCAGATCCAGCCGGCCGGCACAACTCCTGCAGAATCCGCGTACCCCCGGCCTTTGCCACCGGGACCTGCCAGATCTGCAGGAGTCGTGCACGGGTGGGGCGTGGCTCCCGGCGTTCCCGGCCCGGCAGCCCGATCCCGCCGGTCCCCGTCCGATCCAGCCGGCTGGCACAACTCCTGCAAAACCAGCGCGCCCCCGGCCTCGGCCGCCGAAACCCGTCCGATCTGCAGGAGTCGTGCGGCCGGTCAGCCCAGCACGACCCGCTCCATGCGGCCGAAGCTCTCCTCCATACCGTCGACCATGCCCGTGGCGAGCACGGCGTCGCGGGTGGCGGCATCCGGATACTCGATCAGCAGGGTAACCAGCGTCGCGCCGTCTTCCTCGTACAGCGAGAGGTCGTTGGTCGTGGTCGGCAGGTCGGTGCCGGTCATGTGCTCGGTCTGCACCATGCGCCGCGGCTCATCGAGCAGCAGGATCTCTCCGTCGAAGCCGAACGACTCCCCCTCGGTTCCCGGCTCGGGCTCCCACGCGATGCGGTAGCGGCCGCCCTCGCGGCGGTCGATCTCGCTCACCGACATGCGCCAGCCGTCGGGTCCGAGCATCCATCGCCGCATGAGCTCGGGGTCGAGGTGCGCGCGCCAGACGAGCTCGCGCGGCCCTTCGATCAGCCTCGTGATGCGCACGTGCTGGTCGCTGAGGATCTCGAGTCGCGTCCCCTGGCCTTGGGCGAAGGCGCGCAGGCCCTGCAGCACCGCGTCGAGCTGATTCATCGCGAGGGTCGAACCCTCCACGGCGCCCATCGCCACGACCTGCTCGAGGGCGTCGACCGAGGCGAAGCGGCTGACGTTGGTCATCCGCGAGCCCTCAGACGTGGCCTCGAAGGTGAAGGCCATGCGCATGGACGGCATCCCCTCGATCGGCTCGCCGGTCTCGTCGGCGAACGAATCGACCACCTCGAACGCGCGCGGTTCGTCGATGGCGGTGAACTCCCACGCCCCGCCCGCGCGCTCCCCCCGCGGCGAGGTCATGTGGTACTTCGCGTGACCGCCGACGCGGAAGTCGAACGCGTCGAAGGTCGACGGCCAGCCGGGCGGCCCCCAGAAGCGTTCGAGCTGCCGCGGATCGGTGAACACGGCCCACAGGCGCTCGGGCCCGACGGCGAAGTCGGCGACCAGGGTCAGAGTGAGCGCATCGAGGTCGGTCTCGACGGATGTGACGGGCATGACGGACTCCTTCGTCGGTCAGTTCTCAGGGGTGGATGCCGTGCGCGCGGGCGTCTCGCGATTCGGAACGGATGCCGCGGCATCCGCCTCCTCGGACAGCAGCGCGTCGAGTCGATCGATGCGCCCGCGCCAAAGCTCTTCGTACGAGCGGAGCAGCCGCTGTACCCGGTCGAGGGCGGCGGGGTCGGCACGCACGAGCCTGACCCTCCCCTCCGCGCGCTTGGTGATCAGCCGCGCCTCGGCGAGCACGGCGATGTGCTTCGACACCGCCGCGAACGACATCGCGTAGGCAGCCGCGAGCTGGGTCACCGACTGCTCGGCAACCAGCGTGCGCCGCACGATGTCGCGCCGCGTGGCATCGGCGAGGGCGTGGAACACCCGGTCGATGTCGGCGTCGCTCTGTTGCTCAACCATTTGGTTGAACAATAGCGCCGCTCAAGCGCGATGGCAAGGCCCCTCACTGTCGGATACCAATCAGCCCACGCTCGAGGTCTCCCTCTCGCCCGTGAAAAATCACAATCTCATCGCGAGCGACCGAGTGGAGAGTCAGCGAGCTCTAGTGAACATGCTTCGTAAGGTAATCCGATGAGACGCGGACTCAGCCCCCTGATCTTGACTTTGGCTCTTCTCGGAGCGCTCAGCGGCTGCTCGACGGCAACGAAAGGCAACACTGTGGACGAGACCTTGGCCGTGTGGGGCGCTAAGGCAATCGCGCAATCGATGGAGAACGAGTTGGCCGAGTATGTACCTGCAAGCAGCGTTTTGTCGACGGAGCAGCTAGACAAGGGCATTCTTCTGAGTTGCGACATCGATGGCGTCTACCAATGGACGGGGCACAAGTACGTGGCCCTCTCTGGTCCAGTCGACGACCAGCAGGTGGTAGACGAGGTTGCGCAGACATTCGCGAATAGACCGCCCTTCGCAGCTCAAATTGAGATGACGCAGGATGGCGCCCCCCGCGCGCGAGTGGTGGGCCCGGCGGGCTCGTCATACTCCATCGTCGCCAGCGTCGACCGCTCCCGCATCGAGATCTTCTCCTTCTCGCCGTGCTTCCGGCTGCCCGATGACATGAGCCGGCGCGCAGAGTACTGAGCGGAGAAAGTCCGCGGGGCTCTGCGACGACGCCTGAGCCTTGGCACCCGCGCTCTATCCGGCCCCGAGAATCACGCGCTGACGACCGCGCAGAACGACAAACCGCAGGATCCCGGCCCGCCTGTCACAGGTGCCGCAGATTCCCCTCGTCATCCGCGGTGACGAGCACCAAGAAGTCGACGACGAGCTGGGCGACCGCGCCCGCGTCGTCGAGCCCCCAATAGACCGGGTACTGGCCGTCGCCGTAACCGGATTCCGCGACGATACCCACGTCACTCGAGCCGAGCGCGACCTCCTGCACGCTCGGCGACGGCGCGTACACGAAGTCCGTGAATGCCGCCGCCTTCGCCCGGCGACTCATCGTCGCGTAGGCAGGCAGGTCGACGATGCAGGCCGAGCCGGCGTCGACGCCGAAGAAATGCCCCGGGCCGGTCGGCAGGTCGGCGGGATGCCAGGTCACCGGCATCCGTTCGCTGAAGCGCACCCGCAGGGCGGCGTTGCGACCGAACCCGGTCACCCGCTCGACGGGGTACGACCCCGGGGCCACGCTGCGGGCGAGCGGACGCGCGTCGTCGTTGTCGTAGCCGAAGTCGAGCACCGCGAGCACACCCGAAGAAGTGACGAGCGTCCCCGCCGGCGAGACGTGCACCTCCGACGACTCCCCGCTACGCCGGTGGACGACCGCGCGCTCGGTGAAGTTGCGCACCTCGTCGAGGGCGCGTTGCTCGTCGGGCAGGTCGTCGAGGGGAGCATCCGGTGCCGCGTCGGCGGCGCGAACACGCGCCTGCTCCGGGGACGCGAAGGGGCTCCGCGGGTCCTCGAAGTGCTGCTCGATCGCGCTGATCTTCCACCCGCGCCCCTCACGTTCGAGGACGTACTCGTGCTTCTTGCGCGTCTGCGACTCGATCATCTCGGTCAGCACGAACGCGCGGTCGCCCTCGACCTCCGTCCGCACGATCCGTTCCACGGCGACTCCGTGACCCGGAGGAGTTCCGAAGGACGAGTCCAAGCGCACCCGCTCGCCCACGACGTGCTCGCGCGTCAGGGGGGCGACGAGCTCGCGCCACAGGGCGAACGCATCGCGCCTCGTGGACCGGTCCTCGAACACGGGCGCCGCCCGCCGCCACTGCGCGTCGTAGTCCTCGAGAAAGCGCTGCACGCGCTTCTCGGCCGCCTTCGCTCCGCGATCACCCCACATGCCGCCAGCCTAGGTGGCCGCGAGGGCCTCGAACGGTCCGTCCGGCAAGACGACCCAGCCCTCGCGTCGCGCGACAGAGAGCATCCCGGATGCCGGGCGCGCGAACGACCCGAGAGCCCCGGCGCGCGTGGCCAGAGCGGCGATGACGGCGTCGAACGCGTCGGCCTTCGAGATCGCGAGAGGACCGAACCCGCCGAGGTCGAGCCACGGCGCGCGCTGGCTCAGCGCGTCGAGCAGGACGGCCCGGCGGGTGGCATCCACTCGATATCCGCTCGTGTCGAAGCCCCAGAGGCGCAGCGACCCGCCGGGATAGACCTCGAAGAGACGCCCCTCGGCCGCGCGATCGACGGGGAATCCCCCCGCGGCCAGGCGACGCAGAAGACCCGCGCCGCGTAGCGCCGTGACCCCCAGCCGGTCGGTCGAGACGCTCAGCGGCCACCGACCGATGCGCTCGCGCACGACGTGGTCCGTGTGGCGGTACACGAGCGGGCGGCGCCAGTCCGCTCCGCCGTCCACCGGTCCGAGCAGCGGGTCCACGTCAGCGTGGTGGGCCTGCACGAAGTCGACGAAGGCGTCGGGCCAGCCGAGGGGGCAGTCGACACCGAGCCAGGCATCGCCGGGCGAGACGGATGCCACGATGTCGGCATCCTGGATCCCGATCTCCACCCGCGTGAGCCGGGCCGCGCCGCCGGACCAGACCATCTCGGCGAGAGCGGTGCCGGGGGCTCCGGCCGCGAGGTCGACTCCGACGGTTCTCATCCCGTCGAGCCTACGCGCCGCCGCCGACCGCGCGGCCCGTCAAGACCTCGCCGAAAGGCCGCGCGACCTGGGAGGATCAGCACATGGCAGACGACGACCTCCCCGATTCGCTCGAACCGGCCGTCGACATTCCCCCGCGCAAGGAACCGCCTGCGCCCTCGACGCCGAAGGGCGACCTGCGCGCCGTGTCGATCGTCGCCATCGTCACGGGTGTCGTCGTCATCGCCTGGTACCTCTTCATCGCCACGGCGAGCGCGATCGCCGAGATCGACAACCTCCCGTTCATCCAGATCGGCATGTGGGTGCTGGCGGTGGTCTCGTTCGTGTGCGGCATCCTGAGCCTGAACGCGCGCATGGCGCGCGAGCTCGCCGCGGCGGGGTTCATCGCCGGGGTCGCCGCGGGGCTGCTTTCGGTGACGATCGGTCTGTTCAGCGGTCTCGAGCTGCTGGGCTGAGCGGAATACCGCCCGACGCACGGCGGTTCTCGCTCCTATGACGCCGGATGCCGCTCTGGAACGCGCCCTGTCGAGCATCGATGTGCGGCCGGGTCACGCGTGGCGGCAACCGCTCGCCGCGGGCGACACCCTGTCGCTGAAACACGGCGAGGCAGCGATCGTCTACCTCCGCGACGGCGAGATCACCGGCCGCACGACAGCGCGCTCGGCCTGCACCGTCGATGCCTCGTCTGGTGAGGCGGCAACCCTCGACGGCAGCCGCACGTTGCTCTCGGGAGACGCCCTCATCTCGCTCGGGTGCCACGCCGTCGCCGTATCGTCGCAGTCGGGCGCCGAGGTGACGGTGGTGCCGCTCGAGGTCGTCCCCAGTCTCGACACGCGCGCTCTTCCGCCCCTGATCTTCGTCAGCGGTTTCGCCGGGGCCGAGCCGGCCGCCGCCGGACTCGCCGCTCACCTGGGTCTGCCGAAGCCGGGCTCCGGTCGCCAGGGCGATGAGACGATCTGCCGACTCATGGTCACGACCGTGCTGCTGTCGGCGCTGCGCGCATGGGCCTCGTCCCAGCGCGAGGCGGCGTGGCCCCCGCTCAGCGACGACCCGTTCCTCTCGCGCGTGGTCACGGCCGTCGCCGACGACCCCGGGCGGGAGTGGACCCTCGACCAGCTCGCGGCGCTCGGGGCGATGTCGCGGTCGGTTTTCGCCGCGCGCTTCCGCGAGGTGTTCGGCACCTCGCCCGCCTCGTACGTGACCGACGTGCGCATGCGCCGGGCGAAGGAGCTCCTCGATGCCGGCACCTCGGTGTCGGAGACGTCGCGGTCGCTCGGATACGGCTCGGACGAGGGCTTCCGCCGGGGCTTCCGCCGTTACACCGGCGTCGCCCCCTCGGCCTGGCGCACCGCACGGCGGCCGTTGACGGTCTGAGAGGAACGCCAGACGAGCGGCCCACCCACGGCCTCCGCGGGGAGGTGCGGGAGGCCGCCCGTCGCGACTCAGACCGCGGCGGGGCGGCGTGAGCGCAGGGACAGCCCGAACAGCACGGCCCCGAGGATGAGGAGCGCGATGCCGATGGCATCCGCCGCGAACACCCCGGCCGCGTCGACGAGGATGCCGCCGGCTCCCGCCGCGATCGTGATCGCGAGCTGGAAACCGGTGACGACCAGACTGCCGCCCGCCTCGAGACGGTCGGGCATGAAGTGCCCCACCCAGGTGTTCACGATGATCAGCCACGACGAGAAGAAGAAGCCCCACACCAGCACGGCTGCCGCCACCGCGGCGAGAGACCCGGGCAGAAGGGCGACAGTCGCGATCGCGAGGGCGATCGCGAGGGGGCCGATGACAGCGAGGCGGGCGAACGCCCGGTCGACGACCATGCCGACCGCGATGTTGCCGACGAACCCGCCGACGCCGAGCAGGGCGAGCAGCAGCACGATCGTGGAGGCATCGACGTCGGGGATGCGCTCGAGCGAGAGGCGCACGTAGGTGTAGGCGAGGAAGTGGCCGAGCACGACGAGCACGTGACCCGTCATGCCACCGAAGACGCCGGGCCGGCGCAGGGTGTCGCCGAGGATGCGCAGGCTCGACGCCGCCGCCGGAGGCACGGGCGGCAGCATCACCCGCACGGCGACGCCGACGAGGGCGCTCGCGACGGCGATGAGCAGGAACGCGAGCCGCCAGTCGAGCGCCTCGCTGAGGGCGACGCCGATCGGCACACCCGCGACGGTCGCGAGCGACAGCCCCGCCGAACCGAACATCATCGCCCGTCCGATGCGGTCGGGGCTCGACAGGCGCGCGGCCACGGTGATCGACATCGACCAGAACGCGCTGATGGCGGCGCCCAGCAGGAAGCGCGCGAGGAGGATCGCGGGCAGGCTCGGGGCGATCGCGACGACGAGGCTCGACACCGCGGCCGACGACGCCGCGGCGACCAGGAGCGAGCGGCGATCGAGCCGCGGCAGCAGCAGCCCCACGGTCGGCGCGAACAACAGACCCGCGAGGGCGGTGACGGTGACGGTCTGGCCCGCTTGCCCGGGCGTCACGCCGAGGGCGGCGGCCATCTCGGTGAGAACACCGTTGGGCAGGAACTCCGCCGTGACGAGCAGGAAGCTCAGCAGCATCACGACGACGAGTCCGCCGTAACGCATCACGGGGACCCCCGCGACGGGGGTGGGAACGGGAGCGGTGGTGGTCATGCTCCGATGCTCGTCCGACGCCGGAGCGGGCGCCCGACCGTTCGTCCGCGGCATCCGACCGATCGTCCGGGCGAGGCGATCACCCCGTGAACGGCCTCCCCACGTACCGTGCGGCCGGGCGGATGATCTTGGGGTCGGCCGCCTGCTCGAGCACGTGAGCGGTCCAGCCGATCGTGCGGGCCAGAGCGAAGGTGGGCGTGAACATCGCGCGCGGGATTCCGCACTGCTCCATCACCACGGCGGCGTAGAACTCGACGTTGGCGTGCAGCGGGCGCTCGGGCCGGCGTTCCGCGAGCTGCCGCTCCGCCTCCCGCTGGAAGGCCAGGGCCTGGGCGACGCGGTCTCCGCCGAGCCCTTCGGCGACCCCGCGGAGCAGCTCTGAGCGAGGGTCGCTCGTGCGGTAGACCGCGTGCCCGAAGCCCATCAGACGCCGCCCCGCGGCGAGCTCCCTCGAGATCCAGGGGGCCGGGTCGTCGCCGGCGCGGTCGAGGCTGTCGAGGGCGCGAGCCGGGGCTCCGCCGTGCAGCGGGCCCGAGAGGGCGCCGAGCGCTCCGGTGAGGCAGGATGCCATATCGGCCCCGGTCGACGCGATGACCCGGGCCGTGAAGGTCGAGGCGTTGAAGCCGTGGTCCATCGCCGCGACGAGATACGCCGTCAGTGCGCGGACGTGTTCCGGGTCGGGCTCACGGCCCGTCACGCGCTGGAGGTAGTCGGCCACGACGCCTCGTCCGCTCGGGGCCCCGGGCGCAAGGGCGAGCGGTGCCACCGCGGCGAAGGCGATCGCCTCGTCGAGCCGCGCGTCGGGCTCGAAGTCGTACAGCGGTCCGGACGAACGGGCGGATGCCGCGAGCGTCCACACCGCGCGCAGGGCGGCGAGCGGCTGCTCGGTGCGGGCCGTGACCGCGGCGATCAACTCGGGCAGGGCGGGATCGGCCTGGGCCGCCGAGACGCGAGCGGCGAAGAGGGCTCGGGTCGCGGCATCCGGAAGCTCTCCGACCACCAGCAGGTGCCAGACGTCCTCGAAGGACCTCGTGCGGGCTAGATCCACCGCCGAGAAGCCGCGGTAGTGGTAGATGCCGGCGTCGCCGTCGACGTCGCTGATTCTCGTCTCGGCCGCGACGACGCCGTTGAGGCCGCGGGGTACTTCGATCAGGTCGCTCATGCGCCCAGTGTGCGAACATGACGAACACAGCGTCAACGTTGATCGGATCAAGATGAGCCCGCCTCCTCCCCGTCTTTCCGCCGCGCAGGTGGCCGCCCGCCTCGGCGTCAAACCCGAGACCGTCTACGCGTACGTGTCGCGCGGCCTCCTCCACCGCGAACGCGACGCCCGCGGCTCGACCTTCGACGCTCTCGAGGTCGAGGCATTCGCCGCGGGACGCCGCCGCACGGCCGCCCGCGTGCCGTCCCACCCCACGACGGGCATGCCCCTCGGCGTCGTCCAGACCGACGTCGCCGACATCGAGGACGACGAGCTGATGTACCGCGGGCGTCGGGCCCGCGACCTGATGAATCAGCCGTTCGCAGAGGTCGTGGCGTGGCTGTGGGACGCGGAACGCATCGACGCCCCCGACCCCGCGATCGGCAGCGCCCGGGCCATGGTCGAGGCCCTTCCGCTCCACGCGGGGCCGATGGACCGGCTCCGCGCCGCGTTGACCGGCTTCACCGCCGACGACCCGTTGCGCTACGACGCCTCGGCCGCCTCCGCCCATCGCATCGGCTGGACGCTCCTCACGGGGCTGCCCGTCGCTCTGGGCGGGCGTCCGCATTCCGATCTCGCGCGCTCGCTCACGAGCACGTGGACCACGACCGCCGGTGACGCGACGATCACCGCCGTCAACGCCGCGCTGGTCCTCGCCATCGACCACGACCTGGCGGTCTCGACGTTCGCCGCGCGCGTCGCGGCTTCGGCGCGCGCCGACGGTTACGCCGCCGTCAGCGCCGCCCTCGGCGCGGCCGATTCCCCGCTGCACATCTCCGCCGCGACCCGGACCGCGCGACTCCTCGCCCGCGTGCACCGCGGTCAGGAGCCCGAGCGGGCGCTGACCGATGCGCTGCAGGAGGGAAATGGCATCCCGGGCTTCGGACATCCCCTCTACGCCGGGGGCGACGACCGGGCAGCGGCCCTGTTGCCGCTCCTCGCGGAGCTCCCCGACGGGGATCGGACGATGGATGCCGTGCGGCGATTGTCCGCGGTCGTCGCCGACCGGGCGGGGTTGCGGCCCAACGTGGATCTCGCTCTGGCGGCGGTGGCATCCGGAGCCCGACTTCCCGAGGACGCGGCGAGCACGATCTTCGTACTGGGGCGGATCGCGGGATGGATCGCGCACATCGCCGCGGAGTACGCCGAGCCCGCGATGCGACTGCGCCCGCGCGGAGAGTATGTGGGGCCGTGAGGCTGGCTCCTAGCCATCTTCCTGGCTAGGATGCCGACATGATGTACAACGTCCTGGAGGCGCGAAACAACCTCTCCCAGCTCATCGCCGATGCCGAGTCGGGCGTCGAGGTGACGATTGCTCGACGAGGTGTTCCCGTCGCCAAGATCGTGCCGATCGACTACCTGCCCGAGCGCGCGGGCAACGCTTTCGCGCAGTGGCTGGAGAAGAACCCCCTGACGCCCGAGCGCGCCCGCCCGGTGGACGAGATCGAGGCGATCATCGCCGAGAACCGGGCCGCCGGGGCGTGATCTACGTGGACAGTTGTCTGGTGATCTATGCGGTCGAGCGCGACGACGAGGTCGGTGAGCGCACACGCGCCACCCTCGCTCGCGCCGACGAGCCCCTCGCGACGAGCCCCCTGGTCATGATGGAGGCGTTGGTGAAGCCGATGCGGGCGAGCGATGCCGAGGCGCAGCTGACCCTGTGGAGCGCTTTCGATGCCTTCGAGCTTCTTCCGGCCGACCCCGACGCGTTCCTGGACGCCGCGCTGCTGCGTGCTCGCCACCGCGGGCTGAAAACGGCCGACGCCCTGCACCTCGCGATCGCCCGCCAGGCCGGATGCACGGCGCTGTGGACGAACGACTCGCGCCTGTCGGTCGCGTCCGGAGGCCTCGCCATCGACATTCTCAACGATGCCGATGCGGGCCGGGCCGCCTGATGCGCCGCACCGCGGCCCTCGTCATCGCCGCCCTCTGCGTCTCGCTGTCCGCCTGCTCCGCCCCCGCGCCCGAGCCGCGAATCGCGGCGAAGCACGGCGATGGGCGCCTTCGCACCGACCTCGCCCCCCTCGCCGAGAGATATCCGCAGCTCGCGGCCGCCGAGTCGGTCGAGTGGATGGGCGGCACGCTCGGCTCGAGCGATGCCGGCCCCTCCACGTACTGGGTCGACGTGATCGCGGTCATGCCGGAGTCCGAGATCGACGTCTATCGATCCACCGCGGACCTCGTGAGAGTCGATCCGCCCACCCTCATCGAGGACCTCGCGCCGAAGCTCCCGACCGGTCCGTTCGAAGGAAGCCCGGAGCTCGACGACCTGTTCTCGTCGGGCGGTCACGGCGCGACGGTCGCCATCGACCCGCAGAAGCGCACGGTGGTGATGTCGGGGGTCTTCGACTGACTCTCAGCCCCTCGCCGCCCCGACGAGCGCGAGGACGCTGCTCAACCCCTCGGGCGTTCCCGGCCAGTGGCGCTCGATGGCCGGCATCCGGGCATGACGGATGGCGCAGGGCGATCGCGCGGGCATGGCCCGCTCAGTCGCTCTTCCACCCGCGGGCCATCTCGACGACGGCGGCGACCGCGGCCTCGGTGTCGGCGGACGAACCACCGGCGCGACCGGCGACCAGACCCGCGACGAAGGCGCTGAGCGGCGCGGCCGGTCGGGCCACCCCGTTCGCGACGTCGCGAGCCAGATCGAGGATCAACGAGATGGGGATTTCGCCCTCGGCCAGGCCGAAGCGCTTCGCGAGAGCGGCGCTCCAGTCGTTCAGCGCCTCGGGCGGCAGGGTGCGGGAATCGGTCATGGCTCCTCCTCGGGCTACCCGGAGATCGTCCCACGTGTCGATGTCGCGCGTCAGAGCCGCGTCCGCCTCGATCGCCCTCACCCGCAGCCCACCCAGCAATGCGCGCATCGAGGCGTCGCGTCCCCCGTCGGGGAGGCCGGATGCCGCTGCCCGCAGCGCCGCGGAACGGTAACGCCCGATGAGCCACTGTCGGCGGCCGTCGTCCAGACAGGCACCGTCGACGTCCGAGGCCAGTTGGTCGGGCAAGAGACCGACCGCGGCTCGGACGGTCGGCAGATCGCACGCCAGTACGAAGACCTCCTCGGCCTCCACGCGGGTCAGGGCGGCGACGATCGCCGCAGCAGGTCCGCCGAAGGGCGGGTCTTCGCGCACCCACTCGACGTCGAGGTCGGCGTCGAGAACGGGCGAGGCCACGATGATCCGCTGCGCACCATGGGCACGCACGGCGTCGGCGGCCGCGCGCAGCAGCGTCGTTCCGTTCACCTCGAACAGCGGTTTCGTCGCCCCGTCGACGCGCGAAGCGCGTCCGCCGGCGAGCAGGATCGCGTCCACGCTCACCACAACAGCACCTCGACGGGATCACCCGCGCCGGTCGCCCGCGTGCTCGGGGGGATCACGGCGAGGCCGTTCGCGTCGCCGAAGCCGCGCGTCCCCCGCTCGACCGGCTCGGCCACCGGATGCGCGGGGTCGGACCGGTCGATTCGGACCGGTACGTACTGCGCCCGCTCGGCTCGCGCGCGCCACTCCTGGACCAACGGCACGACGGCACGGGAGCGACTGAGCTCGCGAGCGCCCTCGAGCGCGCGCAGGGCGGGCCGCACGAAGAGCTCGAACGATACCGCCGCGCTCACCGGGTTGCCCGGCAGCCCGAACAGCAGCGTCCCCGTCTCCGAACGACCGAAGCCCTGCGGCTTGCCCGGCTGCATGCGCACGGGCTCGAACCGCATGAGATCGCCGAGGGTGTTCTTCACGACCTCGTAGGCCCCCGCGCTCACCCCGCCCGAGAAGACGACGACGTCGGCGCCGGCGGCCTCGGCGACGGCGATCGCGCGGCGGGGTCCGTCGCCGCTGTCGTCGACGCTGGTGCGCAGCACGACCTCGGCCCCCGCCTCTTCGGCGAGACCGGCGAGCAACAGGCTGTTCGACTCGGGGATCTGCCCGCGCAGCAGCGGCGTTCCGGCGGGTCGGAGCTCGGATCCCGTCGACACGATCGCGACCCGTGCGGCGCGCGCCACCGAGACGGTCCCGACTCCGGATGCCGCGATCGCGCCGACCCGGCCCGCACTCAGCCTCACGCCGGCGGCCGCGACGAGCGATCCGGCCCGCACGTCGGACCCGCGTGGACGGATGTGCGCGCCCGGGCCGCGGGGCGCCGCGATCACCGTCACCGGGCGGAGTCCGCCCTCGAGCCCGTCGGCGGTCTCTTCGAACGGCACCACGGCGGTGGCGTCCGTCGGCACGGGGGCTCCGGTCATGATGCGCACCGCCTCGCCGGCCGTGATCGGCGGATCGAGGTCGGTGCCCGCGGGCAGGTCCGCGACCACGCGCAGGGTCGTCGGCACGCCCGTGATGTCCTCTGCGCGCACGGCGAAGCCGTCCATCGCGGAGCAGTCGAAACCCGGCACGTCGACCGCGGCGTGCACGGCGGCGCGCAGCACGAAGCCGCGTGCGGCCGCGACGTCACGCGGCTCAGGTTCCAGGGGCACGACCGTCTCGAGGATCGCGGCGAGGTGCTCGGCGACGTCGATCACGCTAAAGGACCGGAGATTGTCGACACCATGTCCTCAGCGTAGGCGCGCGTCAGAGGTCGTAGCGGTGCGGGATCGCCCCGTCCATCTCCCGGTAGGGCACGAAGCCCATCGCCCGGTAGTAGGCCAGGGCGGGCTCGCTGTCGGCGCCGATCGTGGCATCGATGTGCCGCAGCCCGGCGTCGTGCGCCGCGGCGACCGATCGCGCGAAGAGGCTGCGCCCGATGCCGCTGCGCCCGAGGTCGGGGTGGATGTGGGTCCCGATGATGCCCCAGCCCTCTTCGACCCCGTACGGGTTGCCGGGCCACGCCCGCGTGAGCGACTGGAAGCCGACGACCACGCCGTCTCTAACGGCGACGGTGCACACGACGGAGTGCTCGGCGTCGAAGTAGCGCTCCGCGACGAAGGCGGCGTCGACCGGCCACGACCGCAGGCCCGCGCGGTGGATCGCGTTCTGCACCTCGACCATGGCGTCGATGTCGTCGGGGCGAGCTTCGCGGAAGTCGATCATCGCGTCATCCTCGCATCCCCCTCCGACGCTGCCCTGCACCCCACCTGCGGGTGGCGCAGGACGAAGTCTCCTGAGACCCCTTCAACTCATTCATCCGAATGGGTACCCTCGATGTCGATCCCGAGTTTTCCCGCGTCGTGTGTGTGGAGGAGCACGAGAACGTGATGGACGCGTACGTCGCCAGAGCCGTGGACAAAGTCCTGAATGAGCGGCCTCACGTCGAGATCAGGTTCACGTCGGCCATCCACCCGGCGTGCCACTTCGAGAGCCCGACAGCCCTCTACCTGCACCCTGATCACCGGGAGCTCGTCGTCGGGATCCGCAAGACCCACACCCCGACCTGACCGCCCCCGATACCGTGGGGCCATGGACGAGCTGACCTACGACGAGGTCGGCGCGACCGCCGGACAGATGCCCGCAGGCTACCACCACGTGCGTGCCCGTCGCGTGATCGGTCGGGGCCCCGAGGCCTTCGCGCGGGCGGCCGATGCCCTTCTGAGCGGAGAGGTCCAGCGCCGCGCCGGTGCGCGGATCGACCTGTCGGAGACCCCGATGCGCGAAGGCACACGCGTGACGATGCGCCTGGGGGTCGGCATCCTGAGCTTCCGCATTCCGTGTCTCGTGGTGTGGGCCGAACGTACCGAGACCCGGGCGGGTTTCGCCTACGGCACCCTTCCCGGTCACCCCGAGCGCGGGGAGGAGCGGTTCACCCTGACCCTCACGCCATCGGGTGAGGTGGTGTTCGACATCGCCGCGTTCTCGTCGCCCGGACGCTGGTTCACCCGTCTCGGCGCCCCCGTCGGCCGGCGAGTGCAGTCCTGGATGACGCAGCGGTACCTCCGCGCGCTCGACCCGCGCTGATCGGCGCGGGGCGGGAAGAGGGCTCTCGGTGCGCGTGTACAACTGCGAAACCGACGGTTCTGCGTCGGGAAGACGCGCGACGACGACTCCTCCGGAGTTGTGCTCCGCGCCGCGGGCCGATGACACCACCGCGGCAAGGGGCGCGGGAGCTGGCCGGTGAACACCCCGCGCCGTGCGAAACTCCTGCATCACGGCGAACTCGCGCGCGGACAACCCCGGGATTCCGGCACCTCGCACCCGCGCCGGCGACGAACTGCAGGAGTTGTGCACGCCGCACCGCCCGCCGGACAAACCGAAGGCCCCGCCGAAGCGGGGCCTGTGGTTCTCTTGCCGAGTCAGGGGCGGGGGTGCTCGTCCTCCACGACCGACTGCACGCTGTCCGTCGCCGGGGTCTTGTCGTCGGTGCGCACCTCGTCGGCGGCGATGGCGATGTCGATCGCGGCGTCCTCGAGAGCCTCGGCCACGACGTCGGTCACGTCCCCGCGATCATCCGCGGCCGAAGCGGACCGCTCGGGCTCCAGGCCCTCGGTCACGTGATCCGCGGCGGCGATGTCCGACTCCGCGTCGGCCGCGACCACGCGCTCACGCGCCTGGCGAACGGTCTCGTCCACGGCTGCCGCTGCGCCGGCGGCCACGTCCTTCGTCTTGGAGACGGCGGCGTCGATGGTCTCCGAGGCGCTGGCGGCGAGATCCTCCGACCGCGCCCGCACGTCGTCGGCCACCTCCGAAGCCCGGGACTTCGCGTCGTCGGCCAGGGCGGATGCCCGGCCCGCGACGTCTTTCGCCTTCGCCTTCGCGTCGTCGGCCACTTCGGATGCGCGGGCGGCGACGGCATCCGCCCGCTCCTCTGCCTCGGCCACGACGTCGCGGTCGAACGGTCCGAAGACGCCCGTCACCACCACGTCGACGTCGACCCGCCCGCGGCCCAGCGGTTCGAGCGCGATGCGAACGGCCCGGCGGACCTCCTCCGAGACCTCGCGGAGTTTATGCGGGTAGTCGACGACGAGCGAGATGGTCGCGGTGACCGCGTCGGCCCGATCGGTGTCGATCTTGACGCCCGGGGCGGTGCTCGCGAGACCGACGCGCTCGCGAACGGCATCGGACGCCCGTCCGATCAGGCTGCCGAGCGCGTGGACGCCGGGCACCGAGCCGGCGGCGGTCGCCGCCAGGTTCGCCGCGGCGTCGAGGTCGGGCGGGTCGATGGTCGCATCGATGGTGGACATCACGTCTCCTCGTGGGTGTCAGTGAACGCGGGTGTTGTCGCGCGCGAGTTTCGCGCGCAGGCCCGAGTGGATGGAGATGTAGGCGCGCAGGTTCTGGCCCGTGAGCGCCGCCAGGTTCGTCACCAGGGTGTCGACGTGCTGGGCCACCTCGCGGGGGGAGGTGTTCTGGCGCGGGGTGACGGCCACGTGCAGGACCGACTGCTTGCCGACCTCGCCCGCGCTGATGCGGGACGAGAGGATCTCGTCGCGCTCGCCCAGGGCGTTCTTCAACGCCTCCGACGCGAACCCGTCGGTCACGGTGATGCGCCCCTCGTCGGTGGCGCTTCCCGTGGACTGCAGCGGGGCCTGGCGGCGACCGCGCACGGCGGCCGACGCGATCAGGATGAGGATGATGGCCAGCACCACGATCGCGGCGACGGCCCCCCACCCGGCTGATTCACGGCCGAGCGACTCGAGCCATCCCTGGAAGCCGCCCATGACGGAGGTCCAGGTTCCGGTGCCGCCCGGGAGCAGTCCGACGGCGAGGGCGAGGGCACCCAGGCCCAGCAGCACCACGGCGACCAGGAAGAGCAGGAAGCGGTTCAGACCGCGTCGCGTCGCGTTCATCAGGACTCCTTGGTGTCGGGGCGGTGCACGCGCAGGTGCGTGCGCACGGCGGGCGAGAGCTTGTACGAGGTGACCTCTTCGTCGACGATCCGGCGCAGCTGCGCCTCGTCGACCGGGATGCCGACCGGGGGACGGACCGTCACGTCGACGGCGCGGTGGGCGACACCCACGACGATGTCCTCGCGGGCGATACCCGACTCGTTGCTGAGGTGCTGAGCGAGAGCGGATGCCACGACGCCGTTGTCCACGACGACGGCCCGCTCGCCCCACGACATCTCGTGGCGTGCGAGGCGGCCGGGCTTGAGGGCCAGGACGAGGACGATCAGTCCGAGGATCGCGAGCACGACCCCGCCGACGATGAAGGCGACCGGCATGAGAGCGGTGGGGGCCGCGACGACGGCATTGAGGGCTGCGCCCGGGGCAACGAGCAACGGCTGGGCGCCGGAGAGGTCGAGGATGATCTCGACCGCGGCGTAGGCGAGCGCGAGGATCAGCAGCACGACCACGACCAGCATGGCCGCGGTGCGGGGCGAGTGGGTCTCGCGACGCACGACGGTGCGAAGCACGGTGTCAGTCATCACAGCACTCGCTTTCGCTGGGGGGCGGAGGCGCCCGAGATGGTGAGGTCGACGCGCGAGATCTCGCGCCCGAACAGGTGGGTCAGACGCGAGCGCAGCTCGGTCTGGGCAACGCGCGCGGCTTCCAGCACAGGAGTCGCGGCGCGCACAGCCTCGGTGTCGTCGAGGCGGGGGACGGGAAACGGCGTCGTCACGCGCACGGCGGCGGTGTCACGGGCCGAGACGATCTCAACGCGGACGTTCTTGGCATCCACGCCGACGACGTCGGCGGCGGCCCGTTCGGCCGTCTTCTGCAGCACGCGGTCCGAGATGGTGACCCGACCGGCGGGGAGGCCGGGGCCGGCAACCGCGGTGCGGCTGCCGACCCCGGGGGAAGCGGTGACGGTGGTCACGATGTGCTCCGACCCTTGAAGGCGTTGACGATGTTGCCGAAGTCGAGTTCACCCGCCGTGATGCGGGCGACGACCACGCCGATCGCCATGAAGAGGGCGACGAGGATGAATCCCCAGAAGCCGAAGATCAGGGCGCTGAGGGCCAGGACGAGGCCGACCAGGGCGCCCTTCGTCGTGGCGCTCACTGGACGCGCTTCTCGGACTCGGCGTCGTTGTTGTCGTCGCCCGGGATGTGGACGTCGTTCACGTCGACGTTGACCTCGACGACCTCGAGGCCGACGAGACGGTTGATGGCACCGGCCACGCGGGAGCGGACCTGGTCGGCGACCTCCTGGATGGGGGCGCCGTACTCGACGACGATGGTGACGTCGGCGGCGGCCTGGGTCTCGCCGACCTCGACCTTGACGCCCTGCGTCAGGTCGGTCGCGTTGATGGCGTCGCGGATGGCGCCGAGGGCGCGGGCTCCGCCGCCTCCGAGGGCGTACACGCCGCTGACCTCGCGGGCCGCGATACCGGCGACCTTCGCGACGACGCCTTCGGCGATCGTGGTCTTGCCCTCGGTGTGGGCTTCCTGACCGCGACCGGCGAGGGGACGGTTCACGCGCGACGCCGCCTGGGGGACGTTCTGCGCAGCGGGGGTGGTGGGGGCGTTCTCAGCCATGTCCGTGCCTTTCGAATGTCTGGACCCGGGTGTCCGGGGTGGGCGCTTCGGCCTACATGACTAAGACGTACCGGGTCGAGGAATCGTCACGTCGGACTTGAAAAACTTCTGCGGATCTGTATTCGCATGAATGCGGATGGCCGGAAACCGCAGGATCTCGGGGGTGTGCACGTTCCCACGGCGGCCGGGTGCCGGCATCCCTCGACGGATCATTTCGTCGCGAAAGAGCGCGCCGCGATGTCGGAGGCCCGGCGTACGCTCGAGCCATGTCCCCCTCTCTCGCTCGGCGTCGGTCCTGACATGGGCCGCCTGACCGCCTCGCGTCGCGTGACGCGTCTCACCCTCGACGGCGTGAATCGACAGAGACCGGATGCCGTGGCCGTCGAAGAACCGCTCGAGATCCGGGTCGCCGGCACGCCCCTGTCGGTGACGATGCGCACCCCCGGGCACGACGTCGAGCTCGCGGCCGGTTTCCTCGTCTCCGAAGGCGTCATCAGCCGCGGCGAGCAGTTCGCCCGGGCGATTCACTGCGGCGGGCCGGGGACGGGCGGAGCCGACGGCAACACCTACAACGTGCTCGACCTGACCCTCGCACCCGGCGTGGAGCTCCCCTCCCCCGACATCGCGCGCTCCTTCTACACGACGAGCTCGTGCGGGGTCTGCGGGACGGCGTCCATCGAGGCTGTCGAGAAGGTGTCCAGCTACGACGTCGCCTCCGACGGCATCCGGATCCCCGCCCACGACGTCGCCGCCTTCCCCGACCGTCTGCGCGAGCAGCAGAGGACCTTCGACAAGACCGGCGGACTGCACGGAGCCGCGCTCTTCGATGGAGAAAGCGGTGAGCTGCTCGTCGCCCGAGAAGACGTCGGCCGGCACAACGCGGTCGACAAGGTGGTCGGCTGGGCGCTGCTGAACGACCGGCTGCCGCTGCGGGGCACCGTCCTGCAGGTGTCGGGCCGCGTGAGCTTCGAGCTCGTGCAGAAGGCCGTGATGGCCGGCATCCCGATGCTCTCCGCCGTCTCGGCGCCCTCGTCGCTCGCGATCGAGCTCGCGGAGCGCGCGGGTCTCACCCTCGCGGCGTTCGTGCGGGGCAACAGCATGAATCTGTACACGCGGACGGATCGCATCATCGCGCCGTCCACAACCCCCGCGACGACCGAGCTCGCGAGCGTACGCTGACGACCGAGTGCAGAGCGTGTGGATGCCACACCCCTGCGCCGCAATCCACGGAGGGTGAACATGGGTGAATCGTTCGGGCTGATGACCGAGGAACCGCGTCAGGGAGGCCTCGGCCCGCAGGTCGAGGGCGACTGGTCGAGCACCGGTCCCTATCAGCACCCGGCCGCCGGCTGGGGCGCGGCCCTCACCGTCGGCAAGGTGCTCTACCAGCAGCGTCAGCCGATCGCCGGCACCACGTCGATGTTCACCATGAACCACCCGAAGAGCGGTTTCGACTGCCCCGGGTGCGCGTGGCCCGACGACAAGGGCGTGACCCTCGACATCTGCGAGAACGGCATCAAGCACGTCACGTGGGAGATGACCCGCAAGAGGGTCGGCAAGGAGTTCTTCGCCGAGCACTCGGTGACCGAACTGTCGCGGTGGAGCGACTTCGAGCTCGAGGACGCCGGGCGCCTGGTGGGGCCGATGGTCTACGACGCCAACACCGATCACTATGTGCCGATCTCGTGGAACGACGCGTTCCGCACCATCGCGCAGCACCTCACCGCGCTCGACTCCCCCGACCAGGCCGCCTTCTACACCTCGGGTCGCCTCAGCAACGAGGCCTCGTTCCTCTACCAGCTGTTCGCGCGCGAGCTCGGGACGAACAACCTCCCCGACTGCTCGAACATGTGCCACGAAGGTTCGGGGCGTGGGCTCACGGCATCCCTCGCCACCGGAAAGGGCACCGCCGACCTCGAGGACTGGCAGAACGCCGACGCGCTGTTCATCCTCGGCGTCAACGCGGCCTCGAACGCGCCGCGCATGCTCACCAGCCTCGCCGAGGCGATCGACCGGGGCGCCCAGGTCGTGCACGTGAACCCGCTGCGCGAGGTCGCCGGCACCCGGACGATCGTGCCGCACGAGATCGTCGACATGGCGACCTTCCGCTCGACCCCCACCAGCACGATGAACCTGCAGGTGCGCCCTGGTGGCGACCTCGCCCTCATCCGCGGCATGGCGAAGGTGGTGTTCGAGGCCTCGGCAACCGACCCCACCGCCATCGATCAGGCGTTCCTCGATCAGTACACGAGCGGGCTCGACGAGTACCGCGCGATGGTCGAGGCGACCTCGTGGGCCGAGCTCGTCGAGCAGGCGGGTCTGACCGAGACCGAGATCCGCGCAGCCGCGGCGGTGTACCTCGCCTCGGAGCGCTGTGTCATCAGCTGGTGCCTCGGTGTCAGCCAGCACCAGCACGGCGTCGACACCGTGCGCGAGATCGTCAACCTTCTGCTGCTCCGCGGCAACGTCGGTCGAAAGGGCACCGGCCCCTCGCCCGTGCGCGGCCACAGCAACGTGCAGGGCAACCGCACGTGCGGCATCAACCACAAGCCGAGCGAGGAGTGGCTCGCCAAGCTCGACGAGGTGTGCGGGATCACCTCGCCCCGCGAGCCCGGCCTCGACACGGTGCACACGGTGGCGGCGCTGCACCGCGGCGACCTGAAGGTCTTCCTCGGCATGGGCGGCAACTTCGTGCGGGCGGCTCCCGACACCACGCTCACCGCCGAGGGCATGAGTCGGTGCGAACTGACCGTGCACGTGAGCACGAAGCTCAACCGCAGCCACCTGACCCACGGCAAGCAGGCGCTCATCCTCCCGTGCCTCGGACGCACCGAGCGCGACGAGCAGGAGGCGGGCCCCCAGTCGATCTCGACGGAGGATGCCATGAGCTCCGTCATGCTCTCGCTCGGCTCGCGCAAGCCGGCGTCGCCGCACCTGCTCAGCGAGCCCGAGATCATCGCGCGTCTCGCGCGCGCGACCATGCCCGACTCGGCGACGCCGTGGGAGTGGTACGTGGGC
Organism: uncultured Microbacterium sp.; assembly: GCA_913774665.1. Classification (GTDB taxonomy): domain Bacteria; phylum Actinomycetota; class Actinomycetes; order Actinomycetales; family Microbacteriaceae; genus Microbacterium. The sequence continues at coordinate 568,395 of CAJYHN010000010.1, forward strand.
GACTACGACCGCATCCGCGACACGATGGCGAAGGTGCTGCCCGGCTTCGAGGGCTTCAACGAGCTCGTGCGCCAGCACTGGGGCTTCCGCATTCCGCAGCCCGCGCGCGAGCGCGACTTCCAGACCCCGTCGGGCAAGGCCGAGTTCTCGCACGCTGAGCTGCCGAACGTCATCCCCGAAGAGGCCGACGTGCTGGTACTGCAGACCATGCGCTCGCACGATCAGTGGAACACCACGATCTACTCCGCCGACGACCGCTACCGCGGCGTGCGCAACATCCGCGAGCTCGTGTTCATGAACCGGCGCGACATGAAGGAGCGCGGCATCGCCGAGGGCGACCTCGTCGACATCGTCGCGACCTCGCGCGACGGTTCGGTGCGCAGCGTCACGGCGTTCCGTGCGCTCGAGTACGACACCCCGCGCGGCAGTGCGGCCGGGTACTTCCCCGAGATGAACGTGCTGCTCGGCCCCGACGACTACAGCCGCCAGAGCGACCAGCCGCTGATGAAGGACATCCGGGTGCGCATCGCGAAGACCGCCTGACGCGGGGTCGCACGGTCAGCTCTCGGTCGGGGTCAGCGCCGCGCCCACCGCGGCGCGCGCTCGGCTCGCGGACCGATCCCGATCACGAACGCCGGAACGACGCTCAGCGCCGGAAGGATCCGCAGCAGGATGCCGGCACTCCGGGGCAGCACGGCGCCGGTGCGCCCCGAGAGCACGGGCGCGATGACCCGCGCGTGTACGACCCGCTGTGGCGTCTGGATCACGACCGTGGGGAACGTCCGACGCCGCTGAATGCGCGCCAGGATCCGCCCCGACCGGGGTGCGGACAACGCCCCCGCGCGCAGCGGCCCCGCGAGCAGTCGCGCCGTGGCGACGGCATCCTGGATCACGAGATCGATCCCGACACCGCCCGCGGGCGACATCGCGTGCGCGGCGTCTCCGATGCACAGCACGCCGTTCGCGTGCCAGCGGCGCGCCGGTCCGGGCGCGGGGATCGCCAGGCTCTCCGCGTCCGCGTGCACAACGGCGGATCGGCGGCGCGACACCCCGCGTGGGAGGGCCGCGAGGCGGCGGGTCGCCCTCGACATCCGCCGTTGCGCACGCGGGCCGGCGATCAGGCCGTGGCGATTACGGCGCGGCATCCGGTCCGGTGACCTCTCCGGCTTCGAGCGCCGCCGGGTCATGCCCCGCGGAGCCGCGACCGCTCAGAGGTCGAGCTGCCAGAGGGCCTGGGTCGTCGTCACGCGCAACGCGTCGGCGGCGTCGGTGCTCGCGCGCTCGGCCCCCACGACCTCGCTCATCGAGAACACGCGCGCACCGTCGGCGTCGGCGGCGACGACCCCCGCGACGACGAGCGCCGGCACCCGGTGTCGTGCGGCGATCGCGAGCACGTGCCCCGGCCCCTTTCCCGCGAGGCTCGTGGCATCGAACGTGCCCTCCCCGGTGAGGGCGAGATCCGACTCGGCGAGCGCTTCGCTCAGGTCGAGCGCCTGCGCGACGTAGGCCGCGCCGTCGACGACCTCGGCGCCGGCCGCGAGCAGAGCGCCCGAAAGACCACCGGCGGCCCCCGACCTCGGCAGGCCCGAGACATCGAGTCCGAAGCGCTCGGCCCAATCCGCGGCATCCGCCCGCAGGCGGTCCGTCAGGCGCTCGACAAGCTCTGCATCGGCGCCCTTCTGCGGGCCGAACACCTCCGCGGCCTGAACGAACGTGGTGGTCGTGTCGGTGAGCACCGTGACCTGCCCGGGAGCGAACGGCGCGTGGTCACCGAGCGCCTCGATCGCGCCGCGGCCGCCGTCGGTCGCCGCGACGCCGCCGGTGCCCACGACGATGCGGGTCGACCCCGCGTCGAGCGCGAGTCCGATGAGCTCGCCGACGCCCCGCGTCGTCGCGCCCCAGGGGTCGTTTGCCCCCGCTCCCCCGGCGAGGACGAGTCCGGATGCCGCGGCCGACTCGATCACGGCGGCTCGACCGTCGAGCCGCCAGGCAGCGCGCACGGGTGCGCCGAGGGGCCCGCTCACCTCGTCGTACACGTTGGCCCCGCCGAGGGCGTCGAGCGTCCCGTCGCCGCCGTCGGCCATCGGCACGATCGCGATCTCGGCGCCCGGCCACCTGTCGCGGACGGCCAGGGCCATGGCATCCGCCGCCTCCCGCGCGGTCAGCGTGCCCTTGAACTTGTCGGGGGCGATGACGATGCGCATGCTCTTTCCTCCGCGGACGGCGCCGCACCGACCATCTTGCCCCGAGTCGCCGCACGGGCTCAGCGCTCCGCATGCTTCGGACTCCACGGACAGTGCGCACCCCGTGGACGGTGGGCCCGAAGCCGGATGCCGGAATCCCCGCCCACCGCGCCCGGATCAGTGCGGTCGCGGAACGATGCCGGGCACCGTGCGCGGGACGACCCCGGCGATGCCGGCCCGCCCAACTAGACTGACTCCCGTCCGGCCCCTGCGATCTTGGAGCTCAGCCGCGTGACCACCCCGAACCCCGCCGCCCGTACCGCTCTTGCGGACACCGTCGACAACGCGATCGCCACGCCCGAGAAAGAGCAGCCCTACGGCGCCCTCGGTCTCAAGAGCGACGAGTACGCGAAGATCCGCGAGATCCTCGGCCGCCGCCCCACCAGCGGCGAGCTGGCGATGTACTCGGTCATGTGGAGCGAGCACTGCTCCTACAAGTCGAGCAAGATCTACCTGCGCCAGTTCGGTCAGAAGGTCAGCGACGAGATGAAGACCCGCCTCATGGTGGGCATGGGCCAGAACGCCGGCGTCGTCGACGTGGGCGAGGGCTGGGCGGTCACCTTCAAGGTCGAGTCGCACAACCACCCGAGCTACATCGAGCCCTTCCAGGGCGCGGCCACCGGCGTCGGCGGCATCGTCCGCGACATCATCTCGATGGGCGCGCGCCCGGTCGCGGTCATGGACCAGCTGCGCTTCGGCGCGATCGACCACCCCGACACCCCCCGCGTCGTGCACGGCGTGACCAGCGGCATCTCGTTCTACGGCAACTGCCTGGGCCTGCCGAACATCGGCGGAGAGACCGTGTTCGACGCGGTCTACCAGGGCAACCCGCTCGTCAATGCCCTCGCGGTGGGCGTCATGCGCCACGAGGACATCAAGCTCGCCAACGCCACGGGCGTCGGCAACAAGGTCGTGCTGTTCGGTGCCCGCACGGGCGGCGACGGTATCGGCGGCGCGAGCATCCTGGCATCCGACGCCTTCGCCGACGGCGGACCCACCAAGCGTCCCGCGGTGCAGGTGGGCGACCCGTTCGCCGAGAAGGTGCTCATCGAGTGCTGCCTCGAGCTGTACCGCGACGATCTCGTCGAGGCCATTCAGGACCTCGGGGCCGCCGGTATCTCGTGCGCCACGAGCGAGCTCGCCGCCAACGGCGACAGCGGCATGAGGGTCGAGCTGTCGAAGGTGCTGCTGCGCGACCCCTCGCTGACGCCCGAGGAGATCCTCATGTCGGAGTCGCAGGAGCGCATGATGGCGATCGTCGCGCCCGAGAAGCTCGACGCGTTCCTCGCCGTCGTCGGCAAGTGGGACGTCGAGACGAGCGTGCTCGGCGAGGTCACCGGCGACGGCCGCCTCGTCATCGACTGGTACGGCGAGCGCATCGTCGACGTCGACCCCTCGACCGTCGCGGTCGACGGCCCCATGTACGAGCGCCCGGTCGCCTACCCGACGTGGATCGACGCCCTGCAGGCCGACAGCGCCGCGAAGCTGGAGCGGGCCACGGATGCCGACACCCTCCGCGACCAGTTCACGACCCTCGTCGCGAGCCCCAACCTCGCCGACACCTCGTGGATCACCAACCAGTACGACTACTACGTGCTCGGCAACACCGCGCTGAGCTTCCCCGACGACGCCGGCATGATCCGCGTCGACGAGGAGACAGGCCTCGGCTTCGCCATCGCGACCGACTGCAACGGCCGCTACAACCAGCTCGACCCGTACAACGGCGCGAAGCTCGCCCTCGCCGAGGCGTACCGCAACGTCGCCGTCACGGGTGCCGTGCCCACCGCCGTCACCGACTGCCTGAACTTCGGCAGCCCCGAGAACCCCGAGGTCATGTGGCAGTTCAGCCAGGCCGTCGAGGGCCTCAGCGACGGTTGCCTCGAGCTCGGCATCCCGGTCACGGGCGGCAACGTGTCGTTCTACAACCAGACCGGCGACCAGCCGATCCACCCGACCCCGGTCGTGGGCGTCCTGGGCATCATCGACGACGTCGCGGCACGTATCCCCAGCGGTTGGCAGGATGCCGGCGAGAACCTCTACCTGCTCGGCGTCACCGCCGACGAACTCGACGGCTCGCAGTGGGCCGGCACCATCCACGACCACCTCGGTGGCCGCCCGCCGAAGGTCGACCTCGCGCAGGAGCGCAAGCTCGCCGAGCTGCTGCAGGCCGCGGGTTCGCAGTCGCTCGTCTCCAGCGCGCACGACCTGTCGTCGGGCGGTCTCGCGCAGGCCCTCGCCGAGGGCGTCATGCGCTTCGGCGTCGGCGCGCGCGTCTGGCTCACCGAGCTCATGGAGCGCGACGGCGTGGATGCCACCGCCGCCCTGTTCAGCGAATCCACCGGTCGCGTGCTGGTCAGCGTCCCCCGCGAAGAAGACGTGAAGTTCCGCGGGCTGTGCGACGGGCGCGGGTACCCGGTGCTGCGCATCGGCGTCACCGACGTCGAGCCGGGCACCGAGGCATCCCTCGAGATCCAGGACGTGTTCACCGTCCCCGTCGCCGAGCTGCGCCGCCTGTCGAACGAGACGCTGCCCGCGGTCTTCGGTCCGACCGTCTCGGAGCCGGTGGCCTGAGCTCCGGGCCCCGGCCCGGCACCGCACCCCGCAACGACGAGAGGAGACGCGCGATGACCGATGAAGACGACGACATGACCGTGTTCAGCGACAAACGTCAGAAGCGCGTCAAGATCACCGCGTGGGTGGTGATCGCCGCCCTCGTGCTCACCGGCGGCGGTGCCACGGTGATCTCCCTGATCCTCGGCTGAGCCCCCAACTCCCCTACGTGAGGGGTCATGTTCTGTCGCCTGGCGAGCGCCACAGCGACAGAACATGACCCCTCACGCGTGTGACCCACCCGTCCCGCGACTGCGGATTCCGGCTCGACACCCAGCCCCGTGTCGGACCCCCGGCATAGCATGGGGACCGTGGAACCGCTGCTGGCCCTCCTGGTCGACTGGTGGTGGATCGGCCCGGCTGCAGCCGGTGCGGGCATCATCGGTTGGTTCGGCGTGCGTCGTTCCCGCCAGCGCGCCCTTCCGGCCGGTGCGACGAGCACCACCGACCGCGCCGTTCGCGCGTGGTCATCCCGTCCCCTCGGCAAGGCCGCCGCCCGCCGTCTCGAGTTCGACGCCGCCGTCCTCGACCTCCAGATCGCGCGCAACGCCGTCACTCGAGGCCGCGCCGAGGTCAGGGTCGCCGACGCCGAGGTCGTCCGTGCGCAGGCCGAACGCGCTGCCTCCCGGGCGCCCTCCGACGCCGTCTCCGCCGCGCGGGGACGGTTGACCGACGCTCAACGTGACCTCCGCGCCGCCCTGGCCGAGGTGCGCGCCCGTCGCGCCGGGGTGAAGGCCGCGAAGGCGATGCTCCCCGCGATCCGCTCGGGGAGCACCCCATTGCCCGTCGCCCGTCTGCTCGCCGAGCACGACGCGATCCTCGCCCGCTGGATGGCGTACGAGACAGATCCCGGGCTCGCGGTCGACTACCCGCAGATGAGCGACTCTCGCTCACCGCTGCTGGCCGACTTCCTCCGCGCGCACGAGAAGGCGCAGTGGCTTCGCCCGGCGTCGGTGCAGGCGCGCCTCGCACCAGCCGACTTCCTCGCGTATCGCGACGCCGTACGCCGGACCGCTCACGCCTTCGACCGCGCCGAGCGCGCCGCCCGCCGCGGTGAGCGTGAGCAGCCCGGCGTGGAGGGCGCCGATGCCTGGAGTCGCGTGGCATCCGATCTCGCCGAGACCGCTCAGCGAGCCCTCGCGCGCTCGATGGAGTCGATGGGGCGAGCGGCCGCCCGCAACTGGAGCGAGCGCAGCGCGAAGCGCGCGCAGAAGAAGACCCCGGATGCCGGTTCCCCCCGGCCCCACGACGACTCCGTCTGGCCGCCTCCCGCACGCGACCGGACGCGGCCGCCCTCTTCCTGAGAGCGCCGGGGTGCAGCGGCGTAGCATGGCGCCGTGCACGATATTTGGACCTTCGCGGGGAGCTACTGGTGGCTCGCCTTTCCCCTCTTCGGGATGACGATGGGCGCCGTCAATGCGCGCGCGAAGCATCGCGAGGTCACGGCGCGGCGCCGCCATCGCGAGCAACTCGAGCTCCTGAAGGCTCAGAGCGCTGCGCTCTCCCCCGCCGACAGCGGAGAGGCCGCCCTCCCGGCCGTCACGACGACTCCCACCGACGACGGGCAGAAGCGCATCGTCGCCGCGCAGGACGCCGTCACCCACCGCTGGCTCGAGTACGAACTCGATGCCGCGAAGCTCATCAACTACCCGGCGATGAGCGACGGCCGTCAGCCGCTGACGGCCGCGTTCCTGCGCGCCAAGAAGGTAGCCGACAACCTGCGCCCGGCGGCAGGCGAGACCCTCTCGGCGGAGCAGCTCAGGGAGTACCGCGACGCCGTCACCGACTACGAGGTCGCCTTCGACGTGGCCGAGCGCGACGCGCGTCGCGTGAAAGACGCGGCCTTCACCGCCGACGAGCGCAAGCGTCTCACCACCGCGAAGCAGCTCCTGACCGTCGCCACCGATCAGGCCGCGACCCCGAACGAACGCCAGCTCGCCTACAAGCGCGTGCGCGAGGAGCTGGATGGGCTCATCCTGCTGTCGGACGAGGCCGTCGACGTACTCGAGAAGAAGGTCGCGCTCGAGCTCCCGCGCGAGCGGACCGCGCCTCCGGCACCCGGCCCCACCCCCGAGACGGCGCCCGGCTCGGCCGCCTGAGCCTTCGCGCGGGCGTGGCCGACCCGAACCTCATCGAAACCGGATACCCGCACCAGAATCGGAACCCAGGGCTTCCGGCATCCGGATCTCTTGCGCCCCCGGGCCGACCCTCGCGAAGCGCGCACGGTTCTCCGGTTCACCCGGTGAATCGGTTCGCCCTCAGCGCACCCGGCGAATACGCACCGGTCCGCGCGCCGTGGTCACGTCGACCACCGCGCCCTTCTGCGTCACCTCGACCTCGCCGAGCTCCACCAGCTCGCGCGCCGCGTCGCGCGCCGGCTGCATGAGGTCGCGCCAGTCCTCCCCGCCGATTGCGCGCGCCGCCTCAGAGGGGCAGATCGTCTTGTCGGCACCGCGCGCCGCGAGCAGTTCGCGAATGGATGCCACGAGCCGAGGGTCTGCACCAGATGACGGGGCCATCTGTCCAGTGTCCCTCCGCGCCGAGACGCCGGGGCCAGAATGACCCGGTGATCACCGAGCGACACGCCCCCGACCTCCCCGGACGCGCCGTCATCGCGCAGCGATGGAACCGCGCGGTCTTCGTGCATTGGCGCATCGACCCCGCCGAGGTCGCCCCGCTACTTCCCCGGGGCACGCGTCCCGACGTGCACGACGGCTCCGCCTGGGTGGGGCTGGTGCCTTTCGTGCTGAGCGAGTTCCGGTTCCTGCCGCTGCCGCCGGTGCCCCTGCTCGGTACCTTCACCGAGATCAACGTGCGCACGTACGCCGTCGACGACGAGGGGCGTCGCGGAGTCGTCTTCCGCACGCTCGAGGCCGAGCACCTCCCCCCGGTGCTGGCGGCACAGGCCCTGTTCGGACTCCCCTACCGCTGGGCGCGGGCGGGAGTCCGCACCGACGGCGCGCGGATCGAGTTCCGGTCACGGCGCCACGGGGGTCGGCGTCCGGGCACTCATGTGCGCGCCACACTCGGCACGACGCCGGTCGACACCCCGCTGTCGCGGTTCTTGACGGCGCGCTGGGGATTCCACGAGCACCACCTCGGTCGCACGATCTGGGCCGCCAACGAACACGAGCCCTGGCCGCTCGTCGGGGCAGCCCTGGATGTGCTCAACGACGACCTGGTCGCCGACTCCGGCTTCCCCCAGCTCGCCGGCCGCACGCCCGACTCCGTGCTGGCGATGCCTGCTGATCACCCGGGCTTCATCACGCGGTTCACGGGCGCGCACGCGATCGCCTGACACGATGATGCCCCCTCCGCCTCGAGGCGAAGGGGGCATCATCGAGCGGGGCGTCAGTCGCGCTGCGTCGAGAACGCCGAGGGGTTCTTCTCGAGCCAGGCGTCCACGGCCTCGGCCTCGCGGCCCTCTCCGTACTCGTTGACCACCAGGTCCTCGAGCGAGCCGTACTGCTCGTCGTCGAGCTGGATCCCCTTGATGAGCTCAGCGGCATCCGGGTACTTCTCGGCGAAGCCGGACGTACCGAGGAAGTGCAGCGCCTCGGGGTCGCCCATCAGACCCTGGGGGTCTTCGAGGTCCTTCACGTCGTACGTGTCATTGGCCCAGAAGGGACGCCACAGCGTGACGGCGATGTCCTTCTGCGCCGCGATGGCGTTGTCGAGCTCGGTGAGCATCGCCGCGGTCGAGGACGTGACGAGCTCGAGGCCGTCCAGGCCGTAACCGGGCATCGCGACCTCCTGCGTCTGCTTGGTCAGACCCGCCCCCGGCTCGATGCCGTAGATCTTGCCGTCGAAGCGCGCGGCGTTCGCCTTGAGGTCCTCGATCGAGTCGATGTCGACGTAGCTCGGAACCGCAATCGTGAGCTTGGCGTTGTCGTAGTAGGCGCCGAGATCCTCGATCTTGTCGCCGTAGCGGTCCATGTACGACTTGTGCGTCAGCTCGGGCCAGGCCGAGGGGTAGATGTCGACGTCGCCCTGGGCGAGGCCCGTGTAGAGCGGACCCGCTTCGGTGAGCGTCTGCATCTCGACGTTGTAGCCGAGCTTCTCGAGTTGGTCTTCGAGCAGGTACGCCGTGCTGAGGCCGTCCGTCCACGAGGGCAGGAAGCCGAGCGTGATCGTGCCCTTGTCGCCGCCGCCGCCGTTGCCGCCTTCGGCCTGGTTGCCGCTGGCGCAGCCGGCGAGGGCGAGGGCGCCCACGGCGCCGAGGGCGAGGGCAGAGGTGAGGTGTCGCGTGTTCATTGCTGTGTTCTCTTCCTTTTCGTATGTGATTCCGTGGTGCCTTCTCGCACGAGGGGTCTTTTCCTGTCGCCTGGCGCACGCCGAAGCGACGAAAACCGACCCTTCACGCGGAAGAGGGAGGGATGCCGGGACTCAGTGCCCGGATGACACCGGCGCTCGACGCGGCGAGGCCTTCTCTCGCTCGGCCTCGGTGGCGGCATCCGACGACGACGTGTCGGCGTGCGGCGCAGCGGTGGGTCCGGCCGTGACGGCGGTCGCGGAGCGCGCGGCCCGGCGACGCGAGAGCAGGCCCAGCAGCGAGCCGCGGTTGTCGGCGCGGTTGCCGAGGGCGGCGGTGAGCCGGTCGAGGTACACCGCGAGGATGACCACGCTGAGTCCCGCCTCGACGCCCTTGGGCAGGTTGACCGTCGAGATCGACTGCACGACCTCCTTGCCGAGGCCGTCCGCCCCGACGATGCCGGCGACGACTGCCATCGACAGCGCGAGCATGATGACCTGGTTGACGCCCGCCATGATGGTGGGCATCGCGAGCGGGAGCTGGATGCCGCGGAGGATCTGGCCGGGGGTCGCACCGAACGCGTGTCCGGCTTCGACCGTCTCGGAGTCCACCCCGCGGATGCCGAGCTCGGTCAGTCGCACGCCCGGAGGCAGAGCGAAGATGACGGTCGAGACGACACCGGGAACGACGCCGATGGAGAAGAAGGTGATCGCCGGGATCAGGTAGACGAAGGCGGGCATCGTCTGCATGAAGTCCAGGATCGGCTTGAGCACCGCGCGGACGGTCGCGTTGCGCGCCGACCAAATTCCGAGCGGCACCGAGATGGCGACCGCCACGATGGTCGCCACGAGCACCAGGGCGAGGGTCTGCATGGCGGTGACCCACTGGCCCATCGCCAGGATCAGGGCGAAGCCGATCACCGTTCCGAGAGCGAGCTTCCACGAGCGCAGCAGCCACGCGAGGGCCGCAGCGACGATGATGACCACGACGATGGGCGAGGCGAGCAGCACGTCGCTGAGCCCGCCGACGAGAGAACGCACGACCAGGGCGACGACGTCGAAGAGACCCGAGAGGTTGTCACGGACCCAGTCCACGCCGGCATCCACCCAGGATCCGACCGGAATGCGGAAACCATCCATCAGCGCACCCCCTCGGTCTCGGATGCCGCGACCCCGGCGTCGGCGGAAGTCCCGTCGAGGGCCGCGTCGATCTCGGCGGAGGGAAGGGGCTGGGGCAGCACGGTGAGCTCCTCGGTCGCAGTGGGGCCGGGGCCGAGAGCCGCGAGCAGGGTCACGCGGGGAATGACCCCGGCGAGGCGCCCGTCGGCGTCGAGGACGGCGAGGGGAAGGGGCGATTCGACCGACGGCACGAAGAGGTTCATCAGGACGTCGTCGACGCCCACGCTCTGCGGCAGCGGCTTGAGCTTGCCGAGCAGCGAGTTCTCGCCGGCGCGCACGAGCTTGATGGCGTCGCGATCGGTGATGATGCCGAGCGGCTTGCGATCGCGGTCGGTCACGTAGACCGCGGACATGTAGGCGTCGCGCATCTGGCGGAGCGCGGTGCGGGGACCGGCGGAGGCGTCGACGCGGGGCCGCGCACGCTCCATGACGTTGCCCGCGGTGAGCACGCGGGCGCGGTCGACATCCTGCACGAACTGCTCGACGTAGTCGTTCGCCGGGTCGGTGAGGATGTCCTCGGGAGTGCCGATCTGCACGATGCGACCGTCGCGCATGACGGCGATCCGGTCGCCGAGGAACATCGCCTCGTTGAGGTCGTGGGTGATGAAGACGATGGTCTTCTTCAGGGTGCGCTGGAGTTCGAGCAGCTGCTCCTGCATCTCACGACGAATGAGGGGGTCGAGGGCGCTGAACGCCTCGTCCATGAGCAGGATGTCGGTGTCGGCGGCGAGGGCACGGGCGATGCCGACGCGCTGCTGCATGCCGCCCGAGAGGGCCGAGGGGAGCTTGTCGCCCCACCCGCCGAGACCGACGAGGGCGAGGATCTCGTTCGCCTTCGCGAGGCGCTCGGCCTTACCGACGCCGCGGAGTTCGAGGGGATACGCGACGTTCGCCGCGACCGTGCGGTGCGGCAGCAGCGCGAAGTGCTGGAAGACCATCGCGAGACGGTCGCGGCGGAGCGCGCGCAGGCGCGAGGCACCGACGCCGGTGAGGGCATCACCCTTCACCTCGACGGTGCCGGCGGTGGCCTCGTGCAGACCGTTCAGCATGCGGATGATCGTCGACTTGCCCGAGCCGGAGAGGCCCATGATGACGAAGATCTCGCCGGGCTGCACGTCGAAGCTGGCATCGATGACAGCGGCGGTTCCGTCGTCGGCCACGTCTTCGCGTCGGGAACCGGAGCGGAGCTTGTCGACGGCGGCCTGAGGGGCTCGACCGAAGACCTTGAACAGATTCTTGGCGGAGAGAGCGGGCGTCGCGGTTGCGGGCGGCGCGGAGGCAGGCGGATGGGTCACTGTGTGCACCTCGGCGGCCTTCGGGTGGCCGCAGCGGTCACGCCCGGGTGGCAGCCGTCGGCGCTCTCCGGGGGTGGAGCACGTCAGCGTCGGATATCGGATCCGACGCTCAGGCCGCCGACCGTACGCTCACCGGGTCGACTCCCCCGAGTCGTCACCGGCGACCGCGGACTGGTCGGGTGGGCGGCCCGAGAACGGGCCTCCACCAACGTTTCACGGTGATGGAATCCCTGGCAAATCGCCTCTGACCTTGCGATCCGGGATGCCGTGTGGCACGCGCGCGCGTCTGAAGACGATGTCTCCGTCACCTCGGCCGACCGACCCGCCCTGTCAGCCCGGGCGTGTCGCGGACCCCTTGCGCCTGAAAGGGGCCGTATGGCAGCGCCTCAGTCGGCGGCGGGCTGCGCGGCGACGGAGCGGTGGTGCCGGATGACCTCCGCCACGACGAAGTTGAACCACTTCTCGGCGAAGGCCGGATCGAGATCGGCCTGTTCGGCCAGCTGCATGAGCCTCGCGATCTGCTGCTCTTCACGTGAGGGGTCGGATGCCGGCATCCCGTGCTTCGCCTTCAGTACGCCGACCTGCTTGGTGCAGCGGAAGCGCTCAGCCAGCAGGAAGATCAGGGCGGCGTCGATGTTGTCGATGCTGCCGCGGAGCCCCTGCAGAATCGTCGAAGGATCGGTCTCGGTCATGTGTCCTCCTCAATCGCTCCGACCCTACCGGTCGGCACCGACGCCCGAGCACGACTCTCAGGGAGTCCTACAGTGTGAGCATGAGCCGATCCACGCGCCCCGATCCCACCAGCGAAGGCGCACACGCCGGGGCCACCACGTCGCGCGACAGACCGGTCTGGTCGGCCCTCTCGCGCCCGTACGCGGCCGGGTTCTTCCTCACCCTGGGCGGGCTCACGGCGATCCTGCTCGCGCTGGCCCTGTCGAACCTGTCGACCGTGCTCATCTACATCGCCATCGCTCTGTTCATCGCTCTGGCCCTCGACCCCCTCGTGCGTCTGCTCGTGCGCCGCGGGCTCTCTCGCGCGTGGTCGATCATGATCGTGTTCGGCGGGCTCGCCGTGGTGCTCGCCGGGGCCCTCTGGCTGCTCATCCCGCCGGTCGTGCGTCAGGTCGAACAGTTCGTCGGCGACATCCCCACCTTCGTGAACGACCTGGTCGACAGTGAGGCCGTGCGTTGGGTCGAGACCAACTTCGGCGACAGCCTGGGCGACGTCCTGAAAGAGGTGCAGGGCTTCGTCACCAACCCCGCGAACATCGCCGCGATCGGCGGCGGGCTGCTTCAGGTCGGAATCGACATCGGCACCTTCATCTCGGGTGCGATCATCGTGCTCGTCCTGAGCCTGTACTTCTTGGCATCCCTGCCGAAGATGAAGAACTCGCTCGTGCGCCTCACCCCCGCACGGAGCCGCGAGACCGTGGCCGACATGACCGGTCAGATCACCGACTCGGTCGGTGGCTACCTCGCCGGCATGGTCGTGCTCGCGTTGTGCAACGCGGTCTTCGCCTTCATCGTGTTGACGATCCTCGGTCAGCCGTTCGCCGCCCTCCTCGCCGCTCTCGCGTTCGGCATCACCCTCATCCCGCTCGTTGGGTCGGTTCTCTTCTGGGCGACCGCGACCGTCTTCACGCTCATCGTCAGTCCGACCGCCGGGCTCATCTTCGCCATCGTCTACCTGGTCTATATGCAGATCGAGGCATATCTGCTCACGCCCCGCGTGATGAACCGGACGATCTCGATACCCGGCGCCCTCGTCGTCATCGGAGCACTGGTCGGCGGCACGCTCCTGGGCCTGCTGGGGGCGCTCGTGGCGATCCCCGTGACCGCGTCGGTCCTGCTGATCATCAAGCAGATCGTGATCCCGCGACAGGATGCCAAGAAGTAGCCGCCCGCGCCGAGCGGCGTCGGCGGTGAAGGGCGATCGCCATCACGAGCAGCCCCAGCGCGAGGACGCTCGAGCCGAGGACCGTCGCGATCCGAGCGGGCGCGGGGTCTTGACCTGTCGTGGCGAGCGGCGGCGTCTGCGAGGACGACGCGCCCGGGGTGACGACGGTCACCTGAGCGGTGATCTCACCGCCCGGCACCATCAGCGCCACGGTGTGCGTCCCCGCCTCTGCGTACGCGGGGACGGTGAACACCCCGCTCCCTGTGCCGTCGGCGCCGATCGTGAGACTACCCAAACGAGCCGGTGTCGAGCGGAACTCGACGGCGAACACCGTTCCCGGCGCCGCCCCGGTGACCGTGACGGGCAGCTGGCCGCCCGGGGAGACCTGCGTCACGCCGACGCGGAGCACCTCCTTACCGGTGAGCGACCCGGTCGGTTCCGCGCCCGGGTCCCCTCCGCCCGCGCCGGGTCCGGTGCCGGGGTTCCCCCCGGAAGACGTCCCCTTCGCGGAAATGCTCGCCTCGACGACCTCCGACAGGTTCCCGGCCACATCGACGACCCGTACCCGGACCGTTGTGGCGGAATCGCCGACGGCAACGCTTCCCTGGGCCGGGATCCATACGCCGCCGCCCACTTGGTACTCCACCAGAGCCACGCCCGAGCCGGTGTCGGTACCCGCGGGGGTCACCGTCCGCGCCTCGGCGTTGTAGCCGACATCGGCGACCGGCTTGGCGGCATCCCTCTTGACGTCGACCTGAACGGAGGCGGAGATATTGCCCGCTGCATCCCCGGCCCGGAACCAGATCGTCGTCACGCCGTCGGTCGAGACCTCGACCGGCGCGGTGTACGCGGCCCATTCGCCGTCTCCGACGCGTGCCTCGATCTTCGGGGCGTCGTCACGGTCATCGATCGCCGTCGCGGAGACCTTGACTGTGCCGGTATGCCAACCGCTCGTCGGGGCGACGGGATCGACCGTCGTGGCCACGACAGGGGCCTGTGTGTCGGGAGTGGGCATCGTGGGCTGTTCCCACACCTGCCATTCCTTGATGCCGACGCTGCCCTTGCCCTGCTCGGTCCCGACCGGGTCGAGCGCGAGGCGGAGCTTCGTCGTGGTCACCGGGTCGAACGACACCGTGTTGTAGGTGTCCTTCGCCGTGCCGTACGTGCCCGCGTTCTTCACGGGCACCCACGCGCTGGTCGTGGCATCCCAATACTCGGCCTCCCACTTCGCGGGGACGTCGATGCCGAGCCCCTGCGCATCGATGTTCGACACGAAGTACACGCCCAGTTCGCCGACCGTCACCGGCTCGGTCCAGTCGTACTGCACCCACTGGTCGGTCACCGCGGGCCAGACGCCCCACACGTTCGCGTTGTCGCTGGGTGCGACGTCGCCGGAGGACGTGGGCTGGACGTTGTCGTTCAGACCCGTGACCTTGTTCCAGGCGGCGGTTCCGGATGCCGTGGGCGTGGCGAGCAGGGCGGCGTTCCGCCGCTGCGTGCCATCGGCCTTCGGCACCGTGCGCTCGATAACCGGCGAGGCGTTGCCCGCGGTGTCGGTGGAGCGCACCTGCACCTTCGTCTCGTCGAGTCCGACGAGCACGGAACCCGTCAGCGCCCTCCAGCCACCGGAGTCGCCCAGGCGGTACTCGATCGAGGCCACACCCGAGCCGGAGTCCGTCGCGGTGGCCTTGATCGTGCGCGAGACCGCGTCGGTGGTCACCTCGACGGCCGGAGCCGTGGTGTCGATGCGCACGGTCTGCTCGGCCACCGACGACGTGTTACCCGCCGCGTCGGTCGCCCGGGCCTGCACGACGTGGGCTCCGTCGCCGGTCACCGAGACGGTGCCGGTGTAGGCCGCCCAGGAGCCCGCATCCACGCGCACCTCAATGCGCGGAGAGGCGTCCTGGTCGTCGCGCGCCGTCACGTCGACGGCGACCGCCTGCGTGTACCAGCCCGACCCGGGAGCCGCGGGCGAGACCTGGAAGGCGACCGTGGGCGCCTTCGTGTCGTCGCCGCCGGTCCCGACCGTCACTGCCGCCGAGGCGGCCTTGGCACCGGGCAGGTCGCTCTGCACCGTGCCCGCGACCGTGAACTGTCCCGGTGCGGCGTACGAGTCCGCGGCGACCGCGTTCCACGTGACCGGGAGATCCTGGCGCGAGCCGTCGTTGAACAGCACGCCCACCGTCTTCGGCAGCACCGGCGCGACACCCGGCTGGGTGCGGCTGGTCACGGCATCCACCTGGTTGATCTGGCCGGGAGGGGTCGCGCGGACCCACACGGTCGCCTTGGCCGAGAGGGGCGAGCCGGGGACGATACCCGACACCGGGAAGCTGCCCTCACCCGCGACCTGCGCGTCGCTGACCTCGGCCCACGTCACGGCGAGGTCGGCGTGGCTGCCGTCGGAGTACGTGGCATCCACCGTCGCGGGAAGCGTCGGCTTCGTGCCCACGGCCGTGCGCACGTCGATCGGCTCGATCGAGGTGGGCGCGTCGGCGAACACCTTCAGCTCGCTGACGGCGACGGCCGCGTACGGTCCGGTGCCCGCGGCCTGCAGCACGACGCGGAGCCGCGTGGTGGTCACGGCGTCGAACGTCACCGCGTTGGAGGCGTCGCGCGCCACGGTGTACGCCGAAGGGCCGGACACGTCGACCCAGCCGCTACCGTTCCAGTACTGCGCCTTCCATCCCTTCGGAACGTTGACGCCGTTGCTGGAGTTCGGATCGGTCTGGTCGCCCCAGAAGCTGATCTCGGCTCCGGCGATGCGCTGCGGCGTCGCCCACTCGTACTGCAGCCAGCGAGTGGCGGGGTGGGTGCCAGACCAGGTGCCCCAGATGTCGCTCTGGCTGCCGCCGGTGAACAGCACCTTGCCGTCGTTGACCGCCCGGACGTTGTTCCAGCCGGCCGTGTACTCGGCGGTCGGGGTGGCCTCGGGAGCAACGTTCGTGCCCGCGGTGACGGGCTCGCCCTGCACGGTCACGTCGGTCTGCGAGGTCTTCTCGCCGTCGTCGCCCGTAAGCCGCAGCACATACGTTCCCTTGTCCGAGAAGCGCGCCGTGGTCGAAGCGGCCGCCGCGTCGTCGAAGAGCACCGTGGCACCCTCGGGGGCGCTCACCACGCTCCACCGCGACGAGAGCTCACCGCCGGGCAGAGCGTCGTCCTTCACGGAGCCCACCAGGGCTGCCGCGCCGCCGACCGAGGCCTGGCGGTCCTGCCAGGCGGTGATCAGCGGAGCCTGGTTGGTGGATGCCGGGGCGGCGACGCCCGTGTCGAACACCTGCAGTTCCTTCACACCGGTGCGCGCTCCGCTGGCGTGCGTGACCGTGAGCCGCACGGCGTCTCCGGTGACCGCGGGGAACTGCACCTGGTTGTAGTTGGCGCGCGGGTAGGCGGGCGTGCGGGCCTGCTGCGGGATCACCGACCACTGTCCGCCTCGACGCACCTCGAGCGTGTAGACCGAGGGTTCCGCGTAGCCGGGCGCCGTCGCCGACGAGGAGCTGTCGTAGAAGTAGGTGCGCACGTCGTCGAAGGTCTTCTCTCCGCCGAGCTCGACGGTGAGGGAGTCCTTCGCGTTCGGTGAACCCGCGGTCCCCCAGAAGGGTTCGTTGATGGTCGTCCCGTTCACGGCGCCCGCCGGCTCGCGCCCCGCGGCCGAGAAGGTCGCGGTCGCCGAGGCGGCGAGGTTGGCGCTGCCGGTGCTCGCGGTGCGCACATCGGCACCCGCCTTGGCGAAGAGGTCGACCACACGGGCGTCGTCGGCGAACCGCACGTCCTGAGGAGCCTGGACAGTGGATGCCGTGGCGGTGGTGACCTTCGCGTCACCCTTCACGACCTCGACGGTGCCGCTGGCGGGATCGTAGACCACGTGCGAGAGCTTGTCGACGGTGAACGCGAGCTTGCCGTCGAGGAACACCGAGTACCCCTCGGGCACGTCGTCGCCGTAGTGCCGTTCGCCGCCGGGGGCGTCCCACGTGACCGTCAGGTCGCGGTCGCGGTAACGGATGTTATTCGCGGTGAAGTGATCCCAGCCGATGTCGATCGGGTCGAGCTCGATCTTGGCATCGCTGCGGGTGCGCACCCCCATGGCGTCTTCGATCATCGTGAAGTTCGTCGCGCCCAGGATCGTGTGGTGGATCCACGAGCGGTAGTCGATCTTCGGCGGGTCCGCCGAGCCGTTGGCCCAGAACTCGTTCTGGTCGGGCAGGCGGTTGTCACCGCCGTTCTGGTAGTGCGACCAGGCGTTCCAGTAGAGGAGCTTCTTGTACCACTCGGCGTTGATCGCGTCGGTGGGGTAGTCGCGCAACACCTTCGAGAGCATGCGGAATGTCACAGTGGAGTTGATGACCGAGAAGTTGTTGCTCCCCTGCCCACCGGTGGCGTTGTACGCGGCCTGGTCGGCCTGGTTCGCCGTGTAGAAGGGGAAGATCGGGTACTGCTTGTCGTCGGCGAACAGCCGTAGCGCCTCGACGTAGTCGTCCTTGTAGTCGGCATCCCCGGGCTTGGGCACCAGCCCCACGGTGAACGGGTAGTAGTTGTTGATCTCCTTCCATGGCACGTGCTCGCCGTTGTTCGCCATGGCGTGCTCGATGAGCTTGGAGTCGGGGTTCCAGAGCACCTTCATGACCTGCGTCTTGATGTTCTGGGCGAAGGCGTCCATCTCATCGGCCTTGGCCGTCTCGCCGGCCGTGCGGTAGGCCTGGGCCGAGGCGAGGGCGTTGGAGTAGAGATAGGCGTTCTCGGCGCGGTCCTGGTATCCGCCCTTCCAGTGGAACGACACGGCATCCGCGTCGTTGCCCGTCATGGCGCCCCAGTTGTACTCGATCAGGCCGTTCTTGTTGAAGTCGTAGGCGTCGACGAGGCCCTTGACGTCGTCCTCGGCGTACTCGGCGAGGTTCTTGGCGATCGCGGTGGGGCCGCCGTGCAGCTCGTAGGAGCGCCAGGCCGCTTCGGAGATGTACTGCGTGTAGCTGTTCGACCAGTTGGCGGGGTCACCCGGGTTGTCGACGAACTTGTAGCTCTTGCTCGTCTCGCCGGTCGAGACCCACGGACCGTAGGAGTAGATCGGGTCGCGGAAGTACTTGAGGTCATCGATGAACATGCCCGTGGTCAGCACGATGGAGTTGTTGTACCCGAGCACCCCTTCCATCGCGACGGGGAACTGGTAGGTGTTGCCGGGCATGTCGGCGTCGAGGAAGTTATACCTCATCAGCCACCAGCGGTAGTACAGCGTCTTGTCGATGTTGTCTTCGGGGGTGTCGAGGTAGGGGACGTTCTCGGCCCACCACCGGTTGTAGGCGGTGACGTGGGCCGTGTACGCCTCGCCCGCCGACTGCGCGCGCGTGGTGTCGTACTCGGTGCGGGAGGCCGCGATCTCGTCGGTGACGAGTCCGAGCTGCAGCTTCGCGGTGACCGAGCCACCGGCGGGGACGGACAGCGTGCGCGCGAGGGTCTCGCCCGCGGGGGCGAACCCGTCGCCCGAGAAACGCGGCGACAGCTTCGTGAGGTCGTTCAGCGCCTGGACGTGGCCGACGAGTTCGTCGCCCTCCGCGGTGACGGCGTAGGGGGAGGAAGCCACGAGCTCGACGTCGACCGCTCCTCCGGTCGAGCGCACCTCGAGGTCGGTCACCAGCACGTTGGCGTCGGTGATGAACTTCGTCTGCACGACCTCGATACCGGAGGCGCGATGAACGCTCCGCCAGTAGCTCGGCGTCTGCTTGCGCTGGGAGACGTCCTCGGCGAGAGCGACATCGGTGCCGCCGACACGGGCGGTCACGG
Organism: uncultured Microbacterium sp.; assembly: GCA_913774665.1. Taxonomy (GTDB): domain Bacteria; phylum Actinomycetota; class Actinomycetes; order Actinomycetales; family Microbacteriaceae; genus Microbacterium. The sequence continues at coordinate 587,642 of CAJYHN010000010.1, forward strand.
TGTATCCGGAGCGCCCGTCGATCGATTCCCAGTAGGCGAGCTGTCCACCGAAGCCGAGGACGGCGGGGTTGTGCTCCTTCATGAAGGCGGCCCGCCCGCGGGTGAACAGCCACTGGTTGTTGTCGCCGAAGCTACCGGCGTCGCCGGTGCGGGCGAGCATCTCGTCCATCCAGAAGTCGTTCGACGCGCTGGAGCCGGCGCCGGCGGCGAGGTCGGCGTCGAAGATCCTCTGCAGCTGATTGCCGGGGGTGTAGGCCACCCCGGTGTCGGGGACGGGGGTCGGGCTTCCCGAGAACGTCGGGTAGCCGATGTCGGTGTTGGCGGCGTGTGCCGGCGCGACCACGAAGGTCGTCGCCAGCACCGTCGCGATCGCCGCTGTGGCGATCGCGGAGCGCCCGACGCGACGGGGGGTCGTCGGATTGCAGTCCACGGTGTCTGTTCCTCTCGCGCCGTTCGTCGATGAGCGGCGGGTGCGTGGGGGGCACGCTACAGACGGGGGCGGAGATTTCGCAATGGTTTTCGTCTATTTCGAAAAAACGGCGAAAACAGCGCGCGAGCACGCAGATTCAGCGGTGAGCGATCGTCGAGCCGCGGATGACGAGCTTGACCGGCATCGGGTGCGTTCCCGCCCCCACGTCGACGCCGTCGATCGCGTCGAACACCCGCTGCGCAGCCTGACGACCGAGCTGCTGAAGGTTCGCGTTGATGCTCGTCAGCGGCGGCCGGGCGTTCTCGGTGAGCAGTTCCCAATCGTCGTATCCGATGACGGCGAGATCGCCCGGAACGTCGCGACCGAAATCGCGCGCGGTGTCGAGCACACCCCGCGCGATCTGGTCGGAGCCGCAGAACACGGCATCGACTTCCGGATGCCGCTCGAGCAGCATCGCGGCGGCATCACGGCCCCAGTGCTCGTTCCATGCCGCGAACATCGGCTCGCCGACGAAGTCCAGACCCGCCGCGGCGAGCGCCGCACGCGCACCGGCGAGACGATCCTGAGCCGCCGCGTAAGACGGATCGCCGGAGATATGGGCGATGCGGCGGCGGCCGCACGCGAGCAGGTGCTCGACGGCGAGGCGGCCACCCGAGTAGTTGTCCGGCGTGAGCGACAGATCGCGCGGGTCGTCGGAGGGCGAGTAGGCGTAGACGACCGGGACCGGTAGTTCCTGACCGAGCGAGGGCCGGGGATCGGTCTGTCGCCCCACCACGATGATCCCGTCGACGCGGCGGCTCAGAAGCGCCCGTAGGTGATGTTGTTCGCGGATCGCGTCGCCGCGCGCATCGCAGAGGAACACGTTGATCTGTCCCGCACCGAAAGCATCCTCGGCGCCCATGAGGATGGGGATCACGAAGCGACCGTCGAGGTCGTTCGTGAGCAGGCCCACGGTGCCGGTACGTCCGGCCAGCAAGCCGCGCGCCATGGCGTTGGGGGTGAAGGCGAGCTCGGCGGCCGCCTCCATCACTCGCTTGCGCGTTCCCGCGGCGACGTCGCCTCGACCGTTCAAGGCTTTCGACGCCGTCGCGATCGAGACGCCGGCGCGGCGCGCGACATCGCTGAGGGTGGCGGCCCGTACCGGGTCGGTCATCATCGGCTTCCGTTTCATATTTGTGACTCTCCGCCGTCTTGACGGATCGGCTGCACCCACGTTACCGTCCCGAAAGGGATTTCGGATATTTCGCTGATCCGCCCCGCACAGCGGTGTCGACCCCGAATGTCGCATCCGCTCAATGAAGAGCTAGAGGAGACTGCAATGACCCCATTCCGGCGCCGCTTCGCCCTCCGGGCAGTGACGGCCATCCTGGCTGCGACCGCTCTCGTCGGCGGACTGGCCGCGTGTTCCGGCGGCTCCACGGCCACCGCACCGGCCGACATCCCCGCCGAGGGCACCGACGACGGTTCGACCCTCACCCTGTGGACGCGCGCTCCGCTCGAGAAGCAGGCCAAGGACCTCGTCGCGGCCTACAACGCGAGCCACAAGAACCAGGTCGAGCTCACCGTCGTCCCCAACGACGACTACGTCGCCAAGGTCGGAGCGGCCGCCGGATCCGGGGGTCTCCCCGATCTGTTCGCTGCCGACATCGTCTACGTCCCGAACTGGGTCGAGCAGGGCCTCTTCCAGGACATCTCCGCGCAGATCGACGGACTGTCCTTTAAGGACACCATCAACCAGGGCCACCTCGACGCCGGCACGCTCGACGGCAAGGAGCACGTCCTGCCCTTCGTCCTCGACCTTTCGGTGATGATGTGGAACAAGGCGCTCGTCGCCGAGGCCGGCCTCGACCCCGAGAAGGCCCCCGCCACGGTCGCCGACTTCGCCAAGACCGCCAAGGCGGTGCAGGCGCTCAACAAGCCCGGCGTCTCGGGCACCTCGACGGGACTGAACTGCGGCGGCTGCCTGCTCTTCACCTGGTTCCCCTCCATCTGGGCATCCGGCGAAGAGGTGCTGAGCGCCGACGGCACGAAGTCGCTGCTCAATAACGACGCGGCCAAGAAGGTCTACTCGACATGGAAGGACCTCGACGCCGCGGGCGCCGTCGCCCCGGGCTCCGCCGACGAGACCGGCGCCACCTGGGTGGCCGGCTTCCAAGAGGGCAAGGTCGGCATCATGCCCTTCCCCGCCACGCTGCTGTCGGGCCTGTCGTTCGACGCGGGCGTGTCGGGCATCCCGGGCGTCGACGGCGGTGAGTCGACCTTCGTCGGCGGCGACGGCGTCGGCATCTCGAAGGACTCCAAGAAGGCGGCGCAGGCGTGGAACTTCCTGTCCTGGCTCACCTCGGAGGACGCTCAGGTGGGCGTTCTCGCCAAGGACGGCAGCACCGTCAGCCGCTCCGACCTCGCCACAAACGAGTACTCGTCGAAGGACCCCCGCCAGGTGGCCATCAACGAGGTCGCCGGCAAGGGCAAGACGCCGGTGGCGCTGAACTTCCAGCAGGCCTTCAACGCCCCCGGCAGCCCGTGGCTGACGCTCGTGCGCAACGCCGTCCTCAACGGAACCAACACCGTGGACGCCGACAACGACGAGATCACCGCCGTTCTGTCCCAGTAACCCCCCGCGGGGGTGCCGTCGCGGCGGCACCCCCGCACCCCGGAAGGAACACCGTGGCTCTCCTCACTTCGCCCCGCCGCTCGCGCTACGGCCGTACCGCGCTGGGCGGGCCCGTCCAGGGTTGGCTCTACGCGGCACCGACGGCTCTGTTCGTCGTCGCGCTCTTCGTCATCCCCCTCCTCCTCGTGCTGCAGATGTCGGGTTCCGACTGGCCACTGCTGCGCGGCAACACCGGACCGAACTTCCCCGAGAACTTCGTGGATGCCGTGAACCACCGTCTCTTCTGGGACTCGGTGCGCTTCACCCTGCTCTACACCGTCATCACCACGGTCCTGCTCATCGGTCTGGGGCTCGGACTCGCTCTCCTGGTCCAGGAATCGACGGCGTGGAAGGGATTTCTGCGCACGGCCTTCCTCCTGCCGAGCGCGCTGGGCCTGGCCTCGGCATCCCTCCTCTTCTACGTGCTGTACTCCCCCATCGCCGGACCCTTCTCGAATCTCATGGAGTCGTGGGGAATCACCTTCCTGGGCTCTCCGGAGGGGGCTCTGTGGTCCACGGTGTTCCTCATCGTGTGGCGCTTCGCCGGGTTCTACATGCTCCTGCTGCTCGTAGGCCTCCAGGGCATCCCCGAGGACATCTACGAGGCCGCGCGCATCGACGGCGGTTCGCGGTGGCAGATCTTCCGCGACATCACCGTGCCGCTGCTGCGCCCCACCTTCGCCCTGACCACCGTGATGTGCGTGACGGGGTCACTGCTGGCGTTCGATCAGTTCTACATCCTCACCAAGGGCGGGCCCGACAACAGCACCATGACCGTGGTGCAGCTCATCTACAACATCGCCTTCCAGGGGCAGAACAGCCTGGGCATCGCCGCGGCGCTGTCGGTCATCATCCTGCTCGCCCTGGTGGTCATCAACGTCGTGCAGCTGCGCGCGTTCCGTCGTCCCGAGGAGTCCTGAGATGGCCCTGACCGCTGCTCCGTCACCCGCCGCCACCACGAGCACGCGCACCATCGTCGCGCCGGGAGCGCGCGAGCGCCGCCGGCCGGTGGGACGCCTTCTGTGGGGCATCCCCTCGACCATCTTCACGGGCGCCCTGGCGATCATCTTCCTGTACCCGCTCGTGTGGACCGGGGTCGCCTCGGTGAGCCCTCAGGCCGGAACGAGTCAGACCGACGGCTGGGGCTTCGGCAACTACGCCACCCTGGCCAACTTCCAGTCGGGCATATGGGTCTACCTCGGCAACTCGCTCTTCGTGTCGTTGCTGACGGTGACCCTCACCCTGCTGGTGTCGTTCTTCGGCGGGTACGCCTTCGCCCGATTCCAGTTCCCCGGCAAGAACCTGCTCTTCCTGTCGGTCCTGGCGATCCTCATGGTCCCGTACGCGACGCTCCTCATCCCGCTGTACGTGATCCTCAATGCCGTCGGTCTTCAGAATTCCCTCGTGGGCGTCGCGCTCGTGCTGACGATGTTCCAGCTGCCGTTCTCGATGTTCATGATGCGCATCTCGTTCGAGTCCGTGCCGCGCGAACTCGACGAGGCAGCACTGGTCGACGGGTGCACGAGTTTCAGCGCTCTCTGGCGTGTTCTGCTGCCCGCGGTGAAGCCGGGGCTGATCACGGTGGGATTGTTCGCCTTCCTGACCGCGTGGAACGACTTCATCGCCCCCCTGATCCTCATCAACGACCAATCGCGCATCACGCTGCCGCTCGCGGTGGCGAACCTCCGCGGCCAGACGATGGGCGTCATCGACTACGGGGTCACCGAAGCCGGTGTCGTCGTGCTCGCGCTGCCGTGCATCGTGCTGTTCCTGATCCTCCAACGTCACTACGTGCGCGGCTTCATGTCCGGCGCCTTCAAGGGATGACCATGTCGACCACTCTCCCCGCCCGTCCCCTCGACCCCGACACGGCCCGCACCGTCGCCGCCCCCGTCGTCCCCTCGCGCTCCCGGCTGCGCCCGCTCGGCTTGGGCGACGTGCGCATCACCGGCGGGTTCTGGGGTGAGCGACAGGGCGTCAACGCGCGGCACACCCTCGCCCACATCCTCGGACGACTGGAGTCGGAGGGATGGCTCCCCAACTTCGACCGTGCCGCCGCCGGTACCCTCCCCCTCGGCCGCCGCGGTCGGGAGTTCAGCGACTCCGAGGTCTACAAGTACCTCGAAGCGGCTGCGTGGGAGATCGGCCGCAGCGACGACACCGCTCTGGAGGCCACCTTCCGGGCGGTCGTCGATCGCGTCGCCGCGGCTCAGGAGGACGACGGGTACCTCAATACCGAGTTCGGACGGGAGGGGCAGCAGCCCCGATGGTCGGATCTCGAGTGGGGTCACGAGTTGTACTGTCTCGGTCACCTCTTCCAGGCGGCGGTGGCTCGTGAGCGCACGCGGCCCGGGGCCGACGACGGGCTGCTGCTCATCGCCCGGCGCGCGGCCGACCTGGTCTGCGAGGTCTTCGGGCCCGACGGCATCCCGGCGTTCTGCGGCCACCCCGAGGTGGAGACCGCACTGGCGGAGTTGGCGCGCGTGACCGGTGACGCGCGCTACGCCGAGCAGGCCGCTCTCTTCGTCGCCCGGCGCGGGCACGAGACGCTCGCCGACATCGAGTGGGGTCGCCGGTACTTCCAGGACGACGTCCCGGTTCGCGATGCCGAGGCGTTGAGCGGCCATGCCGTACGCGCCAACTACCTCGCGGCGGGTGCCGTCGACGTCGCCGTCGAGAGCGACGACCACGAGCTGCTGACGTCGTTGCGACGGCAGTGGGCGCGGACGCGCGGACGCCGCACCTACATCACCGGCGGTCAGGGATCGCATCACCAGGACGAGGCGTTCGGCGACGACTGGGAGCTCCCGTCGGACCGTGCCTACTCCGAGACCTGCGCCGGGATCGCCTCGGTCATGTTCTCGTGGCGTCTTCTTCTGGCGGGCGGAGAGTCGGCGTACGCCGACTTGATCGAGCGGACGCTGTTCAACGTCGTGGCCACCTCACCGGCCGCCGACGGGCGCAGCTTCTTCTATGCGAACACGCTCCACCAGCGCGTTCCCGGCATCGTCGCAGACCCCGACGCCACCTCCCCGCGCGCCTCCTCGTCGCTGCGCGCGCCGTGGTTCGACGTGTCGTGCTGCCCTCCGAACGTGGCCCGCACCCTGGCCAGCCTCGATGCCTACATCGCGACCGCCGATGACCACGGCATCCAGATCCACCAGTACGCGCCGAGCGAGATTCGAACAACCCTCACCGATGGGAGGGCCGTGTCTCTCGACGTCGCTACTCGCTACCCGAGCGAGGGGAGCATCCGTGTGAGCGTCATCGAAAGCGCGGACGAGCCCTGGACCCTGTCGTTGCGCGTCCCGGAGTGGGCAGACGGCGCGCGGCTTAGCGTCGAGGGTGCCGACGGAGTGACGCAGGAGGCACCGGCTGCGGGGGGATGGGCTCGAGTGCATCGCGCCTTCCGAGCGGGTGACGTCGTCGAGCTCGAACTGCCGATGGCCCCCCGCGTCGTCCTCCCCGACCCGCGTATCGACGCCGTCCGCGGCTGCGTGGCCGTGGAACGTGGACCCGAGGTGCTCGCCCTGGAATCCGTCGACCTCGACGGCGGCCACGACGTGGGCGAGGTGGCCGTGCTTCCCGACGTCCCGCCGGTCGAAGACGGAGGACGCGTCTGGATGAGCGTCACCACTCGAGGCTTCGCGCCCGACGGCTGGCCCTACGGCACCGAGGCGACCGTGGCCCCCGCCGCCGCGGGACGTGTCGCTCTCGTCGCCTATCACGACTGGGGTAACCGCGGCCCGTCGACGATGCGGGTATGGATGCCGATCGCCTGAGCGCGCGTCCACTCGACCGAGGCTGAACCGGCGTCCCGCAGCAGTGGGGCGCCGGTTCAGCGCATCGGCAGCAGGCGCGTCGGAGACGGAGACGGGGTGCGGTGGCGCACCTTGCCGGGAATGCCGGTGCGGCCGTCGAGCGGCAGCGAGACGATCTCGTGCGCCAGCTGACCCGCGACGAGCAGGGTGTTGTCGACGACGACGTGATGTCGCGGCCAACGGGTGCCCGTCTCGGCGAGAGCGAGCAGCTGCAGCTCTTCACCGTGCCCGCGCACCGAGAGCACGCCCACGGTGTCGCTACCGCGCACGCCGGCGTACAGCGTCGACCCGTCGCGACTGCTCGACAGCTCGGCGGCGGTGTCGGTGTCGAGGGTGCCGAGCAGCGGCTGACCCGAGACGAGGTGCCACCGTCCCGCGCGGTCGGGCGCGAGGACGAAGACCTCGCAGCTCAGCTCGGTCACGACGTAGAGATGACCCGAGGGATGCCACAGACCGTGGCGCGGTCCGCTGCCCTTGGGGAGGGCGACCTCTTGCGCGAGCCGTAGCCCGCCCTCGTGCGTGCGCCAGAACCGCACGAGGTCGAAGCCCATGTCGGTCGTCGCGATCAGGCCGCCGGGCAGGAACACCGCCTGGTGAGCACGCGACACGCGGGCTCCCGCGACGGCCTCTTCCGACTCGGCATCGGTGACGGGGACATCGTCGTACGCGGGCACGAGGTGGGAGTACTCCTCCCCGGCTGCGTCTCGAAGAGCCCGTGCCGCGGCGGCCAGGTCGGGCACCACCGCGCCCGAGACCCGGGCGCCGGTCGAGACGGTGCCCTCGTCCGATGCCGCCCCGTGCGGATCCGCGGCCTCGGCGGCGACGACCGGGCGCGACGGCCGACCCTGGGCGTCGAGCGCGATGCGGACGATCCGGCCGTCCCCCCAGCAGCTCGCCACGAGGAACGAGGCGTCGGACGCGACCGCGATGTGGCAGACGGCACTACCCGCCTCGACGGGCGGTGCGAGAGGTGTCAGGCGGGTCTCGGCGGTCCGTCGGAACGCCTGCACGGTCCCGTCGAACTCGACAGCGGCGTAGACGATGTCGTCGTTCGACGGGTGCGCGGCCACCCACGAGGCGGAGCCCGGCACGGCGGCGGCGGTCGCGACCATGCCGAGGGGGCCGCCGGCCCCGAGCGAGTCGGGCTCGCCCGCCTGAAGGATGCCGATGCCCTCGGCCGCCCCGGTGTCGGGAGCGTAGGCGCCGACCCAGAACCGCATCAGTCGATCAGGTCGTGGCGCACGATCACCTGATCGCGGGCCGGGCCCACGCCGATGACCGAGATCCGCGTGCCGCTCATCTTCTCGAGCGCGAGCACGTAGTCCTGCGCGTTCTGCGGCAGGTCCTCGAACGTGCGCGCGGTCGAGATGTCCTCGCTCCAGCCCGGGTAGTACTCCAGGACCGGCTTCGCGTGGTGGAAGTCGGTCTGGTTGACGGGCAGATCGTCGAAGCGCTCACCGTCGACGTCGTAGGCGACGCAGACGGGGATCTGCTCGAGCCCGCCGAGGATGTCGAGCTTGGTCAGCACGAGGTCGGTGATGCCGTTGATCCGCGTCGCGTAGCGTGTGATGGGCGCGTCGTACCACCCGACGCGGCGCGGGCGCCCGGTGGTCGTACCGAACTCGAACCCGCGCGAGCGCAGCCAGTCGCCGCTCTCATCGAACAGCTCAGTCGGGAACGGGCCCGAGCCGACGCGGGTCGTGTACGCCTTGACGATGCCGACGATGCGGTCGAGCCGGTTGGGGCCCACGCCCGACCCCGTCGAGGCACCGCCGGCGGTCGCCGACGACGAGGTCACGAACGGGTAGGTGCCGTGGTCGACGTCGAGCATGGTCGCCTGACCACCCTCGAACACGACGACATCCCCCGCTTCGAGAGCGTCGTTGAGCAGCAGCGAGGTGTCGGCGACCATGGGGCGCACGCGCTCGGCATAGGCGAGGAGGTCGTCGACGATCTCGTCGGCCGTGATCGAGCGACGGTTGAAGATCTTCACCAGCAGGTGGTTCTTCTGGTCGAGGGCACCCTCGACCTTCTGACGCAGGATGTTCTCGTCGAAGAGGTCTTGCACGCGGATGCCGACGCGGTTGATCTTGTCGGCGTAGGCCGGGCCGATGCCGCGACCGGTGGTGCCGATCATGCGCTTGCCGAGGAAGCGCTCGGTCACCTTGTCGAGAGTGCGGTGGTACTGCGTGATGATGTGCGCGTTGGCGCTGATCTTCAGCCGGCTCGTGTCGAGGCCGCGCGCGTTGAGCGCTTCGAGTTCGTTGAAGAGCACCTCGAGGTCGACCACGACGCCGTTGCCGATCACCGGGGTGACCCCGGGAGACAGGATGCCGCTGGGCAGCAGGTGCAGCGCGTACTTCTCGTCGCCGATGACGACGGTGTGGCCGGCGTTATTGCCGCCGTTGAACTTCACCACCCAGTCGGTGCGCTCACCGAGCAGGTCGGTGGCCTTGCCCTTGCCTTCGTCGCCCCACTGGACGCCGACGATCACGATTCCGGGCATGTGCGCTCCTCGCGTCTGATTCCGGCGGTACACCCCATCCTATCGAGCGGGTCCGACACGCCCGCGCGGAGGCTAACGGCTGAAGGTGCTCGTGATGTCGTGCCACGCGATCGATGCGGGGGCCGTCGCGCCCTGGGCCAGCGCGAGCAGGAGGTCCGTGGCATCCCGATCCGTCAAGACCTCGTTCGGCAGGACGCGGAACGAGCGCGTCGCCCCGGGCAGCTCGACGAGCTCTCCCGCGGTGCTCGCCGAGGCCGCGGCGATCCGCTGTGCAACCCCTCCCCCGCCGCCCAGCCGCTCACTAGCCTGGGGCGATGCAGAATTCGCGCGGATGGGCGACCGGGTGGAACGCGGCCCGCGTGGTGATCGCCGCGCTCATCGTCGTCGCGGTGGGGGCCCAGTTCGCCTCCTCCGTCGCGGAGGCCGTCGCCCGGGGCCGCGACGTCGCGACGGTCGTCGCGAACTTCTTCAGCTTCTTCACGATCCTGTCCAACGTCTCGTCCGCGGTCGTGATCGCGTGGCTCGGCCTGCGCTTCTTCGCGCGCGGGCGCCGGCTCGATGTCGACCCGCCCGCTCTCGCCACGGCCCTGGCGTTCGTGTCGACCTACATGATCGTCACCGGGGTCGTCTACAACCTGCTGCTGCGCGGCATCCCCCTCCAACCCGAGACGGTCGGCTGGTCGAACGAGGTCATGCACGTGTGGGGTCCGCTGTTCCTGCTGCTCGACGTCGTCCTCGGGCCCGCGCGTCGGCGGCTGCCCTGGTCTGCGGCGTTCGGCGCGGCGATCTTCCCGATCGTGTGGATCGTCTACACGCTGGTGCGCGCGCCGCTGATCACCAACCCGACGACCGGCGTCCCCTTCTGGTACCCCTACCCCTTCCTCGATCCGAGCACCGGCGGATGGGGGAGCGTCGTGTTCTACATCGTGATAATCGCCGTCGCGATCGTGGCCCTCGCCGTCGGAGTGGTCGCGATCGGGCGGGCTCGCGGCATCCGTTCCGACGGAACACGCGCCGGCCGTCCTATCGAGCGCCGCGCATACTGAATCGCCCCGTCCGTGCCGAGAAAGCGATTCCGGATGCCACTGCGCCCGACGAGCTGGAGGACTCGCGTGACCGCGGGCGCCCTCGCCGCCGCTCTCCTCCCCCTCCTCGTCGGCTCCCCGGCCGCCGCACACGACGTGCGCGCGGCCGTGACGACGCAGAGCCCGAACCCTCTGGCATCCGGTCCTGCCCTTCCCACCTACTCCGCCGCCGCCGAGGCGCAGAAGGCCGCGACGGCGGCGGGGCGCACGAGCGTCGCGAAGCAGATCGCGGTGATCGCCGGGCAACCGACCGCGGTCTGGCTGGGCGAGTGGTACGACGACGCGGCCCTCGTGCGCGTGCTGCGGGCCGAGACGCAGGCCGCGGCGCAGCAGAAGAAGACCGCGGTCTTCGTGCTCTACGCCATCCCGGCTCGAGACTGCGGTCTGCACTCCTCCGGCGGTTTCGACGCCGCCGGCTACCAGCGGTGGACGCGGCTGATCGCGCAGACGCTGCGCGGGACGCCCTCGGTCGCGATCGTCGAGCCCGACGCGCTGGCCATGCTCGGATCCTGCGCGGGACAGGGCGATCGTGTCGGTCTCATCGCCGACGCGGTCCGCACGCTCGCCGCCGCGGGGGTGCCGTCCTACATCGACGCGGGCAACTCCGACTGGATCCCGGCCGAGACCATGGCCCAGCGCCTGCGCGACGCGGGGGTGTCGGCCGCCCGCGGGTTCTCGACCAACGTCTCGAACTTCCAGGCCACCAGCGCCGAGCAGCGCTATGCGGAGCGCGTGCGTTTGCTGCTCGGCGGCGCCGCCCGGTACGTCATCGACACCTCGCGCAACGGCCGCGGGTGGACCGGCGACTGGTGCAATCCCTCCGGCGTGGGCCTGGGGACCGCACCCCGCGCCGTCACCGGGAGCGGCGGGCTCGACGCCCTGCTGTGGATCAAGCGACCCGGCGAGAGCGACGGCGTGTGCAACGGTGGCCCCGCCGCGGGCAGCTGGTTCGAGAAGGCGGCTCTCGACCTCGTCGCACAACGCAAGAGGTAGACGCCCTACCCTGGAACGCGTGCGCACTCGCCTGATGTCCGCGGCCCTCGCCGCCTCCGCCCTGCTCCTGCTCGCCGGTTGCTCCGGCGGAGCCACGACCGAGCCCGCCCCCGCGGCGAGCGCGAGCACCGCACCGCAGGCGACGGCGAGCGCCGCCTCGGGCGAGTGCTCGTACACCGCCTCCGGACAGCCCGCCGTCGACGTCACGCCTCCCGCGGAGAGCACCGAGCGCCCCACGGGCACGGTCAAGGCCACGCTGGAGACCTCGGCGGGGGCGATCCCGATGACCCTGACCGGCGAGCGCACCCCGTGCACGGTCGAGAGCTTCGTCTCGCTCGCGCAGCAGCAGTACTTCAGCAACACCGAGTGCCACCGCCTCACCACGCAGGGCATCTTCGTCCTGCAGTGCGGCGACCCGACCGGCACGGGCCGCGGCGGCCCCGGCTACCGCTTCGCCGACGAGCTCGACGGCAGTGAGACCTACCCCGCGGGCACGGTCGCGATGGCGAACGCGGGCCCCGGGACCAACGGGTCGCAGTTCTTCCTCGTCTACGCCGACTCGAAGCTGCCCCCGAATTACACGGTGTTCGGCACGATGTCGCCCGAGGGTCTGCAGGTCGTGAAGAACATCGCCGCCGCGGGTGCGGCCGGCGGCTCGCCCGACGGTGCCCCCGCCACCCCGGTGACGATCACCGGTGTGACGATCGGCTGACGCTTCTCCCCAAGCCCGGTGGTACGACCGTTCGTCCCCCGGAGTCGGGGCTCGGCATCGCTCCGCTCTAGAATCGAGGGCATGTCCAAGGTCTTGCAGTCCCTTCCCGTCGGCGAGCGCGTCGGCATCGCCTTCTCGGGTGGTCTCGACACGTCGGTGGCCGTCGCGTGGATGCGCGACAAGGGCGCCGTCCCGTGCACGTACACCGGCGACCTGGGTCAGTACGACGAAGACGACATCGCCTCGATCCCCGGGCGTGCGACGCAGTACGGCGCCGAGGTCTCTCGCCTGGTCGATTGCAAGACGGCGCTCGTCGAAGAGGGCTTCGTCGCCCTCGCGTGCGGCGCGTTCCACATCCGCTCGGGCGGACGCACCTACTTCAACACCACGCCGCTCGGCCGCGCCGTCACCGGCACCCTCCTCGTGCGCGCGATGAAGGAGGACGGCGTCGACATCTGGGGCGACGGCTCCACCTATAAGGGCAACGACATCGAGCGGTTCTACCGCTACGGCCTGCTCGCCAACCCCGCCCTGCGCATCTACAAGCCCTGGCTCGACGCCGACTTCGTCACCGAGCTGGGCGGGCGCAAAGAGATGAGCGAGTGGCTCGTCGCGCACGACTTCCCCTACCGCGACAGCGCCGAGAAGGCGTATTCGACGGATGCCAACATCTGGGGCGCCACGCACGAGGCCAAGACCCTCGAGCACCTCGACGTCTCGCTCGAGATCGTCGAGCCCATCATGGGCGTGCGCTTCTGGGACCCCGAGGTCGAGATCGAGACCGAAGACGTCACCGTCGAGTTCGAGGCCGGTCGCCCCGTCGCCGTCAACGGCACCCGCTTCGCCGACCCCGTCGAGCTCGTGCGCGAGGTCAACACCATCGGCGGCCGCCACGGCCTGGGCATGAGCGATCAGATCGAGAACCGCATCATCGAGGCCAAGTCGCGCGGCGTCTACGAGGCTCCGGGCATGGCCCTGCTGTTCCTCACCTACGAGCGCCTGGTCAACAGCATCCTGAACGAAGACACCCTCGCCACGTACCACGAGCAGGGTCGCCGCCTCGGTCGCCTCATGTACGAGGGCCGCTGGCTCGAGCCGCAGTCGCTCATGCTGCGCGAGTCGATCCAGAAGTGGGTCGGGTCGACCATCACCGGCTCGGTCACCGTGCGCCTGCGCCGCGGCGAGGACTACACGATCCTGAACACCGTGGCATCCGGGATGTCCTACTCGCCCGAGAAGCTCTCGATGGAGCGCGTGGGCGACGCGGCATTCGGACCGGTCGACCGCATCGGTCAGCTCACCATGCGCAACCTCGACATCGCCGACTCGCGCGCGCGTCTCGAGCAGTACGCCGCGATGGGCCTGCTGGGAGGGCCCACCGGCGAGCTCGTCGGCGACGTCGCCGTCGGCGGGGCGCAGGAGATCATCGAGCCCGCCGCTCCCCTCTCGGCCGACGGCGAGCGCCTGGCCGAGGCGACGGATGCGGCGGGCGAGTCCGCCGCGTTCGACGCCGGCACCGACTGACCAAACCACCTAGACGAGAGCCCGCGGCGCCCCTTCGGCACCGCGGGCTCTCGTCGCTTCCCCTCGCTCTGTCTAGAGGACGCCGCACGCGCTGAAGACGGTGATCGAGACGATCCCCTCCGGCCCCTCCGGGGCTTGGAGGAGGTACGACCCGGTGTCGTCGCGGATGAGCGTCCACGGCAGCTGGGCAATCACACTCCTGCCCGGCGTCATCTCCACGTCCCCCGGCGCGCCCGTCGTCACCGAGGCGGAACCGGCGGAGGAGTCCCGAAGGCCCGCAATCGTCGAAACGGGATCGGTGGCGCCGAAGACGCGACTCCAGTGCCAGCGCCCGATGCCCGCTTCCTCGCCCGCGCACTGCTCGACGTCGACATCGACGGGTTGATCGAAGCGGATCTCGCCGAATGCCGCGACCAGATCATCGCTGGTCTCGCGAGCGTCGATGCGGAGCGCGCTCATCGATTTCGTGAACTTCTTCGTCGGGAGATCAGTCGGAGCATCGGCGGTGCACCCGGCGAGTCCCGTGGCGAGAAGGGAGACGGTCAGGAGAGAGAGGAGGGGGGATCGACGCACCGCGCCATCCTCGCAGAAGCTCACCAACTAAGTTGCACACGCATGTGCACTTTCAGAGTACACTCGACCTGTGAGCATCCCCACCCGCCGCGACGCCGTCGAGAACCGCGCCGGCATCCTCGACGCCGCCACCGCGGCCATCGGCCACGACCCGCGCGCCTCGATCGACACGATCGCCCGTCGCGCCGGCCTCTCGCGCCGCGCCCTGTACGGGCACTTCGACGACCGCAACGCCATCGTGCGCGAGGTCATCGCCGCCGGAGCGACCCGCTTCAACGCCATCGCCGATCGCGTCGACGACGCCGACTCCCGCGTCGCGCTCGCCCGACTGGCATCCGAGCTCTGGCGCGAAGCCGCCCACGTGCAGGCCGCCGCCGCGCTCGCCCTCGACGACGCGCACCTCGCCGAGACCTCCGACGCTCTCGCCCCGCTCCGCCGCCGCATCGACCAGATCGTGCGCCGCGGGCAAGAGGCGGGAGAGCTGCGGACGGACCTTCCCGCGCCGACCCTCGCCCGCCTGCTCGAAGAGACCGGCCGCATGGTCGTCGCGCGAGTGGATGCCGGCTCGTCGACGGCCCGCTCGATCGCGGTGTGCGCGGTCCTGGGCATCGCGGGCCTGTCCTGGACCGAGGCGCGCGCCCTGCTGGAACAGCACCCCGACCTGGAGGCGCAGTGAGAATCGTCCTGAACGCCGTCGCCAAGGGCCGCGCGCAGAGCGCCCTGCCCGAGACGTCCACCGCGTATGAGACCGGCGGCGCGACCCTGGTGGTCGCCGAGACCGAGCAGCGTCCCACGGTGCTGGGCCTGGTGGCATCCGGTCGCATGAAAGTCGACAGCGGAACGGTCACGATCGACGGACGAGCCGATGCGTCGGCCATCCGTCGACGCGTCGCGCTCGTGGACGCCCCCGTCGTCTCTGAGCCCGAGTCCAACGTCACCGTGACCGGTGTCGTCGCCGAAGAGCTGATGTTCGCCGGCCATGCCCCCAACCCGTTCGCCGCCGCGCGTTGGCTCGAGGGGCTCGGGCTCGAGTCCCTCGCCACCCTGGCGATCGGCAACGTCGAGCCGGCCGCCCGCGTGCGCCTGCTCCTCGAGCTGGCGGCGCTTCGCACAGACGTCGAGGGGCTCGTTCTGGTCGCCCCCGATCGCCACGGCGGAGAGCCCCTTGCCTGGTGGCGGATCGCGCAGGAGTTCGCCGAGCGCGGCTACGCGGTGCTGGTGATCGCCGGCCACGCGTCGAAGACGACGATCGACGCCCTCGACGAGACGGTGGAGGCCGCCCGATGAAGGTCCCGCAGATGATCACGGCCGAGCTGCGCCGACTCACCTCGACGCGCATGTCGGTGATCGCGTTGATCGCGCTGCTCGCCGTGCCGATCCTGTACGGCGGTCTGTACCTCTGGGCCAACCAGGACCCGTACGGCAACCTCTCGAGCGTGCCGGTCGCTCTCGTGGTCGACGACCAGGGCGCCGACGTGAATGGTCAGCACCGCAACCTCGGCGATGAAGCCGCCGAGCAGCTGCTCGAGAGCGACACGTTCGAGTGGCACCGGGTCTCGTCCGACCAGGCCGACGCCGGTCTGCAGGCGGGCGACTTCGACTTCATCGTCACCCTGCCGGCCGACTTCTCCGAGGCCGTGGCGACGCTGTCGAGCAACACTCCCCGCCAGGCCGACATCGAGCTGCGCACCAACGACGCGAACAACTACCTCGCCTCGACGATCGGCACGCAGGCGGTGGCGAAGATCCAGGAGTCGGTGGCGAAGAAGGTCGTCGACGAGGCGGGTCGCTCGCTCCTCGATGCTCTGCACACCATCCGCGTGAAGCTCGTGGATGCCACGGACGGGGCGACCCAGCTCGTCGACGGTCTCGCGACCGCGAAGAACGGGTCGTCGCAGCTCACGACCGGGTCGACCACCCTGGCCGATGGAGCGGCGAAACTGGCCGACGGCAATGCCCAGCTGTCCTCCGGCGCGAACCAACTGCGCGACGGAACCGCTCAACTCCGCGACGGCTCGGCCCGCGTGGCCGACGGCGCCCAGCAGGTCGCCGGTGGGGTCGACCGCCTCGACGCAGCGGCCCGTCAGGTGGGCTCGGTCGCGGGCGACGCGGCGTCACAGCTGCCGCAGGCCCGAACGGACATCGCGGAGGCCCTGGCCGACGCTGGGCTCGACCAGACCCGCATCGACGAGATCCTCTCGCGCCTCGACCCCGTGGGCGAGCGCCTCACGACCGCCAACGCACGCGTCCAGGACACGGTGAAGCAGATCGATCAGCTCGACGACGGCGCTCGCCAGGTCGCCTCGGGAAGCGCCGCCCTGGCCACCGGCGCCGCCACCGCAGACGATGGCGCATCGGCCCTCGCCGAGGGCGCCGCCACAGCGGCATCCGGTGCCTCCCAACTCCGCGACGGATCCGCGCAGCTGCGCGACGGAGCGACCCAGCTGGATGACGGCATCGGGCAGCTCTCGACCGGCGCCATCCAGCTCCGCGACGGCCTTAGCGCGGGGGTTCAGCAGATCCCCGACTCCGACGACGCCACGCGCCAGGCGCAGGCGTCGGCCATCTCCGACCCCGTCGCCGTGGGCACGAGCGCGGTCACGAAGGCCCAGAACTACGGCGCGGGGCTGGCCCCGTTCTTCGCCGCGCTGGCCGGATGGATCGGCATCTACGCGCTGTTCCTCATCGTCAAGCCGGTGTCGAAGCGCGCCGTGACGGCGCTGCGTTCGCCCTTCCGCGTCACGCTCGCCGGGTGGCTCACGCCCGCGGGCCTGGGGGCCCTGCAAATGGTGGGGCTCTTCACGATCCTGGCGTTCGCGCTGCAGTTCTCGTTCGCGAATCCGTGGGCCGCTCTCGGCATCCTGCTCTTCGCGTCGGCGACGTACGCGGCCATCGTGCTCGCACTGAACGTCTGGCTCGGGTCGGTGGGTCAGTTCCTCGGTCTCGTGCTGATGGTGCTCCAGCTCGTCACCGCCGGTGGCACCTTCCCGTGGCAGACCCTGCCCGGCCCCCTCGCGGCGCTGCACCACGTGCTGCCCATGGGATACGTGGTGGATGCCATGCGCCAGGTCATGTACGGCGGGGACGTCTCGAGGGTCGGTCAGGACCTGCTGGTGCTGGGTGCGTGGATGGTCGGCGGCGTGCTGGTCGCGGCGATCGGCGTGACCCGCATGACGCACCACCGCACCCTGCGCGACCTGCAGCCGAGCCTGATCGGTTGACGCGGGCACCCCGGCGCGGCGCGGACACCGACGAGCCGACCTGTCGGGGAGGAACGGGGTGCTCCCGACGAGAGGACGGGTGGGGAACGGTTTGCCGTCCCCACCCGTCCTCAGTTATCAGCGTGAGAAATCAGTTCTCGCCCGCACCCTCCCCACCGGATGACGTGGCGTCGGCCGTCCGGACCGCGTCGGGTGCATTGGTGGTCTTGGTCACCAGGGGTAGAGGGCGCGATCGCGGTGGGGACTGACCGAGCCGTGCAACCACAGGTCTCCGCCCTCGAGCTCCCGGCGCACCGTCGTACCGGAGTGGATGAGGCCGCGGACGCCCTTGTAATAGGCGACCCACGCCGTCAGTCGTTGCAGGTCATCGGGCGAAGCCGTGGTGAGATCCCACTCGATTCCGAAGTGCCCGAAGAGCGCGGTGGCCGCCCGGAAGTCCAGGTCGACGCGACGGCGAGTGGTGTGCGCCCTGTCCGCGCCGACGTGGCTGCCGACCAGCTCCGGCGGAAGCAGCTGCGCGGTCCAGCGCTGGATCTGCTGCCGTTCGCGGGCGTCGATGCAGTCCGAGGCCCACACGCGATCGGTGTGCTCCAGGATGCCGAGATCGACGCGTGCTCCTCCGGAGGAGCACGACTCGATCTCCAGCCCCGGGCAGGCGCGGCGGATCGCGTCGAGCAGGCGATAGGTCGCGAGGGTCTGTTCGTGCACTCCCGCCCGCCCGGTCCGGGTGGACCCGGCCTCGATGAGGTCGCGGTTGTGGTCCCACTTGATGTAGTCGATTCCGTGCTCGCGCACGAGCGAGACGATCTGATCGAAGACGTGGGCGAAGGCACCCGGGTGCGAGAGATCGAGAACCTGCTGGTGTCGGAAGTCGACGGGCAGACGACCGGGCACCTGCAGGAGCCACTCGGGGTGGGCGGTGGCGAGGTCGGAGGTCACATTGACCATCTCGGGCTCGAACCACAGTCCGAACTGCATGCCGCGTCGCTTGACCCCCTCGACGAGGGCGCGGAACCGCCCGCCGCCCCAGACGTCTTCTGCGATCACCCAACGCCCAGACCCGACGTGTCGTCACGGCGCGAGCCGAACCATCCGTCGTCGAGCACGAAGCGTTCCACTCCCACGCGCTCGGCCGCGTCGGCGAGCTCGAGCAGCCGCGGCAGTTCGTGGTCGAAGTAGACCGCCTCCCACACGTTCATCACCACGGGGCGGGCGGAGCGCGGGTGCGAGGGCCGCGAGCGCAGGTGAGCGTGGAAACGCGCGGCGACGGCATCCAGTCCGGCACCATATCCGGCGAAGAGGGCGGGGGTCTCGTACGTTTCACCCGGAGCGAGCTGGATTTCGCCAGGCAGCAGGAGTTCGCCGCCGAGAATCAGCCGCTCCCCCGAGAAGGCGCGTTCCGCGAGCACACGGTGGTTGCCACTGAACGCGACGTGAAGCCCCCACGCCTCGCCCTGGCCGAAATCGAGATCGGCTGTCCCCGCGGCCAGGAACGTGGCCGCATCGGCGCCCGTGCGTCCGTGTCGACCCTCGCGAAGGTGCGTACCAACCGTGAACGGACGCGACTGGGCGACCCTCTCCTTGGCCCACCGCCCGGCCATGTCGAATACGACATCCGCGCGGGTCGGTACCGGCAGCGCCAGATTCAGCGCGTCGATCGTGTAGGAATCGACGCCGTCGTTGCGCAACGTCGCCGAGAGGCGCAGGAGTCCACTCGGCAGTAGCTCGAGCAGGAGCCCGAGGGAGAGCTGGGCGTCGACGTCGACCGCCCGCACGCTCACCGATCCGCCCGACGGCGCATCGTCTGAGATCTCCACCGAGACCGGAACGAACCGCGTCGACCACGCCCGTCCCGAACGGTGGCCCTGAAGACCCGGGGTACCCGTCCATCCCGCGGCGTTCTCAGGCACGACTCCGACGATGACCGGCACGTCGACACCGTTGGTGGCCAGTGGCGGCTGTGCGTGCAGGGCGAGCTCGCGGAGGGAGTCGGCATCCTGCGCCCCGATGTCACCACCCCAGTGGATGACGAAAGGGAGAGCGTCTTGGGGCAGGCCGAGGACGACGGCGACGCCGGCCGCCCGGAGGGTCACGGCCGATGGCCAAAGGGCCTCGAGGTCTCCGTTGATCTCGGTCATCGTTTGGGTGGTCACTGCGTCATCGCCTTCCGGAGAACCCCTCGTCGGGTTCTGCAAACGTTGGTCAAGCTAGCATGCGTTCACTCGCTCTGCAAACGTTGGTCAGAGATTTTCTTCGAACAAAGAAAACGTTGGTCACTAGACTCGGGGCATGCCACTCGAACGAGATGTCCCCGGGATCGTCGACGTGGCCGAGAGAGCCGGGGTCAGTCTCTCCACGGTGTCCCGCGTGATCTCAGGTCGCACCCGCGTGAGCGATCGGCTCCGCGAGAAGGTCGAGGCAGCGGTAGCCGAGCTCGGCTACCGGCCGAACGCCGCCGCGCAGTCCCTGGTCAGCGGACGTCGATCGACGGTCGCCGTGTTCGCGCGCAACACGATCCGCTACGGGTACGCCGCCACTCTGCAAGGTATCGAGGAGGCCGCCCGCGCCGCCGGCTACGTCATCATGATCGCCGTGGTCGAGTCCGACGACCCCGCGGCCATCTCGGCAGCCGTCGACGGCGCCCTCTCGCAGCCCCTTGCCGGGGTGATCGTGATCGAGTTCGACGAGCTGGGCGTCGCGACCCTGGCAGCCATGCCCAAGACGGTGCCCGTCGTCGCCGCCGCAGGTGCCCGGCGTCCGCCGGGCGAGACTCCTCACGCGTTCCTCGACGACTACGTCGGAGGATACGAAGCCACGAAGTACCTGCTCGCCCAGGGGCATCACACCGTGCACCACATCGCCATCCCCGCCACCCGTCCCGGGACGGGTCGCGCGTGCGGGTGGCGCGCGGCGCTGGACGAAGCCGGCGCGCGCGTCCCTCCCCTGTTGCAGGCGAGCTATTCGCCCACCTCGGGATACGACGTCGCCCAGACTCTCCTCGACGACGATGCCGTGACAGCGGTGCTCTGCGGTAACGATGAACTCGCCATCGGTGTCGCTCGCGCCTACCAGGAGCTCGGCCGACGCATCCCCGAAGACGTCAGCGTCGTCGGCTTCGACGACCAACCGTTCGCGCGCATGTGGACTCCAGCCCTCACCACCGTCCGCCAGGACTTCGTCGACCTCGGCCGACGCACTTTCGCGCTGCTCGGCACCTGGATGGAGCAGGGGCGCCCTCCTGAAGACTCCGCCGTGACGCCCGAGCTCGTCGTGCGCGAGAGTGCGGGGGCGCCGCGCCCGCACGCGTGAGTCCGCGCCGACAGCGGCCGCACACGATCGGGCGCGAGCACTGTTCAGGCCGGGACGGGTGGGGGCGGTCCTCGGTCGCACCGGTAGCCACCCGTCGAATACCGGCCCGTTGCGCGGCCGGCGCCGACGAAGAGACACTGCCGCAGATGCTCGGAGCCCTGACCCACCCTTTCCGAGCGGGGCGGTCACGCTCAGCGCGTCATTGCGCACGGCTCTGGCCGTGACTCGACGTGCCCGCTGGCGCCGGCACCGCGAGACCGGGGTTCGAGTCCGACATCACGCGCGGCTGCTCCGACCGGCACGGGTCTGTGCCCCCCTCATCGCGCTCGGTGGGTCGCGCCCATCCAGCGTGACGCGGGTTCCTTCGCCGTTCTGCGCCGCCCCACTTCTCAGGTTCCCGAGCCTGCCGACGAGCGGACCCGGCCGAGCGTTCGGTCAAGGGGTGCGCCGCCCTCGACGATCACGATCTACCGTAAGAGACGTCGAACGGAGGGATGCCATGGCCGCCCGCAACACCCGCCTCATGCGCTGCACGCCCGACGACCTGTTCGCGGTTCTCTCCGACGGTTGGCTCTATCCCATCTGGGTGGTGGGGGCGGCGCGCATGCGCGATGTCGACGAGCAATGGCCCCAGGAGGGGTCGCAGATCCATCATTCCCTGGGCATCTGGCCCGTCATGATCCACGACGAGACCACGATCGTCGAGTGGGACCCTCCGCGCCGAATGCGGTTGCGGCCCGAGGCCGGCATCCTGGGTCGCGGCGTCATCCGTATCGACGCCCGGCCGCATGAACTCGGCACCGCCGTCACCATCGCCGAGGAGCCCGTGTCGGGAGCGGCTGCCCTGCTGCCGTCGCTGCTGTGGAAGCCTCTGCTCGTCGCGCGCAACCACGAGTGCCTCAACCGTCTGGCTTTTTTCGCCGAAGGGCGGCGAGAGAAACGCGAAGCGCGCGAACCGCAGCACCGGAGGCCCGATCCGGATGACCTCGGCGAAGCCGGCAGCTGACCCGACCCCCCTCGATAAACGCTCTCTCGACTGAGACACGCTGCGGCCCGGCGTGTCTCGCTAGGAAGAGCGTTTATCGCGGCGGTGAGCGGTCGCAGCGGCCAGCGGTCGCAGTGGCCAGCGGTCGCGGCGGCCAGCGGACGCAGCAGTGAGCAGAGGCAGCACCGAGCGGGGGCGGGAGCGCGGGCGGGGGCGGGAGCGCGGGCGGCGCTGCGGCGCCGGCTCAGCTCTCCGGCCGCGTCTCCGCGCCGGTCGACCCGGGCTGCTCCGTGCGGTGCTGCAGCTCGTCGATGTACAGGCCCTCTTCGTCGGTCGTTCGGTTGCGGTACGCGGCTCGCCCGACCATGTGCGCGGCCAGCGGGGCCGTGGCGAACTGGATGAGCACGATCGGGATGCCGAAGGCGACCACCTCCCACGTGCGCAGCGACAGCGCGACGGCGATGACGATGAGCAGCACGCCCAGAACCTGCGGCTTCGTCGCCGCGTGCAAGCGCGTGGGGACGTCGCGCCAGCGCAGCAGTCCCATCGTCGCCGTGAGGCAGAGCACGGCGCCGATCAGCACGAGCACGAGGGCGACGGTGTCGAGCACCGATTCGAGGGTCATCGCGGGTTCTCCTTCCGCGCGACGAAGCGGGCGACCGCGATCGACCCGAACACGCCGACCGCCGCGATGATGAGCATCGCCGGCAGCGAGCGCGTGTGGTGATTGATCACCATGTCGGCGCCCAGGATGCAGACCACCTCGGTGAGCAGCACGTCGGCCGCGACCGCCCGGTCGAGGATCGACGGGCCGATCACGAGTCGGATGAGGGCGAGCACCGCGGCGGCGGCGAAGACGACGAGGATGACGACGACGAGGGCGTTCACAGCGGGGTCCTCCCCTCTCGCGGAGATTCGATGGACTCGTGATGATGCGTCGAGCTGTCGGCGATGCGGGCGCGCAGCTCCTGCAGCTCCTCGCGCGAGCCGACGGCACGCGTGATGCGCGCCTCCCAGCCGAGCACGATGCGGCGCTGGTGCTCGGCGTCGGCGTCGCTGCGCACACCGATCGCGTGCAGGTAGAGCGTGCGGTTCTCGCGGTCGACGTCGACGATGAGGGATCCCGGGATGAGGGATGCCGTGACCGCGGTGTGGGCCATGATGACGTCGTCGTCGACGCGCAGGGGCACGGCGATGATCGCCGCCCCCGGCTGGCGCCGCAGGTCGAGGACCTGCCACGCGACGATCAGGGATCCCTTGATCACGGCGCCGAGGAAGGTCACGACGAAGATCAGGCCGTACCAGAGGTTGATGCGACCCGAGAGCTCGATCGGGGGCAGCCGGAAGACGCGGGTGACGAAGACCGCCATCACGAGGCCGGTGACGAAGGCGAGCCACGTGAACTGGCCCCACAGCAGCATCCACAGGGCGATGAGCCACAGCAGGAGTGGCAACTGGTGCAGGAAGAGCGACACCTGCGCACGGCGGGTCGGGCTCATCGCGGGTCCTCCGCATCCTGCAGCTGCACGAGGGTGACCCCGCCGTAGATGCGCTCGCCCGCCCGCAGGCACGCGTCGAGCAGGGGGCCCGCGAACACCGTCAGAGAGAGGGTCACGATGACCATGCCGGCGGTGGCGACCGTCATGATGCGCGGGATGGTGCGGCGCTCGGTCGAGATCGCCGCCGCGGGGGCGTTGCCGAGGTAGGCGATGCGCTCGGTCGTCTCGGCTGAGTCGTCGTCTTCGCGCCAGAACGACAGGTTCCAGGCGCGCATGAGCGCGTACAGCGTCAGGATCGAGGTGACGATGCCGCCGACGATGAGCACGATCATGACCGGCGTGCCGACCTGGGCCGCGGCGTCGAACAGTGCGTACTTGCCGATGAAGCCCGAGAACGGCGGGAGGCCGCCCAGGTTGATCGCGGGGATGAAGTACAGCACCGCGAGCAGGGGTGCCGCGCGCATGAGCCCCTTGACCTTGAGGATCGACGTGCTCCCCGCGCGGCGTTCGATCAGGCCCACCGCGAGGAACAGCGTCGTCTGCACGATGATGTGGTGGACGATGTAGTAGATCGTCGCCCCCACTGCGAGTGGGGTGTTGATGGCCAGTCCGAAGATCATGTAGCCGATGTGGCTCACGAGCGTGAACGACAGGATGCGCTTGAGCTCGGCCTGCGCCACCGCGCCGAGCACGCCGACGATCATCGTCGCGAGGGCGACCATGAGCAGCAGGAAGTTGATGTCGTTGTCGACGAACAGCTGCGTCTCGGTGCGGATGATCGCGTAGACCCCGACCTTGGTAAGCAGGCCCGCGAACACGGCCGTGACGGGAGCGGGTGCCGTGGGGTACGAGTCGGGCAGCCAGAACGACAGCGGGAACACCGCCGCCTTGATGGCGAACGCGAGCAGCAGCATGAGGTGCAGGATCGTCTGCGTGTCCTGCGGGAGCAGCGCCATGCGCTCGCTGATCTGCACCATGTTGACGGTGCCGAGCGCGCCGTAGACCATCGCGATCGCCGCGAGGAAGAGGATCGACGACACCAGCGACACGACGATGTAGACGACGCCCGTGCGGATGCGCGACTCGGTGCCCCCGAGCGTGATGAGCACGTACGAGGCGACGAGCAGGATCTCGAAACCGACGTAGAGGTTGAACAGGTCGCCCGCGATGAAGGCGTTGAAGATGCCCGCGCCCAGGATGAGGTAGGCCGGGTAGAAGATCGAGACCGGCGTGTCCTCGTCGTTGTCGGCCGCCCCCTGACCGATCGAGAAGAGCAGGACCGCGAGCAGCACGATGCTGGTCACGACGACCAGCAGGGCCGCGAGCACGTCGACGTACAGCACGATGCCCAAGGGGATCTGCCAGGCCGCGATCGCGACCGCGATGGGACCGCTGGTGTCGACGGCCACGAGGAGGATCGCCCCGAGCACGAGCACCGCCGTGAGGGAGGCGACCGACACGACGATCTGCGTCTTCTTGCGACGGCCGAAGATGAGGTTGATCGCGGCGCCGATGAGCGGGATGCCGACGAGCAGGGGCACGAGGGCGCTCACGAGCGATCACCGTCCTGGGAGTCGCGGGGGGCGTCGGTCGCGGCGTCGCCGTCGCGCGTTCCGCTCTCATCGGATCCGCGCCGCCGCACGGCGACGCGATCGACCGGGGCGTCGTCGACGAGCTGCGACAGGTCGCCCTGGTGCAGGACGCGGATGGGGTTCGCCACGTCGCCGACGAAGTCGGTGGTGACGTCGTCGTCGTCGGAGCGCGACTCCTCGTCCATCGCGTCCTCGACCTCTTCGGCCGTTCGGGTGCGCAGAGCGACGTCGTCCGCGTCGTCGATGACCGTGTCGGCCTGGCCGAGCTGCCAAGAGCGGTAGATGAGGGCGAGCAGGAAGGCGGAGATGGCGAACGTGATCACGATCGCCGTGAGCGTCAGCGCCTGCGGGAGCGCGTCCGACATGTCAGCGGCATCCGTCTCGCCGTCGTAGAACGGGGCGAGCGCGGGGCGGCCCATGACGATGAGCAGCAGGAGGTTGGCGGCGTTTCCGAGAAGCAGGAAGCCGATGAGCACGCGCGTGAGGCTGCGCTCGAGCATCGCGTACACGCCGCACGCGAAGAGCACGGCCATGACGATGACGAGAACGAGAGAGATGTTCACGCGTCCACCACCTCCGCGTCTTCGGGCAGCTGCGACTGCCGGTCGACCTCGGCGCCGAGGCTGCGCAGCACGTCGAGCACGAGACCGATGACGACGAGGTAGACGCCGACGTCGAAGATCGTGCTGGTGACGAACTCCCAGTGCCCGATGAGCGGCAGCTCGCCCTCGAACGTGAAGCTCTGCAGGGGCGCGAAGCCGAAGAACATCGGCATGATCGCGCACAGCACGGCGATCGCCATGCCCGCGCCCAGCAGGCGTCCGGCGTCGGTCGGGGCGGCGGCGCCGAGCTCCCAGCGCCCACCGGCGATGTAACGCATCACCAGGCCGAGGCCGGCGACCAGACCGCCCGCGAAGCCGCCACCGGGCAGGTTGTGACCGGCGAAGAGCAGGTACAGCGAGATGATCATGACCGTGTGGAACAGCACCCGGATGATGATCTCGAGCAGGATCGAGCGGTTCTCGGGCTGAACCTTGACGCCCGACACGAGCCAGGCGCGCGGAGCGCCGGTCTCGCCCACGCGTTGCGCGCGCACCCCGCTGTCGGTCTCGACGAGCGGGCGACGGCGCCCGAGGCCCGACCGACTGCGGGCCGTGCCCGAGCGGCGGGACAGGTTGTCGCTGCGGTCGGTGATGAAGACGAGGGATGCCACGCCCGTCGCCGCGAGAACGAGCACCGACAGCTCGCCCATGGTGTCCCAGCCGCGCAGATCGACGAGCGCGACGTTGACGACGTTTCGGCCGTGACCGATCTCGTACGCCAGGGGCGGCCACTCGAGCGAGATGGGGAGGTCCTGCCGCGCTCCCGTGGCGACCACGGCGACGAGGGCCATGGTCAGACCCACGCCGGCACCGAGCACGGCCCGGGCCAGGGGCGCGACCGAGGCGTTCTGCTCCCCCATGCGCGCGGGTAGACGCCGCAGCACGAGAGCGAAGACCACCAGGGTGACGGTCTCGACGAGCACCTGGGTGAGCGCGAGGTCGGGGGCGCCGCTCGTGGCGAAGAGCACGACGAGCCCGAGACCGGTCACCGACACGAGGGCGACACCGGTGTAGCGCTTGCGCGCGCGCACCGCCAGGATGCCCGCGGCGATCATCAGCGGCGCGGCGATGAGCTGCGTCGGCGAGTGCCAGGCGTCGAGCTGGGCGCGCCACTCCGACGAGGCGAAGAGCGCCGTGCCCTCGGCGATAACGAGCACGATGAAGATCGTCCCGACGTAGAACGGCAGCGAGCCGCGCTGGAAGCGCGCCGTCACCCACTCGGACGAGTGGTCGATGCCGCGCAGCGCGACGTTGTAGGCGTCGTTCGCGGTGAACGGCAGCACCCGGCGCCGCTTGTGCAGCTGCGTCTTGCGCACCGTCCAGAAGATCGCCGCGCCGAGCGCGAGAGTGCCCAGCGAGATGAAGAGGGCCGGCTCGAGCCCGTGCCAGAGGGCCAGGTGGTACGGGTAGGCGGGAGCGCTCACACCCGGAGTGGCCTCGGGCAGACCGTCGGCGTAGGGGGCGAGCCAGTGGTCGACCACGGGCGACAGGACGCCGAGCGCGAGCGAGGCGGCGGCCAGCAGCACGGGCGCCGAAAGGAAGCCGATGGGCGGATCGGGCCATTCGGTCGTCGCGACGTCGCGCTTGGTCCAGTAGGCACCCCAGAGGAAGCGGATGCCGTAGCCCGCCGTGAGAGCGGAGCCGAGGACGATGCCGATCAGCGCCACGACGCCCCAGGTCGCCCCGGCCTCGGCCTCGTGCAGGAGCGCGGTGAGCGCGGTCTCTTTCGCCACGAACCCGAGGGTCGGGATGACACCCGCCATCGAGGCGATCGCGATGAACGAGGCGGTCGCCATGACGGGCGCCTGTCGGCCCAGGCCCGAGAGCTCGCCGATGTCGCGGGTGTTCAGCTGGCGGTCGATCACGCCGACCACGAGGAACAGGCACGACTTGAACAGCGCGTGGCTGAGCAGCAGGGCCACGCCGGCGAGGGCGGCATCCCGCGTCCCGTAGCCCAGCATGACGGTGAGGAAGCCGAGCTGGCTCACGGTGCCGAAGGCCAGGATGCGCTTGAGGTCGCGCTCGCGCAGGGCCTGGAAACCGCCGAGCAGCATGGTGAAGACGCCGAGCGCGATGAGCGTCGGCCGCCAGAACGGCGTCTCCGCGAAGCCCGGTGCGAGACGGGCGATGAGGTAGATGCCGGCCTTGACCATCGCGGCGGCGTGCAGGTACGCGCTCACCGGGGTGGGAGCGGCCATGGCGCCGGGCAGCCAGAAGTGGAACGGGAAGATGGCCGACTTGCTCAGCGCGCCGACGAGCAGAAGGAGCACCGCGATGTCGACGACCGTGCCGGTGGGCGGATCGGCGAGGAGGGCGGACAGGCTCGAGGTGTCCGCCTGCACGACGATCAGCACGACGCCGATCAGCATGACGAGTCCGCCGAGGGTGGTGACCAGCAGCGCCTGCAGGGCCGCGCGACGGCTGGCGGCACGCGCGTGGTAGTAGCCGATCAGCAGATAGGACAGCACGCTCGTGGCTTCCCAGAGCATCACCAGCACGACGAGGTCGTCGGTCAGGACGAGGCCATACATCGCACCGGCGAACGCGAGGAGCACGGCCGAGAACTGCCCGACCCCCCGCGTCTTGCCCCGGAAGTACCAGCGGCAGTAGAGCATGACGAGCGCGCCGACGCCGGTGACGACGAGCGTCAGGAGCCATCCGAGCACGTCCATCCGCATCGACAGCGAGACGTCGATCGCGGGGATCCAGCGGTATTCCTCGAACGGAATGTCGCCGGCGAACACCGCGGGAGCCCGCACGATCGCGTGGACGAAGGCGAGAGCGGGCAGGACCGCGGCGACGTAGAACGCACGGGCGCCGATCCTCGAGACCAGCCACGGCAGGAACAGGGGCAGAGCCGCGAAGGCGCCCAGGAACAGCAACATGTTCGGGCCTCCTCGGGTTCGACGGGCGGATGCCCGGGCTCTCGGGGTGTCGAATCTATTCTATGCGGAGCATGAGAGTTCGCGGACCACGAATCCTCATGTGGTAAGCGGAGGGGCCGTCGTCGTCCCCGCGCGGAACACGCAGCGCAGGTCGAGACCCGAGGGCTCGGCGTCCTCGAGCATCGCGGCGACCGCCTCTCCCGCCGCCCGTCCCTTCGCGGTTGCCGGCTGCACGAGCGTCGTGAGCACGTGCGGTGCGAGGCCGTCGACCACCACCCCGTCGAAACCCGTGACGCTGACGTCGTGCGGCACCCGCAGCCCGGCCTCCTCGGCCGCGCGGATCACGCCCGCGGCCAGCAGATCGCTCTGCGCGATGACGGCGGTGGGCCGGCGCTCCGGATCGGCGAAGATCGTGCGCCCCGCGATCGTCCCCTCGTCGATCGAGCTCGCCGCCGCCGCCAGCACGGGAGCCTCCGGGAACACCTCGCGCGCACCGGCCAGCCGATCCGCCGTCACGTCCACGCGCACGGGGGCCTCGGCATCCGCCCACCCGCGGCGCCGGGACGTGTCGAAGGGCAGCGTCACGAGTACGACATCGCGGTGGCCCAGGTCGTATACGTGCTGCGCGGCCTGCCGCTGGGCCTCGGCGTTGTCGAGGAGTACGCGCGGCACACCGTCGCCCGCGTCGCCCTCGACGACGACCACGGGGATGCCGCGACCGCGCACGATCTCGAGGGAGTCGCGCATGCGCGGGCTGCATCCGATCAGCACGGCCGCGTCGATGGGGGCGGTGTGCAGCGACGGCTCGCTGACGGTCTCGCCATCGTCGCGCAGGAGCAGCAGCGCCGCGCCCAAGCGCGAGACGCCGTCGGCCAGGCCGTCCATCATGTGCGTGGTGACCGGGTCGAGGAAGGCTGTACCGAGGTGCGTGTCGAAGACGACGCCCACGATGCCGCTGCGCCCCCGACGCAATGACGCCGCCCGCGGGTCGGGGCCCGTGTAGCCGAGCGCCTCCGCGGCGGCGAGGACGCGGGCCTTCGTCGCTTCGGACGTGGGTGTCTTGCCGCTGAACACCACCGATGCCGTCGACGGCGACACGCCGGCCTCACGGGCGACGTCGCTGATGGTGGCGCGGCGGGTGGTCACGGGCCGATGCTACCGTCGCGCCCCGGGTGTTCCGAATCGATTCGATCGATGTCGAATCGATTCGCTATAGTGGCCGCATGACCCCGACCCTCACCCGCTCACAGCTCGTGCGCTGGCACATCGCCATCTGCGCCATCTTCCTGGCGAGCGGTCTGAGCATCTCCACCTGGGCCTCGCGCGTGCCCGCGATCCGCGAGTCGCTCGGCATCGAGAACTCCGGGGTCGGCCTGCTGCTGCTGGGTATGGGCGTGGCATCCATCATCGGCCTCTCCGTCGCCCCCACAGTGATCGCCCGCGTCGGGGCGCGCTCGGGCATGCTCGTCGCCCTCGTCCTGGTGAGTGCGGGCCTGGGCATCATCGGATTCGGCGCCGACACCCTGCAGGTCTTCGGCGTCGCCCTCGTGGGCCTGGCCCTCTTCGGGTTCGGCAACGGCGCGGTCGACGTGATGATGAACGTCGAGGGCGCCGCTCTCGAGAAGGCCACGGGTCGCACGATCCTGCCGCTTCTGCACGCGTTCTTCAGCTTCGGCACGGTCATCGGCGCGGGACTCGGTTTCGTCGCCGTCAGCCTCGGCATCCCCGTGCTCGCGCACAGCGTCGCGATGGCCGTCGTCATCCTCGTGATCGCCTTCGTCGCGGTCGCCAACGTGCCACGGGCCGAGATCGCGACGGACGCCCCCGCCGACGAGGAGCGCCCGCGATGGCGCGAGCGCCTCGCCGCCTCGCTGCAGGCGTGGCGCGAGCCGCGCACGTACACGCTCGGCGTCATCATGCTCGGCATGGCCTTCGCCGAGGGCAGCGCGAACGACTGGCTGCCCTCCGCTGTCGTCTACGGTCACGGCGCTCCCGAAGAGGCGGGCCCGGCCGTGCTCGCGGTGTTCTCGGTCGCGATGACCGTCGGCCGCATCGCCGGTGGACCGGTGGTCGACCGCCTCGGACGCGTCGTGGTGCTGCGCGTCCTCGCGGGCACGGCGGCCGCGGGTCTGCTGCTGTTCATCCTCGCGCCCTACGGACCCCTCGTCTTCGTCGGGGCGGCACTGTGGGGTCTCGGCGCCTCGCTCGGCTTCCCGATCGGCATGTCGGCCGCCGCGGACGACCCCGCCAAAGCTGCCTCGCGCGTCGCGGCGGCCGCGACCATCGGTTACGTCGCGTTCCTGTGCGGACCGCCCATCCTGGGCTGGATCGGCGACCACATCGGCCTGCTCAACACCCTGCTGATCGTGGTCGGTCTGATCGTGGCATCCGGTCTCTTCTCGGGCGCGGCGAAGCCGCTCGTCGTCGAGGAGAAGAAGGTCGACGAGGCCGCGCGCCGCTGAGGCCCGTCGCGCGCTACGACATCGGCGTCGGCGAGCGCGATTAGGCTCGTCGGGTGCGTCTCGTCATCGCCCGTTGCTCCGTCGATTACACCGGCCGCCTCAACGCGCATCTCCCCCTCGCCACCCGCCTGCTCGTCCACAAGAACGACGGCAGTCTGCTGGTGCACTCCGACGGCGGCTCCTACAAGCCGCTGAACTGGATGAGCCCGCCGTGCTCGCTCACCCTCGAGCAGCCCGACGAGGTCGACGTCGAAGACGGGGTGATCGAGCGGTGGCGTGTCACCCACGCGAAGACCGGGGATGCGCTCCTCGTCCGCATCCACGAGGTCATCCACGACACCGCCCACGACCTCGGCGTCGACCCGGGCCTGATCAAGGACGGCGTCGAGGCCGACCTGCAGCGACTCCTGGCCGAACAGGTCTCGGTCGTCGGCGAGAACCTCACGCTCGTGCGCCGCGAGTACCCCACCGCGATCGGCCCCGTCGACCTGCTCCTGCGCAACGACGACGGCACGGGCACGGTGGCGATCGAGGTCAAGCGCCGCGGCGACATCGACGGCGTCGAGCAGCTCACGCGCTACCTCGAGCTCCTCAACCGCGACCCCCTGCTGGCACCGGTCACGGGCGTCTACGCCGCGCAGGAGATCAAGCCGCAGGCCCGCGTCCTCGCCACCGATCGCGGCATCCGGTGCCTGGTCCTCGACTACGACGAGATGAAGGGCGTGCAGTCGGGCGCCCCGCGCCTGTTCTGACCGCGCCGGATCGAGCCGGGCGGAGGCCGCGCCGGTAGCGTGGACGCATGTCTGCACGCTCTCCCTTCTCCTGCGTCCTGTGGGACGTCGACGGAACCCTCGTCGACGCATCGGAGGGCATCCTCCGCCGGTTGACGATCACGCTGGAGCACTTCGGACGCACGCCTCCGGTGCGCGGAGAGCTGTCGCGCTGGATCGGGCCGCCGATGTACGAGTCGTTCCAGGTGAACGTGGGCATGACGCCCGAGCAGGCGACCGAGGCCGTCGCCTTCTACCGCGGGCTGAACAAGAGCGAGGGTTACACGGTCAGCGCGCGCCTGTACCCGGGCGTCGGCGAACTGGTGCACGAGCTGCACGCGGCGGGCATCCCGCAGTCGACGGCGAGCTCGAAGCCCGAGGTGCAGGTCGTCGCCCTCATGGACCACTTCGGTCTCGCCCCCGCCCTCGAGGCCATGGTCGGCGCCACCCTCGACGAGCGGACCCTGAGCACCAAGGCCGACGTCGTGCGCGAGGCGCTGCGTCGCCTCGAGGCCGCCGGAGCCGACACCTCGCGACCCATCCTGATCGGCGATCGACACCACGACGTCGAAGGAGGGGCGGATGCCGGGGTGCCGGTGATCTTCGTCCGCTGGGGCTTCAGCTGGCCCCACGAGGCGGACGGCGCCCAGGCGGCCGTCGACGACGTCGACCAGCTCCGTGCCCTCCTGCTGATCGACGACGCGTCGGAATCGGACGCCCCCGCCGGTGTCTGAGCTCGACGCGGTGATCCCGGCGGCGGTCGCCCTCCTCGTGGCGGGTCTCGTCGTGGGGGTGATCGTGATCGCCGTCCGGCTCTCTCGTCGCTCCCCGCGGGCGCGCGCGGCGGCTGCCGAGGCCGTGACCGCCGCGGGCGACGCGCTCCTGCGTCTCGACGACGCCGTGGCCCGGCTCGACGTGGCCTTCCGCGCCGTCGATGCGATGGATGCCGCGGACGAGCCGGCCGATCTGCGCCGAGCCCGCGCGGCGGCCGTCCGGGCGCGCGACCGCGGGTTCGCCGACCTCTCGCGGCTCGAAGCAGACACGGGCGTCGCGGCCCGGCGCGGAGACGACGCGCGCAGACTGCGCACCGGGTTCGACGATCAGACCCAGCGGGTCGAGCGCACCCTCGAGCAGGTGCAGGAGTGGGCACGGGCGCACCGCACCCCGGCCGACCTCCTCGAGGTCACCCGTCGTCGACGCGACGACCTGCTCGAGACGATGGGCGACCCCGAGCCCCTGGTGGCCGCTCTGCGGGATCGCTTCGCGCGCGAAGACCGGGACGATGCCGAGACGGCCGCGCGGGCGGCATCCGACGCTCTCCGTGAGGTCGACGACGCCCTCGAACGCGCGGCCTCCGAGCCCGACGGGGGCCACCTCGTCACCGCCAACGCCGCGCTCCTCCGCACCGAACGGCAGCTGCGCGCCGTCGAAGACGCGCATCGCGTCGCCCTGCAGGCGGCCGAGAACGCGGACGCCGAGCTCGCTGCGGCGCGGGCCGAGATCGAGGCGGCGACCGCATCGGCATCCCGGCGCCCGGCCGAGGCGGCGCCCGACGCCCTGGACCGTCTGCGCGCCGCGGCGCGGGACCTCGACCTGGCCGCCGCCGAGGCCGCCCGTCGGCCGCGATGGGCGATCGCGACCGTCGCCCGGGTCCGCGAGACGCGCGACGACGCCCTGGGCGATGCGATGAGTCCCCGCGAGCGTCTCGAGGCCGCCCGTGCCGCCCTCCCCGGCACGCTCGCGTGCGCACGAGCTGCTCTCGCCGCCGCCGAGGCCCGCGGTTCCCGTGCCGCGATCGGCGAACGCCTCCGCCTCGAGGACGCGCGTCGGCAGCTGGCCGCGGCCCGGGCGGCGAAAGACGCGGAGCAGGCCCTCGCCCACGCCCGCGCCGGATGGCACGCCGTCTCCGTTTCCGAGGCCTGAGCCGCCGCCCTCCGCGCCTGCTCCGGGCGGACGGGACGACCGTGCCCTATCGTGAGCGGCATGGGGGAGAACTCGACGTTCCGGCGAGCGAGGCACCTCGCGCGCCGCCTGCCGGCCACGCTCGTCCTGGTCGGCATCCTCGTGGTCGTGGGTGTCGCCACCGGCGCCCTGTGGAGCCCGTTCACGGCCTCCGACGCCTTCGCCTGGATCGCCTACGGTCTTCCCGCCCTCGAGACGGGCCGCTGGTGGACGCCGGTCACCGGCACCTTCGTGGTCGGTGCACCCTGGCTGTACCTCGTCGGCCTCCCGACCCTCGTGGGGATGGGCTTCCTCGAGATGCGCCGCGGCTCCCGCGTCGCTGCCGCGTACTTCGCCGTGGGGCAGCTCTTCTCGATCCTGGCGGCGTCGATGCTCCTCTGGGCGGCGGCCTTCCTGCCGTGGTCGTGGGCTCAGCAGCAGGCCATGGCCTTCGACGTCGGTCCGTCCGGCGGGGTCTTCGCGTGTCTCGCTGCGGCCCTCGCCCTGCTCCCCTCGCCGTGGCGCCTGCGCGCCTGGACGGTCCTGATCGCGGGTCTGGCCCTCACGTTCCTCTACTACGGCTCGCTCCCCGACCTCGAGCGCGTCCTCGCCGTCGCCCTCGTGCTCGGCGTCGACCGGTCGTTGCGACCTCAGCGCGTGAGCGTCCGCGAGCAGCGCCTGATCGCCTTCGTGGTGTTGTGCGCTCTCGGCGCGTTCGAGATCCTCGGGTACGTCGCCCCGATGACGGGTCCGTTCGGCTCGTCGGCGGCGACCTCGGGCTCGTGGATCGACGTCGCCGTCAACACGCTCGTCGTCCTCGTGGTGGCAACCGCCCTGCGCCGCGGCCGCCGTTGGGCGTGGGTCGTCGTCATGCTCTACAGCGCCCTGAATCTTCTGCTCGTGGTCCTTCTCTTCGCCGTCCTGCTCCTGGTGGGCCTCACCGGGATCGAAGCGGACCTGGATGCCGATTTCACCAGCGTTCTGGCATCGTCGGCGCTCTGGCTGGTGGCATCCGTGTACTTCTTTCTCGTGCGGGCCGCGTTCCGTGCCCGGCCCCGCGCGGCTCTTGGAGAGACGCCCGCGCCGACCGTGGAAGACGTAAAGAAGGAGCTGCGCGCGAGCGGCGGCGGCACCCTGTCGTGGATGACCACGTGGGACGGCATGTCGTACGCCCGCTTCGGGCGCGGCATCGTGGCCTATCAGCGGCGCTCCGGGGTGGCTCTGGCC
This sequence comes from uncultured Microbacterium sp., assembly GCA_913774665.1. Taxonomy (GTDB): domain Bacteria; phylum Actinomycetota; class Actinomycetes; order Actinomycetales; family Microbacteriaceae; genus Microbacterium. The sequence goes on from CAJYHN010000010.1 coordinate 622,432, forward strand.
CTCGGGGATCCGCTCGGTCCCCCGTCCTCCCGCGATCGGACCGCCCGCTCGTTCATCGACGCCGCCGAGGCCGCGGGTCTCGCGCCGTGCTTCTTCAGCGCCGGGGACGCGACGGCCGCCGCCGTTCCGGGCGACTGGCGGCGCATCGTGGTGGCCGACGATACCGTGGTCGATCTTCCGGGTCTGCAGTTCACCGGGAAGGCGTGGGGCGCGGTGCGGACCTCACTCAACCGCGGCGAGCGCGAGGGGATGACGTTCCGCCTGTCGAAACTCTCCGACGAGACCTGGGGCGTGCGCCAGCAGCTTCGCGCGATCTCCGAGAGCTGGGTGGGCGACAAGGGACTGCCCGAGATGGGCTTCACCCTCGGCACGCTGCAGGAGGCGGCTGATCCCGAGGTGCGCATCGCGTTGGCGGTGTCACCGCAGGGCGACGTCGACGGTTTCCTGTCGTGGCTCCCGGTCTACGGCGAGGGCGGCATCCGCGGGTGGACACTCGACCTGATGCGTCGGCGCGATGGCGGGTTCGGGCCCGTGATGGAGTTCTTGATCGGTGCGTCCGCCCGGCAGTTCTCCGCGGAGGGCGCGCAGATCATGTCCCTGTCGGGTGCCCCGTTGGCGCATGAGTACCCCGCGGATGCCGGCGCCATCGCCGATCTGCAGGGGCGCATGGCCGCGATGCTGGAACCCGTCTACGGCTTCGCCTCGCTGCACAGGTTCAAACAGAAGTTCCACCCGCGCTACGAGACGATGTACCTGCTCTACCGCGACGAGGCGGATCTCACCCGCATCGGCGCCGCCCTCACGCGTGCGTTCCTTCCGCACGCGACGCTGGGCCAGTTCGCCGCTGCGGGGGTCGACCTCGTGCGCCACGAACGCTGAAGGCCCCGGCCGACGCGAGGGACGCGCGACCGAGGCCCGACCGGCCGGAGCCGGAGAAGATCAGAGGGGGCGGATGTTCTCCGCCTGCAGGCCCTTGGGGCCCTGGGCGACCTCGAACTCGACGCGCTGGTTCTCTTCGAGCGAGCGGTAACCGCCCGACTGGATCGCGCTGTAGTGCGCGAAGACGTCCTGGCTGCCGTCATCGGGAGCGATGAAGCCGAAGCCCTTTTCGGAGTTGAACCACTTGACCGTGCCCTGCGTGCTCATTCGTTGTGCCGTTTTCCGCTTGAGCCGGCGCCGAGCGCGCCGGTCTGTGCCTTCACGGTAACGGCCGCGCTCTCGTCTCGCACGGGTCCGTGACACAAACGTTGCGTGGCGTCACACGCGGTAAGCCCATACGACGCCCGGGCTGAGCAAGCTCGAAGCCCGGGCGTCGACGGATCCCCCCGGATATGTCACGCGAGGCGTGACGGCGATCACTTTACCGGCGCAGAGGCCCGCGCGCGACACGAAAACGAAGAATCAGGAAGTTCTGGTCATGTGCCGTGGTAACCGAGGGCCGTAAAATCCGGCTGATGGATAGTCGTCGGCGTGCTTCCGCCCTCGTCGACGAGGCCTACCGGGCCCTCGGCGAGGCGATCGTCGACGGTCGGCTCCAGGCCGGTGACCGTCTGCGGGATGTCGAATTGGCCACGCTCATGGGCATTTCCCGCACTCCGGTGCGCGAGGCCCTGCAGAGGCTGGAGCGCATCGGACTGGTCGAAGTCGCGGCGAACCGGTACACCCGCGTGGCCGCCCTGACCGACCGCGCTCGCAACGACATGCGCGAGTACGCCGCGCACACCATCGCCGCCGTCCTGCATGTGGCCCTGCCCCACTGCTCCGACGACGAACTCGCCGAAACGGCGCGCATCGTCGAAGAGCTGCATTCCGCCGAAAGCTCGCCCGAATACGTGAGCGCGATGATGGCCCTGGCTTCGCACCTCGTGGCCGTTTCACGCAATGTCGTCTTCCAGAAGACCTTCGTGCAGATCGATCTCGTGCTGCGGCGCAATCTCGAGGGCTGGATGAGCGTCGACGACGACACGCGCGACACCCTTTTCCGCCATCTGCACGAACAGATCGCCCGTCGCGACAAGAACGGGGCCACGTGGACCTTCCTCGCCCTGCACGGTTTCGCCTGAGCGCACAAGAGCGGTGGCCAGCTCTCCCGCTCCCGTTAGCGTGACGCCATGCCCCACATCGAGCTGCGAGCCCTCACGGACGACGATCGGGATGCCGCTTTCCACGCGGTGACGGCGAGCACCTCCGCCTGGCCGCGCGCCGCGTTCGACGATCGAGCGGCATTCGACAGCTGGAGCGACGGCGCGACGGTCGACGCGCACGTCATCGTCGAGGACGACTCCGTGGTCGGGCTCGCGGCCGCGCTCGACGTGGACGGCGAGCGCGAGATCCTGCTCGCGGTCTCTCCCTCGGCGCACGAGGAGGCCCCGACGGAAGCCCTGCGGCTTCTCACGTCGCACGAGGCCGAGCGACCCCTCTACGCGTGCGTCTCCGTCGACGACCAGCCCTCCCATGCGGTCCTGGCCCGCATCGGTTTCGTCGAGCACGAGCGCGACGGCGACGACGTGGTCTACGTGTTGCCGCCGACGTTAGAGTGACGCGGTGCCGACGAGTGACGAAGAACCGAACCCCCGCACGACGGATGCCGAGGGCTTCACCCGCATCCTGAGCCGTCCGCGGGTCATGACGGCATTCGTCGTCATCGTGTTCGTCGTCACCGTCGTCCAATCGCTGTCGGATCCCCTCGCGGCGATCCTGCAGGGCGACGTCGTCTGGGACTACCGCATCCCCTTCGGCGTGGTCATCGCCCTGGTGATCGCCGGGTGCGCCGCGCAGAGTGCGCTCCTGCTGCTGTCCCCCCGTCTCCCGGTGGTCGCCGCCCTGGGCACGGCCGCGTGCTACCTCGCCCTGGTCGCCGGTCTCGACATCCCGCGGTGGTTGGGGGCCCTCCCCCTGGTGGTGGGGATCGCCGTTTTCTTCCTCGCCGCGCAGCGGCGCGCGGCCGTCGCGGTCCTCTGGACGATCGTGGTGATCGGCGCAGCCGTCGGCATCCTGGCCCTGTGGTCGACCTCCACCGGGGCGCCGGCGGCGATCGCGTGGAGCTTCGTGCTCAGCGCGGGGCTCGCTTTCGCCGCGCCGGTGGCGGGCGCGGCAGCCCTCGGCATCTGGTGGGCGAGACGCATGTCCGGACTGCGTCGCGCACGCGCGGAGCTCGCCGCAGCCGCCGCCGAGCACGAGGCCGAACTCGAGCGCGCGAGAACGCGGGAGCGCGCCCGCATCGCCCAGGAGTTGCACGACGTCGCCGGCCAGCACCTCGCCGGCCTGTTGTCTCTGGCCGACGCGGCGGTCGACATCGACGTCTTGGACGCCGCCCAGGCCGCGACCCTCATCGCCGAGATGCGCGCCGAGGGACGCTTCGCGTCGGCCAGCCTCTACGCGGCCCTGCGCGACCTGCGCGCCGAAAGCGATGCGCGCGCCGAACCGACCCTCGACCTCCGCGCCCTCGACGAGTTGATCGACTACTGGACATCGCGCGGGATGGAGATCGTCGTGCGGGTTCACGCCCCCGTCGACGACCTCCCCGCAATGGTCTCCACCACCGCGTACCGCGTGGCGCAGGAGGCACTGACGAACGCGTGCAAGCACGCCCCCGGCGCTCGCGTGTCGGTCGACGTGCGCGTGGCGCCGACGTCGATCCGGGTCGCCGTCGGCAACGAACCAGGGCGCTCGGCCGCGGCATCCGATCTTCCGACCGGGCTCGGATGGGGACTCGCGGGAATGGCGGAGCGGGTCGACCTGCTGCACGGCACTCTCACCGCCGGTCCCGTCTCGACGGGCGGCTGGGCCGTGATCATGGAAGCCCCGCTCCGTGCCTCCGAGGCCCCGAACCGCGTCCTGACACCGTGACCACGCCCGACGCCGACATCCGCGTGCTGATCGTCGACGACAACCGCACGGTGCGCCGGGGGATCCGGCTCCGCCTCGAGAACGCGACGGGCATCCGCGTGGCCGGAGAGGCCGCGAACGGTCGCGACGCGGTGGTCCTCGCGCACGCCGAGCGCGCGGACGTCGTGCTCATGGATCTGCACATGCCCGGCATGAACGGGATCGAAGCCACGCGTCTGATCACGGCCGATGAGCAGAGCGGATGCCGTGTCATCCTCCTGACCAGCGAGGTCTCGGACGCGTTCGTCGTCGACGCGATCGAGGCCGGCGCCAGCGGGTATCTGCTGAAGGGTCACGACAGCGATCAGTTGCTGCCGGTCATCCGCGGGGCGGCCGCGGGGACGGCCACGATCTCGCCCCGGGTGGCACCGAGGCTGATCCGCGAGCTCCGCGAAGCGCGCAGCGCCCCCGCCGATCCCGAGCAGGTCACCCTGTTGACCGCGGCGGAGCGTCGGGTCGTCGGGCTGCTCAGCAGCGGGGTCACCTCGACCGAGGACATCGCGAAGCGACTGAGCGTGTCGGTGAACACCGTGCGCAGCCAGACCGCGTCCGCGCTGCGCAAACTCGACCTCGACGACCGCACGCAGCTCGCTCTCTGGGGGGCGCGCAACGGTCTTCCGCGCTCCGGCACGTAGTCCGATCGGATGAAATCACCGGCCGGGGTGCCGCGCGACCCCGCGGCCCCGGTTGACCCGCGCGCGCAGGGTGCGCACCCCGGGGGCCAGACTGCTGTCACGGCGTGAGCACACTCCGCCGCCGCGTCCGCGCGGGGTCGGGGTATTGGGGGCGGCCCCGCGCGGCAGGCGCCCGTTCCAGCCCCGAGCGGTCACCCGCGGCTGACGGTGGCGACGATGGGACGGTGATCGCTGCCCGCGTCGTCGAAATCGGTGAGCACGGCGAAGCCGTTCACCTCCCAGGCCGAGCCGACCAGCACGTGGTCGATCGGCGACGCCAGCCCCACGGGCAGCCGGACCGGCCAGGTCCCCGCGGCGGCCGAGCCCGCTTCGGCGGCGGCGTCGCGGCATCCGCCGATGGTCCCTCCGTCGACGCCGAGACCGGCGAAGTGATCGACGGTCGCGTTGAGATCGCCCGCGACGATCACCTCCCCGTCGCCGCAGAGGTCCGCGATCCACCGCGGGTGGACGACCGGAGACAGGGAAAGGCCCGGGGCGCGGTCCAATCGCCCCGGGCCTCTCGTCGTCGATCAGCGTGCGGTGCGACGACCCACGATGAGGCCGTAGATCAGCAGAACGATGACCGAACCGCCGATCGCGAGCAGCCAGGTGCGCAGCTCGAAGAAGCCGCCCAGGTCGACACCGAAGATCGCGGTTCCCAGGAACCCGCCGAGCAGAGCGCCGACGACGCCGAGCACCAGCGTGATGAGCCAGCCGCCACCCTGCTTTCCGGGGAGGATCAGCTTGGCGATGGCACCGGCGATGAGGCCGAGGAGAAGAAATCCGAAGAATCCCATGATGTGTTCCTTTCGCGAGTGTGAACCGATGCCCGCTCGAGGCGGGACTCTCGTTGCATCCAGCTTCCTCTCAGGAACGACGATTGCAGGGTGGGTTGCGTAAGCCGCTCATTTCTGGTGCGATCACGCGTCCGCGCGAATCGCATTCCCGAGCGGTCTCGCATAGCGTTGTCCGAATGGCCGACACCCTTGCCGACCGACGTTCACCTCTGCGCCCCCTGGGAAACCTCGTGCGCGGCACGCTCATCGGGGCGGTGGAAGTCATCCCCGGGGTCAGCGGCGGCACGGTCGCCCTCATCGTCGGGGTCTACGCGACGTTGATCGACGCGGCCAGCCACATCGTGCGCGGGCTCGTCGCGAGCACCGACATGGTGCGCGGTCGCGGCTTGTCACGAACCGCCGCGCATTTCCGAGCGGTGCGCTGGAGTGTCGTCGCCCCCGTGCTGCTCGGGATGGTGGTCGCCGTCGTCGTCGGGGCCCGGGTCCTCGCGCCGCTGGTGTCCGCGTACCCGACCGAGACGAGGGCCGTCTTCGGGGGGATGATCGCGGCATCCCTCCTCATCCCCGTCCGTATGCTCGGTCGGGAATGGACGTGGCGTCTGGGTCTCGTCGCGCTCGGTGCGAGCGCTGCGGCGTTCGTGCTCACCGGTCTGCCGACGGCCACCATCGCAGATCCGCCGCTGGTGATCGTCGCCCTCGCCGCCTCGGTCGCGGTGTGCGCCCTCGTCCTGCCCGGCCTGTCGGGCGCCTTCCTTCTGCTGGTGTTCGGCCTCTACGAGACGACCCTCGTGGCCCTCAACGAACGCGACCTGCCGTACATCGCGTCCTTCGCCCTGGGCGCCGTCGTGGGCCTCAGCCTCTTCGTCAACCTGCTCCGCGTGATGCTGCGCCGACACCACGCCCTCATGCTGGCGCTGATGACCGGGCTCATGTTCGGCTCGCTCCGCGCGCTCTGGCCCTGGCAGGACGAGTTCGGTCAGGCGTCGGCCCCCGGCACCGATGCGGGCGCCATCGCGCTTCTCGCGGGGGCGGGCGCCGTGATCGTGCTCGGCGTGGTGGCGCTGCAGGCACTGGTGGCGCGAGGTCGCGGCTCGGTGTGACGCAGCACCCCCCGCCCGGTCCGGGGGTGCGAAACTGGGAGAGGCCCGCTTCGCTTCTGCGGGTCGGAGGGCGCCCCGTGAACAGCACGATCCGACCGAACGGCCCGTCGTCGTCAGCGCCCGAGGGCACCTCGCACCGGGATCGCGACCGTTCCTTCCGACGCCGCGAACGAGCGGCGGTCGCCCTGATCGCGGCCTGCTGGGTCTCGGTGATCGTCGCCGTCATGCTCTTCCTGGCATCGGGAAGACCGGCGCAGATCGCCGGTCTCTCTGATGCGGTGACGGCCGCGGGGATCGTGACCGGCCTGATCGGCACCGACCTGCTGTTGGTGATGCTCGTGCTCGCGGCCCGCATCCCCTGGGTGGATCGAACGTTCGGCCAGGACGCCGCGATCAGGCTCCATCGCCGCCTCGGCAAACCCGCGGTCTACCTCATCCTGGGCCATGGCGCTCTGATCATCGTCGGATACTCCCTTCGAGACGGCCTGTCGCTCTGGCACCAGACACTGTCTCTGCTCTCCGGCGCCGACATGCTGCTCGCGTGGCTCGGCACGGGTCTGCTGGTCGTCGTCGTCGTGACCTCTCTCGTCGTCGTGCGTCGCCGACTCGCTCATGAGGTGTGGCACGCGATCCACCTGATCAGCTACGCGGCCGTTCTCGTGGCGGTCCCGCACCAGCTCTCGGCGGGCCAGGTCCTCGCCGGGAGCACACCGCAGACCTTCTACTGGACCTGCCTCTACGTGCTCGCGTTCGGATCAATCGCCTGGTTCCGCTTCGCGGCTCCTCTGCTCGCCACGGAGGAGCACCAGCTGCGCGTCGTCGGCGTCGAGCCGCTCGGAGTCGGCGTGTTCTCGATCCACCTCTCCGGCCGCGACCTCACGCGCCTCGGCGTGCGCGGCGGGCAGTACGCGATCTGGCGGTTCTGGAGCCGCGGCACCTGGTGGCACGCGCATCCGATCTCGTTCTCCGCGATGCCGACCGACACGGGAGCGCGTCTCACCGTGCGCGCACTCGGCGCGGGAACGGAGCGTCTCGCGCGCCTGAAGCCCGGAACGAGGGTCTCGTTCGCGGGCCCATACGGAGTGTTCACGGATGCCGCACGCAGCGCCCCGCGCCTCGCCGTCGTCGCGGCCGGCATCGGCATCACCCCCGCTCGCGCGCTGCTCGAAGACACGGACCTGGCGCAGGGCGAGGCGACCGTCGTCCTGCGTGCCACCGATCGATCGCAGGCCTTCCTCTGGGACGAGACGAAGAGTCTGGTGGAGCGCAGCGGGGGCGCGGTCGTCGAGATGGTCGGCCGACGCCCCTCCGGGGCATCGTCCTGGATGTCGGCGGATGCCGCGACCCGGGGAACGTCGATCTCCACCGTCCTGCCGGACCTGCTCGACTCGGATCTCTTCGTCTGCGGTCCCGGTGATTGGACCGACCTGGTCGTCGCCGAGGCGAGAGCCGCTGGTCTCGCCGACCGCCGGATTCACGTCGAGAGGTTCGCGTGACGGAGTTTCCGCAGACGACGAAGGCCCCGGGGACCCCGGGGCCTTCGTCGTGTGGTGCGCGAGGGGGGACTTGAACCCCCACGCCCTTGCGGGCACTGGCACCTGAAGCCAGCGCGTCTACCTATTCCGCCACTCGCGCGTTGCGTGACACAGGATGCCACGCGACCAACTTCCCGAGAATATCACGGCCGCGACCACGTCACGAAACGCGCCTCCGAAGCCCGCATCCATGACCTCCCCAGCCGCGCTGACTACGATGTGCCTACTGGTCTGCCTGCCTGAAGGAGTCTCGTGGGGCTACTCGACAGTTTCGAGAAGGGTCTCGAACGCGCCGTCAACGGTGCGTTCGCGAAGACCTTCCGCAGTGGCATCCAGCCGGTGGAGATCGCATCCGCTCTGCGCAGCGAACTCGACAAGAAGGCCGTGGTCGTCACGCGTGAGCGCATCCTCGCGCCCAACACGTTCGTGGTGCGCCTCTCGCCCGCCGACGACGAGAAGATGAGCGCGCTGGGTTCGACCCTGGTGTCCGAACTCGACACCCTGGTCAAGAAGCACGCCCGTACGCAGGGCTACTCCTTCGCCGGTCCGGTCGCGATCACGATCGACCGCGACGGTTCGCTGTCGACGGGCACGCTCCGCGTCGACTCGCAGACCACCGAGGGACAGGTCGCGTGGCGCGGAGTCGTCGACATCGACGGCACTCGTCATCCCCTGACCTCCGCCCGCACGGTGATCGGCCGCGGGAGCGACGCCGACATCACCATCCCCGACGCCGGCACGAGCCGCAAGCACGTCGAGATCCTGTGGGACGGCGAGCGCGCGATGGTCCGCGACCTCGGTTCGACCAACGGAACCACCCTCAACGGGCGCAAGGTCTCGGAGGCCGCTCTTCCGCCCGATTCCACGATCTCGATCGGCCGCACCAATATCGTGTTCCGTGTGGTCGCCCAGGCGCAGCCGCCGCGACGCCCTTCGGCGTCCGACGCCACGAGCATCTTCGACGTCCGGGAACGGGGACCCCTCTCATGAGTCAGTTGACTCTCCTTCTTCTCCAGGGCGGCTTCCTCGTCCTGCTGTGGTTCTTCGTGTTCGGCGTCGTCTACTCGCTGCGCGCCGACCTGTTCGGCGTCAAGGTGCGCAAGCTCCCCGAGCCGACGGCATCCCCCGCTCCGGCGGCAGCCGCCCCCACCTCCTCGCCGGACGCCGTGACCACGCAGGTCAAGCGCCCCGCCCCTCCGGCCCCGGCGCCCGCGGGGGGTCTGGCGACCACGTCCGCCGTCTCGCGCATCGTCATCACGAGCGGTCCCAAGGCCGGTCTCGAGCTGCCCCTGGGCACCGAGCCGCTGACGATCGGTCGCTCCAGCGAGTCGGGTCTGGTCATCCGCGACGACTACACCTCGAGCCACCACGCCCGACTCGTCCTCTGGGGCGAGCAGTGGATGCTGCAGGACCTCGACTCCACGAACGGCACCTCGCACGACGGCGTCCGTGTCGCAGCGCCCGTGCAGGTCAAGGTGGGGGCTCCGATCAAGGTCGGCGCGACGACGTTCGAGTTGAGGACGTAAGCCACCTCCATGGTCTTCCAGGGCTCGAGTGCCGCCATCTCCCACACGGGCAAGGTGCGCTCCAACAACCAGGACTCCGGCTACGCCGGGTCCAACCTCTTCGTTGTCGCCGACGGCATGGGCGGCCACGCGGGCGGTGACGTCGCCTCGAGCCTCGCGATCCGCCGCCTCACCGAGCTCGACCAGCCCTTCGGCTCTCCCGCCCAGGCCGAGCACGCCATCCGCGATTCCCTCGCCGACACGGCGGCGGAGCTCATCGACACCGTGGCCCGCCGCCCCGAGCTGGCCGGCATGGGAACGACGGTGAGCGCCCTCGTCATGGTCGACGACTACGCCGTCATCGGGCACATCGGCGACTCGCGCATCTACCTGTACCGCGACGACACCCTCACGCAGATCACGGCCGACCACACGTTCGTCCAGCGTCTGGTCGACTCGGGTCGCATCACGCCCGAAGAGGCGCGGTACCACCCGCGGCGCTCGGTGCTCATGCGGGTGCTCGGCGACATGGATCCCGATCCCGAGGTCGACAGTTTCATCATGCCGACGCAGGACGGCGACCGCTGGCTGCTGTGCTCCGACGGCCTCTCGGGCGTCGTCGACGACGCCCACACCGCCAAAACGCTGGCTCTCGGGATGCCCCCGGCGCGCACGGCCGACGCTCTGCTCAAGCAGGCGCTCGACGGCGGCGCCCCCGACAACGTGACGGTCGTGCTCGTCGACGTCGGCGGCCAGCACCCGGTCTTCATCGGAACCCCCACGATCGTCGGCTCCGCGTCCAATCCCAGCGGCATCGTCGTTCCCGCCGCCCGCCCCAGCCGGTCGGGGTGGCTGCACCACGCCCGTCAGGTCGCGAACGAACCCACGCACTTCGAGCCGGCGGCCGAGTTCCTCGAGGAGCTCATCGAAGAAGACCGTCGCCGCGCCCGCCGGCGCCGCTTCGGCTGGCTCGCCGCGCTGATCCTGGTGCTGGCCGGCATCGGCGTCGGTCTGTTCGCCGGCTACAACTGGACGCAGACGCTCTACTACGTCGGCGCCGACAGCGACTCGGTCGTGATCTACCGCGGCATCCAGCAGTCGATCGGTCCGATCTCGCTATCGACGGTCTATCAGGACACGGACATCCCCCTGTCCGAGCTCTCCGACTTCGATCGTCAGACCGTCCAGGCCACCATCTCCGCTCCGTCTCTGAACGACGCGGAGAAGATCGTCGAACGCCTGCGTCCCGCGGCGGAGGGAAGCGGATGACCGACCAGAAGCTCACCCGATCGGGCGACGCCGTGTCCACCGACACGGCCGTGATGCGCGCGCTCAAGAAGATCCGCGTCCCGGCCAAGCAGCGCAACCGCGAGCTCGGCCTGCTCCTGTTCGCGATCGCGGTGTACGGCGGGGCCGTCGTGCTCGTCCAGCTCGGCGTGAACAACACCGTTGAGCCCGGTTACCTCTCGGTCGCCGCGATCCCCGCGGTCCTCGCGCTGATCATGCACGTGGTGCTGCGCCTGCGCGCCCGCGATGCCGACCCGTTCGTGCTGCCCATCGCCACCGTCCTCACGGGCCTGGGCATCGCGATGATCTATCGCATCGACCTCGCCGACAAGGCGAGCGGGTGGGATGCCACGGGCAACCGCCAGATCGCCTGGGCGGCCATCGCGATGGTCGCGGCCCTCGCCGTGCTGATCTTCGTGCGCAATTACCGGGTGCTCTTCCGCTACACGTACCTGTTCGGCCTCGTCGGCATCCTGCTGCTCCTGCTGCCCTTCGTCCCCGGCCTCGGAACCGACCAGAACGCCGACGTGTGGGTCTCGCTGGGCTTCGTGTCGTTCCAGCCGGGCGAGCTCGCCAAGATCTGCCTGGCGATCTTCTTCGCCGGCTATCTCGTCCGCACCCGTGAGAGCCTCACCTCGACCGGCACGCGATTCCTGTTCATGACGTGGCCGCGTGCCCGCGAGCTCGGCCCGGTGCTGATCATCTGGCTCGTCTCGCTCGGCATCATCGTGCTGCAGCGCGACCTCGGCACGGGCCTGCTGATCTTCGGCATGTTCGTCGCGATGCTCTACGTCGCCACCGGCAAGACGAGCTGGGTGCTCATCGGTCTGGTGCTGGTCGCGAGCGGTGCCTTCCTGGCATCCCGGGTCCTCCCGTACGTCAACGGCCGCTTCGCCAACTGGCTGAGCGCCTTCGACCCCGAGGTGATCAACCGCGACGGCGGCAGCTATCAGCTGGTGCAGGGCATCTTCGGCCTCGCGCACGGCGGTCTCTTCGGCACCGGTCTCGGTCAGGGCCGCCCGTACATCACGCCGCTGTCGCAGAGCGACTACATCGTGCCGAGCCTCGGCGAAGAGCTCGGTCTCGTGGGCCTGTTCGCGATCCTCGCGCTCTACATGGTCTTCACCAGCCGCGGCATCCGCATCGGTCTCGCCGGGCAGGACGACTTCGGCAAGCTGCTCGCGACGGGCTTCTCGTTCACGATCGCCCTGCAGGTGTTCATCATGGTCGGCGGCGTGACCCGCGTGATCCCGCTGACCGGCCTCACCACTCCGTTCCTCGCGGCCGGTGGATCGTCGCTCATCGCGAACTGGATCATCGTCGCGTTCCTGCTGCGCATCTCCGACGCGGTGCGCAGCCGCCCCCGGGTGGTGATCGGCTGATGACCCGCCCGTTCACCCCCGACGACGCCACGATTCCCGAGGAGGCACCGTGACCAAAGAGCTCCGACGCCTCAGCATCGTCATGCTGGTGATGTTCCTGGCCCTGTTCGCCTCGACGAGCATCATCCAGGTCGCCCAGGCCAACTCGTTGACCAACACCACCGGCAACACGCGTGCGCTGTACGACTCGTACCAGATCCAGCGCGGATCGATCATTGCCGGCGGCACCGCCATCGCCTCCTCCGTTCCCTCGAACGACGTCTACAGCTGGCAGCGTCAGTACACGGATGCCGACATGTGGGCGCCCGTGACCGGCTACATGAACCCGGTGCTCGACGCGAAGACCCAGATCGAGGCGGCCGAGAACAGCGTTCTGAGCGGATCCGATTCGAACCAGTTCTTCTCGCGCATCGACCGAGCCATCACGGGACAGGCGCCGCGGGGTTCGAACGTCGAGCTCTCGGTCGACCCGAAGGTTCAGAAAGCAGCCTGGGACGCCCTCGGCGACCTCCAGGGCGCCGCGGTGGCGATCGAGCCCTCGACCGGGCGCATCCTGGCGATGGTGTCGAAGCCCAGCTACGACACGAACGTCCTCGCCTCCCACGACACGGATGCCGTCAACGCGGCGTACGACCAGCTGATCGCCGACTCGTCGAAGCCGATGGACAACCGCGCGATCGGCGGCAACCTCAACCCTCCGGGCTCGACCTTCAAGCTCGTCGTCGCCTCGGCGGCGCTGGCATCCGGTCGCTACACGCCGGACTCGGCCTTCCCGAACCTCGCCGCCTACACGCTGCCCCAGTCCACGAGCGTCGTGAGCAACGCCGGCGGCGGCACCTGCGGCGGCGGCGACACCGTGACCATCGCGACGGCGCTGCGACTGAGCTGCAACATCCCGATGGCCGAGCTCGCGGTCGAGCTCGGCGACGACGCGATCCGCGCCGAGGCCGAGAAGTACGGGTTCAACACCTCGTTCAGCCTGCCGCTGCAGTCCACGCCGTCGACCTACCCGACCTCGCCGAACGCCCCGCAGACCGCCCTCAGCGGCTTCGGTCAGGGTGACGTCCGCGCGACCCCGTTGCAGATGGCGATGGTGTCGGCCGGCATCGCGAACGACGGCGTGGTGATGAACCCGCGGATGGTCGATCGGGTGATCGAGCCCAACCTCTCGGTGAAGGACGAGGCGAGCAGCAGCGAGTTCGGGCGTGCTCTGGACTCCTCGATCGCCGCCCAGATGGTCACCATGATGACGGCGAACGTCCAGGACGGCGCAGCATCGAATGCAAGAATAGACGGGGTCGCGGTGGCGGGTAAGACCGGCACGGCGGAGAACGATTCCCGTCCCTACACTCTCTGGTTCACCGGCTTCGCACCGGCGGAAGACCCCAAGGTCGCCGTCGCCGTGGTCGTCGAAAACGGTGGAGGCCAGGGGCAGAACGGGAGCGGCAACGAGATCGCCGCCCCGATAGCGAAGAAGGTCATGGAGGCGGTGCTGGGTAAATGAGACCGACGCAAGGTGTGACCTTCGGAGGACGCTACGAGCTCGATTCGCGGATCGCGATCGGCGGTATGGGCGAGGTCTGGGAGGCGACGGATCACGTCATCGGACGAACCGTCGCCATCAAGATCCTCAAAGACGAGTACATGGGCGACCCGGGTTTCCTCGAGCGCTTCCGCGCCGAGGCCCGCCACGCCGCCCTCGTCAACCACGAAGGCATCGCCAGCGTGTTCGATTACGGCGAGGAGGACGGCAGCGCCTTCCTCGTGATGGAGCTCGTCCCGGGCGAGGCCCTGTCGACGATCCTCGAGCGCGACGGGTCCCTCTCCACCGACAAGACCCTCGACATCGTCGCCCAGACGGCCGCCGCGCTCCAGGCGGCGCACGCCGCGGGCCTCGTGCACCGCGACATCAAGCCGGGCAACCTGCTGATCACGCCCGACGGTCGCGTCAAGATCACCGACTTCGGCATCGCCCGCATCGCCGACCAGGTGCCGCTGACCGCGACCGGTCAGGTCATGGGAACGGTGCAGTACCTCTCGCCCGAGCAGGCGTCGGGTCACCCCGCGTCGCCCGCGACCGACACCTACTCGCTCGGAATCGTCGCGTACGAGTGCCTGGCCGGAAAGCGCCCCTTCACGGGCGAGTCGCAGGTCGCGATCGCCATGGCGCAGATCAACGAGCAGCCCGCTCCCCTGCCTCCCACGGTGGCGCAGCCGGTCCAGAACCTCGTCATGGCGATGATCGCCAAGAAGCCCGACGACCGTCCGGCCTCTTCGGCCGCCGTCTCGCGCGCCGCAACCGCTCTGCGTCGCGGCGACCTCGCGGCCGCGGCCGCGGCCGTGCCCGCGATCGCGGCGGGGGCTGTCCTCGCCGACGACGCGACCCAGCTGCTCACGGCCGGTGGGCAGACCTCGGCCACCACGCGACTCATGCCGACTCCGGCGGCGGCGACGTCGCTCCTCACCGAGGAGCACACCGAAGAAGACCCCGCGCCGCAGAAGAAGAAGCGCAGTCCCTGGACCTGGCCGCTCATCGCGCTGATCGCCCTGCTCGCGCTGGTGCTGATCGGCACGCTCGTCACGCTGCTGACGAACCAGGGCGACTCGGACGCGGCTCCCGCGAGCCCCTCCGCGTCCTCGTCGACGCCGACTCCGACGCCGTCCTCGCCGTCACCCGTCCCGACCCCGTCTAACACCCTCGTCGACGTCGATGCGCTCAACCTCATCGGAAAGACCTGCGACGAAGCGCGCTCCGCCCTCCGCACCGCGAACCTCGGCGCCACCTGCACCACCGGGAACGCGGCCGCCAGCGCCGACCAGGTCGGCAAGGTCTACGTCGTCAATCCGACGGGAAGCAACCCGCGGGGGACGAACATCGAGGTCACGGTCTACGGCGACGAGACCGCCCTCCCCACCCCTGGCACGCCGACCCTCCCCGGCACCTCGGTGACGGCGGGCAGCGACATCCAGGTGTCGTGGCAGCAGTACTCGTGCCCCTCGGGCACCGGGTCGGTCACGTCGTACAACTTCACCGCCACCAACGGCACCTTCGACGCCACCGGGCAGTCGACCGCGGTGTTCCAACCCGATGCGCGCAACGCCAAGCTGACGGTCAACAACTCCGCCGGCCAGACCCTGCGGGTGACCTACACCGTCAGCTGCTCGGGTACCGGCGACCGGACGGCCGGTCCCTCGGGCGAGGCATCGGCGACGATCACGGGCGGCAGCTCGTCTTCGCCGTCGGCGACCCCCGCGGCGGTTCCCACCGTCAAGCCCTGATCCCCATCCCCACGCCAGGAGTTCCACCCGTGACCACTGAGACGCGCGTCCTTTCGGGGCGCTACCGCGTCGACGACCTCATCGGTCGCGGCGGCATGGCCAGCGTCTATCGCGGGTACGACCAGACGCTCGGGCGCACCGTCGCGATCAAGGTCCTGAAGGCCGATCTGGCGGGCGACGCCGCGTTCCGCACACGGTTCCGCCTCGAGGCGCAGGCGGCTTCGCGCATGGCGCACCCCACGATCGTGCGGGTCTTCGACGCGGGCGAGGACGTCGAGACGGGTATCGACGGCCACGAGCGCCCGGTTCCGTACATCGTCATGGAGCTCGTGCACGGCCGTCTGCTCAAGGACGTCATCGCCGCAGGACCCGTGCCCACCGATGACGCGCTGCGGTACGTCGACGGCATCCTGGAGGCTCTGGAGTACTCGCACCGCGCCGGTGTCGTCCACCGCGACATCAAGCCCGGAAACGTGATGATCACCGACTCCGGACGCGTGAAGGTGATGGACTTCGGTATCGCCCGCGCGGTGTCCGACTCCTCGTCCACGGTCGCCGAGACCACGGCGATCGTCGGCACGGCGGCGTACTTCTCGCCCGAGCAGGCCAAGGGTGAGTCCGTCGACGCGCGCGCCGACCTCTACTCGACCGGCGTCGTGCTGTACGAGCTCCTCACGGGTCGGCCCCCGTTCCGCGGCGACACTCCCGTGGCCGTGGCCTACCAGCACGTCAGCGAGGCCCCGGTCCCGCCGAGCGAGATCGTCGAGACGGTCCCTCGCGCGCTCGACGCCATCGTCCTCCGTGCCCTCGCGAAGGACCCCTTCCAGCGCCCGCAGGACGCCGCGAGCTTCCGCGAGGCCCTCGACGAGACCGTGGACGGCAAGGGGCCCACCAAGCGCCAGATGTCCGCGCTGTCGAACGAGCTGTACGGTCCGAACCCGCGTCAAGCGGCCGAGACCGCGCGTTCTCTGCGGCAGCTCAGCACCGACACCACCATGCGCCGCACGCAGCCCGGCCCCCCGGTGGCCTGGATCTGGGCGGGCGTCACCGTGCTCGCCGTGCTCCTCGTGGCGGTGCTCATCTGGGTCATGCAGATCCAGCCGAGCAGCGACGTGCCCACCAGCGCATACACGGTCCCCAACGTCGTCGACATGTCGTACGACCGCGCGGTCGAGACGCTCGGGGGCCAGCAGCTGACCACGAGTCGCGTGAACGAGTCCGACGAGAAGGTCGCGGCCGGAAATGTCGTGAGCACGGTCCCCGAGGCCGGAACGAACGTCACCGCCGGGCAGAGGATCACGGTCTACGTCTCGACCGGACCCGACACGGCCACGGTTCCGACCCTCGACGGCATCACCGAGAGCGAGGCGCGGACCGCGCTGCAGAACGCCGGGCTCTCGGTGGGCTCGATTCGCCGCCAGGACGACCCCGCTCTCGCCGCCGGCACGATCATCTCCTCGAGCGTCGAGTCGGGCGCCGAGGTCGCGAAGGGCACCACGGTGAACCTCGTGGTCGCCAGCGGACAGGTGGTCATCGTCGACTACACCGGCTACACCCTCGAGGCGGCCCAGCGCGAATTGGAGTCCGACGCGAAGCAGTTGACGGTCAAGACCCAGCAGGACCCCGGCTGCAAGGCCGCGACGCCTGCGACGGTCAAGACGCAGTCTCTCGCCCCGGGTGAGGTCCCGGTGCACAGTGAGATCACGCTGACGGTGTGTTCGGGCTCCTGACCCCGCGCGGGTGACGTCGGGAGCCTCGTGCAGCGGCGCCCGGCAGTCCGGCGTTCTCCAGCCAGCGGCCGAGCAGCACATGCCCGCCCTCGGTCAACACGCTCTCGGGGTGGAATTGCACGCCCTCGATCGGCGCGGTCCGGTGCCGGAGCCCCATCACCACTCCACCGTCGGTCTGCGCCGTCACCTCCAGCTCCTCCGGGAGTGACTCCGCGTCGACGGAGAGGGAGTGGTAGCGGGTCGCGACGAAGCCGTCGGGAAGATCGGCGAACACGCCGTCTCCCGCGTGACGGATGACGCTCGTGATCCCGTGCAGCAGCTCCGGGGCGTGTCCGACGCGTCCGCCGAACGCCGTGGCGATGGCCTGATGTCCGAGACAGACCCCCAGCAGAGGGATGCCGGCACCCAGCGCCGCGTGGACGACGGCGACGGAGTGCCCGGCGTCGTCGGGGTGACCGGGGCCCGGTGACACGAGGATCGCCCGCGCGTCACGCACGGCGAGATGCGGCAGCCCGGGATCGTCCGCCGCGATCAAGATGGTCTCGGCGCCGAGGTCTCGGACGTACCCGGCGAGGGTGTGGACGAAGCTGTCGCGATTGTCGACGACGACGACGCGCCAGGGACTCACTCGACCGTGACCTCCTGGGGATAGACGAGGTCGCTCACCCAGGGGAAGACGTAGAAGAAGAGGCCGTACAGAACGGCTGCGAGCAGCACCAGGACGATCAGCAGACGCACCCACCACGGACCGGGGAGGACGCGCCACAGGGCTCCGTACATCAGGCTGCTCCAGAGGTCAGAGAGGTCGGCGGACCGGCGTCGGTCCGCGGGGTGAAGGACTCGAACACGCCGTAGCCGATCGCTCGCTCCGAGAAGCCGTAGCGCGGGCTGCAGGTGGTCATCGTGATGAGGCGATCCGTCGCCTCGATCTGCGTCTGCTGGGGTGTCGGCAGCAGGACGTTCACGCCGTCAGGACGCACGTATTCGATGTTGCGGAACCGGTACGTGTACCAGCCGCCCTCGGTCTCGACGACGATGGCATCGCCGACGTGCAACGACGGCAGGTCTGCGAACGGCGCCCCGTGGCTGCCGCGGTGGCCGGCGATGGCGAAATTGCCCACCTGCCCGGGCATGGCGGTGTCGGGGTAGTGACCGAGACCGATCGGATCGAGGGTGCGGGACGAGCTGACTCCCCCGGCGACCGGGAAGTGGTAGTCGGCGCCGAGACGCGGAATGTAGACGACGCCGAAGATCTGCGCGTCTTTCGATTGCTCGAGGGCGGGCGGATCGGCCGTGGGCGGTGCCGCCGGCTGAGCGGGAGCTGTCGTCGTGGGCAGGGGAGCCGACGGTGGCGGATTCGTGGCCCACTGCTCGCTGATCTCTCTGCCCTGATCCTTGAACTGCGCGCCGATGATGACATCGCCGATCCACAGCTGCCAGACGACGAAGAGCAGGACGAGAACGCCCGCGGTGACCAGCAGATCCCCGATGACCCCGATCACGGACACCCGCCGGCGCGGAGCACGACCGCGTCGTGATCCCCGGCGGGTCTGCGGCTGGTCGACGGTCTCCACGGGGGCAGTCTAGTTCCGCGGGATCACGGGCACCTGACCGTTAGACTGTCCGGCATGGCTCGAACTGGCAAAGGCGAAGACCCGATCGCTGAGCGCAACGAAGGCGGATCGGCTCCGAACCCGGTGTGGTTCCTGCCCATCATGATCGGCCTCATGCTCATCGGCCTCGTGTGGGTGTTGGTGTTCTACCTCAGCAACTCGCAGTTCCCGATCCCCGGCATCGGTCCGTGGAACCTCGTGATCGGTTTCGGCATCGCGTTCGTCGGGTTCCTCATGACCACGAAGTGGCGCTGAGTTACACACGTGTAATTCATCCCCACCTGTGGATGGGGCTGTGGATAACTCTCAGACGTAGAACACAGCCGGGATCGCGAGCAGCGCGATCAGGAGCACGCTCAGAATGACGAGCAGAATGATCTGCACCCGTTTCTGGGTCGCCGCGCGCGTTCGCGCGTAGATCAGTCCGACGCCGGCGCCGGTGATCAGTCCGCCCAGGTGCGCCTGCCACGAGATGCCCACCGCCGCGAGAGAGCCGGCGAAGTCGCCGGACCCGATCGCGTTGATGCCCGCGATCACGAACGGCCACGCGAAGTTGATGGTGATCAGCACGGCGATGACGCGGATGTCCGCGCCGATGTGGCGTCCGATCACGAGCAGGGCGCCGAAGAGCGCGAAGATCGCGCCGGAGGCCCCCACGGTCCACACCCCGGGGGCGAGGAGCGCGACGGCGACCGACCCGCCCAGGGCGCCGATCAGGTAGAGCACGAGGAATCGCGCGCGACCGAGGAGCGGCTCGAGGCTGCGCCCGATGAACCAGAGCGCGAGCATGTTCAGGCCCACGTGGAAGAAGCCACTGTGGACGAGGGCGACGGTGACGAGACGCCACGGCTCGACGACACCGGCCTGCGGCAGCACGTAGACGCTGTTGAAGGCGAGCAGGTTCGAGACGATGTCGCCCATGCCCGGGATGAGCCCGATGATGTACACCAGGCCCGTGACGGCGATGATCCCGAGGGTCATCTGCGGTCGGTCGGACGAGACGACCGACGTGGATCGAGAGGCCCAGCGGCGCTGAGCCTTCTTCTGCGCGGGGGTCTGCGCGGCGCGTTGCTGCGCCATGCACTCCGGGCAGATGACACCGACGGCGGCGGGTGTGCGGCATTCCGAACACACGGTGCGCATGCACCGCTGGCACAGCACGAAGCTCTGCCGGTCGGGATGCCGGTAGCAGAAGTTGTCGCTGTTGCGACGGAACTCCTCGGTCGTGGACACCCGCCGCCGCCGAGGGTCAGACCGAGACGACGTCGACCGACTGGAGCACGACGGGCTCGATCGGACGGTCGCCCGCGGCGGTGGGAACGGAGGCGATCTTGTCGACGACGGCCTTGGACGCGTCGTCGGCGACCTCGCCGAAGATCGTGTGCTTGCCCTGGAGCCACGGGGTCGGGTCGGTCGTGATGAAGAACTGCGAGCCGTTGGTGCCCTCGGCCTGACCGGTGATGGCGTTGCGGCGCAGACCGGCGTTGGCCATGGCCAGCTTGTAGGGCTGGGTGAAGTCGAGCTCGGGGCTGATCTCGTCGTTGAAGTTGTATCCGGGGCCACCGATGCCCTGACCGAGGGGGTCGCCGCCCTGGATCATGAAGTTGGGGATGATGCGGTGGAAGATGACGTCCTTGTACAGAGGACCCTCACCCTTGGCGCCGGTAGCCGGGTTCGTCCACTCCTGGGTTCCGTCGGAGAGCCCGACGAAGTTACGGACGGTACGCGGAGCGTGGTCTCCGAACAGGTTGACGACGATGTCGCCGTGGTTGGTGTGCAGGGTCGCGACGGCGGTGTGGTTGGCCATGAGTACATTCTCTCAGAGTTATCTGCAAGGGTCGGCGGCGTCAGCGACCCGTTCTGGCAAGATGAACACACGTACATCCCATCGACAGGGAGGATGAGCCGTGGGCCTCAGCCGCAAGAGCAAGAAGGAACTGCGCAAGCTCCAGAAGCACGCCGCGAAGGTGTGGGAGTCGCAGCAGGTGCTGCTGGGCGAGAGCGGGAAGGTCGCTCGTGAAGCCGGCCACCAGCTCGGTCGCTTCAGCCGCGAAGACCTCGTCCCCGCCGTGCAGGACGGATACAACAAGTACGCCGCTCCGTACGTCGACAAGAGCGTGAAGTACAGCAACCGCTTCCTCAGCCACAAGGTGGTCCCCGCGGCCGGTGCCGTGGTCGGCGGAGCGATGTCGGTGTGGGACGCCGCGGGAGACACCCGTGACCGTCTCGCCAAGGGCCGTGGCTTCGAGCTCGACACCCACAAGTACGCCAAGCGTGCCGAGAAGTACGGCAAGCAGGCGTCGAAGCGTCTCGCCAAGAAGCTTCCCTCGCAGCACGACGGCATCGGCGCCGGTGGCGTCATCGCCATCATCCTCGGCGTGGTCGCCGCTGCCGGTGTCGCGTACGCCGCCTGGCAGACGCTGCGTGCCGACGATGAGCTGTGGGTGGCGGACGACCCGCTGCGCGCTCCGGACGCGTGAGCGATCCCACCATCAGAGTCAGAGAGGCCGCGCGAGAGCGCGGCCTCTCCGTCGATGTGCGCGAGCGTCCCGCGGCGTCGAGCCTCGATGAGGCGGCCGAGTTGCTCGGCATCCCCTCCGCCTCCATCGTGAAGACGCTGGTGGTCAAGCGTTCGGACGACACCTACCTGTTCGCGCTGGTGCCGGGCGACCGTGCCATCTCGTGGCCGAAGCTGCGCGCGGTGGTCGGCGTGAACAAACTGCGCCTGCCTGAGCCCGAGCTGGCCCTCGCCGCCACGGGTTACGAGCGGGGCACCATCGTTCCGATCGGCAGCACGACCGACTGGCCCGTGTACGCCGACGAACGCATCGTCGGCACGCGGATCGCCATGGGCGCGGGCGCGCATGGCTACAGCCTCTTCGTCGAGGCCGATGACCTCATCCGCGTCTACGGCGCGACCGTGGCCGACATCACCGCCGAACGCGCCTGAGGCTCACGACCCGAGGACGCCGGCCATCCGCAGAGCCACGTCGACGAGCTGTACCCGACGCAGCTTGCGGGTCGCGGCGAGGGTGAACCACTCCGCGCGGTCGGTCGAGCCGTCCTTCTCGAACCGCAGGCGGCCGCCCACGACGCGAGCGCGGTAGACGATCCGGAGCGCGTGCAGAGGGCCGGTGGCGCCGTCGGAGAGCCGCGACTCGGCGGGGATGACCCGGGAGTGGATGCCGAGCAGCTCCTCGACCACGACACGGAACCCCGTCTCCTCGCGCACCTCCCGGCGCACCGCCTGGGCGGGGTCTTCGCCGTCCTCGAGGCCGCCGCCGGGCAGGGTCCACGCTCCTCGTCGTCCGTCGATCCAGTGGGCGAGCAGCACGCGGTCGTCTGCGTCGGTCACAACGGCGTACGCGGCCACGCGCATGTCCATGACCGAACTCTAGCGAGGGGTTTCACCCGCGTGTCGGAGGTGACGACAGCGGTCCGGGTCGCGCCACGATGGTCCCATGCGCACTGAGCTCTCTCCGTCGACGCCCGACGTCTCGCGCCGCGACCTCACGCTGGATCTCGCCCGCGTCACGGCCGTGTGCTTCGTGGTCGTCGTGCACCTGCTTCAGGTGGGCGTCGGTCGGGGTCCCGACGGCTCCATCGCGACCTCGCGGCCCGCCGAGATGCAGCCGTGGTTCGACACCGCGACCTGGTTCGGGCAGATCATGCCGCTCTTCTTCGTCGTGGGCGGTTTCGCCTCCGCCGCCGGCTGGACGACGTGGACGAGTCGGGGTGGCGACGCGCGCGGCTTCATCCGCTCCCGCGCTCTGCGTCTCGCGCAGCCGGCGCTTCCGCTGTTCCTGGTCGTCGCGGCCGTCCTCGTGGTCGCCTTTGTGCTGGGAGTGGACCCCTCGCTCGTCGATGCCGCGGTGGTGGGAGTGGGGATGCCGCTGTGGTTCCTCGCGGCGTACCTGCTCTGCCAGGCCGTGGTTCCCCTCACGACGCACTGGCACGAGGTCGCGCCCCTCCGCACGCTCGTGGTGCTTCTGATCGCGGTGATCGCGGTCGACGCGCTGCGCTTCGTCTCGGGTGTCGAAGAGCTGGGATACCTGAACCTGTTGTTCGTCTGGCCCCTGATCCAGCAGCTGGGCTACTGGTACCGCGACGGATGGTTCGACCGCCGTTCGTCGCTGTCTCTCCTCGGTCTCGCGGCCGGCAGTTATCTCGTCGTCGGTGCCATCGTGGTCTGGGGGCCCTACTCGAACAACATGCTCGCCAACCTCAACCCGCCGACGCTTCCTCTCGTGCTGTTCGGTCTCGCGCAGGCGTGTCTGCTGCGTCTCGCAAAGCCCGTCCTCACCGCCCTCATGCGCACGAGGGTCGCCCAGGCGGTGGTGTTCGTGATCGGCTCCCGGCTGATGACGGTGTACCTGTGGCACCTGCCCGTCATCCTCATCGTCTCGGGTATCGCCCTGCTGATCCCCGGCGCTTCGCCGACCCCGGCGAGCCCGGAATGGTGGGCGACCCGCCCTCTCGTCTTCGTCGCGACGGCCGTGGCGCTGTGGCTGCTCTCGCTGGTCCTGGTCCGCTTCGAGGAGCTGGGTGAGCTGCCCCCGCCCCCGAGCGCTGTCGTGCTCGCGATCGCGTGGGTGTGTGCGTTCCTCCCACCGTTCGCCGTCACGCTGGAGGGCATGAACACGGTGCTGGCGGTATCGGGAGCCGTGCTCTACGCGACGTCGGTGGTTCTTCTCCGTGCGGGGCGACGACGCGCCGCGGGGTGAGCCACTGCGGGAAAAGAAGGAGAGCCGGTCCTGAGGGACCGGCTCTTCGTTCTCGATTGTGGAGCCTAGGAGATTCGAACTCCTGACATCCTGCTTGCAAAGCAGGCGCTCTACCAGCTGAGCTAAGGCCCCGCGAGGGAAGGGGTGGGGCTACCAGGACTTGAACCTGGGACCTCTTCATTATCAGTGAAGCGCTCTAACCGCCTGAGCTATAGCCCCGTCTCGCTGACGTGATGTCAACCTCGAAGACTTTACCGGACTCGCGAGGTTTTGACGAATCGGCGTCAGTTCGAGGTGAACCCGACGAGAAGGCCACCGGTGACCTTCACCGCCAAGTTGTAGATACCCGCCATCACTGCGCCCAGCACGGTCACGATGACGAGGTTCAGGATCGCGATGATGGCCGCGAAGGCCATCACCTGCGGAAGACCCACGTACTGCGACAGGGTCGCCCCGCCGTCGGTGAAGCTGGTGAAGAACTCATCGAGTTTCGTCAGCAGTGTGGCCTGAACGACGAGGTAGATGAGGAAGTACGACACGACCGTGACGATCGCCAACGCCACCGCCGCCAGGAACGACAGCTTCACCGCCGACCAGAAGTCGATGTACACCAGACGCAGGCGGACCTGCTTGGCGGGGGTCTTGTGAGTCGACTTCTTGGCGAGCTTGTCGGCTACGGTGCTCATGCGTCAGTACTTTCCTCGGGGGTCTCGGAAGAGGAGGCGTCGGCCTCATCCGCGGAAGAAGCGGTGGGCTCCGTGATCGTCTCCGTCGTCTCGGTCAGGTTCCGCTCTGCGTTGCGGGCGATGGCGATGATCCTGTCATCACCTCCGGCTCGTGCGAACACGACACCCATGGTGTCACGCCCCTTGGCGGGGACCTCGGCCACGGCAGAGCGTACCACCTTGCCGCTGGCAAGAACCACGAGGACCTCGTCGCCCTCCGACACCATCATTCCGCCCGCGAGCACGCCGCGATCGTCGGTCAGACGGGCCACCTTGATGCCCAGACCGCCGCGATTCTGCATCCGGTACTCGGTGACGGCGGTGCGCTTGGCATAGCCTCCCTCGGTCACGACGAACACGAACTCGTCGTCCTTGGCGACGGATGCCGAGAGCAGGCTGTCCCCCTCGCGGAAGTCCATGCCCTTCACGCCCGACGTCGACCGGCCCATGGGGCGCAGCGCGCTGTCGGTGGCGGAGAAGCGCAGCGACTGCCCCAGACGGCTGATCAGGAGGATGTCGTCACCCTCGTCGACCAGCATCGCGCTGACCAACTCGTCGGCACCACCCTGCTCGGCCTCGTCGGCGTCGTCCGCGACCTGGCCGCGGAGCTTGATGGCGATGACGCCGCCCTGACGGTTCGTGTCGTACTCGTCGAGACGGGTCTTCTTGACCAGACCGTTGCGGGTGGCGAGCACGAGGTACGTGGCGACGCTGTAGTCGCGGATGTCGAGGATCTGCGCGATCTCTTCATCGGGCTGCAGCGCGAGCAGGTTGGCGACGTGCTGACCCTTCGCATCGCGCCCGGCCTCGGGAACCTCGTACGCCTTGGAGCGGTACACGCGCCCCTTGTTCGTGAAGAACAGCAGCCAGTGGTGGGTGGTCGTGACGAAGAAGTGCTCGACCACGTCGTCGGCGCGCAGCTGCGC
The DNA here is from genome assembly GCA_913774665.1 of uncultured Microbacterium sp. Classification (GTDB taxonomy): domain Bacteria; phylum Actinomycetota; class Actinomycetes; order Actinomycetales; family Microbacteriaceae; genus Microbacterium. Next base: position 647,597 of record CAJYHN010000010.1, read on the forward strand.
ACCCTTCACACCCTTGCCGCCACGGTGCTGCGAGCGGTAGTTGTCGCTGCGCGTGCGCTTGATGTACCCGTCGCGGGTGACGGTGACGACCATCTCTTCTTCGGCGATCAGGTCTTCGATCGAGACGTCACCGTCGAACCCGTGCAGGATCTCGGTGCGACGGTCGTCGCCGAAGCGGTCGACGATCGCCGTGAGCTCGTCGCGGATGATCGTGCGCTGGCGGGAGGGCGTGGCGAGGATGTCGTTGTAGTCCGCGATGCGGGCCTCGAGCTCGGTCGCCTCGTCGATGATCTTCTGGCGCTCGAGGGCAGCGAGACGACGCAGCTGCATGTCGAGGATCGCCTGCGCCTGGATGTCGTCGATGTCGAGGAGCTTCTGCAGGCCCTCATTGGCATCCTGAGCCGTGGGCGAACGGCGGATGAGCGCGATGACCTCGTCGAGGGCGTCGAGCGCCTTGAGGTACCCGCGCAGGATGTGCATGCGCTCTTCGGCCTTGCGCAGGCGGTAGCGCGTGCGGCGGACGATGACCTCGACCTGGTGGTCGATCCACAGGCTGATGAAGCCGTCGAGCGAGAGCGTGCGCGGCACGCCGTCGACGATCGCCAGCATATTGGCGCCGAAGTTCTCCTGCAGCTGCGTGTGCTTGTAGAGGTTGTTCAGCACGACCTTGGCGACGGCATCGCGCTTGAGCACGACGACCAGGCGCTGGCCGGTACGACCCGAGCTCTCGTCGCGGATGTCGGCGACGCCCGTGATCTTGCCCTCGCGGGCGAGGTCGCCGATCTTGACCGCGACGTTGTCGGGGTTGACCTGGTAGGGCAGCTCGGTGATCACGAGGCACGTGCGGCCCTGGATCTCCTCGATGTTGACGACGGCGCGCATCGTGATCGAGCCGCGTCCGGTGCGGTACGCGTCCTTGATGCCACGGGTGCCGAGGATCTGGGCGTGCGTGGGGAAGTCGGGGCCGGGGATGCGCTCCATGAGCGCCTCGAGCAGCTCCTCGCGCGTGGCGTCCGGGTTCTCGAGAGCCCAGAGGGCGCCGGCGGAGACCTCGCGCAGGTTGTGCGGCGGGATGTTCGTGGCCATGCCGACGGCGATGCCCACCGAACCGTTGACCAGCAGGTTCGGGAAGCGCGCCGGCAGGACCGTGGGCTCCTGCGTCTGGCCGTCGTAGTTGTCTTCGAAGTCGACGGTCTCTTCTTCGATGTCGCGCACCATCTCGAGCGCGAGGGGAGCCATCTTGGTCTCGGTGTAACGCGGGGCGGCCGCGCCCTGGTTGCCGGGTGAGCCGAAGTTGCCCTGGCCGAGCGCCAACGGGTAGCGCAGCGACCACGGCTGCACGAGACGCACGAGGGCGTCATAAATGGGCGCGTCACCGTGCGGGTGGTAGTGCCCCATGACCTCGCCGACCACGCGGGCGCACTTCGAGAACGACTTGTCGGGGCGGAAACCCCCGTCGTACATGCCGTAGATCACACGGCGGTGCACGGGCTTGAGGCCGTCGCGCACGTCGGGCAGGGCGCGCCCGACGATGACGCTCATCGCGTAGTCGAGGTAGCTCCGCTGCATCTCGAGCTGCAGGTCGACCTGGTCGATCTTGCCGTGGTTGTGAGCGCCTTCTTCGCGCGCGTCGGCGGGCTCAGGAGTGGTGTCGTCAGCCATATCTTCTCAGTTTCGTGAATACGTCGGAGCGAGATCTGTCGTGCGGATCAGATATCGAGGAAGCGGACGTCTTTGGCGTTGCGCTGGATGAAGCTGCGACGCGACTCGACGTCTTCTCCCATGAGCACCGAGAAGATCTCGTCGGCCGAGGCGGCGTCGTCGATGGTGACCTGCTTCAGCGTGCGGGTCTCGGGGTCCATCGTGGTCTCCCACAGCTCGTGGTCGTTCATCTCGCCGAGACCCTTGTAGCGCTGGATGCCGTTGTCCTTGGGGATTCGGCGTCCGGAGGCCTGACCGTCGACGAGCATCGCGTCGCGCTCGCGGTCGCTGTACGCGTACTCGTGGGGGTGGTTCGACCACTTCAGGCGGTACAGCGGGGGCTGCGCGAGGTAGACGAAGCCGGCCTCGATGAGTCCGCGCATGTAGCGGAAGAGCAGGGTCAGCAGCAGGGTGGTGATGTGCTGGCCGTCGACGTCGGCATCGGCCATGAGCACGATCTTGTGGTAGCGGGCCTTGGCCATGTCGAAGTCTTCGCCGATGCCCGTGCCGAAGGCCTGGATCATCGCCTGCACTTCTTTGTTGCCCAGTGCGCGGTCGAGGCGCGCGCGCTCGACGTTGAGGATCTTGCCGCGCAGCGCGAGGATCGCCTGCGTATGCGGGTCGCGACCCTGCACGGCCGAGCCGCCGGCCGAGTCACCCTCGACGAGGAAGATCTCGCTGATCGAGGGGTCTTTCGAGGTGCAGTCCTTGAGCTTGTCGGGCATCGCGGCCGACTCGAAGACGCTCTTGCGACGAGCGGTCTCGCGCGCCTTGCGGGCGGCGAGACGTGCGGTGGCGGCGTCGATCGCCTTGCGGATGATGTTCTTCGCCTGCGCGGGATTGCGGTCGAACCAGTCGCCCAGCTTGTCGCCCACGACCTTCTGCACGTAGGCGCGGGCCTCGGTGTTGCCGAGCTTCGTCTTGGTCTGGCCCTCGAACTGCGGCTCCGACAGCTTCACCGAGATGACGGCGGTGAGACCCTCGCGGATGTCGTCGCCGGTGAGGTTGTCGTCCTTGTCCTTGAGGAGGTTGTTCGCGCGGGCGTACCGGTTGACGAGCGTGGTCAGCGCCGCGCGGAAGCCCTCTTCGTGCGTTCCCCCCTCGTGGGTGTTGATGGTGTTCGCGTAGGTGAAGACGTTCTCGGTGTAGGCCGTCGTCCACTGCATGGCCAGCTCGAGCGCGATCTTGCGCTCGGTGTCCTCGGACTCGACCTCGATGATCTCGTCGTTGACCACGTCGGCCTTGCGCACGCGGTTGAGATGCTCGACGTAGTCGACGAGGCCGCGCTCGTAGAGGAACGTGTCGTGGCGGGCGTCGGTGACCTCTTCGCCGGGTTCCCCCTCGGTCACGACCGACTGCGGCCGTTCGTCGCGCAGGCCGATGCGCAGACCCTTGTTGAGGAAGGCCATCTGCTGGAAGCGCGTGCGCAGCGTGTCGTAGTCGAAGTCGATGGTGTCGAAGATCGTGGCATCCGGCCAGAAGGTGATCGTCGTGCCGGTCGCGTCGCTCTCCTCTCCCTGCGCGAGGGGGGCGAGGGGCACGCCGCCGTCGCGGAACGACTGGCGCCACACGTGACCCTGGCGCCTGACCTCGACCTCGAGGCGCGTCGAGAGGGCGTTGACGACCGACGAGCCGACGCCGTGCAGACCGCCCGAGACCGCGTACCCACCACCGCCGAACTTGCCGCCGGCGTGAAGAACGGTGAGCACGACCTCGACGGTCGATTTGCCCTCGGTACGGTGCATGTCGACGGGGATGCCGCGACCGTTGTCGACCACGCGCACGGCGCCGTCGGAGAGGATCGTCACCTCGATGGTGTCGCAATAGCCGGCGAGGGCCTCGTCGACGGAGTTGTCGACGATCTCCTGAACGAGGTGGTGCAGGCCGCGCTCACCGGTCGAACCGATGTACATGCCGGGGCGCTTGCGGACAGCCTCGAGACCTTCGAGCACCTGGATGGCGTCTGCCCCGTACTCGTTGGGAACCTTCTTGCTGGTCGCTTCGGGTTCCTCGGAAACGCTGTCGGGGTTTTCGGACGTCATGGGTACGCGCGCTCCAGATCGGTTCGTCGGAACCCCCATCCTATCGCGGAAGGGCCTTCGAAATGGCTTGTACGCCCCAACGCGGGGATAAATCACGTCGAGCCGGGATCGACCATGGCTCAGCCGTAGGTATCGCGCGGACCGCGGCCTGGAACGGCTCTGGGCCCCCATTTCCAGGAGGGGACGTCGGGGCCCACGAACCGGATCGCCTCGACACCGGCGTCGGGGAAGCGACGGAGGATCTCGGAGAGGATCTGCGCGCGCATGAACTGCAGCTGCTTCGCCCACGCCGTGGAATCGGCCTGAACCGTGAGGGTTCCGCCGTCGAGGGCGACAGGACGGGTGTGCGCCGCGGTGTCGGCTCCGGCGACGTCGTCCCACGTGCGCACGAGGTCTTCGCGCGAGAGCTGAGGATCCCACCCGGCGGATTTGGTGAGCGAGGACAACACATCGCCCAACCCGCGCGGGTCCCGTCCCGGGGTGAACGGGGCGTTCTCGCCGTCGTCGGCGCGACGCCGACGCTTCTTCTTGCGATACGGCGACGGCTCGAGACCACGCAGACGCAGGTAGGTCGACATGGTCTCGGGGATCTCGGCGTCGTCACTCATCGCCGACGTCCCGAATGCGTCCGGCGTCGACGCGCACGACGTGGGCGCGCAGCCCGTCGGGGACGTCTTCTTCGACGGCGGCGGTCACGATGACCTGCTCGTACCCGGCGGCGAGCTCCGCCAATCGCGTCCGGCGCCCGGCGTCGAGCTCGGCGAACACGTCGTCGAGGATGAGGACGGGGTCTCCCAGTCGCGACTCCGCCCGCAGGATCTCGGCCGAGGCCAACCGCAGCGCGAGCGCGACGGACCACGATTCGCCGTGCGAGGCGTACCCCTTCACCGGCAGACCGCGCACGCGCAGCACGAGATCGTCGCGATGAGGTCCGACCAGCGTGAGTCCGCGCTCGAGCTCGGCCGATCGCTTCGCGGCGAGGGCCGCGCGGAACTGGTCGGCCAGCGGCTCGCTCGAGCCCGCACCGTCGACCGCGTCGCCCTCTTCGGGGTCGCCCCCGCCGACCGAGAGCGCCCATGACAGGCGCGGTTCGTGATCGGCGCCGGCGATCGCGGCGTACGCACGGGCGACGGGATCGGAGAGATCGGATGCCAACGCGCTCCGCGCCTCGATCACCTCGGTGCCGAGGGTGACCAGCTTGTCGTCCCACACGTCGAGGGTGCTGAGAGCGTCGCCACGAAGACCGCGGGCGCGCGCCGACTTGAGCAGGGCGCTGCGTTGGCGCAGAACCCGGTCGTAGTCGCCGAGGACGGCGGCCATGCGCGGCGTGCGCTGCACGATCAGCTGATCCGCGAAGCGACGACGAGCGGAGGGATCTCCGCGGACGATCTGCAGGTCCTCGGGAGCGAACAGCACCACCTGCGCGTATCGGGGGAGCTCCGACGTCCGCACGTTCACACCGTTGACCCGTGCCTTGTTGGCGCCCTGCCGATTGAGCTGGAGCTCCAGGAGCACGCTCCGCTCGCCGTGGGCCAGTCGCGCGCGCACGATCGCGGCATCCGTTCCGTCTTTGACGAGCGGCGCATCGTTCGAGACGCGGTGCGAGCCGAGAGTGGCCAGGTACGCCACCGCCTCGACGAGATTCGTCTTGCCCTGACCGTTGCGACCGACGAAGACGTTCGGCCCCGGAGAGAGCGAGACGTCGGCTTCCGCGTAATTGCGGAAGTCCTTCAGTCCCAGCTGCCCCACGATCACCGAGTCAGACTACCCGCCACCTCCGACACGGCAGCGAGACGCCGCTCAGCGGAGGAGGAGGTTGGGCTGCAGGAGGTACTTGAACGTGCCCTCGCCGCCCTTCTCGACCGACGTCTGCGGGGTCACCAGCACGGGGCTGAGCTTGTTCGCGTTGTCGCTCGATGTGAAGGTGATGCGCGTGAACTCGCTGCGCACGGCGCCCAGCGACTCGATCAGGTACTGGGGGTTGAGGCCGAGGGTGACCTCGTCGCCGACGAGCGTCGCGTCGACCGACTCCGTGGCGCGAGCCTGCTCGGTGCCGGAGGCATCCATCGAGACGCCGTCGGGACCGAACGTGAAACGCAGCGGCGCGGACCGGTCGAGCACGAGGGCGACACGACGGACGGCTTCGATGAGCTCCGCGGTGTTGACCACGCTGTGGTGCTCGGTCTGCGCGGGGAACAGACGGCGTACCGGCGGGAAGTTGCCCTTGATCAGCAGCGAGGTGACGGTCTTGTTGCCCGACGAGAAGGCGATGATCTCGCGATCGCCCGAGCCCGAGAACGCGATCGAGATGTCGCCACCGTGGGCGAAGGTCTTGCCGACCTCCTGAAGGGTGCGGGCCGGCACGAGGGCCGAGGTGGGCTCGTCGGATGCCGCGGCACCGCCGTCCCACGGGATCTCGCGCAGTGCGACGCGGTAGCGGTCGGTCGCCACCAGGCTCAGCCGCGTGCCCGAGACCTCGAGCTGCACACCGGTGAGGACGGGCGTGACGTCGTCGCGCGATGCCGCGAAGGCGACCTGCGCGATGGCTGTCGCGAACTCGTCGGCCGGGACGAGACCGGATTCTCCGGTCACCTCGGGAATGGCGGGGTATTCCTGCACCGGCATGGAGGCGAGCGTGAATCGCGCCGATCCGCACGTGAGCAGGATGCCGCCGTCGTCGTCGACGGCGATCTGGATCGGAGCATTCGGAAGACGGCTGGCGATGTCGCTGAGGAGACGGCCGTGGACCAGGATCGTGCCCGGCTCGTCGACGGTCGCCTCGATCGTCGTCCGCGCGGATGCCTCGTAGTCGAAGGCGGCGAGGGTGAGGCCCTGCTCGTTGGCCTCGATCAGCACACCGGCCAGGATCGGCTGCGGATTGCGCTGCGGCAGGAGCTTGACCACGAACGAGACGGCTTCGCTGAACACATCGCGATTGACGTGGAACTTCACGGGTGCTCCCTTGACGGCGGGTATGGCTTACCCATGCTAGTGCCCACGTCCGGCCGAGCCTGTCGACCCACGTCTCCACGGCAAGGTCATCGAATCTCTCTTAACAATGATTTGGGATCTTCATCTTGTTAACAGCTGTGGAGAGTGTGGATAACTTCCGACACGCGTGTTAACAGCAGGGAAGTCGGGCTCTGTTAACTGTGGAGGAGCTGCGGACAGCGTGGGCACTTAACGCGTCAGGGTCACGGGGGTGGTCGCCGGTCTTCCACAGCGTTAACAGCGCAGTGCACAGATCATCCCGAGGAAATCGGAGTTATCCACAGGTTTTCCACACTGTGCAGAACCTCGATGAAAACTGCCGCTGAGCGCTCCTCAGGACCTGATCAGCGGCCGAAAAAGAGAAAGGGGTCCGAACCACGATCGTGGTCGGACCCCTTCGGCAGACGGGCGCTCAGCGCATGCGTCCGAGCTGGCTCGTGATCTCGGACACCTGGTTGAAGATCGATCGGCGCTCCTTCATGAGGTCGCTGATCTTCTTGTAGGCGTACATCACGGTCGTGTGGTCACGGTTGCCGAAGAGCTGTCCGATCTTCGGCAGGGAGAGGCTCGTGCGCTCACGGCACAGGTACATGGCGATCTGGCGGGCGGTGGCCACAGCCTGGGAGCGGCTCGAACCGTACAGGTCGTCCACCGACAGCTTGAAGTACTGGGCGGTCGCGGTGATGATGTCGGTCGGCGAGATCACGTTCGCGTCGTCCTGATCGATGATGTCCCGCAACACCGTCTGCGCGAGGGACATGTCGAGCGTCGAGCGGTTGAGGCTCGCGAACGCCGAGACGCGGATGAGGGCGCCCTCGAGTTCACGGATGTTCGACGACACCACCGTGGCGATGTACTCGAGCACGTCGTCGGGGATGAGCAGACGCTCGCTCTGGGCCTTCTTGCGCAGGATCGCGATGCGGGTCTCGAGGTCGGGTGCCTGCACGTCGGTGATCAGGCCCCACTCGAAGCGACTCCGCATGCGGTCCTCGAAGCCGGTGAGCTGCTTCGGCGGAAGGTCGCTGGTGATGACGACCTGCTTGTCGTGGTCGTGCAGCGTGTTGAAGGTGTGGAAGAACGCTTCCTGCGTCTCGGCGCGACCCTGCAGGAACTGGATGTCGTCGATCAGCAGGATGTCGACGTCGCGGTAGCGCGCTTGGAACGCGGAGCCCCGGTTATTGGCGATCGAGTTGATGAAGTCGTTCGTGAACTCCTCGCTCGACACGTAGCGGACACGGATGCCGGCGTACATGCTCGCGGCGTAGTCGCCGATCGCGTGGAGGAGGTGGGTCTTGCCGAGCCCGGAGTCTCCATAGATGAACAGCGGGTTGTACGCCTTCGCCGGCGCCTCAGCTACGGCGACCGCGGCCGCGTGGGCGAAGCGGTTGGACTGCCCGATGACGAAATTGTCGAAGGTGTACTTCGGGTTGAGGCGCGTGTCGTTGCGGGACGCGGGAACGATCGGCTCGGGTGCCTGCTCCGTGAGGACGGCGTGCGTGGGGGCGGCCTGTATCGCGCGCTCTTCACTCGGCGCCGCGGACGAGCTGCGCTGCGTCTCGATGACATCGGGGTTCACGACGACCCGGAACGTGCCGATCTGGGGGTCGTCTCCCTGCACCTGGGCGAGCGCCTCGAGGATGGGGGCCCGCATGCGCTTGTTGAACTGCGCCGCGGTCAGATCGTTCGGAACATCGAGATAGAGCGTCCCGCCCATCACGCCCTGCGGAACCGCGAGGTTCAAGAAGCCGTGGAGCTGCGGGGTGACGCGATCATCGGTGAGAAGCTGGTCCAGCACGGATGACCAGACGGGCACATCCGGTGCTTCGTGCAGAGACATATCCCCTCCGGGATCTTGACGCGACGGGAGATCGACGTGTCGCGTCGAACCTGTGGATAACTTCCGGGGCCACGCTAGTTCGCGGCTCAGTCGGAGCAAAATCCACTGTAGGACTCGGTCGCGTGTCTTTGCCACGCTTGTGGACAACGCCTGGGGATAATGGGCGGTCACGTTCTCGGTTTGAGTTAACGCCGTTCGCGACGTAGCCTTAGTCGGTTGACTTATGCCTATACGGCAGTCCCGACCCCCGTCCCCGGCAGAAGAGCATCGGGCGACATCACCTCCGGAGTGACCCATGAGCAAGCGCACCTTCCAGCCCAACAACCGCCGCCGCGCCAAGAAGCACGGCTTCCGCGCCCGTATGCGTACGCGCGCCGGCCGTGGCATCCTCGCGGCCCGTCGCGCCAAGGGCCGCACCGAGCTCTCGGCCTGACAGCCCCGGTGCTCGCGAAGCCGAACCGACTCACCCGCGGATCGGACTACAAAGCCACGGTCCGACGGGGCACTCGCTGTGCCGGAGCGCACACTGTGACCTACGTCGGAACCTCGGCCGAGAGTGGTTCGCCTCGGTTCGGCTTCATCGTGAGCCGCCAGGTCGGCTCCGCGGTCACCCGCAACACCATTCGCCGCCGCCTCAAGGCGGTGTGTGCCGAGGCGCTCCCGTCTGTTCGCGGGGGCGCCTCGATTGTCATCCGTGCGCTGCCTTCGGCGGCGACCGTCGACTATCCGACGCTTCGCGCCGATGTGGTGCGATGCCTCGAACGAAAAGCATCGGTATGAGCGCTTCGACTCTCCCGACCTCCGCAACGGGGGCTGGCCGTCTCACGGCCGACGGTGTCGTGGCATCCATCCCGCTCCTCCCCCGCAATGCGGGGCTGGCGCTGTTGCACGCGTATCGAGCGACCATCTCGCACGTCTACGGCGACGTGTGCAAGTACTACCCGTCCTGCTCCGCCTATTCGGTGGGCGCCGTGCAGCAGCATGGACTCGTGAAGGGCATCGCGTTCACCGCTGCCCGTCTCGCCCGCTGCCATCCCTGGGCTCAGGGTGGCATCGACGACGTCCGTCCTCATCGGGCCTTCCGCCACGAACTCACTCGGCACGGATTCGTCGTGCCCTCCCGAAAGGACTGATCGTGCAATTCGATCTCATTGGGACCATCCTCTGGCCATTGAAATGGATGGTCGAACTCGTGCTGGTCGGATGGCACGCGCTCTTCACCGCGCTGGGCATGGCCCCGGCTGCCGGTCTGACCTGGGTGCTCTCGATCATCGGCCTCGTGCTGATCGTGCGCGCCGCTCTGATCCCGCTGTTCGTGAAGCAGATCAAGAGCCAGCGCAAGATGATGGAGATCGCTCCCGAACTGCGCAAGGTCCAGGAGAAGTACAAGGGCAAGCGCGATCAGCTCTCTCGCGAGGCCATGAGCCGCGAGACGATGGCGCTGTACAAGAAGCACGGGACGACGCCCGTCTCCAGCTGCCTCCCGCTGCTCGTGCAGATGCCCATCTTCTTCGCCCTCTTCAGCGTGCTGAACGACGTCTCGAAGCACGCGGCGAGCGGCATCGGCGGTGTGGGTCTGCTCACGCCCGAGCTCACGACCGAGTTCTATGACGCGCGCCTTTTCGACGTGGCATCCATGCACGTCAACCTGGTCACCGCGTGGAGTCAGCCCGACGGTCAGGTCACCGTCGCGATCCTGCTCACGCTCGTCGTGCTCATGATCGGTTCGCAGTTCTTCACTCAGCTGCAGATCATCTCGAAGAACCTGTCGCCCGAGGCCAAGACCGGTCAGGCGTACCAGATGCAGAAGATCATGCTCTACATCCTGCCGCTGGCCTTCATCTTCTCGGGTGTCTTCTTCCCGCTCGGTGTCGTCATCTACTGGTTCGTCAGCAACCTTTGGACGATGGTGCAGCAGTTCGTGGTCATTCGTGAGATGCCGACCCCCGGTTCCGACGCCGCCAAGGCTCGTGAAGAGCGCCTCGCGCGCAAGGGCAAGGCCATCGACTCGTCGGGCAAGGTCGTCCCGGTCGAGAAATATCGCGCCGAGCAGGAGCGCCTCCTCGAAGAGGCTCAGAAGGCTCGTGCGGCCCAGCCGAAGCGTCAGCAGCCGGTCGGAAAGCAGCGCGCGAAGAAGCAGCAGCAGTCCGCCAAAAACACCGGTGCCGCGGGTGGATCCGCCGGCAACGCCGGCTCCGCACCCGCCTCCTGAGAACCGGAGATCACGATGACGACGTCCGATCAGATCGCTCCCGACCAGACCGCTGCCACCGAGGAGCAGCTCGAGCAAGAGGGCGATATCGCCGCCGACTACCTCGAGGGGCTCCTGGACATCGCCGACATCGACGGCGACCTCGCGATGGACGTGCGCGCCGGCCGCGCGTACGTCTCGGTGGAGGCGGAGGATGCCGCGGCGCTGTCCACCCTGTCGCACCCTGACACCGTGCAGGCGCTGCAGGAGCTGACGCGTCTGGCCGTGCAGAACTCGACGGGACGGTTCTCGCGTTTGATCCTCGACATCGGTGGATCGCGCGACGCCCGTCAGCGCCAGCTCGAGAACCTCGTCGACCGGGCCATCGCCCGTCTCGACGAGGGGGCGTCACAGGCATCGCTGCCGGCCATGTCGAGCTACGAGCGCAAGCTGGTGCACGACATCGCCGCGGATCGCGGGTTCACCTCCGAGTCCTTCGGTGAGGGTGCCGACCGCCACACCGTGATCCGTCGCGGCTGAGTGATCGGATGCCGGAACAGCTCGAGGCCGAGCCGAGCGCAGCGCTGACCCTGTTCGGCGACAACATCGAGAAGGCCCGTCAGTTCACGCGGAATCTCGCCGTTCACGGCGAGGAACGCGGGCTCATCGGTCCGCTGGAAGTGCCGCGACTGTGGACACGTCACATTCTGAACAGCGCGATCGCTGCGCCCTACTTCTCAGGGCGCGCCGTCGACGTGGGATCGGGGGCGGGTCTGCCCGGTCTGGTGCTCGCGATCGCTCGTCCCGACGTGGAGTGGACGCTCATCGAGCCCATGGAGCGCCGTACCGCGTGGCTGTCCGAGCAGGTTGCTGAGCTCGAACTCGAGAACGTCACGGTCGCGCGTATGCGGGGCGAGGAGTGGTCCGAGGGACGGGTGTTCGACGTGGCGACGGCCCGCGCGGTCAGCGCTCTGCGCACGCTTCTACCGTTCACCGCTCCCCTGGTTCGACCCGGTGGCAGGCTCGTCTTCCTCAAGGGCGCCAATGTGGGCGCCGAGGTCGATGCGGCCGCGAAGCAGGTGCGGAAGTTCGGGTTGACCGACGTCGCGATCGAGGTCGTCGGCGAGGGAATGCTCGACGAACCCACCCGCGTGTTCTTGGCCACCGTTTCGCGCTGAAGGACCTGAGCGTCGGACTGAGGGCCACGGGGAGCCGGATCGAGGGGTGCCCCGGCTTCGAGGTCACGCTGTGTCCTGGCACACCCGCGATTCTCGTCATCGAGGACGACGCGGTTGCCGAGCTAGGGGTGGTCTGGACGTGACACCTCGGGCGCGCCCGGGTCGATCCCTCGCAGGAACGCGGTGAAGGCCTGATCCACGCGGTGGAAGTCCGCCGTTGCACCCAGGTCGACGATCAGTCCGCGGATGACGGAGAGGACCAATGTTGCGGACGGCGGGGGGTCGATCGTCGACAGACCCTGGCCGAGCAGGGGGAGCCAGTCGGTCGTCGCGCGTGCGCGGAAGCCCGGCCACAGCGAGTCCTCGCGCTGCTCAGGGAGTTCAGTGAACATCCGCACGAAGGATCGCCCGTCTGGTTCGGTCATCCGCACCCACGCTGTGGCCAACGTGGCGCTGTAGCTCTCCCCCGAGACGACGCGCAGAAGCTCGCCGAGGGAGGCGAGGTGCATCTCGCGCGCGCGACGCAGCACCGCACGGAACAGTTCATCCCGGGTACCGAAGTGGTACAGCAGCATGCGGGTGGACGTTCCCGTCGCTTGTGCGAACGGCTCGAGGCCGTCGGGGAGCCCGTGGGCGAGGGCATGTTCGGCGCACTGGTCTAAGAGGTCCTTTGCGATGGCCGGCTGCCGCTGTCTCCCCACGCTGCGATCTTTTCACGTAATGCTCAGTACGTCTAACAGCGAAGCGGGCCTAAGCGAAAGGGCGTGGTACGGAGGTTGTCTCTGCGCATGGAGCGTTGGTGCGCGATGGCATCTGCTGGTGCAAGCCGACGATTCGTGTCCTGCGGGACGTACGGCGGTTCTAAGTCACCCTGTCGCGCTCCCCTCTCGTCGGACGACGGGTGAGACCTCGTCTGGGGGTCTGGTGCCGGATGCCGCGGCCATGCGTCTCGCATGGGATCACGTGGATGCGGTGATCGCCATCGACTCCTGCGACAGCTGCGCCGCCATCGCGGAGGAGGACTGTGATCCCGCTCTGGAGAAGCTGACGCACCCGGTCCAATCGCAGGGAGACATGATGAGCGCGGAGCTCTCTTGGGCGCACGAAGCCAGGGGACGATGAGCTTCTCGAGTCCGAGGGAGAGAGTGTCTCGTTGTGTGCGGGGTTGTTCGTGCGAGAACCGGATCCGGCGATCCTCTTCGGGCTTCGGGCTGAGTGACGGCGCGGTCCCTGATGAGATTCACGATCCTTGTCTCGCGCGCCGGTTCGCCCGGAGCTCGCGACGTGCATCGTGTGCCCTGAATGCCCGCAGCCACTGATCGTTCTGCCACGCGTGCACGCCCTTCGTGAACGAAAGTTCTTCGCGCTCCCGGTCGAGTACCGTCTCTTCGCGTCTGGACCTCGGCGCCGTTCGGATCGAGGTCGACCACGGAGACATGAACCTGTAGCCCCGCCATCAGGCGGAACCAGGACGCGTGGCTTCGCGCTGGCGGGCGGGTGTGCTGCTGTGAGTGCGAGCCGTCCGTTTCACGTGAAACGGGTCGTGGACACACTCGGTGGGTAGACGTCCTGACGTGGCGTTCGCATGAAGCGTGCGGGTTTCGACGTACTTCCGCCCTCTTCAATGGGAAGGAACTGCCAACGCGGTGGACCCGCTCTCGCGCTAGGTGAGGTCCGCGTTCCCCCGGTGAGGTTCCGCAAAAGGCTTTCACGCGCCGCGGGGTGCCGTTCATGGGATTCTCCGGCTGGGCGAATGTGTGGGTGTCGTCGCGGTCTTGGGCCCGAGGTCGGGATGGCCTCGGGACGCACCGTCTCGTGGTCCGCGGACGTCGGCGAGCGACCAGCGGGCTGTCAGCCGGTGTGGCGATCGATGGGCCCGCAGGTGCATCGATCGCGATGTCGCTCTCGGATGCTCGTCGCGTAGGCGTGAAGCGCCAGGCCCCGACCTGGCGGCACCGTTTACGCCCCACGTCGACGGCGATGTTTCACGTGAAACTTTCGATGATCGCGGCGGGCTTGGCTCCGAGCTCGGACTAATGAATCTCAGGCACGGTGAACAGAGGGGTTCTTCCTGTGTCGCGGAGCTCTGTTGGCACCATCTATCCGCCAGGTCTTGACGCGCCGGAGGATTGCTTCCGCGATGGGATGTCCGTTGCGCTCCGCCGATCTTCGCGCCCATTCAACGACAGTCAGCGCGGGTCAGTGACGCGGAGTTCCTTGCATCGCTGGGTTCCGGTGCGAAGCGTCTGGACGGACCGGCTTGAAACCCGTGCTCGCGTCAGTCGCGGATGTCGGGTGGGTGTGTGGAGGTCTGTGTCGGGTCCGTGGTGGGCTTGGCGCGGATGTCGCGAGGGGTGAGTGGAGGTCTGTGTCGGGTCCGTGGTGGGGCTGGCGCGGCCGTCGGGCTGAGTGTGCCCAAGGTCGTCTCGAGTTCGTCGTGGGGCCGGCGCGGGCGTGAGGTGGGTGGGCCGAGGTCTGCCGATTTGATCTGTCGACGACTGTTGATCGCGCTGATGCCTGACTCCCGCGCCAGGGGGTGCTCTGTCCATGCTCGTTGTCATGTGCGAAGAGCGCTCTTGCGCCTACCGGCTGACACTGGTCGCCGCGGGGAACGCGCCGCGATAGCCCTTCGGACGTGCGCGCCCGAGTCCGCTCCCCCAGACGCAATTGTTCAACCCTCGATGCGAACCCTGGATCGCCTACTCGCCAGCACGGCGACACGAATCGAGAAGCCCGAGTCGCTGGACAAGGAACCCTTCGCGACTGACCGGACGAGTCCGCCGGGTGCCCTCCGCTGCGCATCCGGTGACGAAGCGTCGGCGGGTTCGGCGTGGCCCGATACCGCCCGCCACCTGGACGGGCGACGGCGAAGCGAGCTCACCACGATATGTTTCCCGTGAAACATGTCGTCTTGGTTCACGCGCCGAAGGAACGTCGGTCAGGGCGATGGTCACACTCAGTGCGTCACGAGCCACATGTATGGTGCCGCACGTTTGCAATCGTCGCGCCGTCACATCAACCGCGACGGCATCACCTTAAGATCTTGGCCTTCGCTCGTGAACTGGCGTCGTGGGGTGGAGCAATCTTGGCTTGTGGCTTTTGGTCCCAAAGACCCGGCTCAGCCTAGGGGTCGCGCGGAACGCGTCGCACCTTGGGCGTCTGCTCCGGATAGACGTTACGGGGATCTGTCACGTGGGCGGCAGGTCCCCCGCTCGGACGTGATTCTCTTCGGGGCTGAGAGGCTCGCCTCCTACGCGGAGGAGGCAGTCGCCCGACACTGGAGTCGACGAAACCCCGTCAGGACCTCCTCTGCGTCGACGAGATGTGCACTGATGCGTGGCGGAGATTGCAAGGCCAGGTCGCCCTGCCTGCACGCGTTTCACGTGAAACATCTCCAACGTCCCACCTGAGTGAAGTGGGTGGACCCACGCCGGATGCGCTCGCGAAAGCAGAGGTTTACGTCCGTGGTCAGACTCTGGCGGAGTCGGGCCTCGGCAGGTTCGTCCCTAGGCGCAAGTGACGACTTCGCGTCAGTACTTTGCGGATAAGTGACTTCGACGCCTTTCACTCCGCCCGTTTCGCGGGAGTCAGTCATAATCGTCGCGCTGATGTCTGGGGACCCCGTCGGCGAGTGTGCTGCATCCATCAAACCGAGCCGGAGAGTGGCTGAAGTCGTGACTCTATCGGCAAGCTCAGCAAGAGTTTCGTTCGTGGGTCTGGAATGAGAAGGTCCCTGGTGTGGATCTCCCCGATCTCTGTTCGCTTTCCGCGTCGGTCCATGGCTCGAGACGTGCGCGTAGTGTTCGTGGGCGAGATTGGCGATGCGTCGCCTCTCTTGCATGTCGCCTGCGATCGAGGTCCCCATCGGCATCGATTCGACTCCCCCGCTGTTCATCGTCACCGCGGGTAGTATGCGAGTCGGCGGCTTCGCGAAACGACTTACCTCATCTGCCGAGATCGCACAGCGTTCCGCACTCCCGATCCAGAACTCGGGCACGCTCGCAATCCTTGAAAGCAAAGATCGAACTCGGGGCGCGCGTGAAGTCGCTTGCAGTGTGATCGCGCAAAGATCCGACTGTCGCAGCACCACGCGCAGGTTTTCGTGTCCCGGTCGAACACGAGCCTCTTGAGCGCCGTCATCGTGCCAATCGATGCGTGCCACACCTCGAGGTTGGTATCGGCATCGCGACATCCTTCTGGTGGAGCTGTGGGCCAGCTCCATGTCAGTGAACATTGAGACAAGCTGGGGTCGGGCACGTTGCGGTGAGATCGTTCATAGTCCCGGAGTGCGCGAGGCCGTCGAAGCTGCGGTCGTCGCGGGGTGCTGGGCCGTAGCTGCCTCACCGGAGTGCGATCAGTCACTCGGACCACGACGGTTACGTTCTGTCGGAGCGTGGGCGCTGCCTATTCAAGGGATTGCGTCGATCCGTGCATGCTGTCGACGTCGTGACCCGGGACCCGTGACATCCCAGCTGCGCGCTTGCGCAATTGACTTCCGAGCGGATGGGCGTCCGACGGATGCCATCCCGGCGTCGGGGCTTGGCCTGGCGACGAGGCGTTTCACGTGAAACATCTGAACCTCGGTGGAGCTCGATACACCACGGCTCGACTAACGCGGCGCAGGGCATGTAGAACCGTGATCGCTCGCGGTCTCGCGGTGTCATGGACTTCCGGTTTGCATCCCGCGTTTCACGTGAAACATGCTGCACGGGCTCATTGCGTTCGGAGCGCTCTCCTAGGTGTCTGAGACCCGCGGACAGACTGACCGGCACCACACGTTTCACGTGAAACATGCGTCGGGATGCACGCCATAGGAACCGACCGGAGATCTCCCTCGGTGAAGCTCAGTCGCATAGGGCGTCACCCCTCCCGGTTCGATCCGCCCCCTCGGGAATGTCCGTGCCCGCGGGTAGACTGATCGGGTTGGCGACGGGAAGGTGTGTTTCACGTGAAACAGTCCGATGAGGCAGCCACGCCGTCGTCCTTCGAGGACTCCCCCATTGCACGTGAGATCGCGAATCTCTCGGCGCGGAGGCGTGTGCTTGACGAGGTAACCGTCGAGCTGTCCGGCCGCACTCGCGTCTTCACGGTGTCGAACCAGAAGGGCGGAGTGGGTAAGACCACGACCGCTGTTAACATCGCGGCCGCACTCGTCTCTGTTGGTGCACGTGTCCTGGTCATCGACCTCGATCCGCAGGGAAATGCGTCGACCGCCCTGGGAGTCCCCCACAACGCCGATACGCCGAGCGTCTACGACGTCCTCATCGATGAATTCCCTCTCGCGGACATCGTGCAGGTCAGCCCCGAGTCTCCCAACCTGCTCTGCGCTCCGAGCACTATTCACCTCGCCGGCGCCGAGATCGAGCTGGTATCGCAGGTTGCGCGTGAGCATCGTCTTCGCGGCGCACTCCGGGATTACCTCGAGATCGAGGGCAACCACCTCGATTTCGTCATCATCGACTGCCCTCCCTCGCTGGGACTGTTGACGATCAATGCGTTCACCGCGGCCGATGAGGTCATGATTCCCATCCAGTGCGAGTACTACGCGCTCGAGGGGTTGAGCCAGTTGCTCGGCAGCGTGCAGATGATCCAGAAGCACCTCAACCCCGGTCTCCACGTGTCGACGATCCTTCTGACCATGTACGACGGGCGCACGCGTCTCGCACAGCAGGTCGCGGATGAGGTCCGTTCGCACTTCACGGGCGAGGTGCTCGACACGGTCATTCCTCGATCCGTCCGTGTGTCTGAAGCGCCGAGCTTCGGACAGACCGTCATCGCGTACGATGGCCAGTCAGCGGGCGCCATCGCCTACCGCGAGGCGGCAGTAGAGATCGTCGCTCGCGACACCACCAAGAAGGGCTCCTGATGGCCAAGAGGACTGGTTTGGGGCGCGGTATCGGCGCCCTCATCCCCACGATGGAGCCGTCGGAGGCGCGCCCCGTCGATGTCTTCTTCCCAGACGGGGCCGCAGCGAAGGATGCGACGGCGAAGGCCGACGCGGACCGCCCCGACGACGATGCGGCGCTGGTGTCGGTGCCGGGTGCGCGCCTCGTACACATCGACCCGAAGACCATCGTCCCCAACCCTCGCCAGCCTCGTACGCATTTCGATGCGGATGACCTCGCAGAACTCGTCCACTCCGTTCGCGAGTTCGGCGTTCTTCAGCCGGTGGTCGTTCGTGACAAGGGCGACGGTACCTATGAGCTGATCATGGGTGAGCGACGGACGCGTGCCTCTCGCGAGGCCGGGCTCGAGAGCATCCCGGCAGTGGTCCGCGAGACCGATGACGAGTACCTCCTCCGCGACGCGCTCCTCGAGAACCTTCATCGTTCTCAGCTGAACCCTCTCGAAGAGGCTTCCGCGTACCAGCAGCTGCTCGAGGACTTCGGCATCACTCAGGAAGAACTGGCGACCCGCATCGGTCGTTCGCGACCGCAGATCAGCAACACGATCCGCTTGCTGAAGTTGCCCGTCCCCGTGCAACAGCGCGTCGCTGCCGGCGTTCTCAGTGCCGGGCATGCTCGTGCAATCCTCTCTCTGGACGACCCCAAAGAGATGCAGAAGCTCGCTGACAAGATCGTCAACGAGGATCTGTCGGTTCGCGCGGCTGAGGCTGCCGCCAAGATGCCGGGTGTCGCCCCCGTCCGCCAGAAACCGAAGGCCGGATCGCGCCGGTCGGGACTCGACGACATCGCGGATCGTCTCGGCGACCGGTTCGACACGAAGGTCCGCGTGTCGCTCAATGCCAAAAAAGGCCAGATCAGCATCGATTTCGCGAGTATCCAGGACCTCAATCGCATCCTCGCGACTCTGGGCGAAGAGGGTTACACGGGCTGACGCGATGCCCGCACCGGGCGGATCACGCGGCGAGCGAACGCGCCCGCGCGCCCGGTGTCGGTAGCTCGACGTACGCTGGAACGGTGACAGCGAACGACGACACCCCGCGCCGTCGCGCCAGCCTCGAGCTCTTGCGCGCGGAAGCCTCCGACGAACTCGCGGTCCTCATTCACGAGCGTCTGCGTGGCGGCGAAGATCCGTGGGACTTCATGGAAGACCTGCCCAGCGTCGACGAGCTCGTCGTCCTCACTCTGCGCGCGGACAACATCTTCGAGAACGGCGGAGTCCGCCCCAACCGCTCACGCAACTACCGCGTGCTTCGCCAGATCGCCCTCGACTATCCCCCGCTCACCAAGGCCGTTTGGAGGATCCTGGGTGAGGAGGAGCCCCACCGCCGGTGGGACGCCAACGTGCGGCTCGACGCCTCCTGAGCCGCGAGGCCGCGTCGTGGCCCCTCCGGGGTCAGAACGGCATCGAGGGGCGCTCAGATCGCCCGTGAGCGCCCGGAAAGCGGTCCACGGCGTGATCGACCCCCGGTCTTCCGCGCCCCGGCGATCGGGTACATCGTCATCGCTGTTGACGGGGTGATGGCATCCTGAGCTGGCTTCTCTCCCTCAGACCGCCCGAACACGCGAAAGTCCCCGGCGCCCTGAGGCACCGGGGACGTTCTGGGAGAGGTCTCAGCCGAGGAACGCGGCGAGATCCTGCTC
Organism: uncultured Microbacterium sp.; assembly: GCA_913774665.1. Classification (GTDB taxonomy): domain Bacteria; phylum Actinomycetota; class Actinomycetes; order Actinomycetales; family Microbacteriaceae; genus Microbacterium. Next base: position 667,084 of record CAJYHN010000010.1, read on the forward strand.
GAGTGCGTACTTGGGCTTTGCGCCGATGATGGTCGTCTTGACCTCACCGCCCTGGAAGACCTTCATCGCGGGGATGGAGGTGATCTGGTACTTCATCGCGAGGTCCGGGTTCTCGTCGACGTTGAGCTTGAGGACGGTGATCTTTCCCGCGTTCTCGTTCTGGATCTCGTCGAGGACGGGGGCGACCATGCGACACGGTCCGCACCACTCAGCCCAGAAATCCACGAGAACGGGTCCGTCGGCCTGCAGGACGTCCTGCTCGAACGTTGCGGAGGTCGTCGCCTTGGCAGTCATTGCATTTCTCCTTCGTGAAAGCGTCAGTTGATGAAAACGCCGGTGAACGGGGTTTTGTTCCTCAGACGACTGCGGCGTCCGGGAGACCCTCGATGGGGCTCTCGGCGACGGCGGGCTCGCCGGCCTCGCCGCGGGCTGCGAGGAAGTGCTCCACGTCGAGGGCGGCGACGGTTCCACTGCCCGCGGCCGTGATGGCCTGGCGGTAGGTGGGGTCGATGACGTCGCCGGCGGCGAAGACACCCTCCACCGAGGTGCGCGACGAGCGACCGTCCACCCAGATGGTGCCCTGGTCGGTCAGCTGCAGCTTGTCGTGGACGAGGTGCGTACGGGGGTCGTTGCCGATCGCGACGAACAGACCGTCCAGCGGCAGCTCACGCGTCGAGTCGTCGACCGTGGAGCGCAGGCGCACACCGTTGACGGCCTCGTCTCCGAGGATCTCGTCGACGGCGCTGTTCCAGATGAACTCGATCTTCGGGTTCGCGAACGCGCGCTCCTGCATGATCTTCGACGCGCGGAGCGAGTCCTTGCGGTGGATGATGTAGACCTTCGACGCGAACTTGGTGAGGAAGTTCGCCTCTTCCATCGCGGAGTCGCCGCCGCCGACCACGGCGATCGTGCGGTCGCGGAAGAAGAAGCCGTCGCACGTCGCGCACCACGAGACACCGCGGCCGGACAGGCGCTCTTCGCCCTCGAGGCCGAGCTTGCGGTAAGCGGAACCGGTCGCGTAGATGACCGAGACCGCCTCTTCGACCTTGCCGCTGCCGAGCGTGACCTTCTTGACGGGACCGTCGAGCTCCAGAGACACGACGTCGTCGTAGAGCACCTGGGCGCCGAAGCGCTCGGCCTGGGCCTGCATCTTGGCCATGAGGTCGGGACCCTGGATGCCGTCGGGGAACCCGGGGAAGTTCTCGACCTCGGTCGTGTTCATGAGGTCGCCGCCGGCTTCGACGGAGCTCGCGACGACGAGGGGCTCGAGGTTGGCTCGGGCAGCGTAGATGGCGGCCGTGTATCCGGCCGGGCCCGATCCGATGATGATGACGTGACGCACGTTTGCGCCTTCCTCTCGTTGATTCCGTCGGATGAAACCCATGGTAGCCGCGGGGTATTCCGCAGCCCCCGGGGCTAGCGCTTGGGGAGGAACCGCCGACCGAGCGCGAGCGCGGGAGCGAGTTCGGGAGTGCGGAACAGGGCCAGGATGCCGATGTACACGGCGAGGACGACCAGACCCAGCACCGCGGCACCGGCGATCCCCGCGGCGACGTTACTCGTCATCCATCCTTCGGGGCCGCCCAGCAGGATCAGGACCCCCCAGCCGGCCGCGGCGGCGGGGATCGCGGCGAGGGCGAAACGTCCGAGTGCCGGCAGCCAGGAGCCCGTGCCGATACCGGAGAGGCGGCGGCGAAGGAGCACCGTCGCCACGACCACCTGCACGATGCTTGCGAACGACTGGGTCAAGGCGACGCCAGCGGCAAGTTCCGACCGATCGACGAACGCGCCGGCCGCGATGGCCCCGCCCGCCACGAGAGCGCACTGCAGCAGGGTGAAGAAGAACGGCGTTCGGGTGTCGTTGTAGGCGTAGAAGGTGCGCTGGACGACGAAGAGCACGGCGAGGGGAACCAGGCAGACCAGGAAGCACCACAGGACGGGAGCGGCGGCGAGAGCCTGCTCCGGTCCGTTCGTGAAGATGCGGCTGGCCGGGACGGCCGCCACGGCGAGGGCGGCGGTGGCCGCGACGATGAAGAACCCCAGGGTGCGGATGCTCCGAGCGATGTCGGCTCGCACCTCGTCGTCGCGTCCCGCGGCGGCGTGCTCGCTCAGCTGCGTGAAGTAAGGCGTTCCGATCGACAGCACGATGATCGAGTAGGGCAGCATGAACAGCAGCCAGGCGTTCTGCGAGGCGAAGATCGCGGGATCGTTCCCCGAGGCGCCCGAGAGCACGTTCGACTGCACGATTCCGGCGAGCTGGCCGGCGACGACCATGAGGAAGGTCCAGCCGGCGAGCCGTCCGATGTGGCGGAGCCCCACGCCTTTCCACTGGAAGTCGGGCCGGAGAGTGAGCCCCGCGCGGCGCCAGAAGAACATCAGCACGACCGTCTGCACGACGATCCCACCCGTCGCCGTGGCGGCGAGCAGGGCGATCATCGACGGCGTCCAGACGTCCACGTTCTCTTGCGGACCGCCGAACAGCAGGATGAAAGCCCCGAAACCCGCGATCGACACGACATTGTTGACGATCGGTGCCCACGTGTACGGGCCGAAGACGCGCCGGGCGTTGAGGATTTCACCCAGCAGCGCGTACAGCCCGTAGAAGAAGATCTGCGGCAGGCACCAGTAGGCGAACGCGGTCGAGAGTGCGAGCTGGTCCCCGGTGAATTTGCCCGCGTAGACCTGCACGAGGAGCGGGGCGGCGATCATCGCGAGAGCGGTAGCGCCCAAGAGCCCTACGGTTCCCAGCGTGAACAGCTTCGAGATGAAGGCCTGTCCCCCGTCCGCGTGCGCGGCGGCCTTGACGATCTGCGGAACGACCACGGCGGTCAACAGGCCGGTCGAGATGATCGCGTAGATGTTGTTCGGGAGCTGGTTCGCGACGGCGAAGGCGTCACCCGCTCTGCTCTGCGAACCGATGGCGGCGACGAGCACGATGGTGCGCAGCACCCCGCTCACGCGGGACGCGATGGTCCCGGCTCCGATGAGCACACTGGCCCGTCCGATGCTGCTCACGGGCGTGTCTCCTGCTCGGTGTCCGAAGGGTTCTCGTGGGGCACGTGCTCGTCGGCCAGGGGATCGTCGGCGTCTTCCGCGGGGCTGCGCCCGTCGGCATCCGGATCCTTCACGCCGATCCCCTCCACGGGCTCGTCATCGTCGAGGGCCGGGGGCGACGCTTCCTCGGCGCGGAGCCGACGGCGGCGCGCGACCGTGCGGACGACCCCGAGGCTCAGGAAGCCGACGATGAGGGCGATGACGACGACGATGCCGATGTTCTCCCACTCCGCACGTACCTCGACGTCGACCGCCTGCGGCGACCCGATCGGCACGCCCGAGGGGCTGTAGAGCTGCAGGTCGACACTGACCTCACCGTTGGCGATGCGCGCCTCGACGGGTACTTCGACGCGCGTGTTGGCCGAGGCCTGGGCATCGATCGTGGTGCGATCCTGCACGCGCAGGCGGACGTCGTTGGTGCGGACGGACATCACGACGGTCACCGGCCACGGCAGATCGTTGCGCACCCACGGGCGCAACGGCGCGCTCGAACTGACAAGACGGAAGTCGGACGACAGGATGCCGACGGAGTCCAGCGTCGTGCGCGTGGCGCCGCGGTGGTCGGAGACGGCCTGGCGGGCGGCATCCCCCGTCCATGACACGTTCGTGACCTGGAGGAGCTCCGCGCGTTCGCGTCCGGTGAGCAGCTCGGGCTGGTCGAGGATCGACGCGAACCGGTCGACGTTCTGTTCGTCGCTCACGAGGTTGCGGACCTCGTCGACGCGAGCCTCGTCGACATCGGGAGCGTCGAGGGAGATGTCGGATGCCGGCACCGAGGCCACAGTGCGCAGGGTCGTCGCCGTGTACCCCGGCGCGGTGGCGGCGAGGCCGAGGGTCGCGCGCAGGCTCACGCGCGAACGATCGGTGCCCCGGTCGAGGACGGCCAGGACCGGCTGGTCGGCGGTGACGGTACGCGCGACGGAGAGGTAGGCCTGGGCAGCCGCGAGCGAGGCCCCGCGACGGGTGCTGTCGTTCTGACCCGCCGCGTCGGCGAGGGCCCGCGAGATCTCCGCGTCGTAGACCGGCGTCGAGACCCCTCCGACGCGGGCGGAGGCTTGCCGCCCGCCACCGGAGACGCTGGTCGACGGGATGAGCACGTGGGTGGGATCGTCTGCGCTGCCGAGGGCGCCGAGGGTGGCGACGGTGTCCGCTCCCGCGGTTCCGGTCGCGGGCCAGTACACATGGGGGGTCGCGACGCCGATGTCGAGCAGCGTCGACAGGGACGGGTACGAGGGCTGGCCGGGCGTCGTGCTGGGCGCGGGTTCGGGCGTCGACACGGCCGACACCGCCGGCGCGGGCTGCACGAAGTCGGCCGCGGCCATGTAGTTCTGCAGCGAGGTGGGCCCGAGCGGGGCCGTGAGCCCGGCGTGCAGCTGTGCGGCGAGATCGGAGTCGCCGAACTGGAGGGCGAACCGGTCGTTCGGTAGGGCGAGAAGTCGCTGGAGCCACGCCACCGCGGTGGGCGGGGCGGCCGAACCGAGCACGCGGATCGCCGCGGGGATCGCGGGGTCGACGGCCAGGGTGGCCGCGGTGCCGTCCACCGCGTCGAGCTGCGCGGACAGACCGCCGTCGACCGCGGTCAGCTCGGCCAGCTCGTTGGCGGTGAGAAGACCGCGCGTCAGGGGGGCCGCCGTGATCGGGACCACGAGGGCGATCGGCGTCTGAGCCCCCGCATCGGCCGGAACGACGACCACGCTCGGTGCCGTCAGGCCGCCGCTCGTCGCGAGGACCGGGTAGACGCCGGTGGCGCGACTCGCGAGGGCCGGATCGGTGCCCGGTGCCGTGAGAGTGGTGGTCGACTGGGCGCCGGAGGCGGTGGCATCCAGGATTCCCGTCGCGACCTGCTGCAGGACGATGCCGGAGGCGTCACCGCTGAGCCAACGATCGATGGAGGCGTCGTCGGCCAGGGGCGCCGACCCGATCGACAGGGCGACGGAGCCGGCGGGCGCAGCCGACGACCCGGCCGCGAGACTGACGACGACCGACAGGGCGTCACCGGGACGCAGGATGCCGTTCGCCGAGGGAGCCGCGATGAGAACGGACGGCGAGGTCGAGGCCGACGGCGAAGGGCTCTGCGTCGCGGCGGAAGCCGCCGAGACGGGCAGCGCGACGGCCGCGACGATGGCCCCGGCGGCGAGGGTCGCCAGGAGCCGGCGCGTGAAGGAGCGCCGCGGCACGGGTGCGCCCGAAGGCTGGGAGGTCACGGTCATACGAGCGTCGGTGGAACGAGGGGGCCTCGCACCGCCTGCGAGTCTAGGCCCGCCTACCTACAAGCCCCCCGATAGCCTCGCGCAGACGGTTGAATGGACCGGTGCTTCCCGAACCCGATCCCCAGCTGTGCCAGGCCCTCGCCGACGACCTCCGCACCGCGGACTACACGAGCGCCGCCCTCCGCGCCGCGTGGGGAACGCAGGCCGACGACGCCGTCGCGAGGGGGCTCCGCCGCCCGGCCACTCGCGCGTTGGGTGAGCGCGGCGATGCGCTCGCGGTGCTGGGTCGGCTGTGGGGGCTCGGGCTGCCGGTCCCCCGCGGTGATGCAGAGGCGGCGCTGCCGACGTTGCGCGTCGACGGAGCGGCCGCGCTCGGTCTGCTGGAGATCTCGGGGGATGCCGTGACCCCCGCCGTGCTCGTGAGGCCTCAGGCCTTCGCCGACGACGAGGGGGAGGTCGAGTGGTGGATCGCCAGCGATCTCGATGAGGCGGCCCTCGGGGGTCCGCTCCCCGAGGACCACGTGCTCGGCGTGGGCGGGGCTTCCCAGACACTCGCGCGCTTGCAACTCACCCGCCGAGCGCGCACGGCCCTCGACATCGGCACGGGCTGCGGCATCCAGGCCCTCCGGCTGCGCCGCCTCGTCGATCACGTGGTCGCGACCGACATCTCCGAGCGCGCCCTGCGCTTCACCCGCCTCAACGCCCTCGTGAACGGCGTCGACGGGATCGAGACCCGCCTGGGCTCGCTGTTCGAGCCCGTCGCCGGCGAGGCGTTCGACCGCGTGGCATCCAATCCCCCGTTCGTCATCACGCCGCGCGTCGCCGGGGTTCCGGCGTACGAGTACCGCGACGGCGGAATGGAGGGCGACTCCCTCGTCGCCGCGGTGATCTCGGGGGTGGGGGAACATCTCGCGCCCGGGGCGGTGGCGCAGTCGCTGGGAAACTGGGAGTACCGCTGGGGTGAGTCAGGGCTCGACCGCGTGCGCGGGTGGGTCGGCTCGTCCCTCGACGCGTGGGTGATCGAACGCGAAGTGCTCGACCCCCTCGCGTACGCCGAGCTGTGGGTGCGTGACGGGGGAACGGTTCCGGGGACGCCCGAGTACGCGCGGCTGATCGACGCGTGGCTCGACGACTTCGCGGCACGGGGAGTGACCGGCGTCGGGTTCGGATACGTGCTGCTGCGGCGCCCTCTCGCGGGCGGGCCGACCCTCGCGCGGTACGAACGCGTCCCCGGTGGCGGTGAGTCGGCGTTCGGACCGCACCTGTCGGCATCCCTCGCCGCCCATGATCGGGCCGCCCTGCTCGATGACGACGGGCTGGCTTCGAGCGTGCTGCGGGTGGCTCCGGACGTCACCGAGGCGCGCCACCACCGCCCGGGCGAGGAGGACCCCTCGGTCATCGAACTCCGACAGGGTGGCGGCTTCGCGCGCACTCTCGAGGTGGACCCGGGGCTCGCGGCCCTCGTCGGCGCCTGCGACGGCGACCTGGCCGTGGGAGCCCTCATCGATGCGATCGCCCAGCTCATGGAGGTGGATGCCGAGGCCCTGCGCGCCGACCTGCTGCCGCGGGTGCGCGAGTTGCTGGTGACCGGGTTCCTGGGCTTCGCCGACGACTGACGCGTCGTTGCTGCCCGACGGAGCCGTCGGCGGCCCCGGATAGGCTCGAAGGCATGCTGAACATGGCTGAGGGTCTCGCGCGCCTCGAGGAGCTCGCCGCGCATCCCGTGGTCGCCACGCTCGCCCGGGTCTTCGCCGATGCCGGTCGAGATCTGGCGATCGTGGGTGGTCCCGTGCGTGATGCCCTGCTGGGGCGCGCGACCCACGATTTCGACTTCACCACCGACGCTCGCCCCGACGAGATCCTCGCGCTCGTGAGACCCGTCTCGAGCGTGCAATGGGACGTCGGACGGGCGTTCGGCACCATCGGCGCCCGGGTGAAGGGCGAGCAGGTCGAGATCACCACGTATCGCGCGGACAGCTACGACGGGGTCACCCGCAAGCCCACCGTCGAGTTCGGCGACACCCTCGAGGCCGACCTCAGCCGCCGCGACTTCACCGTGAACGCCATGGCGCTGCGGGTTCCCGCTCGCACGCTCGTCGACCCCACCGGCGGCGTGGAAGACCTCGTCGCGGGGCGCCTGCGCACCCCGATCGACCCCGCCGTGAGCTTCGGCGACGACCCCCTGCGCATGCTGCGCGGGGCCCGCTTCTCGTCTCAACTCGACTTCGTCGTCGACCCCGGCACCCTCGACGCGATCCGCGAGTTGCGCAGTTCGCTCGCCATCGTCAGTCCCGAGCGCGTGCAGGCCGAACTCGTGCGCCTTTTACAGACGGATGATCCCGTCCGCGGCATCCGGGTTCTGGTCGAGACCGGACTGATCGACGAGTTCCTGCCCGAGGTCCCCGCCCTGCGCCTCGAGGTCGACGAGCATCACCACCACAAGGACGTCTACGAGCACTCGCTGACGGTGCTGCGCCAGGCGATCTCGCTCGAGAAGCAGCGACACCCGGATGCCGCCCCCGATGTGCCCCTGCGCCTGGCAGCGCTCCTGCACGACATCGGCAAGCCCGCCACCCGACGCCTCGAAGCGGGCGGCGGCGTCACCTTCCATCACCACGACATCAAGGGCGCGCGCATGGCCCGCAAGCGCCTGCAGGCCCTGCGGTTCGATGCGGCCACGACGACCGTCGTCACCCGGCTGGTCGAGCTGCACCTGCGCTTCTTCGGCTACGCCGAGGGAGCATGGACGGATGCCGCGGTCCGGCGGTACGTGCGCGACGCCGGAGACGAGCTGGAGCGCCTGCACATCCTGACCCGGGCCGACGTGACCACGCGCAACAAGCGCAAGGCCCAGCGCCTGGCATCCGCGTACGACGACATCGAAGCGCGCATCGCCTCGCTGCGAGAGCAAGAGCAGATCGACTCGATCCGCCCCGAACTCGACGGCAACCGAATCCAGGAGGTCCTCGGCCTCACACCCGGTCGCGAGGTCGGCGAGGCCTACCGCTTCTTGCTCGAGCTGCGCCTCGACGAGGGAGTGCTGGGTGAGAAGGAGGCGGAGAAGCGTCTGCGCGAATGGTGGGCGGCGCGGGGCTGATTCCGTCCCATTCCCTTTGCGGCATGAACACCGAGGGGGTGGCATCCATGATCCGGATGCCACCCCCTCGAGGCTCACATCAGGGCACGATGACGGCGCGACCGCGCACCTGTCCCTTGTGCAGCTTGCCGTAGGCCTCCACGGCGCCGTCGAAGCCGTAGCGCTCGACGTGCACGCCCACCGCCCCGCTGCGGGCGAGATCGAGCACCTCGATCAGCTCACTGCGCGTGCCCCAGTACGGTGCACGGACGGCCGCGCCCATCGGCGTGGAGAAGAAACCGGCGGGAAGGATGCCGCCGCCGATGCCGACGATGTGGATGAAGCTGTCGAGCCCGGCGACAGCGCGCGCGAGGTCGATGGTGGGCTGCACGCCGACGAAATCGAAGACCGCCGTGGCGCCGAGTCCGTTCGTCAGCTCGCGGATGCGCTCGGCGGCGTGCTCGTCGGAGGTCACGGCGTGGTGCGCCCCGACCTCGCGGGCGAGGGCGAGCTTGTCGTCGCCGAGGTCGACGGCGATGACGGTTGCCTGGGTGATCGCGCGCAGGATCTGAACTCCGACGTGTCCGAGCCCGCCGACGCCGATCACGACGGCCGTCGCACCGGGGTAGAGCTTCTCCTTCGCCGAGACGATCGCGTGGTACGGGGTGAGTCCGGCATCCGTCAGCGAGACCGTCTCGACCGGGTCGAGGTCGCCCAGCGGGGCGAGGTGACGCGGATCGTCGACGATGACGTACTCGGCCATCGCGCCCGGGCTGCCCAGGCCCGGAGGGGTGATGCCCATCTCGGCCGCGTACGGGCAGTAGTTCTCGGCGCCCTGCGCGCACGCGTGGCAGCGTCCGCAGCCCCACGGTCCGTAGATCGCGTAGGCGGCGCCCATCTCCACGCCCTCGACGCCCTCGCCGAGTTCGTCCACGATCCCCGCGCCCTCGTGGCCGAGGGTGAGCGGCAGGCCGTAGGTGTACTGGTCCTCGGGGAGGTCCATCACGAACCAGTCGGAGTGGCAGAGGCCCGCCGCCGTGACCTTCAGACGCACCTGGCCCGGGCCCGCGTGGGGCTCGTCGATCTCGACGACCTCGGGTCCCTTGCCGATCTCGCGGTACTGCACAGCCTTCATGGCGTTCCTTTCTGTCGGTCTTTCCACCGTGCGCTCCCGATACGGCCACGACCAGGGTGCTGACGGCGTTTTCGGTGGATCGGGAACCGTTCTCATCGGCAAGCTGAGGTGATGGATGCCACGGACTGCGTCTTTCACGCTCGCGTCGAGCTCGCGGCGGGAACGTCGTCGCTGCTGCCGATGAGCGATCTGGCCGACACGGATCCCGCCGCGTATTGCGACGCCATCGCGAAGTACGACGACACCCCCGAACGGCAGCGGTTGCGCGACACCGTCATCCCGGGTCTCGGACGGTCGCGGACGGAGGTCGTATTCCTCTCCCCCGTCCACCCGCACGCGATCTGGCAGGCGTGGTTCGAGATCCGGGGGCGTCGGCGGCCCCCGATGGAGTTCTGGGCGATCCCGGCGCAGGATCTTCCGGACGGCACGGTCGTCCTGGACCGCACGATGACCGCGACCGGGGATCCGATCGACCCGCGAGAGGTCGAGCGCTTCGACTGTGAGGCTCATCGGGCCTCGCCCGTGACGACTGCGAAGAACCGAGGGTGGCTCGAAGAGATGGCGCGTCGAGGAGTGAGCGGGGCCTGGTTCCACGGCATCCCGCACGTTCTGGCGCCCGGTCCGGTGCGGCTGGATCGCGCGCACGTCGTGTCGTGGGAGGTCGCGCCGTAACGGGCGCGTGTCGTGCACCGGGTGGTCGACGACCGCCCGACTGCACCGAGCACGCCCCAGTGCTGCGGGCCCTCCCCCCGGCGCACCGGGCGACCTACACTGGGAGCCACCTCCGTCACCGCCGATGGGAGTTCCGTGCCCTCTCCATGGTCGCGACCGACTGTTTCCCCCGAGACCTCGGGGCTGCTGATCGCGCGTGCTCACGAGGAGCTCATCGCCGGCAACGACGACCGCCGACTCGACGACGTGCGACCGCTCGTGCAGGAGTCGTGGCGGAGGTCCCTGGCATCCCTCGTCGGCCCCGAAGGTCTTCCTCCGCTCGATCTGCCCAGCGGCGAGCTGGAGGCGTACCGCAGCGCCCATCCGCTCGCCGGGGTCATGGACATGGTCCGTTCTCTGCTCCTGCCCGGAACCGCGGAGGAGTCGGGCGTGGTCGTGGCGGTCGGCGACGCCGCGGGCCGTCTGCTGTGGGTCGAGGGCGACCGCCACATCCGCGCCCTGACCGGCGATATGGGGTTCGTGGCGGGGGCGAACTGGGCGGAGGATGCCGTGGGCACGTCCGCTCCCGGAACGGCGCTGACTCTCGACAGGTCGGTGCAGATCCGCGGTGCCGAGCATTTCAATCGGCTGGTGCAGCCGTGGTCGTGCACGGCGGCTCCCGTGCACGACCCAGAGACGCGACGTCTGCTCGGCGTGATCGACGTCACCGGAGGGCCCGAGGCCGTGACCCCTCAGGCCCACTTGCTGGTGGATGCCACGGCCCGGGCGATCGAGAGCGAGATCCTCGTCGCGCGACTGCGTGCGCAGCAGGCTCCTCCCCCGCGTCGGTCGACGCCTTCGCGGGCTCTCCTGCGCATCCTCGGGCGGGATCGCGCGCTGCTCGAGGTCGGAGGGTCGGCCCTCGAACTGAGCGCGCGGCACGCCGAGATCCTGCTGCTGCTCGCGATGCACCGCGAAGGGCTGTCGGCCGAGGCCCTGAGCGAGGCCGTCTACGGCCACGCGGCCGTCGAGACGCTGCGGCCCGAGATGGTGCGGCTTCGGCGTGCGCTCGTTCCGGTGGCGCCGCGTCTCGTTCCGGCGTCCCGCCCCTATCGACTGCCCGTCGGCCTCGAGACCGACGCCCAGCACGTGCTGTCGCTGCTGGATAGGGGTGCGCATCGCGTGGCGCTCGCAGCGTACGCCGGACCGGTGCTGCCGGAGTCGGAGGCGCCGGGAGTGGTCGAGGTGCGCGAATCGGTGCGCTCGACCCTGAGAGAGGCCCTCATCGAAGAGGCGGGGCTCGACGTCCTGCTCGCGTACGCCGAGACAGCCGACGCGCGCGACGACGAAGAGGTGCTGCGGCTCTGCCTCGAGCTGGTTCCCGCCCGCTCCCCCAAGCGAGCGGGGCTGGTCGCTCGACTGGAGCGTCTCGCTCGGGCGTGACACTCCGCGCTCACCCAGCGCCACCAGGGGATTTCCCGAGAGCGTCCCCGATGTCGGAGGCCCTCGTTACGCTGAACATATGGACGAAAACGCGCTCGACATCTTCTCGGCAGCACGCGCCCGTCGCGACGTGGGGCGTATCCGCGAGGCCCTCGCCGAGGTCAAGGCGGGTGACGTCGCGCGCGTCATCGTCCGCTCCCCGCGCTACGGCCTGTACGCGCTCGAGGGCACCGTGCGTATCGGCGTGGGCGGGCAGCCGCTCGTGGGTGACGTCATCCTCGCCACGAGCGCCGAGATCCAGCGCATCGATCTCGGCATCGAGGCACCCCAGCCCGCGCTCGAGGCCGACGTCGTCGATCCCTCGACCCTCCCCCATGGAACGCCCGTGCGTGTGACCTTCCTCACGCCGACGAACCAGACGTTCGCCCTCACCGGCCCGATCACCGCCGGCAACGACCGCTTCCTCCTGGTCGGCAGCTGGATCGTCGCCGACGACCGCACGATCGCGCCGCGCGTGCAGAGCATCGAGCGCCTCTACGACGTCGACCTGCACGAGGTCAACGTGCCCCCGCTGCGCTCGGTGCTCGCCGACGCCGACGCGTAGACCGCGCTCGCTCGAACGGATGCCACGGCCTCGGGGTCGTGGCATCCGTCGTTCCTGCGCGGGGTGGGGCTCGCGAGATCATGTGAGGTCGCCGGCTTCGGGGGCCGCGTCCCGCCCTCCCCCGCCGAGGTCACGTGATCTCGCGCCCACCGGACCCACCGGCGGGCGCCACCCCCCGGTGCAACCCGATGCAACCTCCCGCGGCGTACCGTCGGCGCATCGCCGCCCGAAGCCGACGCGGCGACTCATGACCGTCGAAGGAGACACGCATGACCATCGTCGAAGAAGGCGTCTCGAGCGTCTACGCCGCACCCGGAACCCGCGGGGCCGTCGCCGAGTACCGCTCGCGGTACGGGCACTACATCGGCGGCGAGTGGGTCGAACCGCACAGCGGCGAGTACTTCGAGAACATCACCCCCGTCACCGGCAAGCCCTTCTGCGAGGTGGCTCGCGGCGACGCGCACGACATCGATCGAGCGGTGGATGCCGCGTGGAAGGCGTTCGCGTCGTGGAAGAAGACCACGCCCGCCGAGCGCAGCGTCATCCTGAACAGAATCGCCGACCGGATCGAGGAGAACCTCGAGAAGATCGCCGTCGCCGAGACCTGGGAGAACGGCAAGCCGGTCCGCGAAACCCTCGCCGCCGACATCCCCCTGACCGTCGACCACTTCCGGTACTTCGCGGGCGTGCTGCGGGCGCAGGAGGGCTCGCTCAGCCAGCTCGACGAGAACACCGTGGCGTACCACTTCAACGAGCCGCTCGGCGTGGTCGGCCAGATCATCCCGTGGAACTTCCCGATCCTCATGGCCGCGTGGAAGCTCGCCCCGGCCCTCGCCGCGGGCAACTGCGTCGTGATCAAACCGGCCGAGCAGACCCCGGCATCCCTGCTGTTCCTGTTCGACATCATCGGAGACCTGCTTCCCGCGGGTGTCGTCAACATCGTCAACGGGTTCGGCATCGAGGCGGGTGCGCCCCTCGCTCAGCACAAGCGGATCCGCAAGATCGCCTTCACGGGTGAGACGACGACCGGTCGCCTGATCATGCAGTACGCGTCGCAGAACCTCATCCCGGTGACGCTCGAGCTCGGCGGCAAGAGCCCCAACGTCTTCTTCGAGGACGTCGCCCGCACCACCGACGACGCCTATTACGACAAGGCGCTCGAGGGCTTCACGATGTTCGCGCTGAACCAGGGCGAGGTGTGCACGTGTCCGTCGCGGTCGCTCATCCAGCGGTCGATCTACGATCAGTTCCTCGGCGACGGTCTCGAGCGCGTCAAGAAGGTGCGTCAGGGCAACCCGCTCGACCCCGAGACGATGATCGGCGCGCAGGCGTCGAACGACCAGCTCGAGAAGATCCTGTCGTACATCGACATCGGCAAGCAGGGTGGAGCGAAGCTGCTCACGGGCGGGGAGCGCGTCGACCTCGGCGGCGACCTGTCGGGCGGGTACTACGTCGCCCCGACGGTGTTCGAGGGTACGAACGACATGCGCATCTTCCAGGAGGAGATCTTCGGACCGGTGCTGTCGGTGACCTCGTTCGACGATTTCGATGACGCGATCTCGATCGCCAACGACACCCTCTACGGCCTCGGTGCCGGCGTGTGGAGCCGCAGCGGCGACACCGCGTACCGCGCGGGCCGAGCGATCGAAGCCGGACGCGTCTGGACGAACACCTACCACCAGTACCCCGCGCACGCGGCGTTCGGCGGATACAAGCAGTCGGGCATCGGTCGCGAGAACCACCTCAAGATGCTCGACCACTACCAGCAGACGAAGAACCTGCTCGTGTCGTACGCCGACGGGGCGATGGGCTTCTTCTGATCGGCCGTGCCGGGGTCGCGGCGGGTGGCCCCGGTTCTGTGACCCCCGGGCTCCGGCCCGGGGGTCGCACCTCTTCCGCCGAGGTGGCAGGTCGTCCGGATGGCCCCTCGTCCCACTTTTGGTGGGTCAGAGAGCCCTCAGCCGACCATTTTTGGGACATGAACCGAAAGGAGTGGGACATGGCGACCCAGCTCTCCCGCGTCGATGTGACGGATGCCGCGGCCGCGCTGCTGCGAGAACTCACGGCGAAGCACGGGCCGCTGATGTTCCATCAGTCCGGCGGGTGCTGCGATGGCAGCTCCCCCATGTGTTACCCGGTGGGGATGTTCATTACGGGCCCCAGCGACGTGCACCTCGGCGACATCGACGCGGGTCTCGACGACCCCATCGAGGTCTACATGTCGGAGTCGCAGTTCGAGTACTGGAAGTTCACCCACTTGACGATCGACGTCGTCCCCGGTCGTGGAGCGGGTTTCTCGGTCGAGGGGCCGACGGGGATGCGCTTCCTCATTCGGTCGCGGATGCTGACGGAGGAGGAGGCGGTGGCGTTCGGGTTGGGCGTTCCTCTCGAATAAGGCTCGCTCGCCACGCGGCGTCTCTGTCGGCATGCAGGGATTGGCCGACCATCAAAGCCGGCGCGAAACGGCGGGGTGAAGTTCTCTGACAAAACATGCATACATGTGCAAGATGTGCACTGCTCGTACTTGCCGTCTTTCCATCAGGAGAATTGCATGAACTTTTCACGTCCACGATCAGGTCACCTCATCCTCACCCATGCCTCGGACGGCCTTTCGCTGGCCGCGGGTGACGTCGAGATGACTATCGGCCTGCCGAACGCCTCGACGCGAGGCGGCTTCACGGCGAGATGCGTGGATTGAGATGCGGATCAGCGGCGATCGCGTCTTCGTAGCCGTGTGCTCCCTGTACGCGCCCTCGGCCGGGTTCGGCTACAGCCACCCACGCTCCACAGCCACCCGCACGGCATCCGCCCGGTTCCGCCCGCCCGTCTTGCCGATCGCGCTCGACAGGTGGTTCTTGACCGTCCCCTCAGAGAGGTGCACGGTCCGCGCGATGTCGGCGATCGAGCCGCCGTCGCGGGCCGCGGCGAGCACGTCGGTCTCGCGCTCGGTCAGCGGCGAATCCCCCTGGGCCAGCGACTCGGCCGCGAGCGCCGGGTCCACCACGCGCAACCCGGTAGATACCCGCCGCACGGCATCCGCCAGCTCCGCCGCGGGAGTGTCCTTCACGACGAAGCCCGAGGCGCCGGCCTGCATGGCCCGCGCCAGGTAGCCGGGGCGTCCGAAGGTCGTGACGATGAGGGCACGGCATCCGGGAACCTCCGCGCGCAACTGAGCGGCGGCGGCGATCCCGTCGATCCCGGGCATCTCGATGTCGAGCAGGGCAACGGTGGCCTTCGACGTGCGCGCGGCCTCGACCACCTCGTCTCCGCGCCCGACCTGGGCGACGACCTCGATGTCGGCCTCGAGCCCCAGCAGGGCGGCGAGGGCCCCGCGCACGAGGGCCTGATCGTCGGCGATGAGCAGTCGGATCACCACGCCACCTTCACCTTGAATCCGCCCAGGTCGCTGCGGCCGATCGTCATCCGCGCTCCCGAGGTCTCGACGCGTTCGCGGAGTCCCGTGAGTCCTGAGCCGGTGGATGCCGTGGACGCCGGGCCGCACCCGTCGTCGGCGACCTCGATCGAGCGGTTGTCGAGTCGCACGCGGCAGGCGGTCGCACCCGAGTGGCGCACCACGTTGGTGACGGCCTCGCGCACCACCCACCCGGCGAGCTCACGGCGGTCGGCGGGCACCTGGTCGGTGGACCCGGGGAGGTCGGCGGAGACGCCGGCGCTCTCGAGCGCCGCACGGGCCGCGGCCAGCTCGCCGCTGATGCTCACGCCGCGGTAGCCGTGCACGGTCGCGCGCACGTCGGCGAGGGCTCCGCGGGAAAGACCCTCGATCGCGGCGATCTCGTCGCGGGCGGCCGGGGAGCCGGCATCCATCAGTCGTCCTGCCAACTCGGCCTTCACCGTGATGACCGTGAGCGAGTGCCCGAGGATGTCGTGCACGTCGCGGGCGACGCGGCCGCGCTCGCGTTCGGCGGCGAGTTCGGCGATCTGCTCCTGAGCGGCGCGCAGGCGCTCGAGGGTCGAGATGTTCTCGACGAAGCTGAACATCATGATCGAGATCGAGAGGACGATCGCCGAGTTCACGACGTTCGAGAACGCGTCGGCGCCCATGGCTTCGCCCACGACGAACGACAACGCGCTGAGGGCGGGCACGAAGAGCCAGGTCGTTCTGCGACCCATCGCCGAGACGGCGAACGCGACGCCGACGAAGGTCCACATCCAGCGGATGTCGGCACCGAGCCAGGGCAGCAGCGTCAGGGTCAGCGCGAAGAGCACCACCGTCGGCAGCAGTCGGCGGAGCCGCGATGGGGTGACGCGGGCGTAGGGAACCGTCGCCATGAACACGGCCGCGAACAGGATGATGATCGCGGTGCCCACGAAGTGACCCGCGACGCTCGAGCCCTCCCACAATTCGACGAGGACCGGATACGTCCAGATCAGCGAGATCGACGCGCCGATGAACCAGCCGCGGCGGAACGGACGGCGGCCCGGAACGCGGGTGCGCTCCGGGCCGGTCGTCGTGCTCACGTCGTTCACCCTAGGCGTGTCAGCCGCGACGCGTGTCGCGACGGAAGAAGTACACGGTGCCGGCGACGAAGACCGCGAGCCAGACCACCGCGTTGATCAGGGCGCCGAGGTCGAATCCGTCGCCCGTGAGGGGCGAGCGGGCGAGCTCGCCGATGCCGTAGACCGGCGTCAGCTTGCCGATCACCTGCAGGAAGTCGGGCATCGACGACAGCGGGAAGAACAGGCCGCCGAGGAACGACAGCAGCACCACCGCGAGGCTCGTGATCTGCGCCGCGTTCTCGCCCGGCACCATGTAGCCGACCATCAGGCCGAGCGTGGTGAAGACGGCACCGGCGAGCACCCAGGCGGCGAGTCCCGTGACGATCCACTGCACGGGAGCCAGCTGCACTCCGGCTCCGGCGGCCACCGCGTAGGTCGCGATCACCGCGATCAGGCCGAACATCATGCCCGCGAGCATCTTGACGACGACGTTCGAGACGGGGTTCAGAGGGGTGAGCCGCAGCTGCCGCGACCAGCCCTGCGCGCGCTCGACCGCGACCGAGGCCCCGGTCTGGGTCGCCGACATCATGGTCCCGTACATCGCCATCGAGACCATGATGTAGGCGGCCACCGACACTCCCCCGGACGCCAGGGGTGTATCCGTCAGCGGAACGTCGAGGGTCTGGAACCCGACGATGAAGAACATCAGCACGGGGAACGCGACGGTGAACAGGATGCTGCGCGGATTGCGCAGCTTACGCACCAGTTCGATGCGCAGGTAGGTCAGCGTGAACCCGCCCATGGCGGGAAGCGGGCGGTCGAGGGCGATGGCGGTCATCGGAGTGATCCATTCGAGACGAGGTCGGATGCCGAGGGCTCGGCGGTGAGCGTCAGGAACACGCTCTCGAGGTTCTGGGCGGTGATCTCGAGATCCCGCGCCGTGGTGGAGGTGAGCAGGTGACGTGCGAGGGCGTCGGAATCCCGCGTGTGCACGGTGATGCGGTCGCCGGCGGCCTCGACCGAGTCGACGCCCGGGACGGACGCGAGGGCCGCGAGGTCGGCATCCGGAAGCGTCGCCTGAACGACCCGCCCCGACACGAGGTTCTTGATCTCGGTGGTGCTGCCGTCGGCCACGATCTGCCCGCCGCGCATCAGCACGATGCGATCGGCGTACTCGTCGGCTTCGTCGAGGTAGTGCGTGGCGAACATCACGGTGCGTCCGCGCGCGGCATCCGCCCGGATCGCATTCCAGAACGACCGGCGTGCCTCGACGTCCATGCCCGTGGTCGGCTCGTCGAGGATGAGCAGCGCGGGGTCGCTCACGAGCGCCATCGCGAAGCGCAGACGCTGTTGCTCGCCGCCCGAGCACAGGCCCACCTTGCGGCGGGCGAGGTTCAGGATGCCGGCACGCTCGAGGGCCTCGTCGACGGGGCGCTTCTCGGCGAACAGGCTCGCCGTCAGCTCCACCGTCTCGCGCACGGTCAGGTCTTTCAGCAGCCCGCCCGACTGGAGCACCGCCGAGACGAGGCCCCGGGCGACGGCTCCGCGAGCGCTGTGGCCGAACACCTCGATGCTGCCGGCATCGGGGTTCGTCAGGCCCAGGATCATGTCGATCGTGGTGGTCTTGCCCGCGCCGTTCGGGCCGAGGAAGGCCACGATCTCGCCCGGTCGGACGGTGAGGTCGACGCCGCGGACGGCGTGGACGGAGCCGAAGCTCTTGACGACGCCCCGCGCGTCGATCGCGGCGGGGATGGGGGTGGAGGAGGTCATGTGTTCATGCTCGCCGGGGTGGTTCCCGAAGACCTCCGCCTCCCGTCACGTCTCGGGTATGACGTTCGTCATGGGTGCGGCAGTCGTGAGATAGATCGTCGATGCACGATTGGGCTTTGACCGGCGGGAAGAACGGCGGCCGATTCGCGATCGAGAAGAGGAGTCATGTGGCGGGCACACTCTCGTTGAGCGCCGACGATGCCCGGTCGACAAACTCCTTGATTGTCTTGGCAAGATTCCCGTAGCTCCCGGCAGACGTTACGAGGTCGCGGATGAATCCGGAGAGAAGGGCGGTCCATTTGGCCGATTTCACCGCCAGTTGTGCGGCCACTACCGGTGTTGCCGCCCCTAGGGTTCCCGCAACCAGCGCCAGCTCCTGAACGACAAATCCGACGAGGTCCGCAATCACGTCGCGGACGACATCGTGTACCGCCTTGATAATCCCAGCAAGTAACTCCGCCGCGACCCCAAATCCAGAGCACAGTTCAGCGCACCTCTGCAGTGACGAAGTCAGGGACATAAGTAATGCTCGGTAGGCGTCAGCAGCGGCCCCGTCGAAGTCGCCGAGGTCACTAACGCAAAGACGTAGACAGATGATCCCGAAAGCCTGCCCTCCGAGAGAGACCTGCCCTGCCGCCGAGGCGGCTTCAGCAACGTCGCTCGACAGTGCCGCCACTTTATGAGCGTGCTGTCGCAGAAAATCTGGATCTACTCGAATGCGGTCGTCGCTCATCCTGCATCCTCTTGCTTCGCTTGTGGGCGGTACCTTTCAGCATTCGTTCGAAGGCCAGCGACCGTTGGTGCGTCGGGTCCGAAAGCATCCGCAGCCAGGGCGATACTGCGACGTGTCGCTTCCTCGTAGCCCTCGTCGAGCGCCTGGAGAAGCAACGAACGGATCCGATCGGGACCCAATGCGAACGCCTGGTGAGTGGAGCCGACATTGAGCAACCGACCGTTGGCATCCACTTGCCCACCTGGGGAGGCGATTTCGACGCGTATCGCCTCGATGTCTGATGCGAGTTGCTGCATCTGCTCCGCCCGGCGCTGGCTCAGGGCCACCTGCCTGTCGAGCTTGAGTAGTGCTTCCTTCACTTCTGCAGAGTCCGTCACTCAGCCCTCCTTGAATGTCGTGCTCAACACCACATGGTCTCCCGCACCACAGGCGGAGTCTCGTCTTGACGCCGCAGCGGGCAGAATGACCCCGTGCACGCTGACATCGACTTCACGCCGCTCACGCACCCGACCGATCCGCCAGCGAGGACAGACCCGACGGCGAACGCCGTCGCTCATCTCGCCCTGGCGAACGGCTGGCAGTACTACACGCATGCGGTCGACCAGCAGCTGCCCGGGGTGGTCTTCCGTGAACCGAATGGCGGGTCGCGGTTGTCGCAGCGCGCCGTCAACATCGTGCGCATCCCCGGCACTCCCATGATGGAGATCGGCGATAGCTTCTACACGAAGGTCGCTGTGGGGAATCAATTCACTCAGCGGTGGGGGTATCTTGCTGCGGACGTCGGCGTCGCGATGCCCTCCGTCACGATGGAATCGCGGTCGAACTTTGCCCAGAACCCTCTGCCGGCAACCCCGGCCAGGGCTCTAGCGGACGAACGTCGCAGCGGCCTCCGCGTAGAGGCGGCCCCCGGAGCAGAGTTTGTGGCTAACGCGCTTCTGACGCCCGAGGTCGTCGGGGCGTTGGACAACGGGACATATCCGTTGAATGTGGAAATGAACGGACGGTGGCTGTTTCTGTACGCCCCTCGCTCTCTTGCGACGGACGATGCGGAGTCATGGAAGCACACTCTTCGTACAGCGCAGCTGCTGATGGATCGGATCCGTGAGATCTTCCCGATGGACGCCTCGTCCTCGGGCACTGAAGTACACCAGTCCGTGGCGCCCATGCAGTCGCAGGGTGGCCGTGTAAACCGTATGCGAGTCACGTGGTACCTGCTGGCCGTGGTCGCCGCGATGGGGGTTGCGGGTGGTGCCGCGCTGCTCTTCGGCGGCCGATGACATCCAGGACGCCGAACTGGGCTGCGCAGTCCCTTCTACCTTCGGAAGGCGACGCGCTCCGGGTCACGCCCCCTTCGTCGCCCGGATCGTGTAGCTCAGCGGCATGACCGAGGGCTGCTCCGTCAGAGCGAACTCGCCGTCGGGTCGTTGGGTCATGCGCCCGGGGAGTGCGTCCCACGGGACGCTGTCGTGCTCGACGAGAGCGTCGATGCGCAGTCCCCTGTCGAGCAGGGCGGTGACGATCTCGCCGAGGCCGTGGTTCCACTCGTAGGTGCGGGTCGAGGTCAGCGGCGCCGACACCTCGACGTACGTGCTGTCGTCGTTCCACTCGAGCGGCGCCGCCTGCTCGAAGTACGGGAAGGTCAACGCGAGACCGGGGAGCTCCTCGTTCAGGGCCCACAGGATCGGGTGTCCCTCCCGGATGTGCAGGGTCCCGCCGGGCGTCAGGAGCTCGGCGACGACCCCCGCCCATTCGGTGATCGAGGGGAGCCAGCACAGCGCTCCGATGCCGGTGTAGACGAGGTCGAACGCCCCGCGCGGCAGCGCCTTCGCGGCATCCCGGACGTCGGACTGCACGTACGTGACGTCGGCACCGGCCTCCGCGGCGAGGCGGCGGGCTTCGGCCACCGCGTTCTCGGAGAAGTCGAGCCCCGTGACGCGAGCGCCGAGGCGCGCCAGCGAGAGCGTGTCGGTACCGATATGGCACTGCAAGTGGACCGCGCGCTTTCCGGCGATGTCGCCGAGCTGGGGCAGGTCGAAGCGGACGACGTCGGACAGGGCGGCGGGGTCTGCGACGTACCGCTGCACGCCGTACCCTGACCCGTCCCGAGCCGCGTGCAGTGTCGCCCGCTCGTCCCAGTTGGCGCGGTTCGCGTCGATGTACGCAGACGTCATGGCATCCCTCTTGAAACTCGGTCGTCCAGACTATCGAGAATGCAGGAAACGCACCGTAACCCAACAACGCGCATCCTTCACATCCAAGAAATGACGGAATCACATATTTATTTCAGCTCCCATTCGATCTCGCCCGTGCAGCATCCGCCGTGTGCTGAGCCCCCCCACGTCCAGGGGAGATTCCGTTGAAGAGACGCACCAGCACCGCTGTCGTCACCGTCCTCACCGCCGCCATGATCTTCGGTGCGGCGGCCGCGCAGGCGGCATCCATCCCCGCGTCCGTGCCGATCGTCCGACTGACGTCGCCGCTCATCGACATGCCCGCGAGCTACCCCGTGCAGCCCCAGCTCCGCGTCTTCCCGGACGATCCCGGTGATGCCTCGATCTGGCGGGGAGCCCGTCCGTACGACGAGATCGCTCCCCTCCTCAACGACCTCATGAGCAAGAGCGACCGCGTCTCGACGCAGGTCGCCTCGCATTCCGCGCAGGGCCGCGACATCTATCTGGTCACCGTCACCGCCCCCGAGACGGCCGCCGAGACCGCACGACAGGAGGCCCGCCGAGACAGGGTCAAGTACGACCCGATCGCGGCCGCGACCGATGCCGACCTCCTGGCGAACTACAAGGTCCCGGTGTGGTTCAACTCCAACATCCACGGGAACGAGTGGGAGGGCACCGACGCGACGCTCGACTACATCGCCGATCTCGCGACGAGCACCGATCCGGCCGTGACCGAGATCCTGTCCGACCGTCGTCTGTACTTCACCGTGACGAACAACCCCGACGGTCGCGTCCTCGGCTGGCGCGGCACGTGGAACGGCTACGACCCGAACCGGGACTTCATCACGGGCGCCACGGCCGAGGCATCCATCGTCCGTGACCTCTCGGCCATCATCCAGCCCACGTACTTCATCGACATCCACGGATACACCGACGTTCTGCAGGTCGAGCCGTGCGGGCCGCCGCACGGCGGGATGCCACGCCCCGGTGTCGTCGCGTGACAGCGGTCGGGCGGGATGTCGGGGGTCCGCGTTAGCGTGGACCCTATGTCGGGCAAGGTCTATGTCATCCACGAGAATCCTCAGTGGATCCCGCCGTTCGCGGCGGCGTTCGAGGCAGAAGGGGTGCCGTTCGAGGAGTGGCTCCTCACCGACGGGTCGATCGACCTGTCCGTCGAGCCGCCGGAGGGCATCTTCTGGTCGCGCCTCAGCGCCTCGGCGCACACTCGCGATCACGCCTACAGCAAAGAGTTCGGTCGCGCCGTCCTCCGCTGGCTGGCGTCGTGGGGCCGTACCGTCATCAACGGCGCCGACGTGCTCGAGCTCGAGGTGAGCAAGGTCGCGCAGCACGCGGCGCTGCGCCACGCCGGTATCGACGTTCCGCGCACGGTCGCGGTCTTCGGGACTGACGACCTCGCCGCGAAGGCTCGGGAGTTCGGTGCCCCCTTCATCAGCAAGCACAATCAGGGCGGTAAGGGCCTCGGCGTGCGGCGCTGGGATTCGATCGACGAGTTCGCCGCGTGGGTCGGCAGCTCCGACTTCGAGCCCTCCCCCGACGGCATCACCCTGCTGCAGGAGCTCCTCGTCGCCGAGGCGCCGTTCGTGACACGCGCCGAGTTCGTGGCCGGCGATTTCGTCTACGCGGTTCGCGTCGACACCAGTGCGGGCAGCTTCGAGCTGTGCCCGGCCGAGGCGTGCGCTCTCCCGGGCGCCGACGGCGTCGAGCCCGAACCTCTCTTCCGGCGGCGGGATGACGTCGACCCGGCCCTCATCGACCGCTATCTCGCCTTCCTGGCCGCAGAGGGCGTGGGCATCGCCGGCATCGAGTTCATCGACACGCGAGACGGTCGCACGGTGACGTACGACGTCAACACCAACACGAACTACAACCCCGACGTCGAGGCGACGGCCCCGCGCTCCGGCCCGCGAGAGATCGCCCGCTGGCTGGGCTCCCTCCTGCCGCAAGAGGCGGTGGGTCTGCGTGGCTGAGCCCTCTCCCCCGCACGCCGACTGGGACGGCTTCGGTTTCGCGACACGGCAGGTGCATGCGGGCGAGGTCGAAGACCTCACGCACGGCTCGCGCATCACGCCCGTCCACCTGTCCGCGGCCTATCGCTTCGCGTCGTTCCAGGAAGCGACCGACCGCTTCGCTGCGGCCGATCTCGGACACCTGTACTCCCGCAACGCCAACCCGACCAATCAGGTCGCCGAGGCGCGCCTGGCCTCTCTCGAGGGCGGGTCAGGGGCGATCGTCGTCGGCTCCGGGCAGGCCGCGATCACGGTCGCGCTGCTGGGCCTCGCCGGCAGCGGCGAGCACATGGTGTCCACGGCGAGCATCTACAGCGGCACGCGTGTGCTCTTCGACCGCACGTTCGCTCGCATGGGCGTCACGGTCGAATACGTGTGGGACCCGAACGACGAGTCCGAGTGGGACGCCCTCATCCGTCCCGAGACGAAGGCCATCTTCACCGAGACACTGCCCAACCCCAAGAACGACGTCGTCGATATCGGCGCCGTCGCGCGGGTGGCGCGTCGCCATGGCATCCCCCTGGTCGTCGACAACACCATCGCGACGCCGTACCTCATCCGTCCGATCGAACACGGTGCCGACATCGTGGTGCACTCCGCGACGAAGTTCCTGTCCGGCCACGGAGCCAACCTCGCTGGCGCCGTCGTCGACGGCGGAACGTTCGAGTGGGCGGCATCCGACCGCTCCTACCCCGCCCTCACCGACACGCCGGTGGCGGCGTACTCCTCGTTCGTCGAGGCGTTCGGGCCGCGCGCGTTCGAGCTGTCGCTGCGGTTCGGTATCGCCAACGACACCGGCCCCGCGCTGTCGCCCCTCAACGGCTTTCTGCTGCAGCAGGGCATGGAGACGCTGTCGGTCCGCATGCGGCAGCATCTCGCCAGTGCCCGCACGATCGCCGAGTGGCTCGAGCAGCACGACGCGGTCGAGAGCGTCGACTACGCCGGCCTCCCGTCGCACCCGCAGCACGCGCTGGCGGTCCGCGACTACGACGGGCTGTCGGGTTCGGTCTTCTCGTTCACCGTGCGCGGTGGCCGAGACGCGGCCGAGCGCTTCTTCGACGCTCTCCGCCTGTTCAGTCGCATGACGAACATCGGTGACACGCGCTCGATGGCGCTGCATCCCGCCACGACCACGCACCTCGGCTTCACGCAAGAGACGCGTGACCGCCTCGGCATCGGTGACGGCCTCATCCGCCTGTCCATCGGCCTCGAGGATGCCGAAGACCTCATCGCCGACCTCGACCAGGCCCTCCGCGCCGCGGTCTAGTCATCACGGTTCGCCGGGCGCCCGGCATCTCGCTGCGCCGTGAGGTTTTCGGCTTCCCGTCGTTCGGTCGGGTACCCGGCATCCCGCTGCGCCGTTGGGTGCCCGGCGTCCCGTCACGCCGTCAGTTCCGGCAGCCCGCCGCGCCCTTGGGCGTTGGGTATCCCGTCCCGCCATCAGGTGCTCGGCACCCTGCGGCGCCTTTGAGTGTCCAGAACACCCGGACGTTCTTTGCAACCGTTCGGGTGTTCTGGACACGCAGTCGTTCACAGCCGCGTCCCAATGGATCTCAACCCGAGGGGCGCGGCGTCACGCGTCGCGCTGCGCCTCCAGGCGCCGGACGCGCGGGATCACCTCGGCGGCGAAGCGCTGCAGCTCGGGCAGGTGCGGCGAGAACTGCAGCAGCAGCGTCGACACCCCCACGTTCGCGAACGCCACGATGCGTTCCGCCACCTGGTCAGGGGTTCCGACGAGGTTCGGCCGCAGGCCGCGGTTCGAGACCGAGTACTCCTTGAGGTCGACCTGGGTGTCGAGCTTCGACTTGCTCACGAAGTCCTGGTACGAGCCGTACGCCGCTCCCCCGCGGACGTCGGTGATGCGGTCGATCTCTGCCTGGGCCTCTTCCTCGGTGTCGCGAACGATCGCGTAGGCGGCCATGCCGAAGGCCTCGAACGGGGTCGCTCCGGCCTCGGACCGACGACGACGCATGTCGGCGACCTTCGTCTCGAGCTCCTCGAGCGTGCCGCCGTGCGTGAGGTAGGCGTCGGCGAAGCGGGTGATCGCGGTGCGTCCGGCCTCGCTCTCACCGCCGGCGTAGAGGCGGGGCTGCACCCGCGGCTTCGGCTCGGTGTACGTGCCCTCCGTGCGGTAGTACTCGCCCTCGTACGCGAACGGCGTCTGCGACCACAGGCCGCGCAGCACCTCGACCCACTCGATCGTGCGGGCGTAGCGGTCGTCGTGGGCGCTGAACAGGCCGTCGTACTGCTTGGCCTCCTCGGCCCACCAGGCCGACACGACGTTGAGGGTGAACCGGCCGCCGCTGATCTCGTCGATCGTCGCGGCCTGCTTCGCGGTGTGGAACGGGTTGTGGAAGCCGGGGCGTACGGCGGTCATCAGCTCGAGCTTCGACGTCACCGCGGCGAGACCAGCCGTCACGGCCCAGGCGTCGAGCGACGGCGCCTCGACGCCCTTGATGTCGTTGAGGTTGAGCTCGGGAATCAGCGTCAGGTCGAACCCACCCTCTTCGGCGACGCGGGCGATCTCGGCGACGTGCGCGAACGACACGGGGGTCTGCTCGTCGTCGACGTTGCGCAGCCATCCGCCGAAGATCGGGGTCCAGTAACCGAAACGCACGCGCTGGGGGGAGGTCATTGCTCCATCCTCGCCCGGTCGATGAGGCCCGGCGTCACGCGGCGACATGGTCCGTCATATGTCGTTGACGCCTCGACCGAGCGGTGCGACGGTAGCCGGGTTCCGATCCCGCCAGGAGGACCCCATGACCGACACCACGCCCACCCACGAGCCGCTGAAGTTCGCCTACTGGGTGCCCAACGTCAGCGGCGGTCTCGTCATCAGCTCGATCGAGCAGCGCACCGACTGGGGCTACGACTACAACGTGAAGCTCGCTCGCACCGCCGAGCGGGTGGGGTTCGAGTACGCCCTGAGCCAGGTGCGGTACGCCTCGAGCTACGGTGCCGCGCAGCAGCACGAGTCCACCTCGATCAGCCTCGCGCTGCTGCTGGCCACCGAGAAGCTCAAGGTCATCTCGGCCATCCACCCCGGGATCTGGCATCCGGCCGTCCTGGCGAAGTTCATCAACACGGCCGATCAGTTCTCGCACGGCCGGGCGGCGGTCAACGTCGTCAGCGGATGGTTCAAGGACGAGTACACCGACCTGGGGCTCGAGTGGCTCGAGCACGACGAGCGCTACGAGCGCGCCGCCGAGTTCATCCAGGTGCTGCGCGGGTTGTGGACGCAGGAGAAGTTCTCGTTCCACGGGAAGTACTACGACATCACCGACTTCACCCTGCGCCCGTTCCCGTACGAGGTGCCGGGACGCGCTCACCCCGACGTCTTCCAGGGCGGCAACTCCACGGCGGCGCGGTTCAACGGCGGCGCGTACTCCGACTGGTACTTCTCGAACGGCAAGGACTTCGACGGCTTCACCGAGCAGTACGACGACGTCACGCGCATCGCCGCCGAGCACGGGCGCCGCACGCGCTTCGGGCTCAACGGCTTCGTCATCCAACGCGACTCCCGCGCCGAGGCTGAGGCCCAGCTGCGCGAGATCATCGCCCACGCCGACGGCGGGGCGGTCGAGGGTTTCCGCAAGAGCGTGCAAGAGGCCGGCAATTCCACGGCCGACAAGAAAGGCATGTGGTCGGACTCTTCGTTCGAAGATCTCGTGCAGTACAACGACGGCTTCCGCACGCAGCTGTTCGGCGACGCTCAGCAGATCGCGGAGCGCATCATCGCCTACAAGAAGCGGGGGGTCGACCTGTTCCTGCTCGGCTTCCTGCACTTCCAGGAGGAGCTCGAGCGCTTCGGCGAGACGGTGATCCCGATCGTGCGCGAGATCGAGGCCGACCTCGCCCGCACCGGCGACCCGATCGAGGTCGCGACGCGCTGACGACGGCCGCGAGCCCGCGGATCCGTCTTAGCCTGGAGGGACATTCCTTGACGGGCATAGGACGGTGAGGCTTCGACATGAGCGGCGCACGACTCGGTTTCTTCACGAGACTCCTGGATGCCGGCACCGACGGCGAGCGATACCACCGGGCGCTCGCGCAAATACGCGCCGCCGAGCGGCACGGCTTCGCGTCGCTCTGGGTGGCTCAACACCACTTCGACCGCGACGAGGGTGGGCTGCCGTCGCCCTTCGCGTTCCTGGCGGCAGCGGCGGTGCAGACCGAGCGGATCGCCCTCGGCACCGGCATCGTGACCCTGCCCCTCGACGATCCGATACGCGTCGCCGAGGATGCGGCCGTCGTCGATGCGCTCAGCGACGGCCGGGTGCAGCTGGGGATCGGAACGGGCGGGACGCCGGGCTCGTTCGCCGCGTTCGAGCGCTTCTCGGATGACCGACGCCGGATCCAGGCCGCGCACCTGGAGGTTCTGCGCGACGCCTTCGCCGGGCGCGGCATCCGCGGCACCGATTCGCGCCTGAACCCCGCTGCGCCGCACCTGGGCGGGCGCCTGTGGCAGGCGACCTTCTCGGTCGAGGGCGGCCGCAGGGCGGGCGCCGACGGCGATGGGCTGCTGCTCTCGCGCACCCAACCACGCGACGAGGGCGTGCCGCTGCACGCGGTGCAGGTGCCGATCGTCGAGGCCTATCTCGCCGCTCTGCCCGCGGGCGTGACGCCGCGCATCCTCGCCTCGCGGACGGCGGTGGTGGTGGATGCCGAGAACCTCGACGCCACGTGGCGCGCGGCCGAGCCCGGTGTGCGGCGCCTGACGCGTACATTCCTCAAGCGGAATGCGGACGGTGACCTGCGCGACCTCGCGCGTCAGACCGACACGCACCTCGGAACCGTCGAGCAGGTCACCGCCTCACTGACCGCCGACGAGACCCTTGCGCTGGCGACCGACGTCGCGTTCCAGGTGCACTCCGTCGACCCTGCGCACGAGATCACGCTGCGCTCGATCGAGCTGCTGGCGACCGAGGTCGCGCCGCGCGTGGGGCTGCGCACGGGCGCCGAGGCGGCGGAGGAGCTGCGGGCCCTGGGGTCGCCGCCACTCCCCCGCTGACGTCTTCACCCCGCCCGTCGAGCATCGCGCGCGAGCGTGCTCGGGCAGCAGGCGCACAGAGGTGCGGGTGGACGCCCGGAGCGACGCCCACCCGCACGGTCAATCGAAGACGCGAGGTCCGCGGATCACGGCGTCGGCGCCGCCGTCGATGAACACCACCTGACCCGTGATGTGGGCGTTGGGGGCGTCCGAGAGCCAGGCCAGCACCTCGGCGATCGCCTCGGGTCGAGCCGGTCCGGCCAGCGGCATCGGCACGACCTGCATGAGCGCGTCGCGTCCCTCGGCCGTGGCGAGCAGAGGCTCGGTCATGGGCGTCAGGATGATGCCGGGTCCGACCGCGTTGAGCGGGATTCCGGATGCCGCCCACTCGGGCGTCACCGCCCGTTCGCGCACCCACTCCGCGATCGCGCGTTTCGTCGACGGGTAGATGAGATCGCCCTGGTTCTCACCGACGAGCTCGTCGGCGCGGGCGACCGCGGCATCCTCGTCGCCCGCACGGAGCAGATCGACGAGTTCCGCGTCGTTCTGCTGAAGGGCCGAGAACGAGGCCACCACGACGGCGCGCGGTGCGGGCGAGTTCCGCAGGAGAGGAAGGAGCTCCTCGAGAGTCGCGATCGCGCCGAAGTAGTTGACCCGCACCGTGAGAGACGTGGGCAGGGCCACGCCCGCGACGGCGATGACGGCGTCGACGGTGTCGCCGACCGCCCCGCGAACCGCGTCGGCGACGGACCGGCGGCCCTCCCCGGTCGACAGGTCGGCATCGATGTCACTGCCGCGCAGGTCGATCCCGATCACGCGATGCCCGCGCGAGCGCAGGAGGGCGGCGGTGGCCGCGCCGATTCCGGATCCTGCCCCGGTGACGACGTAGGAGCGGGTCGTCGTGCCCTCCGATGCCGCCGTCACGGGACGAGCGCGAACTCGGCGACCATCGACTCGGGGACCGCGTAGCCCTCGAGGTCGCGGATACGGTCGATGTGGGCGGCGACGTCGTCGGCGGTGGCGACCGGCTCGTCGTGAGCGACGTGCCACCCGGGTGCGACGCCCATGAAGACACGGGCGTAGCGTCCCCGCGCGATCGAGTACAGCTCGCGGGTCGCGGTGTTCTGTTCGCTGGCGAGGTACGCGACCATCGCGGTGATCATCTCGGGCTCGCCGTGTGCGGGAGTAGTCGGCATTCCGACGAACTGCTCCGCATTCATGTCGGCCTGCATGCGACTGTTCGCGGCGGGGAGGATCGTGTTGACCAGGATGCCGTGCGGCTTTCCTTCGAGGGCGACGACATTCGCGAGGCCGAAGACGGCCCCCTTGGCGGCGGCGTAGTTCGCCTGCTGAATGGAGCCGAAGAGTCCGGCCGCCGAGGACGTGAAGACGATGCGGCCGTAGCCGTTGTCCCGCATGACCTCGAACGCCGGTTGAGTGACGTGGAACGCGCCCTTGACGTGCACGGCGAGCAGCGACTCGACGGACTCGGGCGAGAGGTCCGTGAAAGGAGCGTTGCGGATGTTGCCGGCGTTGTTGACGAGGATGTCGACGCGGCCGAAGGCGTCGAGCGCGGTCTCGACGATTCCTCTTCCCCCCTCGGGCGTGGCAACCGAGTCGTAGTTGGCGACGGCCTCACCGCCGGCGGCCTGGATCTCGGCGACCACGTCGTCGGCCATCGCGGTGCCGCCGTTCGCGCCGGAGATGTCTCCGCCGAGGTCGTTGATGACCACCTTGGCCCCTCGTCGAGCGAGTTCGAGCGCGTGGGCTTTCCCCAGTCCTCCGCCGGCACCGGTGACGATGGCCACTCTGCCTGCGAACGAAATTTCGGACATGTTGTTCTCCTTTGAAGCTGAGCGATGCGCTGTGTGGCACAGTCTGCCACTACGCATATGTGTGTCACTAGAGAGGCGGCATACTTGGCCCATGTCCGAAAGCCGTCTTCCGCCCGCGCCGACGCTGCGTGAGCGGCGCCGCATCGAGACGATGGCCCTCATCGAGGCCGCTGCGGCAGACCTCTTCGAGGCGCAGGGCTACGAGCAGACGACCGTGGAGCAGATCGCCGACCGAGCGGGGATCTCGATGCGCACGTTCTACCGGCACTGCCCGAGCAAGGACGGCACGCTGGTGGGCGAACTGGCCGATGGTCCCGCGACGTTCATCCGACACCTCGCCGCTCATCTGCCGGGGCCGCTGCTCTCGGCCGTGGTCGAGGGGTTCGCGGAGTCGACCGCCGTGGAGCCTGAGATGCGCCGCAGACTGACCCGAATCATCGTGCAGACACCGGCGTTGCGCGCGTCGTGGCTCGCCGCCGGGCGTCAGGCACAGGACGACCTCGTCGAGTTGTTCCGGCGCGAGCGTCCCGAGCTGGGGCCCCTCGCCGTGCGCGGGTTGGCCGCGGCGACGATCGCGTCCTTGACGATGGCCGTCGAGTCCTGGGCGCTCGGAGAGTCCCCCACGGCCCGGGAGGCCGCCGTCGAGGCCCTGGGTGCGATCGCACCGGCGCTCGCGGGGCCCTTGCCCTGAATTGCCTTCGGGAGCGCT
The DNA here is from genome assembly GCA_913774665.1 of uncultured Microbacterium sp. Lineage (GTDB taxonomy): Bacteria > Actinomycetota > Actinomycetes > Actinomycetales > Microbacteriaceae > Microbacterium. The sequence goes on from CAJYHN010000010.1 coordinate 697,950, forward strand.
CCCGCCCGGAACATGTCCGAACCCGCAATACGCACACCGGAAGATATTCGAGGTTTCGTTATCGTAAAAAGACGGGCAAAGAGTTGGTGTGCGGGCTGCTGAAGACCAAGATGTCCCAAGGACCGCGGCATCTGTCGCGATTGACACTTCACAGCAGAGGTAATTCATGACACTGCACATCAGTGGGCGCGGCCGTCTCGGCCTCGTCATCGGCGCCTTCGGCGCCTCGGCCCTCGTTCTGGCAGGGTGCACGACCACCACCGGCGGCGGCGCCTCGGACGGCGGCTCGACCGACCCCCTCGTCATCGGCACCACCGACAAGATCACCTCGATCGACCCGGCCGGCTCGTACGACAACGGATCGTTCGCCGTGATGACCCAGGTCTATCCCTTCCTCATGACCAGCCAGTACGGCACGTCGGAGGTCACCCCCGACATCGCGGAGTCGGCGGAATTCACCACCCCGACCGAGTTCACCGTGAAGCTGAAGTCGGGCCTCAAGTTCGCCAATGGCCATGACCTCACCTCGTCCGACGTGAAGTTCTCGTTCGACCGCCAGGTCGCGATCAACGACCCGAACGGCCCCGCATCGCTGCTGGGCAACCTCGACAGCGTCGCCGCGCCCGACGACACGACGGTCGTGTTCACCCTGAAGAACGGCAACGACCAGGTCTGGCCCCAGATCCTCTCGAGCCCCGCCGCGCCGATCGTCGACGAAGAGGTCTTCTCGGCCACCGCGGTCACCTCCGACGACGCCATCGTCGAGGGCAAGGCCTTCGCCGGTCAGTACACGATCGACTCGTACAAGCCCAACGAGCTCATCTCGTACAAGCCGTACGCCGACTACATGGGGTCGCTCCCCAAGGCGGCCAACGGCGGCATCTCCACCAAGTACTACGCCGACTCGTCGAACCTCAAGCTCGATGTCCAGTCGGGTGCGATCGACGTCGCCTACCGCAGCCTGAGCGCGACCGATGTCGCCGACCTGCAGAAGGACGACGCGGTCAAGGTCGTGGACGGCCCCGGTGGAGAGATCCGCTACATCGTCTTCAACTTCGACACCATGCCCTACGGCACGAAGACGTCCGACGCCGACCCCGCCAAGGCGCTGGCGATCCGTCAGGCCGCGGCCGATCTCGTCGACCGCCAGGCCATCGCGACCGACGTCTACAAGGACACCTACTCGCCGCTGTTCTCCTACGTCCCGCAGGGCCTCGCCGGCGCCAACGAAGCGCTCAAGGACATGTACGGCGACGGCAGCGGCAAGCCCGACGCCGCCAAGGCCAAGGCGACCCTCCAGGCGGCCGGTCTGTCGACCCCCGTCACCCTGAACCTGCAGTACAACGGCGACCACTACGGCCCCTCGTCGGGTGACGAGTACGCCGCGGTCAAGGCGCAGCTCGAGAAGGACGGCCTGTTCACGGTCAACCTCGCGCAGACCGAGTGGGTGCAGTACCAGAAGGACCGCAAGGCTGACGCGTACCCCGCGTACCAGCTCGGCTGGTTCCCCGACTACTCGGATGCCGACAACTACCTCACCCCGTTCTTCACGCAGGACAACTTCCTGCTGAACCACTACGACAACGCCGAGGTGCAGAAGCTGCTCGTCGACCAGGCGACGCAGACCGACAAGACCACGCGCGAGTCGGAGATCGGCGAGATCCAGAACAAGGTGGCCGCCGACCTGTCGACGCTGCCGCTGCTCCAGGGCAAGCAGGTCGCCATCGTGGGCTCGAGTGTCGAGGGCGCCGTCCTCGATGGGTCGTTCAAGTTCCGTTACGCACCGCTGCACAAGTAAGACCGAATCGGCGCCTCGCGCGATTCCGCTCACCCGACGGCCGGGGGTCACGTACCCTCGGTCGTCGGGTGAGAGCCGAGCGATGAGGCGCCGTTCCCCCTGTGAGTGAGGTCTCTCCCCTATGGTCACTGCCGTCGACGCCGCCGACATCGCCAAACCCGTCGCCCCCAAGGGGGGAGGACTCTGGCGCTACATCCTGGTCCGCCTCCTGCTGATCATCCCGACGGTCTTCATCCTCGTCACCGTGGTGTTCGTGCTCATGCGCATCACCGGTGACCCGATCACCGCCGCTCTCGGCGGCCGCCTTCCCCCCGATCAGTTGGCCGCGCGCATCGCGCAGGCCGGATACGACCGACCGCTGATCGTCCAGTACCTCGAGTACGTCGGCGGCATCCTCCGCGGCGACTTCGGCACCACGCTCACCGACAACCGTCCGGTGATCGAGATCCTGCTGCAGTACGGATCGGCCACCCTCGAGCTCGCGATCTACGCGCTCTTCGTCGCGCTGCTCATCGGCATCCCGTTCGGTCTGATCGCCGCGTACAAGCGCGACCGCTGGCCCGACGCGACCCTGCGCATCGGGGCGATCCTCGGCTACGCGACGCCCATCTTCTTCGTCGGTCTGCTCCTCAAGCTCGTGTTCTCGGTGTGGCTCAGCGTCCTTCCGGTCGCCGGTCGCGCGAGCACCCGCACCGAACTGAAGTTCGCCTCGATCGAGAACCCCACCGGTATCTACCTTCTCGATGCGATCCGTCTCGGCGACGGGGCGGCCGCGGGGGACGTCCTGGTGCACGCGATCCTGCCCGGGGTGGCCCTCGGCATCCTGACGGCGGGGATCTTCCTCCGTCTGGTCCGCACCAACGTCATCGGCACGCTCGGCGCGCAGTACGTCACCTCGGCGCGCTCGCGCGGTGTGGGGGAGTACCGCCTGGTCACCAAGCACGCCTACCGCCCCGCGCTCATCCCCATCATCACCGTGATCGGCCTGCAGATCGCCCTGCTGCTCTCGGGTGCCGTGCTGACCGAGACCACCTTCGAGTGGAAGGGACTCGGCTTCATGCTCAGCGAGTACCTCAAGGCCCGCGACTTCGTGGCGGTGCAGGGCATCGTCGTGATCATCGCCGTGCTGGTCGCCTTCACCAACTTCCTCGTCGACGTCATCGCGGCGATCATCGACCCGCGAGTGAGGTACTGAGATGTCGGATGCCGTGACCCCCGCCCTCTCCGACGACAGCGTGACGGCGCGCAAGGTGCCGCTTCGCGACCGCCTGCCCGTGATCTCGCACCTGCGACGCAGCGTCGGCCTGCAGCGCACCATGCTGGTGCTCGGCCTCGTGATCACCACGGTGTTCCTGTTGACGGCCCTGTTCGCCCCACTCCTCGCGCCCTACGGGTTCGCGCAGCAAGAGGCCGACGGCGTCAAGTTCGGAACGCAGCAGGCGCCCAGCGCGATGAACCTGCTCGGCACCACCGTCGGCGGCTACGACGTGCTGTCGCGCGTGATCTGGGGAGCGCAGACCGCGCTGCTCGTGATCCTCTGCGCGATCGCGTTCTCGATCTTCCTGGGCATCTTCCTGGGGCTGGTCGGCGGGTACTTCGGCGGCTGGCTCGACCGGATCCTCGTGGTGCTGTGCGACGCGATCTACGCCTTCCCGTCGCTGCTGCTCGCGATCGTGATGTCGATCGCGATCACCCGCGGCCAGTCCACGCTGTGGGGCGGCATCCTCGCCACCGCGATCTCGATCACCGTGGTGTTCGTGCCGCAGTACTTCCGCGTCATCCGCGCCGAGGTCGTGCGGGTGAAGGCCGAGCCCTTCGTCGAGTCGGCGCGCGTGATCGGGGTGCCCACCGCGCGCATCCTGTTGCGTCACGTGCTGCGCAACTCGACGCGCTCGCTGCCGGTCGTGGTCACGCTGAACGCCTCCGAGGCGCTGCTGACCCTGGCGGGCCTCGGCTTCCTCGGTTTCGGCATCGAGGCCACCGCCGCCGCCGAGTGGGGGTACGACCTCAACCGCTCGGTGAGCGACGTCACCAGTGGCATCTGGTGGACGGCGATCCCGCCGGGCGTCGCGATCGTGCTGGCGGTGCTCGGTATCACCCTCGTCGGCGAGAGCCTCAACGACCTGAGCGACCCGCGTCTGCGCACGCGCCGTCGCGCGGGTCGCGCGCCCGCTCCCGTCACCGCGGTCGATCCGTCGACGTCTCCGGCGGAGGCCTCGGCCACCGCGTCCTCCGCCGGGTCCCCGGCATCCGCCCCCTCCGACGGGAGCCCCTCATGACCGGCACCGCTGAATCCGTCGCACGGATCGACGACCTGCGCGTCACCTTCGCCACCGACGGTGAGCCGGTCGCCGCCATCAAGGGCATCTCGCTCGAGGCCCACGCCGGCGAGGTGCTCGCGATCGTCGGCGAGTCGGGCTCGGGCAAGACCGTCACCGCCAACACCCTGCTGGGGCTGCTGCCCGAGACGGCGACGCTGTCGGGCGCGGTCATCGTGCGCGGGCGCGAGGGCGACCAGACGGACATCGTGCACGCCACCCGCGCCCAGCTGCGCGAGATGCGCGGGCGCGATGCGGCGATGGTGTTCCAGGAGCCGTCGACCGCCCTCAACCCCGTGTACACGGTCGGGTGGCAGATCGCCGAGGGCCTGCGCGCGCACGAGAAGCTGTCGCGGGCGGAGGCGAAGACCAGGGCCGTCGACATCCTGCGCCGGGTCGGCATCCCCGACCCCGAGAAGCGCGTCGACGACTACCCGCACCAGTTCTCGGGCGGGCAGAAGCAGCGCGTGGTCATCGCGATGGCCCTCGTGCTGAACGCCGGCCTGATCATCGCGGACGAGCCGACCACGGCTCTCGACGTCACGGTGCAGGCCGAGATCCTCGACCTGCTGCGCACCTGCCGCGACGAGTTCGGGGCCACGATCGTGCTCATCACGCACAACATGGGCGTCGTCGCCGACCTCGCCGATCGCGTGATCGTGATGTATCGCGGCGACATCGTCGAGCAGGCGCCCGTGCGCGAGCTGTTCGCGGCGCCCCGCGAGGAGTACACGCGCGAACTGCTGGCGGCCGTGCCGCACGTGGGTCGGGGCAAGAGCTCGCGGCAGTCGCTCGCCGATGCGGCACCGACCTCGCCTCCGGCGGGGAGCCTCGTCGTGGCCGACAAGGTCGAGATCGGGTACCCGGGTCGCTTCGGGTCGCCGGGGGTCGTCGCCGTGAAGGGTGTGGACTTCTGGATCGGGCCGGGTGAAGTGCTCGGCCTGGTGGGGGAGTCCGGCTCGGGCAAGACCACGATCGGTCGCGCGATGGTCGGACTCACTTCGGTCGTGGGCGGGTCGCTGAAGGTGCTCGGCACCGAGATGCACGGCGCCAAGCCGCGCAGCCTGGCCAAGACGCGCCCCGACATCGGGTTCGTCTTCCAGGATCCCGCGACGAGCTTCAACCCGCTGTTGACGATCGCGGAGTGCATCGCCGAGCCGCTCGTGGTCCATCGCCGTGTCTCGGGAGCCGGCGCCGCTCGCCAGCGCGTGAACGAGCTGCTGGATGCCGTGCAACTGCCGACCGCGTTCGGCGATCGCTACCCGCACGAGCTGTCGGGCGGTCAGCGCCAGCGCGCCTCGCTCGCTCGCGCCCTCGCCCTCGACCCGAAGCTGCTCATCGCCGACGAGCCGACCTCGGCGCTCGACGTGTCGGTGCAGGCGCGCGTGCTGCAGTTGTTCGCGCAGTTGCAGGCCGAGTTCGGCTTCGCGTGCCTGTTCATCAGCCACGACCTCGCCGTCGTCGACGAGGTGGCCGACCGCGTGGTCGTGCTGCAGCAGGGCGTGATCCGCGAGCAGGGCACGACAGTCCAGGTGCTCACCGAGCCGCGCGACGATTACACCAAGCGCCTGCTGGTGTCGCTGCCCGTGCCCGACCCCGTCGAGCAGGAGAACCGCCGCGAGCTGTGGCGCGCGACCCGCGGGGCCTGACGCCGCTTTTCGGGCCCTCACGCGCGCACCGTGGGGGCCCGATTCGTTTGCGCGTGCGAGAGGCGTGCCCCCGGGGTCACCGGCCGAAGCGGCGCGGCCGTCGCGTGGGGTCCGAGATGCGCGGGGTCACCGGCCGAAGCGGCCCGGCCGCCGCGTGGGGTCCATGATTCGCGGGGTCACCGGCCGCCGCATGGGGTCCGTGATGCGCAATGTCAGTGATTCGCGCATTGTCAGGGCGGTTCGCGGGATGCCGACTGAGGTTGTGCGGATCGCGGAGGTTGTGCCGCGAGGCCCCGAGCCTCTCCCGCTCACCGCGTGAAGAACGAGAAGACGCACCACGCGCCGAACGCCGCGAGGGCGACGAAGGTCCACATCGGAAAGCCGCGCTTCAGTCGCCGCCCCTCGCGAGCCACGCCGGCGGGCGGCGGGGTGAGCAGGGGAGCGGTCGCCCTTCCGGCTGACGCGGGCCCCGCTGACGAACTCGTGAGCCGCTCGTCGCGCCAGCGCGCCCACTGCGCGAGCTTGTCGTCGATCGCGTCGACGGTGGCGAACAACCACCGCCAGGTCGCGGGGTCGAGGGTCGACAGGTCGCGTTTGGCATACAAGAACAGCCAGTCGTCGACGATCTCGACATCGAGCGCCGCGGCGTTGTCGACGAACCGGGCCATCACGTCGGGGGTGAAGAGGTACAGGGCATCGCGCTCGTACCCCTCGGGGCAGTACAGCGAGAAGTGCGTATCGAAGTCGCCCTCAAGGCTCAGCCGCTGGTCGCGACCGAGCGTGATGGGCAGGTTCGAGCCGCCGAACAGACCGTTGTTGCCCACGGCATCCAGAACGATATGGGGAAGCGGGGTGTCGAGCCGCAATGCGACGTAGCCCCAGCGGTGCGTCTGCTTGCTCTTGCCCGACCCGGTCTCGTACGTGTAATTGGCCACCTCGAGCGAGCGGGGCCGCTCGCGCCGCAGGACGTCGTGCAGCTCCTGGTTGCGACCGAGATCGAAGATCATGCCCGGGCGGCGGGGATTCGAGAACCCCGGATGCCATGTCATCCCGTTCGCGCTGGCGAAGAGACTCAGCCGGTAACGGCGTGCCGCGGCCCCGCCGAGCCCGCGGAAGAGCGCCCACGCCAGGAACCCGACGATGGCGACGAGGAGGAGGAGGGGGAGGAGGACGATGACATTCCCGCTGCCGCGCGTGAAGGCGGTCGAGACGATCGCCGCGAGGGTCGGGACGAGGATCAGCGCGCCCACGATGCCCACGAACGCGAACACGATGATCGTGAACGCGCGGCTCTGCAGCATCCCCTTCTCGCGCAGCGCCTTGGTGAAGGCGCGCACCTTCGCGCGGTCGATCGGCTGGGTCAGGGCGGTGGTGTCGACGGTCATGGTCACTGTCCCAAGAAGATGAGGAATCCGACGGCGAAGAGGACGACCGGAACGACGACGAGGGCCCCCGCGACGACGAGCAGGGTGATGAGCCAGGCGTTGCTGCGTTTCAGACGCCGACCGGGAGGGGCGACCCCCACGGGTGCGGGGGTGAACGTCATCGGCAGGGCCGCACCTCCTGGCGCCGCACCTGCCGGCACCGCACCTGCCGGCACCGCGCCATCCGGCGCTGCAGCGAGAGGGACCGGACTGTTCGCGGGAGCCGTCTGCCGCAGCCTGTCGTCGCGCCACCGCCCCCACTGGTCGAGCTTGTCGAGCAGCGCCGAGACGACCGCGAACGCCCACGCCCACCGGGCGGGATCGAGGGTCGAGAGCTCGTCGGGGGAGTAGAGGAACATCCAGTCGTCGACGATCTCGACCTCGAGAGCCGAGGCGTTGTCGATGAAACGTGCCATGACGTCGGGGGTGAAGAGGTACAGCGCGTCGCGCTCGTAGCCCGGGGGGCACGACAGGTGGAAGTACCGGTCGAAGTCCCCCTCGAGGCTCAGCCGCTGCCCGCGCTGCCACAGGCCGAGCTTCACGCCATTGCCCACGGCATCCAGCACGATGTGCGGAAGGGGAACGTCGAGGCGGATCGCGATGTAGCCCCAGCGCGAGGTCTGCGTGTTCTTGCCGTTGCTCGTCGTGTACGAGTAGTTGCCGATCTCGACGAACCGCGGCTCGCGCCCGCGCAGGATGTCGTAGCCCGTGCGGTCGCCGCCGACGCCGAACAGCACGCCCGGCAGCGGGGGAGAGGGAACCGCGGGCACGTACTCCATGCCGACATCGCGGCTGAACCCCGCGAGCCGCCAGCGGCGGTCTTCCTGCGTTCGCTGGGTCCGCTGGCCGAGGAACCACGCCAGCGCCAGCCCTCCGACACCCAGCAGGATCGGAAAGAGGAACAGGATGCCGAGGATGAACGATCCTTCGCGCAGCACCGGTGCCAGCACGACCGCCGCGACGATGATGACGACACCGATTCCGCCGATGAGCGCGAACGCGACGGCGAAGGCGGCGACGGCCGCACCCGTGCCCGGGAGCCGGCCCGTCTTGCGCAGATCGGCGGTGAACGCCTTCGCGGCCCGGGGGTCGGGCGGCGTCAGCAACGCTCGTGCGTCGAATGGTCTGATCCCTGCCATGCGGCCCCCCGCCGTCGTCTGATCACGTCCACGCTACCGATGTCCGATTCCCTGAGGCGATCGGCATCCGTTAGACTACGAAGGTTGTCCGGCGACGCCCATGCGCGTGTGAGCCCGTGACGACGTGCAACACACCCTCCTGCTGCCGGGAAATGCCCGTCAGCCGTTCTAGTCCGAAGGAGGTGGGTTAGTGACGCACCAGTACGAACTCATGGTCATCTTCGATCCCGAGATCGACGAGCGCCAGGTCGCTCCGAAGCTCGACGGATTCCTCAAGGTCATCACGGCCGATGGAGGAACCATCGACAAGATCGACATCTGGGGCCGCCGTCGTCTCGCCTACGAGATCCGCAAGAAGAACGAGGGCATCTACGCCGTCGTCAACTTCGTCGCGACCAGCGAGGCCACGAACGAGCTCGACCGTCAGCTCAAGCTGAACGAGCAGATCATGCGCACCAAGGTCCTGCGCGCCGAAGAAGCGATCGCCCAGGTCGCCGCCGAGGCCAAGCGCTCCGAGGAGAAGGCCGCCCGCAAGGCCGCCGCTCCCCGCAAGGTCGAGTCCGCCGAGAAGGCTGCGAAGTAACGACGATGGCCGGCGAAACCGTCATCACCGTCGTGGGTAACCTCACGGCCGACCCCGAGCTGCGGTACACGCAGAACGGGCTCCCGGTCGCGAACTTCACCATCGCGTCGACCCCCCGCACGTTCGACCGTCAGGCGAACGAGTGGAAGGACGGCGAGGCGCTCTTCCTGCGCGCCTCGGTGTGGCGCGAATTCGCCGAGCACGTCGCCGGTTCGCTGACGAAGGGCAGCCGTGTCATCGCGACCGGTCGCCTCAAGCAGCGTTCGTACCAGGACCGCGAGGGAAACAACCGCACCTCCATCGAACTCGAAGTCGATGAGATCGGTCCCTCCCTCCGCTACGCGACCGCCCAGGTCACCCGTGCCGCAGGTGGCGGTAACGGTGGCGGCGGCGGTCAGCGCGCGCAGGTGCAGCAGTCGAACGACGAGCCGTGGTCGACCCCCGGTTCGAACAACGGCGGCGGCAACAGCGGCGCAGACGCGTGGAGCACTCCTGGTTCCTACGGAGACGACACCCCGTTCTGATCTTCGCCCCGCTCTCGAGCGAGACGACCCCCTGAAATTCCGGATGCCGACACCCGGCTGACCGACTCGGCATCCGAACCACACGAAAGAAGGAAGCATGGCTGGAAAGGCCACTGGCGACCGCCGCAAGCCGCGGAAGGGTGCGAAGAACGCAGCCCCCGCGAAGGCGATCCGCGTCGGCGTCATCGACTACAAGGACGTCCCCACCCTCCGCAAGTTCATCTCGGAGCGCGGCAAGATCCGCGCCCGTCGTATCACCGGTGTCTCCGTGCAGGAGCAGCGTCTGATCGCCCGCGCCATCAAGAACGCGCGCGAGATGGCTCTTCTGCCCTACGCCGGCGCCGGCCGCTAAGGAGCACCCGATGGCAAAGCTGATTCTCACGAATGAGGTCACCGGGCTCGGTAGCGCCGGTGATGTTGTCGAGGTCAAGAACGGGTACGCCCGTAACTACCTCATCCCGCAGGGCTTCGCCGTGACGTGGAGCCGTGGTGGCGAGAAGCAGGTCGCGTCGATCCGCGCTGCTCGCGAGACCCGCGCGATCCACGACCACGAAGAGGCCGTGTCGCTGAAGAACACGCTCGAGTCGAACACCGTCAAGCTGGCCGTCAAGGCCGGCAACGAGGGTCGCCTCTTCGGTTCGGTCAAGCCCGCCGATGTCGCCGACGCCGTCAAGGCTGCCGGCCTGGGCGAGCTCGACAAGCGCAAGATCCAGATCACCTCTTCGATCAAGTCGGTCGGCGAGCACGAGGCGACCGTTCGCCTGCGTGACGACGTCACCGCCGTGATCACCCTTCAGGTGGTCGCCGCGAAGTAATTCGCGACGCACGATTCGGCCCCGCTCCTGCTTCGGCAGGGCGGGGCCTTTTCGTTCTCGTCTTCGCCGGTTTGGGGCGGATTCTCGCATCTGGGGCGTGAATCGTTCGCGCCGAAGGGAGAAACGCGCCCCGAACCGCGGCGCCAGGGCCCTCCGCCCCACGGCACCGGAAGGACCCTCGGCCGCACGGCCGCCCGCCCCCGCGACCCTAGGCTGAAACCCGTGACCGACCCTCGCGCACCCGAGCGCATCGTCCGGCGCTTCGCGCGCGCGTCCAATCTCATGCTCGCCGGCCGCCCCTTCGCCGTGCGGGGCGTCGGCGCGTCGGGACTGCACGATCTGCTCGTGCGGCTGGGCGGCATCCCGAGTCCCGAACCGACCCCAGGGCGGGTGGAGTTCGACCTGGATGCCGACACCATCGCCCTCGACGGTCGACCGCTGCCCGAGCGCGGCGATGCCGCCGGCCGCATCTCCTTCGCTCGCACGTACATGCCCGTCTCGGCCGCGATGGCCGAACGTCTCGACCTGACCGGGCTGCGCGTGGGCGTGGCGATGGTGCTGGAGCCCAAGACCGCGGTGCTGTCGCTGCTGCTGCGCGAGCGGGGGGCCGAGGTGTCGGTGTACGCGCATCCCGACGAGACCGACCCGGCGGTAGCCGGCGCGCTGCGGGCGCGGGGCTTCGCGGTCACGGCCGATCCCGCGCTGAGCGGCGCGGAGGAGCTCGCCGCCGCCCGCGCCTTCCTGCGCGCGGGTCTGGACGTGCTGCTCGACGACGGTGCCCATCTCATCCGCCTCGCCCACGACGACGACCCGTCTCTGATCGCGGGCTGGATCGGCGCGTGCGAGGAGACCACGAGCGGGCTCACCCCGCTGCGGCGGATGCAGGATGCCGGCGTTCTGCGCACCGCGGTGATGGCGGTCAACGACGCCCGCACGAAGACGATGTTCGACAACCGCTACGGCACGGGACAGTCGTGCGTGTTCGCGATCGCCGACCTGCTCGAGGAGCGGGGGATCGCACTCGCCGATCAGCCCGCGCTCGTCCTGGGGTACGGTCCGGTCGGTCGCGGTGTCGCAGCGCACCTGCGCGCGCTCGGCGCCGACGTGCGGGTCGCCGAGACCGACCCGGTGCGGGCGCTCGAGGCCCGACATGATGGGTTCTCCACCGGTCCGGCGCGTGAGCTGTCGGCCGGGGCGCTGGTCGTCTCGGCGACCGGGGTGCCCGGCACGGTGAGCGCCGACATCGCCGCGACAGCGCGGGTGATCGCCGTGGCCGGGGGAGTGCCGGGAGAGATCGAGACGGGGGCCGAGAACGGCGCTCTCGTGCTCGGCGGGGGAGGAGCCGTGAACATCACCGCGGCCGAGGGCAACCCGATCGAGATCATGGACCTGTCATTCGCGGTGCAGCTCGCCGCCCTCGGCGAGCTGTTGCGCCGCCGTCCGGCGCCCGGAGTGCACGCCCTGGGTGCCGAGGTCGACGACCTCGTCGCGCGTGAGGCGCTTCGCGTGCGGGGCGCCGACATCGACGCGCCACGACCCCTCGACCCCGAGGGTCTCGACGACTGGCGCTCGCCGCGCTACGCCGGGGGTGCGCGATGAGGGTGTACTCGGCATCCCTCGTTCTTCCGATCACGGCGCCGCCCATCCCGGGAGGGGCGATCGCGGTGGCGGGCGGGCGCATCCGGCACGTCGGCGATCGGGAGTGGGTCGTGCACGAGCTGCGGGCGCGGGGTGTCGCCTTCGACGAGGTGCACTGGCCCGGCGTGCTCGCCCCGGGCTTGGTCAACGCGCACTCGCACCTGCAGTACACCGGCATGGCCGAGGTGGGTCGCGGATCGTACGCGGGCTTCGATGACTGGGACGACGCGTTCACCCCGGTGTACCGCGCCGGTCACGACTGGGCTCAGGATGCCGCCGCGGGCGCGCGCGAGATGATCGCGGCGGGCACGACCGCCGTCGCCGACATCGTCACCGACGTCGAGGCGGCGTCGGCGCTGCACGACGCGCGGCTGCACGGCATCACCTACTGGGAGGTGATGAGCTGGACGAACGCGGCGTGGGCCGAGCGCGGCCGCGCCGAGGTGGAGGCGCGCCTCGACGCGCTGCCCGCTCCTCCCGGGACCGGTCTCTCGCCGCATGCGCCGTACTCGCTCGACGTGGAGCCGCTGCTCGAGATCCCCGACATCGTGCGCGAGCGCGGCAGCCGCCTGCACCTGCACCTGGGCGAGGCCGCGTTCGAGCGCGAGCACGGAGAGGCGGTGCCGTGGCAGCTGCACCGGCCGACGAGCTTCCGGGCGCTGCGCGACGAGGGCTTCGGCACCGGAGCGACGGAGTTCGTCGACGAGCTCGGCGTGCTCGGCCCCGATTGCCACATCGCCCACGGGGTGTACATGACGGCGCGCGACCGGGCGATCCTCCGCGCGCGGGGCACGACCGTGGCGCTCTGCCCGCGCTCCAATGCCGTCATCGGTCTCGACGAGCCGCCGGTCGCGGCGTATCTGCTCGAGGGCAATGCGCTCGCCGTGGGTACCGACTCGTTGGCATCCAGTCCCTCGCTCGATCTGCTCGCCGACGTGTCGGCGCTGCACCGTCTGGCACGGGCGCAGGGGTACGCGAACCGCGACCTCTCCGAGCTGCTGCTACGCGCGGCGACCCTGGGCGGGGCGCACGCGATGGGACTCGACACCGGACCCGCGCGCACGGGGTATCTCGCGGTGGGGGCCGTGGCCGACCTCGCGTTCTTCGGCGTACCGGTGTCGGGGGTCGATGACACCATCGAGCATCTCGTCGTCGACGGCGAGGGGCGTGCCGCCGCGACGTTCATCGACGGCGAGGTGCGCTCGGCATCCGCCGCCTTCACCCGAGAGACCGGAGTATCCGCCGATGACCGTTGAGCGTCCCGCCACCGCCGTCCTGCTCGATCTCGAACCGCACGCCGAGGGCGGGTGGTTCCGCCGCATGTGGACCGGCAGCGTCGAGGTCGAGACGCCCGCCGGCACACGGCCCGCGGCCACCTGCATCCACTACCTGCTCACCCCGGGTGAAGAGAGCGCGTGGCACGTCGTGACCAGCGACGAGGTGTGGCTCTGGCACGGCCCGGGAGCCCTCGAGCTCTCTCTCGGCGGCGACGGAGAGCAGCCCGTGGCCGCGCGTACCGTGACGCTCGGGCCCGACCTCGCCGCGGGGCACCTGCTGCAGCACACCGTGCCCGCGGGGGTCTGGCAGGCGGCCCGACCGGCGGGCGACGCCGAAGTCGTGGTGAGCTGCGTGGTCTCGCCGGGCTTCAGCTTCGCCGATTGGCGCCTCGCCGAGTAGTCGCGTCGCGTGTCGCCAGATGTCGCCGGCGACATCCCCTGAAACATGCGCTCGGTACGCTGTGCACATCACAGCACTCCGGGGATGACCCCGATACGTCCACGAGGAGACATCGTGACCGCTTCCGCACGCCTGCGCCGCGTCGCCGCCCTGACCGCCGTGGCCGCCGCCACGCTCGTCACGCTGACGGCCTGCGCCTTCGCCCCCACCGGTTCCGACGCCGGCGCCGCGCCCGCCACCCAGGGGGCGCTGCAGACCGTCGCCGCCGGCAAGCTCACCATCGCCACCGGTGAGCCCGCCTTCTCGCCCTGGGTCGAGAACGACGACCCCGCCTCGTGCGAGGGCTTCGAGGCGGCCGTCTCGTGCGCCGTGGCCGAGAAGCTCGGCTTCTCGACGGACGACATCGTCTGGGTGCGCTCCAACTTCGACAGCGCGATCGCACCGGGCGCGAAGGACTGGGACATGAACGTCCAGCAGTTCTCGATCACCGACCAGCGCAAGCAGGCCGTCGACTTCTCGTCGCCGTACTACACGACCACCCAGGCGATCGTCACGACGGGCACCTCTCCCGCGGCCTCGGCCACGACCGTCGCCGAGCTGAAGAACATCCCCGTCGGCGTCATGAGCGCGACCACCAGCTACCAGGTGGCCAAGGACCAGGTCGGCACGGGCAACCTCAGCGTCTTCAACTCGAACGACGACGCCGTCGCCGCCCTCCAGTCGGGCCAGGTCGACGCGATCGTCGTCGACCTGCCGACCGCGTTCTACCTCGCCGGCGCCGTGCTCGACAACGGCAAGGTCGTGGGCCAGCTGCCCGACTCCTCGGCGGGCGGCGACGAGCTCGCCTACGTCCTGCCCAAGGGCTCGGCGCTGACCACCCCCGTCAGTGACGCCGTCGATGCCCTGAAGGCCGACGGCACCCTCGACCAGCTGCAGCAGAAGTGGCTCGGCGGCACGGCCGCCGCGCCCGTGCTGAAGTAACTCCGTGGCATCCATGTCTTCCGACACCGCGTGGCGGCCGAGCGAGCTGGAGCTCGGTCGGCGCGCCACGCGGCGTCAGCAGTCGACGAAGTCGGTGCTGATCGCCCTGGTCAGCTCGGTCGTCTTCGTCGTGGTCGTCGGCTGGGCGATCCTCTCGAGCCCCGGCTGGGAAGACGTGCGCCGCAGCTTCTTCGACCTCGACATCGCGGTCAAGAGCTTCCCGTCGATCCTCGCGGGGCTGTGGGTCAACATCCAGGTGCTCATCGTCGCGGCGCTCGCCGTGGCGGTGCTGGGCACGACCCTCGCGGTGCTGCGCTCGCTGCGGGGCGCGGTGTTCTTCCCCTTGCGCGCCCTGGCTACGATCTACACCGACCTGTTCCGTGGCATCCCTCTGCTGATCGTGCTGTACCTGGTGGGCTTCGGTCTGCCGGCGCTCGGGATCTTCGGACGTGTGCCGGTTGTGCTCTGGGGGACCATCGCGATCGTGCTGACGTACTCGGCGTACATCGCCGAGGTGCTGCGCGCGGGCATGGAGGCCGTGCACCCCTCGCAGCGCGTCGCGGCCCGCTCGATGGGACTGACGCACGGACAGACGCTGCGAATCGTCGTGATCCCGCAGGGTGTGCGCAAGGTCGTTCCGGCGCTCATGAACGACTTCGTGTCGATGCAGAAAGACGTCGGGCTCATCTCAGTGCTCGGAGCGGTGGATGCCGTGCGCGCGGCGCAGATCTCCGCGGCCGAGTACTACAACTTCACGCCGTACATCGTGGCGGCGCTGCTG
Organism: uncultured Microbacterium sp.; assembly: GCA_913774665.1. Lineage (GTDB taxonomy): Bacteria > Actinomycetota > Actinomycetes > Actinomycetales > Microbacteriaceae > Microbacterium. Next base: position 713,277 of record CAJYHN010000010.1, read on the forward strand.
TTCGTGGCCATGGCGCTGCCGATGATCCGCTTGACCGATTACGTCTCGGCGCGGTTGGCCACGCGCGAGCAGATGGGCGGGATCGTATGAGCGTGCTCGACGTCCGCGGGGTGCGGAAGGCGTTCGGCGACCACGTCGTGCTCGACGGCATCGACCTCGACATCGCGAAGCACGAGGTCGTCGTGCTGATCGGTGCCTCGGGCTCGGGAAAGTCGACCCTGCTGCGCACGATCAACCTCATCGAGCGCGTCGACGACGGCCAGATCCTGCTCAACGGCGACGACCTGACCGACCCGATCATCGATCAGGATTCCGCCCGGTCGCGCATCGGCGTGGTGTTCCAGCACTTCAACCTCTTCCCGCACCTGCGCGTGATCGACAACGTCACGCTGGCCGCGCGCAAAGTACACGGGATGCCGAAGGCCGAGGCCTACGCCCGCGGCACCGAACTGCTGGAGCAACTCGGCCTCGGCGCGAAGGCGCGCGAGTTTCCCGACCGGCTCTCGGGAGGTCAACAGCAGCGCGTCGCGATCGTGCGTGCCGTGATGACCGACCCCGAGCTGCTGCTGCTCGATGAGATCACCTCAGCCCTCGACCCCCAGCTGGTGGGCGAGGTGCTCGACCTGGTGCGGGTGCTGCGCGACCGCGGGTCGACCATGCTCATGGCCACGCACGAGATGTCGTTCGCGCGCGAGGTGGCCGACCGCATCGTGTTCATGAAGGGCGGGACGATCGTCGAGCAGGGCACGCCCGCGCAGATCTTCGACGCCCCGCAGAAGCCCGAGACCATCGCCTTCCTCGAGCGCGAGAGGCGCGGCGGGGCGCTGTAGCGCGTCGGGGCGCCGCGGAGGTGGGGCACGCCGCGACACCGGATGCCGGCCCGAGGGCGTGGCATCCGGTGTCGCGTTCTGTGGGTGAACGCCCCGGGTCAGGCGACCGAGCGGCGGCGACGCAGCAGCAGACCGGCTCCGAGGAGCAGGGTCAGCAGGCCGGCGATGCCGAGACCGGCGGCCATCGAGCCGTCGGTGCCCGTCACGGCGAGGGTGCCGCGCGCGGTGCCCATGCCGGTGGCGGCCACGGAGCCGAGCGACGCGACCTTGCCGGTCACGGCGGGGATGCCGTCAGCGCCGTTCGTTCCGTTGGTGCCGTTCGTTCCCGGGGTTCCGGGGGTTCCGGGGGTGCCGGGGGTACCCGGGGTGCCGGGCGTGCCGGGCGTTCCAGGGGTGCCGGGGGTGCCGGGGGTGCCCGGGGTGCCGGGCGTTCCGGTGGTGGAGCCGGTGGTGGTGCTGTCACCGATCACCGAGACCGCATTCCCGCCGATGGTGACGGGGATGCTGATCGGAAGACCGATGATGTTGCCGCCGCCGATGCTGCCCGTGCCGTCGGTGGTGGAGCCGCCGGTCGAGCCGGTGGTGCCGCCGGTGGTGGTGGCGTTCTCAGAGGTGCTGTCGCCCACACCCGAGACCGCGTTCCCGCCGATGGTGACGGGGATGCCGACCGGGAGGCCGATGACGTTGCCGCCGAGGACGCCGTCGGTGCCGTCGGTGGTGGTGTTGCCGGTTCCGCCGGTGGTGGTGCTGCCGCCGCCGGTGGTGGTGGCGCCGTCGGTGATGCTGTCGCCGATGCCGGAGACGGCGTTGCCGCCGACCGTGATGGGCACGCCGACCGGGAGCCCGACGACGTTGCCGCCGCCGATGCCGTCGGTGCCGTCGGTGACGGTGCTGCCGGTGCCGGTCGAGCCGGTGGTGCCGCCGGTGGTGGTGGCGCCGTCGGTGACGCTGTCGCCGATGCCCGAGACGGCGTTGCCGCCGACCGTGATGGGCACGCCGACCGGGAGTCCGATCACGTTGCCGCCGCCGATGCCGTCCGTGCCGTCGGTCACGGTGCCGCCCGTGGAGCCGGTGCCGCCCGTCGTGCCGCCGGTGGTGTCGGCGTCGTTCGAGACGCTGTCACCGATCACCGACACGGCGTTGCCGCCGATGGTGACGGGCAGGCCGACCGGAGCGTCGACGACGTTGCCGCCGACGATGCCGTCGGTCCCGTCGGTGACGCTCGCGCCGCCGGTCGAGCCGGTGGTGCTGCCGCCGGTGGTTCCGGCGTTGTCGGTGCTGCTGTCGCCGATCACCGAGATCGCGTTTCCGCCGACCGTGACGGGAGCGTCGATCGAGATGACGCCCTGGTTGCCGCCGGCGACGCTGTCGGTGCCGTCGGTGCTGCTGTCAGCCGCGGGGGCCGCGGCCTCGGGTGCGGGCGCCGAGGTGTCGGCATCCGTGCTCTGGCTGTTTCCGATGAGCGAGACGGCGTTGCCGCCGACCGTCACGGGGACGTTGACCGACACGAGGCCCTGGTTTCCCGAACCCACGCCGTCGCTGCCGTCGGTGATGGTGACGGGTGCGGGGGCGGGGGCTGCGGGAGCCGAGGTGCCGGCGCCGTCGCTGGTGCTGTCTCCGAGCACCGAGACGGCGTTGCCGCCGACGGTGGCCGGGAGGTTCACCGAGACACCGACCTGGTCGCCCGAGAGCAGACCGTCGACGCCTGAGGTGTCTGCGGCATTGGCGATGCCGGCTCCGAGGACGGCGAGGCCGCCTCCGACGAGCGTGCCCAGAAGGACACGCGAGTAGATCTTGCGCATGAGAGTTTCTCCTGTAGATGAATGAGCGTGCGCGAAAGCGCGGGGTCGTCTGCCGTGCGATGCACGGTGCGACCGTCCTCAGTCAGGAGAGACGTCGGTGCCGAAGACCGGGGTGCCGGGCAGGTCGTCGTCGACGACGTTCCGGCGGTCGAGAAGAAGCGCGGCGGTGAAGAGCGTGGCGCCACCGGCTGTGGCGGCGCCGACGCCACCCGAGCCGGAGTTTCCGGATGCCGACGAGCTCGAGCCCGTGCTGGCCCCGAAGTTCGCGAGGGGTTCGTCGGATCCCCGCGGCCCGGAGGGAGCGCTCTGCGCACCGGCGACGGCGGCAGACAGCTCGCCCGTCGAGGTGGCGCCGAAGACCGTCGCCGCCCCGCTCGAGGGGGCCGTGCGGGACGACGACGGGACGAGGGAGGAATCCGTCGACGGGATGCCGGAGACGACCGCCGGGGCAACGCTCGCCGCCGCGGCCGAGAAAATCTCGGCGGGCAGGATGCCGGGAATGGGCGTCGCGGTGTCGCCTCCGGAAGCCGCGGGAACGCCCGGGATCGTGGGGATGACGGGGGAGATCGGGGGGAGGGTGCCGACGATGACGGGCAGGGCCGCGTCGACCGCGCCGGTCACGCCCGAGATGAGGTCTCCGAGCCCGATCGAGCTGACGACGTCGCCCACGACGGGGACCGCCTGAACCGTGTCGACCACGGGTGCGACGACCTCGCCCACGACGCCCGAGCCGGCGACGTCGGTGACGACGCCTCCGACGGTGTCGACCGTGCTGCTGACGGTGGAATCCGCGGTGTCGACGACCTCGGACACCGTGTTCGAGACGGTGTCGGTGGTGGTGGTCACGACCTCGGCCACGGGGGCGGGTGCGACGTCGGTGACGACCTGGGTCACGGGAGCCACCGTCTCGGTGACGTGCTCGACCGTGGGCGAGACGACGGTTCCGACGACCCCGTCGACCGTGTCGGTGACCTGATTGACGGTGGAGCCGAGAGTGCCGAGAAGGCCACCCTGCGAGCCGTCGTCGGCCGATGCCGGAGAGTCCGAAAGGGCGAGGGAGAGAGCCGCGGCGCCGATGGCCGTGGACACGCCGACGAGGAGCAACCGCAGTGCGCGCGGTGCCCCCCGACCGGACATGTTCCCCATGATTCGCCCCCCAAAAGGTGAATCTCTGCAACGTTTGGGCGGCGACGTTACGCCTGGTTCCCGGCGTGGGGAAGAGGTCGGGTGAAATCTAAGTAGTTGTCTGGGAACCGCCTGGTGACAGGCGACACGCCGCCGGGTGAAGAAAAATTTGACACGGAGGGCTTCGGGTCGGTAAGCGATCCGGGAGTTATCCCCCGAGTTGTACACATGTGAATGCTCCTAGCAGGAACCTTCAACGTCCACTTCACACGGGATTTCCCCAGGAAAACTGTGGACAAATAAAGCCCAGATCAGGATCGTATAAACGCCCGATATTCGCATCCATCCACTGAGTTTTCCACAGCACTTGTGCACAGACCTGGCGGCGTTTCCCGCAGTCTCTCCACAGAGTTATCCACAGGGTTATTTGCGTGTGGAGGAAGCGGTATCTAGCGTGGGTGCAGCCCCTCGGGCAGCTGGATCACTGTGCCGCGCGCGTCGATGTCGGACGTCGGTGATTTCATGCTGCCGAGGCCGCCCCGAGCCCCGTTTCCGCGAACGCTTCACGCGCGCGCGAGGCCCGGCCGGGGGCGCCCGAACTGAAGGAGAGCCCGTGTCGATCGCCGATATCGCCGAAGAACGTCTCGGAAAAGCGCCGCGCCCCGAGCGCACGCCCCCGCACGACATGCTCGCCGAGCAGAGCGCTCTGGGCGGCATGCTGCTGTCGAAGGACGCTGTGGCCGATGTCATCGAGTCGCTCCGCGGCCCCGACTTCTACGTGCCCAAGCACGAGCTGATCTTCGAGGCCATCCTCACCCTCTACTCGCACGGCGAGCCCACCGATGTCGTCGCCGTCACCGACGAGCTCATCAAGACGGGCGAGCTGCAGCGCGCCGGGGGAGCGGACTACCTCCACACGCTCACCTCGATCGTGCCGACCGCCGCCAACGCCGGCTACTACGCCTCGATCGTCGCCGAGCGCGCGATGCTGCGCCGCCTGGTCGAGGCCGGCACGCGCATCGTGCAGATGGGCTACGCGGGCGAGGGCGACCCGGTCGAGTTGGTCAACAGCGCCCAGGCCGAGATCTACAACGTCTCGGGCGATGACAGTGCCGAGGACTACATCCCTCTGACGACGGCGGTGGATGCCGCGGTCGAAGAGATCGAGGCCGCTCGTGGCCGCGACGGCTCGATGACCGGCATCCCCACCGGCTTCGCCGGTCTCGACCAGCTCACCAACGGTCTGCACCCCGGCCAGATGATCGTGCTCGCCGCGCGCCCCGCCATGGGTAAGTCGACGCTCGCGCTCGACTTCGCCCGCGCCGCCGCGATCAAGTCGAACGCCCCCTGCATCTTCTTCTCGCTCGAAATGGGTCGCAGCGAGATCGCCATGCGTCTGCTCAGCGCCGAGGGCCAGATCCCCCTGCAGAGCATGCGCAAGGGAACGCTCGACTCGCGCGACTGGACCACGGTGGCCTCCACCCGCGGTCGCATCAACGACGCGCCCCTCTACATCGACGACAGCCCGAACATGACGCTGGTCGAGATCCGCGCGAAGTGCCGTCGCCTCAAGCAGCGCGAGGGTCTGAAGATGGTCGTCATCGACTACCTGCAGCTGCTCACCAGCGGTAAGCGCGTCGAGTCCCGCCAGCAGGAGGTCAGCGAGTTCTCGCGCGCGCTGAAGCTGATGGCGAAGGAGCTGCAGGTTCCGGTCATCGCCCTGTCGCAGCTGAACCGTGGCGCCGAGCAGCGCGCCGACAAGAAGCCCGCCCTTTCGGACCTGCGTGAGTCGGGCTCGATCGAGCAGGATGCCGACATGGTGGTGCTGCTGCACCGCGAGGCCGCGTACGAGAAGGACTCCCCGCGCGCCGGCGAGGCCGACTTGATCGTGGCGAAGCACCGTAACGGCCCGACCGACACGATCACGGTGGCGTTCCAGGGGCACTATTCGCGGTTCACGGATATGGCGCCGGGGATGTAGCTCATCGCAGGTTCCGGCTCACTGTGTCCAATTCCGAGTACACGTGACCATTACCGATGCTCCCCTCGATCAGCAGCTCGACCCGGTGGCACTGGGGTTTTCTCTGGAGGCGAAAGCGCTGAAGGTCGCCGCGACGACCGCTGTGACGCTCCTGCTTCCGAATCCGGCGGATCTTGTGGACCGATTGCGGCTCGCGTCCAACGCACCTGAAGAATTGACCGGCTTAGGGAACGTTCCCTATGCTTTCGACGAGCCGGGATGCCCGCGTCCTGGCCGAATTCACGCTTCGCCCACCGCGATCTCATGCAGAAAGACCGCCCGAACCATGATCGAACGTTGCCTTGGCTTCCGTCTCATCGATCCGGATCTGGAGGGGACCTTCAGGTCCGAGCGGGCGGGCGGGCACCTGATCGGACATATCCACGGCGGAGAGTTCGAGGTCGTCGAACGTGAAGACGGGGCCGTGGTCGTGGTCGATGCGGCGTCGGGTGAAGTGAGCCCACTCAACCGCGATCGTCGGCGTCTCGACGAGTTCCTGGCGGCCTATGACGAATACGTGAGCGCGGGCCCGGCGGCCACCCCTGCGGTGGTGCGGTCTGCCGCTGAGATGTCGGCGCGTTTGGCGCAGATGCGAGCTGGCGCGTTGAAGCCCGCTGCTCGGCCCGCGCCGACCCTGTCTCACAAGGCTCGGTACACGGCCCTCAAAACGCGCTGGATGGCTGCGGATCGTGACGCGCTGCGGGACGGCACTTGGTGGTCTGGGGTGCTGGAGCAGGTGAAAGACGGTCTTCTCTGATGCCGAAAACCAGCCAAGGATCGCTACGTGTCGGTGATGTGTTCGCCGTGCCCGTGGAGAGGTGCGGATACGGCTTCGGGTGTATGCCCTTCATAGAGGGCAGGTGGCGGCGAGCTGAGTTCTCTGCGGCTTCCCGGACCGCGCGGGATACGACATATTCATCCCGTCGTCGTTGGTGGTGGCGCACGCCGGCAGCTTTTCGTGGGAGGACGGTGAGTTCAGGCCGGTCGCCCCGGACTTCCCCTTTTTTGGTCCGAGATGAGGAGGCGATCTGATGGTCCCGATGCCCGCATCACCGAACGAGCCGGCGGCTGGGGAGCGTTCCTCGATGGACGTGCTTGTCGCGGCGGGCACGGTCTCGATCTGGGTGGGTCGATTCGGCGAAGAGGACGCTCTCTACGACTACGTCGACTTCCGCTATCCGTCGGACGGGGGGTGGAGTCCGTTCACGCGTAATCACGGGCTTGATTGGGTCGACGAAGACTTCGCGGAGGCCGCCTGGTGGCGGGAACCGTACTCGTTCGCCGACCACAGCTACGGTGATTCGTTCGCTCCTCAGGCCGACGCTGACCTCGCGCAATGGTCTTCCGAGGTGAACAGTGCCTACCTGCTGTACGACATCGACGCCCGGCAACTTCCCCGATCCGAGACGTCCCCGCTCACCTTCCTCGGCGCTTATCACTACCGGAAGTGACGCGGAACGGATCCGTGCGCGCCTCATCATTCCTCGGATGCCTGGGTTCGCTGCCGCTCTCACCGCACCACGTTGCGTGGCCACGGTGAAGGGCTCCAGACGAAACCCTCCGACGCGGACGGCTCACGCGCTCATCTCTCCGTCGCCTCGCACAACCTCGAGGAACTGCCGCGCTTGCGCTGGGAGGTCGAGGCGTTTCTGCGGGCCCTCCCCCGTACCGCACCCTCTGAGTTCGTCGCCGATACCGTCATCCTCTCCCGCTTCCATGGTTCCGACGGGACAGGTGAATGGTAGGAAGACCTTCGGTGGTGGCACTTGCGTTCCTGAACATTGGGTCAGGCTTCTGAGCGTTGGATAGCTTCGCAGAGATGTGGAAGAGCTTCGAATGCCATGGAGCAAGCCCTGTCGCAGACCAGCTTGTAGATGTCGATCGTTTGATCTTGCATGACCCCACGATCGGCGTCCTCGACCTCGGCGACGCGAGCGTACGCAGCGTTGTCGTCGACGGGATCCACGCACCGCTCACAGTGCGGGTTTCTCCCAGCCTTGAGGGCATCTCGCTCGCTGGTGACCTCGCATCGGTGCGAATCGAAGGGGTTCCCACGCACGCACCGCTGGTGCAACTGTGGGGAGATTCGGGTCAGGGACTCCTCGAGGGGTGCGACTGGGCCGGGCGTCTCGAGATCAGTGACGCCCCTTCTCTTGACCTGCTCCCACTTTCCCGGATGGAGCAGGCAGCTGAAGCGGTGTCGGCACTCGCGCGCACACATCTCGGTGACGGACACCACCTCGCCCGCTGGACGCTCGAGTAACGCGCTAGCGCGGCAATCGGCCGAGAAATCATCGCCGCCGCCCCCGGCAGATTATGCGTGCGGTTGGCGTCGGTTTCTCGACTCCCGCCCCAAGGCCGGAACCGGACATCTATCGACGGTATTCACAGGAGGTTCCACGCACACGGGCTATGGGTCGGCCGGCGCGGTCAGGACCAGACCTTCGGTCCTGACCGCGCCGACCTCGTGTTCGTTCAGCCCACGCGGAACGTGGCGTCTTGGCGGTCGGTGTCCGTCGTGATGGGGTCGATACGCAACGCGAATGCGGAGTGGCGGAGGTATCGGTCGGGGAAGTTGAAGGACTGGAATGAGGTGGCCGTCGAGTCCTTCAGGCCCGCGACACGGCGGAAGGTTGCGTCGGATGCAAACGCCGAGCTGCCATCGTTCTTCTCCAGCCGCACCTCGAATCCGTAGTGGCGCAGGAAGTACCCGGGGTAGTTGACCGATTCGAACGACACGGTGCCGCTCGATCCGTCGGCGAGACCCGATCGCAGGACCCACTGCGAGTCTGCGTAGGGTGCGACGCCTTGGTCGATGCGGGCGGTGAAGTTCGAGTGCCGCACGAACCGGTCCTCGAAGTTGTACGACTGAATGCGCTTCGCCGCAGACGGCCACTTCGCTGACAGACGCGCAAGTTCAGCGGACGTGATCTGCAGGACGGACCCGTGACGCTTCGTGGTCGCTCCCATGCTGTACGTGCCCTGTGGGCGAATCTTCCAGTTGGCCGCCGCCGTGATGTCGGTACTGACAAGGGGGAGATAGCCGCGACCCGTGGCGTACTGATCAACGAACATGCCGAACGTCTGCGTCGTGCCGTTGTAACGGAAGAGAATGGGCCCCTCCACGTCGGACCCCGTCAGTCCCTGCCCGCGCAGATCGCCCACGTAGGTCCACGACCCGAGGATGGAGTTGCTGCCCTCGATGGTGATCTGTCCATCCCCGGAGGCACGGTAGTACTTGAAGCCTCCGGTGGAGTTGTCGCGCTCGACGATCTGTGTGTCGATGATGCTCTGGCTGCCGCGTTCGATGTAGAGCTGTGGGGTCGAGATGGAGCGGAAATCGGTCGTGTTCGCGCCCCAGATGCGGTGGGTCACGACGCCGTTGCGGTCGGAGTTGGTGGCCCAGTAGAGGAAGTAGGAATTGGTGGTGGGGTTCCAGATGGCCTCGGGCGCCCAGGCGTTGCGGCCGTCGGGGATTGCGCCGGCAACGTTCAGCAGCCAGGGTGCCGACCAGTTCACAAGGTCGGAAGACTCCCAGACCACAATGTTGCGGCTGGCGTTGTTGACGGCATTTCCCCACCCGCCGCCGCTTGCAATGCGGAGATCCGTTGCGACGATCCAGAATTTGCTGCCGTCGGGAGAGCGCACGATCGAGGGGTCACGTACGCCTTTCGTCCCAACGGTCGACAGCAGTGCGGGTTGACCGTCGTTGAGGTCGTTCCAGTATTTCCCGTCGGTGCTCGCGGAGAGATAGATCTGCTCTCCCTGCGAAGATTCGCCCGTGAAATGGACGAGGAGGTACGCGGAATACGGATCCGCGGCGGACGCAGATTGCGTCCCCGCCAGCGTGAGCCCCGTCAGGGCGATGACGAAGGCGAGGGCGCTCGCTAGGAGACGTCGGAGTGTGCTTCTCATGTCAACTCTCGGTCAGAGACGACGACGAGGCGGCACGCTCGTGCCGGACCCTTCTGTCCTCCGCCCGCTGAGGCGGGTGCCGAAACATCGTCGTCATGGGTGTAAGGGGCGCAGGCCAGCAACCGTGAGAGAAGCAACGGTGCCACCGGCTGATCGGCGCCGGCACCGCTGACCGGCGAGCGAGACACGGACCGGACGTCTTCCTCGACGACCAGACGATGCCGCGTTCTCCGCGAGTCATTCAGCTTGCGGCATCAGTATCACCCACAGCGCAGGGCTGCGCCAACAAAAAATGTGAGGGTTCACATAACGATTTCGGAGCGTCCGAAGACCGAGCCGCTTCGGCAGTCGTCGACCGGCACGACGCGCGTTTTCCGCGGACGCGCACCCGCATCGCGCTGAGCTCTCTCGGAGTCTGCGGCTCCGCGACCCCGGGAACCCTGCTGACCATCACACCGGAAGAGGGTGCAGCATGAGTACGCCCATCAACCGAAGTCGGTCGATCCCCTGGTTCCGTCTCACCGCGATGCATCTATCGGATGAACCGGATGTAATCCGAATCTGCTCGCACGCTCATCTGCGTGCTCGCTGCGGCGGGACACCGCCACCTCACCTTTCTGGGGCCAAATTTCACCCCTGACCTGGGATCATCGTCGCTTGCCAGAATGAGCAGAGTCGTACCTTCACACACCCGAAAGAACGGTCTTCCCATGTCCTCTGGCTCCGAAACCCCTGTCGACGAGCGCGCCGCCACGCTGCGCGATGCGCTCGGCTCCCGCGTCGTCTTCGCCGGCGACCCCGAGTACGACGTCGTCCGCATGCCGTGGAATGTCGCCGTCGACCAACGCCCCTTTGCCGTCGTGACCCCCGAGTCCGCCGAAGAGGTGGTCGAGGTCGTCCGCGCGGCGACCGCCGCCGGGCTGCGGGTGGCTCCGCAATCCACCGGCCACGCGGCCGCCGGGCTCGCCGGGAGCGGCCTCGACGACACCGTGCTCGTGCGCCTCTCTGCTCTGCGCGGGGTGACCGTGCACCCCGACACTCGGACGGCCATCGTGCTCGGTGGGTCGCACTGGAACGACGTCCTCGCAGCCGCCGCCCCCCACGGCCTCACCGCCCTGCACGGGAGCGCAGCCGACGTCTCCGTCGCCGGATACTCACTGAGTGGCGGCGTCTCGTTCTACGCCCGCGCCTACGGGCTCGGCGTCAACGCCGTGCGGGCCGTGCAGATCGTCACCGCCGATGGTTCGCTGGTGCGCGCGAGCGCCCACGAGAACCCCGACCTGTTCTGGGCCGTCCGGGGCGGCGGAGGATCGTTCGGCATCGTCGTCTCCCTCGAGATCGACCTGCTGCCCCACGCCGATGTGTTCGCGGGGATGCTGCTCTGGGACGCCTCGTTCGCGCCGGCGGTCAGTCGCGCGTGGGCGGAGTGGACGGCATCCCTCCCCGAATCGGTCACCTCGACCTTGCGGGTGATGCACTTCCCGCCGCTTCCTGAGCTGCCGCCGTTCCTGTCGGGCCGCTCGGTCGTCATCATCGACGGAGCGATCCTCGAGTCGGACGCCCGCGCCGCCGAGCTGCTGGCTCCGCTGCGCGACCTCGCGCCCGAGATCGACTCGTTCGGCCGGATCCCGGCATCCGCCCTCGTGCAGGTGCACATGGATCCCCCGCAGCCGACCCCCGCGGTGACCCGCCATCGCATGCTCTCGTCGCTGCCCGAAGAGGCGGTCGCCTCGTTCGTGGCGGCATCCGAGGATCCGGGACTCTTCGTCGCCGAGCTGCGCCACCTCGGCGGTGCGGCAGCGCGCCCGGCGCGCGATGCGGGGGCGGTGTCGGCGATCGAAGGTGACTACCTTTTGCACGGGATCGCAGTGCCGCGCGTGCCGGAGGCGGTTCCGGCAGCCGCCGCCACGGTCGGCGCCTTCGTCGACGCTCTCGCGCCGTGGACCGGTGACTCCCTGGCGCTGACCTTCCTCGACGGGGGTGCGGACCGTGTGCCGGGCTTCGGGGCGTCGATCGACCGCCTTCGTGCGCTGAAGGCCGAGTGGGACCCGCGGAACGTGTTCGCCGCGGCGAACCCGGTGGGGGACTGACGGATGCCGGAGGGGCGGGGCCGTTTCCTCGTCCCGCCGGCACCTGACGAACGCGCCGACGACTCGACCCGATAGCGTGATCACTCAAAGCGCAGAGTGCGGGGCCGGGGGCGTTCTCGTGAACAATGACATCTTCCTGATCATCGGCATCGTCGTCGCCGTCGCGGCGGTGCTGCTGCTCCTGCTGATCGGCTTCTTCATCTTCCGGGCCTGGTATCAGGTGCCGCAGGCCGACGAGGCGATCGTCATCGTCGGTAAGAAGCAGCGCGGTTCCGACGGGCTGACGTCCAACATGACCGTCATCACCGGCGGTGGCGCGTTCGTCAACAAGCTGACGCAGCGCTCGGACCGAATTTCGCTGCGGTCGCGCCAGATCAAGATGTAGCCCGTCGCACAGACGAAGAACGGCGTGACCATCCACTTGGCGGGTGTCGCGCTGGTGAAGATCGGGTCGCTGCCCGACCAGGTGCGCGCCGCCGCGGAGCGCTTCGCCTCGCAGGATCAGGCGATCGACGTCTTCACCACCGAGCAGCTCGAGGGCGACCTGCGCGGAGTCGTGGCGAAGCTGAACGTCGAAGAGGTCATGCAGGACCGCCAGAAGCTCGGCGACGAGATCGCCGAGGGCATCAAGGGTGATCTGCTCTCGCAGGGGCTCGTTCTCGACTCCTTCGCGATCCAGGGCGTCACCGACCGCAACGGCTACATCGAGGCTCTCGGCGCGCATGAGGTCGAGCGCGTCGAGCGCGAGGCCGAGGTCGCCCGCATCGAGGCGGCTCGCGAGGTCAAGGCGCGCCAGCTCGCCACCGAGGAAGCGAACCTCATCGAACAGACCGCATTCGACAAGAACACCGCGGCATCGAAGTCCGAGGTCGGTCGCGCCAATGCCGAGGCGGAGCAGGCCGAGAACCTCGCTCGCGCGGAGCGCGAACAGGCCGTTCTCGTGCAGCGCGCCGAGAACCGTCAGGCCGAGCTCGACGCCGACGTGAAGCGCGTCGCGGATGCCGAGAAGTACCGCAAGCAGACCTAAGCCGACGCCGAGTCGTAGGCGCGCCAGAAAAAGGCCGAGACCGACCGTCAGGTGGCGCAGCAGGAATCGGATGCCGAGGCTTACGCGGTGCAGCGACAGGCCGAGGCTCGACAGGCCTCCGCCGCTGCCGAAGCTGCCGCCGTGCGGGCACGCGCCGAGGCCGAAGCGGAGGCGCTGCGCGCGAAGTCGAGCGCCGAGGCGGAGGCCCTTCGCGCTCAGGCCCTCGCCGAAGCGGAGGCCATCCGCGCGAAGGGTGAGGCGAGCGCCGCGGCGATCCAGGCCGAGGCCGAAGCACTGCGCGAGAACCAGGAGGCCATCCTCGGTCGCGAGCTCATCGGGCAGCTGCCCGCCCTCATGGCCGAGTTCGCCAAGGGCTACCAGAACGTCGGCAACGTCACCCTCGTGGGCGGCGACTCCGCGGGAACGCACATCGCGCGCGAGCAGGCGGCGGGTCTGGCGGCGACGTTCGACAGCGTGAAGTCGGCGACGGGCGTCGACCTGGGCGCCATTTTGCAGGGGCAGGCGTTTGGACGGGGTGTGGCGTCGTCGCAGTCGTCTTGGGAGGGGGAATCTGCGGCGGCTACCGGCGTTTAGTGGCGAGGAACATCCCGGAACACTGGTGGGCCTGAGCCGGACAAGTCTCCAGCCGTAGACTGAAGAGGTTCGTCTATAGGGGGGCCCGAATGGCACGTCGTCGTGGATTTTTTGCGGAGCTGCAGCATCAAGCGAGGCTTGCTGACCAACGGGCACAGGTCGCAGCGCGGCAGCACTCGAAGCAGGTTGAGGCAGCGCGCAAAGCGGCTGAGCGAGCCTCTCTCGCGGCTGCACGCGCATCCGAGCAGGACCGCAAGCGTCTCGAGCGAGAGGCGGCCCAAGCTCACGTCGAGGCACGCCAGGCAGAAGCGGACGAGCTGACCGCCGAACTTAATGAGCGTTTCCTGGTGCTCGACCAGCTTCTCTCAGCCACGCTCGAGACCGACGACTTCGTCGATCTTGAGTCGCTTCGGACCTCCGCGGAGCACCCGCCATTCACGCGTACCGACCTCCGGTTCCCGATTCCCCCGCCCGCTCCTATCCCAGACCCGCCCCTGCCGGTCAAGCGTGAGCCTGAGCCCGTTACGGGGATGTTTGGCCGCAAGCAGAAGGCTGCGGAGGCTCTGGCTGCGGTCGAGCAGCAGTACGCGAGTGACTACTGGCAGTGGAAAGCCGCAACCGATGAGTTGCCGGCCCGTCGGGCGGCTCAACAGGCGGCCCACGCCGCCGCCGAGCGCGCTCGTCAGGCCGCCCTGGCGGATGCCGTTGCGAGCTATGACGCGGAGTCAGCTGAGCGCGAGCGACTTGTCAAAGAACAGAACGCATCCCTCGACCAGCTCATCGCTGGATTGGCGTACGGCACCGTCGACGCTGTTCAGGAGTACGTAGGTATCGTTCTGGCCAACTCCGTCTACCCCGAGTGGTTCCCGGTTTCCCATGAGGCGTCGTTCGAGCCGACGACGTCCGAACTGAGCCTGCGGGTGCTCATTCCGGGTCCGGAGGCGGTGCCCGCGATAAAGGCGTATCGGTACACCAAGGCCTCGGACGAGATTACTCCCGTGGCAGCGACGCAAAAGGACACGAAGGACCGCTACGCCCGTGTAGTCCACAGCGTCGCGCTTCGATCACTGCATGAGGTCTTCGAGGCCGATCGACGCGGGCTCATCTCGAGCATCTCTTTGGAACTCGGAACAGAGACAATCAGCCCGGCCACCGGCCAGCCGACGTACGTGCCGTTTGTTGCAGTGGCGGCCCGACGCGAAGAGTTTGAGGCGCTGGATCTTGCGGCCGTCGTTCCTGCGGCCACCCTCGACCACCTGGGGGCATCTGTTTCAAAGAACCCTCATGGGTTGTTACCTGCCGTGGCTGGCGGGGTGCGGCGCGCACGATGACGGACTCGGCAATGCAGTTCAACCCGCCGCCAGGATGGCCCAAGCCCCCTGCAGGGTGGACCCCGCCCGCCGGGTGGAAGCCAGATCCCTCCTGGCCAGACCCTCCGGAAGGCTGGCAACTCTGGTTGTCGGGCTCAACCGAGCAGACTTCAGCCAGCGAGCCTGCGGCGTCGATGTCTCCGCCGACGGAGCCGACACCGTCAGTTCAGGACGGGCGGCTCGCCTTCCTCGAAGCAGAGAACGCATCGCTGCGGGAGCGACTTCGCGAAGCCGCGGCTGGCGAATACGTCGAGCTGAGCGACGCTCGCGTTCTGCAGGACGTGGGCATCTACAGGTATCACCACCCCCTTGAGTCCGCCGCCGCATATCAAGATGCGCTGGCCGGCATCGAATCGCGCGTGGCCGAGACCGTCAAGGGCGGAAGAGCAATCGTGAAGTCCGAGCTCTTCACGTTCAACAATTCACTCGCACAGGGCCGCCGTATGACCGACGACCTCGCCAAGCTGATGCTGAGGGCGTACAACGCGGAGGCGGACAGCTCGATACGAGCGCTGCGAGTTGGAAACGTCGTCACTGCCAAGCGCCGGCTGGAAGCGTCGCGGACCGCCATCGCCAAGCTCGGCGCACTGATGGAAATGCGAATCAGTGACGAATTCCACGAACTGCGTATCGAAGAAATCGAGCTCACTGCCGACTGGCTGATGAAGAAGCAGGAGGAACGCGAGGCCGAGCGAGAAGAGCGAGCGCGCCTTCGCGAGGAGAAGAAGGTCGAGAGGGAGCTCGCGGAAGAGCGCGCCCGTCTCGACAAGGAGCGCCAGCACCTCCTGAATACGCTGCATACGCTCGAGCAACAGGGACAGAGCGACGAGACCCTCTTGGCCCGGCTCGCGGCCGTCGATGGCGCGATCGCGCAGAACGACTTCCGCGCAGCGAATATCCGCGCAGGTTACGTCTACGTCATTTCGAACCAGGGCGCGTTCGGCGAGAACGTGGTCAAAATCGGGCTGACGCGACGATTGGAGCCACGGGACCGTATCGCGGAGCTCGGTGGCGCGTCAGTGCCCTTCCGTTTCGACACCCACGCGCTCTTCTTCTCCGAGGATGCGGTGACTCTGGAATCCGATCTTCACCGTCACTTCGCGGACCGCGCTCTGAACCGTGCGAACGCCAGGAAGGAATTCTTCTTCGCGACGCCGACCGAAGTGCGAGACGTGCTTCGCGACAAGGTCGGAAACATTCTGGAGTTTAACGAGACCGGCGATGCGACGGAGTTCCGTCAGTCCGTGGGTCTCTGGCCCCAAGGCGGGCGTCGTTAGCGGGGCGCTCGACCCGGGTTCTCCACTGTGTGATTTACCAACTAACGCCACCAGCCCAGCTTGATGTGGCGTCGAAGCTCGACCGAGTAACTGCGCGTGTGTCGGCGGCTGCAGCATTTGTGCCTACTTGCGGATGACGAAGCAACGCGCTTCCTCGGTCTCACGCATGCGAGGAAGCTGTGCCATGCCCCACCCCCCCCCGCTACGCGACGAACACCACCCTGGACGGCTGTTTCCACCACAAAGCCGGCCTCCCGCCGAACACGAAATCCATGGCGTTCTGGACTGACTAGCCTCGCCGGTCCGACGCCCTCCGGGACAGCCGTGTCATTTACGAGCTGATGGAAGTGCGTGGCGCCGACCCGACTGGGGAGTGGCCCGAATGGACGGACGACAGTGAGGTCGCGTTCTCCGAGGTGATGGATCCGATGCGGAGGGTCGTGGCATCCGGAACCCTCGACGTTGTCGACTGGAACGCCGAACTGATCTAGGGCGACGTCGTCCGACGGCTGAGAAGCAGCCGGAGGGGGATCTCGCTCGTTGGGGTGCGGCTCCCGGCTGCGCTCGCCGCGGTGGGGCTCATCGACGAGTACACGTTCGTCGTACATCCCGTGATCGCGGGGCGCGGGCCGTGGTTGCTCGACGGCGTCGACCTGAAGCTGGAGCTGATTGAGCAGCGCGCGTCCCGCTCTGCCGCCGTCGTACGGCGCTACCGGCCCATCGCATAGACAGGGCCCCGCGCGAACGAGTCGCACGAGGCCCTGGCATCCGGAATCTCAGTCCTGGAGGAACGGGTAGTCCGTGTATCCGCGCTCGTCGGGGCCGTAGACCGAGGCCTGGTCGACCTCGTTCTCGTCGGCGTTCTGCTCCCAGCGGGTGACGAGGTCGGGGTTGGCGATGGCGGGGCGGCCGACGGCGATCAGGTCGGCGATGCCCTCGTCGACGACGGTGATGGCCTCTTCGCGCGTGGTCATCTTGGAGAAGCCGGAGTTGACGATGAAGGTTCCGCCGAAGGCGCGGCGCAGGTCCTGGATGAGGTCGCTGGCGGGGTCGGCGTGCAGCACGCTCAGGTACGCCAGGCCCAGCGGGGCGAGGCCGGCGGTGAGGGCCTCGTAGGTGGCGCGGGTTTCGGCGTCGTCCTTCTCCCAGACGTCCTGGATGTTGTGGGCGGGGGAGATGCGGATGCCGACGCGGTCGGCGCCGACCTCGGCGACGACGGCCTGTGCGACCTCGATGACGAAGCGGGCGCGGGCCTCGGGCGATCCGCCGTAGCCGTCTGTGCGCTGGTTGGAGGCGGGGGAGAGGAACTCGTGGAGGAGGTATCCGTTCGCCGAGTGCAGCTCGACGCCGTCGATGCCGGCATCCACGGCGCGACGGGCGGCCTTCACGAACTCGTCGCGGACGGTCGCGAGCTCCTCTGTCTCGAGGGCGTGCGGAACGGGGAACGCGACCTTCGAACCGTCGGCGAGGCGGGTGTCGCCCTCGATCGCGATCGCCGAGGGGGCGACGATGCGGTCGGTGCCGGTGATGCCGGTGTGGGTGACGCGTCCGCCGTTCATGAGCTGCATGAACACCACTCCGCCTTCGGCGTGCACGGCATCCGCGACCTTCGCCCAGCCCGCGGCCTGCTCGTCGGTGACGATTCCGGGCTGGCCGGGGTACGCCTTCGACTCGGCGCTCGGGAACACGCCCTCGGTGACGAGGAGGCCGATGCCGGCGCGCTGCTCGTAGTACTTCGCGACGATCGGTCCGGGAACGCCGTCGGCGCTCGCGCGCAGGCGGGTCATGGGGGCGAGCGAGACGCGGTTGCGAACGCCGATGTTTCCGACGGTGGTGGGGGTGAAGAGGCTCACGGGAGTCCTTTCATGGGGGTCAAAGGGCCACGCGACCGTAACGGAGCGCGGCGACGACCTATTCCACGGGATGCACATGTGTGCAGCGGCGGGTTGACGTGAGCTGCCGCCGAGTGGCCGCTTTCGGGGCGATTCTCGGAGTGGCGTGCCGCACGACGCTGAGCGGCAAAAGCAGAGAGGGCGTAAGACGGGACACTCCATGTGCGCTCTCCCGCGGCGAGGTCGAGATCACTCTGCGCCGCGGGGAGGGCGATGTTCACGATGGAGTTGCCGAGCGTCACCAGCAGCTCGGTCACACCGATGACAGCCTGCCCGTGCTGCTGCTGTCCCACGGACACGGAAACCTGAACTACGTCGCATCGATGCACGGCTATAACCCGCTGGTGGACTTCTTCGCCTCCCACGGTTTCGTCGTCATCCAGCCCACGCACCTGAACTCCAAGACGCTGGGCCTCGACCCCACCGGCCCCGAAGGCCCCCTCTTCTGGCGCACCCGTGCCCGGGACCTCCGCTTCATCCTCGACCACCTGGACGAGATCGCTGCCGCCGTCCCGGGCCTCACCGGACGCATCGACCCCAACCGCATCGCCGCCCTCGGACACTCCGCTGGTGGACAGACGGTCGACATGCTCCTCGGCCAGACCGCTCACGACCCCGCCGCCGACAACGAGCTGGTCAACGAGAAGGACGACCGCGTGAAAGTGGGCGTCGTGCTCGCCGCCGCGGGCGGCGGCGCCGACCTGTCCGACGCGGGCAAGCAGCGCTTCGCATGGGCGGCAACGGTCGACTTCTCTGACATGACCACCCCCACCCTCGTCATGGTGGGAGACGATGACGTCAACCCGATGTTCTCGAGCCGCCCCGACTGGCGAGCGGACTCGTACATCCTCGCCCCCGGCCCCAAGAGCCTCGTCACCTTCATCGGCGGCAAGCACTCCTTCGGCGGCGTCTCGGGATACGACGTCAGCGAGACCACCGACCCCAGCACCGAGCGCGTGTCCGTCGTCCAACGACTCGCCGCCGCCTACATCCACTCCGTCCTCGACCACGACCCCGAGCTGTGGACCGCAGCCGCCAACGCCGCCACCCGCACCGAAGCCCCCCTGGTGCGGATCGAAAACAAGTAACAGCCCCCCCACGGAAGGAGCCTCTGGCGTCGATCGTCATCGGCGGCGCGCTCATCGCCGTGGGCACCCGTCGGTTACGGCGAGAGGCGCCCGACGAGAACGACCCCGGTCATCACTAGCCGCCCACCGCTCCCTCCGCCTCGTCCTGCGAGACTGCTCGGATGCGAGGAATGATCTGGGGACTCATCACCGCGGCAACCGGGCTGACCATCATCGTTCTGCTCTTCATCCACGGCACGCAGTGGGGAATCTGGATCGACGAGGTCGGCCCATCCCTGACCATCGCGGAACAAGCCGCCGCGCCGAACTTCGTGCTGCTCGCGGTGATCGGCTTGCTCGCGATCGGACTGGTCGTCGGCGGACTCGCGGTCGGACTGACGATTCCGCGCGGTCGGCAGCTCGATCCCTCGACCGAGGACTGACGCGAAACCCGGGCGCGCCCCCCTCAGCCCCCGTACCCCCGCACGCTCGCCGCACCGTCCGAGCGCGGGTCGCTCCCCGCGTCCAGGCCGCCGTCGGATCCCACGATGACGAGGTTCGCGTGGCCGACGAGCTCGTCGGCATCCGGAGTCTCGATGATGTGCAGGCGCGTCTCGTCGAGCGAGGCGCGGGCGGGCGCGGCGAGGTTGCCCTCGACGTAGATGTCGGAGGGACTGTCGCCGTCGCGCTGCGGGCCCACGATGGCGCGCGGAGCCGACACCGCCTCTCGCGCGGTGGCACCGGCCATCGCCCGCAGCAGGGTCTGCGCGTGGATCTGCGGCTGGCCCTGGCCGCCCATCGTGGCCGAGACGAAGCGCAGGCCCTGCGCGTCGTCGACCATCACGGGCATGAGCGTGTGCAGGGGGCGCTTTCCGGGGGCGAGGGCGTTGGGCGAGGCGGGGTCGAGCGAGAAGCCCGTGCCGCGGTTGTGCAGCAGGATGCCGGTGGAGGGCTCCACGACGGCGGCTCCGAACGCGTGATAGACGCTCTGGATGAGCGAGACCGACCACCCCGACGAGTCCGACACCGCGATGCCCACCGTGTCCCCGCGGGGGCGGCGGAAGCCCGGCAGCACGGGCTCGTCGCCGTGGGCGATCGCGTCGCCGGTAAGCAACTCGGTGACGTCTCCCGAGGTGACCCGCGGGTCGGCGAGCAGCTCGTCACGCACGAGGTTCGCGGCGAAGAAGCGTTCCATCATGCGGCCGAAGTCCGTGCCCAGCGGGTCGGCGATGCCCTGGCGCTCCAGCTCGCCGAGCACCCGCAGCAGCACGAAGCCGTGCGTGTTGGGCGGGCTCGTCAGCACGCGGTACGACCCGAACGAGGTGGTCAGGGGTTCGACGACCTCGGGGTGGAACAGCAGCAGGTCGGCCGCGCCGATGCGCGAGCCCAGGCGCGCGAGGCCGTCGACGAAACCGGCGGTGAGCTCGCCGTCGTAGAGCGCTGCGGCGCCTCCGTCGCGGATCGCCTCGAGCGTGCGGGCGAGCACGGGCTGCACGAGGTCATCGCCCTGCACGGGCAGACACCGCGCGAGGAAGGTGTCACGGAAGCCCGCGTCGAACCCGATCGCGGCCTCTTCTTCGCGGAAGGCGGCGGCGAGCGAGCGCGAGACCGGAACTCCGTCGCGGGCGGCGGCCACGGCATCCGTGAAGATCTCCCCCCATTCGAGCCGACCGCCCATGCGCCGCAGCACGTCCCACCCGCGGACCGCGCCCGGCACCGTCACCGTATCGATGCCCCGGTACGGCAGTACCTCGCCGTGCGCTTCGCGCATCGCGTCACGATCGACGGCGGATGCCGCGGGGCCCGAGGCATTCACGCAGCGCGTGCGCCCCGAGGGGTCGCGCACGAGAGCGATGAGGTCGCCGCCGATGCTGACGTTGTGCGGGTAGACCACGCTGAGGGTGGCAGCGGCCGCGAGGGCGGCATCGATCGCGTTGCCGCCGCGGGCGAACGCCTGCTCCGCAGAGCGGGTGGCGTCGACGTGCGGGGTGGCGATGGCGCCGGTCAAGGGCGTGCGAGACATGAGGGTTCCTCGGTGAATCGTGCGGAGAAGAGGGAGAGGGTCAGAGGATCTTCGAGAGGAACGCCTGCGTGCGCGGGTGCTCGGGCGCGGCGAACAGCTGGCCGGGTGCGGCGACCTCGATGATCGCTCCGGCGTCCATCACCACGACGCGGTCGGCCACCTCGCGGGCGAAGCCCATCTCGTGCGTGACCACGACCATGGTCATGTGGTCGGCGGCGAGCTCGCGCATGACGTCGAGCACCTCGCCGATCATCTCGGGGTCGAGCGCGCTCGTCGGCTCGTCGAACAGCATCAGCCGCGGCTTCATCGCGAGCGCCCGGGCGATGGCGACGCGCTGCTGCTGACCGCCCGACAGTTTGCTGGGGCGGGCGTCGGCCTTCTCTCCCAGCCCGACGCGCTCGAGTAGCGCCTGCGCCTGGGCGACGGCCTCCGCCTTCGCGACGCCGCGGACGCGCACGGGCGCGTGCCAGATGTTCTCGAGCGCCGACATGTGCGGAAAAAGGTTGAAGTGCTGGAAAACGAACCCGATCTCCTGCCGCTGCTGGCGGAGGGCCGCCTTCGTGGCGGGCACGCGCCGACCGTTCGGCGCGATGCGGTAGCCCATCGGCTGCCCCGCGACCGTGAGTTCGCCGCCGTCGATGCTCTCGAGGCCGTTCATCGTGCGCAGGAACGTCGTCTTGCCGGCACCCGAGGGACCGACGAGCACGACGACCTCGCCCGGCTGCACGTCCAACGAGACGTTGTCGAGCACCTGACGCCCGCCGAGTTCGCGGGTGACCTTTGTCGCGCTGACGAGGGGATCGGTCATTTCAGGACTCCCGAGTCGGAGAGAGTGGTGACGGGGGTGAGGGGCGCCGAGCGACGCCCTCCGAACAGCCGCTGCCACGGAGTCGCCGTGGTCACGATGCCGACGCGGGCGTTGAGCTTCTTCTCGATCGCGCTCTGGATGATCGTCCAGATCGTGGTGAGGGCGAGGTAGTAGATCGCGACGACGGCGAAGATCTCGAACGTGCGGAAGGTCGCCGCGCTGATGCTCTGGGTCACCAGGAACATCTCGGAGACCCCGATCACGCTCAGGATCGACGTGCTCTTCATGAGCCCGTTGAACGAGTTGCCGAGCGGGGGGACCATGAGTCGCAGCGACTGCGGCAGGATGATCCACCGCATCGCCGACATCCCCGACATGCCGAGGGCCTGGGCGGCTTCGGTCTGGCCGACCGGCACCGAGTCGAGCCCCGCGCGGATGATCTCGGAGATGTACGCGCTCTCGTTCATGATCAGTCCGACGATCGCGGCCTGAATGGCGGCTTTGATCAGGATGCCGCCGAGGTCGACGTCACTGAAACGGAAGACGTTCGCCGCGGCGAATCCCGTGTAGATGATCACGAGCTGAACGAGCAGAGGGGTGCCGCGGATCAGCCAGATGTACAGGCTCGCGATCACGCGCAGGGGGGTGAAGGACGACCGCCGCATCATCGCGATCACGAGACCGACGACGAGCGCGCCGGCCATCGCGAGCACCGAGATGAGTACCGTCAGGGCGAGGCCCTGCAGAAAGGGTGCGCCCGGGGTGAGCAGGTTCTTCCAGAAGAAGCCCCAGTCGAAGTTCACCGTCAGTTGCTTCCGGTGTAGGCGAGGGACTCCTGCCCCCACGTGCTGAGGATCTTCGTGTAGTCGCCGGTGGAGACGAGGTCGTCGAACGCCTTCTGGACGGCGTCGTGCAGTGCGGTGTTGTCCTTGAGGGTGGCCGCGCCGATGTCGATCGCGTCGGTCGGTTCGCCCACCATCTCGATGCCCGCGGTGCCCTGCTTCTGGTAGTACCCGATCAGCTCGGCCGCGTCGAGGTACGCGTCGAGCTGGCCGCTGACCAGTTGCTGGAACCCGACGGTCGCCTGGTTGTTCGTGCTGATGTCGAGGGCCTTCTCGCCCGCGGAGGTGCAGGTCGTCGACTGTTTCTCGGCGAGATCCTGCGCGGTGGTCCCCACGGTCACCATGACCTTCTTGCCGCAGAGCGAGTCGTCGAGGCCGGTGATGCCGGCATCCGATCCCTGCTTGACCGCCACGCCGGTGGCGGAGGTCAGGTAGGGCACGAAGTCGACGACCTCTTTGCGCTCGGGCTTGATGTAGAGCGAGGCCATGATGACGTCGCACTGCTTCGCCTGCAGGCTCGGGATGAGCGCCGAGAAGTCGACCGTGACGAAATCGGGCTTCAGGCCGAGGCGACCGGCGACCGCCTTGGCCAGGTCGATCTCGCTGCCGACGAGGTTGCCCGACTCGTCGGTGCTGATGTTCGGGGGCGACCCGAGGTTGGTGGTGCAGATCGACAGCTTGTCGGCCGACCGCAGGGCGGTGGGGGCGACGGTCGTGATGGCGGATGCCGTGTCTGCTGCCGGCGCCGGGCTCGAGGAGCACGCGGCCAGGCCGAGGGCGGCGATACCGGCGACCGCGGCGACCGCGGCGATGCGAGTGGTGGTGTGCATGGGAATCTCCGTCGATGCTCGATGCTCCGCCACCTCGGGAGTGACGTGCGGAGCAGGCTATCAAGTGATAGGTAATGCGTCTATCAATTGATAGAGGGCGCGTGTTGCGCCCGCATTACACGGCGGAGTCGTGCGCGAGAAAAGTCGATGGGAGGGCGCTTCGCCCGCCGCTGGGCGCGCGGCGCCTGTCGGTGCTCAGGCCGAGAACGACACGACCGTGCTGAGGCGATCGCGGGTGGCGGTGCGCACGTCGTCGAGACGGAAGGGGTCGACGAGCACCGCGCGAAGGATGAAGTCCGACACCTGCAGGGGGCGGTCGGCCACGGGCGCCGAGGCATTCGTCTCGCGCTCGCGCATGCCCTCGAACTGCAGGCCGGTGATCGCGCGCTGCACGAATTCGGGGTCGACGGCCATGAACTCCGCCGACTGGATTCCCTGCTGGACGAGCGCGCGCACCTCGTCGTGGAAGCGCTCGATCTCGCGCCGCTGGCTCTCGAACTCGGGCTCGGTGAAGACGGCGTCGCTGTAATACCCGCGGGCGTCGTAGGGGAGCGTCAAGTAATCGTGCGAGCTGATCGTGAGGAAGTAGTGGAACCGCTCGGCCCAGGAGGCGTCGAGGGCACGTGCCTCTTGCAGGCGCCCGAAGGTCTGCGCGAGGTCGGCATCGACGAGCTCAGCCAGAATGACGTGCTTGGCGGCGAAGTGGTAGAACAGCGACGGCTGTCGGATGCCGACGGCATCCGCGATCTCCCGCGTCGTGGTGCCGTGATACCCGTGTCGGCCGAACAGGCGGGCCGCGTGCACGAGGATCTGCTGCCGCGTTCCCCCCTCTTCCATGCGGCGATTCTATCGCCCGCTAGGTCGCAGCTCCGGCGCGCGGGTCGTGGGGGCCGATATGTCCCCGCGCCCGACGGCCCGGTCTCTGCCGCGCAGTCATACGCTGGGTCCCAGCCACCCACCGGAGGACCCCGCGATGACCGAGAACCCCCTCGCCCACCGGCTCGACTACACCCTCGCCGAGCTGGATGACGACGCCCTGTCGGCCTCGCCTCTCACGCTGCTGCAGCAGTGGCTGACGGATGCCGCGGAGCTGCCCGAGCCGAACGCGATGGTCGTGTCGACGGTGGATGCCGAGGCCCGGCCCACCTCGCGGACGGTCCTGCTCCGCGGGATCGACGACGACGGCGCCCTGTGGTTCTTCACCAACCGGGATTCGCGGAAGGGGCGAGCGCTGGCGGGGAACCCGGCAGTGTCGATCCTGTTCCCCTGGTACGCGCTGCAGCGACAGGTGATCGTGCTCGGCACGGCCACGCCGCTGTCCGCCGAGCGCGATGACGCGTACTTCGCCTCGCGACCGCGCGGCTCGCAGCTGTCGGCCTGGGCGAGCCACCAGTCGGAGGCCGTGGCATCCCGAGCCGCCCTCGAGGAGCAGATGGCCGAGGTGTCGGCGCGGTTCGCCGACGACGAGGTCGTGCCGCGCCCACCGTACTGGGGCGGATACCGTGTCGAGCCGCGCGAGATCGAGTTCTGGCAGGGGCGCCCGTCGCGACTGCACGACCGGGTCGTGTTCACGCGGGACGGCGACGGATGGGCGGGGGCGCGGCGGCAGCCGTGATGTGTCGCCGCGGTGACGCGCGGCTGTTCTGCCGCGAGATCACACGATCGGCGCGAGGTCACGCGCTCTGCCGGCGGCGTAAGGGGTGCGTTCGCGCCGATCGTGTGATCTCGGCGGGAGCCGCCTGTCCAGCCTCAGCGACACTTCCGCGGAGGATGCGACACTGACGAGGACATCTGCGAACGAGGGGCGCCATGGCGAAAAAGAACACCGACGCGCGCCAGCTCGACGACAAGGCCTTCGTCGAGGCGTCGTCGGAGGCGAAGTCGCGGTACGGCCGCTTCAACCTCGCGATCGTGGGCGCCTCGGGAGTCGGCAAGTCCTCGCTCGTCAACGCCGTCTTCGGACGGGACTGGGCGAAGGTCGGACGCGGACTGCCGGTCACGCGCGGAGTGCACTTCTACAGCGACGATTCGCTCGGTATCTGGGACGTGGAGGGGTTCGAGATCGGCTCGCCCGTTCCGCCGGATCAGCAGCTGCGCACCCATCTCGACGCGATCGCCGCCCACCCCGGCGACCACCAGATCTCGGTCGTCTGGTACTGCGTGCGAGCCGCCGACGACCGGCTGACCCCGGCCGACATCGCGATGATCCGCGAGCTCGACGCGCGGGGGCTGCCGGTGATCCTCGTGCTGACGAAGGTCGACTGGATCAAGAACCCGATCACCGGGCACCAGGGCGTCGCGAAAGACCTCG
Organism: uncultured Microbacterium sp.; assembly: GCA_913774665.1. GTDB lineage: Bacteria > Actinomycetota > Actinomycetes > Actinomycetales > Microbacteriaceae > Microbacterium. The sequence continues at coordinate 739,100 of CAJYHN010000010.1, forward strand.
AGGCGTTCGTCGAGTGGCTCAACGACCCGGTGGATCCGAACACCGGGGAGCGGCTGCGCATCCCCTACCGTCAGGTCATCCTCACCTCGACCCGCGACAAGAACGGAAAGGGCAAGGGGCACGGCCTCGGTGACCTTGTCACGCAGACCCTCGACCTCGCTCCCGAGCGCGACAAGGACGCCTTTCGCATCGCACAGCGACTCAACCTCCCGTGGAAGCGGGAGATGGCGCGGCCGATCATCGCCGCGGCGGCCGCAGCGGCAGCGGGGGCTGCGACCGTTCCGCTTCCTGTCTCGGATGCTGTCACGCTGGCGCCGATCCAGCTGACGATGATGGGCCGCATCGCGGCGATCTACGACCTCGAGGTCAAGACGATGCTGTCGGCGGGCGCTCTCGCGCAGTTCGGCGTGCAGGTCGCGGGGCGGGCGCTCGCGACGAGCTTTCTGAAGCTCATCCCGGGTGCCGGGATCGTCGTGAACGCCGCGGTCGCGGGGGCCCTGACAGCGGCGACGGGTGAGAGCTGGCTCAAGATCTGCGAGCTGCTGCACACCGGCAAGATCGACGTGCGCAAGCTCGATCAGGAGTGGGCGAAGTACGCGCCGAGCTTTATGGATGTCGTTCGCAAGCTCGTGGAGCGGCGGGTCACCAAGCGCTGAGCCTCGAGGGGCGGGTCCCCGACATGGAGCCCCGCCGCCCCGAGGACGACCTCAGCTCGCCGGAACCACGTCCCAGTGCTCGCGGATCAGACCGCCGTCGACGCGGAACAGGTCGGCCGCCAGCAGCGGGTCGTCGGGCTTGGCGCCGATGGCCTGCGAGAACGTCCAGACGATGTCACCGTCCGACAGTGAGATGACCGATTGCTGGGCCGGGAAAGGGATGCCGCTGCTGAAGAACTGCTTCAGCGCGGCGGTTCCGTTCGGGGCGACCGAGTTGTGCTGCAGGTACGCGGGGTCGAACGCCCGGTCGAGGATGGACACATCCTTGTCGCGGAACAGCGTGTCGTATGCCGAGACGGCGAAAACGCGGTTCTTCTCCTCCTGCTGCTCGGTCGGGGGTGGGGTGGGCCGCGACGGGCGGTACAGGTCGCTGAACATCGTGTTCGTGTTGCCGCTGGCCGGCGTGCCGGTCGGGATCGCCTGGTCGAGCGACCAGTGCTCGACGATCTTGCCGTCCTGCAGGCGGAACAGGTCGACGGCCGCGTCGCCCCGGCGCTCATCGCTCGGGTCGGGGGCGATCTGCCAGTGCACCGCGACCAGGTCTCCGTCGGACGCGAGGTGCTTGATCACGGCCTGTGCACCCGGGACGCGTTCCCGGTCGGCCGCGAACTGGGCGAGGAGCCCCTCCGGGCCCGATGCCGTTCCGGTGCCGTGGGCGATGGCATCCGGAGCCACGATCTGACCCGCGATCGCCTGGGCGAACGGGCTGTCGGGATCGGCGAACGTGGTGGCGAAGAGCGTGCGGATGAGGCAGGCGTTGAACTCCTCGGCACCGACGTTCTGCCGCTCGTCGGAGGGGGCCGCCGATACGGGTGATCCGGTCGTGGGCGAGGCGTTGGCGGGGGCGGCGGCGACGAGTCCGCCGACGACGGCCGCCCCGGCGACCAGGGCGGCCGCGCGGGTGATTCGAGGGGTGATGGGGGGCATGGTGTTCTCCTACGCAGTGCGGGTCTTCGAGTCACCGTTCCGTCGACTCGTGGTCCTCTCGGCGACGGTGACCGGTGGAGACACGAGCACGCGGTCGGCGGCTCGTGGAGTACCGGCAGGATCGCAAGATTTGGTCGCGCCCACACGTACGCACCTGACCGTCAGGTACTGACCCCGACGTTGGATTCGTGGCGGCGGCGGTCGGCGCTGGGTGGATTCATAAGCGCCGCCGGCCGCTCAGGCGTCGCGCAGATCGCGATCGGACGCCACCCGGTCGGCCGCGCGGCTGCCGACGATGCCGCCCACGACGAGTCCGGCGATGATGACGACCGCCGTCAGGGCCGGATCGGCGTCCGACAGGGCCGGGACCGCCAGCGGCAGGACCGCGACACCGACCGCCACGAGAGCGAACACGGCATAGGGGAGCACCGCGGCGCGGTGCCCGGCCCGCCACGCGGCGTCGCTCTGCTGGATGGCGGGAAGCCGGATGCCGACTCCCCAGCCCCGCGGAATGACCCCTCGCCCGCACAGGGCGAGAATGGGGATGAAAGCGAGACCGACGACGGCGAGGATGATCGCCCCTGTGCTCATGGCGGCAGGATACGCCCGACATACATTCGCCGTCGTACGCTCCACATGATGTCCTCGACGCCCCCGAGCGCGACAAAGACGCCTTTCTCATCGCACAGCGACTCAACCTCCGGACGAAGAGGGAGATGGGTGCGGCCGATCATCGCCGCGGCGGCCCCAGCGGCAAAACGATGCCCGCCCCCGGAAGGGGCGGGCATCATCTCTTTCCCGACGCTCAGTTGTGAATGCGGCGGCGCTTTCCGTACAGGAAGATGCCCGCGCCGGCGACGAGCGCGAGGGCTCCGGCACCGACGAGCGGCATCACGTCGGCGCTACCGGTCACGGCCAGCTTCGAGCCGGACGCGACACTCGACGAGCCGCCGACGGGGGCGGCACTCGACCCGTTGCCCGCGGGAGCGGGAGTGGGGGTCGGCGTCGGCGTGACGGCGGCGGGGAGGGTGAAGGACACGGTCTGTTCGCCGCGGCCTGCGCCTCCGGTGACCTGGTTGGCGACGACGGTCTGTGCGACCGGGGCGTCGTCGGCGTAGGTGCCGGTGGTGGACCACTGTCCGTTGACGACGACGGCGGCGGTGGTGCCGGGGACGCGGTTGCCGTTGGCGTCGAGGACGTTGACGGTGGAGCCGTCGGTGCCGGTGCCGGTGAAGGTCACGGTGCGGGAGTCGACGGTCTGGCCGTTGGTGGGTGCGGTGACGGTGAAGTTGCCGACCGGGGCCGCCGCGGGCAGGGCGAACGACACGGTCTGCTGCGGGATGCCGCTACCCCCGTAGAGGCCGCCGACGACGATGGTCTGCGCGACGGGGGCGTCATCCGCGTAAGCGGGCAGGGTCAGCGAATACGGCGTGGGCTGACCGAAGGAGCCACCGACGTTGGAGCGCGCCAGAACGTTGCTGCCGCTCTGGTCGTACACGATGACGGTGGACCCGCCGAAGACGGATCCTTCGACGGTCACCGTGCGCGAGTCGACGGTCGAGCCGTTGATCGGGCTGGTGACGGTGAGGCCTGCCTCCGCGGCGGATGCGGGCGCGGCGGTGAGCGCTACACCCCCGAGGGCAAGGGCGAGGGCGGCGGGCACGGTGAGTGCTTTCCGCCAGAACGGGCGACGTGACATGTATTGACCTTCTCCATTGAAAGAGTGGGCCAAGGGGCGAGCAACGACGGGGTTGCAATGGTGCACTCGACGGGAGGACCGACGCACGCTCTTCCGCGAGCGAGTGACGTTCCGCGGTCACGCTAACAAACAAAAAGAGACCCGATGGAGAGCGAAATTCTGTGATACCTCTTCGTTTCTTTCACCCTTTTCGGGCGAAAGGACGTATTGCGAAAAAATGCGGAGGAAAGGTCTTGAGGGCCGCATTCACGCCCAGCGCCGCCGCGGGAACGGCCGTCGCTGCCCCCACGGCATCCGACGCGGGGAGGCCCGGGTCGACAATGGCCCTGCGCACCGCGCGATCGAGCGTCGGGGTGGACCCGGCGATCGTGACGCCGTCCTCTCCGAGGGACCGAGTGCGGCCCGGCGATGCGCTCGTTCTCCTTCGAGCAAATCGACGTGCAGCAGTGACTCCGGCCGCCTGATTCATACGCCCGACATATGTTCGCCGTCGTACGCTCCACATGATGTCCTCGTCAGATCGCGCCCCGCGCCTTCCGCGTGTGTTCCGGGAACGCCGGGGCCTGCTGCTGGCGATCGTGGTGCTCGTCATCGCGGTCGTCGCGGGGGCGAGTCTCACCAGTGCCAGAGACCACGCGGTCCGCGATTCCGTCGCTCCCGTCGAATGGCGCGGGGCCCCGGACGGAGCAACGCCCGGGAACGAGATGCTCATCCGGCTCCAGCGCGACGGCACGGCGGAGGTCGTCGACGCCCCGCGCGGAGACGTGACGCGTCAGGACCGCGATGAGGCCCGGCAGAACCGCAACGGCCGCCGGCACCTCTGCTTCGCGCCCGCGGGGACGGGCGTCTACACGGGGCCCGCCACCTGGGAGGTCGTCGGCGAGTGGGGGATCCGCGTGCAGTTCGACGACTCGTCGCTCATCCTGCGCGCGGGCAAGGGCGGCTCCCTGCTGCGCGACCCCGACTGGAACAGCCCGCGCATGCCCGAGTGCGGCGAGGACGGCAAGACCTGGCGGTTCACGCGCGTCGACTGACCACGGCGGTCCGTCCCGCGGGGGTCAGCCTTGCGGAACCTCGATCTTCACCGGGTCGCCCCACCCCGTGAACTGCTGCATCGTGGTGGTCTCGATACCGCCGAACGATCCCGTCTCTTGGATGGCGACGACGCGGTGCCCCTCGCCGAGCCACACGGTCATGTCTTTCACGTCTACTCCGGATGCCGAGAAGGAGCCGTTCGCGCGCACTCGCCACGCGCGCACCTCGGTGCCGTCGGGCAGCGAGACGGTGTCCTGGTCGGGTTGCACCGTCCAGCCGGGAGCGGCAGCGAGCAGAGCCGCGGCGGCAGAGGGGTCGGCGAACGCGCGATAGGTCTGACCGATCGCGGCGGCGATGACCGCGCGGTAGTCGCTCCCGGTGGGGTCGGCGCGCACCCACGCGCCGTCGAAGCTCACCCACGCCTCATCGGGAGTGAGCACGAAGTCGTGCGTGCCGTCGGAGCCGGTGACCGATCCCGAGGTCGCGGGAGCGTCGCCGAAGACGAAGTCGGCTTCGCCCGTGAGCTCGGCCGACTGCAGGTGCAGGTGGCCGCTGCCCGCGGCGCGCGAGAACGCGACCACGCACGCCGAGAGCGCGTCGCCGGTGACCGTCGCGTCGGCGATGAGATCGACGTCGTCGCACTCCCGCGGAGACGAGACCGCGGGAGCGCCGGCCGGTGTTTGCGTCGCGATCGCGGTCGGTGTGGCGGAGTCGGTCGTTCCGGGGTCACCGGTCGGAGCGCAGGCGGCGAGCAGCAGAAGACCGACCGAGCCGAGAGCGAGACCGAGGGCCTTCGTCGACGTTCGTCTCATGGCATCCACTTTAAGAAGACTCCGCCACGGGGGCCACCGCACGGCCCACCCCGCTCCGGGCCGTGAAACGCTGGATCCGAAGGAGGGATCGACCATGACCGACCCCACACCCGCCGACCGGCTGCGCGCGGCCCTCGAGCACTCCGACGCCTCCGCCCGGCTGCAGGCCGCGCTCGCCGCGGGAACGCGACCCGACGATCGCTACGTCGACGTGCTCGTGGCGCGCTGCGCGGTCGAATCCGACTTCTTCGTGCGCGACATGCTGACGTGGGCGCTCACCCGCCACGACCCCGCGCGCACCGTGCCCGCCCTGCTTCCCGAGGTGGGGTCCGACATCCCCCAGGCGCGAAGCCAGTCCCTGCACACCCTGTCGAAGATCGGCGACCCGGTCGCCTACACGGCGATCACGCCGGCGGTCCTGCGCGACAGGCACCCGGAAGTGGCCCGGGCGGCCTGGCGGACGGCATCCGGTCTCGTTCCCGACGACCAGCACGAAAGCCTCGCCGACGAGCTGTCGACGCAGTTCGGCCGGGGCGATCACGATACGCAGCGGAGCCTCAGCCGGGCGTTCGCCGCGATCGGTCGGCGCGCCGAGCCCACCGTCGAACGCGCGGCGGCCTCGCCGTACGACGTCGTCAGCGCGCACGCGCGGGCCACGGCGATCATCATGGACGACCCGGATGCCGACTTCGCCGCCGCCGCGGTCGAGGCACGGCGCCTGGTGGCCCAGCGCGCGCTGCCCGCGGAGGACTGAATCCGGCTCAGTGGTAGTGCGTGACCCAGGCCCACAGCGGGGGGCGGCGTCGGCGCGCTGACGTCTCTCGCGCCTGACTCACGGCGCGCAGCGCGGTGACCGGCTCGGCGTCGGCGGTGACGGCAGCCACGGCGGCGGAATCCGCCGAGACCGCGGTGACGGCCGCCGAATCGGCCGGCTCGGGCCCGCTCCGCAGCTCGCGCGCGAGATCGGCCACCTCGCCGGCTGTCGGACGCCCCGAGGGGTCGGGGTCGGTCATGGCCGTGAGCAGTACCTCCCAGCCGTAGCCGAAGCCCTGCGGCACCTCGGGGTCGTAGTCCAGGGGCCCGAGCACGAGCTCCTGCATCGCGCCGCCGCTCAACGGGCCCTCGGCCGTGAGCATCTCCTGCGCCAACAAGCCCAGGGCGTAGATGTCGGATGCCGGGGACGCGGGCTCTCCGTGCAGTCGCTCGGGCGGGAGGTATTCGGCATCCGGATGCGTCTGCGCGGTGGCGGGCCGGGCGCCGAGCACCTGCGTCACGCCGAAGTCCGCGAGGACGGCGGTGAAGGGGCGGGGCGCGGCGCGCTCGGGGCGCAGCAGGACATTCGTGGACTCGAGGTGCTGGTGGACGATGCCGACCTCGTGGATCGCGGCGAGGCCCTCGGCCACGTCCTGCAGCAGTCCCGCGGCGAAGTCGGGAGCAAGCGCGCCCTGGTCGTCGAGATGCTGGCGCAGGGTCGGGCCGGGGATGAGCTCCATGACCAGATACCCGTGCCCCTCGCGCGTGAGGTGCGCGTCGTACAGCGTCACGAGCGACGGGTGGTCGAGGGCGGTGAGGATGCGCGCTGCGGCGAGTCGCCGCCGGGGGTGGGCGACCTCGTCGGGGTCGAGAGGGAAGACCTTCACCGCGACATCGCGCGCGAGCACGTCGTCGCGAGCGCGGTAGACAGTGCCCTCGCGATCGGAGCCGAGGGGCTCGATCACCCGGTAGCGCCCGGCGAAGGCACCCCCGAGCGACGGGAGCGTCGCGTCGGCGGTGCTCATCGGACGATCGTGGAGAGGCCGGTCGCCGCGCGGGTGAAGCTCGGACAGCGTCGTCACACGAGGGGGTCGCCGTTGTCGCTGGTGCGACGGGTGGTGACGCTCTGGCCGCTGGCCGGGTCGATGGTCGAGCGGGTCGTCGACTCGACCGAACGGCGACGGAACATGAAGACCAGGCTGATCACGAAGACGACGACGCCCGCGGCCATCAGGATGTACCCGATGGTCTGGAGGTTGGCCACGCCACCGAGGTCGAGGTTGACCGCGAAGGCCAGGATGGCGCCGATCACGAAAAGTGCGATGCCGCTGCCGATACCCATGGGAGAACTCCCTCGTTGCTGTGCTTGTCTAGGGAACGCAACCGCGGAGTTGGACCGTCACGGTTGCGATCGCTCAAACGGTACTGAGCGAAAAGCTTCCGCCGCGACCGATGGCGCGGCGCATTCCCGGGGTGCATAATGGACGACCTTCAGCGCAGAGTGCACGCGTTCGCGGCGCTCGGAGACCGGGGTCGGTTGCGGATCGTCGACCTCCTCGCGGTGGGAGACAAATCGTCGAGCGAGATCGCCGCCGCGCTCGGCATGAAATCGAATCTCGTGGCCTTCCACACCAATGTGCTGCACGAGCGGGGAATCGTGCGGAGGGTGCGGTCCGAATCCGACGGGCGCCGCACCTACTTGCAATTGATTCCCGAGGCTTTCACGGCGCTCGGGGCCGTGCCCACCCCGGTCGCGGGTCGCGTCGTGTTCGTCTGCACCGCCAACTCCGCGCGTTCGCAGCTCGCCCAGGCGATCTGGGCGGAGCACAGCGACATTCCCGCCGCCTCCGCCGGAATGCAGCCCGCCGATCGCGTGCATCCCGGAGCGATCGATGCTGCGGCCCGACACCGCATTCCTCTGAACCCGGATGCCGTGCCCCGATCACTCGACCGGGTCGCGCGCCCCGGCGATTTCTTGATCAGCGTGTGCGACCAGGCGCACGAGCAGCTGCGCGGTCGCGACGACGTGCACTGGTCGATCCGCGACCCCGCGAGAAACGACAGGGTCGAGGCTTTCGACGCGACCGTCTCCGAGCTGCGCTCACGTATTGCGACGGTGGCCGCGCAGCTCGTGGCGGGGTGAAGAATGCGCGCCAAGGCGATTCATAACAATCTCTCGGTTTGTGGTTCAATGCAGTAGCTCACCTCCGCTCGTCGACGAGCGGGAATTACCCGGGTGCGGCCCATTCACTGGTAACGCCCCCCGATCGCCCGCGTGGACGCTACCTCTTCTCCTGAGAGGGACACCTGTATGTCCATCGACACTCCCCGCACCGCCTCGGCGTGGCGCCGCGCCGCGGCCATCGTCTCGGCCGGAATCCTCACCACCGCCCTCGCGGTCGGTGGGGCCAGCGCCGCCCAGGCTGCTCCCGTGCCGACGCCGACACTCGAGTCGAGCTCCGCCGTGGCCTCGCCCTCCGGTGCGTTGAACCTGGTTGCGAAGGACTTCGCGCCGAACAGCGCCCTGACGTTCACGTTCGACGACGAGTCGCTGACCACCTCCCCGGTCGACGGCACGGCTCAGGTGGCGGATGACAACGGCACGTACAAGGGCTTCGCCTTCGTGCCCGCGAACGCGACCCCCGGCGAGCACACCATCACCGTGACGGGCGAGGTCGACCCCTCGGCCGTCCTGCTGCGCGCCCTGCCCGCCTCGGCCAGCACCACGATCACCGTCGTCGCCCAGCCCACCTCGTCGGTGACCCCGGCGACGCAGCCGCTGTCGTCGTACCTCAAGAACGGTGTCACCGCGACCTTCTCGGGCTTCGCCCCGGGTGCCACGGTCTCGTTCGGCATCGCCACCCCGGGCACGGGCGATTCGGCCGGTCCCGACGCCGTCGCCGACGCGACCGGTACCGTCACGCTCCGCTTCGTCCCCGAGGTCGGCACGAACTACGCCAACGAGGGGGAATACTCCCTCAGCGCCTCCAGCGACGGCGGAGCCGTCCGCGCGGCGCAGCTCACCTTCGCCGTGACCGCGGACGCGGCTGCCGCGGCCCCCGTCGCGGGCCCCGCGACCCCGGTCAAGCGCGCCGCGACCTTCACCGGCTGATCGCCACGGCTCTTCGACGCCGGGCCGGGACTTTCGTTCCCGGCCCGGCGTTCCCGTTTTCCGCACCATCCCCAGGAGTTCTCCGTGT
>CAJYHN010000011.1 GCA_913774665.1 uncultured Microbacterium sp.
TCAACCTCGGGAACCGGCCGAACGACCGAACCAAAACCATACACCATAAAGAGCAGGTTTCGGGTGGTCCGCCACTTGAGACGAAGCGGGGCCTTCCGGCCTCTCCGCTCTCCCCTGTGGGGCGAACGAGTAATAAGTTACGCGGAAACGACCGACCCGTCGAATCCGCGCACATCTCGGGCGTGTCGTCTGACCGCACGCGCGGAATCCCGCCGAAACGTCAACGGCCCGGCGCGACCTTCGAGGTCGCCCGGGCCGAGAGCGGGAACGGTGTGGAGGTCAGGCGACGAGCGTCCACGTCGACGGCGAGGTCATGGCATCCGTGTGTCCCCCGGTGAACTCGATCCCGCCGAAGAACATCGCTCCGATGACCAGGGCGAAGACGAACGCGATCGACAGGAACAGCACGGCCACGCCGGCAAGGGTGATCAGAAGCGGAAGTCGAGAAGCCATGTCTTCATCCTGCCCTGCTCCCCCACTTGCCCACCAGGGCTTGCGCCCGGGAACGACCGAAGGCCGGCACCTCCGAGGAGGTACCGGCCTTCGATGCGGGACGGATCAGCGACCGGAGAGCTTCTCGCGAAGCGCAGCCAGCGACTCGTCGTCGGCGAGGGTGCCCTGGGCGGGCGTCTCCGACGAGAACGATCCACCGAACGAACCAGCGTCCGTCGGGTTGGCGGCCTCGGCCTCGAGGGCCTTGGCGACGGCAGCCTTGTGGGCTTCCCAGCGACCCTGAGCAGCGGCGTACTCCTGCTCCCAGGCCTCGCGCTGAGCGTCGAAGCCCTCGAGCCACGCACCCGACTCGGGGTCGAAGCCCTCGGGGTACTTGTACTCGCCACGCTCGTCGTACTCGGTGGCCATGCCGTACAGCGCCGGGTCGAACTCGGTGCCGTTGGGGTCGACCGACTCGTTGGCCTGCTTGAGCGACAGCGAGATGCGGCGACGCTCGAGGTCGATGTCGATGATCTTGACGAAGACCTCTTCGCCGACCGACACGACCTGCTCGGCGAGCTCGACGTGCTTGCCCGACAGCTCCGAGATGTGCACGAGGCCCTCGATGCCGTCGGCCACGCGGACGAACGCACCGAAGGGAACGAGCTTGGTGACCTTGCCCGGAGCGATCTGACCGATCGCGTGGGTACGGGCGAACACCTGCCACGGGTCTTCCTGCGTCGCCTTGAGCGAGAGCGACACGCGCTCGCGGTCGAGGTCGACCTCGAGGATCTCGACGGTGACCTCCTGGCCCACCTCGACGACCTCGGAGGCGTGCTCGATGTGCTTCCAGGAGAGCTCGGAGACGTGGACGAGACCGTCGACGCCGCCCAGGTCGACGAACGCACCGAAGTTGACGATCGACGAGACCGTGCCCTTGCGGACCTGGCCCTTGTGGAGGTTGTTGAGGAACGTGGTGCGCGACTCGGACTGCGTCTGCTCGAGCAGGGCGCGGCGCGACAGCACGACGTTGTTGCGGTTCTTGTCGAGCTCGAGGATCTTGGCCTCGATCTCCTGGCCGAGGTACGGCGTGAGGTCGCGGACGCGGCGCAGCTCGATGAGCGAGGCCGGGAGGAAGCCGCGGAGGCCGATGTCGACGATGAGACCACCCTTGACGACCTCGATCACGGAGCCGGTGACAACACCGTCGTTCTCCTTGATCTTCTCGACGTCGCCCCACGCGCGCTCGTACTGCGCGCGCTTCTTGGACAGGATGAGGCGGCCTTCCTTGTCCTCCTTCTGGAGAACGAGGGCCTCGACGTGGTCGCCGACGTTGACGACCTCGTTGGGGTCGACGTCGTGCTTGATCGAGAGCTCGCGGGAGGGGATGACACCCTCGGTCTTGTAACCGACGTCGAGGAGGACCTCGTCGCGGTCGATCTTCACCACGGTGCCTTCGATGAGGTCGCCGTCGTTGAAGAACTTGAGCGTCTTCTCGACCGCGGCCAGGAAGTCTTCGGCCGAGCCGATGTCGTTGATCGCGACCTGCTTGGTAGCCGGGGCGGTCGTTGCGGTAGTCATGTAGTGGGTTGTCCTAGTTGGGTGTGGTGTCGGGCTCCGACTCCTGTACCCGTCGGTCCGAGACCGGGGGCCGTCGGGCTGGGGCCGCCCGAGGGCGAACTCCCACCACGAGTCGAAGCGAAGCGGATTGTTTGTGCGATGCCACGGGCTCGCCAGATAGGCAGAACCCAGGTGTGACACCTCAGTCTAACGCACCGGGCCTCCCGCGCAGTCCCGGGTGACGCGCATCCCGCGGTCGAGCCGACACACGGCGACGCGGGCCAGGCAGCGCGCGCAAAGACGGGGGGCCGAACAGGGCAAGAGCGCGTGCGCACGATTCGCCCCGGATCGGCGCTTTTGTTCCGGTGTTCTGAGGCGGTCTGCCCAGGTGGCGTCCAGAAACCCATGCCAGGCTCCCCGTCTTGTGCCCGCTGACGCGGGTCGGACGGTGACACCCGCACCGTCCTCCCCTCACGTGAAACCGGTTCTATGCGCTCTGACTCGACGTCCTTTTCCAATCGTCGTGACCGCCGCCTCGCCGCCCGCCGCACTCGTCGTCGCCCCGTGACGACAGTGGGAGCGCTCGTGCTCGGCGTGGTCGCGGCCGCGGCTCTCACCGGCACCGCGCCGGCCGCCACCGCCTCCCCCACCGACCTGTCGACCGCGACGTTCTCGCTCGCCTCCTCGATCACGCCCACGGTGCTCGCGGCCTCCCCCGGCCCCGAGAAGACCGAGGCCCGCGCGGCGGAGACCGCCGCGTCCACCTCGATCCAGGCCGTCGCCACCGTGCAGAGCGACATCGCGGCGTCCGGGCTCGACATCGGCCAGCCCGCCACGGTCGACACGACCGCGCTTCAGCAGGCCACCGACCGCCTCGAGGCGGCCTCGGTGCTGCCCGAGACGTTCCTCCCCGCGCTCTCGCACGACGTCGCCGCGGCCTCCGCCGCGGTCGATCAGCGCGTGGCCGAGTTGCGCGGCGGTCTCGACGCCGCCGTGGCCAAGAAGGCGGAAGAGGAGGCGGCCGAGAAGGCACGCCAGGAAGCAGAGGCTGCTGCCGCCGCGAAGGCTGCCGCTGACAAGGCCGCCGCCGAGAAGCAGGCGTCGTCGTCGTCCTCGTCGAACTCCAGCGGCGGCGGGTCTTCGGACCCCGTCCCGACCGGAGGCGGTTCGGGAGACAACAGCCCCGCCGGAGCACAGGCCGCCGCACGCGACATGCTCGCCAGCCGCGGCTGGGGCGACGACCAGATGTCGTGCCTCGTGTCGCTGTGGAACAAGGAGTCGGGCTGGAACTACAAGGCTTACAACTCCGGCAGCGGGGCCTACGGCATTCCGCAGGCCCTCCCCGGCAGCAAGATGTCGTCCGCCGGTGCCGACTGGCAGACCAATGCCGCCACCCAGGTGTCGTGGGGCCTCGGCTACATCTCGGGCCGCTACGGCACGCCGTGCGGTGCGTGGGGTCACTCGCAGTCGACCGGCTGGTACTGAGCCCTCAGCTCCATCGCATCATCGAGCGCGCCGCTCCGGAGAACCCTCCGGCGCGGCGCGCTTCTGCGAGGAGCGAGAGGTTCTCGGGACCGTTGAGCTCGTGCAGGACGGCCGGACCCACGTGCACCTGCCACGCGCCGTGGAAGCGGAGAGCGTCCGCCCGACGGCGACCGATCTCGGAAGGCACGGCGACGAACTGCCGGGACCGGGAGCGTCCCGCGCGCTCGAGCACGCCGCGCACCCACCACGGCCCTCCGCCGCGATCGACCTCCAGCACGAAGCGCGGCGTCCGGATCGGGCCGCACAGCTCCTCCAGTGCGAGTCCGAACGTCTTCTGATCGGCGAGACTCGCGTGCGCCATCCGGATCTCGGCACGGGTGCCGTCGGCATCCCTCCGCTCTCCCTCCCACACCGCAACGGCGAGCGGGGACCGGACGCGCCCACTCTCGGACAGCGCCGTCCACACCACACGCGCCATGTTCCGCAGCGTCGCCGCGGCATCCCGAGCCTGCCGACGCGTGCGACGCCACGCGGAGAACAGGGGCACGGCCATGACGGCACCGATCAGGGCGCTGATTCCCCCCACCGCGACTCCCGCCACCGGGGGCAGGAAGAACGACAGCGCGAGCAGCGCCGCCGGCGCTCCCGCCGACACTCCGAGCCACCCGCCGAGGGCGCGCTCAGCCGTCACCGACGTCGAGAAGACCGGCGTGCGGGCCGGGCGCTCGACCACCGCGGAGAGCTCCTCGCGATCGTCGTACGGGGAGCCGATGCGCCACGCGGATCGCGTCTCGTCTCGAGGCGGAGCCGAGGTCAGGGCGTCGACACCCTTCAGCGACGCACCGGGGGCCTTCTCGAGCACCTCGTCGAGCGCGCGACGACGCTCGCGCCCCAGCGCCGCGGGCAGCCCGCGGACGATGCGTTCCGGGTGGTCGGCGTCGAGTCCCCACAGGCCGGCGTGCTTGCGGCGGAGGCGGGCGGCATCCGGTTGCGCGTCGAGGGGCGAGTCGGGCGGCAGCAGCGCCGAGACCGTCCAGTTGTGAGCGACTTTCTCGGGCCAGCTCGGATCGCGTCGGAGCGTGCGGCCCCGTAACTGCTGCGTCGCCGACGCCGTCGCCACCGCCGTGAGGTCGATCAGGGTGTTCACCGCCGGGCAGTCCCAGCCTTCGCCGAACAGACCGCGGGTGCCCACGACCACCTCGAGCGAACCGTCGACGAGCAGCCGGGACACGGCGCCGACCACACCCGAGCCCGTGGTCCCCCGCACCTCGAGGACGGCCGCGTCGTCGGGGCAGGGCTCCCCCGTCACCGGGATGCCGAGTTCGCGCGTGAGCGCCGGCAGCAGCGTCTCGGCGTGACGGACGGCGACGCGCACCGTCGAGGAGGTGACGAGGATCGCGCGCAGCGCCGAGGTGACGGCATCCGTCGCCACGATCGAGAACGTGCGGACGGCGCCGGCCGAGCCCAGGAGTCCTCCGTGGACGTTGCCGTGGGTGACGTAATCGGTCACGACGAGGGCGCGGAGGCGGTCGCCGAGCTCGGCGCGCTCGCGGGCGAGGATGTCGCACGCCCCCCTGTCCTTCGCCAGGGAGGACGCGAGGACGGTATCGATCGGATCGCGGGTGCGCCGCACCCCGCGGTCGGTCAGGGCGAAGCCGAAATCGGCGAGCAGGCGGCGCAGCCGGCGCCAATCGTCGGCGCGCGCGGGGTCGGGAAGCACCCGGTCCAGGGCGTATCGACCGAGCAGGCGCAGCGTCTCCTCCGTCGTGGGGTCGCGTCGCGCCACGGCGGGCAGACGCGCGGTGAGCGCGTCATCGGGCGCGACGACGGAGAACATCGCCGCCGCTGCCTCCGCCCCGGCGAAGTCGACGGCGAACGCTGCCGAGAGAGCGACATCGACGGCGGTGGCGGGGTCGAACGACTTCGCGGCGGGCGGGGGCTCGATCCCCGGACGCGCGACAGCGCTCCTTTCCGCGGGAGCGACCGGGACCGGGGACGAGACCCCTTCGGCGGGCGGTTCGAGAGGATCCGCGGGGGCGGAAGGGGGTGACGGCTGGAGCACCGCGCGGAGGAACTCCCTCCCGGCGCCCACCGCGAAGGTCGTCCGCAGCGCCTCGGCGAGGGCTTCGGCGTGGGCGGAGAGGAACGCCCGCTCCTCACCCGTCGGTTCGACCACGTGGACGAGGTCGCGGTACGGCGCGAGATCACCCTCGCGCACGACAGCAGGCACGGGAACCTCGAGATCGACCTCGCCCAGCAGAGAGACGTAGTTCTCGTACTCGTTCGCGTCATCCGGCGAGGGAAGTGTGGCCGTGAGCCCGATCACGAGAGGCTCCCGGCCCTCCGCGCGCACTCGCGCGACGAGCGCCGCGACCACCAGTGCCCAGTGATCGAGGAGGTGATGGCACTCGTCGAGGACGATGGTCTCGACCCCCGCCTCGACCAGACGCTCCAACAGCTCACGCGATCGCGGGTGCAGAGCGGCCGTGAGGGCGGCGGCATCCTGTCTCGCCAGAGTGCGCCGAAGGGCGCGGGACCGAGAGCGGATGCCGCGGCCGTACACCGCGGCATTGCTCTCGCCGAGCGCCTCGAGCCATCTCTCGGCCTGGTCGGGAGTGCGATCGTCGGCGATCAGCTCGTCGACCCAGCGGGCACGCGCCAGGGCGGCGAAGGGCTCGCTGGAATCGACCACGCTGATCGCCTGGTACGTCAGGGCCGTGAGATCGGCGGGGAGATCGGGGTCGTCCGACACGGCGGCGTCGTCGTGCGCCAGCGCCCGCGCCGCGCCCACCCACTGCGCGCGGATCGCCGTCGTGGGCGCGAAGACCACGGTGCGGCGCCCCCGGCGCGCGGCGAGGAGGAGTCCGAGCAGAGTCTTCCCGGCGCCCGGCGGGGCGACCAGGTGCAGCGGCTCCCCCGCGTCGACGTCGACACGCTCGAGCGCGGCGCGCTGGTAGGCCCTGAGTGTTCCGTCGAATCGCCACGCCGACAGAGGACGGCGTGATTCGGTCGACACCGCGCCAGTCTAGGGAGGGGCCCCCGGCGGGCAGGCGGACCGACACCCGCCGGAGAGGACGACGCGTGGACCTTCGATGGCTCGACGCCCCCGACGAGGACGTCCGGCGGGAGCTGCCGACCGTGCCGGAGCACGTACCGCCGCCCTGGGTGCCGACCCGCAGACGCCTGCTCGTGCGGCTGAATGCCGTGATCCAGGTCTGGACCCTCTTCATCGTGGTGTTCACCACCGGACTCGACGTCGACATCCGGGGCGACGGGACGCTCCAGGCCGACGACGTACGGACCCTGGTCATCACCCTCGTGGTCGCCATCGCCTGGACCGCCGCGAGCATCGCCCTGTGGCGTTGGTCGCGAAGGGCCTCGACGCCCGTCCGGCTCCGCCGCGCTCGCCGCGCTCTCACCGCGCGGGCGAACGAGTTCCGCGCGGAAGCGTGGTGGCGGGACTCCTTCACGGCCATCGTCACCGCTCACTCCGCCGGCGTGCGCGAATACCCGCGCTTCGTGGGCGAAGGGGTCGAATTCGGGACGGTTCGACTGCGGATGCCGCGCACGCGTCCGCGCTCCTACGTCTGCGTCTCGCTGGCATCCCCTCTCCCCCACCTGGTCCTCGACGCCGTCGGGAACGACGGGCTGCGCTCGGGACTGCCCGAGAACCTCGCCGAGCGACAGCGGATCTCCCTGGAGGGCGACTTCGACCGGATCTTCCGCGCCTACGCCCCCCGCGGATACGCCCGCGACGCGCTCTACGTCCTCACCCCCGATGTCATGGCGGTCCTCGCCGATCACGCCCGCGGATTCGACGTCGAGATCATCGGGGACCGGGCGGTGTTCTTCCGGGCCGAGCGGCGGCGGTGGGACGATCCGGCGCTGTGGCGGGAGGTGGACGCGATCCTCACCCACGTCGTACCCCGGCTGCGGCAGCGATCGCTGCGGTACACCGACGAGAGGGTCGCGGGGCAGGTCGCGGTCGAGATCGCGGAGAGTCTCGCGGGCCGTTCGTCGGGGGTCACGGCGTGGCGCCCGGACGCGCCCGTGGTGGGCCCGGGAGGGCGACAGCTCCGCTCGCGGACGCCCCGCCACGGGTGGTGGGCGAACGTGCGCGTGGTCTCGTCGTTCATGGTCGGAACGGCGGTCTACGGCATCCCGGTGTTCCTGGGCGCAGTCGTGCTTCTGGACCTGTTCGACGGGCGCTGAGCCGGGCGGCTCGTGGCCGCCCGCTCGCCCCGATGAGGGGTGCCGCCCAGACGCGCGCGACGTCGGCCCGTCAGGGTCAGGCGCCGTTGCGGCGAGCGACCCATCCCGCCAGCAGCGCGTGCGAGAGCGGCGCGATCGAGACGACCATGAGGATCGTGCCCAGCACCGCCTGCTCGGCCTGCAGCAGCACGCCGCCGATGAGCAAGCCCGTGAACAGCACCGATGACACCACCCGGCGCACCATGCGCTCGAGATCGCGCATGCGCCGCTCGATGCGCGGCGTCTGCACCGAGACCGAGCCGTCTTCGAAGCGCGAGATGAGGTTGTCGGCGCGGCGCGGGAGGCGCGCGGTCACGGCGGCCACCGCTCCGACCTCGCGGACGAAGGCCTGCGCGGTGTTGCCGCTCTCTTCGCGAATGAGGCGCTGAGCGTAGGGCTCGACCGCGTCCCAGATGTTGAAGGCGGGATCGAGCGCGCTGCACATGCCGCTCGTGAGCGACATCGCCCGCACGATCAGCAGGAAGTTCTCGGGCAACTGGAACGGCAGCGACCTCACGACGTCGCCGAACTCGATCGCGAACGCGCGGAACTCGCGCGGGTCGACCTCTTGCAGCTCGGCGAAGCCCATCCCACCGAAGCGGGAGAACAGGCCGGTCATCGCGCGCTCCAACTGCACGGTGTCGGCCGAGGGCAGCAGCACGCCGACATCGCGGATGCCGTCGACCAGGCCCTTTCCGTCCCGCGAGGCCGCCGCGATGAGCACGCGGCGCAGGCCCCGGCGCAGGCTCGGCGGGACCTCGCCCATCATGCCGAAGTCGATGAAGGTGAAGCGCCACGCCGGGCTGCCGGCGTCGGCCGTGCCGTCGAGCGGCGTGACGAAGACGTTTCCGGGGTGCGGGTCGGCGTGGAAGAACCCGTCGTCAAACAGCTGGTCGAACATCACGCGCGCGAAGCGGGCCGCGACCTCGGAGGGGTCGATGCCGGCCGCGCGAAGAGCGTCGACGTCGTTGATCTTGATCGCCGTGACGTCCTGCAGGGTGAGAACACGGCGAGTGGTGCGTTCCCACACGACCTCGGGCACGGCCACCCCGTCGGGCCCGCCGAAGTCGGCCGCGAAGCGCTCGGAATTGGCGGCTTCGTGCAGGTAGTCGATCTCTTCGAGGCTCGTGACGGCGAACTCCTCGACGAGCGAGGGCATGTCGACGCGGTCGCGGACCAGGGCGACCTTGCTGAGCCACACCCCCACCTTGCGGAGGGCGCGCAGGTCAACGTCGACGATGCGATCGATGCCCGGGCGCTGGATCTTGAGCACGACGGCGCTGAGGCCGGTCTCGGCCGCCAGATCCTCCGTCAGCACCGCGCGATGCGCCTGACCCAGCGAAGCCGCCGCGAGGGGGCGCTCGTCGACGCTTGCGAAGGCGCGCTCCAGCGGCATCCCGAGCTCTTCTTCTGCCCGGGCGCGCATCTGCGTGAACGGGACCGCGGGCACCTCGTCCTGCAGGCCCTCCAGCTGCTTCGTGATCGAGGGGGGCAGCACGTCGAGGCGCGAGGACATGAATTGCCCGACCTTGATCATGAGACCGCCGAGGTCGACCGCGAGCACGTGGAAGCGCTGGGCGATGCGCTCGAGCCGCCGGGTGCGGCCCCGGGCGGAGATCCACCCGAGACCGAACCGCGGCAGGAACAGCTCGAACCACCAGGCCTGCACCAGATAGCGCGCCGCGAAGCGCGTGATCCGCCGGTAGCGGGCCTTCATGAGGGCGTCGTCGGTCATCGATTCTCCTGGATGCCGACGGGCGGAATGCCCCCGTCGAGCGGGCGTGACCTCAACCCTGGGCGAGGATGGAGTAGAGCTTACGGCGCGCCTCGTCGAGGATCTCGACCGCTTGCGCGACCTGCTCCTTGTCGCCCGTGCGCCCGACCTGGGCCGCCGCCTGGGCGAGCTCGACGCCCGCCTTGGGCAGCGCGGTCATACGACCGCCGTCACGCGAACCGGCCGTCTCCCAGGGGGCCGTGCGCTCGGTGGTCTCGTCGCCGGCCGCCGCGCGGCCCTCGGCGGTGAGCGAGTAGGTCTTGCGGCCGTTCGACTCCTCGGCCTGCACCAGCCCCTCGTCGGTCAGCAGCTGCAGCGTGGGGTAGACCGAGCCGGGGCTCGGCTTCCACGAGCCTCCGCTGCGGTCTTCGATCTCGCGGATGATCTGGTAGCCGTGCATCGGCTGCTCGAGCAGGAGCGAGAGGACGGCCGAACGCACGTCGCCCTTGTTCATGCGCGGCGTCGAGGCGGTCTTCTGCTCGAACTGCGTGCGCAGCTGCTCGAGACCCTCGAGGATGTTGGACACGGGCCAACCGGGGGTGCTGTTGCCACCGCGTCCGCCGAACGCGTCTCCCAGGAATGAACCACTCATGACGACCTCCTTCGCGCGGACCCGATCTGAGTCAGCGATACATAACGATATATCGCTGAGGACGGGTGGAGGCTGTGAATCGACCCGCGATCGTTCGACGTCGAGCAGACCCGCGGCGCCCGGAGGGGCGCCGGAACGACGCGACCCCGATCAGTACCAGTTCATCGCCTGGGAGTGACCCCACGCGCTGCACGGGGTGCCGTAGCCGCGGGAGATGTAGTCGAGGCCCCACGCGATCTGAGTGGCCGCGTTCGTCTGCCAGTCGGCGCCGAAGCTCGCCATCTTGCTCCCGGGCAGGGCCTGCGGGATGCCGGTGGCGCCACCGTCGTCGTTGTAGGCCTGGTAGTTCCAGCCCGACTCCTTGGTCCACAGCGACGACAGGCACGAGAACTGGTCGCTCCCCCAGCCGTACTTCTCGGCCATGAGCTGCGAGGCGTACGCGCGCGCCCCCTCGGGCGTGTTGACCCGGGCGAGAGCGGCGGCGGCATCGGCCTGACGCTGCGCCTCGGCGGCCGCCGCGGCCTCGGCCTGTCGCTGCGCCTCGGCGGCAGCGTCGGCGGCGGCCTTGTCGGCCTTCGCCTGGTCGAGGCTGCCCTTGACCTCCGCCACGCGGGCGCTGACACGGTCGGTCTCGCTCTGAGCGTTCTGGCTCAGGGTGGGCACGAGCAGCACGGGAAGCAGGTCGCGGGAGGTGAGGCGGTCGACGGCGTCCTGGAGCGCGCCCGTGTCGATCGACGCGTCGCCGATCGAGAGCGGGAGCCCGGTCGCGGCGACATCGGCCTGGACGGCGGTCGCGTTCGAGAGCGCGGCCTGCGCCCCATCGAGGGCGGCGGTAGCCCCGGTGCTGACGGCGTCGAGGGTCGGCGCCGTGGACACCGGCACCGAGGTGCCGGGGGCGGAGAAGGAGGATGCCGAGGCGTCGGGCAGAGAGACGGGGGACGCCATCGCCAGGCCGGTCGTGGCGACCATGCCGAACGCGAGGCCGGCGCAGGTGGCCGCCGTGACGAGGGTGCGTCGGGCGCGGTTGACGTGGGTGAGTTTGATGTCGGAACGCAGCAAGAGAGATCTTTCGTCGGGGGCGCGCTCGTCGGGATCGAGCACGGTGTCGCGCCGTCGGGTCGGCACGGGCCCCGAGTGTGGGTGCTGGTTCTGGACGTTATCTTTTCGTTACCTGGAAGACCGGTGAGAGCGCACGGCTTGGTGACGAACGCTCGCCGGGGTTCGCGCGACGGATTCCGGTTCTCGTCTACGGCGGCGGAAAAACCCTTCTCACCGGGTCTTTCTTTCGCTCTTCGACGCCGGATTCTCCTCAGCCACCGCTGAGCATTCCTCCCCTCGCGACGAGAGGCCGATCCGAGGGGGAAAAATCCCCTCGAATCGGCCTCTCGTCAGACGAATCTCCCGTCGTGTCGCGCGAGGGCTCAGTCGCGGTGCGCGCGGTAGTAGTCCAGGAGGGCGCGCGTCGAGGAGTCCTGAGCCGCCAGGGCCTCGTCGTCGCCCTCGATCGCGGGGGCGATCTGCAGAGCGAGCTGCTTACCGAGCTCGACGCCCCACTGGTCGAAGGAGTTGATGCCCCAGATCGTCCCCTGCGTGAAGGTGATGTGCTCGTACAGGGCGATCAACTGGCCGAGCACCGAGGGCGTGAGGGACGGCGCGAAGATCGAGGTGGTGGGCCGGTTACCCGGGAACGTGCGGGCGGCGACGAGTGCACCCGTGGTGCCTTCGGCCTCCACCTCATCAGCGGTCTTGCCGAACGCCAGCGCCTTCGTCTGCGCGAGGAAGTTCGCCAGGAACAGCCCGTGCACGTCGCGCCCGTCGTCGGCGCGCGGGTAGGCCGGGTTCACGAACGCGATGAAGTCGGCCGGGATGAGCCGCGTGCCCTGGTGGATCAGCTGGTAGAACGCGTGCTGACCGTTGGTTCCCGGTTCTCCCCAGAAGACCTCGCCCGTATCGGTGGTGACGGGCGTGCCATCCCACCGCACCGACTTGCCGTTGGACTCCATTGTGAGCTGCTGGAGGTAGGCCGCGAAGCGGTGGAGCTGCTGCGCGTAGGGAAGTACCGCGTGCGACTGCGCGCCGAGGAAGTTGGTGTACCAGACGTTGAGCAGACCCATGAGAACGGGCACGTTCTGCTCGATCGGAGTGGATGCCACGTGCTGGTCGACCGTGTGGAAACCGGCCAGGAGCTCGCGGAACACGTCGGGACCCAGGGCGATCGCGAGCGACAGCCCGATCGCCGAGTCGACGGAGTAGCGCCCGCCGACCCAGTCCCAGAATCCGAAGGCGTTGGCGGGATCGATGCCGAACGCGGCCACCTTGTCGAGCGCGGTCGACACGGCGACGAAGTGGTGGGCCACGGCGTCGGTGCGGGCGGCATCCGAATCGTCGATCGCGCCCTTCTCGGCGAGCTGCGCCCACAGCCAGTCGCGAGCCAGACGGGCGTTGGTCAGGGTCTCGAGCGTGGTGAAGGTCTTCGAGGCGACGATGAAGAGGGTGGTCTCGGGATCGAGGTCCGCCGTCTTCTGCGAGATGTCCGTGGGGTCGATGTTCGAGACGAAGCGCGCGTGGATGCCGGCGTCGGCGTACGGCAGCAGAGCCTCGTAGACCATCACCGGGCCCAGGTCGCTGCCGCCGATGCCGATGTTGACGACGTGCGTGACCTTCTTGCCGGTGACACCGCGCCACCCGCCCGAGCGCACGCGGTCGGCGAAGGCGCTCAGCCGGTCGAGCACCTCGTGCACGTCGCGGTCGATCTGCTGACCGTCGACGACGAGCGCGGGCTCAGCTCCTGCCGGGCGGCGCAGGGCCGTGTGCAGCACCGCGCGGTCCTCACTGGTGTTCAGGTGCGCGCCGCTCAGCATCGCGCCGAAACGATCGCGCACACCAGTCTCGTCGGCGAGGGCGACCAGAGCGTCGAGGATCTCGGGGGTGACGAGGTTCTTGGACAGGTCGACGTGCAGGTCGCCCACCGTGCGCGTGAGATCGCGGGTGCGATCGGCGTCGGAGGCGAACCAGCCGCGCAGGTCGGGATCGAAACCCTCCCGCAGAGCGGTGAGGCGGGACCAGGCGGCGGTGGTGGTGGGATCGATAGGCGCAGTCACGGAACCCACGCTAGCGACCTCGGACGATCGCCACGCCGCGGATGACGAAGTGCACCGGACGCGCTAAGACCGGGTCGCAGGCCCGGATCGGTCGCGGGCGCCCGCGACGGCCTCGGCCAGGGGGATCTCGCGCGATCCGTCCCAGGGCTCCGTCCACCCGAGGCGGTCGAACAACCCGTCCAGCACCATCGCGGTGAACCCCCACACCGTCTGCGGACCGCGGGCCGTCTGCAGGGCGAAGGCGGGCCCCCGCCACTCCCGACCATCGCGACGCAGCACCGTCACGCCGCGACGCGCGGGATCGAGCAGATCGGCCACCGGGGCGCGGAAGACCTCGGCCGACTCCGCCGCATCCACGGCACGAACCGGGGTCGGGCGCGCCCACCATCCGATCACCGGGGTGACCTCGTGGCGAGAGAAGGCCAGGGGCAGCGACTCGAGGGTGCCCAGCACCTCGACACCGTCGGGATCGAGACCCGTCTCTTCGCGGGCCTCACGGAGGGCCGCTGCCATGGCATCCGCGTCTTCGGGATCGACCCGGCCGCCGGGGAACGCGACCTGGCCCGGGTGGGCACGCAGGGTGCTCGCCCGCGCGAGGAGGAGGACGTCGAGATCGCTCGGGACGGTGCTCGAGACACGGTGACTGGGCACCCCGTCGAGCACGCCGAAGAGGATGAGCACCGCCGCGGCTCGCGCCTCGCCCTCGACCGGCAGCGCCTGCAGCGCCGGGGAGAGGTCGCCGCGCCCCCGCGCGAGCAGGGCTTCGAGCTGGGCGCGGGGCGAGGACATGGGTCGAGGCTAGCCGCGTCGGCGGCCGGCCGTGTCGAGCGACCCCGTCAGCGGGAGCCGTTGCAGGCCAGGCCGTCTCCATCGCCGTCGAGCTTGTAGATGTCGGAACCCACGACCCGGGCTACGCCGTCGAAGTAGGACGGGCCGTTGCCCTTTCCGCCCGCGCAGTCGACATCGGAATCGATCGGCACGCACGCGTCGGCGTAGTTCGGGTCGCATCCGTCCCCGCCGCCCGACGCCTGCTCGACCGGAGCGGGAGGAGGCGGAGCGACGAATGTCCCTCGTGAGGTGACCTCGGAGACCGGCGCTCGTCCGACGGATTCGCTGATCAGCACCCGCTCGGACTCCACGCCGTCGACCGTCGTGACGCGGAACACCGAGACCTTCTCACCGTCGACGCCCGGCGTCGAGATGCGCGACTGCCCCGACGGGATCGTCGCATCATCCACGGTCGCTCGCTCGAACGGCACCGCGGAGGTGACGGATTGCTCGGAAACGACGACGACGGGTGTCGGTGACGGCGTCGCGGACGGAGAGGGTGCCGACACTCGACGGGCGTTGTCGGTGGCGGCCGGATCGGCAGCGGAGGTCGAGGACGAGCACCCCGCGACGAGCAGAAGCGCTGCCGTCACCGCTGTCAGCAGGGAGACGGACCGCCCCCATCGGGTGAGGCGCGGACGCGCCACGGAGCGATCGTTCACAACGGTCATCGAGATGTTCCCCCCAGAACAGGAGCCACGCCCCTTCGCGTCGCCACGGCTCAGCAGACCAGATCGGGGTCGCGGACGCAAGCGAAACCCCGTCCGCCTCCCTCACCTCGTCGCTTCGCGTCGTTTCGCTGCGCTCCGTGACATCAGCGACCGCCGGGCAGGGCGCCCGCGGCCGGGGGCGCACGAAGCAAGCGCGGCGGTGCCCGCGCCCACCACGACCAGGTCCAGGATGCCGCGCCGCGAGAAGAGCGCTGCCTGATCGACGACGGGCTCGTCGGGGGGACCGTCGGGGGTCAACGGGGTCTCGAAGATTCTGCTCATGTTCTGCTCCGCTGGGGCGGCGCGGGTGTCGAGGAAGCGACGACGACGCAGCGGCCCCGCCCCTCCCTCACCGAATCCGCGGACCGACGATGCGCGGCGATCCGCACCGGCTTCACCGTCCCCGGGCCCGGCGCGCGTGTCAGGATGAACGAGGGAGGTACGCGATGACCGGAACCCTGCACGCCGTGACCCTCGTCGTGAACATGCCGATCACGAAGATCGACGCCCTCGACGCGATCGCCTTCGCCGCCGACGGGGGCGTCGACGGGGCGGGCACGATGAGCCCGCGCGTCTGGCTCGCCCCCCACGCGTGGGCCGAGGTCGAGATCCCCAAGTTCGCCGATCCCCCGCCGTTCGCGATCGACGTGTACTCCGACGTCTCGGGCGCGGTGGCGTGGGCGCAGGCCCGCCGCCTGTTCGACGCCCTCGAGCGCTTCGGCTGGAACGTGAGCCCGCCGCGCGCGGGAGTGCAGTGAGCGAGGCCGCCGCGCCGCGGCCGCGACTGCTCTACGTCGAGGACGACGCCGAGATCGCCGCGATGACCCTCGAGGTGCTCCGAGAGACCTATGAGGTCGTGCACGAGGCCGACGGGGCGGCGGGCCGCGACCGGGCGCTGCGCGAGAGCTTCGAGGTGATCCTTCTCGACCGGCGACTCCCTGGCCGCGACGGCGCCGAGATCGTGCGCGACCTGCGCACCGCCCACATCACCACCCCCGTGCTGCTGCTCACGGCGCTCGGCGCCGTCGCCGATCGCGTCGAGGGACTGGATGCCGGGGCGAACGACTACCTGCTGAAGCCCTTCGACTACGACGAGTTGCTCGCCCGGCTGCGGGCGCTGCGGCGCGGCTACCGGGCCGAGGGGCGTCGCCGGGGCGTCTCGGACTGGACCTACCTCCCCGACACGGCCGTGGTCTACGGCCCCTCCGGCGAGCGCATCGCCCTCACCTCGACCGAGAACGCCGTGCTGGAGCTGCTCACCCGCAGCCCCGACCACGTCTTCTCGCGCGACGAGATCGCCCGCGCGGTGTTCTCGTCTCCGGATGCCGTGACCACCGTCGACACGTACGTGCACTACCTGCGCCGCAAGACGGCGACCGACCTGGTCGAGACCGTGCGCGGGCGCGGCTACCGCGCGGGGGCCGAGAGGTGAGCGATGACGACCGGTGGGTCGTCCGCCGGTCGGCCCTCCGGGTCGGCACCCTCGTCGCGGGCGCGTCTGCGGTCGCGATCGCCGTGGGCGTCGGCATCCTCGTCGGCGTTCTGGTCGCGCAGGCGCGGACCGAGGGCGGCGGTCGGCGCGGCCCGGGCGGCGCCGCGATGGGCGACCGCTTCGTCGTCGACCTCGACGACGTGCTGCCCTGGATCATCGGTCTGGGCCTCGTCGGCGTCGTGGTGCTCGGGCTCGTCGGCTGGGCCGCGGCCCGCTGGTCGGTGCGACCGCTGGACGAGGCCCTGCGCCGGCAGCGCGCGTTCGTCTCGGACGCGAGCCACGAGCTGCGCACCCCGCTGACGGCCCTCACCAGTCGCATCCAGATCGTGCAGCGACGCCTGCACCGCGGAGAGGCGGTCGACGAGCCGCTCGATCAGCTGCGGCGCGACGCGCAGATCATGGACGACGTCCTGGCCGACATGCTGCTGACCGCCGAGGGCGAGGTGCACACGGGTACCGCGCGAGTGGACGACAGCGTGCGCGCAGCGACCGACGCCCTCGCCTCTCTCGCGGACGACGCGGGCGTGCACCTGCGTCCGGGCGCGCTGACGACCGCGGCGGTCGCGGTACCGGCGGTCACCGTCGTGCGCTTATGCACCGCCCTGCTCGACAACGCCATCGGGCACACGCCCGCGGGTTCCGCGATCACGATCACCGCCGACGCCGACGAACGCGAGGTCGTCGTGCGCGTGGAGGACGGGGGAAGCGGCATCCGGGACGACGATCTGCCCCGCATCTTCGAGCGATTCGCCCGGGGTGAGGAGTCCGGTCGACGCCGGGGTTTCGGGTTGGGGTTGGCGCTCGTGCGTGAGGCGGCGACCCGCTACGGCGGCACCATCGAGGTCGAGCGCACCTCGCCCACCGGCACGGTGTTCGCGCTGCGCCTCCCCCGCGCGAGCTGAGCGACCGGAGTCAGCCGGCGAGCGCGTCGTAGAACGCCGACACCTCGACCCGGCCGGCGAAACGGCGCGTGCGGCCGTGCTCCCAGACGATCCCGGATGCCACGGGAGCCACCGGCATCCAGTCGAGGTCGTCGATCCCGGCGATGGCCGCCACGGTCGCCCACGCATCGGCGGTGGTGAGGTCGTCGGCGATGACGGTCGCGCTCACGGGACCCGCCAGGAACGTACCCGTGCGCGGGTCGACGAGGTGCGCGCCGCGCTCGGAGGTGCCTGAGGTGGCCACGGCCCCGTCGACGACCTCGACCGTGGCCAGCAGCTCGCCCTCGCGGGTCGGGTGCGCGATACCGATCCGCCACACGTGCTCGCTCGTCGGGGCGGTGCGCAGGCGCAGGTCGCCACCCACGTTGACGCCGACCGCCTCGATCGCTCCCTCGGCGAGCAGCTCGTCGAAGGCCCGGGCCGCGGCATCCGTCGACCATCCCTTCACGTACCCGGTCGGGTCGAACCAGCCGCGCCAGTGCGCGTCGAAGCGACCGCCGCTGCGCTCCCGCAGATCGCGGCAGTCCGCCGCCACCTCGGCCACCCGAGGGTCGACGTCGCCGAGCTCGAGGCCTTCGTCGCGCAGCCGGGAGATGTCGGAGTCGTGGCGGTACGTCGAGAACACGCGCTCGTCGTCGCGCAGGCGCTCCACGCACGCGGCGATCGCCCGCTCGACCCGCGCTGTCCGCTCGCCGATGACGGTGATCGAGGCGACGGTCCCCATCACCGGTTCGACGACCGTGAACGCGCCGGTCATGAACGGGCCCGGTCGAGGGCGGACTGCAGCGAGGTGCGGTACCCGGTGCTGGTGTAGGTGGCACCCGAGACCATGTCGACCTCGGCGCTCTGCGCCTGCACGGTCTCTTTGACCAGCACGGGCAGCGCGTGCGCGTTGATCTGCTGATCGCGCCCGCTCTCGGAGGGGTACTGCGGCACCTGCACGTCGGTGATCGCGCCGCCTGACACCGTGATCTGCACTTGCACCGGACCGAAGCGGGTGTTCGCCGCCTGCCCGGTGTAGGTGCCGTCGGCGAGGCCGCTCGACGGGGTCTGCGTGGTCGAGGTCGAGGTTCCGTTCGAAGCGGTTCCGGATGCCGAGGGGCTCGGCGTGGTCTTCGGAACGGTCGCGACCCCCGACGAGGGGGTATCCGCGAGCGCGCTCGTGGACGCGGGGACCGTCGAGGTGCGGTAGCTGAACAGCAGCACGAGGCCGGTGACGGTCGCCATGAGGGCGTAGACGTTCTTCTTCATCGGGGTCTCCTCAAACGGTGAAGGCTTCGAGGTGGACGCGCTCCGCGGGGACCCCGGCGCGGCGCAGGTCGGCGCGCACGGCATCCATCCACGGCCGGGGTCCGCAGAGGAACACGTCGGTGTCGGCGGGTCGCGGCGAGACGTAGCGGATGAGGTCGGCCCCGGTCCACTGCGCGTGAGAGGTCGGCAACCACGACGAGGTGGTCAGGGCTCGACCGCCGGGCAGCGGCGCGTGGCGCAGGCCCCGCTCTCGCACGAGACGGTCGATCGCGGCGGAGCGCAGGGCGTCGGCGGCGGTGTGGTCGCGCACGATGAGGGTCGCCGCGCCCGGAGCCCAGTCGGCCTCCTCGAGCATCGCGACCAGGGGCGCGACGCCCGCCCCCGCGCCGATCATGAGCAGGTGTCCGCCCCGGCGCTCGTCCGCGGTCATCGTGCCGTACGGTCCCTCGATCAGCACGCGCGTGCCGGGGCGGAGCGCAGCGAGACGCTGCGTGCCGTCGCCGACGAAGCGGGCCGAGATGACGAGCTCGCCGTCGGCCGGATCGGCGGCGAGCGAGAAGGGATGGCCCCGGGTCCAGCCCGAGCCGTCGAGGAAGCGCCAGACGAAGAACTGTCCCCCCCGCGCCTTCAGCGCGTCTATCCGGCGACCGGTCATGCGCACCGAGACGCCGCTCTGGCCGTCGCGTTCGACGGCACGGACCCGGATGCCGTGGCGCATCGACCTCGCCAGCGGAAGCCCGAGCCGGAAGACGACGACCGTCGCCACGGTCACTGCCCACATCGCCCACCAGTACACGGTGGCGGCGGGCGAGGCGGTGAAGTCGGCGCCCGTCCACAGCATGTGCGGAATGGCGAGGCCGACGCCGAGGTAGCCGTAGAGGTGCAGCAGGTGCCACGACTCGTATCGCAGGCGCGCGCGGGCCTTGCGCACCGACGTCACCACGACCAGAAGCAGCAGGCCGGTTCCCGCGGTCGCCAGCAGCATGCCCGGGTACTCCCACACGAACTGCCACGCCTGCTGGAGGGGGGTGATGCCGGCCTGCACGGCATAGCCGAGGATCTGCAGCCCGATGTGCGCCGTGAAGAGGGCGAACGACCAGAAGCCGACGATGCGGTGCATGCGAGTGATGCCGTCGCGGCCGAAGCCGCGCTCGAACAGCGGCACGCGCGCCATCAGCAGCACTTGATAGAAGAGCAGGTTCGCGGACGCCAGACCCGCGGCGCGACCGAGGGAGTTGAGCGAGTCGGCTCCCCCGGCTAGCAGCGACTGCACCTCGCCGCCCGCGACCCAGACGGCCACGACGACGAGGCTGGTCGCCCAGATGACGACGATCGCGGCGAGGTTCCACAGCGGTCGGGTGTTCGACCTTCTCCGAGAGGCCTGGCGAGCGCGGCGCACGGCGGCGGGCGGGGCGGCGAGGGCGGGTGCGGCGGTCATGCGCTCAGCGTGCCCGCGGGCTCCCCAGACGGCTCCAAGAATGGGGCGTGCAGAGGTGATGCATAGCAAACGCGGAGATCGGCGAGGATGCGGAGGGAGGCGGGATCTCGACATCGTCGGCACGCAGAGCGCACTGCGGGGGTCGTCCTCGGTGCCCTCGATCTCCGGCATCCGGTCTCCCCGAAAGGCTCGCACCCCGTCAGGCAGGCGGCACCGCGGGAGGAGGTTCCCTGACCCTCCGTGCCGGCGACGACGGGAGAGCGGACGTCGCCCCGACCCGTCGACTTACAGCGTAAGCTGATCCCGTGGAACACGAGAGGATCGAGGACTCGCCTCCGCGCCGTTCTCGCGTGCAGCTGCAGGAGTGGGTGCAGGAATTCGTCGATCTGGGGCACCCGATCGCCAGCCGGATCCGCGTTGTGGAACAGGAGGACGCGGACGGACGCGACACCGGCCTCGTCGTGGTCGAGTTCGCTCACGGCGGTGGCTCGGTCTCTCTCGAACCCCGCGGATACGACGATCCCCTCTGGCAGGCCGACCTCACCGGTGGAGACGACGACCTCCTGCTGTCGCCCTCCGCGCTGGCGGGACTCGCGGCCGAACTCGTCGTCGCCGGCAACCTCTGCGCTTTCCTGCAGTGGAAGTCGCTGGAATGGGATCGGGCGAGCGGGCGCCACACGGCGGGAGGGGCGACGCATGGCTCAGAATGACGCGCACGACCTGCTGTCGAACATCCTCGACCGCTGCGCCGCCATGGAACGACCGTTCTGGGAGGTCAGTGCCGAGAAGCGTGCCGAGGTGGCGCGCCACGTCGGGTCTCCCGCGGTGATCGGGCGGGTCGGACACGCGTCCGATGACGACCTGCGCCTCGCCGGCGGGGCCGATCTCTTCTTGGGGACGGCGCTGCTGGCCGAGATCGCGATCGAGCTCGCGGAGCAGGCGCACACGGGACGCAGTCGGACGGAGGCCGTATCCGCCATCCGCGCGCGCCTGAGCGCTCTGCTCGGGCCCGCCGCCCACGAGGAAGACGCACCCGATCCGTCCCGCGGATGAGGGGCGGACCCGCTCCTACTGGGACAGCTGACGGTCCAGTCGGTCCAGAAGCGCCTCGAGCGATTCCTCGAACTCGTCCTCGGAACGGTCCCTGCTGAGGAGACCGCGCAGACGCTGCACGTGAGGAGTGTCTTCGAGTCCCCTGTCGGCATCGCCCTGCCCGATCGCGGCCCCGCCCTCGTCGAGAGGTTCCTCGACCGGCGCGGTCTCGGCGCCGCGCACGGCCGCTTCGAGGAGCAGATTCCCGAGGAGGAAGCTGCTGAACGAGCGGTAGGTCCTCACCGCCTGCTCATCGTCGAAGCCGAAACCGATCATCGCGCTGAGGAAGTGCTCCACCACCTCCACGCTCCGCAACGGCGGGCGCAGCCAGGGCGCCGCCGGGTGACGAGTGGCGACGAGGGGGAACGCCTTCGGGTGCTCGATCGCGATGCGACGAACCTCGTGGGCGACGACCTGGAGGTAGCGCTGCCACCCGTTGTCCTCCGCCACGAGCAGCGCATCCGTGAGACTCCGCATGAGCCGATCGACGACGCCCTCGAGCAGATCCTCCCGGCCGTTCACGTACCGGTACAGCGACATGGCCTCGACCCCGAGCGCTTTGCCGAGATGGCGCATCGACAGCTCGTTGAGACCCCGTTCGTCGATCAGCGACAGGGCCACGTCGAGGATCGCGTCCCGGCTGAGCCGAGGGGCTGTCGTACGTTCGGTGTCCACGATGTTCTCGCCCCTGTCCTTCTCTGCCTGCGGAGAACACCATCGTGACCGAAATCGGCCCGCCGCGGAGGTCGCTTGCCCCCCGAGCGAGGCGTGCGCTACCTCGCCGAGGACGGACTCAGTCGTCCAGACCGACCAGGACCGCGCTGCGCTCCCACAACTGCCGCGCGACCAGGGGGTCGTCGGCGATGCGGTTCGTCGCGGCCGGCTTGTTGTTCGAGTAGAAGCCTCCGGGGGTCCAGTCGACGCCCGGCTTGCCGAGCGCGAGCCAGGTCAGGCGTGCACCGCCCACCGAGGTCGAGGTCATGAGGCTCTTCGCGAGCGGGCCCCCGTAGAGGAACTTCCACGGCCCATCGCTCGACGATCCGAAGTTCGAGGCGATGACGCCCGGGTGGAAGGCCACGGCCGAGACACCCTGGTCGCCGAACCGGCGGTTCAGTTCCTTGGTGAACAGCACGTTCGCGAGCTTCGCGTTGCCGTACGCCGCGGTCGAGGAGTAACGGCGCTCCCCCTGCAGGTCGTCGATATCGAAGCGGGGGAAGAGCTTCGCCGCGGCGCTCGAGGTCTGGATCACCGACGCGTCCGACTCGATGAGGCGCTCGCGCAGCAGGTTGGTGAGCAGGAACGGCGCGAGGTGGTTGACCTGGAAGGTCGTCTCGTACCCGTCCTTCGTCAGGGCGCGCTCGCCGAAGACGCCGCCGGCGTTGTTGGCGAGCACGTCGATGCGGGGGTATTTCTCGAGGAGGGATGCCGCGAGCTCCCGCACCTGCGCCAGGTCGCTGAAGTCGGCGACGAACGAATCCACCCCGAGCGACCGCGCGACGCGGGCGGTCTTGTCGGGATTGCGCCCGACCACCACGACCTCCTCGCCCACCTGGGTGAGCTGCTTCGCGGCTGCGGCGCCGATGCCGTCGCTGGCTCCGGTGATGACGATGGTGCGGGTCATGCGAACCTCCTGGGTCGGGTGAAGGCTCAGGATAGCGAGCGTTCTCTGGAGAGGTCTGGGGCTTGCACGCTCGTTCGTCGAGCCTCGACCCGGCGTGCGACGATCACCCCCAGGCACACCGCCGCGCCGAGCGCCGCGAAGGCCCACACCGCTGGTTCGGTCCCCGCGGAACGGGCCACGAACCCGAACCCCAGGACCGGAACGGCCAGCCCGAGGTAGGCGCACAGGAAGACGGAGACGGTGCGGGCGAACGCGTGCTGGGGGGCAGACGACACCGCTCCGCCGAGGCTGCGGGCGAACAGCGCCCCACCGGCTGTTCCCGCCGCGACCGCAGCGAGGATCAGCAGAACGGCCGACGACAGCATCATCGCGACGCCGACCAGAAGGAGCGCGACAGCCAGGCAGCCAGCGCTGACGGCGGCCGGGAGTCGGCGGCCCAGCGTCACGACCCCGATCGCCCCGAAGAGAAAGACGGAGGCGGCGAAAGCACCGGAGAGGGCGATGTCGTGCACGCCGAGGTCGGCGAGTAGAACCGTCGTCACGCTGCCGAAGAGCCCGGTGGTCATGAATGCGGCGAAGGCCCCGAGACGGGGCGACCACGCGAGCGCCGAGCGTCGACCCGCCGAGGTCGCACCCCCCTGCCGCCCGGCGTGGGCCGGAAGCAGAGCGACGGAAAGACCGAGCCCTGCCAGGAGGAGAAGACCCGTCACGAAGAAGACGACATGCGCGCCGCGGACATCGACCGGCGCGCTGAGCGCGGACAGGAGAGGACCGAGACCGAGACCGGCGAAAGCCAGCGCGGGGGCGACGGTTCGGACGATCCGAGCGCCGCGGGGCGACAGACCCTGGCCGAGTTCGAGCACGAAGGCCGTGCCGGACGCCGCGAGCAGGCCGGATCCGATGCCCGTCACGACGCGGCCCGCGGCGAAACCCGGAATACCCAGGTCACCGGCGAGCACGAACGCCGACGCCGCCTGCAGCGCCGCCGCGAGCAGATAGACCCTGCGGCGCGGAAGACGCGACGAATTCCGGAGGGCGACGATCAACCCGCACACGGCGCCGGCCGCGAATGCGGCGAAGGTGGCCGTGATCCCGACGGAATCCAGCCCCAGCTCGCGGGCGTACAGAGGGTAGAGCGGAGTCGGCACGGTGGCGAGCGCCGTGCCCAGCAGGATCACGAGGGCTGCGATGACGACGCCGCCGACGGAGGACCGAGTACGCATCCGAGCACCCTTCATCTTCACTGGAATAATTCCAGTGTAGATGGAACCCAGAACTCTAGAGACGCCGCAGGTTGATCCACACCGCCCGAGCCGTCCCCGGTCCGGCATTGACGATGCGATGCGGTCGGCGCGCGCTGAACTGCGCGACGTCGCCGGCGTCGGCGAGGAAGATGTCGTCACCCAGCTGAACCTCGAGGCTCCCCTCGAGCACGATGCCGAACTCGTGCCCGGGGTGTTGCGAGGGTCGTCGGGCGTGCGCGGTGTCGGGCGCCCACTCATCAACGTAGACCTCGAGATCGTAATCCGCCCGATAGACCGCGGTGCGACGGATCATCCCGCCCTCCGTGACGTCGATGATCTGGTCGGCGAGCGGCGTGACCGGGGTGTCTTCGCCGCCCGACTGCGCGAAGAGGGCCGTGATGTGGACGCCGAGCGCCGCGGCGAGCGCGTGCAGAGTTCCCAGAGACGGCGTGGTGCGCCCGCGCTCGACCGCGCTGAGCATCGACAGGCTCAGACCCGTTCGCTCGCTGAGGTCGTTGAGCGTGTACTCGTTGCGCAGCCGGAGGGCGCGGACGCGTTCACCCACATCGCGCACGACGTGATCGAGGTCGGAGGTCGCCGTGTCGGTCATGACCCCATTCTCCCCGGTTCATACTCCGAGTGCACAGATTGCGACAGCAGCGAAACACGACCGTAACGACTGCACTGCAAAAATTACTCCCACACTGCAACTCAACCCGTGGAGTCCTCGTGCACCCTTCCGCCACACCGACGCTCGCTGTCGGCTTCGAAGAGAAGCTGCCCCCTGCGCGTACCGCCCTCTTCGCCACCCAGCACCTCCTCGCCCTGACCGGCATCTGGGTGTTCCCGCACATCATCGGCACCGCTCTGGGCCTGCAGACCGGTGACGTGGCCCTGATGATCCAGGCGTGCTTCCTGCTCACCGGAGTGGTCACCGTGCTGCAGTCCAGCCGCATCCTGCGCCTGCCGATCGTGCAGGGCCCGACCGCGGCCTTCATGGTCGCGATCATCTCGGCGGGAGCCGCGTTCGGACTCGGGACGGCTTTCGGCTCGATGATCGTCGCCGGGCTCGTCTTCATGCTCCTCGCCCTACCCCTGCGCCGCCTCGGCCTCTTCGGTCACGTCGCAGGTTTCGTCTCGTCGCCGGTGGTACTCGGCACGCTGTTCCTGATCATCGGCGCGCAACTCGCGGGGATCGGCGCCGGCAACTGGTTCGGCACCCCGGGAACACCCGGCTTCGGGGCCATCGGTCTGCTCATCTCGGTGGTGACCGGGCTCGTCGTGGTCGGCTGCCTCGTCCTGGGGCGCGGGGTCGTCAAGCGCGCGGCCATCTTCCTCGGCATCGTCGGCGGCGCGGTGTTCGCCCTCGCAATCGGTCAGTGGTCGTTCCCCGACCTCCTCGCCGGTGGCGTGGTCGGAACGCCGCGCGTTCTCCCGTTCGGTTTCGGTGTGGAACCGACCGTGGTGATCCTCATGCTGGTCGCCTTCCTGCAGGCGGGCACCGAGTCGGTAGGCATGTACTCGATGATCGGCAGCTGGGGCGGTCAGAAGATCGACCCCGCCCGCGTGAACCGTGGTCTGTTCTCGGAGTTCGCGGGCACCGTCCTGGGAGCCCTCTTCGGGGGGATCGGAACGACCTCCTACCCCGAGAACGCCGGGATCGTGCGCGTGTCGGGCATCGGCAGCCGCTTCGTCACGCTCGCGGCGGGCGTCATCGCCGTCGTCCTGGCCTTCCTCCCGCCCGTCGCGCAGCTGCTCGCGAGCATCCCCGCTCCCGTCCTGGGCACCGCAGCGACCGTCCTCTTCGGCATCATCGCGCTCAGCGGCGTGCAGATGCTGACCGGTGTCGACTGGGACGACCTCAACCTCGTCGTGGCCTCGGTGTCGTTCATCGTGGCCCTCGGATGCCAATTCCTCCCGGCTGCGATCACCGAGACGCTGCCGCCCTCCGTGGCCGCCGTCGTGACGAGTCCGATGATGATGGGCATGTTCCTGCTGCTCGGCCTGCACGGGGCGATCAACCACGGCATCCGGCCTCTCCTCGCACGGCGGGAGTCCCGCGAGACGCGGCCGGCCGACGAGGCGGAGGTCGTCTCGTGACGCGCATCCGCGTGCACGGCGCAGACCGCGACATCGACCCGACCGGGGAATTCGCCGACTGGCTCGACCCCGCCCGCACCGCCGTCGTGTCGATCGACATGCACGAGGGACACCTGTCGGTCGACCCCGCATGCCCGTGCCCCGCGCCGCGGGGACGCGAGATCGTGAGCGGCATCGACTCCTTCCATCGCGAGGCGCGGGCCCTCGGCGTCAGAATCATCCATGTGCGATCGACCCTGCGCGCCTCGGGGGTCGACGACGTCGACGGAACGAGCAGCAGCGCCTGGCGCGCCACCTTCCCCCAGCATGTCGGCCCGATCCCCGGTGCGCGCGAACACGCTCTCGAGGGCTCGCGCTGGACGGAATTCGTCACCGAGGTGCTCCCCGGCGACGAGATCGTCTCGGGCAAGAAACGCCTGTCGGCCTTCTACCCTACCGATCTCGACTTCCTTCTCCGGCAGCTCGGGGTGACGGCGGTCGTCCTCGACGGGATCATGGCCGACTGCTGCGTGCTGAATTCCGCGTTCGACGCGTCCAACCTCGGCTACCGCGTCAGCGTTCCGTCCGATCTCGTTCGCGGGACGGATGCCGCTCTGGAAGACGCCGCCCTCTCGATGATCTCCCTGCACCTGGGCCTCGTGCTCGACTCCTCGGCCCTGCTGGAGGCGTGGCGTCGAACGGCGTGAGACGTTCCTTTTTCTGATGCGCCGGACCCGCATGACGGGGTCGGCGCATCAGAGCGTCTGCCCACGGCATCCGAGATCGAGAAGAACTCACAGCCCGCTCCCAGCCCCACGGGACCAAATCCGGCGGGTCCCGCGTTCTTATCCATGACGCCCGCCACAGGGCGACATGACGAAGGGATACGCACCGTGAGCACGGAGTACCGGAAGACGTCGGAGGCGCTCGGCCGCCTCACCGACCGCCAGTTCGCCGTCACGCAGGACGACGCCACCGAGCCGCCGTTCCGCAACGAGTACTGGGACAATCACGAGGACGGCATCTACGTCGATGTCGTCTCGGGACAGCCGCTGTTCAGCTCGACCGACAAGTTCGAGAGCGGATCGGGCTGGCCGAGCTTCACCAAACCCATCGACGACGCCGCCGTCGTGAACAAGACCGACCGTTCGCTGTGGATGACACGCACCGAGGTGCGCTCGTCCGGAGCGGACAGCCACCTCGGACACCTCTTCGACGACGGCCCGCGCGACCGCGGCGGACTGAGATACTGCATGAACTCGGCCGCGATGCGCTTCGTGCCCGTCGCGGAGCTCGAGGCGCAGGGGTACGGCGCGTACCTCCCCCTGTTCCGCGAGAGCCGAGCCTCATGAACCTCTTCTCTTTCCGAACCCGCAACCGCAAAAGGAGCACCACCATGACCAGCGGACCCACCGACGCAGGCGTCATCACCCGCCGCCCCGGCACCGAGACCGCCGTCCTCGCGGGCGGCTGCTTCTGGGGCGTCGAAGACCTCATCCGCCGCCAGCCCGGCGTGCTCGACACGCGCGTCGGTTACACCGGCGGTCAGAACGACCACGCGACCTACCGCAACCACCCCGGTCACGCGGAGGCCGTCGAGATCGTCTTCGACCCCGCGCAGACCTCGTACCGCGACATCCTGGCGTTCTTCTTCCAGATCCACGACCCGTCGACCCTGAACCGTCAGGGCAACGACATCGGTACGAGCTACCGCTCGGCGATCTTCCCCCTCTCTCCCGAGCAGGAGAAGGTCGCGCGCGACACGATCGCCGACGTCGACGCCTCGGGCATCTGGCCCGCGAAGGTCGTCACCACGATCGAGCCCGAGGCCCCCTTCTGGGAGGCCGAGCCCGAGCACCAGGACTACCTGATCCGCATCCCGAACGGGTACACGTGCCACTTCGTGCGCCCGGGCTGGGTGCTGCCCAAGCGCGAGGAAGCCTCCGCGTAAGCGGCTTGTCGGGGCCCGGATGCCATGGCATCCGGGCCCTTCGTCGTGTCAGGCCACCGTGGGACTGCGTCTTTCGATCAGAATCGTGTCACGCCAGGTGC
Organism: uncultured Microbacterium sp.; assembly: GCA_913774665.1. Taxonomy (GTDB): domain Bacteria; phylum Actinomycetota; class Actinomycetes; order Actinomycetales; family Microbacteriaceae; genus Microbacterium. The sequence continues at coordinate 27,944 of CAJYHN010000011.1, forward strand.
CGGCAGCGTCCCGGGCGATGCGCTCGCGCACGCCGACCGTGCGGAAGCCGTGGCGCAGGTGAAGAGCGAGCGAGGCGTGGTTGTCGGCGACGATCGACGATTGGATCGTCCAGATGCCGTCGGCCTCGGTCGAGACGATCAGCGCCTCAACCAGACGGTGCCCGATCCCCCGGCCGCGGACGTCGGCCGCGACGTAGACCGAGTGCTCCACGACTCCGCGGTAGACGGGTCGCGACGACACCGCGGAGACGGCCGCCCAGCCGACGACCCGGTCATCGACGACCGCGACGAAGCGATGCGCCTCGAGCTTGGCTGCGTCGAACGCACCCCACGTGGCGGGAGGCTCCGTTTCGAAGGTCGCATGACCGGTCGCGATGCCCTCCGCGTAGATGCGGTGGACCTCCGGCCAGTCGTCCTCGGCGAGCGGCCGCAGCGACACGCTCACGCGCAGCAAGATCCCGCGTCGGTCGTGCAGACACCCGTCTCGGGCAGCACGAGATCCACCCGCCGTGCCGCCGCCCGGTCGCCCGCGAGCTCCGCCGCGATCGAACGCACCTGCTCGTAGCCGGTGAGCAGCAAGAACGTGGGCGCCCGCCCGTACGACTTCATGCCCGCGAGGTAGAAGTCGGGCTCGGGATGCGTGAGCTCGGCGACCCCGTGCGGCGGCACCGACCCGCACGAGTGCAGATTCGGATCGATCAGCGGGGCGAGGGCCCGGGGCGCCTCGACGACCTCGTCGAGACCCAGGCGGATCTCGCTCAGCAACGACAGGTCGGGGCGGAAGCCGGTCGCGTTGACGATCACGTCGACCTCGACGGCGAAAGCCTCACCCGCGCGGCGACCGCTGACGCGCACCCCGTCGCCGGAGAGCCGCACGTCGTCGATCTCGAACGTGGCGATCTGCTCGACGATGCCCTCGTCGACCAGGCGGTTCACCGCCGCACCGAGGCGTCCACGCGCGGCGAGGTCGTCGGCCGCGGCGGCGGCGAGGCGCGCGGTTCCCCCGTTGCGGACTGCCCATGTGATGCGGGTCGGGGGCTCGTCTGCGGCGAGCGCGGCGAGGGCGATCAGGGTGTTCGCCGCCGAGTGCCCCGCGCCGACGACGAGCACGCGTCGACCGGCGAACCGCGCGCGGTCGCGGCCGCGCACATCGGGGAGTGCCGTCGTCACGCGGTCGCCGAGGTCGTCGTGGGCGAGACCCGACGACAGAAGCGACCGCGGCGAGCTCGTGGTGCCCGAGGTGTCGATGACGGCGCGAGCCGTGACATCCGTCGTCCCGTCGTTCGTACGCAGTCGCAGGACGAAGGGGGTGGCCGCCCGACCGACCGAGCGGGTGCGATCCATGCCCTGACGCGCGACGGCTTCCACCCGCGTGCCGTACCGGATGACGGATGCCAGGGCCGCCGTGCGCGCAAGAGGCTCGAGGTAGCCGTCGATCAGCTCATCGCCGGTGGGGAGGCCCTCGGCATCCGGAGCTGTCCATCCCTCGACCTCGAGCAGACGGCGGGCGGCGGCGTCGACGACGTAGCGCCACGGTGAGAAGAGCCGCGTGTGCCCCCAGGTGCGAACGCCCGCGCCGGCGGTGTCGCCCGCTTCGAACACGACGACCGGCAGCCCGCGCTCGAGCAGGTGAGCGGCGGCGGCGAGGCCGACCGGGCCGGCGCCGATGATGGCGATCGGCAGACCCGCGCGGCGGTCGCTTTCGGGCCGTGGCGGGACCGTCAGCGTCAGGCTCACGCCTCGACCCCGAGCTCGCGCAGCAGCGTCGTCACCCGCGCCTTGATGTCGTCGCGGATCGGACGGACCTCGTCGAGGCCCTTTCCGGCCGGGTCGGTGAGGTCCCAGTCCTCGTAGCGCTTGCCGGGGAAGATCGGGCACGCGTCGCCGCAGCCCATCGTGATGACCGCGTCGGAGGCTCGGACGTCATCGGTGAGCAGCAGCTGCGGGACCTCGGCGCTGATGTCGATCCCCTCTTCGGCCATCGCCGCCACCGCCATCGGGTTGAGGGCGTCGCCGGGGGCGCTTCCACCCGACAGTACGCGCACGCGGTCGCCGCCCAGGACCCGGGCGTAGCCGGCGGCCATCTGCGAGCGGCCGGCGTTGTGAACGCAGACGAAGAGGATGGTGGCGGTGTCGGACATGGCGCTTCCTTCGGGTCGGGACGAACGGGAACAGCATGACGCAGGACATCGACGTTCGTCAATATTGACGCCCGTCGATATGAGAGCGATGATGGGTGCCATGGCCACCGCAACCGCCCTCCCCCTGCTCGACGCCCCGTGCTGCGTCTCGTCGGGAGACGCCGCGATGGCTCCCGCCGAAGCCGACGCCCTCGCGAAGACGCTCAAGGCCCTCGCCGACCCCGCGCGGCTGCGCATCGTCTCGATCATCGCCGCGCAAGGCGCCGGCGCCACCTGCGCGTGCGACCTGCAGGAACCCCTGGGCCTCTCGCAGCCCACGGTGTCCCATCACACGAAGGTGCTGGTCGATGCCGGCATCCTGACCCGCGAGAAGCGCGGCACCTGGGCGTACTTCTCGCTGGTGCCGGGCGCTCTCGACAGCGTCGCCGCGGCCATCGCGCCCCGTCGCTGAGACCCGCAACCCCCGCCGCCTCCCCCGCCGCCCTGCCTAGGCTCGCCGCATGAGCGAATACGACGTCGTCGTGGTGGGAGCAGGGCTCGCGGGCCTGCGCGCCGCGACCCGCTTGGCCGAAGCCGGACGCGACGTCGTGGTGCTCGAGGCGAACGACGCGGTCGGCGGGCGCGAGCGCACCGACATCGTCGACGGATTCCGACTCGACCTCGGTTTCCACGTTTTGAACCCGGCGTATCCGGCCGTGCGGCGCTGGGTCGACGTCGACGCCCTCGCCCTCCGGCGCTTCCCCGTCGCCGTCGGCGTGCGGCTCGACGACGGGGTCGCGCGGTTGGCGCATCCGCTGCGGCATCCGGGATCGATCGCCGCGACCCTCCGCTCGGGCCTGGTGCACCCCGCCGACGTCGCCGCGCTGATCAGGTGGGCCGCGCCGACGGTGCTCAGCGCCCGAGCGGCCAAGCGGGGCCGCGACTTCTCGCTCGACGAGGGCTGGGACCGCGCCGGCCTGCGTGGCGCCCTCCGCGAAGCGGTGCTCGAGCCCTTCCTCGCCGGGGTCATCGCCGACGACCGGCAGCAGACCTCCGACGCCTTCGTGCGCCTGCTCGTCCGCAGCTTCGCGCTCGGGCGTCCGGGGGTGCCCGCCGCGGGGATCGGCGCCCTTCCGGCGCAGCTCGCCGACACCGCGCGGCGTGCGGGTGTCGGCATCCGCCTCTCCCACCGCGTCGTCTCGACCCGGCGGCGCGCGCACGGCTGGCACCTCGGAGTGGAGGGGGCGGATGCCGTGACCGCACGCACCGTCGTGCTCGCGAGTGGGCTGGACCACGCCCTCGACGCCCCGCACCCTCGCGCGCGCGGCCTGCAGACGTGGTGGTTCGCCGCCGACGAGGCCCCCTCGGGCGATGCCGCCCTTCGCGTCGACGGACGCCGTCGCGGGCCGATCGTGAACACCGCGGTCATGACGAATACCGCGCCCACCTACGCCCCGCGCGGGCAGCACCTCGTCCAGGCCACGTGCGTCATGCCCTCCGCCGCCACCGAGACCGAGGTGCGGCGCCAGCTCGGCGAGGTGTGGCAGGCCGATACCCGGCCGTGGCGCCTGCTGCGTCGCGACGACATCGCCCACGCTCTGCCCGTGCAGGACCCGCCGCTGCGGCTGCGCCGCCCGGTGCGCCTCGGCGACGGCCGCTACCTCGCCGGCGACCACCGCGACACCGCATCGATCCAGGGCGCACTCGTGTCGGGGCAGCGCGCCGCCGAGGCGGTGCTGGCCGACCTCGCGCGGTGAGCCGGCGCGCCTCGCGAAGCCCCGCCGGCCGCCATCCCGGGTTCGGGGCGGATTCCGACGCTCGGGGCGCGGCTTTCCCGCCCCCATCTGCGGAACGCGCCCCACATCCGACGAACCGCGGAGAACCCCGCTACCCGCGCGCCGCGAGCGCCGTCAGCGCGTCGCCCGTGACCCGGCGGGTCGTCCACTCCTCCATCGCCGCGGCGCCGAGCGCGCGGTAGAAGCCGATCGCGGGCTCGTTCCAGTCGAGCACCGTCCACTCCAGGCGCGAATAACCCTTGTCGAGGCACTCCGCGGCGAGCGCGGCCAGCAGGGCCACGCCGTAGCCGTTCGAGCGGTACCGCTCGTGCACGTACAGGTCCTCGAGCCATATGCCGTGGCGCCCGGTCCACGTCGAGTACGTGAGGAACCAGATCGCGATCGCCCGGATGCCGCCGTCGTGGCCTTCCACGACGAAGGCGAACGCGCGCGGGTCGTCGCCGAAGAGCGTGTCGGTGAGCATCGCGGCGGTGTTGTCCACGGCATCCGGTTCGCGTTCGTAATCGGCGAGCGCCTGGATGCACGCGAGGATGCCCTCTTCGTCGCCGCGTCGGGCGGGGCGCAGCAGGGCGCCGTCGCGGAGTTCGGTCATGACAGGGGCTCCCAGCTCTCGGCCGCGACGCGGCGGAAGTTCCCGCCGAGCACCGCGGCGACGTCGGTGTCGTTCCATCCTCGCGCGGCGAGCGCCGAGCCGAGGAGCACGAAGGTCTCGGGCGCCATCCACTCCATCGGGCCCCAGCGGGTGTAGCTCGCGTCGTACAGCTCCGGCATCCGCGCGATCTCGTCGCGGAAGGTCTCCCAGTCGAACGAGAAATCGGTGCTGACCCCGACGTGACGGATGCCCACGACCTCGACGGCCCGCTCGATGTGGCGCACCATGGCCTCGAGCGTCGGGGTGTTCGGCCCGAGGAAGATCCCCACCCCGGTGATGCCGACGACTCCCCCGGTATCCGCAGCCGCTCGCGCCTGATCGTCGGTGATGTTGCGGGGGTGCTCCCACACGGAGCGCATGTTCGAGTGGCTGAACACCACGGGGCGGGTCGACGCGGCGCACATGTCGAAGGTGGTGCGGGCGCCCACGTGCGAGCCGTCGGGAACCATGCCGCGCGCGTTCATCTCGGCGACGAGGTCGCGGCCCCAGGCGGTCAGGCCGTCGTCGACCGCGTCGAGGCACCCGCCTCCGGCGCGGTTGGCGTGGTTGTAGGTCGGCCCGAGGGTGCGCACTCCCCGCGCGACGAGGGAGCCCACGGCATCCAGGTCCCCGCCGAGAGGGGCGCTGTCCTCGAGGTCGAAGGCGACGGCCGTGTCGCCCCGCGCGGCGATGCGATCGATGTCGGCGACCGTGTCGGCGAGCTCGAGCCCGTCGAGGGCGTCGACCTGCGCGCGGAAGGAGCGGAGGAGGGATGCCGTGAGCTCGGGCGCATGCGGGGCGTAGCCGACGTTGATCGACACGTAGCCCCCGCCGGCTCCGCGGTAGCGTCGCAGGTCGGCGAGGTCGGCGGTCTCGACGAGTTCGACGCAGGCGTGCTGGTCCCAGAGCACGTCAGGCACCGGCCCGAGCGGCGAGTCCCGCGTCGAGCGCCTCGCGCTCGTCGAAGACGAAGAGGTCGCCGTCCCAGTGCGCGGCACCCTGTGCGGCGAACCACCCGAGGATCCCGCCCTCGAGCTGGAACGCCTCGAGTCCCTCGTCGCGCAGGTGCAGAGCCGCCTTCTCGCAGCGGATACCGCCCGTGCAGAAGCTCACCACGGTCTTGCCCTCGAGTTCTTCGCGGTGGGATGCCGCGGCATCCGGGAATTGCGTGAACCTCTCGATACGCCAATCCTTCGCGCCGGCGAACGTGCCGTAGTCGACCTCGAAGGCGTTGCGCGTATCGACGAGCACGACCTCGCGACCCGCGTCGTCGACGCCCGCGTCGAGCCACCGGCGCAGGGTGTCGGGGGTCACGGCGGGAGCGCGACCGTCCTGGGGGCGCACCTCCGGCCGGTCCATGCGGATGATCTCGCGCTTCACCTTCACGAGCAGCTTGCCGAAGGGCACGGCATCCGACCAGCTCTCCTTGGTCTGCAGGGCGGCGAAGCGCGCGTCGGTGCGGAGGCCGTCGACGAAGCGGCGCACCTGGTCGGCTCCGCCCGCGAGGAAGAGGTTGATGCCTTCCTCCGCCAGCAGGATCGTCCCCCGGAGTCCCGCCTCCGCGGCCCGCGCGCGCAGAGCCGCTCGCAGGGACGTGGGGTCGTCGATGCGCGTGAACAGGTACGCCGAGACGTTGAGGACGGATGCCATGGCATCCACGATACGAAAGGCGAGGGGTGTCAGCCGACGACGCGGGCGTCAAGCCGGGAAACGCCCGCCGCCGATCGCCTAGCGTGGGAGGACTCGTCTCCGGGAGGACCCCCGTGCCCCAAGGCCCCGTCTCGCCGGCCGTCACCGTCTCCGTCGTCATCCCCTGTCGGGACGACGGCGCCCATCTGCGGCGGTGCCTGCGTGCGTTGTCCGCGCAGACCGTCACCCCGACCGAGATCGTCGTGGTCGACAACGCCTCGACCGACGACAGCGCCGAGATCGCCCATGCGGCCGGGGCACGCGTGGTGTACTGCGCAGAGCGCGGCATCCCCGCGGCCGCTGCCACCGGGTACGACGCGGCACGCGGAGAGCTGATCCTTCGCCTCGACGCCGACAGCCTCCCCGATCCGACGTGGGTGCAGAGCATGGTCGACGCGCTGGCCGATCCGACGGTGGATGCCGTGACCGGCGGAGCCGTGTTCCACGACGGACCCGAGCGGCGACGCGTGCCGATGGCGCGGCTCTTCCTCGGCACCTACGCCACCTTCGCGACCCCCGCTCTCGGGCACACGCCGCTCTGGGGATCGAACATGGCGTTCCGCCGCCGCGCCTGGGAGGACGTGCGCGGCGAGGTGCACCTCGATCCCGAGCTGCACGACGACCTCGACCTCGCGTACCACCTGGGCCGCCGCCATCGCATCGCGCGCGTGTCCGGCGCGCACATGCGCGTGTCGTCGCGGACCGTCGAGCCGCGGCGCTTCGCGCGGTGCTTCCGTCGGGGTGCGGGGACCGTCTTCGCGCACTGGCCCGCCGAGATCCCGCCGGCGCGATGGGTGCGCCTGGGGCTGCGGGGTCGATCGTGAGCGGCATCCTCTTCCCCGACGTCGAGGCCCCGGATCTGCACGTGATGAGCTTCAACATCCGTCGACGCTTCGATCGGATCACGTGGCCCCCCGCCGACCGCTGGCCCCTGCGCAAAGAACGACTGCGGACGTTCCTCGCCGCGAACCGTCCCCACCTGCTGGGCACGCAGGAGGCGATGCCCGATCAGGCCCGGTGGGTCCAGGCGTCGCTCGGCTCCGACTACGGCCGGATCGGACTCGGCCGCGGACGCCACCGCGACGGGGAGGGCACCCCGCTGTTCTACGACCGCGATCGCGTCGAGGTCGAGGACTGGGAGCAGGTCGCCCTGTCCGACACCCCCGGGATCCCCGGGTCGACCGGATGGGGCAACACCATCCCGCGCATCGCGGTCATCGCACAGGTGCGCGACCTCGCGACCGACGCCCGGTTCACCTTCGTGAACACCCACTTCGACGCGTTCTCGCGCCGGGCTCGCCGCCGCTCGGCCGCGTGGCTGCACGATCTCGTGGCGCGCCGCGACCGCCCGCTGCTGTTCACCGCCGACGTGAACGCCCACGTGCGCTCCGGCGAACTGTCGGACATGTTCGCCGACGGCCTGCTCGTCGACACGTGGTCCTCCTCCCCCGCCCGCCGGACCGCCGAGTGGGGCACCTTCAACAACTACGCCGCACCGAAGGTCGGCGCGCGCCGTATCGACGCCCTGCTCGCGACCCCCGACGTGGGCGTCCGCGCGGTCGGCATCGACCCGCGCCCGACCGGCACGCAGTGGCCCAGCGATCACCTGCCGGTGCAGGCGGTCGTGCGCATCCATCCGGGGGCGACGCCGTGACGGGCGGAGTCGGATGATCCGGGCGTCGTACGCCAACCTCAAGCGGCCGCCGCGCACCGTCACCGAGGGGCTGGTCGACGTCGTCCGGGCCGTGGCGATCGTGGTCGTGATCGTGTCGCTGTTCACGCTGCCGTTCACCGACTTCGCCGTGCTGTCGATGTCGTTGCCGGCGGTGATGCTCTCGCGCATGATCGGCCTGCGCGCGGGACTCGACCTGGTCACGTGCGTCACGGTGTTCGTGGCGGCCGGCAGCAACGTCATCGACCTGTACCGCGCGTGGACCGGGTGGGACCGGGCGTCGTGGCATCCCGGTTCCGCCTGACCCGCGCGGATCGCGCGGCGCTGTAGGCGGGGCGGCGCCCGTACCTCGCTCGCGAGAGAGCGTCTCGCGGACACCTCCGGTGCGGGGTGACGCCGTTCCGTCAGCGAGGTGCGGTGTCACGGCGCGGAGTGGGCGCGCGACCGGCGCGGTGCCCCCGACGACGCACCGAGCGAAGCTGTCAATCCCCCGCAGCCGCCGCGCACTGCTCGACAGCATGAACGCACACCAACGGAAGGAAGCGTCATGTCGAAGGATCTGTCGAAGGGCGATCGCGTCAGCTGGGACACCCCGCAGGGCAAGACCCAGGGCGAGGTCGTCGAGAAGAAGACGAAGGACTTCCAGCACGACGGCCAGAAGTTCACGGCATCCGACGACGACCCGGCGTACATCGTGAAGTCGGAGAAGTCGGGTTCGACCGCGGCCCACAAGGGGTCGTCGCTGAACAAGCTCAAGAGCTGACCCGCGGGCGCGTGCGAAACTCCTGACCTCTGTGCGGGTGCGCACCCTCGGCGGGCCGCAAAAGCCGCGAGGGAGAGGGTTTGTCAGGAGTTTCGCCCGCGCCGCGCCGGGCGCCGCGCCGGCGCGCACGGCCCGGCGACCTCTGCTACCCGCGCGCGTCGCGGCGCTTGCGCATCTGCGCCAGCGCCAGGCCCAGCCGGTGGTTTCCGGCCAGCACGTCCTCGTGACGCTCGAGGAACTCCCAGTACGCCTCGGTGAAGGCCGAGTCCTTCGCATCCGCCGCCGAGGGCCACCACGAGCCCATCTTCTGCAGGTACGCCCCGCCCGAGACGTACGGCTTGGTCGCGACGAATCCCCCGTCGGCGAACTGGCTCATGCCCATGACGTTGGGCACCATGACCCAGTCGTAGGCGTCGACGAACAGCGCGAGGAACCAGTCGTTGACCTGCCGCGGCGCGTATCCCTGCAGCAGGAACCAGTTGCCGAGGACCATCAGCCGTTCGATGTGGTGCGCGTAGCCCCACCGGTGCACGCGCTCCAGCACGGTGCGCACGGGGATCGGCAGGTCACTCGGCATCCGTTCACCCGAGAACCAGTACTTCTGCACCCTCTTCTCGAGGTGCAGCGCGTTGACGTGCTCGAGCTTCGGATGCGCGCGGTACATGCCGCGCATGTACTCGCGCCACCCGATCACCTGGCGGATGAACCCCTCGACGGATGCCAGGGGGGCATCGGTCCGCGTGGCCGCGGCGACCACTTCTTCGACGGTGAGCAGCCCGATGTTGAGCATCGGCGAGATGATCGCGTGGAAGAGGAACGGCTCGTCGGCCTTCATCGCGTCCTCGTACCGACCGAAGTCGTGCAGACGCTCGGCTACGAAGGCGTCGAGCCAGTCGCGGGAGTCCTCCGGCGTGACGGGCAGCCAGAAGTCGCCGGCGCTGCCCGGGTGCTCGGGGTAGCGCTCGTCGACCTCGGCGATCACCGCGCGGGTGATCTCGTCATGCTCCAGCTGCGGCAGGGGCGGGATCTCGACGCCCTTCTTCGGCAGCGCCTTGCGGTTGTCGGCGTCGAAATTCCAGCGCCGACCCGCGGGCTTGCCGCCGTCCATCAGGATGCCGGTGCGCCGCCGCTGCCAGTGGTAGAAGTCCTCCATGAGCGGCGTCGGGTGCTCGGCGAACCAGGCGTCGACGTCGTCTTCGGGGGTCAGGAACAGCCCGTCCGAGAGCACCTCGGTCTCGACGTCGTGCGCCTGGCAGATGCGCGCGATCCGCTCGTCCACGGGGCGGTTGGGGTCGCTCATCCACACCAGCTCGGTGACGCGATGGGCCGTCAGCAGCTTCTCGAGCCCGGCCTTGAAGGTGAGGTCGTCATCGAGGGTGATCCGGCGCACCGTCTTGCCCTCCGCCTCGAGCCGGGCCGCGGTGTGCCGCATCGCCGAGACGAGCAGCACGATCTTGTGCCGGTGGTACGGGAGCTTGGCGAAGCGGGGTGCCGACTCGATGAAGAAGTACTCGTCGACGTCGTCGTCCGCGTAGGCGGGGTGCTCGGCGAACTGCTGCGTCGCGAGAATCAGCGCGGCCCTCACGCGCGGCGCCTCTGCTTGGCGGCGTTCGCACGGCATCCGCGCGAGCAGTAGAGCACCTGGTCCCACTGGTCGCGCCCGCTCCAGCGCTTGCGATCGGTGAAGGGCCGTCCGCAGTATGCGCAGGGCTTGGATCGGACCTCGGGTCGTGACATGCCGTCATCGTCGCAAAGCGCACGTGGTGAATCCGGGGGCTTGCGCTGCACAGCGGGCGGGTGTGCGCAAGGCCCGCGCGCTCCCGAGGCGGCGCGTGGTCGGGTGTCGCCATGAACCCCACACACGACCGTCCGAACGACACCGCCGACGAGCCCGACGAGCTCGAGACGGCCGACTCGCCCACCATCCCCGACACCACCGACGACGACGGCACGCCCGCCGACAACCCCTCGGGCGGGTGACCTCGCGGCGCGGCGCGGCCGCGAGGTCCGCGCCGCGCTCAGTCCGTCAGGTCGAAGGTCTTCTTCTCGCCGCCGTGCGGCCGGTCGCCGGTCACCTTCGAGGTGACGAGCGCGATGGCGGTGGCGAGGCGTCCGCCGGCGCTCCCCCAGTACTCACCGGTGAGGGTCGAGACCTTCAGCAGGGTCACCCCGGGTGACTCGGGGCCGTCGGGAAACCACGCCTCGACGCTCGTCGACCACAGCTCCTTGAGCTTTGCGAGGTCGTCGACCACCTCGGCCTCTCCCGCGAGCGACAGCCAGGTGCCGTCGGTGCTGAACGACAGGCCCACCTTCGGGTCGCGCCGCACGTGCTCGACGGCGGAGGCGTGCGTGCCGACGATGAACCAGAGATCGCCGTCCGACTCCTTCTCCTGCACGGTCAGCGGATGCGCGTGCAGCGCTCCGTCCTCGGCTCGGGTGGTGACCATCGCGAAGCGGAACTTCTTGAGCAGGTCGTTGAGCGTCTCGAGCTCGGTGGCGGTGGATGACATGGGGGCTCCCCTCGGTTCGTGAGCCCCCAGCCCATCCTCTGGCTACGCCTCGCGCTACGCGTTGACGTCGGGGGAATCGTCTGCTCTCGGCGGCGCGAGCGCATCGAGCTCGGCGACGGCCTCCTCGGCCCGGTGCACCCGCGCGGCGACCTCGTCGTCCCACCAGCGCGGTCCTCGCTCGCCCAGTCCGTGTTTCGCAAGCCCCACCCGGCGACGGGCGTCCGACACGTCGTCGTCCCGCCCGGCGCGTTTTGCCGTCCGCACGGCCGCTCGGGCCCTCCCGAGGTGCGACCGCAACCGGGCGGCGAGGTCGCCCGGCAACGCCGGATCGGTGCGGCGCCACCGGCGCCCGTCGATCACGAGCCAGCGCTCGTCGTCGGTCTCATCCCGGTCGGAGGGAGGGTCGGATGCCATGCCCCAGTGCACCGCACCCTCGGGCCCGCGGAAATCACCCGGGTGTCTCGCGGGCATCCGTGCTAGCGTGAAGCTATTCGTTCTGGGACTTGCTTCATCGACGCCCGCCTCATCGCTGAGATGCCGGGCGCACGGCGCCGAGCCGTTTCCGACAGCAACCCCGCCCCTCATCATCGTGTGCCTCGCTCGACGGCTTCGGTCCTCGCCTCGCACGCGCAGAAAGTTCTTGTGTCTCCGCCTCACCCTTCGCCGCTATCGTGGCGCCAGGCCGATCTCGACGTGTACGTCGCGACGGCCGGATCCGACTACGCCGGTTTCGTCGGCGCGGGCACCTCGGGCTTCGAAGCCCAGGGTCCCCTCGGCGAGAATCTCGGTGTCCACACGTCCGTCGGGGCGGCTCAGGCCGCCGTCGACGGGCATCGCGTACGCGCCACCACCACGGTGACGCGGCGTCCCCGTCCGCTCCGCACGCGTCGGAGCGGCGCCCACGGCCGCATCTGCGGCCCAACATGAATAAAGGAAGAACACGATGGCCACTGGCACCGTGAAATGGTTCAACTCCGAAAAGGGCTACGGCTTCATTGCTCCCGACGACGGCTCCGCCGACCTGTTCGCGCACTTCAGCGCGATCCAGGGCAACGGCTTCAAGGAGCTCACGGAAGCACAGAAGGTCGAATTCGACGCTGAGCAGGGCCCCAAGGGCATGCAGGCGGCGAACATCCGCCCCCTCTAAGCTCCGCTTACCTCGGAAGCCGGGTACGTCGCCTCGCGACGACCCGGCTTTCGTCGTTCTCGGGACGATTCCGCACGCCGGGATTTCCGTTTCCCGAGAGGCTCCTGAAGATCGCATCGTATGCCGAGGCGTCCATACGGCGGCCCGTAATGTGGGCCACAGCCCGGGTAGCCGCCCCGGTCCATCCCGATCCGAGGAGCAGAAAATCGCTTCCACCGTCGTCGAGTCCCGCCTCGGCCCCGTCCGTCAGACGTATTCCGGTACGACTGAATTCCCCCCGATCACCAAGGCCTACACCGAGCTGTCCCAGGTCGTCCGCGAAAGCGGACTCCTCGTCCGCACGCCGGTGTTCTACGCCGTCGTCGCCGCCGCGATCGTGCTCGGCTTCGCCGGGTGCATCACGGGCTTCATCCTCCTCGGCGACAGCTGGTTCCAGCTGATCATCGCGGCCGTCCTCGGCATCCTGTTCACCCAGGTCGCTTTCCTCGCCCACGAGGCCGCGCACCGCCAGATCTTCGCCTCGGGTCCCGCCAACGACCGCCTCGGCCTGCTCATCGGCAACGGCATCGTCGGTATGAGCCGGTCGTGGTGGGCGTCGAAGCACACGCGTCACCACGCCAATCCCAACCGCGTGGACAAGGACCCCGACATCGAGATCGACACGATCTCGTTCCTGGACGTCGACGCGGCCAAAGCCCGCGGCATCCAGCGGTGGATCACCCAGCGCCAGGGATACCTGTTCTTCCCGCTGCTGGCGTTCGAGGGGATCAACCTCTACGTGCTGGCCCTGCGCCACCTCTTCTCGCGCGAGCCCGTCAAGGGCCGCTGGGCCGAGCTCGCCCTGCTGACGCTGCGCCACGCGCTCTTCATCGCGCCGATCTTCGTCTTCTTGCCGGTCGGTCTCGCCTTCGCGTTCTTCGGCGTCTCGGTCGCGGTCTTCGGGATCTACATGGGTGCGTCCTTCGCCCCCAACCACAAGGGCATGCCGATCATCGCGCCCGGAGCGAAGCTCGACTTCTTCAGCAAGCAGGTGCGCACCTCGCGCAACGTCTCCGGTGGCTGGTGGGCCACGTGGCTCATGGGCGGCCTGAACTACCAGATCGAACACCACCTGTTCCCGAACATGCCGCGCCCGCACCTCAGCAAGGCCCGCGCGATCGTCCGCGAGCACTGCGCGACGCTGGGAGTGCCGTACGTCGAGACCACGCTGTTCCAGTCGTACGGCATCGTGATCGCCTACCTCAACCGCGTCGGGCTCGCCGCCCGCGACCCGTTCGACTGCCCGCTGACCTCTCCCACCCGGCAGCTGAACGTCGAATAAGAACACGCACGACGGCGCCGTCCCCCTCGGGGGCGGCGCCGTCGTCGTTCACCCCCGCGCATCCAGCTTCGGCTCCGGGCACTCTCCTCCGGCATCCGTCGCCTTCTCGAAGTGCCACCGTTCGTTGGCATAGGTCTGGCACAGGCCCCATTCCCGCCCGTGCTCGATGATCCACAGCTGCGCGTCGAGCGAGCCGATGTCGACCGCTCGACCGGTGACGTGACTCGAGTCTTCGGGCGACGCGACGTACTCCCGCGCGAGCGCCTCGGAGCCGTACGTGCGAATGGCGTCGTCGAGCAGCCAGCGCTGGTAGCCCTCGCTGCGCCATCCGCTGGTGACGTCGAAGACGACTCCCTCCGGCGCGGCGGCCGCCTGGGCGGAGCGAAGGGCCTCGCGCAGGTCTTCGTCGAGTCCCGTCACCGCGGGATGCTCGTAGTCGCTCACGGTGAGGGGCGCCTCCGCCGGGATCATCCCGTCAGCCCGCGTGGGAGAGAACGGCGCGTGCGCCGTGATCCCCGCCGTGAACGACGCGGCGGTCGCCATCGCGATCGCGACCGCGACCACGGTGAGGACGACGGCGAACACGGCCGCGATCGCGAGAACCGCGAGCCGACGACGCGAGGGCGAACCGGAACGGGATGCGGAAGAAGCCATGGCCCCAGTCGAGCCGAGGCCCCGTTGTGGTGGCGTATGGCCGGGGCGATACGCCGGCGATACACCGCGTGAGGTCGCGCGCCTCAGTCGCGTGACACCTCGCGCAGCACGACGTCGCGCACCTCGCCGTCGTCGAGGGTCGCGGTCATCAGCGTGCACGCCGGCTGACGGCGCCGGTCGGTGGGCGAGCCCGGGTTGAGCAGGCGCAGGCCGTTCGGGGTCACGGTGTCCCACGGGATGTGGCTGTGTCCGAACACGAGCAGGTCGACGTCGGCGAAGGCGGCATCCATCCTCTTCTCGCGTCCGGTCGCGGGTCCCGTCTCGTGCACGACCGCGACGCGCACCCCCTCGATCTCGGCCCGTGCGACCTCGGGCAGGCGCGAGCGCAGGTCGTCGCCGTCGTTGTTGCCCCAGACGCCCAGCACCGGACCGAGCGTCTCGAGCTCGTCGAGAACGCTCGCGCTCACCCAGTCTCCCGCGTGCACGATGAGATCGACCCCGGCGGCCGCGTGCCGGACCGCCGCGGGAAGCACGCGCGCCCGCTTCGGCACGTGCGTGTCGGCCACGAGGAGCAGTCGGGTCGCCATGCCCCCACGCTACCGACGCCGGCGGAGGTCGGCGCCGGGCATACGTCCGCGATACACACCCCCGCCTACGATGACGGAATGCGCGTGTTGATCGTCGAGGACGAACCCTTCCTCGCCGAGGCCATCCGCGACGGGCTGCGGCTCGAGGCGATCGCGGCCGACATCGCCGGCGACGGCGACACCGCTCTCGAGCTGCTCGGGTACACCTCCTACGACGTGGTGGTGCTCGACCGCGACATCCCGGGTCCGAACGGCGACGAGATCGCCCGCCACCTCAGTGCGCAGCCCGCCGCCCCGCGCGTGCTCATGCTGACCGCCGCCGACCGTCTCGACGACAAGGCCACCGGTTTCGAGAGCGGCGCCGACGACTACCTGACGAAACCCTTCGTCCTGCGCGAGCTCGTCCTGCGCCTGCACGCCCTGGCCCGCCGCCCCGCGGCCGCGACCCCGCCGGTGCTCGAGCAGCACGGCATCCGTCTCGATCCTTTCCGCCACGAGGTGTTCCGCGACGGACGGTACGTGTCGCTGACCCGCAAGCAGTTCGCGGTGCTGCAGGTGCTCATGGGCGCGGCCGGCGGGGTGGTCAGCGCCGAAGACCTGCTCGAGCGGGCGTGGGACGAGAACGCCGACCCGTTCACGAACGCGGTGCGCATCACGATCTCGACGCTGCGCAAGCGTCTCGGCGAGCCGTGGCTCATTCAGACCGTCGCGGGAGTGGGCTACCGCATGGGCCCTGCCGATGCGTGAGCGCGCCCCGGGACTCTCGGTCCGCCTCAAGCTCACGCTGAGTTACGCGGCCTTCGTCGTGATCGTGGGCGTCGCGGTGTTCGTCGTGGGGTTCCTCGTGCTGCGTTTCCTCCCCGAGGGCAACCTGTACTCCGAGAGCGGGTTGTTCACGCCCGGGCGCGGAGACCTCGTCGACGTCTTCGTCCGGTACGCCTGGTACGCCGTCCTCGCGTTGGCGATCGTGGGCCTCGGCGGCGGTTGGGTCGTATCGGGACTCATGCTGCGTCCCCTTCGTCGGATCACGGATGCCGCCCGCGCGGTGCGCGACGGAGATCTGGCGCACCGCGTCGATCTGCCGGGACCCCGCGACGAGCTCACCGACCTCGCCGACACCTTCGACGCGATGCTCGCGCGGATCGAGGAGACCCTCGAGGCGCAGAAGCGCTTCGCCGCGAACGCGTCCCACGAGTTGCGCACCCCGCACGCGACGATGCGCACCCTCCTCGAGGTGGCCCGAGCCGACCCCGGGGGCGTCGACCTCGACCGGCTGCTGCACCGGCTCGACCTCACGAACGAGCGCGCGATCCGTCTCATCGACGCCCTGCTCGCCCTCGCCCGGTCGACGCGGGAGGGTTCGCTGGCCCCCGAACCCACCGAGGTGGACGAGCTCGTCGCCACCGTGGTGTCCGAGGCGCGAGACGACGCCGCGGGACTCGACCTGGCCGTGATCGAGTCCTCGGGTGGGCTCGCCCGCCTCGACGAGACCCTCGCCCGCCAGGCGGTGGCGAACCTGGTCCGTAACGCCCTCGTCCACAACATCGAGGGCGGCTGGGTGCGTCTCGCCGTGAGCGGCGAGGTCGACGAGGTGGTCATCGACGTCGTCAACAGCGGAGACGACCTGTCGCGCGAACTCGTCTCGACGCTGCCCGAGCCTTTCGTCCGAGGAGTCGGCCGCACGCGCGGGCGCGCGGACAGCACCGGCCTGGGGCTCGCCATCGTCGCATCGATCGCCCGCGCGCACCGCGGCCGGCTCGAACTGTGGCCCCGGGAGGGCGGCGGTCTGCACGCGCGCCTGCGCCTGCCGCGCTGACGAGCGACTCACCGCCGGGCCGCGCGTCCTCCGCGGGCGACCACGCGCAGCGCGATGACGACGACCGTCCCGATCGCGGCGCCGATCGTGTTGGACAGCACGTCATCGGCATCCGGAACCCGACCGGGGATCCCCGCCTGGAGGATCTCGACCGCGAACGACACGAGGGCGCACAGCGGGAGGGATGCCGGCGCCCACCGCAGCGGAAGGAGCACGGCCACCGCGGCGCCGAGGGGGACGAAGAACGCGACGTTCAGGGCGACGTCGGTGCCCGCGCCGAGGACGACGGCGGTCCACGACGGGGGAAGGTGATCGAGGGCGTCGAGGACGAGGGTGCGGGCCGGCCAGGCGATCGCCCGCGGAGCGAGGGTCAAGGCGATGACCGCGGCGAGCACCGCGCCGGCGACGCCGAGACGCGTGGGGGTGAGGACGGGACGAGCGGACACGGCAACCTCCGGGGTCGGGAGATTCCATGCCACCGCGCGGACTGTTGTCGCGGTGTCTCGGAACCGCGATACGTGGACGATACCCTCGCGTCGCCGCGAGAGAATGAGGTCGTGTCCCCCTCGCTCCGCTCCTTGCTCCCCGCCCTGATCGTCGACGTCGTGCTCGTCGTCGTCTTCGCCGCGATCGGACGCGCCACCCACGACGGCGACGTCCTGGGTCCGCTCGGCTCGGGGCTGGCGACGACCGCGTGGCCCTTCGTCGTCGCACTCCTCGTCGGCTGGCTCGTCGTGCGCGCGTGGCGTCGGCCGACCGCCGTCGTCGCGACGGGGCTCCCGGTGTGGGCGATCACCGTCGTGCTCGCGGTGGTGCTGCGCGCGCTGAGCGGTCAGGGCATCGCGGTGGCGTTCGTCATCGTCGCGACCCTCACCCTCGCCCTGCTGTTGCTCGGATGGCGCGGGATCGCACGCCTCGCGACCCGGTCGCGACGGGCCTGACCCCGGTCGAGGTCGGCCCCGCGCCGACCGGACGGCGGCTGCGCGCCGCCCGCGTCAGTCCGCGAGCGTGACGTCGACCTGGATCTCGGCGGCGAGACGCTCCAGCCCCGCGACGAGATCGTCGACGGCGACGTCTGCCGCCACCGTCGCGGTGATGGAAGCCTCGAACAGACGGCCGCCCGCCATCGCGGCATCCGTCGTCTGCGTCGACATCCGTTCGATGCTCGCGCCGTGCGCGCCGAGAGCCGCGGACACCTCGCGGACGATGCCGGGGCGGTCGTTGCCGACGACGTCGAAGGTCACGGTGCGGCCCGCGGCGTCCAACGAGCCCGCTCCGGCATGGACGGTGACGGCGAGGGTCCCGGCGAGGCCATCGAGCGCGGCGCGCAGGTCGCCGGCGCGCGCGGGCGTCACCGACACCTCGATGATCCCGGCGAAGGCACCCGCCAGTTCGGCGAGTTCGCTGTTCTCCCAGTTGCCGCCGTGGGCATCGACGATGTCGGCGACCGCGGACACGAGGCCCGCGCGGTCATCGCCGACGACGGTGAGGACGAGGGTGGTCATGCCGACAGCGTACCCACCGGGGCTTTGCTAGCGTGGGGACTCGACCGGAGGGGGTGAGAGCGTGATCGCATCGCTGATCGCGGCGCTCAACCTGCTCCTGGCCACCGCCGAGTTGGCCCTGACGCCCGGGGGCAGCGCCCCTCTCCTGGCCGTGGTGCTCGCCGCAGCCGTCGTGTTGACCGCGGTGATCGTGCTCGTCGTGGTCCCGGCGCTCGTCGCGGCCACGCCCCCGCCGTCGGCGCGTCCGATCGACCCCTCGGCATCCCTCTCCCAGAGTGATCCCGACGCCGCAGGGCACCCTCGCCCGCGAGCCCCGGGGTTCGCGATCCGCGTCGCGTAGCCCTCCCGTCGCCTCGGCGACGGCTCGAGCGAGCACCGACGCCGGTCGCCCGCGTGCTGTCGGCGCGCCCCGCGACCGATCAGCCCGTGATCACTCGCTCTGATGGGATGCCCCGTGGACCTCTTCGCCTTTCCGCCCCTCGCTCTGCTGCTCGAGTCCGCCACGCGAGCCCTGCTCGCTCTGACCTGGCTGCTGGAACCGCTCGCCGGCGGTCTCGCCGCCGCCCTCGCCGTCGTCGTCGTGACGCTCGCCGTGCGGGTGCTGCTCATTCCCGTGGGGGTGTCGCAGGCGCGGGCCGAGCAGACGCGCGCACGCCTGGCGCCACGCCTGCGCGCTCTGCAGGAGAGGTGGCGCAAGAACCCCGAACGCCTGCAGCGCGAGACCCTGCAGCTGTATCGCGACGAGGGATCCTCGCCCTTCGCGGGGATCCTGCCCGTGCTCGCCCAGGCGCCCGTCGTCGGCCTGCTGTACGCCGTCTTCCTGCACGCCCAGGTCGGCGGACACGCCAACACCCTGCTCACGCACGACGTGTTCGGCGTCCCGCTCGGGCGGAGCCTTCTCGGCGCCCTCACGACCGGGACGACGGATGCCGCGACCCTCGCCGTCTTCGGCTTGCTCGTCGTCGTGATCGCCGGCGTGGCCGAACTCACGCGTCGACTCCTCCGGCCCGCGCCCGACCCGTCGGCTCCCGCGTGGACGACGGGGATGCTCGGCGTCCTGCAGTTCACGACGGCGGTGGTCGCGCTGTTCGTCCCTCTCGCGGCGGGGCTCTATCTCACCGTCACGACCGCGTGGACGCTGGGCCAGCGTCTGCTGCTGCGGCGGCGCTACCCCCTGCCGCGCTGAGTCCGGCGCCGGCGGACGCGCGGTCCCACCGCGGTGCGGCCGCGGCGTTCACCGCCGCCATGGCGAGGACGAGCAGCGCCGCGCCCGCGGGGAAGAGCATCGCCGTGGCGACCGAGACGTTCTCGGCCACCGCGCCGGTCACCGCCGACGACAGCGCCTGCGCCAGGGTGAGGGCCGAGGCGAGGATCGTCATCGTCGACGCCGTGCGCCCGCGCGGCGCGCGGTGGCCGGCGAGGCTGAACAGCGTGACGAGGGCGGGACCCACCCCGATGCCCATGAGGCACAGGACCAGGGTCACCGTCGAGACGGATCCGCCGACCGAGTAGGCACCGGCCGAGGCCGTGAGCACGCTGGCGAAGAGCACGAGCCTCCACCGCAGCGCGAAGCGCTCGGGGACGAGGGCCACGGCGAGGGCCAGCACGGCCGAGCCCACCCCCATCACGCCGTAGAGCAGGGCTCCCGCCTCGGGCGCCCCCTGCGCCTCCATGAAGGCCGTCAGCGAGGTGAGCGTGGAGCCGAAGAACAGCCCGACGCCGAACACGGCCGCCACGAGCACGAGCATGCGCGGGTGCAGCAGCTCGCGGAACGGCGCCATGGCGGTGCGCTCCGACCGCTCGGGCACGGTTCGGCCGGTGGGGTGCAGGGCGAAGGCGGTGACGAACACGAAGCTGAGGAGGGCCGCGCCGATGATGGGCGCCCACGGGGCGATCAACGCCGCCAGGATGCCGACGACGAACGGACCGATGACGAACGCCGTCTCGTCGGCCGCGGACTCGTAGGCCATCGCCCGCGAGAAGGTGCGCTCGCGCCGGTCGGGGTGCACGCGCGCGCCGATCAGCGCCATCACGCGACTGCGCGACATCGCCGCGGTCTGCGGTCCGGTCACCCCGATCGCCACGGCGGCCCCGAGCAGCAGGGCATCCGAGGTCGCGAAGCCCACCACGAGGGGGAAGATCGCCAGCAGGATGCCGTTGGCCACCCCCACCGGTACCAGTACGCGCCGTTGCCCGTAGCGGTCGGCGAGATCGCCCAGCACCGGGCCCGCGACGACGACGCCGAGACCCACGGCTGCCGAGGTCAGGCCGCCGAGGGCGACCGAGCCGCGGAGGGCCACGACGATCGCGAGGACGCCCACGGTCATCATCGCGAAGGGCAACCGCGCCACGAAGGCGATGGGGAAGTACCAGAGGCCGGTGTGATGGACGAGGGGCCGGTGGTCGACGGCGGGCGCAGTCATGAAGCAGGTCTCCAGGGAGGGGGCGATGGAACGTGCCGCCTTGCCGGACCGGTAGGTAGTTGCACAGAGTGCGGCGGGAAATCCCGCGCCCCCAGCCTACCGCGGGCACCTCACGGGCGCCTGGGTACGCACGATCAGCTCACGAGGGCGACGATCGCAGCGATGGCCGAGGCGAGCGCGAGCACCAGGGCGAGGGCGATGAGGACGGCGTGGACGATGAGGAACGGTGTGGGCTTGCCCTCGGCGTTCCTCGCCCTCTGGTCTTTCGCGACGCGCCGGAAGAACCGCGGCCAGACGACGACGTTGAAGACGGCGTTGGCGAACAGCAGCGCGATCAGGACGGGTTCCATGCCTCGAGCCTAAGCGCCGCGGCTCAGGCGGCGCACGAGATGCACCGCCGCGCGAAGGGCAGAGCCTCGAGACGCGCGTCGGCGATGGGCAGGCCGCAGTTCTCGCACGTGCCGAAGGTGCCGGATGCCACCCGCTCGCGCGCCGCGGAGATCTCGGCGCTCTCGGCCTCGGCTCCGCGCCGCAGCGCGTCGACCTGCGCCCACTCCCCCGACAGGGTCGACCCCTCGGGGTCATGCTCGTCGTCGGCGGTGGCGTCGGCGCGGTCGTGCCGCAGGCTCGCTTCGTCGTCGAGCAGGCGCGTCAGACGGTGGGCGACCTCGCGTTCGCGGTCATCGAGCATGCGCATCGCGGTGTCGGCATCCATTCTTCGACGCTATCCCCCACCACCGACACGAGGACTGCGCAAGGATCGGCTCATGAGCGACCTCCGACGACACTGGACCCCCACCGCCGTGGCCTTCCTCGTGCTGGCCGTCGCCGGGCTCGTGGGCACCTGGACCTTCAACGTCTTCGCGATCGTGCAGATGCGGGATTTCATCGGCGATCTCGCCTCGGGGGGACCGGCGGTGTCGTCGATCACCGTGGATCTGCTGGTCGTCGCGATCGCGGGCAGCATCTTCATCATCGTCGAGGGGCGACGCCTCGGCATGCGTTTCCCCTGGGTGTACGTCGTACTGTCGGGGGTGACCGCCTTCGCCTTCACCTTCCCGCTGTTCCTGGCGATGCGTCAGCGGCGGCTGACCGCGCGTCGGCCCTCCCCCGACAGCTCCGCGTGAGTCGCCACGAGGTATCGCTTCGCGGGTGCCCGAAGCGACGGATCATGGCGACTCACGCGGAGGCGAGGGGGGTCAGCGCGCGGCGAGGCCCTGACGAAGTCCCTCGACGAGCGGGGTCGTGGGGCGGCCGATGAGGCGCGAGAGCGACCCGTCGGTCTGCTCGAGCGCGCCGCGGGCGATCGCGTCGTCGATCCCGGCCACGAACGCGGCCGTGCCGGCATCCAGTCCCGCCGCCGTCAACCCCTCGGTCAGCTGCTCCACCGTCACGCGGGTGTAGGTGACCGGGCGACCGAGCACCTCGCTCGCCGCGGCGGCGAGCTCGTCGTACGTCCACGCGACGTCGCCGCCGATCTCGACGGTCCGACCGGCCAGCTCGTCGGTGGTGAGGGCGATCGCGGCCGCCTCGGCGTAATCGCGACGGCTCGCGCTGGCGACGCGCCCGTCACCGGTCGCCGCGACGATCTCGCCGGTGTCGGCGGCACGGGCGACGGTGTCGAGGTAGTTCTCGGTGTACCAGTTGTTGCGGAGGATGGTCGCGCTCACCCCCGACGCGGCGATCGCCTGCTCGGTGGCCTTGTGGTCGGCGCCGAGGGCGTAGTCGACGACGTCGTTGCGCGGGGCGCTCGTGTAGACGAGGCGCTCCACTCCGGCGGCGCGGATCGCGTCGATCGCCGCGCGGTGCTCGGCGACGCGGTCGGGACCGTTGCCCGAGATCAGCACGACGCGCGTCACGCCGTCGAGGGCGGCGGCGATCGTGTCGGGACGCGCGTAGTCGAGCTCGGCGACGCGGACGCCGCGGGCGGCGAGATCGTCGACCTTGGCGGGCGTGCGTGCCCCCGCGACGATGTCGGACGCCGGCACGCCGCGCTCGAGGAGAGCATCGACGACGAGGCGGCCGAGGTGGCCGGAGGCAGCGGTGACGAGGAGGGTCATGATGGAATCCTTTCGGTGGGTTCGTCGGGCTCAACGCCCCGTGGCCCCTCGCATTCCGGAATGCCGGTACCCACTTTCTGGTTAGGTACTCACATGAGCGTCAGTCTTGCGTCGATCCGCGCCGAGCACCCCGGAATTTTCACGGAAGGGTGCCCCACCCGCACGGTCCTCGACCACGTCATGGGCAAGTGGGGCATCCTGGTGCTGCTCGCCCTCTCGGACGGGACGCAGCGCTGGGGCGCCCTTCGACGCAACATCGACGGGATCAGCGAGAAGATGCTCGCGAGCACGCTCAAGACGCTCGAGGCCGACGGCCTCGTCTCCCGCACGGCCTACCCCGAGGTTCCCCCTCGCGTCGAGTACTCCCTCACCGATCGGGGGCGCGACCTCATGACGCACGTCATCCCCCTGATGGGATGGGTCGCCGAGAACGCCATCGCCATCGTCGGACCGCGGGAGTGATCGTGCGCGTCCCCTCCGCTCGCGCCGTGCGCGACAGCCTCACCTTCCGGGCCCCGCGGCGCGTTCCGCTGCTGCAGGTCGCCAAGTCGGCCCTCGCGATCGTCGCCGCGTGGCTGCTGGCCGGGTGGCTCGTCCAGGGTCCGCCCCCGATCTTCGCCGCCATCGCCGCCCTGTTGGTGGTCCAGCCCAGCATCAACCAGTCGTTCACCCGCGCGGTCGAGCGCAGCGTCGGCGTGATCGTCGGGGTGCTCATCGCGGCTCTTCTCGGGCTCGTGTTCGGCTCGCAGCCCTGGGTCGCCCTGCTCTCGGCGGGCGTGGCGCTCGTGGTGGCGTGGGCGGCGCGGATCTCGGCCGGAGCCACCAACCAGATCGCGATCAGCGCCCTGCTCGTCCTCGCGCTCGGCACCGCGACCCCCAACTACGCCCTCGACCGCGTGCTCGAGACCCTCATCGGCGCGGCCATCGGCATCGTCGTCAACGCGGCGCTGGTCCCCCCGGTGCTCGTCCCCGCCGCGCGGACCAAGATCGACGTCCTCGGGCGCGAGCTCGCCGCCGCGCTCGAGCGTCTGGCCGACGCCCTCGAGACCCCGCAGACCTCGGCATCCCTCGAGGGGCTCCTCCTCGAGGCGCGCCTCCTCCGTCCGGTTCGGGATGCCGCGGCCGACGCGATCCGCGACGGCGCCGACTCGCTCGCCCTGAACCCCCGCAGCGGTCGTCACCGCACCGACCTGGCCGAGATGGAGGCCCTCGTGGAGCGCTTCCGTCCCGTCGTCACCCAGACGATCGGCATGACGCGCGCGGTCTACGACGGCTACGAGCAGACGATCGCCGACGAACCAGCCGTCCGGGCGATCGCCGAACAGCTCCATCGCGCCGCCCACGACGTGCGATTGGCGTTCGCCCTCGACGCCGGCCCGGAGCGCGTCGTCGACGAAGAGCCGGCCCTCACCCGCCCCCTGCAGATCCGCACGCCCTCGACGATGCACTGGGTGCTCGTGGGATCGCTCCTGATGGACCTGCACCGCGTGCACGACACCCTGCGCGACGTCGAGGACTGACGGCGCCCGCCCGACCTGGGAACTCGCTCGCGGATCCCGCTCCCCCGGCCCCGCAGGCCGCCGCCCCTGGTTGACTGAGGGCATGGGTACCGCGATGTTCCCCCTCGGAGCCGTCCTCTTTCCGCATACGCCTCTCGCGCTGCGGATCTTCGAGGAGCGCTACCTCGTCATGCTCGGGCGCCTCCTCGACGAGACGGACCCCGCGTTCGGCGTCGTCCTCATCGAGCGCGGCAGCGAGACGGGTGGGGGCGATCAGCGCTTCCCCCTCGGGACCATGGCGCAGCTCAGCCACGTCGTGCCCCAGGCCGGCCAGATGCAGATCGTCGCGCGCGGGACGGAGAGATTCGAGATCGTCGAGTGGCTCGACGACGCCCCGTACCCGCGGGCGGACGTGCGGGCTCTCCCCGACCTCGAGTGGAACGATGCGCTTCTGCCGCTGCTCGAGGAGGCGGAGCGGATCGTGCGGCGCGTGCTCGGCCGCGCGCAGCAGTACGGCGGGACGAGGTGGGACCCCGAGGTGGAGCTCTCCGAGGAGCCGCTTCCTCGCGCCTGGCAGGTCGCGGCGATCGCTCCGCTCGGCGAACTCGATCAGATGGAACTGCTGCGCTCGGAGACCCTCGGCGGTTTGCTGCGGGCGACCATCGACCTCACGCTCGCCGCCGAGCCCCTGCTCGGCGATCCCGTACCCGACGGAGTGATCGTGGTCGAAGACGGGGACCCCGAAGACGACGACTGACCTCGCGACCTCGGAGCGCGCGGTGGCATGTCGTCGGAGCGGCGCTCGACACGAACGCCGAAGGGGCGCCGCGGCCCGAAGGCCCCGACGCCCCACCGGTCGAATCGTCAGTTCAGTTCGCGCACCGACGAAGGGATGACCCCCGTGCCGTAGAGGTCGATCGCGAGGTCCTGCAGGGCCGTCAGTGCGACGCGCTGCGTGAGCGGGCCGTAAGAGATCCGCGCCACGCCGAGCTTCTCGTACTCGGCGGCCGGCAGCGCCCCGGGGAAGCCGATGACGCTCAGACGCTGTTCTCCGAGCCCCTCGACAAGTCGCTTCGTCGTGTCGGCGTCCAGGAGCCCCGGAACGAACACCGAGGTCGCCCCGGCGTCGAGGAAGGCGCGGCCGCGCTTCACGGCATCCGCGATCTTGTCGTCGAGCGGACGGTCTCCGCCCTTCACGAACACATCGGTCCGCGCGTTCAGCACGAAGGGGACGCCCTCGGCCTCACCTGCCGCGATGACGGCCTCGACGGCCGCCACCGCCTCGTCGAACGGCTTGACCCGGTCCTCGACGTTCGCGCCGACCACACCCACGGCGATGGCGCGCCGGGTCGTCTCACCGGGGTTGCCGAAGCCCGCGTCGAGGTCGGCCGTCACCGGCACATCGACCGCCGCCACGATGCGTCCGACCATGTCGAGCATGACGTCGAGGGGGATGTTCTCGCCGTCCTCGTACCCGAAGGTCGCGGCGATCGAGTGGCCGGCCGTGGCGAGGGCCTTCGTCTCGGGCAGGGCGGCGATCGCTTTCGCCGAGACGACGTCCCAGATGTTGACGACCCGGAGGATCTCGGGGGCGGTGTGCAGGGCGGCGAACGACGTCGCCTTCTCGCTCAGGGCGCTCATGCCCGGCCCCCGTCCGTGCTGTCGGCGACGATCGCCTCGGCGATCAGCGTGTCGCCCGCGCCGAAGCGGATGAACCGGCCCACCGTGGCGGGCTGCACGAGCACGGCGGCCGCGACGGCGGCCACGTCGGCGCGCGAGACGTCGGCCTTGCCCTGCGGCGCCGTCGTGATGCGGCCGGTGGGCTCGTCCGTCGTGAGGGTGCCGGGGCCCAGGATCGTCCAATCGAGGTCGCTGGCGCGCAGGTGGTCGTCGGCCGCGAGCTTGGCGTCGGCGTAGGCGAAGAACGAGTCGTCGGGGTCGATGCCGTGATCGGGCGTCGAGCCGATCCACGACACCATCACGAACCGGCGGACGCCCGCCTTCGACGCCGCGTCGACCGCGCGCTGCGCGGCATCGCGGTCGACCGCGTAGGTGCGCTCGGCGCTCCCGCCACCTGCACCGGCGGACCACACCACCGCGTCGGCGCCGGAGAAGACCTTCGCCATCTCGTCGACGTCCGCGTTCTCGACGTCGAGGACGAGGGGCACGCCGCCCGCCTGCTCGATGTCGGCCTTCTGCTCCGCCTTGCGGATCACCGATGTCGCCTCGTCGCCGCGGTCGGCGAGCAGCCGAGCGAGATGAAGGGCCACCTTGCCGTGCCCTCCGATGATCACGATGCGTTCCATGTCACTGTCCTCCTACGTTGTCGATCGACATCTTCAGGATCACCCGGTCGGCGCGGTCCGGCGGCGCCTCCTGTCCGGCGTTGCCGTACCGCTGCCCGAGGCGCACGTAGAAGGCCCCCGTCGGGTCGGGTTCGGCCTCGACGAGGCGACCGCGCACCTCGATGTAGCGGTAGGGGCGCTCGGGATCGAACACCATCAGGCTCATCGAGGGGTTGCGCTGCAGGTTGCGGAACTTCTGCCGCGTCGTGGTGTGAGTGAAGAGCAGATGTTCTCCGTCGAACTCGAACCACATCGGATTGACCTGCACCGTACCGTCGGGGCGGACGGTGCCGAGGCTGCCGTAGTTCGGGTTCTCGAGGAGGTCGCGCTGGTCGTCGGGGATCATCCGTGTCCTTTCGCCGAGGATCCGGGTCCGACCCTACAAACGACCCCCGACATCACCGGCGGGGTTGACGCCCTCCGAGAGCCGCCCCGATTCCGTCGACGTCGCCGTCGACGTAGACCCAGCGTCCGCCGCGCCGCGCGAACCGGCTGCGCTCGCGCAGGACGCCGCGGTCGGACCCGTGCCGCCACGACGCGCGGAACGTCACGGTCGCGGCCTCGCCGTCCTCCGACGCGTCCTCGATCTCGAGGCCCGTCCATCGCGTGCCGTCGTCGACGACGATGTCATCCGGGCGGGTGCGCGGATGCCAGGACCGGGCCAGATGAGCCGCGTCGCCGACCGAGAACGCGGTGTACCGCGACCGCATCACGCGCTCGGCGCTCGGGGCGGCCTCGCCGTCCAGGAGCGGCCCGCAGCACTCACCGAATGCGGCGCGGCCGCACGGGCACACGGCATCCGGTGCCGGTCGTCGGGAGGCGGAACCGAAGGACATCCGGCCACTCTAGGTCAGCGGAGCCACCGCCGTGCCAGGATCGGGGGCGTGACCGATCGCCTCATGCTCCTCGACACCGCCTCGCTGTACTTCCGCGCGTTCTACGGTGTGCCCGACAAGGTGAAGGCGGCCGACGGCTCGTCGGTGAACGCGGTCCGCGGGCTGCTGGACATGATCGCGAAGCTCGTCACGACGTACGAGCCGACGCGACTGGTGGCGTGCTGGGACGACGACTGGCGACCGCAGTGGCGCGTCGACCTCCTTCCGAGCTACAAGGCCCACCGCGTCGTCGAGGTGGTCGCGGCAGGCCCCGACGTCGAAGAGGTGCCCGACCCCCTCGAGGCGCAGATCCCGCTCATTCGCGAGGCGCTCGCGGCGCTCGGCATCCCCGTGGTCGGTGCCGCGGAGCACGAGGCCGACGACGTGATCGGCGCGCTCGCGACGCGAGCCGAGGTTCCCGTCGACATCGTCACCGGCGACCGCGACCTCTTCCAACTGGTCGACGATGCGCGCGGCATCCGGATCGTCTACACCGCTCGGGGAATGAGCAACCTCGAGCTCGTCGACGACGCCGCGGTCTTCTCGAAGTACGGCGTCCATGCGAATCAGTACGCCGACTTCGCGGTGTTGCGCGGCGATCCCTCCGATGGCCTGCCGGGCGTCTCGGGCATCGGCGAGAAGTCCGCGGCGGCGCTGCTGAGCGCGTGCGGCGACCTCGACGGCATCCGATCCAGGGTTCTCGACGGCACCGCGGGGACTCCCGCCCAGCGAGCGAAGATCGCGGCCGCCGCGGACTACCTCGAGGTCGCCCCGACCGTGGTGCGCGTCGCCCGCGAGCTCGACCTCGCTCCGTTCGATGACGGCCTCGGTCCGGTCGACCGATCCGCCGCCGAGAAGCTCGCCGAACGCTGGAACCTCGGCTCGTCGATGACGAGGGCGCTGGCGGCGCTGCCCGCCTGATCGCTCTCAGCGACTCCGCTCGAGCCAGGCGCGCAGGCGATCGAGCGGCCACGTCGTCACGATCCGGTCGGCGGGGACGCCCGCGGCCTCGGCGCGCGCCGCACCGTAGTCGAGGAGCGAGAGCTGTCCCGGAGCGTGCGCGTCGGAATCGATGGAGAAGAGGCAGCCGGCCTCGATCGCGAGGGCGAGCAGATCGTCGGGCGGATCCTGTCGCTCGGGGCGCGAGTTGATCTCGACCGCCACTCCCGACGCGGCCGCCGCCGCGAACACCTCGCGCGCGTCGAACTCCGACGGGGGCCGCGTCCCCCGGGCGCCCTCGACGAGCCGACCGGTCACGTGCCCGAGCACGTCGACCCGCGCATCGCTCGCCGCCGCGACGAGTCGTCTCGTCATCGGCCCGCGTTCCATGCGCAGTTTGGAATGGGCGGATGCCACGACCACATCGAGCGCGTGCAGCAGCTCGTCCTCCTGGTCGAGGGCGCCGTCGTCGAGGATGTCGACCTCGATGCCGGTGAGCAGCGTGAATCCCCCGCCCCGATGCCCGCGGACGATCTCGATCTGCGCGCGCAGTCGCTCGGGTGACAGCCCGTTGGCGACCGTGAGCCGGGGCGAGTGATCGGTCAGGGCGAGGTACTCGTGGCCGAGGCCGCGCGCCGCGTCGACCATGGCCTCGATCGGCGTCAGCCCGTCCGACCAGTCGCTGTGACTGTGCAGGTCGCCCCTGAGCTGCGCCCGCAACTCTTCCCCGCCCTCCGGGGCGGACTCGGCCCGGAGCTTCGCCAGGCGCTCGGGCACCTCGCCCGCCAGGGCCTGCTGGATCACCGCGAAGGTCGACTCGCCGATGCCCGCGCGACGGCGAAGGCCCGGATCCCGCAGCTGTGCGTCGCTCAATCCCTCGATCGCGGCGGCCGCGGTGCGGAACGCCTTCGATTTGTAGCGCGACGATCTCTCCCGCTCGAGCAGGTACGCGATCTCGGTGAGCGCGTCGAGCGGGTCCACGGCTACTCCGCCAGCGCCTTGGAGGCCTCGACCCAGTCGTCGAGCTTCGCCGAGGCCCGTCCGTCGTCGATCGCGGCAGCGGCGTCGGTCATCGCCTCGGCCAGTCGCTCGAGGATGGGCCGCTGCACCTGGGCGGCGTCCTGGAACAGCCGGAACGACACGAGCCCCGCCGCGGCGTTCAGCAGCACGATGTCGCGGACCGCGCCTCGGTCACCGCCGAGCACGCGCCGCACCACGGTGGCGTTGTGATCGGGAGACCCCCCGAGCAGGTCGTCCATGTCGGCGAGAGGGATGCCGAGATCCCGGGGATCCAGGTCGTGCTCGTGGACGTCGCCTCGGCTGATCTCCCACACGCGGCTGTGCCCGGTCGTGGTCAGTTCGTCGAGGCCGTCGTCACCGCGGAAGACCAGCGCCGTCGCGCCGCGGGTGCGGAAGACGCCCGTGATGAGGGGGACGCGGTCGAGGTGGGCGACGCCGACCGCGTTGGCCTCGGCGCGAGCCGGGTTGCAGAGCGGGCCGAGGAAGTTGAAGACCGTGGGGACCCCCAGCTCCGACCGCGTGGCCGCCGCGTGCCGGAACCCCGGGTGGAAGGCCGAGGCGAACGCGAAGGTGATCCCGGTGCGATCGAGGATCTCCGCCACCTTCTCGGGCGACAGCGTGAGCCCGATGCCCAGCGACGACAGCACGTCCGACGAGCCCGAGGCCGAGCTGGCCGCCCGGTTCCCGTGCTTGACGACGGGAACTCCGGATGCCGCGGCCACGATGGCCGCCATCGTCGAGACGTTGACGGTGCCGTAACGGTCTCCGCCCGTGCCCACGATGTCGAGCACCTCGGCGCGGACCGGCAGCGGCACGGCCGCCTCGAGGATCGCGTCGCGGAAGCCGACGATCTCTTCGACCGTCTCGCCCTTGGCACGCAGCGCCATCAGGAAACCGCCGAGCTGGGACGGCGTGGCCTGGCCCGCCATCACCTTGCGCATCGCCCACGTGGACTCCGAGACGCTGAGGTCGGTGCCGGCCAGCAGCGACGAGAGGAGATCGGGCCACGAGAAACGTTCCGCCATGCCATGATCCTCCCATACGCGTGTCGCACGACCGCGTCCGGGCAGGCGGTCGCGAAACAGCCTCCGTACCGGGCCTTATGTGCAGATTCTGAGGCATCCCTAAGTCTCGACGATGGAATATCCCAGGGCGGGGATGGGAATATCGGGCTCCCGGATCGCGCATAATGGAACGGTGACGACCTCAGCGACGTATTCCCAGGCTGTGCGTGCCGTGAAGCGGCCCGACCCGGTCGCCGTGGGCACCATCGTGTGGCTGGGCAGCGAGGTCATGTTCTTCGCCGGCCTGTTCGCGATCTACTTCACCCTGCGCAGCACGTCGGCCTCCCTGTGGGCCGAAGAGACGCAGCTGCTCAACGTCCCCTTCGCGACCGTCAACACGATCATCCTCGTGCTGTCCTCGGTCACGTGCCAGATGGGCGTCTTCGCCGCGGAGCGGTATCAGCCGTACCGCACCGGCGGACGCACCGGCTTCCTGAAGTGGGGAATGGTGGAGTGGTTCTACCTCACCTTCATCCTCGGCGCGGTCTTCGTGTCGGGTCAGGTGTGGGAGTACGCGACGCTGGTCACCGAGGGCATGCCCATCAGCGCCAACCCCTACGCCTCGGCCTTCTACATCACCACCGGCTTCCACGCCCTGCATGTGACGGGTGGCCTCATCGCCTTCCTGCTCGTGATCGGTCGTGCCTACGCCGTGAAGAACTTCGGTCGGAAAGAGATGACCACCTCGATCGTCGTGTCGTACTACTGGCACTTCGTCGACGTCGTCTGGATCGCCCTGTTCTTCGTCATCTACTTCCTCAAGTAAGAGAGCAGTACCCACATGGCACGCGAGAAGAAGACTCGTCGGGCGTCCGGGCGTCGTAGCCCCCTGGCCGCCGCGGCGCTCATCGGCATCGGACTCCTCCTGACCGGAGGCGTCTACGCCGGCGCATCGGCCGCGATGGCCGCCACCTCCGGCACCCCCACGAGCGAGGCGAACTCCGCCACGACCGTCGAAGAAGGGCAGAAGCTCTTCCAGGCCAACTGTGCGACGTGCCACGGTCTCGACCTCCAGGGCAGCCAGCAGGGCCCGTCGCTCTTCGGCGTCGGTGAGCTCTCGGTGCACTTCCAGGTCTCGACCGGACGCATGCCGCTGCAGGCCCAGGGCCCGCAGGCGCCGGTCAAGCCCCCGCAGTTCACCGAAGAGCAGGTCAACGCCATCGCCGCGTACGTGCAGTCCGCCGCACCGGGACCGACCTACCCGACCGAGGATCTCGTCGACGGCCAGGGCGACCTGTCGCACGGCGCTGAGCTCTTCCGCATCAACTGCGCCATGTGCCACAACGTGGCCGGTGCGGGCGGCGCTCTGACCGAGGGCAAGTACGCCCCCGACCTCCACACCACCACCCCGGTCAACATCTACGCGGCCATGGTCACCGGCCCGCAGAACATGCCGGTGTTCAACGACCTGAACCTCACCCCCGAAGACAAGCGCGACGTCATCTCGTACCTCATGTACCTGCAGAAGAACGACTCGCCCGGTGGCTACGCGCTCGGCTCGCTCGGTCCGGTCTCCGAGGGTCTGTTCATCTGGATCTTCGGTATCGGGGCGCTCATCGCCCTGACCGTTTGGATCACGGCGAAGTCCAACTGACCGTCGTCTTCGACATCACGTAAACGCACGAGGAGCACCATGGCACACGAGGACGACGCACTCGAGCACGAGAGGGCTTCCTGGAAGCCCGCCTCGGGGCTCGCCGTCGCGGTTCCCGACGCCGTACAGAACCCCGGCCTTCCCGGCCACCGTCAGCGCATGACCGACCAGGACCCGCAGGCGATGAAGCGTGCGGTGCGCACGGTCTACACGCTGTTCTACTTCTCGGTCGCGGCGAGCATCTGGGCGAGCATCGCCTACATGATCTTCCCGATCGAGTCGGGCGCGCTGATCGACATCCGCTACAACAACCTCTTCATCGGGCTCGGCATCGCGTTCGCGCTGCTCGCGATCGGCATCGGCACCATTCACTGGGGCAAGTCGGTCATGTCCGACAAGGAGTACATCGAGGACCGTCACGCGACCCGTGGTCGCGACGAGGTCCGCGAGGGTGCGATCAACGTCTTCGAAGAGGCGAACAAGGACTCCGGCTTCGGTCGTCGCGAGATCATCCGGAACTCGCTGTTCGCCGCTCTGGCCGCCTCGGTCATCCCCGGGATCACCCTGTTCCGCGGCCTCGCTCCGCAGGACCAGGACCCGGTGAAGCTCCTCAGCCACACCATGTGGAAAGAGGGCATGCGTCTGACGCACGACCCCTCGGGACGCCCGATCCGCGCCGCTGACGTCACGCTCGGCTCCGCCTTCCACGTCATCCCCGAAGAACTCGCGGGACTCGGCCACGACGAGGGCTACCTCGAAGAGAAGGCCAAGGCGATCGTCCTGCTCATGCGCATGCAGCCCGAGCAGCTCAACCCCGAGACCAACAACCTGGACTGGTCGTACGACGGCATCATCGC
Organism: uncultured Microbacterium sp.; assembly: GCA_913774665.1. Taxonomy (GTDB): domain Bacteria; phylum Actinomycetota; class Actinomycetes; order Actinomycetales; family Microbacteriaceae; genus Microbacterium. The sequence goes on from CAJYHN010000011.1 coordinate 60,831, forward strand.
GTACTCGAAGGTCTGCACCCACGTCGGTTGCCCCGTCGCGCTCTACGAGCAGCAGACCCACCACCTCCTGTGCCCCTGCCACCAGTCGCAGTTCGACGTCGCCAACGGTGCGGCCGTCATCTTCGGCCCGGCCGCCCGTCCCCTGCCGCAGCTCCCCATCACCGTCGACGCCGAGGGCTACCTCGTCGCGCAGAGTGACTTCCACGAGCCCGTCGGCCCCAGCTTCTGGGAGCGCTCATGAGCATCGGTACCCATCCCACCGAGAACGTCACCACCGAGCCCGCGGTTCACGCGGGCCCGCCGGCGACGAGTGCACGCGACGGAAAACCGCTCGGCGGTCGTTTCGTCGGCTCCGTCGCGAACTACATGGACGAGCGCACGAGCATGTCGGGCATCGTCAAGGAGCTCGGCCGCAAGGTCTTCCCCGACCACTGGTCGTTCATGCTCGGCGAGATCGCCCTGTGGAGCTTCGTCGTCGTTCTGCTCTCGGGCACGTTCCTGACGTTCTTCTTCCAGGCGTCCATGGTCGAGACGCACTACAACGGCGCCTACGAACCCATGCGCGGCATCGCGATGTCGGCGGCGATGGAGTCCGCCCTGCACATCTCGTTCGACCTGCGCGGCGGCCTGCTCGTCCGACAGATCCACCACTGGGCTGCCCTCGTCTTCGTCGCCGGTATCGGCGTCCACATGCTCCGCGTGTTCTTCACCGGTGCGTTCCGCAAGCCCCGCGAGCTCAACTGGGTCGTCGGCTTCATCCTCTTCATCCTCGCGATGGCCGAGGGCTTCACGGGCTACTCGCTCCCCGACGACCTGCTCTCCGGTAACGGTCTGCGCATCATCGACGGCATGATCAAGGGTCTGCCGATCATCGGCACCTGGACCTCGTTCCTGCTCTTCGGCGGCGAGTTCCCCGGTACCGCGATCGTCGGACGCTTGTACACGCTGCACATCCTGCTGCTGCCCGCGATCCTCGTGGCGCTGCTCGCCGTGCACCTCATGCTGATGATCATCAACAAGCACACGCAGTTCGCCGGGCCCGCCCGCACGAACAGCAACGTCGTGGGCTACCCGATCCTCCCGGTGTACGCCTCCAAGATGGGTGGCTTCTTCTTCATCACCTTCGGTGTGATCGTCCTGATCGCCGCGCTGGTGACGATCAACCCCATCTGGAACTACGGTCCGTACGACCCGTCCCCGGTGTCGGCCGGTACGCAGCCCGACTGGTACATCGGCTTCGCTGACGGCATGCTCCGTCTGATCCCGCCGCACCTCGAGTTCGTGCTGTGGGACCACACCTTCTCGTGGAACATCATCATCCCCGTCGGTGTCCTGGGTCTGTTCATCGTCCTCGTGCTGGTGTACCCCTTCATCGAGGCGTGGGTGACCGGAGACAAGCGCGAGCACCACATCGCCCAGCGTCCGCGGAACGCCGCGACGCGAACCGCGATCGGTGCCGCCGGTGTGACGTTCTACGCCGTGATGTGGGCCGCCGCCTCGTCCGACATCGTGGCGACGCACTTCCACCTCACGATGGAAGGTGTCATCCACGTCCTGCAGGCCCTGCTGATCCTGGGCCCGATCCTCGCCTACTTCGTGACGAAGCGCATCTGCATCGCGCTGCAGAAGAAGGACCGCGAGATCGCGCTCCACGGCTACGAGTCGGGCCGTATCGTCCGCCTTCCCGGCGGCGAGTACATCGAGGTCCACCAGCCGGTCGACGAGTACGAGCGCTGGAAGCTGGTCGACAACGAGTCCTACGAGCCCCTGGTCGTCCGCCCGAACGCGAACGGTCAGATCCCCTGGCACGAGAACTTCCGCGCGTCGATCTCGCGGTGGTTCTTCGAGGACCGCCTCGCTCCCCTCACCCAGGCCGAGATCGACGCCGCGGTCGCCCACCAGCACCACGAGCTCGACCACATCGACCACGAGGAGGCCGACGAGATCGCCGGCGCCAACGCTCGTGCCGATGAGGACGGTCGCCCCCGCAACGCGGTAGGCGAGCGCGTCGAGGTCGAGCTCCCGGCCCCCAAGGGACTCGAGGAGCGCAACCGCCCGAACGGTGACAAGAGCGAGTAATCGCATCACTCCCCCACGAAACCCCGGTGCTTCGGCACCGGGGTTTCGTGTTGTCTCCGGATGCCGAGCCCCTCGGCCGTGCAATCCTCGAGCGCTGCCTCGAGCCCGACGTCACCGGTCGGCCGACCGGAGCGTGGCGGCCCGCCGAGCCCAATGCCGCCGGCGGCTCCCTCGCCGCCGAGCCTGATCGCGCGAGAACCGTCCCTGGCAGTCGAACGTCGGGGCTTGGCATCCGTCGCTCTTCTTCTCATCCCGGGCCCCGCCTAACGTGAGAGCATGACCACGGCGCAGCAGTACTTCTCCCACCGACTGGCCTTCGAGACCGACCCCAGCGACGTCTACGCCGCCCAGCGAGCCGGCGACGATCTGGTGCTCGTCGATGTGCGCGGAGACGACGCCTGGGCCCAGGGACGCATCACGGGCGCCGTTCACATGCCCTACCGTCAGATCGCCGAGCGTGCTCCCCTCGAGATTCCTCGCGGTAGGCCCGTCGTCGTCTACTGCTGGAGCCCCGGCTGCAACGCCGGCCAGAAGGGTGCTCTCGCGTTCGCCTCGCTCGGGTACGAGGTGCGCGAGATGATCGGCGGCTACGAGTACTGGGTGCGCGAGGGCCAACCGTACGAAAACGACAACGGCCCGTGCGAGCGTGTCTTCGACCCGACCGTCATGGTCGTGCGCCGCTGAGGTGCGGCTCCCGAGCTCGAATAAGATCGGCGGATGTCGCACCCACGCATCGAGCCCTTTGCCTCCGGATTCCTCGACCGCCCGGACGGCGCGCGCCTCTACTGGGAGACCTCCGGTAATCCCCGTGGCCGGCCGGCGCTCTATCTACACGGCGGACCCGGCGGCGGGCTCGGCAAAGGCGGCTATCGCAGCCGCTTCGATCCGGAGCTGTACTTCATCGTCGGCGTGGACCAGAGGGGATGCGGACAGAGCACACCCTGGGCGTGCGACGACCTCGCCTCGATGCAGACGCAGACGATGTCGCATCTCCTCGCCGATCTGGAGGCCGTGCGCGAGGAGCTCGGCGTCGAGCGATGGCTGCTCCATGGGGTCTCGTGGGGGTCGACCCTCGCGCTCGCGTATGCGCTCGAGCATCCGGACCGCGTCACGGAGATCGTGAACTTGGCCGTCACGACCGGGGGTCGGTGGGAGATCGACTGGATCACCGACGGGATCTCCCCCGTGTTCCCGGAAGCCTTCGATCAGCTGCGCGCGCCCCTCCGCGACGACGAGCGAACGATCGAGGGCTACGCACGGCTTCTCACGCACGAGGACCCCGAGGTGCGTCGCGAGGCCGCCGAACGATGGGATACCTGGGAGGCGGTGCACATGTCACTCGGCCCCCTCGCAAAGCCGGGGCCGCTCCACGATGACCCGCGGGTGCGGCTGAACTTCGCCACCCTCGTCACCCACTACTGGGCACGCGACTGCTTTCTCCCGGGTGAGCGCTCTGTCCTCGCTCGGGCCGGTGAGCTCGCCGGCATCCCGGGCGTCCTCGTGCATGGCCGGCGTGACATCAGCGGCCCCACCGTGACACCGTGGCGGCTGCATCGCGCGTGGCCGGGGAGCCGCCTCGAGGTCGTCGAAGAGGACGGACACGGGGGTTCGCGCAGTGCCGAGATCACGACGGAGGCGATCGACGCGTTCGCGCGCGCCGCCGGGTGAGCGCGCCGGCCGGTTCGATACGGTCCGACGGTAACGAGCTGGGAACGGTGCGCACCTC
>CAJYHN010000012.1 GCA_913774665.1 uncultured Microbacterium sp.
CCAGCCCTCACCGGGCCCACAACCCACCCATCTGCAGGAGTTGTGCACGCCTCACCGCCCCGACGTGGCGCAGCGCCCGTCCGCCCGACCCTAGGAGGAACACCGGCTCGGGCGCACAACTCCTGCACATCGCGCGCCCCGGCGCTCGCCGGGCGCACAACCCGCCCATTTGCAGGAGTTGTGCACGCTTCGCCGCCACGACGTGGCGCAGAGCCCGTCCCCCCGGCCCAAGCCGGAACACCGGCCCGGCCGCACAACTCCTGCACATCACGCGCCCCAGGCCCCCGCCGGGCGCACAACCCACCCATCTGCAGGAGTCATGCCCGCGTGGCGCGCCTCCCGGCACACGCCGTCGCGGGTCAGGCGCGGAGGAAGGCGGCGTTCAGCGACTCGGGAGCGAGGGCGTGCTCGACCGCGAGCATGCTCGCGCCGATCACGGCGGCCTTCTCTGCGGCGACCGACTGCACGATCGAGAGGTACTCGGTGGCCAGGGGCGTGGACCGCGTGTAGACGACCTCGCGGACGCCCGCAATCAGGTGCTCTCCCACGCGGGCCATGGACCCGCCGATGGCGATGACCGAGGGGTTCATCAGGCTCACGCACGTCGTGAGCACCTCGCCGATGTCGCGGCCGGCCTGGCGCACGGCCTGGATCGCGTCGATGTTGCCGCGCTTTACGAGGTCGACCACGTCGGAGCCGGTGTGCGCCTCGATCCCCTGCGCGCGCAGCGCGCGCGCGATCGCGGGACCGGAGGCCAAGGCCTCGAGGCACCCGCGGTTGCCGCACTGGCACGGGATGTCGGCGCCGCGCGCGACCTGGACGTGACCGATGTCGCCGGCGATGCCCTGGGCTCCGCGCTGCAGGTGACCGTCGGAGATGATGCCGGTGCCGATGCCGGTGGCGACCTTCACGAACATGAAGTGGTCGACGGCGGGCCAGGCGATGCTGCGCTCACCGAGCGCCATGATGTTGACGTCGTTGTCGACGAGGACGGGAACCGGCATGTGCTGGTAGATCCAGCCGGGGATGTCGAAGCGATCCCAGCCGGGCATGATCGGGGGGTTCACCGGCTGACCGGTGGAGTGCTCGACGGGGCCGGGGACGCCGATGCCCATCGCGGCCACGTCGGAGGCGGAGCGGCCCGACTCCGAGAGCAGCGCCGTCGCGGTCTCGACGAGCCAGGTGAGCACGGGCTCGGGACCCGTGGCGATGTCGATCTCGCCGGTGCGCTCGCTGAACACCTTGCCGGTGAGGTCGGCGATCGCGACCGTCGCGTGCGAGGCACCGAGGTCGACGGCGACGACGACCTTGGCAGCGGGGTTGATCGCGAACTGCGACGGCGGCCGTCCGCCGGTGGACACCGCGTCGGCGACCGGGGTGATGAGGCCCATGCGCATGAGTTCGTCGACGCGCACGGCGACCGTCGATCGGGCGAGGCCGGTCGATTTGGCCAGCTCCGCTCGCGTGCGCGGTACGCCGTCTCGCAGCAGCTGGAACAACTGGCTCACGCCGTTGACCGACTGCACGGAATCTGTCGTCATCCTCTTCACGCCCTCAGTACACCATTAGTAGCAATGCATTCCATCCACATGCCGACGGCGACTACGCGAATCACGCAGCCGCCGTCGGCACAAGGGGTCGTCAGCCCCGTCCCGGAGGACGGGAGAAGCGCTGCTGCAGGAGCACCGCGACCACGATGATGACACCTTTCGCCACCGCCTGTACGGAAGACGAGAGATTGTTCTGGATGAATACGTTCGACAACGTCGCGAAGATGAGGACGCCGAACACCGTACCGGTGATCGTGCCCCGGCCGCCGACGAGGAGCGTGCCGCCGACCACGACCGCGGCGATGGCATCCAACTCGTACAGCTGACCGTGGGTCGAGGTGCCCGCCGTCGTGCGGCCGAGGATCATGACGGCCGCGATGCCGGCGCACAGCCCCGTGATCGCGTACAGCCACATCGTGTGCCGGCGCACGTCGATGCCCGCCAGACGCGCGGCTTCGCGGTTGCCGCCGACGGCAACGGTGCGACGACCGAAGGTGGTGCGGTTCAACAGCACCCAGCCGAGGGCCGCCACGATGGCGAAGATCCAGATGAGGATGTCCACGCCGAGGATGTCGGCGTTCATGAAGGTGATGAAGCCGCGGTCCTGCACCACGAGCGTGCGACGCTCGGCCAGGATCTCGGCGAGGCCGCGCGCGCCCACGAGCATGGCGAGGGTCGCCATGAAGGCCACGACGTTGCCGTAGGCGATGACGATGCCGTTGATGAGGCCGGCGCCCACGCCCACCGCGAGGGCGATGACGACCATGACGCTCCAGTGCAGGTTGTCGGCGAGATCCTGCACGGCGGCGAGGGTCGCGACCACGGAAGCGAGGCCCATCACCGAGCCGACCGACAGGTCGATGCCGCCCGCGATGATCACGAGGGTCATGCCGATGCTGATGACGCCGATGATCGAGGCCTGGCGGAGGATGACGAGCAGGTTGTCGACGCTCGTGAACGACCCGGGCGCGGTGACGGCGCCGACGATGACGATGACCAGCAGCGCGACGACGAGGCCGATGTTGCGGCCGGCCGATCCGGAGAGGAAGCGGCGCCAGGCGGGCTCGGGAGCGGGAGCCGCGACGGCCCCGGTCTCGGTGGGGACCGTGCGTGCACGGGTCGGGGTGGTCGGCTCGCTCACGCGGCGGATCCTTTCATGACGAGATCGAGCACGCCGTGCTCGTCGATCTGGTGGGAGGGGAGGGTGCTCAGGATGCGACCGTCGGCGACGACGAGGACGACATCGGCGAGGCCGAGGACTTCTTCGATCTCGCTCGAGACGACGACGACCGCGTTGCCTGCGGCGGCGAGATCGCGGATGAGGGTGTAGATCTCGGCGCGAGCGCCGACGTCGACGCCGCGGGTGGGTTCGTCGAGCAGCAGCACCTCGGTGCCGTGCACGAGCCAGCGGGCGAGCAGGATCTTCTGCTGATTGCCGCCGGACAGGGTGCGGGCGGGGCGATCGGGGTCGGCCGGGCGCAGCTCGAAGGCGTCGATCTGTTCGCGGGCGACCTTGCGGGCGGCGCGGTCGTCGATGAAACCGCCCGTGGCGAAGCGCTTCATCGAGGCCAGCGCGATGTTCACGAAGATCGGCTCGTCGAGCACGAGCCCCTGACTCTTGCGTTCCTCGGGTGACAGACCGATGCCCGCTCCGACAGCGGCGCGGACCGACCCGCGGGGCAGGACCTTGTCGCGCACGCGCACAGAGCCGGCGCTCGATCGTCGTGCACCGTAGACCGTCTCGAGGATCTCGGACCGACCCGAGCCGACGAGTCCCGCGAGCCCCACCACCTCACCGGCGCGCACCGAGAACGACACATCGGAGAAGACCCCGTCGAGCCCGAGTCCCTGCACGTCGAGGACGACGGGGGCATCGGATGCCACGGGCGCACGCTCGGGGAAGACATTGGCCACCTCGCGCCCGGTCATGAGCCGGATGAGTTCGGCCTTCGGGGTGTCGGCGGCGGAGAGACCGACCGCGGTGGTCCGCCCGTCCTTCAGGACGGTGATGCGGTCGCCGATCTCGCGGATCTCTTCGAGGCGGTGCGTGATGTAGACGACGGCGATGCCCGCGGCGGTGAGCTCGCGCACGACGGCGAAGAGGTTCTTGACCTCTTCGGTGTCGAGGACGGCCGAGGGCTCGTCCATGATGATCAGCTTGATGTCGTGCGACAGCGCGCGCGCCATGCTGACGATCTGCTTGTTGGCGGCGCTGAGCGAGCCGACCTCGGCGTTCGGAGAGAGGTTGGCGTGTCCGAGACGGCGCAGCAGCTCGCGAGTCTGTCGGGCGGCTTCGGCGCGCTGCGTGAACCCACCGCGCGCGAGCTCGTGCCCGAGGAAGATGTTCTCGGCGATCGAGAGACCGTCGACGACGTCGAGCTCCTGGTACATCGTCGCGATGCCGAGTTCGATGGCCGCGTCCGGGTCGGCGATCTCGACGTTCTCGCCGAGCCACACGATCTCTCCCTCGTCGGGGCGGTGCACTCCGGCGAGGGTCTTGATGAGAGTCGACTTGCCCGCGCCGTTCTGGCCCAGCACGCAGTGCACCTCGCCGGCGACGATATCGAGATCGACACCGCGGAGAGCGCGGACGCCGGCGAAGGACTTGGTCACGCCTCGGACGGTGAGTAATGACGACTGATGGTCAACTTTGATCACGCGGCGAACATAACACGCCGCCTCGCCGCCGCGCGACCCGCATTCGGCGCTGCGCACGCGAGCCGCCCCCCCGCACGCGCGCGAGCGCTCCCGTGTCGGAATCGGCAATGCGCCCGACTTATGCGGGATAGAAAACAAAAGATGCTCAATCAATCGACACTTCTGCTAGCGTGAGCCACGTCAGAGTGGACCCTTCCTTCCGGAATGACCCGGGGCCGCGATGACCCCAGCTGCATCACATTTCAAGGAGGAAACATGCGCTCACAGTTGAAGTCGCGTTCGCGACTCGTCCTGACCGGTATCGCCGTCGTCGCCTCGGTCGGCCTTCTCGCCGGCTGCACCGGCTCGGGCGGCGACAGCCAGAACGTCGTCGACCAGGGCACCACGACCGAGGAGAACGCCGCCGCCGGTGACACCGTCACCATCGGGTTCTCCGGCCCCGCCGCCGACCACGGGTGGCTCGGCGCCATCAACTCCGGTGCGCTCGCCGCCGCCGAGAGCTTCCCCGACGTCGACCTCAAGGTCGCCGAGGGCACGAACGACGTCAACGCGCAGATCGCGGCCGTCGAGACCTTCATCAACGACGGCGTCGACGCCATCGTGCTCCTCCCGAGCGACGGCGCCGCTCTCACCGAGGTCGCGATCAAGGCGATGAACGCGGGTATCCCCGTGATCAACGTCGACCGCGAGTTCTCGAGCCCGTTCGCCGCCCGCTCGACCATCCTGGGCGACAACTACGGCATGGGCGTCAGCGCCGGCACCTACATCTGCGGCCAGCTCGAGGGCAACAGCAATGCCGTCGTCGGCGAGATCGCGGGCATCGACTCCCTCCCGCTCACGCAGGACCGCTCGGCGGGCTTCGCCGACGCCCTGTCGGACTGCGGCCTGAAGGTCGGACCCCGCGTCGCCGCGGACTTCACCGTCCAGGGCGGCGAGGCCTCGACCTCGCAGCTGCTGTCGGCGAACCCGAAGATCGACGCCATCTGGAACCACGACGACGACCAGGGCATCGGCGTGCTCGCGGCCATCACGGCAGCCGGTCGCGACGAGTTCATCATGGTCGGCGGCGCGGGCAGCCGGAACGCGATGGAGTCCATCCAGGCCGACGACAGCGTTCTGAAGGCCACGGTCATCTACCCGTCGACGCAGGCCGCCGACGGCATCGCCCTGGCGCGCCTGATCGCGCAGGGCAAGACCGCCGGTGACCTCATCACGCCCAGCGTCCCCAACCGCATCGTGTTGGACGCCCCCGTGGTGACGAAGGACAACGTCGCGTCCTACATCGACCTCTCGTTCCAGTCCTGACCCGGTCCGGGGCGTCCGCGTTCGTCGCGGGCGCCCCGTCCCCCGTCCCCCCACAGAAAGACGTCATCGTGACCCAGCCCCTTCGCATCGCCATGATCGGTGCGGGATTCATGGGCGCCGCGCATTCCCAGGGATGGCGCGTCGCCCCTCGTTTCTTCGACCTCCCCCTCGCCCCCGAGATGAGCGTGCTCGTCGGGCGCGACGCGGCCCGCACGCAGGCAGCCGCCGAGACCTGGGGCTGGCAGAAGAGCGCGACGGACTGGCGCGAGGTCATCCACCGCTCCGACATCGACGTCGTCGACATTGTGACCCCCGGCGACTCGCACGCCGAGATCGCGATCGCCGCCCTCGCCGCCGGGAAGCACGTCCTGTGCGAGAAGCCACTCGCCAACACCGTCGACGAAGCTCGGCGCATGGCCGAGGCCGCCGCGTCCGCCGCGGACAACGGCATCCGATCGATGGTCGGCTTCACGTACCGGCGTCTTCCCGCTACGACTTTCGCCCGCGACCTCGTCGCCGCGGGGCGCCTCGGCGACATCCGCCAGGTGCGCGCCGAATACCTCCAGGACTGGCTCAGCGACGCCGAGGCCCCGCTCACGTGGCGCCTGCAGAAGGACCGCGCCGGATCCGGCGCCCTCGGCGACATCGGCGCCCACGCCGTCGACCTCACCGAGTTCATCACCGGGCAGCGCGTGAGTCGGGTCGCCGGCATCCTCGAGACGATCGTCGAGGAGCGCCCCGTCCTCGCATCCTCCTCCGGGCTCTCCGGTTCCGCCGGCACCGGACGAGGGGCCGTCACCGTCGACGACCTCGCCCTCTTCACCGGTCGCCTCGACAGCGGCGCGCTCGCGTCGTTCGAGGCCTCGCGCTTCCGCCTCGGCCGCAAGAACGCCCTGCGCATCGAGATCGCCGGATCCCTCGGCTCGCTGTCGTTCGATCTCGAGAGCCCGAACGAACTCCAGTTCTACGACGCCACGCTCCCCGCCGCCGAGCAGGGCTTCCGCCGGATACTCGTCACCGAACCCGAGCACCCCTACGTCGCTGCGTGGTGGCCCACCGGTCACATGCTCGGCTACGAGCACGGCTTCTCGCACCAGGCGAAGGACTTCGTCGAGTCCGTCGCCGCCGGAACCGCCCCGACACCCTCGTTCGCCGACGGCCTGCACGTGCAGGAGGTGCTCGACGCCGTCGCGCGCAGCTCCGAGGCCGACGGCGTCTGGACAGGCGTCGAGGCCGACCTGGCCACCGCTTCTTCCGGGGGCCGTGCGTTCGCGGCATCCTGATCCCGATCCCGGAACCGCACCGACGAAAGGACGCCGCGATGGCGCGACCGATCACTCTCTTCACCGGCCAGTGGGCCGACCTCCCCTTCGAGGAGGTGGCCCGTCTCGCCGGCGAGTGGGGCTACGACGGCCTCGAGATCGCCTGCTGGGGAGACCACCTCGATCCCTGGCGCTGGGACGACGAGGCCTACGTGCAGGGCAAGCTCGATGTGCTCGAGCGCAACGGCCTGAAGGTCTGGACCATCTCGAACCACCTGAAAGGCCAGGTCGTCTGCGACGATCCCATCGACCAGCGTCACCGCGACATCGTGTCGGACCGGGTGTGGGGCGACGGCGACCCCGAGGGCGTGCGTCAGCGCGCCGCCGAGGAGCTGAAGAACACCGCGCGCCTCGCCGCGAAGCTGGGCGTGAAGACGGTCACGGGCTTCACCGGCTCGAGCATCTGGAAGTACGTCGCGATGTTCCCGCCCGCGACCGAGCAGATGGTGGATGCCGGATACCAGGACTTCGCCGACCGCTGGAACCCGATCCTCGACGTGTTCGACGAGGTCGGGGTGCGCTTCGCGCACGAGGTGCACCCCTCGGAGATCGCCTACGACTACTGGACGACGAAGCGCGCGCTCGAGGCCATCGGTCACCGCGAGGCGTTCGGGCTGAATTGGGATCCCTCGCACATGGTGTGGCAGGACATCGATCCGGTCGCGTTCCTGTGGGACTTCCAGGACAAGATCTTCCACGTCCACTGCAAGGACACGAAGAAGCGTCTCGGCAACGGCCGCAACGGACGCCTGTCGTCGCACCTGCCGTGGGCCGATCCGCGACGCGGCTGGGACTTCATCTCGACCGGCCACGGCGACGTGCCGTGGGAGGACGCGTTCCGCATGCTGAACGCGATCGGCTACGACGGGCCGCTGTCGGTCGAGTGGGAGGACGCGGGCATGGACCGCCTGATCGGAGCGCCCGAGGCGCTCGGATTCGTGCGGAAGCTGTCGTCGTACGAGCCCTCCGGGGCGGCGTTCGACGCGGCGTTCAGCCGGCGCTGATCCGGGGGGATCGGTCGGGAGCGAGAAGAAGGGCCGGATGCCGAGGCATCCGGCCCTTCTCGTGCGCCCGGCCCCGTCACGAGAACAGGAGGCGCAGCGCCCCGCGCCGGGCGCAGCGCCCGCGAACGACGTCGCGCCCCGCGTCAGACGCCCAGGCCGCGCAGCACCAGGTCGCGGACGCCCGCGGCCGGCAGCGACTCGGCGTCGGGCAGCAGACCGGCGTCGCTCGTGAGGAGCATCGGTCCGTCACGCCGCGACGACGACAGGCGGCCGTGCGTCCCGCGGACGCACGAGGGGTCGAGGGGCACCGTGCTCATCGCGTAACGCAGGCCGAGCTTCTTCTTCGCGAGGTTCACGCCGGCCTTGGCCTTGGCGAGACGGTCGGCGGGGTCGAAGAACAGCTCGGCGGGGTCGTATCCGGGCTTGCGGTGGATGTCGACGCCCCGGGCGTACTCCGGGGCCCGCTCGTCGTCGAGCCAGAAGTAATAGGTGAACCAGGCGCCCGGCTCGGCTACCACCACCAGTTCTCCGGAGCGCTCGTGATCCAGGCCGTACCGCGCCTGCGCGTCGCGATCGAGAACCTCGTCGACACCCTCGAGCCCGCGCAGCAGCGCCGTCACGCGGGGGAGGTCGGCGGCATCCGGAACGTACACGTGAGCGACCTGATGGTCGGCCACGGCGAACGCGCGCGAGGTCCACGGGTCGAGCTGTTCACGGCCGTCCTGCACGTACACCTCGAGCAGCCCCGCGCGGCGCAGGGCGCGGTTGACGTCGACGGGGCGCGACGCCTCTTCGATGCCGTACTCCGACACGGCGACGATGCGATACCCGCGGTCGAGCGCGTCGGCCAGCAGGGGCGCGATCGCGTCGTCGAGCTCGCGCGCCGCGTGCGCGGCCTCGGGACCGTTCGGCCCGAATCGTTGGAGGTCGTAGTCGAGGTGCGGCAGGTACGCCATCGCCAGGTCGGGCGCCGGCCCCCACCGCTCGGTGATGACACCGCGCGTGGCCTCGGCGAGCCACGCGGTGCTGTGGATCGTCGCGGTCGGGCCCCAGTACTGGAACAGCGGGAAGTCGCCGAGCGCCCCCACGAGCTGGTCATGCAGAGCCGCGGGGCGGACGTACGCGTCGGGGCTCTTGCGCCCGTCGGCGTGATAGATCGGGCGCGGGGTCACGGTGATGTCGGTGGACGCCCCCATCGCGAACCACCAGCCGAGGTTGGCGGTGGTCAACTCGGGGCGCGATCGCCGCGCGGTCTCCCACACCTTCTCGCCGGCGACGAGCTTGTTGTGCTGGCGCCACAGGAGAGGGTCGCCGAGGCCGCGGAAGTGCCAGCCGTTGCCGACGATCCCGTGCTCGCGCGGCATCGTGCCGGTGAGTATGGTCGACTGCACGCTGCAGGTGACGGCCGGGAGGATCGTGTCGAGGCCCAAGTGGCCGCCGTCGCGGCCGAGCGCGGTGAGTCGGGGCATCGCGGCGAGCGCGCGCGGGGTGAGCCCCACGATGTCCAGCAGCAGGACCTTGCTCATGCCAGGCTCCTTTCGTCGATTCCGGATGCCGGGACCCCGGCGAGGGCGCGCGGCAGGTGCGTGTGCGCCCAGCGCAGTTCGGCCGCGATCCCGCTGACGAGCGTTTCGGGCTGCAGGTCTTCGGGCAGCACCGACCAGGTGTAGGTCTCGATGTCGAGGTGGGCGTCACCGCCGCCGGGGGTCTCGAGGACCGCGGCGATCGCGTCGAGCAGCACCTCGGTGGTGGCGCGGAGGGGCGCTGCGGGACGCGCGTGCAGGGGGATGTGGACGTGCACGCGCCAGGCGCGGTCGGTCGGCCACGGCGCGGCGGCGTCGAGCACCTCGGGCAGGTCGTCGGCGGAGCGTCGACCGCCGGCCTCGCGCACCTGGTGGACGTAGCGTTCCTCGGCGAAGGGGCGGAGCGCGTCCGCCGTGCGGGGGTCGGCGGGGTCGGGCACCTCGAGGGCGACCGAGGCCTGCACCTTCACGATGCGGATGCCGGCGGCGGTGGCCGCCGCGACCGCGCCGGCGGGGTCGGCGAACGACACCGCGAGGTGGCAGGTGTCCAGGCACAGCCCGAGGCGGCCCTCGGCGGTCAGGTGCGGGCGGGCGCCGAGCCAGGCCACCACGTCGGCGACGTCGTCGAGGATGCAGCCGGGCTCGGGTTCGATCGCCACGCGGACGAGGCGTCCCGTCTCGCGCTCCAGCGCCGCGAGGCCCTCGACGAGTCCGGCGAGGTGCTCCTCCGCGGCGCGGTCGGCCGCGGCATCCCACCCCTCCCTCCATCCGAGCGGGAGCGTCGAGATACTGCCCTCGGCCCCGGCGGGAAGCAGCGCCGCGAGGGCGCGCGCGCAGTCGAGCGTGTACGCCAGACGCTCGCGCGTGGTCCAGTCGGGGCGGTACACCGCGAGCTTGACGACGTCGTCGTGGAAACCGCGGTAAGGGAACGCGTTGACGGTGCGCAGCTCCAGGCCGTTGCGCTCGAGGGCCTCGGCGAGGACCGCCCGCGCCCGCGGGTCGTCGGCGAGGGTGGATGCCACGCCCACCGGCATCCACAGTCCGACGCCGAGACGCTCCAGGTTCGCCGCGCGTCGCACGGGGCCGGCGTGCTCGTCGAGCTGGCGGACGATGCCGGGGAGGTCTTCGGCGGGGTGGACGTTGGTGCAGTAGGACAGCTCCACCCTCACGCCCCCTGGCGCGACGCCGTACCGCGCAGCACGGAGTTGCCGGCGAACAGTTCGGGTCCCTGGCTCGCGGGCGCGAAGCCGTCGATCGGGTCGGTGTTCACGCGCCCGCTCTGCGCGTAGAAGTCGCGCGGGTTGCGCCAGAGGATACGGTCGACGTCGTCGTCGCTGAAGCCCGCGTCGAGCATGGCCAGACCCGTCTTCGCCGTCTTGAGCGGGTCGGAGCGCCCCCAGTCGGCCGCGGAGTTCACGATGACGCGGTCGAGCCCGATGCGCTGCATGATGGCGACGACGCGCTGCTCGTCCATCTTGGTGTCGGGGTAGATCGAGAACCCCATCCAGGCGCCGCTGTCGGCGACCGCGTCGACGCAGGTCTCGTTGAGGTGGTCGACGAGCACGCGCTCCATCGGGATGCCGGACTCGGCCACCACGTCGAGCGTGCGCCGGGTGCCCACGGTCTTGTCGCGATGCGGGGTGTGGACGAGCACGGGGAGGTCGAACTCGATGCCGAGCGCGAGGTGTTGACGCAGGATCTCGTCTTCTTCGGGGGTCATCGAGTCATAGCCGGTCTCGCCGACGGCGACGACGCCGTCCTTGGCGAGATAGGTCGGCAGCTCGGCCATGACCTCGCGGCAGCGCGCGTCGTTGGCCTCTTTCGGGTTGAGCGCGATCGTGCAGTGGTGGCGGATGCCGAACTGCGCCGCGCGGAAGCGCTCCCACCCGATCAGCGCATCGAAGTAGTCGAGGAACGACCCGACGCTCGTGCGCGGCTGACCGAGCCAGAACGCCGGCTCCACCAGGGCGCGCACGCCCGCGTCGTACATCGCCTCGTAGTCGTCGGTGGTGCGGGCGGACATGTGGATATGGGGGTCGAAGATGCGCATGTCAGGCCCTTTCGCGAGCACGGAGGAAGGTGAGGTCGTCGGGCACGGAACGGCCCGCAGCGCGCCGCTCGACGGCGAACCGCTCCGCCATCGCGGCCAGTTCGTCGTCGGCGCGGGCGTCGAGGGCGACGACGACCGAGAGGGGGATGCCGAGGAACACGCACTTCAGGACGCCGTGACGCCACGCGTGATCGTCGAGGTGATCCGCGGCGAAGCGTCCGAGCGCGGCGACGACCAGCCGCGTGTCGTTGGCGCGGAGGGCGTCCGCGACGAGCTCCAGACCGGCCTCGCGCCAGGCGGCCGAGGGCGCCGTGATCGCGTCGAGACCACGCAGTACTCCCCGACGCTCGGCGTCGTCGCCGCGGCGGTACAGCGCGACCCCCACGGCGGGGTCGGCGCGACTGTCGGCCAGGGCCGCGATGATCTCGGCGCGCGCGGCGTCGTCGGCGGTCATCGCGAAAGGCTCCGCCGAGAGGGGCTCCCGCCCCACCTCGCGACCCGCCGCGGCGAACAGGCGCGCGGCGCGGGCGGCATCCGCGCGCACCTGCTCCACGGCGCGGGTGGTCCAGGGATGCCGTGCCGAATCGGCCGGGCGCGGGCCGACGGGAACGCGTCCTCCCGCGGTCGCCGTCGCCGAGCGTTCCGCCGCCCCGACCAGCGCGGCCATGCTGGCGCCCGCCAGCTCGGGGGCCGCGTGCGCGTGCCGCGGCAACTCCACCGCGATCACGCCGCGGTAGTCGATCTCGCGCAGCGTCGAGAGGGCGGCATCCAGGTCGAGCTCGCCCTCACCGAAGGGAAGGTGCTCGTGCGCGGTGGGGAGCATGTCGTCGGCCTGCACGTTGCGCAGCAGGGGGCCCGCCGCCCGCAGCGCACCCACCACCCCGTCGGGCTCGACCACCACGCAGTGGCCGAGGTCGACGGTGATGCCCAGGTTCGCCGGATGGCCGAGACGGGCGCGGAGTGCGAGGGCGTCGGCCACGGTCTCGATCAGCATGCCGGGTTCGGGTTCGATCGAGAGCGTGACGCCGGCGTCGGCGGCGACCGCGACGATCTCGAGCAGACGCTCCTCGAGCAGCACCCGGGCCTGGTCGGTCGAGACGTCGTCGGGCACGACCCCGCTCCACAGCGACACGCACTCGGCATCGAGGATCGCGGCGATCTCGACGGCCCGCCTCAGGAACGCCGTGCGCGGCGCAGCCTCCCGATCGACGAGGGTCGGACGGTGCTTGCGCAGGGGGTCGAGCAGGTAGCGGGCGCCCGTCTCGACGACCACCCGCAGTCCCCGGCGGCGGATCTCCGCGGCGAGCGCCTCGCTCTGTTCGCGCCAGTCGACGGCGAAGGGATCGAGGTGCGGGTGACCGAGCGTGAGGGCCACCGCGCCGTAGCCGTGATGCTGCAGCACGTCGAGGGCGGAGGGCAGCGGATGATCGGTAAAGCCATTGGTGCCGTAACCCCAGGTCCAGCTCATGTGATGTCTCCCGTCGAACGGCGGCGGCCGAGCACGCGGCCGAGGGTCTCGATGCCCACGAGGGTCGCGGTCGCCAGCGGTGAGCCCGCCCGTGCGGCGAGGGCGGACTGCAGGGGGACGACGGCACGGATGCCCGCGCGGGTGGCGTCGCGCGCCTGAGCCGCCCCGGGGTGACGCGCGACCGCCAGCTGCCCGGGCAGGACCGCGGCGAGGTAGCGCGCTCCCCCGAGCACGGCGGCGGAGCGGTTTGAGCGTCCGAGCAGACCGGATGCCGCCACGGCGACGCTCGTGGCCACGGCGACGCGACCGGTGGGCACTGTCGACCCGTCGACCTCGCCCCGCGAGATCGCGGTGACGGCGACCGTGTGGGCGGCGACCGCCCCCGCGGGGACCAGGGCCGAGCGCCAACCCGGCCCGGCGGCGCCCATCATGACGTCGAGTCCGCGGCAGACGGCCATGACGATCGGACCGGCCGCCGTCGGCTTGAACACGGTGTCGTAGGCCCACAACGCTCCGGCGAGCGCGACCGACACCAGACCCGAGCGACGACCGGCGGCGAACGCCGCGCCCACCCCGAGGGCGGTCAGACCGACGCCCACCGCGAGCGCGCGGTCACGGCTGATCCGCCCCGAGGGGATGGGCCGCTCGGGGCGCTCCCGCGCGTCGAGATCGGCATCCGCCCAATCGTTCAGCGCCATCCCGGCGCTGTACAGGCAGACCGACGCGGCCGCGAGCGCGCCCACGCGCAGGCGATCGTCGCCCGCCCCGCGCGCGCTCAGCGCCCCGACGAGAGCGTCGCCGAGGACGGTGAGCGAGGCGGGGGCGCGGACGAGGTCGAGGTAGTCCGCGACCCGCGTCACGGTGCGGCGACCCGGGCTGCCGCGACGGCGGCTGCGGTCTCGTGCACCCACGAGACGAACTGAGCGGTCTGCGCGCCGAAGCCGTGGACGTCGCTCCCCCACGGATCCTTGAAGAAGCAGCCGAGGGCGGTGACGACCCCCGCGTGGCCCGCACGCGTGGCGAGCGACAGCGCTCGGACGAGGTCGATGACCAGGGGCGCGGCAAGGGCGGAGTCGTAGGCGCTCCACGTGGTCTGCAGCGTCACGCGGCTGCCGAGGAAGCCTGTCGCGCTGACGTGATCCCATGCCGTCTTGACGTCGCCGAGGTCGGGCACGTTGTCGATGTGCAGCGGGGCGACGACGTCGTTTCCGACGAGAGCGTGCAGACCGCGGTTCTTCGACACCAGCTTGGAGCGGACGGCCTCGGGATCGGCCAGGGTCGCACCGTCGCCGCCGCCGAGGAGGTTGGTGCCGGCCCAGGACCGCACACGGAACCCGCGGGCGGTGAACATCGGCGCCAGCACCGTCCGCAGCAGCGTCTCGCCGGTCTTCCCGTCCTGCCCCGCGTACGCGATGCCCGCGCGTTCGGCGCGCTCGCGCAGGACGGGGAGGTTGAGGGATGCCGAGGGGGTGAAGGCCGCGTAGGCGGCTCCGGCCGCGATGGCGGCGAGGGCGGCGCGCGAGCTGGGCGGCAGGACCCGCACACCCGGGGTCGTGAGGGCCGCCTGCAGGAGGGCGTCGTCTTCGAAGCCCGGGTGGTACGGCGGAAGGGGCTCGGTGGACGAGACGTCGATGACGACGACCTCGCGCAGGTCGTGACGGTCGCGGAAGTCGGCGATGTCGGCCGCGAGCAGGTCGATCTCGTCCTGCTGGGTGGCCGTCATCGTGGGGACGGCGCGGAGGTTCTGCTCGGTCTCGCGCAGGCGCTCGGCCACCGCGTCGACGAGGGCGGCGGGGAACATCCCCCCGGCGGCGAGCTGGCGCGCACGTTCTTCCAGCGGGGTGGTCGAGATGTCGTGACCGCCGACGACGATGTCAGCGATCGCGGGGAACTCGTCGACGCGCACCGCGTCGGTCTCGGTCGTGAGGCCGACGGGCGTCGCGGCGCCCAGGGCGAGGGCATGGATGCCGAGGGTCGCGGTCGTGGCGAGCGAGCCTCGCGCGCCGATGAACCAGGCGCCGACGTCGGCGATGCGGCGGGTGTCCGAAGTGTTCACGTGGGGTCCGTTCTTCATTGAGGGACATCGGGTTCCGGGTACGCGCGACGGCACGGCTCGGTGGGGTGGGAGCCGTTCGAGAGGGGCGCTCCGGTAGGGGGATGGAGGGCGACCCGGGGGTGGTGGGGGACTCGTCGTCGAGGTGTCCTGGTCTTTCCGACAGTAGTGCGGCTTTTGCGGTATGGCAACCAAAAGATGTCGGCTTAGAGGGCAATATTCGCAGTCGACTCGGCAAGGACGCACCCCTCTCGGGCGCTGCACCGTACGCGGGCACTCGCCGAGGCCGCTGCGAAATGCGCCGCGTCCCTCGGAGTCACGGGGCTGGGAGCCGTGGCCGGGGGTCCCGCTGGTGTTACGGTCCTCGGAGGAGCCGTTTCTGTCTGGGGGTGCTCCTCATGAGCCAGCCGACTTCGTGCGACCGAATGGGCTCCGGCACGATCGCATCCTTCGTCATTGCCCTTGAGGAACGGCTGTCGTCGAGCGTCGTTCTCTACACCGCGCCGTAATCCCGGGCGCACGGTGGGCCCACTCAGCCGTGCGCCACGAGCGCTCAGACGCGCGAGGGGATCCGCTCGTCGAGCCACGCCAGCAGATCGGCGCGCACCGCGGCCTGCTCGCGCTCGGCGAAGATCTCGTGCCGCGCCCCCGGGTACACCAGGGTCGTCACATCCGTCAGGCCCGACCGCCGCCGGTAGGCGTCGGCGAGGCGGTGCACGCTGCGCGGACCACCCACGGTGTCGTCGCGCCCCACCATCAGCAGCATCGGCACGTCGCGGCCGAGGCTGCGCCGAGGCCGACCCAGGAGCTTGAGCGTCTCGAGGGGGCCGAACAGGCGCGCGAGAGGCGTCGACGTGGTCAGAGGATCGGCGACGAAGTCGCGCCCCACCTGCTCGTCGCTCGAGAGCCATTGCATCCCGGAGCCGCCGAGGTGCTTCCACGGGGCGTTGAGGTCACCCGCGTTCAACGAGCCCGGCCAGCGCAGGGCCGAGCCGCTCAGCACGACCGCGTCATAGGCATCCGGATGCCGATCGAGCAGCATCTGCGCGAGGAAGGAACCCCACGAGTGCCCGAGCAGTACGAGCGGCAGGTCGGGGTGCTCCTCGCGGATGCGCTGCGAAAGCGTCCACACCGCGTCGCGGGCCGCGCCGAGGCCGCCGGGGCCGAGACGCCCGAGCTTGCCGTGGTCGCCTCCCCACTGGCCGAGCCCGGTGCGTCCGTGGCCGCGATGGTCGTCGGCGTAGACGGTGTAACCCGCGGCGACGAGGGCCTCGACGAGGGCGCCGTAGCGGCCGGCGTGCTCGCCGACCCCGTGCAGCAGCTGCACGATGGCGCGGGGCTCGACCGCCTCGTACACGTCGTAGACGATGCGGATGCCGTAGGCGTCGTCGAACTCGGGCATGGGGGGAGTCTAGGGCGGCGCCCCGGTTCGCGACCGCACCCCGCCATTCCCTTAGCAAGGCTAATGAGCTAGCCTGACTGTCAGGAATATGAATGATCGCGTCGACGAATCCCCCCTCACCGACCTGAGTTCTGACCACAGTGCGGCGGCGTCCGAGCTGCGGATGGCGACATTCCGGCTCGCGCGCCGCCTCCGGGCGCAGCGCGCCGTCGACACCATGAGCGACGGGCAGTTCGCCGTCCTCGCCGCTCTCACCGTTCACGGCGCTCACACACTCGGGCAGTTGGCCGACCGGGAACGTGTCACGGCCCCCTCGATGAACCGCACGGTGTCCCTCCTCGAGGAGGCGGGGTACATCTCGCGGATCCCCGACGAGATCGACCGACGGCGCGTGACGATCGACCTCACCGACCTCGGGCACCGCATCGTCGACGAGACGGTCCGCCGACGAGACGCCTTCGTCGAGGAGGCTCTCGCCGAGCTCTCCGCCGAAGAACGACAGGTTCTCGCTCGCGCGACGACGATCATGAGGAAGGTGGCCGACAGATGAGCACATCGATGTTCCGGTCGCTGTCGATCTTCAACTACCGCGTCTGGTTCATCGGAGCCCTCGTCTCCAACGTCGGCGCCTGGATGCAGTCCACGGCCCAGAACTGGGTCGTCCTCACCCAGCTGACCGACAACGACGCCGCGGCCATGGGCGTCACGATGGCCCTGCAGTTCGCTCCCCCGCTCCTGCTCGTGAGCGTCACCGGCTGGGTCGCCGACCGCTTCGACCGCCGCAGGCTCATCATGTGCACGCAGAGCGCTCTGCTGCTGTTGGCCGTGACACTCGGCGTCCTGCTGCTCAGCGGGGCGATGACCCTGCCGTTGATGTTCGGGTTCGCGCTGGCCCTCGGCGTGGTCACGGCCTTCGACAACCCGGCCCGCCAGGCCTTCGTGTCCGACCTCGTGTCTCAAGAGAACGCGTCCAATGCTGTGGCGCTCAACGCCGCGTCCTTCAACATGGCCCGACTGATCGGCCCGGCCGCCGCGGGCGTGATGATCGTCATCGTGGGCACGGGATGGGTGTTCCTCGTCAACGCGATCACCTTCGTCGCCATGCTGGCGGCGCTCTTCGTGATGCGGCCGCACGAACTGGTCGCTCGTCACCGCCGCGGCGGGCCGGCGCGACTGGCCGACGGCTTCCGTTACGTGGCCAGGCGACCCGACCTCGTCGTCATCTTCGTGATGGTGTTCCTGCTCGGCGCCTTCGGCATGAACTTCCCGATCTTCGCCTCGACGATGGCGCTCGAATTCGGCCGGGGCGCGGATGGCTTCGGGCTCCTGAGCTCCTTCGTCGCCATCGGCTCCCTGACGGGTGCCCTTCTCGCCGCGCGGCGGGAACGCGCACGGATGCGGGTCGTGATCGTCGGTTCCGGCGGCTTCGCCGTGGCATCCGCCCTTTCGGTCTTCGCCCCCAGTTACGGGGCGTACGCGGCCACCCTGGTTCTGACGGGGTTCTGCGTGGTCACGACGCTCACGACGGCGAACGGGTACGTGCAGACGACGACCGATCCCGTCCTGCGCGGTCGGGTCCTGGCCTTGTACATGGCCATCCTTCTCGGAGGCACACCCGTGGGCGCGCCCATCGTCGGCGCAGTGGCGGCGGAGTTCGGCCCCCGCGTGGCGATCGCCCTCGCCGCCGTCGTGGCGGTCATCGCGTGCGGTATCGGTGCGACCTGGACGGCGCTCTCGGGTCGGCTGCACCGACACGAGACCAAGCGATTCCGCCTCACGCTCGACGAGACGCGTCCGATCGTCACGATCGCGCCCGAACCCGAGGACTTCAGCGACGAGATCGCCGGCACCACGCCGATCCCGTTGCCCCCGGGCGAACGCTCGCCGCGAGCGACGCCGCGCCCGCGTCACGGCGGCTGAGGGCGAACACCCGATTCGAGCGCCCTCACCCCACGTTCGCCGGAGGCGTCTTCGGCGCGCGCGCAACCCCTGGCGGCGACCCATTTAGCTAGATAAGCTAGCGACATGAACACAACACAGGCCGGGCGCCGCTGGGCGGGGCTCGTCTTCATCAGCATCGCCGTGTCGCTGATCATCGTCGACTCGACGATCGTCAACGTCGCCGTGCCCTCGATCGTCGAGGAGCTCAAGATCTCGTCGACCGAGGTGCAGTGGGTCCAAGAGGCCTACACCCTCGTCTTCGCGTCGTTCCTCCTCGTCTTCGGCAGCCTTGCCGACAGGTTCGGGCGACGCCGGCTCATGCTGCTCGGCGTGATCATCTTCGCGGGCGCCTCGATCGCCGCGGCCACGGCCCCCACCGGAGGACTGCTCATCCTGTCGCGTCTGGTGCAGGGAGTGGGCGGTGCGATGATCCTGCCGACGACCCTGTCGATCATCAACGCCACCTTCCGCGGCCGCGAGCGCGGCATCGCCTTCGCCGTCTGGGGCTCGACGATCGGCGGCATGGCGGCCGTCGGTCCCCTGCTCGGCGGCTGGCTGACCACGGCATTCTCGTGGCGGTGGGCCTTCGGGATCAACATCCCGCTCGGCGTCATCATCGTGATCGGCGTCGCCCTCACGGTCGCCGAATCGCGCAGCGATCGGGCCGAGCGCATCGACGGAATCGGAGCCCTGCTCTCGGTGCTCACCATGGCCCCGCTCGTGTTCGGACTCATCGAGGGGCGCACCTACGGATGGTGGACGGTCGCGACCGCCCCCTCGATCGGCGACTGGACCTGGCCGCTCTCGATCTCTCCCGTACCGATCGCCTTCGCGGTGGCCGCGGTCGCCCTGGTCGCGTTCATCGCGTGGGGCCTCCGCCGCCAGCGCCACGGTCGCTCGACGCTCCTGGCCTTCGACCTGTTCCGGATCACCTCGTTCCGTAACGGCAACATCGCGGCGGCGGTCGTGTCCCTGGGCGAGTTCGGCATCATCCTCGCCCTCCCCCTCTGGCTGCAGTTCGTCGTCGGCTTCGACGCCCTGCAGACGGGCCTGCTGCTGCTCGCGTTGGCTATTGGGTCGTTCGTGGCCAGCGGGGTCGCGGGCGCCCTGAGCGGCAAGGTCGCTCCGGTCTGGATCGTGCGCGGCGGTCTTCTCGCCGAGATCATCGGCGTCGCGGGCGTCGCCTTCACCATCGGGCCCGATGCCGTCTGGGGCCCGCTCATCCCCTTCCTCTTCGTGTACGGCCTCGGCGTGGGCCTGGCGACAGCGCAGCTGACGGGCGTGGTCCTGGCGGACGTGCCTCCGTCCGCGAGCGGTCAGGCCTCCGGCACCCAGTCGACGTCGCGACAGCTCGGAGCGGCCCTCGGCGTCGCGATCCTCGGCACCGTGCTGTTCTCGACCACGGCGGGGGTGTTGGCATCCACTCTCGACGAGCGCGGGATCCCTGCCGCGGAACGCGACCAGGTGGTGTCGCAGGTCGTCGACAGCGCCGGCGCGGCGATCGCGGGTCTCGATGCGTCTCCCGCCACCCGAGATCTCGCGATCAACGCCCGCGCGGCATTCAGCGACGGCACGAAGGCCGCGGCCTTCACCGCGGCCGCCTTCCTCACCCTGGGGCTCGCCTCGACGCTGACGCTCGGGGCAGCCGCGCGCCGTCGCGAAGACAGCGAGACGCGGAGCATCTAGTCCATTCGGCTGAATGGATGCCATATCCCCGAGGGGCCTGTCAAGCCGAAAGCCGCAGGGCGAAACGACTCGACCGCTGCCCTATTGTGCGGGTGTCTGATTCGCTTACTGATCTCGTGGGGAGATTCAACATGTCGAAATTCACACGCCATTCCTCTCGCATCGCCACCGTCATCGCCGTACCCATGGCCTTCATGGCGGCGGGCGTTCTGGTGTCGACGAGTTCGTACGCCGCCTTCTCCGACACCTCCTCGAACCAGCAGAACAGCTGGCGGGCGGGAACCGTCCAGCTCGACGACGACGATGCCGGCCGCGCCCTGTTCACCGCGGGCAACGCCAGGCCCGGCGACGGCGGGACGAACTGCATCGCCGTCACCTCGACCGGAAGCCTCGCGTCGCAGGTGCGCCTGTACGCCGACGACGTGTCGGGCACCGCGGGCCTGGCCGAACACCTGGTCCTCCGCATCGAGCAGGGGACCGGCGGAGGCTACGGCACCTGCGAGGGCTTCACCCCGCAGAGCACAGTGTTCGACGGCCGCCTCTCGGGCTTCACCGGCGCCCACTCCTCGTACGGTTCGGGCGCCCCCACCTGGAGTCCGACCGGCGGCGCGAGCGAGACGCGGACGTTCCGCATCACGTGGAAGCTGGCCGACGAAGCCCCGAACGCGGTCCAGGGCGGAACCGCAACGACCTCGTTCGTCTGGGAAGCACAGAACAGCTGAGTCCGTGCGTTCCCGTCGCATCATCCTCGTCGCGGGGGTGGCGACGGCGCGAGCGATCGTGACGCTGGTCCTGTCGCTGGCGTTCTGGGCAGCGGCCCCGACCGCCCTGGGGTGGATGCCCACCACCGTGATGACGGCGTCGATGTCGCCGGCCATCGAGGCGGGCGACATCGTGGTGTCGCGACCCGTTCCGCGGGAGGCCCTCCTCCCCGGGCGGGTCGTGCTCGCGACAGATCCCGACCGGGTCGACCGCCTGCGCCTGCACCGCGTCGCCGGGATCGGCGCCGAGGGCGCACTCGTCACGAAGGGCGACGCCAACCCCGCCGCCGACTCCACCCCGCTGGACCCCGATGCCGTCCTCGGCGTCGGGGTGCTGCGGGTGCCCGCGATCGGGCTGCCCCTCGTCTGGATGCGCACCGGCCAGGTCGTCCCCCTCGCGGTCGTCGTGGCGGTGTTCGCCCTCTGCCTGGCGGTCGCCCTCCGCCGCGGGGTCGACGATGGACCCGATGAGCCGTCGCCACGCCCGGACGGCAGTCCGCCGACCCGCCGGGCTTCGCGCGCGCGACCGGCGAGGGCGCGTCTGTCGACCCGCGGCCTCGGTTTCGCGGTCGCCCTCGCGACGGTGGCGGTGGCCATGAGCACCCCGGCCTCGGCCTCGTTCAGCCAGGAGTCCGTGGCATCCGCGACCGTCACCGCGGGCCGGGTCACCGGGCCGTGGGCGCTCGGGTGCTACAACGACGGCGGAGCGGTCGTCACCTGGGCGTACGAGGGATGGGAGCCCCGCAGCTTCGACCTGCTCGTCGGCGAACGCGTCGTGATCGCCGACATCCCACCGTGGTACCGAGCCGCGCGCGTGCCCGACGACGGGTCGTACTCGCTGTTCCGCACCGAGCGGGTGACCGTGCGCACGAACGTGGGCGAACAGTGTTCGGCCGAGTCAGCCGAGGGCGTGCCCGTGGGCGGCGTCCTCTTCGGGTTCGGACGGCCGTTCTGCCGGTGACCGTCGAGGTCACACCCGCGCGTCGACCCCCGCGGCATCCGCCCCTTCGACTGAGGGTGCGCGAATCACCGGAGGTTCTCAGCGCGCGTCACACCCGCGCGTCGACCCCCGCGGCATCCGCCACCGGCACGAGCCGCGTCAACTGCGTCACGTGACGGGGCTCGAGCTCGTCGAGCGACGAGACGCCGAGCAGGGTCATCGTGCGCTCGATCTCGCTGCGCAGGATCGCGATCGTACGGTCGACGCCCTGGCGCCCGCCGGCCATGAGCCCGTAGAGATAGGCCCGGCCGATCAGCGTGAACTTCGCGCCGAGGGCGATGGATGCCACGATGTCCGCGCCGTTCATGATGCCGGTGTCGACCATGACGGTGGCGTCCTTGCCGACCTCGCGCACGACCTTCGGCAGCAGGTGGAAGGGGATGGGAGCCCGGTCGAGCTGGCGGCCGCCGTGGTTCGAGAGCACGATGCCGTCGACTCCGCGGTCGATGAGGCGGGCGGCATCCTGGACGTTCTGCACGCCCTTGACGACGATCTTGCCGGGCCACATGCCCCGGATGACGTCGAGGTCGTCGTAGCTGATCGTGGGGTCCATCGCGGCGTTGAGCAGTTCGCCGACCGTGCCGCCGGTGGTGCTGAGCGAGGCGAACTCGAGCTTGGGCGTGGTGAGGAAGTCGATCCACCACCACGGGCGCGGGATCGCGTTGACGATCGTGCCGACGGTCAACTGCGGCGGGATCGAGAACCCGTTGCGCTTGTCGCGCAGACGGGCGCCGGCGATGGGGGTGTCGACGGTGAACTGCAGGGCGTCAAAACCCGCCTTCGCCGCACGCTCGACGAGACCGTACGAGATGGAGCGGTCCTTCATGACGTACAGCTGGAACCAGTTGCGCCCGACCGGGTTCGCCGCCTTCACGCCCTCGATCGAGGTGGTGCCGAGCGTCGAGAGGGTGAACGGGATGCCGGCGGCGGCGGCCGCCGAGGCGCCCGCGGTCTCTCCCTCGGTCTGCATGAGACGCGTGAAGCCCGTGGGCGCGATGCCGAAGGGAAGGGCCGAGGGGCCGCCGAGGATCTCGCGAGAGGTGTCGACGTCGGCGGCGGGACGCAGGATGTCGGGGTGGAACTCCACGTCCTCGAACGCGCGACGGGCACGGTCGAGCGAGAGCTCGCCCTCGGCGGCGCCGTCGGTGTAGTCGAAGGCCGCCTTGGGGGTGCGGCGCTTCGCGATCGTGCGCAGGTCGGCGATCGTCAGCGCGGCGTCGAGGCGGCGCGTGCGCGCGTCGAACTCGGGCTTCTTGAACTGCATGAGCTCGAGGAGCTCGCCGACCTTCGGCAACTGACGCTGAACCATGGGGGATCTCACTTTCATGTGGTCTGACCACATCGTACGCCCGTGAGTCCCCCGTGACCAGGGTCAGTGCGCCGGGGCACTCTCCCCGCCCTCGACTCGCTTCGGCGTCCGCACGAACGCCGCGAGCACGATCACCGCGAGCGACAGGCACGCCGCCACGAAGAAAGCGGTGTGGATGCCGGAGGCCGTGGCATCCACGATCCCGCTGCCCTCGAATGCCGCGGAGGCCGCCCCGACGGTCATGAGCGTGACGAACAGCGCCGTGCCCGCGGCGCCGGCGAGCTGCTGGACCGTCGACACGATCGCGGATCCGTGCGGGTACAGCACGGGCGGCAGCGAGCCGAGCGCCGAGGTCATGAGCGGGGTGAACATGAACGCCAGGCCCAGGCTCAGGACGCAGTGTACGGCGATCACGAAACCGATGGGCGTCGACGCCGAGAGGGTCGCGAAGCCCCACAGCGCCGCGGCCGCCACGACGGCGCCCGGCAGCACGAGGGGGCGTGCGCCGAAGCGATCGAAGAGGGTGCCGACGAGCGGAGCCATGAGCCCCATGAGCAGTCCGCCGGGCAGCAGCATGAGGCCGGTGGGGAGGGTGCCGAGCCCCAGGACGTTCTGCAGGTACAGCGGCAGCAGGATCAGCACGCCGAACAGCGTCGTCATCGCCACGACCACCAGGACGACGGCGACGGTGAAGGTCGAGTGCCGGAACACCGCGAGGTTCAGCAGCACGCGATCGGTCGCACCGAGACGCAGCTGGCGCACGACGAACGCGGCGAGCGCGACCGCGCCGACGACGAGGGGGATCCAGATGGGCACCAGGGCGTGGCCACCGGCGGCCTCTCCGATGCTGGACAGACCGAAGATCAGTCCGCCGAACGCGAGGGCCGAGAGCACCACCGAGACCACGTCGAGGCTGATCCGGCGGTTCTCGGTGAGGTTCTGCACCCATCGCGCGCCGAGGGCGATCGCGACGAGGGCGATCGGGACCATCACGATGAACATCGCGCGCCACGGGAACACCGACAGGATGAGCCCCGACACCGTCGGCCCGACGGCGGGAGCGACCGAGATCACGATCGAGAGGAGGCCCATCATGCGCCCCCGCCGGTGCACGGGCACGACGTTGAGCACGGTGGTGAACAGCAGCGGGATCATGATCGCGGTTCCCGAGGCCTGCACGATGCGCCCGACCAGCAGCACGCCGAACCCGGGGGCGACGGCGGCGATCACGGTTCCGAGGGTGAAGAGCCCCATCGCGGCGAAGAACAGCGCGCGCAGGGGGAAGCGTTGGATGAGGAACCCGGTGGTCGGGATGACGACCGCCATCGTCAGCAGGAACGCGGTGGTCAACCACTGCGCCGTGGCCGCGGCGATGTCGAGTTCGCGCATGAGCTCGGGCAGGGCGACGCCCATGATCGTCTCGTTCAGGATGACGACGAACGCGGCGACGACGAGGAGGGCGATCACCGCGCCGGGGCGCGTCGTCGACTTCGCGACGGAGGGAGCGGTGGGGACGGTTCCGGTGGAGACCATGACGACCAATCTGAGCAGTTGAGGTCAAGTTGGCAGTTACTGCCAACTCAGCATCCGCTACTCTAGCGGATATGACGACCCCGGATGTGCCCGTCGAGGGCCTCCGCGACCGCCGCCGCCGAGAGACGTCGATCGAGATCTGCGCGGCCGCCCTCGACCTCTTCGAGCAGAAGGGCGTGCACGGCACGACCGTCGACGAGATCGCGGCGCGCGCCGGCGTCTCGCCCCGCACCTTCTTCCGCCTCGCGGGCTCGAAGGAAGACGCCGTCTTCATCGACGACGGCCGCTTCGCCGATGCCCTCTCGGGGATCGGCGAAGACGGCGACGACATCCGCGCCCTTCTCGCCGCGCTGCGCGAGGTGTTCGCGCGCGAACTGAGGCTCCTCGACGCCGACGTCCGCGCGCGCGAGCGCTACCTGCGCGTGCGCAGGCTCATCGCGCACGAGCCCGCGCTGCTCGGCGCGGCGGTGCGGCGCGAGGTGACCTCGTCCGACCGGTTCGTGCCGGAGATCGCCGACCGGATCGGCCTGTCCGCGCTCGACGTGCGCACCGCGCTCGGGATCGCCGGCCTCGAGATGCGCACCACCCTCGACGAGTGGGCCCGCCGCTACGACGCGGGCGAAGAGGGCCCCCTCGAGCCGCTGCACCGCGAAGTGCAGTCCCGCGTCGCCGGCGCGGTCTGACCACCTGCCCGTCGCGGCCCCGTGCGCCGCGCCGACCGGGTCGCCACGGCGCTCACGTCTCGCGCGTGATCGTGACCTTCACCTTGAGGTTGCTCTTGCCGGGGCCGGCGTAGACACCGCGCAACGGCGGCACGTCGTTGTAGTCGCGACCGCGACCGACGAGCACGTGGCGGTCGCCGATCTCGATGTTGTTCGTCGGGTCGAAGCCCTGCCAGTCGCCCGCGAACCACTCCACCCAGGCGTGCGACTCCCCCGTGACGGCCTCGCCGACCTCGGCCGACGGCTTGGGGTGCAGGTAGCCCGAGACGTAGCGGGCCGGGATGCCGACCTCACGCAGCGCTCCGATGGCGATGTGGGCGATGTCCTGGCAGACGCCCTTGCGCGCCTCCCACGCGTCGATGGCGGTGGAGGTCACCCCCGTGACGCCCTGCATGTAGTCGATCGCGTCGCCGATCGCCTCGGCGATAGCGTGCGCCGCGGGGCCGGGGCGATCGTGCTGGGCCGCAATCGAGCGCGCGAGCTCGGCCACCTCGGCGTGCGGCATCGTGCGTCGCGTCTGCGTCAGCTGCTCGACGGTCGAGATCGACCGCCCCGCCTCGGCCGCCAGCTGCTCCCACGTGATGTCGGCGTGCTCGATCGGTCGCGGGCGCACCTCGATGAGCGAGCGCGCCGTGATGGTCAGCGACGAGTGCGGAGACAGCACGTCGAACGCCGCGACGCGCGTGCCGAAGTAATCGACGTACTGGTTCACCGACGTCGAGGGCTCGATATCGAGCGACGAGCTCAGCACGAACTGGCTGTCTGTCGAGTGCGGCAGCATGCGGGCTTCGTTGTACGAGGCGACGACGTCGCCGGGATAGACGAACCCGGTCTGGTGCTCGATGCGCAGGCGCTTCATCCCTGCCCCCTCAACGTGCTCGGTGTGCCGACGGCGATGGCATCCGTCATGAGATCTCCCCGATCCACGACGGCTCGGCCTGCGTCGGGAAGAAGCGCGAACGGATCGCCTCCGACGCCTCGCGCGTGACCGTCTGCACGCGCTGCATGTGCTCGGGGAGCTCGGCGAGGATGTCGCTGATCGGGCGGTATTCCAGGTCGTTGCGGATCTGACCCAAGGCCCGCAGGACGGTATTCGAGTGCCCCACGCGATCGGCGCGCGGGTCGATGGCGCTCATGCAGTCTTCGGCGCGCTGGATCGAGTAGATGATCGAGCGCGGGAACAGGCGATCGAGCAGCAGGAACTCCGCGGCGTTGCGAGCGCTCGGCATGCCGCGGTACGTGCGCAGGTACGCCTCGTATGCGCCGCACGAGCGCAGGATCGTCGTCCACGACGGGCCGGAGACCTCGGTCAGCGAGCGGGTGGCGAGCAGGCGCGCGGTCATGTCGGTGCGCTCGATGCTCCGCCCGAGGGTGAAGAACTGCCACGCCTCGTCGCGGTTCGTGGAGGAGTCGACGATGCCGATCGCGAGCGCGGCCCGCTCACGGGTCCACTGGAAGAACTCGTGCACCTTGTCGGTCTGCAAGCGCCGAGGCATGCGGGCGTTGGTGGTGTTGAGGATCTCCCACAACTCGGTCGAGACGATCTCCCGCGCGCGGCGGGCGTTCTCGCGCGCGGCGGTGAGCGAGTAGGCGATGCTCGAGGGATTCATCCGGTCGACCGCGAGGCGGGCGAGCACGTCGTCGCGGCGCACGGCCTCGACGTTCTCGGGCAGGGCGGAGCCCATCACGCTCAGCAGCGACCGGCACGCGGTGTCCTCGTCGATCCACGGATCCTCCAGCAGCAGCTGGAGGTGCACGTCGAGGATGCGAGCGGTGCCGTCGCTTCGCTCGATGTACCGGCCGATCCAGAACAGGCTCTCGGCGATGCGGCTCAGCATGACCCCGCCTCCCGCGACTGCTGCTGCTGCTCGGCCTGCGGACCGTGCTGCACCGCGGCATCCTGCTGCTGTTGCTCCTGCTGGTCGCGACCGGGGCGCACGTCGCGCGGCGCGGTCGAGGGAGCGGGCTGCCCGTCGTAGATGATCGGGATGGACTCGGTGACCGCCGCCTGGTCGGCCACCAGACCCGAGACGCCGTTGCCCTGGCCGTACTCGACGTGCGAGGGGGCCGAGCCGCCGACGATCCAGGTGTCCTTCGACCCGCCGCCCTGGCTGGAGTTGACGACGAGCTGCCCCTCCGGCAGCGCCACCCGGGTCAGTCCGCCCGGAAGCACCCAGATGTCGTCGCCGTCGTTCACCGCGAAGGGACGCAGATCGGCGTGACGCGGCCTCATCCCGTCTTCGACGAGCGTCGGGATGGTCGAGAGCATGACCACGGGCTGGGCGATCCAGCCGCGGGGGTCGGCCGTGAGTCGCTTGCGCAGGGCGTCGAGCTCGGCGGGAGACGCGTCGGGACCCACCACGAGCCCCTTGCCGCCCGAGCCGTCGACCGGCTTGACCACGAGCTCGGGCAGGCGGTCGAGCACCTCTTCGAGAGCGCCCGGGTCTTCGAGACGCCAGGTGTCGACGTTCTTGAGGATCGGCTCCTCGGCGAGGTAGTACCGGATGAGGTCGGGCACGTACGTGTAGAGCAGCTTGTCGTCGGCGACGCCGTTGCCCACCGCGTTGGCGATGGTGACGTTGCCCAGTCGCGCGGCGAGCATGAGGCCCGGAGCCCCGAGCATCGAGTCGGCGCGGAACTGCAGCGGGTCGAGGAAGTCGTCGTCGACGCGGCGGTAGATCACGTCGACGCGCTGCGGACCGCGGGTGGTGCGCATGAAGACCTTGCCGCCGACGCACAGCAGGTCGCGCCCCTCGACGAGCTCGACGCCCATCAGACGCGCGAGCAGGGTGTGCTCGAAGTACGCGGAGTTGTACACGCCCGGGGTCAGCACGACGATGTTCGGGTCGTCGATCCCGGGCGGGGCCGAGGCCTTCAGCGCGGCGAGCAGCTTGTTGGGATAGTCGCCGACGGGACGCACGCGCATCGACACGAACAGCTCGGGCAGCGTCTGCGCCATGACCCGGCGGTTCGAGATGACGTACGAGACGCCCGAGGGCACCCGCACGTTGTCTTCGAGCACGCGCATCTCGCCGTGCTCGTCGCGGATGAGGTCGATGCCCGACACCTGGATGCGCACGCCGTTGGCGCTGCGGATCCCGGCGGCCTGGCGATAGAAGTACTGCGACGACGAGATGAGGCCCGCGGGCAGGATGCCGTCGCGCACGCAGTGCTGATTGCCGTAGGCGTCGTCGAGGAACGCCTCGAGCGCGCGCACGCGCTGCTTGACGCCGGCCTCGATGCGCGACCACTCGTCGTACGCGATGACCCGGGGCACGGCGTCGAGGGGGAAGGGACGTTCCTCGCCCGCGAAGTCGAAGGTCACTCCCTGCGCGAGATACGAACTCGCGAGCGACTCGGTGCGCCCGCGCAGTTCTTCCTGCGTCATCTGCGCGAGCGTCTGGTAGAGCTCCCGGTACGCCTCGCGCGAGGGGGCGGCTTCTCCGGGACTCGCCGGAGCGCCGAACATCTCGTCGAACGCCGGGATGCCGGATGCGGTCTTGCGCGGCGCCAGCGTGGAGCCGTAACCGTCGAACAGGTCACCCATGCGTCGACTTTACCCAGCACCGTGTTGCGGACACGTTTCCCACCCGCGCTCGCGCGCGGCACCACCCGCGCGAGTCGCCGGGACGGGCCGCGCGCGGCTCAGGCGCCGGGGCGCAGCACGACCTTGATGCATCCGTCGTCCTTCTTCTGGAAGGCCTCGTACAGGCCGGGGGCGTCGTCCAGGGGAGCGTGGTGCGTGACCAGGTCCATCACGCCGAGCGGGTCGGCGGGGTCTTCGACGAGAGGCAGCAGATCGTCGATCCAGCGCTTGACGTTGCACTGGCCCATGCGCAGGTTCAGCTGCTTGTCGAACATCGTCTTCATCGGGAGGATGTCGGCCTCTCCGGCGTAGACGCCGCTGAGCGACACGGTGCCGCCACGGCGCACGAGGTCGATCGAGGCGTAGACGGCGGCGAGACGGTCGAGTCCGGCCTTGTCCATGAGCTTCTGCGCGAGGGCGTCAGGCAGAAGGCCGACGGCGTTCTGAGCCAGTTTGATGCCGCCGTTGCCGTGGGCCTCCATGCCGACGGCGTCGACCACGGCATCCGCCCCTCGTCCCTCGGTGAGGTCGAGGAGTTCGTCGACCACCGTGTCGGTCAGGTCGTAGGTGAGCACTCCGTGCCGCTCGGCCATGGCGCGACGCTCGGCCTCGGGCTCGACCGCGAGGACGCGGTATCCGAGGTGCACGCCGATGCGAGCGGCGAACTGCCCGACCGGGCCGAGGCCCATGACGGCGAGCGTTCCGCCCTCGGGCACGTTCGCGTACTGCACGCCCTGCCAGGCGGTGGGCACGATGTCGCTGAGGAAGAGGTAGCGGTCGTCGGGCAGGTCGTCGCCGACGCGGATGTGGTTGTAGTCGGCCAGGGGCACGCGCAGGTACTCGGCCTGGCCGCCCGGCACCTGGCCATAGAGCTTGGTGTAGCCGAAGAGCGCCGCACCGCTGCCGTACTCGCGCACCTGCGTCGTCTCGCACTGCGACTGCAGCCCGCGGCGGCACATGAAGCAGTGCCCGCACGAGATGTTGAAGGGCACGACGACGCGGTCGCCCACGGCGAGGTTCGCCACGGCCGAGCCGACCTCGACGACCACCCCCATCGGCTCGTGTCCGAGTACGTCGCCCTTGTCGATGAAGGGTCCGAACAGTTCGTAGAGGTGCAGGTCGGAGCCGCAGATCGCCGTCGAGGTGATCTTCACGATCGCGTCGGTGGGCTCGAGGATCTGGGGGTCGGGCACCTCCTCGACGCTCACGTTGCGCGTGCCCTGCCAGGTCAGTGCCTTCATCGTCGTGCCTTTCGTTCCGGGGAGGGTCAGTCTGAGAGTGCTTCGCTCACGCGGTCGAGGTGGTTGACGAGCCGGTCGGGCAACGCCTAGGCACCTTCGGCGGCGAACGGGGGCGCGGTGCCGAGCACGAGATCGTTTCCGGATGCCATGAGCTCGAGCCGACGAGGAGGGGGAACGGGAGGGGGGAACCGTCGGTCACCGGACGAGGATCGGCGCCCCGGCGGCGGAGCGCCGAGATCCTTGACACCCGCCGCGTTCGTCCGACGAGTTTCCGCCGAGGTCGGTGCGCCGCCGGGCAGAGCCCGCGGCCGCGCGGCGCTGCTCAGGCGGGCACCGGCGGACCGAGAACGGCCAGCAGCCGCAGCTTCTCGGCGCTCTCCGTGCCCGGAGCGGCGGTGTAGACGAGCAGCGAGTGCGCCGTCTCGGGGTCGACGAGACTCTGACAGTGCACCTCGATCGTGCCGACGCTCGGGTGCACGAACCGCTTGGTCTCCGTCGGGCGAAGGCCCACCTCGTGCCGATCCCAGAGCTCGCGGAACTCGGCGCTGCGCCCGTGCAGGTCATCGGCGAGCTCGGCCGCGTACGAGTCCGGCCCGCGGCGACCGACGATCTCGCGGAGCCCCGCGGCGAACAGTCGCCCCATGAACGCGTGGTCGCGAGGGTCGTACAGCGCCCGCGAGCCCGGGTCGGCGAACCACCGGTAGCCGAGGCTGCGGTGCGCGCCACGGCGCAGCGAGGCGTCGCCGGTGAGGGCCACGCCCAGGCGCGACTGCCGGAGCGTCTCGCCGAGTTCGGTCACGACCTCGGCCGGGGTGTCGTCGAGGCGGTCGAGCACGCGCAGAAGCCCCGGGCTGATGTGCTCGCCTCCGGCGCCGCGATCGGCGGGCACGTGGCCGGCGAGGCGGAACAGGTGGTCGCGCTCGGCACGCGAGAGGTGCAGCCCCTGGACGATCGAGGCGAGCATCTGCTCCGACGGCTGGGGTCCGCGCTCGCGCTCGAGCCGGGCGTAGTAGTCGACCGACATGTGGCTGAGCGCGGCCGCCTCCTCGCGGCGGAGCCCTCGGGTACGACGACGCGCGCCGCGCGACAGCCCCACGTCTTCGGGTTGCAGCGCCTCGCGGCGGGTGCGCAGGAAGTGCGCCAGTGCGGCTCGATCGATCACGGTGTCCCCCTCGGCATCCTGTCTACCCGGCGCCCCTGCGCGGAACCAGGACGCGTCGATCCCCCTCTGAGCGGATGCCGCGACCCGGGCAACCTCGGATCGCCAGGCCCTGTCTCGACGACAACGATCGCGCGACGCTGGGGACACACCGACCGAGGAGACCCCATGGCCCGCAACGACATCGACATCACCCTTCCCGATCTCACCGGCCGCCGCGTCGTGCTGACCGGCGGGAGCGACGGCATGGGGGTGGTGATGGCGGAGCGCCTCGTCGACGCCGGGGCCGAGCTCGTGCTGCCCGTGCGCACCCGTTCCAAGGGCGAGGGCGTCGCCGCGCGAGTGCGCGAGAAGAACCCCGCCGCGCGGATTGAGGTGCACGACCTCGACCTGTCGTCGTTGGCATCCGTCTCCGCCTTCGGTGAGGCGCTGCGGGCGGACGGGGCACCCGTGCACGTGCTCATCAACAACGCCGGCGTGATGACCCCGCCCTCGCGTCAGGTCACGGCCGAGGGACACGAGGTGCAGTTCGGCACGAACCACCTCGGTCACGTCGCCCTCGT
Organism: uncultured Microbacterium sp.; assembly: GCA_913774665.1. Taxonomy (GTDB): domain Bacteria; phylum Actinomycetota; class Actinomycetes; order Actinomycetales; family Microbacteriaceae; genus Microbacterium. The sequence continues at coordinate 31,837 of CAJYHN010000012.1, forward strand.
CGGACACCTCTGGCCGCTGCTGCGGGCCGGGAACGCCCGTGTCGTGTCGCAGGTGAGCATCGCGGCGCGCAGCGGTCGCCTCGCCTTCGACGACCTCGACAGCGAGCGCTCCTACGACGCGCAGCGCGCGTACAGCCGCTCGAAGATCGCGCTCGGGCTGTTCGCCCGCGCCCTCGACGAGCGCTCGCGGCGCGAGGGAGGGGGCGTGCGCAGCGTGGTGTCGCACCCCGGCGTCGCCCCGACCAACCTGCTCGCGGCCCGCCCCGAACTCGGACGCGACACCGATACGACAGGGGTGCGGGTGGTGCGCTGGCTCTCCGCGCGCGGTCTGCTGCTCGGCACGGTCGAGACGGCCGCGCTCCCCGCGCTGGTCGCGGCGACCACCGACTCGCCGCGTAGCGACGTGCTGTACGGACCGAGTGGATTCGGCAATCTGGGCGGCGCCCCGGGCACCCATCCCCTGTATCGGCCGCTGCGCGATCTCGCCGAGGCCGACCGCGTGTGGGACGCCTCGCTGCCGCTGGCGGGAGTGACCCACGCCTGGGCGTGACGGTTCCGGTTGGCTGTGAATCCCGCGCGCCCGGCGCCAGGGCTCCCGGCGGTCCATAGGCTCCCTCCGTGACCCCCGTATCGAACCGCCGTCGCGATCTCGCGGCGATCGTCGCCTCGATCGCAGCCACCGTGCTCGGCGCCGGCCTCGGAGAGCTCGCCGCGGCGATCGTCTCGCCCACCGCGAGCCCGTTCGCGGTGATCGGCGGCGGCATGATCGACCTCGCCCCCGCGTGGGCGAAAGACCTGGCCATCGACCTCTTCGGAACGGGCGACAAAGCCGCCCTGCTGGTCGGGATCGCGGTGCTGCTGCTCGTCGTCGCCGGCGCCGCGGGCGTCCTCGAGCGGCGCAGGGCCCCGTGGGGTCGTGTCGTGCTCGTGGCCCTCGGGGTGATCGGCGCGATCGTGTCGTTCACGCGGGCGGATGCCGGCCCCCTCTCCCCCGTACCGTCACTGGTCGCGGGGGCCGCTGCCGCTTTCGTGGCCGGGTGGCTCGTCGCCCGCCTGCGTCGCGGGCGTGCGTCCGCGGCATCCGGAACCTCTTCCGCGGATGACGACGGCGTCACGCGCCGCGGGGTGCTCGCCCTCTCGGGCGTGGCCGTGCTGGCCGGGGTGATGGCGACCGCCGGATCCCTCGCTCTGAGCGGGGGCGCCCGGGCCGTCACCGCGATACGCGCGGCGCTGAGACTGCCGACGCCGGCGACCACCACCGCCGTTCCCGCCGCCGCAGAGCTCGGGATCGACGGGCTCACCCCCGTCATCACCCCCTCGGCCGATTTCTACCGCATCGACACGGCGCTCGTCGTGCCACAGGTGGATCCCTCGACCTGGACCCTGCGCGTGCACGGACTCGTGGAGCAGGAGGTCGTGCTGCGCTGGGACGACCTGGTCGCCCTGCCCCAGAAGGAGACCGTCGCGACGCTCTCGTGCGTGTCGAACGAGGTGGGGGGAACGCTCATCGGCAACGCGCGGTGGCTCGGCGTGCCGATCCGCGACATCCTGGAGCGCGCGAAGCCGACGGCCGAAGCCGACATGGTGCTCTCGCACTCGGTCGACGGGTTCACGGCATCCACTCCCCTCGAGGTGCTGACCGACGGCCGCGACGCCCTGCTCGCGATCGGCATGAACGGCGAACCGCTGCCGATCGAGCATGGGTTCCCGGTGCGCATGGTGGTTCCGGGCCTCTACGGGTACGTCTCGGCGACGAAATGGGTCAGCGAGCTCGAGGTCACGCGCTTCGACCGCGCCGAGGGGTACTGGACCTCGCGCGGATGGTCGGAGCGCGGGCCCGTGAAGCTGCAGTCGCGCATCGACGTGCCCCGCTCGGGCGCACAGGTCGCCGCGGGAGAGACCGTGATCGCCGGCGTCGCCTGGCAGATCCACGTCGGCGTCTCGGGCGTCGAGGTGCAGATCGACGACGGCCCGTGGCAGCGAGCGACGCTCGCGACCGCGATCTCGGCCGACACCTGGGTGCAGTGGAGTCTGCCGTGGAACGCCACGAGCGGCTCGCACGTCATCCGCTGCCGCGCGGTGTCGGCCACGGGCGAGACGCAGACGAGCGCGACCGCTCCTCCCGCTCCGGACGGAGCGACCGGCTGGGATCAGCGCACGGTGTCGGTGGCCTGAGCCCGCCGCTGGCGCGAGGCGCGCCTCGCTGCGCGCTGGCGCCCGGCGGCGCGTGTCCCCCTTCGCGCACGAGAACCGCACGCGATCGGCACGAAGGGAGACACGCACGCCGGGAAGCGGTGCGGGCGCAGGGCCAGGTGGCGCTCAGGCCCCCAGAACGTGCCGGATCTGCTCGACGGCCCAGTCGAGCTCGGTCGCGCGGATCGTCAGCGGCGGGGCGATGCGGATCGTCTGGCCGTGCGTGTCCTTCACGAGCACGCCGCGGGCGAGGAGCTTCTCGGCGACCTCGCGGCCGGTGCCGTAGGCCGGATCGATGTCGACGCCGGCCCACAAGCCCGCGATGCGCACGGCGGTGACGCCGTGGCCGACGAGCGTCTGCAGAGACGCCTCGAGGTGCGTTCCCAGCGCCTTCGCGCGGGTCTGGAACTCCCCGGATGCCAGCATCTCGACGACCCGCAGACCCACGGCCGCGGCCAGCGGGTTGCCGCCGAAGGTCGATCCGTGCTCGCCGGCGTGGATGACGCCGAGCACGTCGTCATTCGCGACCACGGCCGAGACGGGCAGGATGCCGCCGCCCAGCGCCTTGCCGAGCAGGTACACGTCGGGCACCACGCTCTCGCGGTCGCACGCGAAGGTCTCGCCCACGCGTCCGAGGCCCGACTGGATCTCGTCGGCGATGAACAGCACGTTGTTGGCGGTGCAGATCTCGCGCACGCGCTGCAGGAACCCCTCGGGCGGGATGACGACGCCGGCCTCGCCCTGGATGGGCTCGATCAGCACCGCGGCGGTGTTCTCGTCGATCGCCGCGGCGATGGCATCCGCGTCTCCGTACGGCACGTGTACGAAGCCCGGGGCGTACGGACCGAAGTCGTCGTGCGCCGTGGGGTCATCGCTGAAGCCGACGATCGTGGTCGTGCGGCCGTGGAAGTTGCCGTTCGCGACGATGATGGTCGCGGCATCCGGAGCGATGCCCTTGGTGCGATAGCCCCAGGCGCGCGCGACCTTGATGCCGGTCTCGACGGCCTCGGCACCGGTGTTCATCGGCAGCACGGTGTCTTTGCCGCAGAGCTGCGCGAGCGCCGTGGCGAAGGGACCGAGACGGTCGTTGTGGTACGCGCGGCTGGTGAGCGTCAGGCGGTCGAGCTGCTCGCGCGCGGCCGCCAGGATCGCCGGGTGGCCGTGCCCGAAGTTCAGCGCGGAGTACGCCGAGAGCAGGTCGAGGTAGCGCTTGCCCTCGACGTCGGTGACCCACACGCCCTCGGCGCGCGAGACGACGACCGGAAGCGGGTGGTAGTTGTGGGCGAGGTGGGCGCCCTCTTCGGCGATGAGACGGGCGCCGAGGTCGTCGACGGCGGTGCTCATCGCGATCCGCCTCGCAGCTCGAGCGTGCAGCACTTGATGCCGCCGCCGCCGAGCAGCAGCTCGGACAGGTCGACCATGACGGGGGTGTAGCCGCGCTCTCGCAGCTGCGCCTCGAAGCCGACTGCCCGCGGCGAGATGATGACGTTCTTGCCGTCGCTGGCCGAGTTGAGGCCGAAGACGGCACCATCGGCATCCGCCACGCGGATGGCTTCGGGGTAGCGCTCGCGCAGGATCGCCTGGCTCTTCTCGTCGAACGCGGTGGGGAGGTAGGCGATGTTCGCCTTCTCGACGCCGCCCGGGCCCTGGACGGGGTCGAGCACCGAGATCGCGGTGTCGAGGTGGTAGAAGCGCGGGTCGGTCAGCGTCAGCGACACGACCTCGCGCGAGAAGACCTCGCCGACCTCGCGGTGGCTGTCACCGGTCGAGCGGAACCCGGTGCCGGCGAGGATCGTGTCACCCACGAGGAGGAAGTCGCCCTCACCCTCGTTGACCTCGACGGGCTCGGCGACCTCAAAGCCGTTCGCCGCGAACCAGTCGATGAACGCGGGTGCCTCGGCCGCACGCTCGCGGAAGCGGAACTTCGGGCCGTACGCGATGCCGTCGATCACGAAGCCGCCGTTGGCGGTGTAGACCATGTCGGGCAGACCCTCGAGCGGGTCGATGAGCTCGATCTCGTGCCCGAGCGAGACGTAGGTGTCGTACAGGGCCTGCCACTGCTGGACGGCGAGGTTGGTGTCGGTGGGCCGCGAGGGCTCCATCCACGGGTTGATGCTGTAGCTCACCGTGAAGTGCTCGGGGCGGCACATGAGGTACCGGCGGTGCTGCTGCACGCGCGCGCCGGTCGAGGACTCGGCGGTGGCGGCGGTGGGGGTAGCGGACATCTCTGCTCCTCGGAGGAAAGGTGCGGCGGACGCTGTCCTGGGGCCCGGTGGCCCTTCGAACCCGTGCGGCGCTCATCGGCTCGATGCGGCGCCGTGCGGGGAAAGGTCGGTCCGAGCACGCCGGTGCCATTCTCGCACGCGCCCGCACGCGAGAGCGAGCGGCGCGGCGGTGCGCAGCGGCGGGGTCGACCCTCACCGAGACGCCGGCGACCCGGAACTCCCGCCGACGCGCGACTCAGCCGACCCGACGGAGCGACACCGCAGCCCACGCGACCGGCGGCAGAGTCAGATGCAGGATGCCGTCCCCCAGGCGCGTCCGCACCGTTCGCGGCCGCACCCGCTCGGGGTCGTCGAGGGTGTTGCACACCCCGCGGTCGTCGTCGTGCAGCAGGTGCGTCTCGACCACCTCGACCTCGCCGAAGGCGCTCACGTCGATCTCGAGGTCGATCGGTTGTTCGAGGCCGCGGTGGACGAGGAACACCGCGGCCGTCCCCACCTCGTCGTCGACGGTGGCCACGGCATCCACCGCGGGGACCGTGCCGTACCGCGCGGTGTCGATCGCGGGTGCGTCGACCTGCAGACGCACCGCCTCGCCGCGCGCGAGGCGCGAGGTGAGAGCGAAGGGGAAGAACGTCGTCTGACGCCACGCGGGGCCGCCGGGCTCGGTCATGATCGGCGCGATCACGTTCACGAGCTGGGCGAGCGAGGCCGAGGCGACGCGATCGGCGTGCTTCAGCAGGGAGATCAGCAGACCGCCGAAGACGACGGCATCCAGGACCGAGTAGACGTCTTCGAGCAGGCGCGGCGCGAGGGGCCAGTCGTCGATCGCGGTGGGCTTCACGGCGTCGACGCGGTCGATGTACCAGACGTTCCACTCGTCGAACGAGATGTCGATCCTCTTGGCGCTGCCGCGAGCCGCGCCGACGTGGTCGGCGGTAGCGACGACCGCCTCGATGAAGCGGTCCATGTCGACGGCCGAGGCGAGGAACGAGGCCGCATCGCCGTCGTGCTCCTGGTAATACGCGTGGCACGAGATCATGTCGACGTCGTCGTAGGTGTGGGTGAGCACCTCGCGCTCCCACTCTCCGAAGGTCGGCATCTGCGCGCCCGACGATCCGCACACGACCAGTTCGATCGAGGGGTCCATCTGCCGCATGCCCTTGGCCGTCTGCGCGGCGAGCTTGCCGTAGTCGTCGGCCGAGCGGTGGCCGAGCTGCCACGGTCCGTCCATCTCGTTGCCCAGGCACCACACGCGTACGTCGAACGGCTCGGCGCGGCCGTTGTCGATCCTTCGCTGCGACAGCGCCGTCCCGCCGGGCACGTTGCTGTACTCGAGCAGGTCGAGCGCCTCGAGAACCCCGCGCGTGCCGAGGTTGACGGCCAGCATGAGCTCGCTGCCTGCCTTGTCGAGCCAGTCCGCGAACTCGTGCAGGCCGACCTCGTTCGTCTCGGTCGAGTGCCACGCGAGGTCGAGGCGGCGGGGGCGCAGCTCGCGCGGGCCGACGCTGTCCTCCCAGCGGAAGCCCGAGACGAAGTTGCCGCCCGGGTAGCGGATCATCGAGACGCCGAGTTCGCGCACGAGCTCGAGCACGTCGGTGCGGAATCCCTGCTCGTCCGCCGCCGGGTGGCCGGGCTCGTAGATCCCGTCGTAGACGTGGCGACCGAGGTGCTCGACGAACCCGCCGAACAGACGTCGGCGCACGGCGCCGATCGCGAAGCGGGGGTCGACGGTCAGGTGGGCAGCGGTCATCGGTGCTCCTCGGGGTTTCGACGACGCTACCCCGGCGCGGGCGCCGCGCTAAACGTTTTCGAAACCCGGCCTGGCCGCCGTCGGCGGAGGTGGGCCGCCGAGGACGCATCCGTTCGACCGCGCCGCACCGGGGGGGGCGCCGCTCCCGTGCGTCCTCGGGGCCGGGCCCGGGCGGGCCGACGTCGAGGACGGGACCCCGCTCAGATGACCGTGGCACTCCACGCGTCGATCTCACCGAAGCGGAACGCCCCGATCGACACCGCCTGCTCCCGCAGGAACGGCAGCAGCTCGAGGCGACCCGCGGTGGTGACCTCGTTCGCGTACGCGGTGAGCGAGACGTCCCCGCCGACCGTCTCGGCGACGGCCGCGCGCAGGGCGGCGACGGTCTCGGCCGGTCCGACCAGGCGCAGGCGGCTCGGTCGCGGGGCCGTGGCGAGGGTGTCGGCGTCGGCGGCGGCGGCATCCGGGATGCCACCCGCCAGCCGCTGCAGCCACTCGGCATCGCTCTCGACCGACACGGCGACCCCGCTCTCGCCCAGCAGGTGCCTCACCGCGGCGGGCAGACCCACCGGCGTGCTGAGGCTGAAGGTCGAACCCGACCGGACGGCGGCGACGAGGACGCGCAGGACCGCGTGCCACGCGGCGTCGGCGGTCGCGCGCACGGCCACGTCGACCGGCCGGTAGCGACGGAGGTTGCGCTCGACGCCCAGACGCGAGACGTCGCGCACGCGGCCGAACTCGCGGTCCCAGGCGACGGCGTCGGCGAGCGCTCCGCGACGGAGCCAGTCGAACGCCTCGTACGACAGGGTGGGCTGGGCCGCCTCGATGAGCGCCGTGATCCGAGAGTCGAGTCCGCGCAGGTGCAGGGTCGACGACGCCGCCCCGCCCGTCGAGGGGCGCCACGAGCCGAGGCTCACGAGGCGGTTCGGCCCGCCCGACATGGCGCCGTCGCCCACGGACGCCTCGCCCCAGCCGCCGAGCGGCTCGCGTTGGATCACCGCTCCGGTCGAGGGGCGGTTCACCCGCAGGACGGCCGCCTCGACGCTGTCGAGCCAGAGGTCGAGGTCGGCCTCATCGCGCGTGTGCAGGCCCGCCACGAACCCCGATCCGATCGCGTTCTGCAGCTCGATCGCGCGGGTGAGGGTGGGAGCGTGCAGGATGCCGAGCACCGGCGCCGCGACCGCGGCCCGGGTCAGGTGGGAGCCGGCGGTGACGCCCGTGCGGACGCCGGGCGACCAGAACCGGCCGGCGGTCTCGGGACCGAGGTCGAGCTCTCGCGGCTCCACGAGCCACCGCTCGCCGTCGCCGAGGACGGTCAGGGCGCGTCGCACCTCGCCCGCGGGTTCTTCGACGAGCGGGCCGATGTCGGACAGCGGGTCGTCGGAAGGCCCCACGCGCAGCGACGAGACGGCATCCCTCAGCTGCTCGGTGAAGCGGGAGGACCGCCCGACCGCCCCCACGAGGATCACGAGCGACACGGCCGTGGCGGCCTGACCGGCGCGCGCGAAGGCACCGCGGACGATGTCCGTCACGGCGGCGTCGAGGTCGGCCGAGGGAGCGACGATCGCGACGTTGCGTCCGGCGGTGAACGCCTGCACGGGCAGCGCGGGACGCCACGCGGCGAAGCGTTCGGCGGTGGTGCGCGCGCCGGCGAGCAGCACACGGTCGACGCCGGGGTGCACGATCAGGGCCCGCCCGGACGCGTCTTCGTTGAGATCGACGTAGGCGAGCAGGTCGCGCGGCACTCCCGCGGCCCACAGCGCCTCGGCCACGACGGCTCCGGCACGACGAGCACGCGGCGAGGGCGTGAGCACCACCCCGGACCCCGCGACGAGGGCGGCCAGCGTCTCCGCGGCGCAGAGGCCGACGGGGGCGTTCCAACGGGGGGCGACCACGCTCACCCGATCGGGCACGAACACGGCCCCGGGAACGCGGTCGAGTTCTTTCGCCGTCGCCGCGTAGTAGGCGGCGGCGTCCACCGCCTGGCTCACTTCGGCATCGGCCTCGGGCAGGAGCGCCCCTCCCTCCGAGGCGAGCACCTCGATCAGCTCGGCGCGGCGCTGCTCGAGGCTGCGCGCGGCCGACTGCAGGACGGCGGCGCGGTCGGCGGCGGCGAGCGCACCCCAGGGCTCGGCGGCGGTGCGCACGCGGTCGATCACCGCCTCGAGTCCCGCCTCGTCGTCGACGCGCCCGGCGGCGGCGGTGGCGTCACCGGCGGTCGAGTCCGACACGCGGCCCAGGATGGCCGCCGCCCAGGCGCGGTCGGCGGGCACGGTCGGATCGGTGTCACTGACGTTGCGGAACCCGGGGGCGCCTCCGGCGAGCTCGGCGCTCTCGCGGGCGGAGAACACGGCCGTGTCGACGAACGACTGGCCGCCGAAGAGCATCTGCTGCACGTCCGGTCCCAGCGCGGAGGTGTCGCCGGATGCCGCGGCCTCTCGCGCGATGCCCAGCACCGCCTGCGTGAGACCGGGCTCGGCGGCGTCGTCACCCGCGCGTTCCCGCAGGATCGCCGGATCGGGCTCGACCCCGCGCTGCGGCACGCGGGGGGCGGGTCCCGGGAGGTCCGCGGCGGCCAGGGCGCGCCGGGCGCGGGCCGCGATGGACGCGGTCTCGGGAGCGTCCTCGTCCGCCGTGTGCTCCGGCGCGGGTACGGCCAGCGGCAGGTCGGGAGCACCGGCCACGGTCGTCGCGTAGCTCGCGGCCAGGCGCGCCACGACGGTCTCGAGGTCGTCGGGGTACGCGGCGGGTGCCGTCCAGACGTGCCCCTCCCCCGCGGTCCACGGCGAGGTGTGCGGGAGGGCGAGCTCGAGCTCGGATCCCGCCTCGGCGGCGAGAGTGAGCGCCAGAGCGGCGCGTTCGGGGTCGGCGGTCGCCAGCTCGACGACGAGGCCCTCCCGCCCCCTCGGGCTCAGCGCTTCGCGCAGACCGCGCACGAGGGCGGCGTCGACGTCGTCTCGAGCCGTGACCGCCGGGGCGGGCCATCCATGGCGCGCGGCCGAGACGGCATCCGGGGTCGGGAGGGGAGCATCGCTCAGACGCAGGGTCAGACGGGCCCCGCCCGCGGCGACACGCACGCGCGCCCACGCCGACAGCTCGCGGACGGCATCGGGCGTCTCGCCGACGGACGCGGGCAGGTGGATTCCGGCGCGCAGCGCGGTCAGACGCGGTTCTTCGAGCACCCGGGTGAGCACCGCGACGGTGAGGTCGAGGTCGTCTCGTCCCTCCGCGATCAGGGTGACGTGGGTGCCCGCGGCGAGCGCGTCGAGGAAGACCGGCAGCAGCCGCTCCGCGGCGTGCTCGACCTCGGCATCGAAGGCCCACGGCGACGGCGCGACGACGACATCGGAGATCGCGAGCGAGATCCGCGAGACCTCCACGCGCGAGATCAGATACCGGATGCCGTCCACCCTGCGCCGCGCGCCGGCATCGCCCACGATCGCGGGTCCGACCAGGCGCAGATCGACCGAGAGGCCGAGGGAGTCGAGGGCGAGGCCGAGTCGCTCGGGGCGCGCGTCGAGCACCAGGGCGCCCAGGAGGTCGCGCATCGCGCGGCGGGCGAGGGGGACGGCAGGACTGGGGAGGACGGGCGCGACGGCCCCGCCGAGCTGGAGGGCCCCGCGGAGCACCCAGGGGAGCGAGGCGGGGAGGTCGACGGCGAGCCGGTGCAGAGCGGAAGCCGCCGAGGTGAGCGACTCCGGACGCGAGACGCCGTCGATCGCGGCGGCCAGGAACGCCGCCGCATCGTGGTCCGCGGGCAGTTCGCCCCGACGGGGGGACGATGCCGAGGACGCCCGCCGCGAGAACGTCGCCGCGATGCGAGCGGCGCCCGCGGGAAGACCGGAAGAGAGCGCGGAAACGGGGGTGTCGGCGTCGTTCGAGCTCATGCCCGCCAGCCTAATTACCGGCCGCTTCGGCATCTCGACGGCCCGCCGCGCAACGCGCGGATCGGCGGTGCGGATGTCCGCCGTTCGAGGCTCGGACGCGCTGTCCCCCGAATGGCCGACATATTTGCACTCTGATCAGAAATTCACAGGAATTCCTTCGCTTTTCGTCCGAGTCGTGTTTCTATGGCCGTGGGTACCCCGCCATTTATCCCCCTGGATGGAAGGTCACTCCAACGTGAACCGCATATCGAAAACCGTCGTGGGCGCAGCCGCCCTCGGCCTGTTCCTGACCACCGCCGCCACCGCCCCCGCGCTGGCGCAGACCCCCACGTCATCTCCCGACGCGGCCGTCGACGGAGTCGACGCGCAGCTGCTCGAAGCGATGGCCGCCGACCTCGGCACCGACGTCGCCGGCGCGCAGGACGTCCTGCGTTTCCAGGCCGACGCGGCCGGCACCGCCGACGACGTCGCCGCCGTCGCGGGCGAGGCGTTCGCGGGCACCTGGCTCGACGAGTCGACCCGCACCGTGTACGCCGCCGCCACCACCGACGCGGCCCGCGAAGCCGCCGCCGACGCGGGCGCCGTGCCGGTCGCCGCGGAGCATTCGCTGGACGATCTCGAGGCGATCGCCGCGAAGATCGAGTCGAGCACCGTGCCGGATGTGATCCCGTCGTGGTGGATCGACGTCGAACAGAACGACCTCGTCGTCGACGTGGTCGCCGGCGGCGACCAGGCCGCGGCCGACTTCGTCGCCACCCTCGACGCCCCCGCCGGCGCCGTGCGCCTCGACACCGGAGTCGCTGCCCCGGAGACGTTCGCGACGATCCAGGGCGGAATCGCCTACAACATCAACAACCAGAGCCGTTGCTCCGTGGGCTTCGCCGTGCAGGGCGGGTTCGTCACCGCCGGCCACTGCGGCGTCGCGGGAGACAGCACCACCTACGGCACCTTCCGGGGTTCGTCGTTCCCCGGGAACGACTACGCCTGGGTGAGCACGCCGAACCACACCCCGGTCGGCTCCGTCTCCAACTACTCGGGCGGCTCCGTCGCGGTCAAGGGCTCCACCGCCGCGGCGGTCGGCGCGACCGTCTGCCGCTCGGGCTCCACGACCGGCTGGCACTGCGGCCAGATCCAGGGATTCAACTCCACGGTGCGCTACGCCGAGGGGTCGGTCTCGGGCCTGATCCGCACCAACGTCTGCGCCGAGCCGGGCGACTCCGGCGGCTCGCTCCTCGCGGGCAACCAGGCCCAGGGCGTCACCTCCGGAGGCTCGGGCGACTGCACGAGCGGCGGAACGACGTACTTCCAGCCCGTGAACGAGATCCTGCAGACCTACGGCCTGCGCCTGCTCACGAGCTGATCCCCCAGGGTACCCCGACGCCCCGGTCGCCTTGCGGCGGCCGGGGCGTCGTTCATTCCTTCTCAGCTTTACGGGATGCCCCCGGTCGCCTCGCGACGGCCGGGGCATCGTTCTTTCCTTCTCAGCTTTACGGGACGTTCGATCCTTCTCGCGGGCGGGCCCCGGCCTCAGCCGATCGCCCGGCGGCGGCGCTTCAGAGCCGCCCCGATCAGCACCGCGAGGAGTCCGAGCGCGAGGGCCGCACCCGAGACCACGCCACCGGTCACCGCCAGCGGCGACGGGGTCTGACCGGCCTGTCCGCTCGGAGCCGCGGGGACGACGGGGGTGGCGCCACCGCCGGCGGCCCTGACCTCGACACCCACGGCGGCCTCGACCCCGCCGATGCGCGCGATCACGCGATGTGCGCCGGCGGGGGTGTCCGCGGGGAGGGTGACGTTCACGAGGAACGCCCCGCCGGCATCGGTGCGGACCGCGCCCAGCCGCACCGGAGTGGAGCGCAGTTCGAGCTCCCCGTCGGCGTTCGCGGGCCAGCCCGTTCCCGACACCGTCACGACGCCCCCGGCGACGAGGTCGCCCGAGACGGTGAGCGTGGGATCGCCCGCGTTCGCGCCCACCGCGGTCGATCCCGTCCCGCTGATGTTGCCGGCCGCGTCGACCGCTCGGTACGACACGGTGGTCGCCCCCGCACCGACGCTCACGACCGCCTGCGCACCGGGCACCTCCGTCCAGGTCGCCGCGTCGCCGAGGCGGTACTCCAAGCGCGCCACCCCCGATCCGCTGTCGCTCGCGGCGAGCGTCACCGTGCGGGCGGCGGCATCCACCGTGGCCGTCGTCACCGGGGCGCTGCGGTCGAAGGCGACCTTGGCGGTCACCGGCGTCGAGACCTTCTTCGACGCGTCGGTCGCCCGGAACGCGAGATTCCAGGTTCCCTCCGCCGGGGTCACCGCGCCGGTGTACGTCGTCCAGGTCTCTCCCCCGTCGGCGCTGACCTCGAGGCGCGGCGCCGGGTCGACGTCGTCAGTCGCCGACGCCGTGATCGACGGCTGCGTCACGTACCAGCCCGCGGCACCGTCCGCGGTGGCGGGCGTGGTCTGGAGCGTCACCGTGGGCGCCGTCGTATCGGCCGCGCGGGTGTGCATCCGCACGAACGTCACCGAGTACGGCTCGAACGAGTGCGTGAAGGCGCTCGAGACCGGCATCTGCGAGGTCTTCGGGGCCACCGGCGTCGACGTCGCCGTGTTCAGCGCCGTCGGGGCCGCCTGCAGGGTGGTCACGTCCGCCGTCGGAAGCACGGCGATCCCCCCGAGATCGACCTTCGTCACCGCGGCCTTGGCCTGGGCGTTGACGACCTTCAGGATCACGTCCCCGGTCTTGTCGTCCGTGGTCATGACCTGGGCGAACGGTTCGACGGCGGTGTTGGTGAACTGTCCCTGCTGCACGCCGTCGGCGAAGAGGGTCACCTGCGCGCCGCGCACCTGTACGCGCAGGTCGTAGGTTCGACCGGTCTCGACGCGGGGGGTGCCCGTGTCGGCGACGATCGACTTCGCGCCACCGACGGCCTTCTCCACGACGCTGCGGGTGTTCCCCCACCCGCCGAGGTTCCACCACAGATAGTCGGCCGACCCCTTCACGCCGAAGCCGACGAGGAAGCCCTCGGCGCCGGCGAGCTTCGTGGCCTTCAGCGAGACGTCGTAGTCGGTGGCGGTCAGGGCGGGACCGGCGACGAGGGTGTTGTTCGCCGTGGTCGAGGACTGCACGTAGCTGCCGTCGGCGGCGGACCACGAACCCGCGCCCGCGAGTTCGGTCCATCCGTCGTCGTTCTTGTCGGCGAAGTCGTCGGAGAAGAGCGTCTTCCCGTCGGGCGTCGTGACCTTCACGTCGTCGTAGCGGGCCGAGGTGCTCCAGGTCGAGAGACCCACGGCCCCCGAGACGGTGGTGGATGCCAGATCCCCGCCCGCCGTGGTCGGAACGACCCGGTCGCCGACATTGCCCATGAAGAGCTTCTGGACCTCGTAGTTCGCCGAGCCCCACACCTGGTCGCGGTCGAACCAGATGAGGTCGGGGCGCCACTGCACGTTGCTGGTGTCGGCCAGCAGCGGCGCGTACGACGCCATCTTGACCACGTCGGCGTTGCGTTCGAGGCCCGTCATGTACGCGGCCTCGGACAGGGCGTTGGCGAAGCGGTTGTCTCGCGAGGCGTACTCGCCGATCCACACCTTGGGCCCGTTGCGATCGTACGAGTCGTAGCGCTGGTTGTTCGAGAGGAACCACGACGGGTCGCGGTAGTAGTGCTCGTCGACCATGTCGACCTTCTCCGCCCTGTTCTGCTGCCAGTGCTTCTCGAAGCTCGCGCCCTCGGCGTCGGGGCCGGAGTTGCTGATCAGGATGATGTCGGGGTACTTCGCCGTGATGGCATCCCGGAACTTCACGAAGTTCGCCATGAAGGCCTCGGGGTAGTTCTCCTCGTTGCCGATCTCGATGCGGTCGAGGGCGAAGGGAGCGGGGTGCCCCATGTCGGCACGCAGCTTTCCCCAGGTCGTGGTCGCGTCGCCCCGGGCGAACTCGATGAGGTCGAGCGTGTCCTGGATGTGTCGCTGCAGCTGCGCCGGATCGGTCGCCTGCAGCGCCTGTCCGCACCCGTTCAAGAGCGCGGGGACGTCGGGGACGGGTTTGGCGCCGATGTCCTCGGCGAACTGGAAGTACTCGTAATAGCCCAGACCGAGCGACTGGTTGTATCCCCAGAAGTTGGCGTTGGTGGCGCGGGTCTCGACCGGGCCGACGCTGTCCTTCCACTGGTACGAGCGCGCACGCTCGTAGTTCGAGCCGGCCGAGTAGTCGGCGTGGCTGTTGACGTTGACGATGCACCCGCCCGGGAACCGCATGAACTTCGGGTGCAGGTCGGCGATCTTCTGCGCGACGTCCTTGCGCAGACCGTTGGTCCGGCCCTGGAAGGTGTCGTGCGGGAAGACCGAGACCTCGTCGAGGCGCAGCGTCCCGGTGCCGGCGGCCTGGACGAGCACGCGGGCCGCGTCGGTCGTGGCCGTCGCCGTCACGGAGCCGCGGTACTTCACCCAGCCGTCGCCGCCCACGGTCGCCGTGAACGGGTTCGACAGCGTGGTGCCGTCGGCCGAACGCAGCACGAGCGAGACGGGGGTTCCGGCGGTCGCCGTGGTCCGCGCCCAGAACGACACGTCGTAGGCCGCGTCTTTCGTGAGGGCCACCCCCGTGTCGAAGCCGGCGTTCTCGACGCCGTAGCTCCCGGCCCCGCTGCGCAGGTCGAGCTGCAGGTACGTGCGGTTGCGTTCATTCATGCGCTTGTCGTCGTTGACGGGCTGTGCCGAGCCCGCACCGCCGCCGAGGGCCACCGGCGTCCACGCGGTCATCCCCGTGAAGCCCCGATTGTCCACGGGCAGGAACTCGAACGAGCGGTTGCGGACGAGCTCGGCGTACAGGCCGCCGTCGGCCGCGTTGTTGATGTCCTCGAAGAAGACGCCGTACATCGCGTCGTCGATCTCGGCGCCCTTCGCGCTCGGGTCGGCCGTGATCGAGAAGTCCGCCGTCTCATCGGTCGGATACGCCGCGAGCAGTCTCTGCTGCTCGGCCGCGCTGATCGGCAGGACGGTTCCGTGTCGCGGACGCGCCGGGAGGGTGGCATCCAGAACCGAGGTCCAGGTGCCCGACGCGATGTCGCGGGTCTCGAACATCAGGTAGCCCTGACCGCCGTGGTAGCTCGGTTGGTCGATGAGCATGAACCAGTGACCGGCCTCGGCGTTGTCGGCGAACACCGTGGGGCCCTCGCCGTTGGTGAACGTGCCACCCCAGGGGTTGGGCTGTCCGACGCCGATCTGCTCCTTCACGAGCTGCCAGCCGGGGCTCGACGTCGTGGTCGGGAGCGATCCCGTGACCGTGGCGGTGAGCGAGGTCGAGCGCTCCTGGCGCACGGTCATCGACGCCTCGTCCTTGATGAAGCGGTAGTAGGTGTCTCCGTCGCGCACCACGGTGGCGTCGATGGTGCCCTTGCCCGCACCGCGCTTGACGTCGACCCACGGCTTCGGCTCGCTGAAGGTGACGAAGTCGCGCGTGGTGACCATCATCATGCGGTTGTACGTGTCGGCCGCCTTGCGACCCGCGGTCGAGGCGCTCGGGTAGAGGTTCGAGGCCCAGTAGACGACGTACTCCCCGCGGTCGGCGTCCCACGTGGCCTCTGGCGCCCAGGTGTTGCCCGCGAACTCGCTCGAGACGGTGATCTGGCGCAGAGGGCTCCACGTCGTGAGGTCGTCGGACTGCCAGACGTTGAGCTTGCGGCTGCCGACTTCCTGCGCGCGGCCGAAGTCGCCGTTGTAGAGGTCGAACATGTTCAGGTCGGTCGACAGCATGTAGAAGCGGTCCCCGTCCGGTGAGCGCATGACGAAGGGGTCGCGAATGCCCTTCTCCCCCTGGTCCGAGGTGAGCACGGGCTTGCCGTCGTTGAGGGTGAGCCAGTTCTTCGGGTCGTCCCCGCGGCTCGTGGCGAACGAGATCTCCTCGTCGGTGGTGGTGCTCTCCCCCGTGAAGAAGGGGAAGAAGTAGCCCTCGAGCTTCTGCGCCGCCGGCTTCGGCTGCACGATGAGCTCGATCTCGCGAGTGGTCTCGCTGGAGCCCTTCGCGATCGTGGCGCGCAGCTTCACGGTCACGGCGGCGGACCCCGTGGCGGGTCGGGTGACCTCGCCCGTGGCGGTCACGACCTGCGCATTCGACGACGACCAGGTCACCGTCGTCCCGTTCGCCCCGGTCGTGGGCAGCGTCACGTTGCCGCGCACGTCATCGGCATCCGGGATCGAGAGGGCCTGCGCCGCGGTGTCCACGTCCTGCTGGTTCGTGGGGGTGCCCTGTGCGACGAGCGCCGCGACGTCGTCGTCGCTGAGCGCGCTGTCGAAGATGGCGACGTCGCGGACGCCGCCCTTCCACACGCGGTCGGGGTACGAGGAGCGCCCGATGTAGGCGACCAGGCCCGAGCCGAACTCGGCGACCGAGCGCGAGGTGGCGACCGTGCCGATCTTGGTGCCGCCGAGGTAGGCGGTGATCGAGGTCGGGGTGATCACGGTGGTGTACAGCGCCCACTCGGACGTGGCGGAGGGGCCCGGGATGCCGCGGGCTCCGTCCGTCGGCGCGATCCCCCGCTCGAGGGTCCAGGGCTGCGCGATCCGTGGTCCGTCCGTCAGCACCGATTTGACCTGGCCGGCCGGATTGGCGGGGTTGAGCAGCCAGTACTGCTGGGGGAGGTTCTCGGTGGTGCCGAAGAACATCGCCGCCTGATTGCCCGCACCGGTGCGGTCCTGGAGCCACGCCGAGACGGTGACGGTGCTCTTGCCGTCGAAGAGGCCCGTGGGCAGTTCGACGTAGGCGGCCGAGGAGCCCGAGGCTCCGCCGGGCAGCGAGAGGGCGTCTCCGTCGACGCTCGAGCCGGTGCCGCGGATGACCGCGTCGTGTCCGTGCCCAGAGGAGTCGGGGACCGCGGTTCCGGTCGTCGCGGCGAAGTCGTACGACGCCAGCGGCGTGGGCAGCGGGGCTGCCGAGGCGGCGACGGCGGGGACCAGGCCGCTCAGGACGACGGCGGCGACCGCGACGAGCGAGCCCGCGCGCCGCGCGATGCCCCTCCGGGTCCGGTCCTCGGAAACGGGTCGTGGCAGCACCATGCTCGCCCTCCTCGACGATGGGTGTCCGGCGGGGGCCGGCGAAGTGGAAGCAACTCGATGTGAGCGCTCACTATGCGCAATCTTGGAGGCGGCTGGGAATGCTGTCAAGAAGCATTTCGAATGCCGTGCCGTCGAAGGATCGAGAATGTGAAGCCTCACATATTTCGCCGACGACGGAGAAGACACGCGCCCCGGAAGGGGGTCGCCGCCCGCGGCGACGCCACGCGTTGCTACTGTCGGTTCGCCCCGGACACCAGGAGGAACCATGGCCGTCACCTTCACCGACATGCCGATCGAGCTTCTGCGGGCTTACCGTCCCGCCCTCGACGCACCGGCCGATCTCGAGGCGTTCTGGGCGACCACGATCGCCGAGGCGCGCGCAGCGGCTCACCCCGCCACCCTGACCCCGATCGACGCCCCCGTGCGCGCCGTGAGCGTCTCGGACCTGACCTTCACCGGCTTCGACGGCGACGAGATCCGCGGCTGGGTCGTGCGCCCGCACGGCGACGCGCTCCTGCCCGCCGTCATCGAGTACATCGGTTACGGCGGCGGCCGGGGCCTGCCCGGAGAGCGTCTGAACTGGGCGACCGCCGGCTACGTGCACGTCATCATGGACACCCGCGGCCAGGGGTCGACGTGGAGCGTCGGCGAGACCCCCGACCCCCACGGCTCCGCGGCCGCGTTCCCGGGCGTCATGACGCGCGGCATCCGGGATCCCCACGACTACTACTACCGCCGGCTGTTCACCGACGCCGTGCGCCTGGTGGACGTGGTGCGCGAGCTCCCCGGGGTCGACCCCTCGCGGGTCGCCGTCACCGGCGGCAGCCAGGGCGGGGGGCTCTCGATCGCCGCGGCGGCCCTCGCGGGCGACGCGGTCGCCGCGGTCCTCCCCGACGTGCCCTTCCTGTGCGACTTCCCGAACGCGATCACGCGCACACCCTCGGCACCGTTCACCGAGATCACGCGGTATCTCGCGGTGCATCGCGACGACACGGCGAGCGTGCTCCGCACCCTGTCGTACGTCGACGGTGCGATCCTCGCCCGACGCATCACCCAGCCCGCGTTCTTCTCGGTCGCCCTCATGGACGACGTGGTGCTGCCGTCCGGCGTCTTCGCCGCCTTCCACGCCCTCGCGTCGGACGATGCAGCCATCGAGGAGTACCCCTACAACGGCCACGAGGGCGGCGGACACCGCCACTGGATGAAGCAGGTGGCCTGGCTCGACGCCCGCTTCGGGATGTGATCGCGCGCCCGCGTCACTCCCAGATGCTGGGCGCCGGACGCTTCGTCGACGGGAGGGCGGAGCCCGCCGCCCAGTCGTGCACCCACGGCTCGATGTCGGGCAGGCCCTCGGGGCGCCCGACCGCGGCGAACAGTTCGTCGTGCGGGACGGTGCCCCCCGTGCGGCGGAGGATGCGCGCGCGGATCATCGCGCGGGCGTAGATCTCGCCCTTCACCAGCGCGCGGTGCTCGAGGTACACCGCCCGGTCGTCGTGGCCGATCAGTCGCGTCTCGAGCTCGAAGCGCTGCCCCAGCTCGAGGGAGCGGCGGAACGTGATGGTCTCGGCGGCGACCACCGCGTACCAGCCCTGCTTCGTCATCGCCGCGAGGAGTCCCGTGCGAGTCAGCAGGTCCCAGCGCCCGAGGTCGAAGAGCGACAGGTAGCGGCCGTTGTTCAGGTGCCGCAGCAGATCGATGTCGGTGGGGAGCACCCGGATGGACATCCGCGCGACCGTGTTGGGGTCGAGGGGGCCTTCACGACGAAGGCGACGGCGGGCACGAGCGAGCACCAGCAGGGTGCGCCAGAGGACGTTCACGAGGGCCGAGCGTAGCGATTCGACCACGGAACGGCGATGTCGTTGTGCGTCATCGACAACGTCGGCGCGACAGCGCATAGCGCATCCGACGGCCGATCCGCCCCGATTTCACCCGCGCCGACGCCGCGCGTAGAGTCGCGCCATGACTGCGGAAGCCCGAACCGACATCGTCGTCCGTCCGGTAAGAGATGTGGATGCCGAGGCCCTCGGTCGCGTGCACGCCACCTGCTGGCACGAGACCTACGACCACCTGATCAGCAAGGCCGCCCTCGAGGCCGTCTCGCCGCGACGCATGGCCGAACTCTGGACGCATTGGGCCGCCCAGGGCGAGGACTACCGCATGCACGCGGCCCTCGTCGACGGCGAGATCGTCGGCTTCGTCGGCTCGGGCCCGGCCCGCGACGACGACGCTCCCCGTGATCGCGAGCTGTACTTCATCTACCTGCTCGACGCGTACCACGGCACCGGCATCGGCCAGCAGCTCTTCGATGCCGCGATCGACGGCGGCGAGGGCGCGTACTTGTGGGTCGCCGACGACAACCCGCGCGCGCACCGGTTCTACCAGCGCAACGGGTTCACCCTCGACGGCGCCTCGCACACCGAGCCCTTCCTCGGTGAGGAGCTCACCGAGGTGCGCTTCGTCCGCTGACGTGCTGCAGATCTGGGCCCTCGACGGCATCCGCGAGATCACCCCGGGCGATGACCTCGTCCAGGTGATCGTGGATGCCGTCTCCGCGCGCGCAGACGTCGACTCGACCCTGCGCGACGGCGACATCGTCGTGGTCACCAGCAAGGTCGTCTCGAAGGCCGAGGGGCGCATCATCCGCGCCGACGACCGCGAGGACGCCATCACGCGCGAGACCGTGCGGCTCGTGGCATCCCGCACCTCCCCCACCGGGCACGTCACACGGATCGTCGAGAATCCGCTCGGCATCGTCTCGGCCGCCGCCGGGGTCGACGCGAGCAACACCCCCGAGGGCACCGTACTGCTGCTGCCCGTCGACCCCGATGCCTCGGCCCGCGCCCTCGCGACGGGGCTGCGCGCCGCAACCGGAGCGCACGTGGGCGTGATCGTCACCGACACCCTCGGGCGCGCGTGGCGCGAGGGCCAGACCGATCACGCGATCGGCGCCGGCGGCATCCACGTGTTCGAAGACCTCCGCGGAACGACGGATGCCGAGGGCCGCCCCCTCGTGGTGACCCTGCCCTGCGTCGCCGACGAGATCGCCGCTGCCACCGACCTCGTGAAGGGCAAGGCCGCGCGCCGACCGGTCGCGATCGTGCGCGGACGTGCGGATCTGGTGGGCGACCTCGACCTGCCCGGCGCCCGCTCGATCGTGCGCGACCCCGCGCGCGACATGTTCCGCCAGGGCGCCGACGAGGCGTACGCCGAGGGCTTCGCCGCGGGGCGGGCCGCCGCGGACTGAGCTCGCGGGTCGGCCTACCGCGCAGGGGTCGTGGCGCTGTCGCGTCGGCGAGGTCGCCCCGGCTCGGTGCACCGTGCCGACCGGTCCCGCGGTGCCCGCGGTCCCCGCGAGCCGGAGCGGGCCGTCAGCGCACTCCGCGCGCCGCGAGGGCTTCACCGAGCTGGTCGGCGTGGCGCAGCGCGAGCACGAGGAACGGCAGGACCGCGACACGGAGCGACGGTCGCACACCCCGCGCCCGCTGCGCCTCGCGCACCTCTGCGGCCAGTCGCGCCAGGACGGGGACCGTCGTCATCGTCACCGCGAACAGCAGCGCCGCGCGCTCGGCATCCACTCCGATCCGCCCCAGCGGAGCGAGTCCGCGCTCGAGGGCGTCGAGCATCGCCTCCGCCCGCGTCGTCAGCGGCAGCAGCGTCGCGACGAGCAGAGCCGCCGTCACACGCGCCGTGTTCGCGACGGCGGGCTCGACGCCGAGGAAGATCAGCTGCCCCACGGCCGTGACGACGACGACCCAGCGCAGGGCCCACGCCTGCCGCCAGAGCTCCCGCGCCTCGACGCCCGAGACCACGACGCACGTCAGCGCGACCGCCACCGCGACCCCCGCGGCCCAGAGAGTCGTCGGCAGCATCGCGATGGCGAGAGCGATCGCGGCCACCGCGAGCATCTTCGGACCCGCGGGCAGGCGATGCACGATCCCGGTCCCGGATCGGGAGCCGCTCAGCATGCCAGCGACTCCTCGTATCGGTCGACGACCCCGGATGCCGCGCCCGCGGCGACCAGGCGACCGTCGGCGAACAGCACGGCCGCGTCGCACCGCCGAGCGAGGGCGAGATCGTGCGTGACCACGAGGGCGCGGTGCGAACCGTCGCCGAGGAGATGGTCGGCGATCCGGCAGGCGTTCCGGGCGTCCAGTAAGGCGGTGGGCTCGTCGGCGACGACCAGTTCGGGGTTCCGCACGAAGGCACCGCAGAGAGCGAGGAGCTGCTTCTGCCCGCCCGACAGCTCGGATGCCGGACGGTCGGCGAGCTCGGTCAGGCCGAACCGTTCCAGAGCGGCGCTCACGCGCGCCGCGCGCTCGCCCCGCGCGAGTCGCTCCGGGCGGAGCGAGAAGGCGACGTCGTCGGCGACGACCGGCATGACGATCTGGGCGTCGGGATTGCTCAGCACCAGGGCCACACGGCGACGGTGGGCGGCGGCATCGCTCTTCGGATCCTGGCCGAGCACCTCGAGCGAGCCCCGGGCGCGCGGCACGAGACCCGCGACGACCCGGGCGAAGGTCGACTTGCCGGAGCCGTTGTCCCCCACCACGGCGATGGTGCGCGCGCCGAGATCGAGGGTGACGTCGTTCAGGACGCTTCGGCCGTCGAGGCTGACGCTCAAGTGCGCGCAGCGAAGGGTCATCGCACGACCTCGAAGACCGCCGCGACACCGAGTCCCCCGCCGACGGACGCTGCGGCGAGTCCGATCGTCCCGTCCGCGGCCCCCGCACGCACCAGTCGGGCGAACAGTCGCACCACCGCGACGGCCCCGCTCGCGCCCCACGGGTGCCCGAGAGCAAGCGCCCCGCCGTCTGCGCAGACGCGCGGGTCGTCGTCGCGGAGCCCGACGCGCGAGAGCACGGCGATGCTCTGCGCGGCGAACGCTTCGACGAGCTCGATCGCGGCGAGGTCCCGCGCGCCGAGGCCCGTCCGCGCGAGCACGGCGGCGATGGCGGGAGCCGCCCCGAGACCCGGCAGGGCCGGATCGCTCCCGGTGATCGCCGCGGCGCGAAGGGCGAGGCCCGGGCCGGCGCTCGCCGGGGCGACCATCACGGCTGCCGCCCCGTCCCCGATCCGCGTCGAGGATCCGGCCGTCACCGTGCCTCCGTCCACGAGCGGGACGAGTCGCCGCAACACCCGAGGGGGCACCCCCGCCCCCTCGTCGCGGGTCAGTGCGCCCACCGGGACGATCTCGGCCCGGAACCTCCCCTCCGCGTCGGCGCCCGCGGCGCGCGCATGGCTGCGACCCGCGAAGGCGTCCTGACGCTCGCGGGTGAGTCCGTCGTGGCGCGCCAGGTCGTCGGCGGAGCGCACCATGTCGGGGTCGGCGAAGCCCGCCGGAGCGAAGGGAGCGCGCGTGTACGGCACCCCCGCAAGCGTGCGCAGCGGCGCGGTCGACGCGCTCTCCACCCCAC
Organism: uncultured Microbacterium sp.; assembly: GCA_913774665.1. Lineage (GTDB taxonomy): Bacteria > Actinomycetota > Actinomycetes > Actinomycetales > Microbacteriaceae > Microbacterium. The sequence goes on from CAJYHN010000012.1 coordinate 54,341, forward strand.
CCGCGATGCGCGCGATCCCGTCCACGCGCACCGCGTTCGCGGCATCCACGATCGCCGCCAGTCCGCTGCCGCACTGCCGGTCGACGGTGCCGCCGGGAACGTGCGGACCCAACCCGGCCGCGAGAGCGGCGAGACGTCCGATGTTCCCGCCCGGCCCGGTGCAGTTGCCCATCACCACGTCGGCGATCGGGGGGTGCCGAGCATCGCTCGCGACCGCCGACACCACGGCGGCGCTCAGCGCGGTGACGTCGTGGTGGCGGAGCCCGCGTCCCCGCAGGGCGAGAGGCGTGCGGCGTGCCGCGACGATCACCGGGTCACCCACGATCCCGTCCCGTCCCGGCCGCGAGCCGCTCCACGTCGGCGCGCGCGGGCTTGCCCGAGAGCGTGCGAGGGATCGTGCCGAAGAACCACCGCCGCGGCCGGTGGGCCGGGACGAGCCGGGCGGCCGCCTCCCGCCGCAGATCGTCGGGGCCGTCCCCCTCCACCTCGACGAACGCGGCGACGAGCGCACCGACACCGGGGCGCGGCATGCCGAACACGACGGCATCCCGCACTCCCGGAATCTCGCGCAGCGCCGCCTCGACCTCTTCGGGGACGACCGTCGCCGACGCGCTGAGGATCGCCCCGTCTCGCCGCCCGAGCAGGTGCAGGCCGCCGTCCCTCACCTCGGCGCGGTCGCCCACGGTGGCCCACCCGCCCGCGCCCTCGAGGGGTCCGCCCGCGCCCAGATACCCGAGGGCCACGAAAGGCGAACGCACCCACACCTCGCCGCCTCGCACCTCGAGCTCGACGCCCGGGAAGGCGCGGAGCCCGTCGCCCGAGTCGATCGCGACGAACGACAGCTCCGCGGCGCCGTAATAGGACACGACCTGCACACCCGCGCTCTCGGCTCGCGCGCGCAGGGCCGGGTCGAGGTGCGACCCGCCGACCAGCGCGCGGCGCGGAGTCCCACCGGCATCCAGGAGCGCTCGCAGACCCTGGGGGGTCGCGTGAACGCACGTCGCGTCGACGTCGACCCCCAGAGCGGGGCGGGGACCGCCGGCGAGCGCGTGCGCGAGCGAGAAGAGCGTCAGGGATGCCGCCGGCGGAGCGGGCAGTGCGATCGCATCGTCCGGCCCCGCGTCGAGAAGCGCCGCGACGGTCGCGAACGACGAGCTCCACGAGGCGGCCGTGCGCAGCACCACGCGCGGGGCGCCGCGGCTTCCCGAGGTGAGCGTCGCCCAGGCCGCGTCGGCGGGCACCTCGCCCTCCCGGATCAGCACCTCGACGTCGCGGCGCTGCGCGGCACTCCATCGGGGATCGGCGACCAGCACGGCCCGCCCGGCAGCACGGACCTCGGCGATGCGATCGAGAAGCTCGGGTGCGTCACCGTCGACGATGGTGATCACGCGGCGACGGCCTCCGGTGCGTGCGCGCGGAGCTTCCAGGTGCGACGGAAGCCCCGCGGGTAGGCCCGGACCAGAGCGGCGACGATCGCGGTCGCCACCGCAGCCTTCAGCAGGTCGCCGGGCAGGAACACGAGGCTCGCCAGGGCGGTCTCGCCGAGGGGGAGCCGTGTCACGAGGCTCTGCACCGGGATTCCGACCGCGTAGATCGCCCCGATGCCACCCGCGACCATCGCGAGAGCCGTCCGCCACAGCACGGGCCGTCGCCCGCCCGCGTGCACCAGCATGCCGATGACCGCGGCGCCCAGGATCCACCCGAGGGCGTACCCCGCGCTCGGCCCGAGGAACACCGCGATGCCGCCACGGCCACCGGCGAGCAACGGCAGTCCCGCCGCGACCAGCGCCAGCAGCACGGTCACCGAGAGCGCGCCCAGCCAGGGCCCGAGCACAGCGCCGGCGAGCATAACTCCCAGCGTCTGAGCGGTGATCGGCACGCCCCCGAAGACCGGGAAGCTGCCCGGGAGCCCGAGAACGGCGATGAGCGCGGCGAAGACGGCAACGCGGGCGAGGTCGGTGGCGTCGAGGGTACGGGCCATGAGGAATCCTTCCTGAACGGTGTTCACTTGAACGGCGTTCACTATACTCATCCGCATGGCACCCCGAGGGCATACCGCTGACGACGTCGCGCGGACCGCGCTGCAGATCCTCGACGAACACGGCCTGCCCGACCTCACGATGCGACGCCTCGCGACCGCCCTCGACGTGCAGGCGAGCGCCCTCTACTGGCACTTCCCGAACAAGCAGTCCCTGCTCGCGGAGCTCTCCGATCGGGTCGTCGGTCGCATGGCATCCGGAACAGCGAGAGACCTTGTCGTCGAAGCCCGCGCCCTGCGCGAGGCCCTTCTGGCCTACCGCGACGGTGCCGAAGTGGTCTCGAGCACGCTGGCGATGGGCCTGGGGTCGTCGCTGCCGCACGACCGACTCGCCGCGACCGTGATCGCCGAGGGATTCGACGACGAGACCGCCCGCCGTGTCGCGACCACGGTGCTGCACTACGTGCTCGGCTTCGTGTGGCACGAGCAGCAGCGCCTGCAGTACGACAGCGCGGGGGCTCGAGAGGGCGCTGCGGGCGGACTCGCCGACGACGACTTCGCCTCGGGGCTGGACCTCATCGCCGCGGGGTTGCGGGCGCGCGGACGCGTCTGACGCGGCGGTGTAGGGCCGGCGACGCGGGCGGGACCCGCGACCGCCTCAGCGCTGCTTGACCTCGCCGAAGAGCCGCGCGATCGGCATGAGGACCGCCGGCCGCGCCGCCACCCAGGCCGCGGCCATCACCACGAGGGAGGCAGCGAAGATCAGCAGACCGGTCGGGTCGCTCGTGTACGCGGCGGGGTCTTCCGAGCCGCGCGCGGCGTACATGTGATTGAGGTTGCGCAGGGCTCCGGTCGCCAGCACGAGGGCGACGTGTACGACGATGAACGCGACGAAGAACAGCATTGTGGGGAAGTGCACCTTGCGCGCCCACTCGATCGGGTAGAGCTTGTTGAGCTTCTCGGCGTCCTTGGGCCACACCCCCGACAGGCGCACGCCGCTGATGATCGCGAGGGGCGCGGCGACGAAGGTGATCGCGAAGTACGACAGTTGTTGCAGGCTGTTGTAGTTCACCCAGCCGTTCTCGGTCGGCCAGTCGAGCGAGGCGTACTGCAGGGCGGCAGACAGCGCGTTGGGGAAGACCTCCCACGAGGTCGGGACGATACGCATCCACTGCCCCGTCACGAACAGCAGCACGACGAAGACGACGCCGTTGGCGATCCACAGGATGTCGAGCGCTTGGTGGAACCACAGCCCCAGGCTGATCCGCCGCTTCTTGTTGTTCCGCGGCGACCAGAACGCGGCCGGGCGCTTCTCTCGCCGCACCTGCCAGCCGGTGCGGATGATCAGCAGCAGGAAGAGGCTGTTGAGGAAGTGCGACCAGTTCAGCCAGACCGGGAGCCCCACGGGCGCCGACTCGGGCAGGTGGTACTCGCCGGGGAACGCCGCGAGGAACTCCCGCCCGGGCCCGATCGCGAGCACGAACCGCGCGATCAGCACGGCGATGCCGACCAGAGCCAGCGCGAAGACACCGAGCACCGCGGTCGAGCCGAGCAGCTGCACGGGTGAGAAGTCCGCGAGGCGCGGCTGCACCCCGGCGACCGACCGCTTCTGCTCGGAGAGCGCCGTCGTCGCCCGGTTTCGGGCCGCCGCCCCCGGCCAGACCGTGCGCGGCACGGTGAGCGGCGGGCGCGGGGATGCCGTTACGGCCGCGCCAGTTCCGGGCGGAGCGGGGTTCGCGGTGTCGACCTCGGCCGAAGCCGCGGGCGCCGTCGCGCGGGCGGTCGCCGCGGACCTCGCCGCCGTCTCGGCATCCGCACCGGCATCGGCCCCGGTCGCCGCAGAGGGCGTCGCGCTCCCGACATTCACCCCAGGCTCGGTTGCCCTCACGCCGGCGCGCGCCGTCCCGGCATCCGCACCGACATCGGCCCCACGCGCCGCCGCAGGCGCCGCACTCCCGGCATTCACCCCAGGCTCGGTTGCCCTCACGCCGGCGCGCGCCGTCTCGGCGTCCGCACCGGTTTCGGATCCACTCACCGGAATCGGACGCGAGATGCCCGCTGATCCGATTCCGTTGCGATTCTCCGACGTCGCTGCGGAGCCACCACCCGCGACAGAGGGAGGGACAGCGGATGCCGGCGGCCAGGGCTCCCCGCCCGGCACACGCGGCAGACCTCGGCGGACGCCGACGGTCGGGGCTTCCCCCGCGGGCGCCCCGGGAACGGGTGCCCCCGGAGCGGGTGCCCCCGGAGTGGGCACCCCCGGAATGGGCACCTTGGGAGGAAGCGCCCCGGGAGCGGGCGCAACAGAGACAGACGGATTCCCCGGATGCGGATCAGACGGCGCCTGCGATCCGACCCCGTCGCGCGGAGCCGAATCCGTTGCCGCCGCGACCACATCCGCGCCCTCGAACGAGACGACGTCGGCGTCGCCGGGCGCGCCCGGTGCCGCGGGCGGCCAGGGCTCCCCGCCGGGGGTGCGCGGCAGCCCGCGTCGCGGGGTGCGGGGTGTGGACGCCATCTACTCTCGAGAGAACTTCTTCTGGGCGTCGAGCGCGCTGATGAGCTGCGGGACGACGGTGAACAGATCTCCGACGATACCGAAGTCGGCGATCTCGAAGATGGGGGCTTCCGGGTTCTTGTCGATCGCGACGATCGTGCGAGCGGTCTGCATGCCCGCGCGGTGCTGGATGGCCCCCGAGATACCCAGAGCCACATACAACCGCGGCGACACCGTGACCCCGGTCTGCCCGACCTGCGCGGCGGCGGGCACGTAGCCCGCGTCGACCGCGGCCCGCGATGCCCCGACGGCGGCACCGAGAGCATCGGCGAGCTGCTCGACGAGGGCGAAGTCCTCGCGCGAGCCCACCCCTCGACCGCCGGCGACGACCGCCGCGGCCCCGCGCAGTTCGGGACGCGCCGAGGCGACGGTCGTCTCGGCGAACCCTTCGACGCGGGCGTGAGGGGTTCCGGATGCCGTGACGTCGAGGCTCTCGACGACGAGCGGTCGCGCGCCGAGACGCGCCTCGACGGAACCGGGGCGGAGCGTGGCGGCGAGGGGGCCGAAGGTGGGAGCCCCGTCGACGGTGAAGGCGCCGCCGAAGGCCGCGTGGTGGGCGACCACGCCGAGGTCGTCGCGGCCGACGCCCACGACGTCGGTGGCGAGGGGCATGCGCAGGCGCGCGGCCAGGCGCGCGAGCGCGTCACGCGACTCGACGGCGTGCGAGGCGAGCACCAGGTCGGGGCTCTCCCTCGCCACCGCCGCGGCGAGCGCGTCGACGACCGGACCGGTCAGCGCATCGGCGTCGGTGACGGCGGTGAGAACGCGCGTGGCGCCGAGTTCCGCCGCCTCGGTCGACGCCTTCTCGAGGGAGTCTGCGGTCGAGGCGATCAGCGCGACGGGGTCGCCGACGCTCGCGGAGGCGGCGATCAGACCGGGGGCGGAGGCAGCGAGAGACCCGCCGGGCAGCACTTCGAGCAGCACGAGAGCGGAGGTCATCACGCCACCCCCTCGGCCACGAGGAAGGCCGCCAGCTTCTCACCCGCGTCGCCCTCGTCGACGATCTTCGTGCCGGCCGAGCGCGGCGGCCTTTCGGCGACGGACAGCATGATGTACCGGGCGACCGCGGGGTCGTCGACGTCGACGCCGAGCTCGGCGGCATCCAGGATCTCGTACGGCTTCTTCTTGGCGGCCATGATGCCCTTGAACGTCGTGAACCGCCCCTCGGGCATCGCCTCGGCGACCGACACGACGGCCGGAAGGTCGGCGGACACCCGCATGGTGCCGGCGTCGCTCACGCGGTCGCCCGAGACGGCGCCGTCGGACACGTCGAGACTCGACAGGGCCGTCAGCTGCGCCACGCCCAGCAGCTCCGCGACCATCGCCGGCAGCACACCTCCGCCCCCGTCTGTCGACAGGTTGCCCGCGATGACCAGGTCGAATCCGGTGCGGCGGATCGCCGCGGCGAGCACCTCGGCGGTGAGCACGAGGTCGGCCCCGCGCAGGGTGTCGTCGACCACGTGCACGGCCGAGGTGGCGCCCATCGCGAGCGCCTTCCGCACGGTCGCGGTGGCCGAGGCGGGCGCCATGGTCACCACCACGACCTCGGTGCCGGCGTGTTCGTCGGCGTAGGCGAGGGCGGCCTCGACGGCCCGCTCGTCGATCTCGTCGAGCACGGCCGCAGCTCCCGCGCGGTCGGTCAGCCCGGTCTCGAGATCGAGCCGCCGCTCACCCCAGGTGTCGGGCACTTCTTTGATCAGGACCACGATCTTCATCGACGGGTCTCCTTCGGTGAGGGGGCGGATGCCGCGTCCCGGCGGCAACGGGAGAGGGCGGGGTGCGTGACGGTCGAGGAGCCGGGCCGCCGACGCCGGGTCTCGGAGCCCGTCGAAGGGACCGGAGCCAGACGCGAGAGGTCCGAAAGACCCCACAGCGCAGACGGGGTCCCCGAGCCTGTCGAAGCGACCGGCAACCGCGTACCCGAGCCGCCCGAGCGGTACCGTGAGTCGCGAGGAGGACCGATGACGCGACGACTGCCTGTCGACCCGATCGCCGAGGCGAAGCGCCAGTGGCTCGCGCACGGGTGGAACGACGCCGCCGACGGCATGACCGTGGTGACCTCGGTGATCCGCGCGCACCAGCTGCTGATGGCGGCGATCGACCGGGCGCTCAAGCCCTTCGACCTGTCGTTCTCGCGCTTCGAGATGCTGCGACTGCTCGCCTTCACGCGCGAGGGGCGGATGCCGATGGCCAGCGCCATCGCGCGCCTCCAGGTGCACCCGACGAGTGTCACGAACACGGTCGAGCGCCTCGCGCGCGACGGGTACGTGACGCGCGAGCCGCACCCGACCGACGGCCGGGCGGCATTGCTCTCGCTGACGGAGGCGGGGCGACGGCGCGTGGACGAAGCGACGGCTGCGCTCAACGCCGTGTTCTCCGACCTCGGCCTCGACGACGACGACGCGACGGCGCTCGTGCGGATCATCGCGCGGTTCCGCAAGGGCGCGGGTGACTTCGCCGACCCGGCGCCCGTGCCCGACCCGCTCTGAGACGGGCCGACTCGCGGCGCCGCGCTCCGCGGTGCGCGCGAGCGGGCAGGCGACAGCGAACCACCGCGGGCGTCCTCGCCCACGGCTCGCTCCCGCCACCCGCGCCCGCTCATCGGTGCGTGAACGACGGCGCGCGCTTCTCGCGGAACGCCGCCATCCCCTCCTTCTGATCGGCCGTGTCGAACAGGGCCGCGAAGGCCTGGCGCTCGAACCGCACGCCCTCGGCGAGCGTCGATTCCAGCGCGACGTCGAGCGCCGCCTTCGCCGCGTACAGCGCGGGCAGCGGCTTCTCGGCGATCGTCCGCGCGACCTCCCCGGCTTCGTCGATCAGCTCGGCCGCCGGCACGATGCGCGAGACGAGACCCGCCCGCTCGGCCTCGGCGGCGTCGATCATGCGGCCGGTCAGCACGAGCTCGGCCGCTTTGTAGTAGCCCACGGCACGCACGAGGCGTTGCGTTCCGCCCATTCCCGGGATGACCCCCAGCTGCACCTCGGGCTGACCGAACTTCGCGCGGTCGGAGGCCAGAATCACGTCGCACATGAGGGCGAGCTCGCACCCGCCGCCCAGGGCGTAGCCCGACACCGCGGCGATCACGGGGGTGCGCACGGCCGCGAATCGCGCCCAGGCGCCGAAGTGGTCGGTGAGCATCATGTCGAGACCCGACTTCTGCTCCATCTCTTTGATGTCGGCGCCCGCGGCGAAGGCCTTCTCGCTGCCGGTCACCACGATCGCCCCGACGCCGTCATCGGTGTCGAAGGCCTCGGCAGCCGCGACGACGTCGCGCATCGACTGCGTGTTCAGCGCGTTCAGCGCCTCGGGGCGGTCGAGGAAGATCCAGCCCACGCGGCCCCGCTGCTCGACGCGGATCGTCTCGTATCCGGCATCCGGCTCGGTCATGGTGACTCCCGTCGTCTCGATGGTGATCGGAGCGGTCGCGCCGCCCCTCGAATGCTCGCACGACCCACCGACATCTTCCGGGGTCTTGCCGCCGCGCGGGAGGCGTACCCACCCCGCGCGGTGCCCCCGTGGGCGTTCGGGGCGGATCCCGGCGTTCGGGGCGGAGGATTCACCCCCCGAACGACGGAGTCCGCCCCGAACGGAAGAGGGATCACCTCACGCGGCGAGCACGCTGCGACCCACGATGAGCCGCATGATCTCGTTCGTCCCCTCGAGGATCTGGTGCACGCGCAGATCGCGCACGACCTTCTCGATGCCGTAGTCCTGCAGATAGCCGTAGCCGCCGTGCAACTGCAGCGCCTCGTTGGCCACGCGGAAGCCGACGTCGGTCGCGAACCGCTTCGCCATGGCGCACCGGGTCGCGGCATCCGGAGTCTTCGTATCGAGCGCGGTCGCCGCATCGCGCACGAGCAGCCGCGCGGCCTCGAGCTCGGTCGCCATGTCGGCCACCGCGAACACGACCGACTGCTTCTCGGCGAGGGCCTCGCCGAACGTGAAGCGCTCGTGCACGTACGAGACGGCGCGATCCAACGCCCAGCGCGCCCCGCCGATCGAGCAGGTGGCGATGTTGAGGCGGCCGCCGTTGAGAGCGTTCATCGCGATCGAGAACCCGCGACCCTCGCCGCCGAGCAGGTTCTCGGCGGGCACGCGCACCTCGTCGAGGATCACGGGGCGGGTGGGCTGGGCGTTCCACCCCATCTTCTTCTCGTTCGGCCCGAACGACAGCCCCTCGGCGTCCGCGGGAACGAGGAAGGCGCTGATGCCGCGCGCTCCCGGCTCCCCCGTTCGCGCCATGACGACGTAGACCGTCGCCTCGCCCGCGCCGGAGATGAACTGCTTCACGCCCGTGAGCACGTAGGTGTCGCCGTGCCGGATCGCCGAGGTGGTGATGGCCGCGGCATCCGACCCCGCACCGGGCTCGGTGAGGCAGTAGGCGCCGAGATCGTCCATCGCCACCAGCGACGGCAGCCACCGCTCGCGCTGCGCGGCGGTGCCGTAGGTGTCGATCATCCACGCCACCATGTTGTGGATCGTGATGTAGGCCGTGACCGTCGGATCGCCGTAGGCGAGCTCCTCGAAGATCGCCACCGCGTCGGCGCGCGACAACCCGGCGCCGCCCACGTCGTCGTTGACGTAGACGCCGCCGAGACCCAGTTCCCCCGCGCGGCGCAGGACGTCGCGGGGGAAGTGCTTCTCGGCATCCCATTCGAGGGTGTGCGGGGCGAACTCGGTCGTGGCGAAGTCGCGCACGGCGTCGAGGATGGCGTCGCGCTCGTCGGAACTCAGGGTGCCGGTCGACGGGGCGTCGAGCGCGGGAGCAGGGGTGGTGTCCATGCGGCTCTCCTTCGGAAGGCGACGGCGTCGTCGCTTCCGCCAGAATAGCTGGACGTCCTACTAATTGATAGAGGTACCGACTACGAGGCGGAGACCCCGAACAGCGCACCGACCGCGTAGGTCGCGGCGAGCGCGAGCGCTCCGCCGATGACCGTGCGCAGCACCGCCCGCCCGCGACGGGCGCCGCCGATGTAGGCCGCGACGTAGCCCGTGACCGCGAGGGCGATGAGCACCGCGACGAAGGTGAGCGGCACGCGGATCTCGACCGGCACGAGCAGGATCGTCGCGAGCGGCAGCAGCGCGCCGATGGTGAACGCCACCGCCGAGGCGAGCGCCGCGGCCCAGGGGCTCACCACGTCGTCGGCGTCGATGTTGAGCTCGACCGCGAGGTGGGCCTTGAGGGCATCGGATGCCGTGAGCTCGTTCGCCACGCGCGTCGCGGTCTCGCGCGAGAGCCCCTGAGCCTCGTACATGCCCACGAGCTCGGCGAGTTCGGCCTCGGGATCATCGGCGAGCTCGCGCTTCTCCTTCTGGATGAGGGCGTGCTCGCTGTCGCGCTGGCTCGAGACCGAGACGTACTCGCCGAGGGCCATCGAGACGGCGCCACCGACGAGGGCGGCGAGCCCCGCGATGAGCACCGGACCGGTGTCGCTCGTGGCCCCCGCGACGCCGACCACGACCGCGGCGGTCGAGACGATGCCGTCGTTGGCGCCGAGCACCCCGGCGCGCAACCAGTTCAGCCTCTGCGAGAGCCCCTGACGATGGGGCTCGTCGGGGTGCGCGCCGGGAGGTGCGGCGGGGGCGTTCTCACTCATGAGACGAGCGTAGGGCCGCCCGGGCGCACCGGGGTCCCTGGCCACCTCGTTCTCACGCCGTTCACCGGGTCGTCACGGACTCCAGGCAGAATCCACAAGATCGCGCCGCCCGCGCGGATCGCATCCCCCACCCGAACCCGAGGACACAGCCATGCCTTCGACCTTCCTCCGCCGCGCCGCCGCGTTCACCGCGACGACCGCTGCGGTGTGCGCGCTCGCCCTGTCGAGCGCCACCGCGGCCTCCGCCGCGATCGTCCCCCAGCCCGTCTCCAACAGCGCCAGCGGCGCGGCCCTGTCGGTCACCCCGGTCGGCTCGTACGACACCGGCGTCTACAACGCGTCCGCAGCGGAGATCGTGCAGCCGTACCGCGACCGCCTCTTCGTCGTCAACGCGAAGGCCGCGACCGTGACGGTGCTCGACAACAGCGACCCGAAGAAGCCGGTGAAACTGTTCGACCTCTCCTCGAACGGCGTCGCCAACTCGGTCGCCGTGCGCGACGACGGCCTCGGCGTGATCGCCTTCGAGGCCTCCACGAAGACCGACCCCGGTCATCTCCTCTTCTTCGACGCCAACAAGACGGATGCCGCGAGCGCCAAGCTCGGCGAAGTAACCGTCGGCGCGCTCCCCGACATGGTGACCTTCTCGAAGGACGGCTCCTACGCCGTCGTCGCCAACGAGGGCGAGCCGGCGGCGGACTTCTCGGTCGACCCCGAGGGCTCGGTCAGCGTCATCGCGCTGTCGTCCGCCCTGTCCGCCCCCGCGCAGAGCGCCGTCAAGACGGCGGGCTTCCGCGCCTTCGAGCCCGGCGGCACCAAGACGCTCGACTCCAAGGTGCGCGTGTTCGGACCCGATGTCGCCGCTCCGGGTCAGGATGCCGCGACCCTGTCGACCAACCGCGTCTCGCGCAACCTCGAGCCCGAGTACATCACCACCGACGGCACCGTCGCCTACGTCACCCTGCAGGAGAACAACGCCGTCGCGACGGTGGATCTGACGAAGGCCGAGGTGACCGGCATCCTGCCCCTCGGCTACAAGGATTGGAGCAAGGTCGGACTCGACCCGAGCGACAAGGACGGCAAGATCGACATCCGCGCGATCGAGGGCCTGAAGGGCCTCTACATGCCGGACGGGATCGCGTCGTACTCGGCGACCGCCAACGGCAAGGCGACGACCTACCTCGTCACCGCCAACGAGGGCGACGGGCGCAAGTGGGGCTCATTCGACGACGAGGCGCGCATCAACGCCTTCGGCAAGAAGGGCCTGGCGCCCATCTGCACCTCGAGCCCGCTCGCGGGCCAGACGGCCGATGACGCCGCCGGTCGCCTCAAGGTCGTCACCGACCTCGGCAAGACCGCCGACGGCTGCTACAGCGAGCTGTACGCGTACGGCGGCCGCTCCTTCTCGATCTGGGACACCAAGGGTGCGCTCGTCTTCGACTCGGGCGACCAGTTCGAGCAGAAGCTCAAGGACGTCACTCCGCAGCTGTTCAACGTCTCGAACGACAACAACACCGTCGACGACCGCAGCGACGACAAGGGCCCCGAGCCCGAGAACGTCACGATCGGTGTGGTGGACGGTCGCACCTACGCCTTCATCGGCCTCGAGCGGGCGGGCGGCGTGATGGTCTACGACGTCACGGACCCGACCAAGCCGGCCTACGTCACCTACGTCAACAACCGCAACGCCAACACCACCAAGGCGGACAAGACGATCGACTTCGCCGCGTCCGGCGACCTCGGCCCCGAGGGCATCACGTTCGTCTCGGCCCTGCGCTCGCCGACCGGCGTGCCGCTCCTGGTCACCGGCAACGAGGTGTCGGGCACGACGACGGTCTTCGAGGTCCGCCCGACGCAGCCCAAGACCCCCGACCTGCAGATCCTCACGATCAACGACTTCCACGGCCGTCTGCTGCAGGAGAGCGGTGGCGTGGCCGGAGCGGGCGTGCTCGCCGGAGCCGTCGAGAAGTACCGCCAGCAGAACCCGAACACGCTGTTCGTCTCGGCCGGCGACAACATCGGCGCGAGCGCGTTCGAGTCCTTCATCGACCAGGACACCCCGACGATCAAGGCCCTGAAGGCCGCGACCCTGGATGTCAGTGCGGTGGGCAACCACGAGTTCGACCGCGGCTTCACCGACCTCACCACGCGGGTCATCCCGGCCTACGGCAACAACGCGGGAGCCTTCAGCGACTTCGCGCTCGGCGCCAACGTGTACAACAAGGGCACCAAGACGCCCGCGCTGAAGCCCTACACGATCAAGCAGGTCGGCAACACGAAGGTCGCTTTCGTCGGCACCGTGACCCCGCAGACCGCGGGCATGGTCGACCCGTCGAAGATCACCACGATCGAGTTCGGCGACGAGACCGAGGCCATCAACCGCGAGGCGAAGAACGCCCGCGCGGCGGGTGCCGACATCGTCATCGTCCTCGTCCACGACGGCTCCGAGAGCACGGACTGCACCACGATCGCGACCGAGACGACCGACTTCGGCGCCGTCGTCCGCGGCGCCTCGTCCGACGTGAACGCGATCGTCTCGGCGCACACGCACCAGAAGTACTCGTGCACCATCGGCGGTCGCTCGGTGATCCAGACCGGCTCGTACGGCACGAACCTGGGCACGCTCGACATCGATCTGGATGCCACCGGAAAGCTCGCCTCGATCACGCCCGGGGTTCGCGCGCTGCTCGACCCCGCGGTGACGCAGTACATCGCCTACCCGCAGGCGGCGACCGCGAAGATCGTGGCGGAGGCCAAGACCACCGCCGACACGAAGGGCAAGGTCGAGGTCGGCACCATCACCGCCGACATCACCCGCGCGAAGAACGGTTCCGGCGGCGAGGACCGCGGCGCGTACTCCACCCTCGGTAACACCGTCGCCGACGTCTATCTCTGGGCGACGAGCGAGAACCCTTCGTTCAACGGGCAGGACGCGCAGATCGCGTTCATGAACCCCGGCGGTCTGCGCGCCGACCTGCTGTACGGCTCCGACAACGGCTCGGTCTCGTACCGCGAGGCGGCGAACGTGCAGCCCTTCGGCAACACCCTGGTGACGCTGTCGCTCACCGGCGCCCAGCTGAAGCAGGTGCTCGAGCAGCAGTGGCAGCCCTCGGGTGCCGCGCGCCCCGTGCTCGCTCTCGGCGTCTCGAAGGGCTTCACCTTCGAGTACGACCCGAACGCGCCCACCGGCTCGCACATCAAGACGGTCCAGCTGAACGGAAAGGCGATCGACGACAACGCGTCGTACCGCGTCGTGACCAACTCGTTCCTGGCGGCCGGCGGCGACAACTTCACCGCCTTCGCCCGGGGCACGAGCAAGGCCGACTCGGGTCAGATCGACCTCCAGGCCACGGTCGACTTCTTCACCGCGAAGAAGAGCATCGCCCCGTCGCCGCTGGGTCGGGCGTACCTGACCGGTTCGAAGCCCGTCGACGAGGGGACCACCACGCCGACCACCAGCCCGAGCCCGACCACGAGCCCCACGGGTCAGCCCGGCGGCGCTCCCACGTCGTCGCCGTCGAGCTCGGTCACGGTGAGCGCGAGCGCGACCCGCGTCGAGCAGGGCGGATCGTTCTCGGTCACCGTCTCGGGTCTGAACGCCGGCGAGCAGCTGACGGCCACGCTGAACAGCACGCCGATCGTGATCACCGGCATCCCGGCCGCCGATGCCTCGGGCACGGTGACCTTCCGGGTGAGCGTGCCCGCGGCTCTCGAGCCCGGGGCGCACACGGTCGTCATCACGCGCGCCGACGGCACCGTGCTCCCCGCGCTCGCGATCCAGGTCGCCCGCAAGGGCAGCCTCGCCGCGACCGGCGCACAGGGCCCCTGGGGTATCGCCCTCGCGGGCGGAATGCTCGTGGTCGCGGGCGGCCTCGCCTTCGCACTGCGCCGCCGTCGTACGGTCTGACGCATCGCCTGACGAAACGGCCCTCACCCCTCGGGGTGGGGGCCGTTTCCCTTCGCGCGAGTCGCCAGATCCTGTCGCTTCGGTGCCGGCATGAGCGACAGAACGTGGCGGCTCACGCGGGGCGCCGGGCGCGGAGTCTCAGGCGCGCAGCACCTGGACGTGGACTCCGGATGCCGCCGACTCGACGCGCCAGACCTGCCCCCTGCCCCGGACAGCCGGGGCCGCCCGCGCCGACATCACCAGGGCCGTGTGCTCGTCGATCGCCACGCCCTCGGTGACGAGCCCCGCGTCGATCGCGGCCACGAGACGCGACAGGGTCCCCCACTGGGCGGCGTGCACGTCGACGGCGAAGTCCAGAAGACCGAGGCCCGGGCGCACCTCGACCTCGTCGAGCTCCTCGGCCGCGTCCTCCGAACCGACCTCCACTCCGCGGACGCGGTATCCGCCGACGAGCGCGGGGCCGGCGGCGATCGCCGATCCGGCCGAGAAACCCGCGTACGGGACTCCCTCGCGGACGCGCGCGGTCACGGCATCCCGAATCTTCCCGAACGCGTCCAGATACGCCGGGGTGAGGCCGCCGCCGACGAAGAGGGCATCGGCCTCGAGCGCCGCGGCGTCGAACAGCTCGCCCTCGACGATCGACACGACGCGGATCTCTCCCGGAGCGGCGCCCGCCGCCTCGAGCAGGGCCCGGTGAAGCTCGATCCGGGGGTCGTCGGCGGCTTCGAGAACGAGCAGCACCGCGATGACGGGGGCGCGATCCGCGGCTCGCTGACGCGCCTCGGCGACGAAGGGACGCAGCAGGTCGCCGCAGCGGTCGATGTCACGGCCACCGCCGAGCAGATGAACACTCATGCGCCCAGTATCCCGGGGCTGCTGCCGCTTCGCGTGCGTCGCCGCATCCGGCGACTCGCGCGGATCCGGGGTCGAAGGGGGGAGTTCCGCCTGCGCCCGGCCGCCGCCGGTGACATCGAGGGGCGCGCCGGGGTGCGCGCCGAGGTGCTGCGCGCCGACCGCGAACGCCTCGACCGCTTCGCCGAGCGTCGGGGGCGTCAGCGCCTGCGCGACTTGAGGGGTCACTTTCTGTCGCCTCACGCGCGGCGAAGCGACACTTTCTGACCCCTCACGCGCGAGCGCGCGCGGCGCGCGCGCCGACCGGCCCGACCCACACCCCGCGCGAGGAGTCAGTTTCTGTCGCCTCACGCGCGGCGAAGCGACACTTTCTGACCCCTCACGCGCGAGCGCGCGAGCACGCGCGCGCGGACCGGCCGGACCCACACCCCGCGCGAGGAGTCAGTTTCTGTCGCCTCACGCGCGGCGAAGCGACACTTTCTGACCCCTCACGCGCGAGCGCGCGCCCCCGCGTCAGTACCGGCGGAGCAGCGCGGCCAGGGCCTGGCCGCCGCCGATGCACATCGTCACGACCGCGTACTCGAGGTCGCGGCGCTGCAGGTCGAGGGCCGCGCGGACGGTGAGGATCGCGCCCGTCGCCCCGACCGGGTGACCGAGGGCGATCGCTCCGCCGTAGGGGTTCACCTTCGCCGGGTCGAGACCCGCGTCGCGGATCACCGCGACCGCCTGGGCCGCGAACGCTTCGTTCAGCTCGATCACATCGACGTCGGCAGGGGTGAGCCCGGTCTGCTCCCACAGTCGCTGCAGGGCGATGACCGGGGTGTAGCCCATGATCTCGGGGTCGACGCCCGCGGTGGTCACGGCCTCCAGCGACGCGAGACCCGTGAGCCCGCGCTCGCGCACGTCGTCCTCGCGCATGAGCACGGTCGCTGCCGCACCGTCGTTGATGCCCGAGGAGTTTCCGGCGGTGACCGAGCCGTCCTTCTCGAACGCGGGCCGGAGCCCCGCCAAGGCCTCCATGGTGGTCCCCGGGCGCGGGTGCTCGTCGACCGAGACCTCGACCGGCTTTCGACCACCGGTGGTCACGGGCACGATCTCCTCCGCGAAGGCCGCGCGGGCGGCATCCGTCGATGCCCTGCGCTGGCTCTCGACGGCGAAGGCGTCCTGCTCTTCTCGAGAGACGGAGTAGCGGGATGCCACGACCTCGGCCGTCGTGCCCATGTGCCGGCCGCTGAAGGGGTCGGTGAGGATCGCGAGCGTGCCGTCGAGCAGGGTCCGGTCGCCGAGGCGGGAGTTTCCCCGCGCGCCGTAGTCGAGGAAGGGCGTGCGCGACATGCTCTCGTCGCCCCCGGCCACGGCGACGTCGATGCCGCCCCAGCGGAGTTCCTGGGCTGCGGACCAGATCGCCTGCAGGCCCGAGCCGCACAGGCGGTTCACCGTGAAGGCGGGCACGCGTGTCGGCAGCCCCGCGGCGAGCGCGACGCGGCGCGCGTTGTAGGCGTCGGGGCCGTTCTGCGCGATGCAGCCCATGACGACCTCGTCGACGGCGTCCTTCTCGACACCGGCGCGGGCCAGGGCCTCGGTCACCGCGACCGCACCGAGCTCGTACGCGTCGACGCCCGACAGGGCGCCGCCGAACGACCCGATGGGCGTGCGCGCTCCCGAGACGAGGACGATCTTCGGCGCCGACATCAGCCCGCGGCCTCTTCGGGGCGCTCCTGGGCGTCGAGGGTGTCGGCATCCGGAACGTAGCCATCGATGTGCCGCTCGTCCGCACCGACGTACGCCGACAGCGGGCGGATCAGCGCGTTCGAGGCCTGCTGCTCGCGGATGTGCGCGGTCCAGCCCGTCACGCGCGCCGCGACGAACAGCGGCGTGAAGGTCAGCGTGTCGAAGCCCATCAGGTCGTAGGCGGGACCCGAGGGGTAGTCGAGATTGGGGTAGATGCCCTTGCGCTCCACGAACTGCGACTCGAGGGCGTCGTAGAGGGCGGCGACGTCGGGGCGGTCGTAGTGCGCGACCAGGGTGTCGAGGGCGGCCTTCATCGTGGGGACGCGCGAGTCTCCTCGCTTGTAGACGCGGTGGCCGAACCCCATGATCTTGCGCTTCTCGGCGAGGGCGGTATCGAGCCACAGCCCGACGTTCTCGGCCGAGCCGATCTCGGTGAACACGTGCAGCACGGCCTCGTTCGCGCCGCCGTGCAGCGGGCCCTTGAGGGCGCCGATCGCGCCGACGACCGCGGAGTACAGGTCGCTGAGGGTCGACGCGATCACGCGCGCGGTGAAGGTCGAGGCGTTGAAGGAGTGCTCGGCGTAGAGGATCATCGAGCGGTTGAACGCGTCGACGACGACCTCGTCGGCCTCCTCGCCGAACGTCATCCACAGGAAGTTCGCCGCGTAGTCCAGGTCGTCGCGGGGTTCGACGAGCTCCGCGCCACGGCGGCGGCGCTGGCCGTACGCGACCACGGCGGGCAGCTGCGCCCACAGGCGGATGCTGCGCTCGAGGTTCTCTTCGGGGGTGCCCACGGCATCCATCACGTTCGAGATCCCGGCCGTCTCGCGCGCGCCGATGACACTGACGGCGGTGCGCACCTCGTCCATCGGGTGGGCGCTGGTCGGCAGCAGGTCGATCGCGGCGCGGACGTCGTCGGCCAACGCCCGGTGCGCCCGCTCGGTCCGGCGCAGGTCGGCGAGCTGCGCGGCATCCGGAAGCTCCCCGTTCCACAGCAGGTACGCCACCGCCTCGAACGACTGCGTGGCCGCGAGCTCCTGCACGGGGTAGCCCCGGTACAGCAGGCTGTTGGTCTCGGGGTTCACCTTGCTGACGGCGGTCTCGTCGACCGTGACCCCGGCGAGGCCTTTCTTGATGTCGGTCATCGTCTCTCCCTTGAGTCGTGCTCAGTGTTCATGCTGGCGGATGCGGTGGTGCGGCGGGGGTGCGGCGGGGTGCGGCGGGGGCGAACCTTGTCCCACTTATTGCCGGTCTGGCGGCCCCACACCGGCGATAAGTGGGACGAGCACCGTCTTAAGTGGGACGAGGTTCGCGAGGGGTGAGACCCTAAGTGGGACGAGGTCCGCGAGGGGTGCGACCCTAAGTGGGACGAGGTTCGCAAGAGGTGCGACATGGGGGCGCGCAGCCGGCTCGGGCCTCAGCGCTCGACGGTGAAGTCGAACACGTCGGCGTCGAAGCGGGTGTAGCCCTCGTAGTCGATCAGGTCGTAGAGGTCGGCGCGGTGCTGCATCCGTCCGAGCTGTTCGCGCAGGTGCCCCTCGGATGCCAGGGCGTCGAGGCCCCGTCCGGCCTCGCCCATCGCGAGTCGTAGCAACGACACCGGCCAGATGACGAGGTTCACGCCGGCGTCGCGGAGCTGGGCGGTGGAGAACAGCTCCGACTTCCCGAACTCCGTCATGTTCGCCAGGATCGGCACGTCGAGCGCCGAGCGCATCGCCTCGAACTCGCCGAGGTCGCGCATCGCCTCGGGGAAGATCGCGTCGGCGCCCGCGTCGACCAGGGCTTTCGCGCGGTCGATCGCGGCCTCGAGCCCCTCGACGGCGCGCACGTCGGTGCGGGCCATGATGAGGAAGTCGGGATCGCGTCGGGCGTCGACCGCCGCGCGGATGCGCTTGATCGCCGTTTCGGCGTCGACCACGCTCTTGCCGTCGAGGTGACCGCAGCGCTTCGGGTTGACCTGGTCTTCGATGTGGGTGCCCGCGAGTCCCGCGTCTTCGAGCGTCTGGATCGTGCGGGCGACGTTCATCGGCTCGCCGAACCCGGTGTCGGCGTCGATGATCGCCGGAAGCTCCGTCATGCGCGCGATCTGCTGCCCGCGGCCGGCGACCTCGGTGAGCGTGGTGAGTCCGATGTCGGGCAGGCCCAGGTCGGCCGAGATGACAGCGCCCGAGATGTAGACGCCTTCGAAGCCCTTCCGCTCGATGAGTCGGGCCGACAGCGGGTTGAAGGCTCCCGGCATCCGCACGAGTTCTCCGGATGCCAGCTTCTCGCGCAGCGCGCGACGCTTCTGGGCCGCGGTGGTCTGGGCGTAGAGCATCAGCGGGTTTCCTCTCTGGTGTCGAGGCCGCCGTCGCGGCCTCCCCGTGCACAACGGCGGGCGGTGTTGGCGACACGCCGCCGTGCGGCATCCGGGATCGGCGTGTCGGCGAAACGCCCCGCCGTTGTGCTCGCGAGCACCATCAGAACAGCCCCTTCGGCGCCGGCGCCAGCGCCAGCACGCCGGGCTTCGCGACGATCGTGAGCTGCATGACCTCGGCGGGGGTCAGCTCGGGCAGGCGCTGCACGAGGTCGAGGAAGCGCTCGATCTCCTCGGGCAGCAGCACGGGTTCGGCGAGCAGGCGGAACTTGCGCACGTAGTCCTCGCGCGCGAACGGCCGGGCACCGAGCGGGTGGGCGTCGGCGACGGCGATCTCGTCCTCGACGACCGAGCCGTCGGTCAGCGTGATGACCACGCGGCCGCCGAAGGCCTTCTCGTTCGGATCCTCGGAGTGGTAGCGGCGCGTCCACTCGGCATCCTCGGCCGTGGTGACCTTGTGCCACAGCTCGACCGTGTCGGAGCGTCCCGCGCGCTCGGGCGTGTACGAGTCGACGTGGTGCCACGCGCCGTCCTGCAGGGCGACGGCGAAGATGTACGGGATCGAGTGGTCGAGCGTCTCGCGCGACGCGGTGGGATCGTACTTCTGCGGGTCGTTCGCACCCGAGCCGATCACGTAGTGCGTGTGGTGGCTGGTGTGCAGGACGATGGATGCCACCTTGGCGGGGTCTCGCAGATCGGGGCGCTCCGTGCCGAGGCGACGGGCCAGGTCGATCCAGGCCTGCGCCTGGTACTCGGCCGAGTGCTCCTTCGTGTACGAGTCGAGGATGCCGCGCTTGCTCTCGCCCTCGCCGGGAAGGGGCACGTCGTAGGAGGCGTCGGGGCCGTCGAGCATCCAGGCGATCACGCCGTCTTCGCCCTCGTAGATCGGCGAGGGGGAGGTCTCGCCGCGCATCGCCCGGTCGACGGCCTCGATCGCCATCTTCCCGGCGAAGGCGGGGGCGTGCGCCTTCCACGTCGAGATCTCGCCCTTGCGCGACTGGCGCGTGGCGGTGGTGACGTGAAGAGCCTGGCCGATGGCCTGGTAGATCGTCTCCTGGTCGAGGTCGAGCAGGGTGCCGATGCCGGCCGCGGCAGCGGGCCCGAGGTGGGCGACGTGGTCGATCTTGTGCTTGTGCAGCGAGATGGCGCGCACCAGGTCGATCTGGATCTCGTAGGCGGTGGCCAGGGCGCGCACGAGCGCGGCGCCGTCGCGACCGGTGTGCTGGGCGACGGCCAGCACGGGCGGGATGTTGTCGCCGGGGTGCGAGTAATCCGCGGCCAGGAAGGTGTCGTGGTAGTCGAGCTCGCGCACGGCCACGCCGTTGGCCCAGGCCGCCCACTCGGGGCTGGAGTGCCGCTCGAGGGCGCAGCCGAACACCGTGGCGCCCGCCCCGCCGATCGACACGGCGTGATCGAGCGCCTGCTGGCGCGCGGCGCTCACGGGCTGACGGGTCAGCGAGGCTGCGGCGACCGCGGCGTTGTCGATGAGGCGGTTGACGATCATGTCGACCACGTCGTCGTCGACCGCCACCGGGTCGACCGCGACGCGCGCGAGCGCCCAGGCGAGCTGGCCCTCGCGGGCGAGGTTCTCGTCGCTGCGGTGCACGCGCACGTGGTGGGTGATCGTCATGAGGGGTCCTCCGTGAGGGCTTCGAGGATGGTGGTGAGGGCGTTGTGCAGGTGCACATGGGTGGCGTGCGCGGCGAGTTCGGGGTCGCCGGCGCCGATCGCTCTCGCGATCAGTTCATGCTCCCCGGTCGACGCCGAGAGGCGAAGGGGGTTGTCTCGCGCCATGCGTCGCACCCGTACGAGGTGAGTGCGGACGCTCCGGAGCGCGGCGGAGAGGTAGGCGTTTGCGACGGCGTCGTCGATCGCGGAGTCGAAGCGGGCGATGAGCGCGTAGTACGCATCGGCGTCAGCGGTGTCGACGGCGGCGAACTCGGTCGCGAGGTCGAGGAAGGCCCCGCGGTCGCCGCGCCGGGCCGCGAGTCGCGCCGCTTCGGTCTCGAGCGCGCGACGCAGGTCGAAGAGGGAACGGATGTCGTCGACGTCGATGCCGGCGACGACGGTGACGCGGGCCGAGGCTTGAGCGACGAGACCGTCGGACGCCAGCCGCCGCAGCGCCTCGCGAAGCGGGGTGCGGCTGACTCCGAGCCGGGTGGACTGATCGACCTCGCCCAACACGGTGCCCGGCGAGAGCACCCCCGTCTGGATCTCGTCGAGGAGCGTGGCGTACGCGCGTTCACTCGCCCGCATCGTGCCCCCTCGCCGTCATCTCTCTAGTGTATGCAATCTGCGGCCAGCGCGAAGAAACGATCGTTCTGGACGCCCCTTTGGTATACACAAAGCGGTTCCGCGCACCCCCTCGCGCACCGTTGCACCACCTGGGACACTGAGCACATGCTCGTCACGACCATGAACGATGTCCCCGGCCGTCAGATCGTCGAAGTGTACGGCGAAGTAACCGGCCTCACCGTGCGCGCCCGCAACCTCGGGGTGCAGTTCGGCGCCGGTCTCAAATCGATCTTCGGCGGCGAGCTGCAGGGGCTCACCCAGCAGCTGCAGGAGAGCCGCGACGAGGCGAAGCAGCGTCTCGTCGAAGCGGCCCGGGCCGTCGGCGCCGACGCCGTGATCGCGATGCGCTTCGACACGAGCGAGGTGGCGCAGAACTTCCAAGAGGTCGTCGCCTACGGCACGGCCGTCAAGCTGGGCTGACCCGACCCCCGAGGGGGCGCCGCGGCGGAATCAGCTCCGCCCCCACGACTCCAGGGTCGAGGGGATGGATGCCAGCGTCCCCAGCGCCGCATCGCGATCGGCACGGGCGAGGGTCAGGCCGGCCACCACGAGCGAGGCGCAGACCGCGGCGAGTGCGTCCACGGCATCCGGGGTCAGATCGGGACGACGGTCGGCGACCGCCGAGCGGATCGCAGCGCGCATCTCGGCCGCGTAGTCGGAGACGAGCGTGCGCACCTCGGCGTCATCGCTCGCGAGGGGCGAGGAGCCGGCATTGAGCAGCAGGCACCCCAGGCGAGCGCGCGGGGCGTCGATCTCGATGGCCGAACGCATGTCGTCGACGTAGGCCTCGAGAGCCCCGGGGTCTCCCCCGCCCAGGGGGCGCAGGCGCGTGCGGACCACGTCGTCGAGGTAGGCCGAGAGGACGGCATCGAACAGTCCGCGTTTACTGCCGAAGGCGTTGTACAGGCTCGAGCGGGTCAGGCCCGTGGCTTCCTCGAGCTCGGCAATG
Organism: uncultured Microbacterium sp.; assembly: GCA_913774665.1. Classification (GTDB taxonomy): domain Bacteria; phylum Actinomycetota; class Actinomycetes; order Actinomycetales; family Microbacteriaceae; genus Microbacterium. The sequence continues at coordinate 76,560 of CAJYHN010000012.1, forward strand.
CCCGTCTCGGCGTACCCGCGCCGCCAGAACACGTCGCGCGCGGCGTCGACGACGGCGGAGCGCTCGAAGCTCGGCATCCGGCCCATGTTCTTCCTCCGCTCGTCGACGGTCCCGCGTCTTCCGGGTTGCATTCGCAGGCCCGAGGTCTATATTAGACCGGTCGTTACAAAATAACCACAGGAGGCATCCATGCGCGCAGTCATCCACCACGAATTCGGCGAGCCGGCCGACGTCGTCGGAACCGAAGAGGTCGAGGCCCCGACCCCCGGGCCCGGCGAGGTGCGCCTGCGCGTGCTGATGTCACCCATCCACAACCACGACCTGTGGACCATCCGCGGCACCTACGGCTTCAAGCCCGAGCTGCCCGCCCGCGCCGGCACCGAGGCGGTCGGCGTCATCGAAGAGCTCGGCGAGGGCGTCGAGAACCTCTCGGTCGGTCAGCGCGTCGCCACCGGCGGCACCTTCGGCGTGTGGGCCGAGCAGGTCGTGGCCAAGGCCGCGGGCCTCATCCCCGTCGCCGAGGGCCTGAGCGACGAGGTCGCCGCGCAGCTCGTCTCGATGCCCTTCAGCGCCATCAGCCTGCTGCACTCGCTCGACCTGAAGGCCGGCGACTGGATCGTGCAGAACACCGCCAACGGGGCCGTCGGCCGCATGGTCGCGCAGATCGCCACGGCCCGCGGCGTCAACGTCGTCGGTCTCGTTCGCCGTCAGAGCGCCGTCGAGGAGCTCGCCGCCCAGGGCATCGACAACATCGTGTCGACCGATGCCGACGACTGGCGCGACCAGGCCCTGGCGATCATCGGCGACGGCACGGTCGTCGCGGGCGTCGACTCCGTCGGTGGCCCCGCCGCGGGTCAGGTGCTCTCGCTGCTGAGCGAGAACGGCACGCTCGTGATCTTCGGATCGATGGGCGCCGGCAAGCTCGAACTCGGCGCCGGAGACCTCATCTTCCGCCAGGCCACCGTGAAGGGCTTCTGGGGCAGCGTCGTCAGCAAGACGATGGATGCCGAGACCCGCGGCGCCCTGTTCGGCGAGCTGTCGCGCTACCTCGCCGACGGCACCCTGACGCTCCCGGTCGCGGCCACCTTCGGTCTCGACGACATCGTCGAGGCCGTCTCCGCGAGCGACGCGCCCCGCGTCGGCAAGATCCTGCTGCGCCCGTGAGGCCTCGGGCTCGCGGTACCGCCTTCGCGCGGCGCCGCGGGCCGGTGTCCGCCGCGCTTCGCGTACAGAACTCCGGAGATCCGCACGGCGACGGCCCCGGCGCCCCCGCAATCACGCGGGTCGGCGTCGGGGCCGTCGCCGTTTCTCCTGCGTTCTGCACGCGAACTGCCGCGGCCTCTCTCCGCGGGCCCGATCAGACCGCGCGTGCAGAATTCCGGAAACTCTCACGCGACCGGCCCGGGGCCCCCGCAATCCGGCGGGCCGGCGTCGGGGCCGTCGCCGTTTCTCCGGAGTTTCGCCCGGGGCGCGTCAGGAGCCGAGCATCTCCGCCAGCGCATCGATCGCGGGGCGCTGCCCCTTCACGAGCGCGTCGCGGGCGGCATCCAGGCTCATCCACTCGGCGCGGTCGACCTCGGGGAACGTCGCCGTCTTCCCCGAGCGGGGCGGCCACGCCATCTCGAAGGTGCCGAAGGTGAAGCCGGATGCCGTGAACCCGGCGCCGTCGCCCACGAAGACGACCACCTTCTTGCCGCTGGCGTACGCGAACGTGCCGAGCTCGGCCCACTCGACCTCGGGTGGCTCGACGCCGAGCTCTTCGCGGAACTCGCGGCGGGCGGCATCCAGAGCTCCCTCGGACGCGGGGTCGAACTCGCCTTTCGGGATCGACCAGGCGCCGGCGTCCTTCTTCGCCCAGAACGGCCCGCCCATGTGCGCAATGAACACCTGCGGCTCCGGCGTCAGCCGGTACAGCAGCAGGCCCGCGCTCCAGACGACCATCAGCTGACGGTGGCCGGCACGCGGTTGGCCTCGTCGGCGATGATGTCGGCGCGCTTGCGGAACGTGCGCGCCGAAACGCGGTCGAGGGCGATCTGACCGCGCATCTTCTCGGCCTTCTCGTAGAGCGAGGGGCCGCCGAATCCGGTGAGCACCTTCACGAGCACGGGCAGCAGCTCGATCATGAAGAACAGCGCGGCGATGAGGTAGTGCGCCCAGCGCAGCGTCGGTTCGCGATCCGACAGGCGCTCGAGGGCCGTGATCTGACTGAGCAGCCCCACCGCTCCCGCGTTGCCGTCCGCGACGGACGACGCCCTCGCGTTGTACGCGGCGAGCGCCGACTCGTACTGCGCTCGCGCGGCGGGCAACTGGTCCTCGGCCTGCTGTTTGTTGGCGTCGGCCGACGAGGCGGCGGCCTCGGCACCGGCGGAGTTCGCGGTGGCGAGGGTCGACTGCGCCTGCGAGAGCTGCGTCGACAGCGCGTCGTACGCGGACTGCGCCTGCTGCAGCTGCGCCTGGGCGGCATCGGAGCTCGCGCCGTTTCCGGCCACGCCCGTGCACCCGGGCACGGTTCCCGCGCCCTGACCGGTCAGTTCGCACTGGTAGACCGCGCGGGCCTGGTCGATCACGGTCTGCTGGGCGGCGAGCTGCTGCGTGAGCTGGTCGACGCTCTGCTGAGCCGCGGCGGACTCGGCCGAGGTCGACGAGGTGCCGGTGACGATGCCGGTCGCGGCCTGGTTCTCGAGCGCCGAGACCTGCGCGCTGGCGGCGTCGAGCGCTTGCTTCTCGGGGCCGTTGGTCACGGCATCCTGGTCGGTGAGGGCCTGTGTGACGTTGGTGGAGTTCACTTCGCGCACGATGTCGTTCTGGAACACCTGCAGCACGAGCGGTTCGGCCACGACGATGCCGATCAGTGCCGCCATGATCACGCGGGGCATGGCCAGGCCGAGCAGGCGGAAGACGTTCTTGGTCGAACGCATCGTCGAGGTGAGGAAGCGGTCGAGGTTGAAGATGATCAGGCCCCACACGATGGCGAGGGGAATCGCCAGCCACAGGCTCACGCGCACGCCCGTCAGCAGCGCGAACATCATCGACAGCGACGACACCAGCGCGGTTCCGGCGAGCACGAGGAACATCTGCACGAAGCGCGGCACCTCTTCGGGCACCTCGTCGAGGACGTCGTTGTCGGCACCGCCGAGCACCGCCATCCGGCGGATCAGCGACAGGCGCGGGCGACGCGGGTCGTGTCGACGCAGGCGGGGCTGGCGCGGCTCGACGGATACGGGGGCGGATGCCGCGGGCTCGGGCGCCTCGTCGGGGACCACCGCGGTCTCATCGTCGGCGCGCGAGCGCTCGGCGCGGTCGATCACGACGGTGTCGTGAGCGGCGGTGGGGTCGGCGTCGCGCGGGTCGGCGTCGCGCGGGTCGGCGTCGCGCGAGTCGGCGATGAAGGGGTCGAGCGGTTCGTCGTCAGCGGGCGGGGCGCCCCACGGCTCGGAGGTGTGCTCCTGCGCGTCGGAGGGTCGCTTGGCCGCGTTCTGCGCGGCGAGGATGTCGTCGAGATACTGCTCGCGTTCCTCGTCCGTCGTGAACTCGATGCGGCCATCGGAGCCGAAGCGGCCCGGCCGGTGAGCGGAAAAGGACATTCGCTCAGAGTACGACGCCCACCCTGCTCTCTCCTGAGCGGCGCCTGAGGCGCAGCCGAGCGCCCCATACGGGCGCGAGATCAGCCGCCGCGCCCCGGCCGACCCCCCCGGGCCGACTGCCGCGCCCCGGCCGACCTCCCCGGGCCGACCTCCCCGGGCCGACTGCCGCGGGCCGGGCGCCACCGCCCGACCCGCACGCGCGCGTCAGGCCACGCGCTGCTTCGGCGACACCTCGTAGGTGTTCTCGGGGTCGGAGAACACGGCGTCGCCGAGCGCCTCGTCGATGGCCGTCAGCGTGTCGGCATCCAGGGTCACGCCCGACGCCTTGACGGTGTCGGCGAGCTGCTCGGGCCGCGATGCGCCCACCAGGGCTGCCGCGATGTTCGGGTTCTGCAGCACCCACGCGATCGCGAGCTGCGGCATCGAGAGCCCGGCTTCGTCGGCGATGGGCGTGAGGCGCTGAACGGCCTCGAGGGTGTCGTCGTTCAAGAAGCGCTTGATGAAGGTGGCGCCGCTCTTCTCGTCGGTGGCGCGCGAGCCCTCGGGCACGGGCTGACCGGGCAGGTACTTGCCACTCAGCACGCCCTGGGCCATCGGCGACCAGACGATCTGCGAGATTCCGAGCTCTTCGCTGGTGGGCACGACCTTGCCCTCGATCACGCGCCACAGCATGGAGTACTGCGGCTGGTTCGAGATGAGCTGGATGCCGAGCTGCTTGGCGAGTGCGTGCCCGTCGCGCAACTGCTCGGCTGTCCATTCCGAGACACCGATGTAGAGCGCCTTGCCCTGACGCACGATGTCGGCGAAGGCCTGGAACGTCTCTTCGAGCGGAGTCTCGTAGTCGAATCGGTGCGCCTGGTAGAGGTCGACGTAGTCGGTGCCGAGGCGCGTGAGTGACCCGTTGATGGAGTCCATGATGTGCTTGCGGCTGAGTCCGGTGTCGTTCGGCCCCTTCGGACCGGTCGGGAAGTAGACCTTCGTGAAGATCTCGAGCGACTCGCGGCGCTGCCCCTCGAGGGCTTTGCCGAGGACGGTTTCGGCGGCCGTATTGGCGTAGGTGTCGGCGGTGTCGAACGTCGTGATGCCCGCGTCGAGCGCGGCGTGCACCGTGGCGATCGCCGCGTCGTCACCGACCTGCGAACCGTGGGTCACCCAGTTGCCGAGGGTGATCTCCGAGATCTTGAATCCACTGTTGCCGAGATAGCGATAAGCGACCATTCCTCCACGCTAGACCCGGCCTCCGACATCGGGGCCGCGGCATCCGCCCCCTCCCCCGATAAACGCGATCCGTCGCGAGAAACGCGGAGGGAGAGCGTTTCTGGACACAGAGAGCGTTTATCGACCGGGGAGTGTGCGCGGCGCCTCACGCGTCCTTGCGGATCCACCGGAACGTCAGCCGCACGAGCGCGAGCCCCAGCACCAGCCACAGCCCCGTCACGAGCAGGATCAGCGGGTGATCCCACGAGCCGGAGGGCTCCCCCGCGGCGAAGCCCTCCGGCAGGAACACCGAGCGGAAGCCCTGCGCGAGCCACTTCAGCGGGAAGACGCTCGCGACGTTCTGCAGCCACTCCGGCAGGGCGGCGAAGTTGATGTAGACGCCCGAGATGAACTGCAGCAGCAGCACGATCGGGATGACGACGCCGGTGGCGCTGCGGCCGGTGCGGGGCAGGGCCGACAGGCCGATGCCGAGGATCGCGCACGTGGTGACTCCGAGCAGGAACACCCACGCGAAGGTCAGCCAGCGCTCCGGGTCTGTGGGCAGGGGGACGCCGAAGAACACCGCCGCCACAGCGATGAGCAGCACCGACTGCAGCAGGCCCGTGACGAGCACCTGCCCGAGCTTGCCGATGAAGTACGACACCGGGCTGAGCGGGGTGCCGCCCAGTCGCTTGAGGGTGCCGTCGCTGCGTTCCATCGCGATGTCGATCGACATGTTCTGCAGCCCCGACAGCAGCACGCCGGCGGCGAGCATCGCGGGAAGGTAGAACTGTGCGGCATCCACTTCATCGCCCGGAGGGCCGAAGGTCTGGGCGTCGAAGGCGACGGCGAAGATCAGCAGGATCATCACGGGAAACAGGAACGTGAAGAACACCGAGTCGCCCTGACGGAAGTACGAGCGCACCTCGAACGCGATCCGCGCGGCCCCCAGCCGCAGCACGCGGCTCATGAGAGACCTCCCGCCGCGGTCGTGCGCCGTGCCTCGTCGCCGAGGAACGAGAGGTACACGTCTTCGAGGCTAGGGCGCACCACCTCGAGCCGCTCGGGTTCGCCGAGACGGGCGTAGAGCTGAGCGACCACCGCTCCGGGATCCTGCGTGCGCTGCTCGCGCACCTCGCCGCCCTCGCGCCACCGCACGAGCGGCACGCGGGCATCGGGTCCGCCGAGTTCGTCGATAGGACCGACGGATGCCATTTCTCCGCCAACGATGATCGCTGCGCGCTCCGCGAGCTCGGCTGCCTCGTCGAGGTAGTGGGTGGTCAGCAGGATCGTGGTGCCCTCGCGCTGCAGGTCGCGGATGAGATCCCAGAACTGCCGCCGCACCTCCGGGTCGAAACCCGTGGTCGGCTCGTCGAGGAACAGCAGCTCCGGCCGACCGACGATGCCGAGCGCGACGTCGACGCGCCGACGCTGCCCGCCGGAGAGCTTGCGCACCGAGACCTTCGCCTTGTCGGTCAGCCCGACCGCCGCGATGACGTCGTCGACGTTGCGCGGGCGCGGGTAGAACGAGGCGAAGTGCGCCAGCAGCTCGCGCACGCTCGCCGTGGGCGCTTCGCCGGTGTTCTGCAGCACGATGCCGAGCCGCGCCTTCCAGTCGAGGCCGCCGCGATGCGGGTCGACGCCGAGCACGCGCACCTCGCCGCTCGTACGGTCGCGGTAGCCCTCGAGGATCTCGATCACGGTGCTCTTGCCCGCGCCGTTGGGACCGAGGAGGGCGAAGGTTTCCCCGCGGCGGATGTCGAAGCTCACCCCGCGCAGCGCCTCGACGCCCCCGCGGTAGGTCTTGCGCAGATTCTCGACCCGCACGACGTGATCGCTCATGTGCTCAGTCTGGCGGTCGCGGGACCGGCTGCGCCCTCGCGTGCTCGTCGAAAGCGGATGGGAAAGGCCGCAAAGGCACCTGGGAGAACCCTGACCCGTCCAAACCATCCTCCCCTGCCGTCCCGGATGACCACCCGTGCGGGGAGATTCGCCCCCGGTCGCCGCACGTCCCCCTTACCGCCCTCGAACCGTCCACGTGGACGCTGGAGGTTGATTTTGTCGTTCCCGCACGTTCCCCCGCTGACCGAGGCCGCACCCGGCCCCACGCCCGAACCGCTCCTCACCCCCGTCGCTCCTGCCCCCGGGCAGGGGTCGACGGGGACCACCGACGTCCCGCTCCCGGCCCAGCCCGGAACGACCGTGTCGGGCGGCTTCCTGCCCGACTGGTCGATCGGCGAGTGGCTCGGCTACAGCGGCGTCATCGTCCTGGCTCTCGCCCTGACCGTCGTCGCGACGACGACGCTGTGGTGGATGCTCCACGCTTGGCGTTCCGCCGATGATCTGCGCGCCACGCAGTTCAGCTCTTCGCCGCGTCCCGCGCGGCACCGGTTCACGCTGCTCGTGCCCGGGCGGCACGAGGAAGAGGTGATGGGGCAGACACTCGACCGCCTCGCGCAGCAGGACCACCCCGATTTCGAGATCATCGCCATCGTCGGCCATGACGATCCCGGCACCGAGCTGGTGGTGCGGCAGGCCGCCGCACGGCATCCCGATCTCATCAAGGTCGTCGTGGACGACAGCGTCCCCAAGAACAAGCCCAAGGCGCTCAACCGTGCGCTGCAGATCGCGACCGGTGACATCGTCGGCGTCTTCGACGCCGAGGACGAGGTGCACCCCGGCCTGCTGACCGTCGTGGACTCGAAGTTCCAGGAGACCGGCGCCGACGTCGTGCAGGGCGGCGTGCAGCTGATGAATTTCGAGACCAGCTGGTGGTCGCTGCGCAACGTCCTGGAGTACTACTTCTGGTTCCGCTCGCGCCTGCACTTCCACGCCCGCTCCAAGTTCATCCCCCTCGGCGGCAACACCGTGTTCGTCACCCGCGACCGCCTCGCGTGGTCGAAGGGGTGGGACGACCAGTGCCTCGCCGAGGACTGCGAGCTCGGCGTGCGCCTGTCGAGCGACGGCGCGAAGGTCGTCGTCGCCTACAACCCCGAGTACGTCACGCGCGAGGAGACCCCGCCGACCCTGACGTCGCTGTACAAGCAGCGCACGCGCTGGAACCAGGGCTTCCTGCAGGTGCTCGGCAAGGGCGAGTGGAAGGCGCTGCCGACGCTGCGCCAGCGCATGTACGCCCGCTACCTGCTGAACATGCCGTTCCTGCAGGCGGCGACAGGGCTGCTGATCCCCATCTCGCTCGTGTTCATCCTTCTCGTGAAGGTGCCGACCCCGGTGGCGCTGCTGACCTTCCTTCCGCTGGTGCCCACGATCATCACCCTCGTCGCCGAGGCGGCGGGACTGACCGAGTTCGGACGCGTCTACGGCAAGAAGGTGCGCGTGCGCGACTACGTCCGCCTCGTGCTGGGACTCGTGCCCTACCAGGTGTTCCTCGCCGCCGCCGCCGTGCGCAGCGTCGTGCGTCAGCTACGCGGTGACGGTAGCTGGGAGAAGACGGAGCACACCGGCGCCCACCGCGACGCCGCGACCCCGTCGACCGCGCCCGACCTGGTCGGCGCCGGCTCGGAGGTGACGCGATGACCTCGACGATCGACCGCGTCCCCACCGGGACCATCCCCTCCGACCGCGCCTCGGTGAGGCTGCGCCGCCGGGTCTCGCCCTGGCGCGCCCGGCTCGGCGACGCGCTGTGGCTGCTTCCTCCCCTCGTCCTCGGCCTGGTGGTCAACGCGCTGAACCTGGGCGGCTCCCCGCAGCGCATCGACGACGAGGGCACCTATACCGCACAGGCGTGGAGCATCGGCAACCTCGGCGAGCTCACGCACTACACGTACTGGTACGACCACCCGCCCCTGGGATGGATGCAGATCGCGGCCTGGGTCGGTCTGACCGACGGCTGGAACCGCTACGACGTCGCCGTCATCGCCGCCCGCGAGGCGATACTCGCCGCGACCGCCGCGGCCGCCGTCCTGCTGTGGTTCGTCGTGCGCCGCATCGGCTTCGCCCGGTTCACCGCGTCCGCCGCGGTCGCGCTGTTCCTGCTGTCGCCGCTGGCGGTGCAGTTCCACCGCCAGGTGTACCTCGACAACCTCGCCACCGCGTGGTTGCTCGCCGCCCTGCTGCTGGCGATGAGCCGGCGCGCCCAACTCGCCGGCTATATCGGCGCCGCGGCCGCGTTCGGCATCGCCGTCCTCACGAAAGAGACGTATCTGCTCGCGCTGCCGCTGGTGGCGTGGTTCATGTGGCGCGGCGCCGACCGCACCACGCGCCGGTACACCCTGTCGGTCGCCTCGGCCGTGCTGGGACTCATCGGTCTCGCCTACGTCGCCTTCGCCCTGGTCAAGGGCGAGGTCGCGCCCGCCCCCGGGCGTGTGAGCCTCTGGGACGGACTGGCGTTCCAGCTCGCCTCGCGCGAGGGATCCGGATCGCTGTTCGACCCCGAGAGCCTCATGTCGCGCACCGTCGGACTGTGGTGGCAGCTCGACGCCGTCCTCATCGTCACGGCTCTCGCGGCCGCCGTCGCGGCCCTGTTCGTGCGTCGCCTGCGCCCGTGGGCGATCGCTCTGCTGGCGCTGACGGCGTTCATGTTCCGCGGGGGCTACCTGCCCGTGCCGTACGTGATCATGCTCCTGCCGTTCGCGGCCGTGGTCGTCGCCGGAATGGGTCAGGTGGCCGTCGAGGCCCTGCGCTCTCACGGCGCCCTGCGGCGCCTCGGCGGAGTCGCCACCGCCGTCGGGCTCATCGTCGCAGTGCTGGCCGCGGGTCCCCTGTGGGCAGCGCAGCTGCGCGGGTTCCTGCTCGCCGATCTCGACCGTCCGCTGCGCGATGCCGAGACGTGGATGACGCAGAACGCCCCCGCCGACTCCCGCATGCTCGTGGACGACGCGATGTGGGTCGACCTGGTGCGCGCGGGCTTCGAGCGCGAGAACGTCGTCTGGTACTACAAGGCCGACACCGACACCGACGTGCAGCAGCTCGCCCCCGACGGGTGGCGCGACTACGACTACGTCATCACGACCGACTCGATGCGCACCTTCCCGACCGAGTTCCCGACCGTGCGTCAGGCGATCGAGAACAGCGCCGTGGTGGCGTCGTTCGGAGAGGGTGCGCAGAAGGTCGACGTGCGTCTGGTCGACACCGCCCAGGCGGCGCTCGCGCAGGCCGCCGACGACGACCTGTACGCCGCACGATCGGTCGCCGGGCAGCAGGTGCTGCAGAACCCCGACGTCGGCGTCCCCGGCGAGGAGCAGGACCTGCTCACCTCGGGCGTCGTCGACGGCCGCATCCTGCTGACCCTCGGCCAGCTGTCGTCGCAGGGCCGGATCGACGTGGCCGACATCGCGCAGCTGGAGGGCGACCCCTCGGGCGTGAACCGCCAGCTCACCGTGAGCTCGTTCGCGGGTCAGGACGCCCGGGGGGATGCCGCCGGAGCCGACGCCCTGCTGCGGTTCTACGAGTCGCTGACCGGCCCCCTCCGTCCGGTCTCGGTCGAACGCGGCGACGCCGGCGTGGTCATCACGTTCTCCCCCGACGAGCCGGTCGATCTGCTCCCCCGTCCCACCTCCTGATCCTCTCCTCCCCCCAACGAAAGGACCGCCATGTTCCGTGCCACTCCCTCCCTTCGTCCCGCGCGGCTCGCCGCGATCGGCGCCGCCGCCCTGCTCACCGCCGGGATCGGCGTCGCCACCGCCCCCGCCGCCTCCGCGGCCCCCACCGCGCCCGGCGGGTGGGCGCGCGTCGCCCACCTCTCCCCCGACACCAAGTCGGTCGACATCCAGCTGACGGCGCTCGCCGGTGGGGCCGTCGTGTACGAGCTCGACGACGTCGCCTACGGCGCCGTGAGCCCCTACATCCCCCTCGCCGACGGCACGTACGTGGTGTCGATGGTGCCGGCGGATGCCGCCGACGGCACGCAGCCGGTCGTGCAGCAGTCGATCGACATCGCCGAGGGCGAGCCCCTAACGGTCGCGGCCTACGGCCGCAACGCCGACCTGAAGACCACGATCTTCGAGGACGACCTCTCGGCCCCCGCCGCCGGACAGGCGCGCGTGCGCGTCGTGCAGGCCTCGACGGTGGAGCCGACGGTGGACGTCGCCACCGCCCAGGGGCGCCCGATCGCGCGCGACGTGCCCGCGGGGTCGGCGACCGACTACGCCGCGGTGCCGGCCGGATCGTGGAACCTCGAGCTGACGGGGGCGGACGCGTCCGCGACCTCGGCCGTGAACCTGCCGGCGGGGTCGGTCTCGACCCTGTTCGTGCTCGATGACGCCCAGGGCGCGCTGACGGCGCAGACCATCACCGACTCGGCGACCCTCGCCGACATGCCGGTCGGCGGCATTCACACCGGTGGCGGCGGAACCGCCGCCGCGACGACCGCGCCCTCGGGTGCCGCTGCGGCGGGAGCCGGTGCGGCGGCGGTGGCGCTGGGCGCCGTCGCGCTGATCGCGGTGCGCCGACACCGCCGGGGTGAGGCGGGCGCGTGACGTTCGCCCGTCGAGCGTCGACGGTCGGCGCGGTCGCAACCGTCGTCGCTCTGACGATGGCGGCGTGCAGCACCGCGACCGAGCCCGAACCCGACACCGCTGACCGCACGACCGCGACGGCCGAGGCTTTCCTCGACACCTACGTCGACGCCGGTCGTGTGGTGCGCACCGACCAGGGCGGCGACACCGTCAGCGAGGGGCAGGCGTACGGCCTGCTCCTCGCCGTCGCCGCCGACGACCCCTCGCGCTTCGACAGCATCTGGGAGTGGACGACCACCCACCTGCAGCGCGACGACGGTCTGCTGGCGTGGCAGTGGAAGGACGGCGCCGTCGTCGACGAGCAACCCGCCTCGGACGCCGACCTCGACGCGGCGCGCGCCCTGGTGCTCGCGGGCGACGCCTTCGACCGCGACGACCTCCGCGAGCAGGGCGTCTCCCTGGGCGCGGCCGTCCTCGACGAGATGACGACCGAGACCGCGCTGGGGCGCATCCTGTTGCCGGGACCGTGGGCGACGGCATCCCCCCACGCCTACAACCCCTCGTACGCGTCGCCGGCTGCGTTCGACGTGCTCTCGCGCGCGTCGGGCGACCCCCGGTGGGAGGAACTGGCCGCGGGCAGCGCAGCGGTGACGAGCGCGTTGATGGATGCCAACACCCTCCCGACCAACTGGGCCACGGTCGCCGACGACGGCACCGTCGCACTCGCGGGCTCCGCGGGCGGCGGGGGCGAACCGGCCTACGGCTATGACGCCGCGCGCACGACCCTCCGGTTCGCCGAGTCGTGCCGTGACGGCGACCGCGCCCTCGCGGCGCGCGTGGCCGCGGCGCTCCCCGGCAGGGACGAGCTGCCCGCCGAGCTCGACGCGGGAGCGGGTGCCCTCACGTCGGATCGGCATCCGGTCGCGTACGCCGCACGGGCGGCCGCGCTCGCCGCGAGCGGGCGCGACGACGAGGCGCGAGCCGATCTGCAGCGCATGGCCGACACCGCGGCATCCACCCCCACGTATTACGGTGCGGCCTGGACGGCGCTCGCCACGGCGATGCTCACCGACGATGTGCTCGACGGCTGCCCCGCGCTCGCGGGTGACCCGGCCGCGGCGGACGCGCCCGGTGCGGCGGGCGGCGGGGCGACGACGGCGCCGGGCGTCGGCGCGGCGAGCGGCTTCCAGAATCCGGTGGCCCCCGCGGCAACCAACACGGCCCCGCCCGTGCACATCTCGATCCCGGCGATCGGGGTGGACTCCGACCTCGTCGGGCTCGACCGCGGGGCCGACGGGTGGATCCAGTCGCCCCGGGACTACGACGCAGTCGGCTGGTACGAGAAGGGGGTCCTGCCCGGAGAGGTCGGTCCCGCTGTCATCGCGGGACACGTCGATTCACCCGCCGGACCGGCCGTTTTCTACGACCTGCCGCGACTGACACCCGGCGACACGGTGTCGGTCCGCCGCGCCGACGGGTCGACGGCGGACTTCGTGGTGACCGGGCTGCAGACCGTCGAGAAGAACAGCTTCCCCACCGAATCGGTCTACGCGCCGACGCCGACGCCGCAGCTGCGGCTGGTCACGTGCGCCGGTGCGTGGGATCCGGCCAGCGGCCATTACGTCGACAACCTCGTCGTGACGGCCGTCGCCGCCTGACCGCGGCCTCGGACGCAAGCGGGCGGTTCCGCAGTCGCCAGCGTGAACGGAAGCGCCCCCGGCCTCTCGGCCGGGGGCGCTCGCGCAGAAGGTGTCAGCCGACGGGAGTCGCCTCGGCGGCCGCCTCGTCTTCTTCGGTCGCCACGAGCTGACCGCACGCCCCGTCGATCTCTTTGCCGCGGGTGTCGCGCAGGGTTGTCGGGATGCCCGCATCGTTGAGACGGCGCACGAACTCGTTCTGCACCGGAACCTCGGAGGCCGTCCAGATCGAGCCGGGGGTCGGGTTCAGCGGGATGGGGTTCACGTGCACCCAGCCGCGACCGCGGGCATTGAGCTTGTCGGCCAGCAGGTCGGCGCGCCACGCGTGGTCGTTCATGTCTTTGATCAGGGCGTATTCGATCGAGACGCGGCGTCCGGTCTTGTCGAAGTAGGCGCGGGCGGCATCCAGCGCCTCGTCGACCTTCCAGCGGGAGTTCACCGGAATCAGCTCGTCGCGCAGGCCGTCGTCGGGCGCGTGCAGCGAGAGGGCGAAGGTCACCGGGATGTCCTCGTCGGCGAGCTTCTTGATCGCGGGAACGAGGCCGACCGTCGATACGGTGATGCCGCGCGCGCTCATCCCGAGGCCGTGCTCCTTGTCGACCATCACGCGCACCGCCTGCATGACGCGGGCGTAGTTCGCCAGCGGCTCACCCATGCCCATGAACACGATGTTCGAGACGCGGTCGAGCGAGTGGTCGTCGCGCTTCTTGCCGCCCAGACCACCGGCGGCGATGAGCGCGTTGGCGCGCACGATCTGCTCGACGATCTCGGCGGCCGACATGTTGCGCGTGAGCCCCGCCTGGCCGGTGGCGCAGAACGGGCAGTTCATCCCGCACCCGGCCTGGCTCGACACGCACAGCGTGATGCGGCCGGGGTAGCGCATGAGCACCGACTCGACGAGGGCGCCGTCGTGCAGCTTCCAGAGGAACTTGATGGTGTCGCCGCGGTCGGTCTCGAGCCGGCGCACCTCGGTGAGCAGCGGGGGCAGCATCCCCGCGACGAGTTCTTCTCGACCGGATGCCGGCAGGTCGGTCATGTCCGCGGCATCCGAGGTGTAGTGCGTGAAGTAGTGCTTCTCGAGCTGCTTCGCGCGGAACCCGGGGAGGCCGAGCTCCTTCACCTTGGCGACGCGCTCGTCGGCGGTCAGGTCGGCGAGGTGCACGGGGGGCTTGCCGCGTTTGGGGCTGGCGAACTGCAGGAGCGGACGACCGGTGTCGTCCTTCGCCTGCTGCCACCCCTCGGTCTTGGGCCGCACCTGGCGGACGGCGGTGTCGGCCGGCGCCCCCGCGGGGCGCGCCTGCCGGGGCGTGGTGGAGCGCACGGGGGGCTGATCGGTCATGGTCTCCAGGGTACCGGGGCGCGCCTGCGTCGCGGCTGGGCGCGTCTGCGCACCTCGCGCCCCGCGCGCGGCTCGCCGACGCCCCGCGCGTGAGTCGCCGACTTCTGTCGCTTCCTCGCCTCTCGAAGCGACAGTTTCCGGCGACTCACGCGAGGGGGGCGCGGAGCCCGGGTGCTCAGCTCGACTGAGCTCGAGCGATGTGCAGGGCGAGGTAGCCGACCTCCTCGTCGGAGATGGTCACCTCGTGTTCTTTCCGGACGAAGGCGCGGATGCGTTCGGCCGTCGCCACGGCGCGCGGGTGCTTGGTCGTCATCGTGGCGAACAGCAGGTCCTCGTCCTGTGCGGCGAGGCGGTCGCTGAAGAGCCTCTCGGCGAAGAACTGCAGGTGAGTGAGGAACCGACGGGTATGGAGGTCATCGGCATCCAGGGTCACTCCCCCGGAATGCGTCACGATCGTGGTGATGTCGGAGACGAGCCCGACCACCCGCATCGAGTCGACCGCCGGTCGTCCCACCTCGGAGTTGACGAGGTGGAAGGCGATGTTGGCGGCCTCCTCGTCGGGAAGCGACACCCCCGTGCGGTCGCGGAGGAGCCCGAGGGCACGAAGTCCCACCTCGTACTCGCGGGGGTAGACGGTGCGCACCTCCCACGCCAGGCGGTTGGTGACCTGCAGGCCCCGCCGTTGACGCTCCACCGCGAAGTGCAGGTGATCGGTGAGCGTGAGGTAGATGTGCGCGTCGAGTTGGATGCCCGCCTCCTCGGCATCCATCACGATCGCCCTCGTGAGCTCGACGAAGCCCGCGGGGATCTGGGCCAGCAACTCCACGAGGTTGCGCTGATCCGCATCGTCGAGCGCGACGAACACCCGATCGGTCGATTCGGGCGCGACGGTGTCGCCCGGGCGCGCGGCGAAACCGATCCCCTTGCCCAGCAGCACGCGCTCCACGCCCCGTTCGTCCTCGACGAGCACGACGCTGGAGTTCAGCACCTTCTTGATGATCTGCATGGGTGTCTCCGTCGACCCCGGCGGACGCGCAGCGAGTGCCGTCCTCACGCCAGGTCGGCCCCGTTCGAGGCGATGACCTTCTGATACCAGAAGAACGAATCCTTCCGTCGTCGTTCGCCGGTGCCGTTTCCGAGGTCGTCCTGGTCGACGTGGATGAAACCGTACCTCTTCGAGATCTGCGACGACGAAGCGCTGATGATGTCGATCGGCGCCCAGCTCGTGTAGCCGCGCAACTCCACGCCCTCGTCGACCGCGCGGATCATCTCCGCGAAGTGCGAGCGGAAGTAATCGATGCGGTACGGGTCGTGGATGCGGCCGTCGTCCGTGAGCTCGTCCCGCATGCCCAGGCCGTTCTCCACGATGAACAGCGGCTTGCCGTAGCGGTCGTAGAGGTCGATGAGCGAGATGCGCAGCCCCACCGGGTCGATCTGCCAGCCCCATTCGCTCGAGGGGAGGAACGGGTTCTTGACGCCGAGCACCGTGTTGCCGGGGGTCCGCTCGGCATCCGGTCGCACAGATTCGGTGAGGGTCATGTAGTACGAGAACGAGATGTAGTCGACCGGATGAGCGCGCAGGAGTTCGACGTCGCCCTCTTCGAACGGGATGCCGATCCCCCGGGCTTCGAGCGCCTTCACCGCCAAGCGCGGGTACGCGCCGCCGGCCTGCACGTCGGTGCACAGGTAGAGAAGTCGCTCCTTGGCCTGGGTCGCTGCGACGTCGTCGGGGTGGCAGGTGTTGGGGTACGTGGTGAGCATCGTCAACATGCACCCCATCTCGGACTCGGGCCACATCTCGTGCAGCATCTTCGTCACCGACGCGGATGCCACGAACTGGTGGTGCAGCGCCGTGTAGCAGGCCTGCTCGAGGGAGCCTTCGACGGTCTCGTCGATGATGCCGCCCGAGGTGAAGGGGTGGCGGATGATGCCGTCGATCTCGTTGAACGACAGCCACAGATCGACCAGGTGCCCGAAGCGCTCGAAGCACGTGCGCGAGAAGCGCTCGAACAGCGCGATGGTGCCGCGATCGACCCACGCGTTGTTCTTCAGCGCCAGAGCGAGCGGCGGGTCGTAGTGCGACAGCGTCACCAGCGGACGAATGCCGAGACGGCGCATCTCGGTGAAGAGGTCGAGGTAGAACGCGATTCCCTCTTCGTTCGGCTCGAGCTCCTCACCGGTCGGGTACAACCGCGACCAGGCGATCGAGACCCGCAGCACCGAGAAGCCCATCTCGGCGAACAGCGCGAGGTCTTCGCGGTAGCGGTGGTAGAAGTCGATGCCGCGCCGCTTCGGGTAGTACGCGATGTCGTCGTCGGCCATGGCCGCGGCGATGCTGTCGAGCGTGTGCTGGTGGTGCACCGCGTACTCGCGCGGGTCGACGTTCGGCCGGTATTTCGACACGTCGGACACCGCGGGGCCGCGGCCCCCTTCGTTCCACGCGCCCTCGGCCTGGTTGGCGGCGAGCGCACCGCCCCAGAGGAATCCGTCAGGCAATCCCATTCGCGGTCTCCTTCGCATCGGTCGACAGCAGAGCGGCGCCCGCGGCGACGCGTCCGGTGACGAGGGAGGCGACGTCGTAGGCGTCGCCGTTGAGCACGACGACGGGCGTCGTGATGTCGAGTCCGGCCGCCTCGATCGCCGCCAGGTCGGCGGTCAGCACGTGCTGGCCGGCTTCGACGCGGTCGCCCTGGGCGACGTGCGCGGTGAAGGGCGCCCCCTCGAGGCGCACGGTGTCGAGACCCACGTGCACGAGCACCTCGAGGCCGTCATCGCCCAGGATGCCGAGAGCGTGACGCGAGGGCAGCAGGCTCGACACGGTGCCGGTGATCGGTGCGCGCACCTCCCCCTCGGTGGGGCGGATCGCGACGCCGGGCCCGAGGATGCCGCCCGAGAACACCGGGTCGTCGACCTTCTCGAGGGCGATGACCTCACCGGTCATGGGAGCGACGATGCCGGCGGCGGCGCCTGTCGCGACGGAGGTGGACGCGCCCGCCTGCTGCTCGAGCAGACGCACGGTGGCCGAGTCGGAGTCCTTCCAGATGACGAGCGAGACCACGAAGGACACGGCCATGGCCACGAGCGCGCCGATCACGGCGTGCAGCAGGTTCCACGGGTTGGCCATGTCGATGAACATCGAGATCGATGCCGCTCCGGGGCTGACGAGCGCGAAGGCGGAGATCGCCGCGATGCCGAGGTACGAACCACCCACGAACGCGCCGATGACGACCGAGATGATCGCGCGACGGTTCTGCAGCGTCACGCCGTACAGCGCCGGCTCGGTGATTCCGAAGAAGGCCGAGATACCCGACGAGATCGCGGTGCCGCGCAGCGTCTTGTTCTTGGTGCGCACGGCGATGGCGAGGCTCGAGCCCGCCTCTGCGAGGTTGTGGGCGAGCGAGGCGACGAGGTAGAAGCTCTCCTTGCCCGCGGAGGCCATCGTGGCCACCGTCGGCGGGATGAACGCCTTGTGCATGCCGACCGAGACGATGAAGGGGAGGGCCGCGGCCATCAGCGCGACGGCGATCCAGCCGAGCGTGCCGTAGAGCCAGAGCATCGCGCCGGTCAGCAGGGTGCCGAGGAAGAAGCCGAGCGGACCGAGCAGGAAGATCGTGGCGGGCGCCACGACGACGAAGCAGATCAGCGGCACGAGGAACGTGCTGATCACGCTCGGGCTGATGCGGCGGGCGAAGCGCTCGACCACAGCGAGCAGCAGCACGGCGAGGATCGGCGGGAAGACCTGCGCGTTGTAGGCGATCGCGGGCACCGTCAGGCCGAACAGGGCGACCCCGCCCTCCTGGGTGAGGAGGGTGGCGAAGGCCGGGAACACCAGGAGGCCGACGATGCCGAGCGCGAGCGGAATGTTCACGTCGAGCTTCTTGGCGGCGGTGTAGGTCACCAGCAGCGGCAGGAAGAAGAAGACCGCGTCGGGGATCGCGGTGAGCACCTGGTAGGTCTGGTCGGTCGTCTGCAGCCAGCCGAGGGCGACGGCGAGGATGAGGAACGACTTGAAGATTCCCGCACCGGCGACGGCGGGGATGATCGGGGTGAAGACGCCGACGACGAAGTCCATGAACACCGATCCGGCGCGCTTCACGGTCAGCTTCGGCTTCGCGGCGTCGATCCGCGCGGCGGCTCGACCGCCGCCTCCGGAGCGCAGCTTCTCGATCTCGCGGAAGTAGTCGTTCACGCCCGAGCCCACGATCACCTGGGTCTGGGTGCCCAGCACCACGCCGATGACGCCGGGCGTGGCTTTCAAGGCGGCCTCATCAGCACGCGAGTCGTCGGCGAGGGTGAAGCGGAGGCGGGTCGAGCAGTGGTGGAGCGAGGCCACGTTGGCCGCTCCTCCGACGTGCTCGAGGATCGCGCGGGCGCTGTCCTGAGTGGTCATCGAAGTCCTTCCTTGGATCGAAGAACACGCGTCGCGACCTCGACTCCGAGGTCGCCCGGGCAAACAAAAAAGGACCCGAAGGCGGTGCTCTCGCACTGCGTTCGGATCCTGCCTGCATGACCAGTCACATGTCCGTCGGCGACTCTACACGACGATTCCCGGATGCCGATACCTCGATCGCCCGTGCGGGACCGGCCTCCCCCGTCCGAGGCTCTCGCGGCGCGACGCGAGGTCGCGCTCTATGATGCATCCCATGCCCGGTGCCGGTGACGTCTCGCTCCCGCCCGGCGGCGTGCAGAAGCTGCTGAACAACAACGTCGTCGTCGCGATCGACTCCGACGGTCGCGAGCGCGTGCTGATGGGCCGCGGCATCGGATTCCAGCTCAAGCACGAGGGCAGGGTCGACCCGTCGAAGGTCGAGAAGACGTTCGTCCTCGAGCAGGGCACCGACACCGCTCACGCGCAGAAGCTGCTCACCGACGCGCCCTACGCGCTCGTCGAGGCGGTGCTGCACGCCGTCGACCAGGCTGAGCGCGACCTCGGGCGCGATCTGGGGCGCCGTCTGCCGCTCGCCGTCATCGACCACATCACGTACGTGGTCGAGCGCCTCGACCAGGGCATCCGCATCCCCGGCACCTCGATGCCCGAGCTACGGATCCTCCACCCCGACGAATCGCGCGCCGCGGAGCGCATGGCGGCCTCGATCGCGGCATCCCTCGATCGCGAGCTCCCGCCGGAGGAGGGCGTCTTCCTCACGATGCACCTGCTCAACGCCACGCGAGACGTGCCGAACGGCACCGCGGCGCTGCTGTTCCGTCGCGTGCAGCACGTCGTGCGCACGGTCGAAACCGGCCTCGGCGTCCCGCTCGATACCGAGTGCCCGGACTATGCGCGATTCATCCTGCACGTGCAGTTCCTCCTGCAGCGGCTCGTCAACCGCGCGATGCTCACGAGCGGCGACTCGTCGTTCTTCGAGTTCGCCAAGCACCGTTACCCCCGCGCCTTCGGCATCGCCGAGGGCGTCAAGGCCTACGTGCTCGCGGCGACGGGGTCGACGCTGACCGACGAAGAGGTGCTGTACCTCACCGTGCACGTCGAGCGTCTGGCCACGAGCATGGGCCGCGCCGACACCGCGGGTGCGCCGAGCGCCCCGGCGATCTGACTCTCAGTCGCCCACGACGATCGGGGGCAGGACGCGCTCCTCGCTCACCGCGGCGGCCGCTCCGGTCAGGGTCGCGGGAGTGCGAGCGGAACGATCGACGGTGAGCGAGAAGACATCGGGCCGGCTGTAGTGACCCACCGGGTCGGCGAACTTCTTCGCGATGTCGATGGCCCGCAGATCGAGGTCGGCATAGACGAGCCCTTCCGTCGCCGGGTCGAGAGCCTCGGTGAGCAGCGCTCCGTCGGGACCGTACACACGCGCGTACCCGCCGCCGAGATCGATGATCGGAGAGGGCGCGCCGTTCACGAGGAAGTTCTGCGCTCCCTCGGAGCTCAGGATCTGCGTCGAGACGATGACGAAGGCCCCGCCCTCGAGCGCGTACGTGCGGCTCACCGCCATCGAGGGCTCCCAGCCGAGCGACGGGTGCTCCCCGAAGATCCCGAAGCAGGGCCATCCCGCCACGTGGATCTGCTCGTGCTGCGCGTACATCGCGAACTTCACGAGGGGCTGCAGGTGCTCCCAGCAGTTGAGGGCACCCAGCCGCGCGTGCGCGGTCTCGATGACCTCGAGGTCGCCGCCGTCGCCCTCACCGAAGAGGGTCCGCTCGGCGTGCGTGGGCTTGAGCTTGCGCCGGTGCAGGAGGATGTCGCCGGTCGGTCCGATGATCAGCTGCGCCATGTACAGCGAGCCGTGGTCCTGCTCGCTCAGCCCCAGCACCACCGTGATGCCGTGGGCGGCGGCGGCCTCGCGGATGCGGGTGATCTCGGGACCGTCGACGGTCGGCGAGGCGGCGTGATAGCGGGCGATGGCGGGGATCTGCTCGGGGATCGGGTACGCCCAGAGGAAGATCGGGTACCCCGGGAGCCAGGTCTCGGGGAACGCGACGATCTCCGCCCCGTTGGCGGCGGCCTCGTCGATGAGTCCGATGGTCTTGTCGACGGTGGCCTGCAGATCGAACCAGCCCGGCTCGGCTTGGACGGCGGCGACGCGAACGGTCATGGGGTCTCCTCGGTAGTAGGTGAGCCGACAGTACGAGCCGCCTGGGCGGCGGCGAAGGCGAATCGTGCGCGGGATCGTGCACTTTCTGCAGATGGCGAGAGACGAAACAGGATCGTCACGCGAGAGCTTCTCTGCGCGTGCGTGGAGGAGCAGGATGATCCCATGGTGCGGCGAACGGCGGCGTCGGTCTCGGAGTGGAAGGCCCTCTCGAGCGCCGCGTTCGTGCCCCTCCGCGTCGTCGCCGACGGTCCCTTCACCGCGCAGCTGGATCACCGGGGCCGTGCGCGGGCAGCGATGTCGTCGGTGCGTTCCGGCGCGTGCCGGGTGCTGCGCGACCCGACGGCCGGGTCGGCCTCGGCCGACGATCTCGCCCTCTTCAGCTTCCAGTACGGCGGGCGCAACCTGGTCGAGCAGAACGGACGGCAGACCGCGGTCGCCCCGGGTGACGGGGTCCTGTACCTCCCGATCCCCCTACGACCTCGCCTTCCCCGGGCCGTCCGACTTGATCGTGCTGCAGGTGCCGACCGACTGGTTCGGGATGCCGGTGTCCGCACTGTCCGCGCTCTCGGCCCGCGCGATGTCGACCCGCTCGAATGCGGCGCTGCGCACGGCGAGCAGGCTCGTCCGCTCGCAGTTCGGCGGCGCTCCCCTCTTCGAGGACGAGGGCCGCACGCTCCGCGTCGCCACGGAGTTGCTCGTCGCCGCGCTGCGACGGGAGGGCCGTCGCCGCGCGGCCGGACTGTCGCACGACGCGCTGTACGCGTCCTTCCGTCGCACGATCGCCGAGAACCTCGACGACCCGCTCCTCGGCGTGCCGGCCATCGCCGACCTCCACGGGGTCTCGGTACGCACCGTGCACCAGGTCTTCGCCGAGCGCGGCGAGCGCGCCGCCGCGCTCGTTCGCACTCTCCGCACCGCTCGGGCCCGCACGCTCCTGCGGGAGACGGCGCTGCCGGTGCCGGATGTCGCCGTGAGGTGCGGCATCCCCGATCCGACCGTGTTCGCACGCACGTTCCGACGCGAAGTCGGCCAGAGCCCCACGCAATTCCGCGCGGCGCCGCGCGAGACGACGGTCCCGATCCCGACACCCGGCGTGCTATAGTCACCGTCGCAGGCGTCGAAACCTGCCGACGATTTCCGGATTGTTACCGCGCGAGCGGGCAAGACCTGAATCCACATCGCTGACGAGCGATGAACGGATTCGGGTCTTTTTTATTGTCCGAAACACCCCGGAGCGTCGCCCGAACATCCCGAGAAGGCCGCACCGAAGCGGCGAAAGGCAGGCGGATTCCGATGGTGGATCACGCGAAGACAGCGACGGCGGTTGTGGCCGGCGTCGGCGGAGAGAGCAACATCACCTCGCTCGTTCACTGCGCGACGCGGCTGCGGTTCGTGCTCAAAGACGAGAGCAAGGCGGATGCCACGGCCCTCCGGGCCACGCCCGGCGTCATCACCACGGCCCAGGCGGGCGGTCAGTACCAGGTCGTGATCGGCAACGACGTCCCCGACGTCTACGCCGCGATCCAGGAGCAGACGAGCCTGGGCGGCGGCGGCACCGACACCGGCGCGAAGGGCACTCTCTTCAACCGGTTCATCACGATGATCTCGTCGATCTTCACGCCCATCCTCTGGGCGCTCGCGGGCACCGGTCTGCTGAAGGCGTTCGTCGCCGCGGCCGTCACCTTCGGATGGCTGGATGCCACGAGCTCCACCTACGTCATCCTCAACGCCCTCTCGGACGCACTGATCAACTTCCTCCCGATGGCCCTCGCGATCACCGCGGCCCGGTACTTCAAGGCGTCGGAGTTCACCTCCTTCGCGATCGCCGGCGCACTCGTCTACCCGACCATCACGGCGCTCAACGGCCAGCCGGACATCACCTTCTTCGGCATCCCGGTGACGATGGTCAGCTACGTCTCGAGCGTGATCCCGATCATCGTGATCGTGTGGCTGCAGAGCCACGCCGAGCGCTTCCTGTTGAAGGTTCTCCCGGGCGCCGTCAAGCGATTCCTCACTCCGATGATCGTCGTGGCCATCGCCGTGCCGCTCGTGTTCCTCGCGATCGGCCCGCTGTCGAGCCTGATCGGCGGCGGCCTCGCGGCCGGCATCGGCTGGGTCTTCCAGACCCTCCCCTGGCTCGGCGGTGCGATCATGGGCGGCCTCTGGCAGGTCTTCGTGATCTTCGGTCTGCACTGGGGCCTCGTTCCGCTGTTCCAGCTCGAGTACCAGACCACCGGACAGATCTTCCTACTCGGACCGGTCTTCGCCGCGGTCCTCGCGCAGGCGGCCGCCGTCGCCGGCGTGCTCGTGCGCTCGCGCAACAAGAACCTCCGCTCGCTCGCCGCCCCCGCCACTCTCTCGGGCTTCCTCGCCGGCATCACCGAGCCCGCGATCTACGGGATCAACCTGCCGCTGAAGCGCCCCTTCGTGTTCGGCGTCGTCGGCGGTGCGCTCGGCGGCGCTCTCATCGCGATGGGCGGGGTCTTCTCGAAGGCCTTCGTCGTCCCCTCGGGCCTGGCGCTGCCGGCGCTCCTCGGCAACGGCAACATGGTCATGCTCGGCATCGGTCTCGCCGTCGCGATCATCGTGCCGTTCGTCCTCACGGTCGTCGTCGGTTTCACGGACCCCGTCGACGACACCGCGCCTGCGGCTCCCGCCGCCACCGACACCATGGTGCTGAGCCCCGTCGACGGCACCGTCGTCGCGCTGAGCGAGGTTCCGGATGCCGCCTTCGCCGACGGCTCGCTCGGGAAGGGCGTTGCGATCCGACCGACGTCGGGTGCCGTGTACGCGCCCTTCGACGGCACCGTCGTCGCAGCGTTCCCCACCGGTCACGCGATCGGCCTGCGCGGGGTCGACGGCGTCGAGCTGCTCATACACGTCGGTCTCGACACCGTCACGCTCGGCGGCCAGCACTTCACGCTGAAGGTGGAGTCCGGCGCCGAGGTGACGGCCGGCGATCTGCTCCTCGAGTTCGACGGCGGGGCGATCACCGCCGCCGGGTACGACCTCATCACGCCGATCGTCGTCACCAACGGCGATCTGTACCCCGATGTCGCCGACATGGCATCCGGACCCCTCTCGCACGGGGAGGCGCTGTTCCGCGCCCTCTCGGTCGACTCCCTGACCACCGCCCGCTGATCCCCTGGAGGCACAGAACATGACGACCACCCCCTTCCCCGACGGCTTCCTCTGGGGCGGCGCGACCGCGGCCAATCAGATCGAGGGCGCGTACGACGCGGACGGCAAAGGCCTCTCGGTCCAGGACGTGATGCCGAAGGGCATCTCGGGCCCCCGCAGCGCGGAGCCCACTCCCGACAACCTCAAACTCGTCGGCATCGACCACTACCACCGCTTCGCGGAGGACATCGCGCTGTTCGCCGAGATGGGCTTCGGGGTCTACCGCTTCTCGATAGCGTGGAGCCGTATCTTCCCGAAGGGCGATGAGACCGAGCCGAACGAGGCCGGGCTGGCGTTCTACGACCGCCTCCTCGATGAGCTCGAGAAGCACGGCATCGAGCCGCTCGTGACGATCTCGCACTACGAGACGCCGCTTCATCTGGCCGAGCAGTACGGCGGCTGGACGAACCGCGCGCTCATCGGGTTCTACGAGCGCTACGCGCGCACGCTGTTCGAGCGCTTCGGCGGCCGCGTGAAATACTGGCTGACCTTCAACGAGATCAACTCGCTCCTCCACGCGCCGTTCATGAGCGGCGGCATCCCGGTCCCCGAGGGCGGCGTTCCCGAGCAGCAGCTGTACCAGGCAATGCACCACGAGCTCGTGGCATCCGCCCGCGCCACCCGCATCGCGCGCGAGGTCGCCCCAAACGCGAAGGTCGGGTGCATGGTGCTGTCGATGCCGATCTATCCGCTGACGCCCTCGCCCGCCGACGCTGTCGCGGTGATGGATGCCGACCACGGCAACCTCGTCTACGGCGACGTGCACACGCGCGGCGCCTACCCCGGGTACTTCCTGCGCACGCTGCGCGAGAAGGGCATCGAGCTCGACGTCACCGATCAGGATCGCGACGACCTGAGCAACACGGTCGATTTCGTCTCGTTCAGCTACTACATGTCGATCGCCGAGACCGCCGACCCGTCGCTGCGCGCGACGGGCGAGGGCAACATCATGGGCGGCGTGTCCAATCCCACGCTCGAGGCGAGCGAATGGGGCTGGCAGATCGACCCCGTGGGTCTGCGGCTGGTGCTCAACCAGTTCTGGGACCGCTGGCAGAAGCCGCTCTTCATCGTCGAGAACGGCCTCGGCGCGCGCGACCAGCTGGTCGAGGTCGACGGCGAGAAGACGGTCATCGACGACTACCGCATCGCCTACCTCAACGACCACCTCGTGCAGGTCGGCGAGGCGATCGAGGACGGCGTCGACGTGCTCGGCTACACCTCGTGGGGCTGCATCGACATCGTCAGCGCCAGCACCGCCCAGCTGAGCAAGCGATACGGTTTCATCTACGTCGACCGCAACGACGACGGCACCGGGACGCTGGACCGGTACCGCAAGAAGTCGTTCGGTTGGTACGCCGACGTGATCCGTACCAACGGCGCGACGCTCACCCGCTGACCCCGATCAGATCGACCCCGGGTTTCCACGACCCGGGGTCGGTCCCTGCCTGGAGTGCACATGACCCGCATCGCCTTCCTCGACGTCGACGGCACGATCCTCGAGCACGGCTCGGTGATCGCCCCCTCGACGGTGACCGCCGTGCGGAGGGCGCGCGAGAACGGACACCTCGTGTGGCTGTGCACGGGACGCTCAGCCGGAGACATCCATCCCGACGTACTCGCCATCGGGTTCGACGGCGCGATCACGAACGGCGGGGCCTACGCGACGCGAGACGACGAGACCCTCGTCGAGCACCCCCTGCCCCGCGCCGACGTCGAGCTGCTCGAGCGGTACTTCGAGGCTCACGGCATCCACTACTTCCTGCAGACGCACGGGGGCGTCTTCGCGAGCCCCGGCATGGGTCCGGTGATGAGCGAGTACCGCCGCGAACGGCACGAGAAACGCGCCGCCGAGCTCGAGGCGCAGGGGCTGCCGCCCGAGCAGCCGCTCTGGCGCGAGCCGCGGCCCGTCGCGGAGGTCGACCGCGACGCCGTCGCCAAGGCCGTGTTCGTCAGCCCGTCGACCGACACCGTCGCGCACGCAGCGGCCGCCCTCGGCGAGGGCTTCCACGTCATCCCCGGTTCCATCCCGCTACCCGGCGGGTCGAACGGAGAGATCGGTCAGGCCGGCGTCACCAAGGGCTCCGCGATCACCGAGGTGCTCGCCCAGCTGGGCCTTTCGGCGACGGATGCCATCGGCATCGGCGACAGCTGGAACGACGTCGAGATGTTCGAGGTCGTCGGTACGCCCGTCGCGATGGGCAACGCCGTGCCGGAGCTGCAGCGTCTCGCCGGCCGCGTGACCACCGCGGTTCTGGACGACGGCGTGCACAACGCGTTCGCGGAGCTGGGCTTGATCTGACTCCCGGCCCCGGGCGCCGGCCCGGGCCCTGGCCCTGGCGCCGGCGCGCGCCGCCCGGCGCCCGGCCCCAGCGCGCGCACCCGGCGCGCACCCGGCACCGATAAACGCCGACCCGACCGAGACACGCCGCCGCATGGCGTGTTTCCCCACGGACGGCGTTTATCAAGGCACAAAGGACGAGGCGGGAAGCGCACGGCACGAGCGCAAGACGCGAGGCGCGTGACCACCCGGCACTCATAAACGCCGACCCGACCGAGACACGCGGTCTCATGGCGTGTTTCGGCACGGACGGCGTTTATCGAGGCACGGCGCACGACGCACACCCCACGCCCCACACCGCGCGACGCACAACGAGCAACCCGCAACGCGGGTCACCCCGGCCCGCCCGGACCCACCCCTCAGTCGAGGAAGATGTCCGGGTACATCGCCTCGTCCGGCGTCCCCGGCACAGCCGCGTACCCCGAGAAGTCCGTGACCCCCGCGCGCAGAAGCACGTCCTCGACGATCAGCGTCTGCCCGGTCCGCTCGCGCGAGGGGGCGGTCAGCACTTCGTAGGCGGCGTCTGCGTAGATCTCCGGCGTGCGCGAGACGGCCATGAGCCGGTCGCCGCCGATGACGTTCTGCACGGCGGCGGTAGCGATCGTCGTGCACGGCCACAGGGTGTTGGCGGCGATACCGGCCTCGGCGAACTCTGCCGCGAGCCCGAGCGTGGCCATCGTCATGCCGAACTTCGCGAGGCTGTAGCCGGTGTGCGCGCCGAGCCACTTGGGCGTCACGTTCAACGGCGGCGAAAGAGACAGGATGTGCGGGTTCGCGGCATCCTTCAGCTGCGGCACGGCCGCCCGCGAGAGCAGGAACGTCCCGCGCACGTTGACGTCCTGCATGAGGTCGTACTTCTTCGTCGTGAGCTCGAGCGAGCCCGACAGGTCGATGACGCTCGCGTTGTTCACGACGATGTCGATGCCGCCGAACTCGCCGACCGTGCGCATCACGGCCTCGGCGATCGAGGCCTCGTCACGCACGTCGCCGACGATCGGCAGCGCCTGCCCGCCCGCCGCGCGGATCTCCTCGGCGGCGGTGTGCACCGTGCCGGGGAGCTTCGGATGCGGGGTGTCGGTCTTGGCGAGCATCGCGATGTTCGCCCCGTCGCGCGCCGCGCGCAGCGCGATCGCGAGGCCGATGCCGCGGCTCCCGCCCGACATGAGGATGGTCTTTCCCGAGAGCGTCATGGGCGTCGTCCTTTCGCGGAGGCGGCGGCGAACGCCGAAACACGCGCCTTCGCCTCGGGGGTCTCGAAAGCCGCGCCGATGGTAGCGGCCTCGTCGTCGAGGTTTTCAGCGAACGTGCGGCCCGCGCCCACGCGCACCAGGCGCGTCGCCTGGCCGAAGGCGGCGCTCGCGCCATCCAGCCAGAAGCGCGCGATCTCGTCCACGCGGGAGGCGAGATCTCCGGATGCCACGACCTCGGCCACCAGACCCCAGTCCAGGGCCTCCTCAGCGGTGAGCATGCGGTCCTGCAGCAGAAGCTGCAGCGCGCGGCGCTGCCCGATCGCGGCGGGCAGCAGGGTCGAGACGCCGAGGTCGGGGGTGAGCCCGAT
This sequence comes from uncultured Microbacterium sp., assembly GCA_913774665.1. GTDB lineage: Bacteria > Actinomycetota > Actinomycetes > Actinomycetales > Microbacteriaceae > Microbacterium. Next base: position 104,420 of record CAJYHN010000012.1, read on the forward strand.
GTTGGCGTATCGGCTGACGAAGCGCGCGTTCTCGCTCGCGACGATGTAGTCGGCCGTGAGCATGAGCCCGAGCCCGCCGCCGGCGACGGCGCCCTGCACGGCGGCGACCATCGGCAGGGGGGCCTCGGCGAAGGTGCGGATACCGTCGTGGATGGCGTGCGCCGTCTCGGTGACGTCGCTGCCCGCAGCCCCGGTCGTCGACATCGCCACGACGTCGCCGCCCGCGCAGAACGCCGGGCCGTTGGCATCCAGGATGATCGCTCCCACCGACGCATCGGTCGTGACCTCGTGCGCGACCTCGCGCCACCGGCGGGCCATGGGGAAGTCCATCGCGTTCAGCGAGGCGGGCCGGTCGAAGGTGACGCGCGCGAGCCCGCCCTCGATGTGGAGCAGGATGCCGTCGGTCATTTCGGTGCCATTCTGATCGCGCCGTCGAGCCGGATGGTCTCGCCGTTCAGGTAGCCGTTGTCGACGATCGCGAGCACGAGGCGCGCGTATTCGTCGGGGGCGCCGAGGCGCGAGGGGTAGGGCACCTGCTGGCCCAGCGAGTCCTGCGCCGCCTGCGGGAGTCCCCTCAGCATCGGCGTCTCCATGATCCCGGGGGCGATGGTGACGACGCGGATGCCGTGGCGGGCGAGCTCCCGGGCGATCGGAAGCGTCATGGCGTGCACGCCGCCCTTGCTCGCGGAGTACGCGGGTTGGCCGATCTGCCCGTCGAAGGCGGCGACGCTCGCGGTATTGACGATGACTCCCCGGTCCCCGCCCTCGGTGGAATCGGTCTTCGCCATCACGGCCGAGGTCTGGGCGATGACGTTGTACGTGCCGAGGAGGTTGACGCGGACGACGCGCTCGAAGTCGGCGAGCGACGAGGGCGTGCCGTCGCGGTCGAGCACCTTGGCGGGCGGTGCGATGCCCGCGCAGTTGACGACGACGCGAAGCGGTCCCGCGGCGGCGGCGAGGGCGGCGGCCGTGGCGATCTGCTCGGCATCCGTCACGTCGGCGGCGGCGAACGAGCCACCCAGCTCTTCGGCGATCGCGGCCCCGTTCGAGGTCGGCAGGTCGACGATCGTGACGCGCGCCCCCGCAGCGGCCAGCCGACGCGCGGTGGCGAGTCCGAGGCCCGAGGCACCGCCGGTGACGAGGGCTGATGCTCCTGCGATATCCATGCGTTCTCCTTCGAAGCTGAAACCGAGTACCACAGTAGTCGAGACTCAGGACCGCGCCGAGCCCCACCTCTTCTTCGCCCGGCGCCCCGGCTGCGTGCGAACCGCGGCCGTCGTCGCTCCGTCCACGAGCAGGATCGTCTGCTCGGGCTCCCAGCCGTACGCCGTCTGCAGGTGGGCGCCCAGGGCCGAGACCGCGTCGGGGACCGCTGTCTCGGCCCCGCGCGGCACGTCGGCGGCGCCGGGGTCGAGATCGCGTGCCGCGGAGCGCAGATCGGCGACGAGGCCTCGCATGCGATCGGGGCCGTAGGCAGCGGATGCCAGGTCCCAGTCCCCCACGACGACCGCCGCCCCCTCGGGACACTGCGCGATCTCCGCCGCGTCGCGCGGCCCGAAGCGCACCCGGACGACGGCCGCTCCGATCGCGAGGACCGCGGCCGCCCCGAGCACCGTCGCCGGAGCGAACGAGAAGACGAGACGGAACAGCGCCGAGTCCCATCCGACGACGACGCCGACGATCGCGCGGGAGAGCGAGTAGACGGCGAAGACGGCGTTCGTCAGGGCGATCAGACGGAGCGGACCGAACGGTTCGACGCGCGAGTGGCTCGCGACCCACGCGCACGCGCCGCAGGTGAGAGCGACGGCGAGGGCCTTGACGGCGAGGGATCCGGGTAGCGGGACCGTGGCGGTCACGACGGCGACCGCCAGCGCGAGGACGAGGATCCCGATCGACGTCGTGCGCGCGGGTCGTTCCTCGAGGGCGCTCAACGCGATGATGAGCAGGGCCGGTGCGAGCACCATGGCCACGTCGCCCAGAACGAGGGTCAGGATGCCGCCCCCCGCGCCGTAGATGAAGTACATCGCGCTGGAGCCCGCGGCCGTCACCCCGGCCACGGCGGCGAAGCGCAGGAACAGGGTCATGGGTCCGGGAGTACCGATGCGCGGCATCGCGACGAACATCACGGCACCCGCGACGGCCACGCTCACCGCGAGTATTCCGAACGACAATCCCATGGCATCCCCCGAGCTCATTCTGCCGCTGTCCGAACCGGTCGACCCCCACGATCATTCCCCTCGGACGCGTCTCGCACGCTTCGGCCTCGCCCCGCACCCCGGTGGTCGCACGGTGCACCTAGGCTCGACGGGTGCATCTCCCGGAATTCCGCATCGAGAAGGTCGACGTCGACGATCCCCGCGCGGTGGCTCTGCGCAGCATCCTGGACGCCGATCTCGACGAGCGGTACCGCGACGCCGACGCCGACGACACGCCCGAGGTCGCCGCGAAACGCGGGCAAGCGCTCGCCGTGCACCCCGAGCAGGTCGTCGCGACGCTGCTGGCTCTCGATGCGGACGACACACCGCTCGGACACGTAATCCTGCGTCGACTCGGCGACGAGTGGGAGCTGAAGCGGTTGATCGTCGTCCCCGCGGGCCGTCGACGCGGGATCGGTACGGCCCTCATCGCGACGGTGATCGACCTCGCGAGGGGCGGAGGTGCACACCGGGTGATCCTGCAGAGCGGTCGCATGCAGCCCGAGTCGCTGCGCGTCTACGCCGCCGCGGGCTTCGCACCGATCCCCGTCTACGAGCCCTACGTCGAGACGATGCCGCGGTCGCTCTGCTTCGAGTACGTGTTCTGAGCGAACGCGAGGTCTCGCCTCCTCTCCACGCCGATCGTCCACCCGCCCGCTCCGAGCGTCGCGAACCCCCACGGGGTCTACGTCCCCACCACCCGGAACGCGCCCGACACGACCGCGGCCCCGAGGGCTACGGCGATGAGCGCGAGAGAGGCGGCCAGGGCCACGGCATCCCGAGCCGAGAGAATCGAGGGGCGCGCCCACGTGCGCTCGATGTCGGAGCCGAACCCCCGGGCCTCCATCGCCGTGGCGAGCTTCGTGCCGCGCCGCACGGCGAACACGAGCAGGACGAAGGCCATCGAGAAGAAGCGGCGGAGGGCCCCGCGGTCGCCCAGCCCCCGGGCGCGGCGGGCGAGGCGCATGGTGCGCCAGTCGTCGACGAACAGCCCGACCGTGCGCGCGCCGGCGAGGACGCCCAGCACGAAGCGGCTGGGCAGCTTCGTCACCTGCGCGAGGGCGTCGGCGAGCTCGGTGGGGTCGGTGCGGGCGAAGAGCAGGACGATCGGCGTCGCCAGAGCCACGACGCGCACCAGCACGGCGAGGGACAGGGCGATCGAGTCGTCGCTGACCGTGGCGAAGAGAAAGGTTCCGTAGACGGTCCCCCCGGGGCGCGCGTACAGCAGCATGCTCACCGCGGCCACGGGCGCGAAGACGATCACCGGCACGAGGCGCCGGAGGACGGCGGCGTACCCCACCCCCGTCAGCGGCACGCACAGCAGCTCGAGAAGCAGCGCCGTTCCCGCGCTCACCACATCGATCGACGCGAGCAGGGGGACCGCGAGAACCAGGACCATCGCGACCTTCGTCACGGGGTTCACCCCGTCGAGCCAGGCGGTGCGCGGACGCTCGGTGGTGACGGCGCTCACGCGGCATCCCCCATCCGGATCCGGTGCTGACCGAGGTGACGCACCACGTCGACGTCGTGCGTGACGGCGATCACCGTGCGTCCGCGCGCGATCTCGCGCTGAAGCAGGGCGACGAGCTCCATCCAGCCGCGGCGGTCCTGACCGAACGTCGGCTCGTCGAGCACGATGACGGAGGGAGAGGCGGCGAGCACCGTCGCGACCGACAGGCGCCGCTTCTGTCCCCCCGACAGCGTGAAGGGATTGGCCAGGGCGAGGGATGCCAGATCGAGGCGCTCCAGCAGCTCGTCGACGGTGCGGTCGACCTCGGTCGGCGCCATGCGCAGGGCACGGGGGCCGACCGCGAGTTCGTCGCGGAGGGTCGAGGCGAGGAACTGGTGCTCGGGCTCCTGAAAGACCGTCCCGATGCGGGTCAGCAGCTCGGTCGATCGCCAGCGCACCGGGCGACGGACGCCGCGCGCGGCGAGTTCCTCTGCGGCGACGACCTCCCCGGCGAGTTCGGCGAGCAGCCCCGCGAGCGTGAGCGCCAGGGTCGACTTCCCCGCGCCGTTCGGTCCCGTGATCACTGTTCCCGCCGCCCGCGGCAGGCGGAGGTCGAGCCCCGAGGCGACGACGGTGCCCCTCTCCCGCCCGATCGACAGAGCGGACGCGCGCAGCACGGCATCCGGCGCCGAGACAGGATCGAGCACGGGGAGGTCGACCGGGCGACCCGGCACCCACACGCCCGCGGCGGCCAGGGAGTCCCCGTACTCGGCGAAGACGCGCTCGGGCGTGCCGTCGGCGAGCACCCCGCCGCCGGGGGCGAGCACGACGACCCGCGTCATGAGGTCGGCCCAGACCGCCGTGCGGTGCTCGATGAGCACGAGCGTGGTGCCCTCGCCCGCGACGATGTGCTCCACGGCGGTGCGGACTTCGTCGACGCCCTCGGGGTCGAGGTTGGCCGTGGGTTCGTCGAGCAGCAGCAGTCCCGGCCGCATCGCCAGCACCCCGGCGAGAGCGAGGCGCTGCTTCTGCCCGCCCGACAACGCCTTGGTGGGGCGGTCGAGGGGGACGGCGAGACCCACGGATGCCACGGCCTCGGCCACTCGCGCCGGGATCTGCGCCGCCGGGACGCCGAGGTTCTCGCATCCGAAGGCGACGTCGTCACCCACCTTCGACAGGACGATCCCCGCCTCGGGATCCTGGAGCACGAGGCCGATGCGCCCGCGTTGCCCCTCCGGTGCGGCGCCGTCGACGAGGATGCGCCCGGTCTGTTCGCCCTCATCGCTGCCGCCGAGCAGGCCCGCCAGCCCCGCGAGCAGCGTGGACTTTCCGGCCCCCGACGCGCCGAGCAGCAGCACGCGCTCCCCGGGCTCGATGACGAGGTCGACCTCGCGCGTGGCGGGGAGCTTACGACCGGCGTAGCGCCAGCCCCAGCCCTCGACGTCGACGCGTGCGGGGCCCGTCATCAGACGTCGCGACGCGCTTCCCGGCCCGCGGCGAAGCGGCTGAGCGCCCCGGTGGCGGCGAGGGCGCGCACGAGCAGCCAGCCGACGAGACCGGCCAGCAGGGCACCCGAGACGGCCAGGGTGCCGAGATAGATGAGGTTGAACTCGAGCGACTTCACGATGTTGGGGGTGAGGAACAGTTCGAGCACCCACGCGCCGACCCCCGCGCCGACGCCCGCGAGCATCGCGACGGGCAGCGTGAACCGGAGATACAGGAAGGCGAGGAAGATCAGCTCGGCTCCCAAGCCCTGAGCCAGGCCCGAGAAGATCGTCGTGACACCCCACACGTTCCCGATCAGAGCGGAGACGATCGCCGCGATGAGCTCGACGAGCAGTGCCGCTCCCGGCTTGCGGATCACGAGGCCGCCGATGACCCCGCCGATCAGCCACACGCCCGCGGCGAGACCGCCGAGGCCCGGCGTGAGACCGTCCATCGCGGTGAACCAGAGGCCGCCGACGGTGTTCCAGCCCCAGAAGAGCAGGCCGATCGCGACGCCGAGGACGGCGGCGACGACGATGTCGACGACGCGCCACCGGAAGCGGTCCGTGGTGGCGATCGACGAGCGGTTCGCGAGGGCAGACGTGGACGTGTGCATTTCTCTCCTCCCTGCGCCGGCATGATCCGGATCAGGTTCGACGGTCGAAGCGTGGATTCGCTTCCTCTCAGCCCGGCTCACCGGACTCCCGTGGTTGTCGTGAAGAGTATAGGGCGGGGTAGCGTGGGCGGGTGCACGAGCAGACCCCGGCCTCACGGCGTGCGCTGCGTGCACAGGATCCCTCCCCTCGCGCGGCGGCCTCCGGCGACTTCGGGCCCGCCCTGTCGACGACAGGCGACCTGGGCCCGGCCCTCTCGGTTCCGGATGCCACGTCCCCGGCCGTCCGTTCGGAGTCGGCGGCGCACGCCGCATCCGCCCCGGCGGCGCACGACGCGCCAGCCCTCGCGGCGCACGACGCGCCAGCCCTCGCGGCGCACGGCGCATCCGCCCCCGCGGCGCACGACTCCGCGGCGACCGGCTCCCTCACGGGCGGGGCATCCGCCGCGGCAACCGAGTCCGCGGCATCCCCCTCCCCCTCCGGCGGCGCCCCCGCCGTGACAGGCGAGCCATCTGCCCCCGCGAGTCCCCTTCCGGTCGCGCTCGGCGCACTGCTGTGGGTCGATCCCGACAATGCGGCCGCGCCGCGCCCGGCCCCCGCTTTCGTCGTTTCGGGTGCCACGTCCCGCTCCGCGGATCTGCTCGCCGGCGCCCGTCGGCCGATCCTTCGCCCCGGCACGGTCGTTCCCACACTTCTCTTCGCGCTGATCATCGCCGCGTACGCCGCGACGACGCTGCTGTGGCCGTTGAATGCCGTCATGCCGACGACCCGCCCCGTGGCCGTGCAACCGATCGCCGCCGCCGCGGCGGTTCCGGCGTGGCCCACCGAGGGCGAAGCGGCGATCGCCATCGACGGCGTCCCCGACACCCTGACGTCGTCGGCCAGCGCGCCCGAGTCGATCGCGAGCATCACCAAGATCGTCACGGCGCTCGTCGTTCTCGACCGACTGCCCCTCGCCCCGGGAGAACAGGGCAAGAGCTACGACTTCACGCAGGCCGACAGCGCCGACTACTGGCAGTACCGGGCTCGGGGCGAATCCTCGCTCGACGTCCCGGCCGGCGGCAGCCTGACCCAGCTGCAGATGCTCCAGGGCATGCTCATCGCCTCCGCGAACAACTACGCGCAGCGTCTGTCGACGGACCTCTTCGGAACGGATGCCGCCTTCTCGGCCGCCGCGACCCAGTACCTCGCCGAGCGGGGCATCGAGGGCATCACGATCGTCAACCCCACCGGGATCGAAGCCGGCAACACCGCGACCCCCGCCGCCCTCATCGCCCTCGCCGAGCGGGCGCTCGCCAATCCCGTGATCGCCGAGATCGTGCGTACCCCCGAATTGACTCTGCCCGGGGCCGGCACGTTCAAGAACGGCAACGCTCTGCTGGCCGACCCCGGAGTGGTCGGGGTGAAGACGGGCACGCTCGACGCCTGGAACCTGCTCACCGCGAAAGACATCACCGTCGGAGCCGCCACCGTCCGCGCGTACGCCGCCGTGCTCGGCCAGCCCGGGCCCGACAGCCGCAACCAGGCCGCGCGCGACCTCTTCGCCCGCATCGAGCAGGAACTGCAGCCGAAGCCCTCGGTGCCCGCCGGGACGCTGGTCGGCAAGGCCGAGACGCTGTGGGGTCCCGACATCGATCTCGTGACCGCGTCCGATGCCACGGTCGTGCTGTGGAACGGCGGCGCGGCTCAGACCTCCACGTCCTTCAGCCTCGGCGATACCACCGCAGCGGGCTCGACCGTCGGGACGCTCACCGCGACCGGTCCGGTCGACGCCGACACGGTCGATGTGAAGCTCACCGGCGAGATCGACCCGCCGAGCCCCTGGTGGCGCCTCACCCACCCTCTCGATCTCTTCGGCCTGAACGACTGAGCGATGGATCTCTTCGTGGATGCCACCTCGCCGACGCCGCCGTTCGAGCAGGTGCGGACGCAGGTCATCGCGCAGATCGACGCCGGCGAGCTCGTCGCGGGGACGCGTCTACCGCCCGTTCGGGCTCTGGCGGCGGAGCTCGGTCTCGCCGCGAACACCGTCGCGCGCGCCTACAAAGAACTCGAGGAGGCGGGCTACGTCGAGACGCGCGGCCGGGCCGGCACGTTCGTGAAGGGGGCCGATGCGGCCTCCGCTCGCGCCGCCGGTGCGGCGCGCACGTACGTCGAGACCGTGCGCCGCCTCGGGGTCTCGGCGGACGATGCGGTCGAGTTCGTGCGCGCGGCGCTGCGCGATCGGTGAGCGTTGCGGCTCGCCGGCGTTTCGCGGGTGGGTCCGGCCGGAGCCGAATGAGGCGAGTGGAGCGTCGGTCGGGCTGAGTCGCGCGAGGTAGGTGGAGCGTCGGATCGGCCGAGCCGTGCAAGGCGGGTGGAGCGTCGGTCCGGCCGAGCCGTGCAAGGCGGGGGAAGCGTCGGTCCGGCCGCGCCGTACAAGGCGGGCGAAGCGTCGGTCCGGCCGAGCCGTGCAAAGCGGGGGAAGCGTCGGTCCGGCCAAGCCCCACAAGGCGGGGAAAGCATCGGTCAGGCCGAGCCCCACAAGGCGGGTGAAGCATCGGTGCGGCCGAGCCGGACAAGGGGGGGAAGCGTCGGCCGGGCCGAGCCCTGCAAGGCGGGTGGAGCGTCGGCCGGGCCAAGCCGCACAAGGCGGGCGAAGCGTTGGCCGGGCCGAGCCGTACAAGGTGGCTGAGTCCGCCGAAGCCACCGGCCAGGCGGGTTGCGCCGCCCCCGCGTGCGCTCACGGCGGGTGAGCCCGTCAGCTCACCGGTCGCGGCGGGACGTCACCCCGCTCGCACACGCGGTGGCTGAGGCCGTAGAAGCCATCGACCAGGCGGGACGTCATCCCGCATGCGTTCAGGATCGCTGAGCCCATCGACGCCACCGATCACGGCTGCTCCCGACCCGTCAACTCTTCCTCACCAAGGGGCCCCCGCCCCCGCTCCTCCACAGCCCTTCTCCGTGAGAACTTATCCCCACCTGGGGTTTTCTCCCCGTCCCAATGTCGGAGGTCGCCGCTAGCATGCACACATGCACGACGGCTCCTCCCCGACGAACCCCACCGACGGACCCCGCGTCCTCTCGGCTCTCGTCGACGAGGTCCGCCGCGCCAGTGTGGCCCTCGCTGCAGCCGACGCTGCGCGCACCCGCGCCCTCGCCGAGGTCGGCCATCTCGCCCTCGACGTCATGGCGGGACAGTGCGCGTCTTCCCGCGCCGCCGAGCTCGCCTTGCGCGAGGTGGCATCCGAAATCGCCGCAGCTGAGAACCTCTCCGACCGCACTGTGCAGACCCAGATCACCCGGGCGATGACCCTCGTCGACGACTACCCCGACACGTTGTCGGGGTGGGAATCCGGAACCTTGACCCGCACCCACGTGAACAACATCCTCGATGTCGGCTCACCCCTCCCCGTCGAGGTGCGGGAGCAGTTCGACGCCCTCGCTGTGAGCACCGCTGAGGGCCTCAGCCCCGGGCGTCTCCGCTCACGCCTCGCCGCCCTCGCCGAACGCCTGCACCCCACCACCCTCACCGAGCGTCATCACCGCGGCCGCGACACCCGATGCGTGAGGATCGCGACCGGCCCAGACGGAATGTCGGACCTCGTCGCCACCCTCCCCACCGTCCTCGCGGTCGGAATTCACGACCGCCTCACCCTTCAAGCCAGAGCCCTCATCGACGCCCGCCTCGACGACCCCCAGGCTGCTTGCGACGAACGCACCACCGCGCAGCTCCGCGCCGACATCCTCGCCGACCTGCTCCTCACCGCAGCACCCGAAGCCGACCCCACCCGCACCGACGACGGTCCCGGCGCCCTCGGAGCCATTCACGCCCGCGTCCAGGTCGTCGTCCCGGCCCTCACGATCCTCGACCCCACCGCCGAGAATCACGACCCCGCCGAACTCATCGGGCACGGCCCCCTCGACGCCGCCACCGCCCGCGCCCTCGCCGAGACCACCGCCCTCCCCTGGGACCGCGTCATCACCCACCCCATCACCGGCGCCGTCCTCCACACCGACACCTACCACCGCACCACAGCCATCGACCGCTACCTCCGCGCTCGTGACCGCCGCTGCCGTTGGCCCGGGTGCACCGTCCCGGCCATCCGCTGTGAAGTCGACCACACTCAGGATCACGCCCTCGGCGGCCCCACCCACGTCGCAAACCTCGCCCACCTCTGCCAACGGCACCACACCCAGAAGCAGTTCACTCGCTGGACCGTGAAACAACTTCCCGGCGGAATCCTCCAATGGACCAGCCCCACCGGCCGCACCTACACCGACGAACCCCTCCCCTACTCCCCTGCAGTCCGCTTTCTGCCCGACGACCCACCCCCGCCCGACCCTGATGTCGACGGCACACCCCCACCCTTCTGACGCGCGGCCTGTCCCCGCGGGGAGCCTCTTATGCAGGCCCGGGCGCTTCACGCTCAACTCGTTCGGCGGGGTCTCTTGGCAGCGCTGTTGTTGTCAGCCGATGACAGGTTCTCCGCCCGCTGCGGGCCACATCGAGTCTCTGTTTTGAGGTGCGGCTCAAGCAGCGAGCCGATCGCGCGAGGGAAGAGGGGCGGCTGCTGTGGATAACTGGTGTGCTCGATCGGGCGGATGCGCCATCATTGACTCGCCAGCGAAACCGGGGGGCGACGCTCACAGCGACGGTCAGGATCCCCGTTCGTGCCGCGCGAAAGGAACCTGGACATGAACGTAATGATCCGCGTCGAAGACGGAGTGGGCGACTACCACGTCTCGCGCATCCGTCGAGCGAGCGACGAGCTGCCCGACGACGCCGTGATCACCGTCGTCCACGGCAATCGCGAAGAGGACGCTCCCGAGGCTTACACGAAGAAGCTCGAGGGTGTCGCCGCCGAGATCGCGGCACGGGTGCAGGAAGTCCGCGAGTTCGCCCTGCGTAATGCCGACGCGCTCGCACAAGCCGTCGCCCTACTCCGCGAGCGCGACGAGATCAGCGCCAGTGAAGCGCGAAGCGCGGCTGCGCTCATCGACGAGATCGCTAACGGGACGACTCTCGCGGTCCCCCCAACACAAACCTCCACTCCTTCCAGCGATGCCGCTGCCGCAAGGTCAGGATTTGGCGGATGAGGCCCCGCTTAAGAACTCGCCTGATGGCGGGCCTCGGCGCCGCCGCAATGGCGGTGGCCCTCGTCACGGCTCCCACGGAGCCTGCGACCGCCACAACTACCGGTGACTGGTGGTACGACGCGTACGGTGTGGCCGCCCTCCATGCCGAGGGGTGGACGGGCGCCGGCGTGAAGGTCGCCGTGATAGACAGCAATATCAACCCCGATCTCCCCGTCTTCGCGGGACGCAATCTGAAAGTCGACCCTCGTCCACTCTGCGCGGAAGTTTCCGCACCGACCACGACAGAACGCACTGTGGGCGCCGGACACGGCGCGACCGTGGTGGCACAGATCATCGGTAGTGGACAAGGACCCGGCAGTATCCGTGGAATTGCGCCCGACGCAGAGGTGACGTTCTACAGCCTCGGAACTCAGACGGACGATGAGCCCTGCACGGCCGCCGAGTACGGGGATCAGCTCACCGCTGTCGCACTCGGCGTGCAGCGTGCCCTCGACGATGGCGCCCAAATCATCACGACTTCAGTCGCCGGGGGGAAGGAGCCTGGAGACTCGGACGTCATCGCGAACGCCATTGCCAAGGGCGTCATCGTGATCGCTTCGGGCCCAAATCCGACCACACGAGACCTCGCCGGACTCCGCGAATATCAAGGCGTGATCGTCGCATCGGCGGTCGACGAGGCGGGCCGATTGAATACCTATGACGATGGTCGCTCGCTGGTCTATCCGCGCACCACCGTGGTCGCCCCCGGAGTAGGCCTCACCACGGTGGGTAGCTCTAGCGGCGGCTGGGACAGCGCGGGACGAGGCTCGGGATCATCCTTCGCGGCGCCTCTCGTCGCTGGAACTCTAGCCCTGGCAGAGCAGCGCTCGCCTGATGCCACGTCCAACCAGCTGATGCAGGCGCTGCTCCGGAATACAGGCAGGGAACCGCATGAATTGTCGGATGACCGGACCAGTGGTTTTGGCTTCGGTTTGGTGTGGCCGGCCAACATCGTTCGAGTCGACGCCACGACATACCCCGACGAAAATCTTCTGCTCGGACGAGTCGAAGCGACTCCGACCGCTGCGCAGATCGCAGACGCCGCGGCACGGGCCTCCGCGTATCCTCCGGTGACAGAACCATCCACGACATCCCCGGCAGAAGTTAATCCTCGGTCTGACGACAGCCCGACGAGCACTCAGGAAATGTTGAATATCACGCTGGTCGCCGTCTCGATCGGGTTCGGCTTGGTGGTCATCGCAGCCGGGGCGATAACAGTCATCATCGTGATGAGAAGCCGAAGGAAACGTTTTCTACAGGACCCACCAGAGAAAGTTGAGCAGCCGTGACCGGTCGTTACGAGCAAGCGTTGATGAATCTCGCCGAAGGTGGAGCGCCGTTCGACGTGCCCGTGGCTCGAGATCTCGTTGAAAAGCTGAGCTCCCTCAAGAATGTTGTCTCGGGCGCAGCTCAGCTTCCGGGTATCGAAGGCGAGGCCGCCGAGGCGGCGAAAGCAAAGTTCGCCGCGGCGGCGGAGACAATCGGGCAGCAGATCACGTATCTGGAGGGGTCTCTCGACGAGGCCCTCCGCCTCGCGAATGGCCAACGGGACGCGGCCAGGGAAAAGCTCTCGGCCTTACCCGCGGGGAGCCTGTCGGGAGGCCAAGAGACCGTCGTCCGTTCGGCCGCGGTGGGGACGACGCTATTCCTCGGACCTATCTCGCTGCTGGCTGGAGAGGGAGCTGTACAGGCATTCAACGCCTATCTCGCGCAACAGCGCGAACAACAGGCAGAGGGCGACTTCACCACCATCAGCCAAACTCTGAACGGAATGTCCCCTCCGACGCCGCCTCCGGCCGCGCTCTCCAGTGACGGCGGGCGGGCCGTTGAGCTAGAGGAAGATGCGGCCGATCCGAGCACGGACAATCCGGGCGAACGGCCATTCGGCGGCGGCGGCCGAGATGGATATGCAAGTTTCCCTGTCCCTCGTGGCCCCGCGCCTTCCGGTGGAGTTGAGGTCCCCACCTCACCGCCTGCGCATCTCCTCCCTGCTCCCGATACCCCGCGTGGCCCCGGCATCGACCTCGGACAGGTTCCCCCGCACTACACCCCGCCGACGCCGGACGGCTCGATCTCGGGTATCGGCACCCTCCCCGGACATGTCTCCGGCCCTGGCTCGATCGGAGGCTTCTTTCCCGGCGGGATCTCCGGGGGCGGGGCAGGCCTCGGCTCGGGCCTCTCGGCCGGACTCATCGCAGGGGGCGGTGGCGCAGCGGCCCTCAGCCGGTTGAGCTCGGGGACAGGTTTGAACACCACGGCCGCCGGACGCCCCGTCAGCGGGAGCGGAGGACTCCTCGGCAAGAGCGGAACCACGGCTACCGGTGCCGGGCTCGGCGGACGCTCGGGCACTGGCTCCCTGGGCGGCGGCGCAGGCGGCACGGGCACATCCGGAACCGGCGCGAACGCCGCCGCGGCCGGAAGCCGTGGAATCGGAACGACGGCCACCACCGGTGGAGCCGGCGGCGGCACGGCGGGCGGCGGCACGGCGGGCGGCGGCACGGCGGGCGCCGCCGGCAGCAGGGGCGCCGGAGGGATGGGCTCGGGCCCGGGCTCACGCTCCGATCGCCGCGACGAGCGACGCGGTCTCGGCGGCCCCATCGCCCCTCGCCTCGAAGACGACGAAGAGACCGGCCCCCGTTCCGAGAACGCCGCCGCGGGCTCGCGCGACGACTGAGGCGCGGCATCCGAAGCGCGGCATCCGAAGCGCGACATCCGAAGCGCGGCAGCCCAAGCGCGGCATCCGCAGCGCGACATCCGAAGCGCGGCGTACGGAGTGCGGCATCCGAAGCGCGACATCCGAAGGCCGACATCCGGAGCGCGACATCCGAAGGCCGACATCCGGAGCCCGACATCCGAAGCGCGACATCCGAAGGCCGACGACCTGCTAGCGTGCCAGGCAGTGACACGGGGTGCCCGCGAGGGCTGAGAACACACCCGTCGAACCTGATCTAGTTCGTACTAGCGAAGGGATGTCGCGAATGGTCGTTCGCACGTCGTCGTCTCCGTCCACCCTCACAACCAGCACCGCCGCAGCAGCCCTCGACGCTCTGCGCGAGGCCGCTCCGCTCACGCAGTGCATCACGAACGCGGTGGTGACGAACTTCACCGCCAACGCGCTGCTCGCCCTGGGCGCGGCCCCCGCGATGTGCGACATCCCCGGGGAGGCCGGGATCTTCGCCGGAATCTCGGGTGGGGTGCTCGTCAACCTCGGCACCCCCACGAGCGAGCAGAGGGACGCCGCCCGCGAGGCCGTCACCGCGGGAACCCCCTGGGTCCTCGACCCCGTCGCCGTCGGCGCCCTGCCCGTGCGCACCGCCCTCGCACACGAGCTCCTCGAACACCGACCGGCGATCGTCCGCGGAAACGCGTCCGAGATCCTCGCCCTCGCGGGAGCAGGCGCCGGCGGCCGCGGGGTCGACGCCACCGACTCCGCCGAAGACGCCCTCGACGCCGCCCGCTCCCTCGCGATCCGCACCGGCGGCACCGTCGCCGTCTCGGGAGAGACCGACCTCATCGTGGATGCCAGCCGCACGGCGCGCGTGACCGGCGGCAGCATCATGCTGACCAAGGTCACCGGCGGCGGCTGCGCCCTCGGGGCCGCGATGGCGAGCCTCCTCGCCATCGCCCCCGCCTTCGACGCGGCGGTCGCCGCCAGCGTGATCTGGGCCGTGGCCTCCGAGAGGGCGGCATCCCGAACAGGAGGGCCGGGGTCGTTCGCGGTGGTGTTCCTCGACGAACTGGCCACGATCCAGCCCGCCGACCTGGACGGACGCGTCCGCGTCGAAACCGAGCTCGCGCGATGACCGCCGACCTGTCCCTGCACCTGGTCACCGATCACCGCGTTCCGCTCGCGCGCCTGCGCGATCTCGTCGACGAGGCCGTCGCCGCGGGCGTGAGCGTGGTGCAACTGCGCGACAAGGTCGCGAACGGCAGAGAACTGTTCGCCCGCACCCTCGACCTCGCCGACGTCATCGCGGGACGCTGCACGTTCGTCGTCGACGATCGCCTCGACATCGTCCTCGCCGCGCGCGAACGCCTGGGGGCAACAGCCGGTTCCCCCGGCGACCGCGTTCGCGTCGACGGCATCCATCTCGGCCAGAGCGACCTTCCCGTCGACGCGGCGCGCGCACTGCTCGGACCCGACGCCCTGATCGGATGGACGGCGAACACCCCGGCCCACCTCGCCGCGGCCGAGGCGCTGCCCGCGGGCACGGTCGACTACCTCGGCGTCGGCGTCATCCGCGCCACCTCGACGAAACCCGACCACCCGCGACCACTCGGCATCGAGGGGTTCGGCGAGCTCGCGGCATCCACCCCCCTCCCGTGCGTCGCGATCGGGGGGATCGGCCTCGAAGACGTCACCGCCCTCCGCCGCGCCGGTGCCGCGGGAGTCGCCGTGGTCTCTCTGGTGAGCGAGGCCGACGACCCGGGCGAGGTCGTGCGACACCTCCGCGCGGCGTGGGAGGACGGAGAGTGATCCCCCGCGTCCTGAGCATCGCCGGCACCGATCCGACCGGCGGGGCGGGCATCCAGGCCGACCTGAAATCGATCGCCGCGTTCGGCGGATACGGGATGGCCGCCGTCACGGCCCTGGTCGCCCAGAACACCCTCGGGGTCCGCAGCGTCCACGTGCCGCCGACGACATTCCTCGAGGAGCAGCTGCGCGCGGTCAGCGACGACGTCGACATCGACGCGGTGAAGATCGGCATGCTCGGCTCGACCGACGTCATCGCCACCGTCGACCAGTGGCTCACCGCCACGCGACCGCCGATCGTCGTCCTCGACCCCGTCATGGTCGCCACCAGCGGCGACCGTCTCCTCGAGGCGGACGCCGAAGACGCCGTGCGCGCACTCTGCCGCCGCGCCGACCTCGTCACCCCCAACCTTCCAGAACTCGCGGTCCTGGTGCGCGGACCCGTCGCGACGACCTGGGAGGCCGCCGTCGCCCAGGCCGAACAGCTCGCCGCGACGGCGGACACCGCGGTTCTTCTCAAGGGCGGGCACCTGGACGGCCGACAGTGCCCGGATGCCGTCGTCGACGGCGACGGCGTGCACGAGGTTCCGGGCCGCCGCGTCGACACCCGGCACACCCACGGCACCGGATGCTCGCTGTCATCGGCCATGGCGACCCTCGCCGCGCACGGTCTGCCCTGGCCAGACGCCCTCGCCCGCGCGAAGCGCTGGCTCACCGGAGCCCTGGAGCACGCCGAAGCCCTGCACGTCGGTCGAGGCAACGGCCCGATCGACCACCTGCACGAACTCCGCCCGCACATCGACCTCGGTCGATCGTGGAGCAGCGAGCGGTGGGATGCCACCGCCTCCCTCCGCGCGGAGGTCGACGCGTGCGGATTCGTCCGGGGGCTGGCATCCGGAGATCTCGACCGTGACGCCTTCACCTGGTACCTCGGCCAGGATCTGCTGTATCTGCGCGAGTACGCCCGCGTGCTGGCACGCGCCGCCGCCCTGGCCCCTACGGCCGAGGAACAGCGGTTCTGGGCAGCGGGCTCGGTGGCCTGCCTCGCCGAAGAGGCGAGGCTGCATCGGTCGCACGTCGACCCGACGGGGCTCGAACCCGCCCCGACGACCTGGGCGTACACCGACCACCTGCACGCCGTCGCAGCCGGCGGGTCGTACGCGATTCTCGTCGCGGCGATCCTGCCGTGCTACGTGCTCTACACCGACATCGGCGCCCGCTGGAGAGGCACCTTCGGTCCCGCCCACCCCTACGCCGACTGGCTCACGGCCTACGGCGACGAGTCGTTCGCCGCGTCATCGGCCGAGGCCGAGAGAATCGCGGACGCCGCCGCGCGAACGGCATCCCCCGCTACCCGCCACGGGATGGCCACGGCGTACGACCGATCGATGACGCGGGAGCTGGCGTTCTTCGACGCGCCCCTGAAACGCGCGTGAGGTGCCGGGGGTCTCGCGCACGAGACGTGATCCCCGGCACCTCAGGTGACGTCGGCCGAGAGGCTCAGCCGCTCTTGCGACGGAACTCCCGCTTGGTGACCGCTCCGTGCGTTCCCTGCACGGCGGAGTGGCCGTCGAGGTGCGCCTGACCCGAACGGTGCTGACCGTTCTTCTTCTCGAGCGCTTCCTTGAACTTGCGCTTCATGTCGTCGGATGCCGAGGCACCCGCGGTCTCGTCGGTACTCATGCCTCCACCCTAGGCATGTCCGTGGCTGGTGTCGCGGGTCACACGTGCCGCACGCGCTGCTGCAGACGCGTGCGGATATCGAACAGCTCAGTGCCGCCGACCTCGCGCCCGCCGGTGATCCCCCTGCGCAGAAGAGTCGTGAGCGCGCTGCGCGTGACCAGCGCCACGGGCATCCCGCGGACCTTGCCGAGCTCGGTGATCGCGTCCAGAACCGCGTCGTCGGGCAGCACGACCATCGCACCGCTGAAGCGGACACCGGCCGCCCGCGCGATCACGCGAGCGCGGGATACCAGCTCGGTCACGGGCGAACCGATCACG
This sequence comes from uncultured Microbacterium sp., assembly GCA_913774665.1. GTDB lineage: Bacteria > Actinomycetota > Actinomycetes > Actinomycetales > Microbacteriaceae > Microbacterium. The sequence goes on from CAJYHN010000012.1 coordinate 121,757, forward strand.
TGTGGGCCGGTGATCTCACCGCGGCGCACCCCCACCGGCCCGCCGAAGTCCTCGCTCAGCAGGGCGTAGAGGCCGCTCGGACCGAGGACGAGGTGATCGAGCTTCTGCTCCGGGTCGCGTCCGTCGCGATCGGCGAACACGTCGTGCCAGACGGTGTAGCCCATGCCCAAATCCGCGACGAGCCGGGCGGTCTCTTCTTCGGCGAGCGCGTCGGCGAGGATGTGGCGGATCTCGGACGGAGCCGACCGCACGAGAGCGGGATCGTAGGGGTCGGCGATGTCGACACCGCGCCCCACCCACTCGCGGATGAGTCCGAGATACCGCTCGCGACGCCACCCGCCGGGCTGACCGTGCGATCGCGCGCGCGGACGCGTGTCGGCCGGACGGGAGGGAGCGGATGCCGGCACCCCGCCGCCCCATTCACCGGGAGCCGTCCCGCGACCCCGGTCGTAGGCGCTGCGCGCTTCGGGCGTCCCCACGAGCTCCCAGGCACGCTGGACCTGGACGAAGAGGGCGGCGTCGCCCCCGGTGTCGGGATGGGTCTCGCGCAGACGCACGCGGTAGGCGCGGCGCAGACCCTCGTCATCGATGTCGGCCGCGACCCGGAGCACCTCGTATGCCGAGGACGACATGGGACTGTCGAACACGCGTTCATCCGTTCTGCCGCGATCACGCGGCGCCTCTCAGGCTAACCCGCCATGGCTGAGTACAGCCCGGACGGCGAGGTCAAGTCGCGGTCGTCGGAGCCTCGCGGGCACAACAGCGCTGTCACCAGAGCGCGGGCTCCGGCGCGTACGCGAACGCCTCCGCGACGCGCTCGGAAGGGAGGTCCTCGAGGCGCGCGGGAGACCACGACGGCGACCGGTCCTTGTCGACCACCTGGGCGCGGATCCCCTCGACCAGGTCGGGTTGCGTGAGGGCGAACCACATGATCAGGCCGTATTCCTGCGCGAGGGCCGCCCGCAGCGAGGGCAGCTCGCGAGCGCGACGCACCGCCTCGAGCGTCACCGCGATCGCGGTGGGCGCCGACGAGGCCAGCAGCTCGGCGGTTTCGCGCGCTTCGGGCTCAGGTCGCGCGCGGAGGCGATCCAGGATGCCGGACACGTCCGCGGCCGCGAACGCGTCGTCGACCCATTCCCGGGCGTCCTCGAGCCGAGACCGCTCCGGCGTCTCGTCGAACAGCAGCACCAGCTCGGTGGGACTCGACGGATCGGCGCGGTTCTCGAGGGCCTCGTACAGCGCCTCGAGGTGCGCGGTCGGCACCATGTGGTCGGCGAACCCGGCGTACACCGCGTCCGCGGCATCCATCGTCCCTCCCGTGAGGGCGAGGTATTCGCCGAGACGGCCGGGGGCCCGCCCCAACAGCCACGACCCGCCCACGTCGGGGGTGAAGCCGATGCGGGTCTCGGGCATGGCGAGCTTCGAGCGTTCCGTCACGATGCGGATGGCCGCGTGACCGGCCAACCCGATCCCTCCGCCCATGCAGACGCCGTCGGCGATCGCGATGACGGGCTTGCGCGAGATCGCGATGCGGTGATCGAGCGCGTACTCCTCGCGGAAGAAGGCGTGCACCTCGTCGACCCGACCCGCCGTGACCATCTCGTGCAGCGCCCGTACGTCACCACCGGCGCAGAAACCGCGCTCCCCCGCCCCGTCGAGGAGCACCACGTCGACGTCGGTGTCGCGCTCCCAGCGGTCGAGCGTCACGTTGAGCGCGCGGATCATCTCGAGGTCGAGGGCGTTGATGGCCCGCGGGCGGTTCAGCGTCAGATGACCGAGGCCGCCGCGGCCTCCGACCATGACGCTGTCTGCGGCGGTGTCGTGGGCGCTGACGTCTTCGGTTCGCTGTGCGTGCACGGTGCCACGTTACACAGGCGGTTCGCCGCGCCCTCGGCTGTGGATAACTGTGTTTTCGCCCCCGGATCGGGGAAGATGGGAAGAACGCACACAGAACGAAAGGTGCCGTATGCCCGACGGACAGGTGCTGGAGCTCGCCGGGCTCACCAAACGTTTCGGCTCGATCTCCGCCGTCGACGATCTCTCGGCTCGGATCGAACCCGGACAGGTCACCGGCTTCCTCGGTCCCAACGGCGCGGGCAAGACCACGTCGCTGCGCATGCTGCTGGGCCTCGTCCGCCCCACGTCGGGCACGGCGACCATCGGCGGCAGGCACTTCAGCGAGCTCACCTCTCCGCTGCAGACGGTGGGCGCGGCCCTCGAGGCCTCGAGCTTCCACCCCGGGCGCTCGGCCGCGAACCATCTCAAGGTCTATGCCCGCGCGGCGGGCCTTCACACCGCGCGGGTCGACGAGGTCCTCGGCCTGGTCGGGCTCGCCGATGTCGCCGGTCGACGGGTCGGCGGCTTCTCGCTCGGCATGCGCCAGCGTCTCGGACTCGCCACGGCGCTCCTCGGCGACCCGGGTGTCGTCGTGCTCGACGAGCCCTCGAACGGCCTCGATCCCGAGGGCATCCGGTGGATGCGCTCGCTCCTGCGACACCTGGCCGAAGAGGGTCGCACGGTCCTCATCTCGTCGCACCTCCTCGCCGAGGTGCAGCAGACGGTCGATGCGCTACTGATCATCTCGCGCGGCCGCCTGGTGTTCCAGGGCGGAATCGAAGACCTCGCCGACCCCGACGAATACGCCACCGTGGTCGACTCGCCCGATCGCGCGAGCCTGTCGCGCGTGCTCGACGAGCGCGGCATCGAGTATCAGCTGCTGCGCAACGGCTTCACGATCCGCCACCACGATCCCGTCGAGATCGGCGGCCTCGCCGCGGGTGCCGGGATCGCCCTGTCGAACCTGCAGAGCAAGGGCGCGAGCCTCGAGGACATCTTCCTCGAGCTGGTCAGCGGGGTGCGCGTGCACGAGAGCGCCGGTGCGGGTGCCTCTGCCGAGCCCGTCCCGGATGCCGAGACCCCGTCGCCCACCGCGGACCTCGACGCCTACCCGGCTCCCACCGGCGCACCGGCCCCCGCGGTGAGCCCCGACGCGCTCTCCGCCGACGCACCCGGTCCCGACGAGGCCCGACCCTCGACCGCCCTCGTCGCGGTCATGACTGCGCCGCGCACGGTGCGCCCCGCGCCAGAGACCGCCGAAGCGAGCCCGCGGCAGTCGTACGCTGTCGCGTCGACCGGGGTGATCGACATCGTCTCGCCCGCCGGCCACGACGACCGGGCCGCGGAACGACCCGCCGATCAGCCCCTCGACCAGGAGGTGCCGCGATGAGCCTCGTCGCCGCCACGCGCTCGGAGTACACCAAGCAGTTCACCACCGTCGGCTGGTGGGTGCTCGCGATCGTCCTGGTCGTCTACGTCGGCTTCACCGCCGCCGCCCTCGCGTTCGTGTTCGGCGGCGTCGCCTCCGGCGAGCTCACCGGAGCGAACGGCCCCGCGATGTCGAGCGAGGGTGTTCCGGCCCTCGTCTACAGCTCCGCCACGGCGGTCGGCTACGTCTTCCCGTTGCTCATCGGGACCCTCATGGTCACCAGCGAGTTCCGTCACAAGACGCTCACACCGACCTTCCTCTCGACCCCCCGTCGCGGTGTCGTCCTCGTGGGCAAGTTCATCGTCGGCATCGTGGTCGGCCTTCTCTACGGCATCCTGGGCTCGATCGCCGCGGTCGCCGCCGGGGCGGGCGTCCTGAGCATCTTCGGCATCGACTCGGAGCTCGGGCAATCCGACACCTGGGTCCTCATCGGACGCATGCTGCTGGCCTTCGCCCTGTGGGCCCTCGTCGGCATCGGCGTCGGGACTGTCGTGCGCAACCAGGTCGCGGCGATCGTCATCGTGCTGGCCGTCACGCTGTTCATCGAACCGATCGTCCGCACCGTCGGCGGCCTCGTCGAGGGGTTCGGCGACGTGGTCAAGTGGTTCCCGAGCGCCGCGAGCGACGCGCTGGTGGGTCAGACGATCTTCGGCACCATGGGCACCGGGAACAACAGTTCCCTCGAGTGGTGGGCGGGCGGACTCGTGCTCCTCGGGTACGCCGTCGTCTTCCTCGTCATCGGGCTCTTCACCACCTGGCGTCGCGACATCGACTGAGCGCGCCCGCTGCGCGCGGCATCCGTGCATTTGGTCGCCCCGCCCGGGTCGGTGAGAATCAACCGTGCTCGATGGACCGGTGATCGCCGAGTGGCTCCCCGTCTCGGCGGCGGCCCTCGTGCTGCTGCTGATCGCCGCAGGGGTCGCCGGCTGGGTCGACGCCGTCGTCGGCGGGGGCGGTCTCATCCAGCTCCCCGCGCTCGTCATCGGCGTCCCGAAGGACGTCGCGACCCCGTTCATCCTCGGCACGAACAAGCTGTCGTCGTTCTTCGGGACGCTCTCGGCCAGCTGGGTGTACCTGCGCAAGATCCGTGTGCAGCTCGTCCTGCTGATCCCCCTGGTGGCGGGGGCGTACGCGGGCTCCACGGTCGGCGCGGCGCTCTCGCGATCCGTGCCTCGTGAGGTGCTGACCCCGATCGTCCTCGTCGCGGTGATCGCCGTCGCGCTCTACACGCTGATGAAGCCGCAGATGGGCCTGCACCACGAGCCCCGGCACGACAGGGCGACGGCCATCGCCTGGCGCGCGGCGGCGATCGGTCTCGCGGTCGGGTTCTACGACGGCATCCTGGGTCCCGGCACCGGCTCGTTCTTCGTCATCCTCATCGTGAGCGTGCTCGGCTACGGCTTTCTGCAGGCCAGCGTCAACGCCAAGATCGCCAACCTCACCACCAATCTCGCCGCCCTCGCGGTGTACGGGGTGCACGGCGAGATTCTCCTCGTGCTCGGGCTCGCGATGGCCGCCATGAACATCACCGGCGGCTTCATCGGCGCTCACATGGCGACGCGACGCGGCAGCGGATTCGTGCGGATCGTGTTCCTCGTGACGCTGTCGATCCTGATCGTGAAGCTCGCGTGGGACACGGTGGTGCAGTTCACGTCGTGAACGGCGCCGGTCAGCTCACGATGTCGGCGACGTTCTCGGGCTCGGATGCCACGTCGAGGCGCAGGGCCTTGAGCAGGGCGACCCCGTGCTTCGTCGTGAGCACCAGGCGTTCGAACTCCTCGTGACCGGAGAGGTCGATGACGACGCTCGGCTTGCGTCCGCGGATGATGACGAAGTCGTTGCCTCCGGCGGACTTCCAGGTGCCGGCTCCGACGGCGACGGGGAGGTTGATACCGGGATTCGGCACCCCCCGGATCCACGTCCACGCGTCGTCTGTGAGCTGCACCCGTTCGATGTGCTCACGGGGGACGACGATGTTGCTCTTGCGGAAGGACAGCGCACGCTCGGTCGGCGAGAGCACGACCTCGAGCTGCGTCGAATCGAGCAGCAGGGTCACCATGTGTTCCATCCTGCCAGCGTCGGGCGGGGCGAACGGGCCTCTCACCTCACAGGACCGCAACGATCAGCGGCCGTCCACCATCACGGCCCGGATGTCGGAGCCGCGGGATAGCCTTGACCAATGAGCACGGGCAGCGTTGCGCCGCGAGTCGCACCGGCCCGAGGCGCGTCGATCGACGACCTCCTGACCGCGATCGCGGCGGGGCACCGTCCCGACCTCGACGAGACCGAGTCTCTCTTGCACGCTCCGCTGCACGATCTCTTCCGCGTGGCCTCGATCCTGCGCGACGAGGGTCTCGAGCGCGCCGGCCGGCCCCGTGTCATCACGTACTCACGCAAGGTCTTCGTGCCGCTCACGACCCTCTGCCGCGATCGATGCCACTACTGCGTCTTCGTCGACACCCCCGGCCAGCTCGCCCTGCTGCGAAAGCCCGCATACATGAGCCCCGAGCAGGTGCTCACCGTCGTGCGCCAGGGTCAGGCGATGGGCTGCAAAGAGGCGCTGCTGACCCTCGGCGACCGCCCCGAGGAGCGCTGGCCCGAGGCCCGCGCGTGGCTCGACGAGCACGGTTTCGCCTCGACGATCGACTACGTCGCGCACATCGCCCGCCTCATCACGGCCGAGACCGGCATGCTCGTGCACGCCAACCCCGGCGTCCTGCACCCCGACGAGCTCTCCGCGCTGCGCCCCGTCTCGCCGTCGATGGGCATGATGCTCGAGACCACCTCGCGCCGCCTCTACGAGGAACCCGGCCAGGTGCACTTCGGCTCGCCCGATAAAGACCCCGCCCTGCGACTCAAGGTCATCGACGACGCCGGGGCTGCCGGCATCCCGTTCACGACCGGCGTCCTCGTCGGTATCGGCGAGACCGTGCGCGACCGGGCCGAATCGCTGGTCGCCCTGCGCGAGATCGACGATCGCCACGGTCACGTGCAAGAGATCATCGTGCAGAACTTCCGCGCGAAGCCCCGCACGGCGATGCAGGGCGCTCCGGATGCCGATATGCACGACTATCTGGCTGCCGTGGCGGTCGCGCGACTCGTGTTCGGCGCCGACATGCGCGTCCAAGTGCCGCCGAATCTCTCCGACCCGCGCGAGCTGGGGCTGCTCATCGACGCGGGAATCGACGACTGGGGCGGCGTCTCGCCGCTGACGGCCGACCACGTCAACCCCGAGCGACCGTGGCCGCAGATCGACGACCTCGCGGCGCAGACCGCGGCGCGGGGATACGTCCTGCGCGAGCGCCTCACCGCACACCCCGAGTACGTGGGCGACGCCGCGCGCTGGATCGACCCCGCCCTGCACGGTTCCGTCCGGGCCTTGGCGGATGCCACGGGACTCGCGGCCGACGTGAAGCCCGCGGCGGCGTCGGCCGCGATGGGGACGCCCGGCGCACGTGCCGTCGACCCCGGCGTGAAGCGTCTGGCCGAGCGGGCGGCATCCGCCCCTCTCGACCTCGGCGACGACGACTGGGTCAGGCTGCTTCGCGCCACCGGTGCCGAGCTCGACGCGCTCACCGCCGCCGCCGATGATGCGCGCCGGTACACGGTCGGCGAGCCCGTCACCCTCGTGCAGAACCGCAACCTCACCTCGACCGGGTTCCGTCGTGCGGGTCGGGCGAGCGCGGGAGAGTTCGACCTCGACGACGCCGCCGAGATCGCCGCGGATGCCGCCGCGCTCGGCGCCACCGAGATCTGCGTCCAGGGGGCGCTCCGCCCCGACGAAGAACCCTCGGGCTACCTCGACCTGGTGCGGGCGGTGAAGCGCGGGGCTCCCGGCATCCATCTGCACGCGTACCGACCGCTCGACGTACGCGACCTCGCCGACCGCGGCGGCTTCGGACTCGACGGCGCGCTCGCGGCGATGCGCGAAGCCGGTGTCGACACCGTGCCGGGCACGGGCGTGAAGATCCTCAGCGAGCGGGTGCGCGACCTCATTGCCCCCGCCGACCTCGAGATCGATCGCTGGGTCGAGGGCATCACCGCGGCGCACCGAGCGGGCTTTCGCTCGACCTCCGTGCTGTTCTACGGGCACGTCGAGACCGCCGAGGAGCGCATCGCGCACCTGCGACGCCTTCGCGAGATCCAGGCCGAGACCCGCGGCTTCGCGGAGTTCGTGCCGATCCCCCTTCCCGGCGCAGACGTCGCCCTGGTCGAGGGCCGCAGTCCGATCGACGAGCATCGCGCGATGGTCGCCGTGTCGCGCCTCGCGCTGTCGGGGAGCATCTCGCACGTGCAGATCCCGTGGACCCGCGTCGGACGCGACGCCGCGGCCGTGCTGCTGCGCTCGGGCGGCGACGATCTCGGCGGCACGCTCTACGACGGTCGGGTGCTGCCCGACACCGGCATCGAGCAGGGCCTCGAACTGCCCGTTGCCGCCGCCGAGCGCATCGCGCGGAGCCTCATGCGGCCGTTCCGCCTGCGGACCACGGATTACCGGGTCGCGCCCCGAACGAGCGACGGGCACCCGGCATGAGGATCATCGACACCGTCGTGGTCGGGGCGGGGTTCGCGGGCCTCGCGATGGTCGGGGCCTTGCGACGAGCCGGCCGCGACGACGTGATCGTGCTCGAGCGCGCGGCCGACGTCGGCGGCACCTGGCGCGACAACACCTACCCCGGAGTCGCGTGCGACGTGCCCGCGCACCTCTACAGCCTCGCCGCACACCCCAACGCGAGCTGGTCGCGCACCTTCGCCCCCGGCGGCGAGATCCAGGACTACCTGCGCGAGGTCGCCGCCCGCGAGGAGCTCGGCGACAAGCTGCGGCTGCGCACTCCGATGCTGGGCGCCGCCTGGGACGCCGAGACGTCCGTGTGGCGCATCGACACCGGCGCTGAAGAGCTCGTCGCCCGCTCGCTCGTGCTCGCGTGCGGTCGCCTGACCGAGCCGTTCGTCCCCACGATCCCCGGGCTGGAGTCGTTCGCGGGGCCGCTGTTCCACTCCGCGCGGTGGGACCACGACATCGACCTCACCGGCAGAAGAGTCGCCGTCGTGGGCACCGGGGCGAGCGCCGTGCAGCTCGTGCCCGAACTCGCGCGTCTCGCCGCCCACGTGACGCTCTTCCAGCGCACCCCGGCGTGGATCGTCCCCCGCGGGGGCGGTGACATCCCCGTCTCCGAGCGTGAACGCCTCGCCGACAGCCCCGGCGCCCTGGCGCGCCTGCGGGCCGAGCTCTACGCCGAGGGCGAGCAGCGTTTCGCCTCTCGTTCGGGCGACGCCGTGGCATCCGCCGCCGCCCGTGACGCCGCCCTCGCGCACCTGCACGCGCAGGTCACGGATCCTGCGCTGAGAGGCGCGCTCACCCCCGACTACGCCTTCGGCTGCAAGCGCGTGCTGCTCTCCGACGCGTTCTATCCGGCGGTGGCGTCGGATGCCGTGACCCTCGAGCCCTCGGCCCTCGCCGCGGTCGACGGATCGATGCTGACCGCGGAGAGCGGAGAGCGGCACGAAGCCGATGTGCTCGTGCTCGCCACCGGTTTCGCCTCGGCCGAGCAGCCCTACGCCGAGCTCGTGCGCGGGGACGACGAGACCCTCGCCGAGCACTGGTCGGCGGGTATGACCTCGTTCGGCTCGACCGTCGTCGCGGGCTTCCCCAACCTCTTCGTGCTCAACGGCCCCAACGCGAGCCTCGGCCACAACTCCGCCGTGCTCATGGCCGAGGAGCAGTCCGCCTACGTGGTGCGCGCCCTCGCCGAACGCGACCGCCGCCCCGAGGGGGTGCTGCGCGTCCGCCCCGAGGCCGAAGCGGCCTACACCGACGAGATCGACTCCGCGGCGGCATCCACCCCCTGGATGACCGGCGGATGCCGCAACTGGTACGTCGACGCCCGCTCCGGCCGGCTCACCCTGCTGTGGCCGGGCACCGTGCAGGCGTTCCGCGAGCGCCTCACCGGCGCCGACGGGTCGGAGTTCGAACCCGCGCACAGCCCCGTGCGCAGCTGACACTGGAGGAGTCACAGATGAGCGTTCCCCTGAGATTCGGCTACAAGGCCTCGAGCGAGCAGTTCGGGCCCAACGAGCTGCTCGACTTCGGCGTTCTGGCCGAGGAGGTCGGCTTCGACTCCGTCTTCCTCTCCGACCACCTGCAGCCGTGGATGCACGACGGCGGCCACGCCCCCAACGCCCTCCCCTGGCTCGGTGCGCTGGGTGCGCGCACCGAGCGCGTCATCATCGGTACGAGCGTGCTCACCCCGACCTTCCGCTACCACCCGGGCGTCATCGCCCAGGTGTTCGCGACCCTCGGCGTGATGTACCCGGGCCGCGTCGTGCTGGGCGTCGGCACCGGCGAGGCGCTGAACGAGGTCACCCTGGGTTTGGAGTGGCCCGAGCCGCCCGAGCGCTTCCAGCGCCTCAAAGAGGCCATCACGATCATCAACGAGCTCTGGGCCGGCGAGCGCGTCACCTATGAGGGAACGTATTATTCCGTCAAGGACGCCACGATCTACGACCGCCCCGAGCAGAAGGTTCCGATCTACATCGGCGCCTCGGGTCCCGCGGCCACGCGTCTGGCCGGTCGCATCGCAGAGGGCTACATCACCACGAGCGGCAAAGACCCCGAGCTCTACACCGAGAAGCTGCTGCCCGCCCTCGACGACGGTCTCTCGAAGGCCGGGCGCTCGCGCGGCGACGTCGACACCCTCATGGAGGTGAAGGTGTCGTACCACCCCGACCACGACACCGCGATGGAGAAGACGCGTTTCTGGGCACCGCTGGCCCTCACCGCCGAAGAGAAGATGAGCGTCCACGACCCCATCGAGATGCAGCGTCTCGCGAACGAGCTGCCGATCGAGCGGGCGGCATCCCGGTTCATCGTCTCGACCGATCCCGACGAGCACGTCGAGCGCATCGCGCGGTACGTCGACCTCGGTTTCCGTCACCTCGTGTTCCACGACCCCGGACACGACCAGGAGGAGTTCCTGCGCATGTACGGCGACGAGATCCTGCCGCGCCTGCGCAAGCGGTTCGCCTGAAGCGGGGGCGGGGCTGCACGTTTCGCGGCATCCCGCCACCCCCGCACGGCAATGTCGGATACCCGGCACACAATGGAGGCGATGAGCATTCCTGACACCTCCGGCTGGACGATCGTCGTGCCGGTCAAGCCCGCCGCGGTCGGCAAGACACGTCTGACCGATGTGGGCACCGACCGCGAGGCCCTCGCGCGCGCGATCGCCCTCGACACCATCGCCGCGGCCGCGGCGGCCGACCTGGTGTCGCGCGTCATCGTGGTCACCGACGACGAGGGTGTACGCGCCGAGTTCCGCCGCTCGCGCACCGTCGAGGTCGTATCCGAGGGTGACAGCCGCGGCCTCGACGCCGCCATCGCGGTGGGTGCCGCCGCCGCGGGTGTCGGCACACCGCGCGCCGCACTGCTGGGCGACGTCCCCGCCCTGCGCCCCGCCGATCTCGACGCCGCGCTCGAGCTCGCGGCATCCGTCGAACGAGGTCTGGTCCGGGATGCCGAGAGCACCGGCTCCACCCTCGTCACCGCTCGCGCCGGGGCGGTGTGGGTCTCGGCCTTCGGCCCCGACTCCGCCGCGCGCCACCGCCTGCTCGGCTGCACCGACCTTGCCGTGGAGCGCGACTCGACCCTCCACCGCGACGTCGACACCGCCGCCCAGCTGTCCGAGGCCGTCGCGCTCGGCGTGGGGCCGCGGACGTCGGCTGTGCTGGCCGCGGCTGCGGCCTGAGCGGGCTGGAGCTTCAGGCCTCCAGCGCCGCCTCCGCGATCGCGGCGGACGTTTCCTCGTCGCGCATCCACAGCGGGGCAATCACCGCGCGGATGCCGGCGGCTTCGACGTCCGGCGCAGACGCTGCATCCTCTTCGGCCAGCAGCCACGCGTCGAGTACACCGTCCGCCGACCGCGCGCCGTAGTGCCGGGCGACCGCCGACGCCGAGGTCTCGACCCCGATCGCGGTCAGGCACACGTCGGCCATGCCCCGCACGACCCGCCCGCCGATGATCGGCGAGACGCCGACGACTCTCGCCGGCGTCCGCCGCACGGCATCCTGAATACCGGGAACCGCCAGGATCGGACCGATCGACACGACGGGGTTCGACGGCGCGATCAGGACGACATCGGCCCCCGCGATCGCCTCGGCGACGCCCGGGGCGGGCACGGCATCCGTGATCCCGGGGTTCTCGAAGGCGCGGGGCGTGAGCTTCGCGCGGTGGCGCGTCCACCACTCCTGGAAGTGCATCCGCTCGCCATCGTCGAGCAGCACGTGGGTATCGACCTCGCTGTCGGTCATGGGGAGCATCCGGATGCCGAGCGGCCACCGCTGCGCCATGCGTGCGAGCACCTGAGTCGGCGTGAGTCCGTCGCGCAGCCACCCCGTGCGGGCCAGGTGCGTGCCGAGGTCGAGGTCGCCGAGGGTGAACCACGGCCAGCCCGCGCCCCAGGCCTGGAGCTCCTCGTTGACGCGCTCGGTGTCGCCCGCCCGACCCCAGCCGCGCTCGGTGTCGTTCACCCCCGCGAGGGCGTACGTGATCGAGTCGACGTCGGGCTGAAGCCGCACGCCCGAGAGCCACAGGTCGTCGCCCGTGTTGACGACGACGGTGGCCTCGGGAGCGCTCAGCCGGCGGAGGGCGGCACGGACACCGAGGGTGAATCTCGACCCCCCGACTCCACCGGCGAGCACGACGACACGGGGCTGGGGAGGAAGCATTCGTTCAGTCTTCCACCCGAGGTGGAGTGCGCGCCGTCGGTGTCACCGTGATCGCCTCGGGGTTACGATCACCTGGGTGAGGAGCCGTCCATGAGCGAGGATCTCGGATGCCAGGTCTGCCTGACGCACTCCGGAAAGCCTTATCAACCGCGATTCGTCCTGGCCACGTCTCCGTCCGATCTCTTGTATCGGTGCGATTTCTGCCGGACGTGGTGGATCGGAACGCAGCGCTACCAGAACCCCATGTCGTCGGATGCCGCCCGAGCGGCATTCCCCGAAGCGCGTCTAGACGGCTGAGCCGCCTCATTCCGGCGGCGCGAGCACGAACGGCGCGGAAATGAAAGTTCTCACATCTTTGACCCAGGTCATGGACTCGGGGACTAGCATCGCCCGAGTGACAGACCTCTTCTCCTCTCGTGAAGCCGAGGCGGCGATCGCTCGGATCGAGCAGCAGGTGGCCGAAGCGCAGGTTCGGGCGACTCAAGCGCAGCAGGTGCAGGCGGACATCGACGCTGTTCGTGCGTCGGCGACTTCTCCGCGCCGCGAGGTCACGGTGACCGTCGATGCGGCGGGACGTCTGGCCGGTATCCGTCTCGCCGACGCCGCGTACGAACTGCGTCCTGACGCGTTGGAGCAGCTGATCGTCGAGACGGCGGGGCGTGCTCAGGTGCTGGCGGGTGAGCAGGCGTTGGAGATCACGCGGGTTGCGTTCGGCGCGGACTCTCCGATCGTCGGTCATCTCGCGGGTGAGCTCGATCGTGAGCCGCCGTCGCAGCCGATGGGTTTCCGGGTCTGACGCGCGTGGCCGACCGTATTGCCGTCGACTCCGAACTGATCGGCTCGCACGCCGCGCGGCTGAGTGCCGTGGCATCCGACATCTCCGTCGCCCGTGACGCCGGGTCGTCGGGCGGGCTGAACGCCGAGGCGTTCGGGGTGTTGTGTTCGTTCCTCGTGCCGCCTGCCACGATGGTGGCCGACGCCGCCCGGTCGTTGATCGGTGCCGCCGAAGACATGGTGCGCCGCTCCGCCACCGAGATCGTCGGGGTCGGAAGCGACATGGACGCGTACGAGCAGAAGGTCCTCGAATCGATCCGTGCGTTGGAGACGGGTCTGTGAGTAATTCGCTCGTCGCAGGTCCCGTTGACACGGCGACCCCGTTCAGCGGGGCGGGGCTTCTGGATTCGGGGACGCAGTTGGCATCCGCGATCGAGTCCGGCAACTGGGTCGAAGGGGGTCTCGCGGCCTTCAGCACGGTCGTCGACACCGTCGCCACCGCCATCGACCCCCTCGGATCGCTCATCGCCGCCGGCCTCGGCTGGCTGATCGACCACTTCGAGCCCATCAAAGGCTGGTTCAACGACCTGACCGGAGACGCCGGCGCCGTCGCCGGGTTCTCCCAGACCTGGACCAACGTCCAAAATCAGCTCAACAGCTCCGCCGACTACCTCGACCGGGTCGTCAGCGACCTCGACGACATGGCCGGCGAAGCCATCGACGCCTACCGCCGCTTCCAAACCGACGCCGCCGCCCACATCCGCGCCTCCGGCCAATGGGCCGGCGCCATGGCCACCGGCCTGCAGATCGCCTCGACCATCGTCCAAGTCGTCCACGACCTCGTCCGCGACATCCTCTCCCAGCTCGTCGGATCCGCCATCTCGTGGGCCACCGAAGCCGTCGTCACCGTCGGCATCGCCACCCCCTGGATCATCTCCCAGGTCTCCTCCCGCGTCGCTAGCTGGACCGCCAAGATCAGCGGCAAACTCACCGGCCTGCTGCGCTCCTGCGGCAAGCTCGGCGACCTGCTGAGTGAGTTGCGGGCGCTGATGAGCAAGGGAGCCGGACTCCTCGGAAGCGTGCCGCGTCGGGCACCCCGCGACACCCCTCGTGCCGACGCCCCATCCACGCACCCGCATGAGCCGACCACCCCGCTTCCGGATCCGCCTCCCGTCGCCCGGAACCCATCGGATCATCTCGGGCCCTCGGAGGTGACGGACGCCACCCCAGGGCATTCGAACATCCCCGACTCTTATCAACGATTCGGCGACCTTTCCGAGTCAGAATTCGTCGACAAGTATTGGAACCCCGACAGCGTCAACTACGACAAATCGACCGGCGGATGGCGCTATCCACCGGACGATGGCTTCGATCTCTCGGCGGGAAAGACTCCGAAAGAAGTGAACCTCCCCGAGGGGTACGTCATGGATCGCTACGGCGAGCCCTACGGTCGGTACACCTCGCCCGCCGGGACGCCGTTCCCAGAGCGTGCGATTCCGCCCGACTCCGTGGGGCAGCCCTACTTTCAATACCGGGTGACCAAACCCTTCGACGAAGAATCCGGGATGCCGCGCGCCGGTGCAATCGCCCCGTGGTTCGAACAACCCGGTGGGGGCGTCCAGTACCACCTTCCCAAGCCTGTTCAATGGCTCGAGGAACACGGGTACCTTACGAAAGTCGAGAACTGAGCATGCAAGACCTGACCTTCGAGCAGCTATGTGGTGTGCTCCGTGAGGAGTTCGGATCCGCCCGCGTCTCGAGTCCGCAGCACCCGCGGGTGGGCGACGGCGATCCCGTGACGGGCGACCTCATTCTTCGAGAGGACGGGCCCTCCATGTTCCTCGTGGGTGCGCAAGATCGAGGACAGTGGACGGAACTCGCGCGATTCCCCTCTGAGTCCGAGGCGTGTGCGTACATTCTCGATCAGGTGCGGAAGAATCACCGTCCGGGGGTGCACCTGACTCCTGCGGAGAAGGCGGAATCCGAACGCATCACTCGCGACTTCGACGAAGAGTTGCGGCGCACTCTGGGACTCTGACGAAGACGCTGGACGAACCTGCGCGAGAGGCGTTCCGTCGTGTCGGCTCTCTCGTGGAGCCGACGCCACCCAGCGAATCGAGGACAATTCTGACGGAGGCCGAGCGTGTCGCCCACCTCACGCCACACCGGTCACGACGTCTCTGTCGGTCTCAACTATGCACACCCCAAGGAGGTGCCGTGAACGAACGGGACGTAATGGCACCGGGTCTGACACCCGAAGAGCAAGAGAAGACGATGCGCAATCTCAAGCAGATGATGCGCCGCCAGGCCTCCGGGCAATTCCGCGATCGGCCGGCTATCCCCGGAAAGGCGGAGTCCATGCTCGATGGGATTTCTCGGGTCAGGGGCGCTGCTGGGGATCCCCAACCCTTCCCGGATGGATCCTTCGACGATGTCGAGCCGTCGAGCGGTGGGGACCGCGCGCGTCGACGCAGAACTGACGAGCGTTCGGGGACGGCGACGACGGAGGATTTTGACGAAATAGCTCCGGGGCTGTCGGCTGAGGATCGAGCGAAATCTCAAGCCGCCATGGACAACCTGCGCCGTCGCCAGGCGGAAGGTGACTATAGGAGTCGGCCGAGCATTCCTGAGAAAGCCGACAGCATGCTCCCGGGCATCGTCGTAACGCGACCGGCGCCGGGACCGGCCGAGCCCGTTGGCAACGACGAGTCGGGGGGTGAGGCGCATGGTTGACGCTGCCGAAGCTGCTCGTGCGTTTCTTCGCGCGCTCGAGCGGTTACCCGCGTACACGGGTGTCGTGTTCCACGGGCTCCCTTCCATCCCTCGGCTGGCACCGGCCCGGTGGACGCGGGGGGGTCACCGCGACCAGCAAAGACCCGCGTATCGCTACCGAAAACTTCTCGACACCCGCGGTTGCAGCGATCGTGAGCCGTACCGGGCGCGACCTAGGACAGTTCTCTGCCCACCCCGCCGAGCAAAAGATCGTCCTCCCGCCCGCAGTCGTCCTCCTCGAGGTGGCCCGAACCTTCCTCCCGGACGGTCGGCCGGTGGTGATCATCGAGCAACTCGCCGAGCAGGATCCGTCCGCGTCGCTTCCACCGACGCTTGACGCGCTCGTCGACCATGTGCGCCAGAGGCTCCAGAGCGGGCTGAAGGCTCGGGAAGCACCCATCACCACACGGGGAAAGCTCGTCGAACAATTCTTCTTTCTCGACGAAGAGTGACGACTACCGTGCTTTCAAGGACATCACGGAGCCGCGGTGAGCATTCAAGACGTGCCCGTCGAGCACCTTTGCGGGCTGAGCGCTCGAAGGAGACGTCTGTCCGACGTCGGCGGAGAGGAAATTGAGGACGACGAAGATCTGAAATCACGCATGTGGAAGAGTCGGAATCCTCCCCGTTCTGAACCGCTGGAAGGACACCATGTCCCTCGACACCGCCCTCACCGCCTACATCTGGGCCGACGGCTCCGCCGTCCCCGGCCGGCATCCCGAGTCCGTCGCCGACCGAGCCTCGCGCACGCGCGTCGAGGGCCTGATCGAACGGATGGATGCCATCACCCCCGGCGACGACGCGACGGACCTGACCGCGTGGGCTGACCGCACCATCCGCGCACTCGTTGCAGAGCGCGATGACGTGGGCGAAGCCGGCATCCGGGCCCTTTCTGCTCTCCTCAGCTGGACGTGGCGCTGATCTCAGGCCTGACCACGCGGGCACGGCTGCCAGGTCGCGCGACGGCGCCGAGGTGCCGTCGACGTCGGCCACCACGCCACGAGTCTCGAGAACAGCTGCGAGACGGTGGACGGCGCGGGGCGTGCGGGGAGCATGCCTCCAGCCTTCCGGCCGGACCTGCCCCGCGCATCATCGCAAAGGACGAAACGTATCCATCGCGAGGATGATGGCGGAGGCCGATGAGGGGTTCCGAGCAATGCCGCACGGGAGTCCGGCGACGGGTCGTGCGCGCTTCAATCGCAGCGCAGTTCTCCCGACAGCGTCGCCGCGTACTTCGCTGCGTCGTCCTGGGACACATCGAAGCCGTCGTCCGGCGTCCACCCCGCCACCACGGCCACCTCACCCGAGCTCTGCCCCACACGGACAAGACCGTCGGCGATCGTGACGTCGACGTCGTCGGATTGGAACGCGACGATCGACGAGGCAGGAGTGAGCGCTCCCCGCCTGTTGCGCGTACTCATCGAAGGCGCTCGCCTGACGGTCGAGAGCGTCCGGCGCCAACCAGAGAATATCTGTCACGTGTACGCCCTGCCGTAGACGATAACAACGCGCCGTGCGGGGAGTCTCGGAGCCGGCGGCCCTTGACTCTCGGGCTTCCGCTATTGCGCGAGCAGCGTCGGATCCAGCGCCTCCGCAGCCGCCTTCGCCGCGACCGGCAGCGCCTCGAGCACGCGGTCGAGAGCGACGTCGTCGTGGGCGGCGGTGAGGAACCAGGCCTCGAACACGCTCGGGGGCAGCGAGACACCGGCATCCAGCATCGCGTGGAAGAACGGGGCGTACCGATACGACTGCTGCGTGAGCGCCGTGGCGTAGTCGAGCGGCACCTCGGGCAGGAACACGACACCGAACAGCGAGCCCGCGCGCGGCACGGCGTGCACGACCCCCTCGGCCGTGAGCGCGGCATCCAGCGCCTCCGACACCTGAACCGCCGCGGCGTCGACCGCCGCGTAGACCTCGGGAGTCGCGAGCCGCAGCGTCGCGAGCCCCGCGGCCACCGAGAGCGGGTTCCCCGACAGCGTTCCCGCCTGGTACACCGGGCCGAGGGGCGCGAGGTGATCCATGATCTCGGCGCGACCGGCGAGCGCCGCGAGCGGCATGCCGCCGCCGATGACCTTGCCGTAGGTGAGGATGTCGGGCAGGTAGCGCTCGCCCTGCGACGCCTGCAGACCCCAGAACCCGGCCGGGTGCACGCGGAATCCGGTGAGCACCTCATCCATGATCAGCAGCGCGCCGTGGCTGTGCGCGATGTCGGCCAGCGCCGCATTGAACCCGGGGAGCGGCGGGACGACGCCCATGTTCGCGGATGCCGCCTCGACGATGATCGCGGCGATGTTCTCGCCGTGCACCTCGAACACCTCGCGCACCGCGTCGAGGTCGTTGTAAGGCAGCACGAGCGTCTGCGCGGCGATCGGCGCGGGAACGCCCGCCGAGCCGGGCAGCGCGAGCGTGGCGACACCGGAACCGGCCGCCGCCAACAGCCCGTCGGAGTGCCCGTGGTAGTGCCCGGCGAACTTGATGAGCAGATCGCGACCGGTGACGCCGCGCGCAAGTCGGATCGCGGTCATCGTCGCCTCGGTGCCGGTCGACACCAGTCGCACCTTCTCAATCGGCTTCAGGTCGCCGACCTGCACGCGCTGCGCGACGAGGTCGGCGAGTTCGACCTCGGCTCCCGTGGGCGCACCGAAAGACAGACCCCGGGATGCCGCCGACTGCACCGCCCCGACCACCTCGGGGTGCGCGTGGCCGAGCAGGGCCGGACCCCATGAGGCGACGAGGTCGACGTATTCGCGACCCGCGGCATCCGTGATCCGCGGCCCGGACGCGGACTGCACGAACCGCGGCGTGCCGCCCACGGAGCCGTACGCGCGCACGGGCGAGTTGACTCCGCCCGGGATGACGTCCTTGGCGCGGGCGAACCACTGGTCGTTGAGATCGGTCATGAATCCATCCTCCTAGAGGCCCCCTGTGTGAGGGGTCGAAAAGTGTCGCTTCGGCGCCGTCCAGGCGACGAAAAGTGACCCCTCACGCGTGAGAGGAGACGGGTCAGAGCTCGGCGCGGAGCCAGCGGGCGGCCTCGAGCGCCCAGTACGTGAGGATCGCGTCGGCGCCGGCGCGACGGATGCCGAGCAGACTCTCCATGATCGCGCCGCGACGGTCGATCCAGCCGTGGGCCGCTGCGGCCTCGACCATCGCGTACTCGCCCGACACCTGGTACGCCCACACGGGCACGTCGACCGAGGCCTTCACATCGGCGAGCACGTCGAGGTACGGCAGTGCCGGCTTGACCATGACGACGTCGGCGCCCTCTTCGACGTCGAGCAGCGCTTCGCGCACGCCCTCGCGGCCGTTGCCGGGGTCGAGCTGGTAGGAACGGCGATCGCCCTTGAGCTGCGAATCGACCGCCTCGCGGAACGGGCCGTAGAAGGCCCCCGCGTACTTGGCCGAGTAGGCGAGGATCAGGGTGTCGGTGAAGCCCTCGGCGTCCAGCGCCTCGCGCACGGCGCCGACCTGGCCGTCCATCATGCCCGACAGGCCCAGCATCGCCGAGCCCGCGCGCGCCTGGGCGAGACCCATCGCGGTGTATCGCTCGAGGGTCGCGTCGTTGTCGACGGCCCCGTCTTCGCGCAGCACGCCGCAGTGTCCGTGATCGGTGAACTCGTCGAGGCACAGGTCGGTCTGCACGACCACCGCATCGCCCACCTCGGCCACCACGGCCTCGGTGGCGCGGTTCAGGATGCCACTCGGGTCGTCGGCCCCGGAGCCCACGGCGTCGCGCACCTCGGGCACCCCGAAGAGCATGACCCCGCCGATGCGCTGCTCCGCCGCCTCGGCGACGGCGCGACGCAGCGAATCCATCGAGTGCTGCACGATCCCGGGCATCGAACCGATCGGGCTCGGCTCGGAGATGCCCTCGCGCACGAACATCGGCAGCACGAGCTGCGAGGGCACGAGGTGCGTCTCGCGGGCGAGACGACGGACGGCGGGGGTGCGGCGCAGGCGCCGCGGGCGGTGCTCGGGAAAGCTCATGAGGTCGATTCGTCGGAGTGCAGGGGGAAGCGGGCGACGGCTTCGATGAGGGAGTCGACGGTCTGGGTCTCGGCCACCACGTCGACGCTCAGACCCGCGCGCTTGGCGTCTTTGGCGGTGCGGGGGCCGATGGCGGCGATGACGGTGGATGCCGGGATCTCGGGGAACTGGTCGACGACCTGCTCCGCGACCGAACCGCTGGTGACGAGAATGGCGTTGATGCGGCCCGAGTTGACGTCGGCAGCGATCTTCTCGGTCACCGGGACGCCCACCGTGCGGTACGCGACGACGCTGCGCACGTCGTGGCCGGCCTCGATCAGCAGTCGCGTCAGCACGGGCTTCGCGATCTCGCTGCGCAGGGTCAGCACCTTCCGCGGCTCGGTCTCGATCGCGATCATCTGCTCGGCCATGCCCTGAGCGGAGTTGTCCCGCTCGGGCACGAGGTCGACGTGGTACCCGACGGCCTGCATCGCGGCCGCGGTCGTCTCGCCGACGACGGCGACCTTCGTCTCGGCGGGAATGACCGCCTTATAGGCATAGAGCACGTCGACCGTCGTCGCGCTCGTGAGCGTCAGCCAATCGAAGGCACCCGCCGCCAGATCGGCGAGAGCCTGGTCGAGCGTCGCCTGGTCGTTCGTCGGCGCGAAGTTGATCAGCGGCGCGATGACGGGCACCGCTCCGAGCTGTCGAAGGCTCGCCGCGACGCCGTCGCCCCACGGGCCGCCCCGGGGCACGAGGACGCGTCGACCGGCAAGCGGTTTCGGCACGCTGCCCGTGGAGGGGTTCGGCGTGTGCTGGTGGCCTTCGTTCATGTGGTCGACTCTCGTGGTACCAGGTCGGCCGCCCCGCGTTCGAGCAACCGACGCGCGGCTTCTCGGCCCGCTCGCGTCGCTCGCGCGATCGGCCCCCCGTCGTCGGCAGCATCTGCGTCATTGCCACTGCCCGTAGTGTCCCCACCATACCCCGGGTCGAGACGCACCGTCCGGTCGATGCCGATCCGTTGCGTTCCATCGAGCGCGTACACCACGGCCCGCAGGCGGAGGTCGCCCTCCGCGAGCGACGCGTGGGTGCCGACGGGCGCGCTGCACCCGGCATCGAGGGCCGACAGCACGGTACGTTCCGCGGTGATGGCCACGCGGGTGCGTTCGTCGTCGAGCGCGGCGAGGGCCGCGTAGATCTCCGGGTCGATGTCGTCGCGCGTCTCCACCGCCAGCGCCCCCTGCCCCGGAGCGGTCGGCCACTCCGCGAGACCGAGCTCTTCGGCGAGGAGTCCCCCCAGATCGCCTCCGAGCCGCGAGATTCCCGCGGCCGCGAGGATCACGGCATCCAATTCCCCCTCGCGCACCCGGGCAAGACGCGAGTCGACGTTGCCGCGGATGTCGCGGATGTCGAGGCGCGGATTGTGGCGCAGCGCCTGAGCGATGCGACGCGGCGAGCCGGTTCCGACCCGCGATCCCGGGGCGAGCGACCCCAGGGCGACACCCTCGCGTGTCACGACCACATCGCGCGCATCTTCACGAGGGGGCGTCGCCGCGATCACCAACCCGTCGGGCTGCTGCGTCGGCAGGTCCTTGAGGGAGTGCACGAGGAAGTCGCAGCGGTCCGCCGCGAGCGCCTCGCGTAACCCGTTCGCGAAGACTCCGCGCCCGCCCAGCTGCGACAGCGAGGCGCGATTGACGTCGCCCTCCGAGACGATCGGCACCAGTTCGACGGAACGACCGGATGCCGCGGACACGGCGTCAGCGACCATCTGCGACTGGGTCATCGCCAGGGTGCTGCGGCGAGTGCCGAGGCGCAGAGGCGCACTCACTGAAGGATCTCGGGGATCTCGTCGAGCGTGACCAGACGGCCGGTGTAGAACGGCACCTCTTCGCGCACGTGGCGGCGGGCCTCGGTGTAGCGGAGGTCGCGCATCATGTCGACGAGGTCGGTCAGGACATCGGCCTCCATGGGCAGGAGCCATTCGTAGTCGCCCAGGGCGAACGAGGCGACCGTGTTGGCGATGACGCCCTTGTACGCGGAGCCCTTCTTGCCGTGCTCGATGAGCATCTCGCGGCGCTCGGCCTCGGGCAGGAGGTACCACTCGTAGCTGCGGACGAAGGGATACAGGCACAACCACTGCTGGGCCTCGATGCCACGGAGGAATCCGGGCACGTGCGAGCGGTTGAACTCGGCGTCACGGTGCACGCCCATGGCGTTCCACGTGGGCAGGAGGTTCTTCAGCAGGTCGGTGCGACGCAGGCGTCGCAAGTCGCGCTGCAGGGCCTGGGGGTCTTCGCCGTGGAGCCAGACCATGAGGTCGGCGTCGGCGCGCAGACCACTGACGTCGTAGAAGCCGCGCACGGTGACGCCGTCGGCCTCGACGAGCGAGACGAGGTCGGCGAGTTCGGTCGCGTCGGCGGCGGTGACCGGGTTCTCGGGATCGCGGCGGAAAACCGCCCACAGCGTGTACACGGAGGAGGAGCTGTCGTCGGACATGCTTCCAGTCTCGTCCGGTCGGGGCGGCGGTCCAAACCGGTTGACTCGCCGCCGAATCACCGACACCTGCGTCGGCCCCGAGGGCGATGCCGCGACCGGTCGGCGCGCCGGCGGTCGGAGGCCGGTCCGCGAACGACGAAGCGGCCCGTCCCCCGAGGGAGCCGAGCCGCTTCGGACGTTGTCAGCGGGTGTAGGCGCGGACGATGCCCCACACGGCGAGACCGACCAGCGCGGCGACGCCGGCGACCGCAGCCGCGGCTGCACCGGGGTTCTGCTGCGCCTTCTCGCGCACCTCGCCGACGGTCCTGTCGATGGCTTCGCTGACGCGGCGCGGGGCGTTGGCCTTCACCTCGATGGCAGCCAGCGCCGCCTTGAGCTCGGCGCGCGCCGACTGCACCGGGTCGGTGATCCCCAGGGGGACCGCGGTACGGGGAACGGGGACGGGGCGATCAATACTCATCGCGGGCCTCCTTCACGATGCGGACGTCTTCGGAGATGGCCTTGCCCGGGTTCTCGCGGTTCGAGAGCTTCTTGAAGCGCAGGTACCCCAGCAGGGCGAGGATCGCGGTGACGACGATCATCACGCCGAAGACGACGAGCGCCGACAGCCACACCGGCCACCACGACGAGAGCCCCGCGATGACGAAGGCGAAGAAGACGGGGATGGCCCAGAACACGACGATCAGGGCACCGACGAACCACCCGGCGCCGATCCCGGCGTCCTTGGCGGTGCGCTGCGCCCACGCCTTCGCGCCGTTGATCTCAGCGACGACGAGGTTGCGCACCAGCTCGGGGATGTCGCCGATGAGGGTGAACAGGCTGTCGTCGGAACGATCGCGGAATCCGCGCGGAGTGGTCATGCGTCAGCTCCCGGACGGGGTGGAGCCGCTCTTGGCCGCGCGCGCCCGCGTGGTGGCCGACTTCTCCGCCTTCTTGGCGTCGTCGACGGAGTCTTCGACGACGTCGGCGACCTCGTGGGCCGACTGCTTCGCGGCGCGTCCGGCGCGCTCGGCGCGCTCCTGCACGGTGCCCGAGCCGCTCGCGGCACCGGTGACGGACTTCGCGCCCTTCCACACCACGCCGGGAACGGACTTCAGAGCCGAGACGCCGAAGGCCTTGACCTTCTCGACCTGTCCCTGGACGACGGGCTGGTCCCAGACCTTCGCGGCCTGAGTCTTGATCTGCTCGTACCGGTCGCGGCCTGCCCGTGCGCCGAGCACGTAGCCCGCCACGAGTCCGACGACGAGTGCTGCTTTGCCCCTCATGGGGTCTCCTCACGCTCGAACGAGTGCTGGTCGACTCTCACAGTAGTCATGTATGCCGCGCTCGGCATCCGCCCTTGACAGCAGAGCGGACGTGGTCGAGAGGGGTGCGCGGTCAGCTCGTCCAGAGAGCATCGCTGCGCACGCGATCGGCCTCATCACGCGCGTCGGGAATGACCTGGGCGAGACCGGTGCCCGAGATCCACGCGCCGGTCACCCCGAGGCCCGGCACCGCGCGCACGACCCCCCGCGCGGCGGCGGTCTCGGCCGCCCGCCCGATGGTCGCCGCGGGCTGCGACTGCACGTATCGCACGCGATGGGCGTCCCGGAGGGCGGATGCCGACAGCTCGACGCCGAGCATCGCGGACGCCTGCGAGAGGGCCAGGGCGGCGGCGGCATCGTCGTCGAGAGCGGCGGTCGCTGGCTCTTCGCCCTGGGCACCGAAGGAGACGCGCACCACGTGGACGCCGGGCTCGGCGGCATCCCGAACCCAATCCCACTTCGCGGTGGAGTGCGTGAGGGCCTTCGCGACGTGGCTACCGGGAACGGTGAGGACGCCGGTTCCGCGCGGATCCCGGTCGAGAGCGGGAGCGTGCACCACGAGGGTCACGACCTCGACGACCGGGGCGATCGGATCGCCCACCTCCAGGCCGGGGACCACGGGGGCGAGCAGTTCGCGGGCGGGTCCCTCGGGGAGGGCGACGATGACGGCGCGAGCCGAGAGCGGTTCGTCGTCGACCGAGGTGGTCACCGTCCAGCCGCCGTCGGCCTTCTCGAGAGCCCGGGCCGCGACGCCCGTGCGCACTTCCACGCCGCTCTCGCGCAGGGCGGAGACGAGAGCGTCGACGAGGCGGGACATCCCGCCGGCGATGCCCTCGACCGCGCCCCCGGGGGCCGGAGTCTTGGGAGCACCGCCGGACAGGACGGGGACGTCCGACGCGGGGGCGTCCGCGGGGCGCGCGCCCGCCCGGCTCGCGCGCAGATCGGCGACGGCGCCCGTGAGCGAGCCCGTCCGCGTCAGAGCCGCGTTCAGACCGGGAGCCGCGAGGTCGATGTCGATGTCGTCGGGGCGGGCCGAGTAGACCCCGCTCGTGACCGGGGCGACGAGCCGATCGAGCACCCGCGCGCCCAGCCGCGACCGCACGAGCTTTCCGAGGCTGTGCGCGTGACCGATCGTGAGCGGCGGCCGGAGGCGGTCCACGTACGCGCGCCACGCGCCCGACCAGCCGATGATGCGTCGCACGTCGGGGGCGAAGGGATTGTCCGGAATGCCGAGCACCCCGCCCTTCGGAAGCGGTGCCGCCCCGACTCCCGGCACGCCCGCGACCCACGCGCCCGCGGGGTTCGGCGAGACGATGTCGTCGGACAGGGCGAGCTCGTCGAGCAGCTTGCGCACGATGCCGCCGCGGGTCGCGAAGCTCTCGGCGCCCACGTCGAGCGTCATGCCGCCGACCTCGGCGGTCCGCAGGACCCCGCCGAACACCTCGGAGGCCTCGAGGAGCGTGACCTGCAGGCCGACCTTCGCGCACTCGCGCGCGGCGACCAGACCCGAGATCCCACCCCCGATGACGACCACGCGCGTCTCGTGCGCGTGGCGGACGAGACGGTCGAGGGGCTCGCTCACGCGTCTTCGCCGTGTGCGCGGGCGACGATGCGCGTCAGCACCTCGGGGTCGGTGTCGGGCGGCACGCCGTGCCCGAGGTTGAGGATGTGCGCGCGCGCCGAGCGACCGCGGGCGAGGACGTCGTCGACGTGAGCGGCCAGGACCGGCCACGGAGCGCCCAGCAGCGCCGGGTCGAGGTTTCCCTGCAGCGTCACGTCGGGGCCCACGATCACCGCGGCCTCGTCGAGCGGCATGCGCCAGTCGACCCCCACCGCGTCGGCGAGACCGCTCAGGCGCATGTCGTCCAGGAAGGCCCCCGTGCCCACGCCGAAGTGGATGCGGGGGACCTCGATCCCCTCGAGCGCCGCGCGAGAGTGCGGGGCGATGAACTCGCGGAACGTGGCGGGCGAGAGCGACCCCGCCCACGAGTCGAAGAGCTGCACGGCCTGGGCACCGCCGTCGATCTGCGCGTTGAGGAACGCGCGCGAGACCTTCGACAGCCACCCGGCCAGACGGTGCCAGGACTCCGGGTCGGCGTGCATCATGCCGCGGGCGCGCAGGTGCTCCTTGCTCGGTCCGCCCTCGACCAGGTAGGCGGCGAGGGTGAAGGGCGCCCCGGCGAAGCCGATGAGGGGAACGGCCTCGTCGAGCTCGGCGGTCACGCGGCGGGCGGCCTCGCGCACGGGCTCCGCGGCCGCCGCGACGTCGTCGGGGTCGATCGCGGTGATCCGCTTCACGTCGACGGCGGTGCGGACGGGGTCGGCGAAGACCGGGCCGCGGCCGGGCTCGATAACGACGTCGACGCCGGCCAGACGCAGCGGCACGACGATGTCGCTGAAGAAGATCGCGGCATCCACCCTGTGACGGCG
This sequence comes from uncultured Microbacterium sp., assembly GCA_913774665.1. Lineage (GTDB taxonomy): Bacteria > Actinomycetota > Actinomycetes > Actinomycetales > Microbacteriaceae > Microbacterium. The sequence goes on from CAJYHN010000012.1 coordinate 147,491, forward strand.
GATCGGTTGGAGCGTGATCTCCGCCGCAAGGTCGGGGGTCAGGCACGCGTCGAGCATGCGCGTGCCCACGCGCAGCTCCCGATACTCGGGCAGAGAGCGCCCGGCCTGCCGCATGAACCACACCGGCTGCCGCTCGGGACGATCGCCACGGAGGGCACGGAGCAGGGGCGCGTCGAGGGAGGCCATGGCATCCATCCTCCCACCCGCCCCGCGGGAGCACGTGGGATGCCTTGACGTCGAGAGGCCACCCGGAATACCCCGAGGAAGCCGGGCGTAGAATATGGACGTGCTGCTGTGCGTCAGCGCGAGTCACAAGACCGCGTCCTTCGATCTCCTCGAGCGGCTCAGCGTACCCGCGACACCCGTCGCCCCTCTGATCGCCGAGCACGACGAGTGCGTCCAGGGCGCCGTCGTGGTGGCGACCTGCAACCGCTTCGAGGCGTACGTCGACATGGACGAGCCCGTGACGGCGGCCGTCGCCCTCGGCATCGAGGCCACCCTCGCGGCCATCGAATCCGCAACCGGCGTCCCGGCCAGCGAGCTCGAGGGCTCCTACACCGTCCTCGGCGGCAGCGATGTGGCCGAGCACCTGTTCTCGGTGGCATCCGGTCTCGAATCCGTCGTCGTCGGCGAGGGCGAGATCGCCGGTCAGGTGCGCCGCGCGCTCAACGAATCGCGCCAGCTCGGCACCACCTCCGCCGAGCTCGAGCGCCTGTTCCAGCGGGCCTCCGAAGCGCAGCGCGGTGTCAAGAACTCCACCGCGATCGGTCGCGCCGGACGCTCGCTCGTGCGCCTCGGCCTCGAGCTCGCCGACAGCCGCATCGCCGACTGGTCGACCCAGCGGGTGCTGCTCGTCGGCACGGGCGCCTACGCCGCCGCCACGGTCGCGGCCCTCCGCGACCAGGGTGCCGAAGACATCTCGGTGTACTCGCCCTCGGGCCGGGCCGCGAAGTTCTCGGCCAAGCACGGTCTGCGCGCGATCTCGGCCGAGACCTTCCCGAGCGTCGTCGCCCACTCCGATCTCGTGATCACCTGCACCACCAGCGAGAACCACGTTCTCAGCGCGGCGACCTTCGCCGCGGGTCGCGGGGCGTTCGCGGCCGCCGTCGACGAGGCCGCGGGCGTCTGCCCCGTCGATCACACCGCGCGCCGCCTCGTGATCGACCTGGGTCTGCCCCGCAACGTGGACCCCGATGTCGCGACGGTTCCCGGCGTCGACCTGCTCGATCTCGAGACCATCCGTCTGCACGCCCCGCTCGAAGAGCTGCAGGCCACGGACGCCGCGCGTGACCTCGTGCGCGACGCCGCCCGCCGCTTCGCCTCGGTCGGCGAGCGCAAGAACATCACCCCCGCCGTCGTCGCCCTCCGCGCCCACGTCTTCGGCGTGCTCGACGCCGAGGTCGCCCGCGTGCGCGCCCGCGGAGACGAGGGCGGACAGACCGAGCAGGCCCTCCGCCACCTGGTCGGCGTCCTGCTGCACACCCCGACCACCCGCGCTCACGAGCTCGCCGAGACCGGCCGCGCCGACGAGTACATCGACGCCCTGTCGGCGCTGTTCGGCATCGAGGTCGCCGACCCCGCGGCCTCCGCCCCGGTGCGTCGCGACATCGCCGACGCGGGCTGACTTCTCGCCTGACCTCGGGTCACCGGGCAGGATGGATGCCGTGGGCACACCGGCATCCGAGGTCTATGTCGTCGCGGGAGAACCTCGGCGGGGCAACGCTCCGCGGTGGGCGGCCACGCTCGTGATGGGCCTGCTGCAGATCGAGGAGGACGCGCCGTCGGTGTCCGAGACCGTGATCCGCCGGATCGACGGCTCGCTCGTGAAGCGGCTGAAGCCCGGCAGCGTCTCGCACTTCGAGAAGCAGATCTCCGAGGTCACCGCCGATCTCGGATCGATGGATGCCGTGCCTTTCGCGAGCAAGTGGATCGCCGAGTCGACCTGACGGCGGAGTGTGCCGATGTTCGCGGGAGAATGAGCGCATGAGCCTGCGCATCACCGACGACCCCGCCGCCGACGAGCTGCTGTCGAGCAACCCGCTCGCCCTGCTGATCGGCATGCTGCTCGACCAGCAGGTCGCCATGGAGACGGCGTTCGCCGGCCCGCTGAAGATCCAGGAGCGCACCGGATCGATGGATGCCGGCGCGATCGCGCACCAGGACCCCGACGAGTTCGCCGCCGCGTTCTCGCAGTCGCCCGCCGTCCACCGCTACCCGGGATCGATGGCGGGGCGCGTGCAGGCGCTCTGCGCGGCGATCGAGGAGGACTGGGGCGGCAAGGCCGAGAACCTCTGGACGCGCGACGAGCCCGACGGAAAGACGGTGCTCAAGCGACTCAAAGCACTGCCCGGGTTCGGCGAGCAGAAGGCGAAGATCTTCCTCGCCCTGCTCGGCAAGCAGCGCGGCTTCGACGGCGCCGGCTGGCGGGAGGCCTCGGCCCCCTACGGCGAAGAGGGCTCGTTCCGGTCGGTCGCCGACATCGTGAGCCCGGAGTCGCTGACGAAGGTGCGGGAGTTCAAGCGGGCCGCGAAGGCGGCGGCGAAAGAGGCCGCCGGCTGAGCCGGCCCTTCGATGAGGGTTCTCTCATACGGCTGGCCTTGGCCCACGTCTCTGACGAGGTTGACCGCTGCGAAGGCCCGGCCAGGGATGGTCGACCTGTGCGGCCAGAGGTGCCCTCCGCCGCTCGGACTGGCGGACGCCCTCGTTGAGCGCCCCCTCGCCTCGCACGGTCCGCTCATCTGACACCTCGGCTCCATCAGAGGGCGCGGGCAGGCTCCTGGCGTGAGCGCCGGAGGCACGGGGCTCAGCGGAGCGCGCGGATCGCCAGCGCCACCGCCTTCACCTCGCGGATGCGCCGCTCGTACGTCGCCGCGATCACGATGAGGAGCACGCCCGCGATGCCGAGCCACAGCCACCATAGGCCGGACGCGCTCTCGTAGAGCGACGTGATCCACGGCCAGAGCTGGGCGATGGCGTGGAGGATCAGCACGGTCCCGCCGAGCAGAACCGGGGCCTGCCAACGGAATCGCGCGCCGACCAGCAGCGCCACCAGAGCGACGACGCCGAGCGCGAGGACGCGCCACAGCGCGTTGCCGCTCGAGAAATCGAACAGCAGCGAGGGGATGAGCAGGAGGGCCAGGCCGATTCCGAGCGCCGGCCACGTCCGCACCTCGGGACGCTGACGGAGGGTCCGGATGCCATGGATCAGGAGCGCCACGGCGAGGGGAGCCGTGGCCGCCTCGACGGGATCGGCGCTGCCGAGAACGATCGCCACGAGGCCGAGGACGGCCGACACACTGATCGCGGTCCACCACACCGCCGCCCCCTGCCAGCACAGCCCGAGGACGAGGACGGCGACGAGCGTCACGATCAGACGCAGCGGGCCCTCGCCCGTGGCCGAGAGCCGGGTAGCGGTGAGGACCGCCGCGACCACGGGAGCGGCGATCACGAGCGCCTGCGATACCCAGGGCAGGACGTCCGCGCGCCAACGGTGGAGGAGCACGGCGACGACCAGCAGAGGAACGGTCGCGGCGACGAGCCAGACGTCGAACAGGGCGGTCGCGAGCTCATGCAGGGCGCGTAGCGACGCGGCCACGATCAGGCCGAGCGAGACGACGCCGATCACCGGGGTCGCCAGCGGGGCGAGCGCGCCGCGGAACAGAACGGCCGCGACCACCAGTGCCGCGATCGCCGCGAGCGTCACGCCGATCGCGCGCACCAGCGAGGCGTCGGCGAGCGCCGCGGAGGGCAGGAGCCCGACCGCCGCACCGCCGACGGCGAACAGCACCGAGGCCGGGGCGACCGGGCGGCGACGATCGAGAAGGGCGGCGGTGATCCACACGAGCGCGAGAGGCACGGTGGCCCACTCGATCGGGCGGACATCCGCCCCCACGCCGATGAGGGCGACGAGCCCCGCACCGGAGTGCGCGGTGATCGCGAGCGGCATCCCCCCGAGCCGGTGGCGCACGCGCAGGGCGGCGATGCCGACGGCACCGAGCACCACGATCGCGATCACCATGCGCCCGATCGGCCCACCGTCGACGGCGACCAGCACGGCCGATCCGAGCGCGAGCAGGACGGCGGCGCCGACCAGAGTGCTACGCGCGGACGACCCCGCCCAGGGGGCCGGGCGTCGCGCGACGCCCACGGCGGCGGCGCCGATCGCCACGACCGACACCACGACGACGAGATCCGCGATGCCGATGCCACCCCGGTCGACGGAGGGGACGAGCTGCGCGACCGTGAGGAGCGAGAGCGAGAGCGCCCCCGCGGCTCCAACCGCGACGGGGAGTTCGTCGGGGGTTCGAGGAGGACGCACCCAGGCCCCGACCACCAGAACCGCGGCCGAGAGGAGCGCGACCGCCAGCACGTGGACGAGGTCTCCCGGGGCCGCGAGGGCGCTGGGAGAGAGCGCGACGGTGGTCCCCGCCGCGGCGATCACCGCGGGCGCGACCGTGGAACGGTCCTCCCCCAGCCGCCGCGCACGCTCGTGACCGGCCGCGATGCCGAGCAGCGCGATGCCGACCGGCACGGTGAAGAGCTCGACGCTCTCGCTCTGCTGCCAGAGCAGCCGCGTCCACAGCGCCAGCGTGCCCAGGATCAGCGCGAGCCAGATGAGGTGGCGGCGCGGGCCGCGAGAGCGGAAGAGACCGTCGCCGTCGGTCGCCCACAGCACGGCGGCCACCGCCGCAAGCAGCAGCGGAAGCCACCGGACCCCCTGCGAGGGAACGACGACGATCGACAGGGCGGCCACGAGCGCGGCCCCCGCGTCGAGGCAGGCGCGAGTGGACGGGTCGGTGCGGAGCACGCGCAGGCCCGCCGCGGCACTGACGACGGCGATCGCCGCGTAGACGATCGCCGGCACCAGCGGCAGCGGGTCGATCAGCCGGAGCGCGGAACCGGCCGCGCCCGCGACGAGCAGGGGCGTCATGACCGCCGCGAAAGGCCGCGCGACCCGCCATGACCGGAAGGGCGTCGTGAGGACGGCCGCCGACGCGACCGCGGCGATCAGCGCCGACACCAGCAGCCACACCTCGGTCGCGGTGCCTGCGCGGAACCACAGCGCGGGAGCGGCGACCACCACGATCGCCGCCAGAGCGGTGACCACGCCGGCGCTTCGTTGCGCGACATCGAGACCCCGCCGTCCGAACAACGGGGCGACGACGGCCACGAGACACAGGGATGCCATCGCGAAAGGAACCGTCGTCGGGGTGGCCCCGTCGATGACGAGATCGGCTCCGGCGCGCAGCGCCCCGGGAACGAGGACGGCACTTCCCGTCAGGAACAGGACGACCGCAACCGTGGACGGCACCCGAACACGCGGATGCGCGCCGGCGACCGAGGCGAGCACGGCGGTGATCACGACGCTGGACAGACCCCACGCGAGCGGAGAGGAGAACGACGACAACCACCCCGCGCCGAGGGCGAGGAAACCCCCGATCGCGGCGAGCGCGATGTCGCCGCGGCGGCGCCGGAAAACGATGACGGCGACCACGGCGAGCGCCAGATACCAGGCGACCACGAGGATCAGGACGCGCAGCTGGGGCCCCGCGAGCAGGGCGACGGCCACCCCGGCGATCAGGGCGGGGGTGCGGCGTTGCGCCCACGATCCCGACAGACGCCAGACCGCGGCGGCGAGCACGACGATCACCGCGAGGGCGATCACGGCCGCCGTGCTGATGGCATCCGGAACACCGACGTCGACAGCGGACCGCCCGAAGACGACGATCGACCGACCCAGGACGGCACCGACGGCATCCATCGCACCGGCCAGCGGGAGGATAGCGGCGACGGCGGCGGCGATCGCCGCGGCCAGAGACGCGATGACGACGGTCGTCCGCCCGAGGCCCGGAGACGCGCGACGCGCGGCGACGTCGAGCCCCAAGGCGACGGCCGACGCGACGAGCACCGGGACGGTGACGGACAGGGTCGCGTCGGCCGCGCGGATGACCGTGCCCGCGATCCCCACGCCGAGCACGAAGACCGCTGCCACGGCGGCCGTCGGCGCCAGGCTCGCGGCACCTCGGCGCGCGAACGACCGGGCGTGGAGGGCGAGACCGAGGGAAAGCACCGCGCCGAGGACTGTGGGGGTCGCCGTGCTGCGCGGGTCGACGAGGAGGGCGGAGGCCATCGCGACGACCGCGCCGACGGCGGCGAGACCCCGGACGACCGCGATCTCGACCGTCAACGCCGGGCGAGGCGCCCGGGCCAAGAGGGGTGCGAAGGGTGCCGCGAGGGCCAGGAGCAGCAGAACGAGACCCCACGCATACCACCCGAAGGCCGCATCCCGCGTGAAGAGACCGGCGACCAGCATCGCGGGCCCGACCGCGAGGGCCGCGACAGCGGCCGAGAGCGGGGCGCGAAGGCGCGACAGACGCGACCAGCCCACGAACGCGGCGCCCGCGACCACCGTCGTCGCGCCCCAGTACACGCTCGGTTCGAGGCTCGCCGCCCCGCCCAGGTCGTTGGCTCGGACGGCCCAGACGTCGAGGGCCACGAAAGCGATCCCGAGCAACGCGATGCCCTCGGAGGTGGCGCCGAGGCCCCGACGGCGCAGGAGCGAGGCGGTGGCGATGATCGCCGCGGTGACGAGTCCGATGATGACGGAGCGCAGGACGAGCCCGCCGCTGATCCACGCGACGGTGAGGAAGAAGGCCGCAGCCACCGCGAGAAGCACCACGCCGACCGACAGGAGGAAGACCTGGACGCTCGAACGGCGAGGCGCGGACGGCCCCACCGGGACGCGCGGGGGCCGCTCCACGGGGGGAACACCCCCGAACGGGGGCATAGCCGGGGAGCCTGCGCCCGGCTGGACCAGCGGGCCCGGGGGGACTGCCTGCCCCGACGGCGGCGCGAACGCCACGTCAGCGGCTGCAACGGGAGCAGCGGGCACAGCGGGCTCGGCCGTCACGGAGTCGCCCGGGGGCACCGCCGCCGGGACCGGAGGCACGGCGGACGGAAGCACGGCGGACGGAGGCACGGCGGACGCAAGCACCGGGGACGGAAGCACCGGGTGCAGCTCGGACGACGGAGGAGCCGGCATCCGCTCCTCTCCGGCCCGGGCAGCCGCGGCCTCCGCATCGCGGTGCACCCGCATGAGGACGTCGGCGCGCTCGTCGACGAGCGCCACGATCCGCTGCGACAGGTCGAGCACCCGCGCTGTGCGCGCATCGGTCAGGTCGAGCCCGCACGAGACGCACGGCGACGCGGTGATGAGCGTGAAACACGACGGGCACCGCGAGGTGTCCACGAGCGCACCCGGCCCCGGCGGCCATGCGAACCCGGAAAGTCGTGCCCCACCGTCGACATCCGTCATCGTGCCCCCTCGGCGTCGGTCGTCGAACCAGGCTAGCGAAGTCCGGCCCGCGCCCCGGGGTCATGCACAGCGGCGGCTCCTCCCCAGCCCGTCGACGCCGCCGTCCGTCGCGCGGGAGCGCTGCGACGGCCTCCACGGCGAACACCGTCTCTCCTGCTCGCACGGTCCGCACCACGCGGGCGCTCAGGAGCGTCGAGGCCCCCGCGGCGAGGGGCGCGGTCCCGCGCGGGAGTCGACGCCGACGCCGCCCCGGAACGACCGAAGACCGGATGCCACGGCCTCGAGCCACGGCATCCGGTCTTCGCTGAATGGGGTCAGGCCCCGCGCAGGCGCTCCGCGAGGTAGCCGTGCAGCGCGTCGAGGCCGATGCGCTCCTGGCCCATGGTGTCGCGGTCGCGGACCGTCACGGCGTTGTCGTCGAGCGAGTCGAAGTCGACCGTGACGCAGAACGGGGTGCCGATCTCGTCCTGACGGCGGTAGCGGCGGCCGATGGCGCCGGCGTCGTCGAAGTCGATGTTCCAGCCTGCGGAGCGCAGCGTGTCGGCGACCTCGCGGGCGAGCGGCGACAGGCGCTCGTTGCGCGAGAGCGGGAGCACGGCGACCTTGACGGGTGCGAGGCGCGGGTCGAGCTTCAGCACCGTGCGGGTGTCGGTGCCGCCCTTGGCGTTCGGCACCTCTTCTTCGCGGTACGCGTCGACGAGGAAGGCCATCATCGCGCGCGTCAGACCGAACGAGGGCTCGATGACGTAGGGCGTGTACTTCTCGCCCGACGCCTGGTCGAAGAAGGTGAGCGACTGGCCCGACGCCTCGGAGTGGCTCTTGAGGTCGTAGTCGGTGCGGTTGGCGACACCCATGAGCTCGCCCCACTCCTTGCCCGGGAAGCCGAAGCGGTACTCGACGTCGATCGTGCCGGCGGAGTAGTGCGCGCGGTCGTCCTCGGGCACGTCGAAGCGCTTCATGTTCTCGGGGTCGATGCCGAGCTCGATGAACCAGTTCCAGCACGCCTCGACCCAGTGCTCGAACCACTCGTTCGCCTCGGCCGGCGGGGTGAAGTACTCGATCTCCATCTGCTCGAACTCGCGCGTGCGGAAGATGAAGTTTCCGGGGGTGATCTCGTTGCGGAACGCCTTGCCGACCTGACCGACGCCGAACGGGGGCTTGCGACGGGATGCCGTGAGCACGTTCGAGAAGTTCACGAAGATGCCCTGCGCGGTCTCGGGACGCAGGAAGTACAGGCCCGACTCGTCGTCGACGACGCCGAGGTAGGTCTTGACCAGGCCCGAGAACGACTTGGGCTCGGTGTACTGACCCTTGGTGCCGCAGTTGGGGCAGGGCACGTCGGCGAGGCCGTTCTCGGCCTTGCGGTTCTTGCGCGCCTCGAAGTCCTCGATGAGGGTGTCGGCGCGGAAGCGCTTGTGGCAGCTCAGGCACTCCACGAGCGGGTCGGTGAAGGTCGCGACGTGCCCCGAGGCCTCCCACACGCGCTTGGGCAGGATGATGCTCGAGTCGAGGCCGACCATGTCGCCGCGACCGCGGACGAAGGTCTGCCACCACTGCCGGCGGATGTTCTCTTTGAGCTCGGTGCCGAGGGGGCCGTAGTCCCACGCGGAGCGCGAACCGCCGTAGATCTCACCGGCCTGGAAGACGAACCCGCGATGGCGGGCGAGGGCGATGACCTTGTCGAGGCGGGACTGTTCGGCCACGGTGGCTCCAATGGTCGGGAAAGCTGTGGGGGTTCGAGCGCGAGGGCGCGGCATCCAGTTTATCGAAGCGGCTCGACACACCCCGCCGTCACCGTGTGATCCGCTCGCGGCGCACGGTGAACCGATCCAGCGCGGCCTCGTCGATCTCGACACCGAGCCCCGGGCCGGTCGGCACGCGCACGTGACCGTCCTCGATCACCGCGGGCTCGGTGACGATGTCGCGGGTGTAGAAGCGGGCGGATGCCGAGATGTCGCCCGGAAGCGTGAACCCGGGGAGCGCGGCGAGAGCGGCGTTGGCGGCCCGGCCGATCCCGGTCTCGAGCATGCCCCCGCACCACACCGGAACGCCCGCGGCGAGCGCGCGGTCGTGGATCGCGACGGCCTCGAGATAGCCGCCCACCCGGCCCGCCTTGATGTTCAGGATCGCGGCGGAGCCGAGGGCCAGGGCGTCGGCGGCGGCCTTGTCGCTCACGATCGACTCGTCGAGGCAGACGGGCGTCGACAGGCGCGTCGCGAGGGTCGCGTGATCGACCAGGTCGTCTTCTTGCAGGGGTTGCTCGATGAGCAGGAGGTCGAAGCGGTCCAGTTCGGCGAGGGTGTCGGCATCCTGAAGCGTGTAGGCCGAGTTGGCGTCGACCTGCAGCGGGATCGCCCCGAAGGCATCGCGGACGGCGGCCGTGTCGTCGATGTCGCGGCCGGGTTTGATCTTGATCTTGATGCGCACGTAGCCCTCGTCGAGGTAAGCGCCGACGGCGTCGACGAGGGCCGCCGGATCGCGCTGGATGCCGACCGAGACGCCCGAGGGCACCCGATCCTTCTCGGCGCCGAGGTACGCACCGAAGCTGCGGTTCTCGGCGCGCAGGGACGCGTCGATCACGGCGAGCTCGAGACCGGCTTTGGCCATGCGGTGCCCGACGACGCGACCCAGGATGCCGCCGACCTCCTCGGGCGCGAGCGTGCGGCGCTCGAGCAGGGCCGGGGCGAGAAACCGCGTCAGCACATCCCACGCTCCCTGCGTGTACTCGCTGGAGTAGAAGGGCTCGGCCGAGGTCACCACCTCCCCCCAGCCGCGGCCGTCGCCCGTCTCGGCGGCGACGACGATGACCTCGCGCACGGTCTCGGTGCCGAAGGACGTGGTGAAGGGCGACACGAGCGGCAGGTGCAGCACGCGCAGTTCGACGGCATCCAGGGTCACGGCAGGGGCGGGCTGCAGGAGGGGCATGGGGGGAGGGTACCGGGAGCGGCGGACACCGCGTAGGAGACGCCGACGTCGGGCCCCGGGATAGGGCCCGCAGCCCGCGGGATCTCCTGCGTTGTGTCGCGGCGCCGCGGCACAGCTCCTGCAGAACGGGCGCGGAGCTGGAGAACCCGTGCTCGACGACGGGGAAGTGCAGGAGCTGTGCACGCCGCCCCGCCCCGACCCGACCCGCCGAGCCGGAGTCGGTCGGCCGACGGCTTCGGCGTGCGGCGGCGGGTCCGGGCCGTGGCCCGCGGCTCCGGGCCGTGGCCCGCGGCTTTGGGCCGTGGCCCGCAGCCCGAGCATCTCCTGCGTTGCGTCACGGCGCCCCGGCACAACTCCTGCAAAACCGGCGCGGAGCTGGAGAACCCGTGCCCGACCACGGGAGATTGCAGGAGTCGTGCACGCCGCCCCGCCCCGACTCGCCGAGCCGGAGTCGGTCGGCCGACAGCTTCGGCTTGCCGCGGCGGCTCCGGCCCGCGGCCCGCAACCCGGGCATCTCCTGGGTTGTGTCGCGGCGCCCTCGCACAACTCCTGCAAAACGGGCGCGGAGCTGAAGAACCCGCGCCCGACCACGGGAGATTGCAGGAGTTGTGCACGCCGCCCCGACTCGCCGAGCCGGAGCCGGTCGGCCGACGGCTCCGACCCGCGGCCGACGGCTCCGACCCGCGGCCGACGGCTCCGGCCCGCGCCCGGCCTGGCCCGGCCCGGGCCGGCCCCGCCCGACCCGCGACCGTAACGCGCGCGCCCGACGCTGGCAAGGCCGCCGGGGCCGCGGCCCCGCGCGCGTAGCGTCGCCGTCATGAGCGCTGACTTCACCCCCCGCCACGCGATCGTCACCGGCTCCGACTCGGGCATCGGCGCGGCCACCGCCCTCGCCCTCGCCTCCGCCGGGATGGACGTCGCCGTCACCTACCACTCCGACAAGGACGGCGCCGAAGAGACCGCCGCCGCCGTGCGCGAGCGCGGCGTGAGGGCGATCGTCGCGCAGTTCGACGCGACCGACTTCGACGCGGTCCCGAATGCCGTCAACGCCATGGCCGACGAGCTCGGCGGTCTCGACGTCTTCGTCAACAACGCCGGGGGCGGCATCGGCGGAAGCTTCCTCGACCTCGACTTCGACACGTGGCGCACCGACATCTCGCTCAACCTCGACGGGGCGTTCCTCGCGCTGCACACCGCGGCGAAGCGGATGGTGGCGGCCGGCAACGGCGGACGCCTGATCGTCGTCTCGAGCGTGCACGAGCACCAGCCGCGCGTCGGATCGGCTCCCTACGTCGCCGCCAAGCACGGCGTCGGCGGACTCATCAAGACGATGGCCCTCGAGCTCGGCCCGTACGGCATCACCGCCAACGCGGTCGCACCCGGCGAGATCGCCACCCCCATCAACGACATGTCGACCGAGGACGCCGAGCGCACCCACCGCCCCGGCATCCCCCTGGGTCGCCCCGGAAAGCCCGAAGAGGTCGCCGACGTGATCCGCTTCCTCGCCTCGCGCGAGAGCGCCTACGTCACCGGCGCGAGCTGGGTGGTCGACGGCGGCATGCTGCACATGGGCCCGCAGGCGGGCTCGCACATGGAGTCGGACGACTGGCGTTCGGCCGGCGAGGGGGAGTGACCACCGTGAGCGACGAGAAGAGCTTCGAAGAGAACCGGCACGACCAGCTGACGAGTGCGCCGAAGGCGACGGAGGAAGACGCAGCTCCCCGCTTCGACGTCAGCGAGCACGACGGGATCACGCGGATCGACGTCCGCGACGACGCGGCCGTGCGGCCGGGGCCCGGTCAGGGCGACCCGGCAGCCGAGAAGGACACCCCGATCACCGAGCAGTGACCGACCTCGACGGGGTCATTCCACGATGAGGTACCCGCGTCGGTCGAACCCGCCGATCCGGCGGCCGGATGCCAGGTGCCCCTGCAGCTCCTCGCGCACGCGCCGACGCCATTCGGCGGCCGCCGCCGGGTCGCTCGATCGCAACGCCTCGATGTCGTCGGGAACGGGCACGGTGGCCGAGACCTCGGCATCCATCGGGACGGGCGCGGGCGGCTCGGCGAGCGCCCACGACACCATCAGGCGGTCGGACTCGTCGCCGCGGTTCACCGCATCGGCCATCTCGCCGTACTGGTTCACGAGGTAGTCGGTGACGCGCGCGCCCAGCACCGCGAGGTTGAAGTGGGCGTTGCGCCCCACGAGCGGGTCGAAGGTCCAGGTGACGCGACCGACGCCGCGCTCGAGCGCCCACTCGCGCTGGTGGTTCTTCAGCTGTCGGCCCAGTCCGCGCCCCTGATATCCGGGGACGATACCGGTGATGTGCGAGTGCATCGACCTCTCGGCCGGCGGGCCGAAGAACGCCGCCGAGGCGCCGATCATCCGGTCGCCGTCGTAGAGGCCGACGACGTAGTTTCCGGCATGCTCGAGAGCCCGCAGGATGTTCGCCGGCATGGTCCCGTGCTCACCCCAGACCCGGTCCAGCACACCCGCGGCCTCGTGGATGGCTTCGACGGCGTCGAGGGTCCGGATGTCGATCGCGCTCATGCTCTCGAGTCTCGCACCGCGGCGCGGGCACGTCAGCGCGGCAGCACCCCGCCGACGTGACGGATGGTCCGCCCGCGCTCGACGACGATCGCGATCCCGCCGATCACCCACAGCGGCACCTGCGTGAGGAAGGCGATGCGGAAGGCGTCGAGCGAATAGGTGTCAGGGCTGCCCGCACCCTGCACGTCCATCGCGATACCGATGAACAGGATCGCCAGCAGGGCGGCCAGGAATCCGCCGCCGTTGACGATGCCCGTCGCCGTGCTCAGGCGATGGCTCGGGGTGAAGGTGCGCGCGTGATCGAACGCGATCATCGACGCCGGTCCCCCGGTCGACAGCGCGAACATCAGCACGACGAGCAGCCACACCGGCGCCGGTCCCGGCCACACGATCACGATGATCCACACGACCGCCTGGAACACCACGGTCGGCAGCACGAGCCACCGCGAACGGCGGGTCGGATGCCGACTCGACAACGCCCCGATCACGGGGCCGCTCAGAATGCTGAACAGCACGAGCGAGGTCATCACGAGCGACGCGGTTCCCGGCGCGAGCCCCTCGCCCGCCGTGAGGAAGGGGAAGCCCCACAGGAGCATGAACGCCGTGCCCGCGAAAGGCGTGGCGAAGTGCGACCAGAAGCCGAGGCGCGTCCCCGGGTGGGCCCACGATTCGCGGAAGCCGCGACGGAGATCCGGCGAGGACCGCACCACGCGCACGGCGCCGGTCTGCGTGTCGACGGAGGTGTCGACTGGATCGGATCGACGCTCGGGCGGTCGGTTGCGGATAATCAGGAACGTCAGGATCGCGAACAGCACGCCGAGCCCCGCGACGCTGCCGAACGTGACGCTCCAGCTCGTGGCGTGCAGCAGCGCCGCGAGCGGGACCACGGCGACGATCTGACCGAGCTGGCCGATGATGCCGGTCAGCTGGACGAGCACCGGCGCCCGCTGGGCCGGGAACCACGTGGCGATCACGCGCAGCACGCTGGGGAAGATGGCGGCATCGCCCGCCCCGATCAGCACACGAGCCAGGATGCCGATGCCCACGGCATCCGCGAACGCCATCACGAGCTGGCCGAGCGCCATCAGCACCATGCCGATCGCGATCATGGGACGAGCACCGAACCGGTCGAGCAGGAGACCCACGGGGATCTGCATCGCGCCGTAGACGAAGAGCTGGATGACGGCGAACATCGACAGCGCCGAGGCGTCGGCGCCGAAGCGCACGGCGGCATCGACCCCCACCGCCGAGAGCGAGGTGCGGTTGATGATCGACACGACGTAGGCGAGGACACCCACGCCCCAGAGCGTCCAGGTGCGCCACCCCGGCCGGTCGAGGCGGAGGGTGCTGGTCACGTCTTCCAGGCTAGACCCGGCCACCGACATCGGCGGGCGGGGTGTCAGGTCAGGACGGCCGACATCTCGCGGCGGACCCGTGCGAGATGATTGCTCAGGGGCGTGCCCGTATCGTCCGCCGCCCACTGCTCGAGGGCCGTCTGCAGCAGTTCCACCGCGACCCCCGCGAGCACCCGGGCTTGCAGGGACTCGATGCCGCGCGCGCGATACCCCTCGACCAACACCGCCCGCAGGTCGGCCTGCTTCTGCAGGTCGCGCTCACGCAGGGCGGGCTCGGCCTCGATGAGGCGTCGCGCGGCCGCGATCTCGTCGCGGCGGGGCTCGAAGCGGTCGGTGGCGAGGGACTGGAACCCCGCCCACGCGATCTCGAAGGGCGAGCTGTCCGCCGGGGCGGCGGCGAGCATCTCGGCGGCCAGCCTCGGGATCTCGTCGTCGCCGAAGAACACCTCGCGCTTGTCGCCGAAATGGCGGAAGAAGGTGCGCCGCGTCACCCCGGCCCGCTCGACGATGTCGGGCACCGTCGTCGCGTCGAACCCGCGCTCCGCGAAGAGCTGCATCGCGGCTTCGCGCAAGCGCTCTCTGGTATCGGGTGCCCATCTGGCCATGCGGAGATCCTATGTGACGACACCACGTGTCATCACGACTATAGTGAAGACACTCCGTGTCATCACGCGAAAGGTCCCTCATGACGTCGCACGCCGCCGCCCTGCTCTCCGCGCCTCGAGCCGCCCTCACCCGCGGCACGGTCGATACCCCGGCACCCGCCGCCGACGAGGTGCTCGTGCGCGTTCGCGCGGTGGCGGTCAACCCGGTCGACTGGGTGATCCAGGGCACCAGCCGCATCACGTACCGATGGCTGCGCACCCCCGCCGTGCTCGGCTCCGACGTCGCGGGCGAGGTCGTGGCGGTCGGCACAGCCGTTACGCGCTTCCGGGTGGGTCAGCGCGTCTTCGGGCTCGCGACCGGTACCGACCGCGGCCGGGATCCGCTGCGCGAGGGAGCGTTCCAGGAGTACACGACCCTGCTCGAGCGCCTCACCGCCCCCACACCCGACAGCCTCTCCGACGAGGAGGCCGCCGTCTTCCCGCTGGGCCTGTCCACGGCGGCATGCGCGCTGTTCCAACCCCAGCACCTCAGACTCCGGATGCCGGGCGACCCGGCGCCCGACTCCGCTCGAGGCGTCGTCGTGATCTGGGGCGGATCCACGAGCGTGGGCATGAACGCCATCCAGCTGGCCCGCGCCGCCGGATACGACGTCGTGACAACGGCATCCGCCCGAAACGCGGCGACCGTGCGCGACCTCGGAGCAGACGCGGTCGTCGACCATCGTTCGTCCTCGGCCGTGGCGGATCTCGTCGTGGC
Organism: uncultured Microbacterium sp.; assembly: GCA_913774665.1. Taxonomy (GTDB): domain Bacteria; phylum Actinomycetota; class Actinomycetes; order Actinomycetales; family Microbacteriaceae; genus Microbacterium. The sequence goes on from CAJYHN010000012.1 coordinate 162,998, forward strand.
CGTGGGCGGACGCCCCGTGGTCGGCGCGGTGGCCCTCGGGGCCGGTTCGACCGACGCGTGCATCGACGTCCTCGCCCGCACCGACGGAGAGCGGTTGGCCATGGCCAGCACGCCGATCGCGCTCGACTCGCTGGTCGGTCGGCGCCGCCTGTTCCCCGCGATGCTGCCGGTCTTCACGCGCATCGGGCTCGGCACCGTGCGATCGACGCTGCGCGCCCGCCGGCGCGGCATCCGCGCGAACTTCGTCTGGGGCAGCAGCCTGCGCGACGACGAGATGGGGCCGCGCCTGTGGGGCGAGGTCATCCCCCGCCTGCTCGCCGAGGGCGCCCTGCGCCCCGCGCCCGCCCCGCTCGTCGTCGGCGACGGCCTCGACGCCGTGCAGGGCGCCCTCGACCGCCAGCGTGCGGGCGTCTCGGCGCAGAAGATCGTCGTGCGCGTCTGATCCGGGCCGGTTCGGGCCTCGGTGGGGCGGCAGGCGTGGCCCCGGGGTGACGGACGCGGACCCGGGGCCACGAACCACGCCCCGAACCACGCCGCACGTGGTCAGCCGACGCCACCCGCGCGCGGAATAATGGTCCGATGGTCTCCGCGAGCCCCCACCTCCAGCCCGATCACGCCTGTCTCATCGTGCACGGCAGTGACACCCCCGGCATCATCGCCGCGGTCTCGGCGCTGATCGCGCGCCAGGGCGGCAACATCGTCGCGTTCGACCAGTACTCCGACGACCCCCGCGGCGGGGCGTACTTCCAGCGCGTCGTCTTCCACCGCCCCGACCTCTCGGCCGCGTTCCCCGAGATCGAGGCCGACCTGGCGAAGACCCTCGGCGACGGCTTCGAGCTCGAGTGGACGCTCACCGACCTCTCGACGCCCAAGCGCATGGCGATCCTCGCGTCGAAGCAGGACCACTGCCTGCTCGACCTGCTCTGGCGCCACCGTCGCGGGGACCTCCCCGTCAGCATCCCCATGGTCGTGTCGAACCACACGACCGCAGCGGAGGACGTGCGCTCGTTCGGAGTGCCCTTCTTCCACGTCCCGTCGACGCCGGGGCCCGACAAGTCGGCATCCGAGGCCCGCATCCTCGAGCTGCTGGTCGGCAACGTCGACTTCATCGTGCTCGCGCGCTACATGCAGATCCTCTCCGCCGACTTCCTCGAGAAGATCGGGGTGCCGGTGATCAACATCCACCACTCGTTCCTGCCGGCCTTCATCGGCGCCGAGCCCTACAAGAAGGCGAAGCAGCGCGGCGTCAAGCTCATCGGAGCGACCTCGCACTACGTCACGAGCGACCTCGACGAGGGCCCGATCATCGAGCAGGACACCGTTCGCGTGACCCACGCCGACTCCTCGGCCGAGCTCGCCCGACGCGGGGCCGACGTCGAGCGCCAGGTGCTCTCGCGCGCCGTGCTCTGGCACGCCGAAGACCGCGTGATCCGCCACGGAAACCACACGATCGTCTTCTAGATCCCGGATGCCGGCACCCGGCCCTCGCGCGCGGTTCGACGCCCGCGCGGATCGATCTCGCGCCCTCCGCACCGCGAGACTGCATCTCGCTGACATCCACAATGGGGTCGTCGGCGAGATGCAGTCTCGGCGTCGCAGGTGGCCGCAGGGCGACCTCTCACGCGCGCTTGGTCACTCCGGGTCGCTCGCGCGGCTGAGCGGACCGGTGCCGCCGCGCGGCGGCTGCTTGCGCTGATCCGACAGCTCGCCGCCCTGGCGTCCTCCGTACGGGCGGCCGTGGTCGGCGAACTCCGCGCGGAAGTACGCCAGACGCCAGTCGCCGAGCTCGATGCGCGCGCCCGTGCGCAGGATGCGTCCGCCGCGGTCGCGTCCGGGGCCCTGCTCGCGCGCCCCGCCACCACCGACCTGGTCGAAGCCGTAGAGGACGTACTCGTCGTCGCCCTCGTGGCGGATCTCGGCGTGCACCGGCGCGAGACCGGGCAGCCGCAGGTCGACCCCCTCGCCCGAACCGATGACCGTCTTGGTCGGCAGCAGGTCGAACTCCCGCGGACGCGAGCCGTCCCACGACGAGTCGCCCACCGCGAAGATCAGGCGCGGACGGCCGGAGCCGGGCGTGTAGTGGGTCGTCGTGATGCGTCGTCGCACCGTGCGATTGACGGTCGGCACGAGGGGCAGCGGCGTCTCGGGCGGAATCGGGAAGGTGAGCGCCTGCCCCTTGTTCCGCCGCGTCAGCAACGGCGCGACCGCCGAGACGGTTCCGAGGCGGATGTGCTTCGAACCCGTGATCGCCCGCTGCAGCACGCTGCTCTTCACGTCGCCCAGATGGAGGATCGGGCCCTCGGGTCCCTCGAGCTTCACCGAGATGCCGCGGGATGCCAGAGCTTCGGCCACCGTGGACAGCTCGGCGAGCGTCCGCCGGCCGTTGCCGGGCAACCGCGAGGGGTCGCTCACGACGATGCGCACCTCGGTGCCCGCGGCCGTGACCGTGCCCTCGAACGGCGGGGTGTCGGCATCCTGCTCCTGCTCGTGTTCCGAGAAGGCGAGGTCGATGTCGAGGCGCACCATGGTGGCGCCTCTCCTCAGTTGCCGCGGTACGGGTCGGACCCGGCCGCGGTGTCGTCGCTCGTGGTCACGCGGAGGGTGCCGTTGAGCTTCCAGGTCGCGCGGGGCGCGTCGGGGCCGATGTCGCGCGGCACCTCGACGGTCATGTCGACGAACGAGTAGTTGACCGCGGCGCCGCGGCCGGTCAGGTACGACCACATCTCGCGGCCGAGGTCGGTCCAATCGGTGATCGAGTGGCCCTCGGGGCCGCGGGAGGCGGCGAACGGGTCGTTGGTGGGAGTGGTGTCCGACATGGCTTCGGTCCCTTCTTTCGTTTCGAGGCCACCAGCGTCCCAGCGGGTCGGGGCTCGAAAGGAGGGATTGCGCTCGGGCGTCGGGTGCGGGAACATCTGCTCGACCCCCAAAGAGCCGTTTGACGGTCGCACACGGGCACGCCACGATGGCGGGATGTCCCGGATCGACGAACTGCGCGCGACCGCACACCCCCTGCGCCTGCGGCTGCTGTCGTTGCTCACCGGAGCGGCGATGAGCGCGGCCGAGGCCGGTCGCGAGCTCGGCATCTCCCAGGCGTCGGCGAGCTACCACCTGCGAGTGCTCGAACGGGCGGGGCTGATCCGCGTCGCGGAGGTCGTGCGACTGCGCGGCGGAGAGGCACGGCGCTACCGCCACGAGAGCTCCTCGCGGCGTTACGACCCGGATGCGCACCTCGGCGAGCTCGCACCCGCGGGTGAGGAGGAGTTCGTCGCCGCGCTCGTCGACGAACTCCGCCGCCGGGCGCGCGCACGCACGGACGGGCCGGCCCTGACCACGGATGCCGAACTCTGGGTCGACCCGCAGGTCTGGAGCCGCGTCGTGCAGCACGTCGGCGAAGCGTCCGCCCTTCTGCACGCCGCAGCCCGCCCCCCGCGGACCCCCGGCACACGACCGGTGTCGATGACAGCGGCCCTCTTCCCGATCCGACGCCCGCGGTGACGGGGCCTCTCTCCCACGCGCCGTTCCGCTGGCTGCTCGCCGCCCGGACCACCGCGATCGTGGGCAACTCCGTCGCCCCGATCGCGCTCGCCTTCGCCGTGCTCGATCTCACCGGCTCGGCAGCCGACCTGGGACTCGTGGTCGCCGCGCGCTCGATCGCGAACGTGGCGATGCTGCTCTTCGGCGGGGTCCTCGCCGATCGACTGCCCCGCGGTGCGGTGCTGGTGGGCTCGTCCCTGGCGGCGGCCGCCACCCAGGGGTCGATCGCCGCCCTCGTGCTGACCGGAACGGCCGGCATCCCGATCCTCATCGTGCTCAGCGTCGTGAACGGCGCGGTGTCGGCGGTGAGTCTCCCGGCCGCCGCCGCTCTCGTTACCGATACGGTACCGGCCTCCCTCCTTCGCCCGGCGAATGCGCTGCTGCGCCTCGGCCTGAACGGCGGCAGCATCGTCGGCGCCTCCGGCGGAGCCGTCGTGGTCGCCGCGGTCGGGCCCGGATGGGGTCTCGCGATCGACGCCGCCGCTTTCGCCGTGGCGGCGATCCTCTTCGCCCGCCTGCGCCTCCCGCAGAGATCGGACGCCGCGGGCCCCGAGGCGACGGCATCGCTCTGGACCGAACTGCGTGAAGGGTGGCGGGAGTTCGCGAGTCGTCGATGGATCTGGATCGTCGTGCTGCAGTTCGCCGTCCTCAATGCCGCGTTCGTCGGAGCCACCACAGTTCTCGGCCCCCTCGTCGCAGACGAGACCTTCGGCCGCGGCGGATGGGGACTCGTCGTCGCCGCGCAGACCGTGGGCCTCGCCCTGGGTGCGGTGATCGCCCTGCGGTGGCACCCGAGACGTGCACTCGGGCTGGGCGTCGCCGGCATGGCATCCGTCGCTCTCCCCGTCGCGGTGCTCGCGGTCCAGCCGACGCTCGCGCTGCTCGTGGGCGCGTTCGGTGTCGGAGGGGTGGCCATCGAGCTCTTCGCGATCGCCTGGGATCAGTCGTTGCAGACCCAGGTCCCGCGCGACGCGCTTTCGCGGGTGTACTCGTACGACATGGTCGGTTCGTTCGTGGCCGTCCCCCTCGGGGAGATCCTGGTGGGACCGCTGGCGCACGAGATCGGAGCACCCCCGGTCCTCCTCGGCTGCGCGGCCGTCATCATCGTGGCGACGGTGTTCGCGACCTGCTCCCGGAGCGTGTGGCGCGTGCGCACCACCTGAGAGCTCAGTACACGTACTCCATCAGCTCGACGCCCAGCACGCGGAAGGCGTCGTGCGCGCGCAGGCGGTGGGCGATCGAGAGGTCGTCGAAGTTCACGATCAGGGCGTACGAGATCCCCGCGCGGGGTCCGCCGAGCACACCCGCCTCGGCACGGACGCCGGGGGCGCGCCCGGTCTTGTTGATGAACAGCAGTCCGTGCTGGTCGTTCTCGTGCGCGAACGGATCGAGGCCGGTGGCGGATGCCACGAGCGAGAGGTCGTGGTTCAGGCTCAGCCACTCGGCGACCTGGGCGCTCACGCCCGGCGAGACGACGGTGGAGTTCACGAGCCCCGCGAAGACCTGGGCCATCTCGCGGGCCGTCGACAGGGCGAGGTGCGGAGCGTCGTCGGGACCCCTGTCGTCGCGGAAACGGTCGAGCAGGGCCGTGCGACGAAGGCCCAGCTGCTCGACCCGCGCGCGCACCGACTGCAGGCCCACCCGGTGCAGCAGAGCGTTGACGGCGAGAGCGTCGCCGGACGACGCGGCGAGCATGGCCACGTCGGCCAGGGGGAGCGCCGGGGCCTTCAGGTGCTGCCAGACCCCGCCGTGGGCGGCGCCGTGCACGGAGGCGCGGTCGACGATCTCGAGCGGGTCGAGGCGCCCCGATTCGAACGCGGCCGCCGCCTCGATGAGCAGGGGGACGACGCCGAGACCCCCGACGGGCAGCGTGACGAAGTCGTCGCCGGCGAGCACCTCGGTCGAGCCCCCGTCGAGGTCGTCGATGCGCACCGACACCTTCGCTCCCGACGCGGCGAGCTCGTCGAGCGAACGCAGGGTCGCCGTGAACGACCGGCGACCGGCCGCCGCGCGACGGGGCAGTCGTCTGGGTCCCTTGCGCCCGGCGCCGCGGAGGGCCGGGGCGTCGCGTCGAGACGACTCCACCGGCCCGCCGACGGGATCGGGCAGGGCGGGCTCGGGAACCGGGGGCATGCCCACGAGCGTGGCTCCTTCCGCGTCAGGAGAGCAACAAACGCGACCTCACCAGATGGTGACGCGCTGGTCGGCGTCGAGCCAGAGGGCGTCGCCCTCGGTCACCTCGAACGCGTCGTAGAACGCGTCGATGTTACGCACGATCTGGTTGCAACGGAACTCGTTCGGCGAGTGCGGGTCGATCGTCAGCAGGCGGATGGTCTCGGCGTCGCGCCCCTTCTGCTGCCAGATCTGCGCCCAGCTGAGCAGGAGTCGCTGGATGCCGGTGTACCCGTCGACGACAGGACCATCACCCTCCGTTTCACCCTGCTCCGCCAGGAACAGGCGGTACGCGGCGATCGCGATGCCCAGTCCTCCGAGGTCGCCGATGTTCTCGCCGATGGTGAGCGCGCCGTTGACGTGGTGCTCCTCGCTCAGCCCCTGGGGCACGAGGGCCTCGTACTGGGCGATCAGGGCCTTGGTGCGCTCCTCGAACGCCGAGCGGTCGGCATCCGTCCACCAGTCGCGAAGCGACCCGTCGGCGTCGAAGCGGCTGCCCTGGTCGTCGAAGCCGTGGCCGATCTCGTGACCGATGACCGCTCCGATGCCGCCGTAGTTGGCGGCGGCGTCGCGATCGGCGTCGAAGAAGGGGTACTGCAGGATCGCCGCCGGGAACACGATCTCGTTCATGAGCGGGTTGTAGTACGCGTTGACCGTCTGCGGCGTCATGTACCACTCGTCGCGGTCGATCGGCTGGCCGACCTTGGCGAGCTGGCGGTCGTGCTCCCACACGTGGGCGCGGCGGACGTTGCCGACGAGGTCGTCGGCGACGATCTCGAGGTCGGAGTAGTCCTTCCACCGCACCGGATAGCCGATCTTCGGCACGAAGGTGTCGAGCTTGGCGAGGGCGCGCTCGCGCGTCTCGTCGGTCATCCACGACAGGCCCTGGATCGAGCGCCGGTACGCCTCGATGAGGTTCGCGACGAGACCGTCCATAGCGTCCTTGGCCGCGGGCTGGAAGTGGCGCTCGACGTACACCTTGCCGATCGCTTCGCCCAGGGCCGCCTCGACGAGGCTGACGCCGCGCTTCCAGCGCTCGCGGTTCACCGGCACGCCGGTGAGCTGAGTGCCGTAGAAGGCGAAGTTCTCGGTGACGAAAGCCTCGGAGAGGAACGCCGCCGCGGCGTGAACGATCTTGAAGCGCAACCACGCCTTCCAGTCGTCGAGGCGCTCCTCGACGAGCAGGGCGCCGAGCGACTCGACGAAGCTCGGCTGATAGACGACGACCTCGGCGAGCGCGTCCTCGTGTCCGGGGGCGACCCCCGCACGCCACGGCTCGAGGTCGACCCCGGCGAGGGCGACGGTGTCGTCCCACGACTTCAGGTTGTACGTCTTGACCGAGTCGCGGCTGTCTTCGCGCGTCCAATGGTGCGCGGCGATGTCGGTCTCGAGGGCGAAGGTGCGGTCAGCGGATGCCGTGGCCTCGGCGAGCCCGGCGAGCTCGAGGATGCGCTCGATGTGCGCGCGGTACGCCGCGCGGGTATCGGCGAAGTTGTCGAGACGGTAGTAGCTCTCGTCGGGCAGCGAGATGCCGCCCTGGTAGACGACCGGCACGTAACGCGTCGGGTCGCCCGGGTCGGGCTCGACGAAGAGCGTCAGCAGGCCACTGATCCCGTCGCGCTCGAGCTCGCCGATGAGCCGGAGGAGCGAGGGGATGTCGGAGACGCCGTCGACGCGCTCGAGCTGCGGGGCGAGAGGCTCGCTACCGGCGGCTTCGATGCGGTCGGTGTCCATGAAGCTCGCGAACAGGTCGCCGATCTTGCGGGCTTCGCTGCCCGGCTCGGCGTCCTGCGACTCCTGGACGATGGTGCGCACGTCCGCCTCGGCCTGCTCGGCGATGAGGTGGAAAGAGCCCCAACGAGCCTTGTCGTCGGGGATCTCGGTGCGATCGAGCCAGCTGCCGTTCACGTGGCGGAACAGGTCGTCCTGCGGGCGGATCTCGTCGCTGAGCTCGTCGAGCGCGAGACCGGAGCGGGGGGTGTCGGTCATGGAGACAGGATAAGTGCCACACATCCATGGGGGCTCGGAACGGCCCTCCGCGCCGCGGGTGCGCCGCCGCGGCGGGGTCGGGACCCCGCCCTAGGCTCGGACCGTGACCACCCATCCGCCCGAGACGCTGAACCGCTCGATCCTGCGGCTCGCGCTGCCGGCCCTGGGCGCGCTCATCGCGGAACCGCTCTTTCTCATCGTCGACGCGGCGATGGTGGGCCACCTCGGTGTCGCTCCCCTCGCCGGGCTGGGCATCGCGGGGGCCGTCCTGCAGACGATCGTCGGGCTCATGGTGTTCCTCGCCTACTCGACCACGCCCGCGGTGGCCCGACGTCACGGCGCAGGCGAGGACGGCCGTGCCGTGCGCGTCGGGATCGACGGCATGTGGCTGGCCCTGTGCCTGGGCGCGCTGCTGGCTGCGGCCGGTTCGCTCGTCACGCCCGCCGTCGTCGATCTGTTCGGCGCCGCCCCCGAGGTCGCCGAGAACGCGCGCACCTACCTCGCGATCTCGATGTGGGGGCTGCCGGCCATGCTCGTGATCTTCGCCGCCACCGGGCTCCTGCGCGGGATGCAGAACACGGTCACCCCACTCTGGATCGCCGGCCTCGGCTTCGGCGCGAACGCGCTCCTCAACGCCCTCTTCATCTACGGCTTCGGGTGGGGGATCGCCGGGTCCGCGATCGGCACCGTCGTCGCGCAGTGGGGCATGGTCGGCGCCTACGTGCTCGTCGCGCGGCGACTGGCCCGGGTGCACACCGCTCCTCCCGGTTTCGCGCGAGAGGCCCTCGGCGCCACGGCGCGCTCGGGCGGGTGGCTGTTCCTGCGGACGCTCAGCCTGCGCGCCGCGTTCCTGGCCACGGTCGCCGTCGCCACGGGCCTCGGCTCGGCGGAGCTGGCCGGCTGGCAGATCGCGTTCACGATCTTCTCGACCGCCGCGTTCGCGCTCGACGCCCTCGCGATCGCCGCTCAAGCGCTGATCGGTCGCGCTCTGGGCGCCGCCGACACCGTGACCGTGGGGCGGGTGCTCACCCGCACGAGCGCATGGGGCATCTGGTTCGGCGTGGCGGTGGGGGCGGTGCTGGCGGCCACCTCGGGCGTCATCGGCGTGATCTTCACGGGCGATGACGAGATCGCCGCGCTCATTCAGCCCGCGTTGCTCGTGCTCGCGATCGCCCAACCGCTGGCGGGGTTCGTGTTCGTGCTCGACGGCGTCCTGATCGGGGCCGGCGACGCGCGCTATCTCGCTCTCGCCGGGCTGCTGAACCTTGTGCCGTACGGCCCGGCGCTGGTCCTCGTGGCGCTGTTCGCGGGCGGCGGCGCCGTCGGCCTGGCGTGGCTTTCGGCGGCGTTCTTCGGGGTGTACATGGTGGCGCGGGCGCTCACGCTCGGCCTGCGGGTGCGCGGCCGGTCGTGGATGAGCGCGGGCGACACCGCCTGACCCGGAAGCGCGGGTGCGCGTGAACCGCGCGGACACCCGCCCGGCGCGGATCGGCGCCGGTCACGCCCAGCGACGGCACCACTCGTACATGATCACGGCGGCGGCAGACGCGGCGTTGATCGAACGGGTCGATCCGTACTGCGTGATCTCGACGACCCCCGTAGCCGCTCCGATCGCCTCGGGGGACAGCCCCGGCCCCTCCTGTCCGAAGAGCAGGACGCAGGCCTCGGGAAGATCGGCGCGATCGACGGGCACCGACCCCTCGACGTTGTCCACCGCGATCACCGGCAGCCCCGCCTCGCGCGCCCAGGCCGCGAAGGCGGCGACGTCTTCGTGGTGGCGCACGTGCTGGTACCGGTCGGTGACCATGGCGCCGCGACGGTTCCAGCGGCGCTTGCCGACGATGTGCACCTCGGCCGCGAGGAAGGCGTTGGCGCTGCGCACGATGGACCCGATGTTGAGGTCGTGCTGCCAGTTCTCGATCGCGACGTGGAACGGATGCCGCTTCTCGTCGAGGTCGGCGACGATCGCGTCCATGCTCCAGTAGCGGTACCCGTCGACCACGTTGCGGGTGTCGCCGTTCTCGAGCAGATCGCGGTCGTAGCGGGGGTCGTCGGGCCAGGCGTCCGCGCCCCCGGGCCAGGGACCCACGCCGTGCGTCGAGGTCGCTTCCTGCGGCGACGCCGAGTCGTCGGCTTCCGTCGAGCGAGGCTCGGCGGCGTCGCCCTGCGACGGCGGGGGGTTCTCGGCATCCGTCACCGCTTCAGGCTACCCGCGGTGCGGTGGCGACCTCGTCTCGACGGCGCTCAGCGGTCGGGGCGAGCCCCGCGCTCGGCGACCGCCGGCACTTTTCGGCCTCCCGAAATATTGCTACGGTTTCGGGATGCCGAAAACAGCGGATGCCGTGCCCCGCCGCCGCGCGCCGCGGCGCGCTCTCTGGCTGCTCGGCCCCGCCATGGTCGCCGGTGTGGCGTATCTAGACCCGGGGAACGTCGCGAGCAACATGACCGCGGGCGCGACGTTCGGCTACCTGCTCGTGTGGGTCGTGGTGCTCGGCAACGTCATGGCGTGGCTCATCCAGTACCTCTCGGCGAAGCTCGGCATCGTCACGGGGGAGAGCCTCCCCCAGGTGCTCGGCCGTCGGCTCCGTCGGCCGTGGGCGCGACGCGCCTACTGGGTGCAGGCGGAGCTCGTCGCGATGGCCACCGACGTGGCCGAGGTCATCGGCGGTGCCGTCGCGCTGCATCTGCTGTTCGGCATCCCCCTGGTGTGGGGCGGGGCGATCACGGGCGTCATCTCGATGGGCCTGCTGCTCGTGCAGACGCGGCGCGGGGCGCGAGCCTTCGAGACGGTGCTGATCGGCCTGCTGCTCGTGATCGCCGTCGGCTTCACCTTCGGGCTGTTCCTCGCGCCGCCCGAGCCCGCCGGAGCGGTCGCCGGTCTCGTGCCGAGGTTCGAGGGCAGCACCTCGGTGCTGTTGGCGGCCTCGATCCTCGGAGCGACGATCATGCCGCACGCGATCTACGCGCACTCCGCTCTCGCCCGCGACCGTTTCGCTCCCGGCGGCGACCCGGCCGAATCCTCGGGCGGCATCTCCGCGCCTCCGGACGACGCTCCGTCGTCGGCGACGGCCCAGAGCCGCGCCGCGATCCTCGCGCGAGCCCGGGGCATCTCGACCCCGCGCCTACTGCGCGCGACGCGCTGGGACGTCACGATCGCCCTCGCCGTCGCCGGCACCGTGAACCTGGCGATCCTCCTGCTCGCCGCGGCGAACCTCGCCGGCGTCGACGGCACCGACAGCCTGGAGGGCGCCTACGCGGCCCTGCGCGACGGACTGGGCCCGCTCGTCGCCACCCTGTTCGCGGTGGGATTGCTCACGAGCGGTCTCGCCTCGACGTCCGTGGGCGCCTACGCGGGCGCCGAGATCATGCAGGGGCTGCTGCACGCGCGCGTCCCCCTGCTCGCCCGCCGCCTCGTGACCCTCGTGCCGGCGCTGGTCATCCTCGGACTCGGCGCCGACCCCACCGTGGCCCTCGTCCTCAGTCAGGTCGTCCTGTCGTTCGGCATCCCCTTCGCTCTCGTCCCGCTCGTGGCCCTCACCCGTCGAGCCGACGTGCTCGGCGAGTACCGCAACCGCGGGCTGACCACGGCGGCCGGGGTGCTGGCATCCGTCTTCCTCATCGCTCTGAACGCCCTGCTCCTGTGGCTGGTCTTCAGCGGCGGATAGGCTGAGGGAGTGGAATCGCCCGTGGCCGACGACTATCTCAAGGCGATCTACCACCACACCGAGTGGCAGGACGATCCGATCACGCCCTCCCAGCTCGCCGCGGTGCTGAGCCTCGCCCCCTCGAGCGTGACCGAGATGGTCAAGAAGCTCGCCGCGCAAGGGCTCGTCACGCACCGGCCCTACGGACCGGTGTCGCTGACGACCGCGGGCGGGCGACGAGCGGCGGGCGTCATCCGTCGCCACCGTCTCATCGAGACCTGGCTCGTCCGCGAATTCGGCTACTCGTGGGACGAGGTGCACGACGAAGCCGACGTCCTCGAGCACTCCCTCAGCGACCGCCTGCTCGAGGGGATCGACGAGCGGCTCGGACGCCCGCGTTTCGATCCCCACGGAGATGCGATCCCGGATGCCGACGGCTCGGTGCACCGAGAACCCTTCGTGCTCCTCGCCGAGGCTCCGGCCGGGCACTCCGGCCGGGTCCTGCGCGTCAGCGACCGCGATCCGGAGCTGCTGAGAGCCCTCGTGGACAACGGCATCGACGTGGGGCACGAACTCGAGGTGCTCAGCGACGACGTCGTGCGCGCCGACGGCGTCGAGGTGTCGCTGCCCGCGGGGGCGGCAAGCTCGGTCTGGCTGACTCGCGTCACCGGGGCGAGCTGAGCCCTCCCCCGAGATCGCGCGCGACAACCCGGATTCAGGATGCCGCGCGTCGAGCCCGATCGAACGGCCACCGCACGTGAGTCGCCGTCTCGCACGCGCGCCAGAGATCGGCGCCGAGCTCTCCGCCGCGCGTCCGACGAGCGGGCGTCGCCACCCGCGGCGCACCCCGCGCCACCAGCGCCGGACCGTACATCGAGCCGCCCTCGGCGAAGGGGTCGACGAGGGCGCGGACGAGCGCCCACGCCCCCTGCTCCTTCGACTGCGTGATCGGAGCCTGCAGATTGTCGAGGAAACGGGTGAGACGGCTCGGCTCGTTGACACCGCGCACTCCGCGGGTACGGCCGCTCGTCGAGTACCCGGGGTGCGCGACGAGGCTCTCGACCGGGACGCCGTGGGCCATCAGACGCTTCTGCGCCTCGAGCGCCAGAGCGGTCGTGGCCGCCTTCGACTGCACGTAGGCGCGCCACGGCGAATAGCCCTCACGCAGTTCGGGGTCGGTGGGGACGTGCCGCCACAGCGAGGTCGACATGCTGCCGACCCACACCATGCGCCCGCGCGCGGCGGCGAGGGGCTTGAGCAGCTCGCCAGCGAGCGCGAAGTGCCCGAGCACGTTGGTCGCGAAGACCAGCTCGTGGCCGCCGGCGGTCTCGCGCTCCTTTGGCGGGTGGACGATCCCCGCGTTCAGCAGCAGACCGTCGAGGCGCCCGCGCGCGCGGGCCGTGGCGGCGGCGGCACGCACCGATCCCATGTTGCTGGTGTCGAGCAGCAGCGTCTCGATGCTGGCATCCGGAATCGATCGCCTGATCGCGGCCTTGGCCGCGGACATCTTGTTGGGGTTGCGCCCCGTCAGCAGCACGTGGGCTCCGGCGCCGGCGAGCTGCTCGCACGCGAAGAAGCCGAGTCCGCGCGTGGCGCCCGTAACCAGATAGGACCGCCCGGAGAGGTTCGGGAGGTTCTCGGGGTCCCATTCGGTTCGCGTCACCCTTCGACCCTAACGAGATCGGGCCCGTCCGTCACGGGTGCATTCCGCTGACGGAATACCGCCCGGAGAAAAGTTTTTCGCGACTCGCGTGACGAATCCCGCTCGGGGTACGTCTCCCTTGTGAGCGACCCGCTCCGTCGCGACGAGAACCTCCCGCCGCCGACGCCGACACGACAAGAAGGAGTCAGATCATGGGTCTCGACGACAAGATCAAGAACGCCGCTCAGGACATCGTGGGCAAGGCGAAGGAAGCGATCGGCAACGCGACCGACAACGACAAGCTCGCCGCCGAGGGCAAGGCCGACCAGGTCGAGGCCGACGCGAAGAAGGCCGGCGAGAACGTGAAGGACACCTTCAAGTAAGTCGGATTCCGCGGACGGGCGGGCCACGACTCCGGTCGGGCCCGCCCGCGCTCGTTCACGGGAAGACCACCCCCTGGGAGCGTGTCGGTGGCCGGGGCTAGGCTGGGCCTCATGCGGACCCGAGGCGACATCGAGTGCTGGCTGACCGACATGGACGGCGTTCTCGTCCACGAGAACACGCCCATCGCCGGAGCATCCGAGCTGCTCGCGCAGTGGCGCTCCGAGGGCACGCCGTTCCTCGTGCTGACGAACAACTCGATCTACACCCCGCGCGATCTCAGCGCCCGCCTGCGCGCGTCGGGGCTCGTCGTCCCCGAGTCGTCGATCTGGACGTCGGCGCTCGCCACGGCCGACTTCCTCACGTCGCAGATGCCCGGCGGCTCCGCCTTCGTCATCGGCGAGGCGGGGCTGACTACCGCCCTGCACGAGGCGGGCTTCATCATGACCGAGACCACCCCCGACTACGTCGTCGTGGGTGAGACCCGCAACTACTCGTTCGAAGCGATCACGAAGGCGATCCGCTTCATCCGCGGGGGCGCGCGGTTCATCGCGACGAATCCGGATGCCACGGGCCCCTCGACCGAGGGAGTGCTGCCCGCGACCGGAGCCATCGCAGCGCTCATCACCAAGGCCACGGGCAAAGAGCCCTACATCGTCGGCAAGCCCAACCCGATGATGTTCCGTTCCGCCCTGAACCGCATCGGCGCGCACAGCGAGAACACCGGCATGATCGGCGACCGCATGGACACCGACATCGTCGCCGGCATCGAGGCGGGCCTGCACACCGTGCTCGTCATGACCGGCATCAGCGACCAGCGCGAGATCGAACGCTACCCGTTCCGCCCCGACGAGATCCTGGGCTCGGTCGCCGAACTCGTGCGCGCCGAACCCGTCGAGACCGACCTCGCCGACGGCGAAGAGGGCCTCGAAGCGGGACTCTGAGCCCGAGGAGACGACATCATGGACGACCGCACTCTCTGGCTGATCGTCGCCTTCGTCATCACGGCGGGAACACTCGCCGCCTTCCTCGTGCAGTGGCACCGTTCGCGACGCGGCGGCAGCGGTCACCGCGACCCGTTCGATGGGCCGGGAGACGACGCGTCCTGAGCACGGCTGTCGCACCGCTCGGGGCGCCGTGGGATCGGCATCCATCCCCTGCTCGTCACGAGAAGAGGGCGTGTCCTCGAGACAGGACGATTCGGCCTGCTCTCAGCGCACCGGCCTGTTCTGGTGACGCGAGTCCCGCCCGGCGACAGCGGGCGCCCGTCACGAGCACAGGGCGTGTGGTCGAGACAGGGCGATTCGGCCTGTTCCCAGCGCACCAGGCGGTTCTGGTACGCGTCGGGCCTACTGCGGAGCGAGGCCCAGGTCGTCGAGGTCGATCGACCCCAGCCACCGCAACCCCTCGGCCTCGATCGCGGCCTGGGCACCGGTCTTGCGGTCGACGATGACGGCGACGGCGACGACCTCGGCGCCCTCGCGTCGCAGTGCCTCGACGGCCTTCAGCGCCGACTGGCCCGTGGTCGAGGTGTCTTCGACGACGACGACGCGCTTGCCCTTCACATCGGCGCCCTCGATCTGGCGGCCGCGGCCGTGGTCCTTGGGCTCCTTGCGCACGACGAATGCGTCGAGCGGGCGACCGGCGTGCACCGATTCGTGCATGACGGCGTTGGCGATGGGATCGGCGCCGAGAGTGAGTCCGCCGACCGCGACGACGCCGTCGAGGTCTTTCACCAGGTCGAGCACCAGCCGGCCGATCGCGGGAGCGGCGCGGTGGTCGAGGGTGAGCTTTCGCATGTCGACGTAGTACGTCGCCTTCTTGCCGCTCGAGAGAGTGAAGTCGCCGTGGAACACCGCCTCGTCCTTGATGAGGCCGATGAGGGCCTGACGGTCGGCTTCGAGCTCGGGCGTGGAGGCGGTGGTCACGGCGTCGAGTCTATTCGGGCCCACCGCCGAAGCCGGGCTCTCGCCTGCGGACCGAGCACAACGGCGGGGCGATCGCCCGACTCGCCGATTCGCCGGATGCCAGCGCGGCGTGTCGCGCACGGCATCCGCCATTGCGTACGCCGCCCCCTGGCCGCCGATGTCGGCGGCCGAAAGTAGGCTGGATGCCATGCGCCTGGCCACCTGGAACGTCAACTCCATCCGTGCCCGCGTCACCCGCACCGTCGAGTTCTGCGTGCGCGAGCACATCGACGTGCTGGCGATGCAGGAGATCAAGTGCAAGACGGAGCAGTTTCCGTATGCGGCGTTCGAAGAGGCCGGGTACCACGTCGCCGCGCACGGGCTGAACCAGTGGAACGGCGTCGCCATCGCGAGCCGCGAGCCCCTCGAAGACGTCGAGATCGGCTTCCCCGGCATGCCCGGGTTCGAGAAGGGCAAAGAAGGCCCCGACCAGCCGCAGGAGGCGCGCGCGATCGGCGCGACGGTGAACGGCGTCCGCGTCTGGAGCCTCTACGTCCCCAACGGCCGCGGCCTCGACGACCCGCACTACGCCTACAAGCTCGACTGGCTCGACACGCTCCGCCAGTACGCCGCCGACACGCTGGCCGCGCATCCCGACCTGCCGCTCGCCCTCACCGGCGACTTCAACATCGCCCCCACCGACGACGACAACGGCGACCCCACGGTCGTCGAGGGGGCGACCACCCACGTCTCCCCGCCCGAGCGCGAGGCGTTCCGCGCCTTCGAGAGCGCGGGTCTCACCGACGTCGTGCGTCCGCTGATCCCCACCGGCTACACCTACTGGGACTACAAGCAGCTGCGCTTCCCCCGCAACGAGGGCCTGCGCATCGACTTCATCCTCGGCTCGCGCGCTTTCGCCGACGCGGTGCACGGCGCCGAGATCCACCGCAACGAGCGCAAGGGCGAGGTGCCCAGCGACCATGTTCCCGTCGTCGCCGACCTCGACCTCGCGGGCGCCGACGATGATGACGACCTGCCGATGATCTTCGGCTGAACGCCGTCGTCGCAGAACCGACGCCCGTCCGGTCCAACGGATTCGGACGCGCGCGACGGATTCGGACCCGAAGAACCCCCGCATCTGTTGCGCGGATCCGACTGCCGTGCGCACCGCCCGCGCCGGAACGGCCCGCGCCCCTGCTCAGCGGCATCCGGAAACGTCTCCCGCACCCTGTCGAGTCCGTCATCGCCCGTTCGACGCGATAGGAGGGGAACGGTTCCCCGGAGCACCGACGAGGATCTCGCGCACGGCCCCCCGCTCGAGGCGCTGGCTCAGTGGCCATTGCCGGCCCCCGAGGTGGACGCCGTTCTCCGGCATCGCACACGCGCAAAACGACGACGGAGCCGGGGGCGAACCCCCGACCCCGTCGCGAAAGGTGCCTCAGACGGCCGGGACCTCGGCGGGAGCGGTGCGCTTCGCGAGGGTCACGAGCGCCTCGATGATCGAGCGCAGGAATGCCGCGGTGCCCTCGTCGGTGACCGTGCCGTCCTCTTCGAACAGGCCGGGGGTCGACTGGATGTAGCCCTCGGGCTGACCGAGAACCAGGGCGTTGTAGTGCAGGAGCACCGAACGCAGGTGCTGCTGGCCGGCGGCGGTGGCGATCCCGCCCTGCGAGGTGCCGATGACGGCGGTGGGCTTGTCGTTGAACGACGCCTCGCCGTAGGGGCGGGCCGACCAGTCGAGGGCGTTCTTGAGCACACCCGGGATCGAGCGGCTGTACTCGGGGGTCACGACGAACACGGCGTCGCTGTCCTCGATGGCCTTCTTGAACTGCGTCGCGACCTCGGGGAAGTTCCCGTCGTAATCGGGCGAGTAGAAGGGCAGGTCTTTGATCGGGATCTCCTTCAGCGTCACTCCTTCGGGAGCGACCTTCTCGAGTGCCTTCGCCAGACGGCGGTTGATCGAGGTGCTGGAGATGCTGCCGACGATGTAGCCGATCGTGTAGTCGGTCACGGTGATCCTCTTTCTGGTCGACGGGGGCGCCGGGCGCCCGGGCTCATTCAGCTGCAAGCATCACGATCGAACCTGTATTCCCCCTCCTCTTGACTCCACCTCGCGGGGGATGCAGGTGTCGGCGGTCGGCTCTAGCGTGGAGGGATGCCACGACTCACGCGCGCGGAACAGCGGACCGACATCGTGCTCGCGGTCGTGCTGTTCCTCGGGGGCGTGCTGAGTGCGGTGCTGTCGTCGATATCGGGCATCTACGGCGACCAGCAGGGTTCTCTCGCCGTCGCGCTCGGCTACGTCGCCGTGCTCGCGATCCCGCTGGCGTTCCGCCGACGGTGGCCGTCGGTGGCGGCGGTCATCGTGACCCTCGCGTACTTCCTCGCCGTGACCTTCCGCATCCCCGAGCTCTATGCCGGCAACATCGCCATGTTCATCGCGCTGTACACGGTCGGCGCGTGGGAGACCAACCGCCGGCGCGCGACGATCGTGCGCATCGCCCTCATCGTGGGGATGTTCGCGTGGTTGTTCGTCGTCATGTTCCAGCAGGCCACGCTCCCCGTCGGAGAGGAGGTCGAGGGGGCGTTCTCCCGAGCGGGGTCGTTCTCGCCCTTCGTCGCGTACCAACTGCTCACCATCGGGGTGAACGCCCTGTTCTTCGGGGGCGCCTACTACTTCGGCGACCGCTCTTATCAGCAGATGCGCGAGCGCGCGGCCCTCGAGGAGCGCACCGCCGAGCTCGAGTCCGAGCGCGAGGTGACCGCGGCGCAGGCCGTGGCTCTCGACCGCGTCCGCATCGCCCGCGAACTTCACGACGTGGTCGCTCACCACGTATCGCTCATGGGGGTTCAGGCGGGCGTCGCCCGCTCGCTCCTGACCCGTGACCCCGATGCCGCTCGAGAGACGCTCTCGGGCGTCGAGAACTCGGCGCGCACCTCTCTTCACGAGCTGCGTCAGCTGCTCGAGACACTGCGCGCCCCGGGGTCCGACGGCGCCCCCGACACCGCCCCCACCACTCATGGCCTGATGTCGATCCCGTCGCTGGTCGACGACGCCAACGCCGCCGGGCTCCCGACGACCTTCACCCTCGTCGGCGAACCCGCGTGCGACCCGCCGCCCCTCGTGCAGGTGAATCTCTACCGCATCGCCCAAGAGGCGTTGACGAACGCCCGCCGACACGCGGGTCCCGACGCCACCGCCGACGTGCGCCTCCGGTTCGAGGCGGAGGCCGTCGAGCTCGAGATCTCGAACACCGGGCGCAGCGGTCCCGCAACCGCGGGCCTCGGTCAGCTCGGCATGCGCGAGCGGGCCGCCGTCTCGGGTGGGACGATCGAGATCGGACCGCGCTCACGCGGCGGATACCTCGTGCGGGCGCGTGTGCCCCTCGCCGCCGCGGAGGTGGCTCATGTCTGAGTTGCGCGTTCTCCTGGTCGACGACCACGCCATGATGCGGGCGGGATTCCGGACGATCCTGTCGCTCGAGCCCGACATCGAGGTCGTGGGCGAGGCCGCATCGGGTGTCGAGGCCCTCTCCGCCGCCGCGCGTCTTCGACCCGACGTCATCTGCATGGACGTGCAGATGCCCGACATGGACGGCCTCGAGGCGACCCGGCAATTGACCGCCGACCCCGCCTCGGATGCGGCCGTCCTCATCGTCACGACCTTCGACCGCGACGACTACCTCTTCTCGGCGCTGGCCGCCGGAGCCAGCGGCTTCCTGCTCAAGAACGCGGGCCCGGAGGAGCTGGTGTCGGCCGTTCGGATCGTCGGATCCGGTGATGCTCTGCTCGCCCCCGAGGTCACCCGCCGGGTCATCGAGCGTTTCGCCGCCCGTGACGCCGAGGTGCCGGCATCCCCTCCCTCCGCCACCATCGAACCGCTGAAGATGAGCGAACCGCTGACCGAGCGCGAGAGCGAGGTGCTCTCCCTCGTCGCCGAGGCGCTCAGCAACGCCGAGATCGCGGCGCGCCTGTTCATCGGCGAGGCGACGGTAAAGACGCACGTGTCGAACGTGCTGCAGAAGCTCGGCGCGCGCGACCGCGTGCAGGCCGTGATGCTGGCGCACCGGCACGGCCTGGCCTGACCGGCGGCGCTGTCGGGCGCCGCTGCCGCACTCGGATGACCCGCGATCCGCGAGCTCGTCGACCGTTCGGCGGCATCCCGGGTCGTCTCGACAGACGCGGGTGAACGCGGCGGCGGAGGGGCGAACCGCACCCCCTCCCCCTCACGGTGGAGCCACGAACCGCCCCACGGCGGAGGTGGCGCGGCATCCCCCTCCCTAGCGTGGGAGACATCGAGAAGAAGGGATGGATCGTGCTCCATCTGGACGGCATCACCAAGAGCTACGGCGGACGCCGCGTGCTCGACGGCGTGGGCTTCGACGTCGCCCCCGGGCGACTCACGGGCTTCGTCGGCGGCAACGGCGCGGGGAAGACCACGACCATGCGCATCGCGCTGGGTGTGCTCGGCAAGGACGCGGGCACCGTCGAGCTGAACGGCTCGGCGGTCACCACCGCCGACCGGCGCCGCTTCGGCTACATGCCCGAGGAGCGCGGGCTGTACCCGAAGATGAAGGTGGCTGAGCACATCGCCTACCTCGCGCGGCTGCACGGCTTCGGCAAGGCCGACGCGACCCGCAAGGCGACGACGCTCCTCGAGCGCCTGGGCCTCGGCGAGCGCCTCGGCGATCGCATCGAGACACTGTCGCTCGGCAACCAGCAGCGCGCGCAGATCGCCGCCTCCCTCGTGCACGAGCCCGAGGTGCTGATCCTCGACGAGCCCTTCTCGGGTCTCGACCCCCTCGCAGTCGACGTGGTGGCCGGCGTCCTGCAGGAGAAGGCCGCCGACGGTGCGTCCGTGCTGTTCTCCTCGCACCAGCTCGACGTGGTCGAGCGCCTCTGCGACGACCTCGTCATCATCGCCGACGGAACGATCCGCGCGAAGGGGAGCCGCGAAGGCCTCCGCGCCGAGCACGCGACCCACCGCTACGAGCTGGTCTCGCGCGGCGACACCGGGTGGCTGCGCGACGAGCCCGGTGTGCGGGTGATCGACTTCGACGGCGGATACGCCCTCTTCGACGCCGACGACGACCTCACCGCCCAGCGAGTGCTGCGCGACGCGGTCGGCCGCGGCGACGTCGCCAGCTTCTCTCCTCAGCGCCCCACCCTGGCCGAAATCTTCACGGAGGTCATCCAGTGAGCACCCCGACCACCACCCCTCGCCCCGCGTCGGCCACGGCGGCACCCCATCGCGCGCCGGGGGAACTGCACAGCATCTGGCTGGTCGCCGAGCGCGAGATCGGCTCGAAGCTGCGCAGCAAGGCCTTCGTCATCTCGACCGCGATCCTCATCGTGGCCGCCCTCGCGTCGGTGCTCTGGGGCGGTTTCACCGCCTCGAACGCCGGCGCCAGCGGCATCCCGATCGCGGTCACCTCGCAGACGCAGAGCGAGGTGTCGGGCCTCGACGGGCTCGAGGTGAGGGTCGCCGACAGTGACGACGCCGCCCGCGCCCTCGTGGCGGACGGGACGGTGGATGCCGCCCTGGTCTCGGGATCGTCGGAGTCGGCGTTCGACTTCACCGTCGTGGTGAAGGACAGCGTCCCCTCGACGCTCCTGCAGATGCTGAGCGACACCCCGCCGGTGGACCGCCTCGAGCCCGGGTCGAACGCCGCCGACGTGCTGCGGTACTTCATCGCGCTGGCCTTCGGCATCGTCTTCCTCATCGCGGCGACGACCTTCGGCGGGACGATCGCGCAGAGCGTGGTGGAGGAGAAGCAGACGCGCGTGGTCGAGATCCTCATCTCGGCGATCCCCGTGCGGGCTCTGCTCGCGGGCAAGGTGCTCGGCAACACGATCCTCGCGATGGCCCAGATCGTTCTGCTCGCCGCCGTCGCGGTCGTGGGGCTGGCCGTCACCGGCCAGGCCGGAGTACTCGACGCGCTCGGCGCCCCGATCGCGTGGTTCGCGATCTTCTTCCTGTTCGGCTTCGTCCTTCTCGCGGCACTGTTCGCCGCGGCCGCGGCGATGGTCTCGCGCCAGGAGGACATCGGGGCGACGACCACCCCGATCACCATGCTGATCATGGCGCCGTACTTCCTGGTGATCTTCTTCAACGACAACCCCGTCGTGCTGACGATCATGTCGTACGTGCCGTTCTCGGCCCCGGTGGGAATGCCGCTGCGCATGTACCTCGGCGACGCGCAGTGGTGGGAGCCCGTGCTGTCGCTCCTCGTGCTGCTGGGCTCGTGCGTGCTCGCGATCGGCGTCGCCGCGCGCATCTACCGCAACTCGCTGCTGCGCATGGGGGCGCGCGTCACGCTCGGCGAGGCTCTGCGGGGCTGACCGGTTCGGGTCCGGTCAGCGGGCGGGTGGATGCAGCGGCTTCGGCGTCCACCCGCCCTTTTCGTCGTCGTGAAGCGGCGTCGTTAGGCTCGACGACATGCTGCGCCTGCTCGCCTCCCTCGCGCTCGGAGCCGTCCTCGGCGGTCTCACGGTGGCCGCCATCGGGGATCAGGAGGCGGGTTTCGGGATCTTCGGGTTCGCTTTCCCGATCTTCATCATCTCGACCGTCCTCGTCCGTGTCGCGAAGTCCCTGTCCCCCGCGCTCCCCTCGCCCGCGGCGGTCACCGCGGCCCGTGACGCTCGCCGTCTCGGGCGCGCGCGCATCGACGGAATCCGCCAGACCGGCACTCTCGTCAACGACCAGCCGGTGTGCGAGATCGACGTCACCGTGGTCGCCCTCGACGGCGGAACGTGGGCGACCACCCTCCGTCGGATCGTCCCCCTGATCGAGCTCGCCGCGTACCAGCCGGGGCTCGAGCGCGATGTCGTGATCCTCCTCGACGGCGGCCCCGAGGTCGTCTTCGCCGACGGCGAGCTCTCCCCCACCGAGCGGGAGCGACTCGTCGTACCGGCCCGATCCGCGGTTGAGCTCCGCTCGATCGACGGGGGAACCCGCGTCCGCAACGGACGCCGGAGCGGCCCGCTGCTCGGCGTGGGGCGTCGCGGGCGGCCGTGGCGTCTGGCCCTGTTCGCGGGGGCGGCGATCGTGGCCGCGATCGTCGTCCTGCTGCCGTATCGCGACGGCCTCGCCCTCACGGTCGCGGCGTGGCAGGACGGCCGCTGGAGTGCCGACATGCGCACCCCCGACTCCCTGCAGACGGCGAAGCGCGCCCTGGAGGCCGAGATCGGCCACGATCGGGTGGTCTCGATCGTCGTGACCCCGGATGCCGTGATCGTTGACGCCCCGATCCGCGCGGGGGACCAGGCGACGGACGAGTGGACCTTCCGCGCGGGGCGTGTCACCCACGACGGAGCCGCGCTGAGCCAGCCCCGTGTCGCCGAGGAGCAGTTCTCATGGGGCGACCTCGCGCTCGACCGGGTGTGGCCCTCCCTCCAGGAGGCCTCGGACCAGAGCGGCCTCCCGATCGGAGGCACGCCGCTGTCCATCAGGCGCACCAGCGACGGCGAGATCGAGAGCCCCACGTTCGGCGAGAGCGTCGGGGTGCCGGACATCTCGTTCGGACTCAACGACGACTACCGCAGGGCGTCCTTCACCCTCTCGGCGGACGGGAGCCGGCTCACACCGATCGGGTGAACCGGGTCACTCGTCGAGGACGGCGAGAACATTGCCCGCCGGGTCGCGGAACCACGCGATGAGCGGACCGCCCTCGCGCATGATGCCGCGGGAATCGGTGGGGAGGTCGGCGTCGTCGTAGATCTTCGTCTCGACGCCGCGCGAGCGCAGATCGTCGACGGCCGCCTCGACGTCGGCCACCGGGAAGTTGAGCACGGTGAACGACGCGGGCTCGTGGTGCGGCTTGCCGTAGACGAGGACGCGCCCCCCGGAACCCAGATGGAGCGTGAGAAACCCCGACCCCTCGAGCACCTCCACCCGCAGTCCGAGGGTGTCCGCATAGAAGCGGTGAGCGGCCTCGAGGTCGTCGACCGCGAAACCCGGGAAAGCGCCGTCGGCACGGAACACGATGTTCTCCTTCGCTACTGCGCCACGTAGGCCGTGACGCTCGGTGACAGACGGATCGGGATGCCGGTCACGTCGGAATCGTCGGGGTCGCCGATCGCGACGGTCAGAGTATCGTCGACGCCGAAGATCGCGGCTCCCTCCTGCGCTCCGCTCGCGCACCCGGCCGACCACGGACGGTTGTCGGTGGACGTGAAGGTCACGATGCATCGCCCGTCGCCGTCGTCGGGTTGAGCGAGGTAGATGCGGAAGTCGCTGACCGTGGCGATGTAGCGCGTGCTTCCGGCGTCGATCCCGCTGTCGCGCAGGATCTCGGCCGAGATGACGTCCTCGACCGTCTGCGGGAACGTCAGTTCGGGAAAGGCCGCCGCCGCGGGGTCGGGGGTCGTCTCCACGGTCGGTGCCGTGCTCGCCCCGATCGCGATGCCGATCCCGAGCACGACGAGGGCGCCGACGGCGGTCGCGATGATGCGGAGGAGCCGGCGCGGCGGGGAGGAGGCGGCATCCGGGATCGTGGCGGGGGGACGGTTCGCGTCACCGTCGGGTGTCGACGCGCCGGGCGCCTCGCCGGATGCGGAGGAGGCGAAGGCGCCCGAGGCCGTCGGAGCATCGGCCCGAGCGCCGTCGGGGGACGGGGTCCGATGGGAATCGGGCGCTTCGACGGAGGCGGGCGC
The DNA here is from genome assembly GCA_913774665.1 of uncultured Microbacterium sp. Classification (GTDB taxonomy): domain Bacteria; phylum Actinomycetota; class Actinomycetes; order Actinomycetales; family Microbacteriaceae; genus Microbacterium. The sequence goes on from CAJYHN010000012.1 coordinate 186,922, forward strand.
CGCGACGGTGACAGGGACGGCAGAGCGACGCGCGCGTTCCTCGAGCTCGGCGAGGCGCTCGATCATCTCGGGCGTCGCCGTGGCTCCCCCGGCCCCGTACACGCGCTCGCGCAGGCGGTGCAGCTCGACGTCGTCGTCCATGCGTTGACTCTAGGCCCGGGCCGGCGCGACCGGGCGCGACTCAGTCCTCGTGGGCGGGCGCCGTGGCATCGAGGGCGTCGGCGGCACCCACCAGAGCGAGGTGCGAGAGCGCCTGCGGGGTGTTCCCGGCCTGTCGACCGGTCGTCGGGTCGTATTCCTCGGACAGGAGGCCGAGATCGTTGGCGACGGCGGTCAGCCGCTCCATGAGAGCGAGGGCCTCGTCGCGGCGCCCGCTGTGGGCGTACTGCCCGACCAGCCAGAACGAGCACGCGAGGAAGGGGTGCTCGTCGCCGGTGAGACCGTCGACACCCGTCGTCCGGTACCGCAGCAGCCAGCCGTCGGGCATGAGCTTCTCTTCCATGCGCGCCACGGTGGCGAGCATGCGCGGGTCGTCGTAGGCGCAGAAACCCACCTGCGGCAGCACGAGCAGCGAGGCGTCGACCTCGTCGGTGTCGAAGTGCTGGGTGAACCACCCGCCGGCGTGCACGCCGCGCGCGTCGATGTCGGCCCGAACCCGGTCGCGCAGGGTGCGCCAGGTCTCGACGTCACCGTCGCGCCCGCCCTTTTCGACGGCCCGGATGCCGCGGTCGAACGCGGCCCACACCATCGCCCGCGAGTGCGTGAAGAAGTGCGGTTCGCCGCGCATCTCCCAGATGCCGAGATCGGGGCGATCGACCTCACCGGCCAGTTGATCGAGGAGCGCACGCTGCAGGGCCCACGAGAACGTCGTCTCTTCGACGCCGGCGTCACGAGCCGCCTCGAGGGCCACCATGACCTCGCCGATGACGTCGGCCTGGTACTGATCGACCGCGCCGTTGCCGATGCGCACGGGGGCCGCACCCCCGTAGCCTGGAAGATGGGAGATCTCGCGCTCGGGAAGGTCGCGCTCGCCCGCGACGCCGTACATGATCTGCACGTCCGCCGGATCGCCCGCGATCGCCCGAAGGAGCCAGTTGCGCCAGCGGTGGGCCGCGTCGAGGTACCCGTGATCGATGTACGCGCTGAGGGTGAGGGCGGCGTCGCGCAGCCAGACGTAGCGGTAGTCCCAGTTGCGCGAGCCGCCGAACGCCTCGGGGAGCGAGGTGGTCGCCGCCGCGACGATGCCGCCCGTCTCGGAGTGGGTGAGGGCACGCAGCACCATGAGCGAGCGGGTGACGAGTTCCGCGTGCGTACCGGCCGACTGCACGCGATCGGCCCACGCGGCCCACCATTCGCGGGTCCGCTCGAGCGCCGCCTCGACGTCGAACGGTGCCGGCGGATCCTGCCAGGACGGCCCCCACGCCAGCACCGAGTCGACGCCGGCGCCCGCGGCCGTCGTCCACCGGCCGCGGTGGGCGGTGTCGACGGCGATGAGGCGGGGACCCCGGAGGGTGACGGCGTCGGGTCCGGCGACGGCCAGGATGGCATGCTCCTCACCGCGGCCGATCTGGCGCACCCACGGCACGGCGCGGGCGTAATCGAAGCGGAGGCGCACCTCGCTGACGAAGTCGACCTCGCCCGACACCCCGACCACGCGACGGATGAGCGCCTCGACGCCCTCGTCGACCGGCATCGCGTCGTAGACGTCGGCGATCCCCGTCGCGGTCTCCCACCGCGTGACGAGGACGAACGTGTCCCCGTCGTAGCGCCGGGTCGCCGTGGCCCCGGGATCGGCCGGACGCAGCGACCAGGCCCCGTGGGACTCGTCGCCGAGCAGGGCGCCGAACATCGACCCGCTGTCGTACCGCGGCAGGCACAACCAGTCGACGCTCCCGGCGGAGGAGACGAGAGCGGCGGATCGGCAGTTGCTGAGGACCGCGTAGTCCTCGATCGGAGTCGTCACCCTCGGATTGTGGCAGGTGCCGCCGACATCCTGGCCGAACATCGCGCTAGTGGCATCCATGCGCCCGCTGCAAGCGGCGTGGCGATGTCGGAACCGAGCGCTACGGTGGCCCCATGGCGGCGGACACCACCCTGATCATCCTGGGCGCTTCGGGCGACCTCACCTCTCGACTGCTCCTCCCGGCCCTCGGTCAGCTGCTCTCGCGCGAGCCGAAGCGATCGGTGCGCCTCCACGGAGCGGGCATGGAGGACTGGACCGACGAGCACTGGCGCGAGGTCGTGCGCACGGCCTTCCAGACGATGGATGCCGACTCCGCGTTCGCCGCGATCTCCGACACGACGTACTCGCAGGCCGACATCACGAAGGCCGACGATCTGCAGAAGCTCCTCGACGACGCCGAGGGCCGCCCCGCGCTGTACTTCGCGGTGCCCCCGGCCGTCACCGAGAAGGCCTGCCTCGCGCTGAGCGATGTGACCATCCCCGAGGGCACGGTCCTGGCCCTCGAGAAGCCGTTCGGCACCGACGAGGCGAGCGCTCACACGCTCAACAAGCAGCTGGCGACCCTCGTGCCCGAGGACCAGGTCTTCCGCATCGACCACTTCCTCGGCCGCTCGACCGTGCTGAACCTGCTCGGAACGCGCTTCGCGAACCGCATCATCGAGAGCGTCTGGTCGGCGGACGACATCGCGTCCATCCGCATCGACTTCCCCGAGGCCCTCGGCCTCGAGGGCCGGGCCGGGTACTACGACGCCGCCGGCGCCCTGGTCGACATGATCCAGAGCCACCTGCTGCAGGTCATGGCGTTCGTCACGATGGAGCCCCCGGCATCCCTCGATCAACTCGACCTCCGCGACGCGACCTCGGCGGTCCTGCGTGCGACGCACGTCAAAGACGACGATCCCGTCGCGAACTCCCGCCGCGCACGCTACACGGCGGGCGACGTGGGCGACCGCCACTTCCCCTCGTACACCGACGAGCCGGGCGTCGACGCGTCGCGCGGCACCGAGACGTTGGCCGAGATGACCGTCGAGGTGCGGACTGCCCGGTGGCAGGGGGTTCCGATCCTGCTGCGATCGGGCAAGGCGCTCGGCGCGGGAGACCCGGCCGTCACGGTCGCGTTCAAGCCCGTGCGGCACCTCCCCGTCGGCTTCGCCGGCGAGAGCGAGCCTTCCGAGATGGTGTTCTCCCTCGGCCCCGACACGATCAGCCTCGGCCTGAACATCAACGGCGCCGACGACCCGCTCGATCTCGAGCGGGTGAACCTGTCGACCCACCTCGGCGAGGGCGCCCTCAAGGCCTACGGCGAGGTGCTCTCGGGCATTCTCGACGGAGACGCCATGCTCGCCGTCCGCGGCGACGCGGCCGAGCAGTGCTGGCGCATCGTGCAGCCCGTCATCGACGCGTGGCGCGCCAACCAGGTGCCTCTCGACGAGTACCCCGCGGGGACCGCAGGACCGTCGTCCTGGAACGACTGACCGATCCCGCGGCAGGCCCCGGTCACCCGGTGTCGCGGGCTGAGAGTCGCCTCAAACAGGACGCATGTGGTCACACGGGAACACGTCGCCCGGCGACGGCGTTCAATGGTTCGGGTCAACGGCGTCCCGCATCAGCCCCCCGTTCTCAGGAGAACCCATGTCTCTCACGCTCGACCGCACCGCCCCCACCGACGCTCCCATCCTCGACGTCCTCGCCGAGCGCTGGAGCACCCGCGTCTTCGACCCCGAAACGCCGATCGACGAAGCCGCTCTGCGCTCCGCCCTCGAGGCTGCCCGCTGGGCCCCCTCGGGCATGAACTTCCAGCCGTGGCGCGTCATCGTCGCGCGCCGCGGCACCGCCGCCCATGACAAGGTCGTCTCGGCTCTCATGGGCTTTAATCAGGCGTGGGCGCCCGATGCCGGCGCCCTCCTCGTGGTCCTCGCCGAAACTGAGACCGAGAACGGCGAGGCGCGCACCTGGGCGCTCTACGACAGCGGCCAGGCCGCCGCGCACTTCACCGTGCAGGCGCACGCCGGGGGCCTCTCGACCCACCAGATGGGCGGCTTCGTGGCCGACGACCTGCGCGCCGCCTTCGACATCGAGGCGCGCTTCACCCCGGTCACCGTGATCGCCGTCGGCGCGCTCGGCGACATCGACGCGGCAGAAGAGGGCCTGCGTCAGCGTGAGCTCGCTCCGCGCCAGCGCCGCACGGTCGAGGAGTCGCTGCTCGTCGACGACTGAGCCCCGGCATCCCGCTCGAGAAACGCCGCCTCGAGTGAGACACACACGGTCGCGTCGTGTCTCGCTCGGGGCGGCGTTTCTCGTGGGTGCGTGCCTGACCCGGTGGGCGGAGGAGACGCGTCGGCGCTCGGAAGTTGCGCTCAGCGCTCCACGAGCACCCCGTCGGCGTCCGCCCACACGTGGCGTCCCGGCGCGAAGACGACCCGCGCGATGGTCGCTCTCGCCCGTGCCGTCCTCCGCGCTCGTGCGGGGGTTCGAGCCGAGCGCCTGGACCCCCAGGGGCAGCTCGGCCATCGCTGCGCGGTCGCGGATCGCGGCGCCAGGCGGACGGGGCCGGTACCGCAGAGGAGGGGATGCCGTGGTGGCATCCCCTCCTCTGCTCTGGCCGGGGTTCTACTCGACGATCTCGGCCTCGATCACGTCGTCGTCCCCGGGTTCTTCGGTGGCGGGGCCGGTGCTCACGAGCACGAGCGAGTCACCGTCGCTGGCCACGTCGACCCGCACGACGTCTCCGTCGCGCACCGAGCCGGCCAGGATCGCCATCGCGAGGCGGTTCTGGATCTCGGTCTGGATGAGGCGCCGGAGCGGACGGGCACCGTACACCGGGTCGTAGCCGCGCTCGGACAGCCAGGACCGGGCATCGGGGGTGACCGCCAGGCTCAGCCGGCGCTCGCGAAGTCGCTTGTGCAGCGCGTCGACGGCGAGTTCGACGATCTGCGCGAGATCGTCCTGACTCAGGGCCTGGAAGATCACGATGTCGTCGAGACGGTTCACGAACTCGGGCTTGAACGCCTGACGGACGAGCGCCTGCACCTGCTCGCGCTTGGTGTCCGTGGACAGGGTCGGGTCGATGAGGATGGGCGATCCGAGGTTCGAGGTGAGCACCAGGATGACGTTGGTGAAGTCCACGGTGCGGCCCTGGCCGTCGGTCAGTCGGCCGTCGTCCATGACCTGCAGCAGCACGTCGAAGACCTCGGGGTGCGCCTTCTCGACCTCGTCGAGCAGTACCACCGAGTAGGGCCGGCGGCGCACGGCCTCGGTCAGCTGGCCCCCCTGCTCGTAGCCGATGTAGCCCGGAGGCGCACCGACCAGGCGCGAGACGGAGTGCTTCTCGCCGTACTCCGACATGTCGATGCGCACCATGGCGTGCTCGTCGTCGAAGAGGAAGTCGGCGAGCGACTTCGCCAGCTCGGTCTTGCCGACACCGGTCGGGCCGAGGAACAGGAACGAACCGACCGGTCGGTGCGGGTCGCTGATGCCCGCGCGCGAGCGACGGACGGCGTCGGACACCGCCTTCACGGCATCCCGCTGTCCGATCAAGCGCCGGCCGAGCTCGCGCTCGAGGTGGAGCAGCTTCTCGGTCTCGCCCTGGAGCAGGCGTCCCACCGGAATGCCCGTCCACGCCGCGATGACGGCGGCGATGTCTTCGTCGGTGACCTGGTCGTTGACCATGCGGTCGCCCGCGGGCTCTTCGCGCTCGGCGACGACGAGCTCGCGCTCCAGCGCCGGGATCTCGGCGTACAGCAGCCGCGACGCGCGCTCGAGGTTGCCCTCGCGCTGCGCGCGCTCGGCGTCGACGCGAGCGGCGTCCAGCCGGGTCTTCAGATCGCCGACGCGGTTGAGCGAGGCGCGCTCGCGCTCCCACCGGGCCTGCAGGTCGTCGAGCTTGGCCTGCTCGGCGGCGAGGGTCTCGCGGAGCGTGGCGAGGCGTTCCTTCGACGCCTCGTCCTTCTCTTTCTTCAGCGCGAGCTCTTCGAGCTTGAGGCGGTCGACGTGGCGACGCAGCTCGTCGATCTCGAGCGGCGCCGAGTCGATCTCCATACGCAGGCGCGAAGCGGCTTCATCGATCAGGTCGATGGCCTTGTCGGGCAGCTGTCGAGCCGGGATGTAGCGGTTGGACAGGGATGCCGCGGCCACCAGCGCCGCGTCGGCGATCGCGACCTTGTGGTGCGCTTCGTAGCGCTCCTTGAGGCCGCGGAGGATCGCGACGGTGTCCTCCACCGTGGGCTCGCCGACGTACACCTGCTGGAAGCGGCGCTCGAGGGCGGCGTCCTTCTCGATGAACTCGCGGTACTCGTCGAGCGTCGTGGCGCCGATGAGCCGCAGTTCGCCGCGGGCCAGCATGGGCTTGAGCATGTTCGAGGCCGCGACCGAGCCCTCGCCGCCGCCCGCACCCATGAGCACGTGCAGCTCGTCGATGAACGTGATGATGCGTCCGTCGGACTCGGTGATCTCTTTGAGGACGCTCTTGAGGCGCTCCTCGAACTGGCCGCGGTACATCGCGCCGGCCACGAGGGCCGAGATGTCGAGCGAGACGAGCTCTTTGCCCTTGAGGCTCTCGGCGACGTCGCCCGCGACGATGCGCTGCGCGAGCCCCTCGACGACGGCGGTCTTGCCGACGCCGGGTTCGCCGATGAGCACGGGGTTGTTCTTGGTGCGCCGGGTGAGCACCTGGCTGACGCGGCGGATCTCGCCGTCACGCCCGATGACGGGGTCGAGCTTGCCCTGACGGGCCCGGTCGGTGAGGTTGATGCCGAACTGCTCGAGGGCGCTGCGCGCGTCCTCCTGCCCCGGCTGTTGTGTGGCGTTCATGTGGTCTCCTGAAAGTCCTTCGCAAACTTGAGTTGCGTTGACTCAAGTTTAGCAGCGCAGTTGTCGGAGAGCAATGGATGCCGGGCCCTCGCCCCCCCCTCCGCGACGGCGCCCGCCATCCCCTCCCGGCGATCGCGCCGCCCACCCCGCAGCTCGGCGAGATCACACGTTCGGCGCGAGATCACCCCGTGGTCGCGTGCGAGTGGGTGTGATCTCGGGACGAGCGTGTGATCTCGGCGGCGGGGCGGCCCCGCGGCGGGGCTGACCCGGATGCCGTCTCCCCCGCGCACGAGAAGCGTGCACGGTAGGCGGTCGGCGTCAGCCCCATCGTCCGGGCGAAGTTCTGCCGCAGCACCGCCGCCGATCCGAACCCGCACTCCGCCGCGATGCGGTCCAGGCCCAGGTCGGTCTCTTCGAGTAGCCGCTGAGCGTGCAGCAGACGCTGGCGCGCAAGCCACGCCGCGGGGGTCGCCCCCAGGTCCGCCTTGAACCGCCGGGCGAAGGTGCGCGGTGACATGTGCGCGCGCGCGGCGAGCCGGTCGACCGAGAGCTCGGCATCCAGGTTCTGGAGCATCCACTCGGTCACCGGAGCGAGCGAGAGCGACGAGTCGATCGGAATGGGCGAGGCGATGAACTGGGCCTGCCCCCCGTCGCGTTGGGGCGCCACGACCATGCGCCGCGCGATGCGGTTGGCGAGCTCGGAGCCGAGCTCCTGCCGCAGCAGGTGCAGGCAGGCGTCGAGACCGGCCGCCGTCCCGGCGCTGGTGATGATGCTGTCCGACTGCACGTAGAGCACGTCGGGGTCGACCTCGATGCGGGGATACATGCGCGCCATGGTGTCGGCGTAGCGCCAGTGGGTCGTCGCGCGTCTTCCGTCCAGAACTCCGGATGCCGCGAGCACGAACGACCCGCTGCACACGCTCAACAGCCAGGCGCCGCGCTCGTGCGCCGCGCGGACGACCTCGATCACGCGGGGGTCGACGGCATCCCACTGGTCCCGCGGAATGGGCGCGAGCACGAGGATGTCGACGTCGGCAGCCGCCTCGAGACCGTGCTCGACGTTGATCGAGAATCCGATGTTCGAGGGGACCACACCGGGGTCGGGGGCCACGATGCGGAAGTCGAAGTTGGGGATGCCGTCATCGCTGCGGTCCAGGCCGAAGGCCTCGCAGGCGAGACCGAACTCGAACGGGGCGAACCCCGGCTGGGTGACGACGGCGACCGATCGCATGAGAACCTCCGGCGTGGCAGAAATCGGACGGATGCCGTCCATCATGCCACTCGTGGCCGAATGACTCCAGTCGTAGCTTTTCGGTCATGGCTTACTTCATCGCTCTCGGCATCCTGGCCGTGGCCGGCATCGTCGGCACCGTGTGGCTCGTCCGCACCGACGGGTACGGACGCGTCCCCACCGACCCCCGTCGCGCTCACCCCCGCCGGTCGTCCACGCCGCGAGCACAACGGCGGACGGAGGAAGAGACACGCCGCCCCGGGATGCCGACACCCCGGCGCGCCGCCGAAGCTCCCGCCGGTGTGCTCGCGACGTGGGCGAAGCCGAGTCAGCGACCCGCGGCGACCGCACGCGCGTACACGTCGACCATCGCCGCCGTCCGAGAGGACTGACGGAACCGTTCCGCGATCGACGGGTCCGGCACGGCCGGAATGCCCGCGACGATGTCGGCCGCCGCGGTACGGAGCGCCTCGGCGAGCGCGGGCACCGTGGCATCCGCCACCGCCCACACCCCCGAGCCCAGCTCCGCCGCGATGTCGGGATCGCTCACCACGGCGGGGGTTCCGAGCGAGGCCGCTTCGAACACGGTCATGCCCTGCGTCTCGAAGCCGATCGAGGTCTGCACCACCGCGTCGGCGTCGGCGAGACGCCGGAGCGTCTCGGTGTAGGGCAGCCGTCCCGCGAAGATGATGGACGCCGCGGGCGACGACCGTTCGACGAGACGACGCGCCGCGCGAAGCTGAGCCCCGCCGCCGACGATCTCGACCTCGGCCTCGATGCCCGAGGCGATGACCGCTTCCAGGAACGGCAGCAGACGCTTCTCGGGACTCATCCGCCCGAGCCAGATGAAACGCGGTCGGCCCGGTCGGCGTTCCGACGCCTCGGCGCTCAGGGCGGCGTCGAGCACGTCGTCGTCGATGCCGTTCCAGATCACGTCGACGACCTCGGCGACGCCGTGGGCCTCGAGGCGGCGGGCGAAGTGGCTCGAGGGCGCCGTGACCGCGCGCGAGAGTCGGGCCAGCTGACGCAGGAACGTCCACCCGTCGGCTGGTCCGCGCGGCGGCCCCGGGCTTTCGCGGGCACCCCGAGGCGCCGTGCCCGACTCGGCCCCTCCCCCGCGAGCTCCGGTGCGCGCGGCGGCGACCCCCGGCAGCACCCGCCAGGCCCAGGCGTTGAGGGCGCGCAGCACGAGCCGCGGGAACGGGGCGGTCGCCTCGATTCCCACGTCGACGCGGTTGTGCATCGTGTGCACGACGGGCAGTCCATGGCGCGCGGCGTACCGGTGGCCGATGAAGGCACCCCAGAAGTCCGCCTGTACGTGCACGACGTCGACGGGGAGTCGCGCAGCCATCTCGGCATCCAGGAATCGATCCGTCCGCGCACCCGGCCAGGCGAGAGCGTACTCGCGGTCGGGGGTGATCGCGATCGACGGGAGGTCGAGGTAGGCCGCGTCGCCGCCGCTCTCGCGGTGCGGTCGCGGCGCGACGACCGTGACCACGTGTCCCGCGCGCTCGAGGAAGCGTTTCTGCAAGCGCATCGACACCTGCGCGCCGCCGAGTGACTCGAGGTGCTGGTCGGCGAACATCACGACGTGCACGGGCTACTCCGGCAGAGGTCGACCGCGGTACAGCGCCTCGAAGGTGTCGAGCGTCCGGTTGATGTCGTGCACGGCGACCGCATCGAGCGACGCCTGCTGCATGCGCACGCGCTCCTCGGGTGCGGCCGTGAGCACATCGGTCAGGCGCGCGGCGAGCTCGTCGGCGTTGCCCGGCTCGAAGAGGTAGCCGTTCTCGCCGTCGTGAACGAGGTGCGGGAGCGCGACGGCGTTCGCCGCGACGATCGGCAGACCGGATGCCATGGCCTCCATCGTCGCGATCGACTGCAGCTCGGCGATCGAGGCGATGGCGAAGACGCTGGCCCGCGAATAGAGCGTGCGCAGGTCCTCCTCCGACGCGTGACCGTGGAACGTCACCCGCGAGGCGACACCGAGCTGCTGCGCGAGGGTCTCGAGCTTGGCACGCTGGTCGCCACCGCCGACGACGTCGAACGTGACGTCGAGGGCGGGGTCGAGCTGCGAGAGGGCTTTCAGCACGACGTCGATGTGCTTCTCGGTCGTCAGACGCCCCACGAACAGGATCCGGTTGGCGTCGCGCGGGGTCAGGTCGGGGCGGTAGTTCGACCGGTCGATACCGCACGAGATCGGGATGACCCCCGAGATGTCGATCGTCGACTCGAGGAAGTCCGCGGCCTTGCGCGTGGGCGTCGTGACCGCGCGCGTCATCTTGAACGTGCGCTCGGCGTCGGCCCACGCGAGCTCGACGAAGATGCGGTCGAGGAAGTCGGGAAGCGTGGTGAAGTCGAGGATGTTCTCGGCCATCACGTGGTTGGTCGCGATGACGGGGATGCCGCGCTTGCGCGCCTCGCGAGCCAGTCCTCGACCGATGACGATGTGCGACTGGATGTGCACCACGTCGGGCTTGATCTCGTCGAGCAGGATGCGGGCGTAGTGCTTCGAACGCCACGGCAGCACGAAGGTCAGCCAGTCGTGCGGGAGGAAGCGGTACGCCGGGAGCCGGTGCATGGTCATCGGCTGGTCCTCGATGACCTCGGTCGCCGTGCCGGCGTTGCCATGGCCCACGCTGGGGGCGGCGACGTGCACGTCGTGGCCGCGAGCGACGAGGCCGGCCGCGAGGCGTTCGGCGAAACGCGCGGCGCCGTTCACGTGCGGGAGGAAGGTGTCGGCGCCGATGAGGATCCGCAGGGGGCGGTCGGGGGTGGGCGTCGCTTCGAGGGCAGCCGAAGAGGCGGTCGACGCGGCGGGCTCGGACGGATCGGAGGGCGTCGCAGGAGTGGTCACGAGGGGTGAGGCCTATCTATGCGGCGGTCGGTTCGCAGTGGCAGGAGCATGCGCCCGTCCACTGTACCCGAGCGGGTTTTGGGGCTCTGAAGCGCTCCACAGGTGTCGCACTGCCGGCCCCGCGCCTCGCTGGCCCCCACACGACGAAGCCCGCTCGGCGGGAGACCGAGCGGGCTTCGAGGCGGGGCGGGCGGGCAGCGTCAGGACTCTCCGTCGAGGCGCGCGTCGGGGGCGGGCACGCCCTGCGCCGGGCGCGGCGGACCGTCGGTACCGGCCGCAGCGGGGACCTCGGATGCCGCGGCCGCCAGCGCCGACACCACCACGACGTCGTCGGCGGCCGGGGTGCGCTGCCGGTTGCCCGTCGACGACACCTCGGCCTCGATCGCGCCGAGGTCGGCGGTGGCCTGCTCGAACTGCGAGCGATACAGGCGGTAGTACGCGCCCTCGACCGCGATGAGCTCGTCGTGAGTTCCCTTCTCGACGATGTCTCCGTGCTCCATCACGAGGATGAGGTCGGCGTCGCGGATCGTCGACAGGCGGTGGGCGATCACGAACGAGGTGCGCCCCTCGCGCAGCGCCGCCATCGCCTGCTGCAGCAGCAGTTCGGTGCGGGTGTCGACCGACGAGGTGGCCTCGTCGAGGATCAGCACCGAGGGGCGGGCGACGAACGCCCGCGCGATCGTGATCAGCTGCTTCTCTCCCGCCGAGACGTTCGCGGCGTCTTCGTCGAGCACGGTGTCATAGCCCTCGGGCAGAGAGTGCACGAACTGATCCACGCGCGTGGCGACGGCGGCCTCGACGATCTCTGCATCGGTGGCGCTCTCGCGTCCGTAGCGGATGTTGTCGCGGATGGATCCGGCGAACAGCCACGGGTCCTGCAGCACCATGCCGGTGCGCGAGCGCACGTCATCGCGACGCAGCTCGGCGATGTCCTGCCCGTCGAGCAGGATGCGCCCGCCGTCGAGCTCGTAGAACCTCATGATCAGGTTGACCAGCGTGGTCTTGCCCGCACCGGTCGGACCCACGATGGCGACCGTCTGGCCGGGTTCGACGCGGAACGACAGGTCGGTGATCAGGGGGCGATCGGGCGTGTACGAGAACCGGACGTTCTGGAACTCGATGACGCCGCGTCCCTCGGAGTGGGTCGGCGCGTCATCGGCATCGGGCTCCTGCTCGTCGGCGTCGAGCAGGGCGAAGACGCGCTCGGCGGAGGCGGTGCCCGACTGCACGACCGCAGCCATGCCGCCCAGCTGCGACAGCGGCTGCGTGAACTGCTGCGAGTACTGGATGAAGGCCTGCACGTCGCCGAGGCGGATCTGTCCGCCGGCGACCATGAGACCGCCGAGCACGGCGATGCCGACGTAGGTGAGGTTTCCGACGAACATCATGCCCGGCATGATCATGCCCGAGAGGAACTGCGCCTTGAAGCTCGCCTGGTAGAGCTCTTCGTTCTCGGCCTCGAACTTCTCGCGGGCGTCCTTCTCGCGGCCGTAGACCTTGACCAGGGCGTGACCCGAGAACGACTCCTCGACGCGGGCGTTGAGGCGGCCGACCTTCTTCCACTGCTCACCGAAGGCCTTCTGGGACTTGGGGCCGATGACGCCAAAGATCACTGCCATGAGGGGCAGCGAGACGAGGGCGACGAGGGCGAGCTGCCACGAGATCGAGAACATCATGACGAGCACGCCGACCACCGTGAGCACCGACGTCAGTGCGCTGGAGAGCGACTGCTGCATCGTCTGCGTGATGTTGTCGATGTCGTTGGTGACGCGGGAGATCAGCTCACCGCGCTGCACCCGGTCGAAGTACGACAGGGGCAGGCGGTTGATCTTGGCCTCGACGTCTTCGCGCAGGCGCCACATGGTGCGGACCATGATGACGTTGATGACGTATCCCTGGATCCACGACAGCAGCGACGAGCCGACGTAGATCGCGAGCACCGTCACGATCACGATGCGCAGGGCGTCGAAGTCGACCCCCGCACCGACGGAGAAATTGCTCATCGCTCCGACGATGTTCGCGATGTCGTTCTGCCCCGCGGCCCGCAGGGCGTCGACCACCTCTGCCTGCGAGGTGCCGGCGGGGAACTGCTGCGCGAGTCCCTTCGAGACCACGCCTTCGAAGATGATGTTGGTCGCGTCTCCGAGGACGCGCGGAGCCAGCACGGCGAGCACGACGCCGAGAGCGCCGAGGACCGACACGAACACGAAGGCGGCGGCATATGGCCGGAGCAGGCCGATCAGGCGACGGAAGCTCGGGCCGAAGTTCGACGCCTTGCCGGGCGCGACGCTGTCCCAGCTGCCGGAGTTCACCCGCGCCTGCTCGGCGAGCTCGAGCTCTGCGCGTTCTTCTTCGGTGGGGGCGTCCACGGTGCTCATACCTCGACCCCCAGCTGCGACTCGACGATCTCGCGATAGGTGGCGCTCGTAGCCAGGAGCTCGTCGTGCGTCCCCAGGCCCGCCATGCGGCCGTCTTCGAGCACCACGATGCGGTCGGCGCCCGTGATCGTCGACACGCGCTGAGCCACGACGATCTTGGTCACCTCGGGGAGCTCGCGCCACAGGGCTTGTCGCAATCGAGCATCGGTACTCAGGTCGAGCGCCGAGAACGAGTCGTCGAAGACCAGCACGGCCGGGCGATGGACGATCGCCCGCGCGATCGCGAGGCGTTGGCGCTGGCCACCCGAGACGTTCGTTCCGCCCTGGGCGATGCGCCCCTCGAGCTGTCCGTCCATCGCTTCGACGAAGTCGCGACCCTGCGCGATCTCGAGGGCCTGCCATAGCTCGTCGTCGGTGGCCTCTTCGCGACCGAAACGCAGGTTGGATGCCACCGTGCCACTGAACAGGAAGGGTCGCTGCGGCACGAGACCGATGCTCTTCCACAGCACGTCGAGGTCGGCCTCGCGAACGTCGACTCCCCCGACGCGCACGGCACCGGAGGTCACGTCGAAGAGCCGCGGCAGCAGCGAGACGAGCGTCGTCTTGCCGGCTCCGGTCGACCCCACGATCGCGACGGTCTCGCCCGGACGCGCGGCGAAGCTGATCCCGGAGACGACGGGCGACTCGGCGCCCGGGTAGGCGAAGGAGACGTCGTCGAACTGCACCGCGCCGGGCTCGGGCAGACGCACGACCGGGTTCGCCGGGCGTTCGAGCGTCGAACGGCTGTCGAGGACCTCGCCGATGCGCTCGGCCGAGACGGCGGCGCGCGGAATCATCACCGTCATGAAGCTGGCCATGAGCACGCCGCCGAGGATCTGCGCCACGTACTGGATGAAGGCGAACAGTGTGCCGATCTCGACCCCGCCGGCGTCGACCTGGATACCCCCGAACCAGATGACGCCCACCACCGTGACGTTCAGGACGAGCATCGCGAGGGGGAACAGCAGCACGAAGAGCGAACCGACCTTGCGACCGACCACGAGGATGTCGGTGTTCGCCTCGCGGAAGCGCTCTTCTTCGATGCGCTCACGGACGAAGGCGCGCACGACGCGCACACCGGTGAGCTGCTCGCGCATGACCCGGTTCACGCCGTCGAGCTTGGTCTGGTAGCTGCGGAACAGGGGGACCATCCGCGCGATGATGAGCCCGGCGACGATCACCAGGACGGGCACGGCCACCGCGATGAGCCAGCTGAGCCCGACGTCCTGCTGCAGGGCCATGACGATGCCGCCGATGGCGAGCAGAGGGGCGCTGACCAGCATGGTGGCGCCCATCATCGCGAGCATCTGCACCTGCTGCACGTCGTTGGTGTTGCGCGTGATCAACGACCCCGCGCCGAACTGCGACAACTCGCGCTCGGAGAAGCCGCTCACCCGCTCGAACACGTCGAGCCGGATGTCGCGGCCCGCGGCCATCGCGGCCCGGGCGGCGAAGTACGTGGCGATGATCGACGCCGTGATCTGGCCCAGTGAGATGACGAGCATGAGCCCGCCGCGCGACCAAATGAACCCGGTGTCGCCCCGAGCGACGCCGAGGTTGATGATGTCGGCGTTCAGGCGCGGCAAGTACAGCGTCGCGACCGCCGACGCGGCCTGGAAGACGAGGATGGCGACCAGCAGCCAGCGATAGCGCGACAGATAGCGGATGAGGAGTTTGCCGAGCACGAGGCCCTCCGAGAGATCGACGCGGTCGCGATGACCGCGGAATACAGCCTGGCACTGACCTCCGACATCGGCGACCCCTCCGCGCGTGGGAGCGTTCTCCCGTCGCGAACGCGGGTGATCGGCATCCCCCTCTCAGGAGCCGGATCGTAGGCTGAGCGCATGTCTCGACTGCAGGCCGACGCTCCCGCCGACCTCTGGGTGCCCGTCACGGGCTCCCTCGGACTCCGCGGCCGACGCCACCGCAAGGCGGCGATCGGCATGCTGCTGAGCCAGGCCAATCAGGCCGCTGGCGCCGCTCCCCGCCCCGGCGGTGGAGCCTTCGCGTGGGTCCTCAGCCAGGCGGCGCCCCTGCTCATGCGGCGCGCGGGCGGGCGCGTGCTCGTGTGGGTCTGGAAGAGCGATCCCGAACTGCTCGTCGTCATGGCGCAGCTGCAGGAAGCCACGCCGCACCTGCGAACGGCCCGGGCGATGATGCCCATGGAGTACGACGACACCGAGTCGTTCCGCAATCCGCACCTCGGGGTCGGCGAGAAACTCGCGATGCCCCTGCCGAACGACCCCAAGACCCCGCCGTTCGCCACGTACACGTGGGACACGGGTTCGCACTTCGTCACCGTCACGGCGGTGTGCTCCGACCGCCAGCGTTTCGGCACGGTCATCGACGAGGTGGATGCCGTAGCGCGCACGATCCGAGTGGTCGACGACCTGCGGGTCGGCGAGTCGCCGACCGTGTTGCGGATCGACCCGGCCTGAGCCGGTCGAGGTGGCGACAGCCCGGCGGAGGTGACTGAGCTCGTCCGTGCCACCGGGCGAGGACGGCATCCCGGCCCCATCGACGAGCTCGGCGACCTCGCCGAGAGCACAGGCCTCGGTCGAGTCCGCTCAGTCGTCGTGCATGTCGCGCGGACGCCACAGCACGATGTCGGTGGCCCGGCGTACGCGTGCTCCGTGGCGCAGAGTGACGACCGAACCGGTGGCCCCGGCGGCGAAGACGCGCGCACCGGGGCGCGACTGCCGCTCGATCGTGAGCTGACGCTCGAGGTCGTTCACACGACGCGCGAGCTCGTGGACGCGCTCTTCGAGCGCGAGCAGACGCGCGATGGCGGGCAGGCTCATGCCCTCGCCCGAGAGGCGCGCGACCTCGCGCAGCTGCTGGACGTGCCGGCTCGAATACCGCCGCGAACCACCCTGGGTCCGCGCGGGCACGACGAGGCCGAGCCGGTCGTACTGCCGGAGGGTCTGCG
Source organism: uncultured Microbacterium sp. (assembly GCA_913774665.1). GTDB lineage: Bacteria > Actinomycetota > Actinomycetes > Actinomycetales > Microbacteriaceae > Microbacterium. Next base: position 203,128 of record CAJYHN010000012.1, read on the forward strand.
GGTGCATGTTCGACAGCTCGGCGGCTGCGGCGATGGCGAAGATCGGGGCGTCTTCGTCGATCTCTCTTTCGGACACGTCTTCACCTCTTCCGTCATGCCGTGTGCGGGGCCGGGTTCTCGGCATCCTTTCGTATCGGATGCCGAGAACCTCGGCGACGCGCGTGTGTTTATCGCGCCTTCGACATCAGGTCGGCGCGGGGGTTCTCTTTCGGTTCGAGCTCGTGGAAGCGCTCGAGGGCTTCGCGGGCTGCGTCGTCGAGGTGCGCGGGAACGGCGACCTGGACCTCGGCGAGCAGGTCGCCGGTGCCCTTCGTGGTCGAGATCCCCCGGCCCTTGACGCGCAGCACGCGGCCGGACGGGGTGCCGGGGGCCACGCGCAGGCGAACGGGGTCGCCGCCGAGCGTCGGAACCTCGATCGTCGCACCGAGAGCGGCCTCGGTGAAGGTGATCGGCACGGTGATGCGCAGGTTGAGTCCGTCTCGCGTGAAGACCGGGTGGGGGCGCACGGCGACGGTCACGACGATGTCACCGCTCTCGCCACCGTCGGGGGACTTGCGTCCCCGGCCGCGCAGCCGGATCTTCTGTCCGTCGGACACGCCGGCGGGGATCTTCACCTTGAAGGGCACGTTGTCCTCGCCCGCGAGGGTGATGGTCTCGCCCTTGGCCGCGGTGACGAAGTCGAGGGTCGTGCGGGCCGTGACGTCAGCGCCCTTCTGCGGACCACCGAAACCGCGGAACCCTCCGGTCGTCTGACCGAACCGGCCGGAGCCGAAGCCGCCGCCCTGCTGGTCGAACATCGTGAAGAAGTCGTCGAAGCCTCCCGACGACGCCTGCCGCCCCTGACCGAACCGGCTGAAGACGTCGTCGAAGCCGCCGCCCGCTCCGGCCCCGGGAGCCGAGAAGCGCGCCCCCGAGCCCATGGCCCGGATCTGGTCGTACTCCTCGCGCTGCTCGGGGTCGTTGAGCACCGAGTAGGCCTCGCTGATCTCTTTGAAGGTTGCTTCGGCCTTCGCGTCTCCCGGGTTCGAGTCGGGGTGGTACTGGCGCGCGAGCTTGCGGTACGTCTTCTTCAGATCGGCAGCGCTGACGCTCTTGTCGACACCGAGGACTTTGTAGAAGTCCTTGTCGAACCAGTCCTGACTCGCCATGGGTCCTCCTATTCGGCCGGCACGGCGACGACGACCTTGGCCGGTCGCAGTTCGACCGATCCGAGGCGATAGCCGACCTCGACGACCTCGAGGATCGTGGTCTCGGTCACGCCGGGGGTGGGGGCCTGGAAGATCGCCTCGTGCTGCTGCGGGTCGAAGGCGTCGCCCACGGCGCCGTACGACACCACACCGAGGCGCTCGGCCACGGCGCGCACCTTGTCGCCGATCGCCGAGAGCGGGCTGCCCTCGACGAGGTCGCCGTGCTTGGCGGCGCGGTCGAGGTCGTCCATGACGGGCAGCAGGCCCTTCACGGCTTCGCCCTTGGCACGCTCGATCTCGCGCTCGCGCTGTTCTTCGGTCCGCCGACGGTAGTTCGCGTACTCGGCCTGGAGTCGCTTGAGATCGATCAGCAGCGAGGCCTCCTTGTCGGAGGATGCTCCCTCTGCGGCCGCCTCGGGCGTCTGCTCGGCGCCGAGGATGTCGTCGATGGTCAGGCCAGCGGCATCCGTCCCCTCGGTCTGAGGCTGGTCGCCCGACGGCGCGGGGCCGGAGGTGTTCTCCTCCGGCCCCGTCTCGTCAGGACCGGCGCCCGAGCCCGTGGGCTGTTCGTCGTCCTTGTGTGCCATGTTCTCTGCTTACTTCTTGTTCTCGTCGGGGTTCTCGTCGTCGACGACCTCGGCGTCGATGACGTCTTCCTCGGGGTTCGGCGTCTCGCCGTTGCCCGGCTGACCCACGTTGGGATCGGCCTGCTCGCCCGCGGCCTGCGACGAGGCGTAGATCGCCTCACCGAGCTTGCCCTGGCTGGCGTTCAGCTTGTCGAACGCGGTCTTGACCGCGTCGTCGTCGTCACCGGCGAGAGCCGTCTTGAGCGCGTCGACGTCGCCCTGCACCTCGGTCTTGACCTCGGCGGGGAGCTTGTCCTCGTTCTCCTTGATGAGCTTCTCGATCGAGTACGAGAGGGTCTCGGCCTGGTTGCGGGTCTCGGCGGACTCGCGGCGCTTCTTGTCCTCCGCGGCGTTCTCCTCGGCCTCGCGCACCATGCGCTCGATGTCTTCCTTCGGGAGCGACGAGCCACCCGTGATGGTCATCGACTGCTCCTTGCCGGTGCCCTTGTCCTTCGCCGACACGTGGACGATGCCGTTCGCGTCGATGTCGAAGGTGACCTCGACCTGCGGGATGCCACGGGGAGCCGGGGCGATGCCGGTGAGCTCGAAGGTGCCGAGCGGCTTGTTGTCGCGGGTGAACTCGCGCTCGCCCTGGAAGACCTGGATCGCGACCGACGGCTGGTTGTCGTCGGCGGTGGTGAAGGTCTCGCTGCGCTTGGTCGGGATGGCCGTGTTGCGCTCGATGAGCTTGGTCATGATGCCGCCCTTGGTCTCGATACCGAGGCTCAGGGGGGTGACGTCGATGAGCAGGACGTCCTTGCGCTCGCCCTTGAGGACACCGGCCTGCAGGGCTGCGCCCACGGCCACGACCTCGTCGGGGTTCACACCCTTGTTGGCATCCTTACCGGTCTCCTTCTTGACCAGCTCGGCGACCGCGGGCATGCGGGTCGAGCCGCCGACGAGCACCACGTGAGCGATGTCATCGACCTTGACGCCGGCCTCGCGGATGACGTCCGAGAAGGGCTTACGGGTGCGGTCGAGGAGGTCCTTGGTGAGGTCCTCGAACTTGGCGCGCGTGAGGGTCTCGCTGAGCGAGACGGGGCCCGAGTCGGTGAGAGACAGGTAGGGCAGGTTGACGGAGGTCGAGGTCGAGCTCGACAGCTCCTTCTTGGCCTGCTCGGCCGCTTCCTTCAGACGCTGCAGGGCGATCTTGTCACCCGAGACGTCGACACCGGTCGTGTCCTTGAACTGCTTGATCAGATAGTCGACGACGCGCTGGTCCCAGTCGTCTCCACCGAGGCGGTTGTCACCGGAGGTGGCGCGCACCTGGATGGTCGAGAAGTCGTCGTCCTTGCCCACTTCGAGCAGCGAGACGTCGAAGGTTCCGCCGCCGAGGTCGAAGACCAGGATGAGCTCGTCTTCTTTACCCTTGTCGAGGCCGTACGCGAGGGCGGCGGCAGTGGGCTCGTTGATGATGCGGAGCACGTTGAGGCCCGCGATCTCACCGGCCTCCTTGGTGGCCTGACGCTCGGCGTCGTTGAAGTAGGCGGGGACCGTGATGACTGCGTCGGTCACGCTGTCGCCCAGGTACTCCTCGGCGTCGCGCTTGAGCTTCTGCAGGATGCGGGCCGAGATCTCCTGCGGCGTCCACTTCTTGCCGTCGACGTCGAAGCTCCAGGTGGTGCCCATGTGGCGCTTGACGCTGGAGATGGTGCGGTCGACGTTGGTGACGGCCTGGCGCTTGGCCGTCTCGCCGACGAGCACCTCGCCGTCCTTCGTGTAGGCGACGACCGAGGGGGTCGTACGGAAACCCTCGGCGTTGGCGATGACCTTGGGCTCGCCACCCTCGAGCACGCTCACGACGGAGTTGGTCGTACCGAGGTCGATTCCCACTGCACGGGGCATATGTGTCTCCTTGCTTGTGAGCACGGCCGTTGCCGCACTCGGGGTTCTAATGAAAGTCTCTGCGCGGGTTGAGCCGCGATGACTCAAGGTTATCGAACCCCCGTCGGGAGGTCAAGGCGACTTGATATGAATTGGCTCAACTTCCGGATGCCACGGTCGAGAGGTTTCTGCAGCGCGGACCGCCGCGCGGGGGTGAGGTCGCGGTATGCGTGCCCGCGGCGCGGGGTCGTTCGTGGCCCCGGGGCCACGTGCAACGCCCCGGGGCCACGGGCCACGCCCCAAATCCCGGCCACCTCCCGGCTGCTGGGCCGCCTCGCGGGGTCGAGGCCGCGCCCCGCGCCGCGTCGAGGCCGCAGCATCCCCCGCGGCGCGTCGTTCGTGGCCCCGGGGCCACGTGCAACGCCCCGGGGCCACGGGCCACGCCCCAAATCCCGGCCACCTCCCGGCTGCTGGGCCACCTCCCGGCTCCTGGGCCACCTCGCGGGGTCGAGGCCGCCCGCCGCGCGGGGTCGGGGTCGCGGCATCAGCCCCCGCGGCGCGTCGTTCGTGGCCCCGGGGCCAGGTGCAACGCCCCGGGGCCACGGGCCACGCCCCAAATCCCGGCCGCCTCCCGGCTGCTGGGCCGCATCGCGGGGTCGAGGCCGCCCGCCGCGCGGGGCCGAGGCCGCGGCATCCTCGCCTACGGCGTGTCGTTCATGGCCCCGGGGCCACGAACAACGCCCCGGGGCCACGGGCCACGCCCCGAATCCCGGCCGCCTCCCGGCTGCTGGGCCGCATCGCGGCGTTCGGGGCGGAAAACCACCGCCCCGAACGCACGAACACGCCCCGAACCCCGCCCGCCGACGTCCCGCCCCGACAACACGTCCTGCCACCTCATCCCCGCCGGACACGACGACGCCCCCGCGCCCTCGACGGGGCACGGGGGCGTCGAACGGATGCCGCGAACCCGGCGCGACGGCCGGGTGGGGGCTCAGTCGCGGTCGCGGTCGAAGGAGCGTCGCTGCGGACGGTCGCTGCGCTTGGCCGAACGCCCGCCCTGGTCGAGGCGCAGGTCGATGAGCTGGCCCGAGATGCGGGTGTCGGCGAGGCGGTCGATCGTGTCGCGCGAGAGGTCGGCGGGCAGCTCGACGAGCGAGAAGTCCTGGCGGATCTGGATCGCGCCGAAATCGTTGCGGCGCAGGCCGCCCTCGTTCGCGAGCGCACCGACGATCTGGCGCGGCTCGACGCGCTGACGGCGCCCCACCGCGATGCGGTACGTGGCGAAGCGACCCCCGCTGCTGCGACGATCGCCGCGGTCGCCGCCCTCGCGCGGCTCACGGGCGGAGCCGTCGCGGTCGCGGTCGAAGCGCGGCTGCCGGATCGTCTCCTCTTCGAGCAGTAGCGGCGTGTCGCCCTGGGCCACCACGGCGAGCGCGGCGGCCACGTCGGCCTCGGGCACGTCGTGGTGCGCGACGTAGTGGGCGACGACGTCGCGGAACGTCGCGATCGCGGCGGTGTCCTCGAGGGCGGTGGTGATCGCGTCGTCGAAGCGGGTGAGGCGCGTGGCGTTGACGTCGTCGACGCTCGGCAACGACATCTCGGTGAGCGGCTGCCGCGTGGCCTTCTCGATCGCGGTGAGCATGCGGCGCTCGCGCGGGGTCACGAAGCTGATGGCATCCCCGGTGCGGCCGGCGCGGCCCGTGCGACCGATGCGGTGCACGTACGACTCGGTGTCGATCGGCAGGTCGTAGTTGACGACGTGGCTGATGCGCTCGACGTCGAGACCGCGCGCCGCGACGTCGGTCGCGACCAGGATGTCGAGCTTGCCCGACTTGAGCTGGTTGACCGTGCGCTCGCGCTGCACCTGGGCGATATCGCCGTTGATCGCGGCTGCGGTGTAGCCGCGGGCGCGCAGCTTCTCGGCGACGGTCTCGGTCTCGTTCTTCGTGCGGGTGAAGACGATCATTCCCTCGAAGTTCTCGACCTCGAGGATGCGCGTGAGCGCGTCGATCTTCTGCTGGTACGACACCACGAGGTAGCGCTGGGTGATGTTCGCCGAGGTCGTGGTCTTGGTCTTGACCGTGATCTCTTCGGGGTCGTTGAGGTACTGCGCCGAGATGCGGCGGATCTGCGCTGGCATGGTGGCCGAGAACAGGGCGACCTGCTTGGTCGAGGGCGTGTCGGCGAGGATCGTCTCGACGTCTTCGGCGAAGCCCATCTTGAGCATCTCGTCGGCCTCGTCGAGCACGAGGAATTTCAGCTCGCTGAGGTCGAGGGTGCCCTTGTCGAGGTGGTCCATGATGCGACCGGGCGTTCCGACGATCACGTCGACGCCGCGGCGCAGGGCCGACAGCTGCTGGCCGTATCCCTGGCCGCCGTAGACGGGCAGCACCGAGACGCCCTTGATGTGGGCGGCGTACTTCTCGAACGCCTCGCACACCTGCAGCGCGAGCTCGCGGGTGGGGGCGAGCACGAGCGCCTGCGGGTTCTTGTGCCCGGTCTCCATCTGCGACAGCACGGGCAGCGCGAAGGCGGCGGTCTTGCCGGTTCCGGTCTGGGCGAGGCCGACGACGTCGCGGCCCTGCAGCAGGACGGGGATGGTGGCCGCCTGGATGGCGGACGGGGTCTCGTAGCCCACGTCCTTCAGGGCCTTGAGCACGGCGGCATCCAGTCCCAGGTCGGCGAAGGTGAGCTTCTCGGGGGTGGTCTCAGCCTCAGCGGAGTCGACGGGGGTTTCGGATGCCATGACTCCACGGTAGTCTCCTCCGCGCTCCGCCGTGGGCCGGGGTCTAACCTGAACCCGCGCGCCGACGATGACGCGACTGCCTCCCCGACCGAACCGGGCGTTCACCGAAGGACCTTAGCGTGGCCGACATGTTCTCCCCCGGAACCACCGCAGCCCCCGCCCTGGACCGCCGACCGGTGATCGCGTGGGCCCTCTGGGACTGGGGTTCGGCGGCATTCAATGCGGTCGTCACGACCTTCGTCTTCAGCACCTACCTCGCCAGCCAGCTCTTCGTCGATCCGAGGATCGTGGCCGCCGCGAACGGGAACGACAAGGACCCGGCCCTCGTTCGCGCCCTCGCCGACAACGCAACCCTCGTCGGTGTCGCGCTGATGATCGCGGGCATCGTGGTGGCCCTCGTCGCCCCGGTACTCGGTCAGCGCTCCGATGGAACCGGTCGCCGCAAGCTCTGGCTCGGCATCAACACCGGTCTCGTCGTGCTCGCCATGGCGGCGATGGTGTTCGTCGAGGGCACCCCCGGATTTCTCGTGCTGGGCGCGACCCTGATCGCGGTCGGAAACGTCTTCTTCGAGTTCGCGAGCGTCAACTACTACGCGATGCTCACCCAGGTCTCCACTCGCGAGAACATCGGCCGCGTCTCGGGCTTCGGCTGGGGGATGGGCTACGTCGGCGGCATCGTGCTGCTCCTGCTGCTGCTGGTGCTGTTCATCCAGAGCTTCGGAGATCCGGATGCCGGTGGGTTCCTCGCCGTGACCAAAGAGGGCGGGTGGAACATCCGCCTCGCGGTCTTGGCATCCGCCCTCTGGTTCGCCGCGTTCGCGATCCCGGTGCTGCTGCGGGTTCCGGAGATCCCCGCCCGCCGTCGCCAGGTGCGCGTCGGTTTCTTCCGCTCCTACGCGGTGCTGTGGGGGACGCTGCGTTCGCTGTGGCGCGACAGCCGCCAGGTGCTGCTCTTCCTCGTCGCCAGCGCCGTCTTCCGCGACGGACTCGCGGGCGTCTTCACCTTCGGCGCGATCATCGCCGGGCAGGTGTTCGGCTTCAGCCCGACGCAGGTCCTGTACTTCGCGGTGGCGGCGAACGTGGTCGCGGGGGTGAGCACGTTCGTCGCGGGCCGCTTCGACGACCGGTTCGGTCCGAAGCGTGTCATCGTCATCTCGCTGATCGGACTCATCGTGCTCGGCGGGGCCGTCCTCTTCATCGGGACCTCGCAGGCCGCCTTCTGGATCACCGGCCTCGGACTGTGCGCCTTCGTCGGCCCCGTGCAGTCGGCGAGCCGGTCCTTCCTCGCCCGCGTCGCCCCCGAGGGGCGCGAGGGCGAGATCTTCGGCCTCTACGCCACGACGGGTCGCGCCGTGTCGTTCCTCGCTCCAGGGTTGTTCGCTCTGTTCGTGGGCATCACGGGCGACACGCGGCTCGGCATCCTGGGCATCGTGCTGATTCTCGGCGCGGGGTTGTTGCTGCTGCTGCCGGTGAAGGCGAAGCCGGCCGTCATCGGCTGATCCGCCGGGAGGACGACGTCAGTCGCGCGGCCAGGAGTCGGCGAATTTCGACAGGAGACGCGCGAACTCCACCCGCTCGGTGTCGCTGAACGATTCGAGCGCGGAGCGCACGGCATCCCGTCGACGTCCTCGGAATCCCGATACGAGCCCCTCGCCCTCGGGGGTGAGGCGCACACGCGTGCGGCGGGCGTCGTCGGGGTCGGGCTCGCGCACGACCAGTCCCATCTGCGCCGCCTGCTGCACGAGCCGCGATGCGCGAGGCTGATCGACGCCGACGGCTTCGCCGATCTCGCTGACGGAGAGCGACCCGGACGCCGCGATCAGCGCGTCGAGCATGCGGAGCCGCGCGGGGCCGCCGAAGCGCCCGTGCGCGGGATCGGCGACCCAGGGCGGAGTACCACGTCCCCACGGTCCCCCGTGAACGCCGCCGCGTTCACCGTGCGGGTGGTGGTGACCGTCGTCCGCGAAAGGCGGCCGCGGTCGTCGTCCGCGCAGGCGCCCGAGGGCGGCGGCGATCTCGTCGGCGGGGTCGATGGACATGGGGAGATTTTACATGTCGCTTGACAAGCATCTGGAATACATGTCACAGTACATTCGTTGTCATATGACATGCAATGGCGGATCGACCGCCGACGAAAGGACCCCTCCATGAACACCCCGACACCTTCAGATCCCCGCAGCCTCGCCCACCGCCTCACGACGGTCGGCCACGCGCTGCACCACCGCCTGTTCGCGCAGCTGCGCGACAGCGACCTGCACCCGAAGACCGTGATGGTCCTCTCTGTGATCGACGGGCGCCTCGACGCCCCGTGGATCAGCGACCGCATCGCCCGCGGCGGAAAACGCATCAGCGCCCTCGCCGACCGGGGATGGATCGCCCCCGCCGGCGACGGCTGGACACTCACCGACGAGGGTCGTCAGGTCCTCGATCGAGTGGATGCCGACCGCCAGGCGCTTCTGTCCGAGGTCCCGGCCGACGAGATCGAGCGTCTCACCGCCGCTCTCGACGCCATCTCCACCGCCCTCGGGCTCGACGAGGACGCCGAGACGGCAGGCCCCCGCGGGTTCGGCTTCGGCCCCGGCCCGTTCGGCCCCGGCTCGGGCCGCGGTTTCGGCCCCGGCATGCGCGGCGGCCCCCGCTTCGGCGGCGGCGAGCGCGATCACCGACGTGGAGACGGCGGCAACGCCCACCACGGCTTCGGACCCCGCCACGGCGGGCACACCGACGGGCACCGGCCCGACGCCGGGCACACCGACGGGCACCGGCCCGACGCCGGGAACGCCGACGGGCACCGGCCCGACGGTGACCACACAGCCGCGGACGGTCACGGCGAGCACCACCACGGCCGCCAGGGCCACCGGCACCAGCGCGGACACCGCGCGGCGGAGCGCGCCTACGAGCGCGGCTTCGACGCCGGATTCATCCGTGGGCGCGAGTCCGTGGCATCCGAGTGATCCTTCAGAAGGCGACGCGGCGGGACCTCCCTCGGGAGCCCGCCGCGTCGTCGTTTCGTCAGCGCCCCGCGGAACCCGCGTCGGTGGAACCGACGTCGGTGCGGTGGAAGTTCAGCGCCGATCGCGAGGCCGTCGGTCCGCGCTGACCCTGGTAGCGGTTGCCGTAGGGGCCGGAGCCGTAGGGGTTCTCGGCCGGCGACGTGAGCCGGAAGTAGCAGACCTGCCCGATCTTCATGCCGGGCCACAGCTTGATGGGCAGCGTCGCGACGTTCGACAGTTCCAGCGTGACGTGACCCGAGAAGCCCGGGTCGATGAAGCCCGCGGTGGAGTGCGTCAGCAGTCCCAGGCGCCCGAGCGACGACTTGCCCTCGAGGCGCGCGGCGACGTCGTCGGGCAGGCTCACGCGTTCGAACGTCGATCCGAGCGCGAACTCTCCCGGGTGAAGGATGAACGGCTCGTCGGGCTCGACCTCGATGAGGCGGGTGAGCTCGGGCTGATCCTCCGCCGGATCGATGAAGGGGTATTTGTGGTTGTCGAACAACCGGAAGTACCGGTCCAGGCGCACGTCCACGCTCGAGGGCTGGACCATGGCGGGGTCGAAGGGCTCGAGGCCGAGGCGCTTCGCGTCGAGTTCGGCCCGGATGTCGCGATCGGAGAGCAGCACGGCCCCAGCCTAGGGGTGGGCCCGCGCCGGTGCCGCGTGTTTCACCCCGGTCGCCCGGGGGCCGCGTCGAGGTGACCGGCGTTCGCCGAGAGTCATCTCGCGTCTGACGCGCGAGCGAATGCCGAGGGATGCGGCGCGGACGCTGTTATGCTGGCCGGGTCGCCGCGAGGCGCACGGGGCTGTAGTTCAATGGCAGAACATCTGCTTCCCAAGCAGATAGCGCGGGTTCGATTCCCGTCAGCCCCTCAAAGGTCCGGTTCATCGCCTCGGCGGTGGAACGGACCTTTCGTGTCGGTGCCGCAGGACCCGAACCCGCAGCGAGTGAACCGACGCGGCCAGAGGCACCGCACGTGGCCGAGCCGTCGCGCCGCCGCGCGTCAACCCCTCCCCGCCCCGTCGCCGCGACCCGCCAGGGTGGGGATCGACGGAGGGGGACGTCATGGCAGAGATCTCGGAAGATCGAACGGATGCCGCGGGGGTCGAAAGACCGGGTCTGCCGTTCTGGGTCAAGGCGCTCGGGTGGCTGCAGCTCGTCGCGATCGCGCTCATCGTGGTGGCCATCGTCGCCCTGCAGGTCGTGCAGGCACAGTCCTCCGGCGTGAACTACAGCGCTGCGGCGCTGGCGATCATCTTCGCCCTCCCCCTGCTGGTCGTGTGGCAGCAGCCCGTCGTCGCGGCAGCAGTCGCGATCGTGCTCGTCGTCGGAGCGGCGCTCGGTGTCCGCTTCGGCCGCGGTCGGATGAGCGTGGGTGAGGGGATCTGGGGTTACGCCCTGCTGGCGTGGACGCTGTTCTGGGTGGCGATGTGCGTCGTGGGCGCCGCCAGGATCTTCGGCAGCCTGATGGGTTGAATCCCGGGGGCGTGGCATCCGGTCGAGTCTTTTCCACAGGGCTGTGCACCCGAACGAAGCCGCCGCTCCGCGGAATTACGCGCGTGTAGTTTCGAACACGTTAGCGAATTCGGGGCTTATCCACACTTGTTTGCACAGGCCGCGCCGGTTTCCACACACGCTTTCCACAAAGTTATCCACATCTGTGGAGACGGCTGTTCGCCGGTGTGCACGACGCGGACGCGCCGCGCCCGCCGCATGGGTATCGTGAGGATCCTCGCGGAGCGGATCCGGTGAGCGCACGATCGTTCCGTGCGATCGAACAGCGGCTCCCCCTCTCACGTCAGCGGCGCCTGGGGCTCCTACGAACGTCGGCTGAGCGGACACGGACTGGTCGTCGAGCACCTGCGGGTTCTCCCCCCGAACGGCACCCCCGAGGAACGCCTCGCCTGGAACGCCGCCGTCATCTGGCCCACCATCGGCTTCTTCTGCGGGGTCGCCGCAGCCGTCGTCGTGCACCACGCCGCCCCCGTCTCGTGGAGCGTGGCGTTCGGCGCGGCCGTCTGGCTCGGACCGTGGGCGTGGCTGGCGTGGAGGAGCCGACCGTTCGCGCGTCGCGTGCGCGAGTCCTGGCAGATCAGCGGCGCGGGCGCATGGATGACGGACTGCTCACCGCTGCGCGACCACGCGGCACGACTGGACGAGGCCGGGCGGTGGGCTGCCGTCACGGGAAGCCGCGCGCACCTGATGCTCACGTGGCGCGACGTCTACGCGGCGCTGTCGAACGACACCGAACACGCTTCGACAACCCTCATCGCCCACGCCCCGCGGCGCGCCGCCTGAGCGATCAGGGGCGTCGCCCGGCGTTCCGATCCCACTCGAGCGAGCGGAACTGCAGGTAGGTGCACCACCTCGACGCGTCGAGCACGACCGCGGCGAGACCGCCGAGCGGTTCGAGGGGTTCCTCGAGTCGCTCCCCGACCGGTCATCCGGGAGCAGTCGCGGCCGTCACGTGCGAAGGTGCGACGCCCCGTTCAGATCGAGGATCGTCCCCGACGCCCACTGCGAGCCGGGCGCGCTGAGGTACACCACGGCATCCGCCACCTCTTCGGGCGTGGCCACGCGACCGAAGGGACTCTGATCCCGGATGCCGTCACCCTCCGCCCCGGACAGCTTCTGCTGCTGCCGGTCGGTGCCGACGAAGCCCGGGGCGACGCTCGTGACCGCGATGCCGTGGGGCGCGAGCGCGACGGCGAGGGACTGGCCCATCGCGTGCAGACCGGCCTTCGCCGCGCCGTAGGCCGGGAACTCCGGCTCGCCGCGGAAGGCGCCTCGCGAGCCGACGTTGACGATCGACCCCGGCAGTCCTCGCTCGATCAGCGATCGCGCGACGAGGAAGGCCACGTTCGCGGGGGCGTTCAGGTCGACGTCGACCATCCGCTCCCACGTGCGGTGCCAGGTCGCGTAGTCCACGGTCGCGATCGGGTGCGAGGTCTCGGGGCTCGGGGCGATCGCCGCGTTGTTGACCAGGACGTCGATGCGCCCGAACACCGAGAGGACGTCGCCGACGACTCGCTCCGCCGTGGCGGGGTCGGACAGGTCGCCGCCGACGAGGACATGTCCGTCCCCGGCGAGCAGGGCGAGTGTCCCCTCGGCGGCGGAACGGTCGTGGCCGTAATGGACGGCGACGCGGTCGCCGCGTGCGGCGAGGGCGACGGCGATGGCCCGGCCGATCCCTCGCGAGGCACCGGTGACGAGGGAATGCAGCATGCACCCATCCTCCCGGCACGAGCGTCCGGGCGGCACCGCGAAACGGCGGGCCGCCCGAACTGTCCGGGGCTCACGCACCGGGGCGATGAACCGGTCGCGTCCGATGCGGAGGACCCACGCTACGTCCGAGCACGGAAGCGAGGGTGGGCTTGACGAGCTCCCCCGCGGGGTGCGGGGGTCGGTGGCCGTGAAGACACGGCCCGGCGGGGGGCGGGCCGCTCAGGCGCGGGTGAACCCGTCGAGGTCGGGGTCCCAGAACGCGTCGGGGTTGGCGTCTTCGCTCGGCTGCTCGACGGCGATGGCCGGCGCCTGCGGGAAGCGCTTGTGCTGACGCAGCTCTTCCGCCGCCCACGAGAAGTCGGGCTCCTCCCCCGTCCAGTCGGCCGGAGCGCTGAGGACGTCGTTGCCGACCCCGATGACGAGCTCGGCCTCCTCCTCACCCCCGTCGGTGACGATCGGGATGCTCACGGCCTCCGCCTGCCCCTCGGCGGCGATCGACGCCGTCAGTTGGACCAGCGCCTCCGCCACGTCGTCCGTCGTGGTCACGGTCTCACCGGCATAGGTCACACTGCGCATTCGGCGATGATCTCCTCTCGGGCGCGCCGATGGGGGGCCGGTTGCCCCCGGGCGCCCACTCCGATAGGGCGGGCATGTCGGGAGTCCGCGCTAAGGTCCGGGTGAGCGTCGGAAAGGACCGCGATCATGCCCGAAGCCCCCGAACTGATCGTCGACGACGCCGCGCGGTGGCGCTCGTGGCTCGACACCCACGAAGACACCAGCGACGGCGTGTGGCTGGTGCTCGCCAAGAAGGGCACGACCTCGCCCACGTCGCTCACCTACGCCCAGGCCCTCGACGAGGCCCTCTGCAGCGGGTGGATCGACGGGCGGAAGCAGTCTCGGGATGCCACCACCTTCCGGCAGCATTTCACTCCGCGCCGCGCCCGCTCGATGTGGTCGAAACGCAACGTGGATCACGTGGCGCGCCTCACGGACGAAGACCGCATACGCCCGCGCGGGGCCGAGGAGATCGCCCGCGCCCACGCCGACGGCCGTTGGGAGCGCGCGTACGAGGGCTCCGCGGCGATCGAGGTACCGGCCGATCTGCGCGCGGCGCTGGACACCGTCCCTGCGGCCGCGCGCGCTTTCGACGCCCTGACGAAGACCGAGCGCTACTCCGTCCTGCACCCCGTGGTCACGGCCGCGACGCCGGCCACCCGAGCGGCGCGGATCGCTCGCCACGTCGAACGCCTCTCCGCAGAATCGGCTCCCCCGGCCCCCGAGCACTGAGGGCCGCCGAGAATGGGCTCATGCGCGCGCGACGATTCCTCAGCCTGATCACCGCGGCATCCCTCCTCCTCCTCATCTCGGGGTGCGCGGCTCCGGCCGAGGCACCGGCCCCCGCCACACCGGCCCCCGCCACACCGGCCCCCGCGGCGACCGGCCCGGTCGTGTCGTTCTACGGAGACTCCTATACGCGCGGCACGGGCGCGAGCGCCACCGACAAGCGCTGGTCGACGATCATCTCGGCCGAGCGCGGGTGGCAGGAGATCAACCGGAGCGAGAACGGCCTGGGGTTCGTCAACCGCCGCGCCTCGATGGGGCCGGGCCTCGACGACATCCCCGCCCAGGTCATCGCCGACGATCCCGATCTCGTCTTCGTCACGATGGGCCTGAACGACAACTTCAGCTACGACCGCGCGGCCGACCGCATCCGCGAGACGATCGACAGCGACCTGGAGCGCCTCCGCGAGGGCGTGCCCGACGCCCGCATCGTCGTCGTCGAGCCCTTCTGGTACACCGCCGACCGCCCGGCATCGGTCGACGTCATCGCGGGCTGGGTCGAAGACGCCGCCGCGCGGATCGGCGCCGACCACATCGCGGGGGCCAGCCACTGGCTCGACGGCCACTACGCCGATTCGCCCGACAGTTGGATGGCCGGCGACGGCTTGCACCCGAACGACACCGGGTACGCGTACATGGCGGAGCGGATGGATGCCGCGCTCCGCGCCCTCGACCCGCCGCTATGACGACGGGGCGCGTCGGGGTCGACGACCGAGCGCCCAGACCGCCGCGGCCGCGAGCAGGAGCAGGGCCAGGATGCCGACCACGTGCAGAACGAGAGAGGCGAGACCCCGCTCGGGGAGAAGGAAGCCGTACGGCACCCAGCCGTCGGTCGCACCGCGCACGAGGACGACCGCGACCCACACCACGGGGTACGGCAGCACCCACCACAGCTGACGCCACGCGAGTCGGGGACGATCGGGAGCCGTGGCGAAGTCGACGACGGCGAGCAGCGGGAAGACCACGTGCAGTACCGCGCTCACCCACGGCGGGGCCGACCCCGTCCCCGGGACGAGACCGTTGTAGACGATGGCGACCACGATGAGGCACGATGCCCCGATCGCCCACGCGAGGGCGAGGCCGACGGGGACGACCCGATTCGCCGCGCCCCGGGCACCCACGGCGATCAGCACGAGCGCCGTCAGGCTGCTCGTCTGATTGGTGAAGTACCCGAAGAAGTCGAAGAAGCCGGGGTCGCCCGCGGCGATGCGCAGCGCGTACGCGAACAGCACGACCCCGAGCACAGCCGCGCCGGCGACGATGCGGGCGACCGAGCGGGCGCGTCGACGAGAGCCTGCGGGGTGGGAGGTCACTCCGCGACGCTACCGCGCCCGACCCGTGCGGCGTCTGGGTCAGCCGTCGCTCGAGGTGCGCGCGCGGAACCACACGGTGAGTTCTCGCACGGCGCGGATGCTCGCATCCTCGTCGTCGGCCTCGAGATCGTCGAAGGTGTCACGGAAACCCTCGGGCGCGGGGGAGGTGGGCACGCCGATGGGTTCGTACCCCATCGTCCACTCGGTGAACCGACGCTCCTCGATGTGCTCCGTCAGCAGCACGCGGACATCGGTGTGGCGCGGGTCGCGGCGGATCTTCGTCATGAGTTCGTCGACGGCGTCCTGCGGCCCCTCCAGCACCTGGAAGAAGCGCCCGCGACGGTACAGCAGCATGCCGGTGAGGTCGTGCGCATGATTGGAGCGGCGGCTCTGCGCGAGCAGATCGTGCAGCCGATCGTGGTCGAACGGTTCTGCGGCCCCGCTGACGTACGAGATGGAGACGAGGTCGGAGCTCATGAGGCCTTCCCGCCGTCGATCGAGCGGGGGGCGGGGACCCGCACCTCGCGAAGGGTGATCTCGGCATCGTGCGAGGGTTGATCGTTGGTCACGGCGGCCATGGCGGCGGTGAGCGCCTCGAAGCGACCGACGAGGCGCGACCGACCGTCGTACGCGAGGAACGCGCCGCCGGGCTGGCGGTCGATGTACCCCAGGAACACACCGCTCCTGCTGCCGACGTGGAAGCCGTCTTCGACGCGAGCCCAGACGACTCCGGCGCCGGGGCGGTCGTGAGACACCATGGTCGCCCTCTCTCTACCCGGGATGGAAACGGGCGAGAGCGACCGTACCCGGACCCACCGACATCGAAGCGCCCTTGACACATCCGCCCGGGACGCACAGCGCGACCGAGCCGATCGCTCAGGAGAGGGCCGCCCGCAGCTGCTCGGCGTCGTCGGTGCCGGTCGCCTCGACGATGAGCCCCCGCTCGATGCGGTAGAGCGCGAACGAGGCGATGTTCACCCGCCGCCGGGTCGCGGGAAGGTGGGCGAAGGTGCCCGTGTGCGTGCCGCTGGCGCGCAGGTGCACGGCGAGGCGATCGTCTTCGACGATCAGCTGGATGCGCTTGGCCTGCCAGTCGGGAAAGCCGTGCAGCAGTTCGGCGTAGTCGGCGATCCAGGCCTCGGCCCCGGCCGGCAGATGCGCGCGACGCACGGCCGGGTGGAGGAAGCCGCGCACCGCCTCGAGGTCGTGACGGTTGAGCGCCTCGAGGAAGTCGGCGAACCATTCGCGCGTCTCCCAGGCCTCCATCCCCCCATTATCGAGTGGATGCCGCGGTGCCGGCGCGCGCTGCCCCGGAGCCGATCGCGGCGTCGGGCCGGCGGCATCCACGGCACTCGAGCGGGCGTGCGGCGGAAGAGGTCAGCCCATCCGCGCGTCTTCGCGGCGCGCGGCCCGCAGCTCCTCGGCCAAGTGCCGCGCCCCCCGCACGGCGATCGCGACGCTGGTGAGCGTCGGATTCATCGTGTTCGCGGTGGGGATGAGCGCGTTGCCGCCGACGACGAGGTTCTCGAAGCCCCACACGCGCGAGTACGGATCGGCGACCGAGGTCGCGGGGTCGGTCCCCGCGCGCATCGTCCCCATGAAGTGCAGGCTCGACCCGTTGGGCAGCAGACGCGGCTCGGCGATGAAGGTGCCGAGCGCCCCGCCCGCGCGACGCAGGCGCGTCGTGGCCTCGGCGATCTCGGCCTCCTCGCGCTCGGTCAGGGCGTACTCGATCGTGAAGTTCGGCATGCCGCGGTAGTCGAGCTCGTCGTCGCTGAAGACGGCACCGTCTTCGACGCGAGGGAACTTGCGCGTGCCGAAGCCCATGTTCACGTATCCCCACCGGTTCGCGGCC
This sequence comes from uncultured Microbacterium sp., assembly GCA_913774665.1. Taxonomy (GTDB): domain Bacteria; phylum Actinomycetota; class Actinomycetes; order Actinomycetales; family Microbacteriaceae; genus Microbacterium. Next base: position 220,237 of record CAJYHN010000012.1, read on the forward strand.
GCGGGGTGATCCACGGGGAGCGGGAACGGCGGAGTCTCGGCGTACATGATCTGCGCCGAGTAGGGGTGACCGGGCTCCGAGAACGGGATGCGGTTGACCGCGGCCACGGGGTCGGCGGGGTTGGTGGCGCGACGGGCGAGCTCGGCCTCCAGCTCGTCGTCGGACACCAGCGCGCTCATGCGGTCGGCGTCGAGTGCGACCGTGCTGATCACGACGTGATGTTCGGTGAGGTAGCGCCCGAGGGGAGCGGGACGGATGCCGGAGGCCCACAGCAACTGCGGAGAGCGGAACGCGTCGGCGGCCACCACCACGGCATCCGCCTCGACGAACGACTCCTCGCGGGTGCGGAGGTCTTCGACGACCAGACCGCGCACGCGCGCGCCGTCGTGCTCGACGCGGCGGACCAGGGTGAGATCGCGCAGTTCGAAGCGAGACGCGGTGTCGGTCCCGGGCTCGATGAGCGGTCCGAGCACGGTGTCGGCTCCGGCCCAGCGCATGGAGCCGTCGGGCTGCGGATCGCCCGCGACCGGCAGGGTGCTCACGCCGTAGCCCTCGGGGAGCTCGGCCCCGAACTCGCGGTCGAGCAGGGTGCGGATCGCCGCCCCGACGGGTGAGTCCGAGAACGCCGCGCTCTGCTTGTGCAGCAGGCCCTCGGCGGTGGAGACGAGGTCTTCCCACTCGTCGTCGGCGATGAAGTCGAGCTTCTCGCTGAACGCCGGGCGCGGGATGGCGCAGGTCCAGTGCGCGCCCTGCCCGCCCACGTTGGTCGCGGCGGCGGCGGCCGGGAAGTCCGACGCGTGCGCGGAGCCCTCGCCACCGAAGTCGAGCAGGTGCGTGCCCTGGCGTGCGGTGAACATGCCCTCGACGACCGCCCCCGCGAGGATGCCGAGGGAGTCGCGGTACTGCCCCGCCTGCGGGCCCTGCGACCTCTCGCGGGCGCGCGCCTTCTCGTCGGGATCGACGATGTTGCGAACGCTCTCACCCGGTCGCGGGGTCACCTGGGGTCCGGCTTCGAACATGATGACGCGCGCCTCGGGCAACGCCTCGAGCAGGAGTCTGGCGTACGTCGACCCGATGGGCCCGCTGCCGACGACGGCGATGGTGGGGGTGGCGGTCATGATCTCTCCTTCGAGAACCGATCAGGCGGGTTGACGGGCGGGGGCGGATGCCGCGGGCGCGGGCGTCTCGTCCGAGAGGCGTCCCGCGGGCAGCAGCAGGGCGATGACCACTCCGCAGACGTAGACCGCGGCGAGGCCCAGGAAGACCGGGGCGAAGACGTCGTGGTAGATCAGGCCGACCTGGTCCTGCACCGCGACGGGCGCCGAGCGGACCGCCCCGGGGGTGAGGGTCGCGGCATCCAGCCCCGCGGGCAGAGCGGCGGCCACGGCGAATCCGACCAGCCCGCCCACCACCGCGGTCCCCACCGCGGCGCCGATCTGGCGCACGAGATTCGTCGTCGCGGTGACAGCTCCGAGGTCGTCGCGAGAGGCCGCGCTCTGCACGACCGCGAAGATGAGGTTCGTGAAGGCGCCGGTGCCGATACCGACCGCGGCCATGACGACCATCGGCACCCACAGCGGCATCCCCGCCGGCAGCAGACCCATCGCGGTCAGCCCCACGGCGGCAAGAGCGGTCCCCGCGACGGGGTACAGCCGGTAGCGACCCGAGCGGCTCACGATCCAGCCGGTGAGAAGGCTGCTCACCAGCATGCCGAGCACGGTCGCGATGGGCACCAGCCCCGAGACCGTGGCGGTCGTGCGGTAGGCCATCTGCACGTAGGTCGGCACGTAGGCGACCACCGAGAACAGGCCCGCGCCGACGACCAGGGAGAGCCCCAGGCAGACGAGGATCGTGCGATCGCGAAGGATGCGCGGGGGGAGGATCGGGGCGACGGCCCGCCGCTCGATGACGACGAGGGCCGCGACGCCGACGACCGCGGCCACCGCGCACGCGATCGCCACCGGGCGAAGAGCGTCGTCGCCGATCCAGGTCACGGCGAGGATGAGGGACAGCAGCGACGCGGTGAAGACGATCGAACCCGGCACGTCGAAGCGCGGGTGCGCCCCGCCCGGGAGCCGCGGCACCGCCGCAAGGGTGAGCACGAGGGCGATGATCCCGACCGGGAGGTTGATCCAGAACACCCAGGGCCAGCTCCAGTAGTCGGTGATCAGACCGCCCACCACCGGTCCGACGACGATCGCCACCGGGAAGGCGGCACCGATGACCGCCATGTAGCGAGGGCGCTGGCGGGGACTCGTGACCCGGGCGACGATGGTCTGCGACATCAGCTGCAGCCCGGCGGAGCCGAGGCCCTGCAGCACGCGCGCGGCGATGAGCCAGCCGAGATCAGGCGCGAACCCGCACGCGAGCGAGGCGGCGAGGAACAGCACGAGCGAGACGACGAAGACGCGGCGCGGGCCGATGACGTCGCCGAGCTTGCCGAGCACGGGCAGCATCGCGGTCGCGGCGAGCGTGTAGCCGACCATGATCCAGCTCATGTGCTCGAGCGCGCCGAGGTCGCCCGCGATCGTGGCGAGCGAGGTCGAGACGACCGTGTGGTCGAGCGCGCCGAGGAACGAGACGGACAGGAGGGCGGCGACGAGGATCCGCAGCCGCGCGGGAGAGAGAGTCATGCGTGGGGCGCCCGTACGACCGGGCGATCGACGCGACCGTGTGTGCCGCTCCGGCTCCCTCACCGGGCGAACGGACCTTTTCAGGCCCCGACGTCCCCCTCAGTATATCGAACTTATGTCGAAATAAAACATTAGAGGTTCCCCGGTACGGCGCCGCGGTGTGGGCCTCCGTGCAGTGCCGGAGGCCCACCATCGTCAGGCGTCGGGCGCGAGGCCCAGCTGCGTGAGGATGCCGAGCTCGTCACTGCTCCCCCATCGCTCGACGAGCTTGCCGTCCTCGAAGGAGCTGATCTGCAGGCCGCGGATCTTCACCGGCTTGCCCGTCGGCGCGTGACCACGGAACTCACCGGTCTGCGTGCCGGTCATGGTGTACGCGAACGCCACGGTGTCGTCGTCCGCGACGAGCTTTTCGACCTCGAGCGCCAGGTCGGGGAAGGCCGTTCGCAGCTCGCCGAAGAACGCCGCGTACCCCTTCGGACCGGGCACCTGGCCGGGCGCCGGGTCGTGATCGACGGAGTCGGGGGCGACGAGATCGTCGAACGCGGCGAGGTTACCAGCGTTCACCGCCTCGCCGAATGCCTGCTGGGATGCGATGTTCTGCTCGCGCGTCATTTCTCTCACCGTTTCCGCACCTGCTCGGCGCCTGGGTTCGTGTGGCTGATTGCGAGCGACGGTACGGGGAGGTGGCGATGCGGGGCGGGGGCTTGCGCGGTGGCGTGCGGGGCGGGTGAAGAGAGCGGTGGGCGGGTGGGAGCCGGTGTCGGCCCGCTTCGTCGAGCAGAACTCGGTTGCTCCGCAGCATGTTCGACGTTCCGTATCCGGTGGTCTCACCGCGCCCGCGACCGCACCCGGGCCCGCGGCACGGGCGGCGCCGCCACCCGCTCGCCGACCACGTTGACGATCTCGCCCACGCCCTCGATCACCAGGCGCACCTCGTCGCCGGGTTCGAGCGGGCGCGGGTCGAGGCCGCCGCGGCGGCCCCACAGCTCGCCGAGGCAGCCGCCGTTTCCGACCGTGCCCGAGCCGAGCACGTCGCCCGGCACGACGACGGAGTTCCGCGCGGCGTACATCACCAGCTCGGGGAACGGCCAGCCCATGTTCGACACGAGATCGTGGCCGATCAGCTCGCCGTTGATGAAGAGCTCCGCGCGCACGGCCAGGAAGCCCTCGTCATCGAGGAAGGGTTCGAGCTCGTCGGCGGTGACGATCCACGGGCCGAGGGTCATCGCGAAGTCCTTGCCCTTGGCCGGGCCTAACCGCACCTTCATCTCGCGCGACTGCAGATCGCGCGCCGACCAGTCGTTCATCACGGTGTAGCCGAAGATGTGGGTCGCCGCGGTCTCGGCATCCAGATTCTCTCCGTCCGACCCCGCGACCCCGCCGATGACCGCCGCGAGCTCGAGTTCGACGTCGAGGCGCTGCGTCTCGGGGATCGCGACGACCTCACCCGTCGCCCGCACCGTGTGCGGGTTGGTGAAGTAGAAGGTGGGCGCGTCGTACCACTCGGGGACGACCTCGCTCTTGCCGTCGACCGAGGCGCTCACACCCTCGACGTGCTCCTCGAAGGCGACGAAGTCACGGATCGAGGCGGGCACGAGCGGGGCGAGCAGACGCACCTGGGAGAGGGGTCGCGCGAGGGCCGGGTCGCGACGCGCGAACAGCGCGTGCGTCGCCGCGAGACCCTGCGCGAGCACCTCGGCCACCCGCAGCCCGTCGGGGAACGGCACCACCGTGTCACCGTCGACGAAGCCCTCGCCGACGTCGGCGCCGTCGGCCCACCGCGCGATCCTCATGCGTGCACCCGCGTGCGCAGCAGCTCGTCGGCGTTGCGGCCCAGGATGCCGTCGACCTGCGCCTCGGCCAGTCCCGCGCCCCGCACGAAGGCGACGGGGTCGTCGAGGCCCATGTCGAACGGGAAGTCACTGCCCAGCAGCACCCGGTCGGCGCCGGCGACCTCGACGAGCCAGCGCAGCGCCCGCTCATCGTGCACGACGGTGTCGAACCACAGTCTCGACAGGTATGTCGAGGGGGCGTGCGCGCAGCCGTGCGCCTCGGGACGCACCTTCCACGCACGGTCCGACCGACCGATCGCGGTCGGCAGGTATCCGCCGCCGTGGGCGGCGATCAGGCGGAGTCCCGGATGCCGATCGAGCACGCCCGCGAAGATGAGGTGCGACAGCGCGACGGCGTTCTCGGTGGGCTGGCCGACCGTGTTCGAGAGGTAGAACCGGTCGAGACGCTCGTCGAGCGAGCAGCCGAAGGGGTGCAGGAACACCACCGCCCGCAGCTCGGCCGCCCGCGCCCAGAAGGGCTCGAGCCGCTCGTCGCTGAGCTCGACGTCCTGCGCGAACGACGAGATCTCCACGCCCGCGAGCCCGCGACCGAGCACGGCGTCGTCGAGGGCGTCGACGACGAGGTGCGGGTGCTGCAGCGGCACGGTGCCCAGACCCACGAGCCGGTCGGGCGCCTGCGCGACGTGCTCGGCGATGAGGCGGTTGGCCTCCCCGGTCGCCCAGGTGGCCAGGCCCTCGTTGGCCCAGGGATAGAAGTGGTTCGGCGAGGGGCTCACCCACTGCCGCTCGACCCCCTGGTCGTCCATCGCGGCCAGGCGCGCGCCGACCGAGGTCAGGCGCGGGAAGCGCTCGCCGATCATGCGCCCCGAGGCCTGGATGCTCGCCAGGCCGTTGCGGCGCAGCTCGAGGTCGGCCGCGGCCTGCACCTCGTCGGGGACGCGGCGTTCGACCTCGGCGTGCAGCCCCGGCATGAGCAGGTGCGCGTGGACGTCGGTGACGCCCCGCCCCTCGACCGCGCTCATGCGCGGGCCGCCGTCAGCTGCGCGACGCCGAACATCAGGCCGCCCATGTCGGCGTCCCGGACGCCGTCGAGCTGCCACTGGCCGAGCTGCACCGACGCATCGACGATCGCCTTCGCCCGCGCCACGCGGCGCTCGTGGAAGGCGTCCCAGAGCGCCTGGTCGACGGCATCCCGCTGCACGAGGAGCTCGCTGAGCACGGCGGCGTCCTCCAGACCCTGGGCCGCACCCTGCGCGATCGTCGGCGGGCAGCTGTGGGCGGCGTCGCCGATGATCACGACGCGCCCGCGGTTCCACGGCGCGTCGACGAGGTGACGGGTGAACCACGTGTAGTTGGCGTCGGCGCCGGCCTCGATGTCGGAGCGGATGTGGTTCCACGGCCCGTCGTACGCGCGGGACTGCTCCACCATGATGCGCCGCGCCTCCTCGGGCGTGGCCTGCGAGCGGTCCTGCGCCGCCTCGACGAGGAAGGCGTACATCGTGTCGTCGCCGGTCGGCGTGTAGCCGGCGATGTACATCGGGCCGCCGTAGTACAGCTCGCTGCGGTCGACGTCGGGCGGCAGCGACACGAAGGTGCGCCAGATGCCCATGCCCGTCTGCTCGGGGGAGACATGGATGCCGATCAGCTCGCGCACCGCGGAGTGCAGGCCGTCGGCGCCGACGAGCAGGTCGAACGAACCCGCGGGTTCGCCGTCGACCTCCACGGCGACCGCGTCGTCGGTCTGCGAGACGCCGGTCACGCGCGTCCCGAAGTGCACGCGCGCACCGTGGCGCTCGGCGGCGGCGAGAAGGATGCGGGCCAGGTCGGGGCGCGACATGCCCATCGTGGAGGGGTAGTCGGGGCCGCCGGTCTTCAGGTCGGGAAGGGCCGCGACCACGGGCGCGCCGGGTCCGGGGGCGCGGAGGTTGAGTCCCTCGAAGGCGTTGCCCGCGGCCGAGACCTCGTCCCAGACGCCGAGCTCGTCGAAGACGCGCAGGGCGTTGCCCTGCAGGGTGATGCCCGATCCGCGCGTCGACAGCGCGGGCTGGGCATCGTAGAGGTCGACCTCGACACCGGCTCTCGCGAGGAAGATGGCGGTGGCCAGGCCCGCGACGCCGGCTCCGGCGATCGCGACTTTCTGAACGGCTGTCATGTCAGAACCTCTCTGTTCTGGGACGGGGGGGATTAGAGGAGAGCCAGCGGGTTCACCGGCGACCCGACGGCCCCGGTGATCGGCAGCGGGGGAGCTGCCAGCAGGAACTCCCAGCGTGACGCCTCGGCGCACGCCGACGCGAGCTCGTCGAGGTTCCACATCTCGCCGATCGTCAGGCCCAAGTTGGGGATGACGACCTGGTGCAGCGGTTGGAACGCCGGCACGTCGAACTCGTTCGGACGCACCTCGAACCCCCACGTGTCGGTGGCGATCGCCGCGATCTCGGTGCGGTGCAACCACCCGGCGGTGGTGAGCGAGAGGCCGGGCGCGGGGCCTCCGGCGTAGTCGCCCCAGCCCTCGCGGCGAGCACGCGTGTACTGGCCGGTGCGCACGAGCACGATGTCGCCGCGGCGCACCTCGACGCCCTCGGCGGCGGCGCACGCCTCGAGGTCGGCGACGGTGATCGCGTGGCCGTCGGCGAGCTCCCCCGTCTCGGGCGAGAGGTGCCGGCCCACGTCGAGCAGCACGCCGCGCGAGACGATGACGGATGCCGCGTGCTCGATGCCCGTGACCAGGTCTCCGTCACTGGTGACGACGTCGCCCGCCCGGCGGCCGTTCCACGCGAAGCCGTGGTCGAAGATGTGGCCGAGGCCGTCCCACTGCGTCGAGCACTGCAGGGGCATCGCGATGACGTCGTCGGCGCCGCCGATACCGTGCGGGAAGCCCTGGTTACCGCGCTCGGCGTCGGTGCCCGTGTCGGTCATCGTGTGCACGGGGTTGGTGCGGCGGCGCCAGCCCTTCTGCGGGCCGTCGGTGTCGAACGGCTGCGACAGCGAGATCGATCGGCCCTCGCGCACGAGGGCCGCGGCCCCCCGACGGATGTCGTCGTCGATGAAGTTGAGCGTGCCGAGCACGTCGTCCTCGCCCCACCGCCCCCAATTACGGTGAGCCTCGGCGCGCGCAGCGATCTCGGCCTCGGGATTCTGCCGGTCGAGGTCGGCCGGTTTCTCCGACGGAATGCTCATGCGCGCTCCCCCACGCACCGCACGACCTGCGTGCCGAGCGCGCCGATGGTCCCGGTCATGACGTCGCCGTCGCGCAGGAACCGCTTCCAGTGCTGCCCGTTGCCGGCGGGGCTGCCCGTCAGCAGCAGGTCGCCGGGCAGCAGCGGGTGGGTCTGCGACGCCGCCGACACGAGGGCCGGAACGTCGAACAGAAGGTCGGAGGTGTTGGCATCCTGCATCACCTGCCCGTTCAGCTCGAGGCGCACCGCGGTGTCGGCGGGATCGACGAAGCGCGCGGGGACGAGGAGGGGTCCGGTCGGCAGGAACCCGGGCGCGTTCTTGGCCCGGTACCAGTCGGTGCCGATCTCCTTCATGTCTTTACGGAAGACGAGGTCGCGCGTGGTGATGTCGTTGACCATCGTGTAGCCGGCGACGTGGTCGAGAGCATCCTCGCGAGAGACGCGGAACGCCTCTCTGCCGATCACGACGGCGAGCTCGAGCTCCCAGTCGTGCACCTCGCTGTACGACGGCAGCACCAGCGGCACGTCGTCGCCGACGACGCAGGCGGTGAGCCCGATGAAGAAGTACGGCTCTCCGCTGCGGGCGCGCTCGTCCATCATCTCGGCGGCGAAGGCGTGCGCCTCGTCGGGCGTGCGGTCGGTGTTCTGCGTCAGGCCCGCCGCCACGAGCTGGATGACGTGCTCGCGGTAGTTGGCTCCGGTCTGCAGCACCTGGCGGGGCTCGACGGGCGCCGTGAGGGTGACATCCGAGAGTGGATGCCACTCCCCCGGCGCCTCGTCTCGAGCCGAGGCCAGCGCTTCGAGGCGATCCCAATCGGGGTCAGCGAGGAACGCGTTCAGACCCCCACCCAGTTCGTCATCGGTGAGCGCGCGGATGCGGTCTCCGGCGACGAGGCCGATGCGCACGGCATCCGCCTCTCGAAAGCGCGCGAGCGCGAAGGGTGCGGTCGTCATGGTGGTGCTCACTTTCCCCGATCGGGATCGACGCTCAGCCCCGGCCCTGGACGGCGTAGGGGTTGAGAAGGGCGTCCTTGATCTCGTCGGGCACGCCCTCTTCGGTGGCGCTGGGGCCGTCGGCGGGCGGGAACGACTCGGTCATCGACATCGGCATGGCGCCGTTGCGGTACATGTTGTTCGAGCCGAGCGAGGGCTTCCAGGTGTTGGCCTCCCAGTCGGGCACGTAGTTGCGGTACCCGCCGGTGTTCAGCTCGATGCGCAGGCTCGAGGGCTCGCGGTAGTAGAGGAACGTCTGCTCCCCGATGCCGTGGATGTTGGGACCGTACTCGATCGGCACGCCGTTCTCCATGAGGGTGTCGGCGGCGATGAGCAGCTCTTCGCGGGTGTCGACCCAGAAGGCGTAGTGGTTGATGCGTCCGGCGCGGCTCGAGCCGTCGAGCACGACACCGAGGTCGTGCGACTTCTCGTTCGTCGTGAGCACCGAGAACACCGAGATGGGGGCCTCATCGAGCACGGTGCGCGCCATGAAGCGGAAGCCGAGGGTGTCGACGTACCACTGCACGAACGCGTCGACGTCCTTCGCGGCGACCGTGACGTGGTCGAGCTGGCGCGGGGCGCCGGCGACCGGGCTGCGCTTCTCGGGGCGGTCGGGGTAGATCGAGGCGGTGTGCGGCTCGGCGCGGTGACGCTCGACGTCCCAGTGCAGGGTCATGTTGTGCCCCTGCGGGCCGGTGAAGCGGAAGGCGCGGCCGATGCCACGGCCCTCGAACCACTCGCCCTCGATGCCGGCGGCCTGCACGCGCTTCGCGGCCTCCTCCAGCGCCTCGGCCGACGAGGTGCGCCAGGCCATGGTCTCGAGCGAGGGCTCATCGCCGTGCGCCACGACGACGGAGTAGGCGTAGTAGTCGCCCCAGCAGCGGAGGTACACGCGGCCGTCTTCGCGAGCGACCTCGGTCAGTCCGACCTGGTTGACGTAGAAGTCCACCGACGCCTCGACATCCGGAGTCGTGATCGCGACGAACGACAGATGAGAGAGAAGCTTGATCATCTTCGATCCTTTCGGGTGAGACGGGTCGTTCCGACTCTTCTTCCACTATCCGACCGAAGTATGTATCAGGGAAGCCGATCCTGTGGATGCCGCGTATCGGCGTGAGTGATCCCCCGCGCTCGCGCTGCGCACCTCGTCCCCTTTCTGGCGGTGCATGTCCCAGAAGTGGTCACCTGGGCGGCATCCGACCCACCACAAGTGGGACATGCATCGCTGGGGCACCGTCAGGAGAGAGTGGCGGCGGCGTCATCGGCGGCGAGATCGGAGAGGTCGCTCAGCGGGGCGCCCTCCCGGGCATCCAGGAGGCGGCGCAGGGCCAGACGCTCCGGGGACTCGCGGCGCACGCGGGCCGTGCGGCGGCCCTCCTCGTCATCGACGGAGACCTCGTGCAGCGGCGAGCCGCTGTCGACGCGCACCTCGACGCGCCGCGGTCCGAGCGCCGTCGCGGTGAGCGCCGTGCCCACGCCGCCGCCGACCGCGCGGGTGATGCTCGCCCCCACCCCGGTCTCGCTCCGCACGGCGAGGGTCGTCGCGCGTTCGGTGTCGGCTCTCGCGAAGGCGCGCACGGGGCCGCCGGCGAGCACGCGCGCCCAGCCGACCGCGTCACGCAGCACCGTCGCGGCATCCGTCCGCCCTCCCCACGCGTCCACGACGACGTGCCGCGGGGTCGCGAACCCGCTGATCGCGTCGGCGACGACGTCGGGGCGCAGACGTCGGCGCACGACGACGACCGGCACGGTGAGTCCGGCGAGCCGCTCGTGCACCGCAGCGGAGGCGGGGTCGGGCTCGTCGACGATGAAGGCCGCCGCCTCCTCGAGCCGCTCCCACCAGGTGCCCCGCCCCTCGACCACGCGGATCGCATCGGCGCCCTCACCCGGCCGCGCGCGCGGGGCGAGCTCGGCCACGGCCGCGCGATAGGCGGCCAGGTCGGTGCGTACGGCGCTCATCGTTCCCCGCCCGCCCGCACGGCCGCCGCCGCCTGGTCGGCGATCGCCATCACGAACGCCGCGTCGGCGCGCAGCTCGTCGTACTCCATGGCCGCCTCCCCGCGCAGCAACGCCGCGAGCGCGCGCCACTCGCTCTCATACCCGTCCCTTCGGTCCACCGGATACACCGTCTGCACGCCCCGCGCGTCGCGCACCGTGGTGCGCGCTCCCCCGACGTGCACGAACGGCGGGGGGAACTCCACGTCGACGCGGGCTCCCGCGGTGGCCACGCTCACCGTCCACAGCGAGTCGGCGCCCTCGGGCAGCATCACGGCCGTGAACCGCACGAGGGCCCCGTCGGCGCGGAGGGCGAGGTCGAAGCCGATCGGCGCCACGGGCCGCGCCCACACGAGCTCGGGCGCCGCAGGGACGAGATCGCGGACGAGGGGCAGGTCGTGCACGCCCAATCCCGCGATGAGCTGACGCACGATCGCGGCGCTGCGCTCCGGATCGTCGAGGTCGAGCGGCGGGCGCGCCACCGCGGGCCCCGCCGGCAGAGGCTCTCCCATCGTGAGGAAGTGATACCGGTCGTTCGGCGGGAGGCAGAGCGTCACCGTCACCGACGAGATGCGCCCGTCGATGGCGTGCAGGTGATGAGTCGCCTTGGCCCAGGCCGGATCGAACAGGTGGTTCGTGCCGACGACGAGCAGAGCCCCCACCGCGGCGCACTCCTCGACCAGACGGTCGGCCTCGTCGGCGGTGTCGGCCAGGGGTTTCTCGACGAAGATCGCGCGGCGACCCGCGTCCAGGGCGGCGCGCACGTGCTCCGCGTGCCGCGAGGGCGGGCTGCAGATCGCCACGACGTCGACCTCGGGGTCGGCCAGCAGCTCGCCCACCCCGATCGACGCGCGCGCCCCGAACCGGTCGGCGATGACGGCCGCGCGGCCGCTCCCCGCATCGCTGACGTGCACGAGCCGGAAGTCGTCGCCCACGCGGGCGAGGGTCGGCGCGTGCAGCGCCGAGACGCCTGGGCCCGAACCGATGATCCCCACGCCCCACGTCATGTCGGCCCCCTCGCCACTTCAGCCCGAAAAAAACTGAAGTCGGAGACTAATGAACCATAGATGCGCGAAATTCGGCAGGTTCCGGCCTGTCCTGTGTGAGGATCGACGCATGGCGAACGTGTCCACCCTCCGCTTCGGCGCACAGACCGACGAGGTCACGAGCCTGCTGCGCATCGTGAACATGGTGCGCCTGGGCGAGGCCGTGACCCGCCCCGAGATCGGCCGCGTGACGGGCCTGGGCCGCGGCGTCGTCGCCCAGCGCGTCGACCGCGCCGTCGAGATGGGGTTCCTCGAAGACGCCGAATACGCCCCCTCCTCCGGAGGACGCGCCCCGCGCACCCTGCGTTTCCGCGCCGAGCGCGGACGCATCGTCGTCTGCGCGCTCGGCGGCCAGCACATCCACATCGGCGTCACCGACCTCGAGGGCGAGATCCTCGACGAGGACCACCGCGCCTGGGACATCTCGCGCGGGCCCGAGGAGACCCTGGCCACCGCGACCGGGATGGTCGACGACCTCCTGGCCGCGGGGGACGGCACCCCGGTGTGGGCGATGGTGGTGGGCCTGCCGGGCCCCGTCGATTTCGAGACGGGGCGCCCCGTCGCCCCGCCGATCATGCCCGGCTGGAACGGCTTCGACGTCCGCGGTGCCTTCGAGACGCGCTATGACGCCCCCGTCTGGGTCGACAACGACGTGAACCTCCTCGCCGCCGGCGAGCGCGCGCGACGGCGCGACGAGGGCGTCGACCTCATCTACTGCAAGGTCGGCACGGGCATCGGCGCCGGGCTCGTCTCGCACGGGCGTCTGCATCGCGGAGCGAACGGCGCGGCGGGCGATATGGGCCACGTCCGCGTCCCGGGCGCCGAGCAGGTGTGCCGCTGCGGCAAGGTCGGGTGCCTCGAGGCGGTCGCCGGAGGATGGGCGCTCGTGCGCGACGCGCGCGACGCGATCGAGGGGGGCGCGACCGGAACCCTCGCCGACGGCGTCGCCGAGGGCGGCAGCCTGAGCCTCGAGAAGATCACCCTCGCGGCCAGCCGGGGCGACGCTCTCGCCACCTCGCTCGTCCAGGCGTCGGCCCGGCAGGTCGGCGAGGCCGTCGCCGCGCTCGTGAACATGTTCAATCCGAGCCTCATCGTCATCGGCGGGGCCGTCGCCTCCACGGGCGAACTGTTCCTCGCCGAGGTGCGCCACCGCGTCTACGAGCTGTCGCTCCCCCTCGCCACGCGCGATCTCCTCATCAAGACGAGCGAGAACGACACGCGCGAACCGGTGCGCGGCGGCGTCGACCTCGCCCTCGAGCAGCTGTTCGAGGTGAGCCTGCCCCGGTGGTTCGGCGAGGGGCGTCCGACGGTCGCCGCGGTCCACGGGTTGGGCGGCTGACCTTCTTCCTCATTCCGACATTAGTTGGTATGTTGTGAGCGGAAGCGCGCCGTGGGGTGCGCTGCGACACGAGGACGTGCCCCGCCATGACCCTTTCCGCTCTCCGCGACGACGCCGTGCGCGCCGCCGACGGCGCGACAGAGGTGCGTCTCTCACTGCCCTGGATCCGCTCGCTCCCCCTCGCGAGCCTTCTCGACGTCGTCGTCGTGATCGACGGACGCCGCTCCGAGCCCACCGTCGCCCTCGGCGAGCGTCGTGTGCCCGTCGCAGCCCTGAGAGACGAGGACGGTTGGTGGTACCTGCAGGACCGCGTGGTCCTGGAGATTCCGGATGCCGTGGACCCCGGCATCCATGAGGTGTCGGTGTCGTTCCGGCTCGAGATCCCGTACCTGCCCGGGGGCCCCGACGCTCCCCTGCGTCTGCCGTTCGCCGTCACGCGGACCCTCGAGACGGGCGCCACCGCAGCGACCGTCTCGCTCGACGTGGGAGAAGCGGCGTGAGCGTGCCCGACGGCTGGACCCTGTCCGCCAGCGCCTTCAGCCTCACCCCCGCGGTGATCCGTGCCGAACGCACCGCCCCCGACCTCGCGCTGACCCTCGTCGACGAGGGCATCGCGTCGAGCATCGAGGTCGAGCTCGGTCAGATGTGGCGCGGGTTCCCCACGCCGCCGACGCGCGAGGTCGAGGCGTTCCGCGACCGGCTCGCCGCCGCGGGCGGACGCGTCAGCATCGTCGGCGTGAGCATCGACGAGTACGACCGCGGTCGGCGGCGGACGGATGCCGAGCGCCGAGCGTTCCTCGAACCGCAGCTGCGCGCGGCGGCCGCCGTCGGCGCCACGGGCGTCCGCCTGCCGATCGGTCAGGCCGGGTCGCTTCTCGACGACCTCGTCCCCGTGCTCGAAGAGCTCGACCTCGTGCTCTTCGAGGAGGCCCAGGGCCACGAGACACCCGGCGCGCGCCCGGCGGACTACGACCGCATCTCCCGGCTCGACACCCCGAACGTGCGTCTGCTGCTCGACATCAGCATGCTCATGCCCGCGCTGCCGGTGACCTACCTCGATGAGCTCGAGCGCGGCGGCATCCGCCCCGATCTGCACCGACGACTGCGCGACGACTGGCGCGATCCCGAGACCCACGACGCCGTCGTCGACCTCTTGCGCACCGGCGGCGTGCCGGGGCCCGTGCACACGCTCTACATGAACCTGCTCGTGCGCTTCGGACGCGCGCGGGCTTCCGATCTGGCATCCGTCCTCCCTCTTCTCGGTGCGGTGCACCTGAAGTTCTGGGACCTCGACGATGCCGACGACCGGATCTCCGACCCCCTTCGCGACGTGGGCGACGCCCTCGCCGCGACGGGCTTCACCGGCACGCTCTGCAGCGAGTGGGGCGGCCAGGAGTGGCTCGACGACGACCCGTGGGAGATGACCTCGCGTCATCTCTCGTTGGCCGTCGGCGCCCTCTCCGACCGTCACCCATCCGCACCCCTTCAGAGAGCGAGCACGCAATGACCAACCGACCCATCAAGTGGAGCTACATGGACCACTGGCGGGCCCAGGGCCCCGCCGGGCCCTACGACCAGTGGCAGTCCACGCTGGCGATGAAGCGCTTCCTCCAGCAGGTCGCCGCCGTCGGCTTCGACGCGATCGACACCTTCGACTTCCGCATCTGGCAGATCTTCGAGCAGTACGGCTCGGTCGCCAACTACCAGGAGTTCGTGCAGGAGCAGGGCCTCGAGCGGATCGTCAACACGTTCCACGGCGTGTACTACTCCCCCGACCGCTACGCGCCCGAGGTGCCCGCCACCCACGGCACGATCCTTGAGGACTTTCAGCGGACGCTGGACATGTGGTCGGGCATCCAGCTCGACAACATCATCGTCATGCCCGGTTCCCGCTACTTCGACGAGGCGGGCGTGCCCGACGACGGCCTCAAGTACGCGGCCGACATCTGGGGGAAGGTCGGCGAGCTCACGCAGCAGTACGGCGTGAACCTCACCTGCCACCACGAGTTCTACGCCGGCATCCGCACGCGCGACCAGATCGACCGCTTCTACGCGTACGCCGACCCCCGCTACGTGAAGTTCTTCGTCGACACCGCGCAGCACTGCATCGCACACGTCGACCCGGTCGACGTGTACGCGGCGCACCACGAGCGCGTGACGGGCTTCCACTTCAAGGACACCCGGCACAAGGACGTCAACGACGACTACCGGATGTTCCCGGATGCCGAGGTCTCGGCGAAGACGACCGAGAAATGGTTCTACGAGATGGGCACCGACGAGGGGCTCGTCGACTTCGAGGCCATGATGCGCTCGGTGCGCGACCACGGGTACACCGGCTGGATCAGCGTCGAGCACGACAAGGCCGACAAGCTCGGCGGCGACTACGCCGAGAGCACCGCGATCTCGCGGTGGTACGCCAAGAACGTGCTGGACGGCATCTACTCCGAGGAGGTCGCGCGATGACCGACGTGCGCTGGGCCTACGCCATCAACCAGTGGGACACCAACATCGACTCGTTCGTGCGCAAGCGCGAGCACGAGCGCGCCTTCAAGACGGCATCCATCAGCGGGTTCTCCGGAGTCGAGCTGACCGCCGAGAGCTTCGGCGCGTGGGAGCCGCTGGGCACTCCGCAGCAGCTCGCCGACCTGTACGGGTCGGTCGAGGGGTTTCGCGAGGTGCTGAAGGCGTGCGCGATCGAGGCCGTGAGCAGCTACGTCTACGACCCCTCCGTCGGCTTCGAGGTCGAGATGGGACGCGGGCCCGACCCGCTCGACCCCGCCTCGGTCGAGCAGATCGTGCGCACCGCGCGATGGTTCGCGGATGCCCTGCGCCGCCTCGGCGGGAGCGTGCTGGTGGTGCGCGCGGCGCCGTCGGCGTGGCAGACCGGTGCGCTGTCGGCCGAGCGGGTCGAGGTGCTGGCGAACCTGTGGAACAGCGTCGGCGCGGCGATCGCCGAGGACGGCATCGCCCTGGGCCTGCACGTCGACTTCCTCTCGGCGCTGCGCCTGGGCGATGGCATCCATCGTCTGCTATCGGCGACGGATGCCGACACCGTGGGCCTCGCGATCGACACCGCCGAGCTTGCGATCGCGGGGATCGACCCCGTCGCGCTGTACCGGCAGTACCCGGACCGCGTCGTGCACGTGCAGCTGAAGGACGCGCGCGAGACGGTAGACGACACCGAGGCGTCGACGCCGCACGCCGAGCAGTTCATCCGCACCGAGGGCGGGTCGCGCAAGATCCTCCGCTGGTTCTACGAGCCGAGCGACGAGCGCGCTCTCGTCGACTTCGAAGCCTTCGTCGGCGCCCTGGCCGAGCACGGCTACCGGGGCTGGATCGTCGTCGAGTCCGACCAGAGCCCGCACCCCGCCGAGAGCACGATGGTCGCCGGCTGGTACGTGCAGAAGGTGCTGCGCCCCCTGCTGGGCTGAGCCCACCCCGCGCGTGAGTGGCCAAGATCTGTCGCCTCGGCATGCCGAGAAGCGACACATCTTGGCCACTCACGCCTGACGGCGCGGGGTCGGCGGGGCGGCGCGCTGTGCGATGCCGCCGACCCCGGGGGTCCCGAGGCCGGTCATGCTCGCGTTTCCGCGATCGTTAAACGCCCTCACGAGTGAGACACGGCGCGCTGAGGCGTGTCTCACTCGCGAGGGCGTTTATCGCACGGCGCCGGCGCCGCCTGGGGGATGAGGACGTCGGGCACGTCGGTCGTGCGTCAGCCCTTCTGCGAGAACGCCGCGTCGAACAGCTGGTGCGGCGGGGTGATCTCGCCGAGCTTGCGAACGAAGGCGAGGGCCTCGGGGCCGCCGACGAGGCGGTCCATGCCGGCGTCCTCCCACTCCACGCTCGTGGGGCCGTCGTAGCCGATCGCGTTGAGCGCACGGAACAGCGGCTCCCACGGCACATCGCCGTGGCCGGTCGAGACGAACGTCCACCCGCGACGCGGGTTGTCCCACGACAGGTGCGAGCCGAGCACGCCGTTGCGGCCGTCGAGGTTCGTCGTCGATTCCTTGCAGTGCACGTGGAAGATGTGCTCGGCGAAGTCGAGCACGAACGCGACCGCGTCCAGCTGCTGCCAGACGAAGTGCGAGGGGTCGAAGTTGAATCCGAAGCTCCCCCGGTGCCCGATGGCCTCGAGCGTCTTCTTCGCCGTCCAGTAGTCGTACGCGATCTCGGACGGGTGCACCTCGAGGGCGAATCGCACGGCGACCTCTTCGAAGACGTCGAGGATCGGATGCCACCGCTCGGCGAAGTCCGCGTAGCCTCGCTCGATCATCGCGTCGGAGGCGGGCGGGAACATCGCGACGTACTTCCAGATGCTCGACCCCGTGAAGCCGGTGACCGTCTTCACCCCGAGCTTCGCGGCGAAGCGCGCCGTGTTCTTGAGGTCTTCGGCCGCGCGCTGCCGCACGCCCTCGGCATCCCCGTCTCCCCACACCCGGGGCGGCACGATGTCGTGGTGGCGCTCGTCGATCGGGTCGTCGCACACGGCCTGGCCGACGAGGTGGTTCGAGATCGTCCACACCTTCAGCCCGTTGCGCTCGAGGATGTCGAGGCGCGACTGCACGTACTCGGCGTCGTCCCAGCGCGAGACGTCGATGTGGTCGCCCCAGCAGGCGATCTCGAGGCCGTCGTAGCCCCACTCCCCCGCGAGGCGCGCGACCTCTTCGAAGGGCAGGTCGGCCCACTGGCCGGTGAACAGGGTGATCGGGCGAGCCATGACGGCGGTCCTTTCCGGGCGAGGAGCGGGAGTCAGAGAGCGGGGATGGGTGCGCCGACGCGGGTCCAGGCGGACTCGGCGGCGCTGCTGCGCTCGACGGCGTCGAGGACGCGCTGCACGCGGAGGCCCTCCTCGAACGAGGAGTGCGGGTCGGAACCGTCGGCGATCGCGTTGACGAGATCGACGACCTGGTGGCTGAAGCCGTGCTCGTAACCGAGCAGGTGCCCCGCGGGCCACCACGCCGAGACGTAGGGATGCTGCGACTCGGTGACGAGGATCTGCGTGAACCCCTGCCGGCCCTCGGGCGCCGTGCGGTCGTAGAAGCGCAGGCTGTTGAGGTCTTCGAGGTCGAACGCGAGCGCGCCGCGATCGCCCGACACCTCGATGGTCAGAGCGTTCTTGCGCCCGGTCGCGAAGCGGGTGGCTTCGAACGAGGCCAGGGCCCCGTTCGCCAGGCGGCCGGTGAAGATCGCGACGTCATCGACGGTCACCGCACCCGTCGCTGCGGCACCGGCACCCTTCGACAGCCCCATCGATCCGTCGGCGGGAAGGGGTCTCTCCTTCACGATCGTGTCGATCGTGCCCGAGACCCGCTCCACGCCCAGGCCGGTGACGAACTGGGTCATGTCGATGATGTGCGCCCCGATGTCGCCGAGCGCGCCCGACCCGGCGTGCTCCTTCTGCAGGCGCCACGCGAGCGGCGTCTCGGGGTCGACGAGCCAGTCCTGCCGGTAAGCCGCGCGCACCTGCTGCACCGTGCCGACCGCCCCCTCGGCGATCATGTCGCGCAGCAGCGTGACCGCGGGCACCCGACGGTAGGTGAACCCCACCATCGATCGGATGCCGCGGACCCGAGCCCGCGCGGCGGCTTCGGCCATCGCCTCGGCCTCGGCCACGGTGTTGGCCAGGGGCTTCTCGCACAGGACGTGCTTACCCGCGTCGAGGGCGGCGATCGCGATCTCGGCGTGGGATTCGCCGGGCGTCACGATGTCGACGATGTCGATGTCGTCACGCCCGACGATCTCGCGCCAATCGGTGGCCGACTCGGCCCAGCCCCATTTCGCGGCGGCGGCGGCCACGGCATCCGGATTCCGACCGACGACCACCGCCATCTCGATCTCGCGCGGCAGGTCGAACATGCGCGGCGCCTGACGCCAGCCGACGGAGTGGGCCGCACCCATGAAGCCGTAGCCGATCATGGCGACGCGCAGGGGACGGGTCATGACAGCACCAGCTCTCGCTCGACCGGAACCCGGTTCGTGACGTACCGCCCGGGGCCGCCGTCGACCCCCGGCATGATCTGCATGTACAACAGCCGCATGGTCAGCACGACCTCGACGGTCACCGCCTCGCCCGCCGCGAGCGGGGTCTCGAGGTGGATCAGGACGTCGGGCCGGTCGGCGACGAACCACAGCGTCTCGGACTGCTCGGGCAGTTCCTCGACGCGGTACTCGCGACCCTCGAGCGAGAACCGCAGGTCGTCCTTCGGCACGGCGACACCGTTCACCGTCGCGGCGACGTCGTCGACGGCAGACAGCCAGAGGCTGCGGTACCAGGGCAGCTGCACCGAGACGGCGAGGCCGTCGTCGGTGCGACGGACGTCCTTCTCGGCGAAGAGCGAGTTGTGGGTGGCCATGGGGCTTGTCTCTCAGGCGTAGTTGTCGGAGAAGGTCTGGTGCGCGACGGGAGGCGCGGGCTCGAGCTTCTGCGTGGTCTCGGGGCTATAGGGGTGGTTCGTGGACGGCACCGGCTCGTCGGCCTTCGGCATGAAGACGGGCTTGCCGTCGTCGCCGAAGTACATGAGGTCGAGGTCGAACGCGCCCTGGTTCTTCAGGCCGAACGCGACCCAGTTCTCCTCGAAGGGCGCCCGGGCGAGCTCGTAGCAGCGGAACTTCCAGAACTTCCACTCGCCGTCCTGCTTGAGGAAGTCGATCGCGTACTTGCACCACACCCAGTGGGCCCAGACCTTCTTGCCGAGCACTTCCTCGGGCGAGTACATGTCGGGGAACTCCTCCGCGACCTTCGGGTCGGTCAGCCCCGATTCGGTGCCCGCCATCATCCACACGCCAGTGGCGGTCTTGCCGTCGCCGGCGACCTCGATCACCGGGGTGTTGGTGGCGTGCAGGATGAGCTTGCCCTCGGGGTGAGGACGACCGCGGTGGTAGTCGGTGACGCTCTGCCAGGTCGTGTACTGACCGGCGTTGGTGTAGCGCGCCCGGATGCCCTCGGTGCCCTCCTTCACCCACAGCGGGATGATCTGCTCGTCCTCGAAGGCGTTGTGCAGGTACATGTAGCGGTTGAAGAGGTTCTCGACCTGCCCGCGGTCCTCGGCGCGCTGCGCGAGGGCGTGGGCGGCCTCGACCTGCTCGCGCAGGCGGGTGACCTCGGCGACGAGGTCGGAGACGGATGCCTCGGTGGTGGTGTTCGACATGGTCATTCCTTCGTTGTGGTGGTGGATCACGCGGGCTGGCGCGCCGCGACGGTGTTCTCGATGGCTGTGCGCATGAGCGCGTGCTGCTTCTTCACGAGATCGACGGGGTCGCTCTCGCCGAGGTCGCTGAAGGCGTGGCCCTCCCACTCGCTGGAGAGGTAGCCCTCGAATCCCCCGTCGACGAACTGCGTGACGATGCGGGGGATGTCCATGGCCGGTTCTTCGCCGTCGGCGCCGATGTCGTAGAACTTCGCGTGCACGTGGAAGATCTTCGGCATGATGTCGAGCCACTCCTCCGGCGGCACGAGACCGTGCATGTTGAACGCCAGACGCGTGAACGGCCCGAAGCGCAGGGGGTCGACGCCCTCGCCCGTGAGGTAGTCCTCGAATCTCTGGTTGCGCACGTGCATGGGCGCGGGCTCGCGCCAGATCTCGTCCATGACCGGGAAGTGCTTCTCGTCCATGCCCATCTGACCGAGCGTGCGCAGCAGGGTCGGGGAGAGCGCGTGCATGGTCGACGAGAAGTCGGCGGTGAAGCCGAGGCGGTCGCTCCCGAGTTCGTCGTAGACCTCGCGGATCTCGAGGACCTTGGGGTCGTTCGGCCCCGAGGGCGCGTGGATCTCGTACGCGAGTCTCTGGTCGTACTTCTCGGCGAGGGGCAGCAGACGGCGCAGCAGCTCCTTGCCGGCCGAGCGGATGACGACCGTCGCGAAGCCGAGGGTGTGCGCCGACTTCAGCTGACGGGCGAAGAAGTCGTGCTCCTCGTCGGGGGTCATATCGCGGTCTGCGCGGCGGCCCATGTCGAGGTTGGTCCCCACGGCGCTCGCCTCGAGGCCGTACTTCTCGAGCGAGTCGAACCAGAGCTTCGTGAACTCGGCGTCGACGTCGGGGTACGAGCGCAGGAGCTGCGCGAGATTGAACTCCACGCCCGGACCGATGCCCTGGTCATGCACCTCGCGGATCAGCGTCTCGGGGGTGTAGAGCCCCGCGGCGAACTCGCTCGTCATCGAGTAGAGGGTGGTACCGAGGCGGATGCCGGTTCCGGCGATGCCGTTGTTCATGACGGAGGTCCTTTCAGGCCCGCACGGCGTGCGACAGGTGGGCATCGAGGGCGCGGCGGGCTTCGACGGCATCCGTGATCATCCGGGAGCCGGCGGCCTCGGCGGCGGTGCGCTGGATGGCCTGCTCGCCGCGGATGATCTCGAAGGGGTTCTGCCAGTGGTTCCAGTGCCAGCCCTCGTACTCGCTCGACACCGCACCGCTGTAACCGTTCTCGACCAGCAGGGTGATGAGCTCGGCGACGGGAACCGACGGCTCGTTCCCGTTCTCGTCGATGCCGAAGAACTTGCCGTGCACGTGCTTCACCCACGGCATGATCTCGAGCCAGTCGTCGACGCGCGCGGGGCCGAACAGGCCGGTGCCGTTGATGCCGAAGTCGATGCCGAGGTCGGGGCGGCCGTGCTGATGAGCGAGGCCGATGAACCGACCGAAGCGCTGGCCGTGGTCGGTCTGGTCGGCGGGCGGGCCCTGCTCGTAGTACTCGTCCCACAGGGCGACGACGGCGGACAGCAGCTCCTCCGAGGCTCCGCGGCGGCGATACGCCTCGATGAGCGAGGGGGCGAAGCCGGTGACGGTGGCGCCCCAGTCCATCGTGAACCCGAGGAAGGGGGACCCGACCTGCTCATACCTGTCGCGCAGCGCGAGGATGCGCGGGTGGGAGGCGTACTGGTCGGCGTGCACCTCGAGGGCGAGCGTGACGCCGTACTCCTCGGCGATCGGGGCGAGAGCCTCCATCGAGTCGGGCGTGAGCGAGATCTGCACCCGCGCGATGGGGAAGCCGAGCTTCGCGGCCGCTGCGATCTGCTTGCGCATGTAGGCGATCAGCTCGTCCTGGTCCATCAGCCGGTCGGGGCGCAGACCGATGTCTGCGTTCACCGCGAGAGAGGTGCGCACCAGGCCCACCTCGTCGATCAGATCGGAGAATCGCCCGGCGAAGTGGTCGTCGATCTCGGGGAATCCGCGGAAGCTCGAGAAACCGATGATCTCGAGCCCCGGACCGAAGCCCTCGGCCGCGGTCTTGCGGATCAGCTGGTCGAGGTCGTACTCGCGGCCGTGGAACGCGCGGGGGAAGCTGTAGAGCGTGACGCCCTGGAGGGGCGTGCCGAGCTCGGTCATGCGCGGGCCTCCTCGACCTGGCGGACGGTCATGGTCTTGGTGTCGTGCTCCTCGATGTGGAGCACCTGGTCGTCGGCGATGATGATGTAGGGGATGAAGAGCTCGAGGTCGACGCGCACCTCGTGCTCCCCGGCATCCGCCCCGATTTCTCCCGACAGCACGGCCGAGTCGGTGGGGAACCACCACTGCTCGGTGTTCGTCTTCATGTCGGCGAACGTGAACTCCTCGCCGTTCATCTGCCAGCGCAGCGAGGCAGCGGGAGCCTCGACGCCGTCGATGGTGAGCCTCGCGCCCGAGATGCACGATGCCGGCAGAGCGCGGTACCAGGGCAGCCGCACGTCCACCGATGTCCGCCCGTCGTGGGCGCTGAGGGTGCCCTGCTCGATGATGCGATCCGGGATCACGATGACCTCCTCGTCGGCGCGACCGGAGTCGCGGACCACTTTGTCATGATTTCTACACTCTAATGTCTGTTTCCTGCATAAGCAAGAGAACTCAGGCGGATGCCGACTCCGTCGCGACCTGCTCGCGAGCGAGAACGGCAGCGATCTTGCGCGCACCCCGCACGGCGAGCGCCACCGACGTCAACGTCGGATTGCACGCCGTCGCGGTCGGGATCACGCCGTTGCCCGCGACGAAGAGATCGGGCACGCCCCACACCTCGCTGTCGATGTCGCACACGCTCGTGCCGTCGTCGGCGACGCCCATGCGCGTCGAGCCCTGGTAGTGCAGAGACGACCCGAGCGGAAGGGTGAAGGGGCGATCGCCGACCGGGTCGCCGACGGCCTCGGCCAGACGCACGATCTCCTGACGAGCCCGTTCCACCACCTCGCGATCGTGATCGGTGAGGCGGTAGTGGATGCGGGGAGCCGGCATCCCGTAGCCGTCGGCGTGCTCCGCATCGAAGGCGACGCGGTCGTCCGCCCGCAGGTCTTTCGCGCAGAACAACCCGAGTCCCACGATCGAGCCCGGAACCACCGGGTCGTCGTCGGCCAGGGGGATCGGCGAGGCGTCGAGCTGCATGATCTGCCCGTGGAACGGCATGTCGTCGGTGAACGGGACCCAGCTCACCCCGCTGTACTCCGCCAGCCCCGCGGTGGGGTCGTCGGCGTCGAGCAGGGGCATGTTCCGCAGCCGCGAGGCGAACACCACCTGCGCCTGGTCGTTCAGGTACCGCCCGAGAGCCTCCGGGCGCACGCCCGACGCCCACAGCAGCTGCGGGGTGCGCAGCGCGTCGGCCGCGACCACCACGAAGCGCGCCGCGATGGTGTGCTCGTCGCCCGAACGCAGGTCGCGCGCGACGACGCCCGATGCGCGGCCGCCCTCCACGAGCACCCGCACAGCCAGGGTCTCGTCGAAGAGCGCGAAGCGCGGGTTCTCGCGCGTGACTTCTCCCAGCACGACGTCCGACCCCGACCAGACCAGGCGACCGTCGTCGCGCCGGTGGGCGGCCAGCGGCATCCGCTGCACCTTCGTCGCATCGACGCGGCCTTCGTCGACCGCGGCCGAGAGGCGCTCGCGCACGATCGCCCCGAAGGGCGCGGAGTCGAAGGCGTTCGTCGTGACGCCCAGCAGACGATCGGCCTCGTCGAGGAGCTCGTCGAGGTCGGGAACGAAGGCGATGCGCTCGCTGTCGTTCGGACGCGGGCACGCGCCCGTCCAGTGCGCGGCCATGCCGCCCACGTTGCTCGACATCGCGACGACCGGGAGACCGTCCTCCCCCTCGAACGCGTACCCCTCCTCGAGCAGGAACGTGCCGGGGCGCGCCCCGCGCACGCCGGCCTTGGCGGCGCCGGGGCTGGCGACCTTCTCGCCGCGCTCGCCCGGGCCCTCCGAGGCCACCTGCGCGCGGGCCCGCTCGGCCGGGTCGGCGATGTTCTTCACGTGCGCACCGGGAGGATTCGACACCGTCGGGCCGACCTCGAGCATCGCGATCGTCGCCTCCGGCGCTCGCTCCGACAGGATGCGCGCGTAGGCCGAGCCGGTCGGCCCGCTCCCGACGATGACGACGTCGACCGAGGTGGGGTACTGCCGGGCGCTCATGCGGCGCGCGCGATCTCGACGACGTGGGCGACGGATGCCGCCGACGCGGTGGTCGGGTAGTACTCGAGGCCCACGGGGCCGTCGTAGCCGCTGTCGCGCAGCAGTCGGAAGCGCTCGTTCCAGTCGAGCTCTCCCGTGCCGGGCTCGCCGCGACCGGGGGCGTCGGCGAGCTGCACATAGTGGATGAGGTCGCCGGCGTTCGCCAGCTCGGCCTCCATGTCCTCACCCTCGACGGCCGAGTGATAGATGTCGTAGAGCACGCCGAACTGCGGCGAGGCGACGCCACGGGCGACGTAGACCCCCTCGGCCGTGCGATCCAGCAGAGAACCGGGGTGGTCGACCCGGACGTTCACGGGCTCGAGCACGAGACCGACGGCCGACCCCTCGATCTGGGCGACCGCCGTGGTGTAGATCTCGATGAGCTTGTCGAGCTGCACCTGCCGCTTCCACCCGCCGAAGCCGGTGCCGCTGCCCACGACGATGCGGGGGCATCCGAGGTCGTAGGCGATCGCCACGCCCTCGTCGAGCTTGCGGAAGAACTCGCTGTGGTCCCACGGCGGGATCATGAACTGCGTGCGGGGCTCGGCCAGCTGCGCCGTGAGCTGCACGCCGGTCTCTTCGAGCGCCGCCTTCAGCGCCGGCAGGTCCTTGGGCGTCGCCGGAGCGTCGACCCCCGTGGGACCCCACATCTCGACGGCGTCGAAGCCCGCGGCCGCCGCCGCGCGCACGCGGTCGTGATAGTCACCGGCCTCGGTGAAGAGGAGTTCGATGTTGGGAGCGAGTCGGTACATGGGGTGTGTCCTTTCGACTGCGGGGCGCGACGATCGACGGATGCCGCGCTTCGCGGCATCCATCTGGGCAGGCTCAGCCCGGGATAAGAGGGGCTCAGCCCTTCAGGCCGCCGGCGAAGCCCTGGATGAAGCGCTTCTGGGCGAAGAGGTAGAAGGCGAGGATCGGGACCATCGAGACGATGACGATCGCGAAGATCTGGTTCCACGCCGAGACCAGCGAGCCGATGTAGTAGTACATGGCGACCGGGAGGGTCTGGTTCGCGGAGCCGCCGAGGAAGATGAGCGACGTGAAGAAGTCGTTCCACACGATGAGTCCGGCGAGGATCGCGACGGTTCCGGTCGCGGGCGACATCAGCGGGAGCACGATCCGGAAGAAGATCTGGGTGCGGCTGGCGCCGTCGATCGTCGCCGCTTCTTCGTACTCGGTCCCGAGCCCGCGGAAGAACCCCGCGTAGAGGAAGATCGCGAGCGGCAGGAGCATGCCGGTGTAGAGGACGATCATGCCCCAGGCCGAGCCGGTGAGCCCGAGCGAGCGCGCCCCGATGTACAGCGGCACGGTGCCCAGCTGCGTGGGCAGAACGATCGCCACGAGGAAGAGGTAGTAGACCACGCGGCTCCACCGACGCGTGCTGCGGGCGATCACGTAGCCGGTGAGCGAGCCGAGCAGAACCAGGAGCACGATGCTGCCGGCGGTGATGATGATGCTGTTGATCAGCCCCACCACGACGTTCGAGTTGCCGGTGGCGGTGAGCACCTTGAGGAAGTTGCCGAAATCGGGTGCGGTCGGCGGCGCCAGGGTCGACGAGGTGATGACCTCGCGGTCCGACTTCAGCGAGGTCGTGACCAAGAAGTAGAACGGCAGCAGGAACACGAGCGCGGCGATCCAGAACAGGAACTCGCGGAGCCCCGTGAGCTTGGTGTAGCGGAACATGTCAGTTCTCCTCCGAACGATCGGCGGTGACGCGCTGCTGGATGACCGCGAAGACCAGGATGATGAGGGTCAGCAGCAGCGCCAGGGCGGCGCCGTAGCCGAAGTTGCCGAGAGCGAACGACTGCTTGTAGACCTGCGTCGCGAGCGTCTCGGTCGCCGCGGCCGGGCCGCCGCCGGTCAGCGCCATGATCTGATCGAACACGCGCAGCCCGTTCACGAGCCCGAGGGTGGTCGCGATCGCGACGGCGGGGCGGATCGACGGCAACGTCACGTGCCAGAAGCGCTGCCACAGGTTGGCGCCGTCGATGGCCGCGGCCTCTTCGATCTCGACCGGGACGGCGGCGAGGCCCGCCATGTAGATCACCATCGAGAAGCCGATGTTCTGCCAGACCAGCACGATGAGGATCGTCCAGATCGCCCACGTCGGGTCGGCGATCCAGGCGCGGGCCATCGAGTCCAGGCCGATCCCGCGCAGCACGAGGTTGAGCGGTCCGTTGAAGTCGAAGATGAACTTCCAGATGTACGACGTCGCCAGCGGGCTGAGCACGACAGGCATGAAGAAGAGCGTGCGCAGGATGTACCGGCTCTTCAGCCCGCGATTGAGGCCGAGAGCGATCCCCAGCCCCAGGATGTTGCTGAGGATCACCGACCCGAAGGCGAGGAACAGCGTGTTCCACAGCGCCCCGATCTTCGTGGGGTCCTGGAAGATCCGCGTGAAGTTGTCGAGACCGATGAGCTGGAAGGCCCCGATGCCGGTCCAGTTCGTGAAGGCGAAGAAGCCACCGACGCTCGTGGCGACGTAGTGGATGCCGAGGACGAAGAGGGTGCCGGGCAACGCCCACCACCAGTATCCGAATTTCAGCAGGCCCTTGCGGCGCGGGGCGGGGGCCGGACGGCGGCGCCCTCTGCGCGGGGGCAGGACGACTCGTTCGGTCTCGGTGGCGGCGACCTCGCCGGCTCGGAAGGTGGTGCTCATGGCGTCCTCGTCATCCTCGAAGGGGTGCGGCTCCGCCGCCCGGGTCCAGGGGCCCGGGCGGCGGATTCACTCAGTTGCCCCAGGCCGCATCCATGTTCTTCAGCACCTGGTCGATGCTGCTCTGGCCCGTCAGCAGGCCCTGGACACCCGTCGACAGCGCGTCGTACACGGCCGGGTTCGGCCAGACGTTCGAGGGCAGGGTGGTGTACGAGCCGTTCGAGATGTCATCGACGACCTCGGAGTAGATCGTCTTGCTCAGGTCGAGGTTCTTGTACTCCGAGATGGGGAGCAGGCCCGAGGCCTCGTAGAACTTCTCCTGGGCGTCCGGGGTGGCGAGCCACTCGAGGAACTTCTTCGCCGCGTCCTTCTTCTGGGACTTCGCGTTGATGGATGCCGCGTAGTTCGAGCTGGCGAGCACGAAGGGCTTGCCGCCGGTTGCGGGCGGGAAGGGCTGCACCTTGAAGTCGGCCTCCGCGGGAGCGGCCGCGGCGATCTCGACCGCCGAGCCCGAGGGGATGAAGCTTCCGACCGAGGTGCCCTGCGCGAGTCCGTTGGTGATGGCGTCGAAGCCGCCGCCCTCGGCGCCGGCCTGGAAGCAGCCCTTGTCCTTGAGGTCGATGATGGTCTGCAGCGTGTCGGCCCAGCCCTTGCTCTGGGCGAAGGTGGTCTTGCCCTCGGCGCGCTCGGTGTTGAAGTTCGGGTCCGTTGCGTAGACGCGGGTCGCCGCGATGCCCTGAGCGGTGAGACCGGCGTTCGGGGCGGCGGCGCCGGCGATGGCGATCATCGACTTGCCGTCGCCCGCGAGCTTCGCGCACTCGGCGTAGAAGTCGTTCATGGTGGTGGGCCAGCTCGTGATCCCGTTCATGCCGGCTGTGCCCATGCTGGCGACGACGGCACCGATGGTGAAGTCCAACGGCTGGCCGTACGTCTTGCCGTCGAGCTCGAAGAGCGTGTCGCTCCCGGTCGGCACGAGCGAGGTCGCCGTGTCGCCGAGCGGTTCGAAGAACCCGGCCTGGGCGAGGGGGATCAGACCGCGCGAGTCACCGGCACCGGGTGCGGTGATGATGACGTCGGAAGCATTGCCCGCCTGCAGCTGCGTGCGGATGGTCTCCCCGTACTTGTCGTTCGGGGTCGGGTTCGAGGTGATGGTGACGCCGGGATTCGCCGCCATGTACTCCTTGGCGAGCGTCTCGTACGGGCTCTCGAGGTTGTTGGAGGTGGCGAAGGTGAAGGTGAAGGAGTTCGAATCGCCCCCGGCGTCTCCCGAGCCGGAGCCGGAGCAGCCGGCGAGGACGAGAGCGGCGGTGACGGGAAGAGCGAGAAGACCTGCGATCCGTGTGACACGGCGATGCTGAGTCATGGCCAGCCTTTCTGACGACGTTGTCGGCGACCCCTTCGGTGGAGCGCCTGTGCTGTGTGACTCAGTATCCGTGCGATCAGTAGAAAACGCACATAAGTCTTCGCGATGCAGCGCATAAGGCGTGACCGGTGGACCCGCATCGCCCCGAGAGATGCGCCCTAGCCCGGACATAGACCGCATTGATACGATCGCCGCACAGCTTTCCCGAGCGGAGGATCACGCCGTGGTGACCGATCATTCGGCGCTCTCGCGCCTCGACCTCAACCTCCTGGTGGCGCTCGACGCGTTGCTCACCGAGCGCAGCGTGACGCGCGCCGCCGAGAGTCTGCACCTGAGCCAGCCCGCCCTCAGCGCCTCTCTCGCGCGCCTGCGCACGCACTTCAACGACCAGATCCTCGCGCGTCGTGGCAACACCTACGAGCTCACGCCGTTCGCCGTCCGCCTGACCGATCACACGACAACGGCCCTCGAAGCAGCCCGACGCGTGTTCGACAGCCAGGCGTCGTGGTCGCCCGCCGAGTCGACGCGGGAATTCTCGATCTACGGCTCCGACTACGGTTTCGTCACCGTCGGCACGGTCGTCTCGCAGCTGGCGGCCGAGCAGGCGCCCGGCGTGCGGTTCCGCTACATGCTGCACAACCCCGGCATCGTAGAAGACGCCGCGAACCGCCTGCGCTCGGCCGACGCCATGGTCATCCCGCACGGCCCCGTGTCGGAGCTGCCCTACCTCGACCTCTGGCAGGACGACTGGCTCGCGGTCGTGGCCGACGACAACGACGAGGTGGGCGAGTCGCTCACGATGCAGAACCTCGCCGACCTGCCGTGGGTGCTCACCTTCCAGTCGCGTTCGGCCTTCACCTCGGCCGCCCGACAGATCCAGCAACTCGGTGTCGAACCGCACATCGAGGTGGTGCTGGAGAGCTTCCTCTCGGTGGGGCACTTCGTCAGTGGAACGCGGCGCGTGGGACTCGTGCAGTCCGCCCTCGCCCCCCACCTGCTGCGCATCGGCGGCATCCGCGTGGTCCCCCTGCCGTTCGCGGCGACGCCGATCGTCAGCGCCCTGTGGTGGCACCCTTCGCACAACCGCGATCCCGAGCACGAGTGGATGCGCGGCCTCTTCGCCGAGGCCGGTCGCGTGATCGCCGCGGGTCACGCCCCGCAGTAAGACGGGCGGATGCCGCCCGCATCACCGATCGTGATGGACGGCATCCACGGCGGTCGGGGTGCGATCGTTGTGCGCGCGCCCGGCCCGTCCGTAGCCTGAAATCAGAATCAACGTTCTGATTCGGTGAGGCACGCACCCCGCGGGCCCGGCCGTCCGCTCGAGGAGGAGCACCCATGTCGACCCCGTTGAGAATCCTGATCGTCGGTGCGGGCATCGGCGGCCTCACCACGGCATCCGCCCTCGCCCGGATCGGTGCGCACGTCGATGTCATCGACGACAAGCCCGAGATCAGCGTCGCCGGCGTCGGATTCGGCCTCCGCATCAACGGCCTGCGCGCGGTGCGCGAGATCGGACTGCTCGACGACGTCCTCGAGATCGGCCACCCCGCCCCGGGCATCGACAACTACGACGCCGACGGCACCCTGCTGAGCACGATGAGCTACGGCACCCGCGACGAGGGCCTGCCGGGGTGCGTGACGATGTCGCGCATGGCGTTCCTCGAGATGGCCGCGCGCCACGCCCTCGCCAACGGCGCCGTGTTCCACATGAGCACGACCGTCGCCGACATCGCCCAGGATGCCGACAGGGCGACCGTGACGTTCAACACCGGCGACAGCGCCGACTACGACCTCGTGCTCGGCTTCGACGGGCTGAACTCCCAGATCCGCCGCGAGTACTTCGGCGAGAAGTACGCTCCGCGCCCGGTGGGCGGGGTCGCCTGGCGCGCGGGGCTCCCCAACCGCCGCAGGATCATGCAGCCGATCATCTGCCAGGGCTACGGCGGCAAGATCATGCTCACGCCCCTGTCGGAAGACACCATGTACATGGTGCTCACCGTGGCCGAGGAGGGCCGCCCGCGCTACGACGCGAGCAAGATGGCCGAGATCATGCACGATCGCGCCGCCTCGCTCACGCGCGGATCGGCCTTCCTCGCCGACGCCCTCGACGACGTCCGTCACGCCGAGAACGTCGCCTACACCCCGTACTCGACGGTGTGGGTGCCCTACCCGTGGTTCCGCGGACGCATCATGATCCTGGGCGACGCCGCCCACACGATGACGCCCTACCTGGGATCGGGAGCGGCGATGAGCATCGAGGACGGCGTCGTGCTCGCCCAGGAGCTCGCGAAGGACCAGTCGCTGCTCGACGCCCAGCTCGAGTTCATGAAGCGCCGCCTCCCCCGGGTGCGCGCGGTGCACGAGCGTTCGATCGAGTCGATGCTCGAGGAGTTCGACTCGGTCACCGACGAGACCTACCGCGCGCGCATCGAGCACCTCCGTCACGACGAGCCGATCGCGAACGAGTACGCGAACCGCCTCCTGCGGATGCCCTACTGAGACCCCGAGGAGACACCGTGTCGCACACCCCCACCCGCACCCTCGTCGTGGACGCCGCCCGCGAGAGCACCTTCCGCTCGCTCAACGGCGTCGGCGGCGTGCCCGGCCCCGTCGCGGCCTATCCCGACTTCCCCGACATGACCCCGCTGTGGCGCGAGGCGGGGGTGACCCTCGTGCGCTCGTTCGACTGGGTCTCGCGCCTCGACACCCGCGACGACCCCACGAGCCTCTTCCCCGACTGGAGCGCCGACCCCGACGACCCGGCCAGCTACAACTTCGCCGCGACCGACGCGTGGGTCGACGCGGTTCACTCCATCGGCGCCGAGGTGCTGTTCACCGTGGCCAGCTCGATCCCGAAGAACAAGCTTCCCGCCGACGACGTCGAGGTGTACGGCCGGGTCGTCGAGCACATCGTCCGGCACTACTCCCAGGGGTGGGCGGGCGGCCCGGCGACGCCCGTGCGCCTCTACGAGTTCGGCGATCAGCCCGACTTCGGGCCGCTGCACTTCGCCGGGCGACCGGAGGAGTTCTACGCGATGTACCGCGCCTTCTGCGAGGCGGTGCACCGCGTCGACGCATCCCTGACCGTCGGGGGACCCTCGGTCGCCTTCTCGCTCGAGGCCGACTCGCCCTACCGCGAGGGTTTTCTGGAGTTCGTGCGCGAGAACGACCTGCCGCTGCACTTCTTCTCGTTCCTGTGGTTCACCGACGGCAGTCGCGATCCGATGGACTACCGCTACGTGGCGCGCGAGCTGCGCGCGGTGCTCGACGATCACGGGTTCACCGACACCGCCCTGACGCTCAGCTACTGGAACTACCTCGCGGTGCCCAGCAGCACCGCACCGGCGCCGGAGAAGGGCGCGTTCATGGCGGCCACCGCGATCGCCCTGCAGGACACGGTCATCGACCACGCGTTCTTCTTCCGCGCCGACACCGGCCGCGACCCGCACTACGGATTCGTCGACCCGGGCGGGGTCGGCGATGTCGACGGGCGCCCCGATGAGCGCTCGCGCGCGCTCGTCCTCGCGGGTCGGGCGCTGACCGGGCGGCGACTGGAGGCCACCGGGGGCGACGAGTCGGGGCTGGCGGTCGCCGCCGGGCGCGACGGTGACACCGTCCGCGTCCTCGTGACGAACTACGTCGCCCCCGACAGCGCCCTCTCCCCGCGCGCCGAGGACCGTTTCACCTTCCGCATCCCGATCGGGGAGCAGCGCATCGAGCTGGGGCTCACGCTCCCGCCGCAGCGCCTGGACCTGGCATCCGCGGGGGTGGAACGGGTGAGCCTCGACCTCCGGAACCTCCCCTGGGCGGATACCACCGTGCAGGCCACCGTCACGTCGCTGTCCGGCGAGGTCGACGGGCCCTCCCCCGTCGCGGTGTCGGCGGAGGGGAGCCTGCGGATGGAGCTCGCCCTGGAGCCGCAGTCCGTGTTCCTCGTGGAACTGACCGCCTGAGCCCGGAGCCGGGGAGAGCGATGGCCACGAGGGACGGAGCGAGCGGGGTGACCGAGCCCAAGCAGCGACGAAGTCGCGACTCGTTCGCGAAGGTGCGCGCCGCCGTCCTCGCCCTGCTGCACGAGCGCGGCACCGGTCAGTTCTCGCTCGCCGAGGTCAGCGCGCGCGCCGAGGTGTCCATCGGCTCGATCTACGGCCGGGTCTCGGGCAAGGCCGAACTGCTGCGCCTGATCCAGGCGCAGGAGTTCGACCGTCTCGATGTCGAGACCGCCGAACGCGTCGCGGCCGCCGGCACCGGCGCGACGGACTTCGAGACGGCGACGGCCGAGATCGTCGCGGTCTACGCCGGCATCCTTCGCGAGAACCGCGATCTGCTCTCCCCCTTCTTCGTGATGGGGGTGGACGACGTCGAGATCCTCGCGCGCGGTCGACGCTCCGGCGACGCCGGGCAGGCCGTCTTCGTCCGCGCCCTTCTCACCGCGGCCTCCGCACACGGCGTCACGCTGTCGGACGACGACGCCGTCTGGGCGTTCGAGGTCTTCTACAGCCTGTGCGTGCGGTATCTCGGCCTCGGTGTGACGGCGACCGCGACGCCGCACGATGCTTACCGGTGGTCGGAGCTGCTCGAGCGACTGACGCGCACGGTGTTCCTGACGCTGTCGGCCGCCTGACGCCCGACGTGCCGGGGGCGTCCACATCCGATCCATCCGGATGAGAACGCCCCCGATCCTCTCGAGAGGAGGGTCACCCCACGGGCACCGCCCGCATCGCCGACCGGATGAGGTCGTGCTGACGACGCACGAGCAGCAGCGGGTCGACCTCGCCGAGCTCGGCGAACGCGTGCCCCTCCCACTCGCTCGACCAGAAGCCGCGGTACCCGCCCTCGACGAACACGCGCACGAGCTCGGGATAGTCGATCGCGGGCTCCTGGCCGGCGTCGTCGATGTCGTAGAACTTCGCGTGCACGTGCAGGATCTGCGGCATGATGTCGACCCACTCCCGGGGGTCGACGTGCCCGTGCATGTTGAAGGCCAGGTGCGCGAAGGCGCCCAGCCGGCCCGGGTCGACGTCCCGCCCGCGGAGGTACGCGATGAACTCCTGCTGACGCGCCTGCATCGTGGCATCCGTCGCCCAGATCCCCTGCAGCGTCTCGACCGCCGCGTCGTCGAGGCCCGCGCGGCGCACGGCCCGCAGCAGGGTCGGCGACATCGCGTGCATGGTGGAGGAGAAGTCGGCGACGAAGCCGAGCAGCGGGGAGTCGAGCTCGGCGTAGGTCTCGCGCACGCGCAGGATCGCCTCGGAGTTCGGACCCATCGGTGCGTGGATCTCGTACGCGAGCTTCAGGTCGAGGTCTTCGGCGATCGGCAGCAGGCGCCGCAGCAGCTCGGGCTTGGCGCTCTGGATGCGCACGAGCGGGAACCCGAGCTTTTTCGCCCCCTCGAACATGAGAGTCGAGAACGCGAACTCCTCGTCGGGCGTCATGTCGCGATCGCGGCGGCGCCCCATGTCGAGGTTCGCCCCGAACGAGCTCTCCACGAACCCGTGCCGGTCGAACGCCGCGCGCCACGTGCGCACGAAATCGTCGCCGACGACGGGGTAGGTCGGAACCATCTGGGATGCCACGATCTCGATGCCCGGGCCGATCCCGAGCTCCGCGACGCGGTCGAGCAGACCGTCGACGTCGAAGTACCCCGCGCGGAACTCCGCGCTGGCCGAATACAGCGTCAGGCCGAGCTGGAAGGGGTCGTCCTCTGCCGCCGGCGGCGGGGGCGCGACGTCCGACACGAGGGCCGGGATGCCGGCATCCGCGTCGACGACCGTGAGCGTGCGCACGTCGTGCACGACGTTGGGCACGTACATGCCGGGGCCGCCGTCCTGCCCGGGCGCGATCTGCATGTAGGGCAGGCGGAGCTCGCCGTGCAGCACGACGTCGTGGGTCTCGCCCAGGGCGACGGGGGCGTCGCGGCGGGCGATGAGCAGCGGGTGCTCCTGCAGGAACCACAGGCGTTCGCTCTGCGCGGGCAGCTCGTCGAGACCGTACGAGGTGTCACCGAACTCCACGCGGAGGTCGGCGGCATCCACCTGATCCCCGTCGACGGTGAGGGCGAGGGTCGTGACCGACGAGAGCCAGAGGCTGCGGTACCAGGGGATCGTCAGGCGCAGCGCGAGCCCGTCGGGGTGCGCGCGCAGGCTGTCGTCGTGGATGAGTCCGTTGGGCACGTCGATCCCTCAGAGCCGATCGGCGATCTGGCGGATGAGCGAGTGTTGACGGCGCACCTGCTCGATCGAGCGCCACGGCTCGCGCTCGCCCTCGTACTCGCTGGAGAGGTAGCCGGTGTACCCGGCGTCCTTGAGCGCCCGGAGCACGGGCTCCCACGGGATCTGCTTGTCGTCGAGGTTCTCGTCGATGTCGTGGAACTTCGCCTGGATGAAGACCACGTTGTCGATGACGTCGAACACGTCGGTCGGGTCGACGTGGATGCCGTCGAGGAACGCCGGGCGCTGGCCCGGCAGCTCGCCGGGCTTGAGCGGGATCGGGCGGTCCTGGAAGATGCCCGTGTCGAGCAGGAGGCCGAAGTGCTTCGTTCCGGTGCGGCGGATGAGCGCGATGTAGTCGTCGACGACCTCGTGCTTGATCGGGGTCGGCGAGTGGATCTCGGGGCAGATGATCACGTCGAGCTCTTCGGCGAGAGGAAGGGAGGCCTCGACGACCTCGGTCCAGATCGGGTGCGGGATGAGGTCGCTCGAGACGACGCCGATCTTGGGTCGCACGAAGCGGAAGCCGAGGCGCTTGGCCAGGCGCAGGTCGCGCTGCAGAGCCGCGGCGCCCTCCTCGACGGTCATGTCGCGACCGTTCGGGCCGCTGGAGTGCAGGCGGGTGTCGATCCACGAGCCCATGTTGGTCGGCTCGAGGCCGTACTTCTGCAGGAGCGCGAACCACTGCTCGACCCACTCGTCCGAGGGGTGCGGGTAGTTCGGCACGTGCGCCTCGCCGAGGATCTCGATCCCCGTCGCGCCGAGGTCGGCGATCGAGGCCATGGCGGTCTCGAGGTCCATGACGGTGCCGTAGTCGGTCATGTAGCTGTAGAGCGAAACGCCGTAGCGGAAGGGGGCACCGGATGCCTCGGGGGCGAGCGTGACGTGCTTGGTGACCCGATAGGTGCTCGGCTGGTGCTCCTGGGGGATGTACGACATCCGCAGCCGCAGCTCGATCGACAGCTCGTGCACGCCGTCGGGGAGGCCCCCGGTCAGGGGCACGAAGATGACGGCCGCGTCCTCGAGCGGCCAGCGGACGCCTTCGCCGTCCCACAGCTCGGCGAGCGAGTACTGCTGTCCCTGGAGCGTCCACAGCGGTACGTCCGGGGCGACGTCGACCAAGCCCGGGATGCTGACGCCGATCCCGTCGATCAGCGAGGCCGCCATGCCGCGGTACGACGGCATCCTGACGCGGAACTGGAAGCCGGTGATCTCGCCGCCCTCGCGGACGTTGCGGAATCCGATGGACTGGATGAGGTCTCTTTCGAGAAGCATCGTCGCTCACTCTCTGTGGGGTTCGCCTTCGACGCTACCCGCTTATGCCGGATTCAGACATAAGCGTTTCTGATGCCCCGCATCAGGTCCGCGTGCCACCACAGCGAGATGCGACGAGAACAGGCCGTTCAGTCCCCGGCGGCGTCGCCCGTCTCCGCGGCGAACACCTCCGACGCGATGCGGAAGGCCGAATTGGCCGCCGGCACCCCGGAGTAGATCGCGGACTGCAGGATGACCTCGCGGATCTCGTCGATCGTCAGGCCGTTGCGCACCGCCGCGCGCAGGTGCATCGCGAGCTCCTCGTGGTGGCCGTGCGCGATGAGCGAGCTCAGCACCGCAATCGAGCGCGAGCGGCGGTCGAGGCCCGGGCGCGACCACACATCCCCCCACGCGACGCGCGTGATGAAGTCCTGCCAGTCGGCCGTGAGGTCGGTGGTCGCGGCGATCGAGCGGTCGACGTGCGCGTCGCTCAGCACGGCGCGGCGCACGGTCATGCCCTGCTCGTGGCGTTCCTCATCGGTGGCCATCAGGCGTCCTCTCTCGTCACGGAGGCGAAGAACGACCGCAGCAGAGCCGCCACGGCCTCGGGCTGTTCGGCCGGCGGGAGGTGCCCGGCGTCCTCGATGCGCGCGACGCTGCCGCGCTGCACGCCCTCAGCGATCTCGACGGCCGTGGCCTCGGGGGCGACCTGGTCGAAGGCTCCCCACGCGGCGAGCACGGGGACCGCGATCTCGCCGAGCGTCGCGCGCACGTCGTACGCGGCGAGCGCCTCGCAGCAGCGGGCGTAGCTGTCGTCGTCGGCGTCCTGCAGAGCGTGCAGCAGGCGACCGCTCAGCTCGGGGCGGCGGGCCATCGACTCCGGCGCGAACCAGCGCTGGGCCGATCCGACGATGAGGCTCGAGGTGCTCTGCGACCGCGCCTGGGCGGCCCGCGCGTGCCACGACGAGGGATCGCCGAGGACGGCTCCGGATGCCACGATGGCGGCGCCCCGCAGCCGGGTGCCGTGACGCCGCGCGAGCTCGAGGCCTGTCGCCCCGCCGAGGGAGACCCCGGCGAAGAAGAACGTGTCATCGGGGACGGCGGCGGCCACGGCATCCGCGAGATCCGCGACCGTGAACCCTTCGCGCGCGATGGGGCCGGCCCCGTGCCCGGGAAGATCCCACGCCGCGACGCGGTAGTCGTCGGCGAGCAGGGGCACGACGTCGTCCCACAGGATGGTCGAGGTGCCGAGCGAGGGTCCCAGCACGACGAGGGGCGCGTCGGCCGGTCCGACCGGCGCGGTCAGCGAGATGAGGCTCATGCATCGACTCCTTCGTTGTGCGCGGTGCCCCCGCCGGGGTGGCGGGTGCCGCGGGCGAGGCGGGCGGCGAGGCCGACGTAGGCGGCCGGGTCGAGCAGCGCGTCGACGTCGAGATCGGCCGCCTCGGGCAGCGCCCGCAGACGGGGGGCGAGGTCGTCGTCACCATCGAGCAGGTCTGCGAACCGCTCGACGCCGATCAGCGGCACGAGCATGCCCCGCAGGCGTTCGCTCACGATGCGTCCGCCGGTGAGGGCGGCGTTGGCGGTCGCGGCCTCGACGTCGACGCGCAGGTGCGCGAGCAACGACGACCCGTGCGCCGAGGCGCCGACCGCGAGGCGCAGAAGCTCGCGCAGCGTCGGCCACTCCGCGTGCCAGGCCCCGTCGGGGCGTTCGTCGACCGCGAGGGCCGAGGCGAGGTGCAGGGTCGCGCCCAGCTGCGGCGCGCGCAGGGCGGCCGAGCGGAGGAGCACCGCCTCGGCGGGGTTCTGCTTCTGGGGCATCGCCGACGATCCGCCGCCGACGCCCTCCGACACCTCGCCGATCTCGGTGCGGCTGAGGGTCGCGACATCGGCGGCCACCTTGCCGAGCGCGTCGATCGCCTGCACGAGGGCGTCGCCGATCTCGGTCACGGGCCACCGCGTCACGTGCCAGGGCGCGTCGGGGGCGTCGAGCTCGAGCACCCGGGCGAAGGCCGCGGGCAGGGCGTCGGCGGCATCCGTCGATCCGGCGATCTCGACGAACGACGCGAGCGTCCCGCCCGCACCCGCGAGCTGCGCGGGGAAGACCAGGGCCTCCAGCCGCGTGACGGCCCGCTCGAGCCCGCGCGCCCAGGTCGCGGCGCGCGCCCCGATCGTGGTGGGAACGGCGTGCTGGGTGAGGGTGCGCGCGGCGGCGACCTCGTCAGCGTGCGCGGTGGCGAGCTGCCGCGCCCAGACCGCGGCGTTCGCGACCGAGCGTCGCGTCTGATCGACCGCGCGCTGCGCGACCACCATGAGCGCGGTGTCGAGGATGTCCTGACTCGTCGCCCCGCGGTGGATCCACCCGCGGTGCTCCGCCGGAACCCGGGCCGTGAGCGCACCGACGAGGGGGATCACCGGGTTGCCCCCGGCGACGGAGTCGCGTACCAGGGCATCGACGTCGAGCACGCGGACGGACGCGCCCCCCTTCTCGTCGATCCCGAACACGTGGTCGATGTCTCGCCGCGCCTCACGCGGAGCCGCGCCCACCGCGACGTAGGCCGCCACCAGGGCGCACTCGACGCGGATCATCGTGGCCAGCACGAACTCGTCGGTCAGCAGGGCGTCGTGACCCACGCTCACCGGCGAGAGCAGCCCGAGGTCGATGCGCGGCAGGGGTTCAGAAGGCAAGGAAAACCGTCTCGTTCTCGCCCTGCAACCGGATGTCGTGCGACAGGTACCCGTCGGGCGTCCGGGTCGCGACGAGGCTAGCGCGCTCCTCGCTCGACAGCGACGACAGCAACGGATCGGCGGCGAGAGCGTCGTCGTCCGCCGGCGAGTAGATGCGCGTGTGCAGCTTGTCTGGCAGGCCACGGGCGAAGACGATCGCGGCGAAGAAACCCGCTCGACCCCGGATGCCGCCCGGCTCGCGCGTCCAGAACGAGTAGCGCCCCTCGTCGTCGGTGAAGGCGCGCCCGAACCCGGTGAAGGTGTGGTCGTCGCGGCGGAACGCCCCGCGGGCACGGGGCACCGAGCCATCGGCATCCGGCCCGAAGATCTCCACGAGGGCGTCGGGGATCGGCGAACCCGCACCGTCGTACACGGTGCCCGAGAGCACGATCGCACCAGGCGAATGCGGGAACACCACCTCGTGCTGCTTCGGGAACTCCAGACCGTAGGCGAAGAACGGACCGACCGTCTGGCCGGGGGTCGCGCGGTGCGTCTTGGCGGGGATCACTCGTCACCCTCCTGCTCGAAGAAGGTGGCATCCGGCCCGTCGACCACGATGTCGAAGCGGTACCCCGTCGCCCACTCGGGCGAGGTGAGGTCGTGGTCGTAGACGCCGACCAGGGCGTCGCGATCCTTCTGCCGGTGGATGGAGTTGTAGATCGGGTCGAGCGCGAACAGCGGGTCGCCCGGGAAGTACATCTGCGTCACCAGCCGCTGGGTGAACGAGGACCCGAACACCGAGAAGTGGATGTGCGCCGGACGCCACGCGTTGCGGTGGTTCTTCCAGGGGTACGGGCCCGGCTTGATGGTCGTGAAGCGGTACTCGCCGTTCTCGTTCGTGATCGCGCGGCCGGCGCCGGTGAAGTTCGGGTCGAGGGGCGCGGGGTGCTGGTCGCGCTGGTGGATGTAGCGGCCGGCCGAGTTCGCCTGCCAGATCTCGATGAGCTGGTTCGCCACCGGGCGCCCCCACGAGTCGAGCAGGCGTCCCTGCACCGTCATGCGCTCACCCAGCGGCTCCCCCGCGTGCTGCAGGGTGAGGTCCGACTCGATGGCCGCGACGTCGCGCTGGCCGAACGCGGGCGAGAACAGCTCGATGGTCTCGGGGTCGACGAGCTTCGGGTTCTTGGTCGGATGCCGCAGCACGCTCGACCGATAGGCCGGAAAGTCGTGCGCCGTCGCGGCGACCCGCTCACCCGCGGCATCGAGGGCGTCGAGCTCGGCGTGGCGGGCATGGATCTCGCGGACGATCTCGTCCTGCGTCACCTGGTCGGGAGCGGCCAGCAGCGATTCGGGGGCCGCGGCGGGGGCGTTCGTCATGGGGTCTCCTTCGACCCCTCCATGCTCCGCCACCCTCTCGCCTCGCGGCGGGGCGTTCCCACTCAATGGGAGTCGTGCCATTCTGGACGCGTGGCGAACTCCCCCTCGGGCGACTCGGTGACCGACCGCCTCGTGCGCATCCTCGAAACGTTCACCCCCACGCGCACCGCGCAGAGCACGGCCGACATCGGCCGCCGGGCGAGTCTGCCGAGCTCGTCGGCGCACCGGATCGTGAACGAGCTGGTGGATGCCGGCTTGCTCGAGCGCGACGAGG
The DNA here is from genome assembly GCA_913774665.1 of uncultured Microbacterium sp. Classification (GTDB taxonomy): domain Bacteria; phylum Actinomycetota; class Actinomycetes; order Actinomycetales; family Microbacteriaceae; genus Microbacterium. Next base: position 260,423 of record CAJYHN010000012.1, read on the forward strand.
AGCGCCGCGTCCGCGTCGGGATGCGCCTGTGGGAACTGGCCACGCGATCCTCGCACGCGCTCCGCCTGCGCCAGGCGGCCCTGCCCTACATGGAGCGCGTGCAGCAGCGCGTGCGCGAGCACACCCAGCTCGCGATCCTCGAACAGGACGAGGCACTGTTCCTCGAGCGGCTGAGTGCCCCCGACTCGGGCGCGAACATCACCCGCGTCGCCGGACGCCTTCCCTTGCACGCGTCGTCGTCGGGACTCGTGCTGCTCGCCTTCGCCCCGCACGACCTGCAGGAGCGCGTGCTCGCCGCCCCGTTGGCGCGGGTCACGGCCGACACGATCGTCGACCCCGCGGCGCTGCGCCGCACCCTGGCCGAGATCCGCACGCTCGGGCGGGTGATCGCGCCGGGATACGTCGACGCGGTGTCCACCGGCGTCGCCGTGCCCGTGCGCGACGAGACCGGCGCGGTGATCGCGGCGCTCTCGGCCGTGCTCCCGCGCGACGCCGAGACCCAGTTCGCGCTGGTGGAGCTGCACCGCGCCGCGCGCGACACCGAGCGCGCCCTCGGCTTCCGCCGCTGACCCGGCACCCCCGCGCGCCCCGCTCCGCGCCCCGCTCCGCGCTCCTCGCGTGAGGGGTCGAAAACTGTCGCCTCCGCCTCCACGAAGCGACACCAACCGACCCCTCACGCGCGCGCCCCCGCCCCGCCGCGCTCCGCCCTCCCCGCGCGAGCGGTCAAGAAGTGTCGCCTCCGCCTCCCCGAAGCGACACGGACTGACCCCTCACGCGCGCCCCGCCCTCACGCGCGCTCCCCGCCCCGCCCCGCCGCGCCCCAGCCCGCCCCGGCCCGCCCGGCCCCGCGCGAGGGGTCAAAAACTGTCGCCTCCGCCTCCGCAAAGCGACACCAACCGACCCCTCACGCCGACCGCGTCGGTTCCTGATCAACGGGAATGACCCCGCGGGGAGGGGGCGCGACGCGCACCATCGACACAGCCACCGTCGAAGGAGACGTCATGACCACCACCGTCCGCACCCGCGTCGCCATCATCGGCGCCGGCCCCGCGGGGCTCCTGCTCTCGCACCTGCTCGACCAGGCCGGCATCGCCTCGATCGTGATCGACCAGCGCTCGCGCGACGAGATCGAGAGCACGATTCGCGCCGGAATCCTCGAGCAGGGCACCGTCGAACTGCTCGACACCCTCGGCGAGCACTCGCGCGCCCGCACCGTGGGCCATCGTCACGACGGCATCGAGCTGCGCTTCGAGGGAGAGGGTCACCGCATCGACTTCGCGGCATCCGTCGGCCGTGCCGTGTGGCTGTACCCGCAGCACGAGGTGCTGAAAGACCTGATCGCCGCGCGCCTCGCCGCGGGTCAAGATCTGCGTTTCGGCGTCACCGCCGACGGCATCGCGGATGCCGAGACCTCCCACCCCCGCGTGATCGCGCGCGACGCCGACGGACAGCCCTTCGAGATCGAGGCGGAGTTCGTCGTGGGTTCCGACGGCTCGCGCAGCGTGGCCCGGGCCACCGTGTCGGGGTCGAGTCAGGGCGGCTACTTCCGCGAGTATCCGTTCGCATGGTTCGGCATCCTGTGCGAGGCCCCGCCGAGCGCCGACGAGCTCATCTACAGCAACTCTCCGGACGGGTTCGCTCTCGTCAGCCAGCGCTCCGACACCGTGCAGCGCATGTACTTCCAGTGCGACCCCGACACCGACACGGCGGCCTTCACCGAGGAGCAGCTGTGGGACGAACTGCAGAAGCGCGTGCCCGGAACGACGCTCAAGCAGGGGCCCATCTTCCAGCGCGACGTGCTGCGCTTCCGCAGCTTCGTCGCGCACGAGCTGCGCCGCGGCCGCGTCGCCCTCGTCGGAGACGCCGCGCACACCGTGCCACCCACCGGCGCGAAGGGCATGAACCTCGCGATCGCCGATGTGCGCCTGCTCGCCGAGGCTCTGCGACGGCTCTTCCTCGAGGCCGACGAGCGCGGACTCGACGCCTACCCCGAGCAGGCGCTGCGCCGCATCTGGAAGGCCCAGCACTTCTCGTGGTGGATGACGAGCCTCCTGCACGTGGCTCCGGATGCCACCGACTTCGACCGCCGTCGCCAGGTCGGCGAACTGCGCACCGTCGTGGAGTCCGAGCACGGCCGTGCCTACCTCGCCGAGGCGTACTGCGGCTGGCCCTTCACCGACTGACTCGCCCCGCCACCCTCCACCCCCTGCTCGAGCGTCCGGAACACCCGGACCGAAACCGAAAACGTCCGCGTGTGCTGGACACTCGACCCACGCGACCGCCGCGCCCGCACCCACGCGCCCGCCGCGCCCGGGCGCGCCGCCGCGTCAGTCCTTCTTGTCGCGCGGCTTCGGGAACGGGCTCGGAACCACCGGGACCGTGCCCGTGTACCCCTCGCGCTCGGCCGCCAGCTCCGCGATGCGCTTGCGGCACGCGAACCAGCCGATCGTGATGGCGATGCTCGCGATGACGGCCACGAGCAGGGTCGCGGGCGAGTCGATGAACACCAGGACGAGCACGACGGCGAGGAACAGCAGCGTCGCGTAGCCGGTGTACGGCGCCCAGAACAGGCGGAAGGACGGCCGCACCAGCTCGCCGCGGTCGGCGAGGCGCTTGAACTTCATCTGGCAGAGCATGATGGTCGCCCAGGTGACCAGGATGCCGACGGCGGCGACGTTCAGCACGGTTTCGAACGCGTCGCTCGGCGCGACGAAATTGATCACGACACCGAAGAGGGCCACGAACGCGGTGATCGCGATGCCGCCGTAGGGCACACCCGCCTTGTTCATGCGCGCGGCGAACTTCGGTGCCGAGCCCGCGACCGCCATCGAGCGCAGGATGCGACCGGTGGAGTACAGCCCCGCGTTCAGCGACGACAGCGCGGCGGTCAGCACGACGAGGTTCATGATGACGTCGACGCCGGGCACGCCGATCGAGCCGAAGAAGGTCACGAAGGGGCTCTCGTCCTTCGTGTAGGCGGTGTAGGGCAGCAGCAGCGCGAGCAGCAGCACCGAGCCGACGTAGAAGATCGCCACGCGGAAGATGACCGAGTTGATCGCGCGCGGCATGACCTTCTCGGGGTTCTTGGTCTCGCCCGCGGCGGTGCCGACCAGTTCGATCGAGGCGTACGCGAACACCACACCCTGCATGAGGATGATCGCGGGCAGGATGCCGTTGGGGAAGAACCCGCCGTTGTCGGCGATCAGCGAGAACCCGGTGGGCGCACCCGTGGGGGTGCCGAACACGACGAAGTAGATGCCGACCAGCAGGAACGCCACGAGGGCGGCGACCTTGATGAGCGCGAACCAGAACTCCAGCTCGCCGAACACCTTGACGGACACGAGGTTGACGGCGAGGACCGTCACGAGCGCGGCGAGCGCCCACACCCACTGCGGGACGGCCCCGATCCACGGCACGTACTTGCCGAAGAAGTTCATGTAGAGCGCGGCGGCGGTGATGTCGACCATGGTGGTCGTGGCCCAGTTGATCCAGTAGAACCAACCCGACACGAAGGCGGCCTTCTCACCGAAGAACTCGCGCGCGTACGACACGAACGATCCCGATGTCGGGCGGTGCAGCACCAGCTCGCCGAGCGCGCGGAGGATGAAGAACGCGAAAAGTCCGCACACCGCGTACGAGAGCACGATCGCGGGGCCGGCCTGGGCGAGGCGACCGCCGGCGCCGAGGAACAGGCCCGTTCCGATCGCACCGCCGATCGCGATCATCTGCACCTGACGCGACGTCAGGCGCTTGTGGTACCCGTCGTCCTCGAGCTGCACGGTCGAGGTGGTGCGGGGCGGCTCGGCGGCGTCGCTCGAGCGGGGGGAGGAGTCAGTCACCTACCCATCGTGCGAATTGCGCAGCGTCTGTCCAGCAAGCGCGCCGCAGTGTCGGCATCCCGAAACGGATGCCGTGCCCCCGCGCAAGCGCTCAGAGCCAGTGCTTGCGCTTGAACGCGAACCACAGTCCGATCGAGGTGGCGGCCATCAGGGCGAGGGCCATGGGGTACCCGAAGGTCCAATCGAGCTCGGGCATGTTCTTGAAGTTCATGCCGTAGATGCCGCCCACGAGCGACGGAGCGAAGAGGATGGCCGCCCACCCCGAGATCTTCTTGACCTCTTCGTTCTGCTTCAGCGAGGTCTCGGTCTGTCGCTGCGTCACGAGCGTCGCGTTGACGGTGAGGGCGTTGTCGAGGATGGCCCGGAGCGCCGTCAGCTTCTCGCACTGTCGCAGCACGTGGTCGAGAACGTCGCGCAGCGAGCGCTGCAGTTCGAGGTCGACGCCGTACTTGTCGGCCCCGCGCAGCAGGGCTTCGAGCATGTCACGCAGGGGTTCGGTCGCCCGCTGGAAGTGGATGACCTCGCGCGCGAGCTCGTAGATGCGCTGCGTGAGATCCGCGCCGCCCTCGCCGAACAGCTGGTCCTCGATCTCGTCGACGTCGTTCTGCAGGCCGCGGGCCACGGGGTCGTACTGGTCGACGACCTCGTCGAGGATGGCGTACAGCACCGCCTCGGGCCCGCGAGCGAGCAGATCGGGGTTCTTCTCGAGCCTCCGCCGAACCTGCGAGAGGTCGGGCACCTCGGCGTGACGCACGGTCACGACGTAATCGGACCCGATGAAGACGTGCAGCTCGCCGAACTCCACCGTCTCGGTCTCGTCGATGTAGCGCGCGGGCCGGAGGACCGCGAAGAGGTTTCCCCCGTAGCGCTCGAGCTTCGCGCGCTGGTGGCCGGCGAGCGCGTCCTCGACGGCGAGCGGGTGCAACGAGAACTCGGCGGCGACGCGCTCGAGTTCCTCCGGCGAGGGGCGCAGCAGGCCGATCCACGCCATGCCGCCGTGAGCCTCCATGTACTCGAAGGTCTGATCGAGGCTCGCGGGGTTCTCGATCCGGTGTCCGTCGACGTACACGGCGCTGTCGATGATGGGCATGTCTCCGTTGTACCCCGCCCGGCTATGTGGCGGGACCCGGCGACGCGCCATCCTTACGCGATGTATACGGTCCGCCCCGCCGCTGCGCTCACTTCTTCGGGTCGTTGCCCCAGTTCATGAGCGAGTACCGCCAGTCGGTGTCGGTGACATCGCCCTTCGGCTTCTGCGCACTGTGCCGTTTGACGTACCCGACGACCTTGCGCATGTGGGCGTAGTCGTCGTCGGTGAGGTCGGCCTTCTTCTTCTCGAGGATGCGCACGATGTGCCGTCCGCTCTCGTGACCTGTCGACTCCCCGCCGTCCTTCTTCTGGCCGACGGACTTCGACTCCTCGGTGCCGAGCCACTTCTTCAGCTCGCTCGCGGTCATGTTGACCGCCTCGTCGAAATCCTTCTTCGTCTGATCGTCGTCGCTCATCCGGTCATCCTCGCCACCGCCCGGCCGCACGAGAGACCCCTTGCGGAGTCGCCGGGGTCATGGCATCCGGTCATCCTCGCCACCGCCCAGCCGCGCGAGAGACCCGTGCGGAGTCGCCGGGGTCATGGCATCCGCTCAGCCCACCGGCTCGCTGAGGGGTTCTTCGGCGTCCGGTCCCGGATGCCGCGCCCCGGCGCTGCGGCGGGCGGCGGCGAGCACGGCGCCGATGCTGGCCGTGATGACCAGGGCGATTCCGACCAGCTCGAGCCACGACAGGTGCTGACCGAGCAGCAGGAATCCGGCGATCGAGGCGGTGGCCGGCCCGAGGCTCATCAGGATCGCGAAGGCCGACGCCTCCAGACGGCGGAGGGCGATGAGCTCCAGAGCGTAGGGGATGGTAGACGACAACAGGGCGACCGCGGCGCCGAGGGCCAGGATGTCGGGGCGCACCAGGGCCGATCCGGCCTGGGCGATCCCGAACGGCAGGGCGATGACGGCCCCCACGGCCATGGCGAGCGCGAGGCCGTCGAGCCGCGGGAACTCCCGACCCACCCGCGCGGAGGCGAGGATGTACAGGGCCCAGCTCACCGCCGCACCCAGGGCGAAGAGCACGCCGAGGGCGTCGAGGCGGTCCCACCCGCCGGCTCCGAGGGCGACGACGCCGCCCAGGGCGAGTCCGGCCCACACCCAGCGGGCGAGGCCCGTCGCGGTGAGGATCGACAGTGTCAGGGGCCCGAGCACCTCGATGGTCACGGTCACGCCCAGCGGCAGCCGCTCCAGTGCGAGGTAGAACAGCCCGTTCATGGATGCCAGGACCACGCCGAACCCGACCACGGAGCGCCACGCGGAGCCCGCGTGACCGCGCAGACGCGGGCGGGCGATGATCAGCAGCAGGACGGCCGAGAACAGCAGTCGCAGCATGACGATGCCGAGCGGCCCGGTCTCGGGGAACAGCATCACGGCGAACGACGCGCCGACCTCCTGGCACGCCAGTCCGACGAGCACGAGCGAGGCGGCCGACCCCTGCCCGCCGCGCGCGGTCATCGCGGGGTCATCCGGCGGGAGGTGCGCAGATGGCGTTGCCGGCGATGTTGTCGCGCATCTGCTCGGCGGTCCACGGCAGCCCCGCCTGCGGAGCGGTCTGCCCCTGGGCGGCCGGAGCCTTCGACGCGATCGCCGCGAGCTCCCAGGCCAACCACGCGCCGGTGGTCTTGTTGCCGCCGGAGTTGTTCAGCACGACCGCGATGGACATCCCCGTCGTCGGATCGGCGAAAGCACCCACCAGGTACCCCGGGGCGTATCCGTACTGGCCGATGAGCGATCCCGCCTGGAAGGCGCCGCCCGCGGCGGTGAACCACGTGGGCTGATCGCCGCCGACGGGCACGGGGGCGGCGAACCGGTCGTTGCCGGCCGGCAGGAGCGCACCGGTTGCGAGCGCCTGCGCGTACCGCCCCAGATCGGTGATGTTCGTCACGGCGCCCGCCGCGGCGCCGCCGTAGCTCGAGGACATGTCGGTGTAATCGCCCGGGTCGGTGCAGTTCCAGGCGCCCTCTGCGTTCTGCTGCGACCAGTAGCCCGGGAGCGACGCCGCTGCCGGGTCGGCCGGGGCGGGGTCGGGCAGTCCCGTCGCCCCGAGGCCCAGGGGCTCGGTGACGCGCTCGGCGATGAGCTGGGCGAGCGGCTCGTTGGCGATGCGCTCGGCGGCGAGACCCGCGAGCACGTAGTCGGTCGCCGAGTCGGAGAACGCCACACCGGGGGCGTTGGTCCGGGGACTCGCGATGCCGTAGGTCATGAGCTCGCGCGGGTTCCACACGCGCTCGGGGTTCTTCGCCACCTGGCCGTCGAGCACCGAGGTGTAGGACGCGAGGCCCGAAGTGCCGTCGCAGAGCTGACGGAGTGTGATGTCTTCGTACCCCGGAAGGTTGCTGACCCAGGTCGTGACGGCATCGCTCAACGACGCCTTGCCGTCCGCGGCCAGGCGGTAGAGCACGTCGCACGTCATCGCACCGGTGACATCGCCCGCGCGGAATCCGAGGTCCGCGGTGACCTCTGCGCCGCCGGGCCCCTGGGTTCCCATCCCCGACACCCACGTGCCGCTCCATGGTGCCCACACGCCCACGATCGCGCCGGTGGAGCCGGTCGCGGTCATGGCCGCGGTCACGGCGTTCTGCAGTTCGGTCACGGTCGCCTCGGGCAGCGGTGCGTCGACCTGCGCGGGGACCTTGACCGACACCGAGCCCTCCGGCGAGCAGCCGCTCAGAACGAGGGCGAGCACGCTCGCGCCCGCGATCGCGATGGCCGCGGAACGACGCCATGCCCGCATGTGAAACCCCCAGCACTTCCGCGCGCGACGAAGCGCCCGCTCTGAAGATTCAAACACACGGCACCTGAACGAAAGGGCCGCTTGCACTCCCGTTACCGTCACGTCTGCATCACGACGCGATCGACGGCAGGCCACTCCGACCGGAAAAGGGGTTAGGGGAACCTAACTCTGTGCGTAAGATGGCCGCATGAACGCCGGCGTCCCGTTCTCGACAGCTCTGCGCGAGCGTTCCAGCGACGCGCACTCGCCCAGCGAGTGCGACGGTTTCATGACCGACCTGCTCACGGGCGCCGGCACGCGCGACGACTACATCGCCCTCATCGCTCAGCACTGGTTCATCTACGCGGCCCTTGAAGAGGCGGCGATCCGCATGCGGACCGATCCCGTGGCATCCTTGTTCCTCCAGGGCCGACTCTCGCGCCTTCCCGCCCTCGAGGCCGACCTGGCCTTCTTGATCGGTGCCGACTGGCGCGAGCGCATCGCCCCTCTCCCCACCACTCAGGCCTACGTGTCGCGCATCCGCCGCGTGGCCGCCACCTGGCCCGGCGGGTTCGTCGCCCACCACTACACCCGTCTGCTCGGCGATCTGTCGGGCGGTCCGTCGATCGGCCGCCTGATGCGGCGCCGGTTCGGTTTCGAGACCAACGGCATCGGCTTCCTGCTCTTCGGCGACATCGCCGACCCCAAGGCGTTCAAGACCGTCTATCGCGAGCAACTGGACGCCGCGCCGTGGGACGACCGCGAGAAGGAGCGGGTGATCGCCGAGGTGCTGGTCGCGTACCGCTTCACCACCGAACTGTTCGCCGACCTCACCCGCGCGAAGGCCCACCAGGTCGCGTGAGGCTCACGCCTTCGCGGCGTCCTGCCGCGCGAGCCACGCCTGTTTCATGAAGCGTCGGACGTCCTCGTCGACGCGGATGTCGCTCGGCTTGAGCGGCCGCGTGAGGTAGAGGCCGTCGAGCGAGGTCAGGCGGCTGAGGGCGACGTAGGTCTGCCCCGGGGCGAAGGCCCCCGCCCCGAGATCGACGACCGCTCGGTCGTAGGTCTTGCCCTGCGACTTGTGGATCGTCACGGCCCACGCCAGTCGCAGCGGGAACTGCGTGAACTCCGCGACGATCTCGCGCGAGAGGTTCTTGGTCCCCGGGTCGTACGCGTAGCGGTACCTCTCCCACACGGCCGGCTCGACATCGTGCTGGATGCCGTCGACCTCGACGCGCACGCTGTCGCCGGCGATGCGGGTCACGGTGCCGATCGTGCCGTTGACCCAGCGCGGAGCCTCGCCGAACTGCGCGCCGTCGTTGCGCAGGAACATCACTTGCGCGCCGACCTTGAGCGTCAGTTCCATCTCGGCCGGGTAGTTCGCCTCGCCGCGCCCGAAGTCGCCCGAGATCTCGGCGTTCGCGGTCTGCGTGCGACCGATGAGCTCGTCGAGGTGCTTGCGGTTGATCGTATTGACGCGGTCGTTGCGGGTCGCGAGCGTGATGATCGGGTGCTCCCCGTCGGCCGGGTGCGGGGGTGTGCGCGCGCCCGCGGTGTTGAGCACCCCGGCCATCTCGGCGGTGACCCGGCCGTACCGCACGGCGTTCAGCAGATGCTTGAACCCGGGGTCGGACTGCCGGTGGATCTCGACGAGCTCGTTCACGTGCAGGTCGGCGCCGTGGCGACCGATGTCGATGAGACCGTCGCTGGCGGCTTCGCCCGACCACACCTTCGCGTCGAAGAACCAGAACGAGCGGTAGTGGTCGCGGATGTAGCGCGCCTCGTCGCCCCGCGGCGGCACGGGCGCCAGCTGGTACGGGTCGCCGAACATGACGATCTGGGTGCCGCCGAACGGCTCCGACCGTCGACCGCGAGCCTGGCGGAGCGAGCGGTCGATGGCATCCATCAGGTCGGCGTTGACCATCGAGATCTCGTCGATCACGAGGGTGTCGATGGCGTTCAGGATCTTGCGCGTGGCGTCGTTCTGGTCGATGTCGCCGTTCGCGATGAGCCCGATCGGCAGACGGAACAGCGAGTGGATCGTCTGCCCCTCGACGTTGAGCGCGGCCACCCCCGTGGGCGCGCAGACCGCGATCTGCTTCTTGGTGTTCCACGCCAGGTGCTGCAGGAGCGTCGACTTGCCCGTGCCCGCGCGCCCGGTGACGAAGACGTGCTCCCGGGTGTCCTCGATCAGCCGGAACAGCGCCTGCTGCTCGGCGGAAAGGGGCGGCGTGGTCACCGGCCCATGCTAGTTCGCGCAGGTCGCCTCGGACGGCGAGCTGGGGACGGGGCCGCCCATCGGCTCGGTGTGGACGAGCAGCCACCGCGCCTCCCCCGACAGCACGTCGGCGACGTGGCTGCGAAAGCGCGGGCACTCGGTGATGTCGTGCGAGCGGCAGCGTAGGGCGTGCTCTGTCATGGCGCGGGCCTGGGCGATGTCGGCCGCACGCCGGTCCAGCTCCGCGATGTGCTCCTCGAGCACGCGATGCCGGTCGGGGGCTCCGTCGTCGAGCAGCACCCGGATCTGATCGAGTGAGAGCCCCGCGGCCTTGTTCCGCAGGATCACCGCGATCCGCACGCTGTCGCCCCCGTCGTAGCGGCGTCGGCCCGCGGCATCCCGCGTCGGATCCAGCAGTCCCGCGTCCTCCCAGTGCCGTAGAACATGCGTCTCGAGGCCGAACCGCGCCGCCGCCGCGCCGATCGACTCGCCGTCCGTCATCGCTCTTGACTTCATGTCGACATGAAGTCACAGGATGGACGAGAACGCAAACGGAAGGAGCTCATCGTGTACGACGCGATCATCATCGGAGGCGGCCCCGCGGGCCTGCAGGCGGCCCTCACCCTCGGGCGCATGCACCGCCGGACCCTGCTGCTCGACTCGGGCGACTACCGCAACGGCACCGTGCGCCACGCGCACAACCTGCTGACGAACGACGGGCGCGACCCCGCCGAACTCCGCCGCCTCGGCCGGGAGGAGATCGCCGCCTACGCCGATGTCGAGATCCGGGATGCCGCCGCCTCGGCCGTCGCTCGAGAGACCGACGCCCTGACCGTCACGGTGGGCGACGAGCTCCTCCGCGCACACGCCGTCATCCTCGCCACGGGGGTCGCCGACCGGCTACCCGATATCCCCGGCCTCGCCGCGCAGTGGGGCGACCGCGTCGCCAGCTGCCCGTTCTGCCACGGTCACGAGTTCGCCGGCCGACCGGTGGCGATCGTCAACGGAAGCGATCATGCCGCCGCCCTGGGGCGGATGCTCGAGCCCGTGGCATCCGAGGTCCACCTCCTCGACCCGGCCACCGTCCTCCGCGTCGACGGGACGACCGACGGACTCGCCCTCGCGCGCATCGACGGCTCCGTGCTCGAGGTCGCCGGCGCGTTCGTCGCCCCCACCTGGAGCTCGCGCGCCGAGTTCCTCGACGGTCTCGGGGTGCAGCTGCAGGAGTCGGGCGCCGTGTGCACCGATCCCTTCGGCCGCACGAGCGTCGAGAACGTGTACGCGGTGGGCGACCTCGCTCATCCCGACCACCTGCCGGGGCCGATGTTCTCGCTGGCCGCGGCCCTCGCGAGCGGTCAGCTCGCCGCGGTGGCCGTGGTGCAGTCCCTCGTCATGGACTGACGCGCGCGGCGGCTCCACAGGAGCTTTTCCTACACTGGAAGGCGTGGACACCGCAGGCGGGGGCCCCGCGACGCCCGAGGGCGTTCGCGGCGCGCGCGCACGCCCGGGCCGCACCGTCATCGGGATCGTCCTGGTCGGCGTCCTGCTGATCGCGGCCCTCGGAGCGGGCGCCGCCTCGCTCTACCGCGAGTTCTACAGCCCGCGCGCCTTCGTGCAGCACTACCTCGAGCTGTTGCAGGACCGCCGGACGGCAGAGGCCCTCGCGATCCCCGGTGTGGCCGTGGACTCCGCCGAGCTGCAGTCCGCGGGCCTGCCGACCACCGCCTCGGAAGCCCTGCTGCGTCCCGACGCGCTCTCCGCTCTCACCGACGCTCAGATCATCGGCGAGAGCGCGGACGGCGACCGGACGCAGATCACCGTCTCCTACACCGCCGGCGGGTACAGCGGCCGCACCACCTTCGCCATCGAGCACGACGCCAACGGAGGTCTCCTCCCCCGCTGGCGCTTCGCCCGCAGTCCCCTGTCGGTCATGAAGCTGACCGTCGACGGATCGATGCGGTTCGCGGTCAACGGCTTCGAGGTCGACAAACGCCAGGTGTCGGTCGACGGGGCGGATGTCGACCCCACGGCCGCCGTCCCCCTGCTGGTGTTCTCGCCGGGCCTCTACTCGGTGGACGTCGACACCGCCATCTCGGCCACCCCCGGTGTCGCCGTCCTGGCCGATGCGCCGCTGGCCGGCATCCCGGTCGATGTCCAGGCCGAGCCGACCGACGAGTTCGTCTCGGTCGTCCAGTCCCGCGTCGAGGACTTCCTCAGCACCTGCGCCCAGCAAAAGGTGCTGCAGCCCACGGGCTGCCCCTTCGGTTTCACGGTGCGCAACCGCATAGACGACGCGCCCACCTGGTCCATCGTCGAGCAGCCGGCGGTGACCGTCGTCCCCGACGGAGCCGGGTGGCGCATCCCCTCGGCGAAGGCCGTGGCGCACATCGTCGTCGACATCCGCTCGATCTTCGACGGCAGCGTGCGCACGGTCGAGGAGGACGTGGCGTTCCGCGTCGACGGTGAGATCACGGTCCTGCCGGACGGCACCGCCTCGATCCTCGTCGGCGGCTCGTCCGAGTGAGTCCCGCCTAGGCGCCGCGGGACGCGACCCGGGCGTCGCGCTCGGCCAGGCGCGCGAGCTCTTCGTTGTACGCGTCGAGCTCGAGGTCGCCGACGCGATCGACGTGACGGTCGCGGCGGCGCTGCTGACGCTCGTCGCTCCGGCTCCACTGGATCGCCACGGCGATCGCCAGGACGAGCGTGGGGATCTCGCCGACCGACCAGGCCACCCCACCGCCGACGTACTGGTCCTGCAGGGGTGTCGCCCCCCAGGTCCGGCCCATCGCGCCGAACCACTCCGCGACCATCAGACCCGAGTTCATCATGATCGCGATGCCGAAGAAGGCGTGCATCGCCATGATCGCGATGAGCACGAGCAGTCGCATGGGGTAGGGCAGGCGGTACGGAACGGGATCGATGCCGATGAGGCTCAGCACGAAGAGGTAGCCCGTCACCAGGAAGTGCGCGACCATCCAGATGTGCCCGACGTGGTCGTACAGCGACCACCGGAACAGGTCGGTGTAGTAGAACGCCCAGAGCGAGCCGATGAACAGGCCCGCCGCCACGTAGGGGTTGGTCAGCACCTTCGCGACGGGGTTGTGCACCGCCCAGAGGATCCATTCGCGGCCGCCGCGCGTCCCGTCGGTGCGCTTGCGGATCGCGCGCGCCGCGAGCGAGACCGGGGCCCCCGCCACGAGCATGAGCGGGATCGCCATCGACAGCAGCATGTGGCCGATCATGTGCATGCTGAACAGGTAGTCCTGGTACACGTTGATCGGACCCGACGTGACCCAGAACACGCTCAGCATGCCGAGGACCCACAGCACCGTGCGATAGATCGGCCACGAGTCTCCGCGGCGGAGCAGACGCCAGACACCGGCCAGGTAGAAGAAGATCCCGAACGCGACCACCAGGGTCCAGAGCAGATCGACGTCCCACGCCGTGAACCAGCGCTCGATGGTCAGCTCGGCAGGCAGCGGCGCGCCGGTCAGCACCTCGGCCGGGGTCTGTCCCACGAGCGGGGGCTGCACCGGCGGGGGCGTGCGCGCGAGGGCGGCGGCGACACCGCTGGCGATGCCCATGAACGCCAGCTCGAGGGTGATGACGCCCCAGAAGCGACGGGAGCCGGGCTCGTCGGCCATGCGCGAGATCAGCCGACGGCGGTACCAGGCACCCAGGACGCCCATCGCGATCAGCGCGCCCACCTTGACGAGCACGAGGACGCCGTAGGCCGACCAGAGGTTCTGCAGGCCCAGAAGACCGATCGAGGCGCGAACGGTTCCCGAGATCGCGACGACGATGAAGGCGACGAGGGCGATCGACGAGTACCGCAGGAGCGTGGTCTGCAGCTGCCCGCGCGACATCGCGGGGCGCACGACCACCAGCAGGACCAGCCCGCCGAGCCACACGGCCGCGGCCATGATGTGCAGCACGAGCGAGGTCACGGCGGCGTTGTGGCTGGCCTCTTCGCCCGCGTGCCCCTGCGTGCCCATGGGGATGAGCGAGGCGAGGGCGAGGGTCGCGACGACGAGCGTGGGGAGCCACGAGCGGACGGCGAAGGTGAGCACGGTCAGCACGGCACCGGCGATCGTGGTGATCAGCCACGCCTGCCCGATCGAGCTCTCGACGAGGAAGCGGCCGAGCTGCTGCCCGAACACCGCGTCGAGCGTCGGCTTCGCGTTGAGGACGTTGAGGAAGGTCAGATACCCCGTGGTGGCGGCCGAGACGGTGAACACGGCGGCGCCGATGGATGCCGTGTCCAGGGCGATCTCGAAGGGTCGCTCCCCCGCCGTCAGGGCGAACAGCGCCAGGACCAGGGAGCCGACCATCGTGGCGGCGGCGAGGTTGACGACGACGGTGGCGATCGGCAGGCCCCAACGGACGACCGGACCGGGGTCGGCGAGCTGCGTGGGAGCCGCGCCCCCTCCGTACGCAAGCCCCACCGCGACGGCGATCAGCGAAACCACGACCAGGATGACGGGTCCCGCGACGCGGAGCAGACGGGGATTCACCCCCTCAGCCTACGTCGCGAGAGAACGACAGAGGGGGGATGCCGTGTGGCATCCCCCCTCTGTCGTTCGACGTCGTCTTACTTGACGGCGGCCTTCAGCTTGGAGCCCGCGGTCACCTTGACGCGCTTGCCGGCGGGGATCGAGATCTCCTCGCCCGTCTGAGGGTTGCGGCCGGTGCGAGCCGAGGTCGCGACCTGCTCGAAGGCGATCCAGCCCGGGATCGAGACCTTGCTGCCCTTGGCAACAGCCTCGGAGACCGTGGAGAAGAGCGAGTCGAGCACGCCCGAGACGGCGGACTGGCTCTGTCCGGTCGCGCTCGCGATGCTCGCGACGAGCTCGGTCTTGGTGATGGACTTGTCGGCCATGTGGTTGTCCTCCAGCGACGACGACGGTCGTCTCTCGTTACGCGGACGAGGGGAAAATCCTCCTCGGTGGTCGGGAGACCGCCTCGACAGTATCAACCGAACCCCGGAATTACGCGGATCCTGGGGGAAATAGGGGTCATTCGTGCCGGCGTGTCGCGGTGAATCGCGCTCCACCGGCGCAACGGCCGTCGTTCGGGCACCTCTTCTCGCGCGTCCGGAGTGTCTCCCCCGCGGGGGGACGGGTGAAAAGCGAAACCCACTTAGATGAAGTCCCGACAGGTGTCCAACCCATTACGGTCCGACCGGGGTGAACTATCTATCCCGGTTATCGGCGTATGTATGATCTCCGAGAATTCGTTAACAGGGTTGTTTAACCGAATTCGCGAGCAATCGGTGATTCGCCGGGTGAAGGGAGAGCACATGCCGGCCACACAGACCACGACGGACGCCCGGACTGCCCTCCGCGCGGCCACGGTCATGATCGCCCAGCGCCTCGAACCCGGTCGCGGCGTTCCGGAAGCCCGGCACCTCGCGTTGCTCGCCGAAGCAGAAGCCTTCCTCGCACCGCCACTGTGGACCGACGGTGCGGCTCTCGCGCTCTCGGCCGTCTATGTCGCGCGAGCCCGGCGCGACGTCCTCTCGGGCGACACCGATCTGGTGACCCGGTACTTCGAGGGCATGCGC
This sequence comes from uncultured Microbacterium sp., assembly GCA_913774665.1. GTDB lineage: Bacteria > Actinomycetota > Actinomycetes > Actinomycetales > Microbacteriaceae > Microbacterium. The sequence goes on from CAJYHN010000012.1 coordinate 275,850, forward strand.
CTCGTCCGTCCCGCGTCGTTGTCGTCGAGTGCTCGGGCACAGTTGTTCGCCAGCGTCGGCGAGTACTGCTGCGCCCTCGGGCGGGGTTCGCTCGGCGCCCGATACGCCGCGGAAGCGCTGCTGTTCGCCGACTCCCCCGCCCTGGAGTACCGCGCCCACACCGTGATGGCCCTGGGTTTCGCGATCAACGGCGAGATCGTCTCCTGCGAACGATCCGTGCGCGAGGCGCGCCGCCTCTTCGCGGAGAACGCTTGGCCCTTGGCCGAGATGCCGCTCTCGCTGCCGCTCTCGGAAGCCATGGTCGCTTCCGCACGCATGGACAAGGAACGGCTCGCCCTCATCGTGCGCGAGATGACGTCCGCCCAGCCCGACGACCCGTACTGGCAATACGCAGCGCGGGCGATCGATGTCATGCGCCAGTTGCTGCTCCGCGATTGCGCCGGAGGTCTCGCCACGAGCTGGGAGCTCCTCAACGGCAGCAGCCGGCACAGCAGCAATCACATGGTGCGCGACTACCTGTTCTGCCTTCGTGCAGACATCCTCACCGCCCAGGGCAACTGCGAGGAGTCCCTCACCATGATGGCGACGCGCGCGAGCCCCACGGGCCACAGCGTCTGCTTCGCCCTGCACCGAGCGGGCAACCTGCTGCAGCTCGGCCGGGACCGCGAGCTCCTCGCCGAAACCGACGGCTGCGTCACGGCCGTGAGCGAGCACTGCCTGAGAACGCTCACCCCCGTGCTGCTGCGGCGGGCCATCGCGTATGAGCGGTTGGGCGCGTCGTCGAAGGCTCGCGACAGCATGGTCGCCGCGATGCTGCTGATGGCTCGAACCGGCGACACCGTCAGTCCCTTTGCCCTGCTGCCCCACGACGAGACCCTCAGCCTCGTCGAAGCAGCCGTACACAAGCGCCAAGAACTCAGCAACACCGCCGCATTCGCTCGGGCCGTCCTCGCGGAGATGTGCGCGACGCCCCACGAGGACCAGTGCGCCCGCAAGATCGATCCCTTCGGCCTGACCCCCACCGAACGAGCCCTGGCCGAGATCCTGGAGACACGGGCGAGCTTGCCGCAGATCGCCCGGGACCGAGGGGTGTCCGTCAACACCGTCAAGAGCCAGGTGCGCTCGATCTACCTCAAGCTCGGCGTCGGCGGGCGCGCGGAAGCAACCGAGACCCTGCGACGCTTCGTCGCGTAACGCACGAGGGGCGGGGGTTCCGTTCGGAACCCCCGCCCCTCGTGCGGTGTCTGGTGCTTACCAGGACGACTTGGTCACACCGGGCAGCTCGCCACGGTGGGCCATGTCACGGAAGCGGACGCGCGAGACGCCGAACTTCGTGAGGACGCCACGGGGACGGCCGTCGATGACGTCGCGGCTGCGCACGCGCGCGGGCGACGCGTTGCGGGGCAGCTTCTGCAGGCCCACGCGGGCGGCCTCGCGGGCCTCGTCGGTCGCGTTGGGGTCGACCAGGGTCTTCTTCAGCTCGGCGCGCTTCGCGGCGTAGCGCTCGACGACGACCTTGCGCTGCTCGTTGCGCGCGATCTTGCTCTTCTTAGCCATGTGCTTAGCGCTCCTCTCGGAAGTCGACGTGCTTGCGGACCACGGGGTCGTACTTCTTGAGCACGATGCGGTCGGGGTTGTTGCGGCGGTTCTTGCGCGTCACGTAGGTGTACCCCGTGCCGGCGGTCGAACGCAGCTTGATGATCGGACGAACGTCCTGAGCCTTCTTCGCCATTACAGCTTCACGCCCTTCGCCTGCAGGTCACGGACGACGGCTTCGATACCGCGCGCGTCGATGACCTTGATGCCCTTCGCCGAGACGTTGAGCTTGATGTTGCGACCCAGCGACGGAACGAAGTAGGTCTTCTTCTGCACGTTCGGGTCGAAGCGGCGCTTCGTCCGGCGGTGCGAGTGCGAGATGTTGTGACCGAAGCCGGGAACCGCTCCAGTCACCTGGCACACTGCTGCCATGGTGTTGTCTCCTTCTGTACCGTGACACCGGACGGTGTCACCCAAGATCCCTTGTCTGCACCCCGTTCGAGCACGGCGGAAGGCCGGGATCGAGAAGTGGGGTGCGAACTGCGTGCTGGAGTGCGCGCAGACAAGGGATCAGTCTAGCACGGCGTGTCGCCTTGACCTGATCGTGTCGTCGAAGGCGAGGCCGGAGCCTTTCGAGGGCCGGGGCTTCGACGCGCTCGGCCACCTCACGCCCCACCCGCCTCCGCCGCGCCCCGGCCCCAGCGGAACGCCGAGACCGTGGCATCCCCCTCGATCCAGAAGCGCCACGGGAACGCGTCGGTGCCGGCGATGCCGGCGACCCCCACGCGCGGCCCCGTCGCCACGACCGGCGGCGGCCCCGCGGGCAGGAGCAGTCGCGCTCGAGCCCCGGCCCGCTCCGCGCCGGTGACCGCATCGATGCCGTCATGGACCGGATGCCGAAGACCCACCGCGTCGCCGAATCGTCCGGGTCCGCGAGCGAGATCCCGCGACGCCCGAACCGCCCCGCGACGCTCGAGCCGGCGCCGCTCGGCGACGGCGGCCCCCTCGACGATCTCTCCGCCGCGCAGCAGCACTCCGCCCGCGACGCCCTCTGGACCGCACACGACGTTCACACACGAATGGATGCCGTGGCTCAGGTAGACGTAGAGGTGCCCCGGCTCACCCCACATCGTGGCGTTTCGGGCGGTCGGCCCCATACGGGCGTGCGAACCCGGATCGGGCTGCTCTCCGGTGCCGAGGCCGTGGTACGCCTCGACCTCGGTGAGGCGCGCGACGACCCGTTCTCCGGCGACCTCGGTCTCGAGCAGGGCGCCCAGCAGCCGGGGAGCGACCTCGACCGGAAGATCGACGAGGTCGGCGCGGGTCGCGGGGCGCATCACTGCGGGGGCACCTGGCACCACGACAGGTCGAAGCCCTGCAGCGCGACGATCTCCTGGCCGGTGTCGACCTCGACGAGGTGCGTGAGAAGGCGCCGCGGAAGGGGCAGCTGGTAGCGGTCGAAGGGGTTGTCGACCGCGCGCGGCGCGACCAGCACGGCGGCGTAGCGCCCGCTCGGCGACACGCAGGTCTGCAGAACGGTGTCGGAGCCTGGCACGCTCAGCAGCTGGCGCACGGCGCCGTCGGTGCCGACGTGCGAGACGATCGTCGATCGCGAGACCCCGTCGGAGCTGATATCGGCGAACGAACGGATCGTCCCCGCACCCGCCCCGGGCATCGGCGTCGCCCGTCCCGCCATCCCCGGTGGATCGACGGGCGCGACGAGCCCCTGCTCGGAGCCGTCGGTCAGATCGATCTCGCGGATGCCCTCGAGCCTCTCGACGACCGCGACCGAAGAGCCGCGGGCGATGCCGTCGATCGACACGGCGCTGCCGAGGGGCGCGGCGTTGCCGCCCTGAGCGTCGGTCAGAAGAAGGCGGGAGTCGAAGGTGAGCACCAGCATGCTGTCCGTGTCGGGCACGAAACGATAGTCGGCGATCCGCACGTCGCCGCCGTTCAGCCCCACCTCGACGGGCGGGGAGTCGTCGGCCGCCGACGCCGTGAACAGGCGGCTCTCGCGTCCTCCCGCGGCGCTCAGGTCGGCATCCGAGAAGGTGAATCCGATGCGCTCCCCCCGGTCGGCCGACTGCAGGTTTGTCACGTAACCGGGGCCGGGGAGGGCGATGTCGCGCGGGTTCTTGCCGTCGGGGTCGGTCACGATCACGCGCGGGGTGTCGCCGTCGCGCACCGAGATGACGAGGTGGTTGGCGGTGGCGCGGAAGTCCTCGATGTGCGGGTTCACGAACACCGGGAGACCCGCCTGACCCTGCAGGTCGGTCCGGAAGATCGTGTCGCCCTCGGGAGTGCCCCGCTGCATCAGGTAGGCCTGCAGCGGAGGGGTGCGGAACGTCTCGGTGAGCGTCGAGGCCGGGCCCGCGCCCAGGCCGTTCACGCCGTTGACGGTGATGCGGTAGTCGGTGTCGTCGCGCAAGGGCAACGTGAAGCGCACGCCGACACTGCGCCCCGAGGTGTCGACCGTGAACGGCGTCGCCGGGTCGACCTCGACCTGCGAGGGGTCGACCTTCTGCAGCGACTGCGTCGTGGTGAGGATCACGCGCGACCCGGATGCCGCGACGGCCGCGGCGGGATCGACCTGCACGTCCGTGACGCGTGGCCCCTGCGCCACCGCGACCACGCCGCCGAGACCACCGACCACCACGAGCCCGACGAGGACGGCGGCGAACGCGATCGCGAATCCGCGCCCGCGGCGACGGCGGGCGCGCGAACGGCGGGAGTCGCCGCCGCGACGGGACTCAGTACTCATACGGGTCCGAGGGCTCGTCGATCGCGGCGACCTGGTCGGCGTGCACCGCGAGCTTGCCGTCTCCGCTGGAGCGCACCGTCCCGGTGACGGTCACCCACTGGCCGGTCGAGGGGGTGCCGGTGGTCGCGGCGATGGGGAGACGCGCGGTCTGCGCATCGATCACGCAGTGCGTGATCACGAGCCGGGTGAGGTCGAAGGTCGAGCCGTCGTTCGCCGGGGTGATGAACCCGGTCAGGGTGACGGGCTTGCCGTCGAAGGTCTCGGGGTTGGTGGCGTGCGCGAACACCGCCGACCAGTCGCCGATGCCGAATGTCGACGTGTCGCCCGAGGCGGCCAGAGTCACCACGTCGGAGCCGGCGAACAACGGAGGCGCACCCACGTCGCGCGACACGGCCAGCTCGGTCGACAGCGAGGCCGCGGGGGTGAGCAGCACGGCGATCACCGCACCCGAGGCCAACACGCCTCCCGTGAAGGCGGCGATCCCGCCGGGTGTCAGCCGCGGGCGGGCCGCCAGGTGGTCGTGCGCGGCGTGATCGTGCTCGTCGAGCGGGTCGGCGTGCGCATGGTCGGCGTGTGCGAACGCCTCGCGGCGGGCGGAGGCCGCGGCGGGCGAATGCCCGTGCTCGTGGTCGTGGCCGTGATCGGCCTCGGCTCCGAGCGGCAGCGCGAACGACGCGATCGCGCCGATCAGCGCGACGAAGGCCATGCCGACGGCGAACCACGCCGAGTCGGGGTTGATGTACAACGCCATCCGCCCGGTCGCCCACAGCGCGATCGTCGTGATCGACAGGCACGCGGTCAGCCCCACCCCGAGCCACCGCGTGGCGAGAGCACCCGTTCTAGACAAGGAGGTTCACCACCGTTCCGAGCGTGAAGGCGAAGAGCACGACGACCACCGTCATGCCCACGAGGACCCGTGACGAGAATGTCGTGCGCAGCAGCGCCATCATCTTGAGGTCGATGATCGGCCCCACGACGAGGAAGGCCACGATCGAGCCGGGCGTGAAGGTCGAGGCGAACGACAGCGCGAAGAACGCGTCGACATTCGAACACAGCGACACCACGATCGCGAGCGCCATCATCGCGGCGATCGACAGCGCGGGGTCGGATCCGATCGCCAGCAGGGCGCTGCGCGGCACGAGCACCTGCACGGCCCCCGCGAGGAGCGAACCGATGATGAGCGCCGGCATGACCGAGCGCAGCTCGACGACGAACTGGGCGAGGGTGCGCCGGCCGCGATCGCCGCGCTCCTGGACCACGATCTCGCACGTCTCGAGGAAGCGCTCGGTGAGCAGCTTGTCGGGATCGGGATGCCGGCTGTACAGCCAGCCGATGAGGTTGGCGACGAGGTAGCCGCCGATCAGACGTGCCACCAGGATGCCGTCGCTGAAGCCGAACGCGGCGTGCGTGCTGATGATGACGATCGGATTGACGATGGGAGCGGCCACCAGGAAGGTCAGCGTGTCGCTCACCCCGAAACCGCGCATCAGCAGGCCGCGGGCGAACGGCACGTTGCCGCACTCGCAGACCGGGATGAACATGCCCAGCAGCGACAGGACGGCCCGGCGCGCCCACGGCGCGCGTGGCATCCACCTCTCGATCGCCCCCGGGGGCACCCAGACCTGCACGATGATCGACAGCACGACGCCGAGGACCACGAACGGCAGCGACTCGATCAGCACGCTGAGCGCGAGCGTCAGTCCGTCCTGCGCGCGGGTGGGCAGCGGTTGCGCGAAGAAGGTGGGGGCGAAGGCGTCGACGAGGAACAGCGCCGTGACCACGACGACACCCAGGCCGAGCGCGACGAGGGTGCGGGAGGCGCCCGAGCGTTGCGGCGAGGGTGCCGTGGTGCGACTACTCGTCGCCACGCTCACGAGCCCGGGCGTGGGCGCAGTCGGTGCAGATGCCGAAGATGTCGACCACGTGCTCGGCCTCGCTGAAGCCGTGCTGCGCGGCGGTGCGCTGCGCCCACTCCTCGACGTCGGTCGCCGCGATCTCGACCGCCTTGCCGCACGAACGGCAGATCAGGTGGTGGTGGTGACCGCGCGTCTCACAGGCGCGGAAGAGGTTCTCGCCATCGGGGCTCTGCAGGGAGTCGGCGTCGCCGCGCGCCGCGAGACCCGCGAGGGTGCGGTAGACGGTCGCGAGGCCGATGCCGGTGTTCTCGTCGCGCAGGGTCGCGTGCAGCGACTGCGCGCTGACGAAGCCGGCGGCTCCGGACAGAGCCTCCCGCACGCGTTCGCGCTGCCACGTGTTGCGCTGGACCATGGCGGCGAGTCTAGCGAGGGGATCGGTGAATCGGCTGGGCGCGGGCGATCTCCCCTGGTCACACGCGACCCGGGGACCATCGTCGCCCTCAGACCGCCCGGGTCGTGCGATCGCGGCGGGCGCCGACCAGGCGGCACACGAGGTAGATCACGAACGAGATGGTCGTGATGTACGGGCTCACCGGCAGCGTTCCGGCCACCGCGAGCAGCACTCCGCCCACGGCCGAGACGAAGCCGAACAGCGCGGCCAGCAGCGGCACCGAGAGCGGACCGGATGCCACGCGCATCGCCGCCGCGGCGGGCGTGACCAACAGCGCCATCACCAGCAGCGCGCCGATGATGTGCACGGCGACCGCGACGATGAGCCCGAGCAGCAGCATGAACGCGAGCGACACGGCGGTGGTGGGGACCCCGCGTGCGGCCGCCGACTGCGGGTCGAGGGAGTCGAAGCGCAGCGGGCGCCAGATCAGCAGCAGGGCGAGGAGCACCGCGACGCCGATCACCACGAGCCACCCGAGCTGCCCGCTCTGCACCGAGACGATCTGCCCCGTCAACAGGCTGAAGCGCGTCGCACTGCGCCCGTTGTAGAGCGAGAGGCACAGGATGCCGACACCCAGGCCGAACGGCATGAGCACGCCGATGATCGAGTTGCGATCGCGCGCGCGGGCGCCCAGCACGCCGATCAGCGCGGCGGCGATGAGGGAGCCCACGATCGAGCCCGACACGACGTCGACGCCGATGAGCAGGGCGACCGCGGCGCCGGCGAACGACAGCTCGCTGATTCCGTGCACGGCGAAGGCCATGTCGCGCTGCATGACGAAGACGCCGATAAGGCCGCCCACCAGGCCCAGGACCGCACCCGCGTAGACGGAGTTCTGCACCAGCTCGAGGATCGCGCCGTACTGGCTCACCCCGCCGAAGAGGGCGGTGCCGACGTCGGACCAGTTCATGCGTCGTCCTCGTCGTGGTGATGGTGGTGGGCGTCCTCGGCATCCGGGGCTCCGACGACGATGAGCTGGTCGCCGGCGCGGACGACGAAGACGGGGGCGCCGTACAGCGCCGAGAGAGTCTCGGTCGTGAGCACCTCGTCGGGGGTGCCGAGGGTGAAACGGCCGTTGGCGATGTAGAGGATGCGGTCGACGCGCGACAGCACGGGATTGACGTCGTGGGTGACCAGCAGCACGGCGGCGTTGCGCTCGCGACGGTGACGGTCGATGAGCCGCACGACGGCCTGCTGATTGGCGAGGTCGAGGCTCGTCAGCGGCTCGTCGCAGAGCAGGAGGGCGGGGTCGTCGGCGAGGGCTTGACCCACGCGCAGGCGCTGCTGCTCCCCACCGGAGAGGAGCCCCACGGGGCGGTCGCCGAACGCGGTGGCCCCCACGGCCTCGAGCAGGTCGTCGATGCGCGCGCGATCCTTCTTGCGCGACAGGGGCAGGCCGAGGCGGTGCCCGTCGACCCCGAGACCGATGATGTCGCGGCCGCGCAGGGGCGTCTCGCGCGGCAGGGGGCGCTGCTGGGGGATGTAGCCGATGTGCCGGTTGCCGGCGCGGCGCACCGGGGCGCCGAGCGCCTCGATCGAGCCGGCGCTGAGGCGCTCGAGCCCGAGGATCGCCCGCAGCAGCGTGGTCTTGCCCGAGCCGCTGGGCCCGAGCACGGCGACGAGCTCGCCGGGCTCGACCTCGAGGTCGAGCCCGGCCCAGAGCTCCCGACCCCCTCTTTCGAGGGCGGCTCCGCGGATGCGCAGCGGTGCGGTCGCGCTCACGCCGCCAGCGCGTCGGCCAGCGCCGTGATGTTGCTCTGCATCCACGAGATGTAAGTCTGTCCCTCGGGGAGCGTTTCCGTGAACTCGATCACGGGGATGTTCTTGGACTTCGCTTCGTTCTGCACCTGAGTGACCTCGGCGCCGCCGGTCTGCGGGTTGACGATCATGACGGAGATCTGCCCCGAATCCAACAGCTGGAGCGACTCGAGCAGGGTCGCGGGCGGGACATCCTGGCCCTCTTCGATCGCCTCGCTGAACTCGTTCGGGGTCGCGTTGTCGAGGCCCGCGGTGGTGGTCAGGTACACCGGCACCGGCTCGGTCACGAAGATCTTCTTGCCGGCATCCTTCGCCTTGATCGCGTCGAGGGAGTCCTCGAGCCCGGCGATCTGCTGGGTGAAGGCCTCGGCGTTGGCGTTGAAGTCGGCGACGTGGTCGGGCGCGATCCTGCCGAGTTCGTCGGCGATGGCCTCGGTGAGGTCCTCGATGGTGTGGGGGTCGTACCAGACGTGCTCGTTGAAGCCCTCGATGTGCTCGTGGCCGTCGCCCTCGGCGTGCGCGTGGTCGTCGGCGCTCTCGCTCGGGGCGGGGCTCGCGTCGTCGTCGGAGTGGTCCTTCGACCCGGGGTAGTCGTGGTTGTACTCGACGGCGGTGAGCACGGGAGCCGCCGTGCCGCTGGCCTGGATGAGGGATTCCATGAATGCGTCGTAACCGGCACCGTTCTCGATCACGAGACCGGCGTTCTTGAGCGTCAGCTGGTCTTGCGCACTCGCCTCGTACTCGTGCGGGTCCTGGCTGGGCGAGGTGATGATCGAGGCCACGTCGACGAAGTCGCCACCGACCGCCTGGGCGATCGAGCCGTAGACATCGGTGGATGCCACGACCTTGACCTTTCCGGACGAGTCCGACGAAGCGGACGAGGCGGTGCCCCCGGCGCAGCCGGCGAGCGCGAGAACGGACACGGCTCCGAGGACGACGGGGGCGAGAATGCGACGGGTCATGAAAGAAACCGTATCGTCGGTGATAATCGTTCTCAAAATCAGTGGGCACCGCACACGAGGTTCTCAGGATTCGGCATCCTGCCGTTTTGTCCTTTCCCCGCGTGTGCGGTCGCCCGATTGTCGACAGCGGACCCGGGGCGGGATCTCTTTACTGGGATCCATGACCGACCACGACCTCCCCGTCATCGCGCACTGGATCAACGGCGCCGAGAGCGCCCCGAGGGGCGGACGCACCGCCCCCGTGTACAACCCCGCCACCGGCGCGGTGCAGGCGCACGTCGCCCTCGCAGACGAGGCCGACATCCAGGCTGCCCTCGCCTCGGCCGCGCGTGGCTTCGCCGAGTGGAGCGCTTTCTCGATCGCCAAGCGCCAGAGCGTGCTGTTCGCATTCCGCGAGCTGTTGAACGCCCGCAAGCGCGACCTGGCCGAGATCCTCACCGCCGAGCACGGCAAGGTGCTCTCCGACGCGTTGGGCGAGATCGCCCGCGGCCAGGAGGTCGTCGAGCTCGCGACCGGCTTCCCGCACCTCATTAAGGGCGCCTACAGCGAGAACGCCTCGAGCGGCGTCGACGTGTACTCGCTCAAGCAGCCGCTCGGCGTGGTCGGCATCATCAGCCCCTTCAACTTCCCCGCCATGGTGCCGATGTGGTTCTTCCCCATCGCCCTGGCCGCCGGCAACGCCGTCGTGCTGAAGCCGAGCGAGAAGGACCCCTCCGCCTCGCTCTGGCTCGCACGCCTGTGGAAGGAGGCGGGCCTCCCCGCCGGCGCCTTCACGGTGCTGCAGGGCGACAAGGTCGCCGTCGACGGACTGCTCGAAGCCCCCGAGGTGCAGTCGATCTCGTTCGTCGGCTCCACCCCCATCGCGCAGTACATCTACGAGACGGCGTCGAAGAACGGCAAGCGCGTGCAGGCCCTGGGCGGCGCGAAGAACCACATGCTGGTGCTCCCCGACGCCGACCTCGACCTCGTGGCCGACTCCGCCGTCAACGCCGGCTTCGGCGCCGCAGGCGAGCGCTGCATGGCCGTCTCCGTCGTGCTGGCGGTCGACCCCGTCGCCGACGAGCTGATCGCCAAGATCACCGAGCGCATCGCGACGCTGCGCATCGGAAACGGCGCGGACGCCGACGAGCCCGACATGGGCCCGCTCATCTCGAGCGCCCACCGCGACAAGGTGTCGTCGTACGTCGACATCGCCGAGGCCGACGGCGCGACCGTCGTCGTCGACGGCCGAGGCTTCTCGGTCGAGGGGCACGAGGAGGGCTTCTTCTTCGGCCCCACCCTGCTCGACGACGTGCCGACCTCCTCGCGGGCCTACACCGAGGAGATCTTCGGCCCCGTGCTCTCGGTCGTGCGCGTGAAGACGTACGAAGAGGGTCTCGCTCTCATCAACAGCGGCGAGTTCGGCAACGGCACCGCGATCTTCACCAAGGACGGCGGAGCCGCCCGCCGCTTCCAGCACGAAGTGCAGGTGGGCATGATCGGCATCAACGTGCCGATTCCCGTGCCCGTGGCCTACCACTCGTTCGGCGGGTGGAAGAAGAGCCTCTTCGGCGACGCGAAGGCCTACGGCGTGCACGGCTTCGACTTCTTCACCCGCGAGAAGGCCGTCACCAGCCGCTGGCTCGACCCCGCCACCCACGGCGGCCTCAACCTGGGCTTCCCCCAGAACACCTGAGTCGTCGGCCCCGGATGCCGTGGCCCCGGGCTCTGTGCAGCCTCGGGTCGCGGCATCCGTCGTTCTCTTGCCCGTGCTCCGGTCGCGCGTGCCGTCGCGCGGACCCGAACCCCGGCGCCCGCCTCGCGACCGCCCGACACCGACGTGCCGGACCCGCCATCCGTGGGACCGCGCCGCGGCGCCGGAGCCGATCGACGCAGCGGTCAGCCGGCGAGTTCCAGCGCCGCCCACAGCTCGGCCCGCGCGGCGAAGCTCGACAGGTCGATCTCGAGCACCTGCTCCAGCTGCGCGATGCGCGCCCTCAGGGTGTGGCGGTGGATGCCGAGACTCCGCGCCGCGGGATCCCAGGCACCGTTGGCGTCGAGCCACGCCCGCGCCGACGCGAGCAGTCGGTTCCGCTCGACGGCGGGGAGCACCTCGAGGGGCTGCAGCAGGGAGCGGGCGAGCACGGCGCCGCCGCGTTCGCGGAGCGCCCCCACCAGGCCGCGTCCCGCGAGCTCGTCGTAGGCGCGAAGGGCGCCGGCCTCGGCATCGCGCGCCGCGTGCGCCGCTCGTCGCAGATCCTCGGCGAGGTCGTCGTCGTCCGCGTGACGGACGGTTCCGACGCGGAGCGACCGGCGCTCGACGAGCGTCGCGAGCGCGGGGGCCGCGTCGTCGGCCACGAGCACGACGATGTCGTCGCCGCGCTCGGCCGAGAACATGCGGGCGGGGTCGCCCGAGACGAGATCGAGCTCGTCGAGCAGTCCCGGAAGCGCTCCCGCCCCGCGCACGACCCCGACCAGGTACGGCGCGGCGGGAAGACCCCCGAGCGCCGACTCGGCCACCCGCCGCGCCGTGTCGCCGTGTCCGTCCACGAGCAGGTCGATGACCCCCGCGCGCAGGCCGCGGAGGGCGGACTGCAGCCCGTGCTGCTGCTCGAGCGCGATGCTCGCGAGCGCGACGACCGAGGCCACGAGATCCCGTCCCGCGAGGTCGAGCGGCTCGGGCCCACCGACCGCGAGCACGCCGCGCAGCCGCCCGCTCTGCCCGATCGTCTGCACCAGCGCATGACCGGCAGAGGGCACGATGAGGCTCGCGGCGGTCCGCCGTTCGAGCAGGCGCCGCACGTCGCGACCGACCTCGGCCTCGACCTCGGCCGGCGCCGCGCGCAGGCCCGGAGACGACAGGCGACCGCCGACCGCGTCGTACAGCTCGACCCACGCGTCGAGCAGGCGCGAGAGCGTGGAGAGGATCTCGCGCAGTCCGTCGTCGCGCACCGCGGCACGCGCCACCGCGCGCTGGGCGTCGAGCAGCCACGACAGGCGCGCAGCGCCGTCCGCGGCGATGATGTCGGCGACGAAGCGGATGATCCGGATGAAGGGCGCGCGATCGGCGATCTCGACGATCGGCAGGCCCGCGGCCTCGCCGGCGCGCACCACGACCCCGGGCACGCGGTCGTGGATGATGTCGGTCGCGAACCCGAGACCCGCCACCCCGAGCGCGCGCAGGCGTCCGCAATAGGCCCGCGCCTCGGCGGCATCCGGATCCGCAGAGAACTGCGCCCCGTTAGTGAGAAGCAGGTTGCCCGCCTCGAGGTACGGGGTCGGATCGAGCAGGTCGGAGCTGTGCACCCACGACAGCGGGCGATCGAGCGCCTCGTCGTCGGGTCGGGTCAGCACGCGCAGCGGAAAGGACCGGTCGTCGAGGAGGGTGCGGAGGGTCGCGGGCATGGCGGGCCAAACTGTCGATCTTCCGTCGAGATTACCGACAGATCGGCGCTCCCGGGTGTCGCGCGGCGCGCCCACACTGGTGGCATGTCGACTCCCCTCACCACGACCCTCAACGCCGAGATCAGCGACCGCGACCGCGCGAGCGTCTTCCACTCGTGGTCGGCCCAGCGCACCTTGGCCCCGCTCCCTCTCGCGGGCGGCTCGGGCGTCGAGGTGTGGGACGCCGACGGCCGGCGCTACCTCGACTTCTCGAGCATGCTCGTGAACGTCAACATCGGGCATCAGCATCCGCGGGTCGTCGCCGCGATCCAGGAACAGGCGGCGCAGCTGACCACCGTCGCCCCCGCGCACGCCAACGAGATGCGCGCGCACGCGGCCGAGCTCATCCTCGAGCGAGCCCCCGAGGGGTTCTCGAAGGTCTTCTTCACCAACGGCGGGGCGGATGCCAACGAGAACGCCATCCGCCTGGCCCGCCTGACCACGGGCCGCGACAAGATCGTGTCGCACTACCGCTCGTACCACGGCAACACCGGGGCGGCGATCGTGGCGACGGGCGACTGGCGCCGCATGCCGAACGAGTACTCGCGCGGACACGTGCACGTGTTCGGCCCCTACCTCTACCGGTCGGAGTTCTGGGCCGGGACGCCCGAGCAGGAGAGCGAGCGCGCCCTGCGCCACCTCGAGCGCACCGTGCAGGCCGAGGGCCCCGACACGATCGCGGCGTTCCTGTTCGAGACGATCCCCGGCACCGCGGGCGTGCTCGTTCCGCCTCCCGGATACCTCGAGGGCGTCCGCGCGATCGCCGACCGCTACGGCATCCTGCTGATCCTCGACGAGGTCATGGCCGGCTTCGCCCGCACGGGTGAGTGGTTCGCGTTCGACGCGTTCGACGTGCGGCCCGACCTCATCACCTTCGCGAAGGGCGTGAACTCCGGGTACGTCCCCGTGGGCGGAGTGGTGATCTCGGATGCCGTGGCCTCGGTGTTCGACGATCGCGTCTTCCCCGGTGGCTTGACGTACTCGGGTCATCCGCTCGCTGCGGCATCCATCGTCGCCGCCCAGCAGGCGATGGCCGACGAGGGCGTGATCGAGAACGCCCGCCGCGTCGGCGCGGAGGTCATCGGCCCGCGCCTGCGTCAGCTGGCCGAAGACTCGCCGCTGGTCGGCGAGGTGCGCGGCCGCGGCGTGTTCTGGGCCGTCGAACTGGTCGCCGACCAGGCCACGCGCGAGCCGCTGCCCCCCGCCCGCATCGGCGCGATCAAGGCCGCGATGCTCGAGAAGGGCGTGCTCGGCTTCACCGCCGACAACCGCGTGCACGTGGTGCCGCCGGCCGTGATCGGCGACGCCGACGCCCACCGCGGCCTCGACGTGCTGGTCGAGGTGCTGCGGAGCGAGGCCGATCGGAGTGCGTGACGACGCCCCCATCACCGTGACGCAGGCGCGTGACCGCTCGCTCGATCTCGCTCCCGTTGCGGACGAGCAGATCGTGCGGGGGCAGCCGCGAACCGGCTTCACTCCCGTCACGACGGCCCTCGGCGTCGAGATCGGCGTGTGGGAGATGACCTCCGGAGCCATGACCGACGTCGAGACGGACGAGGTCTTCGTGGTCGTCGAGGGCGAGGGAACGGTGAGCGTGCTCGTCGACGGCCGCCCGACGGAGTCGTTCCCCCTCGCTCCCGGTGTCGTCTGCCGTCTCACGGCGGGCACCACCGCGCTGTGGGAGATCCCTCACCGATTGCGCAAGGTGTACGTCACCGCTGCACCGCCCTCCCCCTGACCCCCGGACCACAGGAGCACGACGATGAGCACCCCGACCGCCTATGGCCACGAAGTCCGCACCGACCTCTCCGCCGTCCGCGCGTCCCTGGCGGGAGCTTCGCCGCGACCGTTCTGGCTCGACGACGCCCCGGCACCGACACCTCGACTCCCGCTGCACGGGGATGTCGACACCGACCTGCTGGTCGTCGGCGGCGGGTTCTGCGGTTTGTGGACCGCCGTCCTCGCGAAGGAGCGCGACCCGCGGCGGCGCGTCATCCTCATCGAGGCCGTGCGCGTCGGCTGGGCCGCGAGCGGACGAAACGGCGGCTTCGTCGAGGCGAGCCTCACGCACGGCGAAGACAACGGGGCCCTTCACTTCGCCGACGAGCTCGAGACGATCGACCGGCTCGCCACCGAGAACTTCACCGCCATGCGCGAGACGATCACGCGATACGGCATCGACGCGGAGTGGGAGGAGACCGGAATGCTCACGGTCGCCACCGAGCCCCACCAGGTCGACGCCCTGCGTGAGGCGGCCGAGCCCGACGGCGACCCCGTCTTCCTCGAGGGCGAGGCGTTGCGCGCGTACGGCACCTCGCCGCTCTATCGCGCCGGATTGTTCACCGAGCGGGAGCACGCCTACGTCCACCCGGCGAAGCTGGCGTTCGGTCTCGCCGCGGTCGCGGAGCGCCTCGGAGTCGAGATCTTCGAGAAGACCCGGGCCACGGGGCTGCGCGCACCGCGCGCCGGCCGGGTCGAGGTCACGACGACCGCGGGGGCGATCCGCGCCGATCGCGTGGCGCTGGCGACGAACGTCTTCCCCTCGCTCCTGCCCGCCCTGCGGCTGTTCACCGTGCCGGTGTACGACTACGTCCTGATGACGGAGCCGCTCACCGACGATCAGTTGGCCGACATCGGCTGGACGGGTCGTCACGGCGTCGCCGACTCCTCGAGGGAGTTCCACTACTACCGCAAGACCGCCGACAACCGGATCCTGTGGGGCGGCTACGACGCGATCTATCACCGCGGCCGCACGGTGCGCCCGCGCCACGACCAGCGGCGCGAGAGCTTCGAGCGCCTCGCCGACCACTTCTTCCTCGCGTTCCCTCAACTCGCCGGCATCCGCTTCACCCACACCTGGGGAGGGGCGATCGACATGTCGACCCAGCTCGTCGCGTTCCACGGGGCGGCGAAGGGCGGGCGCGTCGCCTACAGCGCCGGCTACACCGGCCTGGGCCTCGGGGCCACGCGCTTCGGCGCCGACACCATGCTCGACCTGCTCGAGGGACGCGACACGTCCCGCACCCGCCTGAAGATGTCGCGCCGGCTCCCGGTCCCCATCCCGCCGGAACCGATCGCCTACCCCCTCATCCAGACCATGCGGCGGGCCGTCGCGCGCTCCGACCGCAACGGCGGCAAGGACGGCCCCCTACTGAAGCTCGCGGGCCTGTTCGGCGTGGGCTTCGACTCCTGACCGACGGCCTCTCGACGGGGCATCCGCATTGTTTTACACTGTTGTAAATCAATGCGGATGGAGGACGCCGTGGAGGCCTTCTTGACCAACGCCCGGATCATCACGGCCGACGCGGAGGAGACGATCGCCGATGCCCTCGCGGTGCGCGACGGACGCATCTGCTTCGTCGGCCGCGCCGAGGACTACTCCCCCGACCCTTCGATGCTCCGGATCGACCTCGCCGGCCGGACCGTGCTCCCCGGACTCATCGACGCGCACACCCACCCCACGATGGTCGCTCGGAGCGCATGGCACGTCGCCCTCCCCGACACCGACGACCTCGACGAGATCCTCGGTTTCGTCCGCGACTACGCGCGGACGCACTCGCCCCACGACGCCCCGTTCCTCTATTTCGAGTATTACCCGAGCACCCTCTTCGACGAGCACGGACCGACCAGGCAGATGCTCGACGCGGTCGTCTCCGACCGCCCCGTCCTCCTGCAGGACTTCAGCGATCACGCGCACTGGGTCAACTCCCGCATGATCGAGCTCCTTGGCGTCACCCGGGACACCCCCGACCCCGTGCCCGGCCTCGAGATGTTCGTCCGCGACGACGACGGAGAGCCGACCGGCTACATCCTCGAGATGGCGTACGAGCACTTCATCGACCGCATGTACGACGCGATCGGATGGCGCCCCCCGGCGGTCTCGGCCGACGCCATGGCGAGCGTGCTCGACCGGATGAGCGCGAACGGCGTCACCTCGCTCTTCGAGGCGCTGATCGAAGACGAGCAGGCGCTCGCGGCCGTGTCGACCCTGGACCGCGACGGGCGCTTGACGATGAGCTACGAGGGAGCACCGCGCTTCCGCACCCGGGCCGACCTCGACGCGGCCATCGCCACCGCCCGGCGCCTCGACTCCACGTACGGCAGCGATCGCATCCGCATCCGCACCCTCAAGCTCTTCCTCGACGGAACCAACGAGAGCGGCAACAGCGCCGTCCTGGCCCCCTTCGACAACGATCCGGGCGGCGCGGACCTCGGAGAGATCCAGATGGATGCCGAGGAGCTCACGCAGTGCCTCCTGACCATGAATCGCGAGGTCATCGACCTGCACATCCACATGGTGGGTGACCGTGCGTTCCGGGTGGCCTGCGACGCCGTCGAGCACGCGCAGGCCCTGTGCCGCGAGCAGGGCGAGGCGTGGAACATGCGCGTCACCTTCGCGCACTGCGAGCTCATCGACCCCGCCGACATGTCGCGGCCCGCCACGCTCGGGGTCATCGTCAACTGGACCACGCACTGGTCGGGCGGCTACTTCGGCGAGGAGGGACGCAGCTACCTCGGCGAGCGATGGAACCGCATGTACGACTTCACCGAGATCGCCGACAGCGGTGCGACGCTGGCGTTCTCGAGCGACGTCGTATCGGTGAACGAGCTGCACCGCGCCAACCCGTTCTTCGGCATGCAGGTGGCGGCCACCCGCGCCGACCCCGACGTGCCGCTCGATCCCGCGCGCTACCCCGGTAGCGTCCGGCCGAGCGAGAGGGCGCGCTTGTCGGTGGCGCGACTCATCCGCGGCCACACGCGTGACGCGGCGGTGCAGCTGCGCCGCGAGGAAAGGTCGGGGTCGCTCGAGGTCGGCAAGGACGCCTCGCTCGTCGTGCTCAGTGACGACCCGTTCGCGGTCCCACCCGAGCAGCTGTCCCGGGTGCACCCGGTCGCCGTGATGTTCGAGGGCCGGGTGGTCGCCGGCGCTCTCTGAGGAGTCTTATCGCCCGGCGGAAGCGACCTCGTCGGCGGGCAGGAGCGCGGCGGCGGTCGCGATCAGTCGATCGGCGCGCGGCTCCGACGGGTTGAGCAGGTCCAGCATGATCGCGCCCATCGACAGGGCCATCAGAGCGTGCGCCCGCGAGGCGATCTGCTCGATGGTCGCCTCCGGCGACGCCGCGCGGAGGAGGCGGGCGATGCACTGCTCGACGTAGGCGTAGGTCTCGTGAGTGCGGGATCGCACGCGCTCGTCCTCGCGGGCCTTGTGGAGGTAGGCGAGGATGACCGCATCGTCTTCTTCGTAGACGAACGACAGCTCCAGTAGACGATCGAACGATTGAGCGATCTCGGCGTGCGAGCCCGAGACCGCGGTGACCTCCTCGACCGAGCGCACGTACTCGCCGACGGTCGCCGCCCACACCGCGTCGAGCAGCTCCTCGCGATTGCCCAGGTAGTGCCGGATGTGGGGACGGGTCATGCCCGCCTCCTCGGCGATCCGCTCCTGCGTCGCCCCGTCGATGCCGTGGCGGGAGATCACGCGCTTGGCCGCGGCGATGATCTGCGGCCGACGCTGGTCGCCGATGTCGATGCGTCCCACGAGATGCTCCTCACTGAATTCCTTGACACCATCATGCGCGGCCTTTAGCTTTACAGCACTGTAAATCTATTTTGTCGTCACGATTCCGTCGTCAGTGGTGAGGCGGGGATGGGCCTGCCATGAACGCGACAGCACCGGAGTCCCCCGCCACCGGCGGCTCGTTCCGCCGCAATCTCAAGCTGCGGCACCTCGTCGCCTTCGGCCTGGCGTACCTGGCGCCCACGGTGGTCTTCAACTACTACGGCATCGCGACCTCCGCGACCGGCGGCATGATGGCGCTGGCGTATCTGGTGACGATGACGGCGATGTTCTTCACCGCGTTCTCGTACGCGCAGATGGTGAAGGCCTACCCGATCGCCGGCTCGGCGTACACCTATGTGCAGCGCTCGGTGAACCGGTGGCTCGGCTTCGGCACCGGGTGGGTGTTGCTGCTCGACTACCTGCTGCTGCCGATGATCTGCTACCTGCTGTTCGCGGTGTACATGAACGAATACGTGCCGGATGTGCCCGTGTGGGTCTGGGTCGTGGCGGCGGCGGCGTTCGGGGCGACGATCAACATCGTCGGGGCACGGGTCTCAGGCCGGCTCAACGTGGTCGTGGTGAGCCTGCAGATTCTGTTCTGCCTCTTCCTCGTGGGCCTCATCGTCGTCTTCGTCGTCAACCGTGACGGCGCGGGCGGGTTGTTCGTGCCCCAGGCCATCATCGACGTCACCCGCTTCGACGGCGGCGGTGTGCTCTGGGCCGCGTCGATCCTGGCGGTGTCGTTTCTGGGCTTCGACGCGGTGTCCACCCTCGCCGAAGAGGCGGAGCAGCCACGCACGAACGTGCCTCGCGCCGTCCTCATCGTGTGCCTCGGCGCCGGCGTCGCCTTCGCGATCATCTCGTATTTCCTGCAGCTCGCGTGGCCGACGGCGTACATCGACCTCGCCGACCCCGACACCGGCATCTTCGAGCTCCTCCAGCGCCTCGGGGGCGACGCCCTCGGCCTGGTCTTCTTCGCCACGGATCAGTCGGCGACGATCCTCGCGGCGATGGCGGCCATCGCCGCCGTCTCCCGCCTGCTGTACACGATGGGCCGGGACCGCCTCCTGCCGCAGCCCGTGTTCGGCCGACTCTCGCGTCGTTTCGGGACGCCGGTCACCAACATCCTCATCACGTCGGCCATCGCGCTCACGGCGATCTTCTACGCCGATGACCTGTTCGGCGCCGCCTCCCTCACGAGTTTCGGCGCGATCACCGGATTCATCATGGTCAATGTCGCCGTCATCAGCCACTACTTCATCCGCGAGCGCCGGCGCGCGGGATGGGACGTCGCCCGTTACCTCCTGCTCCCCGCCATCGGAGTCGTCATCAACGTGGTGCTCTGGGCGGGCATCGACACCCCGGCGAAGCTGCTCGGCCTCGGCTGGCTCGTGATCGGCGTGATCTACCTGGCCGTCATCTCGCGCGGGTTCCGCGTGTTTCCGACGCCCATCCGCGAAGACGGCGCGGCCCCGAACGAGGCCGACGCCTCCCCCCGCGCAGCCGCCGCGACCTCTGAACCCCCGCGCTAGCCCGCAGAACCCGACGCGGCCTGCCGGTCTTGCCCGGCCCGGACGAACGCGCAGGCCCGGGGCTCTGGCATCCGGCCCTCCGCCAGCTATCCGAGACGCGCCGCCCCCCGATGAGGGAGCGGCGCGTCTCGGACGCTCAGCGGCTGAGGGGCGCGCTCATCACTCGCAGGCCACGCCGTCGCCATCGCGGTCCAGCTTCGACCGGTAACCCGGCTGATCCCGATAGAGCGGTGCCTTGCCGGCCGCGCGAACGGCGTCGCAGTTGGCATAGTAGGCGTCCTCCGCGGGCGGCGCCGGCGCCGGAGCGGGCTCGGCGGGGGCGGGCTCAGGCTGCGCCGGCGCCGGCTCGGGCTCGACGACAGGCGCGACGACCGGCTCGGGCGCCACGTCCGGGGCGGGCGCCGGGGCGGCGAAGGCCGAGGTGGGCACCGGCTGATCGGGGCATGCCTCGAGCACGCGCTTCATCGCATCGCGCTCAGCCTCGGTCACCCACAGTCCGTAGGTGGCTTTCACGGCGATCTGCGCTGCGACGTAGGTGCAGCGGTACGACTTCTGCGCCGGGAGCCACGTGGCGGCATCACCGTCTCCCTTCTGCGCGTTGGCCGCGCCGTCGACGGCGAGCAGGTTGAGGGGGTCGTTCGCGAAGCTCGCGCGCTGGTCGGCGGTGAGCTGCTGGGCGCCCTTCTGCCACGCGTCGGACAGCGCGACCACGTGGTCGATCTGGACGAGTTCCGAGGTGCCCTGGCCGCGGACGAAGGCGATGCTGCGTCCCGTGTACGGATCGGCGAGCGTCCCGCTGGTCACCCGGCAGGTTCCCGAGCGCACGGCGCCCTGCAGGTCGCGACCGAGGATGTCGTTGCGGGTGTCGCATCCGTTGCGGTCGACGTCGAGCCAGCGCTGGCCGAACTGGGCGCGGTCGTAGCCGGTCTTCGGCGCGCGCCCCTTCACAGCGAGGGTGTCGAGCACCGAGAGCGCTGTCTTGTCGGTGGTCGCCGAGGCATCGACGACGGTTCCCGCCTGCCCCGCGAACGCGGCGAGCGCGGCCTGGTCGTCGGCGAAGGGGGTGGCGGATGCCGTAGGGCGAGGCGACGGCACCGGAGAAGCCGTGGCGGCCGGCACCGCCTGGGCCACGGGAGTCGCGTTCTTCGGCGAGGTGGCCCCCGTGATGCCCCCCGCGACCGCGAAGGCGACGACGGCGGCGACCGTCCAGATCGCGGCGTTGGAGCGCGAGCGGAATCGCAGCCAGGTCGGGGTGTTGCGCGCGAGCGAGACGATCCCGGTGACGAGCACCACGAGGGCGACCATGGCGACGAACGGGGCGAGCAGCCACAGCACCACGAGCAGGACGAGGCCGGCCACGACCCGGGCCCACATCGGAACGCGCGAGAACCAGGGGCGCGCCTCGCCCGGTGCCGCGGGCGGAGGGGCGGTGGTCACGGTCGGCGCGGGCGGCAGAGGGGTGAAGTCGTTCGTCCACTGGCGGCCATCCCACCAGCGCAGGCGACCGGGGGTCTCGGTGTCGGGGTACCACCCCGGTGTCGCATTCGTCACGCGGCCCCCGCCGCCTTCAATCGGACCACCGTTTCTCGGAACCGCATGGATCCCCCTTCCCCCGTGTGAACAACCTCGCGAGTCTATTCAGGGGAATGCAGGTCGCCCGCCCGCGCCGAATGTACCTGGACGGATTACGAATGCAGGATGCGCCGACGGGAAATGCCGAGACGAAATCGATACCGAGTGCGCACGCCGGGCGGGGTCGAACATTCCGCGTCACCCCGTCGAGTGTCCACGACACCCGGACGGATCCGAGACTCGTCCGGGTGTTTCGGACACTCGACAGGGGGTGCCGGGGCGCGTTTGCGGATCGCGGCTCAGGGGACTCGCCGGCGCGTGCGCCAGGCCAGCCACGCCCCGGTCGACCACAGCGCCCAGATGACCAGCACGGGCTGGAAGAGCAGACGGATGCCGCGAGCGAGGTCGGTGTCGAGGCCGAAGGCATCGGTGCCGCGCACGAACTGCTCGATGTTGCCGGGGAAGATCGCGACGAAGAAGGCCGCGACGATCCAGCCGACGGCGACGCGCCAGCGGCCGAGGAAGAGAAGGGCGAGTCCGAGCGCGATCTCGACGACGCCGGATGCCACGACCGTGACGTCGACCGGAAGCGGAAGCCACGAGGGCACCTGGGCGACGAACGCGTCGCGGGCGAACGTCAGATGCGCGGTGCCGGTGAACACGAGTGCGGCACCGAGCAGCCAGCGGGCGAGGGTGCGGGTCAGGCTCATCCTCCGAGGGTAGGCGGGCTGGGCGGCGCGGCCGCCGCGCGGCGCGTGCCCGCGGCGCAGGGCGCAGCGCGTCAGCGGACCACAGCGCCGCGCGTCAGCGGCGCAGGATGCGGTGCGCCAGGGCGTTTCCGAGCAGCTGACCGGCCTGCACGATCACGACGATGATCGCGACCGTCACCCACGTCGCCTGCTGGTTGAACTGCTGGTAGCCGTAGATGATCGCGAAGTTACCGAGGCCGCCGCCCCCGATGTACCCCGCCATCGCCGACATGTCGACGACCGCGATGAACATGAACGTGTAGCCGAGGATCAGCGGGGCGAGGGCCTCGGGGATGACGACCCCGAACAGCACGCCGATGCGGCGCGCACCCACGGCCCGGGCCGCCTCGACGGTTCCCGGGTCGACGGCCACGAGGTTCTGTTCGACGACGCGGGCGATCACGACCGTGGCCATGATCGTGATGGGCACGATCGCGGCATCCGTTCCCAGGGTCGTCCCCGTCACCGCCCGCGTGACCGGGGCCACGGCGGTGAGGAAGATGATGAACGGGATCGGTCGGATCAGGTTGATCACGAGGTTCGCGACCGCGAAGACCGCTCGGTTCGCGAAGAGATTCCCGGGGCGCGTCGCGTACAGCAGCGCCCCGATGACAAGCCCCGCGACGCCCGAGATGAGCAGCGAGACGGCGACCATGTAGACGGTCTCGCCGATCGACTGCAGCAGCACCGGCGTGAGCGTGTCCCACTTGTTCACGAGCGCACCTCCGCGGCAGGCACGGCGACCTCGGTGTGCGCGCGCAGCTCCGCGACGACCGCGTCGAGGTCGTCGGCGTGAACGCGGTAGGTGAGGGTGCCGAGCTGTCGGCCCAGCACGTCGGTCACCCCGCCGTACACGACCGAGTGGCGCGCATCGTGGCGGTGGAAGACCGCCGAGACGTCTTCGCTCGAGAACTCGTTGATCTCGACGCTCACCAGATCGCCGCCGCCCGCGGCGAGCGCCGACAGCGCCTCACCCGACGGCACGCCCTGGGTCACCGCCGCGACGAACCGCTTCGTCAGCTCGGCGCGCGGATGCGCGAACACGCGGTACGTGTCGCCGCTGTCGACGACGCGGCCGCCGTCCATCACGATCACCTGATCGCACAGCTCGTGCACGATCGAGATCTGGTGCGTGATGACGACGATCGTGATGCCCAGGCGCCGGTTGATCTCGCGCAGCAGGTCGAGCACCTCGGCCGTGGTCTGCGGGTCGAGGGCGCTCGTCGCCTCATCGGCGAGCAGGATGCGCGGGTCGGTCGCGATCGCGCGGGCGATGCCGACGCGCTGCTTCTGCCCGCCCGAGAGGCGTCGGGGGTACTGCTTCGCCTTGTCGCCGATGCCGACGAAGTCGAGCAGTTCAGCGACGCGCTTGTCGCGGTCGGCCTTCTTCCAGCCCGCCACCTTGAGCGGATAGGCGACGTTCGCCGCGACCGTGCGCGAGGTGAAGAGGTTGAACTGCTGGAAGATCATGCCCACGCGGCGTCGGAGGTCACGGAGCTTCGCCTCCGTGGCATCCCCGACGTCCACGCCCAGCACCTTCACGGTGCCCGACGTGGGCTGCTCGAGGCCGTTCAGCAGCCGGACGAGCGTGGACTTACCCGCGCCCGAGTAGCCGATCACGCCCACGATCGACCCCTCCTGTACCGTCAGCGACACGTCGTCGACGGCGGTGGTGGAGGTGCGGCGATCGGTGCGGAAGCTCTTGGTGACGCCCCGCAGCTCGATGACCGCGGTCATCCCTTCTGAGCCTTGAGGGCGTCTTCGAGGCTCGTCAGCTCGTCCTGCAGCTGCGCGCCCGTCCAGTCGGCCTTGAACTGCAGGTTGCCCTGGTTGAGCTCGGTGACCGCGGCCTCGACCTCGGTCGAGTGGTACGCCTCGACGAGCTTCGCCCAGCGCGGGTCGTCCTTCTTGTCGTCGCGGGTGACGAAGGCGTTGATGTAGGGCGCGAGCTGCGGGTTGTTCAGGTCTTCCTTGAAGATGATGAGCTCGTCGCCGAGCCCGCCCTTCTGCGCCTGCGTGTTGTTGACGATCGCGGCCTGGGCGCTGCCGTCCTTGAGCGCGGTGACGGTCTGGTTCGTGTCGACGGGCAGCAGCTCGACCTTCGAGGTCTCGATGTCGGCCGGGGTCGACAGCGCCGTTCCGCCGTCCTTCAGGGTGAGCAGCCCGGCCTTCTGCAGGTTGAGCAGACCGCGGGCGAGGTTGGTGGGGTTGTTGGGGATGGCGATCTTCGCGCCCTCGGGCAGGTCCTTCACGTCCTGGTACTTCTCGGAGTACAGCGCGAGCGGGTACACCGCCGTCGCGCCGACCGGCACGAGCGAGCCGTTGTTCTCGACGTTGAACTGCGACAGGTAGATGAGGTGCTGGAAGAGGTTCACGTCGAGCTCGCCGTCCTGCACGCCCTGGTTGAGCTGCACGCCGTCGTTGATGGTGCGCACCTCGAGGTCGATGCCTTCGCCCGCGAGCTTCTGCTTCAGCACCGTCCAGTGCGTCTCGTTGCCGTCGTCGGCGCCGAGGACGATGCGCGAGGAGTCGCCTGCGGATGCCGCACCCCCGGCGCAACCGGTGAGGGTCAGCATCAGAGCGGCGGCGGAAGCACTGAGGATCGTGGCCAGGCGTGCGGTGCGGCGAGAAGTCATGAGACCACGTCAGCACGCGGCATCCGGGATCGGAATTCGAGGCGTTACGGCCGGTAACGGGCTGTCACGCGGAGTAATCGATTGGGTGGATGCCGAGGCATCGGCGATGATCGCAGGCCTCACCGACCCGCGGGCTCACAGCGGAGGCGTAACCTGGACAGCGATGTCACGGGATGAAAACGCGCGTAAGAGATTGTCCCGGAACAGCCCCCAAGGTCTGGTCGTCGCGATCCTGGCCCTCGCCGGTCTGTGCTCGTCGTTCATGTTCACCCTCGTGGTGCCCATCCAGTCGCAGCTTCCGCAGCTGCTGAACGCGTCGCGCGACGACACCGCGTGGGTCGTGACCTCGACGCTGCTCGCCGCGGCCGTGATCACCCCGATCGCTGGCCGCCTCGGCGACATGTACGGCAAACGGCGCATCGTGCTCGTGCTGCTGGTCGTGATGATCCTCGGCTCGGTCATCGCCGCGCTGTCGACCGGCATCGTCGGCATGATCATCGGGCGCGCTCTGCAGGGCGCCATCGTGGGCGTCGTCCCGCTGGGCATCTCGATCATGCGCGACGTGCTGCACGAGAACCGCGTCGACAGCGCCATCGCGCTCATGAGCGCGACGCTCGGCGTCGGCGGGGCGCTGGGCCTTCCGATCAGCGCGCTCGTGGCCGAGAACACCGACTGGCACTGGCTGTTCTGGATCGCCGGGGCCCTCGGTGCGGTCGTGTTCGCGCTGATCCTCTGGATCGTGCCGGTGAGCGTGCTGCGCACCGCCGGCCGCTTCGACTACGTCGGCACCGTCGGCCTCGCGGTCGGTCTGATCGGCATCCTGCTCGCCGTGTCGCGCGGCAACACCTGGGGATGGTCGTCTCCGCTGACGCTGTCTCTCGCCATCGGCGGCGTTGTCGTCCTGCTGCTGTGGGGATGGTTCGAGCTCCGCGTCGACAATCCCCTCCTCGACCTGCGGGTCGCCGCCCGGCGCCCCGTGCTGCTGACCAACCTGGCTTCCGTCGCGATGGGTTTCGCCCTGTTCACCTCGAACGTCGCGTACCCGCAGATGCTCGAGCTGCCGCTCGCGACGGGTGTGGGCCTCGGGCTGTCGCTGCTGGCCGCGAGCCTCGTGGTCATGCCCTCCGGGCTCGTGATGATGGTGCTCTCCCCCATCTCGGGCACGCTCGCGCGAACGATCGGGCCCCGAGTGCTGCTTGTCGCCGGGTCGATCTCGCTGATCCTCGCGTACGGCTTCAGCCTGTTCTTCTCCACCGAGGTGTGGCACTTCGTCGTCGCCAACATCCTCATCGGCTTCGGTATCGGCTTCGGCTACGCCGCCATGCCGATGCTGATCATGCGCGCGGTCCCGCCGAGCGAGACGGGCGCATCGAACGGGCTCAACGCCCTCGCCCGGTCTCTCGGCACGAGCACGGCCGCAGCGATCGTGGGTGTCGTCCTCGCGACGCTGTCGACGGTCGATGGCGAGACGCGCGTGCCGACCTCGCAGGCGTTCCAGGTGTCGTTCCTGCTGGGCATCGGGGCGGCGGCGGTCGCGCTCGTGCTGGCGCTTCTCATCCCGACGCGTTCGACGCCGGTCGAAAAGCACCCGTCGCTGCCCTAATGACCCCTACGCCCCGCGCTCCTCGTTGACGGAGTCGGCCCCGTCGACGACCACTTCACTGCAGGAAGGGACCGGCTTCCCGTCCCGCCCCAGCGTGAGGCGACCGGGCCGCGCCGTGCTCGTCGCGCAGGAGTGCGGGGCCTTCGGGTCCTCCGCCGGACGCGTCAGTCCAGCAGCAGCGCCGGCTCTTCCAGAACGGATGCCACGTCCGCGATGAACCGCGAGATCCCGTCGCCGTCGACCACGCGGTGATCGAACGAGCCCGACACCGTGGTCACCCAGCGGGGGCGTACCTCGCCGTCGACGACCCACGGCTTCTGGCGGATCGCGCCGAGGGCGATGATGCCGGCCTCGCCGGGGTTGATGATCGGGGTCCCGGCATCCACTCCGAAGACGCCGATGTTCGTGATCGTGAACGTGCCGCCGGTCTGATCGGCGGGGCTCGTCTTGCCCTCGCGCGCGGTGAGGGTGAGGTGCTCGAGGGCCTTGGCGAGCTCGCGCGTCTTCATCGCCTGCGCATCCTTGATGTTGGGCACGAGCAGGCCGCGCGGGGTCGCCGCGGCGATGCCGAGGTTGACGTAGTGACGCACCGAGATCTGCGCGCCGTCCTCGGTGTCGACCCACGCCGCGTTGATCATCGGCGTGCGGCGCAGGGCCCAGATGACCGCGCGCGCCATGATCAGCAGCGGCGAGATCTTCACGTCGGCGAAGTCGGGCGAGGCCTTGAGCCGCTTGACGAGCTCCATCGTGCGCGAGGCGTCGACGTCGACCCACACCGACACGTGCGGCGCCGAATACGCGCTCGAGGTCATCGCGTTGGCGGTCGCCTTGCGCACGCCCCGGACGGGGATCGACTCCTCGCGGGCGTCGGAGACGGGCGCGGATGCCGTGGCGGCGGGCGCCGCGGGAGAGGTCACGGGAATCGTCTCCTCGCGCACCGCACCCCACGCGGGCGTCTCGATGTTGCGGAAGACGCTGGCCTGCTCGGCGTGCTTCACGACGTCGTCGCGCGTCACCTCGCCGGCGGGTCCGCTCGGCGTGACGGCCGCGAGATCGACACCCAGGTCGCGCGCGAGCTTGCGGATCGGGGGCTTGGCGACGACGCCGACGGATGCCTTCACCGGGCGCTCGGCGGGCTTCCGACGCCGAGACGACACCGCACCGCCCGTGCCGTAGCCGACGAGCACGGCCCCGCCGGGGTCGCTGGGCTCGGGGACGCTCACCGCTTCTGCGGGGGCCGGGGTGCCGACATCCGCCGATCCGATCGTGATGATCGGGGAGCCGACCTCGACCGTGGAACCCTCGGATGCCAGCAGCTCGCCGACCGTGCCCGCGTACGGCGACGGCAGCTCGACGAGTGACTTGGCGGTCTCGATCTCGACGATCACGTCGTTGACGGCGACAGTGTCGCCCGGCGCGACGCGCCACTGCACGATCTCGGCCTCGGTGAGGCCCTCCCCGACGTCGGGGAGAACGAAGGTCTGCTCGGTCACGATGGTGTCCTTTGCTCGCGAGACTTCACTTCGCTGACGAAAGGGCGACAGCCTGTCGCGGATTCGTCAGCGAGTTGCAGTCTCGCGGTTCATGGCGGGGAGAGGAAGAGCGGGTCAGTACGCGAGAGAACGGTCGACGGCCTCGAGGATGCGGTCGGCATCGGGCAGGTAGGTGCCCTCGAGCTTCGCGGGAGGGAAGGGCGCGTCGAACCCCGACACCCGCAGCACGGGCGCCTCGAGGGCGAAGAAGGCCTTCTCCATGACGGTGGCGGCGATCTCGGAGCCGAGCGAGGTGAAGCCCGGCGCCTCCTGCGCGTAGACCATGCGGCCGGTGCGGCGCACCGAGTCCAGCAGCGGGCCGTAGTCCACCGGCGAGAGGGAGCGCAGGTCGATGACCTCGCAGCTCGTGCCCTCGCTCTCGGCGAGGGCTGCGGCCTGCAGCAGGGTCGTGACCATCGCGCCGTGGCCGACGAGGGTCACGTCGGTACCGCGACGCACGATGCGGCTCGCGTGCAGCGGCAGGGCGGGGGTCTCGAGGTCGACCTCGCCCTTCTGCCAGTACTTGGCCTTGGGCTCGAGGAAGACCACCGGGTCGGGCGAATCGATAGCCTGCTGGATCATCCAGTAGGCGTCGTTCGCGTTCGAGGGGCTCACCACGCGGAGCCCCGCGGTGTGCGTGAAGTACGCCTCGGGGCTCTCCTGGTGGTGCTCGACCGCGCCGATGTGTCCGCCGTAGGGGATGCGGATGACGACGGGCATGCGCACCGCGCCCTCGTGGCGGTTCGTGATCTTCGCCAGCTGCGAGGTGATCTGGTCGAAGGCCGGGAAGACGAAGCCGTCGAACTGGATCTCGAGCACGGGGCGGAACCCGCCCATCGCGAGGCCGATCGCCGTGCCGACGATTCCGGACTCGGCCAGGGGCGAGTCGATGACGCGGCGCGGGCCGAAGTCCTTCTGCAGGCCCTCGGTCACGCGGAAGACGCCGCCGAGCGGGCCGATGTCCTCGCCCATGAGCAGGACGCGGTCGTTCGTCTCGAGCGCGCGACGCAGGCCCGCGTTCAGCGCGCGGCTGATCGGGAGGTTCTCGGTCACTGCGCGCCCCCTTCCATCGACGCCTCGTAGTCGTCGAGCCAGCGCTGCTCCTCGGTGATCAGCGCGTGCGCCTCGGAATAGACGCTCTCGAACATGTGCGCCCGCGGGATCGAGCCGAGCTCGTTCGTGCGCACGCGTATGTCATCGGCGAGCGCGCGACCCTCGGCATCCGCGTCGTCGAAGAACTGCTGCGACGCCCCGCGGGCCTCGAGGAACGCGCGCATGCGGGCGATCGGGTCGCGCCGGCCCCACGACTGCTCCTCGTCGGAGGTGCGGTACTTCGTGGGGTCGTCGCTCGTGGTGTGCGCACCCATGCGGTACGTCATCGCCTCGATCGCGCGCGGGCCACCGCCGGCGCGAGCCTCGTCGAGCGCCGTCTTCGACACGGCGTAGCTGGCGAGGACGTCGTTGCCGTCGACCTGGAGGCTCGGGATGCCGTAGCCCTCCCCGCGCTTGTACAGCGGCGAGCGCGACTGCGTCGCGACGGGCACCGAGATGGCCCACTGGTTGTTCTGGAGGAAGAACACCTCGGGGGTCTGGAAGCTCGCGGCGAAGACCATCGCCTCGTGCACGTCGCCCTGGCTCGAGGCGCCGTCGCCGTAGTAGACGATCACGGCCTCGTCGCGCTCGGGGTCGCCGCTGCCGCTCTTGCCGTCGAACACCAGGCCCATCGCCAGGCCCGTGGCGTGCAGCGTCTGCGCGCCGAGTACGAGCGTGTAGATGTGCGTGTTGCCGTTCTTCGGGTCGGTCGGGTCCCACCCGCCGTGCGTGAGTCCGCGCATGAGACGGATGATGTCGAGCGGGTCGACGCCGCGGATGCGGGTGACCACGTGCTCCCGGTACGAGGGGAAGATGTGGTCCTGCGCGCGCGCCGCCCGGGCCGAGCCGACCTGCGCGGCCTCCTGCCCGAAGGACGGCGGCCACAGGGCCAGTTGGCCCTGGCGCTGAAGGTTGGTGGCCTGCACGTCGAACGCGCGGATCGAGACCATGTCGCGGTAGAAGGTCTCGAGCTCGGCGTCGGTGAGGGCGTCGATGAGCGGCAGGTAGCGCTCGGCGGCGGGCGTGGGGGCCAGCGTGCCGTCGGCTGCCAGAACGCGCACGAGAGCGGGGTCGTCGAGCGGGGTCATGAACCCACGCTAACGCGCGACCCATGCGCGAGACCGCATGAGGTGCACAACGGATGCCAGGATTCGGCGTTCGTTGTCGACAAAGGCGCGGTCGTGGATCAGTGCGGGGCGGTGGCCGCGGCGACCTCGACCACGCGGTCGAGCGACTCCTCTTCGCCGATCGAGATGCGGATGCCGTCGCCCGGGAACGGACGCACGATGAGCCCGGCCTCTTCGAAAGCGGTGGCGACCTCGACCGTGCGATCGCCCGCGGCGAGCCACACGAAGTTGCCCTGGGCGTCGGGGACGTCCCATCCGGCCTCACGGATGCGGTCGACGAGGCGGTCGCGGCGCTCGGCGATGACCTTCACGCGGTGCAGCAGCTCGCTCTCGGCATCGAGGCTCGCGATCGCCGCGGACTCCCCGGCCGCCGTGACCGACAGCGGGATGGCGGTGCTGCGAGCGGCGTCGAGCACCCCGGTGTGACCGATCGCGTAGCCGATGCGCAGACCCGCGAGCCCGTAGGCCTTCGAGAAGGTGCGCAGGACGACGACGTTCGGGCGGCCGAGCACGGCGCGCACCCGGCTTCCCTCGACCGACGCGGGGTCGGTGACGAACTCGGCGTACGCCTCGTCGAGGACGATGAGCACGTCGCGCGGCACGGCGTCGACGAACGCGGCGAACTCGTCGTACCCGACGGTCGGCCCGGTGGGGTTGTTGGGGCTGCACACGATCACCAGGCGCGTGCGCTCGGTCGCGGCGGCGGCCATCGCGGGGAGGTCGTGACGTGAGTCGGTGGTCAACGGCACCTGCACGCTCTTCGCGCCCGCGACCGCGACGAGCGAGGGGTAGGCCTCGAACGAGCGCCACGCGTAGACGACCTCGTCGCCGGGGCCCGAGGTCGCCAGCAGGAGCTGCGCCAGCACCGAGACGCTGCCCGCGCCGACGTGCACCTCGTCGGGCGAGACGCCGTACCGCGCGGCCAGGCGCTCGCGCAGGCGGGCGGCCGTGGCATCCGGGTATCTGTTGAAGGCTCCCGCGGCGACGACCGCATCGAGGACGCCGGGGAGCGGCTCGAAGGGGTTCTCGTTGCTCGAGAGCTTGAAGGCGTCGGGGCTGGCCTGGCGTCCCTGCCGGTACGCGGGCAGAGCGGCGATCTCGGGGCGGATACGGGGCAGGACCGGCTCTTCACTCACCCCGCGAGCCTAACCGGGGGCCGCCGCGCGCGTCAGTCCCCCTTCGGGACGGCCTTTCTCGCTCGCCCGGTCCCGACCCGCACCCGCCCCCGCCCCCGGCACAGAATCGGGCCGGCGCAGCGGATGCGGACCGGCGCAACGCGTTCGGATCGGGGAGTCCTCGGCATCCCGAATCCGGTGCGCGGATCCGATTCCGCTCACCGAGCCCCTCATCCGGCGGAACATGCGTGCCACGATGGGGGCATGCGTTTCGTCGTCCGCGTCGCCGTCAACGCCTTCGCCATCTGGATCGTCACTCTGCTGCCCGCCCTGCAGGTGCGGCTCATCCCCTTCGCTCCTGGCGAGTGGTTTCAGGTCCTGCTCACGCTGCTCGTGGTCGGGCTCGTCTTCGCGCTGGTCAACACGATCATCGGGACCGTGGTCAAGATCGTCGCGATCCCGCTCTACATCCTCACGCTCGGGCTCATCTCGCTGATCATCAACGGTTTCCTGCTGTGGTTCACGGGGGTCATCACCGAGAACGGGGACTGGGGCCTGCGCACCGGCGAGTTCTGGTTGACGGTCGTGGCCGCGCTGCTCATCGGCATCATCAACGCCGTCCTGGGCGGCATCCTGCGTCCGCGGCGCGAGGAGCGCGAACACCGCTGATGCGCGCAGCGCGCTTCACCGCCATGATGGGGGGATGACCGCGAACCCCGACGCGCCGTTCCGCGTCGTGTTCGTGTGCAGCGGGAACATCTGCCGCTCTCCGATGGCCGACGTGGTGTTCCGCCGCATCGCCCAGACCTCCGGCCTCGGCGCGCACATCGCGTCGAGTTCGGCCGGCACCGGCGACTGGCACGTCGGCGAGCGCGCCGACCACCGCACCCTCGCGGCTCTCGAGCGCCTGGGCTACGACGGCGCCTCGCACCGCGCCCGGCAGTTCCAGTACGCCGACTTCGAGCGCAACGATCTCGTCGTCGCCCTCGACCGCAGTCACGAGCGCGTGCTGCGCGGGTGGGCGCGCGACGACGACGACGCCGACAAGATCGCCCTGCTGCAGTCTTTTCTTCCGGATGCCGAGACCCTCGACGTCCCCGACCCGTACTACGCCGGGGCCCCGATGTTCGACGAGGTGCTCGGTATGATCGAACGCGCCAGCAGGGCCCTGTTCCGACAGCTCGAGCCCGCCATCCGTTCCGCGGGCTGACCCGTTCGCGCAACCCCCGGGAGACCCGTGTCCTCTCTGCCCCCGCAGCCCCTCAGCCCCCTCGACGGCCGGTACTTCGCCACCGTCGCAGAACTCGGCGACTACCTGTCGGAGGCCGGTCTCAACCGCGCCCGCGTCGAGGTCGAGGTCGAGTGGCTGCTCGCCCTGACCGACCGCTCGCTGTTCGGCACCTCGCCCGTCTCCGACGCCGACCGCGCGAAGCTCCGCGCGCTCTACGAGGAGTTCGGCGCCGACGAGATCGCGTGGCTGAAGGACAAGGAGGCGGTCACCCGCCACGACGTCAAGGCCGTCGAGTACCTCGTGCGCGATCGCCTCGACACCCTGGGCCTCACCGCCCTCGCCGAGCTGACCCACTTCGCGTGCACCAGCGAAGACATCAACTCCACCGCCTACGCCCTCACCGTGCAGCGCGCGGTCGAGCGCGTGTGGCTGCCGAAGCTGCGCGCGGTCACGGCCGCCCTCGCCGAGCTCGCCGTGCAGCACCGCGACGCCGCGATGCTCTCGCGCACGCACGGACAGCCCGCCACGCCCACGACGATGGGCAAGGAGATCGGCGTCTTCGCGTGGCGCCTGGAGCGCGTCATCCGTCAACTGGATGCCGGGGAGTACCTCGCGAAGTTCTCGGGCGCCACCGGCACCTGGTCGGCGCACGTCGCCGCCGAGCCCGACGTCGACTGGCCCTCGCTGACGCGGGAGTTCATCGAGTCGCTGGGCCTGGGCTTCAACCCGGTCACGACGCAGATCGAGTCGCACGACTGGCAGGTCGAGCTCTACGACCGCGCGCGTCACGCCGGCGGCATCCTGCACAACCTCGCCACCGACATCTGGACCTACATCTCGCTGGGCTATTTCACCCAGATCCCCGTCGCGGGAGCCACCGGTTCGTCGACGATGCCGCACAAGATCAACCCGATCCGCTTCGAGAACGCCGAGGCGAACCTCGAGATCGCCGGCGGGTTGTTCGGCACCCTGGCATCCACCCTCGTCACCAGCCGCATGCAGCGCGACCTCACCGACTCCACGACCCAGCGCAACATCGGCGTCGCCTTCGGTCACTCGCTGCTCGCGCTCGACAACCTGCAGCGGGGCCTGACCGAGATCTCGCTCGCCGAAGACGTGCTGCTGGCCGACCTCGACGCGAACTGGGAGGTGCTCGCCGAGGCGATCCAGACCGTCGTGCGCGCCGAGATCGCCGCGGGTCGCTCGCAGATCACCGACCCCTACGCCCTGCTGAAGGACCTCACGCGCGGACGCCGCGTCGGCGCACCCGAGCTCGCGGAGTTCGTGCGCGGACTCGACATCGGCGACGCCGCGAAGGAGCGCCTGCTCGCACTGACCCCCGCCGCCTACGCGGGCCTCGCGTCGCGGGTGGTCGACGCGCTGTAGCGCACTGCGGGGTCGTCCCTCCCTGCCGAGGCGGGGCTCCCGCCAGCCCGCCGGCCGCCCGCCGCCGGCCCTGTCGAGTGTCCAGAACACCCGGACGACGTTCGAAACCGTCCGAGGGTTTTGGACACTCGACGCGGTTTCGCGCCCCGCCGCGCACCCGGGCGCACGGACTCACCCTGGACGCCGCCACCGCCACCCCATAGTGTTGACGTCAACATCCCCCACCGCGGCCCCCGGGCCGTCGTGCGCCGCACCGTCGCGGCGCAGATCGGAACAGACGCGATGACGCTTCGACGCCCCTCTTCCTCTTTCGCGCGCACGCTCCTCGCGGCCGTGACCGCTGCCGTGGTCGCCGGGGCTCTGGCATCCCCCCTCGCGGCGAGCGCCGCGGGCGGCGTACCGACCGATCCGAACGACGGCGTGCCCCGGATCGACCCGCCCACCACCTACGCGAACTTCCAGCCGCTCGCCGACCCCGGCCTCGGCGCCGCGGACTACTTCCAGCCGAAGTGGTTCGACACCGACGGGCGGCACATCCAGGCGCACGGCGGGCAGGTCGTCACGACCGAAGAGAACGGTCAGACCGTCTTCTACTGGTACGGCGAAGACCGCACGAACGGCTACTGGAACAGCCCCGGCGTCGCGGTGTACCGGTCGACGGATGCCATGAACTGGACGAACATGGGCGATGCGCTGCGCAGCATCTCCACGCGCGACGACCTGCTCACGCCCTACTTCGAGGAGCTGTACGACACGGTCGACGAGAACGGTCAGCCGCGCACCGAGAAGATCGACCAGCTGGCGTACCACCTGAACTCCACGCGGGAGTCCGATTACACCGCGATCTTCGAGCGCCCCAAGGTGCTGCACAACGCCAAGACCGGACAGTGGGTCATGTGGTGGCACGCCGACGGACGCACCGAGCCCGGCGGCAGCACCTACGCTCGGTCGATGGCGGCCGTCGCCGTGTCGGACTCGCCCGCCGGCCCGTTCCGCATGACGGGTGCCTTCCGCATGCCCAACCGCACCGACTACCAGGCCTGCACGCAGTACGCGGTCCCCGGTCAGGCGCGCGACATGACGGTGTTCCAGGACGACGACGGCAAGGCCTACATCTCGTACTCGTCGGAGGAGAACTACAGCCTCTACGTCGCCGCCCTCGACGACAGCTACACGAACGTCACCCACACCACCGATCGCGACATGCTCGACGTCCACCAGTACTCCGAAGACGGCCGCTACCCCTACGTCTTCGCCGACAAAACCCCCGCGGCGCCCGAACGGGGGAAGGACTTTCAGATCGTCAAGGAGTGCGGCCACCTCGAGGCGCCCGCGATCTTCGAGCGCGACGGCACGTACAGCGTGATCACCTCGGGCGCGACCGGCTGGGCGCCCAACCCGCAGACCTACTACACGACGAAGGACCTGATGGGCACGTGGATCCGTGGGGTTCAGGCGGACGACGAGCATGAGGACACGAATGACAGCAGCATCCCCGACGGAGGCGACGGTCTGCTCTCCGTCGGCGACGCCCGTCGCTCGACGTTCGGCTCGCAGACGACGAACGTGTTCGAGCTCGAGCCGGGCAAGTTCGTCTACATGGGTGACCGCTGGAACGAGGGCAAGTCCGACTCGACGTACGTCTGGCTCCCACTCACCGTGGGCGAGAACGGACGCCTCGAGATGCACAACCCCGCGGCCGAAGACCCCGCACGCTACGGCAAGGGATGGGACGCCTCGTACTGGGACGACAAGGGCTTCGGCCACGGGACCTGGTCGCTGACACCCAACGCCGTGCCCCTGACCGTTCTCCGCGGCGCGGCCCCGGCGCTGCCCGCGACCGTGGGCGTCGAGGCGAACGGAACCGTTTCGCAGGTCGGCGTGACCTGGTCGACGATCGACACCGCGGTGCTCGGGCCGCAGACCCTCGTCGGCACCCTCCGGGCCGACGCCGACTTCACCGAGGGCCGCACCTTCCGGCGGACGATCGAGGTCGTCGCGCCCGGCATCGTCGACATCGCGCCGGAGGCCGAGGTCACCGTCTCGAGCCGCTCGAACCTCGCGGGAACACTCACCGACGGCAACGCCGTCGGCAAGGGCTGGGACGACTGGACCGGCAGCGGCTACCCGCGTGACAGCTGGCTGCAGTTCGACTGGAGCGCCGAGCGCACCTTCGACTCGATCGTCGTGCACACCTACAAGGACGGCGCGACGGCCACGTGGCCCTCTCGCATCCAGGTGCAGATCCGCAACGCCTCCGGGACGTGGGTCGACACAGATGCCGTAGCCAGGCTCGAGCAGGACTCCTCGGCGACGGCGCCCGTCGCCGTGATCGACGCACGGACAGTGCCCGCGACGAGCGCCCTGCGTCTGCGTCTGACGAGCGAGGCGAACACGTGGCAGTCGATCGCCGAGGTCGACGTGTGGGGCAACTCGTCGGGGACCAACGTGTGCCGGGCCATGGGCACGACGGTGTCGGCATCCTTCCACCAGACGAAGTGGGCCACGATGCCCGCCTCCAACGCGTGCGACGGCCGCCTCGGCACGGCGTGGTCGACCTGGACCGACGCGGGCTACAAGGACTCCGCGACGTTCACGATGGAGACGTTCGAGATCCACCGCCTGAACGAGGTGCGCTTCACGAACCTTGAGGGGTCCATCGCGAACGTCTCGCTCGAGTACCGGGATGACCGCGACAATCAGTGGAAGCCGCTGCCCCTCACGGGTGGCGCCCCCGCGGTGACGAACGGCGTCGAGACGACGCTGTCGTTCCAGAGGGTCCTCGCGACGGGTCTGCGCCTCACCTTCGCGACCCCCGGGTCGTACCTGAAGATCCCCGAGATCTTCGTGCCCGACGCCGGCGGCATCGCGCGCATCGACCCGATCGCGAAGACGGCCCCGAACGCGTCGGGCTGGTACACCGCCGCTCCCGTGTCGGTCTCGCTCTCCCACGACGGCAACAGCAGCGACGTCGTCGTGCAGCATCGCGTGGACGGTGGAGCGTGGAGCGATGCCCTCGACGTCACGGTCAGCACCGACGGCGACCACACCGTCGACTACCGCGCCCTGTGGAACGGCACCGAGGTGCCCGAGGTCGCCGGATCTCTGCCCATCCGCATCGACACGGCCGCTCCGACCACCGAGGCCTCGACCGCGAAGCCCTCGATGCTGCTGCGCCTTCCGCGGCCGGCCGCGGTGTTCCAGGCCCTGGCGCCCGCCGAGGCGACGGTGGTGTTCCAGGCGACGGATGCCACCTCGGGCGTCGCCCTGACCCAGTACTCGCTCGACGACGGGACGACGTGGACCGCGGGCTCGAGCGTGACGCTCACCGGCGCCGGCGACCACCTCGTTCAGTTCCGCTCGACCGACGTGGCCGGCAACGTCGAGCAGACGCAGTCCGCGACCGTCACGGTCGTGGCGGGGGCCGCGCCGGGGGATGGCGCGGGAGGGGGCGAGGGCTCCGGAACGGGCGCCGGCGGTTCTTCCGCAGGAACGGTCGGCGGGACCGGGGGCTCGGGCAGCGGAACGGCCGCCGGCGGTCTGGCCGCCACCGGCTCCGAGATGCCCAGGGCCATCGGCATCCTGGCTCTGCTCCTCGGGGGTCTCGGCGCGGGCCTGCTCCTTCTGCTCCGCCGCCGGCACGCCTGAGGCCCCCGCTCACGCGACGTGAGTGTCCAGAACACCCGGACGGAATCTGAGAACGTCCGCGTGTTCTGGACACCCGACGGGCGGGCGAGGCGCGGGCCGCGCACGCGGGGCGGGAGAATGGATGCCATGCGCGCGATGATCATGGATGCCCTGGCCGAACCCCTCGAGGTGCGCGACGTCGAGGCCCCCAGCGCCCCCACCGGCGGGGTCGTCGTCGAGGTGCACGCGACGGGACTGTGCAAAAGCGATTGGCACGCCTGGGTCGGGCACGATGACGTCTCGCTCCCGCACGTTCCGGGGCACGAGCTGGCGGGCGTGATCGTCGAGGTCGGCGCGGGCGTGCAGCGCTGGAGCGTCGGCGACCGGGTGACGGTGCCCTTCGTCATGGGGTGCGGGGCCTGCGAGTGGTGCCTCGGCGGCAACGCACAGGTCTGCCCCGACCAGCAGCAGCCGGGCTTCACCCAGTGGGGGAGCTTCGCCGAGCACGTCGTGCTGCGCGCGGCCGACACGAACGTCGTGCGCATTCCCGACGACGTCTCGTTCGAGGCTGCGGCCGCCCTCGGCTGCCGCTTCGCCACCGCCTACCGCGCACTCACGGGGCGGGCGCGCGTGCAGGCGGGCGAGTGGATCACCGTCGTCGGCGCGGGCGGGGTGGGCCTCAGCGCCGTGATGATCGGCGCCGCCCTGGGCGCGCGCGTCATCGCGGTCGACCGCACCCCGGCGGCCCTCGAGGCGGCGAAGCGGCTCGGAGCCGAGAACACGCTGGTCGCCGACGGGTCCGATATCGCCGCGGCCGTGCACGAGATCACCGGGGGTGGCAGCCATGTCTCGGTCGACGCGGTCGGCAGCGCTCAGACGGCGCGCGACGCCGTGCTGAGCCTGCGTCGACGCGGGCGGCACGTCCAGATCGGGCTGCTCCCGACCGCCGACGGCATGACCTCGATGCCCATGGCCCGCGTGATCGCGTGGGAGCTCGACCTCCTCGGCAGCCACGGCATGGCCGCGGTGGACTATCCCGAGATGCTCTCGCTCATCGAGAGCGGCGCCCTGCGCCCGCAGGAGCTGATCGAGCGCGTGGTGGGACTCGCCGAGGCGGCCGACCTGCTCCCGACGATGGACTCGGCGTCGCCCGCGGGGATGACGATGATCGACCCGCGCCGGTAGCCCCGGGGCTCAGGCGGCGCGTCAGGCGCGGGGCTCGGCGGGGCCGTCGTCGGCGCGCGGAGACTCGGGCGTGGCCGCGGCCTCGGGGGACTCGGCATCCGGAGCGTTCTTCGGAAGAAGCAGCGGACGGTCGACCGTCGCGGTGACCTTGGAGGGGTCGACGGCCAGCAGCAGCAGCGCCAGCGAGACGAGGGTGATGATGAACGTCGCTCCCGCGGCGACCAGGCCCACGATCAGCGCGCGCTGGATCTGATCGGCGGGCCGCGTCTGGAAGAAGCCCATCGACATGAGCGTGACGAACCCGGCGAACAGGGCGGCGATGAAAGCCAGACCGAGAAGCTGCACGGGCTTCATGAGGTCGCGGCGGGTGGTGGGCTTGTCGGTCATGACGCGGCCTCCTCGGAGGGTACGGCCGGAACGGGCTCGGTGCGGCGCGGAGAGAACCCCGCGATCGCGAGGAACACGGCGACGACCGCCGCGTACCCGCCGAAGAGTCCCACGGCGATGGTGATGCCGGTCAGCGTGAACGAACCCGCCCCGGCGATGCTGTAGTCGAGTGCGTACTGCTGGATCGGGAGCAGCAGCACGACCCCGAGGAGGAGACCCAGGATGCCGATGAGCACGCCGTCGCGCGCACCCGCGGACCCGACCGTCGTGCGCTGGCGCAGGGCGCCGATCAGCTCGATCGCGCCCGAGACGAGCGCCCACGCGATCACGACGCCGAAGAAGACGCCGGTCGTGCGCCAGGCGCCGACGCTGGCGACCATGCCCGCGACGATCGAGACGATCGCGAGGAGCGCCGGGATCAGGCGCTGGCCGCGCGGGTGGACGAGCCACACCGACAGGGCGAAGACGAGCCCGGTCGCGAGCGCGAAGCCGCTGAACACCCCCAGGCCGAGGGGGGCGGAGTGGTCGGACGAGAAGGTGACCATGACGGCGGCCAGCGCGGCGAAAAGGGCGCGCGCGAGCTGCACGTGGCGAACGTCGAAGGCGCGCTCGGAAGAAGGAGTGGTCACGGAGGGTCCCGGAGAGACGGTGTCGATGTCTCTCAGTCTATTCCTCGGCGCCTGAGCGGACTTTGTGGACGCTCGACGTCGAGATGCCTGCCCGCGACGCCCTGCTCACGCCTCACGGGCGGGCACCGCGTGCCGAGCGGGTGCGGGCGGTCGGAGCATGGCCATCGGCGAGGCCCCGCGGATTCCCTGGATCGGCGCGATCTCTTCGAAACCGAGGCGGCCGTAGAGGCGTCGGTTGTCGGGGGTCGACGACTCGAGGTAGGCGGTCGTGCGCGTGACGTCGAGCGTCTCGAGGCGGGAGCGCAGGAGAGCACCGCCCACACCGAGTCCGCGCGCGGCGGGCGAGACGCCGATCTGGGCGAGGTACCAGTGCGGCGACCGCGGGCGGTGACGCGCCAGCCGCGACGACAGGGCCCCCGCCCGGACGATGCCGGCGACGCCGAGGGCCGACAGGTAGCCGGGGAGCTGGCGCCAGGGGAGGGATGCCGCGCCGGGCCCCTCCCACGCGGCCACCCCGAGGATCTCGCCCCCGTCGGCGTGACGAGCGAGGTCGACGCTCCCGGTCTCGAAGGCGGCGCCGCGCAGGAGCGCGGTGAACAGGGTCGTGAGCCGCTCGATGCGGCGACCACCGGGAAGGATCGCGGCCATCACGGGATCGTCGCGGAAGGCCTCGGCGAGCACGCTCGCGGCGGCGGGGAGGTCGGCCTCTCGAGCGGGGGTGATGTGCAGGTCGGTCATCTCATCCTCCAATTGGTCCGTGTGGATATATTCAGTATGCGAGACTCGACCGCCCCGATCGCTTGGAGAACGCCGTGAACGCCGAGGCCCCCACCCGTGACTATCTCCCCCTCGAAGAGCGCCGCGAACGCCTGCTCGACGCCGCACTCGCCGTCGTGGCCGATGCGGGCGCGTCGGCACTGAGCCTGCGCCGCGTCGCCGAGCGCGCCGGCGTCGCGCATCGCGTGGTGACCTACGCCTTCGGGTCCAAGACCGCCCTCGTCGAGGCCGTGCTCCACCGCGCTTCGCGGCGCACCCTCGAGGCCGTGTGGGCCGACGATCTCGCCCTCGACGACTTCGGCGCGGCCGTGCGCCTCGCGCTGCACGGACTCGCGCGCGACCTGCGCCGGCACGAGAGCGAGTACCGCGTCGTGAGCGAGCTGACGGCATCCGCCCGCTCTCATCCCGACCTGCGGACCGCCGCGCAGAGCGAGATCGAGGCGAGCATTCGAGCCATCTCGGACAGCATCGAGCGCTGGTCGACGGCGACGGGGCGGACGCTCGAGACCCCGATCCCGGTCGTCGCCGCCGCCCTGCGCGCGAGCGTGGACGGACTGGTCGAGTGGTGGTTGAGCAGTCACGACGCGCGGGCGCTCGACGGGGTCGTCGAGGTGCTGGCATCCGCCTTCAGCGGGCGGGAGGCGGATCGTTCTCGTGTGCGTTCCGTGAGGAACCCTGGCCCCACCCCCGGGGCGGCGGCAGAATCGCCGGGTGAGTGAAGCAGACGGTTCCGACCACCCCGCCCTCGCGTCTGTGGACGTCGATCTCGAATCGGTCGTGATCCTCGGGTACAACTGACGCTCCGGCGGGTCACCGACGTCGATCCCCCTGACGAGGCCGGTGACCTGCCGGTCACTCGACGAGCTGGCGCTCCTTCTCGGCCAGCGTGCGCTCGACGGCGGCGGCCACGCGCTCGTCCTCGGCCTGCTGGGCCCGGCGACGGCGCTCGCGCAGCAGACGGGGACCGAAGACCGCCCCCGCGACGATCAGCGCGATCAGGAGCAGCAGCGGCCACGGAACCGCCCACCCGAACGTCGACACCTCGATCGGATCGAGGGTCGAGATGGAGCCCGCGGCATCCGTCACGACCGGGGTCGCCGACACCGACGCGATCAACACCCCCATCGCGGCCACCGCGGGAACCCGCACGTCGCGCTCCCAGCTCTCGCCGGGCAGCAGGGTGGGGGCGGCATC
This sequence comes from uncultured Microbacterium sp., assembly GCA_913774665.1. Classification (GTDB taxonomy): domain Bacteria; phylum Actinomycetota; class Actinomycetes; order Actinomycetales; family Microbacteriaceae; genus Microbacterium. The sequence goes on from CAJYHN010000012.1 coordinate 317,531, forward strand.
CCCCGGCGCGGCGTCGAGACGCGCGAACCCGAACGGACCCGCGACCGCGTCGGTCTCGTCGGCCGCGAGCGAAACGTTGCCGGTGTTGTGCAGGCGGTAGTGCACGGTGGCATCACCGAAGAGGAAGGGCACGAAACCGCCGTCCCACGCGACGCGCAGGTCGTCGACGGTGAGCGCGGGGGCGAGGTCTCCCCCGACGCGAATGCCGGTGCGGATGCCGAGGCGACGATCGACGTTGACGTTCGCGGAGGCGTCGGCGACCGTGAGCGAGGTGACGACCCCGCCCGCATAGTCGCCCGGGGTGGCGTTCTGGGGCACGTCGACCGCGAACGCCACCTCGACCGTCTGCCCGGCCGGGACAGTCACATGAGGCTGCGGCACGGTGACCCACGCCCCCACGCCCACCGACTGCTCGCCGGCGACGCGCAGATCGAGTGCGCCGGTCGAGGTCGTGTAGCCGTCGGCGGCGTACACGTCGAGCTCGACGGCCTCGGCGCCGCGGTTCGCGACCACGAGGGCGTCGTCGAGGTGGGCGCCGGGGTTCAGCGCGTAGCTGTAGTTCGTGCGATCGGCGCCGAGCGCGTTCGAGGCGGTCCGCACGGTCCAGGTCACGTCGTCGGTCGCGGCCAGGGCGGGCGCGGCACTCCATGCGCCCCCGGCGACCAGAGCGGTGGCGAGGGCGAGAGCGGCGACCCGCGGGAGGGAGGGCAGTCGAGTCATGGGGGGATCCTTCGAGAGGGTCACCGGCGGGGAGACGAGCTCCCCGCCGGTGCTGTTCGCCGTGGTCAGCCGGCCAGGGCGGTGAGGGTCAGGGTCGCGCGGTAGCTTCCCTTGTCGATGGTGTTGGGGATCTTCAGGTCGAGGTCGGCGCCGACGACTCCGGCGCTGCGGTCGTGACCGGTGGGGGCCGCGCCGAGCAGACGCGAGACCGACAGACCATCGCCGCCGTCGTACCCGGAGTTCACCGCGGCGCCCGCGACGGCTCCGGCACCCGGGGTGACGACCTTCGGTGCCCAACCGAGGAACGAGCCCTTGAACGTCTTGCCGTCGTCGACGAAGTCGCCCACCGACGCCGAGACCGACCACGGCGACTTGCTCGCGCGGGTGTCGGTGACCGTGATCGGGTTGATCTGACCGGTGGCCTCGAAGTACTGCAGGTTCTTCTCCTGCGCGGTGCCCATGTCGACCAGGCCGTTGTGACCGTTGATCGTCCACCCGAACTCACCGGGGGCGCTGGTGGGCACGTCGACCTGGATGTCCTGTCCGTCGCCGTGGTTGGGGTGGATGGTGACCTCGTCCTGGATGGAGCCGACGGCCTCGGCCGGCTTCGTGCCGTTCTCCGGCCCGCACCAGAGGACGTTGCCCTTCTCGACGGCCGCGTTGGGCGCCTGGCAGTTGCCCGATCGGATGTTCTGAACGATCAACTGATCCTTCTTCACCTGCACCTTGACGTACGTGCGCACGTGCTCCTGGTTCTGCACCGAGTTGTACCAGTAGTTCGCCGGGTTCAGCGGGTCGGCGCCGTTCCCGGCTCCGCTGGTGCCGCTGCTGTCGGGCGTGGTGATGTCGTAGTACTTAGAGCCGGATGCCGAGTTGGCGGTGACGTACACGACGCCGCCGGGGCCCTCGAAGACCTCGTCCTGACCGGGCTTCTCGTCGGCGTTCGCCTTGGCGCCGTTCTTGATCTCGTACGAGCGCGAGTAGCTGTGGTCGTGGCCCTGGAGCACCAGATCGACGCCGAGCTTCGAGAAGGCGGTGGGGAAGTCGGTGCGACGGACCTTGTTGTCGGAGTCCTTCGCGTGATCCGCCGGCGAGTAGATCGCGTGGTGGTACACGAGCACCGTGTACTTGGCATCCGCTCCGTGCTTGTTGACGACGTCGGTGACGTACGAGATGTGCGCGTCGTCACCGCCGCCGCCCTGCGAGGTGGCGTAGCTGTTGCTGTTCAGGTCGATGTACAGCACGTCCTTGTAGATGAACCAGTAGTCACCGCCCGACTCGGTGCCGAGGCCGCTCGAGCCCTTGCGGTAGTACGCGGCGGACCGGTCGGTGTTGGGGGTGTACAGGTGCTGCTCGTAGGCCTTGCCACCCACGTCGTGGTTACCGATCGTCGCGGCCCAGGGGTACTGACGAAGCTGATCCGGCGCGAGGAAGGCGTCCCACTGCGATTCGGTGTTCGCGCTCTCGACCTGGTCGCCGCCTGAGACGAGGATCTCCGCGTTCGGGTTGGCGTTGAGGGCGACGTTCATGGTGTCCTGCCACCCCGCCTGGTCCTTCGCCGTATCCTTCGACGAGCCGATCTGCGGGTCGCCGAAGAAGAGGAAGTCGTAGTCGCCCTCGAACGACTGCGTCTTGAAGGCGTATGTGTTCGACCAGTTGCCCTCGGAGCCGACGCGGTACGAGTACGCCGTGTTCTCGGCGAGGCCGGTGATCGTCGCGTGACGGTTGAAGCCGCCGCTGGAGGCGATGTTCGCCGTTCCGGATGCCGAGAAGGTCGTCGCCGACGCCGGGAACTGGCCGCCCGTCAGCGCCGAGGTGGGGGCGAGCTGCACCGTCTGGGCGGTGTCGGCCGAGGAGTACCAGGTCACGATGCGCTGCGACTGGTCGGCACCGACGCCGAGGATGACGCCGGTGAGGGTGGCCGTGGTGTCGGCCATCGCCGCGGGGACGCTCGCCACGCCCGTGAGGACGAGGGAGGCGCCGACCGCGGCGGTTGCGATCCACGAGACACGGCGACGCGTGCGCGTCCCGTGCGACGTCGATGCGGTGAGGAACATGGCTGTCCGTTTCTTTCGAGGGGGTCTCTGGTGCGCACTCACCGATGGCGAGCGCGTCCCACGCTCCGCCCGCCGGGTGTCGTGCGAGTGAATTGTCGACTCAGCACACGTATCGGCTGCGCCAACACCCGTCACTCGATGCCGAGGATGCGCTGCACGAACCAGACGAGTCCCGCGACGGTGACGACGACCGCGATCGCGGCGCTCACCCACATCCCCACGCGCGGAGCGCGACGGCGCAGCAGCACCAGCAAGGGGAAGACGATCACGATGATGCCGATCTGCACGGCCTCGATGCCCACGTTGAACACCAGCAATGACCACAGCAGCGTCCACGACCACGGCTCGTCGATCCCGAGCGCCGAGGCGAAGCCGAGGCCGTGCACGAGACCGAAGACGAACACGACAGCGACGCGCAGCCAGCCCGCGCGGTCGAGCCGCAGGAAGCCGTGGGCCTTCGACAAGTCCTCGTCGGCCTGATCGCGGCGGATCAGACGCCAGAGGTACCACGCCGCCACCACCGCGATCGAGAGGGCGATGGTCGGCTCCACCACCTCGGGGGGAGCGGCGATCACCCCGGTCGCGGCGAGGATGAACGTCACCGAGTGCGCGATGGTGAACGTCGTCGCGGCGATCACGATCTCGCGAAGGCGCCGGGATCCGACGATCAGCGCGAGGAGGAAGAGGATGTGGTCGATCCCGGTCAGCAGGTGCTCGGCGCCGAGACGGAAGAACTCCCAGAAGCGCTCGAGCGGCGACTGCGCGGTGGTGAACGAGGGGTGCTCGGTATCCAGCACGGTGCTGCCCTCGTGCAGGTCGAGGTCGTACGTGAGGATCGTCTTGGTGTCGGTGACATAACCCTCGGCGTCGGGGAAGAGCGAAGCCGTGATCTCGTGTCCGTTCTCGGATGGCGGGCAGGCGTCTTCGAGGGTGACGACGGCATAGGGCACTCCGTCCTGCCGCGTCATCGAGATGTCATCCTCCATGCGCGGAGTGCACGACGCTCCCGCGGCGGTGATCCGGAACCGCTCGGTGACGTAGCGGCCGATCGTGTCGCGGTGCGCGGTGAGCACGGCGGCCTGCGCGGTCGCGTCGCCGTCCTGGAACGCGGCCATCCCCTCCTGGTAGAGCGGGTCGTCCTTCTCGGCATCGGCGGCCGAGACGACGAGCAGGTCGTACTCGAGCTGCAGTTCCGCACGCACGACGCCGGTGCCGCCGCTCTCGAGGTTCGCGTAGACGACCGACAGGATGCCGTGGGCCGAGGCCGGCACCGCCAGGGACAGCAGCGCCGCGATCCCCGCGGCCACGAGCAGGACGCGCAAGAGGACGCGCCGAACAGAGTCAGACATGTGCACCTTTCCGTCGGAGATCGTGCGCGCTCGTCGTGAACGGTTGCCCGCGATGGGGCGAACGGAAACGGAACGTGCGGGCGGTGTTCTCCTGCGCGCCACCTGCACCGTTCAGGGTGAGGGGGTGAAGCGACGGGTCCTGGCCGCGGTGTCGACGGCGGCGGTGGTGGCGGTCCTCGCGGGCTGTGCGAGCGACGAGGGATGGTCGGAGGTGCGCCCCGCCCCCGCGGCCGTCGGCTCTCCCGCGCCCGGCTTCGCCCCCGCGACCGCTCCGGCTCCCGAGTCGACGCGCACTCCCGCCCCCGGTTCGTGGAACGGGGTGTCCGCCCCCGCGGGATACCGGGTCGTCCTTCTCACCGTGGGCGACGACGCCCCCACCGCGACCCTCGTCGCCGCTGTCCGCGATTGGGCGGAAGAGATCCACGCCGACCTGCGCGTGGTGCACGCCGACGACGACATGATCGACGGGGCCGTGCGCGCGATGGACCTCAATCCCGACCTGATCATCAGCGCGGGAGACGCCCTCGTCGACCCGCTCGCGACGGTGACCGCGAACCACCTCGACCACCAATTCCTCATCGTCGGCGCCGAGCTCGCCGAGCCGACCGAGAACGTCACCGCGGCGGACTGGACGGGAGCCGCCTACCGCGGCGAGGGCCTGGGCACCGCGGCCGCCTACGACCCGGGAACGTTCACGCCCGAGCGCGCGGGCGCGGCGGTGCGCGCGGGGGTCGCGGCCGTGCTCACGGGCCTCCGCGGCATCGTGCTCTGGATCGACTGATCCGGGATGCCGGCGCCCGGCGCGACGGGCACGGGCCCGAGCGCGCGGGAGCGGGTCCGAGCGCGCGGGAGTGTCAGGCGCGACGACGGCGGCGCAGGGCGACGAGCCCCAGCCCCAGTGCGGCGACTCCGGCGGCCGCCGCGGCGACGAGCACGGTGGGGTCGACTCCGGTGACGGCGAGGGGGCCGGCGGCGGGGGTCGGTGAAATCGCCGGTGTCGGGGCCACGGGAGGCGACGGGGCGACGGCCGTCGGCGAAGGACTCGCGGTGGTGGTCGGCGACGCCGCGCGTCCCGGGACGGTGACGACGATGGTCTGCGCGCCGGATGCGTCGCCGGGGGGAACCGGAGAGGGTGCGAGAGCGAGCACGACTGCCATGACCACCGCGACGGACACGAGACACCACCTCCGTTGTGCACTGTCGTCGGACCGAGTGGCCGCCCGCCCGACGCCAGACATCCACCCGGGTAACGACGGGCGAACGACAGGAGTGGCAAAAGGTCAGACCACTGCACAGGTCTTACCTGAGTGATATTTTCGGCGTTTCTTTCGCGCGAGAACGGCGCAATCCCCGCCAGCAGGTCGCCTAGCTTCGGGTCATGGCCGGTTCTTCCCCCTCCTTCCCCGCGAGCGCTTCCGCTCCCCCGGGTCCCCGGCGCGCGGTGTTCTTCGTCTCGGACAGCACGGGCATCACCGCTGAGACCCTCGGCAGCGCCCTGCTCGCCAACTTCCCCGGCACGGCCTTCGAGCGTCGTACGGTGCCGTTCGTCGGGACGGTGACCCCGGTCGAGGCGGTGATCGAATCGCTGCGGGAGACCGCCCGCACGGGCGAGGGGCCCATCGTCTTCGCCACGATTAAGGACGCCGGCATCCGTCGACGCCTCGCCGAGGGCGCCGCAGTGGTCATCGATCTGCTCGCCGGCCACCTCACCGAGCTCGAGACCGCCCTCGACACGGCAGCCGAGACGCGCGCCGGGCAGTACCACGGCCTGGGCGACCTCGAGCAGTACTTCGCCCGTATGCGCGCGGTCGAGTTCGCGATCGAGCACGACGACGGGCAGAGCCGCCGCGCGCTCGACAGCGCCGACGTCATCATCGTGGCGCCGTCTCGGTGCGGCAAGACGCCGACCACCATGTACCTCGCCCTGCACTACGGACTGCTGGTGGCGAACTATCCGCTGACCGACGACGACTTCCCCACCGACGCCCTGCCGCCGACCGTCGCCCCGCACGCCGAGCGGTGCTTCGGGCTCACCACCACCGCCCTGCGTCTCAGTCAGGTGCGGCACGAGCGCCGTCCGAACTCCACCTACGCCAGCCTCGCGCAGTGCACCCTCGAGATCCGCCGCGCCGAAGACCTCTACCGACGCAACCGCATCCCCTTCCTCAGCTCCGCGACCCGGAGCGTCGAGGAGATGTCCGCCGTGATCCTGCAGTCGATGACGCTGCGGGACCGACCGAACGAAAGGCCCCTCACATGACCACCATCCTGCGCTTCGACGAGATCGGCATGAGCGATCTCGCCCGCGTCGGCGGCAAGAACGCCTCGCTCGGCGAGATGGTCTCGCACCTGGCATCCGCCGGCATCCGCGTTCCTCCGGGATTCGCGACCACCTCGGACGCCTTCGAACGCTTCCTCGCCGAGGGCGATCTCGCGGGCCGCATCCGCGCGGCCGTCGAGGGGATCGACGTCGACGACGTCACCGCCCTGACCCGGCTGGGCGCGCGCGTGCGCGCCTGGATCGAGCAGCAGCCCTTTCCCGCCGGTCTAGAGTCCGACATCCGGTCGGCCTACGCCGCGCTCGTCGCCGGGGAGGAGGATCCGGATGCCGTGACCTGGGCCGTCCGCTCCAGCGCGACGGCCGAGGATCTCCCCGACGCGTCCTTCGCCGGGCAGCAGGAGACGTTCCTCAACATCGGCGGGATCGACAACATCCTGCACGCGGTGCGTCGCGTCTTCGCCTCGCTCTACAACGACCGCGCGATCGCCTACCGCGCACATCACGGCTTCGACCACCACGAGGTTGCGCTCTCGGCGGGCGTCCAACGGATGGTGCGTTCCGACGTCGGCGCCTCGGGCGTCATGTTCACCCTCGACACCGAGTCCGGGTTCGAGGACGCGGTCTTCATCACCAGCTCGTACGGCCTGGGCGAGGCCGTCGTCCAGGGCGCGGTCAACCCCGACGAGTTCTACGCCTACAAGCCGGCCCTGCGCGCCGGTCGTCCCGCGATCCTCAAGCGGAGCGTGGGCGAGAAGGCCATCGCGATGCGGTACACCGACGGTCGCCAGGTGGACGCCAGCACGGCTTTCGTCGAAGTGGATGCCGCCGACCGCGGCCGGTTCTCGATCACCGACGCCGAGGTCGAGGAGTTGGGCCGGATCGCCCTCGTCATCGAAACGCACTACGGCCGCCCGATGGACATCGAGTGGGGCAAGGACGGCGTGGACGGCCGGCTGTACGTGCTGCAGGCGCGGCCCGAGACGGTGGTGTCGCGTCGTTCGGCGAACGTGCTCAGCCGGTTCGTCCTCGCCGAACGCGCTCCGGTGCTCGTCGAGGGCCGCGCGATCGGTCAGCGGATCGGAGCGGGACGCGTGCGCGTGCTCACCTCGATCGAGCAGATGGCGGACTTCTCCCCCGGCGACGTCCTGGTGGCCGACATGACCGATCCGGACTGGGAACCGATCATGAAGCGGGCGTCCGCGATCGTCACCGACCGCGGCGGCCGCACGTGCCACGCGGCGATCATCGCCCGCGAGCTCGGCATCCCCGCCGTCGTCGGCACCGGTGTCGCCACCGCGGTGCTCGAGGAAGGTCGAGAGGTGACCGTCTCGTGCGCCGAAGGCGACGACGGCGTCGTCTACGACGGCATCCTGAGCTTCGCCGAGGAGACGACCGAGCTCGATCGGATGCCGTCGGCACCGGTCAGGGTCATGATGAACGTCGGCACCCCCGACCAGGCCTTCGCCTTCTCACGGCTTCCGAACGCGGGGGTCGGGCTGGCGCGGCTGGAGTTCATCATCAACCGTCAGATCGGCATCCACCCCCGCGCCCTGCTCGAGCTCGACCGACTCGAGGACGACCTGGCCGACGACATCCGCGCGCGGATCGCCGCGTACCCCTCCCCCGAGGAGTACTTCATCCAGCGCGTCGCCGAAGGGGTCTCGATGATCGCGGCGGCGTTCGCACCCGAGCCGGTGATCGTGCGCCTGTCGGATTTCAAGTCGAACGAGTACGCCAACCTCATCGGCGGCCCGCTGTACGAACCCGACGAAGAGAACCCGATGCTCGGCTACCGCGGGGCCGCGCGCTACGTGTCGCCGGACTTCCGGGCGTGCTTCGACATGGAGTGCGAGGCGCTGCGCCGCGTGCGCGACGACATGGGTCTGACCAACGTGCAGGTCATGGTCCCGTTCGTGCGGACGGTCGGTGAGGCGGCGGCGGTCGTCGAGCTGCTCGCCGCGAACGGATTACGCCGAGGAGACAACGGGCTCACGGTCGTCATGATGTGCGAGCTGCCGGCCAACGCGATCCTCGCCGAGCGCTTCCTCGAGCACTTCGACGGATTCTCCATCGGGTCCAACGACATGACTCAGCTCACCCTGGGCCTCGACCGCGATTCGGCGCTCATGGCGGCGTCCTTCGACGAGCGCGATCCGGCGGTCCTGCACCTGCTCGGCATGGCGATCGACGCCTGCCAGCGGCAGGGCAAGTACGTCGGCATCTGCGGGCAGGGACCCAGCGATCACCCCGACTTCGCACAGTGGCTCGTGGCGCGCGGCATCCACTCGTTGTCTCTCAACCCCGACACCGTCGTCGAGACCTGGCTGGCCCTGGCCGCGAACGAACGCCCGAAGGCGCAGATCCTCGCGCAGGCGCACCTCTCCCGGCTGTGACGCCGACGTCGGCCGGGTCGCCCCCACCGGCCCGGCCGACGTTCAGTCGACGAAGAGAACCGATGACGCCCGGCGGATGTGGGCCTCGGTCGCGGCGGCGGCCCGATCGCCGTCTCGCGCCACGATGGCGTCGAAGATCGCGCGATGCTCCTTCTGCAGCAGCGCCGACTGGTCTCCCCACGCGGCGTTGCGCTCGATCGCGTGCAGCAGGGGCACGCGCACCGCCTCGCGGATGGCGCCGGTCAGGGCGGCGGACAGGCTGCTGCCCGATGCATCCGCGATCGCGAGGTGGAAGCGGGTGTCCGCCTCGTTGAACGCCTGCCGGTCTCCGATCGCGGCATCGCCCGCGGCGAGCGCCTCGGCGATGCGCGCACGTCCGGGCTCGTCGAGCTGAGCGGCGGCCGACGCGGCGCTCGCGCGCTCCAGCACGACGCGCGCCTCGGTGACGTCCTGCACGGTGAAGTTCGAGAGGGCGACGTGCAGACGCAGGAAGCGGGTGAGCGCTTCGCGCGGCAGCGCGGCGACGAAGGTGCCGGCGGCGGCCCCGGCACCCGGCTGCGAGCGCAGGACGCCCTGACTCTCGAGGACGCGCACCGCTTCGCGGACGCCGGCGCGACTCACTTCGAGGTTGGCGGCTAGCTCCCGCTCCGGGGGCAGCGCATCGCCCACCTTGAGTGCACCCGAGAGGATCCGGTCCTCGATCACCTCGATGACGAGTTCGTGCGCGCGCGCCCTTTTGACGGGGAGCCAGAGGCCGTCCGCGGCCTCGTCGGAGGGAGAGGGGGATGCCATGCGCTGCCGCCTTCGGAAGAGAGTGTTGACAGCGTACCGGTCGAGCCGTTACCGTGCGTTAGCGGTCTGACCTCTAAATGGTCGGACGCTTCGCAACAACGACGTTCGAAGGAAGGCCCGCATGTACACCCCCGAACTCGCGCCGATCGGCGCCAGCATCGTGACGTCGGCGCTCGTCGCGAGCCTGCCGTTCCTCACCGTCTTCGTGACGCTCGGAGTGCTGCGCTGGAAGGCCCATTGGGCGGGCCTGTCCGGTCTCGGCGTCGCTCTGCTCGTGGCCGTCCTCGGGTACCGCATGCCCGTGGACCTCGCCGCCCTCTCGGCCACCCAGGGCTTCGTCTTCGGCCTGTTCCCGATCATGTGGATCGTGCTCAACGCCATCTGGCTCTACGAGCTGACCGTGCGCAGCGGCCGCTTCGAAGACCTGCGCCTCGTCATCAACGCCCTGAGCGACGATCCGCGCATCCAGGCGATCATCATCGCCTTCGGCTTCGGCGGCCTGCTCGAGGCCCTCGCCGGCTTCGGTGCCCCGGTCGCGATCACCGGCGTCATGCTCATGGCCGTCGGGTTCACCCCGATGCGCGCCGCCGTCATCGTGCTGCTGGCCAACACGGCCCCCGTCGCCTTCGGGGCGGTCGGCACCCCGATCGTCACCGCCGGCAGCCTGACGGGGATCGACTACCACGAGATCGGCGCCTACGTCGGGCATCAGACCCCGCTCGTCGCCCTGTTCGTCCCGTTCATCCTCGTGCTCCTCGCCGACGGCTGGCGCGGCCTGAAAGAGACCTGGCCCGCCGCGCTCACCTTCGGCGTGGTGTTCTCGATCGCCCAGTGGGTCAGCGCGACCTGGATCTCGGTCGAGCTGACCGACATCGTGGCGTCCCTCGCCGGAATCGCCGCCGCGGTCGTCCTGCTGCGCTTCTGGCAGCCGCGCGGCACCACCGCCGCCCGCGAGCGCCTGCTGAAGGAGCGCTCCGCGAGCCTGGTGGGCGCGGGCGTGACCACCTCGGGCGGCGGCACCGGATCCGCGGATGCCGACACCTCGACGCAAGGCCCGCGACTGACGCCGCGCACGGTCTTCTTCGCCCTCTTCCCGTATCTGCTCGTGGTCGTCGTCTTCTCGCTCGCGAAGCTGTGGAGCCCGCTGAAGACCTTTCTCACGGCCACCGACGTCAAGATCCCGTGGCCCGGCCTGGACGGCAACATCCTCACCGCGAGCGGCAAAGCCGCCACCTCGACGGTCTATACGCTCGGGTGGCTGTCGTCGGCGGGCAGCCTGCTCGTCATCTGCGGGATCGTCGTGGCGCTGGTGTACCGACTGCCACTGCGCGAAGCCGCACGCACGTGGTGGCAGACGCTGGTCAAGCTCCGCTTCTCGCTGCTCACCGTCGGCTCGGTCCTCGCCCTCGCCTACGTCATGAACATGTCGGGTATGACCCTCACCATCGGCGCCTGGATCGCCGGCACCGGCGCCCTGTTCGCCTTCCTCTCGCCGATCCTCGGCTGGTTCGGCACCGCCGTGACCGGCTCCGACACCAGCGCCAACGCCCTGTTCGCCACGCTGCAGCAGAGCGCAGCGGTGCAGGCGGGCATCGACCCGACCCTCCTCGTCGCCGCCAACACCTCCGGTGGCGTCATCGGCAAGATGATCAGTCCGCAGAACCTCGCGATCGCCGCGACCGCCGTCGGTCTCGTCGGCCAAGAGGCCACCATCCTTCGGAAGGTCATCTGGTGGAGCCTCGGCATGCTCGCGGTCATGTGCCTGCTGGTGGGCCTGCAGTCCTCCGTTCTGTCGTGGATGCTCCCGTAACCCGTCCCCCCTCATCCGAAAGGCACGCCATGTCCGCAGTGACACGTCAGTTCCCCAACCCGATCGAGCTGCTCGAACTCATGCAGTTCAAGCGCCCCGACTTCAACGGCCGTCGACGCCGGTTGAACGCCGCCCTCACCATCGGCGACCTGCGCGACATCGCCAAGCGCCGGACCCCGGCCGCGGCGTTCGACTACACCGACGGCGCGGCCGACAGCGAGGAGGGTCTCGCCCGCGCCCGCCAGGCGTTCGCCGACGTCGAGTTCCACCCGTCGATCCTGCGCGACGTCTCCCGGGTCGACACGACGTGCCAGATCTTCGGCGGCTCGTCCGCCCTGCCGTTCGGCATCGCCCCGACCGGCTTCACCCGACTGATGCAGACCGAGGGCGAGATCGCGGGTGCGGGTGCGGCCGGGGCCGCCGGCATCCCCTTCACCCTGTCGACGCTGGGAACCAGCTCGATCGAGTCGGTCAGGGAGGCGAATCCCCACGGGCGCAATTGGTTCCAGCTGTACGTGATGAAGCAGCGCGAGATCTCGTACGGCCTGGTCGAGCGCGCCGCCGAAGCGGGTTTCGACACCCTGTTCTTCACCGTCGACACTCCCGTGGCGGGGGCCCGCCTGCGCGACAAGCGCAACGGGTTCTCGATCCCGCCGCAGCTGAGCGTGTCGACGATCATCGATGCGCTGCCCCGCCCCTGGTGGTGGTGGGACTTCCTCACCACCCCCAAGCTCGAGTTCGCCTCGCTGAGCGCCACCGGCGGCACCGTCGGCGAACTCCTGAACGCCGCCATGGACCCCTCGATCTCCTTCGACGACCTCGCCGAGATCCGCGCCCTGTGGCCGGGCAAGCTCGTTATCAAGGGGGTGCAGAACGTCGAGGACTCGCGCCGTCTCGCCGACCTCGGGGTCGACGGCATCGTGCTCAGCAACCACGGCGGACGCCAGCTCGACCGCGCGCCCGTCCCCTTCCACCTGCTGCCCGAGGTGGTGCGCGAGGTGGGCGCCGACACCGAGATCGCGATCGACACGGGCATCATGAACGGCGCCGACATCGTGGCATCCCTCGCCCTGGGGGCGAAGTTCACGCTGATCGGCCGTGCGTATCTGTACGGCCTCATGGCGGGTGGACGCCAGGGCGTCGATCGGGCGATCCAGATCCTCGCTGACCAGGTCGTGCGCACCATGCAGCTGCTGCAGGTGACCTCGCTCGCCGAGCTCACCCCGGCGCACATCACCCAGTTGGAGCGCCTGGTGCCTCGCGCCGCGACCTCGGCGGTCTCGCCGCGGCGGTGACACGAGGGGCGGCCGGGCCCCTGCTCGGCGGCCGCGCACGTGCGGCTCGTCGATCGGCCCACCCCCGAGCGGCAGGGTCGGCGGGGTGCCCGGCAGTCGCGCGGGGCGGCATCATGGATGTCATGGCATCAACGAAGGCCGTCGCCGACACCCTCGTACGTCGTCTGCGGCGATGGGGCACGGCATCCGTCGTCGTGGGAGGCGCCCTGGCGCTGTTCCCGCGCACCCGCGCCTTCGGCGTGCAGACGGCGATGTGGGGGGCCGTCGACCTCGGGTTGGCGATGTTCGCCGTCCGCCGCGGGGCCGCGCCGAAGCGTCGCCCCCTGCGGCGTCTGCTGCTGATCAACACCGCGCTCGACGTCGGGTACGTCGCCGCGGGCGCACATCTCGCGGTTCGCAGGCCGACGTTCGGGGGGCGTCTGGGCGCCGCCGCCGCGCGCGGTCACGGCGTGGCCGTCGTCATCCAGGGCGCCGCACTGTTCCTGCTCGATCTGACCGCCGCGCGACGCCTGCGCCGCTGAGACCCGGGCCGGTCGCGGTCCGATCGCCTCCCCCGACGCGGACGGAGGGCCCGGACGCGTGCACGACACCGCGCGGGCCCCGCTCCTGCTAGCGTGCGGGGGTGATTCCGGATGCCACCACCCCACGCCGAATCCACGTCTCGGCCGCGGTGATCATCGACGCGGACGGGCGCCTGCTGGTCGTGCGCAAGGCCGGAACGACGGCGTTCATGCAGCCCGGCGGCAAGCCCGAGGCCGGCGAGTCGCCCGCGGAGACCCTCGCGCGCGAGCTGGCCGAAGAGGTGGGCCTGCGCGTCCGCGCCGATGAGCTCGAGCCGCTCGGCTCGTTCACCGCGAGCGCCGCGAACGAGCCGGGGTTCGAGGTCGTCGCCGAGGTCTTCCGCGTCGACATCGGCGACCAGCAGCCGATCCCGGATGCCGAGATCGCCGAGCTCCGCTGGGTCACCGCGGCCACGGCATCCGGCCTCGACATCGCGCCCCTCGCTCGCGAGTACTTCCTGCCCGCCTGAGCCCGCGCGAGCCCCCGACGCACGTCGAGTGTCCACAACACCCGGACGGAATCGAAAATCGTCCGGGTGTTCTGGACACTCAACCGGGCCGGGCGCGGGCCGGGCCGGGCGCGGGCCGGGCCGGGCGCGGGCGGGGCCGGGACGGGCGCGGGCCGAGCCGGGGCGGGCGCGGCCCGGGCGGGCGCGGGACGCGACCCGCAGACCACCCCGCGTCGGCCTACCAGCTGCCCTTGGCGTAGTCCTTCAGGAAGATGCCGAACAGGTCCTCGCCGGCCTCGCCGCGCACGATCGGGTCGTACACGCGGGCCGCACCGTCGACGAGGTCGAGCGGGGCGTGGAAACCCTCTTCGGCGAGGCGCACCTTGGTGAAGTGCGGGCGCTCGTCGGTGATCCAGCCGGTGTCCACGGCGGTCATGAGGATGCCGTCGGTCTCGAACATCTCGCGGGCGCTCGTGCGCGTCAGCATGTTCAGTGCGGCCTTGGCCATGTTCGTGTGCGGGTGGCCGGGGCCCTTGTACCCGCGGCCGAACACGCCCTCCATCGCCGAGACGTTCACGACGTACTTGCGCCGCGCCGAAGACGCGGCCATCGCCGGACGCAGCCGGCTCACGAGCAGGAACGGCGCGGTCATGTTCGCCAGCTGCACCTCGAGCATCTCGAGGGGTTCGACCTGATCGACGTGCTGCGTCCAGCTGTTGATCCGGTCCTCGTCGGGCACGAGACCGCCCGCGTCGATCGCGGTACCCGCGGCCAGCCGCTCGAGCGACGACGACCCGGCGGCCATCGCCTCGGCGGTCAACTCCTCTGCGGTGCGTGCGGCGGAGGCGAGGATCGGGTGCGCCGACACCGACTGGGCGAGCGCCAGCGGGTGCGCGTCGTTCGTGTGGCCGAAGGTGACCAGCTCGGGCAGCGGCCCGTCGGGGAGCGGTGCGAGTTCGGCATCCACCAGGGGTTTGTACGCCCCCGGCGAGCGTCGAACCGTCTGCGCGGCGTTGTTGATGAGGATGTCGAGAGGACCATCGGATGCCACGGACTCGGCCAACCCGATCACCTGGGCGGGGTCGCGCAGGTCGATGCCGACGACCTTGAGCCGGTGGATCCAGTCGGCGCTGTCGGGGAGCGACGAGAAGCGGCGGACCGCGTCGCGCGGGAAGCGCGTGGTGATGGTGGTGTGCGCGCCGTCGCGCAGCAGTCGCAGCGCGATGTACATGCCGATCTTGGCGCGGCCGCCGGTGAGCAGGGCGCGCTTGCCGGTGAGGTCGGTGCGGGCGTCTCGCTTGGCGTGGCTCATGGCCGCGCAGTCGGGGCAGAGCTGGTGGTAGAACGCGTCGACGAGCGTGTAGTCCCGCTTGCAGATGTAGCAGGCGCGCGCCCTGATGAGCTCTCCGGCGAACGGCGTGGTCGTGCGCGTGGCGAGCGGGATGCCGCGCGTCTCGTCGTCGATGCGGTCGGCGGCTCCGGTCGCGGTGGCGGCGACGACGGCGCGATCCGCGTCGGCGATGCGCTGGCGCTTCTCTTTGCGCGACTGGCGCTTGACGTCTTTGTAGAGCTTGCCGGTCCGGCGGCGCAGGGCGATGTACGCGGGGTCTTCGGGGTCGAGCGAGGAGGCGGCGTCGATGACGCGCAGCGCGATCTCGAGCTCGGTCGGATCGATGGATGCCGCCGACGCGGCGTCTCGATCGGGGCTCAGGGGTGTTTCGGGCACAGGGAAGTGTACCGAGGCGACTCTGAACGATCGGTGGGCCGAGCGCCACTGCTCATGACCTCAGGATCCCCTCAGCTGCTCATCCGAATGCTGACGGCAGCGGTGACCCGACCGACGAGACTCTCGAGAGGTTCCGTGAGGTTCATGTCTCACTTTCGACTCATTCGAGTCCACGTCGAAACACGTCGCTCGCGGGCGAGCAATCGTGCGCACCCCTGCCATCGGGGCGGGCGGGGTCCGCGTCAGCGCCGGTCGGACTCGACCCAGCGCGTGTGCGACTTCAGCGCGTGCAGCACGGCGAGGCGGACGGTGACGTACAGCACGGCCCCGACGGCGACCAAGGCGACGCCCCACACGAGCAACAGGTAGAGGAAGTGGACTCCGAACACTCCGCGAGCCTAGCGAGAGGCGGCGCGAGCGGGTGTCGGCGCGCCCGGCGTTGCTCCGCCGACGGCAGCCCCCGTGCCTTCGGACACCCGCCGCGAGCGGTCGTAGCGCAGCAGCCACTTCTGCGCGGGGATCTCGACGGCCCGGTGCAGCACCCACGCGATCGCGAGGGCGAGGGCGAAGGCGGCGAGCGCGAGCAGCAGCGCGTGACGCCACGGCAGCTGCGGGTGCCCCTCGGGCCACGACGACGACACCGACGCGATCACGAGCAGGTGAACGAGGTAGAAGGCGAACGACACGCGTCCGAGCTCCTGCCAGAGCGGGCGGGCGAGAAAGGTCGAGCGACCGCGCGCGTCGGCCGCCGCGAGCGAGGTGACCAGAAGCGCGAACGACCCGACGGTGGCGGCGAGACCCGGGTGGATGTCGGTTCCGGGGATCGGGGGCGCCTCCGACAGGGCGTAGCCCGCGACCGCGAGGGGGAGCGTGTAGCGCAGCTTCCACGGCATCCACCCTCCGCTCTTCATGAGCAGCGCGAGGGTGACGCCCAGCACGAACTCGGGCAGGCGCAGAAGCGGAGTGGATGCCGCTGACATCGGCACAGGTGAGATGGCGGCGATCTGGGGGGCCAGGGCGACGAGCACGAGCGATGCCACGACCACACCTGCGCGCGCGCGGTTCGACAGACGCACGAGGGGGCGGATGAGGAACGGGAAGCTCAGGTAGAAGAACGCCTCGCACACGAGCGACCAGCTGGCGGGGTTTCCCGCCTGCCACCAGTCGGGCACCCAGCCGTTGACGAGGAAGACGTTCGCGACCAGGGGCGCTCGTCCCGCGGTCTGGATCTCGGGCACGAGGGTCGCCGCCGCAACGAGGGCGAGTCCCACCCCGACCAGGTGCAGGGGGTAGATGCGGGCGAAGCGGTGCCAGTAGAACGACCCGGCGCTCTGGTGCGGCTTGTGGCCCCAGGCGAGCACGAAGCCCGAGAGGATGAAGAAAAGGGTGACGCCGGTCTTGCCGGCCTCGAAGACGAAGGCCCATACCGTCCCGGCGGTGCCGCCGAAGTACTCCACGGCCATGAGGTGGTGACCGAAGATGAGCATCGCCGTCGCCCAGCGGAGCCCCGTCAGAGAGGGCAGGTGACGGGCGGCGTTCGCGGGACGGGATGCCGTCGGCGCGACGGCCGCGCGGGCCACGGGTGCCGTCATGGTGCTGATGGTCGTCGCCTCCGTGTCGTCTCTCGCGCCGGCGATGAGTGACCCGTGCGCGGCGCACGAGTCCACACCGACCCGGGAGAAGCTACCGGTCGAGTGTCAAGAAACGCCTGAAAGGGCCGGGGCTTGACGTCGTCGGCATCCCTTCTCGTGGATAAGGACCGGGCCCCGTGGGTAGCCTGGCGGTTCCGCGCCGATCCCCTGGCGCCGGGGGGAGATGGCAGATGGCCACACGTTCGATGTACCCGGTTCCGCCGGAGAAGCTCGCTCGTCGCGCGCGGCTCTTCGCGTTCGTGCTGGCGCCGGTCTTCGCCGTCGTCGCGGTCATGTACCTGTGGATCGGTCGGGACCAGCCCACCCTTCTCGCGGGTGGGGTGACGGTCGCTCTGCTGAGCGTTCTGTGGATCGTCGCCGCGCTGCGTCCATCTGCCAGGGTCCATCTCGCGGCCCTCGCGGTCGCGGGGGGCGGGGCTGTCATCGCGGCCGTGGCGGCGTTTGCGTCCGTCGGGGCGACGAACGGTCTGTCCGTCACGTATCTGATCGGCGTGGTCGTCAACATCGCCATCGGGTACTTCTTCGTGCGCCTCACCGTGCGGGCCGTGATGGCGCGCTGATCCCGCGCGCGTCGACACGCGGCGGCAATCCGAATCGCGTGCTTCTCCGAAAAATGCGTGTCGGTCCCCCACCCGGGGTCCGTGCACTCGCCCGGAGGAATGATGATCGAGACGCACACGCCCGCTTTGGCGCGCCTGGACGCGTTCACCAACGTGACCGATCTGCTCGTTCGCCGAGCGGAAGAGGCCCCCGATCACATCGCCTTCGAGGTGCCGGTCGACGGCGGGTGGGAGCCGGTCACCACCGTCGCATTCCTCGACGCGGTCCGCGCCCTCGCGAAGGGGATGGTGGGCGCGGGGCTCCAGCCCGGCGACACCGTGGCCATCATGGCGCCGACGCGCTACGAGTGGGCCGTCGCCGACCTGGCCACCTGGTTCGCCGGGGGTGTGGTCGTTCCCGTGTACGACTCGTCGTCGGCCTCGCAGGTCGAGGCGATCGTGCGCGATGCCCGTGTGCGCCTCGCCGTCGCCGGAACGCGTGCCCACGCCGACCTGCTCACCGACGCGCTCGCGCGGGGCGAGGGCGAGACACTCGGTGTCTGGGCGATGGCGGGCGCCGACGGCGTCCCCTCGCTCGACGAGCTCAGCGCTCGGGGGGCGGACGTCTCGGATGCCGCGCTCGAGGACCGACGCACCCTCGCCGGCCACGACGACCCGGCCACGATCGTCTACACCTCGGGCACCACGGGTGAGCCCAAGGGGGCCGTGCTGACGCACGCGAACTTCCTCGGCCAGGTGCTGAACATCGCCGCCGCCTACCGCGAGGTCGTCCATCCACGGGGTAACACGATCATCTTCCTGCCGCTCGCGCACGTGCTCGCCCGTGGCCTGCAACTCATCTGCATCGCGAGCGGCATGCGCATCGCGCACCTCTCCGAGCCGGCGCAGGTCGTCCCCGCTCTCGCGGTGCTGCGTCCCACCTTCCTCGTGGCGGTTCCGCGGGTGCTGCAGAAGATCCAGTCCGCCGCCGCCGACAAGGCCGCTGAGAAGAACCTCGGCCCGGTCTGGGCCCGCGCGGTCTCGACCGCGATCCGCGGGGGTCGCTTCGCCGAATTCCAGGATGCCGGCCATCCGCGTCCCGTTCCGTTCGGCTTCCGCGTGCGAAAGGCCGTCTTCGATGCCCTGTTCTACTCGCGCCTGCGCGCGGTGATGGGCGGTCGCGTGGGGTACATCCTGTCGGGTGGGGCGACCCTCGATCGCGATCTGTCGTTGTTCTTCCGGGGGATCGGCGTTCCGGTCATCGAGGGCTACGGCCTGACCGAGACGACCGCGCCGCTCACCGGCAACCTCCCGGGGCGCATCGCGTCGGGCACCGTGGGGCTGCCGCTTCCCGGCTCGACCGTGCGCATCAGCCCGCAGGGCGAGGTGCTCGCGCGGGGCGTGGGCGTGTTCTCGGGGTACCGCGATCCGCGGCACGACGCCGAGGCGTTCGTGGACGGGTTCTTCCGCACGGGTGACCTCGGGCGCATCGACGACTCCGGGCGCCTGGTCCTCGAGGGGCGTCTGAAAGACGTCATCGTCACCTCGAACGGCAAGACGGTAGTGCCCGCCCGCTGGGAGGGCGCGGTCGAGGCGAGCCCGCTCGTGCAGCACGCCGTCATGGTCGGCGAGGGCAAGCCCTATCTCTCGGCCCTGCTGATCCTCGACCCCGAGCAGTCCGCCGCGTGGCTGGCCGCCAACGGTTCCGCGCTCGAGCCCGGCACCCCCGGGGCCGTGCGCGCGGTCGACGATCCCCGCCTGACCGCCCACCTGCAGACCACCGTCGACGCGGCGAACGCCCTCGTGGCGCGCAGCGAGCAGGTGCGTCGCTTCACCCTCGTGCTCGCCGATCTCGACGACCACGAGCTGGTGACCCCTACTCTCAAGATCAAGCGCCGCGAGGTCCTGCACCGCGCCGCCGACACGATCGACACCCTGTACCGAGGAGCCGCCTCATGACCGCACCTGTTCCCCCCACCTCGGAACGGTCCCCCGCGACCCAGAACCGCACGGCTGTCATCGCGATCGTGGTGGCCCTCGTCATCGGCGCGGGCCTCGCGGTCGCCGGAAGCTTCAGCGGGGCGCGGGTCGCCGGCATCCCGGTGTTCGCGATCGCCGTGACGGCGGCTTTCGTCATCCAGTTCCTCGTCTTCATCCCCTCGGCGCTGCGCCGCACCGAGCGGTTCTTCGACCTCACCGGCAGTGCGACGTTCATCGCCGTCTCGGTGGCGGTGGCCCTGCTCGCGCCCCAGCAGGACGCCCGCGGGTGGATCCTCGCCGCGATGGTCGTCGTGTGGGCGGCGCGCCTGGGATCGTTCCTCTTCGCGCGCGTGCACCGCGCCGGCTCCGACGGTCGTTTCGACGAGATCAAGACGAAGCCGCTGCGCTTCCTGCAGGTGTGGGCGATCCAGGGGCTCTGGGTGTCGCTGACCGCGTCGGCCGCGTGGATCGCGATGAGCGCGGATGCCACCGCGCGTTCGTCCCTCGACGGTTTCGCGATCGCCGGCATCGTGGTGTGGATCGCCGGCATGGTGTTCGAGGTCGTCGCCGACCTGCAGAAGCAGGCGTTCCGCGCCGACCCCGCGAACAAAGGCGAGTTCATCCGCACGGGCCTGTGGTCCAGGTCGCGCCACCCCAACTACTTCGGAGAGATCCTCGTCTGGGTCGGCGTCTTCCTCGTCGCCGCTCCCGTGCTGCAGGGCTGGCAGTGGGTCGCCGTCCTGTCGCCGCTGTTCGTCATCCTGCTGCTCACGCGGGTCAGCGGCATCCCGCTGCTCGAGAAGCGCGCCGACGAGAAGTGGGGCGATCGCGCCGACTACCGCGCCTACCGCGACGCGACGCCGGTGCTGATTCCGGCGCTGACCGCTCGATCGGGATCGTGAGGAGCGCCCCCGTCGTCAGCTGATGGTGATGGGGGTGCCGAGCGGCAGCAGGTTCGCCAGCTCGGTGATGTCGGCGTTCGACAGACGGATGCACCCGTGGCTGGCCGACTGGCCGATGCTGTCGACGTCGTCGGTACCGTGCAGGCCGATCTGGCCGGGCCCCCCGCCGAAGCTCGAGAGCACGTCCGAGAACGCCGAGAGCCCGAAGGCGAACGGGCCGTAGCCCTCGTTGGTCGGCTCGAGCAGCTCGGTGATGAAGAACT
>CAJYHN010000013.1 GCA_913774665.1 uncultured Microbacterium sp.
CCTCACTCGCTCCGGCCAGACAAAAACCGCCAGCACCACCGCCACTACCACTGCCACTGCCGCTGCCGCTGCCGCTGCCCAGGCCAACGTCATCACCGTCCCCACCGACACCGACGGACTCGCCCGCATCTCCGTCTCGTTCGGTGACCCCTGGACGATGCCGGGAGCGCGAGCGATCACCGCGACCACGTCGTTCGCCTCCGAGACGACCACGATCACTGTTCTCGGCGCGAACGCCTACGCGGTCGGATACAACTACTACAGCGCCTGGGCAGGGACCGTGGGCGTACTCGGCACGGACAGCACCGATGAGGTGCTGTATGCGCCCGTGCAATTGTCCCGAGTGTTCCCGTCGCCGATCGAGAATCTCGTCGGAAACACTTTCACGATTGCTCTCCTCGCTGACGGATCGGTGTGGTCCGTCGGGTTCAACAACGCCGGTCAGCTCTGCGACGGGGGCACCATCGATCGAAACACGTGGGCTCAGATCACCTCCCTCCCGCCGGTCAAGAGGGTGGCAGCCTCGCAAACGGTCTACGCATTGCTGGCAGACGGCACGGTTCGCGCGTGGGGCGCCAACCGTTCCGGAGCGCTCGGTACGGGGAGCACCAGCACATACAGCACGACACCCGTCAAGGTGCTCGGCATCAGCGGCGCCCACGATGTCGCGGCGATGGAGGCGACGGGCCTCGCTGTACTGGGAGATGGTCGCGTGCTCGCGTGGGGCGACAACTCTGCCGGGCAGTACGGCAACGGGACCACGTCTCCGAGCGTGAGACCCGCTACCGTCTCTCTTCCCGGCCCCGTAGACAAGCTGGCGGTGGGACCGAGCAACGCCTTCGCCTTGCTGACCGACGGACGCGTCTATGCGTGGGGCAGGACCTATGGCTCTACGCCGGTCCCGTTCACAACATTTTCGTCGGATGATCCCGTCGTGCAGTTCGTTTCCCTGAAATCGAACACCTACGCGCTCCTGAAGAGTGGAACCGTCAAGGCGTGGGGGAGGAACTCCTCCGGCGAATTGGGGGACGGCGGCAGCGACTCGAGCGCGACCCCCGTCACCGTGCTGGGCACGGGCGCCGACAACCCTGCAGGCCAGATCACCGCCTGCAGCGGGTGCGGGTTCATCGAACAGGCGCAGGGTGTCTTCTCGTGGGGGGACAATTCACGGGGAGCACTCGGAAGCGGCGACCCGAATCTCCGGTTACGGCGAACTCCCGGCGGTGTTGAGGGGCTTTCTGGTCGCATTCGGCTCGGACCGCCAACGGTCGCACAAAGCATGTTCTTCTTCCGCGACTGACCAATCGAGCGGGCAGCCGTCATCGAACTCCGGCGCGTAACACGCATCCCTCGCCGGCGCCCGAACACGGTGCAACGTCAGGGATGAGTCGACGGGGTCAGGCCGTCTCGACGTCTTCCGCGAACCACCGAGCCGCAGAGCCGGAGAACACCGGCTCGTTCACGACCGGCTCATCGTCGTCGACGACGTCGCACACCACGACCGTGACGTTGTCGCGCGTGCCAGCCTCGAGAGCCAGCGCAACCGCGGATGCCGCAGCGGCGCGAGGATCGGACGCCTCGGCGACCAGTCGGGCGACATCGGCCTCGGGGACGTAGTCCGTCAGGCCGTCACTGCACAGTACCCACCGGTCGCCGATGATCGGCGGACGCTCTGCGACGGAGACGACGTCACCCTCTGCGCCGCCGAGCGAGGCCGTGATGATGTTGCGCCGCGGGTGCGCCTGAGCGGCCTCGGGGGGAATGATGCCGTGGTCGACGAGCGCCTGGACGTACGAGTCGTCACGCGTCTCGCGCGTGAACTCGCCGTCGCGAAGCAGGTAGGCACGCGAATCTCCGGTGTGGGCGAGCAAGAGCTCACCGCCCACGCTGAGGAAGATTCCCGTGAAGGTCGTCGCCATTCCCTGCAGCGCAGGGTCGCGCTCGACGTGGGCACGGATGTCCCAGTTCGCCTCACGGATGCGGACGAGAAGGCCGTCGGCATCCATTCCGCCACCTCGCGTCGCCACGAGACGGTGGAGCAGGGCGGCGGAGGCGAGGTCCCCGGAGGGTCCTCCCCCGACGCCATCGGCCACCGCCGCACCCCAGGACGCCGCGAAGGCGGCGTCCTGGTTGGTGGGACGGTGGGAGCCGGCGTCGGAGACGGCGGCCGCATTCAGCCGGATGGGCACGGGGTCAGCGCGCGAAGTACCCGCGGTAGTACTCGTACACCCAGCCGACGATCGCGATGACGAACACCGCGAAGCCGACGGGGACGAGCCAGCTGCCGACCGCGAGACCGATCACCGCGATCGCGGCGGAGGCCGCGAGCACGATGGGCCACCACGACCACGGGCTGAACTCGCCCATCTCGGGGTCGCCATCGTCGATGTCGGCGGTGAGGGTGTCTTCGGGCAGGTCACCGCGCTGCGCCTTGAGAACGCGCGAGATGTAGAACGCGATCATCGACGACATGAGGCCGAGGAAGATGAGCGCGACGCTGCCGACCCACTCGACACCGCCGTGCTGGATCAGGCTCCAGGTGATGTAGACGCCACCGATCACGAAGGCGAAGACGGCGAGCAGCCACCAGAGTCCAACATTGGTACGCATGCTTACTTGACCTCTCCGGCCGCAGAGTCGACCACGGGAGCCTCAGGGGCGTCCTTCGCAGGTCCCACACCGACCGGGATGCCGGCTTCGGGGTGGTTCAGGTCGAAGGCGGGACGCTCGCTGCGGATACGCGGGATCGAGGTGAAGTTGTGGCGCGGCGGCGGGCACGAGGTGGCCCACTCCAGCGAGGCGCCGTAACCCCACGGGTCGTCGACCGTGACGCGCGGAGCCTTGCGGGCGGTGATCCACACGTTCAGGAGGAACGGGATCATCGAGGCGCCGAGGATCATCGAGCCCACGGTGGACAGCTGGTTCTCCCAGGTCCATCCGTCCGCGGCGGCGTAGTCGGCGTAGCGGCGGACCATGCCGTCGACACCCAGCCAGTGCTGAATGAGGAAGGTCATGTGGAAGCCGATGAACAGCATCCAGAAATGCACCATGCCGAGACGTTCGTTGAGCATCTTGCCGGTCCACTTGGGCCACCAGAAGTAGAAGCCGGCGAACATCGCGAACACCACGGTGCCGAACACGACGTAGTGGAAGTGCGCCACGACGAAGTACGAGTCGGACAGGTGGAAGTCGAGCGGGGGCGACGCCAGGATGACGCCGGTCAGACCACCGAACACGAACGACACGAGGAAGCCGAGGGCGAAGACCATGGGGGTCTCGAAGGTGACCGAGCCTCGCCAGAGCGTTCCGATCCAGTTGAAGATCTTCACGCCCGTCGGCACAGCGATCAGCATCGTCATGAGGGCGAAGAAGGGAAGCAGCACACCGCCGGTGACGTACATGTGGTGCGCCCACACCGCGACCGAGAGGGCCGCGATGGCGATGGTCGCGTACACGAGGGTCTTGTAGCCGAAGATCGGCTTACGGCTGAACACCGGGAAGATCTCGGACACGATGCCGAAGAACGGCAGCGCGATGATGTACACCTCGGGGTGACCGAAGAACCAGAAGAGGTGCTGCCAGAGGAGCACTCCGCCGTTCTCGGGGCTGTAGATGTGCGCACCGAGCACGCGGTCGGCGGCGGCGGCGAAGATCGCGGCGGCCAGCACGGGGAACGCGAGAAGGATCAGGATGCTCGTGATGAGCGTGTTCCAGGAGAAGATCGGCATCCGCCACATCGTCATACCGGGGGCGCGCATCGTGAGCACCGTGGTGATGAAGTTGACCGCACCGAGGATCGTTCCGAAACCACTGATGCCGAGACCGAGCATCCAGAGGTTTCCGCCGACGCCCGGCGAGAAGCTGGCGTTGGCGAGCGGCTGATACGCGAACCAGCCGAAGCCGGCCGCACCCTGCGGGGTGAGGAAGCCCGAGACGGCGATGGTGGAGCCGAAGAGGAACAGCCAGAACGCGAAGGCGTTCAGACGCGGGAACGCCACGTCGGGCGCCCCGATCTGCAGCGGCAGCAGCGCGTTGGCGAAGCCGGCGAACAGCGGCGTCGCGAACATGAGCAGCATGATCGTGCCGTGCATGGTGAAGAGCTGGTTGTACTGCTCTTTGGTCGGGATGATCTGCATGCCCGGCTCGAACAGCTCGGCGCGGATGATCAGCGCCATGACGCCACCGAGCATGAAGAACATGACGGAGGCGATCAGGTACATGTACCCGATGGTCTTGTGGTCGGTGGAGGTGATCCACTTGACGACCAGGTTGCCCTTCTGCTCGACACGCGTGGTGCTCAGCAGTGCGGCTTGACGCGGCGGGAGAGTCGTCGGGCGCGAAGGGCCCGTCTCCTGGAGCGGAAGCGTCGTGGCCATGATCACTCGTTCCCTTCGGTACCGGCCGTCGTCAGGTTCTGCAGACGCGACAGGTCGCTGATGTCACCCACGTCGCCGGCACGGCGCAGCGAGTCGAGGTAGTTGTTGTACTCGTCTTCGCTGACGACCTTGACGTTGAAGAGCATGGCGGAGTGGTACTCACCGCAGAGCTCCGCGCACTTGCCCTCGTACGTGCCTTCACGGGTGGGCGTGAACGACCACTCGTTGTCGCGACCGATGTACATGTCTTTCTTGTAGAGGAAGTCGATGATCCAGAAGGAGTGGATGACATCGCGCGAGCGGAGGTCGATCTTCACCGTCTTGTTCACCGGCAGGTACAGCGTCGGGACGTCCTGGAGGTCGTAACCGTCGGACGTGGCCTTGGCCTGCACACCCATGGAGTACACGGCGTCGGAGTTGTCTTCCTTCGTGCCGTTGTACTGGAAGTCCCACGCCCACTGCTTGCCGTAGGCGGTGATGGAGACGTCGGGGTTGTCGTACTGCGTCTCGAGCGTGTTCTGGTCACGCGCCGTGAAGGCGAAGAACCCCACGACGAGGATCAGCGGCACGACCGTGTAGAAGATCTCGACCGGCATGTTGTAGCGCAGCTGGACCGGGAGACCGGACTGGCCCTTGCGGCGGCGGTACGCGATGACCGACCACAGCATGAGACCCCACGTGATGACGCCCACCGCGAGGAGCACGATCCACGAGTTGACCCAGAGCCCTGCGACCATGTCGGTGTGGTTCGTGGCGGCCGGGCCGTCATCGACGAAGCCGGGCAGGAAGCCGTGGAGCTGGGTCGTGGTGCAGCCGGAGAGGAGCGCGACGGAGGCGATGCCGAGGGGAAGCGCTGCCCAGCGAAGGCGACGTTTGGAGGGCACAATGCACCTTTCCGGGTCGTGGATGTTGCTCTGACAGTCTAGAGCAACCTCTCACCGTTCTCAGGCCATTCGTCCAGTGCCGAGACATCGAGAACCCCCGGATTCCGCGGTGTGTTTCGGGATTCCGGGGGCTCTCGATGTGGCGCCCGAGAACGGCGTCGGGGGGTCAGTGGAAGCTGTCTCCGCACGCGCAGGAACCCTGGGCGTTCGGGTTGTCGATCGTGAAGCCCTGCTCCGAGATCGTGTCCTTGAAGTCGATGTTGGCGCCGTCGAGGTACGGGACGCTCATGTCGTCGACGATCACCTCGACGCCGTCGAAGTCGACGACCTTGTCACCGTCGAGGAAACGCTCGTCGAAGTACAGCTGGTAGATGAGGCCGGAGCAGCCGCCGGGCTGGACGGCGACGCGCAGGCGCAGGTCGTCGCGACCCTCCTGCGACAGGAGGCTCTTCACCTTGTCGGAGGCGGCCGCGGTCAGGCCGACGCCGTGCTCGCGGGTCTCGGCGGAGGACGACAGTGTGGTGTCGGTCATGGCGATGCCCTTCGGGTTGTTCGGTCGCGGGGACGGAACGAGTCTACGCCCGTCCCGCCCCCGCGGACTCGATCAGTGCGTCCGCGCGTTCAGACGGGCCAGCAGCAGCGCCTCCGAGACGAGCGCGTTGCGGAAGGTCTCGAGGTGAAGCGACTCGTTGGGGCTGTGCGCACGCGCGTGCGGGTCCTCCACGCCGGTCACGAGGATCTGCGCCTTGGGGAACTCGCGGACGAGGTCCGAGATGAACGGGATCGATCCCCCGATGCCGACGTCGACCGAATCGACCCCGTACCCGTCCGCGAAGGACGAGCGAGCCTCTTCGACGGCCCATCCGCTGGTGTCGACCAGGAACGAGTCGCCGCAGTCGACGTCGGTGAACTGCAGCTGCGCACCGAAGGGGGCGTGCGCCCGCAGGTGCGCCTCGACCGCGGCGAAAGCCTCTTTCGCGTCCTGCCCGGGAGCCACCCGCGCGCTGATGACGACGCTCGTCTGCGGAGAGAGCGTGTTGGATGCCGCCTCGACCGGGGTGGCATCCCATCCGGTGATCGTGATGGACGGCTTGTTCCAGATGCGGCTGAGGATCGAGTCGCGCCCGATCGGGCTCACGCCCTCGAGGAGGCCGGACTCCGCGCGCAGCGTCGCCTCGTCGTAGGCGGGGGTCTCGGCGTCGCGCACGGCGAGGCCCTCGACCGCGACGGCGCCGTCGTCGTCCCACAGGGTCGCGAGGAGCTTGACGGTGGCGAGCATGGCATCGGGGACCGCTCCACCCATCATCCCGGAGTGGGACGCGTGCTCGAGGGTGCGGACGGTCAGGGTGAACCGTGCGTTCCCGCGAAGGGAGACGGTGAGGCCGGGGGTGCGCTCGTCCCAGTTGCCCGAGTCGGCCACGACGATGACGTCCGAACGGAGCACCTCGGCGTTGTCGGCGAGGAACTGGCCGAAGGAGCGGGAGCCGTACTCCTCCTCCCCCTCGATGAAGACGGCCAGGCCGAGGTCGAGGTCGTCGCCGAGGACCTCGGACACCGCGCGGATGGCGCCCACGTGGGCCATGACGCCGGCCTTATCGTCGGCGGCGCCTCGACCGTAGAGGCGACCGTCGCGGACTGTCGGCTCGAACGGAGGCGAGTCCCAGAGCGCCTCGTCTCCGGGAGGCTGGACGTCGTGATGCGCGTAGAGCAGCACCGTCGGGCGCCCGTTGCGGGCCGCCCGCGTGGCGAGCACGGCGGGCTGGCCGAACTCGTCGGTCCCGGGGATCGCGGCGCGCTTGACCTCGACCGTGTCGAAGACGCCGGTGCCCTCGAGGAGGGCGGCCACGGCGTCGGCGCTCTTCACGAGCGCTGACTGGTCGAAGGCCGGCCACGCGATCGAGGGGATGCGAACGAGGGAGCCGAGGTCGGAGAGGGCGGAGGGGATGCCGGCGTCCGCTGCTTTTTGCACAGCGTCCTGCCGGGACAGGTCGAGGGTCATGCGGGTAATCTTAAATCTCCCGATCAGCGAAGCACCGAGGTTTCCCGTGGCCAAGTCCCCCGCACCCGCATCCAACGACACCCCCGTCGAGCCGACGGAGCTCGGTTCGGGCAAGGGCCGCGCCACCCCGTCGCGCGCCGAGCAGGAGGCCGCCCGCAAGCGCCCCCTCGTGCCCGACACCAAGGAAGCCAAGGCCCGCGCGCGCGCCGAGCTCGCCGCTCAGCGCGAGAAGGCCCGCATCGGCATGGCCGCCGGCGAAGAGAAGTACCTTCCCGTCCGCGACCGCGGCCCGCAGCGCCGATTCGCCCGCGACTTCGTCGACGCCGGCTGGCACCTCGGCGAGGGCGTGATGCCGTTCATGATCCTCGTCATCGTGGCGACGCTGATCCCCGTGTCGTTCTTCCAGTACTGGTCGTTCGTCGCGCTGTGGATCTTCATCCTCTTCGTCGTCGGCGACATGATCATCACCTCGATCCGCATCAAGCGGGCCGCCAAGGAGAAGTTCGGCGAGAGCCGACTCGAGAAGGGTCTCGGCTGGTACGCCGCGATGCGGACCGTCCAGATGCGCTTCATGCGCCTGCCCAAGGCCCAGGTCAAGCGCGGGCAGTACCCGGTCTAATCCGGTCCCTTTCGACGAAGCGGCGCGCCTTCGGGTGCGCCGCTTCTCCGTGCGCGCTGGCGACAGCGCGGCGAAGCCTCACCGGGCGCGCGCGAGACCGCGGTTGATCTGCCGGGCCCACAGCGGGCCGCGATACAGGAACCCCGTGTACCCCTGCACGAGCGTCGCGCCGGCGGCCAGACGCTCGCGGACGTCGTCGGCGGTCTCCACTCCCCCGGCCGAGATCACGACGAACTCCTCCGGCACCGCGGAGCGCACCAGCCGCAGCACCTCGGCCGCACGGGCCTTCAGCGGCGCCCCCGACAGTCCACCGGCGCCCATCGCCTCGACCTTCGCGGCAGCGGTCGAAAGCCCCGAGCGCGCGATGGTCGTGTTGGTCGCGATGATCCCCGAGAGTCCGGCATCGACGGCGAGACGCGCGATGTCCTGCACCTCGACGTCATCGAGGTCGGGAGCGATCTTCACGAGCAGGGGCGTGTCGCCCGCGGCATCCCGAACCTCCGTCAGCAACGGACGCAGCGTCTCGACCGCCTGCAGGCCGCGCAGACCGGGCGTGTTCGGCGAGGACACGTTGACGACGAGGTAGTCGGCCAGAGGGGCCAGCAGACGGGCGCTGCGGACGTAGTCGGTCGTGGCGTCGTCGACGGCGACCACGCGACTCTTGCCGATGTTGACCCCGATCACCGGGCGCCGACGAGATCGTCGCAGGCGGCGCAGCTTCGCCGCGGCGGCGACCGCACCGTCGTTGTTGAAACCCATGCGGTTGATCACCGCGCGGTCGGCGACGAGCCGGAACAGGCGGGGCCGGGGGTTGCCGGGCTGCGCGAGGGCGGTGATCGTCCCCACCTCGACGTGACCGAAGCCGAGGGCGCCGAGGCCGCCGACCATCGTGACGTTCTTGTCGAAACCCGCCGCGACGCCGAACGGCGAATGGAACGTCAATCCCAGAGCGTGGACGCGCTGCGCCGGCGCGGGCGCCGTGAAGCGACGGACGAGGGATGCCACCGGCTCCACGCCCGCGACACGGATGACGAGTGCGCCGAGATGGTGCGCGAACTCGGGATCGAAGCGGGTCAGGACCGTACGGAAGAGAAGGGGATACATCCCCGCCAGATTACTGGACCGGGTCGGACTCACCGGCCCGCCCGGAGGAACGCTCCGCGTGGTCGGCGCGCAGCTGCGCGATCGCGGCGTCGAAGTCGTCGAGCGAATCGAACGCCTGGTAGACGCTGGCGAAGCGCAGGTAGGCGACCTCGTCGAGCTCTCGCAGCGGGCCGAGGATCGACAGGCCGATCTCGTTCGCCTCGATCTGCGACGAGCCGGTCTGGCGGATGTTCTCTTCGACCTGCTGGGCGAGCACGGCCAGGTCGGCGTCGGTCACCGGTCGCCCCTGGCACGCCTTGCGGACGCCCGACATCACCTTCTCGCGACTGAACGGCTCGACGACCCCGGACCGTTTGATCACGTTGAGACTCGCGGTCTCGACGGTCGAGAAGCGCCCCCCGCACTTCGGGCACTGGCGACGGCGGCGGATGCTGAGGCCGTCGTCGCTGGTGCGCGAGTCGATGACGCGGGAGTCCGGGTTGCGGCAGAAGGGACAGTGCATGACGCCGCCAGACTACGCGTCGAAGCGCGCGGTCACGGCCTCGCCGTGCGCGGGGAGCGCTTCGGCGTCGGCCAGCGTGACGATGGCGTCGCGCACCCGGGCGAGGGCCTCGCGGTCGTATTCGACGACCTGCTGCGGGCGCAGGAAGGTCGCCGCCGACAGTCCCGCTCCGTACCGCGCCTGTCCCCCGGTCGGGAGCACGTGATTGCTCCCGGCGAGGTAGTCGCCGAGGCTGACCGGCGTGTACGGGCCGACGAACACGGCCCCGGCGTTCACGAAATCCTCGGGACGCGGGTCGGCGAGATGCAGCTCGAGGTGCTCGGGGGCGTACGCGTTGCTGAACGCGGTCGCCTGGGCGAGGTCATCGACCAGGACGACGGCCGACTGCGGCCCGTGGAACGCCGCCGTGACGCGCTCGGTGTGGCGGGTCGCGGCGACGCGCTCGGGCAGTGCCGCCCGGACGGCGTCGGCCAGGTCGACGGAGTCGGTGACCAGCACGGCAGAGGCCTGCTCGTCGTGCTCAGCCTGGCTGACGAGGTCGGCCGCGACGAGAGCGGGCACCGCGCTGTCGTCGGCGACGACGAGGATCTCGGTCGCCCCGGCCTCGGAGTCGGTGCCGACGCGGCCGGCGACCGCGCGCTTGGCGGAGGCGACGAAGTTATTGCCGGGCCCGGTCACCACGTCGACCGGGTCGAGCCCGATCTCGGCCACCCCGTAGGCGAAGGCTCCGATGGCCCCCGCTCCCCCCATCGCGTAGACCTCGGTGACGCCCAGGAGCTTGGCGGCGGCGAGGATGACGGGGTGCACGCGGCCGCCGAACGCCGCCTGCGGCGGGGACGCCAGGGCGACCTCGCGCACTCCCGCGACCTGTGCGGGCACGGTGTTCATCACGACGCTCGACGGGTAGACGGCTTTTCCGCCCGGCACGTAGAGTCCGACGCGACGCACCGGCTGCCACCGCTGCGTCACGCGCGCACCCTCGCCGAGTTCGGTGACGACCGGGGCGGGGACCTGGGCGGCGGAGGCCGCGCGCACGCGCACGATCGCCTCGTCCAGAGCGGCACGGATGCCGGGATCGAGATCGCGCAGCGCCTCGTCGAGGTGGTCTGCGGGCACGCGGAGGGCGTGGTCGCTCACCCGGTCGAAACGGGCGGCCTGCTCGCGGAGTGCTTCTTCGCCCCGGCGCGCGACGTCGTCGACGAGACGCGCCGCGGTGGCGAGGGCCTCGTCGCGCGCGGCGTCGGCCCGCGGGACGACGGCCAGGAGCTCGGCCGGCGAGAGCACGCGGCCGCGGAGATCGATCGTGCGAAGCATGTCGTCAAGGCTACCGGCGCCTGCGAGCCGCCTCGCGCGGGGCGGGCGGCTCGCAGGCTCTGCTCAGCCGCGCGTGACGCCGGAGACGTCGTGCAGGTAACCGATGCGGCCGTCGTCGTGACGGACGACGAACGTCTCGCCGCGATCCTCGATCACGAGCGCCCACGCCGTGGGCCCGATCCGGAAGATCGGCGTGCCGTAGTCGTCGACGATCTCGCGCTCCTCGGGCGCCAGCGCCCAGAACGCCTGCGCGTGCGGGTGGTCGTCGTGCGCGCCACGCTGCTCGGCCGTGGGCTCGTCGCGGTCCGGGGCGGCCCAGCGCGAGTGGTCGTCGTGACCGTCCGCGTCGTCACGATCGTCATCGACGCGCAGCGGCGCGAAGACGTCGGTGTCGGTGGCGTCGGAGTGGGCGGGGAGCACGCTCGTCGCGGGCGCGGGGTCGTGCGCCAGGTCGGTCGAGCCGGTGTAGGTGCCGGGAGTGGGGGCGTCCGCGCCGGCGTGGGCACTCGAGTGGGCGGCGGCACGCGCGGAGCCCGGGGTCGAGGGAGTGCGGGGCGTCCGCGGACGCGCGACGACCGGGCGGATCGGTCGCGCGTTGCGGTGAGCGGGGATCTCTTCACGGTCGCGGAAGTCGGCCGAGAACGGCGGGATGAACGGCCCGAAGACCGTGAGGACCACACCCGCCAGCAGCAGGACGGCCTCGACCCAGATGACCCAGGAGCGCGTCCAGACGGTGTTCGAGGCGTACACGGCGACGGCGTCCCACACCCACGAGACCCAAACGAGGGCCGAGATCGTGAACGCGACCGAGGCGAACTGGTCGATGCCGAGGGAGCCGACGCGGCGGATGCCCTGCGGAGAGAGGCGACGGAGGATCACCAGTCCCGTGGCGACGGTCGGCAGGGCGATCGCGGGGATCCACCACAGGCCCGAGAGCCAGACGTTCGCCCCGCCGATCAGGACGCTCGAACCGGATTCGAGGATGTTGGTGCGGAAGAACGAGACGAAGAAGGCCACGACCCAGATGCCGAGCAGGGCGACCTCGCGGACCGAGAACGGGCCGACACCGTAGTTCGGGCGGGCGTCACGGCCGTCGACGGCGGGGCGGCTGCCCGTGTGGGCGTTGGCGTGCGCCGCGGCCGGAAGAGAGGCGCCGCGGGACCCGGCCTCGACGGCGCCGGTGTCGTGGGTGAAGGCATCGTCCGCATCGGCGGCGCGGTCGCCCGCGCCGTGTCGGCGGGCACCGGTGGGTTCGTAGGGGGTGCTCTCGTCGGCACGGGAGCCGTCGAGGCGATCGGGGTCGGTGGGCGTGAAGCCGTCGTGGGGGGTCGAATCGGTCACGGTGGTCCTTTCGGAGGGCGGCAAGCGCCCGGTCATCCTAACCAGGGGGCGTCCAGAACGAGCTGGGGTTGAAACGCGCCGCAGGGCGCGCGGGTCAACCGAGGCAGTTGGGGCCGAGGAGGCCCTTGAGCTCGCCGAACAGGTCGGCGGTCACGCGAACGGGCATCGGCACCTCGAACACCTTGGCGGTACCGCCTTTGTGCAACTTGAGGACGACCTCGGTCGAGCCGGAGTGACGTTGCAGCATCTGCGCGAGCTCGCCGACGAGCGCTTCGTTCGCGCGCTGCTCCGGAACGACGAGGGTGAGGCCGCCCGCGTCGTCGAGGCCCTCGAGGTCGGGGGCGAAGGCGCTCTGAGCGTGCAGGTTGAGCCCGTCGTCGCGACGCGACACGCGTCCGCGGACCACGAGGATCGAGTCGCCCTGCAGGATCGGCGCGAACTCCGCGTACGTCTTGCCCATGAACATCACGGTCACCTCGCCGTTGAAGTCCTCGACGGTGACCATGCCGTACGGGTTTCCGCTCTGCTTCGCGACGCGGTGCTGCACGCTCGTCAGCAGACCGGCGACCGTCACCTGATCGCCGTCCTGCACGTCTTCAGAGGCGAGCAGGTCGTGGATGGAGGTGGACGCGTGCTTCGCGAGGGGCACCTCGAGACCGGCCAACGGGTGGTCGGACACGTACAGGCCGAGCATCTCGCGCTCGAACGCCAGCTTGTCCTTCTTCGTCCACTCCGGCCGCTCGGGCACCTTGACGACCTGTTGCGGTTCGTCCCACAGCGAGTCGAAGTCGAAGCCGACCTCGCCGTTCGCCTCGCGCTTCTTGTCGATCACGGCGCCCTCGCAGGCGTCTTCGTGCACCTCGATGAGCGCGCGGCGCGTGGACCCGAGCGAGTCGAACGCCCCCGCCTTGATGAGGGATTCGACGGTGCG
This sequence comes from uncultured Microbacterium sp., assembly GCA_913774665.1. Classification (GTDB taxonomy): domain Bacteria; phylum Actinomycetota; class Actinomycetes; order Actinomycetales; family Microbacteriaceae; genus Microbacterium. Next base: position 13,071 of record CAJYHN010000013.1, read on the forward strand.
CTTGTTCGCCGCGTGCGCGGGGACCTTCGCGAGGAAGTCGTGGAACGACGTGTACTTCGCCTCATGCCGTGACGCCACGATCCCGTCGACCACGTTGGTACCGACGTTGCGGACGGCGCCCAGGCCGAAGCGGATGTCTTCGCCGACGGCGGCGAAGAAGCGGATCGACTCGTTGACGTCGGGCGGGAGCACCTTGATGCCCATGCGACGGCACTCGTTGAGGTAGACCGCCATCTTGTCTTTCGAGTCGCCCACGCTCGTGAGCAGGGCCGCCATGTACTCGGCGGGATAGTGCGCCTTGAGGTACGCCGTCCAGTACGACACGAGCCCGTAAGCGGCGGTGTGCGCCTTGTTGAAGGCGTAGTCGGCGAACGACTCGAGCACCTTCCACAGCGTCTGCTGCGCGACCTCGCCGAAGCCGCGCTCGGTCATACCGCCGAAGAAGATCTCTTTCTGCTTGTCGAGTTCGCTCTTCTTCTTCTTTCCCATCGCGCGGCGCAGCAGGTCGGCCTGTCCGAGCGTGTACCCGGCGACCCGCTGGGCCACCGCCATCACCTGCTCCTGGTAGACGATGAGGCCGTAGGTGGTGTCGAGGATGTCGGCGAGCGGCTCTTCGAGCTCGGGGTGGATCGGCTCGATCTCCTGCTGCTTGTTCTTGCGCAGCGCGTAGTTGATGTGCGAGTTCACGCCCATCGGGCCGGGGCGGTACAGCGCGAGCACCGCCGAGATGTCCTCGAAGTTGTCGGGACGCATGAGGCGCAGGAGCGAGCGCATGGGCCCGCCGTCGAGCTGGAACACCCCGAGCGTGTCTCCGCGCGCGAGCAGCTCGTACGACGCCGCGTCGTCGAGCGCGAGGTCTTCGAGCACGAGGGGGTGGCCGCGGTTGGCCTCGATATTGTCGAGGGCGTCGTTGATGATGGTGAGGTTTCGCAGCCCCAGGAAGTCCATCTTGATCAACCCGAGCGACTCGCACGCCGGATAGTCGAACTGCGTGACGATCTGGCCGTCCTGCTCGCGGCGCATGATCGGGATGATGTCGATCAGCGGCTCGCTCGACATGATCACGCCGGCCGCGTGCACGCCCCACTGGCGCTTGAGGTTCTCGAGCCCGAGGGCGGTGTCGAACACCGTCTTGGCCTCGGCATCGGTCTCGATGAGGGTGCGGAACTCGCTCGCCTCTTTGTACCGCGGGTGTTCGGGGTTGAACATGCCGTCGAGCGGCATGTCTTTCCCCATCACGGCGGGGGGCATGGCCTTGGTCAGGCGGTCGCCCATGCTGAAGGGGAAGCCCAGCACGCGACCGGCGTCTTTGAGGGCCTGCTTGGCCTTGATCGTGCCGTAGGTCACGATCTGCGCCACGCGTTCGTCGCCGTACTTCTCGGTGACGTACTGGATGACCTCGCCGCGACGACGGTCGTCGAAGTCGACGTCGAAGTCGGGCATGGAGACGCGGTCGGGGTTGAGGAACCGCTCGAAGATCAGACCGTGCTGCAGGGGGTCGAGGTCGGTGATCTTCATCGCGTAGGCGACCATCGACCCGGCTCCCGAACCACGACCGGGGCCGACGCGGATGCCGTTGTCCTTGGCCCAGTTGATGAAGTCGGCGACCACGAGGAAGTAGCCCGGGAACCCCATCTGGAGGATGACGTCGGTCTCGTACTCGGCCTGCGTGCGCACGGCATCGGGGATGCCCCCCGGGTACCTGTCGTGAAGACCGTTCTCGACCTCTTTGATCATCCAGCTGCCCTCGGTCTCGCCCTCGGGAACGGGGAACCGCGGCATGTAGTTGGCGGAGGTGTCGAACTCGACGTCGCAGCGCTCGGCGATCAGCAGCGTGTTGTCGCACGCCTCGGGGTGGTCGCGGAACACCTGACGCATCTCGGCGGGCGACTTGACGTAGTAGCCGTCGCCGTCGAACTTGAAACGCTTGGGATCGTCGAGCGTCGAGCCCGACTGCACGCACAGCAGGGCGGCGTGACTCGTCGCGTCGTGCTGGTGCGTGTAGTGGAGGTCGTTCGTGCCGAGCAACGGGATGCCGAGGTCTTTCGACAGCTTGAGCAGGTCGCCCATGACGCGCCGCTCGATCGACAGTCCGTGATCCATGATCTCGGCGAAGTAGTTGTCTTTGCCGAAGATGTCCTGGAACTCGGCGGCGGCGGCGCGGGCGGCCTCGTACTGCCCGAGGCGCAAGCGCGTCTGCACCTCGCCCGAGGGACACCCGGTCGTCGCGATCAGGCCCTTGCTGTAGGTCTGCAGCAGTTCGCGGTCCATGCGGGGTTTGAAGTAGTAGCCCTCCATGCTCGCCTTGGACGACAGGCGGAAGAGGTTGTGCATGCCCTGCGTGGTCTCGGACAGCAAGGTCATGTGCGTGTACGCACCCGAGCCCGAGACATCGTCGCTCTGCTGCTCGGGAGTACCCCAGCGGACGCGGGTCTTGTCGGAACGATGGGTTCCGGGCGTGACGTAGGCCTCGATGCCGATGATCGGCTTGATGCCCGCGTCTTTCGCCGTCTTGTAGAACTCGTAGGCCGCGAACGTGTTGCCGTGGTCGGTGACGGCGATGGCCGGCATGCCCTGTTTGACGGCCTCTTGGACCATCGGGCCGATGCGGGCCGCGCCGTCGAGCATCGAATACTCGCTGTGCACGTGAAGGTGAACGAAGGAGTCAGCTGCCACGGCTCGAGTCTACGTTCGGCCTCCGACATCGACCGCGGAAGTTCGCAGCCCGCACCCAGTTCGACGGGCCGACCCGGGCGCGTCGCCGGGTCATGGCATGCCCTGCTCCGATGATCGCGGAGGGGCGGCTTCAGGCCCCGTCGCCGAGCAGCTCGAGCGCGTGGGCCAGATCCGCCGGGTAGGGCGACTCGAACGCGACCCACTCCCCCGTGCCGGGGTGCGTGAACGCCAGGCGGTGCGCGTGCAGCCACTGCCGTGTCAGCCCGAGGCGGGCCGACAGGGTCGGGTCCGCGCCGTACAGCGGGTCTCCGGCGCAGGGGTGGCGATGCGCCGCCATGTGCACGCGGATCTGATGCGTGCGGCCGGTCTCGAGATGGATCTCGAGCAGGGAGGCGCGAGGGAACGCCTCGAGCGTCTCGTAGTGGGTCACCGAGTCCTTGCCGTCCGGGGTCACGGCGAACTTCCACGAGTGGTGCGGATGCCGACCGATCGGCGCATCGATGGTGCCGGCGAGCGGGTCCGGGTGCCCCTGCACGACAGCGTGGTAGATCTTGTCGACCTCGCGCTCCTTGAAGGCGCTCTTGAGCAGCGTGTACGCGCGCTCGGTCTTGGCGACCACCATGAGCCCGCTCGTTCCCGCATCGAGGCGGTGCACGACGCCGCGCCGCTCGGCCGGGCCGCTCGTGGCGATGCGGAATCCGGCCGCGGCTAGGGCGCCGAGCACGGTCGGACCGTCCCACCCGACGGAGGGGTGCGCGGCCACGCCCGCGGGCTTGTCGACCACGACGATGTCGTCGTCGTCGTGCACGATCCCGAGGTCGGGAACCGCGACCGGCACGATCTCGGGCTCGCGCCTGGGCTCCCACTCGACGCTCAGCCAGGTGCCGGCGCGGAGACGATCGGAGCGCCCGGCCACCCGGCCGTCGACGCTCACCCCGCCCGCGTCGGCGACCTCGGCCGCGAACGTGCGGGAGAACCCGAGCATCTTGGCCAGACCCTGGTCGATGCGCGTCCCGTCGAGCCCGTCGGGGACGGGCAGGCTCCGCGACTCCATGTCAGCGGGCGCCCGGGTCGGCCGGAGCATCGACCGCGCCGTCGGCGGACTCCGCCGCGGCTCGGGAGGCCTTGGTCTCGCGCGTTCCGTCGAGCTTCAGACCGAACAGCACGAGGATCGCCACCGAGATCATCATCGTGACGATGAACATGTCGGCGACGTTGTAGATCGCGGGCATCATCCAGGGCGTCGAGATGAAGTCCACGACGTGCCCCACGGGGAAGCCGGGTTCGCGGACCAGGCGGTCCGTGAGGTTGCCCAGCACACCGCCGAGGAGGAGCCCCAGCACGATCGCCCAGAGACGCGAACGCACGCGACGCACGCCGAGGTAGACGATCACGCAGGCGACGACCGCGAGAGCGATCGTGAACACCCACGTGACACCCTCGCCGAGCGAGAACGCCGCACCGGGGTTACGGACGAGATAGAACTGCAGGAAGTCGCCGATGATCGGGACCACGCGCTCCGAAGGGAGAGCGGCGATCGCGGCGTTCTTCGCAAACTGGTCGGCGGCCAGCACCAGCACCGCGAGAATCGCGATGGTGACGCCGGCCGCCGCCGTACGCAGGGGAGGTCGACTGCGCAAAGAGTCGGCCTACAGACCGATCGCCGACACCGGCGTCGAGCCCGAGGACGTCGCGGTGGTGTCGAGGTCGCGGAGCTGACCCTCGATGTACGAACGCAGCTGCGAGCGGTAGTCGCGCTCGAAGTTGCGCAGCTCGGTGATGCGACCCTCGAGCGTGGTGCGCTCCTTCTCGAGACGGGCGCGCTCTTCGCGGCCCTTCTGCTCGGCCTCGGCGACGATGGATGCCGCCTGGGCCTGCGCCTCGCCGATGAGCTGGTCGCGCTGGGCCTTACCCTCGGCGACGTGCTCGTCGTGCAGACGCTGCGCGAGCTCGATGATTCCGGCGCTCTGGGCGGCGGGCTCGGCGTCGTGCGACGGGGCGGAGGCGACGGGTGCCGGAGCGGGCGTCTCGGCGGCGACCGGCTCCTCGACCTTGGGAGCCTCGGCGGGGGCTTCGGCGGCGGCCGGAGCGGCCTCGCCGGACTCGTACGCCGCGAGCTTGGTCTTCAGCTCTTCGTTCTCGGCGATCGTCTTGCGCCACTCGACGACGATCTCGTCGAGGAAGTCGTCGACCTCGTCGGGGTCGAAGCCCTCCTTGAAGCGCACGTGCTGGAACTGCTTGGTGACGACGTCATCGGGGGTCAGTGCCATGGTGTTTCCTCTTTCGAGAGCTCTGATGTCGGAACTGTGGGGGGTGTCGCACCGGGGCGTACCGCTTCGGAACAGCATAGCCGCCGCCCTCCATCACTGTCGAAGATCAGGGATGAAGAAGCGGCGGCGGGGCGTCACACGGCCGCGAGGGACCGCGTCACGCTCAACAGCATGAAGCAGACGAACATCACGATCGCGAATCCGAAATCGATCGCGATCCCCCCGATGCGCAGGGGCGGGATGAAGCGACGGATCAGCTTGATGGGCGGGTCCGTCACGGTGTAGACGATCTCGGCCAACACGAGGGTGACACCGCGCGGACGCCACTCCCGGTTGAACATCGGGATGTACTCGAGCACGAGGCGCGCGAGCAGCAGCACGATGAAGATGAACAGGACCGCGCTGAGGATGGAGCCGACAAGGCTCAGAACGGCCACTGTTACTGGGACGCGAAGGGCGCAGCCTCGGGATCGGCCTGCGCGATCGCACCGTCGCCGGAGACGGCGATGTTCTCGGGCGAGAGCAGGAACACCTTGCTCGTCACCCGCTCGATGCGTCCGTACAGCCCGAGCGAGAGTCCGCTCGCGAAGTCGATCAGGCGACGCGCGTCGGCGTCGCTCATCTGCGACAGGTTGATGATGACCGGGATTCCCTCGCGGAAGTTCTCGGCGATCGTCTGCGCGTCGCGGTACTGCTTGGGGTGCACCGTGAGGATCTCGCTCACGGGTCCGGCCGCGGGCTGACGCACCACGGCGGGACGGTGCAGGGGGGTCACCGGCGCGGCCTTCTCGAGGGGAGCAGCAGCTGCGGGCTGCTTGCGCGCGATGGGCTGCGGCGCCGTCTCCTCATAGGTCTCTTCCTCGTCGGCGAGGCCCAGGTACACCATCGTCTTCTTGAGGGGGTTCGACATCGCATCCTCCGTTCGCTCGTCTGGTCCGAGGCTAGTCGCGCGGGGGCCTCGGGCCCGTGATTGCGGAGCCGATCCGCAGGTGTGTCGCGCCCATTGCGATCGCCTCGGGGAAATCGCCGGTCATGCCCGCCGAGATCCACCGCGCGTCGGGGACGACGGAGCGCACCGCGTCCGCGCACCGGTGCAGTCGCTCGAACGCGCGAGCGGGTTCTTCGTCGAGCGGGGCCACGGCCATCACCCCGCGCAGCCGCAGGGTCGACAGCCCCGCCACGTGGGCGGCCAGTTCTTCGACGGCCTCGGGGGCGACTCCCCCGCGACCGGGGTCGTCGGTGAGGTTCACCTGCACGAGCACGTCGAGGAGGTCGCCCTCGGCGCCTGCGGCATGCAGTGCGTCGGCGATGCGGGATCGGTCGACCGAGTGGACGGCATCCGCTCCCGCTCGCACCGCGCGCGCCTTGTTGGTCTGGGCCTGGCCGATGAAGTGCCAGGTCAGATCCGGGATGCCGTCGAGCTCCGCGCGTTTGGCGGTGAGCTCCTGCTGCCGGTTCTCGCCCACGTGCCGGACTCCCAGCGCATGCAGATCGGTGACGAGGGATGCCGGGTGGAACTTCGTGACCACGATGCGGGTGATGTCGCCGGGGTCGCGGTTCGCGGCGCGGGCGGCGTCTCGGATGCGCTCGTCGACGGCGGCGAGTCGCTCGGCAAGGGCGGTGTCCATGCTGCTCCTTCGACGACGAGAGCGGGCCCGGTGGACACCGGACCCGCTCGTCGTACCGTTGGTTCTTACTTCAGGAAGTCGGGCACGTCGAGGTCGTCGTCGGCGTAGCCGCCGTCGTACGAGGACTCGGGCACGCGAGCCGTGACGGGCGCCGGCTCGGGTCGACGCTCGGGAGCGCGCTCGGTCGCCGCCTTCTGCTCCTCGGCCGCGTCGAGGTCGCGGGCGACGTCGTCGGCGGGGATGACGGGCACGACCGGCGCCGAGACCGGACGCTGGGCGCCGACCGCGTCGATGCGCAACGAGGGCTCTCCCCCGTCGAAGCCGGCGGCGATGACGGTGACCCGCACCTCGTCGCCGAGCGTGTCGTCGATGACCGTTCCGAAGATGATGTTGGCCTCGGGGTGCGCGGCCTCCTTCACCAGCTGGGCGGCGTCGTTGATCTCGAAGATGCCGAGGTTCGACCCGCCCTGGATCGACAGCAGCACGCCGTGCGCACCCTCGATCGAGGCCTCGAGGAGCGGGGACTCGACGGCGAGCTCGGCGGCCTTGATCGCGCGGTCCGCTCCACGGGACGAGCCGATGCCCATGAGCGCCGAGCCGGCGCCCTGCATGACCGACTTGACGTCGGCGAAGTCGAGGTTGATGAGACCGGGGGTCGTGATGAGGTCGGTGATGCCCTGGACACCGGCGAGCAGCACCTGGTCGGCCGTGGCGAACGCCTCGATCATCGAGATCCCGCGGTCGCTGATCTCGAGCAGGCGGTCGTTCGGGACGACGATGAGGGTGTCGACCTCTTCCTTCAGGCGCTGCACCCCGCCCTCGGCCTGGCTCTGGCGACGACGACCCTCGAACGAGAAGGGCTTGGTGACGACACCGATGGTCAAGGCGCCGATCGACTTGGCGATCTTGGCGACGACGGGAGCACCGCCGGTGCCGGTTCCGCCGCCCTCTCCCGCGGTGACGAAGACCATGTCGGCACCGCGCAGGGCCTCTTCGATCTCTTCGGCGTGATCCTCGGCGGCGCGTCGGCCGACCTCGGGGTCGGCGCCGGCGCCGAGGCCGCGGGTGAGCTCACGACCGACGTCGAGCTTGACGTCGGCGTCGCTCATCAGCAGCGCCTGAGCGTCGGTGTTGATCGCGATGAACTCCACGCCGCGAAGGCCGAGCTCGATCATGCGGTTGACGGCGTTGACGCCGCCCCCGCCCACACCGACGACCTTGATCACGGCGAGGTAGTTCTGGTTGTGGCTCATGCCGGCCTCCGTTTGTCCCCGAACCCGAAACTTTAAACCTCATGTTGAGGGTTAAAGAATTGCCCGGTATGCAATTCCTTAGCTCGAAGGTAGGCGGCGGATCCGACCCCGCCCGCCCGACACGCGGCGTGTTGGATTATCGCCTCGGAGATCAGCGGACGACGCCGGCCTCGGGCGAGGTCACGTCGTATTCCTTGGCGCGGTCGGGAGGGCTCTTCTGCATCAGGCGATCGAGCACCACGGCCTTCTCGGCCGAGCGGTCGGCGCTCCCCCACACGACCTTCGACCCCGACGCCCCGAGCGTCAGCGTCACATCGTCGGGCGTCGAGGCCGACACGGCCGTCACCTGCGCCCGCACCGCATCCGGCAGAGAGCGCACCACGCGACCCGTGGCGCGGAAGGCCGCCGAATCCGTTCCGCCGGCGATGTCGAGCACGGGCTGACCGGCCGGGGCGTCGGGCGTCGTCGACAGCGCCACGCCGGCGGCATCCACCACCGTGAAACCCGCCGCGGACTGGATCGCGCCGATGGGGGTCCGCTCGACGATGCGCACCACGAGGTCGTGGGGCGGGCGCGCCTCGAGGGTGTACGACTCCACCAGCGGGAAGCGCACGAGCGCCGCCTTCACCGCGCTGTCGTCGACCATCGCGAGCGGGACGCCGACCTGGTCGCCCAGCGCGGCGGACACCGCCGCCGGGTCGAGCTGCGAGGTGCCGATCACGTCGATCTTCTCGACCGCGAAGAGCGGGCTGTACGCCGCGCCCGCCGTACCGAGGCCCATGACGAGGAACGCCGAGATCACACCGATCCAGATGTTGCGACGACGCCGCTGGCGCACCGTGAAGCGGCGCACCTCCGCGGAGAGCGCCCGCCGCCGGGCCCGCGAGGCCCGCCACACCTCGCGCAGCCCCGCTCCCCCGGCATCCGGATCATCCGCGGAGAAGCCGCCGTCGACCGGGCGCTCGCGTGCGTCGACCGCGGAGGTCTCGGCGATGGATGCCGTCCGCCGGGGCGTCGAGTCCCGAGCGACCTTCGCGCGGCGAGCGGACTCCGGCGAAGACGGCAGGGGCGACGGCCGCTCCACGGTCAGACCGCCGCGGCCTCGGTGCGGGCCAGCGCCTCGAGCACCTGGGGGATGATCTGGTAGACGTTGCCGCACCCGAGAGTGATGACGTAGTCGCCCGGTCGGGCGATCCGGGCCGTGTAGTCGGCCGCCGCCTGCCAGTCGGGGACGTAGTGCACGTGGGCGGGATCGGCGAACGCGCCGCTGACGAGCTCCCCGGTGACCCCGGGCACCGGGTCTTCGCGCGCGCCGTAGACGTCGAGCATGACCGTGTGGTCGGCGTGCGACTCGAGCACCTCGGCGAACTCGCGGTACATCTCCTGCGTGCGCGAGTACGTGTGGGGCTGCTGGATCGCGATGATGCGCCCCTCGCCCACGACCGTTCGCGCCGCGGACAGCGCCGCGGCGACCTCGGTCGGGTGGTGCGCGTAGTCGTCGTACACGCTGACGCCCTGCTGCACGCCGTGCAGCTCGAAGCGGCGGACCGTGCCGCCGAAGCCCTCGACCGCGCGCGCCGCCGCGGACAGTGAGTGCCCCAGCACGCGCAGCACCGCGACCGCGCCGGCGGCGTTGACCGCGTTGTGGGCGCCGGGGACCCGCAGCTGGACCTCGACGGTCTCACCGTCGGCCGAGAGGGCGAAGGCGACGGGTCCGTCGGTGCGGATCTCGCTGAGGCGGACGTCGGCCGCGGCGTCCTCGCCGAACGTGACGACGTTCGCGTGGGTGATGCGCTCGCGCACGGAACGCGCGCCGGGGTCGTCGGCCGAGATCACGACGGCCTCGCGGGCGGCGTTCGCGAAGCGGGCGAAGGCCGCGTCGAAGGCGTCGCGCGAGCCGTAGTGATCGAGGTGGTCGGGATCGACGTTGGTGATCAGCGCGACCGAGGTGTCGTAGAGCTCGAACGTGCCGTCCGACTCGTCGGCCTCGATCACGACGAGGTCGTCCGAGCCGGTGCCGCTCGAGGCGCCGAGGTCGGCGATGACGCCGCCGTTGACGAATGTGGGGTCGACCTCGAGGGCGCGCAGGGCGGTCACGATCATGCCGGTCGAGGTGGTCTTGCCGTGGGCACCCGCGACCGAGACGAGGCGACGACCGCCGATGAGCCAGTGCAGCGCCTGCGAGCGGTGGATCACGTGCAGTCCGCGCTCCTTGGCGGTGACGAACTCGGGGTTCTCCGGCCAGATCGCTCCGGTGTGGACGACCGTGTCGGCGTCGCCGAGGTGGGCGGCGTCGTGCCCGACGTGCACGGTCGCGCCGCGGGCGGCGAGGTCGCGCAGGGCGGCACTGTCGGAACGGTCGGAGCCGGAGACCCGGATACCGCGGTCGAGGAACATGCGGGCGAGTCCGGACATGCCCGATCCCCCCACGCCGATGAAGTGCGCGGAGGTGATGGTCTCGGGGATGGGGAGGCTCAGGTCGGGTCTGATCATGGCGTCTGCGAGTTTACGTCGCCGATCCTGCGCGTCGGCCCCGGCGCGCTGGCAGGGGTGCGGCCGGTCAGCGGGCGAGGGCCTCGTCGAGGAGGGCGATCACGTTCTCGGTCCCGGTCCGGATGCCGGTGCGCGCCGCCGCGTCGCGCATCGCGGCCCGCCGGTCCTCGTCGGCGAGGAGCGGGACGATCTCGGCGCGGACCCGGTCGGGCGTGAGATCGGCGTCGGCGATGAGCAGCGCGGCGCCCGCGCGGACGGCCGCGGCGGCGTTGAGGCTCTGCTCGCCGTTGCCGACCGCGTAGGGAACGTACACGGCGGGGATGCCGAGGGCGTTGATCTCGCTGACGGTCGCGGCACCCGATCGCGACACGACGAAGTCGGCGAGAGCGAAGGCGAGGTCCATGCGATCCACGTACCGGACGACGGCATAACCCTCGACACCCGGATCGGGCAGGTCGGAGTTCTGTCCCGTCACGTGCAGCAGCTGCCAGCCGGCGTCGAGGACGTCGCGCCAGGCCCCGCCGAACGCGGTGTTCAACCGCAGCGCGCCGAGCGACCCCCCGAACACCAGCAGCGTCGGCTTCTGAGCATCGAGCCCGAAGTGCGCGGCGGCCTCCGCACGCAGAGCGGAGGCGTCGAGCTCGACGATCTCGCGGCGAAGCGGCATCCCGACCTCTCTCGCACCGCGCAGCGGAGTGCCCTCGAAGGCCACGCCGACGCCCGCGGCACCCCGCGCTCCGAGCACGTTCGCGAGTCCCGGCTTGGCGTTGGCCTCGTGCACCACGAAGGGCACGCGCTCGCGGCGGGCGGCGACGTAGGCGGGAGCCGCCGCGTACCCCCCGAAACCGACGACGACGTCGACCCCGCGCGAGCGGATGAGTCGGCGCACGTGCGCGACGGCGCGCAGGAAGCGCACCGGGAACGCCGCCGCGGCCCCGTTGGGACGGCGCGGGAAGGGGACCTTCGCGACGGTGAGCAGCTCGTACCCGCGCAGCGGGACGAGACGCGACTCGAGGCCCTCTCGCGTGCCGAGCACGAGCACGTCGGCCGAGGCGTCGCGGGCGCGCAGTCCGTCGGCGACCGCGAGGAGGGGGTTCACATGCCCGGCGGTGCCGCCGCCGGCGAGGAGGTAAGTCGTCACCGTTCGACCCTAACGAGGTCGGGCGGTGCTCCGTCGCCGCCCCCGGGCGTCAGCCGCGCGGTCGACGGGCGGATGCCGCGGCCCGCCGCGCCGCCCGCGGAGGCGTCTCGCCCGCCGCGCGACGGTCGGGAAGCGTCCGCGCGCACGACAGCAGCACACCGCACCCGATCAGCACCGACAGCAGCGAGGTTCCGCCCTGCGACATGAACGGCAGCGGCACACCGAGGACCGGGAACACGCGAAGGACCACCGCGACGTTGATCATGGCCTGACCCACGATCCAGATGGTCACGCCGCCCGCGACGATCCGCACGAAGGGGTCGTCGGTGCGGCGGATGATGTGGAAGGCCCCGACCGCGAACAGACCGAAGAGCGCGAGGACGACGACGCAGCCGATCAGCCCCATCTCCTCCCCCACGATCGCGAAGATGTAGTCGTTGGCCGCCGCGGGGAGCCAGTCGTACTTCTCGGCCGAGTTGCCCAGGCCCACGCCGAAGATCCCGCCCGCGGCGAGCCCCCAGATGCCGTGCAACGGCTGGTAGCAGTCGCCGAGGTAGTTCGCGATGCAGTCCTGGTCGAGGAAGCTCATGATGCGGCGCATGCGGTCGGCGCTGGTGATGGCGAACAACGCGATCGCGCCGAGCGCCGCGAGGGCCGGCAGCACGAAGATGCGCAGCTTCACCCCCGAGAAGAACAGCGCCCCGAGCAGGACGAGCACGAGGATCATCGTCGTCCCCAGGTCCTTTCCACCCATGACGGTGGCGACCACGAGCGCGAAGACCGGAACGATCGGGATGAACACGTGTCGCCAGTCGCCCAGCAGAGTCTGCTTGCGGTACAGGACGTAGCCCAGCCACAGCGCGAGAGCGAGTTTGAGGAACTCGGCCGGCTGCGCCTGGATGCCCGCGATGCTGATCCAGTTGCGGTTGCCGTTCGCCGAGATGCCCAGCGGGGTGAATACCAGCAACTGGAACAGCGTCGCCAGCGTCAGCGCCGGCCATGCCATGCGCTTCCAGAAACGCAGCGGAGCACGGCTCAGCACGAACATCAGCGGGATGCCGATGACGGCGAAGACCGCCTGCTTGAGGACGTGGTCGAAGGGGCTCTGGGCGCCGTCGAGCGCCGAGGTGGCCGACAGCACCATGACCAGGCCGAACCCGGTGAGCAGGAGCGCCGCCGAGGTGATGAGCAGGAATTCGCTGGGCACGGGCCGGAACGCCCTGCCGAGAGAGACGCGGGCAGCGAGGCCGGCGCGCGCGGGCTCATCGGGGCTCTGCCGCGGACGAGGTGCCGTCGTGGTCACGCGAGTCCCCTCAGTCGTGCGGTCGAGATTCTCCGTCTCGGCCCGCGATCCACGCCCGCACCGCCTCGGCGAAGCGGTCGCCGCGGTCGGAGTAGGACGAGAACTGATCGAAGGACGCCGCCGCGGGAGCGAGGAGAACGGTGTCTCCCTCCCGGGCCACGCCCGCCGCCAGTTCGACGACCTGGGCCATGACGTCTTCAGTCTCAGCGTGGTCGACCTCGAACAGCGGCACCGCCGGGGCGTGTCGCCCGAACGCCGCCACGATCTCGTCGCGCTCGGTGCCGATCACGATCGCGGCGCGCACCGAGGTGCCCCGAGCGCGCACGAGGTCGCTCAGGTCCACGCCCTTGAGCAGACCGCCCACCACCCAGACCGCGCCCGGGTACGCCGCGAGCGACGAGGCCGCCGCGTGCGGGTTCGTCGCCTTGGAGTCGTCGACCCAGGTGACCCCGAGGTGCGTCCCGACGACCTGGATGCGGTGCGGGTCGAGCCGGAAGCGCTCGAGCGTGTCGTGGATGTGCGCGGGCGTCGCCCCGAGGGAGCGCGCGAGGGCCGAGGCCGCGAGGATGTTGGCGACCATGTGGGGAGCCGCGAGGCCGCGCGGGGCGAGGTCCGCCACCGTCGTCAGCTCGAGGGCCGAGGTGGCGCGCTCCTCGAGGAAGGCCCGATCGACGAGGATGCCGTCGACCACACCGAGATCGCTCGGACCGGGGACCCCCAGGTCGAAGCCGATGGCGCGCGCGCCCTCGACGACCTCGGCGTCCTCGACCATCTCGCGTGTGGCGACGTCGGCCTTGTTGTAGACGCAGGCCACGCGCGTGCGGGCGTAGATGCCGGCCTTCGCCGCGCGGTACGCGTCCGCGCCGCCGTGCCACTCGAGGTGGTCGTCGGCGAGGTTGAGACAGACGGCCGCGTGAGGCGAGAGAGCGTCCGGTCCGGACTGCTGGTTCAAGTACCAGAGCTGGTGGCTCGACAGCTCGACGACGAACACGTCGAACCCGCCCGGGTCGCGCACGGCATCGAGGACCGGGGTGCCGATGTTGCCGACGGGGACGGCTCGCTGACCCGCCGTCATCAGCATCTCGGCGGTCAGACGCGTGGTGGTGGTCTTGCCGTTCGTGCCGGTGATGAGCACCCAGTCGGCCGGGCGCCCGTCCGAACGCACAACCTTGTCGCGCACGCGCCAGGCGAGCTCGACGTCGCCCCACAGCGCGATGCCCCGCTCCTGCGTCCACGCGATCACGGGGTGGTGCGGGGGGAAACCGGGGGATGCCACGACCACCTCGGGCGCGAAGTCCGCCATCTCGGCGGGGACGGTCTCGAGTGGACCCTCGTGCAGGCGCACGCCCAGAACCGGAAGCAGGCGCGAGTACTCGGCATCCGCTCTCTCCGTCACGACGAGCACGTCGGCGCCGAGCTCGGCGAGGGTGTCGGCGACCGAGAAGCCGGTGACCGACAGGCCGAGGACGACGACGCGCAGGCCCTTCCAGTCGGCGTGCCAGCTGGTCAGGGTGGAGAGGTCGGTCATACGCGGGACAGCCATTCGACGTAGAAGAATCCGATGCCCGAGACGGCGAGGAGGCCGGCGATGATCCACATGCGCACGACGATGGTGACCTCGGGCCACCCGCGCATCTCGAGGTGGTGGTGCAGGGGGCTCATGAGGAACAGACGCTTGCCGCGGGTGACCTTGAAGTAGGCCCGCTGGAGGATCACCGATCCCGAGGCGATCACGTAGACGCCGGCGATGAGGATGAGCAGGAGCTCGGTGCGGGTGAAGATCGCGAGGGCGGCGATCACCCCGCCGATCGCCATCGACCCGCAGTCGCCCATGAAGACCTTCGCCTTGGGGGCGTTCCACCAGAGGAACCCGACGAGGGCGCCGACGAACGACGCTCCCACGATGGCCAGGTCGAAGGGGTCGCGCACGGCGTAGCAGCCGGCTTGCACGGTCGGGTCGAGGACGTCGGCGCAGACCTGCTTGTTCTGCCAGAACGCCATCAGGCTGTAGGCGCCGACCACGAAGATGCCCGAGCCCGCGGCGAGGCCGTCGAGACCGTCGGCCACGTTGACGGAGTTCGAGGTGGCCGTTCCGATCAGCGAGATCCACGCCAGGTACAGCAGCCACCCGAGGATCGGGCCGAGCGCGAAGAACGACAGCAGCTGGATGTCGCGGAACACCGAGACGTACCCCGAGGCGGCGGTCTGCCCGACGGTGTTGGGGAAGTTCAGGGCGACGATCGCGAACGGAACCGCGACGATCACCTGACCGGCGATCTTGCGCCATCCCGACAGCCCCAGGCTGCGCTGCTGGCGGATCTTCATGTAGTCGTCGATGAAGCCGACGACGCCGAAGCCGAGCATGAGCCAGAGGACGAGGAGCCCCGACACGGTCGGGGGGTTGTTCCCGGCGTACGAGCCGATGAAGTACCCGACCATGGTGCCGAGGATGAAGATCGTTCCGCCCATGGTGGGCGTGCCGCGCTTCGCCCCGTGCGAGGGGTTGTGCACGTTCTCGGGGGTGCGGATGACCTGCCCCCAGCCCCACTTCCGGAACCAGCGGAGGAAGACCGGGGTGAGGAACAGGGTGAAGGCGAGCGAGATCGCAGCCGACGTCAGAAGTGATCTCACGCGAACAAGTCTCCCAGACGGTCGCCGAGGTGCCGGAGCCCCGCCGAGTTGGACGACTTCACCAGCACGCGATCACCGTCGCGCAGTTCGGTCGAAAGGTAGTCGTAGGCCGCGTCGGTGTCGGCGAAGAAGACCGCCTCGCCGTCCCACGAGCCCTGGGCGATCGCCTCGAGGTACATCCGGCGCGCCTCGGAGCCGATCACGACGATGCGTTGGATGCGCAAGCGCACGGCGAGAAGACCGACTCGGTCGTGTTCCTCGTCGGCGTACTCCCCCAGCTCGTTCATCGCACCCAGCACGGCGACGGTGCGCTCGTTCGGGCCGGTGATCTGCGCCAGGGTGCGCAGAGCTGCGGCCATCGAGTCGGGGCTGGCGTTATACGCGTCGTTGATGATGCGCACGCGGTCGGAGCCCAGGGGCTGCATGCGCCAGCGCTCGGCGATCTCGACGGTCTCGAGGCGCGCGATCGCGTCGGCCGCCGGGACGCCGAGGGCCGTGGCGGCGGCGAGGGCCGCCAGGGCGTTCATCACGTGGTGCTCGCCGAGCACCCGCAGGGTGAGGGTGAAGGGTTCTCCGTCGACCAGCAGATCGGCTCGGGTGCCGGATGCCGACACCTCGACGTCCACGGCCCGGACCGCGGCCCGCTCGCCCCGACCGAACCACCGCACGTCCAGGCCGCGCTCGCGCGCGATCGGCTCCATCGCGGCGACGCGGGGGTCGTCGACGTTGAGCACCGCGAGGCCGCCCTCACGGGTCGCCTTCACCAGCTCGCTCTTGGCGTGGAACGTCGACTCGATGCCCCCGAAGCCGCCGGCGTGGGCCATGCCCACCATGAGCACGACCCCGATGTCGGGGGTGACGAGCCCGGCGAGGTGAGCGATGGCACCGGGGGCGCTCGCCCCGAACTCGCTCACCAGGAAGCGGGTGCTCTCGGTGACGCGCAGCATCGTGAGGGGGGCGCCCACCTCGTTGTTGAACGAGGCGCGGGGCGCCACCGTCTCGCCCTCGTCCTCGAGGATGCGGGCGAGGAGGTTCTTGGTGGTCGTCTTGCCGTTGGATCCGGTGATGCCGACGATCTTGAGCTCGCCGGTCTCGCGAACCCGAGCCACCACGTCGCGAGCCAGGTCGCTGAGGGCGGCCACGGCATCCGGGACGACGATCTGACTCACGGCGTTGTCGAGCTCGCGTTCGACGATCGCGAGGGTCGCTCCCCGCTCGACGGCGGTGCCGACGAAGAGATGGCCGTCGGTGGTCTCACCGGGCTTGGCGACGAAGATCCCGCCGGGTTCGATGAGGCGCGAGTCGGTGTCGACGAGGCCGGAGACCCGGGTGTCGGGGGTGTCGTCGCCGCGGACGACGAGGCGCCCGCCGAGCACGTCGGCGAGGTGGGAGAGGCTGAGGGAGATCATTGCTGTGGGACGCCCTTTCCGGTCGCATTCGTTACCGAGACGAGACCGAGGCGGGCTCTTTCTCAGCCGAACTTGGGCAGTTCGGGGGTCGTGGTTCCGGAGGGGATCACCCGGTAGGACTTGAGAACCTGGGTGAGGGCCTTCTGGAACGCGGGGGCGGTGGCCGCCGACGATTTTACCGTCCGCGGCTCGTCCAGGTTGACCGCGACCACGTACTGCGGGTCGTCGGCGGGGGCGAAACCGATCATCGTCGTGAAGTAGGCGTCGGGCTTGTAGGCGCCCGTTTTCTCGTCGACCTTCTCGCCGGTACCGGTCTTGATCGCGATGCGGTAACCCGGGATGGCGATCTTCGAGGCGAGCTCACCCTGCGTGGCGACGTTCTCGAGCATGAGCGAGACCTCCTTCGCCGTGTCGGGCGAGACGACCTGCGTGCCGTCGGTGGGCGGGACGTCGGTGACCGTTCCGTCGGCCGCGGTGCAGCCCTCGACGATCGACAGCGGCTTCTTGAGCCCCCCGTTGGCGATGGTCTGATAGGCCCCCACGAGCTGCGGCACCGTGACCGACAGGCCCTGACCGAAAGCGGTGTTGTAGAAGGTCTGCTTGTCCCAGTCCTGGACGGGGTGCAGGATGCCGACGGACTCGCCGGGGAACGCAATCGAGCTCACCGAGCCCATGCCGAACTTCTGCAGGTAGTCGAAACGCGTCTGGGCGGGGATCATCTCGGCGAACTTCGAGATACCCACGTTCGAGGAGTCGATGAGCACGCCGGTCGGCGTGTAGACGTTCGGGCCGTGCGAGAACGCGTCCGAGACCCGGGCGTCACCGCCGAGGACCTCTCGCCCCGAGGCGGTGACGGTGGTCTGCGGCGTGTACGAGCCGCTGTCGAGACCGATCGCCGTCGTGAGCGCCTTGAACGTCGACCCGGGCTCGAAGGGGCTCGAGAACGCGCGGCTGCCGCGGTCGTTGGGTGCCGTGGCGGTCGGGTCGTTGGGGTCCACCGTGGGGTACTCGGCGAGGGCACGGATCTTGCCCGTCTTCGCCTCGACGACAGTGATCGTGCCGCGGAGCGAACCGGTGTTCTGCACCTGCTCCGCGATGAGCTGCTGGAGGTACCACTGCAGGTCGCGGTCGATGGTGAGCTTGAGCGTGCCGCCGTCGACCGCCGGCTCCGTCACGACCTCGGTGCCGGGGAGCACCACTCCGTCGCGGCTCTGCTGGAAGACGA
Source organism: uncultured Microbacterium sp. (assembly GCA_913774665.1). Taxonomy (GTDB): domain Bacteria; phylum Actinomycetota; class Actinomycetes; order Actinomycetales; family Microbacteriaceae; genus Microbacterium. The sequence goes on from CAJYHN010000013.1 coordinate 31,100, forward strand.
CCTTGCCGTTGGTCGAGGCGAGGCAGTCGTCGTCGGCCGACTCGAGGCCCGCGAGGGCCTGGCCGTCGCTGCCCACGAAGCCGAGCAGGTTTCCCGCCACGGCACCGTCGGGGTACATCCGGCCCGCCTGCGGCGGGAAGCTGAGGAACGGCAGCCCCAGGGCCACCAGGGCGCGGTACTGCTCGGTCGAGACGCTCTTCGCGATCATGGCGTAGCGCGAATCGGGATTGTCGGCCACGGCATCCTGGACGATCTTCTGCACGTCTGCGGCGCTCTGGCCGGTGACGGCGGCGATCCGGGCGGCGAGGTCGGGCCACTCGGTCGTGGTCTCGTTGCCGTCGTCGTCGCGCGTGGTCACGCCCTTGGCCGCGAGCATCGGGTCGATCTGCACGTCGTACCGGTTGACGCTGGTGGCGAGGGGAACGCCGTTGTCGTCGACGATGGAGCCGCGGGAGGCGTACTCGACGCGGGAGTTCTGCAGGCCCATCGAAAGCGAGTCGTCCACGTGATCGCGGGCGTTGACGACCTGGATGTCGACCAGCCGGACGACGAAGGCGAGGATCACGATCAGAACGACCGCGAGGGCGACGACGGTGCGACGCCGCGGGGACCGGGAGGTTGTCGTCGTCATGGCTCTCATCGTGTCGCGGGTGTCGGCAGACCGTCGCTGATCGGCGGGGGTGTCGCCGATGGGGTGGTGGGGGCGGCGACCTCGGTCGGTGCGGCGGCTCCGGGCGCTGCGGGCGCGGGGGTCGCGGCGCCGTTCTCGGTGGTGGACGCCGCCGGGTCGGTGACCAGCGGCACGCCCGAGATCAGCGCGTTGCCGACCGAGCCACGGCCCTTCGCGTCGACGGACGACGCCGCGTCGGCGGGCTTGTCGGAGCCGATGACGGCACCGTCGCTCAGGCGGAGGTAGGTGGGCGACTCGTCGATCACCATGCCCAGGGCTGCGGCGTTCGCCGCGAGGTACTGGGGCGAGCTGAGTCCCGCGCTCTCGTCGGAGAGGATCTGCTTCTGGTAGGTCAGGTCGCGCTGCTGCTGGGTCAACGACGAGATCTCGAACGAGCTCTGCGTCGTGAGGATGCCGAGGCTCATCTGGACCACGACGATGGTCAGCGCCCCGAGCACGGCGACGACGCCGAAGAGGCGTCGCGGTGGCCGACGACGCGCGGTCGCGGGGACCACGGTGAGCCGACGCTCACGGACCGGCGTGGGGAAGTCGGGAGCGAAGGCTGCATCGATGGCCTGGGGCGCGCTCATGCGTCCTCCCGGATTCTCTCGGCCGCGCGCAGGCGCACGGGGGTGGCGCGGGGGTTGATCTCGCGCTCTTCGTCGCTGGCGAGTTCGGCTCCCCGGACGAGCAGCCTGAACGTCGGTGCGTGCTCGGGCAGCTCGACGGGCAGGCCCCGAGGTGCGGTCGAGGTGGACGCCTCGGCGAGGACGCGCTTGACCAGGCGGTCTTCGAGCGACTGGTATGACAGCACGACGATGCGGCCGCCGACTCCCAACACCTCGAGGGCCGCGGGAATCGTGCGCTCGAGCACCGACAGCTCGGCGTTGACCTCGATGCGCAGGGCCTGGAAGACGCGCTTGGCGGGGTGCCGCTCGCGCAGCACCGCGGCCGGGGTGGCGGCCTGCAGCACGTCGACCAGTTGGCCCGAGCGCTCGAGCGGGGCCTCGGCGCGGGCGGCGATGATGGCGCGGGCGTAGCGGCCGGCGAGCTTCTCTTCGCCGTAACGCTCGAAGATGCGGCGCAGGTCGCCCTCGCCGTAGGTGGCGAGCACCTCGGCGGCGGTGACGCCGGTGGTCTGGTCCATCCGCATGTCGAGCGGGGCGTCCTGGGCGTAGGCGAAGCCGCGGGCGGCCTCGTCGAGCTGAAGGGAGGAGACACCCAGGTCGAACAGGATGCCGTCGACCCTGTGGACGCCGGCGGATGCCACGGCCTCGGCGATGCCGTCGTACACGGTGTGGACGAGGGTCACGCGGTCGCCGAAACGCGCGAGCCGCTCCCCCGCGATGCGCAGGGCGTCGGTGTCGCGGTCGAGGCCGATGAGCCGGGCCTGCGGGAACCGCTCGAGGAACGCCTCGGAGTGCCCGCCCATGCCGAGCGTTCCGTCGACGAAGACGGAGCCCGGCTTCTGCAGGGCGGGGCCGAGCAGCTCGACGCAGCGCTCGAGCAGGACCGGGGTGTGGATGTCGCGGATGTCCATGATGTGTCGGGGCGAACCTTCGGACTCTGATCCCCATCCGCGTCGACCTGGCGCCGGGGAAGTGCGTCAGGGCGAGCGGCTGGGCATCACAGCCGAAGGGTCAGAAGAGTCCCGGGATCACCTCCTGCTCCATCTCGGCGTACGTCTCTTCGTTGCTCTCCGCGTAGGAGTTCCAGGCCTCGGCGTCCCAGATCTCAGCGTGCGCTCCGACGCCGGTGACGACGAGTTCGCGCCCGAGTCCCGCGTAGGTGCGCAGGGCGGGCGGGACGGTGATGCGGTTCTGGCTGTCGGGCTTCTCGGCGCTGGCCCCCGAGAGGAACATGCGCAGGAAGTCGCGGGCCTGCTTGTTGCTGAGCGGGGCCTCACGGATCCGCTCGTGAACGCGCTCGAACTCCTCGGTGCTGAACACGTAGAGGCAGCGGTCCTGCCCACGCGTGATCACCACTCCGGCGCCGAGATCGTCACGGAACTTCGCCGGCAGGATGACCCGACCCTTGTCGTCGAGCTTGGGTGTGTGCGTTCCGAGCAGCATTCGGGCGTCCACCCCCTTCGTCCGGCCTGCGAAGTTTCCCCCACTTTACTCCACCACCCTCCACTTTGCTATCGAAAACAGCAGTCTTCTGCGGAGAACCGCCGCCGTGTACAGTGGTCGACCATCCCGGCGCGTCCTCGCACTTTCCGCGTGTTTCCGCGGCGCGACGGCGCCTCGCACGCTCCACGGACGTCCCGGTGGAGCAAAAGGGAGGGATTCGAGCCCGGATGCCGACTGCCCGCCCGCTCCCCTCCGCCCGTCACCCCGTGGACGAGGCACCGCTCGCACGCTCCGAGGGGAAGACTCCCCCGGGCGCTCTCACCGGCTCGCCCCTGCCCCGGGCGCACGAAAAAGCACCGGCTCCGAAGAGCCGGTGCTGAGGTGGAACGAAGACGAAGGTCAGGGGCTGTCGTGGCGGCGGTCCCAGCGCTCGTTCATGCGGTCCATGAACGAGGAGCCGGCTGCGCGAGCCGGTCGCGGCTTGGAGGCGGCGGGCGCGGTCGGAGCGGCCCCCCGCGTCGGCGTGACGGCGAAGATCACGCCACCGACCATGAGAAGGAAGCCCAGCACGCCGACGGCGATGCCGACGAAACCGGTGTTGAAGCCGATCGACACACCCGCGACGAGGGCACCGAGACCACCGAGCACCAGGATCGAGCCGAGGACGATGTTGCGGTAGCTGAGGGCACGACTGGGGGCGGACACCACATCGGTGTCGTTGCTCATGAGATGGCGCTCCATCTCATCCAGTAGACGCTGCTCCTGCTCTGACAGTGGCATGCATCCCCCTCTGCTGTTCGTTGCGGACGATTCTACGCGCGGCGTGGATCACTAGGCTAGGCCCGTGCCGACCTCCCCGGAACCGATCGAAGCTGTTTCCCAGCGACTCGACAAGTTCCTCTCCGAACAGCTATCGTACGCCTCCGCGCTCGGCCCCGAGGCCGAGTCCCTCACCCGCGCGGGGGCCTCCGCCCTCCGCGGCGGAAAGCGCCTGCGGGCGCGCTTCTGCCTCGCGGGGTGGCGAGCCGTGGGCGCCCTCGACGCGCCGTCCTCCGCGGCCTTCGACGAACCCGCCCTGGCCGTGGCCACCTCGCTCGAGATCTTCCACGCGGCGGCCCTCGTCCACGACGACCTCGTCGACAACAGCGACACGCGCCGCGGCCAGCCCGCCGCGCACCGCGCTCTGCAGAAGGCCCATCGGGATGCCGACTGGGCGGGTGACTCCGATGCGTTCGGCCGCTCGGGCGCGATCCTGCTCGGCGACCTCCTGGTGGCCTGGAGCGACGACCTCCTCGAAGAGGGCCTCGAGGACCACCCCTCCGCCGCCGCGACCCGCCGGGCCTACTCCCGCATGCGCCGTGACGTGACGATCGGTCAGTTCCTCGACGTCGCGGAGGAATCCGCGTACACCGTCTATCCGGATGACACCCACGCCGAGCGGGCGCTGCGGATCGCCTCGTACAAGTCGGCGCGCTACAGCATCCAGCAGCCCCTGCAGATCGGAGCGGCGCTGGCCGGTGCCGACGACGAGCAGCTCGAAGCCCTCGGTCGATTCGGTCACGACGTCGGCATGGCGTTCCAGCTGCGCGACGACGTGCTGGGCGTCTTCGGCGACAGCGCCGTCACGGGAAAGCCGGTCGGCGACGACCTGCGCGAGGGCAAGCGCACCGTCCTGGTGGCCTACGTCCGCGAGATGCTCGAGTCCGCGGAGCGCGACCGCTTCGATGCCCTCCTGGGCGACCCCGCTCTCGACGCGGAGCAGATCGCAGCCCTGCAGCAGACGATCGTCGCCACCCGCGCCCTCGAGCGCACCGAGACCCTGATCGCCGATTACGCGCAGCGCGCCGATGCGGCCCTCGCCGACGCGCGCGTCGACACCGGAGCGCTCACCGATCTGCGCGCCCTCGCACGCGCGGCCACCGAGCGCACGGCCTGAGGCCGAGCGGCCTCAGGCGAGGGTCGCGGCGACCCGGCGGACTTCGCTCTTGCGCCCGGCGAGAAGCGCCTCGATGGGCGCGAGACCGATGGTGTCTTCCGGCGTCAACAGCCAGTCGATGGTCTCGTCGGGGTCGAATCCGGCGTCGTGCAGGACGATGATCGTGCCGCGCAGAGACGGCAGCGGGCGCCCGTCGACGAGGAAGACCGCCGGCACCTTGAACACGCCGTCGCGGCGCGAGCCGACGAGGTAGTGCTCGTCGAAGAGGCGGCGCACGCGCCCGAGCGACTCGTCGAGCATCTCGACCAGGTCGGGAATGGTCAGCCACGCGGTCTCGTAACGGGAAGTCTCGCTCACCCCTTCATCTTCTCATTGCCACCGACGCGACCCGTCCCCGGTCGCCTTCTTCACTCCCGTCACACTCGTCACAGGAGTCACTTTCGTTGACATCCGCCCCGAGCCATGCCACCGTGTCGGGCAGTCGGAAGAACGGAATCCCCCCACCATGAGACGACTCACGCTGTCCCCCCTGCCCTCGCGACGTCGCACCGCAGCCATCTGGCCCGCCGCCGTGGCCGGCACGATCGCCCTCTCCCTCACCGCCGAGCACGCCGCGCACGCCGCACCCCCCGAACCAGCGCTCACCTCTCTCCCGCCCGCTCCCCGGAGTCTCGGGATGCCAGTGCTCGCCGCCGTCACCGCGCCCACCACCTACACGGTCGAGCCGGGCGACACGGTGTGGGACATCGCCCGCGCGCATGGTCTCGACACCGCCGCGGTCCTCGCGGCCAACGGCTTGGCATCCGACGCCGTCATCCGCCCCGGCCAGGTCCTCGCCCTCACGCCGGCGGCCGCGGCCGCTCCCCCGGCTCCCCCCGCCCCTGAGGCCGCGCCCCGCACGCACGAGGTGCGCCCCGGCGACACCGTCTCGGCGATCGCCCGGGCCAACGGCGTCTCGCTCGAGGCCGTGCTGAGCGCGAACGGGCTCACGCGTGCCTCGATCATCTACCCCGGCGACGTCCTGCGCATCCCGGCGGATTCCCCCGCTCCTGCCCCCGCCGCCGTCGCCCCCGCCACGGCTCCGGGCCTCGACGCCGAGCAGTCCGACAACGCGCGCCTGATCATCCGCATCGGACGGGAGCTGGGCGTCTCGGATCGCGGCATCCTGATCGCCCTCGGCACCGCGATGCAGGAATCGTGGCTGCGCAACCTCGAGTGGGGCGACCGCGATTCGCTGGGCCTCTTCCAGCAGCGACCCAGTACCGGGTGGGGCACTGCGGAGCAGATCCTCGATCGCGAACGGTCGACGCGCGTGTTCTACGGCGGCGCGGCCGACCCCAACGGCACCGCCACCCGCGGACTCCTCGACATCCCCGGCTGGGACCAGCTCCCCTACGCCGATGCCGCCCAGGCCGTGCAGATCTCGGCCTACCCCGACCGGTACGCCCAGTGGGAGCAGCCGGCCACCACGTGGCTCGCCGTTCTGGGGTGAGGTGAAGGTGAGCCGCTCCCCGGGCTCACAGGGGGCGCTCCGTAGACTCGACCTGTGAGCACGAGTCAGCAGGCAGACCCGCTGATCGGCCGTCTCGTCGACGGCCGATACCGGGTTCGCGCGCGCATCGCGCGCGGCGGCATGGCGACCGTGTACGTCGCGACCGACCTGCGCCTCGAGCGCCGGGTCGCGCTGAAGGTCATGCACGGCCACCTCAGCGACGACACGGTGTTCCAGAGTCGGTTCATCCAAGAGGCCCGCTCGGCTGCGCGCCTGAGCGATCCGCACGTGGTGAACGTGTTCGACCAGGGCCAGGACGGCGAGATGGCCTACCTGGTCATGGAGTACCTCCCGGGCATCACGCTGCGCGAGCTGCTGCGCGAGCACCGGCGCCTCACGGTGGATCAGACCCTCACGATCATGGATGCCATCCTCTCGGGGCTCGCCGCCGCACACCGGGCCGGTATCGTCCACCGCGACGTGAAGCCCGAGAACGTCCTGCTCGCCGAGGACGGCCGCATCAAGATCGGCGACTTCGGCCTCGCCCGCGCGACGACGGCGAACACCGCGAGCGGGGCGCAGCTCATGGGCACGATCGCCTACCTCGCCCCCGAGCTCGTCACGCGCGGCACCGCCGACGCCCGCAGCGACATCTATTCGCTCGGGATCATGCTCTACGAGATGCTCGTCGGCGAGCAGCCCTACAAGGGCGAGCAGCCGATGCAGATCGCCTACCAGCACGCCACCGACTCGGTGCCCCGCCCGAGCGCGAAGAACCCCGGCGTCCCGGAGCAGCTCGACGAACTCGTGCTCTGGTCGACCGAACGAGAGCCGGGCGACCGCCCGATCGATGCCGCCGCGATGCTCGAGCGCCTCCGCGCGATCGAGAAAGAGCTCGGTCTCGCCCCCCAGGTCGCGCGCGCCGTGGCCGTGGGCACGACGAGCCCCGCGACGGCCGCCGAGTCGCGCGAGCTCACGAAGGTGCTGCCGCAGACGGCATCCCTCCCCTCCGCCACCATCGACGAGCCCGACAACGCGGCACGACTGCGCACCCGCACCCGGCGACGGACGACAAGGGGGGCGTGGCTCCTCGTGCTCGTGCTGCTGCTCGCCGGCGGAGCCGGGTTCACGGGCTGGTACTTCGGCTCCGGTCCGGGTTCGCTCGTCGCGGTCCCCGACGTGTCGGGCCGCAGCTTCGCGGACGCCGAGGCCCTGCTCACGCAGCAGCAGCTGCAGGCTCAGGCGCAAGAGGTCAACGACCGCGAGATCCCCTCCGGCACGACCGTCGGCTCCGACCCCGCGCCCGGCGAGCGTCTCGACAAAGAGACGGTGGTGACCGTCTTCGTCTCGATCGGGCCCGCCACCCACCAGATCCCCGCCCTCGCGGGCAAGAGCGCCGACGAGGTGCGCGCGATCCTCGAGCAGGCCTTCGTGGGGGTCGCCGGCGACCCCGAGCGGCAGTTCGCCGACCCGGCCGACGGCACGGTGCTGGGCGCCTCGGTGATCCCCCGCTCCGGCGGCAACGCCATCGACTGCACCCAGGGCTGCACGGTGTACGAGGGCGACGCCGCCTCGCTCGTCGTCTCGCTCGGCCCCATCCCCGATGTCACGGGCGACTCGCGTTCGCAGGCCGAGCGCGCCCTCGACGGCGTCGGGCTCAAGACCGCGGTGACCGAGGAGTACAGCAATTCCGTGGCATCCGGCAACGTGATCGCCATGGGCCAGCGCGACGGCGGCGGCAACTGGCGCCCCGGCGACACCGTGCCCCTGCGGGTGTCGATCGGCCCGAAGCCCGTCGAGATCCCCGGCAACGTCGTGGGGATGTCGATCCGGGATGCCGTGAAGACCCTCGAAGCGCTCGGCTTCGAGGTGAACGCGGGCATCGACGACGGCACCCTGCCCCTCGGGTTCAAGTACTGGGACATCTACAAGGTGCGCGCCACGAACCCCAAGGCCGGCACGACGGCCCCGCAGGGCTCGACCATCACGCTGACGCCGACGCTCTAGCGGCGAACTCGCGACGGGGATCGCGGAGCATCGAGCGCTCCCGGCACAGAGTCCAGGGCACCCCGAAACGACGACGCCCCCGACGAGAGGGTCGGGGGCGTCGGTCGGTCGAGACGGGTCAGCGGTTCTCGAGTTCCTCGGCCACGAGGAACGCCAGCTCGAGGCTCTGACGGTGGTTCAGACGCGGGTCGCACAGGCTCTCGTAGCGGGTCGCGAGGGTGGCCTCGTCGATCTGCTCCGAGCCGCCCAGGCACTCGGTCACGTCGTCGCCGGTGAGCTCGACGTGGATGCCGCCGGGGTGCGTCCCCACCGAGCGGTGCGCCTCGAAGAAGCCGCGCACCTCGTCGACCACGTCGTCGAAACGACGGGTCTTGTAGCCGGTGGGCGTCGTGATGCCGTTGCCGTGCATCGGGTCGGTGACCCAGAGCGGCGTGGCACCCGAGTCGCGGACGGCCTCGAGCAGCGGGGGCAGGGCGTCGCGGATCTTGCCCGCGCCCATGCGCGTGATGAAGGTCAGACGGCCGGGTTCGCGCTCGGGGTCGAGCTTGTCGATGAGCGCCAACGCCGTCTCGGCCGTCGTGGTGGGGCCGAGCTTCACGCCGATGGGGTTGCGGATCTTCGAGAAGTAGTCGACGTGCGCGCCGTCGAGCTCGCGCGTTCGCTCACCGATCCACTGGAAGTGCGAGGACGTGTTGTACGGCTGGCCCGTGCGCGAGTCGATCCGCGTCATGGGGCGCTCGTAGTCCATGAGCAGACCCTCGTGGCCCGTGTAGAACTCGACGCGCGTGAGCTCGTCGAAGTTGGCGCCGGCGGCCTCCATGAACTTGATGGCGCGGTCGATCTCGGCCGCCATCGACTCGTACGCCTGGTTCGCGGGCGTGCTCGCGAAGCCCTTGTTCCAGCTGTGCACCTCGCGCAGATCCGCGAAGCCACCCTGCGTGAAGGCGCGGATGAGGTTCAGGGTCGAGGCGGCCGTGTGGTACCCCTTGAGCAGGCGCGCGGGGTCGGCCTTGCGCGACTCCTCGGTGAAGTCGTAGCCGTTGACGATATCGCCGCGGTACGCCGGGAGCGTCACATCGCCGCGCGTCTCGACGTCGCTCGAGCGGGGCTTGGCGAACTGGCCCGCCATGCGGCCCATCTTGACCACCGGCATCGAGGCGCCGTAGGTGAGGACGACGGCCATCTGCAGGACCGTCTTGATGCGGTTGCGGATCTGCTCGGCGGTCGCGCCGGCGAACGTCTCGGCGCAGTCACCGCCCTGCAGGAGGAACGCCTGGCCGGCGGCGGCACGCGCGAGGCGGTCGCGGAGGATGTCGACCTCGCCGGCGAACACCAGCGGAGGAAGGGTCGCCAATTCTGCGGATGCCGCGGCCACAGCGGCCTCGTCATACCACTGGGGCTGCTGCTTGATGGGCAGGGTTCGCCAGTGGTCGAGGTCGTGGAGCTGCTGATTCACCCCTGAAGTCTAGTGGCGGGACACCGGCGCCTTTGCCGCCTGTGACGTGGCGAGGCGGTCTTTCACCGTCGAGGCGTAGACATCCTCGTAGCGCTGCTCGCCGAGCCGCTGGAGGGCCACCATGATCTCGTCGGTGACCGAGCGCAGCACGTAACGGTCGCCCTCCATGCCCGCGAAGCGCGAGAAGTCGAGGGGCTCGCCGATGACGATGCCCACGCGCCCCACCCGGGGCAGACGCTGGCCGATCGGCATGACCGCTCCGGTGTCCACCATGACGACCGGAACGACCGGAACCCGGGCCTCGAGCGCCATGCGCGCGATGCCCGTACGTCCCCGGTAGAGGGTGCCGTCGGGGCTGCGCGTGCCCTCGGGGTAGATGCCGAGCAGTTCTCCGCGGCCGAGCACGCCGAGGCCGGTGTTCAGCGAGGCCTCGGACGCCTTGCCGCCCGAGCGGTCGATGGGCAGCTGGCCAGTCGCCGTGAAGAACATCCGCGTCGCCCAGCCCTTGAGGCCCTTGCCGGTGAAGTAGTCGCTCTTGGCGAGGAACGCCATGCGGCGGTCGATCATGAGCGGGAGGAAGATCGAGTCCGAGAACGACAGGTGGTTGCTCGCGAGGATCGCCGCTCCTTCGACGGGGATGTTTCGCCGGCCCACCATCCACGGACGGAACACGGCCTTGATGACCGGTCCGATGACCACGTACTTCATGAGCCAGTAGAACACCGTCAGCGCTCCTTCCCGGCGAGGTCCGCGACCCCGATGAGACCGGCGTCGTTGCCCAGACGTGCGATCGCGAATTCGGCGACCGGACGTTCACCGTATCCCGGAAGCGAGGTCTCGTACGCGAGCTTCACCGGCTCCAGCAGGTCGGCGCCGAGCTGCGCAACTCCCCCGCCGATCACGAAGACCTCGGGGTCGAGCACGGCCTGGAACCCGCCGCACGCCTCGCCGAGGGCCGTGGCCACGCGGCGCAGGGCCTCGACGGCCCCCGGGTCGCCCGCCAGGACCAGGCGCGACACCGCGGGGCCGGGGATCGCACCGCGTTCCTCGCGCACCGCGGCCAGGGCCGCACCGATGCCGCCCTCGTCGGCGATGGCGTTCGCCTCGCGCTGCAGGGCGCGTCCCGAGGCGTACTGCTCGAGGCATCCGTTCTGCCCGCACCCGCACGGGTGCCCGCCGCGCACGAAGCGCATGTGTCCCAGTTCGGCGCCGATGCCGTGACCCCCGTGGAAGAGCTCGCCGTCGGTCACGACCGCGCCGCCGACGCCCGTGCCCATCGTCAGCATGACCATGTCACGCACACCCCGACCGGCACCGAAGCGGTACTCGCCCCACCCCGCGGCGTTCGCGTCGTTCTCGATCGTGACCGGGGCGTTCAAGCGCTGCTCGAGGCGGGCGCGGAGGGGCTCGTCGCGCCAGTCGATGTTCGGGGCGTAGATGACGGTGCTGCGGTCGCGACTGATGAACCCGGCAGCGGCCACGCCGATCGCGTGGATCTCGTGCGCGCGGCGCAGGTGATCGGCCATGTCGACCACGGCGTCCACCAGGGCTGCGGGGTCGATGGGGGTATCGACGCGGAGCTTCTCGATGATGGTGCCGTCGTCATCGACGACGCCCCCCGCGATCTTCGTGCCCCCGATGTCGATGCCGACGTTGCGCACCGCGCTCCCTTCCGGACCGACCGTGCGGCTCGGCCCGGAGAAGTCTAGCGATGCCGCGCGACCCGCACCGGAATACGCCGTCCCCCGGGGGCCCGGCATCCATGCTTATAGACTCGACGGACCCGCTCGACGTTCTTCCGGTGCCAAAGGAGTTGCCGTGATCCAGTTCGATCAACCCGCCCTCGTTCCCGCAGACCCCGACGCGAATGCCTCGGACCTGCTCGCCGACCGCGTCCGCGCCACCCCTGACCGTCCGCTGTTCGCGGTGCCCGATCGCGACGGCTGGCGCGACATCACCGCCGCCGAGTTCGAGAAGCAGGTCATCGCTCTCGCGAAGGGCTTCGTGGCGGCCGGTGTCCAGCCCGGCGAGAAGGTCGGCTTCATCGCCCGCACCACCTACGACTGGACCCTGGTGGACTTCGCGCTTTTCTACGCCGGTGCGGTCATGGTCCCGGTGTACGAGACGAGCTCGGCCTCGCAGATCTCGTGGATCCTCTCGGACTCCGGCGCGATCGCCGTGGTCGTGGAGTCGCCGGAGCACGGCGAGCGTCTCGACGAGGTCCGCAGCGACCTCCCCCTCGTCCGCGAGGTCTGGGCGATGCACTCCGGCGCCCTCGACACCCTCGTCGCGAACGGCACGCACATCACCGACGAAGAGATCGAGCGCCGCCGTCACCTGGCCAAGGCCTCCGACATCGCGACGCTCATCTACACCTCGGGCTCCACGGGACGCCCGAAGGGCTGCGTCCTCGTCCACAGCAACTTCGTCGAGCTGGCCCGCAACTCCGCCAAGTCGCTGCACGAGGTCGTCGAGACCCCGGGCGCCTCCACTCTCCTCTTCATCACCACGGCGCACGTGTTCGCCCGGTTCATCTCGCTGCTCAACGTTCACGCGGGCGTGAAGACGGGTCACCAGCCCGATACGAAGCAGCTCCTCCCCGCGCTCGGGAGCTTCCGCCCCACCTTCCTCCTCGCGGTCCCCCGCGTCTTCGAGAAGGTCTACAACTCCGCCGAGCAGAAGGCCGAGGCCGGCGGCAAGGGCAAGATCTTCCGCGCCGCCGCCGACGCCGCGATCGAGCACTCGCAGCGCCTGCAGGACGGGAAGTCGATCCCCCTGCTGTTGAAGATCAAGTTCGCCCTGTTCGACAAACTGGTGTATTCCAAGCTCCGGGATGCCATGGGCGGGAACATCGTCTACGCGGTGTCGGGATCGGCCCCTCTCGGCCCCCGCCTGGGTCACTTCTTCCGCAGCCTCGGCGTCGTGATCCTCGAGGGCTACGGCCTCACCGAGACCACGGCTCCGGCCACGGTCAACCTCGCGACGAAATCGAAGATCGGCACGGTCGGTCCGGTTCTGCCGGGTGTCCGCATCCGTCTCGCGGATGACGGCGAGATCCAGGTGCGCGGCATCAACGTTTTCCGCGAGTACTGGCAGAACCCCGACGCCACCGCCGAGGCTTTCGACGGCGAGTGGTTCAAGACCGGCGACATCGGCGCCTTCGACGCCGACGGCTTCCTCGCGATCACCGGCCGCAAGAAAGAGATCATCGTGACCGCGGGCGGCAAGAACGTCGCGCCCGCGGCCCTCGAGGACCCGATCCGCGCCAACCCGATCGTCGGTCAGGTCGTCGTGGTGGGCGATCACAAGCCGTTCATCGCGGCCCTCGTGACCCTCGACTCCGAGATGCTGCCGACCTGGCTGGCCAACAACGGCCTCCCCGCCGACATGCCGCTCGCCGAGGCGGCCGAGAACGAGAAGGTGCGTGCCGAGGTGCAGGGGGCGATCGACCGGGCCAACACGCGGGTCTCGCGCGCGGAGTCCATCCGCAAGTTCACGATCCTTCCGACCGAGTGGACCGAGGCGAGCGGCCATCTCACCCCGAAGATGAGCATCAAGCGCAACATCATCGTGTCGGACTTCGCCGACGCGATCGAGGACATCTACGCGGTGCCGGTGAACACCACCAACGTGTCGCTTCCCTGAGACGGCTGACGACGACGGCCCGGTCCCCTCGGGGGCCGGGCCGTTTCGCGTCGCACGAACAGCGGCCCTCACCGTGACCGGGCGCTCTGCCTCGCCCCGCCCTGTTCCCGCGACCAGCGCGAGCAGGAGAAGGGCCCGGATGCCGGCATCCCGGCCCCTCCGCAGAGATCAGGTCAGAACCAGTCGCTCTCGCGCACCTGACGCATGGCCTCGCGACGTGTCTCTGGGGACAGACGCGAGAGGTAGAGCGTGCCGTCGAGGTGGTCGGTCTCGTGCTGGAGCGCCTGGGCGAGCAGCCCTTCGCCCTCGAGCACGACCTCGTCACCGTTCAGATCCATCCCGACGACCTTGGCCCACGGGTAACGCAGCGCATCGTGCCACAGGCCGGGCACCGAGAGGCAGCCCTCGCCCACGAGCTCCGGCTCCCCCCGCGTCTCGACCAGCACGGGGTTGAGGACGTACCCGATGTCGCCGTCGATGTTGTAGCTGAAGGCACGCAGACCCACGCCGATCTGGGGAGCAGCGACACCGGCGCGGCCGGGCAGCTCGACCGTGTCGATCAGATCCTGCACGAGGGCGCGGATGCCGTCGTCGATCTGCTCGATCGGGGCGCTCGTCGCACGCAGGACGGGGTCTCCGAACAGACGGATCGGGCGGACGGTCATGCGGCGGCCGCCGGAGTGCGCAGACCTTCGACGACCGCGGCGGCGAGTTCGCGAGCCGCCTGCCGGGTCGAGGGCTGGAGCTCACGGAAGGCGATCGCGCTGCCGGCGGCGATACGCGCGTCGTAGGGCATGCGGATGACGGTGCGCACCCGCGAGCGGAAGTGCGCCTCGAGCTCGCTCTCGCGCACGAGAGGAGTGCCCGGCCGCGAGTTGTTCAGCACCACGACGGCATCGCGCACGCGGGCGGAGTAGCCGTTGGTCTCGAGCCAGGTCAGCGTCTCGGAGGCGAGGCGCGCCTCGTCGACCGACAGTCCCGCGACGATCACCAGGGTGTCGGCGAGCTCGAGTGTCGCCCCCATGACCGAGTGCACGATGCCCGTGCCCGTGTCGGTGAGGACGATGGAGTAGTAGTGCGCCGCGACGTCGGCGACCTGACGGTAGTCGTCGTCGCTGAAGGCCTCGGACACCCGCGGGTCGGAATCGGATGCCAGAACGTCGAGGCGGGTGGCATCCCGGGCCACGATCGACGAGACGTCGTTGTATCCGACCATCTCGTCGTGGGAGCGGACGAGGTCGCGGACGGTGCGTCCGTTGGGACGGCCCACGCGATCGGCGAGCGTTCCGCGATCGGGGTTGGCGTCGACGGCGATGACGCGGTCGTCGCGGGCGTCGGCCAGGGCCATGCCCAGCAACGAGGTGACCGTCGTCTTGCCGACGCCGCCCTTGCGGGACAGCACCGGCACGAACCGGGCCCCACCCGAGAGGGGGGCGGAGATGCGCCGGTCGAGGTCCTTGCGCTGTCGCGCGCGCCGTCCGTCGCCGAGGTTGATGCGGTGGCGCGAGACCGAGTAGACCAACTGCTGCCAGAGACCCTCGGGCTCGGGGCGGGCGATCTGGCGGGGGTCGAGCAGACGGTCGGCCGTGAGCAGGTCGGAACTCTCGCGCGCGTCGTCGATCTCACCGATGCGCTTCGAGGTGAGCGTGACCTCGGGGGCGGGGGTGCGGACGCGCTCGAGCGCGTGCGCCCGGTCGACGCGAGCGGCTTCGTCGGCGACTCGGGCGGCGCCCTCGGCCTGGTGGGCGCTGCGGCGGGTGAGGGGGATCGTCCCGATGACGCCCGTCGCCGCGCGCTCGGCGCGCGTGGTCGGCACCGGCACCGCTGGGGTGTCGGCGACGACGGGCGAGGCATCGTCCGCCTCGACCTCTTCCGCGGCCTGCGCCACCTCGTCGCCCTGTTCGGGCTCGCCGACGGCGGCGGGAACCCACGGCGCGTGCGTCAGCGGTGCGGACGCGGCGTCGACGGCTGGGCCATCTGCCCCCGGCTCATCGTCATCGAGCGAGGAATCGACGAGATCGACGTCGGCGGGCTCGGCGGCGTCGGCCTCGAACAGCTCGACGTCATCGACGACCGCGGCGTCGGCGAGATCGTCGGCCCACGGGGCGGCCTGCGTCGCGTCGGCATCGCGGTGGTCGGCGTCAGCCTCGTCGTCCCTCGCGGGGTCGACCGCGACCGTGCCGACCTCAGCCGGGTCGGCATCCGCCGGCGCGTCTTCGGCGTCGTCGGCGTCGTCGTCGGAGGCGTCGGCTCCGAGAGCGCCCTCGTCGGTCTCTTCGGCACCGTGAACGGCGAGACCATCGCCCTCCGTGAAGGCGGCGTCAGCGGCCGGGATCTCCTCGGCCTCCTCCCCCGCGCTCGAGCCCTCGTCGCCGATAGAGTCCTCGTCGATCGAGTCGTCGTCGATCGAGTCGTCGTCGATCGAGTCGTCGTCGCCGGAGCCGTCCTCGGCGGCCGGGTGCTCGGCATCCGGAGTCTCCTGCTCGTCCAGATCGTGGGACGGCTCGAGAACGATCTCGGCATCGTGCACCTCGTCGCCCGCAGACGCGCCCGTGCCCTCGACCGCGTCGTGCGGCTCGAGGATGATGTCGCCGGTCGCCAGCTGCTCGACGTGCGGATCGTGGACGATCCCGTCGCGGCCGTCGTCGGTGGGAGCGGCGGAGGGGACGCGCGGGGCGTCCAGAGCGGCGAGGTCGGCCTCGTCGAGGGGGATCTCGTCTTCGATCACGTCGTCGTCGAGGTCGTCGTCGTCGGTGGCCGCGGGGAGGTCGACATTGACCTGCGCGATGTGTCCACCGAGGATCGTGATGCTGGCCGTGTCGAGGTTCCCGATCTCGTCGAGCACGCCGTGCTCGGCGTTCTCGTCGGGGTTCGCGTCGGTGCGGTCGGGGGTCACTGCAGTCTCCAAACGGGAAGAGGGCGCGAAAGCGCCCCCTCCCAGGTTACTGCGCTTGGCGGATTACCAGCAAAAGATCTCCTGCTTCAACCTGTTGTGTGGTACCGATCGCGACACGCTCGACCACTCCGTCGACGGGGGCGGTGATCGCCGCCTCCATCTTCATCGCCTCGATCGAGGCGACCGCCTGGCCGGCGGAGACGCGGTCGCCCGGCGACGCCTTCATCGTCACGACGCCCGAGAACGGCGCCGCCATCTGACCCGGCTTCGAGGTGTCGGCCTTCTCGGCCTGACGCGCCTCGACGTCGATGGAGCGATCGCGGACGAACACCGGGCGCAGCTGACCGTTCAAGGTCGTCATGACCGTGCGCATGCCCTTGTCGTCCGCCTCGCCGACCGCCTCGAGGCCGACGAACAGCTGCACGCCGCGCTCGATCTCGACGGTGTGTTCACCGCCGGACTGCAGCCCGTAGAGGTAGTCGGTCGTGGACAGCACGCTCAGGTCGCCGTACGTCTCGCGGGTCTGCTCGAAAGTGCGCGTCGGCCCCGGGAACAGCAGACGGTTCAGGCGGGAGCGCCGCTCCGCGGACTCCCCCGCCAGCGCCGCCGTGTCATCGTCGGTGAGCGGCGTCGTCCCCGTCTTGGCATCCCGGCCGGCGAGGACCTTCGAGCGGAAGGGCTCCGGCCAACCGCCCGGAAGATCGCCCAGCTCCCCCGCCATGAACGACACCACCGAGTCGGGAACGTCGTACTTCTCGGGGTTCTGCTCGAAGTCGGCCGGATCGGCCTTCACCGCGGCGAGGTGCAGGGCGAGGTCGCCCACCACCTTCGACGAGGGCGTGACCTTGGGTACACGGCCGAGGATGCGATCGGCGGCGGCGTACATGTCCTCGATGAGCTCGAAGTCGTCGGCCAGGCCCAGCGCGATCGCCTGCTGGCGCAGGTTCGACAGCTGCCCGCCCGGGATCTCGTGACGGTACACGCGTCCGGTCGGTCCGGCGAGACCCGACTCGAACGGCCGATAGAGGTGGCGCACGGCCTCCCAGTAGGGCTCCAGATCGCTGACGGCTTCGAGGTCGAGGCCCGTGTCGCGGTCGGTGTGCGCCAGCGCGGCGACGAGCGCCGACAGCGACGGCTGGCTCGTGGTGCCCGCCATGGGCGCCGAGGCCGCGTCCACGGCATCCGCCCCCGCCGCCGACGCCGCCAGCAGCGTCGCGAGCTGGCCTCCCGCGGTGTCGTGGGTGTGGACGTGCACCGGCAGGTCGAAACGCTCGCGCAGCGCCGTCACGAGCTTCGCGGCTGCGGCCGGGCGCAGCAGACCCGCCATGTCCTTGATCGCAAGGATGTGAGCACCCGCCGCGACGATCTGCTCGGCGAGACCCAGGTAGTAGTCGAGCGTGTACAGCTCCTCGGCGGGATCCAGCAGATCCCCCGTGTAGCAGAGGGCGACTTCGGCCACCGCGGTGCCGGTCGCCAAGACCGCGTCGATCGCCGGCCGCATCTGCGAGACGTCGTTGAGAGCGTCGAAGATGCGGAAGATGTCGACACCGGATGCCGCGGCCTCGGTCACGAAGGCGTCGGTCACCTCCGTGGGGTACGGGGTGTAGCCGACGGTGTTGCGACCGCGCAGCAGCATCTGGATCGCGACGTTCGGCAGCGCCTCGCGGAGCGCGTCGAGACGCTCCCACGGGTCTTCGCCGAGGAAGCGGAGGGCGACATCGTAGGTCGCCCCTCCCCACGCTTCGACCGAGAGCACCTCGGGCGTCAGCCGCGCGACGTAGGGGGCGACGCGCGCGAGGTCGCGGGTGCGCACGCGCGTGGCGAGCAGCGACTGGTGCGCGTCGCGGAACGTGGTCTCGGTGACGGCGAGGGCGGTCTGCTCGCGCAGGGCCTTCGCGAAGCCCGCGGGACCGAGCTGCTGCAGACGCTGGCGCGAGCCCGCGGGGGCGGGGGCCGCCAGGTCGAGGCGCGGGAGTTTGGCCGCCGGGTCGATCGACAGCGGGTTCTCGCCGTTGGGGCGGTTGACGGTGGTGTCGACGAGCCACGAGAGGATCTTCGTGCCGCGGTCCTTCGACTCCCGGCCCTTCAGCAGCTGGGGGCGCTCGTCGATGAACGAGGTGCTGAGGTCGCCCGCGACGAAGGCGGGGTCGTCGAGCACGGCCTGCAGGAACGGGATGTTCGTCGAGACCCCGCGGATGCGGAACTCGGCGAGGGCCCGGCGGGCGCGCGACACGGCCGCCTCGAAGTCACGGCCGCGACACGACAGCTTCGACAGCATCGAGTCGAAGTGCGGGCTCACCTGCGATCCGGCCGCGGTCGTGCCGCCGTCGAGGCGGATGCCGGCGCCACCGGGCGAGCGGTACGTGGTGATCTTGCCGGTGTCGGGGCGGAACCCCTGCGTGGGGTCCTCGGTCGTGATGCGGCACTGCAGCGCCGCGCCCCGCAGGTGGATGTCATCCTGCTGCAGGTGCAGCTCGGCGAGGCTCGCACCCGCGGCGATGCGCATCTGCGACTGCACGAGATCGACGTCGGTGACCTCCTCGGTCACGGTGTGCTCGACCTGGATGCGGGGGTTCATCTCGATGAAGACGACCTCGCCCGCGCGCGGCCCCGCGGTCTCGAGAAGGAACTCGACGGTTCCGGCGTTCTGGTAGCCGATCGAGCGGGCGAAGGCGACGGCGTAGCGGTGCAGGTCCTGACGCACGGCATCGTCGAGGTTCGGCGCCGGAGCGATCTCGATGACCTTCTGGTGGCGGCGCTGCACGGAGCAGTCGCGCTCGAACAGGTGAACGGTCTCGCCCGTGGCATCCGCGAGGATCTGCACCTCGACGTGACGCGGGCGCTGCACGGCCTGCTCGAGGAACATGCGCGGATCGCCGAACGCGCTCTGCGCCTCGCGCATGGCTTCGGCCAGCGCCGGGGCGAGCTCGCCCTTCGACTCGACGCGACGCATGCCGCGCCCCCCGCCGCCGGCGACGGCCTTGGCGAAGACCGGGAAGCCGATCTCGTCGGACTGGGCGAGAAGCTCGTCGATGTCGTCGGACGCGGGCGTCGAGCGCAGGACCGGCACGCCGGCCGAGATCGCGTGCTCCTTGGCCGTCACCTTGTTGCCCGCCATGGCGAGCACCTCGGCGGGGGGCCCGATGAAGGTGATGCCGTGGGCGGCTGCCTTCTCGGCGAGCTCCGGGTTCTCGGAGAGGAAGCCGTAGCCCGGGTAGATGGCATCCGCTCCGCACTCGCGGGCGACGCGGATGATCTCGTCCACGTCGAGGTAGGCGCGCACGGGGTGGCCGCGCTCGCCGATCTGGTACGCCTCGTCGGCCTTCAGACGGTGGAGGGAGGCGCGGTCCTCGTACGGATACACCGCGACGGTGCGGGCTCCGACCTCATACGCAGCGCGGAACGCGCGGATCGCGATCTCGCCGCGGTTGGCGACCAGGATTTTCGAGAACATGCGCACCTCACGTCAAGCTGGCGGAGCTGAATGTGCTCACAGCCTAGGGGACGGTAACGTGGACTCTCGTGCACGTACTCTCCGTCAGCTCTCTCAAAGGCGGGGTCGGCAAGACGACCGTGACACTCGGGCTGGCTTCCGCAGCCTTCGCACGTGGCGTTCGCACTCTCGTCGTCGACCTCGACCCTCAGTCCGACGTGTCGACCGGGATGGACATCCAGGTCGCCGGTCGGCTCAACATCGCCGATGTCCTGGCCAACCCCAAAGAGAAGGTCGTCCGACAGGCGATCACCTCGAGCGGGTGGGCCAAGGTTCACCCCGGAACCATCGACGTGCTCATCGGCAGCCCGTCGGCCATCAACTTCGACGGACCGCACCCGAGCGTCCGCGACGTCTGGAAGCTCGAAGAGGCGCTGGCGACGATCGAGGCCGACTACGACCTCGTGCTGATCGACTGCGCCCCCTCGCTCAACGCCCTCACGCGCACGGCGTGGGCCGCGAGCGACCGCGTCGTGGTCGTCACCGAGCCCGGCCTGTTCTCGGTCGCCGCGGCCGACCGCGCCCTGCGCGCGATCGAGGAGATCCGCCGTGGCCTCTCGCCGCGACTTCAGCCCCTCGGCGTCGTGGTCAACCGCGTGCGCCCGCAGTCGATCGAGCACCAGTTCCGCATCAAAGAGCTGCGCGACATGTTCGGCCCGCTCGTGCTCAACCCGCAGCTGCCCGAGCGCACCTCTCTCCAGCAGGCGCAGGGCGCCGCCAAGCCGCTGCACGTCTGGCCCGGCGATTCGGCGCAGGAGCTCGCGGCCGACTTCGACGCGCTGCTCGACCGGATCGTGCGCACCGGCCGGATCCCCGTCGAGTCCGAGGCCCCGCAGGCCTGACCCGCGATTCCGTCAGACGCCGTCCCACTGCCCCGCAGCCGGGCGGCGTCTCTCGTTCGAGCTGTCCTCGCCCCTCCGCCTGTCGACGGGTCCGGGACTCATTGCCGCTATCGAGCGGGTCAGCCACCCGCGCATCTCCCCGTCCCCGGGGCGCTTCACGAAAAGAATCCCGGATGCCGTGGCATCCGGGGTCTGAGAAGTGCGAGGTGCGTTCAGGCGGTGCGGGCGGCGCGGCGAGCGGCGAGCTCGTCGACGGCGTCGGGCGTCGCCTTCTCGAAATCGACGAGCGTGGACTCGACCTCGCGGAGGACCTTGCCCACCGCGATGCCGAAGACGCCCTGGCCGCGGCTGACGAGGTCGATGACCTCGTCGTTCGACGTGCACAGGTACACCGAGGCCCCGTCGCTCATGAGCGTGGTGCCCGCGAGGTCGCGGATTCCCGCGGCGCGGAGCTGGTCGACGGCCGTGCGGATCTGCTGCAGCGAGATTCCGGTGTCGAGAAGACGCTTCACGAGCTTGAGGACGAGGATGTCGCGGAAGCCGTAGAGACGCTGCGAGCCCGAACCGTTCGCTCCGCGGACCGTCGGGACGACGAGCTCGGTGCGCGCCCAGTAGTCGAGCTGGCGGTACGTGATGCCCGCGGCGCGTGCCGCGACGGCCCCGCGATAACCGGTGTCGTCGTCCATCTCGGGCAGACCGTCGGTGAAGAGGAGATCAGCGGCGAACCGAGGTTCACCGAGCGCGTCGCCAGCGTTCATGCTCGCGTCCTCCTCATCGGTTCGTTTCCTCCACGCTAGATGAGCGGAGGTCCCCCGGCAATGACATCCGCTCCGAGGGTCGCGGCGTGTCGCGATCAGGACAGGATTCGCTCGAGCGCGTCGCGGACGAACATCGCCCGCACCTCGTCGAGGCGGGCCGCGAGCTCGGGGGCGAGCTCGCTCGCGCGGGCCCGCGAGGCCGCATCGGGGCGCCGCAGCAGGGCCGACAGCGCCGACTCCACGAGCGAGACTTCGCGCTCGGCGCTCTGCCGGAGCGAGCGGATGTGACGCGGCTCGATGCCGTGCCGGTCCAGCGCGACGAGGGCGCGGAGCAGAGTGACCGTCTGCTCGGAATAGCTGTCGGCGGCGCCGATCACCCCGGTGCTGACCGCGTCGTTCAACAGCTGGGGGCGCGCGCCCGCGGCGGTCAGGAGCTCTTCGCGTCGGTAACGGCGCGGGGCGCTCGTCATCGACGGGATCGCGGTCGGCGGAGCCGGGTTGCGGCCCGCGTCGAGGTCGGCGAGGTAGTCGCGGATGACGACGAGCGGAAGGTAGTGGTCGCGCTGCAACGTGAGCGCGAGTCGCAGCCGCTCGAGGTCGGCCGGCGAGAACTTCCGGTACCCGGAGTCGGTGCGCGTCGGCGAGACGATCCCCTGCACCTCGAGGAAGCGCAGCTTGCTCGAGGTGAGTGCCGGGAAATCGGGCGTCAGGCGCGCGAGCACCTGCCCGATACTGAGCAGCCCCGCAGCCGTCTGTCGACTACGGGAGGGGGCTGCCGCCATCAGTGCTCAGCCGCGGGCAGGTCGGCCGGCGAACCGAAGAAATTGAGACGGAACTTGCCGATGCGCACCTCGGAGCCGTTGACGAGGGCCGAGCGGTCGACCCGCTCGCCATTGACGTAGCTGCCGTTGAGCGAGCGCTGGTCGACGATCTCGAACGAGCTGCCCGAGCGGAGGATCTCGGCGTGACGACGCGAGACGGTGACGTCGTCGAAGAAAAGGTCGGCCTCGGGGTGACGGCCGACGGTGGTCACGTCGGTGTCGAGGAGGTAGCGGGCCCCGGTCGTCGGTCCGGAGCGGACGATCAGCAGAGCCGCCCCCGAGGGGAGGGCGTCGATCGCCTCGAGCTCCGCCTCGTTCAGATCGGCCCCGAAGGGGACGAACGACAGGTCCGCGTCGTGGGTCTGGGTCGTGTCGTGCGACGACCCGGCTGCGGCGGCGTCGGCCGCGCGCCGGATCTCGTCTCGCTCGAATCGGCTGGTCTCGTCCACGGCTTCTCCTTCATCTTCACCATAACCGATCGGTCGCCAACGGAAGGGTCGACCGACTTCGAGCAGGCCATGGTGATGCGTGATGTGTCTGTAATCGCCGAAACCGGGACGCCGCGGTTTGGGGGATGCGGAGGCGGCCGACGAGACACTCGAACCTATCGACCCGAACGGGCCCCTGTCGAGTCCGCTTCACCCTCCGTCGGCGCGGCGTCGAGTTCCTCACCCCCGTCGCTGCCCGTTCGGCCCCTGTGCACGCTCCCCGCCCGACCGCTCGGGCCGTCGCTAGGGTCGAAGGGTGACTTCCTCCGTGACACCCCGTCGACGCCTTCTTCCCGCCGTTCTCGCCGCCGGCCTGCTGGCCGCCGCCGCCCTCTTCGTGCCGGCCTCCCCCGCCGCCGCCCACGACGAGCTCGTCTCGACCGATCCCGCGGCCGGAGCGTCGCTCCAGGCCCTCCCGGCACAGATCACGTTCACGTACAGCGCCGACATCCTCACCGACGCCGGCGCGACCGTGATCGAGGTCACCGATTCGTCGGGCGCCTCGCTCGCGGACGGCACCCCGACGGTCTCGGGCACCGAGGTGACGCAGGCGCTGAAGGGAGCGGCATCCGGAACCGTCACCGTGAAGTGGCGCGTCGTGTCGAGCGACGGCCACCCCATCGACGGCGACTTCGCCTTCTCGGTGCCCGCCGCAGCCGTGACCCCCTCCGCGACCGCCACCCCCACGGCGTCGGCCAGTCCCGCGCCCGCGCCCGCCGAGAGCGCGACTCCCGCGCAGACCCCGAACGCCACTCCCCTGCCGGCCCAGGACACCTCGACGCCCTCCCCCCTGCCCTGGATCCTTCTCGCCGTCCTCCTCGTGATCGTGGCCGGCGTGCTGGTCTACGTCTTCGCCTCGCGCAGCGGTCGCAAGACCGCCGGTGGCGACACCGCCGGGCGATAGGCTGGAACCATGCCTCATTACGATCTGGTCATTCTTGGTGCGGGTCCCGGCGGGTACGTCGCCGCCGTCCGCGGCGCACAGCTCGGACTGTCGGTCGCGGTCATCGAAGAGAAGTACTGGGGCGGTGTGTGCCTCAACGTGGGCTGCATCCCCTCCAAGGCCCTCCTGCGCAACGCCGACCTCGCGCACACCTTCCACGCCAAGGCCGACCTGTTCGGCATCTCGGGCGAGGTCACCTTCGACTTCGGCAAGGCGTTCGACCGCTCGCGCAGCGTCGCCGCCGGCCACGTCAAGGGCATCCACTACCTGATGAAGAAGAACAAGGTCACCGAGTACGAGGGCCGCGGTCACTTCGCCGACGACCACACGATCACCGTGACCAAGACCGACGGCTCCACGGAGCAGGTCACCTTCGACAACGTCATCATCGCCACCGGCTCCACCGTGCGACTGCTCCCCGGCGTCACCCTCAGCGAGAACGTCGTCACCTACGAAGAGCAGATCCTCACCCGCGAGCTGCCCTCCTCGATCGTCATCGTCGGCGCCGGCGCCATCGGCATGGAATTCGCCTACGTCATGACCAACTACGGCGTGAAGGTCACGATCATCGAGTTCCTCGACCGGGCCCTGCCCAACGAGGACGCCGAGGTGTCCAAGGAGATCCAGAAGCAGTACAAGGGCTACGGCGTCGACATCCTCACCTCCACCAAGGTCGACTCCGTCACCGACCACGGCGACAAGGTCACCGTCGCCTACACGGCCAAGGACGGCTCGACCGGCTCGATCGACGCCGACCGCGTGCTGATGTCGATCGGCTTCGCCCCCAAGGTCGACGGCTTCGGTCTCGAGAACACCGGCGTGAAGCTCACCGAGCGCGGCGCGATCGACATCGACGACCACATGCGCACCAACGTCCCCCACATCTACGCCATCGGCGATGTCACGGCCAAGCTGCAGCTGGCCCACGTCGCCGAAGCGCAGGGCGTCGTGGCCGCCGAGACCATCGGCAACGCAGAGACCCAGACCCTCGGCGACTACCGCAACATGCCCCGCGCCACCTTCTGCAACCCGCAGGTCGCCTCGTTCGGCCTCACCGAGCAGCAGGCGCGCGACGCCGGCCACGACATCAAGGTCGCCAAGTTCCCCTTCTCGGCCAACGGCAAGGCGAACGGCCTCGGCGAGCCCGTCGGCTTCGTCAAGCTCGTCGCCGACGCCGAGACCCTCGAACTCATCGGCGGCCACCTCATCGGCCCCGACGTGTCCGAACTCCTGCCCGAGCTCACCCTCGCGCAGAAGTGGGACCTCACCGCTCTCGAGGCCGCGCGCAACGTTCACACCCACCCGACGCTGTCGGAGGGCCTGCAGGAGGCCTTCCACGGCCTCACGGGTCACATGATCAACCTCTGATCGACAGATCGACGAAGGCCCGCCCGGTTCACCGGGCGGGCCTTCTCGTCTTTCGGGACTCAGCGCCCCAGAGCGCGCGCGAGCTTGGAACCGGATGCCGCGTGGCGGCCACCCGCGGCGAACACGGCCGCGTCGACGGCGGCGAAGAACTCCGCGCGCCCGGCGGCGTCGGAGGGGCCGGCGGGGCCGAGCTCGACCTCCCACTCCCGCCACGCCGACTCGACGCCGCGTCTCTCGTCGCGCGCCCGTACGCGGTCGTCGACGAACTCGGCGACCTCGTTCCCGTCGGCATCGAGCAGCGCATACGCCGTGCGGTGGTTGCGCAGCCGCGCGAGAGGAGTGAACGGGGGCGCGGCGATCGAGGCGACGGCATCCTGAACCGCCGGAGGGACCACCGGGTCGGCGTCGGGATCGCCGTCGGCCTCGAGCGGCCACTGCGTCTCGCGTCGGCCTCCGGCCTCGAGGGGGCCCTTCACGTGCCACCCCTCGTCGGGGCCGCCCGTGCGACGGCGTACCGCGACGCCCGCCCGAGACAGGTCGGCCGTGGCGGTGTCGAGGTAACGCGCGTCGAGGTCGCGGGGTTCGGGGTCTCCGACCCGGGTCACGCCCGGCAGGGCGGACCAATCGGGCAGGGACGTCTCATCGTCGACGTCGTACTTCGACTCGACCTCGACGTTCGACGACCCGTTCGGGGCTCCGCTCAATCGTCGCGTCCGTCGGCGTCGGGGTTGATGTCTTCGGTCTCTTCGGAGAAGACGAAGACGGCCTGGGTCGGGCCGTCGGACTCGCCCGTGTTCTCGAGGCCGCCGTCGCGGCGGTAGACGAGCTGGCCCTCGCTGTAGGGCATGATCAGCGTGTCGTCGGACTCGTTCTCGAGCGGGAGGACCTGCCCGTCGAGCGGGCCTCCGGTCAGTCGTGCAATAGCCATGACGTCAGCGTAGACCGCGGCACCGACACCGCCCGGTGCCTTGACACGACTCACCTACAATCGCTGGGGTGACCCCGACCGATCTCCCCGGTGACCGCCCCTTCGTGCTGCTGGCCACGCGCGCCGAAGACCTCCCGGCCGACGAGGAGTACGCGCTCTTCCTGCGATTCACGGGGCTGCCCCCCGAACGGCTGCGCCGCGTCCGGCTCGAGCGCGGGCCGATGCCCGAGATCGACCTCGACGAGGTCTCGGGGATCCTGGTGGGCGGGAGTCCCTTCAACGCCTCGGACCCGGTCGAGCGCAAGTCGCCCGTGCAACGACGCGTCGAGGACGAGATGGCGGCGCTCGTCGACGAGGTCGTCGCACGCGATCACCCCTTCCTCGGGGCCTGCTACGGCGTCGGAACCCTCGGGACGCACCTCGGAGCGCCCCTCGACGGCACCTTCGCCGAGCCCATCAGCGTGGTCGACGTGTCGCTGACCGCCGCCGGACGCGACGACCCCCTCACCGAGGGGCTGCCGACGACCTTCGCCGCGTTCGTGGGACACAAAGAGGCGATCAGCGCGCTGCCGCCCGCCGCGACCCTGCTCGCGTCGTCGCCGACCTGCCCGGTGCAGATGTTCCGGCTGAAGCAGAACGTCTACGCGACGCAGTTCCACCCCGAGCTCGATCTCGACGGCATCGTCACGCGCATCCACGCCTACGCCTCATACGGGTACTTCGCCGCCGACGAGCTCGACCTCACCCTCGAGGCCGTGCGCCGCGCGCCCGTGACCGCTCCGTCGCGCCTGCTGCGGACCTTCGTCGAACGCTACGCGCGCTGAGCCGTCGCCTCACGCGCGGTCGCGCGGGGTGACCCGCACGATCTCGACCGGGGCGGTGACCGCGGGGTGCGCGAGCTTGAGGTAGGGCTCCAACCCGAGATCGACCAGGTGCACGCGCCCGGCGAGCTCGGGACCACGACCGCGCACGAGACCCGCCTTGAGCGCTCCGAACGTCACCGTCGCGTCGGCGGCGAGCACCGCGGCATCCGCCGTCCCGTCGTCGGGATCCAGACCGCTCGGCAGATCCACCGCGACCACCAGCGGCCGCCGCTCCTGGGCCCGCACGCATTCCACGAGGGCACGGGCTCCCCCGCGCAGGCGCCGGTCCGCCAGACGTCCGATGCCCAGGATGCCGTCGAGCACGAGCGCGTACTCCCCCATCGCTTCGCAGACGTCCGAGGCGGACCGCACGCGCGCTCCCGCAGCCACGGCCGCATCGAGGGCGGCCCGGTGCACGCGATCGCGCACGAGCACGATGTCGACGCGATCGGCGACGGCGCACAGGTCGGCCGCGGCGTAGAGGGCGTCTCCCCCGTTGTCCCCCGCCCCGGCCAGGACCAGGACCGCGCCCGGGCGATCGGCGAGTCGGTGCGCGACGATCTCGGCCAGGGCCGCGGCCGCCCATCGCATGAGCGGTCGCCCCGCGGCGAGGAGCGGCTTCTCGGCGGCCCGGACCGCGTCGGCGCTATAGGCCGCGACGCGTTCGCCCGAGGCCAGCACTCCAGCCGCGCGCTCACTCATCGCGGGAGCCCGCGCGCACCTCGGCGCGGTCTTCGCGGTCGGCGGCGGCGGGGTCGTTCTCCGCGAGCGTCGCGCGCTCCTTGGCCTCGGCGGCGCGGGCGGCCTCGAGCTCTCCCGTCGCGGCGCGCACGGCCTTCTCGGCCCGACGGACGCGGAACTGGATCATCGTCGACGCGCCGTACTTCGCGCGCACGCGGTCGTGGTCCTCCTCGGTCGCGACGGTGATGTACGCCCCCGCGATGAGGATCACCTGGCTCGAGAGGTTCAGCCACAGCAGCAGGGCGATGAGCGAGGCGAACGTCGCCAGCAGAGGGTTGTTGCCCGCGCCGCCGACGAACAGCCCCGACAGCTGCTGCAGGACGACCAGCCCGACACCGCCGAGCAGCGCACCGCGCAGGAGCGTGCGGCGGCGGGTCTTCAGGCCCGACAGCGCCGCGAACGCCACGGCCACGGCCGCCGTGTCGAGGACGAGGACGACGACGGCCGAGAGGAGCCAGGTGAGCACCGCCGTGACCCACGACTCGGCGGAGATGCCCAACAGTTCGCGCACGAACGTGAGCCCCGCCGTGGCGAGGAAGGTGACGACGGCCGCCCCCACGAGGGCGACACCGATCCCGAGGGCGACGGCGAGATTACGCAGGATCACCAGGATCGGGAGCGTGTCGTCGGTGGCGATGCCGGCGATCTGTCGCAGAGCGGAGCGCAGCGATCCGATCGCGCCGATGGCGGCGCCGAGCAGACCGAGGGTTCCGATGATCCCCGCGACCGTGAACTCCGGCGGGGCCGTGATGTCGCTGACCTTGAGCAGCCCGTCGGGGCCGACCAGCCCTGGGACCACGCTGTTCACCGAACGCTCGAGAGCGGCGATCCCCTCCGGATTGCCCGCGAGCCAGACGGTCGCGAACGAGAAGCCCAGCAGCACCGCGGCGAACAGACTGAACAGCGTGCGATAGGTCACGCTGTCGGCCAGCATGGGGCCGCGCGCCCCCGAATAGACGAGGAAAGCGCGCACGAGACGGAGCCGCAGGGCCCACGCCGTGACGCGACGGATGAGGTCGGCCATGGGGCCAGGCTAGCGGCGCGCGCGCATGCGTCGAGCGGGGTTGACCGCGCGGGTGCGCAGCGACACCTCAGCCCGGTGGCATCCCTTCCGCCTCCGCGTACCCGACCGCCACCCGCACCCATGCGCCCAGCAGCAGCCAGGGCCCATAAGCGATCTCGGCGCGCCGGTCGCCCGCGAGCAGCACTCCCCCCGCGGCGACACCGCCGAGCACGAGAGAGAGGAGCAGACCGGATGCCACGGCCTCGGGCCCGAACCATCCGAGCGGCGCCCCGACGAGCGCGGCGAGCTTGACGTCTCCCCCGCCGAACGCCCCGGGGCGGGCGAGATGCAGAGTGAGGGCGACGACAAAGGCCGCCGCGGCGCCCCCGACCACGCCGATCGCGCGCCCCGGGTCGCCGATCCGCGTCGCCTCGGCCGTCAGCAGAGCCCCCACCAGCACGGTGGCCGGGAGGACGACGGCATCGGGAAGACGGTGCGAGCGCACGTCTGTCACGATGAGGGTGAGACTCGCGGCCGCGAACACGCCGGCGGCGAGGACGAGCAGCACCGACACGTGCTCAGGCGTCGAGCACGAAGAGGTCGACGCGCACGATCGCCCCGGGGTCGATCCCCTCGGCGTCGCGCACCGCGCGCTTGAGAGGCAGGACGTACACGCCTCCCGCCTGCGGGAAGATCGAGGTGCGGAAGGTGGAGCCCCCGATCGTGGCGTCCACGCGGACGCCGCCGAATCCGCGGCGGAAGGTCTGCGTCTCGCGGATCTCGGCGCTGAGATCGGGCGGGAGAGCGACGAAGTACCAGTCGCTGTCGCTGCGCGCCTCCCACCGGTAGACGTCACCCTCGAACCGCACTCTCATCGCCCCTGCCCTCCCTCGCCCGAGCAGGTCACGATACCGCCGGCCGGCACCCGGTTCAGGCGCTTGTCCCCCGGGGAGGAGCCTCGGGTCGTGTCGTCTCGCCACGGAGGGCGCGTCCGGTCGCGGCATCCGTCATGCCGACCACGGCGGCCGCGCACGCGGAGACGACGAGGTCGCGCGGGTCGAAGCCCGTGCCGAGCACCAGCGCGATCGGCCGGAACCGCTCCGCGAGGTCGGCGGGGACCCCGGTCGCCTGGAAGAGCTCGACGGCTAGGCTCCATCCCCCGGCGACGAGGGCGACGACGAGCGGCCGCAGGCGGGGGAACACGACCACGAGCCCGCCGTAGACCGCGACCGTGTAGAGCGCATCACCCGCGATGTCGGCCGCGTCGCTGGACGGGAGCGCGAGGTGCACGACGAGCCCCGCGGCGACGACCGCCGCCAGGGCGAGGAGGGCGATCAGGCGACGGTGGCGGGGCGGCATCCTGTCATCGTGGCATGCCCGTGCGCCGGGGCCGACCGCCTAACGGATCACTCCCGCCGCGCGCGCCGGGTCCGCGTAGGCCCGAGCGAGCGAATCCACGGTGTCGTGCGCGTTGAGCCCGCTGGGGTTGGGCAGCACCCAGGTGGGCACGTCGGCGATCGCCTCCTCCTGCCGTCCCGCGGTCGCGCGCGGACGCAGGAAGCCCTGCCGGTACGCGGTGAGGCCCACGATCGCAACGGCCCGGGGCCGCCACGCGGCGACCCGCTCGACGAGGGCCGTGGCCCCCGCGCGCAGTTCGTCGCGCGAGAGCTCATCGGCGCGCGCCGTCGCCCGGGCGACGAGGTTCGACACCCCCACTCCGGCGTCGAGAATCATCCGGCGGTCCTCGTCGCCGAGCGGCTCGGAGTACGCGGGCAACCGCGGGAGGATCCCCGCGGCCACCAGCGCGGGCCAGAACCGGTTTCCCGGCCGCGCGAACGGCGTCCCGGTCGCGGCGGTCCACAGGCCCGGGTTGATGCCGACGAACAGCAGCCGGACGCCCGGCTCGACGAGGTCGGGCCGCGTGGCATCCCGGAACGACTCGAGTTCGGCGCGCGTGTATCCCATGAGACCACTATGACCACTTCCCCGGGCGAGCCGGCCCGCTCTGCCAGGATCGGAGGAATGGATGCCGTTCCCGCTCTGACCGAGGTTCCCCCCGCGCAGTTCGTCATCGTCGGCGACAACGTGCGCCTGGCCACGTACTCGTGGGGCGACGTCGAGGCCGACCCCGTCCTGTGCGTGCACGGGTTCGGTTCGAGCACGCGCGACAACTGGGTCAATACCGGCTGGGTGCGCGATCTGCTGCGCGCCGGCTACCGAGTGGTCGCGGTGGACCAGCGCGGTCACGGCGCGAGCGAGAAGCCCCACGACGCCGCGTCGTACACGATGCCCACGCTCGTCTCCGACCTCGTCGCCGTGCTCGACACGTACCTGCTCGACCAGGTCCGTTATCTCGGTTACTCGCTCGGCGGGCGGGTCGGCTGGCAGCTCGCCGTGGACGCCCCCGAACACGTCGAGCGGGCCGTGCTCGGC
The DNA here is from genome assembly GCA_913774665.1 of uncultured Microbacterium sp. GTDB lineage: Bacteria > Actinomycetota > Actinomycetes > Actinomycetales > Microbacteriaceae > Microbacterium. The sequence continues at coordinate 61,955 of CAJYHN010000013.1, forward strand.
GGCATCCCGGATGGACGCCCGCTCGCCCGGTTGCAGGTCGACCAAGCCCGCGCCTTCCTCGACCACGGTGAGCCCGTTCAGGATGCCACGACCCAGCGCTACGTCTCGCTCGCCGAACGCGTGCCCGGGAACGACCTGCGCGCGCTCGTCGCGATCGCCGAGGGCATGCGCCTCGGCGAGACCGACCCCGACCCCTCGACGCCCCCGCAGCAGCCCGTGCTCATCGCCACGGGCACGGACGACCCGATCCACGACCAGTCGCAGCATCTGGCGGGTCTCCTACCCCGCGGCGAGTTCGCCGACATCCCGGGGCGACACCACGTCAACGCCCCCGGTGCACGGGCGTTCCGCGAGGCGGGAATGGAGTTCCTCGGCCGGTGAATCGCGCCCGCCCCCTCCGGACGCTCCGCCGGAGCGGCCCGGTCAGCCGCAGTCGTAGACGATCGTGGGGGCCGAGCTGTCGGCGGCGCAGTGCTGGGTGACCCAGGTGCGGATCTGCGATGAGGCGGTGGTCGTCGACGCGGCCGCCAGGGAGGTGCCCCCTCCCCGTTGGTCTCCGCCGATGACGTAGCGCACCTGCCCGGAGTCGACCAGCGCGGTGAAAGCGTCGAGCGTCGGCACGTCGTCGGTGCCGTTGAAGCCGCCGATCGGCAGGAACGAGCCCCCGTCCGAGGCGAGGATCAGCTGCGCCGCCGACTGCGCCCCGAAGGTCGCCGCCAGGTACGTCGACCCCGTGCTGCGAGCCTGCAGCCACGACACGAGGGCCCCGTCGTCCGCCTCGCCCGCGCCGAAACCGCCGCCGCCGAAGCCGGAGGGCGCCCCGCCGGCTGCCCCGCGCGCGCGTCCCGACGACGATCCGCCCGGCGCGGCTCCGGTGCCGCGACCCGCACCCTGCCCCGCGCCCTGCCCGGATCCGGGCGCCGCTGGCCCGCCCGGCGCGGCGCCGAATCCCTGGCTGCCGCGCCCTCCGGTTGGCATCCCGCCGGCGAAATCCGCTCCTCCGAACCCGCGACCGCCGAAGCCCGCCGATTCGGACGCCCCGCCGGCGACCGGGTTGATCGAACTGGGGTGGGCGATGGTCATGGCAGACCAGACGGCCGGGGTGAGGAGCAACCCGATCATCACCGCGACCGTCGTGATGGCGCGCCCGCGCAGCCGCGTCGGGAGCAGCACGATCGCGGCGATCGCCGCGACGCCCTGCGCGATCGAGACCGGCACACTGTACCCGCCCGTCGCCAGGCCGATCCCCAGGGCGGTCGACCCCGCGACGGCGACGACGGCGATCTGCGGCCAGACCCTGCCCGCCCGATGCGCCGCGGCGAGCGCCGTCCCCACGACCAGTGCCAGCGGGATCGCGAGGGCAGCGGTGTAGAACTGGTGCATTCCGGCGACGGTCGAGAACATCGCGGCGAAGGTCGCGAGCCACACCGTCAGCAGCACCGTGAGCGGGCGCGAGAACCGCAGCACCCACAGGACGATGATCCCGACGATCGCCGCGGGGATGAGCCACGCCACCTGGCCCGCGAGCTGAGCGTTGAACAGGCGCAGCACGCCCGGCTCGCCCGAGAAGGGTGGGGTGAACGACTCGTAGGCGGCGCTGTCGGCGGTGGCGGAGAAGCGACCGAGCCCGTTGTACCCGAACACCATCTCCCACGGGTTGTTCGACAGCGTGCTGCCGATGTAGGGCCGATCTCCGGCGGGGATCATCGAGACGATCGCCACCCACCACAGGGATGCCACGAGGCTCACCGCCCCGGCCAGGGCGAGGTGACCGAGGCGTCGGGCCCACGACTGCCGCGTGAAGAGGTACGCCAGCGCCAGGGCCGGCCACACCGCCCAGGCCTCGAGCTCGTAGAACTGGAAGGACAGGCCGATCAGCGCTCCCGCGGTGACCAGCCACCCCAGGCTCCGCGCCTGCAGGGCGCGCACCGCCGCCCACGCGGTGAGGGCGAGGCCGAGGACGAAGAAGGTCTCGGGCTGATTCGAGCGGGCCACCGCGACGAGGATCGGCGTGACGGCCGCGACGCTGCCGGCGATGAGTCCGGCGCGCTCTCCGGCCAGGCGCCGGGCGGTGACGGCGGTGATGAGAGCCGCGGCGACAGCGGCGAGGGCGTTGGGCAGGATCACCGCCCAGGCGGAGTATCCGAAGGCCCGGACGAAGAGGGCCGGGATCCAGAACGAGCCCGGGATCTTGTCGAGGGTGACGGTGCCGGCCGGATCGACGGCGCCGAAGAAGAAGTTCGACCACGAACGGCTCATCGACAGGGCGATTGACCCGTAGTAGTCGCTCGGCGCCCCCGCCCACACCTGCCACCCGGTGAGGACCAGCGCGCCGAACCCGATGGCGACGAGACCGACGGTCCATCCGCGGGGTGGTCGCAGGCCCGCCGTCACCGGGAGGGTCGGGGTGGGGACGGGAGGAGATGCAGCGGTCACCGCCGAATCGTAGGCTGCACTTCCCCCGCCGCAGCCATAGGGAACCTATGCCCCAGCGATGGATGCTGTCGCCGGTCGGGGATCAGGATGCCGACGCGGTGAGCTTTGGAGCCGACGGTGCCCGTGTGGCGGCGGCCTGCAGCCCGACCCGCACCGTCTGTCCGGGAGCGAGGGTCGCCGCCCAGCCGGCTCCCGTGCACGTCACGCGCCCGGCCGCGACCGCGCAGCTCATGCCCCAGGCGTTCGACACCGCGGTGGTGCCGGCGGCGTCGAACGAGACCGACCAGTTCCTGACGGAACCCGTGGCCGTGACGGTGAGCTCGGCGACGTACCCCTCACCCCAGGTGCTCTGCGGGACCCAGGTCGCGGTGAGCTCGGCGGGAGCAACCGGGGCCGTCCCGGCGCCCGGCTTCGGCGTGGGTGCGGGACTCGTCGTCACCGGGGTCGAGGGCTTCGGCGACGGGGTCGAGGGCTTGGGCGACGGGGTTGCCGGGGTGGGCGACGCCGTCGGCGTGGGTGTCGGTGTGACGCTCGGCCGGGGCGTGCTCGTCGGGGCCGGGGTCGACGGAAGCGGAGCCGGCTGCGGAGCGGGCGCCGCGACCGGCGTCAGGATCGGCGCGAGCGCGGCCAGCTTGGCCTTCTGCGGAGTGCGCCAGTCGTCGGCGACGAGGCCACCGGTGTCTCCGCTGTTCGGGTTGAACGACCAGTACGCGTAGCTCATCTTGGTCTTGGCCAGATACCCCACGAGGGCATCCAGCCAGGCCCGATCGCTTCCGGTCTCGAGCTTCGTACCGAACTCGCCGAGCAGCACGGGCGCGATGTTCTTGCGCACGAGGTACCCCCAATTGGCATCCCACACCGCTTCGAGATTGGCGGGATACCCGGATGCCGAGAACCAGGGCTGCGCGTAGACACTGGCGGGGTAGTCGTGCGGCGAGTAGACCACGCGGTTCTTCACGGCGAGGGTCACGGGCGCGGCCCCGGCGTCCTTCAGACCACCGCCCCACCAGGTGCTCGAGCCGTCGTTCTGGCGCTCGACGCCTTCGACGATGATCAGCAGGCGGGGGTTGACCCCGAGCACGGCGTCGCCCGCGCGCGTGGCGGCCGCGCGCCAGTCGCGGGCGGGATCGCCGCAGTTCCAGCACGCGGCGCCGTGGGGTTCGTTGTGCAGATCGACGCCGATCACCGCGGACTCGTCCTTGTAGCGGGCGGCGAGCATCTTCCAGTCGTCGATCCAGCGTTGTTCGCTGTACTGACCCGTGTACCAGAGCTCGCTCTGCGCCGCCGAGTCGGGGCGGTGGCGATCGAGGATGACCGACAGTCCGTGCGCCTTCGCGCGGGCGATCACCGCGTCCATCAGTTGCAGCGGGGTGAGCGACACCAATCCGGGATTGACCGCGCCGTTGATCGAGTTCGAGGCCTTCGCCGCGAGGCATTCGTTCGAGAAGGGCAACCGGATGGTGTTGAACCCCATACCCGCGATCGCGGAGAGGCCGTCGTCGAGCGCGATCGACCACAGGCCGTGCGGGGCGCAGTTCGAGGTCTCCATCCCGAACCACGCCGTGGCCTTGATGGTGAAGGGAACTCCGGATGCCGTCACGATCGTCGACCCCCGGGTCGACAGCCACCCGGGCAACGGGGTCGCCGCCGATGCGGCCGGGGCGGCGATGGCCCCCGCGGCGACGAGGGTCGCGCCCGCGACGAGCGCCGCCGCGCGTTGCAGCAGGCGACGCGTGGACGACCAGTTCGTGCGTTTCGCGGACATCGGCACCCCCGCGGTCATCGTACTGGGGGCGGGCACCTCTCCAGGAACACCGACGCAGATACGACGGTTTCCGCGTCATTACAGTGTCGTAAATGTCGAGATCATCATTGATTTGGGCAATATTGCGCTGATACCGTCGCCCATCATGACTCCCGCGACCGAACGCAGTCCCGCTCTCGACGCCGTCTCGAAGGCCATCGTCGAGCAGCTGCAGGAGGATGGGCGCCGTCCCTACGCCGAGATCGGCAAAGCCGTCGGCCTCAGCGAGACGGCCACGCGTCAGCGCGTGCAGAAGCTGCAGGACGCCGGCGTCCTGCAGATCGTCGCCGTCACCGATCCCCTGCAGATGGGATTCGCGCGGCAGGCGATGATCGGCGTCCGCGTCTCGGGTGATTCCCGCGTCGTCGCCGCCGCGATGAGCGAGATCGAGGGCGTCATCTACGTCGTGTCGACCGCCGGCTCGTTCGACCTGCTCGTCGAGATCGTCTGCGAGAGCGACGACGACCTCATCGATGTGCTCAACGACCGCATCCGGTTGTTGCCCGACGTCGTCTCGACCGAGACGTTCGTCTATCTCAAGCTCCACCGTCAGCTCTACAACTGGGGAACGCGATGACCCTCATCGACACCGACCACCACGCCGACCTGCAGACCAAGGCCCGTGACCACCTCTGGATGCACTTCTCCCGCCAGTCGACGATGACCGACGGACCCGGGGTGCCGATCATCGTCAAGGGCGAGGGTCATCACATCTGGGACGCTCGCGGCAAGAAGTACATCGACGGCCTGGCGGGCCTGTTCGTGGTCAACGCGGGCCACGGCCGTCGGCGCATCGCGCAGGCGGCGGCCAGGCAGGCCGAGGAGCTCGCATTCTTCCCCCTCTGGTCGTACGCCCACCCGGCCGCGATCGAGCTCGCGGAACGACTGGCGAACCTCGCGCCGGGCGACCTCAACCACGTCTTCTTCTCCACCGGCGGCGGCGAGGCCGTCGAGACCGCCTTCAAGCTGGCCAAGCAGTACTGGAAGACGCAGGGCAAGCCCACCAAGCACAAGGTCATCTCGCGCGCGATCGCCTACCACGGCACCACGCAGGGCGCCCTCGCCATCACCGGCCTGCCGGTGATGAAGCACATGTTCGAACCGGTCACCCCCGGCGGCTTCCGCGTGCCGAACACCAATTACTACCGCGCCGCCGAGTCCGGCTTCGGCGGGGGCACCCCCGAGGAGTTCGGCCTGTGGGCCGCCGACCGCATCGAGCAGATGATCCAGTTCGAGGGGCCCGAGACGGTCGCCGCGGTGTTCTTGGAGCCCGTGCAGAACGCCGGCGGATGCTTCCCCGCGCCGGCCGGCTACTTCCAGCGCGTGCGGGAGATCTGCGACAGGTACGACGTGCTGCTCGTGTCCGACGAGGTGATCTGCGCGTTCGGCCGCCTCGGCCACTACTTCGGGGCCTCGGCCTACGACTACCAGCCCGACATGATCACCTTCGCCAAGGCCGTGACCAGCGGCTACTCGCCCCTGGGCGGCACGATCATCAGCGATCGCATCTACGAGCCCTTCGCCCACGGCGACGCGAGCTTCCCGCACGGCTACACCTTCGGCGGCCACCCGGTGTCGGCGGCGGTGGCGCTCGAGAACCTCGACGTGTTCGAAGAGGAGGGGCTGCTCGAGAACGTCCGGGCGAACTCCCCCGTCTTCCGCTCGACGCTCGAGCAGCTCCTCGACCTGCCGATCGTCGGCGATGTGCGCGGCGACGGGTACTTCTTCGGCATCGAGCTCGTCAAGGACAAGGCGACGAAGGAGACCTTCGACGACGACGAGTCCGAGCGCCTGCTGCGCGGGTTCCTGTCGAAGGCGCTGTTCGACGCGGGCCTGTACTGCCGCGCCGACGATCGGGGCGACCCGGTCATCCAGCTCGCTCCCCCGCTGACCCTCGGTCCCGCGGAGTTCACCGAGATCGAGCAGATCCTGCGCTCCGTCCTGACCGAGGCCTGGACCCGACTCTGACCTCGGGGGGCCGGCGCGACCGATGCCGGCATCCCTCCCCCGCCCCGCGAGACCCGCTCGCCGGGCGGTCTCCACCCCGCTCCCACCCCTGAGCGGTGCTCCCGATGCTGTACCCGACACCATCCCGATCGCGCACCCGAGCGCGATCCGCGCCCTCCAGGAGGAGCCACGAACGAGAACACCCGCGCCGCCGCCCCCACGGCGACCTCCGGCGCCACCCTCGCCCGCACCCTCGGCCTCTGGTCGATCGTCGGACTCGGCCTGGGCTACATGACCCCGACCGTCGTCTTCGACACGTTCGGTCTCGTTGCCGACAAGACGAACAACGTCGTCCCCGCCGCGTACGCCGTGGCCCTCGTCGTCCTCGTCTTCACCGCCGTCAGCTACGGCAAGATGGTCCGCGTCATCCCGAGCGCGGGCTCCGCGTACACCTACGCGCGAGAATCGATCCACCCCGGCGTCGGCTTCGTCGTCGGCTGGACCGCCCTGATCGACTACATGCTGCTGCCGATGGTCAACGCGCTCATCCTGCGCAGCTACATGGAGGCGCTCTTCCCCGACGTCCCGGGCTGGATCTGGGTGGTCGTGTTCACCGCGGGCGTCACCGGCGTCATCTACCTCACGATGCGCGGCACCTCGAACGTCAACATGATCCTGCTGGTGTTCTCGATCCTCGTCATGACCGTGTTCGTCGTCATGGTCGTGGTGCAGCTGGTCGGCGGGGCGGGGGCCGGGACTCCGGTGTCGATCGCCCCCTTCGCCCACAGCGACGTGCAGTTCGGCGCGGTGCTGGCCGGAGCGACTGTGGTGTGCTTCTCGTTCATCGGCTTCGACGCGGTCTCGATGTATTCCGAGGAGGCCAAGAGCCCAAAGATCATGCCGCGCGCGATCCTGCTGACCCTGGTCGCCGGGGGCGTCATCTTCCTCGTCGCGGCCTACGTCACCCAGCTGCGCTTCCCCGACTCGACGGCCTTCCCGCAGGAGGCGATCGAAGACAGCACCCTGCCCGAGATCGGCGTGCAGGTCGGCGGTCCGGTGCTGCAGGCCGTGCTCACCGCCGCCGGGTTCGCGGCCACGCTCGCGTCGTGGCTCGCCTCGCACGCGTCGGTCTCGCGCATGCTCATGGTGATGGGCCGCAACAACGTGCTGCCACGCCGGATCTTCGGTTTCATCAACCCCCGGACCCACACCCCGACCTTCTCGATCGTCATCGTCGGCGCGGTGAGCCTGCTCGCGATCGCGTTCACCCTCGAGCAGATCGCGGCCTACATCAACTACGGAGCCCTCGTGGCGTTCACCTTCGTGAACATCTCGGTGATCGCGTGGTTCGCGGTGCGTCAGGGGCGGCGCAAAACGCCGGCCGACATCCTCAGCTACATCGTCATGCCCGCGATCGGCATGCTGCTCACCGGCCTGCTGTGGGTCAACCTCGACATGCACGCCCTCATCGGCGGTCTCATCTGGACCGGCATCGGCGTGGTCTACCTGCTGGTGCTCACCCGCGGGTTCCGTCGCCCGATCGCTTCGTTCGACGAGAACGAGCCCGTGACCGGCTTCAACAAGACCGTGCCGGGGCCGCGTTCCGAGATCTGACCCGCCCCGCTCCGAGGCCGCGGCGTCCCCGTCCGGACGCCGCGGCCTCCCCTGTCCGACCGTCGCAAAAGCACGTTCCGGATGCCGCGACCCCGCGCCCCGCGGCATCCGCCATTCCGCCGCTCCCCGCATGGCCCACCCACCGCGCCCGGCCGCGCCACGGGGCCGCACCCGCCATCACCCCGCGCTCGCCGCGCGCAACGCACAGCGCTCTCATATCCGGCTGCTATCCGCCACCGTCCTGGCCGCGCGAGCCTGTGCATCGTGACCCCTGCTCCCGCTCTCGCGCGCTGGTGGCGCGAGCCGTGGTGGGCCCGCGTCTCGCTCGCGCTCATCGTGGGTGGATTCGTGGTGCTCACCTGCTGGAACCTCTCCCGTGGCGGCGACTTCTCTTTCTACGAGGCCGCTGCTCGATCGATGTCGCAATCGTGGCGCGCTCTGTTCTTCGGGGCCTTCGATCCGGCCGCCACCGTCACCCTCGACAAGCTCAGCGGGTTCGCCGTTCCCCAGGCTCTCAGCATCCGCCTGTTCGGAATGTCGATCTCGGCCATCTCCCTTCCGCAGGTGGCCGAGGGCACGATCACGGTCCTGGCGTGCGCGGTCATCGGACTGCGGTGGGGCGGACGCGGCGCGGGCCTGGTCGCCGCCGCGGCCGCCGCGTCGACGCCGATCTTCGTGTCGATGTTCGCGCACCCGATGGAGGACGGCCTCCTGACGATGTCGCTCGCGGTCGCGGTGGTGTGGTGGCAGCGCGCGATGCTGACCTCGCGCTGGTGGTCGCTGCTGGTGGCGGCCCTGTTCGTCGGTCTCGGCTTCCAAGCGAAGATGATGGCGGCGTGGTTCGTACTGCCGGCGCTGATCGTCGCCACCCTCTTCGCGATTCCGGACCGCCGTCGCGCCCTCGCCCGCGCCGGCGCGGTGACCGGGGTGTCGGTGGCGGTCTCCGTGGCCTGGATGACCGTTTTCGCCGCGATTCCTGCGGGCAGCCGCCCGTACGTGGACGGTTCGACCGACGACGACATCTTCGCCATGGTCTTCGGCTACAACGGCCTGAACCGCCTCGCTCCCGGGGCCTATCCGGGGTCGGTCGGTTCTTCCGGCGGGCCCGGGGGCGTGGCCGCGACAGTGGCGAGCATCGTGCACGCCCTGTCGACGCCCGCGTCCTCGAGCTCGCACGGGAGCCTCCCCACGCTGTCCAAGCTCGTCGAACTCCCGCTGGTGACGCAGATCGGCTGGCTCTACCCCGCCGCTCTCGCCGGAATCGTCCTCGGGCTCTGGCGCTACGGTCGGCGCCGCGGTCGCCCGGCGTCGACCGCCCGCCGCCTGCGCTTCGCCCTCGTCGCGGCAGCGGCGGTGTGGCTCGTGACGGCGGCCGTCGTGCTCACGTTCACGCGCGTGCCGCACACCGCGTACGTCGCATCTCTGGGTGTGCCGATGGTGCTGCTGACGGCCATCGCCTGGCGTGAGGGCCTTCGCCTGCTGCGCGCGCGCCACCTCGTTCCGCGCCTCGTACTCCCCGCCGTCGTCATCGTGCAGGCGGCGTGGTGGGCTTGGCTCATCGCGCGGGCCCTGCTCCCGGCGGTGCTGCTGATCCCCGCGATCGTCATCGGAGCCGCCGGTCTGCTGATCGGGCTGGTCGCGGCGCTGCGCGGGCGGAGCGCCCCGCGCCCGGTGAGACGCGCTGCTCCCTTCGCCCTGGCCGTCGCCCTTCTGTGCCTCCCGGTCGCCACGAGCCTGCAGGTGCTCGACGCGGCCCGGGACGGCAGCGGAGGCGATGCCTACGTGGGCACGACGGCGGTCGGGGGCAACAGAGACGAGGTCTTCACGGTCTCGTCACCGGCCCCGTGGGGCGGTCACCCGTCACTCACGCCCGCGCTCGCGCAGCTGGTCGCCGAGGCCGGTCGCCACGGCGGCGGCGCCGACGGTACGCCCCTGTTCGTGACGGACTCCTGGTCGATCTCGGCGCAGGTCATCGACGTAACCGGAGCGAGCGTGCTCACCGACGGCGGCTACAGCGGCCACGTCCCCGTGTTCACGGCCGACCAGCTCACCGCGATGGTGAAGGCCGGTCGGGTGCACCTGTTCGCGGTCGCCTCCGGCGCACCCGAGGGAGACCCGGTGCGAGAGGTCGCGACCGGTCCCGGCTGCAGCACCCTCACGACCGCGACGATCTCCCCCGCGAAAGAGGCGGCCGACGGTCGGCCCGCGTCGAAGGCGACGGATGTCACCCTGTACGAATGCCGGTGACCCGGCATCCGGTCAGGGGATGGACGCCGTGACCGTAGCCGTCGTGACCGATGCCCCCGACGGCATCCGCGCCGTCCCGAGATGCTCACCGTGTACGTGTCCCCGGGAAGGAGGTTGGTGAACACCGTGGAGGAGCGCGAGCCGGAGACGGTCACGGGGTAGGAGCGACCCGTCGTCGTATCGGTCACCGTGACGGTGAAGCCGGTGAAGGTGCCGATTCCGTTCGTCGTCCACGACAGCTCGGCGCCCGCGCTCACCGTGTTCGCGGTCAGCGCGGTGATCTTCGGCTCGGCGGGATCACCGCGAGCAGGTCGGTCGTGTTGGCGGGCACGTTCGCCACGCGTCCACGCGCCCCGGTGTTGGCGAAGAACTGCGACACATCGGCGGACCGCCACGTCGGGTGCTCCTGCAGCAGGCGCGCGGCGAGGCCCGCGACGTGAGGGCTCGAGAGCGAGGTGCCGCTGGCGACGCCCGATCCCCCGTCCTTCGAGGTCGAGGTGATGCCGCCGCCCGGGGCGAGCACATCGACGCACGTTCCGCAATTGCTCATGTACAGGAAGCTGCCCGCAGGATCTGTCGCCCCGACCGCGATGACCTTCGGCGCCCGGGCGGGCGAGACGGTGCTCGCGTCCACCTGGTCGTTGCCCACCGCCGTCACGACCACGAACCCCTTGTCGATGAGGGCGCTCGAGGCGTTGTCGAGGCTGTCCCATTCCGGGGTGCCGAGGCTCAGGTTGACGACCGCCTTCTGGCCGGAGAAGTTGTCGGAGATCCATCCGAGAGCGGCCACGACGTCCCAGCCGTTCCTGTCCCCCTTACAGCCGAAGACGCGCACCGGAACGATGCGGGCCTGCTTGGCGACGCCGTAGGTGGAGCTGGCGACCACGCCCGACACCATCGTTCCGTGGCCCCCGCAGTCGTTGGTGCCCTGGCCGTCACCGATGAAGTCCTTGCCCGCCGCCGCGTCCACGCGACCGCCGAAGTCGGGGTGCGCGGCCCACGCGCCCGTGTCGACCACGAAGACGGTCGTGCCGGCGCCGGTGGAGTCGTAGAGGTAGTGCTTGTCCTGCGCACCGGCGGTGTTATCGACCGCGTCGAGGCCCCACGAGCCCACGGGTGACTGATCCGCGGCGACCCGCACCATCGGGTTGGGCGTGATGTTCGCGTCGGGGATCGCTTCGCGAACGGCATCGGATGCCGCGGCCGGAACCGCCGCGTAGAACTCGCCGCCGAGGGTCACCTGACCGGCGGCCGTGACTCCGGGGATCGACAGCACCTGCTCGCGCTGGTCGAGGGGCACCGTCAGGATGTCGTACGAGAGCTTGATGCGCTGGCGCTCTGCTTCGGTGGCATCCGCGGGAATCGGGAAGTCGTTGACGATCGCGGTCGACCCGGGCTGCGGCGTGCGCTCCGCCTACAGAATCGGTGTGGCCGTCGCCGCGACGGCAGGCGAGGGCGTCGTCTGAGCGGCCGCCGGGCCCTCGGCGGGCGGGGCGGCGCGCAGGATCGGGATGGCGACGCCCACGGCGATGGCGATCGCGATCGCGGTCAGCGCGAGAACCCGCCGGCCAGGTGCGGAAACGGGATGGCGGTGCGACAAGGGCTCTCCTTCGCGGCTGCCGGAGGGGGTGACGGTGCGGGGGTCAGGTCCCGGCGGCGGTCACGGGGTCGGTGGTGAACGCTGCTCCGGTCGACAACCGGGCGGCACCGGATGATGAGACCGGGGTCGGGACGAGGACGAGGAGCCGGGAGCGGGGCGGCGCGCGGGTCGTCGTCCTACGGACCGGCCGCGGTGACCGGATCCGTCGTCACCCGCGCGCCCGCGGCCGTCGTCGCCGAGCCGGTGATGCGAACGGTGTAGGCGTGGCCCGTGGTCACGTCGGTGAACAGCACCGACGAGCGCGTGCCCGAGACGGTAACGGGGAACGAGCGGCCGCTGGTGGTGTCGGTCACCTCGAGGGAGAACGCGGTGAAGGTCCCCACGCCGTTCGTCGTCCAGGTCGCCCGCATCCCGCCGGTGACCTGCGCGGTGGTCAGCGTCAGGACTTTGGGCACGGCGGGTGCGACCGGGATGGCAGCCACCAGATTGACCGTGCCGGAGGGGACGCCGGAGATCCGGCCGGTCGCGTCCGCCGACGTGAAGAACGACATGACGTCGGCACGTCGCCAGGCGGGATGCGCCTCGAGCAAGCGAGCGATGAGACCGGAGACGTGCGGCGCCGCCATGGAGGTCCCGCTGGCGGTGAGGCTGCCGCCCCGATAGTTCAGCGACCGGATGTCCTGGCCGGGGGCGAGGATGTCGACGCACGATCCCCAGTTGCTGAACGAGCTCCACACCGACCTGTTGTCGAACGCGCCGACCGAGATGGTGCTCGCCGCCGACGAGGGCGTGGTGTTGCAGGCGTCTTGACTCTCGTTGCCCGCGGCGCCGACGACGATGAACCCGCGGGAGTTCGCGAAGCTGATCATGGCGTTGACGTTGTTTGCCTTCGCGCTGCCGAGGCTCATGTTGATCACCATGCGATCGGCGTTCCGCCGCGTCGAGGTGATCCAGTTCAGCGCGTACCAGACGTCGTCGGTGGTCCCGCTACCGTCGCACCCGAACACCCGGACGGGAATGATGTGCGCGTCTTTCGCGACCCCGTAGGTCGAACCGGCCACCGTCCCCGCGACGTGCGTCCCGTGCCCGTGGCAGTCCTCGGTGCCGACTCCGTCGTTGACGAAGTCCTTGCCCGCTTCGACGCGGCCGCCGAAATCCGCCATGTCCGACCTCACGCCGGTGTCGACGACGAAGACCTTCGCCCCGGCCCCGGTGGTGTCGTAGAGGTAGTGTCCGTCCTGGGCGGCGGCGGAATTGTCGACCGCGTCCAGGCCCCAGGAGGGCACGGGCGACTGGTCGCCCTCGGTGGTGACGACCTGGTTCGCCTCGACGACGGCATCCGGAATGCGGGCCTTCACGAGATCCACCTGCGCGTGCGCCACCGCCGCGGTCACGAACCCGTCGCGGACGATCGGGGCGATGACCCGGGTGTCCGGAAGCGACGTGAGCACGTCTCTCTGCGCGACAGGAACGGTCACGAGGTCGTACGCGAGCTTGATCTTCAGGCGCTCCTCGTCCGTGGCGTCGGCGGGGATGCCCAATCCCGTGGTCCATTCGTCGACGGCCGCGAGAGCGGCCTCGTCGTCCGCGCTGCGCGCTGCCGCGTCAGCGGACACCGTGGGGGTGGGCGAGCCGTCGGCGGCGACGGCCGACGGCGAGACGGGATCGGCGGGCGGCGCGGCGGCGACGACCACACCCCCGACGACGAGGAGAGCTCCGAGCACGGCGACGGATCCCATCCGCAGCGCGGTGCGCGGGGCGGTCCACTGCCCCGTCGGGGCGGGAACGAACGGGCGCCTCAGCACGACGTCGAGACGAGCAGCGGGATCGAGACCTTGTTCGATCCCGACGAGACGGGCCCGGCGAGGCCGGTGTGCGCGATGGACGAGGCAACGGCCCCCGTGCCGTCCTGATAGACCGTGCCCGAGGAGAAGAACAGATCGGCGCCGAGCGGAGTGCTCCCGCTCGGAACCTGACGGGCCGCGCGCACCGAATTGCCCGAGACCATGAAGAGGGCCGCGTCTCCGCTGCCGCTGAGAGACACGGGGAGCAGCCTCTCACCGGCGTAATACGGGTTCGGGGTGAGCGAGCCGGTTGTCTTGATCCCGGATGCCACGGCGCCCGTCCCGTACGCGCTGGTGCCGTCCCAGCTGACCCGGTAGAGCGAGTTCGACGAGAGGAACAGGTCGTCGGCCACCGGCGTCGCCCCCGACGCCGGTCCCTTCGCGGATCCGTACTCGAAGGCGGTGCGCACGTCGTTGTCGGGAACGCGGAGGATGCGCGGCTCGCCGGTGACGGACCGATAGGGCAGGTGCAACCGCGACGACGACCCGCTGCCGTCGTCGTGCGGAATCAACTGACCGGCCTCGGCCACGTCGGTCGCCACCGCGACACCGCCGCGATAGACGGTGTTGCCCGACAGGAACAGGTCGCCGGCGAGCGGTGTGGCCCCGGACGGTGTTCCCGAGGCGGCGGTGAGCGCGCCCGACGCGGTGTCGAACACCGACGCGGATGCATCGGTCAGCTGGACCGGGAGCAGGAACGACCCGCCCCCCGCGGACGATTCGACGAGTCTCCCGGCGGAGCGGATGCCCGTGGCGACCACTCCCGCCCCGGCACGGTAGAGGGAGGTGCCCGACAGGAAGAAGTCGCGCGTGAGCGGCGTGGACCCGACGGGGATCCCGCTGTCGGTCGCGAGTCCTCGCGGGGAGGTGAGGACCTGCGCGTCCGCGGAGCCGAGTCCCGCGGATGCGCCGGACGCGTCGGCGGACGATGCCGACAGGCTACCCGAGGTCCCCGCGGCGGGAACATGGATGGTGCCGCACGAGACGGAGCCGTCGTTTCCGGTGACCACCGTGGCCGAGGATCCGCCTCCGTCGAAGGTGAACCCTCCCGAGAGCGACAGCGCGACGTTCACTCCGCTCGCCGGCGCGCCGCCCGACGCGGCACGCACGGTCGCATCGGTGATGGTGCCGCACGCCGGACCCGTGAACGATGTCGAAGAGAACGACAGGGTCTTTCCTGATTGCGCGTACGCGGGAACGGCGGTGACGAGGGCGATCGCGGGGACGGACCACGCGGCGCCGTGGAGGATGGTTCGACGACCGATGACGGTGTGACGGGGCAGGTGCGGTCGATCGACGGGGTGTCGCACGGGTCGTCCTTCCTGACGAGGCAGAGGGGCGTCACGGCGGGCATCCACGACGTGTCGGCGACGATTCCCCATGCCGCTCGCGGGCGCGTGCGGCAGGGCCCCGGGCCCGAGCGGGTGAAGGACGCGGGTTCGGACATCCGGAAACCGTTCGGCGCGGGTCCATCACGGGTTCCGGCCGCGCCCGGAATCCTCGTCTTCGAGAGGCAGTCACCCGCCGGCTCACCCGTTCAGCGCCCGCATCGCTCGCCGCGTGCCCCCGGTAGACTTCAGCCAGTGACCAGAACCCGAGCCGAAGCCGCGTACCTGCGCTCGGCGACCGCGTTCAAGAACCCCACCCTCGACCTGCTGCACGGGCGCTTCGCCCCGTTCGTCGTCGCGGTCCTGTCGATCGTGTTCACGCCCGACCGTCCCGCCGTCGCGGTCGCCGACGCCCACGTCGAGGTCGCCGAGGCGATCGACGAGCTGCGCGCAGCGGGCATCGACAGCGACGACGACCGCCGTATCCCCGCCGGCACCGCCCGCGAGATCTGCCGCGGGTGGGTGCGCGTGGGTTGGCTCGGCTTGCAGATCGAAGACGACGTCGAGGTCTACCGTCTCTCCGCCCACGCCGTCGGGGCTCTCGAGATCGCCGGTCGCGCCGGCGGCGGGCGGGCACGGGTATCGCGATCGCGCGTGCGGACCCTGCTCGACGCGGTCGAGCGCCTCGCCCGCGACGCCGAGAGCGACCCCGCGCGCCGCCGCGAAGCCCTGCTCGAAGAACGGGCGGCCCTCGACGCCGAGATCGCCGCGCTCGACGAGGGCGTCGTCGAGCCTCTCGACGACGAGCACCTGCTCGAAGAGGCCGAGAACGTCATCCACCTCGCGCGCGAGCTACCCGCCGACTTCTCGCGGGTGGCCGAGTCCATCGCCGCGATGCAGCGCGACGTCGTCGCGGAGCTGCGGCGCGACGTGCGCCCGACCGGCGAGGTGCTGCGCGAGTACCTCGAGCGCGGACGCCAGGTGATGCAGGCCACACCCGAGGGGCGCGCGTTCCAGGGAGCGCTGCGCCTGATCGGCGACCCCGAGAACATCGACGACCTCACCGACCAGCTGCACGCCGTGCTCACCCAGCCGTTCTCGCGCCTGATGACACCCGATCAGCGGGGCGAGCTCGACGCCATCGCCCGGCGCGTCGAGGCCGGCGTGCAGGAGGTTCTGACCGCCCAGCGGCGGGCCTCGCACGTCATCACCGCGCAGGTGCGCACGCACGACCCGATCCGCGACCGGCAGGTCGACGACCTGCTTCGCGGCGTCATGGCGGGACTGCACCGGTGGAGCCAGACGCGCTCCCCCGGCCGCGTCGAGCCCGTGCGCACGCTGCCCCTCGCCGACATCGGGCACCTGCGCCGGTCCCTCAGCGACGTGCGTCCTGCGGGGGCGCCGGAGCCGTTGGCATCCGGAGACTCAGACGTCGAGTTCGTGGACGCCGACACGCGCGCGTGGGGCGGCCCGCACTACGCCGAGCTCGAGCAGTACGTCGCCTCGCTCGGCGGCAGCTTCGATCTCGCGACCGCGTTCGCCGGGGCGGATGCCGAGACCCGCCGCCCCGTCGACCTCGTGGGACTGCTCGAGATCGTGCACCGCGACGGCCTCGTCGAGCACGACGACGTCTCGGTCGTCGAGGCCGTGCGCCCCGACGGCTCGACGCGCAGGTTCGCTTTCGGCGCCGTGAGCGCCCGCAGGATCACAGAAACGGATGCCGATGACTGAGGCCGACGACGACACCCCCGCCTTCATCGCCCCGGTGGCGATGGAGAACGACCCCGACGCGCTCTTCGCCGGAGACCGCGGCACGCTCGACGCCGACGTGCGGCGTGTGCTCGTGCGCATCCTGCAACGACGCTTCCTCGTCGCCGAGAACTCCCCCGCCGAGTGGAAGCTGCTGCTCGCGCACCAGCAGATGATCGAGTCGCGCCTCAACGACCTGTTCGTGCGGCTCGTCGTCGACCACGCCCGCGGTGTCGCCTACAAGGAGCAGGTTCGCAGCGACGAGCTCGACGTGCCGATCCTGCTGAAGGACGAGGCGTATTCGCGCGCCGAGACGCTCGTCCTCGTCTACCTGCGCACCGTATTCCAGCGCGAGACGACCGCGGGCACGGCATCCGCCCGTGTCGACGTCGAGGAGGTCGAGCAGACCGTGCTCACCTACTTCAGCGAGACCGACGGCACCCGCGCGAGCCAGCAGCGGGCGGTGCGCACCGCGATCGCGCGCCTCGACCGCGAGGGCATCATCGAGGAGGAGTCCGAGGGGCGCTACCGCATCGGGCCGCTCATCGAGATCGTGCTGAGCGCCGAGGTGCTGCGCGATCTGCAGCGGTGGTTGGAGGAGCAGGTGACGGATGCCGCGGCATCCGCCCCCGCCGACACGCTCGAGGAGGAACTCGTATGACCATGCTCGAGACGCTGTTCGGGCTGATCCCCGCCGCCTCGCGCGGTCAGCAGTGGGTCGCCGAAGACCTGCAGCTGATCAACTGGGGCGGATACGACGGCACGCACCGCGTGCGTTTCGCGCCGACCGCGACGCTGCTGTGCGGCGGCTCGGGGTCGGGCAAGTCGACGCTCATGGACGCGTACGTCGCGCTGATGATGCCGCACACCACCCCCTTCAACGGCGCCTCGAACGGTGCGGTCGTCGGGCGCCCGCGCGGGCAGGAGCAGCGCAACATCCTCTCGTACGGCCGCGGCAAGCTCGACGAGTCGCGCACCGACGAGGGCACCAAGGTGCGGGTGCTGCGCGGCGACGGCGTCGACACGTGGACCGCGATCGGCATGACCTGGGCCGACCACGACGGTGCACGGTTCACCGCGGTGCGGGCCTGGTACTTCCCCGCCGCCGCCCGCACGCTCGACGACGCCGTCAAGGTGCGCGCGAGCGTGCACGGCGCGTTCGACCTGCGCCAGCTCGAGCGGGCGGCGCAGAGCCACCTCTCCGACTCCGCGGTACGGGCCACGGGCCTCGACACCCTCGCGACCGACCGCGAGTTCTCGGCGCGGCTGCACGCGGTTCTCGGCATCGGGGCGGCGGGAGCGGGGACGAAGGCGATGAGCTTGCTCGCGCGCATCCAGGCCGGTCAGCAGATCACCACCGTCGACGACCTGTACAAGCGCATGGTGCTCGAGGAGCCCGAGACGCTCGCGGTCGCCGACGCCGTCGTCACACACTTCGACGGCCTCGAATCGACGCGCACCCGCATGCTCGAAGCCCGCCAGCAGGTGCGGGCGCTGCAGCCCATCCGCGGGATGAAGACACGCATCGACGACGCGGCCGAGCGCCTGCGCCTCATCGACGCGCTCGGGCGCCTCGGCGACCCCGACTCGCGCGCCTCGCTCTGGCGCGCCCAGCGCCGGGTCGACCTGCTCGGCGCCGTCGAGGCAGAGCTGCGTGATCGTACACACGCCACCGATGCGCTCGTGCGCGAACGCCAGGCCCTCGCCGACGCCGCCGAAGCGGAGCGCGAGGGGCTCGGCGATGTGCTGCGCGCGGCCGGCGGCGATCGACTCGACGCCGCCCAGCGCGAGCTGCGGAACCTCGAGCGGCGCCTTGCCGGCATGCAGCGCGACCGCGAGCGGTTCGAAGCGGCGCTCGCGGTGCTGTCGACCGAGGTGTCGTCCGAGAAGCAGTTCGCCGCGCTCGTCGAGGAGGCCCGGCAGACCCTGAGCGACGCGGATGCGAAAACCGCCGTGCGCGACGCGTTCGTCGCCGCGAGCAGCCGGCACACCGATCTGCGCCAGCAGCTGTCCGCCCTCGAAACAGAGCACCGGCGCACGCAGACCCGCGACGACAACATCCCCCCGCGCCTGCACGAGGCCCGTGAGGCGCTGGCCGAGGCCGCCGGGCTGACCGCCGCCGAGCTGCCGTTCGTCGCCGAGCTCGTCGACGTCCGCACCGAGTTCGAGCCCTGGCGCGGGGCGTTCACCCTCGCCCTGGGCGGATTCGCGACGACGCTGCTCGTGGATGCCGCACACCTGGCATCCTTCCGCTCCGCGATCGACGGCGTTCGACTGTCGGAGCGCCTGCGGTTCGAGGGCGTGTCGACCGACCTGCCCGAGCGCACCGGGCTCGACCCCGCGACGCTGCCGGGGCGCCTGGAGTACCGGCGCTCCCCCTTCACCGGGTGGCTGCAGGACCGGCTCGATCAGCAGTTCGCCTTCGTCTGCGTGGATGCCGTGGCCGAATTGTCGCGGCACCGCATGGCGCTGACGATCTCGGGGCAGACGAGCCAGGGCGCGCGCGGTGCTCACGGCGGGTCGATCCGTCACAGCGTTCTCGGGTTCTCCTCCCGCGTGCGGCTGACAGAGCTCGGCGAGCAGATCGTCACGGTGCGCCGGGATCTGACCGCCGCCAAGGCCGCGGTCGACGAAGCCGCGGCCGCCCTCGACGCGTTCGACGAGCGGCGCGGCGCGTACGAGAAGATCGCCGACCTGACTTGGGACCAGGTCGACGTGGCATCCGTCCAGCGCGAACTCGACCGCTGGAACGAGACGATCGTCGAGATCACCGCCGGAAACCCGCGGATCGCCGAACTGCAGGAACAGATCTCGGGCACCCGTGCCCGCGCCGCGCGTCTGCGGGAAGAGATCGGCGGGGCCAAGACCGAGCAGCAGGCGCTCGCGGCGCGGTGGGCGCAGATCACCGACGACGTGGATGCCGCGCACGTGCGTCTCGAACGCGCCGAGGACTCGGGTCTCACGCTCACCGACGACGAAGCGGGCTATCTGGACAGCCTCTTCGTGGCGCCCGGTTCGTCCGACGCCACGCCGTCACAGCAGCTCGCCCGATTCGACGCGGCCCTGGAGTCGGCGTCGAAGCGTCTGCTCGAGGAGCAGCGCGCGGCGCAGGAGACGTGGGCCGACCAGCGCGAGAGCCTCCGCCGCACGATGACCGCGTTCACCGACCGGTGGCCGAGCCCGAACCTGCTCGCCGACCCCGACGAGTCGCTCGGCGACTTCGAGCGGATCCTCGCCGACCTCGAGGCCAGCGGCCTGCACGAGCTCGAGGCGGAGTGGCGCGACTCACTGCTGCGCCTGTCGGGCAACGACCTCACGAGCCTCGACTCCGCTCTCACCCGGGCCCTGCGCGAGATCCGCGAGCGGATTGCGCCGATCAACGACATCATGCGGGACCTTCCGTTCTACGACGACGAGCACCGGCTGCAGATCGTGCCGCGCGAGAGCCAGTCGGAGGTGCGCAAGCGCTTCCGCCGGGAGCTCCGCGACGTGCGAGCCGCGATCGACGCCGCCTCATCGGATGAGGAGCGCGAAGCCGTGTACGGGCGGATGGCGCGGCTCATCGGCCGCATCCGGCCGACCGCACCCGACTTCGCCGACCTCGTCGACGTGCGCAACCACGTGCGGGTCAGCGCCGAGCGCTTCCGCGCCGACACCGGCGAGCACGTCGCCCTCTACGACCACATCGGCGAGAAGTCGGGAGGCGAGTCGCAGGAGCTCATCGCCTTCATCGTCGGCGCTGCGCTGAGGTATCAGCTCGGAGATGCCGGTGCGGAGCGGCCGCGATACGCGCCCGTCTTCCTCGACGAGGCGCTCATCAAAGCCGACGCGCACTTCACCAAGCGCGCGATCGGCGCGTGGCGCGGACTGGGCTTCCAGCTCGTCATCGGGGCGCCGAACGACAAGTACAGCGCGATCGAGCCGCACGTCGACGTCGAGTACGACATCCTCAAGGACACGCGCGGCCGATCGTGGGCGAAGGCGAAGGTGGCATTACCGGCCGGGAGCTGAGGTCGCGATGGCGGCGAGCCGGGCACAAGGTATCCGCCCCGTCCGGCTCCCCGCCGCGCCGCACGTCGAGGCGGGAGTACCGCGGGGCCGGTGTCACGCGGGCGTCAGGGCGGCGTGCTCCACGCGCGCGAGGTCGGGTTCCGCCACCGGGGTGAGGATGTCGACCAGGCGCGACGCCGCCAGGGCCGGCTCGCTCGCCACGCGCCTCGCGAGCGAGCGCACGGCCACCACGGGCGTCACCGACGCCACGGCCGTCTCGCCGAGCGCGCGGTTCACGGCACCCACGGCTTCCGCGAGCCCCTCGTCGTGACAGCGCGCATCTTCGGCTCCGATCCACGCGAGCAGCTCGCCAATGGTCCAATCGAGGGTCAGTGGACTGAGAACGAACGATTCGGCTGATTCACGACGGGTCATGGCCCCAGAATCGGGGACTATGACCCTCGTCGACAGAGCCACTTCCGCCCTGGTGGACCATCGGACGGCTGTCGTCTCGGCCGAAGCCCTCGCCGCGCGCCTCGGACGCTGGGCGACGACCGACGCGACCCTGTCCGCCAGTCTCGCCGACGGCATCGCCCGCCTCGTCCGCGAGGGAGAACTGCGCGGCGGGGACCGCCTGCCCTCGGAACGCACCCTCGCCGCCACCGTCGCCGTCTCGCGCGGCACGGTCGTCAGCGCCTACGCCCGGCTGTACGAGGACGGCATCCTCGACCGCCGACAAGGCAGCGGAACCCGAGTCGCGGGGGCGGCGCCGACCGCCGCGCGCTCGCGAGCCGGACGCGGCGAGGCCCTCTACGCGTCGCTCTCGTCGAACATCGACCTGCTGCGCGCGGTACCGGCGATCTCGCCGCGCGCGATCGAGATCGTGCACCGCCACCGACCGGTGCTCGACGCCTCCACCGCCGAGGCCGACCCCGCGGGCCTGCCCGCCCTGCGCGCGCTCATCGCGCAGACCGTGACCGACGAAGGAACACCCACCACCCCCGCGCAGATCCTCGTCACACACGGCGGGCAGCAGGCGCTCAGCCTGCTCGTGGACGAGCTCGTCTCCCCCGGCGACACGGTCCTCACCGAGAACGTCAGCTGGCCGGGACTCACCGATGCCGTGCGCCGGCGCGGCGGCCTGGTGCACGGCATCCGCCTGACCCCCGACGGGATCGACATCGGCGACCTCGAAGCGGCGATCGTCGTGCGCCGGCCCGTGCTCATCGCCCTGAACCCGCACAACCACAATCCGACCGGCATCCAGACCCACCCGCTCGTCCGCCAGCGGATCGCCGACCTCGCCGCCGAGCACGGCATCACCGTCGTCGAAGACCGCGTGCTCGCGCACCTGTCGTTCGACGGCCTCACTCCCCCGTCGCTCGCGGCCCTGAGGCCGGACGCGCCGATCATCGCCGTCGAGTCCCTGTCGAAATGGGCGTGGGAGGGCCTACGCGTGGGGTGGGTGCGCGCCGACCCGGTGCTCGTGAGGCGGTTGCGCGGCCTCCGCCAGACCACCGACCTGTCGACGAGCGTTCCCGCGCAGCTGCTCGCGCTCGATCTGCTCGCCCACGCGCCCGCACTGCGACGGGACGCGGTCGTGACGCACCGCGAGGCCGCTCTGGGCGCCGGCACCCTTCTGGCGTCGCACCTGCCCGACTGGGAGTGGCGGCCGCCGCGCGGAGGCCTCTGCATCTGGGCCCGGATGCCGGTGGGCTCGGCCGCGGCGTTCGCGCGGCACGCGGCGTCTTTCGGCGTCTCGGTCGCCGGGTCTGCCGCGTTCTCGTCCGATGTCGACACCGATGACCGCATTCGTGTGCCGATCACCTCGCCCCTGCTCGACGAGGGGCTCAGGCGACTCGCCGACGCGTGGGAGGGCTACCGGGACTGCGCCTGAAAACGACGTGCGCGTGGAGACCCTGGCCCGCCCACCCCGGCTCAGGGGGGGGAAGGACACCTGCGGGCGAAGGCGGAAGGCGCCGTCCGGCGTGCTCGCACGGCCATCGCGCGCCGTCAAGGCCCGTTCGACGGTGGACGATGCGGTCGTAGCGTGACCGCCCATCCGGCGAGCCGCCGGGTGTCAAGCCGCGTCACGGAAGGATCACCATGTCGGAGAACCCCACCCCCATCGAGCTGCAGAAGTACCTCGGCGGAGTCGACTACCCCGCGACGAAAGACGACCTCGTACGGATCGCCCGCGGAAACGGCGCCCCCGACGACCTCGTCTCCGCTCTCGAGGGCGCCGACGCGGACTCGTTCGACGGCCCCACCGCCGTCAGCCGCGCCCTCGCCGGCGACTGACGGTGCGCGACCGGCGCGGCTCGGGCGAGTGGGCCGCCGCCCGCCCGCGATCGCCCGCGCTCATCGACGTGCTGATCCCCACGGTGGGCCGCGTCGCCGAACTCGCCGTGACCCTCGCCGGCCTCGCCGCGCAGGACGCACCGTCGTTTCGCGTCGTGGTGAGCGATCAGTCGGACGAGGGTCTCACGAACGCCCCCGCGGTCCAGGCCATGGCACGGGTGCTGCGCGCCCAGGGGCGCGAGGTGACGATGCTGCGCCACCTCCCGCGCCGCGGTCTCGCCGAGCATCGACAGTTCCTGCTCGAGCACGCCACGGCCGACGCGCTGCTCTTCCTCGACGACGACGTCTGGCTCGAACCCGGCGCCTTGTCGTGCCTGCATGAGGCGCTGACGGAGCTCGCGTGCGGCTTCGTCGGCATGGCGGTGCAGGGCCTGTCGTACCTCGACGACGAACGCCCCGCAGAACGCACGGCGTTCGAGACCTGGGACGGCCCCGTCTCGCCGGAACGCATCCGCCGCGGGACGCCGGCCTTCGACCGGTGGCCCTTGCACAACGCCGCCAACCTCGCGCACCTCGCGCGCGACGTGCCGCTCGGGCCTCGGGGGTGGCTCGCGTACAAGGTCGCGTGGATCGGTGCGTGCGTGCTCTACCGACGATCGGCCTTGACGGATGCCGGCGGGTTCGCGTTCTGGTCGGAGCTGCCGCCCGAGCACGCCGGCGAAGACGTCGCCGCGCAGTGGCGGGTCATGGAGCGCAGCGGTGGAGCCGGCATCCTGCCGAGCGGGGCGGTGCATCTCGAAGCGCCCACGACGATCGCCCGACGCGACATCGACGCGTTCGACGTCGTCGTGCGGTGATCCGAACCCCGAGGTGCACATGGTGAGGCCCCACCCGCGCCGTTGACAACCCCCGCGACGCAGCTGCTTCTTCTCCCTGAGAATCCCGCCATGATCGGATCCGCACCCGCGAACGAGAGCGCCGAGCGCCTCACGTTGGACAACCTCGCCCTCGCGAGGTCGGTGGCACGACGGTTCTTCTCGCGCTCGACGACGCGCGACGACGACCTCGTGCAGGTCGCCTACATCGGCTTGTGGAACGCCGCGCGTCGGTTCGACCCGGCGCGCGGGACGAGCTTCGCCGCCTTCGCCGTGCCGACCATCTCGGGCGAGATCAAGCGCCACCTGCGCGACCACGGGTGGTTCGTGCGTCCGCCGCGGACGGTGCAGGATCTGCGGGCGCGAATCGGCGAGGCCTCGCCCCGCCTGACCCAGAAACTCGGGCGGCGGCCCTCGGTCGCGGAACTGACGCTCGAGCTCGACTCGTGCGACGACCTGGTGCGCGAGGCGATCGACAGCCGTCACTCCCTCCGCCCCTCGTCGCTCGACATGCCGGTGGGGACGGACGGCGAATCCACCCTGGCCGACGTGCTCTCCGACGATGGCGAGCAGCTCGAGCGCGTCGAGCTGGCGGCGGTGCTGAGCGCGGCCCAGAGCGTCCTCGCGCCGCGGGAGCGGCGCGTCATCCGGTTGCGGTTCTTCGAGGACCGTACGCAACAGGACATCGCCGACCAGCTGGGGGTGACGCAGATGCAGGTCTCGCGCATCCTGACGAAGTCACTCGCCCTGCTGCGCGACAGCATCGCCCGCGGGCCGCGGTCGATGGCGGCCGCCGGCTGAACCCCGGCCGCCGCACCGGGGAGGCCCGGGTCCTGCCCCGGCCGAACGGGGTCCGGCGCCGCGGTTCCGGGCCGAGCCCCGTGGCTCCCGTCAGCCCGGGCCGGGCAGCAGGACGCGACGCGCCCCCGCGAGCACCTGATCGACGGTCACGGCCAGCAACGCCGGGTCGGGATCGTCCGCGAACGTCTCACCACGGCGTCGGGAGGCATCGGTCAGCACGAGGTGCGGCCCCGGCGGCGGCCCCCAGTTCTCGGGTGCCGCCGGACCGAACAGCACGACGGAGGGCCGCGCGTATGCGGACGCGAGGTGCGCCGCCCCCGTGTCGGCGGAAACGACGAGACGCGCGTCTTCGACGAGGGCGGCGAACTCGGCGAGGTCCAGCGCGCCCGCGAGCACCGCCTCGTCGCCGAAGCCGGCCGCACGCGCCACCGCCAGCGCGCGCGGGCGCTCGGCGACGCTGCCGGTGAACACGACGCGGTGACCTTCGTCGCGCAGCGACCGGGCGACGGCGGCGAAGCGATCGACGGGCCACCGGCGCGAGCCGTAGAACGCTCCGACGTGCAGCACGCTCGCCCCCTCGATCCCGGTGCGGCGCGGACTGGAGGCCAGTGCCACCTCGTCGGGGTCACCGGGCACGCCGAACGCCTCGACGAGGCGGACCCAGCGACGGCGCTCGAGCAGGTCCGGGATCCAGGGCGGCATCCGGGGGTCCGCCGGAGCGTCGCCGTCGATCTCGGGCACGCGGTGGGCGATCGTCTCGCGCGCGGCCAGCAGATCGACGAGACCGCGGCTCTCGGGACCGCTGCCGTGCAGGTTCACCGCGACGTCGACACGACCGGGCGCGACCGGCAGAGGCTCGTCGAGCCCGGGTGTGGGAAGCAGAGCGTCGACGACGTCGATGAGCTCGACGATCGGCTCGAGCCATCCGGGGACGGCGAGCACGAGACGGTGATCAGCAAAGCCGCGGCGCAGCGCGCGGAGGGCGGGGACCGCGACCAGCAGGTCTCCCAGCTTCAGCGCGCGCAGGGCGAGCACCTCGGGTCGGTCGTCGGCCTCGGTCATGGGATGCACGGCGCCAGCATCGCACTCCGGTCGCCGCCGCGCATCAGGACGACGACGTGGTTTGAGCTGTGCCGGAAGTGGGCACGAGCAGGAGTATGGCCGCTCCCTCCGGAATCCGCGCCGTGCTGTTCGACCGCGACGGCACGCTCGTGGTCGACGTGCCCTACAACGGCGACCCGGCGCGGGTGGAGCCCCTGCCGGGTGCGGTAGAGGCCGTACGCCGGGCGCGGGCGGCCGGGCTCCGTCTCGGCGTCGTGTCGAACCAGTCGGGCGTCGCCCGCGGCATCCTCACGACCGCCGACGTGGAGGCGGTCAACGCCCGCGTCGACGAGATCATCGGCCCCTTCGACGTGTGGGCGTACTGCCCGCACGCCGACATCGACGCCTGCTCCTGCCGTAAGCCCGCGCCCGGTCTGGTGCAAGAGGCATGCAGAGCGCTGGGGGTGGCGCCCATCGACACGGTCGTCGTCGGCGACATCGGTTCCGACGTCGACGCCGCGCGCGCCGCCGGGGCCCACGGCATACTCGTCCCCACCCCCGCCACCCGCGCGGAGGAGGTGGCGGATGCCGATGTGGTCGCCGCCGACCTCGGCACCGCCGTCGGGATGATCCTCGGCATCCCCTCGCGCGGGGCGACGGAAGCGGTGTCGCGGTGAACCGCCGGTTGCTGGTGGCGCGGCTCGACAGCCTGGGCGACGTGCTGCTGTGCGGACCGGCCGTGCGCGCGATCGCCGCCGCGCCCGACGTCGACGAGGTGTGGATGCTCTGCAGCTCGATCGGCGCGGAGGCCGCCCGCGCCCTTCCCGCCGTCGACGAGGTGCGGGTGTGGGACAGTCCGTGGATCACCGTGACCGCTCCGCGAGCGACACGAGCTCATCTCGCCGCCCTCGACGCGATCGTGGCGGAGGCGGCCCCGGATGCCGCGGTCATCCTCACCTCGTTCCACCAGTCGCCGCTCCCTCTCGCGCTGGCGTTGCGCCTGGCCGGGGTGCCCCTCATCGCCGGGGCATCGGTCGACCACGCCGGGACGCTGCTCGACGTGCGCCTGAGGCCGGGCGAGGATCTCGTCGAGGACCAGCCGGAGCCCGCGCGCGCCCTCGCGATCGCCGCCGCCGCGGGGTTCGCGCTGCCGCCCGGTGACGACGGCCGCCTGCGGATGCGGGTCGACGCCCCCCTGCCGGCGGAGCTCGCGGCCCTCGGCACCTACGTCGTCGTGCACCCGGGAGCGGCCGCCCCGGCCCGCCGGTGGCCGACGACCGCGCACGCCGAGGTCGTTCGGATGCTGCATGCCGCGGGCGTCGCGGTCGTGGTGACCGGCGGGCCGGAGGAGCGCGAGCTCACCGCCCACGTGTCGGGTGCCGGCCGTCATGGCCTCGACCGCGGGGGGCGGACCGGGCTCGCGGAGCTGGCGGCGACCCTCGCCGGAGCCGCCGTGGTCGTGGTCGGCAATACCGGGCCCGCGCACGTCGCCGCTGCCGTGGGCACGCCCGTGGTGAGCCTGTTCTCCCCTGTCGTCCCCTCGGTGCGATGGGCGCCGTACGGGATCGAGCACGTGATGCTCGGCGATCAGGAGGCGCCCTGCCGCGACTCCCGCGCGCGCGAGTGTCCGGTACCCGGACACCCGTGCCTGGCATCCGTCGCCCCGGTCGACGTCGTCGACGCGGTGTTCGCCCTCGCCCCCGACCTCCGGGGGCGTGCGGCGACCGCGCCCGCCCGCGAGCAGGTGGGCGCATGAGAGTGCTCCTCTGGCACGTGCACGGCGGGTACACCGACGCGTTCGTCCGCGGCCGGCACGAGTACCTCCTGCCCGTCGACGCGGCGCGCGACGCGTGGGGCGGCGGTCTGCTCGGCCGCGACTGGCCCGCGGCGCGCGAGGTCCCCGTCGAAGAACTGCACGACACCGACATCGACGTCGTCGTCCTGCAGCGCCCCGAAGAGATCGCGCTGGCGGAGCGATGGACCAGCCGCCGGCCTGGACGCGAGCTGCCGGCGATCTACCTCGAACACAACACCCCCAAAGCGCACCCCACCGACACGAGGCACCCGATCGCCGACCGCGACGACATCGTGCTCGTGCACGTGACCCACTTCAATCGGCTGTTCTGGGACAACGGCCGCGCACCGACGCGGGTGGTCGAACACGGCGTGCCCGACCCCGGTGCGCTCTACACCGGCGAACTCGCCCGGGCGGCGGTCGTGGTGAACGAGCCCGCGCGCCGAGGCCGCATCACCGGCACCGACCTGCTCCCCCGCTTCGGCGCGGTGGCCCCGGTCGACGTGTTCGGAATGGGCGCCGAGCCCCTCGCCGCACTGCCGGGCGTGACGCCCGCGGGCGACCTCCGCCCGGAACGGCTGCGGGTGGAGCTGGCGCGCCGCCGCCTCTACCTGCACCCGCTGCGGTGGACCTCGCTCGGGCTCGCCCTGCTGGAGGCGATGCACCTGGGGATGCCGGTGGTCGGGCTCGCGACGACCGAGGCGCCGCGCGCGGTCCCTCCCGAGGCCGGACTGTTCACGAACGACCTCGATGCGCTCGCACGCGAGATCCGCGCACTGATCCGCGACCCGGAGCTCGCCGCGGAACGGGGTCGACGCGCCCGCCGACACGTCCTCGAGCACTACGGCCTCGAGACGTTCCTGCACACCTGGGATGCCGTGCTCGCCGACACCGTCGACGGCCGGCGGGTCTCGGCATCCCCCCACCTCGACGAGAGGAGCGCACGATGAAGATCTCGATGGTCTCGGAACACGCCAGCCCCCTGGCGACGCTCGGCGGCGTGGACGCCGGCGGTCAGAACGTGCATGTCGCCGCGCTGTCGTCGGCGCTCGCGGCGCGCGGCCATGCCGTCACCGTGTACACGCGCCGCGACGACCCCGGCCTCGACGAGCGGATGCCGCTGTGTCCCGGCGTCGAGGTGGTGCACGTGACCGCGGGGCCGGCCGCGGTTCTGTCGAAGGATGACCTGCTCCCCCACATGCCCGAGTTCGCCGACCGCCTGGCCGCGCACTGGCGTGCGGAGACGCCGGAGCTCGTGCACAGTCACTTCTGGATGTCGGGGATCGCGGCCCTCGACGCGGCCCGTCGCCCGGACGGCGTCCAGGTGCCCGTCGCCCACACGTTCCACGCGCTCGGGGTCGTGAAGAAGCGGCACCAGGGCGACGACGACACGAGTCCGCCGGAGCGCGAGGCCCTGGAGCCGGACGTGGGGCGGCGCGCCGACACGGTGGTGGCGACGTGCTCCGACGAGGCGTTCGAGCTCATCCGCCTCAGAATCCCCTCATCGCGCATCTCGGTCGTCCCGTGCGGGGTCGACACCGACCTGTTCCGGCCGGAGGGACCCTCGGCACGCCGCGCGCGCCGGCATCGCATCATGACCGTGGGACGCCTCGTTCCGCGAAAGGGTGTGGGAACGGTGATCACCGCGCTCGCGCGCCTCGCGCGCGACGATGTCGAACTGGTCGTCGTCGGCGGCTCTCGCGACGAAGAACGCGTGCACGAAGACCGCGACGTGCAGCGGCTCGCCGCGCTCGCCCGCGCCGAGGGCGTCGAGCACCTCGTCCGTTTCCGCGGCCAGGTGGCGCGATCGGAACTGCCCACCCTGCTGCGCTCGGCCGACCTCGTGGTCTGCGCCCCCTGGTACGAGCCGTTCGGCATCGTGCCACTGGAGGCGATGGCGACGGGCGTGCCCGTGGTCGCCACCGCCGTCGGCGGACTGATCGACTCGGTCGTGCACGGGGCCACCGGCCTGCACGTCCCCCGTCGGGACGCGGATGCCATCGCCCGCGCGGTCGCGACACTGCTCGACGACCCCGCCGGCCGCGCCGAGCTGGGCCGCGCCGGCGCCGACCGGGTGCGCAGCCGCTACACGTGGGACCGGGTCGCCGCCGACACGGAGCGCGCGTACCGGCGGATGCTGTCGCGGCGCCGCCTCGAGCCCCGCTCCGCACACGGGGCGGTGACCCGATGAGCACCATCTCGCCCCCGCGTCGCGGCATCGCCGGCGTGCTGCACGCCCACGTCGACTCCCACACCGAGACGGTCGACGCGCTGCGCGAGCGGCTGCCGACGCTCGTACGATGGGGACAGGAGCTCGCCGACCGGCTGATGGCGGGCCACCGTCTGCTCGTCGCCGGCAACGGAGGGTCGGCGGCAGAGGCCCAGCACCTCACCGCCGAGATCGTCGGCCGGTTCGACGGCGAACGTCGGCCGTTCTCGGCACTGTCGCTGCACGCCGAATCATCGAGCGTGACGGCGATCGGCAACGACTACGGCTTCGCCGAGGTGTTCGCGCGCCAGGTGCGGGCGCACGGCCGGTCGGGCGACGTGCTGCTGCTGTTCTCGACCAGCGGGCGGAGCGAGAACCTCGTGCAAGCAGCCGACGCGGCAACGGATCTCGGGATGCGGGCGTGGGCCCTGGCCGGCGGCGGCCCGTCGCCGCTGTCGCAGCGGTGCGACGAGCACATCGCCCTGCCCGGCACCCCGGCGGCCGTCCAGGAGGCGCACCTGCTGGCCCTGCACCTGCTGTGCCGCGTCTTCGACGCTCGGGTGCGCGGCGCCGACGCCACCGGGAAGGGGACGCGGTCGTGAAG
Organism: uncultured Microbacterium sp.; assembly: GCA_913774665.1. Classification (GTDB taxonomy): domain Bacteria; phylum Actinomycetota; class Actinomycetes; order Actinomycetales; family Microbacteriaceae; genus Microbacterium. The sequence continues at coordinate 92,140 of CAJYHN010000013.1, forward strand.
ATCACCGTGGTCGGAGACGTGCTGCTCGACGCCGACATCGGCGGCCACGCCGACCGACTGAGTCCCGACGCCCCCGTCCCCGTGGTCTCGATCGAGGCCACCGAGCAACGGCCCGGCGGCGCGGGTCTGGTGGCGGCCCTCCTGGCGCACGACGGTGCGGAGACGAAGCTGGTGACGGCGCTCGCCGACGATGCGCACGCCGCGCAGCTACGTCGCCTGCTCGCCGCGATCGATGAGGCATCGGCGGGATCGCTCCGCGTCGTGGCAGGCCTCTCGCCGTCGCCCACCCCGGTGAAGACCCGGGTACACGCCGGAGCGCACGCGGTCGTGCGAATCGACGAGGCCTGCGACCTGCCGGGTCCACCCCCGGTCACCGCCGCGATGCTGACCGCGCTGGACGACGCCGACGCCGTGGTGGTCGCGGACTACGGCCGCGGTCTCGCAGCCGATCCGGTCATGCGGGCCGCGCTCCGCCGTACGGCGGACCGTGTGCCCGTCGTGTGGGATCCGCACCCGCGCGGCGCCGACCCCGTCCCCGGGGTGACCGTGGCCACCCCGAACCTCGCCGAGGCGCGGACCGCCTCCGGGGTCTCGGCGACCGGATTGACCGGGGCCGGCGATGCCGCCGACATCCTGGTCGATCGCTGGCGCAGCCGCAGCGTCGTCGTCACCCTGGGAGAGCGCGGCGCACTGTTGAGAAGACGCGGGTCCACGGATGCCGTGCCGCACGTCGTCCCTGCGGCACCCGTCGCGTCCGCAGATCCCTGCGGGGCCGGCGACCGGCTCGCGGCGTCGCTCGCGGTCGCTCTCGCCGACGGCGCATCCCTGCCCGCTGCCCTGCAGGCAGCGGTGGCCGCCGCCGGCCGCTTCCTCGCGTCGGGCGGGGTGCGGGCGCTCACGGCATCCCCGCCCGTCTCCTCGATGTCCACCGGTGGCGACGCGGAGGCCGTCGCGCGGGCGGTGCGGGCGCGGGGCGGCACCGTCGTCGCGACCGGCGGGTGCTTCGACCTCCTGCACGCGGGACACGCCCGCACCCTCGCCGCCGCGCGGGCTCTCGGCGACTGCCTCGTCGTGTGCCTCAACAGCGATGACTCGGTGCGCCGTCTGAAGGGGCCCGAGCGCCCCATCATGACGCAGGACGACCGCCGCGACCTGCTTCTCGCCCTGGAATGCGTCGACGCGGTCGCGATCTTCGACGAGAGCACTCCCGAAGCGGTGCTGCGCCGACTGACCCCCGCCGTGTGGGTCAAGGGCGGCGACTACGTCGCCGCCGACCTGCCCGAGACCGCCGTCATCGCCGAGTGGGGCGGTCGAACGGTCACCGTCCCCTTCCACCCGGGCCGTTCCACGACCGCCCTCGCCGGCGCCCTCGCCCGCGTCGGTTGAGGCGCGGCATCCCTTCCCCATCCTCGAAAAGGAGCTCGCATGTCCGCTGATCGACCCCTCGGAACCGTCCTCATCACCGGCGGCGCGTCCGGCCTCGGTGCAGCCGTCGCCGCGGCCGTCCGCGACGGCGGGGGCACCGCCGTCGTGCTCGACCTCGACGTCAGCGCGGTAGACGCACCGGACGCCTACGCCTGCGACGTGGCCGACACGCGCGCGACCGAGCAACTCGTGGCCGAGCTCGCCCAGACCTACGGCGGGCTCGACTCCGTGGTCACCGCGGCGGGGATCGACCGACCGGCGCCCCTCGACGGCATCGACGGTGCCGCGTGGGAGCGCATCGTCGCGGTCAACCTGCTGGGCACGGCCGCGGTCGTGCGCGCGGCCCTGCCCGCCCTCACCGACCGTCACGGCCGGGCGGTGCTCGTCGCCTCGTCGCTGGCGATCCGTGCGCTCGGCGATGCGACCGCCTACACCGCCTCGAAGTTCGGGGTGAAGGGCTTCGCCCGGTCTCTCGCGGCCGAGACGAAGGGCCGCATCGGGGTCACCACCGTGTTCCCGGCCGGAATGCGTACGCGCTTCTTCGAGGGGCGCGACGAGCAGTACAAGCCCGGCCCCGACGCGAACCTGATCGACCCGCGCGAGGTGGCGGACGCCATCGTCTTCGCCCTGCGCCAGAAGCCCGGCGTCGAGATCCGCGAGCTCGTCATTTGCCCCGAAGACGAGCCGTCGTGGCCATGAGCGAGGCGAGGGCGGCCGCGTCCTCGTAGACGGCATCCACCTCCACGTCCGTCACGAACGAGTCGTCGTGCGCGCACCGCTCGGCGGTCCAGCCGACCTGGGTGACATCGCGGCCGCACACCGGGCACCGGGTGGTCCACGACAGGTGCACCCGGTGCAGCGCCCGGGTCAGCGGTCCGCCGTTGATGAGGTTCCCCACCCAGTACACCGCGACGGTGGGTGCGCCCACCGCCTGCGCGAGGTGGCGGGGACCACTGTCGTTGCCGACGAAGACTTCGGCCACCGACAGGACGCCCGCCAGCTCCGGCAGCGTCAGCCGCCCGGCGACCGAAGCCACGGCGCCGCCCGCTCGGCGCCCGGCCTCCGCGGCGACGCCATTCGCGATCGCGGCGTCGGCCCCGTCGCCCACGACGATCACCCGCATGCCGTCGGCCGCGAGCCGCACCGCGAGCTCGACGAAACGTTCGGCGGGCCACCGGCGACGCGGGTCGGTCGCCCCGGGGTGCAGCACCGCGAGCCCGTCGCGGCAGTCTCCGATCACCTCGAGCCCGGCCAGGCGTTCCCGGGGTGAGACCGTGACGTGCGGCTCCTCGGGACCCGCGATCGCGCCGGCGAGGGCGGCGATCTCGCGCCAGCGCACCATCTCGTGCTGGTAATAGACGTAGGGCAGATTGCGCTCGAGCGGAGCCGCATCGGGCATCCGTGCGCCCACGGTGTGCCGGGCCTGCACGCCCAGCAGGAACGGGTTCGAGTAACGGCCCCCGCCGTGCATCTGGCAGGCCAGATCGAAGCGTTCCGAACTCATGCGCTGCAGGAAGCGCCCGACGGCCGGGGCGTCGTCGGCCTCGTCGGGGCCGTGCACCCCGCGCGCCGGGGGGAGCGTCTCCACACGCGCGACGGGACCGGGTCGCCCGTCGAGCAGGGCTGCGGCGAGGGGCGTACCCAGCAGGACGATCTCGGCCTCGGGATACGCCCACGACAACGCGTCGATCGCGGGTAGCGCGAAGAGCAGATCGCCCAGACCGCCCCCGCGCAGCACCGCGATCTTGAGCACGTCGGCGAAGGGCCCGTCATCGCTCCGCAGGATCGCCTCCACGTGCCGTCCTCCCCTCACGAGCACCCGTTCCCCCCGCGCGGGCGGTTCAAACCTTCTCCGCATGACCGACGCCCCCGAGGGGTACCGGACGACCATGACCGACGACATCCTCGACGCGTTGCGTCGACGCCCGCCGCGCGTCACCGTCGTGGGCGACGTGATCCTCGACCGGTGGGTCCGCGGCACCGTGCGACGGGTCAGTCGCGAAGCCCCCGTGCCGGTGGTCGACGCGCGCACGGTCGAGACGTCCGCGGGAGGCGCGGCGAATACCGCGGTCAATCTCGCCGGTCTCGGAGCACGGGTCGAGCTCGTCTCGGTGGTGGGTCGGGATGCCGAAGGCGCCGAACTCGTCCGCCTGCTCGAGACGCACGGCGTCGGCGTGAGCGGGGTGGTGAGGACAGCGGACGGTGTCACCGCGACGAAGACGCGCGTCGTCGGTGAGGATCAGGTGCTCGTGCGGGTCGACCGCGCGCCGACCGCCGCTCCCCCGGGCGCCCACGACGCGGCTCTCGCCGCCATCGCCGACGTCGACGCGCTGCTGGTGTGCGATTACGGCGGGGGTCTCTTCGACGACGCGTCCGCCGAACGGATGTCGCTCCTGAACGCGCGTCCCGGGCTCGTTCTCGTCGATGCGCACGACGTCGCGCGCTGGGCGATGCTCCGGCCCGACGTCGTCACGCCCAACGCCCTCGAGGCGGAGCGACTGCTCGGTGAGCTGCTGACACCTCCCCGTCGGGATGCCGTCGCCTCGGCCGCGGCGCGCATCCTGAGCGCTGCGGGTTCCGCGACGGCGGTGGTGACGCTCGACGCCGAGGGGACGGTCGTGCTCGAAGGCGGACGGGCGACCGGTCGGACGCGCGCCGTTCCGGCGGCGGAGCAGCACGCCTCGGGCGCGGGCGACACCTTCGCGGCCGCGCTCGCGCTGGCGCTGTGCGTCGGGGTCTCGCTCCCCGACGCCGCCGCGTTCGCGCAGCGTGCCGCCGACGTCGTGGTCGGTCGTCCCGGGACGGCCGTGTGCACGACCGCCGATCTCGAGGTCGGTCCCAGCCTGCTCGACCACGCCGAGCTCGCCCGCCGCGTCGACGAGGAACGGGCACGCGGTCGCCGGATCGTCTTCGCGAACGGGTGCTTCGATCTCATCCACCGGGGCCACACGTCACACCTGCACCAGGCGAAGGCCTGTGGCGACGTTCTCGTCGTGGCCCTGAACGACGACGCATCGGTCCGGCGTCTGAAAGGCGAGGGTCGTCCGGTGAACCCCCTAGCCGAACGCGCCGCCGTGCTGCACGAACTCGGCTGCGTCGACTTCGTCACCGCGTTCGACGAGGATTCGCCGGTCAGCCTGATCGAGCGGCTCCGCCCTGAGATCTACACGAAGGGCGGCGACTACACCGCCGAGATGGTGCCCGAGGCCGACGCGGTCCGCCGCTACGGCGGAGAGGTGCGCATCCTCGACTACCTCCCGCACCGCTCGACGACCGCGACGATGGCGCGGATCATCGCGGGACGAGCCCCGGGCGGAGGAGCCACCGCGACGTGAGACCCGCCTCGCCCGCACGCGTCGTCTCGCGCGGGGAGTACCGGAGCCTTCGGGAATTCTCCGCCCGCTCTCTACGCTGTGTCCAGGGGCACGACGAAGGGCGGCAGGCATGCAGGGACTCGAGATCACGGTTCTGCTGGGGCTCGCGATGCTCGTGGGCACCGTCCTGGCTCCCCGGCTGCGCGTCGCGACGCCGCTGGTGCTGCTCGTCATCGGCCTCGCGCTCGGATTCATCCCCGAGCTGCGACAGATCGAACTGCCGCCCGAGACGGTGCTGCTGCTGTTCCTCCCCGTCATGCTGTTCCGCGAGGCGTGGACGACGTCGCTGCGGTCGGTGCGCCGCTCGCTGCGCTACATCATCCCGATGAGCACGCTGCTCGTCGTGGCATCCGCCTTCGCCGTCGCCGGCGTCGCCACCTGGATGGGCGTGCCGTGGGAGGCCGCTCTCGTCCTGGGCGCTGCGGTCGCCCCGCCCGACGCCACGGCCGTCGCCGCGCTCGGGCGCCTGCTGCCCGCCAAGACCTTCATGAAGCTCAAGGCGGAGAGCCTCACGAACGACGGCACCGCCCTCGTGCTCTACGCGATCGCCGTCGCGCTGCTCCTCGGCGATCAGATCACCCCGCTGCAGATCACCGGGATGGTGCTGCTGTCGTATCTCGGCGGCGCCGCAGCGGGTATCGCGGTGGCCGCCGCTGCGTTCTTCGCCCTGCGCCGCATGCAGTCGACACTGACGATCAACCTCACGATGGTGTTGGTGCCGTTCGTGTCGTTCCTCATCGCCGAGCTCATCGACGCCTCGGGCGTGCTCGCCGTCGTGTTCGCGGGCCTCATCATGGCGTGGGTGTCGCCGCGCATCACGACGGCGATGTCGAGAAGAGCGGCGGATGCCACCTGGCCCTTCGGCGTCTACCTCCTCAACGGTGCCCTCTTCGTGCTCATCGGGCTCGAGGTGCAGCTCGTGCTGCACGAGATCTCGGGGTCGGAGATCGGCATCCTGCTGCTGGTCACTGTGGCCGCGTGGATCGCCCTGTTCCTCGTGCGCTACCTGTTCCAGTGGATGTTCTCGCCGTTCGCGCGGCCCGCCGCCGGATCATCGCGGTCGCTCCGGCACCGATCACGCATCGTCAGCACCGTCGCCGGGTTCCGCGGAGCCGTGTCGCTCGCGATCGCCCTGTCGGTGCCGGTCACCGCGGCCGACGGTTCTCTCGTCGCCGGTCGCGACGCGATCGTCTTCGTCACGGCGGGTGTCATCGTGCTGACCCTGCTGGTGCAGGGACCGTTGCTGCCCGCGGTGATCCGGTGGGCGAAGCTGCCGAGCGACGACGCCGCGATCGAAGAGTACGAACTCGCGGAACGGGCGATCTCGGGGGCCGCGCTTTCCGTCCTCGACGACCTGGCCGCCGAGCACGGCATCAGCGACCGGGTGCGCGACCGCGCGCGGCGCGAGGGCTACGAACGGCTCGAGCTCGCCAACGCCCGGGCGGTGGCACGGCAGCGCGCGATCGAGGAGCGCGACCTCTCCGAGCTCGACGCCTCGTTCGACGACGCCTCGTCGACCGGCCCCGTCCCCCCGGACGGACCCGACCTCGACCAGCGCAGCACCGAACGCGCGCCGCAGGTCACGGACGACGACGGCACCGCCTTAACCGGCCCCCTCCAGATGATCGCGGTCAGTGACGACATCGACGTCACGCAGCGCTCTCCGCTGCTGCGGCACAAAGAGGCGCAGCGACTGCGTCTCGCCGTGCTCGAACGCAAGCGCGAGGTGCTGCTGCGCTTGCGTCGCGAGGGCACGATCGACGACCTCGTCGCGCGGAAGATCCTCGCGGGCCTCGACCTCGAAGAGATCCGCGCACGCGGTATCGAGAAGGCGAGCGACTAACGGGGCGATCCGCGTCCCTCCCCGCCACCCGGCGGCATCCGCCCGCCTTTCTCCCGCCGCCCGGCGGGGACACGCACCGAGAGCCGCGCCGCATGATCGAAGCGGACGCGACGAGGCGTCCCCGACGAAGGAGTCCCCGTGACCGTTTCCGGCATTCTGCCCCGCCCGCCCTTCGACCCCGAACTCGCTCCCATGCTCGAGGTGATCGGCCAGATGATCCCGCCCACGCTGACGGCCGAGATGCTGCCCGCCTTGCGCACCGGGGCGATACCGGGCATGCCGACCATCGCCGAGATCCTCGAGTCCGCGCAGCTCCAGTCGCGCGACGTCACGATCCCGGGATTCGAAGGGGCCGACATCGTCGTCTCGGTCATCGAGGCGAAGGGGCGCACCGGCACCGGCCCCGGCATCTTCCACACGCACGGCGGGGGAATGATCATGGGAGACCGGTTCGGGGGCGTCGCGGGCTTCGCGGAGTGGATCCACCGGTACAACGCCGTGCTCGTCAGCGTCGAGTATCGCCTCGCCCCCGAATTCCCCGACCCGCATCCCGTCGAGGACTGCTACGCGGGGCTCGTGTGGACGGCCGAGAACGCCGAAGGGCTCGGCATCGAGAGCGAGCGTCTGATGATCGCCGGTGGCAGCGCCGGCGGGGGCCTCGCCGCGGGCGTTGCTCTTCTCGCCCGCGACCGACGAGGACCCCACCTCATCGGGCAGATGCTGATGTACCCGATGCTCGACGACCGCGACGCGACCGTGTCGACGCGTCAGATCGACGGTGTCGGCGTGTGGGACCGCGGGAGCAATCTGCTGGGCTGGGGCTCGCTGCTCGGTGATCGCCGGTCCACCGACGACGTGTCGATCTACGCCGCACCCGCGCGAGCCACCGACCTCTCCAACCTGCCCCCGGCGTTCATCGACTGCGGCAGCGCCGAGGTCTTCCGCGACGAGGACGTCGCCTACGCCTCGGCGATCTGGGCGGCCGGCGGTCAGGCCGAGCTGCACGTCTGGCCCGGAGCGTTCCACGCCTCGGAGTCGCTCGCGCCTCAAGCCGCCCTGTCGCACGACGCCGTCGACGCGCGCGATCGCTGGATCCGCCGCCTGCTCGGCTGAGCCGCGGTCCTATGCTGGGCGCGACGGAGGAGTGACCCATGCAGGAGCTCGCGGGACGATTGAAGGTGCTCGACCCCGCCGCGAGCGAGTCGGTGAAGATCATCGGATACTTCGACTCGCTCGTGGCCGGGGGCGCGGGAGTCGAGTCGGTCGTGCGAGCCGCGGCGATCCTGAGCGGCGTCCCCGCGGGCGCGCGGGTGCGCGGCCGGCTCATCGGCGTCGACGCCGACGGCGCGCGCACCGCACCTCGTGAGCCCGAGGGAGCGGATGCCGCCGACGCGCCGCGCCTGTGGCTCGAGCGTCAGGAGGGCGATGGTGTCAACGACGCCATGATCGTCGACCGCGCGCAGGTGGCCCTCTCGATCATCGTCGCGCGCGCCGACCCGACGATGAGCGCGGTCGAACGCGTGATCGACGCCACGACCTCGCGGGTGGATCGCGAGGCCGCCGCCCACCGCCTGCGCCTGAGCGGAGCGGTGCGCGTGGTGGCGGCTCCGCCCACCTCGCATCACGTGCTCACGGCATCCACCGTCCTGGCGACGCACGAGGGAGCGGTGTGGATCGGCCTCGGCGACGTCGTGCCCCCGGACGGGCCCGTCGGAACGAGCGTCGCGAGCGACCTCGACGATCTCCCACGCGCCTGCGCCGACGCCCGTCTCGCGCTGCGCCTCGCCGACGACCGACACCGCGTGATGGATGCCGCCGACCTCGGCGTGCTGATCGTGCTGGCGCGGTCGTTCGAGGCGTCGGCGCCGCGGCATCCCGATGTCGAGGCTCTCGACGCTCTCGACGCCCGTGCCCTCGAGGCCCTCGACGTGGTCATCGACAGCGAGAGCATCCGGGCGGCGGCGACGCGGCTGTCGATGCACCACAGCAGCCTGCAGTCGCGCCACGAGACGTGGACGCGTCAGCTCGGATACGACCCGCTGAGCCCCCGCGGGCGTGCCCGGTTCCTCGCCGCACGGATGCTGCAGCGGCTGGGCTGACGCGCCGCAGGATCCACGCGAGACGCGCGGGCCCGACGGCAACGGCTCTCGATCGCACGGCGCCCGGCGGGCCGAGCGCGCGAGGTCCGCGACTGACTTTCGGGGCGCTGCGCGTCCCGGCGATCCGTGAAATCACGTCATCGGGAGCGGAAGCATTCCGGCGAATCGATCGACGACGGATAATGAGAGTTCCCGGACGCAAGGACGCTCCCTCGTGATCAAAGAGCCCCGCAGCGAGTTCGTGGGCCGCCGCCGCGAACTCGACGATCTCTCCGACGTGCTCTCGCGCAGCCGACTCGTGACCCTGACCGGGGTCGGCGGGGTCGGCAAGACGCGCCTCGCGGTCCGGGTGGCGAACGCACACGCACGACGCGCCTCGACCGCCGTGTTCTTCGTCGGGCTCGACGGCGTCGCCGACCCGCGCCGCGTGATCGCCGCGATCACACAGTCCCTGCCCTTGGGCGATCTCTCGGCCCGCGATCCGCTCGAGTTCATCGTTGACGCGCTCCAGGACGACCCGGTGCTGCTCGTCCTCGACAACTGCGAGCACGTCATCGATGCGGTCGCCTCCGTCGTCGACGAGATGCTCGACGCTCTGCCCCAGCTCACGGTTCTCGCGACGAGCCGCCGCCGCCTCGACGTCGACGGCGAACAGGTGTTCGCCGTGCCCCCGCTGGGGACGGATGCCGTGGGTGAGGAGCCGGCCGAAGCCGTGGCGCTCCTGCTGGCCCGGGCGCGGGCCTCCGACGCCGGCTTCTCGCTCTCTCCCGCCGAGATCGCGACCGCCGCGGAACTCTGCCGCTCGCTCGACGGACTCCCCCTGGCGATCGAGTTGGCAGCCGGCAGGCTCCGCACCCTGACCGTGACAGAGCTCGCCCGCCGCCTGTCGCAGCGGTTCACGCTGCTGCGGGCGGGAGCGCGTGCCCCCGTCTCGCGCCAGCGGACTCTGCGAGCGGTGGTCGACTGGAGCTACGAGCTGTGCACACCGACCGAGCAGTCGCTGTGGGCCTCGCTCAGCGTCTTCTCGGGCCCCTTCGATCTCCCGGCGGCCGTGGCCGTGTGGGGCGGAGGCGAGGCGGAAACGGTCGACACCCTCGATCAGCTGATCGACCAGTCCCTCGTCGAGGCCGACCGAGAGTCGGGGCGATTCCATCTGCTCGAGACCATCCGCGGCTACGGTCGCGATCGGGCGGAGGAGTCGGGCGAGCATCCCCGCCTCGTCCGCGCTCACCTGGAGTACTACCGCAGCCTCGCTCGCCTGGCCCGCACCCACTGGTACGGACCCGCGCAGCGCACGATCCTCGCGGGGCAGCGCGCCGACCGCGCCGAATTGGATGCGGCCCTCCGCACCGCCGCGACCCTCGACGCCGACACCGCTCTCGAGCTGTTCTCCGATCTGCGGTACCACTGGGCGGTCGGCGGCTTCCTCTCGGAAGGCCGTCGCTGGTCCCGCCGGCTTCTCGCCCTGTCCGGCGCGGCGCCCGCCGCCCGCACGCCGGCCCTGCTGGTGGCATCCTGGATCGGCGTTCTGCAGGGAGCGCTCGACGAAGCACTCGACCACCTGGACGAAGCGCGGTCGCTACTGCCCCGACTCTCGCCGCTCGAGCGGGACCGGTGCGAGATCGAACTGCGACGCTGGAGCGGCACGCGCGCCCTGTTCGCCGGAGAAGGGGACCTCGCGCGCGACGAGCTCAGCCGTTCCATCCGGCTGGCCCACGCGAGCGGGCACCCCGAAGAGGCGCTGCTGGCGCAGTTCCAGCTGACGGTGGCGATGGTCCAGGACGACCTGCCCCATACGATCGGCCCGGCGCTCGAGGCCCGGATGTACGCCACGTCGATCGGCGAGCGGTGGCTGCGCTCGCTGTCGCTGTGGGCCGCGGGGCTCGCCCTCTACGCCGACGGCGACCTCGACGAGGCCGAGCGGCACGCTCGAGACGCCTTCACGTGGGAGGAGGGCATCGACGACCCGGTGAGCGACTGTCTCGTGCTCGAGCTGCTCAGCTGGATCGACGCCGCGCGCTCCCCCACCGAACGCACGGCGGTGCTGCTCGGCGCCGCGCGGGCCTGGTGGCGGCGCATCGACTCGGGGATCGCGGTCCACGGGCCGCAGATGCTCGCCCATCACGACCGCTGCGTCGCGATCGTACGCCGGCGACTCGGCGAAGAGGCGTTCCAACGGCTATCGGCGATCGGTGAGCGCCTGTCGCCCGCCGAGGCCACGGCCTTCGCGGGCGCGCCCGGACGCCCCGCGGCGGGGCTGAGCGCTCGAGAGAGCGAGGTGGCCGCCGGCATCCACGAGGGGCTCAGCAATCGCGAGATCGCCGAGCGCCTGGTGCTGTCGGTGCGCACGATCGACACGCACGTGCAGCGCATCTTCGCAAAGCTCGAGTTCACCTCGCGCGCGCAGGTCGCGGCCTGGTACCGATCGACGCTCGAGAGTGTTCGGTAATCCTACGGATACCGCTTCGGGGTCGGGCGTTCGACACTGAGCCCGGCGACGCCGAGGTCGCCCCGTCCCAGGAGAGTCCGCATGACCCCTTCCCCTCCCCGTCTCCTTCTCGTCCACGGCGCGTGGGCCGGCCCGTGGGTGTTCGACCGGCTGGGCGCCGAGCTGCGCGCGCGGGGCTTCTCCGTCGACACCGTGGCCCTGCCGACGATCGGTAGCACGGTCGACATGTACGCCGATGCCGCGGCGATCACCGAGAAGCTCGACGCCGCCGACGGCCCCGTGACGCTGATCGCCCACTCCTACGGCGGGATCCCCGCGACCCAGGCCGGTGACCACCCGGCGGTCGAGCGTCTCGTGTACATCGCCGCGTTCGCCCTCGACGAGGGCGAGACTCTCCAGCAGGCGGTGGGCGGCGGCATCCCGGAGTTCTGGGGGATCGCCGACGGCATGGTCTCGATGGGTCGCTCCCGCGAGGAGCGCATCGCCATGGTCGCCGCCGACCTGCCGGCCGGGATGCCCCCGGAGCTCGCGGCAGAGATCGCCGACGCCTTTCGCCCGCAGTCGCTCGGCGCGTTCACCTCGCCCGTGACCCGCGTCGCGTGGAAGGCGAAGCCGACGACCTACGTGCTCACCCAGAGCGACGAGCTGGTGCCTCCCGCATTCCAGGAGCACCTCGTCTCGCGTTCCGGTGCCGACGTGGTGCGCGTCGACACCGGGCACACCCCGTTCGAGGACGATCCGGCGTGGTTCGCCGGGGTCCTCGCTGACGCTCTCGCCGCGACGGAGGTGGCGAAGTGAGCGTCGCGACGCTGACCGCCGGTCGCCTGTTCATCGGCGGGAAGTGGATGGATGCCGCGGACGGCGGCCGCATGGACGTCATCGCCCCCTCCACCGGCGAGAAGATCACCGACGTGGCTCGCGCGGGCATCGCCGACGTCGACGCCGCGGTGGCCGCCGCCCGTCGGGCGTTCGACGAGGGCCCCTGGCCGCGCTTGTCGAGCCGCGAGCGTGCCCGCATCCTGCAGCGCGCCTATGCATCGATGCGCGAGAGCGCCGAAGAACTCGCGCAGCTCGAGAGCCTCGATGTCGGCAAACCCATCACCTTCGCGCGGGTCGTCGATGTGAACAACGCCGCCGAGCTGTACGAGTACTACGCCGCCCTCGGCCACCGCCTCGACGGAGAGGTCCGCGAGATCACGGCCGCGGCCCACGCGTACATCCGTCCCGAGCCGCTGGGCGTGGTCGCGGCGATCACGCCGTTCAACTTCCCCCTCATCCTGTCGAGCACGAAGATCGCTCCCGCTCTAGCGGCGGGCAACACCGTCGTGCACAAGCCCGCGAGCGACACCCCCTTGAGCGCGCTGCTGATGGCCGAGATCCTGCGCGACGCCGGAGTGCCCGAGGGCGTCTTCAACGTCGTCACGGGCCCCGGCTCGACCCTCGGCGATCACCTCGTGGGACACCCCGACGTCGACAAGGTCGCCTTCACCGGGTCGACCGAGATCGGTGCGCACGCGGCGGGTCTCGCCGGCCGCAACCTCACCCCCTTCACCGCGGAGCTTGGCGGCAACGCGGCCAACATTCTCTTCGCGGATGCCGACCTGGATCGCGCCATCCACACGGTGATCTCCGCATTCGTGTTCAACGCCGGCCAGTTCTGCATGGCCGGTCCCCGACTGCTCGTCGAGCGCCCGCTGTACGAGGTGGTCCTCGGCATCCTGAAGGACGTCGTCCCCCAGGTGCCGTTCGGCGACATCGCGGATCCTGCGACGGTGATCGGCCCGCTCGCGAGCCGCACGCAGCTCGACAAGGTCTCGGCGCTGGTCGAGCGGGCACGGGCCGCCGGGGCGCGGATCGTGACCGGTGGCCACGCCGTCGATCACGGAGGGGGGTTCTTCTACGCTCCCACCGTGATCGCCGACGTGGCCCCCGACGCCGAGGTCGTCGTGGACGAGGTCTTCGGGCCGGTGCTCACCGTGCAACCGTTCGACACCGAAGACGAGGCCATCGCCCTCGCCAACGGCACGCCCTTCGGCCTGGCCAGCGGTATTCAGACCGCTGATCTCGCGCGGGCCCACCGCGTCGCCGCACGCCTGCGGGCGGGCATCACCTGGATCAACGGGTGGGCGGTGCTCGATCCCTCGGTACCGTTCGGCGGGGTCAAGGCGTCGGGCTGGGGACGAGAGGGCGGGCCCGAGGCGCTGCAGTCGTACCAGAAGGCCCACTCGATCGTCTTCGATCTGGGCGGTGCCGCGTGATCGCGGGGCGCGCGGCGGTCGTCGAGGCCGATGGCCGGATCGTCGTGTCCGACGTCGAATACGCCGACCCGGGTCCGGGCGAGGTGCTCGTGCGCCTGACCGCGACCGGTCTGTGCCACACCGATCTCGGGGTGCTGGCCGGCGGCATCCCGTTTCCGACGCCGGGGATCATCGGTCACGAGGGTGCCGGGCGGGTCGAGAAGGTCGGCGCGAACGTCAGCGGGATCAGCCCCGGGGATGCCGTGCTCCTGAGCTTCACCTCGTGCGGCGCGTGCGCGGCCTGTGCGTCCGTCCATCCCGCCTACTGCGAGACCTGGTTGCCGCGCAATCTGCTCGGTGGGCTGAGGGCCGACGGCTCGGGCGGGATCAGCCGCGACGGGGAGCCGGTGGCCGGCCACTTCTTCGGTCAGTCGTCCTTCGGCACGCACGCGATCGCCGACGAGCGCTCCGTCGTGCGCGTGGCCGGCGACGCCGATCTAACCGTCCTCGCGCCCCTCGGCTGCGGAGTGCTGACCGGCTTCGGTTCGATGTGGAACGTGCTCGATCCGGGGCCGACCGACATCGTCGCGGTCTACGGCGCCGGGGCGGTGGGGCTGTCGGCCGTCATCGCGGCCTCGCTGCGCGAACCGGTGCAGCTGATCGCGGTGGATCGGGTGGCGAGCCGTCTCGACCTGGCGCTCGAGCTCGGAGCGACGGCCGTCGTCGACGCCTCGACCGAGGACGTCGGCGCGCGCCTCGCCGAGCTGACCGGGGGCCGTGGTGTGTCGCTGAGTTTCGACACCACCGGACACCCGGGCGTCGCCCGGACGGCGCTCGATGCCGCGGCGGTGCGTGGAACGGTCCTCGTGTGCGGGGCACCGCCGCCCGGAACCGAGATCGGCGTCGACATCCAGGGCATCTTGACCGGCAAGATCCTCCGCGGCGTCACGATGGGCGACGCCGACCCGCGCGAGCTCGTTCCGCAGCTCGTCGCCCTGCACGCCCAGGGGCGGCTGCCGCTCGAAAAGCTCGAGAAGCGTTACACGTTGGACGACATCGAAAGCGCGGTCGCCGACATGCACGCCGGCACCACGGTGAAGCCGGTGATCATGCACTGAGCGCGGGTCACTCCGCAGGCGACCTCGCAGAACGGGCTGAGAACTTTCCGGGGTCGGTCACGCGACAGGATCGTTCAGCGCTTCTTCCACGCGTCGAAGCGCCGCCTCGCCTCCCTGCGTCAGAAGGTTCCGCTCCTCGGGGTGGTCTCGGAAGAAGCGCAGCACCACGGCGACATCATTCGGGTCCGCTCCGAGGTACGGCATGGAGGCGAGGATCGGAGGCGAGCCGTTCGCGTCCGTGATCGACAGCTTCGCGGAGGGAGCGGCGACGACAGCGATGTCCGCGATGTCCTCCCACATCAGGTGGGCGTCTCCCGCACCGCGGATGCCGTGGATGCCCAGCTCCGTCAGTTCGAGCCCCGCGGGCAGCCGAGCCGACCAGAGCATGCGTCCAAGCGTCACCAGGCCGATCACCGCGATGACGCTCGTACCGACGACGATCGACCGCGACGCGCTTCCGGCCAGACCGTTGACGAGCCCGTAGACCATCGCCGCGGCCGGAGCGAGAGTGGACACGGCAGCCGCCACCATCCAGCCGCCGCGCGACGCGCGCGGTTTGAACCAGAGCGACGGCGAGGAGGTGTCGATCAGGAGCCGACGTTCCTTGATGTATCGCAGCTGCATGGCCGCCCCGGTCACGGCCACGGCGACAGAGAATGCGATAGCCGCCATCGGGTCGATCCTGTCAAACGCTCTCGATCGGTGCGCGGGCCCGTGTGGGGAACCCGCCCGACGGTGCGAGCCAGAGCTATCTAGTAAGGTAACCCTTACCTAACTCATAGTCACGGTATCCGCTTTCGAAAGGACATCTCGCCATGCCCTCACGCCCCTTCTCCGGCCTCGCCCTCGCCGCTTTCGCCGGACTCGCGCTCGTGCTGTCCGGGTGCGCCGGTGGCGCGGCATCCACCTCCGATTCGACAGACACCGCGACGCACGAGGTCGCGCACGCCCGTGGCACCACCACGGTGAGCGATGCTCCCCAGCGCGTGGTCACGCTCGAGCCACTCGAGCTCGACACCGCGGTCGCGGCCGGCATCACCCCGGTCGGCGCCGCCGTCGCCAACATGGTCACGGGCGTGCCGAGCTACCTCGGGGTCGAGGGCGTCACGCCGGTCGGCACCGTCAGCGAGCCCGACCTCGAGGCGATCGCGTCGCTCCAGCCCGACCTGATCCTCGGAACCGAATCCCGGCACTCGGCCCTCTACGACCAGCTCAGCGCGATCGCTCCGACGGTGTTCATCGCCACGCAGGCCGATCCCTGGCGCGACAACGCGGCCCTCATCGGCGAGGCTCTCGGCCGCGAGGGCGAGGTGAAGAAGGCGGTGGATGCCGTCGACACCCGCTGCGGCGAGATCGCGGCCGCGCACAAGCTCGCGGGCAAGACCGCCGAGATGATCCGCCCGCGCGACGAGACGACGCTGAGCCTCTACGGTCCGGTCTCGTTCGCCGGGAGCCTGCTCGAATGCGTCGGCTACACGATCCCCGACCACGCATGGAAAGACGGACTGCAGGCCGACATCTCGCCCGAGAACATCGCCAGCGCCACCGCCGACGCTGTCTTCGTCACCACCACCGACGTCGCCGACCGCTCGACGATTCCGGCCGCGATCGCGCAGAACACGGCGGCGTTCCCCGTCGTGACGCTCGTCGACACGAGCACCTGGGTCGCGGGAGTCGGGCCCAAGGGCGCGCAGTCGGTGCTCGACGACATCGAAACCTTCCTCGCCTCCGCGAAATGACGTCCGCGCACGTGCGGGCGGCGGCCGCCGCCCGGCCCGCGCGCATCGGCAGGACCGCCGCCGGAACCCTCGTCCTGGCGGTGGTCCTCGCCTTCGCGATCGCTCTGTCGCTCATGATGGGCGCGAACCCCCTCCCCTGGTCGGCGGTCTGGGCCTCGCTCACGGGAGCCGGCACGCCCGACACCGATTTCGTCGTGCAGGGACTCCGCATCCCCCGCACGATCGCCGGGCTCGTCGCCGGCGCCGCCCTCGGGGTGGCGGGCGCGCTCATGCAGTCGTTCTCGCGCAATCCGCTCGCCGACCCGGGCATCCTGGGCGTCAACGCGGGGGCCGCATTCGCCGTCGCTCTCACGGTCGCGGTCTTCGGCATCCAGAACTCCTTCCTGCTGGTGTGGCCCGCGTTCCTGGGGGCGCTCGTCGTGACCGTCGCGGTGGCGGTCGTCGGCTCGGCGGGGCGCGGGCGAGCCGACCCCGTCCGCCTCGTGCTCGCGGGGGTCGCCGTGGGAGCCGTGCTCTCGGGTGTCACCTCGGGGATGATGCTCAGCGATCCCGACGCGTTCGACACCATGCGCGGGTGGAACGCCGGATCACTGCTCGGCCGCGGACTCGACGTCATCGTGCCAGTGGTGCCGTTCGTCGTGATCGGACTCCTCGTGGCATTCGCCCTCGGCCGTCCTCTCAACGCTCTGGCGCTGGGCGACGATCTCGCCCGGTCACAGGGCACGCGCGTCGGGGCCGTGCGGGTGGCATCCATCGCCTCGGTGACCGTGCTCGCGGGGGCCGCGACCGCCCTCGTCGGTCCTCTCTCGTTCGTCGGGCTGATGGTGCCGCACGTCGTGCGGTGGATCGTCGGGCCCGATCAGCGCCTCATCCTGCCCCTCAGCGCCCTCGCCGCACCGATCGTCGTCCTGCTGGCCGACGTGCTCGGCCGCGTGATCATCGCCCCGGCCGAGGTGCCGGCCGGGATCGTGACCGCGTTCGTCGGCGCTCCCGTCCTCATCGCTCTCGCGCGCAGACGAAGGGCCCGCGCACTGTGACCGCCGTCCTGAGCCCGCCGCGTCTCGCGGGTGTCCGTCTGCGTCCCCGAAGCGTCGTGGTGGGGACCGCCACCGTCGCCGCCATCCTGACCCTCGCGGTGTTCTCGCTCGGGTGGGGCACCTACCCGGTGGCTCCGGATGCCGTGATCCGCGCGCTCCTCGGAAGCGGCACGGCCCTCGACACCACCGTCGTCGTCGGGTGGCGACTGCCCCGCGTGCTCGCCGCCGTGACCCTCGGGGCGCTCCTCGCGATCGCGGGGGCACTGTTCCAGACGGTCACCCGCAATCCGCTCGCGAGCCCCGACATCCTGGGGCTGTCCAACGGCGCCTTCACGGGCATGCTGGTCACGCTCGTGCTCGTGTCGTCGTCGTGGCCCGCGCGGGCGGCGGGGGCGTTGGTCGGGTGCCTCGCGGCATCCCTCCTCATCTGGCTGCTCGCGTACCGCGGGGGCGTTCAGGGCTTCCGGCTCATCGTGGTCGGCATCGGCGTCTCGGCCATGCTCGCCTCACTCAACACGTGGATGCTGCTGCAGGTCGAACTCGAGACCGCCATGTTCGCCTCGGCGTGGGGGCACGGCTCGCTCAACGGCGTGACCGGCGACGCGCTCGGCGGGGTGCTGCTGTGCGCGCTGCCCGTCGCTCTCGCGGCATTCGCCCTCGTCCCGTCGCTGCGTCAGCTCGAGCTCGGCGACGATCTCGCGACCGCCACCGGTGTGCGCCCGCACCTCGTGCGCAGCCTCGCCCTGCTGATCGGGGTGGTGCTCGTCGCCGCGGCCACCGCGATCGCCGGCCCCATCGCTTTCGTGGCGCTCGCGGCCCCGCAGATCGCGCGGCGCCTCGCGCGCTCGCCGTCGCTGTCGCTCACGCTCTCGGGGATGGTCGGGGGGCTGCTGCTCTTGGCATCCGATGCCGTCGCCCAGCACGTGCTTCCGGTCACCCTTCCCGTCGGCGTCGTCACCGTCTCGGTGGGCGGCGCATACCTCATCGTCATGATCGTCTCGGAGATCCGCCGCCGTGCCTGACCCCACCGCCCCCCTCGCTCGCCCGTGGGAGTACAGCGCCTTCGCCGTCGAGGTCAGCGTGCGCGAGATGCTGTCGCCGAACTTCCTGCGCCTCACGTTCGCGGGCGAGGCGCTGCGTCACTTCGCCCCGTGGGGCGTGGATCAGCGCATCAAGCTGGTGCTGCCCCTTCCGGGCGGAGGCCTCGCGGACTTCGGCCTGCGGGACGAGCCGACACCGCACCCGTCCGACTGGTACACGCGCTGGAAGGCACTGCCGGTCGAGGAGCGCAACGTTCTGCGCACGTACACCCCCGCGGCGATCCGCCCCGATGCCGGCGAGGTCGACGTGGACTTCTACCTGCACACGCCCGACGGCCCTGCCTCGCGGTGGGCGCGCGCCGCGCGCGTCGGCGAGTCGATCGTGCTCACCGGGCCCGACGCGCGGAACGGGTGGACGGGATACGGCATCCACTGGCAACCGCCCGCGCTCGGCAGGTTCCTGCTCGTCGCCGACGAGACCGCGATCCCCGCGGTCCGCAACATCGCGGCAGCCCTCCCGCCCCAGGCCCGTGGCATCGCGATCGTCGAGATCGGCGACGCCGCAGACGACATCACCGTCGCCCGACTCGGCGACGCCGTCGACGTGCGCGTGGTCGCCCGTGGCGAGACGGAACCGGCCGTCCGCGCCTGGGGTTCCGCCGAAGCCGATTACGCCTGGCTCGCCGGGGAGTCCGGCGTCGTGGCCGCGTCGCGCCGCGTGCTCGTTGGAGAGCTCGGGATGCCACGCGAGCGCGTGTCGTTCATGGGGTACTGGCGCGCGGGCGGGGCGCTCGTCGACTGAGCCGGCCCCGGAACGGAGATGAGACGATTCTCATCCTGTTCAGCCGATTTCCGACCTACCCTCGTCTGTGGATAAGTGACGATTGCCGCGCGCTGTGGAGGAACGTCCACTGCGCGAGGCCCGGGTGGGGGCACAGCGTGTACGGATCACCGGAGGAAACGCTCGCGCGGATCGAAGAAGACACGCGTCGCGCGCAGGAACGCGGCGAGAAGCTGCCGGTCCTGCAAGCCGCGATCGGAGAGGTCCGAGCGAAGGCGGTGGCGCGTACCCGCGACATCTCCGTCGAGGTGGACGCGGCGGGGGTCATCCGCGACCTCGACATCGCCGACGCCGCGCTCGAGCGCGGAGGCCGCCGCGTCAGCGCCGAGGTGATGGACCTGATCGCGAAGGCCACGAAGGACGCCCGCATCCGCACCCTCGAAGTGACCACCCAGATCATGGGCGAATCGGACCCCATCGTCGGCGTCGTGGCCGCGGAGCTCATTCCCGAACCGGAGGACGATGGAGTGACGCGCAGAGGAGGCCTGCGATGACCCCGCAGATCCGGATGGATGCCGACGTCATGCTGCAGCACGCATCGCGCGTGCAGCAGCTCGCTTCGGACGCCGCCGAAGCGGCATCCGCCGTGAAGAGCGTGAATCTGGGCGGCGGAGCGTTCGGTGTGATGTGCGCCTGGATCATCCCACCCGTCGGGCTCGTCTCGAGCGCGGTCTCGCAGCACATCAACGGCGCCGAGGGCGTCCTCGAGCGCACCGGCCAGGAGTTGCGGGGTGTCGTCGCCGACTTCGACGCCTACGAAGAGGCCGTGGTCCAGGCGACCAGGAGTCTCGAGGGAGGCCTCGGATGAGCACGTCTCTCGTCGCGGCGCCCGTCGATACGACCTCGGCGTTCTCGGGCGCCTTCATCGTCACCGATGGACAGGCCCTGGCAGACGCCATCCGAAGCGGAAACTGGGTCGAAGGAGGGATCGCGGGATTCTCGGCCGCGATGGACACCGTCGCCGCCGTGATGGACCCCATCGGCACGCTGATCGCCAACGGCCTGGGGTGGCTGCTCGACCACATCGAGCCGCTCAAGGGGTGGCTGAACGATCTGACCGGAAACGCGGCCGAAGTGCAGGCATTCGCCGCGACCTGGAGCAACGTGGGCGCCCGGATGAGCGAGCTCGGCGTCACCGCGCAGAACCGGCTCGCTGACCTCGACGGACTGTCGGGTGAGACCATCACCGCGTACACGGCGCACGTGCAGGGGCTGTCGCAGCACCTGAGGACGTCGGGCCAGTGGGCGGGGGCGATCTCGACGGGACTGTCGATGGCGTCCTCTCTCGTGCAGATGACCCACGATCTCGTGCGAGACGCCATCAGTCAGATCGTCGGCATGGCGATCTCGGCCGCCATCACCGCGGTCGCGACGGTCGGCCTCGCGACACCCGTGATCGCCGCGCAGGTCGGTTCGCGGGTCTCTGCGCTTGTGCCGCGCATCAGCAAGACCATCACCACCGTCGTCAACGCCTTCACGAAGCTGCGCGGGCTCGTCGACGAGCTGAGTGGCATGGCGGGCAAGGCGCTGCAGTTCCTGACGAAGTGGGCCGGCGGCAACAAGGGCTCCAGCACGGTACACGCCGCGGAAACTGCAGCCGAGAGCCTCGTGCGCCATCCGACTCAGTTGAACGTCGACTTCACGTACAACCCGAAGCACAGTCGCCCCGAGTGGGATCGTCAGATCACCAACGCTCAGGACGTCTTGGACAACACGACGTTCGAGACATGGCTGCAGCGAAGGGATGAGTTCACCGGGGACCGCTCGAGTGCTCTAAAGGCCGAACAGGCCGCGGTGCGAGAAGCGGCGTTGATCGACAAAATCGACGAGCTTCAGGATCAAGGGCGAACAGCCTCGCAGGCGAAGCAAGAAGCAGCCGAGTGGCTGGAAACGCAGCACGCAATTCACCGCCTCGATTCAGTCGCCGGAGGTGACCCTCTCGACTTCGACGGCGTGGGGGACGCCGCAGTCAACTCCTCCGTGGGTTCACAGTGGCGAACGCGTGTGCCCGTCCTAGAATCGGAGATCCGCGAACTCGCGAGCGGGATGACCCCCCAGCAGCTGCGCAACACGCTACTCAACGTGAAACTTAGAGGATAACAAGCGATGCCTATATCCCCCTTCGAAGATTTCGTGCATTTCTCTGAAATGCCCGCCAGTTCCCTCGCAACGTTCTCACCCCTCGTCGAGCCCGCCGTCGTAGAACTCTGGCGTGTGCATGGTATCGGTTGCACGCCAGATGGCTTCCTGAAGTTGATCGACCCCGACCACTACTTGACCATGATCGGAGAATTTCTCCCGCGACCCGACATGATCCCCGTTCTCGCAACAGGGATGGGGGACGTAGTCGTCGCATACTCGGGAAAATACCGCGTTCTCCAATACCGGTACGCTCGGGCAACCGGCGGAGTCGGATCCAGTCTCGCTCGCATCGGACGTCGAGCAGCAGATCGTGAATACCTCGAAGAGTTCCTCGACGCGAAGCCTTACTTCGAAGCCGTGAACACATACGGTCCGCTCAATTCTCCTGATGACATCGACTACATCTTCGGATACAAACTCCCTCTTCCTGCCGGAGGACCGGAGGGCGTCGATCACCTCACACGCTCTCGGATATTCGAGCACATCGCATTGACAATCCAGCTGTCTGGTCCGATTCCCTTCGCGGGCTGATCAAGACCATCACGAACAGCAGCAGGACGCTGACGAGGTGCTGGAATGCGCGAGAACGAGTACTCACTAATGCTCATTGCCCAGCAGACAAACACCACCTTGGCGATCATCCAGATGCTGCGAATGGAGAAACATGTCAGCGAGCGTTCCTGAATTCACCGTCTCGGGGATATCGTGGTGGCTGAGGCGGGAAACTACCGAATACTACAATTCCGGCATGCCCGAATTTCGGGGATGAGCTCGAGTATCCGCCATCTCGGACTCAAGATCACCAGTGCCGACTGGCGTCAGGAGATCTACGACTCCGCTCCATACGACGAAGCGGCGTCCACATACGGGCCACTGACGGCGCGCGCAGACTTCGACGACATCTACGCGTACGGGCTCCCCTTACCCGCAGGCGGCGTGGAAAGCGCTCAGTCTGTCACCCGCGCCCGGATCTTCGAGCACATCGCCCTCACCACACAGCTCGCCGGTCCGATCCCTTTCGCTGGCTGAGGTCATGAAGAAGATCTCGTCAGCTGGCGCGAGCGAAAGGGGGACGACATGCCTCACTACGCGTCATTCATCCGGGTGAAAGCCATGCTCGTCATCCCCCACCCGGATACCCCCTCCCATCTCGTGAGCGCCCACGCCCCGACCCTCGAGAACCCGCGGGGCTTCCATCGCCTGATCGGTGGCAGCGTCGAGTTCGGCGAAACGCATCGCGAGGCGATCGTCCGCGAGGTGGAGGAGGAGCTCGGTGCGCGCACCACGGATCTGACCTACCTCGACACGGTCGAGAGCCTCTTCCGCTACGACGGCGAGAGGGGTCACGAGATCGTCGCGCTCTATTCCGGTGGACTCGATCCCTCGCCCGGAGAGCACGGCGGCAGCCTCACCGAGTCCGACGGCTCCGTGGTGCCGGTGGTCTGGCGACCGATCGATGCCGAGACCGATGCCGTTCCCCTCTACCCCGCGGCCGCGGAGCGTCTGGTTCGATCCGTCCTCACCCGCAACGCGCGGTGAGCCTCACCCTGCGGCCCCCGTGCGCCGACTCAATCGAGCACGAGCTCGATGTTCCCGTGATCCCGGAACACCCGCACCACCAGCTCGAAGTACGTCTCTCCCACGCCCGCCTCGAGCGCGTCGAGGGCGCGTTGAGCGGTGGCCACGGAATACACCTGCGGCCGAGCGAGCTTCGCGCGGTAGTACTCGCGGGTGGTCTCCACCCCCAACGCTTCTCGAGCGACGTCCGAGCGTTCCCACACCACGCGCACCGGCTCCGCCCCGTCGAGCACCCCGAACCCGCCGTACAGCAGGTCGTCGAGGGCATCCAGGCTCTCCCCGAGCGTCCAGTCCTCGTCGGGCATGAACACGCGATTCAATTCGACGTACAACGACGGGATGCCGTGGACCGCCGCACCGTCGATCTCGATGGTGCGCCGGGTCATGGCATCCCTCGTCCGGAGCCGGCGAAGACCGCCGGAGTGACGCCCAACACCCGGCGGAAGTGACGCGTGAGGTGGGCTTGATCGTGAAAGCCCGTGCGGGCGGCGACCTCGGCGGGCCGGCCGCCGTCGACGAGCATGCGGCGCGCGGCGTCGACCCGACGCGTCACGAGGTAACGGTGCGGGGCGATGCCGTAGGTCTGCGAGAACACGCGCACCAGGTGGCTGGGGTGCGCGTGCAGTTCACGGGCGGCGTCGGCGAGGGTGAACGACTCCCCCCACCGGTCGTCGAGGAACGAGCGCAATCGCCTCGCCAATGGCACATCGGCGAACACCGCCGCCTCCGACCCCGCGTGCGACAGCACGGCCTCGCGAACGGCGATCAGCCAGTGCTCGGCGGCGAGTTCGTCTCCGGGATGCCGGAGCGCCGCGTGGATCCTTTGTGCTGCGGCCACCGCCGAATCGCGGGCGAGGGTCGGCCGTCGCGCGATGCGCGCCGCCGTCGCTTCGGACAACCAGTCGCCTGACAGGTACAGCACGCGCTTGCGGTACCCCTCACCCGCGCGCGCCGGACGCCCGTCGTGCGGGATGCCCGGCGGCAGGAGTGTGACCGCCGCGGGCACCGCCTGATGCGCCGCGCCGTCGAGACCGTACGACACGGCCCCGCGGTCGACGAGCATGACGGCCCAGTCGTCGTGCGTGTGCACGGGATAGGCATGATCGAGATCGGCGTGGTACGTCTCGCGCAGGAACGGCACCTCGGGATGCCAAGCCCGTACGCGATCGACCATGCAAGAAACGTACAAGACGCCTCCGACACCGCGGCCCGAAGCTGGATCCATGACCGATGTGATTGACGCACCCCGTTTCGACACGAAGGTGGTCGTGGTGCTCGCAGCCGACCTCGCCGCGTGGCAGGAACTCAACATGACGGCGTTCCTGATGTCGGGTATCGCCACCAGCTCGGGTGACCTCGTCGGGGAGCCCTACCGCGACGCCGACGGCACGACCTACCTGCCGATGCTCCGCCAGCCGGTCATCGTGCTCACAGCCGTCGGCGACGCCCTTGCCCGAGCACGGGCCAAGGCCGCCGCACGCGACGACGTCGCCCTGGCGATCTACACCCGCGAGCTCTTCGGGACGTCGCACGACGCCGCCAACCGCGCCGCGGTCGCCGCCGTGACGGCATCCGATCTCGATCTGGTCGGCATCGCCGTGCGCGGTCCGCGCAACGTCGTCGACCGGGTGGTCAAGGGGGCGACGTTCCACGCGTGAGGGGACGACGAAGGGCCGGACGCCCACGGCATCCGGCCCTCTCGTACGAACCCCGCTCGGAGGTTTCGGACGACTAGTTGCCGCCGTTGATCACCGACAGGTACGAGCCGAAGGGGCGCGCGGTGTCGAGATCGGCGAAGTCGTCGGCAAGGCCCTCGTGAGGCATGTTCTCGTTCTGCATGAACCAAGTGTCCGCGAGCGGCCGTCGCCGCGGAGGGTGGTTGACAACGGCCTAATATCTCGCCTAGCTAACTACTCTTCCCTCTAGAGATTGGATGCGCTGCTCGAGGAAGGCGATGTAATCGGCCATGTACGCGAGCTTCGCCTCGAGACGGTCGAGCCGCGGGCTGATGTGGCCCTGGTTGTAGTGCAACGGGGTTTTGAGGGGGACGTCCGCGTCGATCTTCGCGAGCACGGTGCGCAGCGGGTTCGAGCCATCGGCGGTATTCGTCATGACGCCAGCGTAGGCGCGCTCAGGCGTTCGGCGCGTGATCCGTCCCGGCCAGCACCGGTGCGAGCATGATGATCGCCGCGCCCACGAGGGCCACCGCGGACCCGACGTAGTCCCATACGGTCGGTCGGAACCCGTCGACGACGATCCCCCACGCCAACGAACCCGCGATGAAGACTCCGCCGTAGGCCGCGAGCACGCGCCCGAAGCTCGCCTCAGGCTGCAGAGCCGCGACGAACCCGTAGGCGCCGAGGGCCACGATGCCCAGAAGCGCCAGCCACCACCCGCGGTTCTCGCGGACGGCCTGCCACACGAGCCACGCCCCGCCGATCTCGGCGATCGCGGCCACGGCGAACAGGATCACGATGCGCGTGGTGGTCATGCCGCCATTATCGACCGCGCCATCCGAGCGGCCCCACCGTGACCGAGCGGGTTACGCCCCAAAACCGGCAGATGACGGGTGCGGAACATTTGAGGGGACTGCGCTTCGCGGCCGCTACGGTTCCCTCAGGAGGTACCCATGACTCGACCTCGCACGGTGACCCACATCTACACCCTGGCGGGCGGCTGGCAGAAGGCGCACCGCGGGCCCCTCACGGCGGACCTCGCCGAGGATCTGCGCCGCTCCGGCGTGACCATGGTTCGCGCGCGAAGAGGGCTCTTCGACAGCCGCGAGATCTCGCTACGCGACTATCCGCCACGTCGGACGGAAGCACCGGTCCTCCCCGGCTGACAATCGGCGGCGAGCGGCGCGAAGACGGCGGACCGCCGAGGCGTCCCTCCCGGCTTCGGAATGCGTCACGCCCGACCCCGACGGGTGGCCGCGCGCAGGGACACCCGGTCAGTGGCTTTCGCTGCGCACGAGCGGTTGCTCCCCGTCGAATTTCGCTCGAGCGATGGAGTCCGCCTCCCAGGAACCTCCCTCGAATCGACACTGCGAGAACGTCGCCGCACCGAAATCCGACATAGTGACGACCGTGCGCACGAACCGACAGTCGATGAACGTCGCCTGCCGCCACTCCTGCCCCGTGAATCGGGCCCCTTCGAAATCGCACCCACGAAACACCACGCCGCGACCGCCGCTCGTCGTGGTCGCCCGCAGGCTGCCCTCGAAATGCGCACCCGTGAAGGTGCAGCGGTCGAACACGGCTCTGTCCATGAGGACGTGGCGGATCTTCGTCTCGACGAACAACGTGTCGACCACGTGCGCCCGCAGCAGGGTGGCGCGCTCGAATGTCGACCGCGTGAAGTCGCAAGCCGAGATGGTGGCGTCGGTGAACGTGCTCCCGAGACGCGCGAAACGGAGGTCGACGCGTTCGAGATGGGCACCCTGCATCCACGCGCTCCACAATTCAGGAGCCGCGGTACTGTTCAGCACGACGCCGGCGAGATCCGTGCCACGCAGCTCCACGGGGGTCGATGTGTCCAGGAGCGTGTCGAGGAGGACCTGGCGATCGCTCCGGTAGCTCTCCCGTTTCCAGCGCTGGCGGAGTTCACCGATCTCTTTCGCTGTGATCGCCATCCTCCGATCCTACGAGCGGCCGCTCCGGAGAGAACGGACCCTCACCTCGGGGTGCGCGAGGTCCTGCATCCCGTGTCTCGAATCGGCGAAGACCGCGGGAGTGAGGTGAGAACCGTCAGTGGCCGGGGCGGAGCAGACCGCTCTCGTACGCGGCGATCACGAGCTGCGCGCGGTCGTGTGCACCGAGCTTCACCATGGTGTTCTTGACGTGTGACTTCGCCGTGTGCGGCGAGATGAACAGCTCCCCGGCGATCTCGTCGTTCGAGCGTCCGCGGGCCACGAGCAGCAGCACCTCGCGCTCGCGATCGGTCAGCGCCCCGAGAGACGGGGGCGCGCCCACCTGTGTGGGCGCCGCACGCACCCAGGTCTCGATCAGCGCGCGCGTCGCCGTCGGCGACAGAAGCGCCCCGCCCTCGTGGACCGCGAGCACGGCGCGGACGATGTCGTCGGGCTCGGCGCCCTTACCGATGAACCCACTGGCTCCGGCGCGCAGAGCCGAGACGACGTATTCGTCCTCCTCGAAGGTCGTCAGGATGAGCACTCGGGTCTCCGCGAGCGCGGGGTCGGCGCAGATCACCGCCGTGGCGTCGATGCCGTCCATCCGCGGCATCCGGATGTCGCACACCACCACATCGGGGCGGAGGCGCCGGGCGAGCGCGACCGCCGCCTCGCCGTCGGCCGCCTCGCCCAC
This sequence comes from uncultured Microbacterium sp., assembly GCA_913774665.1. GTDB lineage: Bacteria > Actinomycetota > Actinomycetes > Actinomycetales > Microbacteriaceae > Microbacterium. The sequence continues at coordinate 119,384 of CAJYHN010000013.1, forward strand.
GACCGTGATCCCCTCGGCCGCGTCCAGCAGGTCGCGGACGGCGGAGCGGATGAGCGACTGGTCGTCGACGACGATCACGGTGGTCACGGGGCGGTCTCCGATCGAGCGGGGGCAGGGAGGGGAAGATGCGCCGCCAACCGGAAGCCGCCGGGAGCGAGACCGGCGTCGAGCACGCCGCGCACGGCGTCGACGCGCTCGCGCAGGCCGAGGAGCCCGAAACCCGACGCCGGCGGCGCTTCGACGGGGTCGGGCACGCGATCCAGGGGATTCGTCACCACGACTTCGAAGGCGTCCCCGTCACGACGCATCAGCACGTGCGCGCGGCGGGTGGTGCCGTGCTTCACGGCGTTCGTGAGTCCCTCCTGCACCACACGGTAGGCCACGATGCCGATCCCGATCGGGATGCCGGAGGCCTCGGTATCCGTTCCGATCTCGTCGCGCACGACGACGTCCCACCCCGCGACCCGCACCGACTCGATCAGCTCGGGAACACGCGCCAGACCGGGTTGCTCCCGCGCCGCGGCCTCGTCGGGGGCGCGGAGCACGCTGAGCATCGCCCCGATCTCACCGAGCACGTCGCGCGAAGTCGTGCGGATGATGCCGAGCGCCTCGTGTGCTTTCTCGGGCCGCGTCTCGAGTGCCGACGACGCCACCCCCGCGTTCAGGCTGATCACCGAGATCCGGTGGGCGACGGCGTCGTGCAGGTCGCGCGCGATGCGCAGGCGCTCCTCGGTGACGCGGCGCCGGGCCTCGGACTCGCGGGTCTCTTCGGCCCTTCGAGCCCGCTCCTCCACCGCTTGGACGTACGCGCGCCGCGACCGCGATGCGTCGCCGACGGCGCCCGCGAGCGCCAGGGCGAGCGCCACCTGCAGAAAACGCGTGTCCATACCCGTCACGACCATGATGACGAGGCTCGCGGCCGTGACCACCGCCACGGCCACGAGCGCAGCCGGAACCGAGGTGCGCCGCGTCGTCCGCTGAGCGAGGGCGTACATCGTGACGATCAGCGCGAGGGTCGCTCCCGGGGAGAGGGTCCCCAGGCTCAGTGCGCCGAGGTACAGGGCGACGCACGCGGCGAGCGCCAGACGAGGGCGGAAGCGACGCACCGGCAACACCAGGGCGGGCAGCAGGACGAGCACGAGAGCGAGCGGATTCGCGGGTCGCATCTCTTCGACGGGGATCGGCGCGAACGCGGGCCCGATGATGAGCAGCGCGAAGCCGAGGTCGACCAGCCAGGGGTGCGCGGTCCGAAGCACCCGCGGCGCGGACATCGTGGTCTCGGGGGCGCTCACCGGTCCAGTCTGTCGTCTCGACAGGCCCCGGTCGATCGCCCCGGAGGGTCATTCGCGAATACCCCCGTGGGGGGAGTCGTCCTCCCCGGCGGTGGGACGCGGCATCCGGAGTCCGAACGCGAGGGTGGGGTCATGGCATCCGATCCCGCTCCCCCACTCCTCTCGGTCACCGACCTGCACAAGTCGTACGGTCGCGGCTCCGCCCGCTTCGACGCCCTGCGCGGGGTGACCCTCGACATCCACCGCGGCGAGAGCATCGCCATCCTCGGCAAGAGCGGCTCGGGCAAGTCGACGCTCATGCACCTGCTGGCTCTGATGGACGCGCCCACGCGCGGCACCGTGCTTCTGGACGGAGTGGATGCCACGACCCTGCGCGGACGCCGGCTCAACCGCACGCGCAACAAGACGTTCGGTTTCGTGTTCCAGCAGTTCTTCCTCACCCCGACCGCCTCGGTGTTCGACAACGTCGTCCTGCCGCTGAAGATCGCCGGCGTGGGGCGTGGCGAGCGCAAGCGCCGGGGGCTGGCTGCCCTGGCCGAGCTCGACATGGGCGACAAGGCCCGCAACAAGGCCACGGCCCTCTCGGGTGGGCAGAAGCAGCGCGCCGTGATCGCGCGCGCCCTGGTGAACGACCCGCAGGTGATCTTCGCCGACGAACCGACCGGAAACCTGGATTCGGCCACCGGAGCGGTGGTCGAGGACATCCTCTTCCGCCTCAACCGCGAGCACGGCATCACCCTCATCATCGTCACGCACGACGAAGACCTCGCGGCCCGGTGCGACCGCCGCGTGCAGATCCGCGACGGACTCATCGTCGCTGAGGAACGGAGCGCGGCATGAAGACCCTCGATCTGGTGAGCACCGCCGTCGCCAACACGTTCCGCTCGAAGACCCGCACGATCCTCACGGTGCTGGCGATCTTCGTCGGCGCGTTCACCCTGACCATCACCAATGGGCTCGGCACCGGCATCAACGCCTTCATCGACAGCACCGTCAGCGCGATGGGCGCCTCAGACGCGCTGACCGTGACCAAGACGAGCACGGATGCGGCGGCATCCACCGCTCCCCGGAAATACGATCCGGATGCCATCTCGTCGGGGCGTCAGGCGGGCCCTCCCGGAACGACGAGCGAGGTGACCGCGCTCACCGACCAGGACATCACGACGCTCGCTGCGGTGCCCGGCATCGCGCGGGTCGTACCGGTGAAGTCCGTGACGATCGACTACGTGCAGGCGCCGGGCGGCGATCCGTACGTCGCCCGGGCCGGGAGCCTCGTGGCGGGGCAGACGCCGCAGATGGGCGCGGGGGTGGCGCCCGACGACGGTTCGCAGGCGCTGCAGGTCGCTCTCCCCGACGCGTTGGTCGAGCCGATGGGCTTCGCCGACGCCGCCGCCGCCGTGGGCGCCACCGTGACCATCGCGGTCACCGATCCGATCCGCACCCAGCACACGGTCGAGGCGACCGTGACCGGGGTGACCGAGGAGGCTTTCGGCAGCACCACGACGCTGACGACGAACGCCGCGCTCGAGAACGCCCTGTCGGCCGCGCAGAACACCGGCGTCCCCGCCGACCAACTCGACCGGTACGCCTCGGCGAGCGCGACGATGGCAGCGGGCGCGAACGTGACCGATGTGAAGGCCGCGCTCACCGACGCCGGCTACACGGGGACGACGGTCGCTGATCAGTTGGGCACGTTCGAAGCGGTGATCAACGGGATCGTGCGGGTGTTGAACGCCTTCGCGATCATCGCTCTGCTGGCCGCGAGCTTCGGCATCGTCAACACCCTGCTCATGTCGGTGCAGGAGCGCACCCGTGAGATCGGCCTGATGAAGGCGATGGGGATGGGCAGCGGGCGCGTGTTCTCGCTGTTCAGCCTCGAGGCGATCTTCATCGGCCTGCTGGGCAGCGCGCTCGGCGCGGTCGTGGCGATCGGGGTGGGGACGGCGGTCAGCGCCCAACTCGCGACCAGTCTGTTCAGCGACCTGCCCGGACTGCAGCTCATCGCCTTCGATCCGGTGTCGATCGTCGTGACGACGCTCGCGGTGATGGGGATCGCGTTCCTCGCCGGAACCCTGCCCGCGGCCCGCGCCGCTCGCGCCGACCCGGTCGAGTCACTGCGGTACGAGTGAGACGGGGGCCGGTGCCCGGGCACGCCCCGACGCACCGGCCTCCGACGCGTCGACCGGCGTAGCGTGGGTTCGGTCACTCGACGCCGAGGGGGAACATGGACGCCGACGTCATCATCATCGGAGCGGGACTCGCGGGTCTCGTCGCGAGCGCCGAACTGGCCCGCGCGGGGAAGAGCGTGATCATCGTCGAGCAGGAGAACGCCGCCAACCTCGGGGGGCAGGCGTTCTGGTCGTTCGGCGGGATCTTCCTCGTCGACTCCCCCATGCAGCGCCGCCTCGGGGTGAAGGACTCCCTCGACCTCGCCTGGCAGGACTGGCAGGGCTCCGCCGGATGGGACCGTCTCGACGGCCCGCACCCCGAGGACGAGTGGGCGCAGAAGTGGGGTCGCGCGTACGTCGAGTTCGCCGCCGGCGAGAAGCGGTCCTGGCTGCAGCAGCAGGGCGTGAAGTTCACTCCGGTGGTCGGGTGGGCGGAGCGCGGGTCGTTCACCGCCGGCGGCCACGGCAACTCCGTCCCCCGCTTTCACGTGCCGTGGGGAACGGGCACGGGCATCTCGGAACCCTTCGCCGATCGGGCGAGAGAAGCGGATGCCGTGGACCTCCGCTTCCGCCATCGCGTCGACGGGCTGGTGTTCACCGACGGCGCCGTCACCGGGGTGCGCGGCGCGATCCTCGCCCCCGACGACGCACCCCGCGGGGTGTCGTCGTCACGCGAGGTGGTCGACGCCTTCGAGCTGTCGGCGCAGGCGGTCGTCATCGCCTCGGGCGGGATCGGCGGCGACCACGAGCGCGTGCGCCGCTGGTGGCCCGAGCGCCTCGGCACTCCCCCGCGCACGATGGTGACCGGCGTCCCCGCTCATGTCGACGGACGCATGCTCGACATCGCGGCCGATCAGGGCGTGCGCCTGGTCAACCGCGATCGCATGTGGCACTACACCGAGGGGCTGCAGAACTGGAACCCCGTGTGGCCGGGTCACGGCATCCGGATCCTCCCCGGTCCCTCCTCGATGTGGCTCGATGCGCGCGGCCGTCGACTGCCCGCGCCCGGGCTGCCCGGATACGACACCCTCGGCACCCTGAAACTGCTGCGCACGACCCCCGACCTCGTCGATCACGACTACTCGTGGTTCGTGCTCGACCAGACGATCGTCAAGAAGGAGTTCGCCCTCTCGGGCTCGGAGCAGAACCCCGACATCACCAACCGCGATCTGGCCCTGCTGCTTCGCACGCGACTCGGACGCGCCGCTCCCGGCCCGGTCGAGGATTTCAAAGAGCACGGGGCGGACTTCGTCGTCGCCGACACGCTCACCGAACTCGTGCGCGGAATGAACGCCCTCACCGGCGACGACCTCATCGACGAGGAGTCGCTGCGAGAGCAGATCGTGGCGCGCGACCGCGAGGTCGTGAACCCGTACTCGAAAGACGCGCAGACCATCGGCATCCAGAACAGCCGCCGCTTCCGCGGAGACCGCCTGTTCCGCACGGTCCCCGCCCATGCGATCCTCGATCCCCGCCACGGCCCGCTCATCGCCGTCCGGCTCTGGATCGTCACGCGCAAGACCCTCGGCGGAATCCAGACCGACCTCGACGGCCGTGCCCTGAACGCAGACGGGATGCCGATCCCCGGCCTCTACGCGGCGGGCGAGGCCGCGGGGTTCGGCGGGGGCGGAGCCCACGGGTACAACGCCCTCGAGGGGACCTTCCTCGGCGGGTGCCTGTTCACCGGGCGGACGGTGGGGAGGGCGCTGGCGGGGGCGGTGTGAGCGGGACCACGTGATACCGGCAGAGGGGCCCCGCGCGATGCGGAGCCCCTCTGCGGTGAGCGTCAGGCGCGTGCGGCCGCCGAGGTCATCGGGCACTCGAACGGGTCGCGGGCGGCGAGCCCCACCCGGTTCAGGTAGCGGATCACGATGCCGTACGACTCGAACAACGTGGTCTCGACGTAGGGGACGTTCAGCGTCTGGCTGTGCTCCTTGACGATCGCACGCGCCTTGCTGAGGTGCGGGCGCGGCATGTTCGGGAACAGGTGGTGCTCGATCTGGTAGTTCAGGCCACCCATGAGCCAGGTGGCCCACCAGCCACCGGCGATGTTGCGCGAGGTGCGCACCTGCTTGCTGAAGAAGTCGAGCTTCGCGTCGGGGGCGATCACGGCCATGCCCTTGTGGTTCGGGGCGAACGAGGCGCCCATGTAGACACCGAACACGGCGAGCTGCACGCCGACGAAGGCGAAGGCCATGCCGAGGGGCAGGAACACGAAAACCGGAGCGACGAACACGGCGAAGCGCAGGGCGATGAGGCCGAGCTCCGTCCAACGACCCTTGACCGGCTCCTTCGAGAAGAGGTGGCGCAGACCGATGACGTGCAGGTTCGCACCCTCGAGGGTCAGCAGGGGGAAGAACGCCCAGCCCTGGCGCTGGGTGATCCAGCGCTGGATGCCACGGGCCTTGGCCGCGTCGACGTCGAGGAACGAGATCGTGTCGATCTCGATGTCGGGGTCCTTGCCGACGCGGTTCGGGTTGGCGTGGTGGCGCGTGTGCTTGGAGGTCCACCACGACAGGCTCATGCCGACGACACCGGCCGCGAGCCACAGCGCGAGGCGGTCGTTGGCCTTGCCCGAGGCGAAGATCTGCTTGTGCGCGGCCTCGTGGGCGAGGAACGCCACCTGGGTGAACAGGATGCCGAGAGCCGCGGCGATGAGCAGCTGGAACCAGCTGTCGCCGAGCAGGACGAAGCCGGTGATCGCACCGCCGAAGCCGAGCGCGAGGACGACACCGACCATCGCGTAGAACCGACGGGCGCGAACGAGCAGGCCCGTTTCGCGGACGACCTGCGACAACTCGGTGTAGGCCTTGGCCATGGGCGGGAACTCCGTCGTTCCCTTATAGGTCTGGCGGATCGGTCCCATCCGGGACTCGATGACGGGTGCAGCCATTGCGTGCTCCTCGGGTGGGGGTGACCGTATGGCCTGAAGCCGAAGGCGGATGCCGAGGACTTGGTCGCGACGCTACGCGGAGCGTATGCACGAGGACGCATACCTCGCGGTGCTGATCGCCGTGATCACGCGGGTTGCGGCTGAGAGCGCGGGTGATTGCCCAGGCGATTGCCAGGCTGGGGGCGCGCGGATCGGTCAGCCGAGCAGCGCGTGGACCCGCTGACGGAGGGCCGCCGTCGCCTCTTCGCGCGACCGCCCGGCGCCGTCGTCCTTGAGCAGGTCGACGGCGACCTCCACCAGAATCGCGGTGCTGAGGAAGAGGTCCGCCGTCACGACGCCCGGCCCGTCGCCGCACGGCTGTCGCGAAGCGCGAAGGGCGACCGCGGGCGTGCCGAAACGCTCGCGCACGGCGGCGCGCTCCTCAGGCGTCGCGTCCCAGAAGGGCCGCCCTGTAGCCGCGGCCCGGTCGATCACGTTGATCAGGAACTCGCGAGCGTCTGTCTGTGTCACACCGGTTGTTCGTGGCGCTGGGGCGGGTGGATGGTCGCGGGACTACTGGTTTCGTGCCGATCTGTACGCCGGTAGGGGTCCCCGCCCGCGTTCTCGGCCCACACGTCGCGCGGGAACGACGAAGGGCCGGAATCCCGCAGGATTCCGGCCCTCTCTGTCGGGATGACAGGATTTGAACCTGCGACCCCTTGACCCCCAGTCAAGTGCGCTACCAAGCTGCGCCACATCCCGTCACCCGCGAGCGGGCAACTCCCCTATATTAGCCCCTCGCCGACGCCCCCGCGAACCAACGCCCACCCCGGGCGTGTGCGCGCGCCCTTGTTCGATGTCGGGACCCCTCGCTACGGTCTCGGGCATGACGATCGAGATCCTTCCCGCCACCGGCGATCGCTTCGACGACGCCGAGACGGCGCTCGACAGCGGCGACGGTCCCGGATGCCAATGCCAATGGTGGCTGCTCACGAACGCCGAGTTCCAGAAGACCTCGCGCGAAGACCTCGCCACGCGCTTCCACGCCGAGATGCACGGCGATCGCGCTCCCGGACTCATCGCCTACGTGGACGGCGAACCAGCGGGCTGGGTGCGCGTCGGTCCCCGCATCGATCAGGCGCGTCTCCTGCGCACCCGCGACGTCAGGACCGCGACGGACGAGCCCCTGGACGCCGACGACGTCTGGTCCATCTCGTGTTTCGTCGTCCGCACCGCCCACCGTGGTCAGGGCCTGATGAAAAGACTCCTGGATGCCGCGGTCTCCACCGCCCGCGACGCCGGAGCCCGCGTCGTCGAGGCGTATCCCCTCGACCCCACCGTCACGAAGCGCTCCGCCAACCAGCTGTACCGCGGCACCGTGTCGATGTTCGAGAAGGCGGGCTTCGACGTCGTCGATCGCCCCAAGCCCGACCGCGCGCTCGTCTCGCTGACGCTGCACGACTGACGGCTCGACCTACGATGGAGGTTCGCCCACCGAGGACCTGACATGACCGATACCCCCACCACCGCGCGCGTCGACGCGTGGCTCTGGGCTGTTCGCGTCTACAAGACCCGGTCCGCCGCGACCACCGCGTGCCGCGCCGGTCATGTGCGCGTCAACGGAGAACGCGCCAAGGCGGCTCAACCCGTGCGCCCGGGCGACGAGTTGCGGGTGCGCATCCAGGGGTTCGACCGCATCCTCGTCGTCAAGAAGACGATCGCGAAACGGGTCGGTGCGGCCCTCGTCGCAGACTCCGTGGACGACCGCACTCCCCCGCCGCCGTCGAAGGAGAGCATGCCGTTCGTGCCCGTCCGCGACCGCGGCGCCGGCCGCCCCACCAAGCGCGACCGCCGCGAGATCGAGAAGCTCCGCGGACGCGAACTCGACTGACGTTGCGTCACACCCCCGCGATACGCGCGCATTGTCAGCGGCATCCCTCCCCCGCGATGAACTCCGCGCGAATCTCAGACGTTGCGCGGCCACCGACCCGGCGCGTCCCGCGTAACCTCAGCGATCCGCACAACCTCAGCAGGATTCCCCGCTCGTCGACTGAGCATGTGCGAATCACTGACCCGGCGAAACTGCCGACCCCTCGTCGCACGCACGGCCGCCGGGAGCGGCTGCAGCAAGATCAGTCGAGCTGATCCAGCAACCAGCGCGCCCCATGAACGACCGCGCCGAGCGCCTCCACGCGCGTCGCGAGCTCGCGATCGCTCGTCACGACGACCACCGGCCGATGCAGAGCCACGAGTTCGCGCGTGACCGCGACGATCTCGTCGTCGCCCTCCCCCGGCGCGTGCCGGACCTCGATGGCGGGTGCGGCGGGCTGGGCGGACCGCGCCTGCCCCTCCAACACCGCCGTCACCGACGGGAACCAGCGCGTTGCCGAAAGGCCCAGGGCCTCGGCATCGATCCCCCGCTCGGCGAGCCGCGACACCTTGCTCACAAGGCGGGTCGCGGCGCCGGCGCGGTCCTTCCACCAGCCGTCGGGCACCGCACCCATCACGTTCGCGACGTCGACGACGATCGCGGGTCGCGAGGCGAGGGCCGCGCGCAGCGCCGGCCATGAGTCGGCGAAGCCCGGGTGCAGTGGCAGATCGTCGACCCGATCGACGGGAACCCACTCGAGCGCGACGCTCTCGGGATCGCTGATGACCGGCTCGAAGGGAACCGTCACATCGGCGACGAGCGTGGAATACGACCAGATGCCGAGGTCGAGCACGCTCTCGAAGCGCGGGCGCACGGCATCCGTCGGTACTCCCGCCTCTTCACCCGACTCGCGCAGCGCGCCGTCGCGGGCGGACTCCCCCTCGTGCAGGGCACCGCCGGGCAGCGCCCAGGTGTCGCCGAAGTGACTCCACGACACGCGGTGCTGCAGGAGCACGCCGCGAACGGGGTCGAGGGCCAGAAGACCCGCGGCGCCGAAGCGTCCCCAGTACTTCTCGCCGGTGGGCGCGACGACCCAGGCGTCGCCGGGGTCACGGGGCCCGTGCGGACGCCGCGGCTCGCCGGGGGCAGGGGGCTCGATCGTCATCGTCTCCAGCCTGGCACACCCGCCGCGACGCAGGCCCGCCGTGCGTCACATCCCGCCGCGAAACGCGGAACACTGGGGGGATGCAGTACGACCTCGACGACGATCCCGAACGCATCGACCGCGATGCCGTGTGGCAGTGGCTGAGCACCGAGGCGTATTGGGGGCGCTGGCGCACCCGTGCCGACGTCGAGGCCCAGCTCGACAGCGCCTGGCGCGTCGTCGCCGCGTACCACCGCGAGACGGGTGAACTGGTGGGCTTCGCACGGGCGATCTCCGACGGCGTCGGCTTCGCCTACCTGGCCGACGTGTTCGTCGTCGAGGAACACCGCGGTCACGGCCTCGGTAAGGGTCTGGTCTCGCTGATGATCGATGAAGGCCCGGGTCCACACTTCCGGTGGACGCTCTTCACGAGCGACGCGCACGGTCTGTACCGGCAATTCGGCTTCACTGAGCCCGACCGCACGGCCCTGGTACGCCCGGCTGCTCCGGCCTGATCACGGCGGCCCGGCCACGTCATTCATCCCGCCCCCTCCGTTCGCGACGAATGCCCCGACTCCACGCGGGAGCCGGGGCATTCGAAGAAAGGTCTCAGGCGTCGAACCGCGCGCCCCGCGGGTCGGCGGGCAGCAGTTCGAAGACGAGCAGGATCAGGCCACCCACGAGCGGAACGAAGGCGATGAACATCCAGAACCCACTGCGATTGCTGTCGTGCAGACGTCGCGCGAGCAGAGCGAGGTGCGGCACGATCGTCGCGAGGCCCCAGAGGGACAGCACGATCAGGAACACCATGCCGAGGCCGCTCGGCGGCACCGGGTTGCCCGCGGCATCGACGCCTCCGCCTCCACCCGTGATCAGCGCAAGCATGCTGAGCACGAACGAGATCACGGCGTTCGCGAGGATCCACCACCAGAATTCGCTGCGGCTCGCGCGACCGCTGAAGGTGGCGTACTTCTTGAAGAATCGTTGGACGGCGGCGCCCAGCGGAGCGCCGTAGTACGGCTGAGAAAGCGGAACGGCGGTTCGAGCAGTAGTCATGTGTGTCCCCCTGACACGATGGCGAGTGCGAAGCACGCCGATGACGTCATCGACGCGAATGAACCCTATCGAAGCGCGCTCCCTCGGGACGAGACTGTTGCACCGTGAAGACGAGCAGGACGATGGGGCCCACGAGCGGAATGAGCCCGACCAGGAGCCACCATCCGCTGCGATCCGTATCGTGTAGACGTCGCACCAGCACCGCCAGGGTCGGGAGGATCGTCGCGATCGCCCACACCAGCCAGATCGTGCCGAGGATGATCCCCACCGGGCCGGTGACCGTCATCGACCCGTCCGGTTCGACCCGGATCCCGTCGGTCAGCGTCGGCAGCGCGTTCAGGACCGTGCCGATCACCGCGGCGACCAGCACCCACCACCAGTACTCGCTGCGGCTCGCGCGGCCGTGGAACGTCGCGTACATCGCGAAGACGCGGCGGACCGCCGCCGCTCAGGGGCGCGCGGTCGTACGGCTGGTCGAGCGGCGGGGCGGCGGTGGTCATGAAGTCTCCTGGCGTGAGCAGGGGCGGATGCCACGGCGGCGCCGTCGCGAGAGCGACTGTATCGACCACCGGGCCGGGCCGAGGCCCGGCTTGCGCCCGGCCCCTCCGCGACTCGTGGCCCGCCACTCGAGGCCCCGCCGGACAGACCCCGCCCACGCGAAAGCGCCCCGCCCCACGACGGGGACGGGGCGCTCGCGACGCGTCTCAGCGCTGGCGCTTCTCGCGGATGCGCATGTTGAGCACGATCGGGGTGCCCTCGAAGCCGTAGATCTCGCGCAGGCGCCGCTGGATGAACCGGCGGTAGCCCGGGTCGAGGAACCCGGTCGTGAACAGCACGAAGGTCGGCGGGCGCGTGGCCGCCTGCGTGCCGAACAGGATGCGCGGCTGCTTGCCCCCGCGCAGCGGGTGGGGGTGCTCGGCGACGAGCTCCGAGAGGAAGGCGTTGAACTTTCCGGTCGGAATGCGGGTGTCCCACGACTCGAGCGCCTGCTCGAGCGCGGGCACGAGCTTGTCGAGGTGACGGCCGGTGCGCGCCGAGATGTTCACACGCGGAGCCCACGCCACGTGCGCGAGGTCCTGCTCGATCTCGCGCTCGAGGTAACGGCGACGGTCCTGGTTCTCCATGTCGTCGTCGTTGAGGCGATCCCACTTGTTGAACGCCAGCACGAGAGCGCGCCCCGACTCGAGCACGAGGTCGATGATGTTGAGGTCTTGCACGCTGATCGGCTGCGAGACATCGATCACGACGACCGCGACCTCGGACTTCTCCAGAGCGGTCGAGGTGCGGAGAGAGGCGTAGAAGTCGGCGCCCTGCGAGAGGTGCACGCGGCGACGGATGCCGGCGGTGTCGACGAGCGTCCAGAGCTTGCCCCCGAGCTCGACGACCTCGTCCACGGGGTCGCGGGTGGTACCCGCGAGCTCGTTCACGACGACGCGCTCCTCGCCCGCCGCCTTGTTCAGCAGCGACGACTTGCCGACGTTCGGGCGACCGAGGATCGCGACGCGGCGCGGTCCGCCGATCTCGTACTTCGCGACCGCCGACACGTCGGGCAGCACCTTCATGAGCTCGTCGAGCAGGTCTGCCACGCCGCGGCCGTGGATGGCGGAAACCGGGTGCGGTTCACCCAGACCGAGGTTCCACAGGGCCGTGGCCTCGGGCTCCTGGCGGGCGTCGTCCACCTTGTTGGCGATGAGGAAGACGGGCTTCTTGCTCTTGCGCAGCAGCTTCACGACGTGCTCGTCGGTCGAGGTCGCCCCCACCGTGGCATCCACCACGAAGAGCACGACGTCGGCGAGGTCGATCGCGACCTCCGCCTGGGCGGCGACCGAGCGGTCGATGCCCTTCGCGTCGGGCTCCCAACCGCCGGTGTCGACCAGCGAGAAGCGTCGGTCGAGCCACTCGGCCTTGTAGGTCACGCGGTCGCGGGTGACACCGGGGGTGTCCTCGACCACGGCCTCACGGCGACCGAGGATGCGGTTCACCAGAGCGGACTTGCCGACGTTCGGGCGACCGACGATCGCGACCACCGGCAGCGCCGGCAGGAACTCGATCGCTCCCTCGCCCGAGGCGAGACCCGCGAGGAGGGCGGCGTCCTCCTCGTCGAGGTCGAAGTCCTCGAGGCCTGCGCGCAGCGCCTCGGCCCGCTGTTCGGCGAGCACCTCGTCGAGCTGCTCCATCTTCTCGGCGAGCTGGTCCGGCCCGCCTTCGTACTCGTCTTCAACGCCCATCGCGGGCTCCCATCGTGGAGTCGACGACGCTCAGCACGGCATCGACGGTCTGTTCGAAATCAAGGTGGGTCGAATCGACGACCTCGACGCCGGGGGCGGCGGTGAGGAAGTCGACGACCGTGGAATCAGCGGCGTCGCGCTGGTGGAGGGCTGCGGCGACCTTGGCGGCATCCTGATCCGTCATCTCCGCGCTGCGGCGCGCCGCACGCACCTCCGGGGCGGCGGTCAGCAGGATGCGCACGGGCGCGTCGGGGAACACCACCGTGGTGATGTCCCGCCCCTCGACGACGACACCGGGAAGACCCGCGGATGCCACGAGCCGACGGAACAGCTGATTGACGGCCTGGCGCACGGGGGCGACGCGGGCGACCCCGCTGACGGCGTCGGTCACGCGGGGCTCGCGGATCGCGGTGGTCACGTCGACGCCGCCGACGCGCACCCAGCGGTCGGTGGTGTCGAGCGAGATCGCGTAGTCGAAGTCGCCGAACACCTCGAGCACCGCGGTGGCGTCGGAGGTGTCGGCGCCGTGGGCGAGGGCGTGCCACGCCAGGGCGCGGTAGGCGGCACCCGTGTCGAGAAAGCCGTACCCGAGACGGGCGGCCGAGGCCTTCGACACGCTCGATTTGCCACTGCCGGCGGGACCGTCGATCGCTACGATGACGGGCGCGGACGACCCCTCGGCGGGGGCCGCCAAGCCGGGCGCGGCGAGGCCGGGCCGGAACAGGGCGGGGGTGGGGTCAGTCATGAGTGGTGCTCGCAATCCGCCAACCGCGCTGCTGGAGGCCGTCGACGGCGCGGCGGACCGCGTCGGGGACGACGCTGATCTCGGCCAGGCCGAAGGGGGCTCCCGGCGAATGCTCGAGGCGTAGGTCTTCGACGTTGACGTCGAGGTCGCCGAGCTCGCCGAACAGGCGACCCAGCTGGCCGGAGGTGTCGTCGACCATGACGACGAAGGTATCGAAGCGGCGGTTCTGTCCGTGCTTACCGGGCAGTCGCTCCACGCCCTCGTTGCCACGGCGGATGGTGTCGGCCACCGCGCGGCGGGCCCCGGGCACCTCGGGATCGCGCAGGGCTTCGGCGACGTCCGTGAGGTCGGCCGCGAGCCGGTCGAGGACCGCGACGACGGGCGCCGCGTTCGCGCCCAGGATCTGCACCCAGAGTTCGGGAGCGGATGCCGCGATGCGGGTCGTGTCGCGCACGCCCTGGCCCGCGAGACGCAGGGACCCGTCCGGAGCCTCGACGAAGCGGCCGGCGAGCAGGCTCGCGACCAGCTGCGGCACGTGCGACATGAGCGCGACGGACTCGTCGTGCTCTTCGGGCGTCATCTCGATCAGCGTGGCGCCCAGGTCGAGGGCGAGGCCTTCGACGAGCGAGAGGTCGTACGCCGAGGTCTCGCCGTCGCGGCAGACGACCCAGGGGCGGCCGACGAAGATGTCGGCGCGGGCGGAGATCGCTCCCCCGCGCTCGCGCCCGGCCATGGGGTGGGAGCCGATGTAGTGCGTGAGATCGACGCCGCGTTCGCGAAGGGTACGCAGCGGTTCGAGCTTGACGCTCGCGACGTCGGTGACGACGGCATCCGGGAACGTCTCGAGCTCGCGCTGCACGACGTCGGCCGTCACGTCGGGCGGCACGGCCACCACGATCAGAGAAGGACGGTCGTCGGGGCGCTCGGCGCGACCGGCGCCGTAGTCGATGGCCAGGCGCAGCTGCGAGGGAGAGGCGTCGACGAGCACGACGTCGACGCCGCGGCTGGTCAGCGCGTGGCCGATGCTCGCGCCGAGCAGGCCCGAGCCGACGACGCGGACGGTGCCGCTCGTGCGGGTCGCCAAAGGCCCGGCCGCGCGCGCGGACGTTCCGTTCGGTTCGCTCATCGGGTCTCCTGCCCTGGGCGGCGCCGCTCGCACCGCGAAGCGCCCGAGAGGCTCACTCCGCCGGATCGGCCGGAGCGCTGTCGTCCTGACGGGACAGCGTGAGCAGGGCACCACGTTCTACTGTAGTCAACTCGCGGGCCTTCCCCACCGGGAGAGTTCCCAGGTGGAGCGGCCCGAACTGCCGACGGACCAGCTCGACGACCGGATGACCGACCTCGGCCATCATCCGCCGGACGATCCGGTTCTTGCCCGAGTGCAGGGTCAGCTCTACCAGGCTCTCGCCCCGCGAGGAGTCGAGCAGGCGCGCCTTGTCGGCGACGATCCGTCCGTCCTCGAGGTCGACACCCTTGATGAGGCGCTGGATGGTCTGCGGCAGCACCTGCCCCTCGACCTTGGCGATGTAGACCTTCGTCACCCCGAACGAGGGGTGGGCGAGCACGTGGGCGAGGTCGCCGTCGTTGGTCAGCACGAGCAGGCCGCTCGTGTCGGCATCCAGTCGCCCGACGTTGTAGAGCCGCTCGTCCCAGTCCTTCGTGTACTGACGGAGGTCGGGGCGACCACGGTCGTCGCTCATCGAGCTCACGACCCCGGTGGGCTTGTTCAGGATGACGTACCGCTTGGACTCGTCGAGCTGGATGGCCGTGCCGTCGACGTCGACCAGGTCGGTCTCGGGGTGGATGCGGCGACCGAGCTCGGTGACGACGAGGCCGTTCACGCGCACGCGGCCATCGACGATCATCTGCTCGGCGACGCGGCGCGAGGCCACCCCCCTGTTCGCCAGCACCTTCTGCAGGCGGATGCCGTCCTCGCTCGCCGAGCCCGCGCCCTCTGTCGCTGCGTCTGAAGCGTCGCTCATTTCAGTACCTCTCCGTCGAATCCGTCCGAGCCGTCGTCGAGCAACGGCGAGATGTGCGGCAGCTCGTCGAGCGAGTTGATGCCGAGGTTGACCAGCAGCTGGTCGGTCGTTCCGTAGTGGATCGCGCCCGTGTCGGAGTCGGTGAAGACCTCCGTGATGAGACCGCGCGAGAGCAGAGTGCGCACCACCGAGTCGACGTTCACCGCGCGGATGGAGGCCACCTGCCCCCGCGTGACGGGTTGCTTGTAGGCGATGACGGCCAGGGTCTCGAGCGCCGCCTGCGACAGGCGCGAGGGCGCCTGGGTGTTGACGAACTCGCCGACCACGTCGTCGTACTCCCCGCGCACGTAGAGGCGCCACCCGCCGCCGACCTCGCGCAGTTCGAAGCCCCGCACCGGTCCCCCGGTCCGACCGTCGTAGTCGGCCACGAGCGCCTCGACGGCCTGCCGGACGGCCGGAACGGGCGCACCGACGGCGGCGGCGAGGCTCACGAGGCTCTGCGGCTCATCCAGGACCAGCAGGATCGCCTCGAGGCGACGGGCGACGGATGCCGCATCACTCGGGCGCTGCGCGGGGATCGGGGCCTGCGCGGGTGCGCTGTCGATCACGGGGTCATCGGTCATAGTCGGCTCCCAGGGCGGCGAGGTTCTCTTCCGACCAGCGCTCGGCGGTCCAGCGCAGGGTGAGCTCGCCGAGCGGCTCGAGCTGCTCGAACGACAGGGCGGCGTGGCGGTACAGCTCGAGGATCGACAGGAATCGCGCGACGACGACCCCCGTCTCGGTGACCCCGGCGACGAGGTCGCGGAAATTCAGGGTCCCCGCGGAACGCAGCAGGATCACCACGATCGCCGCCTGCTCCCGGATGCTGACCAGGGGCGCGTGCAGGTGGTCGAGTCCCACCGTGGGGATGTGCTTCGGCGCGAAGGCCACAACCGCGAGCGCGGCGAAATCGTCGGCGCTGAGCGTCCATTTGAGCTCCGGCACGGCACTGCGGTACTTCTCGTCGAGCCGCACGTTGCGCGTATGCCGCTTGTCCTCGCGCTGAAGGCACCGCGCGAACCACGCCGAGACCTCCTTGAACGCGCGGTACTGCAACAGACGTGCGAACAGCAGGTCGCGGGCTTCGAGGAGGGCCACCGATTCGGCATCCACCAGCTCTCCCTGCGGGAGGAGCCCGGCGATCTTCATGTCGAGCAGGGTCGCGGCCACGACGAGGAACTCCGACGCCTCGTCGAGATCGCTCTCGGGCCCCATCGCCCGGAGATAGGCGATGAACTCGTCGGTGACACGACTCAGCGCGACCTCGGTGATGTCGAGCTCGGCGCGCGAGATGAGGGTCAGCAGCAGGTCGAACGGGCCGTCGAAGACGGGGAGGGTGACGCGGAAGCCGGGCGCGTCGGACCCTGCCCCGTCGGCAGGCTCGGGGATCGGCGTCGACTCGGTGTCCGACGCGGGCTCTTCATCCCGCGTCGCGATCTCGGCGTCCGACGCGGGCTCGGGGGCCGTCGCGAGGGCGACGGCGTCGGGGGTGTCGTCAGGCGACGGCGCCACGGGCGACCAGCTCCCGCGCCAACCGCAGGTAGGCCTGGGCGGCGGCGTGCTCGGGCGCGAACTCCGTGATCGGCATGCCCGAGACCGAGGCGTCCGGGAACTTCACCGTGCGACCGATGACCGTCTCGAGCACATCGTCGCCGAACGCCTCGACCACGCGCTCGAGCACCTCGCGCGAGTGCAGGGTGCGGGGGTCGTACATCGTGGCGAGCACGCCGTCGAGCTCGATCGCCGGGTTGAGGCGATCGCGCACCTTATCGATCGTCTCGACGAGCAGCGCGACACCGCGCAGGGCGAAGAACTCGCACTCGAGCGGGATCAGCACGCCGTGGGCCGCCGTCAGGGCGTTGACGGTCAGCAGCCCCAGCGAGGGCTGGCAGTCGATGAGGATCACGTCGTAGTCGGCCGCGACCTTGCGGAGCACCCGGGCGAGGATCGTCTCGCGGGCGACCTCGTTGACGAGGTGCACCTCGGCCGCCGACAGGTCGATGTTCGCGGGCAGGATGTCGAGACCCTCGACCCGCGTCGACACGATGACCTCACGCGGGTCGCGCTTGGTGTCGAGCAGCAGGTCGTAGATGGTCGGCACGTCGTGCGTCTGGATGCCGAGACCCGCCGACAGCGCACCCTGCGGGTCGAAGTCGATCGCGAGCACGCGGCGGCCGTACCCGGCGAGGGATGCCGCCAGGTTGATGGTGGTCGTCGTCTTTCCGACGCCGCCCTTCTGATTGCAGAGCGCGATGATGCGAGCGGGACCGTGGCTGTCGAGCGGCTTCGGGGTGGGGAACCCCTGGTAGGGGCGACCGGTGGGTCCGAGGATGACCTCGTCTGCGCCCGTCTTCTGGCCCTTTGTGCTCGCCGACACCGAGTCTCCTGCCTTCGTCATAACGTCGTCGAGTCTAGCCGCCGCCCGTCGCCGGGCCCGTGTGACCCGCGGGCCGGCGCCCGCTCGCGTGCATCCGTCCGCCGCATAACCTCGGCGATCCGCACAACCTCAGCGCGAAAGCGCCCTCCCCTGCTGACTTTGCGCGAATCACCGACCCCGCGCAGGCACGGGGACCGCCCGATCGCCGAGCCGTGGGAGACCGGCGCCTCAGCGTGATGCCGGCGTGCGCACCGCGGCCCGCGCGCGCCGCGCCTGCACGAACAGCGCCAGCGCGAGCGTCAGCGCCGCCCAGACGGCGGCGACCTTCGTCAGCACGCCGTAGATCAGGTGCGTGGTCGTGTACTCCGCGTCGAACCCGCCGTTCACCGCGAGCGCGATGACGGATGCCACGACCAACGCGACAGGGAGCGAGAGCCACCACGCCCAGCGGGCGGCATCCGGAATCGACCTCCGCACGGGCGCGGGCGCGCGCCTCGACAGCCACACGGCCGCGAAGATCGCGAGCACGAGCAGCCCGAACGCGCTCGAGGCATGCTGCAGCCACTTCGCCCCCGTGAACGGCCCCCACTGACCCGCGAGGGCGGGCAGCAGCTGCTCGCCCACCCGACCCTCGTGCGTGAACAGGTCCCAGGCGATGTGCGAGGCGACACCGAGCGTGAGCGAGAGGACGAGCCACAGGATGCCGATGGCTCCCCCGCCGGCACTCTCGCGCAACGCCGTACGGGCGCCGGCATCCCACCCCACCGGCAACCGCTCCGCCACCGGCCGCGGCAGCAGCTCGCGCGCGGCCGGGCGCAGCACGCATCGCCAGACCAGCAGGAGCACGAAGGCGACGACGACGGTGACAGGTAACCACGCGAAGTCGTGCGTCAGGCCGTAGCCGGGCCACATCCCGCGCACGAACAGGGGCAGGTCGGGGGTCATCGCCCCGATCGCGATCGCCGCCGGAACCAACCGCGTTCGCAGGAAAGGCAGCGCGACGACGGCATGGCTCGGCGTGAACGGCATATCAGCTGAGGAAGAGCCCCGCGAGCGTCTTCTTTCCACGGCGCAGCACCGAGACTCCGCCCGGCAGCGTCCCCTCGACGACCGCGTCGTCGCTCGTGACCTTCTCGCCGTCGAGCGAGACGCCGCCCTGCGAGATCGCGCGACGCGCCTCGCTGAGGCTCGCGCACAGGCCCGTGGCCGTGAGCGCCTCGACGACCGTGGAGCCGGCGGCGACGGTCGCGTGCGGGAGTTCTTCGAGCGCGCTGCGGAGCACCGCGGCATCCAGAACCGTCACATCGCCCTGCCCGAACAGCGCCTCGGTGGCCGCGATGACGGCCTCGGTGGCCTCCACCCCGTGCACGGTCGTGAGCACCTCGCGGGCGAGACGCTTCTGCGCCGCGCGGCGGAAGGGCTCCGCTTCGATCAGGGCCTCGTACTCGGCGATCTCGGAGCGCGTGAGGAAGGTGAACACCTTCAGGCGCTCGACCACGTCGCGGTCGTCGGTGTTCAACCAGAACTGGTACATGACCCACGGGCTGCACATCTCGGCATCCAGCCAGATGGCGTTGCCCTCGCTCTTGCCGAACTTCGTGCCGTCGCTGTTGGTGATCAGCGGGGTGCCGATCGCGTGCACCGAGACGCCCTCGGCGCGGCGCACGAGGTCGGTGCCGCTGGTGAGGTTGCCCCACTGGTCGCTGCCGCCGGTCTGCAGCACGCAGCCGT
Source organism: uncultured Microbacterium sp. (assembly GCA_913774665.1). GTDB lineage: Bacteria > Actinomycetota > Actinomycetes > Actinomycetales > Microbacteriaceae > Microbacterium. The sequence goes on from CAJYHN010000013.1 coordinate 138,888, forward strand.
GCTGGCGGTACAGCTCGAGGTAGTCGAGACCCTGCAGGATCTGGTAGCTGAACTCGGTGTAGCTGATCCCGGCCTCGGAGTTCAGGCGCGCGCTGACCGCGTCCTTCTTCAGCATCGTGCCGACGCGGAAGTACTTGCCGATGTCGCGGAGAAAATCGATCGCGCTGAGCGGCGCGGTCCAGTCGAGGTTGTTGACGATGCGCGCGGGGTTCTCGCCCTCGAAGTCGAGGAAGCGCTCGACCTGGAGACGGAGCTTGCCCACCCACTCCTCGACGGTCTCGCGCGCGTTGAGCGTGCGCTCGGCCGTGGGACGCGGATCGCCGACGAGACCCGTCGATCCGCCGACGAGTCCGAGCGGGTGGTGGCCGGCGAGCTGCAGGCGACGCATGGTGAGCAGCTGCACGAGGTTGCCCAGGTGCAGGCTCGGTGCCGTCGGGTCGAAGCCGCAGTAGAACGTGATGGGGTCTCCGCCGAGGAGTTCGCGCAGCTCGCCTTCATCCGTCGAGACGTGCACGAGTCCGCGATACCCCAGTTCGTCCCAGACGTTGTCGAAGGACGGATCGAGGGCGGGGGCGAGGGCGCTCACGGGCGCCGCGTCGGTGGAGGCAGACACCGGTTCAGGGTATCAGCGGGGGTGTCCGACTCCGGATGCCACCACCCGGGCACTCACCAGGATCAGGGTGACGGATGAACGGCGGCGGTCGCGGGCGGATCGGTCGGGAGGAGCAGGAGGCGGGTCTGCGCGCGGGAGATCAGCCAGATGACCGCGACGGCGACCCCGAACAGGACCGCGCACACCGTCACGAGCACACCGATGGCCACCTGCACGGGGCCGACCGCGATAACGATGAGCACGATGCCGACGACGACCGCGATCGCCGTCACCGCCCCGACCACCATCACCACGACCCGGAGCGTCCGCATCGACTGCTCGGCGTGCAAGGTGGGACGCACCCCGAAGCGCGACGAGAGGTAGGCCCCCCATCGCCGACCCGTCCACCACCGGTGAGCGGTGCGCCTGATCGGGTACCACCCCGCACCGGGACCCTCGACCTCTCCGGGCAGCGGACGCACCTGCTCGGGGGCGACGGGGTCTCCGACGGGTTTCGGAAGACGGCGCACACGCGTGCTCTGCGCGGCCATCGCGAGCCACAGCGCGGACAACGCGACGAAGAGGAGGGGCAGGGCCGTGAGGTTCCGCGTGAGCACGCCCGAGAGCAGAAAGCAGAGGCCCGCGAAGAGGGACAGCCCGCCCGCGATCCAGCCGAAGACCGGCTGTTCCAGCGTCGCCCAGTCGATCCCCGCCTTGCCGTGGCGCACGCGGGAGCCCGTCCAGACGGTGCCGTCCCACCAGCGCAGCTCGTCCGCCGTCGTGGGGTACCAGCCCGGCTGAGGCCCGGGGTGCGGGGGCGCCGCGACCGACTGCGGCGGCCCGGCGAGGGGGGCCGCGGCGGCGACCGGCGCCTCGTGAGCCGTCCACTGCGTTCCGTCCCACCAGCGGACGCGCCCCGGCGTCCCCGCGTCGTACCAACCCGGTGCAGCATTCATGCGTCCATCTCCCCCTGTGATGTGCTTCGACCGTAGCCGCTGCGCGCCGGCCGTGAGGCGTCAGCCCGCGTGCACGCCCCACCACACGAGGAACGCCGCGGCGAGCGAGGTGACCCAGCTGACGAGACTGCCGATGAGGAAGTACTCCGCGCGGTCGCCGTCGTCGCGATCTCTTGAGATCTCGGGGAAGCGCACGATCCCCTTCGCCGCGAGGACCGCGGCGAGAAGCGTGTAGGCACCGGTCAGCGTCAGCACGAAGACGAGGATCCGCTCGAGCGGCCCGATCAGCCGACCGCCCTTGAGGGTCGGCACCGCGGCTCCCTCGGGGTCGGACACGCGCCCGCCCATCTCGGAACGCAGCGCGATGCGCACCACCGCGTTTCCCGACTCGAGCAGGAAGACCAGACAGCCGATGACGAGGACGGCGACGTCGATCGACACCGACGCTCCCGGGCGATACGCGGCCCACGCCTCGCCGAGCAGACCCGGCCGCTCCCTCCCCGGGGCGATGATCACGCACGCCGCCGCGGCGAGCGCGAGCAGGGCGACAGGCCACAGGCCCGCGCGGGCGGGACCGTCTTCGGGCACGACCCACGTCCAGATGGCGGCGACCGCGACGGCGAGGAGCCCGGCGATCACGGCATCGAGCCCGGCCGACAGCAGCACGAGGAGCACGGATGCCACCGCGAAGGCGAGCCACCGACGCGTACGGATCATCTGGCGCAGCAGATCGACCGCCCCGACCGCCAGGAGCAGAAGCCCCGCCGCGATCACGATCGAGCCCCCACGGTCAGCGCCGCGAAACCCTCGACGAGAGAAGCAGCCCCCGCTGTCGAGAGCGCCTGGGACACGGCGGATTGGCTGATGCCCTCGGCCTGGGCGAGTTCGCGCTGGGAGCGGCCGACGCAGCGCCCGTACGTGAGCCTGCGCGACCTCTCGCTCATGGCCGACACGAGCTGGTCGCGACTCAGGGCGTAGGCGCGGGCGAGCGCGATGGTCTCGGTCATGGTGGCATCTTCTCCCTCGGCGAGGACGATCCACGTGCGGGCGAGCGGCGCGGCGCGCTGCTGCAGGCGCTCGATGTGGTCGATGGCCTCTCGAGCGGCCCACCACGCCGGTCCCTCGGGGACGGTGCGGGCGGCCAGTTCGATCGGGCGCACCTCCCCGACACCGACACCGAAGCGGCAGTCGACGTCGTCGGGCAGGGCCAGGCGCAGCAGGAGGAGGGACGCGAGAGCGCTCGAGAGGTCGTCGTACTCGCCCTGCAGCTCGTCGCCGACCACGGCCGTGAGGGGGGCGGTGGCGAGAGGCAGATCGTTCTGGACGGTGACGACGGCGTCTTCGATGGCGCGCTGCGCCCCGGCACGGTCATCGAGTCGTCGCGAGGCGACGATGTCGGCGATCACGGCGACGGTCATAGGATAAGTTTAACGCTTATTTTCTTCGAACGATAAGCGAATAACTGATACTCAGGCGATGAGTGAACGTGATGCCGCCTGCGCCCGGGCCACGAGCTCTTCGCGCTGCTCCCCCACTCGCGCCGGCGCCGTGCCGCCGACGCCCGTTCGGCTCGACACCGAGCCCTCGATCGTCAGGACGTCGCGCACCCGAGGGGTGAGGGCGGGAGACACCGAGGCCAGCAGGGCGTCGTCGGCGTCTTCGAGACCGATCTCGCGCTCCTCGCACGCCCGCACGAGCGCGCCTGAGATCTCGTGGGCGTCGCGGAAGGCGACCCCCTGGCGCACCAGCCACTCGGCGACATCGGTCGCGAGCGAGAAGCCCTGCGGAGCGAGTTCGGCCATGCGGTCGGTGTGGAAGCGGAGCGTCGCGATCATTCCCGAGAATGCCGGGAGGACGAGCTCGAGGGTGCGCACCGAGTCGAAGACGGGCTCTTTGTCTTCTTGCAGATCGCGGTTGTAGGCGAGCGGGAGGCCCTTGAGCGTCGCCAGGAGCCCCGACAGGTTGCCGATGAGGCGACCGGCCTTGCCGCGAGCGAGCTCGGCGATGTCGGGGTTCTTCTTCTGCGGCATGATGCTCGAGCCGGTGGAGTACGAGTCATCGAGAGTGACGAAGCCGAACTCGCGGGTGTTCCAGAGGATGACGTCTTCGGCGAGGCGCGAGAGGTCGACGCCGATCATCGCGGTGATGAAGGCGAACTCGGCGACCACGTCGCGCGAGGCCGTGCCGTCGAGGGAGTTCTCGGCGGGGCGGGCGAGCCCCAGCCGGTCGGCGACGAGCTGCGGATCGAGACCGAGGGTCGCTCCCGCGAGGGCGCCGCCGCCGTACGGCGACACCGAGGCGCGCACCGACCAGTCGCGCAGGCGCTCGAGGCCACGGACGAAGGCCCACCCGTAGGCCTGGAGGTGGTGGGCGAGCAGCACCGGCTGCGCGTGCTGAAGGTGCGTGCGACCGGGCATGATCGCGCTCTCGTGCGCCTCGGCCTGGGCGACGAGAGCGTCGATGAGGCGCAGGAGCTCGCGCGTGAGGGTGCGCGAGTGATCGAGCAGGTACAGCCGCACGAGGGTCGCGATCTGGTCGTTGCGGCTGCGGCCGGCGCGGAGCTTGCCGCCGAGGGCCGGGCCCACCGTCTCGATGAGCACGCGCTCGAGCGCTCCGTGGACGTCTTCGTCACCGGGAGCCGCGACGAGCGAGCCGTCCTGCACGCGGGCCGCGAGGTCGTCGAGGCCGTCGTGCATGGCCTGCGCCTCCTCGGCCGTGAGATAGCCCGCAGCCTCGAGAGCGGCGGCGTGCGCGTGCGAGCCCTGGATGTCGTACAGAGCGAGATCCCAGTCGAAATGGGTCGAGCGGCTCAGGGCCGCCAGTTCGGGAGACGGTCCGCCCGAGAAACGGGCCCCCCACAGGGCGCCCTCGTTCGTCGACTGACCGGTCTCGCTGCTCATGTCGTCCAGCCTATCGAGGGCCGCCGACACCGCCGGAGCCGATGACGGGTGCCGGACCCTGCTTCGGCGGCCCCGGCGCGGCATCCCGCCCCACTATCCGGCGCACGACGGCGTCGATGAACATCTCGAGCGGGCCGCGGCCGATCGTGAGCGCCCAGAGCGTGCAGCCCACGAGCAGGCCCAGGGTGAGGGGCACGAACAACCCTGCCTCGCGGATGCCCCCGAGGTCGGACGTGTCACCCAACAGCACCAGCGCCACGGCCGCCCAGACCACCAGCTGCAGCACGTACGCGGTGAGCGGCATGGAGCCGACCGCGCGCAGCGGCACCGCGACCCACCGCAGCGGGGTGCGGCACAGCAGCAGGCACACCCCGATCGTCGAAAGGGCGAACCCTCCCGACCCGATGACCTCCCACAGCCCCGAGGAGTGATCCTCGGCGGTCAGCACGGCCGCGAGGTAGGGGTCGCCCGCCGCGACCGGGCGCGTGGCGATCGCGAAACCGTACCCGGCGAGCGCGAGCGAGAGTCCCGCCATCGCGAGGAGCCCTTGATCCGCGAGGCTCCGCAGATCGAGTCGACCCACCCCCATCCCCGCGAGGAGGAACGCGATCCACACCGTGAACGGGTAGGCCCACCCGACCGCGGCTTCGAGCTCCGCACCCCCGGGACCGGCCCAGACGGGTGCGGCGTCGAGGATCGGCTGGATCCACGGCATGACCAGAGCGAGCACCCCCGCGACGACGAAGAGACTGCGCGCCCGCATCCCGAGGAAGGGCAGGGCGAGCACGAATAGCAGCGCGTACGCGGGAAGGATGACGTAGACCGGCACCCCCGTCATCACCAGCAGCAGGCCGATCACCCAGAGCAGGGCTCCGCGCAGCGCCAGCCGGGCCGCCGCGCGCGGTCGCCGCTGCGGCTCGAGCGGGCGGGGACCGCCGGTGACGAGGGCGATCGAGACCCCCGCGAGCACGGCGAAGAGGATCGACGAGCGACCGTTCACCAGGGTGATCCACGTGCTCGGATCGGGGGTGAGGGTGCGCTCCGTGTCGAGCAGGTGTGCGGCGAGCATCCCCAGCACCGCCAGCCCCCGGGCGAGGTCCACGCCGACCAGCCGGCCCGCCCCGTCGAAGCGGGACCAGGCGCGGCCGATCGGCGAAGACGTCATTTCTGACGTAGAAGCCACACAAGAAGAGCCTTCTGGGCGTGCAGCCGGTTCTCGGCCTCGTCCCAGACCACGCTCTGCGGGCCGTCGATGACCTCGGCGTCGACTTCGTAGCCGCGGTCGGCGGGAAGGCAGTGGATGAAGATCGCGTCGTCGGCGGCGCGGGTCATGAGCTCGGTCGTGACCTTGAACCCGCCCAGATCGCGGATGCGCGCGATCTTCTCCTCCTCTTTGCCCATCGACACCCAGGTGTCGGTGACGACGACGTCGGCTCCGGATGCCGCGGCCTCGGGGTCGCCGACGAGGGTGATCGACCCACCGGTCTCGGCGGCGATGCGCTCGGCGTCGGTGATGACATCGGCGCGGGGCGCGTAGTCGTCGGGCGCGGCGACGCGCACGTGCATACCGGCCGTGACCCCGGCGAGGACGTACGAGTGCGCCATGTTGCTGCGACCGTCGCCGAAGAACGACAGGGTCAGGCCCTTCAGTTCGCCCTTGTGCTCGCGGATCGTGAGCAGGTCGGCCAGCAGCTGGCACGGGTGGAAGTCGTCGCTCAGGGCGTTGACGACCGGGACGCGCGTCCCGCGCGCCATCTCTTCGAGACCCGCCTGCGCGTAGGTGCGCCACACGATCGCGGCGACCTGGCGCTCGAGCACGCGCGCGGTGTCGGAGGGGGTCTCCTTGCCGCCGAGCTGGCTGTTGGCGGTCGAGATGATCAGCGGCGAACCGCCCAGGTCGGCGATGCCGACGGCGAACGACACGCGCGTGCGCGTCGACGACTTGTCGAAGATGACGGCCACCGTCTGGGGGCCTTCGAGCGGCTTCTGCGCCCACCTGTCCTTCTTCAGCTCGATCGCGAGGTCGAGGATCTCGGCCTGCTCGGCCGGGGTCAGGTCGTCGTCACGCAGCAGGTGGCGGGTCACGCGGGAGCTCCTTCGAGGATGAGGGCGTCGGACACCGTGGCGAGCGCGGCACCGAAGAGGTGGAGGAAGGCCGAGATCTCGGCATCCTGGATCGTCAGGGGCGGCGCGATGCGGATCGTGTCGTCGTTCGCGGCGTTGACGATCAGACCGTGCTGCTGAGCCGCGGCGACCACGGCCTTGGCGACCGGGCTCGTGAGACCGATGCCGAGGAGCAGACCGCGCCCGCGCACGCCCGCCACGAGGGGCGAACCGAGAGCGGCGATCCCCTCGCGCAGCTGCGTCTCGCGGCGCGCGGCGTTCTCGACGAGGCCGGCGGACTCGATCTCTTCGAGCACCGCCCCACCGACGGCGGTGCCCAGGGCGTTCCCGCCGAACGTCGAGCCGTGGGTGCCGGGGAAGAACAGGTCGCTGGCCGCACCGAAGGTGATGAGCGCACCGATCGGGAAGCCGCCGCCGATGCCCTTGGCCACCGTGATGGCGTCCGGAACGATTCCGGCGTGCTGGAAGCCGAACCATGCGCCGGTACGGCCCGCGCCGGTCTGGATCTCGTCGATGATCAGGAGAGCGCCGTGGCGGGCCGTGATCTCGCGCGCCGCCTGGAGGTAGCCCTCGGGCAGCTCGACCACCCCGGCCTCGCCCTGGATGGGCTCGACGAGGAAGGCGGCCACGCGCTCGTCCATCGCGGCCTCGAGAGCCTCGATGGACGCATCGATGTGCTCGACGCCCGGGACCATCGGCAGGAAGTCGGCCTGCAGCGCGGGCTTGCCGGTGAGCGCGAGAGCGCCCATCGTGCGGCCGTGGAAGCCGCCCTTGAGGGTCAGGATGCGAGTGCGATCGGTACCGCGGCCGTGCAGGCGCGCGAGCTTGAGCGCGGCCTCGTTCGCCTCGGCACCGGAGTTGCCGAAGTAGACGCGGCCCGACTCCCCCGTTCCGGCGAGGCGCTTGAGGCGTGCCGCCATCGCCAGCTGCGGGGGCGTCGCGAAGTAGTTGGACACATGGGCGAGCGTCGCCGCCTGCTCCGAGACGGCCGTGACGAACACGGGGTGCGCGTGGCCGAGGGCGTTCACGGCGATGCCCGCGAGGAAGTCGAGGTACTTCGTGCCCTCGCTGTCCCAGAGGTAGGCGCCCTCGCCGCGGACGAACAGAGCCATGCGATCGCCGAAGCTGCGGACGAGATCGCGTCCGGCGTCGTCCTGCCAGGCGGCGCGCTGCGCGCCGGGTTCCTGAGTCGTGTCCGCGGTCATGCGACCACCTCCGTTCCGATTCCCTTGCTGGTGAAGAGTTCGACGAGCACCGAGTGAGGCACGCGTCCGTCGATGATGGCCGCGGTCGGCACTCCCCCGTCGACGGCGTCGAGGCACGCCTGCATCTTCGGGATCATCCCCGACTCGAGCCCCGGCAGCATCGCGCGCAGCTCGGTCGAGGTCAGGTGCGACACGAGCGAGTCGCGGTTCGGCCAGTCGGCGTACAGGCCCGGGACGTCGGTCAGCACGACGAGCTTCTTGGCGTTGAGCGCCGTCGCGAGGGCCGCCGCCGCGGCATCCGCGTTCACGTTCAACGACGTTCCGGGGTTGTCGAGGTCGGGCGCGATGCTCGACACGATCGGCACGCGTCCGGCGGCGAGGTGATCGAGGACCGGCTGCGGGTCGACCGTGACGACATCGCCCACGCGGCCCAGGTCGTGCTCGACGCCGTCGACGACGACACCGCGCCGCCGACCGCCGAACAGGCCCGCGTCTTCACCGCTGAGCCCGGTCGCCAGCGGACCGTGCGCGTTGACCTTGGCGACGAGCTGCGGGTTGATCTGCCCGGTGAGCACCATGCGCACGACGCCGATCGCCTCGGTCGAGGTCACGCGGTAGCCCCCGCGGAACTCGCTCGGAATGTCGAGGCGGTTCAGCATCGACGAGATCTGGGGTCCCCCGCCGTGCACGACCACCGGCTTCACGCCCACGTAGCGCAGGTAGGCGATGTCGGCGGCGAATGCGTCCTGCAGCTCATCGCTGACCATCGCGTTGCCGCCGTACTTCACGACCACGACCTGGTCGCGGTACTTGCGCACCCACGGCAGCGACTCGACGAGCGTGACGGCCCGTTCGCTGGCTTCGGCGGGATCGGTGTCTTGGAGATCGACGTGGGTCATGAGGAGTAGGCGCTGTTCTCGTGGACGTACTCGTGCGTGAGGTCGTTGGTGCGGATCGTGGCGGCGGCCTCGCCGACCTTGAGATCGATGACGAGGTCGGTGGCTCGCGGGGTGAGGTCGACGTCCTCCCGCGGACGGTCCGGACCACCCGCCGTGCACACGCGCACGCCGTTCATCCAGACGTCGACGTCGTAGGGGTCGAAAGCGGCCTGCGTCGTGCCGATGGCGGCGAGCACGCGCCCCCAGTTGGCGTCGTTGCCGAAGATCGCGGCCTTGAAGAGGTTGTTGCGCGCGACCGAACGACCGACCTCGACGGCGTCGTCCTCGCTCGCGGCGTTCACGACCCGGATCGTGATGTCGTGACTCGCGCCCTCGGCGTCGCCCTGGAGCTGCGCGGCGAGGTCGTCGCACACCGCGGCGAGGGCCGCGGCGAACTCCCCGGCATCCACCCGGATGCCGCTGGCACCGCTGGCGAGGAGCGTGACCTGGTCGTTGGTCGACATGCACCCGTCGGAGTCGAGCCGGTCGAAGCTCACCCGCGTCGCCGAACGCAGCGCCGTGTCGGCCTCCGCGGCGTCGAGGACGACGTCGGTCGTCAGCACGACGAGCATCGTGGCCAGGCCCGGGGCCAGCATCCCGGCCCCCTTCGCCATCCCGCCGATCGACCACCCGTCGCCGGCGTGGACCGCGCGCTTGGGCTTCGAGTCGGTGGTCATGATCGCCAGGGACGCGTCTTCTCCCCCCTCGGCCGAGAGGGCGGCGATCCCCTCGTCGACACCCTGGAGGACCTTCGCGCGGAACACCTCGTCTCCGGTGCCGATGAGGCCGGTGGAACACACCACCACATCGCCCGCGCCGACGCCGAGGAGCTCGGCCGCGCGCTCGGCGGTCTGATGGGTCGTCTGGAAGCCGAACGAGCCGGTGAAGCAGTTGGCCCCGCCCGAGTTGAGCACCACGGCCTCGATCGTGCCGTCTTTGACGACCTGCTCCGACCACAGGATCGGGTTCGCCTTCGCACGGTTCGACGTGAACACCGCGGCGCCGACCTTGAGCGGCCCCCGGTTCACCACCACGGCGACGTCTCGCGCGCCGGTCGACTTGAGCCCGACGGCGACTCCGGCCGCCTCGAAACCTGCGGGGGCGGTCACGCTCATGGGGCGACTCCGTTCAGGGGAAGGGCGGTGGTCTCGGCGAGACCCAGCGCCAGGTTCATGGACTGGATGGCCGCACCAGCGGTGCCCTTGACGAGATTGTCGACGGCGGCCACCACCGTCACGCGGTTCGCCGCGCGGTCGATCGCGAGTCCCATCGAGGCGACGTTAGCGCCGAGCACGTCGGCCGTGCGCGGGAACACCCCCGCGGGCAGCAGCTCGACGAAAGGCTCGTCACCGTACGCGTGCTCCCACGCGCCGCGGATCTCGGCATCCGTCGCCCCCTCGCGGATCGGAGCCGACGAGGTGGCCAGGATGCCCCGCGCCATCGGCACGAGCACGGGAGTGAAAGAGAGACGGATGCCGTCGCTCGGCGCCCCCGCGGCGACCAGGGCCTGTCGGATCTCGGGGATGTGGCGGTGCGTGCCGCCCACGGCATAGGGGTTCGCCGAGCCGAGGATCTCGCTGGCGAGGAGATTCGTCTTGGCCGACTTGCCGGCCCCGCTCGGTCCGACCGCAAGCACCGAGACGATGTCTGCGGGATCGATGACGCCGGCGGCGACACCGGGGGCGAGCGAGAGGGCGACGGTCGACGCGTTGCAGCCCGGGGCGGCGATGCGTGTGGCACCGCGGAGCTTCTCGCGCTGCTTCCCGCCCGCGACGGGGAGCTCGGGGACCCCGTAGGCCCAGGGGTCGGGGTGCGGCCCCCCGTAGAACGTCGCCCAGTCCTCCGCGGAGACCAGGCGGTGATCGGCTCCGGCGTCGATGACGAGGGCAGTACCGGCCAGCGCGTCGGTGTACTGCGCCGACTGACCGTGCGGCAGAGCGAGGAACACCACGTCGTGACCCGCGAGCACCTCGGGCGTCGTGGGCTGGAGCTCGAGATGGGCGAGGGAGCGCAGGTGCGGCTGGTGGGCGACGAGGGGCTGTCCCGCGCTGGAGTGCGCGGTGACGGTGCGGATCTCGACGTCGGGATGAGCGGCCAGGAGGCGGAGGATCTCGCCACCCGCGTAGCCGGAAGCGCCGGAGACGGCGACCGAGAGGGTCATGTATCCACCTTACGAGTCGGGGCTGGTGCAAAATGCAGCGTGAACCGGGGCGGCGACGCCCGTATGCCCGACCGGAGGCGGGTTACGAGGTCGCCGAGAATCGGCGCGCGACCCGACGTCGACGCTCGCCACCGGTGCTCACGAAGAGCTCCTCGGTGCGCGCGGTGATCGACGACATGTGGCGAGGGTATCCGCCGCGGAGGGCGCGGGGCAAATCGACCCCGCCCCGTGGGAACGCCCGGCGAGCCCGGGCCGACACGCCTCCGATTGCCGTGTCCCCCAAATGGGGGACACGGTCGGGTTATGCTGTGGAACCTGCCCTCATCGCCGGGCACTTCCGACTGCCCCCCTTACCGGCGATGAGGGCAGGCCCTCGCGCGCGAACGCGCACCTGAGTGTATTCCGAACGCCACACGCGGGAGGAGGTCGCCTCCCCCGCTGTGGAGAGCGTGAAAACGCCGGAGCGCCGCTCGGCGTGGGCCGGCGGCGCTCCAGGTCGGGCGGGACAGATCAGTCGCGGATCGCCGCACCGAAACGTTCTGCCGCCACGGCGACACCGGCGAGCTTCGCCTCGGTCGCCTCGGCCGCGGTGAGCGTGCGGTCGTCGGCGCGGAACCGCAACGCGAACGTCAGGCTCTTGGTGCCCTCGGTGAGACCGGGACCGCGGTAGTCGTCGACGAGGCGGGCGCCCTCGAGCAGCGGGGCTCCCCCCTCGATCAGCGCGGCGCGCACGGCACCCGCAGCGACGTCGGTCGGAACCGTCAGCGACACGTCCTGCGTGGCCGCCGGGAATCCCGAGAGGGATGCCGCGACCGGGCGCGCCTGCGCCAGCTCGAGCATCGCGTCGAGGTCGAGCTCGGCGACGAGCACGCGTCCGGGCAGGTCCGCCGCGGCGGCGACAGCCGGCAACAGCTCGCCGACGTAGCCGATGTCGGTCCCCGCGGAGAGCACGCGGGCCGTGCGCCCCGGGTGGAGCGCCGCACGCTGCGCCTGCACGAGCTCGATGTCGAGTCCCGCGGCCGCGGTCAGCACGCGCACGGCGTCCACGGCATCCGCGAGATCCGCCGCGACCGCGGGCTGACCCGGTTGCTTCGCGACGGTGTGACCGGTCAGCAGGACCGCCACGTGACGGCGCTGCGGCGGGATCGACGCGTCGAGGGCCGTGAGGGTCGCGGCATCCGGACGAACCGCCAGCGGCGGCACCGACGCGGTGCCGTACTGCACGCCCGGCTTCGGCAGGAAGACCGTGCCGGCCTCGAACAGCGCGAGATCGACGATGCCGCGCGAGACATTGCGGTGAGCGACCTGCAGAAGGGCGGGGATCAACGAACGGCGCAGGAACGGAGCGAGTCCGTCGAGCGGGTTCGCGAGCTTCACGCTCGGCAGCGGATCACCCGACGGCGAGCCGTGCAGGGCGTTCTGGTCCTCGGCGGTGAAGGGGAACGACGGCGTCTCGACGAAGCCGGCCGAAGCCAGAGCGTTCACCACGCGGCGGCGCCCCTGCTGCGCGGCGGTGAGTCCGCGGCCCGACGGGGGCGTCGGGAGCACGGACGGAATCCGGTCGTAGCCCTCGATGCGGGCCACCTCTTCGGCGAGTGTCCACTTGTCGCTGAGGTCGTGGCGCCACGACGGGGCCGTGACCGCCCAGCCGCCCTCGCGCTCGTCGACCGCGCAGCCGATGAGGCGCAGGGCCGAGACGATCTCGTCGTCGGTGTATTCGACGCCGATCAGCCCCGAGACGAAGCCCGCGGGCAGGGTGATCGCCTCGCGCCGGTACGTCGAGCCGAGCGACCCGCCCAGCTCGGTGTCGAGGGTGCCGCCCGCGAGCTCGACCATCAGTGAAGCAACGCGCTCGGCCGCCACGTACGGGACGAGCGGGTCGACGCCGCGCTCGAAACGGCGCGAGGCCTCGGAGGGCAGCTTGTGTCGACGCGCGGTGCGAGCGATCGAGACCTGGTCGAAGGTGGCCGCCTCGATCAGCACGTTGCGCGTGGCATCGCTCATCTCGGTGGGACCGCCACCCATCACACCGGCGAGTCCGATGGGTCCCGACTCGTCGGTGATGAGGAGGTCTTCGGCGTTGAGGGTGCGCACCTGGCCGTCGAGGGTCTCGAGCTTCTCGCCCTGCTCCGCACGACGCACCGTGATGCCGCCCTGCAGGCGGTCGAGGTCGTAGCCGTGGATGGGCTGACCGAGTTCGAGCATGACGTAGTTGGTGATGTCGACGAGCACCCCGAGCGAGCGGATGCCGGCGAGCGACAGACGCGTGATCATCCACGGCGGGGTCGGGCGCGAGGGGTCGACGTCGCGGACGATGCGCGCGACGAACTCGGTGGCGCCGTGGCGGCCGCGGATGGGCGCCTGGTCGGCGACCGTGATCGAGAAGCCCGAGGGCGTGCGAGCAGCGGCCTCGTCATGGCCGAGGCCCGGGTCGCGGAAGTCCGCTCCCGTCGCGTGCGAGTACTCGCGGGCGACCCCGCGCAGCGACAGGGCGTAGCCGCGGTCGGGCGTGACGTTGATCTCGACCGCGAGGTCGTCCAGACCGAGCAGTCCGATGGCATCCGTCCCGACCGGCGCGTCGATCCCGAGATCGATCAGACGCAGGATGCCACTGTGCTCGCTGCCCAGGCCCAGCTCCTTCGCCGAGGCGATCATGCCGTCGGACACATGGCCGTAGGTCTTGCGGGCCGCGATCGGGAAGGGACCGGGCAGAACCGAACCGGGCAGGGTCACCACGACCTTGTCGCCCTCGAAGAAGTTGCCCGCGCCGCAGACGATGCCGCGCACTCCCCCGTTCTCGGCACCGACGTCGACCTGGCACCAGCGGATGGTCTTGCCGTTGGACTGCGGCTCGGGAGTGAACTCCTTCACCTCGCCGACGACGATCGGACCGGACAGCTCGAAGCGGTGCACGTCTTCTTCTTCGAAACCGACCGAGACGAGGGCGGCGAGGACGTCGTCGGGCGTGGCCTCTGCGGGCACGTCGACGTACTCGCGCAACCAGGAGAGCGGGACGCGCATCAGACCACCATTCCGAACTGCTCGCTGAAGCGGACATCGCCCTCGGCCATGTCGCGCATGTCTTGCACGTCGCTGCGGAACATGAGCGTGCGCTCGATGCCCATGCCGAAGGCGAAGCCCGAGTACTCCTCGGGGTCGATGCCCGCGGCCCGCAGCACGTTGGGGTTCACCATGCCGCAGCCGCCCCACTCGATCCAGCGCGCCCCGCCCTTGAAGGTGGGGTGCCAGAGGTCGAGCTCGGCACTCGGCTCGGTGAAGGGGAAGAAGTTGGCGCGGAAGCGCGTCTTGGCCTCGGGTCCGAACAGCACGCGCGCGGCGTGGTCGAGCGTGCCCTTGAGGTGCGCCATCGTGATGTTCTTGTCGATGACCAGACCCTCGAACTGCGTGAACACCGGCAGGTGCGTCGCGTCGAACTCGTCGGTGCGGTACACCCGGCCCGGGCACAGCACGTAGATCGGCAGGTCGCGCTCGAGCATCGACCGCACCTGCACGGGGCTCGTGTGCGTGCGCAGCACGAGATGGCGCGCGACCGGGTCGACGAAGAAGGTGTCCTGCATCTGGCGCGCGGGGTGGTCGACGTCGAAGTTCAGCGCGTCGAAGTTGAACCACTCGTGCTCGAGTTCGGGGCCTTCCGCGATCTCCCAGCCCATGCCGACGAAGATGTCGGACACCTGCTCCTGGAGGAGGGAGATCGGATGCCGCGCCCCGATGCGGGCGCGCTGGGGCAGGGCCGTGACGTCGATGCGCTCGGCCTCGAGCTGCGCGGCGGTCTCGGCCGCGGCCAGCTCGCTCTCGCGCGCGGCGAGCGCCTGGTTCACCCGACCGCGCGCCTGTCCGACGAGCTTGCCGAAGGCGGCCTTCTGGTCGGGGGCGACGCTGCGCATCTGGGCGTTCAGCTGGGCGAGGGAGGACTGCTCCCCCGTGTGCGCGGAACGGGCGGACTTGAGCTCGGCCGTGGTCGCGGCGGCGGCGATGGCGGCAAGGGCCTCATCGACCGCGGAGGCGACGGCCTCAGGGGTGATCTCGGGTGCGTCGGACACGAGATGAGAGTCTACCGACGGGCGGGGACACTCCCCCGCCCGTCGGTAGGACTCCTCAGATTCCGCTGCCGCTCCCGGCGTTGTACTTGCCGAGCCCGCGCTGCGCGACGATGAGCTCGGTGTCGGTGCCGGCCTGACCCGCGGGCTCCGCGGGTGCGACGTTGCCGCCCTTGGGCGAGCGGCGCAGGCCGAGCTCGACGCGGTGCGCGGTGTAGGACAGGGCGAGGCACATCGCCACGTAGATCACGCTGGCGATCATCGCGGCGGGGATCAACGGAGATCCGTACTCGCCGTTCGAACCGAGCAGACGCGCGAAGTACAGCAGCTCGGGGTAGGTGATGATGAAGCCGAGAGCGGTGTCCTTCAGCGTCACCACGAGCTGGGCGATGATCACGGGCAGCATGGCGCGGATCGCCTGCGGGAGCAGGATCAGGCGCATCACACCCGACTTGCGCAGCCCCACGGCGTAGCCGGCCTCGCTCTGCCCGCGCGGAAGGGCCTCGACACCGGCACGGATGACCTCGGACAGCACCGACCCGTTGTAGAGGATCAGCGCGATGACGACGGCCCAGTACGACGACATCTTGATGCCGACGACCGGCAGGCCGTAGTACAGCAACAGCATGAAGACGAGGACGGGCACGGCCCGGAGCAGCTCGACGACCCAGCCGACCGGGATCCGCACCCAGCGATGGTCCGACATCCGGCCGATGGCGAGGATGAAACCGAGCACGAGAGCGCCGACGGCCGCGACGGCGAATGCCGCGAGGGTCGCGAGGGTCGCCTGACCGAATCGCTCCCAGATCGCGCTGTAGCTGAAGACGTTCCACTTCGCCGCCGAGAACTGGCCGGTGTCGATGAAGCGCCAGATGACGAAGCCGATGACGGCGACGACGAGGACGAGGGTGATGACGCCGAGGATGCGGTTGCGCAGCTGCGCGCGGGGACCCGGGACGTCGTAGAGGACGGAGGAGCTCATCGGGCGACCTTCCACTTCTTCTCGGCCGCATTCTGCAGCGCGGCGAGCAGCAGGACCAGGATGACGAAGACCGCCATCACGAGGAGGATGGTGACGAGCTGGTTCTCGCCGTTCTCACTCATCGTCGCTCGGATGTTGCCGAGGTTGACCACCGAGAATCCGGCGGCGACGGTGGTGTTCTTGAGGAGGGCGATGAAGACGCTCATCATCGGGGGGATGACCGAGCGGGTCGCCTGGGGCAGGACGACGAGGGTCATGACCTGGCCGAAGCCGAGGCCGAGCGCGCGAGCCGCTTCGGCCTGGCCCACGGGGACGGTGTTGATGCCGGCGCGCAGGGTCTCGGCCACGTAGGTCGCGGTGTAGATGCCGAGACCGCACACTGCCAGCGTCAAGAAGCTGCCGCGCGGGACGTCGATCAGCAGCGGCACGCAGAACGCGAAGAAGAACAGCACCAGCGTGAGCGGGGTGTTGCGGATCCAGTTCACGTACACCGCGCCGACCGCGCGGGCGATGGGCACGGGCGACACGCGCATGGCCGCCACGATGAAGCCGAGCACGAGCGCGATCAGGCCGCCGCCCAAGAAGAGCACGACCGTCCCCCAGAGCGCCTGCGCCCACAGGTCGGGGTAGTCGAAGATCTGGTTCACCGTACGCTGTCCGTTCTTTCTCGTCGTGCTCGTCGGGTGGTGCGGGCGACGCGGAGTGCGCCGCCCGCACCGGGAGATCAGCTGACGGGGTCGACCGCCGGCTGCTCGCCCTTGACGCCCGAGGCGCCGAGGTTCTTCTCGAAGATGGCCTCCCAGGTGGAGCCGCCGTCGGCGAACATGGTGTTCACGAACTTCTGGAAGGCGGTGTCGCCCTTGGCGAGGCCGACGCCGTAGCGCTCCTCGCTGAAGGGCTCGCCCGCGATCTTGAGCTTGTCGGGGTCCTGCGCGGCGTAGCCGAGGAGGATGGCCTCGTCGGTGGTCACGGCGTCGACCTCGCCGTTCTTCAGCTTCTCGACGCACTGCGAGTAGGTGTCGAACTCGACGACCTTGGCCGGAGTCTGCTCACGGATGCGCTGGATCGGCGTCGAACCGGTCACCGAGCACACGGTGGTCTCGGCCGTCAGCGAGTCCTTGCCCGTGATGGTGTCGTTGTCGGCGGCGACCAACAGGCCCTGACCCGTCAGGAAGTAGGGACCGGCGAAGGAGATCTGGTCCTTGCGCTTGTCGGTGATCGAGTAGGTGCCGACGTAGTAGTCGATGTCGCCGTTGATGATGGCCTGCTCACGGTTCGCCGAAGCGATGGCCTTGTACTCCACCTTGGAGGTGTCGGCCGGGTCGTAGCCGAGCGAGGCGGCGATCCAGCGCGCGACGTCGACGTCGAAGCCCTTGCGCTCGCCCGTCACGGGGTCGAGGTAGCCGAGGCCGGGCTGGTCTTCCTTCACGCCGACGACGATCTTGCCGGCCGAGGTGATCTTCTCGAACGTGGGGCTGCCGTCGATCTTCACGTCGGTGGCCACCGCGCCGTACACGGGAGCGTCGGAGCCGCTGCCGCCGTCCGAGCCGGGCGCTGCGCCCGGGGTGCCGCTGTTGCAGGCCGTGAGGGCCAGCAGGCCGGCGGCGATGATGCTCGCGCCGGCGAGAAAACGAGTTTTACGCATGTGATGTCTCCTTGGTTACGTGTGCTGTGCGGGAAGGGGTCGTCGGTGACGGCGCGCGCGATCGCCGGCGGTGGGCGATCTCTCGACTCGGCGATGAACCTCCTCGTTCGTCGCCGTCAAGGTGATGAGTCAGTGCGTGATGAGCTTCGAGAGGAAGTCCTTGGCACGGTCGGATTCGGGGCGGGTGAAGAACTGCTCGGGCGTCGCCTGCTCGACGATCTGCCCGTCGGCCATGAACACCACGCGGTTCGCGGCCTTGCGGGCGAAGCCCATCTCGTGGGTGACGACGATCATCGTCATGCCGTCCTTGGCGAGGCCGACCATGACGTCGAGCACCTCGTTGATCATCTCGGGGTCGAGCGCGGAGGTCGGCTCGTCGAAGAGCATGACCTTGGGCCTCATCGCGAGCGCACGGGCGATCGCCACGCGCTGCTGCTGTCCGCCTGAGAGCTGGGCGGGGAGCTTGTCGGCCTGGTGACCGACACCCACGCGCTCCAGGAGCGCACGCGCCTCTTTCTCGGCATCCGCCTTCTTCATCTTGCGGACCTTGATGGGCCCGAGCGTCACGTTCTCGAGGATCGTCAGGTGGGCGAAGAGATTGAACGACTGGAACACCATGCCGACATCGGCACGTAGTTCGGCCAGGCCCTTCCCCTCTTTGGGAAGCTCCTTGCCGTCGATCGTGATCGACCCGCTCGTGATGGTCTCGAGACGGTTGATGGTGCGGCACAGCGTCGACTTGCCGGAACCCGACGGGCCGATGACCACGACGACCTCTCCGCGGTCGACGGTGAGGTCGATGTCTTTCAGAGCCTGGAACTGCCCATAGTGCTTCTGGACGTCGGCGACGACGACCAGGGGCTCGGTCTTGGGGGGAACGGATGCCATGCCTTCACCCTATGAGGATGCTGGGCGCTCGACCACATTCCTGCGCATGCCTTAACCGTTCTGTAACAGCAGGGGTCAGCGCGCGCGCTGCGCGAAGGCCGTCTCGTAGAGGCAGACGCTCGCCGCGGTGGCCAGGTTCAGCGACTCGGCGCGACCGTAGATCGGAAGGCGCAGAGCGAGGTCCGCCTGCGCGAGGGCGGACTCGTCCAGCCCCCGGGCCTCGTTGCCGAACAACCATGCCGTCGGCTCCGACAGAAGCTCTCGGGATGCCAGGAAGTCGGTGCCCTCGACATCGGCGGCGACGATGCGCAGGCCGGCTTCGTGCGCGCGGGCGACGACATCGGCGAGTTCGAGATCGACCGCGACCGGCAGGTGGAAGAGCGAGCCGGTGGTGGAGCGCACGACCTTCGGGTTGTACGGGTCCACGGTCCGACCGGTCAAGATCACGGCGTCGGCGCCCGCGGCATCCGCGGCTCTGATGATGGTGCCCAGGTTGCCGGGATCGCGGACCTCTTCGCAGATCGCGATGAGGCGCGGCTCCCCGGCCAGGATGTCCTTCAGTGCGGTGGGCGACTGACGGGCCACCGCCACGATGCCCTGAGGCGTGACCGTGTCGGCCATGGCGTCCAGCACCGCCTCGGTGGTGATCTGCAGATCGACGCCCGCCTGCTCGGCGGCGTCGCGCACATCCGTGTGCTTCTCGAGAGCAGACGGGGTCGCGTAGACCTCCAGCACGGTCTCCGGTGCCCAGGCGAGCGCTTCGCGAGCGGCCTGAGGGCCCTCGAGGAGGAACAGACCTGTCTCTTGGCGGGCAGCGCGCTTACTGAGCTTGGCCACGGCGCGCACCCGCGGCGAACGGGGGTTCTCGAGCACGTCCCCAGTGTATGACCCCGGAGGAATGCATCCCGGGACGCCGCGCGAGCGACCCGCGGGAACGACGAAACGGGCGCCCTCCGGAGAGGACGCCCGTTTCGGGAAGACGTGTCTTACGCGGTCTTCGCCGCGTTGACGTCGGTGGGGAGCGCAGCCTTCGCGGTCGCGACGAGCGAGGCGAACACGGCGGGCTCGTTCACGGCGAGCTCGGCGAGCATGCGACGGTCGACCTGCACACCCGCGAGGCCGAGGCCCTGGATGAAGCGGTTGTACGTCATGCCGTTGGCGCGCGACGCGGCGTTGATGCGCTGGATCCACAGGCGACGGAAGTCGCCCTTGCGCTTGCGACGGTCACGGTACGCGTAGACCAGGGAGTGGGTGACCTGCTCCTTGGCCTTGCGGTACAGGCGCGAACGCTGACCGCGGTAACCGGACGCGCGCTCCAGGATGACGCGACGCTTCTTGTGGGCGTTTACCGCCCGCTTGACTCTAGCCATTTCTCATTCTTCCTAACGTGCGTCGGCGCTCAGAGGCCGAGGAGCTTCTTGGCGACCTTGGAGTCACCCTTGGCCAGGACCTGCTCCTGGTTCAGGCGACGGGTGCGCTTGGAGGCCTTGCCCTCGAGGTTGTGGCGCATGCCGGCCTGCTGCTTCATGAGCTTGCCGCTACCGGTGAGCTTGAAGCGCTTCTTGGCGCCCGAGTGGGTCTTCTGCTTCGGCATCTGTCTTCCTTCGTTGGGGTTCCCGGCGGAGCGGGAGTCGGGGAGCTTTACTCGGCTGACGCCGGGGCAGCTTCGTCTTTGGGTGCCGAATCGCCTCGAGCGGCACTTCGCGCGGCTTCACGGTTCGCCGTGCGCTGCGCGTTCTGCTCGGTCTTGACCTCGGACTTGTTCTTGTGAGGAGCCACCACCATCACCATGTTGCGGCCGTCGATCGTGGGGTTCGACTCGACGGTGCCGAACTCGGCGACGTCTTCGGCGAACTTGCGAAGCAGACGGACGCCCTGCTCGGGACGCGACTGCTCGCGACCACGGAACAGGATCATGGCCTTCACCTTGTCGCCCGCCTGGAGGAATCCCTCGGCGCGCTTGAGCTTGGTGATGTAGTCGTGAGCCTCGATCTTGAGACGGAACCGGACCTCTTTGAGGACGGTGTTCGCCTGGTTACGACGCGTCTCTTTGGCCTTCTGAGCGGCCTCGTACTTGAACTTGCCGTAATCCATGATCTTGACCACGGGCGGCTTCGAGCTCGGCGCGACCTCGACCAAGTCGAGGTCCGCTTCCTGGGCCAGGCGCAGCGCAGCTTCGATTCGGACGATGCCGACCTGCTCGCCGTTGGGTCCGACGAGACGGACCTCCGGGACTCGGATGCGCTCGTTGGTGCGGGGATCGCTGATGCGGAACTCCTCTTTCATACGGGTGGTGGCCGCCGCGATCCGTCGGAATCGCGGGCGAAGAGGAGAGACACGCCACCCGGCACAGTGCTTTCGGCACCGGCTTCTGCACCCAGGCAACCCCGTGCGAAACGGAGCGGAGTGCGGGAACCCGGTAGCCTGGAGCGGCAAGCGCGGGTGGGATGTGATCCTCTTTCGTACGGAGTGAATCACTCCGAAGCCCGCCATAGTCTAGCAGAGAGATTCACGTGGACACGATCCCCTCCGACCAGCCCGCCGACGATCAGGGCGCACACCGCCACGGAGCCGAGGACGAGCGCCTCGCCCGCTGGGAGGAGCAGGAGCGCGCCGCGTCCTCCGCCACCCGCGACATCGCCGATGTCCCCGCCGTCGAAGTCATCACCACCGCGGCCGTCCACCTCATGAGCGCCGCCGCCGTGAAGACCGGACTCGCCGACGACCCCGGCCAGCAGCTGGACCTCGACGAAGCCCGCAAGCTCATCAACGCCCTCGCCGGACTCATCACCGCCGGGGCGCCCGAGATCAGCGACATGCACGCACGCTCCCTGCGCGACGGACTGCGGTCGCTGCAGCTGGCCTTCCGCGAGGCGTCGACGATTCAGGACCCGATTGGGAAGGGGCCCGGCGAGAAGTGGACGGGTCCCGTCACGTAAGTCGGTCGTTCTGGGGTACCGGCTACGGGGTGCCCCTCTTCGCCCGTGCCGCAGGGCGCCCCTCCCGTGACCCGCGGGGTAGCTCACGCCCGAAGTCGGCGGAGAGGGTCAGGCGTCGGAGCTGCGGTGCAGCTTCACGGTGAGGGAGTCCACGAGGACGGCGATGCGGTCGTCGGCCGCCCAGCGTCGGGCGAGGCGCGCGAGCACGGCATCCAATTCTTCCTGCTCCAGGCCCGACATCAGCTGCAGGTGGACCACCAGCTCCGGGCCGCGCAGGCGCCCTGCCGGGTCACCCGATTCGACGGCGAGATCGAGCACGGCGAGCTCGCCCGAGATGCTCTCCTGCAGACCGGTGAAGATGGTCGGCGAGGTGTGCGCGGGTTCCCAGATCTCTCCCTGGGCGATCGCCCACACAGCCGGTCGACGGAGGACGAACTCCGTCTCGGACGCGGGGTCGATGACGATGAGCTCGGTGTCTTCCGAGGCCGCCGCCAACGCCGTCCGGCGCCCGTCCGCGGGGACGGGACGAGCCGTGGCATCCCAGGTCTGCAGAGCCGTCACGGACGTGAAGACGGGCAGCACCTTGCGACCGTCGGGGGCGGCGACCGTCACGATCGACAGCTCCTGGGTCTTGTCGACCTCGAGGCCGTGCGCCCCCACACCGTGGTCGCCCTTCTCGGCGACGAGCGGGATCAGCAGACGCGCGTCACGATAGGCGTCGACGATGGCGCGGGCATCCCCCTCGCCCGCGCGGAACGCCAGGAGCGCGGCCAGCAGCTCAGGGTCGGCCGAACCGTCGTCGCCCGAATGCGGGTTCGCCTGGAAAGTGCGACCCTCCCACGGCACGCCCGCCGAATCCGCGTGGGCGCCGTGGGCGTGGTCGTGCGGACCGTCAGTGTCCGGCGACATCCAGCGCCTCGGCCAGGGTGAACTGGCCCGCGTAGAGCGCCTTGCCGACGATCGCGCCCTCGACACCCAGCGGAACGAGGTCGCGCAGAGCCGCGATGTCGTCGAGGCTCGAGACGCCACCAGACGCGACGATCGGCTTGGGCGTGCGCTGCGTCATCTCGCGCAGCAGCTCGATGTTGGGTCCGCGGAGCGTGCCGTCCTTGGTGACGTCTGTGACGACGTAGCGGCTGCAGCCGGCGTCCTCGAGTCGATCGAGCACGGTCCACAGGTCACCGCCGTCGCGGGTCCATCCGCGGGCGGCGAGCGTCGTTCCGCGCACGTCGAGGCCCACGGCGATCGCCTCGCCGTAGCGGTTGATGACGTCGGCGGCCCACTCGGGGTTCTCGAGGGCAGCGGTGCCGAGGTTGATCCGGCTCGCGCCGCTCTCGAGAGCGGCCTCGAGCGAACGGTCATCGCGGATGCCGCCCGAGAGCTCGACCTGCACACCCTTGACCTGCTTGATGACCTTGCGCATGACGCTGGCGTTGCTGCCGCGTCCGAAGGCGGCGTCGAGGTCGACGAGGTGGATCCACTGCGCGCCCTGGCGAGCGAAGTCGGCGGCGGCGTCGACGGGGTCGCCGTAGCTGGTCTCGGTACCGGCCTCACCCTGGGTCAGACGGACGGCCTTGCCGTCGGCGACGTCGACCGCGGGAAGCAGCACAAGTTCGGGCGTGGACGCGAAATCGTTCATGGCTCCTCGCACCCTTCGGCGCATCTCGCCGAGCCGGGGCACGAGGTCACACAGTAGTCGTGCGCAGCCCGTCGATCCAATTGGACAGCAGGCGGATGCCGGCTTCGCCCGACTTCTCCGGGTGGAACTGGGTGGCCGACAGCGGGCCGTTCTCGACGGCGGCGATGAACGGCGCACCGTAGGTGCACCACGTGACCGACGGCTGCGGGAACGGCGGAGTCACCTCGAGCGACCACTCCTGCGCCGCATACGAGTGAACGAAGTAGAAGCGCTCGTCCTCGATGCCGTCGAACAGGCGCGATCCCTCACCCGCGCTCACCGTGTTCCACCCCATGTGCGGCAGGACCGGAGCCTCGAGTTCGGCGACGGTTCCGGGCCACTCCCCCAGACCCGTGGTGTCGGTGCCGCGTTCGATGCCGCGCTCGAACATCACCTGCATACCCACGCAGATGCCGAGCACCGGCCGGCCGCCCGCCAGACGACGGTCGATGATCTCGCCGCCGCGGCTGGCGCTCAGGGCCCCCATGACCGCGCCGAACGCCCCGACGCCGGGGACCAGCAGCCCGTCGGCGTCGAGAAGCAGTCCACGGTCGGACGTGAGCCGCGCGTCGGCACCGGCCTCGACGAGCGCTTTGACGGCCGAGTGGACGTTGCCCGAGCCGTAGTCGAAGACCGCGACGACAGGTTTACGCGTCACAGCGCGCCCTTGGTGCTCGGAATGCCGTCGACCAGCGGGTCGAGGGTCTTCGCCTGACGGAACGCGCGGGCGAGCGCCTTGTACTCGGCCTCTGCGATGTGGTGGGGATCGCGCCCGCCCAGGACGCGCACGTGAACCGTGAGGCCGGCGTGGATCGAGATCGCCTCGAACGAGTGACGCACGAGCGAACCGGTGAAGTGACCGCCGATCAGGTGGTGCTCGAAGCCCGCGGGCTCGCCGGTGTGCACGAGGTAGGGCCTGCCGCTGATGTCGACCACGGCCTGCGCGAGGGCTTCGTCGAGCGGCACGAGCGCGTCTCCGTAGCGGGCGATGCCGGACTTGTCGCCGAGCGCCTGACGGATGGCCTGCCCGAGCACGATCGAGGTGTCCTCGACCGTGTGGTGGGCGTCGATGTGCGTGTCGCCCGTGGAGCGGACGCGCAGGTCGGTCAGGGAGTGCTTCGCGAACGCCGTGAGCATGTGGTCGAAGAAGGGCACGCTCGTCGAGATGTCGCTGACGCCGCGACCGTCGAGGTCGAGCTCGAGCTCGACGCGGGACTCGCTCGTCTCTCGCGTGATCGATGCGGTGCGGGGCGAGGCGGGGACGGTCATGAGCGCGATCCTACCGAGGCCAGCGCGTCGAGGAACGCGGTGGTCTCGTCGGCCGTGCCCGCGGTGACGCGCAAGTGGTGGGCGATGCCGACGTCACGGATGAGGACGCCACGGTCGTACAGCGCCTTCCACGTCGCGGCCGGGTCGTCGACGCCACCGAACAGCACGAAGTTGGTCCACGACTCGTGCGCCGTGTACCCCAGCGCCGACACCGTCGCCGAGATACGGTCGCGCTGAGCGACGATCTCGTCGACCATCGACAGCATCGTCTCGGCGTGGCTCAGCGCGGCGGTGGCGGCCGCCTGCGTGAGAGCGCTCAGGTGGTAGGGCAGGCGCACCAGACGCAGAGCGTCGACCAGCGCAGGATCGGCAGCGAGGTAGCCGACGCGGGCACCGGCGAAGGCGAACGCCTTGCTCATGGTGCGCGAGACGACCAGACGGGGGCGATCGGGCAGCAGAGAGACGGCCGACGGCTCGTCGCGCGGGGCGAACTCCTCGTACGCCTCGTCGACGATGACGATCCCGTCCGTGGCGTCGTAGACCGCCTCGACGACGTCGAGGCGCAGCGGGGTACCGGTGGGGTTGTTCGGGGCGCAGAGGAACACGATGTCGGGTCGCTGCTCGCGCACCTGCGCGGCGGCCGACTCGGGCGACAGCGAGAAGTCGTGCTCTCTCTCGCCGGCGATCCAGCGGGCCCCCGTGGCGCGCGTGAGGATCGGGTACATCGAATACGTGGGCGCGAAGCCCATCGCCGACCGGCCAGGCCCGCCGAACGCCTGCAGGATGTGCTGGAGGACCTCGTTCGAGCCGTTCGCCGCCCAGATCTGCTCGGGGTTGAGGCCGTGGCCGAGGTAGCCGGCGAAAGCCTCGCGCAGACCGGTGAACTCGCGGTCGGGATAGCGGTTGACGTCGCGCAAAGCCCGGGCGACGGCATCCAAGATGTCGTCGGCGACCTCGGGCGGAACGGGATGCGTGTTCTCGTTCACGTTGAGCGCCACCGGCAGTGCTGCCTGGGGAGCTCCGTACGGGGTCATGCCCCGCAGATCGTCGCGAAGAGGAAGGTCGTCGAGGCGTACGGTCACCTCACCCATCGTAGGCGTCGAGCACGGTCGAGGCGCGCGGGCGGGAGGTCTGCGCTCAGGCCGCGGGAGCGTACTCGGCGGGGATCGCGATGCGCTGGCCCGCCGATACGGAGCCGCCGGGCAGAGCGTTCAGACGCGTGATCTCGGCGACGACATCACGCGGGTCGGCGGACGGCGCCACGTCTTCGGCGATGGACCAGAGCGTCTCGCCGCTCATGACGGTGATCTCGGTGAACGAGCCGGCGGGTGCGCCCGCGTCACCGGAGGCGAGTGCGGACCCGCCACCGACGATCGCCACGGCGAGCACGGCGACGATGGGGAGGGAGACGAGGAACGCCACGACGCGACGACCGCGCGCAGTGATGCGCAGGCGGGTGGACGGGGCGGTGAGGGCGATGCTGCTCATGATGTGCTCCTTGGTGGGGAGAGATTCGCACCCCGCCCTCGGCCGGGAGGACGGTGGTGCGAATCTGTATTCCGAATCTATCTTCGAACGTGATCGAGTGTCAACACCTCGTGTATCGGAGACGAATCGAACGCGACACGCGAGAGGCTCCGTGTCATTCGGGTCGTCGACCGGATACGGTTTCGACACGGAGACCTCATCACCAACCTCCGACATTCGAATTTCCGCCGTGATTTCCGCGGCGCGAGGGGAGCACAGATGACCGACGCGACGACCGCCGCCGGCCGCGAACGGCCGCAGACCCGGCGGCGGAAGAACCTCAGCGACAAACAGCTGGCGATCCTCGAAGTGATCCAGCGGTCCATCGCGCGGCACGGTTACCCGCCGAGCATGCGCGAGATCGGCGACGCGGTCGGACTCAAGTCGCTCTCGAGCGTCACGCATCAGCTCAACCAGCTCGAGCTCAGCGGCTACCTGCGTCGGGACCCGGGCAAGACGCGGGCGATGGAGGTCCTCATCGATCTGCCCGGCGCCGCCGCCGAGAACCCCGCCGACGCCGCCCCCGCCCTGGGCGACGCCGCCCTGGTGCCGCTGGTGGGTCGCATCGCCGCCGGAGTGCCGATCACCGCCGATCAGCAGGTGGAGGAGATCTTCCCCCTCCCCCGTCAGCTCGTGGGCAAGGGCGACCTGTTCATGCTCAAGGTGTCGGGCGAGTCGATGATCGACGCCGCCATCTGCGACGGCGACTGGGTCGTCATCCGCTCTCAGGCGACCGCCGAGAACGGCGAGATCGTCGCCGCCATGCTCGACGGCGAGGCGACGGTGAAGACGTTCCGACGCCGTGACGGTCACACCTGGCTGCTCCCCCGCAACAGCGCGTTCGAGCCGATCCTCGGCGACGAGGCCGTCGTGCTCGGTCGCGTCGTCGCTGTGCTGCGCACCGTCTGACGCGCACGGCCGGAGGCCGGATGTCCACCGAGGCGTGCCCCGGCCTCCTCCTTTTCGTCGTGATCTCCGCGCCCACCGCGCACACCGGCGGATGTCGGGGGTCCTGCCTAGGGTGGAGTCATGGCTGACACCCTCCCCTACGGTTCCTGGCCCTCCCCGATCACGCCCGACTCCGTCGCGCAGTCGTCGCCGCGCGTCGACGGGGCTCGACTCGTGGGCGACGAGATCTGGTGGGGCGAGTCCGTCCCGCACGAGGCGGGTCGCGTCGCCGTGAAGCGTCGCCGCGCGGACGGCTCGGTCGAGACGGTGCTCCCGGCCCCCGCCAACGCCCGTTCCGCCGTGCACGAGTACGGCGGAGGCGCCTGGACGGCGTCCGACGACGGCGAGCTGTACTACGTCGAGAAGAGCGACCAGCGCGTCTACGCGCTCCGCCCGGGCGAGACCGCACGCCCCCTCACGGACGCCGACGAAGCCGTCCGTCACGGCGGCCTCCGGTGGGAGCACGGCGTCCTCCTCGCCATCCGCGAGACCCACGGCTCCGCCCGCGTTCCCCTCCGCGCAATCGTGCGCATCCCGCTCGAGGGGCCGGTCGAGGTGCTCGCCGAGGGCAGCGACTTCCTCGCGCAGCCCGCTCTCTCCCCCGACGGCCGCCTCCTGGCCTGGGTCGCCTGGAACCACCCCGACATGCCGTGGGACGCCACGATCCTCCGCGTGGCGGATCTCGAGACGGGCGCGCTTCGCGATATCGCCGGCGGGGAGCACCGCGCGCCGCTGCAACCCGTCTGGATCGCCGACGATGAGGTGCTCTACGCCGACGACCCCGACGGTCGCTGGAACCTCTTCCGACGACCTCTTGAGGGAGACGCTCAACCCGTCGCCCCCGCCGATGCCGACACCGGCGGGGGTCTCTGGGTCCTCGGCACCCGCTGGTTCGGGGCCGGCTCCGACGGTCGCATCGTCGCTGTCCGCACGAACGGAGCCGACGAGGTCGTCGAGATCGCCCCGAGCGGTGTGCGCCCGGTCGACGTCCCCCTCGTCGCGGGAGCCGCGATCGACGACGTCCGCGGCTCCCGTGTGCTCGTCTCCGGGTCCGACGCGGGCGGACGCGCGGGCCTGTGGCTCGTCGACCTCGATTCCGGCGCCGTCGACCTCGTCACCGGCGGCGCCGGCTCCTGGGGAGACGAATGGATGCCGGCAGCCCTTGCCCTCTCCACCGACGGCCGGCACGGGCCCGTGCACGCCTTCGCGTACGCCCCCACCAACCCCGAGGTCACGCCGGTCGCGGGCGAGCGCCCGCCCTACGTGGTCCTCGTGCACGGCGGGCCGACCTCGCACGTCGGTCCCGCCCCCTCGGCGAAGACCGCCTTCTTCACCAGTCGCGGCATCGGCGTGCTCGACGTCAATTACGGCGGTTCCACGGGGTACGGCCGCGCCTACCGCGATCGCCTGAAGGGGCAGTGGGGCGTCGTCGACGTCGATGACGTCGCGGCCGCGGCATCCGCTCTGGCGGACGCGGGCCTGGCCGATCCCGAGCGCCTCGCCATCGCGGGGGGCTCAGCGGGCGGCTGGACCGTCCTCGCCGCGGTGACGCGCACCGACGTGTTCTCCGCGGGCATCTCGCGCTACGGCGTCGGAGACGCCCGCGCCCTCGCCGAGGACACCCACGACTTCGAGGCGCGCTACCTCGACGGGCTCATCGGACCGCTCCCCGAGGCCGAGCCGCTGTACGTCGAGCGCTCCCCCCTGGGGCGCCCCGATCTGTTCCGTGTCCCCCTGCTCATCCTCCAGGGCTCCGAGGACCGGGTGGTTCCGCCCTCGCAGGCCGAGGCCATCCGCGATGCCCTGGCCGCGCACGGCGTGCCCCACGCCTACGTCCTCTACGAGGGCGAGGGCCACGGGTTCCGACGGTCCGAGACGGTGATCGACTCCCTCGAACGCGAACTCGGCTTCCTCGGCGCGGTCTTCGGATTCGAGACCCCCGGCATCCCTCCCCTCACGCTGGAGGGCGACGAGGGCTGACCTTGCGACCGCGTGGGGGCTCCATCGATCGTCAGGTCGACGGAGCCCCCACGCGGTTTCAGGCTCCGAAGGGTGCGAGCTCGGCCGCGAGACGCGCACCCACGTGCGCGTGCAGGAACGTCCCGCTCTCGCGGTGCTCCTGGGCGACGATCAGCCCGCTCTCGTGCACGGCCGACACGAGATCGCCGCGGTCGTACGGAACGACGGCCTGCACCTCGACGGCCGGCAGGGGAAGTGCCTCCTCGATCGCGGCGCGCAGCTCGTCGATGCCCTCTCCCGTGCGCGACGAGACGAACTTCGCCTGCGGTGCCAGACCGCGCAGGACCAGACGGTCGTCCTCGCTCACCAGATCGGCCTTGTTGAACACGACGATCTCGTGACCGAAGTCCGCGTCGACGTCGCCCATCACGTCGCGCACCGTCATAAGCTGCGCCGCCGGATCGGGGTGCGACGCGTCGACGACGTGCAGGATGACGTCGGCGTCGCCGACCTCCTCGAGCGTCGATCGGAACGCCTCGACGAGCTGGTGCGGAAGGTTCCGCACGAAGCCGACGGTGTCGGTCAGGGTGTAGACGCGGCCGTCGGTGGTCTCGGAGCGGCGGACCGTGGCATCCAGGGTCGCGAAGAGCGCGTTCTCGACGAGCACCCCGGCGCTGGTGAGGCGGTTGAGCAGACTCGACTTGCCGGCGTTGGTGTACCCCGCGATCGCGACCGAGGGGATCGTGTGACGTTTGCGCTCGGCGCGCTTGGCCTCGCGGGCCGGGGCGAAGTCGCGTAGCTGCTTGCGCAGCAGCGCCATCTTCGTGCGGATGCGACGACGGTCGAGCTCGATCTTCGTCTCACCGGGGCCGCGCGAGCCCATACCGGCGCCGCCGGCACCGACCTGGCCACCGGCCTGGCGCGACATCGAGTCACCCCACCCGCGCAGACGCGGGAGGAGGTATTCGAGCTGGGCGAGTTCGACCTGCGCCTTGCCCTCGCGGCTCTTGGCGTGCTGGCTGAAGATGTCGAGGATCACCGTGGTCCGGTCGATCACCTTGACCTTGACGACGTCCTCCAGCGCGCGGCGCTGGCTGGGCGCGAGTTCGGTGTCGGCGATGACGGTGTCGGCGCCGACCGCGGCGACGATGTCGCGCAGCTCGGCGGCCTTGCCGCGTCCGACGTAGGTCGCGGGATCGGGGTGAGGGCGGCGCTGCAGCACGCCGTCGAGCACGACGGCGCCGGCCGTCTCGGCGAGAGCGGCCAGCTCACGCAGCGAGTTCTCGGCATCCACCTGCTCACCCTGCGGGTGCACGCCGACGAGCACGACGTTCTCGAGGCGCAGCTGGCGGTACTCGACCTCGGTGACGTCTTCGAGCTCGGTCGAGAGCCCGCCCACGCGACGCAGTGCCGCACGTTCTTCGCGGTCCCACTGATCGCCGTCGGCGTCGCCGCCGTAGGCGGTCGTGGCGTCCTGCAGAGCCTGTGCCGCACCGAAGACCCGGACCCCGCCGTGCGCTTCGGCGCGCGAGAGCACGCGGTCCACCGGATCCACCGGAGACGCGTCGGTGCTCGGGGGTGTGGTCTGTTCGGTCATGGGTTCCTTCCGTTCGCGGTGCACCCGCGTGTTCTGGCACTTTATCCGGCCCCACGCCCTGGGGGCCGGTCGGATATCCTGGCGTGATGGGGAGCGAGCACTACTTCAGCGCGTCGCCGTCGAGTCCCGAGCAGCTCCGCCACCTTCGAGTGACGCTGGCCGGTCGCGAGCTCGAGGTGGTCACGGCCGGCGGCGTTTTCAGTCCCGATCACGTGGATGCCGGCACCTCGGTGCTGCTCGCGAACACCCCGCCCCCTCCCGCCGGTGGGAATTTCCTCGACCTGGGGTGCGGGTGGGGTCCGATCTCGCTGTCGCTCGCGCTCGCTTCACCGCACGCGACCGTGTGGGCGGTCGACGTCAACGAGCGTGCTCTCGATCTCGTGAGGCGGAACGCGGAGTCCCTCGGCCTCAGCAACATCAACGCCGTGCGCCCGGAGGATGTTCCCGAGGACGTCACGTTCCGCACCATCCGCTCGAACCCGCCCATCCGCGTCGGCAAGTCCGAGTTGCACGGCATGCTGCAGCACTGGATCCCCCGCCTGTCGGAACGCAGCGACGGGTGGTTCGTGGTGCAGCGCAACCTCGGATCCGACTCGCTGCAGCGCTGGCTCGCCGCGACATTCCCCGCGGGGTACAGCGTGCAGCGTGCCGCCACCGGTCGGGGATTCCGCGTGCTGCGGGTCCGCAAGCACGGCTCTCCGCCGAGCGAGCTGATCGACGTCGTCTCGTGAGACGCGCCCGGCACGGGAACCCCGGATGCCGGAACTGCACGCCCTGAGCGAGATCGCGCGCTCGTGTGGCCGCCGATCGCGACCCGCGGGGGAAGCGCCCTCCCGGCGTGCCGTCAGCAACCGACTGACGGACCCCGCCGGCCGGCTCCTCACCCCGTCAGGCGAGCGCGACCTCGCCGGTGAACACCAGCGAGGCAGGGCCCGACAGGTGAACCCGGCCATCGGCGACGCGCACGCCCAGCGTGCCGCCCGGGGTGTCGACGACCCAGGAGTCGGGGGCGGCGGCCCCCGCCCAGTGGCGGACGGCCAGGGCCGCTGCCGCCACGCCGGTGCCGCAGCTCAGCGTCTCGCCCACCCCGCGTTCGAACACGCGCAGGCGGATCGCTCCGACACCGTCGCGCACGAGCGGGTCGGCGGGGACGACGAACTCGACGTTCGCGCCGTGACGCGGCGCCGGGTCGAGCACCGGCTGATAGGCGAGATCGAGGCCCTCGAGTTCGGCGTCGGACGACAACGCGACCACGACGTGCGGGTTGCCCACGTCGACGCCGACGCCGGGACGTGCGACCGGCAGACCCTTCGCGCGAACCAGCGTCTCGCCCGGCTCGATCGCGAAGTCACCCAGGTCGACCTCGTAACCGCGGTCGCTGCGCGTCAGGGTCTTGATGCCCGCGCGCGTGCCGATGCGCAGCCCTCCCTCGAGCGAAGCGAGTCCGGTGTCGCTCAGGTAGCGCGCGAACACCCGTGTGCCGTTGCCGCACATCTCGGCCTTCGAGCCGTCGGCGTTGCGGTAGTCCATGAACCACTCGGCCCCGGATGCCGCGGCATCCGCCCCCTCGTCGATGGCGCGCGAGCGCACCACGCGCAGCAGACCGTCGGCGCCGATGCCGAAGTGGCGGTCGCAGAGGGCGGAGATCTGCGCGTCGGAGAGGTCGAGCTCGCCGTCGGGGTCGGCGATCACCACGAAGTCGTTGCCGGTTCCGTGGCCCTTGGTGAACGGGAGAGTCGCCATGCGTCCAGTGTACGGACGGGCGGCGGATAGGCTTTCCCGGGCCCTCCCCCGTCCCGAGGAGACCCCGTGCCGAAGCCCCCCGCCCTCATCGCCCCCTCGTTCGATTGGCCGCCCCTGGACGATCTCGACGAGGGCGAGTCGTCGCAGCTGGTGCCCCGAGCCCGTCTCGAGGGTCTGTCGTTCCGCGACCTGCGTGTCGACGCGCTCGACCTCGAGAGCGCCGACCTGGCGCTCTGCCGCGTCGACGGCGTCCGCGCCGCCGAGGTCTCGCTGCGCTACGCGACCGTGGCGGAATCGGCCTGGAGCGGCTGGGACGTGCCGATCCTGCGCACGGCGCGCGCCAGCTGGCGCGACCTCGAGATCGACGGCACCCGCTCCGGCTCCGTCGAGGCCTACGAGTCGACGTGGAAAGGCGTGCACTTCGTCAACTGCCGCCTCGGGTTCGTGAACCTGCGCGGCGCCCATCTGCAGGACGTCGCGTTCACCGACTGCACGATCGACGAGCTCGATCTCGGGCAGGCGAAGCTCACCCGCTTCGCCGCCCCCGGCTCGCGGATCTCGCAGCTCATCGTCGAGCAGTCGACGTTGCAGCATGTCGACCTGCGCGGCGCCGACCTCGACGGGCTCGCGGGGATCTCCGCCCTCCGCGGTGCCACCATCTCGTCGCTGCAGCTGCAGCAGCTCGCGCCCCTGCTCGCGGCGGACCGCGGGATCACCGTGCGCGACTGACGACGCCGCTCAGGCGGAAGACGAGGGGCCTCCGGGGCCGTCCACGATGAGCCGGCGGCCGGTCGCCCAGGTGTCGAAGGGTTCGTACCCGAGCTCGTCGTAGAAGCCGCGGGCACCGGTGTTGTCGGGACGCACCATCAGTTGCACCTTGGGGCAGCCCAACGCTTCGAGCAGCCGTTCTGCTTCGGCCACGAGAGCGCGTCCGATCCCCTGCCCGCGGTGCGAGGCGGCGGTGGCGAGGTAGTACAACCACCCACGGTGGCCGTCGTAGCCCGCCATGACGCTGCCGACCACCAGGTCCGCATCGAACGCGACGAGGAACAGCTCCGGCTGCACGGTGAGCTTGCGCCGGATGTCGGCGCGGGGGTCGTTCCACGGGCGCGTGAGACCCGCTTGCTCCCAGAGGGCGACGACGGCGTCTTCGTCATCCAGCGTGAAGGGACGGATCTGGACCGTCATGTGCGTTCCTCCGAGCGGGATGCCAGGGTGCCGGCATCCACCGTCCGCGCGTCGACCCATTCGGCTTCGGCGTAGCGCCGGAACCACGACACCTGGCGACGCGCGTAGCGCCGCGTGAGGGCCTGGGTCTCGGCGACGGCCTCGTCGCGGGTGACGTCGCCGCGGATCTGCTTCAGCGCCTGCGCGTACCCGATCGCGCGACCGGCGGTGACGCCCCGCTCGATCCCGGCGGGGATGAGCGCCTCGACCTCGGCGACAAGGCCGGCGGCCCACATCTGCTCGACGCGGGCATCGAGGAGGCCGACGAGCTCTTCGCGATCGATCGCGGTGCCGACGATCCGCGTCTGCGGATGCCAGAACTCCGGCGCCTCGGGAAGAGCACCGCCGTGCGTCTCGCCGCCCTGGGCCAGCACCTCGAGCGCCCGCACGACGCGACGCCCGTTGCGCGGATCGATGCGCTCCGCGGCATCCGGATCCTCCTCCCGCAGGCGCGCGTAGAGCGCACCCGGTCCGTGCTCGTCGAGCTCGCGTTCGAGCGCGGTGCGCAGAGCCTCGTCGCGCGGCGGGAACCGGAAGTCCCACAGCACGCTCGAGACGTACAGGCCCGACCCGCCGACGAGGATGGCATCGGCCCCCCGACCGTGGATCTCGCGGATCGCCGTGCGCGCGGCATCCTGATACCAGGCCACCGCGGCCTCGTCGGTCACCGCGAGGGCGTCGAAGAGATGGTGCCGGATGCCGCGCCGCTCCCCCTCGGGGAGCTTCGCCGTCCCGATATCCATACCGCGGTACAGCTGCATCGCATCGGCGTTCACGACCTCGGCAGGCCGACCCTGGGCGGACAGTGCTTCGGCGAGGTCGAGCGACAGACCCGTCTTGCCGGTGCCGGTGGCGCCGACGACGGCCCAGAGGGCCGGGCCGCTCACACGCCGACGCGGAGGGTGGGCAGGCCGAGAGAGACCGCGCGCGGAGCGCCGGCCTCGCCCGCCGGTGCGGGCACGCCGCACGATTCCGCCTGCGAGCGGTCCCACGCGTCACCCGCGCGGGTGCGGCGGATACGCAGGGGGGCCCCGTCGGGCGCATCGGCGAGAAGGTGGAAGGGAGCCGCGTGCGTCACGGTGACCGAGACCACGTCGCCCGGGCGCGGCACCGCCGAACCCTCCGGCAGCTCGAAGTGCACGAGGCGGTTGTCTTCGGCGCGACCGGTGAGACGGTGCGTCTCGACGTCTTTCTTGCCCTCGCCCGCGGAGACGAGCACCTCGAGGGTGCGACCGAGCTGCTTCTGGTTCTCTTCCGCGGCGATCCGGTCCTGTAGGGCGGTCAGGCGCTCGTAGCGCTCCTGCACGACCGCCTTCGGCACCTGGTCGGCCATCGTCGCCGCGGGAGTGCCCTCGCGGATCGAGTACTGGAACGTGAAGGCGCTCGAGAACCGGGAGGCCTCGACGACGCGCAGCGTCTCTTGGAAGTCCTCCTCGGTCTCGCCGGGGAAGCCGACGATGATGTCGGTGGTGATCGCGGCGTTCGGGATGCGCTCGCGCACGCGGTCGAGGATGCCGAGGAACTTCTCGCTGCGGTACGAGCGGCGCATCGCCTTGAGAATGCGGTCGGAGCCCGACTGCAGCGGCATGTGCAACTGGGGCATGACGGCCGGGGTCTCGGCCATCGCGGCGATCACGTCGTCGGTGAAGGCGGCGGGGTGGGGGCTCGTGAAGCGGATGCGCTCGAGCCCCTCGATCTCACCCGCGGCGCGCAGCAGCTTGCCGAACGCGAGACGGTCGCCGAACTCGACGCCGTAGGAATTGACGTTCTGACCGAGAAGGGTGACCTCGATCGCCCCGTCGTCGACGAGCAGGCGGATCTCGTTCAGGATGTCGCCGGGGCGGCGATCCTTCTCTTTGCCGCGAAGGCTCGGCACGATGCAGAACGTGCACGTGTTGTTGCAGCCGACCGAGATCGAGACCCACCCGCTGTGGACAGAGTCGCGCTTCGTCGGAAGGGTGGACGGGAAGATCTCGAGCGACTCGAGGATCTCGAGCTCTGCCTCGCCGTTATGACGCGCACGCTCGAGCATGCCGGGGAGCGAGCCCATGTTGTGCGTGCCGAACACCACGTCGACCCAGGGGGCCTTCTGCTGGACGGCGTCCTTGTCCATCTGCGCCAAGCAGCCGCCGACGGCGATCTGCATACCCGCGTGCGCATCCTTGCGCGACTTGAGGTGGCCGAGCGTGCCGTACAGCTTTCCGGCGGCGTTGTCGCGCACGGCGCACGTGTTGATCACGACGACATCGGCTTCGGTGCCGGCATCGGCCCGGACATAGCCGGCGCTCTCGAGGGAGCCCGACAGACGCTCGGAATCGTGCACGTTCATCTGGCACCCGAAGGTGCGCACTTCGTAGGTGCGGGGCCCTGCTGCGCCCTGCGCGGCAGCGGACGGCGCGATCAGGGTCGGGGTCGAAACGGGGGTGGTCATGATGCGTGCAAGTCTAAACGCCGCCCTTGCGAAGACCGCCGGATGGTTGTCATGCTCGTGAACAACGACCGCGCAGCTTTTGGCGTATTACGTGTTAAAGGATGCGCGAAGAGGCTCAGGGAGTGCGCCTCGTGTCGGTAGTTTGGGGGACTCAACACCGCCTGCGAGGTCTGCGGGCGGTCTCCGGGGGGAGAAGAACATGGGGGAAGAACGTTCGACGAGGTGGTCGAGCGGACTCGTCGGAGCGGATAGGGATGCCGCGACACTCGCGGAACGAGCACGGGGCGGCACGTCCCTGGTGATTGCGGGGCCTCGCGGGAGCGGGCGGAGCTACCTCCTGCGGACGATCGCCGCCGAACTCGAGCGACAGGGTCATCCCGTGATCGAGCTGCGGACGTCGTGCGCGCTGTCCGCCGTCGACTTCGGGGCCTTCGATGCCTCGGGCTCCGCGGACCTCCGGTCGCTCCGCGACGGCCCCACCACAGCCACCGTCAAGGGCATCATCGTGGTCGATGACGTCGACTCCCTCGATGTAGCGTCGGCTCAGGCTCTCGCCCGGGGCATCGCCGCTCGTCACGTCACCGCGATCATCGGCTTGCGCACGGCCCGGCCGCGCTCGATCGACAGACCCGATGACTCCGCCGTCGTCCGTCGCACGGTCCTCGACCTCTGGCTCGACGGTCTCGCACGCCGGATCGATCTCTCCGAGCTGAGCGACGACGACGCCCTCGCCATGATCGACCTCTTCCCGGATGCCGAGCTGCTCGACAGCGCGACCCGCGCGGGCATCGTCTGGCGAGCGGACGGGTCGCGAACGCTGCTCCGGCAGCTGATCATCGAGTCGACGAGCGCCGCGCGCGCGGGACGCGACCCCCTCACGGACCTGCGCGTCATCGCCCGAGACAGCAGGCTGGCCATCGCACTCGCTCGACACGTCGCAGATTTCTCTCACGCCGACCTCGAGTGTCTGGCCGGAATTCGTCGCCTGCCTCACCTCGAACTCGCCGTCGCGACACGGCTCTTCGACGCCGAGAGCGTCGCCGCCCTCATCGCCGGCGGTCTCCTGTACGCCGACACGTCGGTCAAGCGGCGGCTCACCGTCAACGACCTCGTCGCTCACGAGGCCCAACGGCAGCTCGGCGAAGCTCACGTCGACGCGCTCGTCGACACGGCGGGGGCGCGAATGCTGGCTGAAGCCGATGAGTGGTGGAGTTCGACCGTCGCCGTCTCGCTGTCGGAGCGATGGCACCGGTTGGGAATCGATGCGTCGGGAGAACGGAGCTACTCCCCCGATCTGCGAACGCGTGTCGCACTGGATGCCGCGCGAGAGGCGAATGACCGCGGTGACAGCGCTCACGCGGCCGCCCATGCCGCACGGGGGTTGCGCGCGCAGGACGATCCGGCCCTCCGACTCGAAGCGGAGCTCGCGACACCCACGCCCACCCTGTCGACGGAGGCTCATGCCGAGATCGGCTCAGCGGATGCGCGTCGACGGCTCGCTCGATCGCGCGCGGCCCGTTCCCGCGGGGACGTCGCCGGCGATCAGCCCGAGGGAGAGAACGAGGCGGATTCTCGGATCGAAGCCGCGCTCGTCGACGCAAGACACGCGACCGCCGACATGGATTGGGCGCGTGCCGCTGAGATCGCCACATCGGCGATCACCGAGACGGGCGCTTCGCCCGCCTCGCACCTGCGGGCGCTGGTCGCCGCCGGGACAGCGGAGACATTCCGCGGCAGATGGGGCGTGGCGCAAGCGCTGTTCCGCCGGGTCGAGCTCCTGCTCGACGCGAGACAACGGCCCTCCGGGGTGACCGTTCGCGATCGGCTCGACGCGCTCATGGCCATGCTCGTCGCGCACCAGATCGCCGGGGCGGACGGATCGATCGTCCGGTCTCGCCTGGAACGCGAGGTGGGCACGACCGCGCGCGAAGGCGAAGCGGCCGATCTCACGATCGCGGGGGCGGCCGCCGCCATCGCCTTCGCGGGGGCGGGGCACCCGGCGGAGTCGAAGAGGGAGCTCACTACGGCTCTGTCTCGAGAGCCCTCTGCGGTGGCGCACCTGGACGCCGTCATGATCGAACTGGGCATCGCCGACGAAATGGCGACCGCGGGTCGGACCGACGAGGCGCGCGCGATCCTCGGCCGGCTCCGCGGAGAGAATGAGCCCCTGCTCGTCCGCAGCCGCCTCTACGTCGAGACCACCGTCCTCGCGGCGGAGGGGCACACCGACGAGGCTCGACGGGCGGCACGCGCGACCGCGGAGCTCTCCCGTGGCCGGAACGCCGCTGCGCTGCGCATACGCGACCTCTTCAGGCTGGTCACCCTGGGCGAGGCCGAGGAGACCGAGGTCGATGAGCTGGTCCAGCTCGCCGCGGCGACCGATCTTCCTCTCGCGGTGACGGCTCTGCGGCGCGCGGCGGCTCGGACCAGCGACGAAGAGGGGCTGCCCGTCGACGAGCTGCGCTTGCACGCCCTCTGGTCGACCGGGGAGACGTCGGATTCTCCGGAGACGACGAGCGCACGCCCTCCGTCCGTCCGTCCGGCACCGAACGCTCCGATCGATGACCTCACCGCGCGCGAGCGCGAGATCGCTCTGCTCGCGGATGAGGGTCTGACGAATCGTGAGATCGCCGCGCGCCTCTTCTTGTCGATCCGCACCGTGGAGTCGCACGTCTACCAAGCGCGGATGAAAGTCGGCGCGCCGACCCGGCGGGCGCTCGGCCGCGTGGTCGCGATGGCTCCACGCGGCACGTGAGCGGTCGAGGCGGAATGAGGCTGCTGACGAGGTGCGGCCGGTGGGGCGGCCGACGAGCGGGGTGCCGCTCAGGCAAGCGATCGTTCGACACACGACGCTGACGTCGACGTCGAGGGCAGCGGGGTCACGCTGCCGCGCACGCGGACCGCAGTGAGGACACGCCCGCGGGGCGTGGTCACGCTGCCCCACACGCGAACGGCAGTGAGGACACGCCTGCTGCCGCGGGCGCGCACCCGTCCGCGCGCCGCGGCGCGGCTCGCCGATGTCACCGATCCGGCGTGAACCTCACACCCGACGACGGACGACCGAAAGAGCGGCTTCGTCCGATCCCCGCCTCTTCGAGGGCCGTGCGTGCAGCGGTGAGAGCCACCGACGACGGGTATCCGCGACGCGCCAACTGGCCGGCGAGTCTGCGGAGAGCGGCGTCGTACTCTGCGCCGTCGACGCCCCGAACCTTGGACCGGGCGAACTCGAGCGCTCTCTCTGCGTCGTCGTCGGGCAGCTCGGCGAGAGCCGCTTCGGCGATGTCGCGCGGAATCCCCCGCTTACGCAGCGTCTCCGCGACGGCCCGCCGCCCCTCGCCCTTGCGCTCGACCGCGGACATGGCGAGTTGCTCAGCGAACGCCGCGTCGTCGAGATACCCGAGGTCCACGAAATGATCGATGAGCTCATCCGCAATCGCATCGTCGGCGTCGTCGACTCCGCGGATCACCGTGCGGGCCTCCGCGAGCGACAGAGATCGCGAACGCAGCTTTCGCAGGAGCACCGCTTCTGCCCGTTCACGAGCTTCCGCTCGGTCGGGGGCGTCCGCTCGGTCGGGGGACGACTCGAGGCCCCCGTCAGGATCACCCACGACGGAGAGTCGCGGACGACTCACCGACGACGGTCGCTCGTCGATGTCGCCGCTGATCGAACCCGTTGCGGCGCCATCGTGGGCGGCACCGCGACGAGAAGGGTGTGCGCGATCCGCACGAGGCGAGGATCCGAAGAGCGGGATGACCGGAGCGAGATCCACCTCTTCGAGAGCGTGGAGCGTGCTGGAACCCGTCGACGCCCCCTCACGGAGGCCCGGAATCTGCGGCTCACCGGAGCGTTCGACTCCGTCGGCCCCCTGGCCGCGGCCCTGATCGTCGCCCGCGTCCCCAAAAGGACGACGACCAGAGCCCCAGGTTTCGTCGATCATCAGGCCGGGCGACGCGCGGCCAACTCGTCGTCCGCCGCCGAAGCGACGGCGGGCGCTCCGCCGATGCCCATCTTGGTCTTGATCTTGGACTCGATCTCTTCGGCGATGTCGGGATTCTTGATGAGGAAGTTGCGGGCGTTCTCTTTGCCCTGTCCGAGCTGTTCGCCCTCGTAGGTGTACCAGGCACCCGACTTCTTGACGATGGCGTGCTCGACGCCGAAGTCGATGAGGCTTCCTTCGCGCGAGATGCCGACACCGTAGAGGATGTCGAATTCCGCCTGCTTGAAGGGCGGGGCCATCTTGTTCTTGACGACCTTGACACGCGTGCGGTTACCCACGGCCTCGGTGCCGTCCTTCAGCGTCTCGATGCGACGGATGTCGAGGCGCACAGACGCGTAGAACTTGAGCGCCTTTCCACCGGCCGTGGTCTCGGGGGAACCGAAGAAGACGCCGATCTTCTCGCGCAACTGGTTGATGAAGATCGCGGTGGTCTTCGTGGTGTTCAACCCACCGGTCAGCTTTCGCAGCGCCTGCGACATGAGGCGGGCCTGGAGGCCGACGTGCGAATCGCCCATCTCACCCTTGATCTCGGCCTCGGGGACGAGGGCGGCGACCGAGTCGATGACCACGAGGTCGATCGCGCCGGAGCGGATCAGCATGTCGGCGATCTCGAGGGCCTGCTCGCCGGTGTCGGGCTGGGACACGAGGAGAGCGTCGATGTCGACGCCGAGCTTCTTCGCGTACTCGGGGTCGAGAGCGTGCTCAGCGTCGATGAACGCCGCGATACCACCGGCGCGCTGTGCGTTGGCGATGGCGTGAAGCGTGAGGGTCGTCTTTCCGGACGACTCCGGGCCGTAGATCTCGATGATGCGGCCGCGAGGCAGACCGCCGATGCCGAGGGCGACGTCGAGCGCGACGGAGCCGGTGGGGATGGTCTCGATGGGCGCACGGTCGTCGCTGCCCAGTCGCATGACCGAGCCCTTTCCGAACTGCCGATCGATCTGAGCCAGCGCGGACTCGAGGGCCTTTTCGCGCTCTGCGGGTG
The DNA here is from genome assembly GCA_913774665.1 of uncultured Microbacterium sp. Lineage (GTDB taxonomy): Bacteria > Actinomycetota > Actinomycetes > Actinomycetales > Microbacteriaceae > Microbacterium. The sequence goes on from CAJYHN010000013.1 coordinate 179,638, forward strand.
AGGGCATGACGTCTTCTTTCTTCTCGCGTTCCGGTCGCCTATAGGCTGTCGCGCCTCCCACCGACGGTGGTCGTGCCCGACAAGGCGTTCAGAGTGTCGTTCGACGTCTTCCACGTTAGGGAGGGCCTCCGACATTGACGCGGGAGGAGCCCCCGAATGGGGATGAACGAGCAACAAGCTCTGATGTGAAGGAGCCTACGCCCGAATCGAACGTAGATTCGATGACACGCCGAGCAGAACGGCGCGACGACCGAAACACTTCGCGTCACCGCGCAACGCGCGGACGTTACGACCGGCGCGGCTCCAGGCGGCCGACGCCGTAGCGACGGTTCGCCGGGACGTCGGTCTCTTCGCACAGCGCGAGCCACACGTCGCGTGGGTCGACACCCGCCGCGAGGGCGTCGATACTCGTGCGTCCGCCCACGGCAGACAGCACGAGATCCGTCAGGAGGGAACCGCCGCGCGGCCCGAACTCGTCGTCGACGGCACGATCGAACTCGCTACGCCGCATGAACCGCGGCGATCAGCGAAGCGAGAGCTCGGGCTCGACAGACGCCACGAGCTCGTCAGGCACGACGTCAGGGAAGGTCTGCAGGCCCTCGAGGACCGAGAGTCGGTCGCCGACCTCGCGCATGATCGTCGAGATGGGGACGTCGAGGGCTTCGGCGACAGAGGCGAGAATCTCGCTCGACGCCTCTTTCTGCCCGCGTTCGACCTCGCTGAGGTAGCCGAGAGCGACGCTCGCGCGACTGGCAACCTGGCGGAGGGTGCGCCCCTTCTGCTGGCGGAGGTCACGCAGGACTTCGCCGATCTCTTGACGAACCAGGATCATTTGGGGGCCCTCCTCACTGCTGATTCCGTCGCCGCCCTTTGTGGACGACTGTGAAACACCTTCTACGGTCACCCTAATGCCGCGCGCTGTGCACCGGATGGGAATCGATACTCGAAACCGGGATGTGCGATCATTTGTTCCCGTTTTTCGCGATGTCCTCCGAAGAGGCACATCAGAGCGCAGCCAGCGCCCGTCGGATGGCGAGGTGCGCGGTCTCACGGCGGATGCGTTCGCGGTCACCGGCGATGACGAGAGAGTCCACGCGCGTTCCGAGGGGAGTGGACACGGCGATGTGCACGGTGCCGACGGGCTGCCCGTCCTGTTCGTCGGGTCCCGCGACTCCCGTGGTGGCGATCCCCACATCGGTCGGAACCCCGTCGCGACCGAGGACGTCACGCACTCCACGGGCCATCTGTCGCGCGACGCGGGGGTGCACGGCTCCGTGCGCATCGAGCAGCGTCTGATCGACGCCGAGCAGTCCGTGCTTGAGATCGGTCGCGTACGCCACCACTCCCCCGCGGACAGCTCGAGAGGCCCCGGGGACATCGACGAGAGACGACACCACCAGCCCGCCGGTCAGAGACTCGGCGACGCCGATCGTCCACCCCAGCTCACCCAGACGCTCCAGCAGGAGAGCGGCGCTCTCTCGCGGTGTCCGGACGAGCGTCTCGTCGAGATCGTCGGGGATGCCGTCGATCATCGGGATCCCCGCGTCTTCCGTGCCGCGCGCACCTCGGTGACGATGTAGTCGATCCCCGAGGCGATCGTGAGGACGACGGCGATCGTCATCGTGATCACGCCCGCCCACCACACGGTGGACTGCCAAACTGCGGCGTCGGACAGGACCGCGAACGGGATGAGCGCGATCGACAGGGCGACGGCCTGGAACACGGTCTTGAGCTTGCCCATCCAGGCGGCGGCCAGCACGTGATCACTGACCACGAGGAAGCGGTAGACGGTGATCCCGATCTCGCGCACGAGGACGACGATCGTGACCCACCACGGAAGCTCGCCGAGGATCGACAGCCCGACGAACGCGAGCCCTGTCAGGGCCTTGTCGGCGATGGGATCCAGCAGCTTCCCCAGATCGCTGACGATCTCGTATTTGCGGGCGATGTGCCCGTCGACGCCATCGGTGGCGATCGCCACGATGAAGAGAAACGCCGCAGCCCAGCGCAGCCCGCCGTCGGCACCCGCATCCGCGAGGAGAAGCCCGAGGAAGATCGGCGCGCAGACGATGCGCGCGATGGTGATCGCGTTGGGCAGCTGAGGGTGAACGGCCATCAGTCGCGACCCGTCAGCTGCCAGGCGTCTTCGGAGCCCTCGTCATCGTCGGCGTTCACGACCGGGAGGCCCTCGAACTGCGCCTCGATCGGGTCGGCGCCGTAGCGGTCGTCGACGTCGGGTGCAGGGGCCGGTGGCGCGTCGTCGCCACGGAGTCGAGCGAGCACGGCAGGGAGCTGCTCGTTCGTCACCATGACGTCGCGCGCCTTCGAGCCCTCGGACGGTCCGACGATCTCTCGCGATTCCAGCAGGTCCATGAGGCGACCGGCCTTAGCGAAACCGACGCGCAGCTTGCGCTGCAGCATCGAGGTCGAGCCGAACTGGGTCGACACGACGAGCTCGGCGGCGGCGAGAAGCAACTCGAGGTCGTCACCGATGTCGGCGTCGATCTCTTTCTTCTCGGCAGCGGCCTGCACGTCGGAGCGGTACTCGGGACGCGCCTGCTGGGTGACGTGCGCGACGACCTTCTCGATCTCTTGCTCGCTGACCCACGCACCCTGGACACGCAGGGCCTTCGAGGCCCCCATCGGCAGGAAGAGCCCGTCGCCCTGCCCGATGAGCCGGTCGGCACCGGGCTGATCGAGGATGACGCGCGAGTCGGTGACGCTCGTCACCGCGAACGCCAGGCGCGAAGGCACGTTGGCCTTGATGAGGCCCGTCACGACGTCGACCGACGGGCGCTGCGTGGCGAGGACGAGGTGGATACCGCTCGCGCGGGCGAGCTGCGTGATGCGCACGATCGAGTCCTCGACGTCGCGCGGGGCCACCATCATGAGGTCGGCGAGCTCGTCGACGACGACGAGGAGATAGGGATACGGCTTGAGCACCCGCTCGCTGCCGGCCGGCAACTGGATCTCGCCGGCGACCACGGCGCGGTTGAAGTCGTCGATGTGGCGGAAGCCGAACGACGCGAGGTCGTCGTACCGCATGTCCATCTCTTTCACGACCCACTGCAGCGCCTCGGCCGCCTTCTTGGGGTTCGTGATGATGGGGGTGATGAGGTGCGGCACCCCGGCGTACGACGTGAGTTCGACGCGCTTCGGGTCGATCAGCACCATGCGCACGTCGGACGGCTTCGCTCGCATGAGCAGGCTCGTGATCATCGAGTTCACGAAGCTCGACTTTCCGGAGCCGGTCGAGCCCGCCACCAGGAGGTGGGGCATCTTCGCCAGGTTGGCGACGACGAACCCGCCACCGACGTCCTTGCCGACGCCGATCGTCATGGGGTGCGTGGACGAAGTCGCCGCGTCCGAGCGGAGGATGTCGCCGAGGGTGACGATCTCGCGGTCGGCGTTCGGGATCTCGACACCGATCGCGCTCTTGCCCGGAATCGGCGCGAGGATGCGGACCTCGTTCGAGGCGACGGCGTAGGCGATGTTGTTGGTCAGGGCGGTGATGCGCTCGACCTTGACACCCGGGCCCACCTCGATCTCGTACTGGGTGACCGTCGGACCACGGGAGAACCCGGTGACGCGCGCGTCGACCTTGAACTGCTCCATGACGCTCTCGATGGCCTTGACGACGGCGTCGTTCGCAGCGGAACGCGCCTTGGGCGGCGTTCCCGCGGCGAGGGCGGTCACCGCGGGGAGACGGTAGTTCGCCGCCGGGGGCGCGCCGGCGTGGTCGCCGCCGAGACCAGAGATCCCGGGGAGGTCGTCGTCGACGGCGTCCTCGAGGGGAGAGTCGTCCTGCAGGCCACGGCCCGCCGCGGCACCGGCGAGAGCCGTGGGGGCGAACACCTCGGTCAGGGCGTCGGGTGCCGGAGGCAGCGGCGGCGTGGTCGGGCGCGTCGTGGTCTCGGGCGCGACGACGGCGGACTCGAAGCCGCCCTGGGTCGTTCCGGGCGACAGCAGCTCTGTGAGGTCGTTCGACCCGAGCGAGCCGTCGGTCTCTTCTTCACGACCCGTCTTGTTTCGCCTCCACCAGGGCAACGACTTCTCGGCGGGTTCGTCGTCGGAGCCGTCCGCGGGCAGCACCTGGGTCGCCGCCGTCTCGTCGCGCTCTGCGCGCTCGGCCCCGAACATCCACGCGTAGAGGTCGCCGAGGCGGCGACCGATGCGGTTCGGCGGGGTCTTGGTGAGGATGAGAATGCTCAGCGCCGCGAGCAGGGAGAGGGCGATGTACGCCCCGATGTTCGTGAGGACCAGGGCGAGGGGCTCGCCGATGATCCACCCCGCGAGACCACCGGCGGGGCTGAGCGCGGGCAGTCCGCCGACGTTCGGCGCAGGACGACCGCCCGCGACGTGGCAGAAACCCGCCACCGTCACGATGAACAGCGCGAAGCCGATGCCCACACGCCCGTTGTCATGCACGGAGGCCGGATGCCGGAAGAGCCACCCCGCCAGAAGGAGGAGGAGCACCGGAAGGACGAAGGCGACCCGGCCCACCAGTCCACCGAAGCTGTACGCACTGATCAGCGCAGCGGCATCCGTTCCGATGAAGAACCACTCGACCACCGCGCCCAGAGCGGCGAGCACCACGAGGAAGAACGGAAAGCCGTCGCGTCGCTGGTCGCGCTCGAGGTTCTCGGGGCCGAAGGCGCGGAACATGCCGCCCACACCGTGGGCCACCGCCATCCACGCGCGGACGGCCGCGGCGGGCTTCTCGGGCTCGTCGACGTAGCGCTTGGGCGCGGGGGCGGCGCGCTTCGACGCGGGCGCCGCGGCCTTCGCGCGCGACGACCCCTTGGCGGGAGCGCGGCCGCCGGACGGTGACGAGGTACGAGGCATTCCTCCACGGTAGGCCGCACCTCCGACATTCGGGCGTACCGACGCGGACTTCAGGCCAGGCGCTTGACCATGACGTCGCGACCCATCCCCTTGCGGACGACGGCGAAGCCCTCCGACCGGTAGAGCGACACCGCGTAGTTGTCACGCTCGACGCTCAGACTGATCCGTGCGTACCCCTGACCCCGGGCGTGGTCGACCAGGCGCTGCAGCAGAGCCCGACCGGTGCCGTGCGCCCGCCAGAGCGGACGCACGCCGATGATGAGCTCCGGCACCCCCGTCCCGATCCACCCGAATCCGGGCTCGTCGCGAGGGAGCATCCGGTACCAGGCCGCCCCCACGGGCTCGCCCGTCGGCGACTCCGCGACGAAGCCCGCGTCGCCCGGACGCATCCACCCCGCGATGTAGCGGCGATGCTCGGGACTGCTGACGATCTCGTGCCGTGGTCGCGAGACGCCGGCCCGCCACGTGGCCGCCTCGACCGTCATATCGGCGAGGAAGGCACCGTCCGAGGGGAGCGCCGCACGAATCGGGAGACCGGGCATGCCCGCATGATAGCGAGCGCCCGCCGCGCGCGGGCGGGTACGACGAAGCGCCGCGGGCGAGCCCGCGGCGCTTCGTGAGGGTCAGGCCTCGATGACCATCGGCACGATCATGGGCCGACGACGCAGCGACTGATTGACCCAGCGGCCGATCGTTCGGCGCACCACCTGCGAGAGGGCGTGGTTGTCGCGCACCCCCGACTTCGCGGCCTCGGTGAGAGCTGCCGCGATCTTCGGCTTGACGCTGTCGAAGACCTTGTCGTCCTCGGCGACACCGCGCGCGTGGATGTCGGGTCCGGACACGATCTTTCCGGTCGCCGAGTCCACGACGACGATGACCGAGATGAAGCCCTCTTCCCCGAGGATCCGGCGGTCCTTCAGGTCGGCATCCGTGATCTCGCCCACCGACGAGCCGTCGACGTAGACGAAGCCGATGTCCACCTGACCGACGACCTTGGCGACGCCGTCGCGCAGGTCGACGACCGTGCCGTTCTCGCCGAGAATCGTGTTCTCCTCGGGGATGCCGGTCTCGCGCGCGAGCTTGGCGTTGGCCATGAGGTGGCGGTACTCACCGTGTACGGGGAGGACGTTCTTCGGCTTGAGGATGTTGTAGCAGTACAGCAGCTCGCCGGCCGCGGCGTGACCCGAGACGTGCACCTTTGCGTTTCCCTTGTGGACCACGGTGGCGCCGAGCTTGGTGAGTCCGTCGATCACGCGGTAGATCGCGTTCTCGTTCCCGGGGATCTGGCTGGATGCCAGGATGATGGTGTCGCCCTCGCCCGGTTCGATCGCGTGGTCGAGGTTGGCCATGCGACTGAGCACCGCCATCGGCTCTCCCTGCGAACCGGTCGACATGTAGACGATCTGGTCATCCGGCAGGTCGCGCGCCTTCTTGTAGTCGATCAGCACGCCGTCGGGCACGTTGAGGTAACCGAGGTCGGCGGCGATACCCATGTTGCGCACCATGCTGCGCCCGAGGAGCGCGACGCGGCGGCCGTTCGCGTGAGCGGCATCGAGCACCTGCTGCACGCGGTGCACGTGGCTCGAGAAGCTCGCGACCACCACGCGGCGCGGTGCCTTGGCGATCACCTGGTCGAGCACGGGGCCGATAGCCCGCTCGGTGGGGGTGAAGCCGGGGACGTCGGCGTTGGTGGAGTCGACCAGGAACAGATCGACTCCCTCTTCGCCGAGGCGCGCGAACGCGCGGAGGTCGGTGATGCGGCCGTCCAGCGGCAGCTGGTCCATCTTGAAGTCGCCGGTGGCGAGCACCAGCCCGGCGGGCGTGCGGATCGCGACGGCGAGGGCGTCGGGGATGGAGTGGTTGACCGCCACGAACTCGAGGTCGAAGGGACCGACCTTCTCGAGCTGCCCCTCCTCCACCGTCAGCGTGTACGGGCGGATGCGGTGCTCTTTGAGCTTGGCCTCGATGAGGGCGAGCGTGAGGCCCGAGCCGATGAGGGGGATGTCGCTCTTGAGCTTGAGCAGGTAGGGCACCGCGCCGATGTGGTCTTCGTGACCGTGCGTGAGAACGACGCCGACGATGTCGTCGAGGCGGTGCGTGATGGGCTCGAAGTCGGGCAGGATCAGGTCGACGCCCGGCTGGTGCTCCTCGGGGAACAGCACGCCGCAGTCGACGACGAGCAGTTTCCCCTCGTACTCGAAGACGGTCATGTTGCGACCGACTTCGCCCAGACCGCCGAGCGGGATGACGCGGAGAGTGCCCGCGGCGAGCGCGGGCGGGTCGAACGGGGTAGCGGGCATATGAGCCTCCTCGGATGCCGCCTCGCGGCATCCCTCTGTGTGACGTCCCTGGCCGCGGTTCGGCGGACGCCGATGCTTATCTCGTGGTGCCGTGCACCTTCGGCAGGGCACCGCCGGCGGCCGCGTTGCGGTCGGGGCGGAAGTTGGAGAAGTCGGCGCCGGCCACGTTCTTCACGAGGGCCAGTTCGTCTTCGATGACGGCGGCCTCCCACTCCTCCGGCCCCACCAGGGGCAGGCGGACGCGAGGGCTGCCGATGCGGCCGAGGCCGTGCAGGATGTACTTCGCGGCGACGGTGCCGGGCACGTGGGTCATCACGGCGCGGACGAGCGGCTCGAGGCCCTTGTGCGCGGCGGTGGCCGAGGCCAGGTCGCCGGAGTTCACGGCATCCACAATCGTGCGATAGGGCGCGGCGGCGATGTTCGCGGTGACGCCGATGAGGCCGGACGCCCCGATCGACAGGTGCGGCAGCACGTTCGCGTCGTCGCCGGAGAAGTACAGCAGGTCGGTCTGGTTGAGCACGCGGCTGACCTCGCTGAAGTCGCCCTTGGCGTCTTTGATCGCGAGGATGTTGGGGTGCTTGGCCAGGCGCAGGATCGTCTCGTACTTGATCGGCACGCCGGTGCGGCCGGGGATGTCGTAGAGGATCACCGGGAGGTCGGTCGCGTCGGCGACGAGACGGAAGTGCGTCAGGATGCCGGCCTGCGTGGGCTTGTTGTAGTACGGCGTGACGATCATGATGCCGTCGGCGCCGGCCTTCTCGCTCGCCTTGTACAGCTCGATGGCGTGCGCGGTCTCGTTCGAGCCACCGCCGGTGATGATCTTCGCGCGGCCGGCGGAGACGCTCTTGCCGACCTCGACGAGACGCAGCTTCTCGGGGTCGGTGAGGGTCGAGGTCTCACCCGTGGTGCCGGTGACGACGATGCCGTCGGCTCCGGCGGTGATGACGTCGTCGATGTGCTTCTCGGTGGCGGGCCAATCGACTTCGCCGTCGGCGGTCATCGGGGTGATGAGCGCGACGAGCACCTGACCGAAGGGATTGCCGGAGTGCGTCATGTGCCCAGGATATCGGTTCACGACGCGCCGCCCGCGGCGCCGTCCACCGCCCCGGTGAACATCGCGTGACATGGCCCGCGTCCTAGGGTGGCGTCATGGCCTGGACCACCCGCGCATCGCGCACCGTCTACGAGAATCGCTGGATCCACGTGCGCGAAGACGAGGTGACAGGTCCTCATGGCGACGGCATCTACGGCGTGGTGCGGATGCAGCATCCGGCGGTCTTCGTTGTAGCCCTCGACGACCAGGATCGCGTGTGCTTCGTCGAGCTGGAGCGGTACACGACGGGACGTTCGCTCGAGGTCCCCGCGGGCGGTTCCGACGGCGAGGATCCCCTGGTGGCCGCGCAGCGCGAGCTGCTCGAAGAGACCGGGGTCACGGCATCCGAGTGGATCCCCCTCGGCCGGATGAACGCCCTCAACGGCATCGCCGACGCCCCCGAGCACGTCTTCCTCGCGAGAGGGCTGCAGATGACGGATGCCACGCAGTCGCAGTCCGAGGAGGGGATCGACGCGGTCCGTTGGGTGCCCTTCGCCGAGGCACTCGCACTGGTCGCCGACGGCACGATCACGGACGGCGAGACGATCGGCGCGCTCGCCCTCGCCGGGATCCGGCTCGGCCGCTTCCGCTGAGCCGCTCGCGCTCGAGCGGTCAGCGCCCGCGCGACGCCGCGGCGACCACCACCGCGTCGGGCAGCAGCCGAGATGCGGCGACGATCACCTTGTAGCGCCACGACGGGATCGAGACGGATCGCCCGCGAGCCGCGTCGCGCAGCCCCTCGCGCACGACGGTCGCGGCGTCGAGCCACAGGCCGTTCGGCACGCCCTCCTGCCCCGGCGGCAGACCCAGGCGCTCATGGAAGTCGGTGTGCACGAAACCGGGGCAGACCGCCGTCGCCGTGACCCCGCGCGCGCGGTAGGCGACGTTCGCCCAGCGACTGAAGGAGATGAGCCACCCCTTCACCGCGCCGTAGGTGCCGCGTGGGACGAACCCCGCCACCGAGGCGACGTTGACGATGCGCCCGCTCCCCCGCTCGAGCATCGCGGGGAGCGCTGCGTGCATCAGCCTCATCGCCGCTTCGACGTGCAGACGCAGGTGACGCACTTCGTCGTCGACGGCGTTCTTCTCGAAGGCGAGGTCGAGGCCGAAGCCCGCGTTGTTGACGAGCACGTCCACGCCGCCCGCGGCCAGTCGCTCCTCGACGACGGCGAGCGCGTCGGCGTCGAGCAGATCGGCGACGAGAACCTCGACCTCGACGTCGTGCGCCGCGCGGATCCCCGCGGCGACCTCGTCGAGCGCCGCGCGATCGCGCGCCACGAGCACGAGCCCCGCTCCTCGCACGGCGAGCTGCCGGGCGAACTCTGCGCCGAGGCCGGAACTGGCGCCCGTGACGAGTGCGGTGGCCATGTCACTCCCCCGATCGGCGATAGGTCTCGAAGCGATACCGGATGCCGCTGCGCGAGGTGTGCCACCCCTCTTCGGGGTCGGCCGCGACCCGGTGCCACCCCTCGGTCGAGGGCGCGCGCGTATCGCCCTCGACGTCGACGTCGAGGCGGGTGACCTCGAGCAGATCGGCGCGGTCGATCGCGGCGGCGTAGAGCATCCCCCCGCCGATCACCCAGACTTCCTCGCCCGTGGTGAGGTCCAGGGCCTCGTCGATCGATCCGGCGCGCTCGGCACCGTCGTCGGCCCAGTCGGCGGAGCGCGTCACGACGATGTTGCGCCGCCCCGGCAGAGGGCGGAATCGCGGCGGAAGCGACTCCCAGGTGCGACGACCCATGACGACCTCGGCCGATCCCGTGACCTCGCGGAAGTGGGCCATGTCTTCGGGCACGTGCCACGGCATCCCGCCGTCGGCGCCGATCACGCCGTCGTGCGCCTGGGCCCAGACGAGACCGACCGTGGTCATACCGCGACGGCGCCGCGGATCGCCGGGTGGTGCTGATAGTCCTCGACCACGATGTCGTCGTAGTCGTAGTCGAAGATCGACGCGGGCGTGCGGGCGAAGCGCAGCGTCGGGTACGGGTAGGGGTCGCGCGTGAGCTGCTCGGCGACCTGCTCGCGGTGGTTGTCGTAGACGTGGCAGTCGCCGCCGGTCCAGACGAACTCTCCGGGCTCGAGCCCGGTCTGCTGCGCCACCATCAGGGTCAGCAGCGCGTAGGAGGCAATGTTGAACGGCACCCCGAGGAACATGTCGGCGCTGCGCTGGTAGAGCTGGCACGACAGCTTGCCGTCGGCGACGTAGAACTGGAACAGGGCGTGACAGGGAGCCAGCGCCATGTCGGGGATGTCGGCCGGGTTCCAGGCCGACACGATGAGCCGGCGCGAGTCGGGGTCGCGTCGGATCTGCTCGATCACCTGCGAGATCTGATCGATCGTGCCGCCGTCGGCGGTGGGCCACGAGCGCCACTGCACGCCGTACACGGGGCCGAGCTCGCCGTCGGCGTCGGCCCACTCGTCCCAGATCGTGACGCCGTTGTCCTTCAGCCATGACACGTTCGACTCGCCGCGCAGGAACCACAGCAATTCGTACACGATCGACTTCAGGTGCACGCGCTTGGTCGTGATGAGAGGGAACCCCTCGGCGAGGTCGAAGCGGATCTGGCGCCCGAACACGCTCGTGGTTCCCGTTCCGGTGCGATCGGACTTGTGCACGCCCGTCTCGAGCACGTCGCGGAGAAGGTCTTCGTAGGGCGTGGGGATGTCGGCGGTCACGGCCTTCACGATACCCGGGGCGGGCTTCCGACGGGCAGCCGCGGGGCGACGACGGTGGACGATGGCGGCACGCTCACGCCGTGGGGAGGAGGCTCGTCACGGAAGGACTCATCGGCCCTCCCCCCGCTCCCGCGCGTTAGCGTTGGCGGTCGTGGACGTGACTTTCGCTCTCCTGGCCGCCGGGGCGCTCGTCGGCCTGACGACGATCGGCGGTCTCGTGTTCCGGCGCCGCCAGGGCCGCGCGCGCACCATCGACTCGGTCGACGCGGTCGATCCCGCCCTGCTCGGCGCCGAGCGTCTCGGGCCCGAGGCGACCCTCGTGCAGTTCAGCACGGAGATCTGCTCCCGCTGCCCCGGGGTGCGCCGCGTGCTCTCGCAGATCGCCGACTCCCGCGAGGGCGTCAGCTACGTCGACGTCGACCTCACCCATCGGCCCGACCTCGCTCAGCACTTCCGCGTGCTGCAGACCCCCACCACCCTCGTCCTCGACCGGCGCGGAGTGATCCGCACCCGCTTCGGGGGCACTCTCGAACGCGCCGCGGTCGAGAGCGAGCTGACCCGCCTGCAGAAGGAGCCCACCCGTGCCTGACCCCTCGCGCATCGATGCCCGCGGCCCGCGCTTCGCGGCATCCCTCACTGCCGTCCTCCTGCTCGTGGCGACCGTCCTCAGCCTGATCGGCATCTCGACGCGGCGCAGCGCCTACGGGTGGTTCGCCTACCAACCGCTGGCGGACGCGACCTTCTCTCCCGAAGGCTGGGCCGTGCAGCAGCTGCCCCTCCTGGACCGCGTCGCGGACCCGGGCTTCGTCCTGGTGCTCGTGATCGCGCTGCTGTTCGTCTGGGGCGTCGCCTCTCCGCGTACCGCGCCGTGGGCGGTGCTCTACCGACGGGTCGTGCAGCCCCGCCTCGCACCCCCGACCGAGTTCGAAGACCCGCGTCCGCCGCGCTTCGCGCAGGGCGTGGGGCTCTTCGTCACCGCGGCCGGACTGCTCCTCCACCTCGCCGGGGTGCCTTGGGCGCTCCCGATCGCGGCGGCCATGGCGTTCGTCGCGGCGTTCCTCAACGCGGTCTTCGGGCTGTGCCTCGGATGCCAGCTCTACCTCGTTCTGCAGCGCGCCGGACTCGTCGGACGCCGCGGCCCCGCCGCCGTCTGAGCGTCGTCGAGTAAAGGCCTGTCAAGACCCGAAGAGTGTCATCCGCGCTCAGTAGGCTGGCCGCGTCGCGGTCGCCCCGACCGCGCCGAGACAACGGAGGTTCCCATGGCCGTCACGAGCGAAGCCACCACCGCCTGGAAGGGCAGCCTGTTCGAGGGATCGGGTGAGGTCACGTTCACCTCCTCGGGCATCGGCACATTCGATGTGAACTGGAAGGCCCGCAGCGAAGGGTCGAGCTCGGTCACCACCCCCGAGGAACTGCTCGCGGGTGCCCACTCGTCGTGCTTCAGCATGGCGCTCTCGAACGCCCTCGCCGACAACGGCACCCCGCCCGAGTCGGTCGACGCGACCGCGTCGATCAGCTTCAAGCCCGGCACCGGCATCACCGGCAGCCACCTCACGGTCAAGGCGGTCGTGCCCGGCCTCGACGACGAGACGTTCCAGAAGATCGCCGCCGATGCCAAGGCGAACTGCCCCGTCTCGCAGGCGCTCACGGGTATCGACATCACCCTCGAGGCCACGCTTGCCTGAGACTCCGGCCCGACGCGTCGTCCTTGCCGGCGCGTCGGGCCTCATCGGCTCGGCCCTACTCGACTCGCTGCGCCGCGACGGCGTCGAAGTCACCTCCCTGGTGCGCCACGAGCCGACCGCCCCGCACGAGGTGCAGTGGCTGCAGGATGCCGCCCCGCTCGACCCCGACGTGATCGCCGGTGCCGACGCGGTGGTGTGCCTGAACGGCGCATCGATCGGGCACTTCCCCTGGACCCCCTCGTACAAGAGCACTCTGCTGTGGTCGCGGATCACCCCGACGCGTACCCTCGCCACCGCGGTCCGCTCGCTGGGCGCTGACGCCCCGGCCCTCGTGAACGCGAGCGCGACCGGCTTCTACGGTTCGCAGCCCGGTGCCGTCCTGACCGAGACCTCGAAGAGGGGCACGGGGCTGCTGGCCGACATCTGCGTCGATTGGGAGCGCGAAGCACGAGCCGCCGGAGATGCGGCGCGGGTGGCGATGCTGCGCACCGCCCCCGTCGTTCACGAGCAGGGAGTGCTCAAGCCCCTCCTCCTGCTGACCAAGCTCGGCATCTCGGGCCCGATCGGCCGCGGCACCCAGGTGTGGCCGTGGATCTCGCTCGACGACGAGGTGCGCGCGATCCGACACGTCATCGATTCCGATCTGTCGGGACCCGTCAACCTCACCGGTCCCACGCGAGCGACCGCGAACGACCTCGGTTTCGCCCTCGCCCGCCGCATGAATCGTCCCTACCTCGTGCGCGCGCCGATCTGGGGCGTGAAGCTCGCCCTCGGTGCCGACGCCACCGAGGCGCTGCTCACCTCCGACGCCGACGTTCGCCCGACAGCCCTCGAGGACAGCGGGTTCACCTTCTCGCACCGCACGGTCGAAGAGGCCGTCGCCTCCGCCGTGCCGGCGCACGACGCCGCCTGACGGGGACGGAGGGGAGGCGGGACGCTCGCGATCCCCTCCCCTCCCGGGCCCGGGGCGCAGAAGGACCGGGAGCGAGCTCCTCGGGCCAGCAGAGCGGTGCTCCTCGCCGTCGCCCTCAGGCGGCGCGGCGCTCGGACGTCTCGAGACGAATGGCCGTGCGGATCGCACCACGCGCGCGCCGACGGTCGCCCGCCGCGTCATAGGCGAGACCCAGCCGATAGCGCGCGCGCCAGTCGCCGGGATGTTCCTCGACGTCCGCCCGGTAGCGCGGGAACAGCGCATCGCCGTCTTCGCGTTCGATGCGTCCGCTCGGCCGCACGGGGAGGTCTTCGTCGGGCAGTCCGCCCTCGGCATCCAACCGCTCCCCCAGCTGCTGAGCGCGCACACCGAACCACAGTTCGCGGCCGATCGCCCAGATCGCCACGGCCGGGAGCACGAGCAGCGCCACGCCCATCACGACGCCGACGGTCTCTCCGCTCGTCAGCAGAACGATGGCCCGCTGCCCCGCGAGCACGACGTACATCAGCAGCAGCACCGTCATGACGGCGACAGCGACGCGCACTCTCATGCGCTGGTGACGCCCGCCACCTGGCCCGACACGTCGCCGTCGGCGATCGGAGCCTCGGGCGCGAGAGGACGCGTCCGCACACCGATGTCGATGAAGCTGTCGAGGCCGACGTGCACGCCGCGCGCGTCGCGAGCCGCGGCCAGGGCGATCCGGATGCCGGGAGCGTAGGCCTTGGCGGGCTCGATCGTGTCGTGGACGATCGTCAGCGACTCCCCCGCCCCCGAGAGCACCGTCTCTTGGCGGGCGACGACACCCGGGCGGCGCAACGAGTGGATGGGGACGGACGCGACTCGCTGTCCGCGCGCCCGCTGGTCGACGTGGGGAGACTCGACGGGGCCGACATCGGCCCGCGCCGCCGCGATGAGCTCCGCGGTGCGCACCGCCGTCCCGCTGGGAGAATCGATCTTCGTCTCGTGGTGGGCCTCCACGATCTCGATCGAGGGGAAGAACGGGGCCGCCGCCGCCGCGAGGGCGCTGCCGATCACCGAACCGAGCGAGAAGTTGGGGATGAACACGGCGCCCGTTCCGCTGGCATCCACCAACGATCGGACGAGGGCGATGCGCTCGTTGGACCAGCCCGACGTGCCGACCAGGACGTTGATGCCGCGCTCGACCGCCGCGCGGACGACGTCGATGGAAACGGCGGGGGTCGTCGCGTCGATCACGAGATCCGCGCCGTCCATCTCGCTGAGTGGAGAGGTCGAGGTGAGCACCGCGGTGACCTCGTAACCCTCTTCGGCCTCGACGACCGCCCGGATCACCCCGCCGAGCTTTCCGGTTCCGCCCACGATGGCCACACGCGTCGTCATACGTCCAGCCTAGGCGTGAGCGCACGGCGTCGCGGCGTTATCCACAGACGCGCCGCGCGGAGCTCAGACCGGGAGCGGGTCGACCAGCCCGGTGCGCAGCTCGACCGGCAGGTGCGCCAGGTCGTTGTGCGAGAGGAGGGTCCAGGGCCGGCCCTTCTTCTGCGCGATGACCGTGAGACCGCAATAGGCCTGGTTGATGGTCATCCAGCGCCACTCGGGCGCCTGCAGCACCTCGCGGACGAACCACGAGATGACGAAGTTGTGCGTGATGACCAGCTCGTGCACCTCACCGGCCTTGCGGGCCAGGAATTCAGCGGTGGCGTCGGCCATCTGGGCGCGGCCGGCGTCGATCTCGGCCTCCGTCACCGAACCGAAGAAGGGCTCGAACGCGGCGGGCGTCTCGGGCGTCATGCCGGTGGGGATGCAATCGAACAGCAGCGCAGAGGACTCGGGGGTGACGGCGGGCAGACGATCGGCAACGGCGCGAGCGGTCTGCGCCGCGCGCTCGAGCGGCGAGTGCCACACGGCGTCGAGAGGGAGTCCGGACAGGCGGTCGGCCAGCAGGGCGGCCTGGCGCTGCCCCCGCGGCGACAGGGGGCCGTCGGTGAGGCCGTGCTCGGCATCCTGGTGCTCGCCGTGGCGCACCAGGTAGATGTAGTGCGTCACGTCAGCTCACCCCGTCGTCGATCCGCCGTCCCCCGGCCCTCGCTGACAAGCCTACGTCACACCCCCGACAGGGGGCCGATCACTCCGCGGCGCGCGCGATATCCGAGAGGTGCGCCCGGCTGAGCCGCACGCCGACGGCGCGCATGCACTCCACGACGTGCCGGGGCGCGAAGGCGTTCACGATGGGCGCCGTCACGATCTTCTGAGCGAGCAGCCAGGCCACCGCCACCGCGGCATCCGGGAGGCCGAGCTCGCCGCCCACGGCGTCGAGGGCGCGCAGCACGCGCGAGCCCCGCCGGTTCAAGTGCGCGGCGACCTGCGTGCCGCGCACCGACTGCGAGGATTGACCGCGGGTGCGGGTCTCGCCGGCCAGGAAGCCGTGGGCGAGAGGATGCGAGGGGGTCACGGCCATGTTCTGCGCCGCGGCGATGAGACGTACGTCGCCCTCGAATTCCGAGCGGCGCAGGACGTTGTAGGGGACGTCGAGCACCGTGATCCGCGGGTACCCCGCCGACGACAGGATGCGAGCCTCGACGAGCTGAGCGGCGGTGTAGCCGTGTGCGCCGATCGCCCGCACCTTGCCCGCGTCGACGAGCCACTCGCTCGTGGCCAGGGTGTCCTCCAGGAGCGCCTTGTCGCCCCGGGCGGCGTCGAGCGAGAGCACGTCGACGCGGTCGGTTCCCAGGCGCGTGAGCGAGGCCTCGACGGCACGCACGAGGTTGACCGAGTCGAGCCCGGGGTTGTCGGGGTGGCCGCCGATGCGGACCGTCACGACGGTGTCGTCGCGCATGCGGCGGGTGCGCAGCCATTCGCCGATGATGAACTCGCTGCGCCCCGCCGAGTAGCTGTCGGCCGTGTGCAGCGCGTTGCCGCCGAGCTCGGCGTACGCGTCGAGGATCTCGTGGCTCGCGCGCGCGTCGACGTTCCATCCGAACTCCGCCCCGCCGAGGAACAGCGGAAAGACGTCGAACCCCGTCTCGCCGAGCGGGACGCGCACGTGCGAACCCAGCCCGGGACCCTGCAGGGTGATGGGCGACGAGGGGTGCGGGGCTCGATCTCGACGCAGGCGCGGCGTGGCCGTCTCATCGACGCCCGAGCCGCTCATGGCGAGGTCCTCTCCCACAATGCCGGGTGACGGTACGGAACGACACCCGTACACCACGCCCCCCGACGTATTACGAGGCTAGGCCTTCGCCGAGGCCGCTCCGTCGATTGCCCCGCCGCGCTGATAAACATTGCGTAACGCTTACGCGTCGCTCGCCACACGCGTCACATCCGTCACACGACGGATGCCCGCCCCGCACGAAGCGGGACGGGCATCCGATCAGAGGGAAGGATCAGCCTTCGGCGGGAGCCTCGGGGCCCTCGCTCGCGGCGGCCGAGCTCTGCGTGTCGGCGGGCTCGGGCGTGGTGGCCTCCTCGTCGAGCACGGGCTCGAGCGAGAGCTTGCCGCGGTCGTCGATCTTCGTGATGCGCACGAGGATCTTGCGACCGACCGAGAGCACGTCCTCGACGTTCTCGACGCGCTTGCCACCGGCGAGCTTGCGGACCTCGCTGACGTGCAGCAGGCCGTCCTTGCCGGGAAGCAGCGAGACGAACGCGCCGAAGGTCGCGATCTTGACGACGGTTCCGAGGAACTGCTCGCCCACCTCGGGGTTGGTCGGGTTGGCGATCGCGTTCACCTGGGCGCGGGCCGCCTCGGCCGAGGGGCCGTCGGTCGCACCGATGTAGACGGTGCCGTCCTCCTCGATCGAGATCTGGGCGCCGGTCTCGTCCTGGATGGAGTTGATCGTCTTGCCCTTGGGGCCGATGAGCTCACCGATCTTGTCGACGGGGATCTGGACGCTGATGACGCGGGGCGCGGTGGGCGCCATCTCGTCGGGGGCGTCGATCGCCGAGTTCAGAACGTTGAGAATCGTGAGGCGAGCCTCCTTGGCCTGGGTGAGCGCTGCGGCCAGCACCGACGACGGGATGCCGTCGAGCTTGGTGTCGAGCTGGATCGCGGTGATGAACTCGCTCGTACCTGCGACCTTGAAGTCCATGTCGCCGAGGGCGTCTTCGGCGCCGAGGATGTCGGTCAGGGCGGCGTAGCGCGTCTGTCCGTCGACCTCGTCGGTGACCAGGCCCATGGCGATACCGGCGACGGGGGCGCGCAGGGGCACACCCGCGTTCAGCAGCGACAGGGTCGAGGCGCAGACCGAGCCCATCGACGTCGAACCGTTGGAGCCGAGGGCCTCGGACACCTGACGGATCGCGTAGGGGAACTCCTCGCGGCTGGGGAGCACAGGAACGAGCGCGCGCTCGGCCAGGAAGCCGTGTCCGATCTCGCGACGCTTCGGCGAACCCACGCGACCGGTCTCACCGGTCGAGTACGGCGGGAAGTTGTAGTGGTGCAGGTAGCGCTTGCTCGTGATGGGCGAGAGCGAGTCGATCTGCTGCTCCATCTTGAGCATGTTCAGCGTGGTGACGCCCAGGATCTGGGTCTCGCCGCGCTGGAAGATCGCCGAGCCGTGGACGCGCGGGATGACCTGCACCTCGGCGTCGAGCGGGCGGATGTCGGCGAGGCCACGGCCGTCGATGCGTACACCCTCGCTGAGGATGCGACCGCGCACGATCTTCTTGGTGACCGACTTGTAGGCGGCCGAGAACTCCAGCGGCGCGCCGGCCGGGAGCTCGCCCGCCTCGACGGCGGCGATGAGCTCGCCCTTGACGCGGTCCTTGACGGCGTCGTCGGCGTTCTGACGCTCCTGCTTGTCGGCGATCTGGTAGACGCCCACGAGGTCGTCGTACGAGCGACCGGCGACGAAGTCGTAGACCTCGGAGCTGTACGCGGGGAAGACCGGGTAGGGCTGGATCTCCTTGGCCGCGGTGCGCGCGACCTCGTTCTGCGCGTCGACGAGCTGGCGCAGGAAGGGCTTGGCGGCCTCGAGGCCCTCGGCGACGACCTGCTCGTTCGGCTTGGTCGCGCCGCCCTTGATCATGTTCCAGCTGCCCTCGGTGGCCTCGGCCTCCACCATCATGATGGCGACGTCGCCGTCGTCGAGCACGCGGCCCGCGACGATGAGGTCGAAGACGGCGTCCTCGAGCTGCGTGACGGTCGGGAACGCGACCCACTGGTCGGCGTGCTCGCCCTGGCCGGGAATGAGCGCCAGGCGCACACCCGCGATGGGACCGGAGAACGGCAGACCCGAGATCTGGGTCGACAGCGAGGCGGCGTTGATGGCCAGCGCGTCGTAGAACTCGCCGGGGGCGATCGACAGCACGGTGACGACGATCTGCACCTCGTTGCGCAGGCCGTCGACGAACGACGGGCGCAGGGGGCGGTCGATGAGGCGGCACACGAGGATGGCCTCAGTGGAGGGGCGACCCTCGCGGCGGAAGAACGAGCCGGGGATCTTGCCGGCCGCGTACGAGCGCTCCTCGACGTCGACGGTCAGCGGGAAGAAATCGAATCCTTCACGCGGGTGCTTGCCGGCACTGGTGGCCGACAGCAGCATGGTCTCCTCGTCGAGGTAGGCGGCGACAGCGCCCTGAGCCTGCTGAGCGAGGCGTCCGGTTTCGAACCGGACGGTACGGGTGCCGAAACGGCCGTTGTCGAGAACGGCTTCAGCGGCGGTGATTTCTGGACCTTCCAAGAGGTCCCTCCTTCTTTGTTTAGGCTCGCCGCCCCGTGTGGGCGACGAGCTGACATGCGAAGGAGCAGGAACAGGCAGAAAGGGCGCGCCGACGAATCGACCCGGAATCCCGGCGACTGGCCACCAGTAGACGACCACCCGGCGTATGACGGGGAGTCCACCACAGGGGACCAGCGTCTGCCGGCCTGCTCCGTGAGCTCATATGTAGTTGAGCCGATGCCACGACGGCATCCCTCGCCACCCTACCAGCGGCGACCGGTTACGGGTGGGCAGCGCACGGGATCGTGCTCTACCGTGACCACATGGGTCTCATCCGTCGCACGAGTCACACGCTTCTCGCGTGCATCCTCGCCGGCGCGGCCCTCGTCCCCGTCCCCGCCTCCGCGGCGGTTCTCGGCACGGGGTCCGCGGCTCCCCGCGCCGCGGTCGATGAGAGCGCCGTCGCCCGGGTGCAGGCGGAGTTGGATGCCGCGGAGGCCGTCGCCGTGGCCGCGTCGCGCCGCGCCCTCGACGCGTCGGCGACCGCCGAGCAGACGCGACTGCTCGCCGCTACGACCGCTGCGCGCGCCGCGGCGTTGAGCGCCGAGAGCGCCTCCGCCGACGCCGCCGAGACCTCGAGCGCCGCGGCCGCCGGCGCCAGCGCCGCGCGGCTGTACCGCACCGTGGGCGGCGGTCCGCTGGTGGCACAGCTGCTGACGGACGCCGATCCCGACTCGCTGCTCGAACGACTCGGCATCCTGGATCGGGTCTCCGAGGTCGCCGCGCGCACTGCGGGCCGGGCCCGCAGTACGGCCGACGTCGCGACGTCGCTGCGCGAGCAGGCCGAGCAGGCACGGGACCACGCCGCGCGCGTGGCCGCCGACGCTCGAGCCACCGCGGAAGCGGCGCAGAGCGATGCGGACGCCGAGGCGACGACGGTGCGCGAGACGCAGGGCCGCCTCGACGATCTCTACGCCCAGCTCGCTGCCCTCCGGGCCACGACCGCCGCTCAGGAGCGCGCGGCGCGCGAGGAGCAGAAGGTGCAGCGCGATGCGGCGCAGCCCGGCGGATCCGCCGGCGCGGCGAGCGCGGGCGGCGGTGCGGGTCGGGGCGGCGGTGCGGGTCCTGGCGGCGGCGGGGGCTCGGCCGGGGGCGGCTCCTCCTCGACCGGGGGCGGTGCGAACAGCGGATCGTCGGGCGGCGGCGACGGCGGATCGACCGGCGGTGCGGGCAGCGGCGGCTCGGGGGCGGGGTCGACGGCTCCGGCCGGTCCGATCATGAGCCCGAGCGAGGCGCGGTCTGCGGCCCGCGGCGCGATCGGCCGCTACGGCTGGGGCGACGACCAGTTCTCCTGCCTCGTCTCGCTGTGGAATCGCGAGTCGGGATGGCGGGCCGACGCCTACAACACGGGCAGCGGTGCCTACGGCATCCCTCAGGCTCTCCCCGGCGACAAGATGGCCTCCGCCGGACTCGACTGGCGCACCAACGCCGTCACCCAGATCTCCTGGGGCCTGTCGTACATCGGCTCGCGGTACGGCTCCCCCTGCGGCGCGTGGGACCACTCCCAGCGCACCGGGTGGTACTGACGCCCCGGCGCGAGGGCGCAGGCCGCGTGCGCGCGCCGCGATCCCGCGCGCCTCTCAGACCGCGTCGGCGCGCTCGCGATCGCCACGGGTGGGCAGCTCGATGTAGCCCGCGTGCTTGGCGACGATCCCGTCACCGGCCGTCCGCCCGCGCACGCGGCGCCACACCCACGGCAGGGCATCGCGCGTGAGCCAGGTTCCGCGCGGGCGTTCGACGTCGTCGGCGTGCAGCGCCTCGTCGAGACCGAGCAATGCCCGCGCGTCGGGCACGCCCAGGGCCTCCGCCCCGCGGTAGGCGACGAGGCGGTGCCCGGCCGAACTGAGGTGCACGAGGTCGTCGGCCCACATCGGCGCCTCGCCGATCTCGCCCACGGCCTCGAGGTCGAGCAGGATCGCGCCCTGCTCCGCCGCGATCCGGCGCAGGTGCACGTTGTACGCCGCGAACCGTCGGGCGAAGATGCGCGCGGCGGGCCGCCGCGGAAGGAACGTCGTCACCAGCAGCACATCGGCGCCGGTCCGTCGCACCGCGCGCACCGCCGACTCGACCTCGGCGACCAGCGCCGGGAGCACGGGCGCCGGCCCCACGAGGTCGTTCGCACCGATGAGGATCGACACCAGGTCGGGCTTCAGGGCGAGAGCGGCGGGGATCTGCTCGTCGATCAGGTGCCGCACCCGGCGACTGCGCACGGCCAGGTTCGCGTAGCGGAACGGCCCCTCCTCGGTGGTGCCGGCGAGGAGTTCGGCGAGACGGTCCGCCCAGCCTCGGAACTGACCCGACGGCATCCGCGAGGCGTCGCACAGCCCCTCGGTCAACGAGTCCCCGAGGGCCACGAAACTCGTCCACCGTCCTCGAGTGCGGGATGCCGCGGTGCCGGCCGGTCGTGGACTGCCGCGCCGCAGCAGGCTGTCGTCGACGCGGCGCAGAGCGATGGCGTCGCGGTAGTGCTCGATCAGCGACCCGGTCAGCGCCGCCCACGTGCGTCCCTCCACCGAGCCGCGCGCCGCGCGGGCGAAGGCGCGGCGTTTGGCGTCATCGCCCACGAGGTCTGCGACACGCGCGCGGAGGTCGTCGAGGTCGCCGGGCTTGTAGAGCCACCCGTCGACGCTCGAGCGCACGAGATCGAGGGGACCGCCGACACCCGTCGCGACCACCGGGACGCCGCTCGCGAGCGCCTCCTGAATGGTCTGACCGAAGGTCTCGCTCTCCCCCGGGTGCACGAACACGTCGAAGCCCGCCATGACCCGCGCGAGTTCGGAGCCCGACAGGTGGCCCGTGAACACGGCATCCGGAATCGCCTTTTCGAGGGCGGGACGCGAGGGGCCGTCGCCGACGATGACCAGCCGCGTGTCGGGGAGGTCGGCCAGGGCGCGGAGGTCGTCGACCTGCTTCTCGGGCGCCAGGCGACCGACGTAGCCGATGATGCGTTCGCCGCTCGAGGCGATCCCCGCCCGCCACCGATCGTCGCGGTGCTCGGGGGCGAAGCGCACGGCATCCACTCCCCTGCCCCACCGGCGGATGCGGTCGACGCCGAGGTCCTCGAGCTGCCGGGTCGACGCCGACGAGGGCGCGAGCGTCAGAGTCGCCCGGCGGTGCAGGCGCGAGACGTGTCCGGCGACGAGGGCCGTCGCGTGCGGCAGTCCGTACTTCTGCGAGTAGGCCACGACGTCCGTCTGGTAGACCGCGACCGAGGGGATCTTGAGCGCGTCGGCGGCGGCCAGGCCCTGCCAGCCCAGGACGAACGGCGATGCCAGGTGCACGACGTCGGGGTCGAAGTCGCGCAGGAGGGCGCCCAGGCGCGCCGCCCGCGCGAACACCACGCGCACCTCGGGGTAGGACGGGAGCGGTACGGATCGCAGCAGCTCGGTACGGGCCCCGTGCAGATCGGCGGTGACGTCGCCGGACTTGGGCGCGATCACCAGCGTCTCGTGGCCCGCCTCGGCCAGATGCCGCAGGACGTGGAGAACGGAACCGGTGACCCCGTTCATGTGCGGGAGGAAGGATTCGGCCAGCAGCGCGACTCTCACGACACCAGGGTGAGGCGTGTCGCGGCCTCGCGGGGGCCGTTCGCGCCCGACGTTCGCGATGTTCACCGGATGCTCCGCCGGGCGTCATCCCCGCGTAGGCGGGGCGTCTCGATCCACGGCGGAGAGTGACGGAATGGACGGAGTCGACGCCTGGCTGCAGGCGATCGCGGCGAGCCCCTGGGCTCTGCCCGCGATGGCGCTGCTGGTGTTCGCCGACGCGTTCCTCGTCGTGATCCCCGGCGAGACCGCGGTCACGGCGTTCGGCGCCCTCGCCGTCGCCCACGGCACTCCCCCGCTCGTCGCGGTGATCCTCGTCGCGGGGGCGGCGGCCTTCGCGGGCGATCTCGGCTGCTACCTGGTGGGACGCCTCGTGGGGGTCGAGCGCTGGGCGTGGATGCGCGGACCGCGAGTCTCCGCCGCGCTGGACTGGGCCCGAGCGCGCCTCGAACGCAACGCCGCCGTCGTGCTCTTCACGGCCCGCTTCGTGCCCTTCGCGCGGCTCGCGGTCAACCTCGCGGCGGGCGCGGCCCGGGTGAATCCGGCGCGGTACTTGGGTGTCGCGGCGGTCGCGGCGGTGGCCTGGGCCGCCTATCAGGCGGTGATCGGCGCGGTCGTGGCGGCGCTCGTGCCCGGTGGTCCGGTGGTGGCGGTCGTGGTGTCGATCGTCGTGGCGGTGGGGATCGGCGTGGGTATCGACCTCGTGCTCGCGCGACGGGCGAAGCGCCGGGCGGCCGCGCGCTCCTGACCCTCGCGGAGGCGGACGGTCGCGCCGGTATCGGATCTCACGCGATCGTGCGTCCGATTCCGATGCGAATCTGCGAGCCTGCTCGCGCCGATCCCGGATGCCGACGCTCGGCGCCTCAACCCAGGGCGAGAGTCCGCTCGGCGGCGTCGACGAGGGCGCGCCCGTACGACGGCCCATGGCCGGCGGCGTGCACGGCGAGCGGATGCAATTGGTGCACCGGCACGCGCTCGCTCCAGCCGTCGCGCAGCGGGTGCGCCCGGTCGTACGCGTCGAGCACCTGGTCGAGGAAGGGGCACCCGAACAGCGCGAGCATCGCGAGATCGGTCTCGCGGTGGCCACCGTGGGCGGCCGGGTCGATCAGCACGACGCCCTCGTCGCCCCACAGCACGTTGCCCGCCCAGAGGTCGCCGTGCAGACGGGCGGGCGGTTCGTCGTCGTCGAAGGCTCCCGCCGCGATCAGCGCGCACGCGCGCCCGACCACCTCGGCTCCGGATGCCGACAGATTGCCGGCGGTGACGGCGAGGGGCAGAAACGGCTCGACGCGCTGCGCGGCGTAGAAAATGCCCCACGTCGGCTTCGGTCGTGCCGATTGCGAGCGGCTGCCGATGAAGATGTCGCCCGTCCAGCCGGGCGGGGGCGAACCGAAGGCCTCGGCCCCGGCATCGTGCATCGCGGCGAGCGCGAGGCCGAACGCCTCGGCGGCCTCCGCGGAGGGACGCGTCTCGGCGATGCGCTCCAGCACGATCCGCCGGTCGGCGACCTCGATCACCTCGGCGACGCGTGCGCCGCCCGCGCCGGCGAGCCACCGGAGCCCCGCGGCCTCGGCGGCGAAGAAACCGGCCGGGGCGTCGGGGCGGGTCTTCACGTACTGTTCCATTCCGTCAGTCTGTCGCGATGTCGGAGGTCACCGGCACGATGGGGGCATGAGCGACGGCTACGACCCGGATTTCCTCGGCATCCCCCTGCCCCTTCCCTCTCCCGAGCAGCCCACCACCCGGCTCGACTATCCGCGCTTCAGCGTGCTGCTCGACGAACAGCGGCGCTTCGCGTCGGTGACGGGGGTCGTGATCGACGGTGCCGGCCTCCTCGACCTCGCGCGGACCGGCGAGTGGCGACTCGATCCCCGCGTTCCCGCCGAGAGCCAAGCGGGGCCCGAGGTCTACAGCCGCAACGATCTCGACCGCGGGCACCTCGTGCGTCGGCGTGATCCGGGCTGGGGTGCCACCGACGAGGCGCGCGAGGCCACCGAGGCGACGTTCTTCTACACGAACGCCGCTCCGCAGGCCGCCGGCTTCAACCAGTCGAAAGAGCTCTGGCTCGGCCTCGAAGACCACGTGCTGGCCTACGCCGAAGCGACCGACCAGCGCCTCGCCGTCTTCACCGCGCCGGTCCTCGCCGCCGATGACCCGCCCTATCGCGGCATCCGGGTGCCGCTGCGCTTCTGGAAGATCGCCGCGTGGCGCCAGGGCGAGACCCTCGCCGCCGCCGGATTCGTGCTCGACCAGAGCGACCTCGTGGACACCCGCCAGGGGCTGGTCGTCTCGCCCCTCGGTGCGTTCCGCACGTTTCAGGTGCCGATCACCGACATCGCCGCCGAGGCGGGCATCGACGTCGGGCCGCTCGTCGAGGCCGACACCTTCGTGCGTCGGGGTCTGCGTCCGGTCGCCGCGCGCGAGCTGCGGAACCTCGACGACATCGAGCTGTGAGGCGCAACGCGGGCGACTGAGCCTGTCGAAGCCCCGGTCACGGGCGGAGCGGCCCGCCGCGGCGCCGCGTCGGCAGAGCCTGTCGGAGCCGCCGGTCACGGCTGAGCCGCCCGCCGCAGCGCCGCGTCGGTGGCTGAGGCTGTCGAAGCCTCAGGCCACGGGCGGAGCCGCCCGCTGCGGCGCCGCGTGGGCAGCTGAGCCTGTCGGAGCCGCCCGTCAGGGGCGGAGCGGCGGCGCTCCTCAGCGAACCCGCACCGCGTGCAGCACCGTGTCGATCGCGGGTTGCGTATGCCCGTCGCGCAGCTCGGAGTCGGCGGTGCCGCGCGTCACCTGCTCGCAGCGCTCGACGCGGAACCGGTCGTCGAGCGCGCCGCGCAGCAGCTCGGGCGTGTAGAGGATCGCCGGGTCTGAGGGTCCGTGCCCGCCCGCGGCGATGTTGTCGACGTCGTGGCCGAGCACGATCAGGGTTCCCCCGGGCGCCACCCATTCGGCGATGCGCGCGATCGCGGCGGCGTTGTCGCTCAGATGCAGGTAGCACGACACCACGAGATCGACGGATGCCGCGGGCTCGAACTCGTGCACATCGGCACGCACCCACGAGACGGCGTCGCCGCCCGGGCGGGCTGCGGCGAGCGCGAGACCCGCGCTCGAGAAGTCGACGCCCGTGGTCTCCCACCCGCGCTGGGCCAGCCAGAGGGCCGTGCGTCCGTCGCCGGTTGCGACGTCGATCGCGGAGCCCGGCGGCAGCGCGTCGGCGATCTCCCGCACGACGGCGGGAGGCTGGGTCGCCCACACTCCCCCGGCGGAGGCGCGATAGCGCTCGTCCCACTGCGTGGCATCCATTCGATCTCCTCCGGCTCGCTCCCACCCTACGAGCACGCGCCCCTCGACGGACGCTGCGTCATGCGTAGGCTCAGCGATTCGCACAACCTCAGCCCGATACCCCGGATGCCGACTGAGGTTGCGCGAATCACTCACCCGGCGTTCGCAGCCCGCCACGCCGCAGCCGCCGCACAACCTCAGCGATCCGCACAACCTCAGCCCAATACCCCGGATGCCGACTGAAGTTACGCAGATCACTCACCGAAGGCCCACGGCCCGCCGGCCATCCGCCGCACAACCTCAGCGATCCGCACAACCTCAGCCCAATACCCCGGATGCCGACTGAGGTTACGCAGATCACTCACCGAAGGCCCACGGCCCGCCACTCACCCGGCGCATGGCCTCAGCCGCCGCACAACCTCAGCGATCCGCACAACCTCAGCCCGAAACCCCGAAACGCACCTGAGATTGCGCGAATCGCTCACCCTGCCCCGCAACGCGGACAGCACGAAGCCCCGCCACCCGAACGAACGGGCGACGGGGCTGCGTCACAGGGTCACTCGCCCGAAAGACCACCCAGCAGGTGACCGAACGACCGGCCCTCACCGAGGTACGACGAGGGGTCGAACGGGTCGGCGTCGCGGACGGGTTCGCGGGCGGCGATGGCATCCGCGAGCTCGCGCGCTCCGCGGTCGACCCGCGAGCCGAGCGGGGCGACCTCGTCGGCGTTGGCACCCCAGTCACTCGAGGCGGCGAACACACCGGTCGGCACGGGGTTGGCGTGCAGGTAGGTGAACAGCGGGCGGATGGCGTAGTCGATCGCGAGGGAGTGCCGCGCGGTACCGGCGTTCGCGCCGAGGAGCACGGGGGTTCCGGCGAGCGCCTGCGGGTCGAGCACGTCGATGAACGACTTGAACAGGCCCGAGTAGCTCGTCGAGAAGATCGGCGTGACGGCGATGATGCCGTCGGCCGAGACGACCGTGTTGATCATCTGCTCGAGGGCCGGAGGGGCGAAGCCGGTGAGCAGGTTGTCGGTCAAGTCGTGCGCGTAGTCGCGCAGCTCGAACACATCGGCGGTGGCCTCGATGCCGCGCTCGCGCAGCTCCGCGAGGACGGCGTGGCTGAGCCGATCTCCGAGCATGCGGGTCGACGAGGGCGTCGACAGGCCCGCGGTCACGACCGCGATGCGACGGGCGGCCATGTCAGGCACCGACCTTGGTCGCGGCGGCACCGAACGCGCTGCCCGAGCGGGGCGCGGCATCCTGGTACGGGCTTCCCGAGACCATGTTGTCGCCGCGATTCGCGCCGGGCACGGCCTGACGCGGCGCCGCGCCGGCGTAGATCTTCTCGACCTGGTTGGCGTGCGTGGGCGCGTCGGGAACCTCGGCGGGGCGGTTCTTCTGCAGCTCCTTGCGCAGCACCGGAACGACCTCGCCCCCCAGGATGTCGAGCTGCTCGAGCACGGTCTTGGTCGGGAGCCCCGCGTGGTCGATGAGGAACAGCTGGCGCTGGTAGTCGCCGAACGTCTCGCGCATCGCGGCGTAGCGGTCGATGATCTGCTGCGGCGAGCCCACCGTCAGCGGGGTCATCTCGCTGAAGTCCTCGAGGCTCGGGCCGTGGCCGTAGACGGGCGCGTTGTCGAAGTACGGACGGAACTCCCGCACGGCGTCCTGCGAGTTCGCGCGCATGAACACCTGACCGCCGAGGCCGACGATCGCCTGCTGGGGCGTGCCGTGGCCGTAGTGCGCGAAGCGCTCGCGGTACAGCGTGATAAGGCGCTGGTAGTGCTCCTTGGGCCAGAAGATGTTGTTCGCGAAGAAGCCGTTGCCGTAGTAGGCGGCTTGCTCAGCGATCTCGGGCGTGCGGATCGAGCCGTGCCACACGAACGGGGGTACGCCGTCGAGGGGACGCGGGGTCGAGGTGAAGCCCTGCAGCGGCGTGCGGAACTTCCCCTCCCAGTCGACGACGTCCTCGCGCCACAGCTTGTGCAGCAGGTCGTAGTTCTCGATGGTCAGCGGCAGGCCCTGACGGATGTCCTTGCCGAACCAGGGGTAGACCGGGCCGGTGTTGCCGCGGCCGAGCATGAGGTCGGCGCGACCGCCCGAGACGTGCTGCAGCATCGCGAAGTCTTCGGCGATCTTCACCGGGTCGTTCGTGGTGATCAGCGTCGTGGAGGTCGTGAGGATGAGTCGCTCGGTCTGCGCGGCGATGTAGGCGAGCGTCGTCGTGGGCGACGACGACCAGAACGGCGGGTTGTGGTGCTCGCCGAGGGCGAAGACGTCGAGGCCGACCTCTTCGGTGTGCTTCGCGATCGTGAGCGTGTCCTTGATGCGCTGGGCTTCGCTCGGGGTCTTTCCCGTGGTCGGGTCCTGGGTGATGTCGCTCACCGTCATGACACCGAACTGCATTCCGGGCCAGCTGTTCGTCTCGCTCATGATGCCTCTTCCATTTGTATGCATCTGAATATACATGGTGAAACGCGCAGGGCCGAGCTTTATTCCGGCCACGCCCTCCCGATCAGCGAGAAACGCTCCCCGCACCGAAGAACGCGCTCAAGGGCGTTTCTCGGTGCGGGGAGCGGTCGGCGCAGGCGTTACGCCCCGAGCAGACCCGCCCCGACCGATGCTCCCGCGACCGGCGCGGGCGGCACGGCCCACAGCCCCGAGCCGACGTGACGCACGTACTCGTTCATGGCATCCGTCGACAGGGCCTTCTGCACGGTGATGTAGCGCCGCGGGCTCTTCTGGAACGACAGGAAGAACAGGCCCGCGTTGAGGCGCCCCAGGTCGGTCGTGCCGTCGACGAAGTTGTACCCGCGACGCAGCAGCCGGATGCCGCCGTTCGTGTCGGGATGGGCGAGGCGCACGTGACTGCGCGGGTCGATCGCCGGGGCCCCGGTGGAGCCCGCCGCCGCGAAGTCGGGCGCGGTGAACTCGTCCCCGCCCGAGAGCGGTGCGCCGTTCGCCTTGTCACGACCGATCACGCGGTCCTGCTCGGCCAGACGCGTGCGGTCCCACGTCTCGATGAGCATCGAGATGCGCCGCGCCACCAGGTACGACCCGCCCGCCATCCAGGCCGGACCCTCGGATGCCGACACCCACACGTTCTCGTCGAGAGCGGCCGCGTCGTCGGCGAGGATGTTGGCCGTTCCGTCCTTGAACCCGAACAGGTTCCGCGGGGTCGTCTGCTCGGAGGTCGTCTTCGAGGTGCGCCCGAACCCGAGCTGCGACCACCGGATCGTCGCCCGCCCGAAGGCGATCCGACTGAGGTTGCGGATGGCATGGACCGCCACCTGCGGGTCGTCCGCACACGCCTGGATGCAGAGATCGCCGTCGGAACGCAGCGGGTCGAGGTCGTCGCCGAGGAAGGCCGGCAGCCGCTCGAGCCCGTCGGGACGCTGGCCTTCGAGTCCGAAGCGCTGATCGAACAGCGACGGCCCGAATCCGAACGTGATGGTGAGGTTGCTCGCCGGCAGGCCCAGGGCTTCACCCGTGTCGTCCGGCGGGGCCTGGGGAGAGCCGCCCACGGCACCCGTGGCGGTCACCTCGAGGCCCTGCATCATGCGCGTCGCGGCATACGTCCAGTCCGAGAGCAGCTCGGCGAGGTCGTCGCGGGTCGTCCGCGCCATCATGTCGTACGAGGCGAAGTGCAGATGCTCCTGCACCGGCGTCGTGATGCCGGGCTGATGGATGCCGGTCGTCACCGCCGCGGCATCCTTCACCGCCTTCTGCTGCTCGAGGGCGTAGGCCTGCCCGCCGACGAGACCGCCTCCCGCGCCGACGACGAGTCCCGTGGCCCCGGCCCCGAGGGCCAGCCCCATCAGCCCACGGCGCGACAAGCCCGTCGCATCCGGGGTCTGCTCCTCCGGCGTGTTCTGCGCGTCGCTCACGCTCACTCCAGGATCGTCACCGTCAGCTGCGAGAGCGGCTCGGCGAGGGCGTTGATGAGGTCGGTGAGCTGGCGTTTGTCGGCCTCGGTGATCTGGCTGTAGGGGACGAAGCCGGCGTCGAGCGAACCGTACTTCGCCAGGGCCGCCTCGAGGTCGGCGTAGCCGCCGTCGATGCGCGACACCAGCGCGGTGCCCTTGTCGCCCTTCGAGTCGGCGAAGTCGCGCACGAGTGAAAAGGCCATCTTCGAGCCCTCGACGTTCGCCGCGAAGTCGTTGAGGTCGGTCCCCGACCACCAGTCCTCCTCGCCGCTGATCTTGCCCGTGGCAACCTCGTCGAGCAGCGCGATGGCCCCGTTCGAGATCCCCGCGACGCCCTGCGCGTCGAGCGCCTGGGTGAAGGCGTCCGAGTGCACGTAGTCGTACAGCTCCTGCGTGTCGGCGACGAGCTTGTCACCGTAGGTCGCGCGTTCGGCCG
Source organism: uncultured Microbacterium sp. (assembly GCA_913774665.1). Lineage (GTDB taxonomy): Bacteria > Actinomycetota > Actinomycetes > Actinomycetales > Microbacteriaceae > Microbacterium. The sequence goes on from CAJYHN010000013.1 coordinate 210,052, forward strand.
GAGTCGAGGGCGCCCAGTTCTTCCACGCGGGGGTCTCGCCGTCGGCGTTCAGCGCGTCCTGCGCCGGAACCCAGAGGTCCTTCTCGATGCGGTGGAACCCGGTCCAGTCCAACCCCTCGGCCACGGCGTCGACCTCGCGGTAGTCGATGCGCGGGTCGAGGTCGCCGAGCGCCTCGGCGATCGGCTCGATGCGTTCGTAGAAGGCGCGCACGCGCGGGAACTGCTCCCTCGCCGCGGCGTCGTCACCCGACTCGTAGGCGGCGGCGAAGGTCTGCACGGCGGGGATCAGCTGTCCGACCTGGTCCTTGACGAAGGCGGCGTAGAGGTCGACGGCCTGCTGCTTCTGCTCGGCATCCGGACCGCTGACGGCGACGGCGTCTCCGGTGACGGTGAAGCTCGCCCTGCCCACCCCGTCGCCGACCATGCCGGGCTTGCAGAGGGTGAAGTAATCCCCCGGCTGCGCGACGACCGTGAGATTGCGCGAGGCACCCGGGGCGATGTTCTCGACTTCGCCGACGATGCGCAGACCGTCGGATGCCAAGAGGTAGAACTCCGTGACCTGGTCGCTCTTGTTGCTCACGTCGAAGGCGACGGTGCCGCTGGGAGCGCTGGCGGCCGAGACCGCGCAGCCGTCGCCGGTCGAGGTGACGGTCAGCGCGCCCGAGGCCGCCGCGTCGGACTTGGCGACGCAGCCGGACAGGAGCAGGACGGTCGCGCCGGCCGCGGCGGTCGCCGCGAGGAGGCGTGTCGGGTTCATGGTTCTCCGATCGATGAGAGATGAGTGCCGCGGCGTCGGGCACGCGGGCGGTGCCGGGGGTCTACGGGGTGGCGGTGGCGGGCGGGGCGGTGGGCGAGGACCCGACCCGGGCCGGTTCCACCGGGGCGGTGGAGCGGGGGGCGGGATCCGACGCCGACGCACCCGTCGACCGCGGGCGGCGATTCGCGCGGACGCCGCGGAAGAAGAGGGGCGCGACGACGGCGATGTACACCACCCAGGCGATCACCTGGAGCCAGGTCATCTGCGGCGTGAAGCCGACTGTCGCCTGCAGCAGCACGGCGAGCGCGCTGTCGGGCGCGATGGCGGTGGAGACGTCGAACGCCCACCCGAACGGGAAGCCGGCCCACCCGGTGGCGACCGCCCCGGTCGCTGGATCGAGCGGAGCCCCGGCGCCGAAGGGTCCCGGGAGGGCGCCCGCCTCCTGCAGATCGTGGAAGGCGTAGGCGAGAACGCCGGCCGCCACGACGACCAGGACGCCGCCGGTCCAGGTGAAGAAGCGGCCGAGGTTCAGGCGCAGCATTCCGCGCGCGATGAACCAGCCGAGCACGACGGCCGTCACGAGTCCCAGCAGAGCGCCCAGGAGGGCCACGGGCGATTCGCCGAACGACTGCACCATCGACCACAGTAGAAGTGTCGTCTCGACGCCCTCACGCGCGACCGAGACGAACCCGATGGCCACGAGCGCCCAGACACCCCCGCGCAGCGCCCTGTCGAGGCCGCCCTCGAGGCCCGCCTTGAGCGTGCGCCCCGCCTTCTGCATCCAGAAGATCATCCAGGTGACCATCGCGACGGCCAGCAGGGACAGCCCGCCGCCGAGCAGCTCCTGCGCCTCGAACGTCAGCATGTACGCGCCGAAGGTGAAGATCGCCCCCACGCCGAGGGCGAGGGCGACGGCGAGCCCCACACCGGTCCACAGCTTGGGGAGCGCGTCGCGCCGATCGAGGCGCGTGAGGTAGGCCACGAGGATGCCCACGACCAGGGCTGCCTCGAGGCCCTCACGCAGACCGATGAGGAAGGTGGCGAAGAAGCTTGCGAGCACGAGCGGAGGACCCGACTTTCACGTTGAGGGTGAGGACGCCGCGGCACTGCGGAAGGTAAGGACAGCCTCACCTGACCACTACACAATACGCAATACCCGGGACGATTCCCACCAGATACCGGCGGGATCGTCCCCCTCGACGCGGGCTTCACCCGCCGCGCGGTAATCGTCGGCAACATTCGGGCGGCATCGTGCGGGCAGACCTAGCCTCGATCCATGTCCGACCTGAACCTCCCCGTTCTCGACCTCTCGCTCCTCGATCAGGGCCCCGACGCCGCCGCCCGCTTCCGCGCCGAGCTGCGCGCCGCCACCCACGACGTCGGGTTCTTCTACCTGACCGGCACCGGCGTGAGCGCCGAGCTCGAGGCCCGCCTCCTGCGGGCGGCCAAGGACTTCTTCGCCCTGCCCGAGGCCGAGAAACTCGCGATCGAGAACGTCACGAGCCCCCACTTCCGCGGGTACACGCGCGTCGGCGGCGAGCGCACGCAGGGCCGCGTCGACTGGCGCGAGCAGATCGACATCGGCCCCGAGCGGGCCCCCCTGACAGACCCCGACGGCCCGGGTTACAACCGTCTCGTCGGCCCGAACCTGTGGCCCGCGACGCAGCCCGAACTGCGGGACGTCGTGACCGAGTGGCACGACCACCTCACCGGCGTCGCGCGTAAGCTCCTGCGCGCGTGGGCCCTCGCCCTGGGCGCGGAGGAGCAGTACTTCGACCGCCACTTCGGCGACCCGCAGACCCTCATCAAGATCGTCCGCTACCCCGGCAAGGACGACCCGACCCCGCAGCAAGGGGTGGGCGCCCACAAGGACTCGGGCGTGCTGACCCTGTTGTGGGTCGAGCCCGGCAAGGGCGGCCTGCAGGTCGAGCGCGACGGCGAGTGGGTCGACGCTCCCCCGGTGTCGGGAGCCTTCGTGGTCAACATCGGCGAACTGCTCGAGTACGCCACGCAGGGCTACCTCCGCGCGACGAATCACCGCGTGATCTCGCCGCGGTTCCCCGACGAGCGCATCTCGGTGCCGTTCTTCTTCAACCCGGCCCTCGACGCGCGGCTGCCGATCATCGAGCTGCCGGCCGAGCTCGCCGCCCAGTCTCGCGGCGTCGAGGACGACCCGGACAACCCCATCCACGCGACCTACGGCGAGAACGCCCTCAAGTCGCGCCTGCGCGCCCACCCCGACGTGGCCGAGCGCTGGCATCCCGACCTGGTCGCCGCCCGCACGGCATCCTGACCTTCCCCGCCCGCCCGCCCGCCCGCCCGCGCGGGTCCGCCGATAAACGCCGTCGCGAGTGAAACACGCCTCAACAGCGCGTGTCTCACTCGGGGCGGCGTTTATCACGAAGGGGACCCGCCGCGGCCTCGTGAAGGGAACCGACCGCAGTCTCGCGCGGTCGGAACGGATGCCGCGGGGACACGGCATCCGGAAACGCCGAAGGCCGCCCCACACCGTGGGGCGGCCTTCCAAGAATGTTTTGCGCGATAGAACGCTGGTGCGATTAGCGACGCAGACCGAGACGCTCGATGAGCGAGCGGTAACGGTTGATGTCGACGTCCTGCAGGTAACCCAGCAGGCGGCGGCGCTGACCGACGAGCAGGAAGAGCCCACGGCGCGAGTGGTGGTCGTGCTTGTGGGTCTTGAGGTGCTCGGTGAGGTCCTTGATGCGCTGCGTCATCATCGCGACCTGCACCTCGGGGGATCCGGTGTCACCGGGGTGCGTCGCGTACTCTTCGATGATCGCCTTCTTGACGTCTGCTTCGAGTGCCATAGATGGGATCCCCTTCCTTCTCATTGCGCGGCGCCCGTCACACGATGTGCGAGCTCTCTTTATCCGCGGCCGATCGAACGGCAACCGCATGAGTCTACCAGCATCGGGATGCCGACACCGCACCGGTCCGCGGCGCCCGGTGTCGGAGGGCTGGCGTAGCCTCGAGCCGTGAGTAAGACCGATCCCGCCGCTCCCCCGCGCCGAGGCGCTCGCGGTGCGTTCATCGATCTGCGACCTCTAACGACCTCGCCGGCGTTCGCGCGGCTCTGGGTGGGGTCGACCCTCGCCGGGCTCGGCGGCCAGCTGACCGTCGTCGCCGTCATGCTCCACGTGTTCGAGCTCACCCAGAGCACCTTCGCGGTGTCGATGATCGCGGTCGCGGGACTGCTCCCCATGGTGGCGGCGGGCCTGTACGGCGGCATGCTCGCCGACGCCTTCGACCGACGCACCGTCGCCCTGCTGGCCGCGGTGGTCACCTTCGCCTCGACCGCGCTGCTCGCCGCCCTGGCGTGGACCGGCCTCGAGACCGTCGGGTGGCTCTTCGTGCTCAGCGTGGTGAACTCCGCGGCGAACTCCATCGTGATGGCGACGAAGTCCGCGATCACCCCCCGCCTCATCCCCCGGGATCTGCTGCCCGCCGCCGCCGCACTGCAGGGTGTCACCGTCGGGGTCATGGTGATGGCGGGTCCGGCCCTGGCCGGCGTGCTCGTCGCCGTCGCGGGATACGCCTGGACCTATTCTCTCGACGTTCTCCTGATGACCTCGCTGTTCCTCGGCCTGTGGTCCCTGCCGAGGCTCCGCCCCGAGGGAGAGATCGTCCGCCCCGGACTCGAGTCCTTCCGCGACGGCGTGCGCTTCCTCCGACGGGCTCCGAACATCCGGCTGCAATACATCCTCGACATCATCGCCATGACCTTCGGGCAACCGGTGGCCCTCTTCCCCGCCATCGGAGCGGTGCTGCTGGGGGGCGGGGCGATCACCACCGGCATCCTGACGTCGGCCGTCGCCGCGGGGGCGTTCTTCTCCAGCCTGTTCTCGGGCCCGATCGGGCGCGTGCGCCGCCAGGGCCTCGGCATCGAACGCGCGATCCAGGTCTACGGTCTGTCGATCGGGCTCTTCGGTCTCGTGCTTCTCGCGGCCGGTCTCGGTTGGCTCCGCCCGGCCCTCGTGGACGAGACCCACGCGGCGGTGGCCCTCATCGCCCTCGCCGCGGTGGTGCTGGCGGTGTCCGGCGCCGCCGACAACGTCAGCGCGATCTATCGGTCGACCATGATGCAGGCGGCGGTCCCGGATGCCATGCGGGGGCGCCTCCAGGGCATCTTCGTCGTCGTGGTGGCCGGTGGCCCTCGCGTCGGAGCCCTCTACGCCGGCACCCTTGCGACCCTCACGGCCCTGTGGGTGCCGCCGCTGCTCGGCGGCATCCTGATCCTCGGCCTCGTCGGCACGCTCGTGCGATTCTCGCCGCGTTTCCGCGCGTATGACGCGCTCGATCCTCAGCCCTGACTCGTCGCACGCTCCACCCGTCCCCCGTCCCCCCGTCGTCCGACGCCCGGCTGCCGATCGTCGGCGGATTCCGGCCGTCGCACTCGGCCGCCCCACGCGATGTCGGTGGTCGGCCGTAGGGTCGGCTTCGTGGCATCCACCTCCGCTCCCTCGCCCGTCTCGATCGCCGTGCAGTTCGTGCTCACCGGCGTCGTGTGGGGGTCGAGCTTCCTCTTCATCGCGATCGCCCTGACCGGCATGACCCCGGCGCAGGTCGCCGGCGGCCGTCTGCTGTTCGGCGCCCTGGCGCTGGCCGCGATCGTGGCGATCCGCCGCGAGCGTCTGCCGCGCGATCGCCGGGTGTGGGGGCACTTGAGCGTGCTGTCGCTGAGTTTCTGCGTCGTGCCGTTCCTGTTGTTCGCGTGGGCGGAGCAGCACGTGTCGTCGGGGCTGGCGAGCATCTTCAACGCGACCACGCCGATCATGACCGCGATCATGGCGTGGGCGGTCTTCCGCGTCGAGAGCCTGAAGCTCGGGCAGCTGATCGGCATCGCGGTGGGCATCGCGGGCGTGGTGGTGATCATCGCCCCGGGCGCCGTCGCCGATGTGGGCGACAGCACGATCGCGCAGATCGCCCTCCTGGGCGCCACGGCCTGCTACGGCTTCAGCCTCGCGTACATGCGCCGCTTCCTCGGCGAGACCGGTCTGTCGGGCATCGCTTTCGCGTTCGGCTACATCGGGCCGGCGGCGGCGTTCATGGTCCTGCTCTCGCCGTTCATCCTGGCCGAGCCCATGCGCCTGACCCTTCCGGTCGTCGGGAGCATCGTCGCCCTCGGCGTCCTCGGCACCGGGATCGCCTATGTCTGGAACCAGAACACCCTGCGCGCCTGGGGGCCGACCCGCGCCTCCACCGTCACGTACATCACCCCGGTGGTCGGGGTGGCTCTCGGCATCCTGATCCTGGGCGAGCGCATCTCGTGGAACGAACCCGTGGGCGCGGCGGTGGTGTTCGTGGGCATCCTGCTCGTGCAGCAGCGCCTCCGCCTGCCGCGTCACGCTCGGGCCTGAACGGACCCCTGCCTCTGCCGGGTACGACGAAGGCCCCGGATGCCGAGCACCCGGAGCCTTCGAGGAGTTCATGTCCGCAGCGGGAGCTGCGGGACGATCACGCCTGGAGCGAGAGCTGCAGGTCGAGCTCGATGGTGACGTCCTTGCCGACCAGCACACCGCCGGTCTCGAGGGCTGCGTTCCAGGTGAGGCCGAAGTCTTCGCGGTTGATGACCGTCTTGGCGGTCGCGCCGGCCTTGTAGTTGCCCCACGGGTCGGTGCCGAAGCCACCGAAGTCGAGCGCGAAGGTCGCGGGCTTGGTGATGCCGCGGATGGTCAGGTCGCCGTCGACGAGGAAGTCGCCGTCCTCGAGGCGGACACCGGTGGAGCGGAAGTCCATCGTCGGGTAGGTCTCGATGTCGAAGAACTCCGCCGAGCGGAGGTGCTGGTCGCGACCCTCGTCCTTGGTGTCGACCGAGGTGACGTCGACGGACGCCTCGACGGTGGCCTCGAGAGGGTTCTCGGGGGCGACGATCGTGGCGCTCTTCATCCCGAAGGTGCCGCGGACCTTCGAGATCATCATGTGGCGCACCGAGAAGGTGACCTCACTGTGCGAGGGGTCGAGCACCCAGGTGCCCGCCTTGTAACCGGGGATGTCGAGGGCGGTGGTGTCGGTCATGTCACTCCTAGAGGTCTGGGGAGCCGTGTCGGCGTCCTGCCGGGCTCCAACTCCCATTCAAAAGAATGTATTCCACGATCGAGGAAAACAACGAACCCGAGGAGGCCGCAGCCCCCTCGGGTTCGTGAACAGACGATGAAGAACGGCTGATCAGCCGACCTTCAGCAGGTCGATGATGAAGATGAGGGTCTTTCCCCCGAGGAAGTGCCCGCCGGCGGGACCGTAGGCCAGGTGCGGCGGGATCACGAGCTCGCGGCGCCCGCCGACCTTCATGCCCGGAATGCCGTCCTGCCAGCCCTGGATCAGGCCGCGGAGGGGGAACTGGATGCTCTCGCCACGACCCCACGAGGAGTCGAACTCTTCACCCGACTCGTACTCGACACCGGCGTAGTGCACGGTGACGGTGTCGCCCGGCTTCGCCTCGTCGCCGTCGCCGACGATGATGTCGCGAATGACGAGGTCGGAGGGGGCGGGGCCACTGGGAGCGTCGAACTCCGGCTTGGTGCGATCAGTCATGACTCCATCCAAGCACGGACGCGCCGACCCCGAACCCCCTGGACATTCCCGCCGAGGAAAGACTCAGCGCCCGGTGCCGCGGCGATGCCTGCGTGTCTACCGGGCGCTGAGTTGGCCTACATCGATGGTGCTCCCGTGCCGCGACGCTGTCAAGACCCCGTCGCCTGCTCCCCTCAGGGGCGGAGCAGCGCCGCACGGGCGGCGGTCGTGCGCTCGAGAAGGTAGCGCTCCGTGGCGGGTGCGTTCGGGTCGCGTCCCGACAGCGAACGCTGTCGTGCGGCAGCGAGAGCCGTGGCATCCGCGATGAAGCCCTTCATCACCGCGGCGCGATCGCCCGGCAGGGTCCGCGACCACGCGAGGGCCGACCGTCGACCCGGGCCGGTCGCGAGCATGTCGACCTCTTGAGGGGTGAACCACCCCGCCGCGGCATACTCCCCCAGCCGGGCCCGTGTCAGCCGGGACTCCTCGCGACGCAGAGCCAGGATACCGAGGATGAACAGCACGAAGAGAGGCACCTGCAGCGCGGCGTACACCTCGAAGAAGTCGAAGAAGGTGGCCGAACCGTTCCACAGCGCGTGCAGCACGATCGCGCCCATGACGCCCGGGATGCCGTAGCGGAGCGCGGCCCCCGTGCGCAGCCCCCGGCGCGCGGCGAGGCCGAACGCGAACCCCGTGAGGCTGGTGAACATGACATGGGCGAAGGGCGAGAGCACGGCGCGGAGGAAGAACGTGCTCGCGACCTGAGCGGGACCGCCCTCGAGGTAGCTGATCGCGAAGTACTGCACGTTCTCGGTCAGCGCGAAGCCCGCCCCGATGAGCGCACCGTAGACGATGCCGTCCACTGGACCGTCGAAGGCGCGACGGGCGAAGGCGAAGATCAGCAGCACCCCGAGTCCCTTGGCGACCTCTTCGACCAGGGGCGCCTGGACGACGCTGCTCACGGCGCCCGGGAGGGGCCCCACGGCGAGGGTGATGACGAGATCGACCCCCAGAGCGATCGCGACCGAGGCGATCGCGCCCCACGCCACCGCGAAGACGAGAAGACGACGGGGCTCGGGTTCCCACCGGTCGATGTAGCGCACGGCGAACCACACGATGACGAAGGGGATGACGGCCAGGGCGAGCCCGATGAAGGACGCCGCCGTGCCGAGGAACGCGGTGAAGTAACGCACGAGCAGCGCGAGAACCGGCACCAGCAGCACCGCGACGATCCACAGCGCCACGCCTCCGCGTCGCGAGCCGGGCGGGGTCGCCGACACCGCCACCTGGGGAGCCGTCGTGATGCGGGGCGGCTCGGCGGATCCGGGCCGCGACAGCGGCGAGGGGGAGGTCATGGGCACAGCCTAGGGGTGACGGACGACACCGCATCCGGGGCTTGCAGGCTCCCCCACCGCGCCGAGCCCGGTAGCGTGGAGGCATGCGTTTCGCCCACGTCCGTGCACAGGAGGGGGCGGAAGCCCCCCGTCTCGTCAGCGTCCACGGCGAGGAGTTCTCCTTCGTCGACGAGTTCTTCGCCGGTGCCCCGCGCACCCTCGAGCAGCTCATCGCCGGCGGTGACGACCTGCTGTCGCGAGTGCGCGACGCCGCGGCGAGCGCCCCGCGGCATCCCCTCATCGGCATCCGCTACGCGTCCGCGGTGCTCGCTCCGCCCTCGATCCTCGCCGTCGGCCTCAACTACGCCGCGCACTCCGGCGAGCTGGGGCTCAAGACCGACGCCGGTCCGACCGTGTTCGTGCTGTGGCCGAACTCGCTCACCGCGCACGGCGAGACCACGTCGTGGCCGCGCTCGCTCAGTGAGGCCGTCGACTACGAAGCCGAGCTCGGCGTGATCATCGGGCGGCCCGGCCGTGACATCGCCGAGAAGGATGCGCTCGATCACGTCTGGGGCTACACGGTGGTCAACGACGTGACCGCGCGCAACATCCAGTTCTCCGAGGCCCAGTGGTCGCGCTGCAAGTCGTTCGACGGCTTCACCCCCACCGGCCCCTTCGTCGTGACCGCCGACGAGATCCCCGACCCGCAGGACCTGCACATCTGGACCGTCGTCGACGGCCACACGGTGCAGGACGCCAGCACCGGTCAGATGGTGCGCTCGGTCGCGACCCTCATCAACAAGCTGTCGGAGTCGGTCACGCTGCTCCCCGGTACGCTCATCTCCACCGGCAGCCCCGGAGGCGCCGGCTACTCGCGCGATCCGCAGATCTTCCTGCGCGACCGCTCCACCGTGACCGTCGGGATCGACGGCATCGGCGAGCTGACCACTCACTGCCGCATTCTCGACTGAGGTCGGCGCGCACGACGACGGGCCGGGACGATCGCGTCCCGGCCCGTCGTTGTCCTCGCGGGCTCAGCCCTCGACGACGCTGTCCGCCGCGCGCACGATCGGGATCGCGGCCGTCACCGCCTGCAGGCCGGAGAGACGGGCGGGAGAGATCTGCTTCATGACCTCGTCGCGCGTCATGAGCCCGGCCTCGACGACCAGGTCGGCCACGTTGCGGTGCGTGAGCAGGGCTGTCTTGGCGAGAGCCGCCGCGGCGGCGTAGCCGATGAACGGCGTCAGCGCCGTGACGACGCCGACCGACGAGCCCACCATCGCGCCCAGACGCTCGCGGTTGGCCGTGATGCCGTCGACGCAGTTGACGCGAAGGGTCCACATCGCCTGCCGCATCCACGTGATCGACTGGTAGATCGAGTGTGCGATGACCGGCTCGAAGGCGTTGAGCTGCAGCTGACCGCTCTCGACGGCCATCGTCACGGTCATGTCGGCGCCGACCACCGAGAACGCGACCTGGTTCACCACCTCGGGGATGACGGGGTTCACCTTGCCCGGCATGATGCTCGAGCCCGCCTGACGCGCGGGGAGGTTGATCTCGCCGAGGCCCGCCTGGGGGCCGCTCGACAGCAGACGCAGGTCGTTGCAGATCTTCGACAGCTTGACGGCGTTGCGCTTGAGCGAGGACGAGAACGACATGAAGGCGCCGGTGTCGCTCGTGGACTCGACGAGGTCGGTCGCCGTCTCGAGATCGAGGCCGGTGATCTGGCGCAGGTGTCTCAGCACCGCTCCCCCGTAGCCGGCGTGGGCGGTGATCCCCGTACCGATGGCGGTCGCGCCCATGTTGATCTCGTAAAGCAGATAGGCGTTCTCGGTGAGGCGGTTGTAGTCCTCGCCGAGCGTCGTCGCGAAACCGTGGAATTCCTGGCCGAGGGTCATCGGCACGGCATCCTGCAGCTGCGTACGCCCGACCTTGAGGACGTCGTGGAACTCCTCCGACTTCGACAGGAACGACTGACGCAGGAGCTTGAGCTCTTCGAGCAGACTCTGGAGGGTGAGAGCCAGCCCGATCTTGATCGCGGTCGGGTAGACGTCATTCGTGGACTGGCTGCGGTTGGTGTCGTCGATCGGCGACAGGAAGGCGTAGTCGCCCTTCTTTCGCCCGGCCAGCTCGAGGGCGATGTTGGTGATGACCTCGTTGGCGTTCATGTTGGTCGAGGTGCCGGCGCCGCCCTGGATGACGCCGACAGTGAACTCGTCGTGGAACTCGCCGTCGATCACGCGCTGGGCGGCGCGATCGATGAGGTCGGCCTTCTCGTGGTCGAGCGCGCCGATCTCGCGGTTGGCCCGGGCCGAGGCCTGCTTCACCATCGCCAGGGCCCGCACGAGGTCGGGGTACACCGAGATGGGTCGCTTGGCGATCGGGAAGTTCTCGAGCGCTCTGGCGGTGTGGATCCCCCAGTACGCGTCGGCGGGGATCTCGAGGGATCCGAGGGAGTCGGTCTCGGTACGGGTGCGCGTCATTGCGTCCAAAGCCATGTGGGGATCCTCGTGGGTGTCATGGTGAAGAGGGATGCCACGAGCCTAACGACCGAGACCGTGAGGGCTGGTGGACACGGCGGCCGGTCGCCTCATCCGCACCGTCCGCCACGTCTATTGCCGGCGGTTGTGGGGCGGTCGAGGCCCGACGGATCTCCGCGGGGCGGACGCCCGGGCCGCTTCGCGATCCCCGGTCAGGGCCGCTTGCGCGAGAACGCCTCGAGGCGTTCTTCGGGGGTGAGCTGCGACATGCGCGCCGTCCACTCCGGGGTGAAGAAGCCCGAGGCCTCGTCGTCGACCACGGGGACGACGGCGTGCGTGATCGTGTCGTCCCAGACGTGGACCAGGTGGAAGGAGCGTCCGGCATCCATCCCGTTGACATCGTCGGCGGGGCGCGCGAGATCCATCGTGTAGCAGGAGGCGGATGCCACGCTCACCGGCACCCCGGCGAAGGTGCCGGAGGTGGAGTAGTGAAGGTGACCGGCGAGAATCGCCCGCACGTCACTCCCCGCGATCGCCGTCGCGAAACCCCGCTGATCGCGCAGCTCGAGGATGTCGAAGAACGGGATGTGCGACGGAAGCGGCGGATGGTGCAACGCGAGGATCGTCCCGAGCGGTGCGGGTGTCGACAGCTCGGCGCGCAGCCACTCGAGCTGCGCCGCGTCGAGGTCGCCGTGGTGCCACCCGGGCACCGTGGAGTCGAGCGCGATGAGGCGAAGCCCCCCGAGGTCCCAGACACCGGTCACCGGTTCGTGCGTCGGCTCGCCGTCGAGGAGCCCCTCGCGCAGCGCCGGGCGCTCGTCGTGGTTGCCCGCGACCCACACGACGGGAGCCCCGAGGCGTTGCGCCCACGGCTCGACCTCCGCGCGCAACGCCCGATAGGCCTCGGGTTCGCCCAGGTCGGTCAGGTCGCCGGTGAACACCACGGCATCCGGTCTCACCCCCGTCGCCTCGGCGGCCTCGAGCGTGCGCCGGAGGTGGAGGGCGGTGTCGTAGCGATCGCCGAGCAGGCGGTCGCCGGCCAGCAGATGCGTGTCGCTGAGGTGGAGGATCACGCGCGCGGCGGGCGCGTGCTGACCGAACTGCACGGATGCCATGCCCTCAGCCTAGGAGGGGCCTCCGACATCCGCCGCTGCGGCGTCGGCCGCTCAGTGGTGGAACAGGATGAGCAGCAGCGCGCCGAGCACCGCGGCGGCGCACACCGCGAAGCACGCGTAGGCGCCCACGAGCGCCAGCCGTTTCTGTCCGTCGCTCAGCGGATTCTTCTTGGCCGCCTTGGCCACCGCCTTCTCGGCGCGGCGCCTCTGCTTGTCGGTGATCACGGTGATGGCATCCGTGAACTCGGCCGGAGAGACCAGGGGCGGACGCCCGCCGGTGACGAGCAGGCGCAGACCCAACGCGTAGAAGGTCACGACGATCGCAGCGCCCACGATGGCCGCGACGAAGACCTGGAAGAAGGCTTCCCAGTTGATCAGCATCAGGCGTCCTTTCCGGCCTTGTCCCGCTCGAGACGGCGCTGACGGCGCGTCGGGCCGGGCTTGCGCGGCACCTTGACCGCGGCACCGGAGTCGGCGACCTCGCTCATCGCGTTGGCCGAGGTGACCGAATCGCGACGCGAGCGCAGGAACAGCCCGAGGATGATCGCGACGGCGATCACGGCGTCGACCGCGACACCCCAGCCCCCCAGCCAGACGACGATGAGGGCGGCCGCGGCCCCCACCGCACCGGCGGCGGGGAGGGTCAGCACCCAGCCGATCATGATGCGGCCGACGGTGTTCCAGCGCACCGTCGAGCCGCGGCGACCGAGGCCCGAACCGATGACCGAGCCCGAAGCGACCTGCGTCGTCGACAGCGCGAAGCCGAGGGCGCTGGAGGCCAGGATCGTCGCCGCGGTCGAGGTCTCGGCCGAGAATCCCTGTGCCGGTTTGACGTCGGTCAGCCCCTTGCCGAGGGTGCGGATGATGCGCCACCCGCCCATGTAGGTCCCCAGCGCGATCGTCAGGGCGCACGCGAAGACGACCCAGATCTGCGGGTCGGGGTTGGCCGACGACTGCCAGCCGACCGTGATGAGGGCGAGGGTGATGACGCCCATCGTCTTCTGCGCGTCGTTCGTGCCGTGCGCGAGGGCGACCAGCGACGAGGTGAAGATCTGACCCCAGCGGAAGCCGTCGCGGCCGTCGGCCTTCATGTCGTAGCGGCGGGTGACGCCGTAGGCGATCTTGGTCACGGCGAACGCGATGATTCCCGCCGTCAACGGCGCGATCAGCGCCGGGAGGATGACCTTGCTCAGCACCACCCCGGTGTCGATCGCCGAGGCGCCGACACCCACGAGGGTCGCACCGATCAGGCCGCCGAAGAGGGCGTGCGACGAGCTCGACGGCAGGCCCAGCAGCCACGTGAGCATGTTCCACGTGATCGCCCCGATGAGGCCCGCGAAGATGATCGGCGGGAAGATGTCGGGGCTCAGCTGTTCTTCGCGGATCATCCCGCCCGAGATGGTCTTGGCCACCTCGGTCGACAGGAACGCCCCGACCAGGTTGAGGCTCGCCGCCAGCAGGACCGCGACCTTCGGCTTCAGCGCACCCGTCGCGATGGGCGTGGCCATCGCGTTCGCGGTGTCGTGGAATCCGTTGGTGAAATCGAAGAACAGTGCCAGCGCGATGACCAGCACGATGATGAGGGCTGCGCTCTCCACCGTTCGCTTTCCGTGAGAAGGAAGAGGGGATGCCGACGGGATCGGCGCGACGAACGAAGAGTTCACCTGGAGTTCGACACCTGTTCATCGGTGTCGCCTCGACATCATTTCACCGAGGGGCGCGACGGTCAAACTTGCCCGGTGGCCGGGGGCACGGCATCCCGTGTCTTGCCTGCGGACCGATGTCGCAGGGGCGCACTAGCGTGGAACGGTGACCGATCTCGACCCGAAGCCCACCCCGCCCGTCGCCGAGCGCCGCCCCGTCGCGCGCACGCATCACGGGGACACGTTCGACGACCCCTACGAGTGGCTGCGCGCGAAAGACGACGCCGAGGTGATCGCGCACCTCGAGTCCGAGAACGCGTACACCGCAGAGCGCACCGCGCACCTCGGGCCGCTGCGCGACGCGATCTTCGGCGAGATCAAGGGGCGCACTCTCGAGACCGACCTGTCGGTGCCCGCCCGTCGCGGCGACTGGTGGTACTACGGTCGCACGGCCGCCGGCGCCCAGTACGGCATCCAGTGCCGCGCTCCCCTCGACTCCCCCGACGACTGGACGCCGCCGACGCTGTCGCCCGACCGCCCCGTCCCGGGCGAGCAGGTGCTGTTCGACGGCAACGTCGAGGCCGAGGGCACCGACTTCTTCTCGCTCGGGAGCTTCGAGATCTCGAACGACGGCACGCGCATGCTCTACGGCATCGACGTCGCCGGCGACGAGCGCTACACCGTGCGCGTGCGCGACCTCACCACCGGCGAGACGCTCGCGGACGAGATCCCGGGGACCTTCTCGGGGGCGACGTTCTCTCCCGACGGGCACTTCATCGTCTACACCACGGTCGACGACGCCTGGCGCCCCGACACCGTGTGGCTGCACGAGATCGGCACGCCCGTCGAGGACGACGTGAAGCTCTTCCACGAGCCCGACGACCGGTACTGGGTCGGCGCCGACTTCACGCGCAGCGACCGTTATCTGATGATCGAGATGGGCTCGTCGATCACGAGCGAGGAGTGGATCCTCGACGCCGACGACCTCCGCGGTGAGCCCCGTGTGGTGTGGCCGCGGCGCGAGGGCGTCGAATACTCCTCCTCGCACGCCGTCGTCGACGGCGAGGACGTGCTCTACATCCTGCACAACGACGGGGCGCTCGACTTCGAGCTCGTCCGGGTCTCGGCATCCGACCCCCACGGCGCCCGCGAGACCGTGATCGCCCATCACCCCGGCCACCGCCTGCTGGGCGTCGACACGTTCCGCGACTGGGGCGTGGTCGGTTACCGTCGCGACGGCCTCGCCCGCGTGGGCATGCTGTCGTACGCCGACGGCGCCGTGACCGAGATCGCCTTCGACGAGCCGCTCTACAGCGTCGGCACGGGCGGTAATCCCGAATACGCTCCCCCGGTGCTGCGCCTGGGCTACGGCTCGTTCGTCACCCCCGGCACGGTGTACGACTACGTCATCGAGACCGGCGGACTGCTGCTGCGCAAGCGCCAGCCCGTGCTCGGCGGCTTCGACCCCGCCGACTACGGACAGGCGCGCGTCTGGGCTCCCGCCGACGACGGCACGCAGGTTCCGGTGTCGCTCGTGTGGAAGCGGTCGTTCGGCGAACCGGGCGCCGCCCCTCGCCCGGTGCACCTGTACGGCTACGGCTCGTACGAGCACTCGATCGAGCCCGGGTTCTCGGTCCCCCGCCTGTCGTTGCTCGACCGGGGCGTCGTCTTCGCCGTCGCGCACGTGCGCGGGGGCGGAGAGATGGGCCGGCAGTGGTACGAAGACGGCAAGCTCACCGCGAAGCGCAACACCTTCACCGACTTCGTCGCGGCGGCACGGCACCTCGTCGCGGAGGGGTACACGACCCCCGACCGCATCGTCGCCGAGGGCGGCAGCGCGGGCGGCCTGCTGATGGGCGCCGTGGCCAACCTCGCACCCGAGCTGTTCGCCGGCATCCTGGCCGACGTGCCGTTCGTCGACGCCCTGACCACGATCCTCGACCCCTCGCTGCCGCTCACGGTGATCGAGTGGGACGAGTGGGGCGACCCCCTGCACGACGCCGACGTGTACGCCTACATGAAGTCGTACTCGCCGTACGAGAACGTGCGCGAGGGTGCCGAGTACCCCCGCATCCTCGCGGTCACCTCGCTCAACGACACGCGCGTGCTGTACGTCGAGCCGGCCAAGTGGGTCGCCCGCCTGCGCGAGGTCGGTGCCGACGCGCTGCTGAAGTGCGAGATGGTCGCCGGCCACGGCGGCGTCAGCGGTCGGTACAACGCCTGGCGCGAGCGCGCCTTCGAGCTCGCGTGGCTGCTCGACGTGCTGGGGCTCGCGGAGTAGCGGGGGGCGGCGGCTGCGGCGGGGGCTGCGGCGGGACTGCTGCTGCGGCTGCGGCGGGGGCGGCGGGGGCCCCGGGGGTGGCTGCGGGGGTGGCGGCGGCTGCGGCGGCTGCGGGGGCGGCTGCGGGGCGGCTGCGGCTGCGGGGTCGGCTGCGGCTTCGGCTGCACGGGCGGCATCGGCTGCTGCGGCGGCTGCGGGGTCGGCTGCGGCTGCGGTATGTCCCACCTATGACGGTGCATGTCCCACTTATGGACGGTTAGGACGGCTTCAACCAGCCATAAGTGGGACAAGGGTCAGTGGCCGGGCCGCCAGCCTGCCCTGATGAGCGCGGCGCGTACGAGTGATACCGCCGAACCGCCGTCCGCACGGAGGTGGTGACTGAGGATCCGGACGTGATCCCACCCTGCTTCGCGGATCGCCGCCCATCGGTCGGCGTCGCGCGCGAACTGCCGTGGATCCTCGGCATGGACCCGCCCGTCGTACTCGACGGCGACGCGCCACCTCTCGAAGACCAGATCGACCTCCGCGACGAATTCTCCGCGCGCGGTGAAGATGTCGATGTTGACGTCGGGCTCCGGCAACCCGTGACGTGTGAGAAGGAGGCGCAGGAGGGTCTCCCGCGGCGACCTCACACCCGGACGTGCCAGCGACAGTGCTCGACGCAGGATGCCACTCCGGACATCACCCATTCGGGTGATCTCGTCATCCAGGCCGGCAACGGTTGCGAGCGGCTCCCGCCCTGCCAGGAGCGCGTCGGCTCCCGCGACGAGGTCGTCGAGACGCCATAACCGCCCGCACTGCCGCCAGGCGCGTACGGCGTTCTCGATCGGCATCCCGTCGGGTCCGGCTTCGATGGCCGGTTCCCGCGTCTGCAATCGATGACCGACGACGCCGCGTGTGCGCGGCTCGCGGGCGGGGCGATGCGCCGACACGTGCACACGCGGTGTGTACGGCCACTCCGGGGTGCTGAGGCCCCGGAGGGCGAACACCGTCTCGTGGCTGAAGAACTGCCCCTCCGCGAGTCGGGGCGCGTAGGCCCGGCACCGCTCGAGGATGCTGTCGTCGCCGGGCGACCGCGAACGCACGCCATGGAAAGGAGCCGCGAGATCGGAGGCGCGAAGGCGGGTTCTGCTCGAACCGCGTTCGAGCGCCTCCGCCACGTGGAACCGCTCGGGCAGATCGGCGGGAAGGGGCTGGCGTCGGGTCACGCTCCAGGATCCCGAGCGCCGCCCCTCAAAACGGCGTTCTCCACAGACCTCCCGTCCGCTGAAGGCGTGTGGAGGAGGCATCCCGCTCCGTCCTCACAGACCATGTCCCACTTATGGTCGGTCAGCAGCGCACCCACCCACCACAAGTGGGACGAGCACCTTCACGAGCGGGACGCCGCCGCCACCGCAACACACGCTCGTCCCACATATGGCCAGTCAACAACGCCCCCACCCACCACAAGTGGGACGAGCACCGGCACAAGTGGGACAAGCCCTCCACAAGTGGAGCGCCGCCGCCACCGCAACACACGCTCGTCCCACATATGGCCAGTCAACAACGCCCCCACCCACCACAAGTGGGACGAGCACCGACACAAGTGGGACAAGCCCTCCACGAGCGGGACGCCGCCGCCACCGCAACACACGCTCGTCCCACATATGGCCAGTCAACAACGCCCCCACCCACCAAAAATGGGACGAGCACCGACACAAGTGGGACAAGCGCCGGAAACTCGCACACGCACACGCACACGCTCACGCCCCGTACGCGACGCCGCCCCGCCCTGCGCACGGCAGGACGGGGCGTCGGAGCAGCAGGCTCAGCCGAAGAGCGCGGCGGCCTCCTCGTAGCGGTACAGGGGCACGCTGTTGAGCTCGCCGAGAGCGTCGGCGAAAGGGACGCGCACGATGTCGGTGCCGCGCATGGCGACCATCTGGCCCCACGCGCCTTCGTGCAGCGCGTCGGCGGCGTGCAGGCCCAGGCGCGTCGCGAGCACGCGATCGAAGCCGGAGGGCGAGCCGCCGCGCTGGATGTGGCCGAGCACGGTCGAGCGGGTCTCGATGCCGGTGAGGCGCTCGATCTCGGGCGCGAGCAGCTCGCCGATGCCGCCGAGGCGCGGGCGGTTGAAGGCGTCAAGGCCCTTATCGCTGAACGCCTCGTCCATGCCCTTGAGCTTGAAGCCCTCCGAGACGACGACCAGGGGCGCGCGACCGCGGTCGTGGGCGCGGGTGACCTGCTCGGTGATCTCCTCGATCGACATCGGCACCTCGGGGATGCAGATCACGTGCGCACCCGCCGCGATACCGGCGTGCAGCGCGATCCAGCCGACGTGGCGACCCATGACCTCGGCCACCATGCAGCGCTGGTGGGAGTCACCGGTCGTGCGCAGGCGGTCCATGGCATCCGTCGCGATGTTGACGGCCGTGTCGAAACCGAACGAGTAATCGGTCGCCCGCAGGTCGTTGTCGATCGTCTTCGGCACACCGAGCACGTTGATGCCGTCCTTCGACAGGCGGTCGGCCGCCGCGAGCGTTCCCTCGCCGCCGATGGCCAGGATGCCGTCGAGCCGGTGCCCGTACATGGTCTTGGAGATGTTCTCGGCGCCGCCGCGCGTTCCCTCGTAGGGGTTGGTGCGGCTGGTGCCGAGGATGGTGCCGCCGACTTTGGACAGGCCCTTCACCTCGTGACGCGTGAGCGGGAAGAAGTCGCCGTCGACGACGCCGCGCCACCCGTCGCGGATGCCGACGAACTCGATGTCGTAATTGGTCGTGCCCTTGAGCACGACGCCACGGATGACCGCGTTCAGCCCGGGGCAGTCGCCGCCGCTGGTCAGGATGCCGATCTTCATGGGCAGAGTCCTCTGGTGCTGTGATTCGGGTGAAGGGGTCGGCGCCGTTGCCGTCTTCGACCTTATCGCCGCGGGCGGGAACGCTGCCACACGGCGACGGGGCGGCGAACCACGCGCCCTCGAGCTCCTGACTCTGCGCGCTCCTCGCACGTTCGGACATCCGAGCCCGAGGTTTGGGCGAATCCTGCTCTTCGGGGCGGGACATTTCGGCCCCGAACCGCGGGATCCGCCCCAATCCGCAGGACCCGCCCCACCCCGCGAAACCCGCCCCAACCCACGGAACCCGCCTCAACCCTGCGGAAACCGCCTCACCCCGCGAAACCCGCCCCAACCCGCAGGATCAGCCGCACACCGAACGGACCAACACGCGCGAACGCCCCAAACCGAACGGACCAGCACGCACGAACGCCCCGGTGCCGAAGCACCGGGGCGTCCGCGAGGAGCCGGATCAGGCCTTGCCGAGCGCCTGACGCAGCAGGTGCATGAGCGCCGACAGCTGCACCGAGTCGCTCGAGCCGGGCTCGATGGCCTGGCCGTCGAGGGCGCGCGCAGCGAGCCCTTCCTTCGAGTCGATGAGCTCCGCGATCTTCGTGTCGATGGTGTGCGCGGCGATGATACGCCACGCGGTCACGGGCTCGCCCTGACCGATGCGGTGCACGCGGTCGATCGCCTGGGTCTGCTCTGCGGCGGTCCACGACAGTTCGGCGAGCACGACGTTCGAGGCGGCCTGCATGTTCAGTCCCACGCCGGCGGCGGTGAGCGAACACACCGCGATGCCCACGTCGGGATCGCTGTTGAACGCGTCGATCGCGGCCTGACGGGCGGTGGAGGTCTGCTCTCCGCGGACCGACACCGATTTCAGCCCGGATGCCTTGAAGTGGGCCTCCGCGGCATCCATGACGTCGATGTGCTTGGCGAAGAACACGACCTTGCCGACCGAGCGCTGCAGCTGCACGGCGTAGTCGGCGGCGAGGTGCGCCTTGGCCTGCCCGATGCGGCGGACCATCGTGAAGACGTTCTCGTTGCCGGAGCCGGCGGCCTTGGACTCCTCGAGCTCGCCGTGGGCGACGAGGCGCACGATGTCCTCATCGATCTCTCCGGCGGCGAGGCCCCGGTCTCCGCGGGCCTCGATGATCCGGCGGTACTTCGCCGCGAGGCGGGCGCCGAGCTCGCGCTCGGCCTGACGGATGGACCGCCCGAACTCGTCGTCCAACTCGACCGGGAGGTCGGCGACGAGCTTGTCGGGGAGGTCGGCGGCGACGTCCTTCTTCTTGCGCCGCACGATGCCCATCGAGATCACGGCCTCGCGCGCCTCGGGATAGAACGCCTTGTCGGCGGGGGTGAGGCCGGTGGCATCCAGCTTCTCCATCAGCTCCGGGCCCGGCTTCTCGCCGTTCGTCCACCCGAGGAAGCGCCAGATCGCGTCGAAGTCCTCGACGTCGTTGATCAGCGGGGTGCCGGTGAGGGCGAGCATGAGCGGGTCGCGCGTCTGCTGACGGACACGGGATGCCAGAGCCAGCACGTTCTGCGAGCGCTGCGACGTGAGGTTCTTGATGAAGTGCGCCTCGTCGACGACGACGCCCTTGAGCCCGATCGACGACAGCCACGACAGGTGCCGGTCGAGGATCTCGTAGTTGACGATGAAGACGTCGGCGAAGGCGTCGATGTCGGCCCCGCCTCCGGAGATGACGGTCGCGCGGCGCTGCGGCGTCCAGCGCTGCACCTCGCGCGCCCAGTTCATCTTCACCACGTTGGGGACGACGACCAGCAGGGGGTAGGCGTCGGCGACGGATGCCGCGAGCACCGACTCCGCTGTCTTGCCCAGGCCCGGCTCGTCGGCGAGGAGGAACGAGCGGTGTCCGGTGCGCACGGCCTCGAGGAAGCGCGACTGGTGCGGCATGACCTCGAGCCCGCGCGGCGAGAGCCGGTCGAACTCGGGGACGGGCGGCAGCTCCATGCTGGCCGCCGATCCTCCGGCGCCGGTCTCGAACGCCTTGTAGAGCGGTCCCATCAGCTCCCAGCCGTCGAGGCGGCGACGCGGGGCGTCTCCGGTCGCGCGCGGCGTGAGGTCGGGGGCGAGGAAGGGGTTGGACATCTGACGCGCCTCGATCGAGGCGGGGATGACCTGCTTCTCGGCCAGCGCCGCCGGCACGACCGGGGCGATCTTGGGGGTGTTGTCGGTGATGATGAGTTCGTCGGGCGGCAGTTCGGCCCCGGACTCCAGCAGCCAGTCGCGGCGCATGCGGCGGGCGACGGGCGAGGTGGCCTGGTCGACCTCGAGCAGCTGGATCAGCGAGGTGTCGCGCGCGGCGGTCTTCGCCAGAATGGTCGCCACGCCGTCGAGACGCTTGAGCAGTTCGGCGCGGGCGGCGTCGGTGATCTCGGTGTCGGCCTTCACCCGGGCGCGCTCCTCGCGCACGAGGAACGCGATCACCTGGAACTTGACGCGGTTGGTGGGCCCGAGCTTTCCGCGCTGCGCCTTCGCCTCGACCTCGCGCACCTTGCGGGCGAGGATCGGGATGACGGGGGCTTCGTCGTCGCGTCGGGATGACGTGGTCTTCCTGCGCCGCTGGTTCGAGCTACGGGCGGCGGTTGCCGTGGTCGGCATGCTCCTCCTGAGCGTGTCGTCCGGAAAGAGTCCGGAACGTTCCGGCGCGAGGCCGGTGGATCAGTGACCCCGGGGAACATCACCCGGCACGCCACCGGAGCGGCGGTACCTGCGGCCCGGACGCGCGAACCGAACGGTGCGCGAGAGGGCGGATGGCGGGATCGCCCCCATCCTAGCGCGAAGCGCCGTCGAGCTGACCGCCAAGACGCGCGGAACTCAGGCCGCGCGCCGCAACCGCAGGCTGTTGAGCACCACGAAAACGCTCGAGAACGCCATCGCCGCCCCCGCGAGCATGGGGTTCAACAGCCCGAGCGCGGCTAGGGGCAGCGCGGCCACGTTGTACGCGAACGCCCAGAAGAGGTTGCCGCGGATGACGCGCATCGTGCGCCGGCTCAGCGCGACGGCTGTGACGATGCTTCGGGGGTCGTCGCGCATGAGGGCGACGTCGCTGGCGTGGAGGGCGGCATCCGTCCCTCCGCCCATGGCGATGCCCAGATCGGCGGATGCCAGGGCGGCGGCGTCGTTGACGCCGTCACCGACCATCGCGACGGTGCGTCCGTCCGCGCGCAGGGCCGCGATCTCGTCGACCTTGCCCTCGGGCAGGACGCCGGCGCGCACCCTTTCGATGCCGAGCTCGGCGGCCACGGCCCGGGCGACGTGCTCGTTGTCGCCGGTGAGGAGCACGGGCTCGAGACCCATCGCCCTCAGCCGGCCAACAGCGTCGGCGCTCTCGGGGCGCACGGTGTCGACGATCTCGACGACGATCCGGGCCTCCATCCCGCCGGCGGGACCCGCCCAGCCGGCCACGACGACGGTTCCGCGCCGCTCGCCGGCCTCCAGGGCCGCGGCGAGCGCGGCGGGCAGCTCGGCGCCGAGCGCGGCGGCGAGGGCCGGCCGCCCCGCGAACACCCGCGCACCGTCGACCGTGCCGAGGACGCCGCGACCGGGCAGCGCCTCGAGATCCGCGGCCACCGGCCCCTCCCCGGCAGCGGCGACGATCGCGCGGGCGATCGGGTGCTCCGAGCCGCGCTCGACCGCGGCCACGCGACGGAGGGCGCCAGCGGCATCCGCTGATCCGTCAGTGGTGACCCGCGCGACGCTCATGCGCCCCGTCGTCAGGGTGCCGGTCTTGTCGAGGACGATCGTGTCGATGCGCTCGGCCGACTCCAGGGCCGCGGGACCCGTGACCAGGATGCCGAGCTGGGCGGCGCGACCGGTTCCGACGAGGATCGCGATGGGGATCGCCAGTCCCAGCGCACACGGGCACGCGATGATGAGCACGGCGACGGCGGCGGTGAACCCCGCCGACAGGGGCTGCCCGGCCACGAGCCACCCGACGAGGGTGAGCACGGCGAGGGCGATCACGACGGGGACGAAGACGCCCGAGATGCGATCGGCCAGACGTTGGACGCGGCTCTTGCCGAGCTGGGCGTCTTCGACCAATCGCGCGATGCGGGCGAGGCGCGTCTGCGCGCCGACACTCGTCGCGCGGACGACCAGACGGCCACCCGAGGCGATCGTTCCACCGGTCACGCTCGAGCCGGGGCCGACGTCGACCGGGAGCGACTCCCCCGTGAGCATGCTCTCGTCGACCGAGGCGCGCCCCTCCTGCACCTTGCCGTCGGTGGCGACGGTCGCCCCGGGGCGCACGACGAAGACGTCGCCGACGGCCAGGTCGTCGACGTCGATGCGTCGTCCGTCGACGAGTTCGGCCTCGCGCGCCCCCAGGTCGAGCAGGGAGCGCAGCGCCGCTCCGGCCGTGCGCGTGGAGCGCTGCTCGATCACCCGACCGAGCAGCAGGAACACGGTCACCGCGGCCGCGACCTCGAAGTAGACGACCGAGGAGGCATCGTGCACGGGTCCGAACAGCATCACCTCGTGACGGATGCCGATCCGCCCGGCCGTCCCGAAGACGAGGGCCCACACGCTCCACAGGTAGGCGGCGAAGGTGCCCAGGGTGATGAGGGTGTCCATGGTGGCCGCGCCGTGGCGGGCGTTGCGCAGGGTGGCGCGGTGGAAGGGCCATCCGCCCCACAGGACGACGGGCGTCACGAGCACGAGCGAGACCCACTGCCAGCCCGGGAACTGCCAGGCCGGGATCATCCCCAGCACGACGACCGGGACGGCGAGGGCGAGCGAGATCGCCAGGCGGGTGCGCAGCGGCGTCGCGCCCGGTGCGTCGGCCGTGTCGTGCACGTGGCCGGAGGGATCGGGGTGCGAGCACTCCGGCTCGGGCTGCGACGAGGCCGGCCGGCCGTCGCCGCCGGAGACGACGTCGCCCCCGGTCACAGCGTCCAGCTCTCCCCCCGGGATCGCGACCGGGACCGGCCGGGGCGGTGCCGAGGAGGTGAGCGGACGCACCCGCGCGTCGTAGCCGGCCGCACGGACCGCCTCGACGAGAGAGGCGGTGTCGAGGTCGGCCGGGTAGCGCACGCGCGCGGTCTCGGTCGCGAGGTTCACGGCGGCATCCACCCCGTCGACGCGGCGGAGCTTCTTCTCGACGCGGGCGACGCAGCTCGCGCAGGTCATCCCCTCGATGTCGAGCACCGCCTCGGCGGTCGCCGTCCTGTCGGTGTCGTCGGTCATGACGCCTCCTTCGCTCACCTGCGGTAACACGATACCCCCAGGGGGTATTCCGCGGGCGATGTTCGCCTCTGTCCACCCCGGCCCCGATGTCGGCGGTCGACCCTACGCTGGGCACGTGACCGAGCCGATGAGACGCGAGCAGCGCGTGGTGCTGACGATCGCCGTCCTCGCATCCTTCGTGTCGTTCCTCGACGGCACTGTGGTCAACGTCGCCCTGCCCGCCATCGCGGGCGACCTCGGCGGCGGGCTGTCGACGCAGCAGTGGGTGGTCGACGCCTATCTGGTGACGCTCGGGGCTTTCATCCTCGTCGCCGGATCCCTCAGCGACGTCCTCGGGCGCGTGGTCGTGCTGCGCATCGGCCTGGTGGGCTTCGCCGTCGCCTCGGTCGCGATCGCCGCCGCCCCCTCCGCCGCGTTCCTCATCGGCGCCCGGGCCCTGCAGGGTGTCGCGGGCGCGCTGCTGGTGCCGAGCTCTCTCGCCCTCATCACCTCGACGTTCCGCGGACCCGCCCAGGCGCGCGCGATCGGCATCTGGACCGGCGCGACGACCGTCGCCATGCTCACCGGACCGCTGATCGGGGGGATCTTCGTCGACACCCTCTCGTGGCGCCTCGTCTTCCTCGTGAACGTCCTGCCGATCGGCGTCACGCTGTGGCTGCTCGCGCGCCTCGGACACCGCGATCACCGCCGACCCGGTGCCCGCGTCGACGTCCTCGGGGCCGTGCTGTGTGCGGCGGGGCTGGGCGGCATCGTGTTCGCCCTCATCGAGCAGCCCAACCTGGGGTGGGCGTCGCCCGTCATCTGGGTGCCCGGTGTCGTCGGCATCCTGTCCTTCGCGGGGTTCCTGGTGCGTCAGCGCATCGCACGCGACCCGATGATGCCTCTCGACCTCTTCCGCGCGCGCAACTTCTGGGCCGGCAACCTCGCGACCGTCTTCGTCTACGCGGCCCTGTCGCTCAATGGCTTCGTGGTGAGCGTGTACCTGCAGCAGGGCGCGGGACTGCCTGCCACGCTCGCCGGGCTCGCGTCGCTGCCGAGCACGGTGCTGATGATCCTGCTCAGCTCGCGCATGGGCGCCCTCGCGGGGCGATTCGGTCCGAGGCTGTTCATGACGCTCGGGCCGCTCGTGATGGCGGCGGGTGCGCTCCTGCTGCTGAACGTCGACGACGACTTCGACTACTGGACGCAGGTCCTGCCCGGCGTCGTCGTGTGGGGCCTCGGTCTCACCGCCACCGTCTCACCGCTCACCGCGGCCGTGCTCGGCGCGATCGACACCGAGCGCTCAGGCATCGCCTCGGCCGTCAACAACGCTGTCTCGCGCGTCGCGGGCCTCCTGGCGATCGCCGCGGTGTCGGCGGTCGTTGGCGGCTCGCTCGATCTCGGGGGCTTTCACCGCGCGGCCGTCTTCACCGCGGCGCTGATGCTCCTCGGTGCCGCGGCGTCGTTCCTCGGTATCCGCAATCATCTGTCGCGTCAGGACTGACCCGGACCCCGGGCAGGCCGGTCGCGCCGTGCGGGCACACGGCGGTCGCGCACGGCGGTTGGTGGCCCCGGGGCCACCGACGACGCCCCGGGGCCACCGACGGCGCCCCGGGGCCACCAATCACGCCCCACGGGCCCGCGACACGCCCCGCCGCCTCGCCAACCCACTCGCGACACACCGAGCGACACGCGCCCCGTGGCCCCGGGGCCGCCAACGACACCCCAACGGCCCGCGACAAGCCCCGCCGCCTCGCCCAACGGCCCGCGATACGCCCCACACCTCGCCGACCCACTCGCGACACACCGAGCGACACGCGCCGCGTGGCCCCGGGACCACCAACGACGCCCCGGGGCCACCGACGACGCCCCGGGGCCACGCAGGACGCCCCGCCCATCCAGCGCCGGCGGCGGTCAGCGCAGTATCGCCCGCGCGCGCTCCACGTCGTCGGCCATCTGCACGAGCAGCGCGTCGATGCCGTCGAAGGCTGTCATCCCGCGCACGCGCTCCACGAACCGCACCTCGACGTGGTGACCGTACAGATTCAGCCCCGCCTCGTCGATCACGTACGCCTCGACCTGACGGGAGTGCACGTCGTCGAAGGTGGGGTTCGTGCCGACGCTGATCGCCGCGGGATAGCTCGTGCGCCGCGTCCCGTCCACGTCGATCAGCCACCCGGCGTAGACGCCGTCGGCGGGGACGAAGCCCTCGAGATCGGGCGAGAGGTTGGCGGTCGGGTAGCCGAGCTCGCGTCCCCGCTTGAGACCGTGCACCACCTCACCCCACACCGACGGGGCACGTCCGAGCAGGCGGGCCGCGGTCGAGATGTCGCCCGCGGACAGCGCCTCCCGGATCCACGTTGACGACACGCGCCGATCGAGGTGCACCGCGCGCACGTCGTCGACAATGTCGACGCGGAAGCCGTGCTCGGCCCCCATGCGCTCCAGCAGCGCGGGGTCGCCCGCTCCCCCGGCACCGAAGCGGAAGTCGCGGCCGACCAGTACCGTCCGCGCCTCGAGAGCGTCGACCAGGATGCGGCGCACGAACTCCTCGGCGGGGATCGAGGCGAGGGCCTCGTCGAAGGTGAGCAACAGCGTCGCGTCGACCCCGGCGCGCTCGAGGAGTTCGAGCTTCTGATGCGGTCCGATCACATCCAGGGGGCACTTCTCGGGCCGCAGGACGCTGAGCGGGTTGCGGTCGAACGTGACCGCCACGACGCGCGCGCCGTCCGAGGCGTCGACCCGGGCCCGGTCGATCACCGCGCGGTGGCCGGTGTGCACGCCGTCGAACTTGCCGATCGCGACGACCGTCGGACCGAAACCGGCGGGGACCTCCGCGGGATCGCGGAAGACGATCACGACGTCGCCCGGCGGTGCCGCACGAGCCACCACAACCCGAGGAACGGCAGCACGAGGGGGATGAAGAGGTACCCGTAGCCGTACACCGACCACACGGTCGGGTGCTGGAACAGCGCCGGCAGGGCGAGGCTCAGCGTGCCGACGACCAGCACCCCGACCAGCTCGAAGCCGATGGCCACCCACGCCACGCGGTACCACGCCGGTCGCGCCGAGAAGACGAGGGCGAGCGTCGCGAGGATGTATACGACGGCGGCGAGAGCGGACAGCGAATACGCCAGCGGGGCGTCGTCGAACTCGCGCACGATCTGCACGAAGGAGCGGCCCGTGGCGGCGAGCGCCATGATGCCGTAGACGACGACGAGGACACGGCCGATGCCGGTCATCCCCCGGGAACGAGTGGGAGTGGTGGATGCCATGACCTGTCGATTCTAGTTCGCCCGGGCTACCGCCGAGCGGCGGTGCACGCTCACGCGATCTGCACGGTCCAGATGACGTGCATGCGCCAGACCATCACGGCGACCGCGAGGGCCGCGACACCCATGACGACGGTGCTCCAGCGGCTGCGCTCGAGGAACGCCCACGCGACGCCCGCGATCGGCACGAGGACCGCGGACACGAGGTAGGTCCAGAATTCGAGCAGACTGCCCGAGGGCGGGTTGCCCGCGAACGGAGCGATGATCGCCACGACGATCTGCACGATGAGAAGCAGTTCGATGAGGGCGAGCGACCCGACGGTGACGTCCCCGGGTCGACGCCCGATGAGCCCCGCACCGACCGCCACGAGCCCCGAGAGCACCGCGAGACCCACCTGCACGAGAGTGAACCACAGGATCATCGCGCGACCTCCTCGGGCATGTTCATGACGCTCTTGAGCTGCGCGCCGCGCTTCTCGACGACGCCGACCAGAAGCCCGTCGGGGTCGATCGCCGCGGCCACGGGGCCGGTGAGGCGGCCTCCGCCGTCGATGCGCTTGCCGTGGCGCAGGTCACGGGCTTCGTCGGGTCCGACCGCGAGGGCGCCCATCACGACCGCGGCGGCCGTGGCGGGCGCGATGAGGGCGTCTTCGGAGATCTCGTCGACGGGTGCCGCGGCCACGACGTCGAACGCGCCGATGCGCGTGCGGCGCAGGGCCGTCAGGTGCCCGCCCACGCCGAGGGCGCGCCCGAGGTCGCGCGCGAGGGCGCGGATGTACGTACCGCTCGTGCAGTCGACGACGACGTCGAGCTCGATCGTCCCCTGTCCGCGGCGGGTGGCGCGCACGTCGAAACGCGAGACGGTGACCCGCCGCGACTTCAGTTCGACCTGCTCCCCCGCTCGGGCGAGGTCGTAGGCGCGGCGTCCGTCGACCTTGATCGCCGACACCGTGCTCGGCACCTGATCGATCTCGCCGGTCAGCGCGGCGATGCCGTCACGGATCCCGGTCTCGGTGACGGCGGCGACGGTGTCGGCATCCGCCCGCGCGGTCTCGACCCCGTCGGCGTCGTCGCTGTCGGTCGACGCCCCGAGCAGGATGGTCGCCTCGTACGTCTTGTCGGCGCCGACGATGTACGTCAGCAGGCGCGTCGCCCCCTCGACTCCGAGCACGAGAAGGCCCGTCGCCATCGGGTCGAGCGTGCCGGCGTGGCCGATCTTGCGGGTGCCGAGCGCCCGACGCGCGCGCGACACGACGTCATGACTGGTGATGCCTCCGGGCTTGTCGACCAGGAGGATGCCGGGACGCACCATCAGCAGAAGTCCCCGAAGACCTGCACGGGGTGGGCGGGGTCGGAGTTCTCGACGATGACGGATGCCGCCGCCTTCGGCCGAGCGGTGGCGAGGTAGTGCTTCTCGGCATCCGGGAGCTCGGGGCGGGGGGCGCCGATCGGGGGGTTGCTCTCGAGCCAGATCGAGAAGTTCCAGAGTCCCCGCACGGCGGCGTCGTGCAGGAAGCGTCCGGAGACGACGAGGACCGCATCCGCCGGTGCGACGTAGTCGGGGCCGAAGGGATCGCCCGCGCGGAAGGGGGCGATCAACCACTCACGCACCTGCGGGGCCCCGTCGGCGACGGAGACGTGGAACACCGCCGTTCCCTCCTCAGCGATCGCCTTCTCGAAGTCCGCCGCGAAGTCCATCGCCGCACCGAGATCGAGGGCATCGACCGCGACGACCACGCGCCCCGCGCGGTTGTTCTGCCGCATCAGGTCGCGCAGACTTCTCTGCAGGGTCTCGACGGCGTTCTCACTCGACATGCCTCCAGCCTACGATCGACCGCCGACACCGGAGCCCCTCGCCGCCGGCGGGCTCCCCGCCCTCCGCTGGAGGGGCCGCGGGCACCGACTCATCGTCCCCGCGGTCGCGGGACCGTGGACACGCCTCCGCACGTTCCCGCGTACGTGGACGCGCCTCCGCGCGTACCCCGCGTGCGTGAGCGCGAACACGCCTCCGAGCGTTCCCCGAGTGCGTGAGCGCGACAAACCGTCCGCACGTTCCCGCGCACCGACGACGTCTCCATGCGGCCGCCCGCAGCACGACGACCGTAGGCTGGACGGATGCCAGGACTCGCCGCCCCGCTCATCGACTGGTACCGCGGGGCCGCGCGCGATCTGCCGTGGCGCCGCGAGGGCTTCGGGGCATGGGGCACCCTCGTGAGCGAGTTCATGCTGCAGCAGACCCCGGTCGCCCGCGTCATCCCGCACCTCGAGGCGTGGCTCGCGCGCTGGCCGACCCCGACCGATCTCGCCGCCTCTCCCCCGGGCGACGCGGTGACCCAGTGGGCGAACCTCGGCTACCCGCGCCGCGCACTGTGGCTGCACCGCGCCGCGGTCGAGATCCGCGACCGGCACGACGGAATGGTCCCGCGCGACGTGGACGCTCTGCTCGCCCTGACCGGCATCGGCGACTACACCGCGCGCGCGGTGGCGGTCTTCGCCTACGGTGATCGGCATCCCGTCGTCGACACCAACACCCGGCGCGTGCTGGCCCGCGCGGTCGAGGGTCGAGCCCAGCCCGGCCCGCCACACCGCCGCGATCTCGAACGGATGGATGCCGAACTCCCCGCCGACCTCGTCGACGCGGCGATCGTGAACGCGGCGGCGATGGAGCTCGGCGCGATCGTCTGCACCGCCCGAGCTCCGAAGTGCGAAGCCTGCCCCCTGGCCGCGCAGTGCGCCTGGCGTGCGGCCGGATACCCCGAGTCCGAGGACCGCCGCCGCAAGCAGGCCGCCTACGAGGGAAGCGACCGGCAGGCCCGCGGCGCCGTGCTCAAAACCCTTCGCGCCGCGGCTCCGGGGGCCGTCCCCCTCTTCGCGGTGCTGCCCGACTGGCCGGATGCCGCGCAGCGCGACCGCGCGATCGACTCCCTCGTGGCCGACGGCCTCGCCGAGGCGGTCGACGAGCATCTGCGCCTGCCGGGCCACCCGGCATCCTGACCCGCACTCGTCCGACCTCCGCGGCGGCCCCGCGCGAAACTCCTGAGAATCACGCGCCTCGCCCCCACCAAACCCCCCGCTCGCCCCTCACGCCCTCGGAACCTCAGGAGTTCCGCCCGCCCCAGCAAGACCCCCCCGCGAACACGACCCGCTCATTCCCGAGCCCCGCGGCCGCCCCGCGCGAAACTCCTGAGAATCACGCGCCTCGCCCCCACCAAACCCCCCGTTCGCCCCTTACATCCTCGGAACCTCAGGAGTTCCGCCCGCCCCAGCGAGGCCCACACCCCGCGAGCGCCTCGCCGCCCCAAAAAAACTCAGAAGTCACGCCCGCCCGACGAGGCCCACACCCCGCGAACACGACCCGCCCACGCCCGAGCCCCGCGGCCGCCCCGCGCGAAACTCCTGAGAATCACGCGCCTCGCCCCTCGCGAACCCCCTCCCGCCCGCCCCGCACGCGAAACCTCAGGAGTTTCGCCCGCCGCGGCCGGCGGACCCCCCCCAGAACGCGAAGAAGGCCGGATGCCGCCCGCTCGGGGTGGCATCCGGCCTCACGGTCCGCACGCTCAGATGCGCGCGGCCTCGTCGTCTTCGTGGTCGTCCTCGTCGTCGTCGAGGTCGTCGTCCTCGTCCGCACGGGGCTTCACGTACGGATCGGCGTCACCGGCGTACGCGGCCGACGCGGCGAGACCCGCGACCGACTCGTCACGCTCGCGCGCCTCGCGCAACAGCGCCGAGATGTGGTCCGCGTTCTCGGGGATGCCGTCGAGGATGAACTCCAGCGACGGGGTGAGTCGCGTGTTGAGGTGCTTGCCGACCTCGCTGCGCAGCATCCCGGTCGCGGACTTCAGCGCCGCGGCGGTGTCGGCGCGGTGCGCCTCGTCGCCCATCACGGTGTAGAACACCGAGGCGCGCTGGAGGTCGCCCGTGACCCGTACATCGGTGATGGTGACGAATCCGAGCCGCGGGTCGCGCAGCCCCTTCTCGAGGCGCTCCGCGAGCACCACGCGAATGCGGTCCGCCACGCGTGCCTGTCGTTCCCCTGCCACAGCCTTCTCCTTCTCGTATGCCGCCGCGAGCGATCGCGGCAGATGGGCGTCCCGCTACGGATGCCGCCCCCAGCGTAGGGCGGAAGGGGTGTGTGTCTCCACGAGCGTCGGGGTAGGGGCCCCGCTCTGCTCGGGGAGGCACACACCCCCGCAGCCCGAAGCGGGAGCCGCGTCCGAAGACGCGACTCCCGCCAGGTGTGATCAGCCTCGCGGCTTCTCGACCATCTCGGTGGTCTCGATCTCGTCGCCGACCTGGATGTCGTTGAACTTGCCCAGGCCGATACCGCACTCGAAGTCCGTGCGGACCTCGGTGACGTCGTCCTTGAAGCGACGCAGCGACTCGATGGCCAGGCCGTCGGCCAGCACGACACCGTCGCGGATGACGCGGGCCTTGGCGTTGCGCGTGATCGTTCCCGATCGCACGATGACACCGGCGATGTTGCCGAACTTCGAGGAGCGGAACACCTCGCGGATCTCGGCGACACCCGACTGCACCTCTTCGAACTCCGGCTTGAGCAGGCCCTTGAGCGACTGCTCGACGTCGTCGATCGCGTTGTAGATGACCGAGTAGAACCGCACGTCCACACCCTCGCGGGCGGCGCGCTCGCGGGCCTTCGTGTCGGGGCGGACGTTGAAGCCGATCACGATCGCGTTGTCGATCGTGGCCAGGTTGATGTCCGACTCGGTGATGGCACCCACACCGCGGTGGATGATGCGCAGCTGGACGCTGTCGTCGACCTCGATCTTGAGCAGCGACTCCTCGAGCGCCTCGACGGCACCCGACACGTCCCCCTTGATGATGAGGTTGAGCGACTCGACCTTGCCCTCTTCGAGAGCGCGGGTGAAGTCCTCGAGCGAGATGCGCTTGCGGGCCTTGGCCAGCTGGGCGTTGCGCTCGGCCGCTTCACGCTTCTCGGCGATCTGACGGGCGGTGCGGTCCTCTTCGGTGACGATGAAGACGTCGCCGGCGCGGGGCACCGAGTTGAGGCCCTGAACCGAGACGGGACGCGACGGGTAGGCCTCTTCGACCGCTTCGCCGTTCTCGTCCATCATCGCGCGGACGCGGCCATACGCCGTTCCGGCGACGATCGCGTCGCCGACGCGCAGGGTTCCGGACTGGATGAGCACCGTGGCGACCGAACCGCGACCCTTGTCGAGCTTCGCTTCGATCGCGACACCGCGGGCCGCCTTGTTCGGGTTGGCCGTGAGGTCGAGACCGGCGTCGGCGGTGAGCAGGACCGCATCCAGAAGGGCCTGGATGTTGAGGTTCTGTCGAGCCGAGACGTCGACGAACATGACGTCTCCGCCGTACTCCTCGGCGACCAGACCGTACTCGGTGAGCTGCTGGCGCACCTTGGCCGGGTTGGCGTCGGGCTTGTCGACCTTGTTGACCGCGACCACGATCGGCACGTTCGCCGCCTGGGCGTGATTCAGCGCCTCGACCGTCTGGGGCATGATGCCGTCGTCGGCCGCGACCACGAGGATCGCGATGTCGGTCACCTGCGCACCACGGGCACGCATGGCGGTGAACGCCTCGTGACCCGGGGTGTCGATGAAGGTGATCGCGCGTTCGATGCCCTCGTGCTCGGTCCAGATCTGGTACGCACCGATGTGCTGCGTGATGCCGCCGGCCTCGCCCGCGACCACGTTGGTCTGGCGGATGGCGTCGAGCAGTCGCGTCTTACCGTGGTCGACGTGGCCCATGACGGTGACCACGGGAGGACGGATCTCGAGATCGTCCTCGCTCTCGGCCTCGAGCTCGGCGTCGAGGTCGAGACCGAAGCCCTCGAGGAGCTCCTTGTCTTCGTCCTCGGGCGAGACCATCTGGATCTTGTAGCCGAGCTCGGCTCCGAGCACCTCGAAGGTGGCCTCGTCGAGCGACTCGGTCGCGGTGGCCATCTCGCCCAGGTTGAACAGGATGGTCACGAGCGTTCCGGGCTGCACGGTGTAGCCGCGCAGCGCCTCGAGCTTGTCGGCGAAGTCGGCGATGGAGGCACCGCGGCGCAGGCGGATGATCTCGCCGTTACCCTTCGAGACGTTGACGCCGCCGACGACCGGCGCCGACCGCATCTCGAATTCCTGCCGCTTCGCCCGACGCGACTTACGCTGCTTGGACTTGCCGCCGCCCTTGCCGAAGGCACCCGCGGTTCCACCGCCGGGACCACGGCCACGGCCACCGCCGCCACCGGGTCGACCGGCGAAACCACCGGCCGGAGCACCGCCACCGGGACGCTGGAAACCGCCACCGGCACCGCCCGGACGACCGGGACCGCCGGGTCGCTGCTGGAACGGAGCGCCGGGACGACCGCCGCCACCGGGACGACCGGCACCACCGGGGCGCGGTGCACCGGGACGGGGGGCTCCGGGGCGCGGAGCCTGCGGACGCGGGATGTTGCCGGGGGTCGGGCGCTGGCCCATGCCCTGCGCCGACGCGAAGGGGTTGTTACCCGGACGGGGGCCGGCGGGACGCTGGCCCATGCCCTGCGAGGACGCGAAGGGGTTGTTGCCCGGACGGGCTCCACCCGGACGCGGGGGCGCGCTCGGGCCGGGCTTGGGGGCACCGGCACCGGGGGCCGCAGCACCGGGGGTCGGAGGGGTCGAGCCGGGGCTCGGCGGCGACGACGGAGTCGACGGCTTCGGCGCCGACGCGGCCGCGGGGGCCTCGGAAGCCGGAGCGGATGCCGCGGGTGCGGCAGCGGCCGGAGCCGCTGCGGGAGCCGCGGGCTTGGCGGGTCCGGGGGTGGGACCCGACGGACGGTTGCCGGGGGTCGCGGCCGGACGCGCCGGACCGGGACGGGCGCCGGGGCGCGCCGCGGGGGCCGCGGGCTTGGCATCCGAAGAGGAAGACGAGCCCTCAGAGGCCAGCGCAGCGCGGAGCTTACGGGCCACCGGGGGTTCGATGGTGGATGAGGGGCTCTTGACGAACTCGCCGAGCTCCTTCAGCTTCGCAAGCGCGACCTTGCTGTCGACGCCGAGCTCGGAAGCGATCTCGTGCACGCGTGGTTTTGCCACAATTCTCCTGTCTGAGGGCCTACCCCGGACAGGGCAGACCGTTAGTTGCGGACGGGTCTCATTTCGAGCCGTTCACTTCGTGTCCATAGCCGTTCAGCCTTTTCGCTGGTGGTGTGATTCGAAGGTCTGCGTGTCAAGCGGGCCTGACACACGCAATGCTCGTACGAAGGCGCGGCGTGCGAGCGCTTTGCTCACACACGCGTCCGTCTCGTGCACCCACGCGCCCCGACCGGGAAGAACCGCCCGCTCGTCTGCGACGAGGACGGATCCGTCCGCGATCACACGCAGAAGCGAGGATCGGGGGGCACGTGCGCGGCATCCGACGCACGTTCGTACGGGTTCCATCCTACACCTCGCGATCGTGGGGACGATCGGACGCTCAGTTGTCTTCGAGGATGCTGTCGGGCTGGATGTCGATCTTCGCACCGGTCAGCTTGGCGGCCAGACGGGCGTTCTGCCCCTCTTTGCCGATCGCGAGCGACAGCTGGTAGTCGGGCACGAGGGCGCGGACGGCCTTGGTCGTGGCATCCAGGACGAACGACGAGGTGACCTTCGCCGGCGACAGGGCGTTCGCGACGAAGCGCGGCAGTTCGCCGTCGTAGTCGATGATGTCGATCTTCTCGCCGGCGAGCTCCTCGGTGACGGCGCGCACGCGGCGGCCGAGCTCACCGATGCAGGCGCCCTTGGCGTTCACCGTGGGGTCGTTGGCCTTGACGGCGATCTTCGAGCGGTGGCCGGCCTCGCGGGCCAGGGAGACGATCTCGACGAGCCCCGCGGCGATCTCGGGCACCTCGAGCGCGAAGAGCTTGCGGACGAGGCCCGGGTGGGTGCGCGAGACGGTGATCTGGGGACCCTTGTTGCCCTTCGAGACGCTCGTGACGTAGACGCGCAGTCGCGAGCCGTGGGCGTAGGTCTCGCCGGGCACCTGCTCCTCGGGCGGGAGGATCGCCTCGACCGTGCCGAGATCGACGTGGACCATGCGCGGGTTGGGCCCCTGCTGCACGACGCCGGCGACGATGTCGCCCTCTTTACCGCGGAACTCGCCCAGCACGGCGTCATCGGCGATGTCGCGCAGGCGCTGGCTGATGACCTGCTTGGCGGCGAAGGCGGCGATGCGACCGAAGTCGTCGGGGGCCTGCTCCTCCTCGCCGATGATGGCGCCCTCGTCGTCGGTCACGGGCGTGAAGATGCCCACGTGACCGGTCTTGCGGTCGAGGGTGGCGCGCGCACCGGCGGGGATCTCGCCGGTCGGCGAGATGTGCTTGGCGTAGGCGGTCAGGATCGCCTGCTCGATGATGCGCGCGAGTTCGTCGAAGGGGATCTCCTTCTCGCGTTCGATCGTCTTCAGTAGTGCGAGATCGATGTCCACAAGGCCCTCCGTTGTTCAGCTTTCGTCGGCACGACCGGCGCCGACAACCCTCCTACGATACCCGGGATGCCGCACATCCCGCGACTCGTGAGGGGGCGGGCGGGTCATCCCACAGCCGTTTCCCGGGTGCGGCGCGCCGAGCGCGTGCTCCGCCGTGCACAACTCCGGAAGAACGTCCGACGCAGACGGCACGAACCGCGGAAGAACGCGGGTCGTCTCGGCGACGGAGTCGGAATCTCAGGAGTTCTGCGCAGCCATGGACCGCGCAATGCCCTCTAACGGATTCGCCGCCAGTTTGGCGAGCACTCCCCCGTCGAGCAGCCGTCTGGCCGCGGTCTCCGGCTTGCGCGACGCCTGATCGGCGACGCAAGCGCCGAACTCCGCGGCCAGCTCCCCCCGCGGATGGGCCCCCAACACCTCACGCACGAAGTCTGCCGGCAGCACGTCGGCGCGCGACCCCGAGATGTCGAGACCCGTGGCTATCTCCAGCAGGTGGCCTTCCACATCGAGTCGGGGGTCGACGGCCGTCCAGTTGTGCCGCACGATCACCTCGAGAGCGCGTCGCCGGCGCTCGCGGGGCCAGCCCGCTCCCGCGGTGAGGGCGGTCGCGACGTGTCCGCCGGCGTCTTCGTACGACAGCGAATGGTTGTCGAACGCGGTGACGGTGCCGATGTCGTGCAGGACGGCCGAGACGTAGAGCAGCTCGTGGTCGACGCCGTCGAAGCCGCCGACGCGCGCGAAGGCCTCGGCGAAGAGCCACGACCGCACGGCGTGGGCCGTGATCGCCGGCGTCTGATACTCCCTCGCGAGCTCCAGGGCCGCGCGGGCGGCGGCGGTGTCGGGGACGGGGAAGTCGGTGATGCGCATGGGGCCTCCGGGGTCGGGCACCCAGCGTGACGCGCCCACGCGCCCGCCGCGACGCCCCGTCCCGCCACGCCTCGTCGTTCCCCTGCCAACCCGCGCGCCCCGCCACCCGGTCGGTGCCGCCGACCCCATATCGAAACGCCGCCGCCGAACCGGCGCACGATGAACACGCGCGGGAAACGGCGGCGGCGGGAGCCGAGAAGGTGAGGGATGCCACGCCCCGGGCGCGGCATCCGGAGACCGCGTCAGCTCACGGGGGTGGCGTGCCAGATGCGGTCGAGGTAGTCGCGCATGGCGCGATCGGACGAGAAATAGCCGCTGCGCGCGACGTTGAGGATGGCCGAGCGCACCCAGCCGTCCTGGTCGGCGTACGCCGCGTCGACGCGCTCCTGGGCGTCGAGGTACGACGAGAAGTCGGCGAGCGCCATGAAGCGGTCCTCGTACAGCAGGTTCGACACGAGCGGCTCGAACACCGTGCGGTCGCCGCCCGAGAACGCGCCCGAGGCGATGAGATCGATCGCGCTACGCAGCCGCTCGTCCTCCTGGTAGAAGTCGGCGGGGCGGTAGCCCTCGGCCCACAGCGCCTCGACCTCGGGCTCGCTCATGCCGAAGAGGAAGAAGTTGTCGTCGCCGACGAGCCCCCGGATCTCGACGTTCGCGCCGTCGTCGGTGCCGATGGTCAGGGCGCCGTTGAGGGCGAGCTTCATGTTGCCCGTGCCCGAGGCCTCTTTGCCGGCGAGCGAGATCTGCTCCGACAGGTCGGCGGCGGGGATGATGCGCTCGGCCAGGGTGACGTTGTAGTTCGCCGGGTAGACGACCTTCAGCTTGCCCTTGACCCGCTCGTCGGCGCTGACCACCTCGCCGACGGCGTTGATCAGGTGGATGATGCGCTTGGCCATACCGTAGCCGGGGGCGGCCTTCGCGCCGAAGAGGAACGTGCGCGCCTGCACCTCGTCGACGTCGAGGCGACCCGAGACGATGCCCTCGTAGGTGCTGACGATGTGCAGCACCTTCAGCGTCTGCCGCTTGTACTCGTGCAGACGCTTGATCATGACGTCGAGCATGTGTCCGTCGTCGAGCGGTTGTTCGCCCCGGGCCTCGAGCACACTGCTGAGGCGGCGCTTGTTCGAAGCCTTGACCGCGGCGAAGCGCTCGCGGAAGTCGGCGTCATCGGCGAGGGCCTCCAGGCCCCGCAGACGCTCGAGGTCGACGGTCCAGCCCGCGCCGAGGGCCTCGGTGATGAGGGCGGAGAGGTCGGGGTTGGCCAGGCGCAGGAAGCGGCGCGGGGTGACGCCGTTGGTGACGTTGGTGAACTTGTCGGGCCACATCGTGGCGAAGTCCTTCAGCACGTTGTCGCGCAGCAGCTGCGAGTGCAGCTCGGCGACGCCGTTGACCTTGGAGCCGGCGACGGTGGCGAGGTAGGCCATGCGCACCGAGCGGAAGGGGTGCTCGCCGATGATCGACATGTTGCGGATGAGCATCTCGTCGTCGCCGAAGCGCTCGCGCACCTCGAGCAGGAAGTCGTCGTTGATGCGGTAGATGATCTCGAGGTGGCGCGGCAGCAGACGCCCGAGCAGGTCGACCGACCAGACCTCGAGCGCCTCGGGCAGCAGCGTGTGGCACGTGTACGCGAAGCACTTCTGGGTGATGGCCCACGCGGCATCCCACTCGAGCTTCTTCTCGTCGACGAGAACGCGCATCAGCTCGGGCACTCCGATCACCGGGTGGGTGTCGTTGAGCTGGAAGATGACGCGCTCGGGAAGCTTCTCGAGGTCGAAGTCGTCGGGCAGGACGTTCTCGATGAAGTCGGCGATGGAGGCCGCGACGAAGAAGTACTGCTGCTGCAGGCGCAGCTCCTTGCCCTGGGGCGTGGAGTCCTCGGGGTAGAGCACCTTGGAGATGTTCTCGGCGAAGGTCTGCGCGCGCACCGACTCGACGTAGTCGCCGGAGTTGAAGGTGTGCAGGTCGAAGGCGTTGGTGGCGACCG
This sequence comes from uncultured Microbacterium sp., assembly GCA_913774665.1. Taxonomy (GTDB): domain Bacteria; phylum Actinomycetota; class Actinomycetes; order Actinomycetales; family Microbacteriaceae; genus Microbacterium. Next base: position 248,746 of record CAJYHN010000013.1, read on the forward strand.
CGCGCCACAGGCGCAGGGTGTTCACGCGACCGTTGTGGTAGCCGGGGACCATCATGTTGTACGGCACCGCGAGCACGTTCCACTCGGGGACCCAGCGCGTGCGCTCGACGCCCTCATCGTCGTAGGCCTCGGTGTGGCCGGCGAACGAGATCGTCTGCGCGGCCTCGGGGTGGGCGAAGTCCCACGGCGATCCCATGCGCAGCCACGCATCGGGCTGCTCGACCTGCTGTCCCTCGGTGAAGGCCTGGCGGAAGATGCCGTACTCGTAGCGGATGCCGTAGCCGATGGCGGGGATGCTCATCGTGGCGAGCGAGTCGACGAAGCAGGCGGCGAGGCGGCCCAGGCCTCCGTTGCCGAGCCCCGGCTCGATCTCGACCTGACGCAGGTCGTCGATGTCGATGCCGCACTGGGCGAGGGCCTCGGTGGCGATGTCGGTCAGACGCGCGGCGAGGAGGTTGTTGTCGAGCTGGCGACCCAGCAGGTACTCGGCCGAGAGGTAGCAGACGGTCTTGTTCTGCTGGGCCTTCTGCTGCGCGCGATCGTCGAACCAGCGCGCCATGAGGTAGTCGCGCACCGTGTAGGCCAGCGCGAGGTACTGATCGTTGACGTCGGAGTTCGACAGCGTGACGCCCTGGTCGAAGTTCAGGTTCTGCAGGAACTGCTTCGCGAAGCCGTCGACGGATGCCGCGGGGGCGACGACAGGAGCCAGGGCCAGGGGGTGCGTGGGGCGCAGCGCGGAGGTGTTCTCGGGCATGATCCGACCGTAATCAGTGCGGCCCCCTCGCGCCAATGCGGAACCAGAACGACACACGATCTTCACCGCGGCGCCGCACGAGGCGCTGATGACGGAAAGCAGCCCGCGCCCGTCGACCACCTGGCCGCGTGCGAGACGAGCACCGCAGGAGCCGCTCGGGCGATCAGCGCGGGGTGGGGCTTAGCGACGCGTACGGTTCAGAGGTGTCCACTCCCGCCCGCGCCGCCGCCCGAGACGCGGAGGCCAACCCCGCGTTCCGCATCGCCGCGCGCGCGGGATACGCGGCCAACGGCATCCTGCACCTGCTCGTCGGAGCGCTCGTGGTCGCGGTGGGCTTGGGCGCGAGCGAAGACAGCGATCAGACGGGGGCATTTCGAGCGGTCGCCGCCGTCCCCCTCGGATCGGCCACTCTGTGGGCCCTCGCCGTCGGGCTCGTCGCCCTCGGCGCGTGGCACCTGCTGCAGGCGTTCGCTCCGCGTCACCTGTCGGCGTGGCGCCGCATCGGACGGATCCTCGCCGAGGCCCCGCAGGGCGTGATGTTCGTCGTGATCGGCCTCGTGTCGGCATCCGTCGCCCTGGGTGCCCGTCCGCGGGCGGAGCAGGCGGCCGAGGACCTCAGCCAGGGCGTGCTCACCTGGCCGATCGGCGGATTCGTGCTCGGTGCGGTCGGTCTCGCGGTCGCCGGGGTCGGGGTCGGTTTCGTCTGGATGGGCCTGCGCCGGTCGTTCCATTCCAAGGTGCGCACGCCCGCCGGGCCCGGGAGCTTCGCCCTCACCGTGCTCGGTGTGGTCGGGTTCGTCGCGAAGGGCGTGGCCCTGCTGATCGTCGGCGTGCTCGTTGTCGTCGCCGCCGTCACCGTCGAGCCCGACACCGCCGGCGGACTCGACGGAGCGACCGCCGCCGTCGTGGCGCTGCCCGCCGGTCCCGTGCTCGCCTGTCTCGTCGGGGCGGGATTCCTCGCCTACGGCGTCTTCACGATCTTCCGCGCGCGGTACGCCCGCCTCGACGCGTGAGCTCGGGCCTCAGTCGAGGTCGGGGTTGCGGCCCGTGCGCTCTCCCGTGTCGAGGCCCGCGATCGCCGCGCGATCGTTGTCGTCGAGCGCGAAGTCGAAGACGTCGCCGTTCTCGCGGATACGGTCGAGCGACACCGACTTCGGGAACACCACGAGGTCGCGATCCAGGTGCCAGCGGATCACGACCTGGGCCGGCGTCTTGGCGTATTTCTCGGCGATGCCGGCGAGCACGGGCTCATCGAGCAGGCCGCCGCGCGCGAGCGGCGCCCACGACTCGGTGACGATGCCGTTCGCGACGTGCCATTCGACCAGCTCGTTCTGCGGGAAGCGCGGGTGCAGCTCGACCTGATTCACCGCCGGCAGCAGTCCGGTCTCGTCGCGCAGGCGCTCGAGGTGGACGACCGAGAAGTTGCTGACGCCGATCGAAGTCGCCCGCCCCTCCTGCTGCAGACGCTGGAGCGCCTTCCATGTGTCGACGTAGCGGTCGGCGCTCGGGATCGGCCAGTGGATGAGGTACAGGTCGACCCGGTCGAGCCCGAGCTTCGCGGCGCTGGCGTCGAACGCCCGCAGCGTCTCGTCGAACCCCTGGTCGTCGTTCCACACCTTGGTGGTGACGAACACCTCGTCGCGCTCGAGACCCGAGGCGCGCAGGCCCTGGCCGACCTCGGCCTCGTTGCCGTAGAGCGCGGCCGTGTCGATGTGGCGGTATCCGGCGGCGAGCGCGCCCTCGACGAGACCGGCGGTGACGTCGGCGGGCACCTTGTACGTGCCGACGCCGAGCTGCGGAATGGTGGAGCCGTCGGACAGGGACAGACGGGGAGCCGAGATCATGGCATCCACGCTACCGAGGGAAACAGCCGTGCGGACGACGAAACGGCACCCCTCCCGGCGGATGCGGGACGGATGCCGTCTCGTCGACGTCAGCGGGTCAGCGCCGCCACCGCGTCGTCGACCGACACGGTGTCGCGTTCGCCCGTGCGGCGGTCCCAGAGCTCGACCTGGCCCTCGGCCGCGCCGCGACCGACGATCAGGATGCGCGGGATGCCGACGAGCTCGGCGTCGCCGAACTTCACGCCCGGCGACACCTTGGGGCGGTCGTCGTAGAGCACGTCGAGACCGGCCGCCTGAAGCTGGTCGGAGACGGATGCCGCGAGCTCGAACGCCGCGGCGTCACGTCCGGTCGCGACCACGTGAACGTCGAACGGAGCGACGGACTCCGGCCAGATGAGGCCCTTGTCGTCGTTGTTGAGCTCGGCGATGATGGCGAGGATGCGGGTGACGCCGATGCCGTACGAGCCCATCGTGACGGTGGCGAGCTTGCCGTTCTCGTCCAGCACCTTCAGCCCCAGGGCCTCGGCGTACTTGCGGCCGAGCTGGAAGACGTGTCCGATCTCCATGCCGCGGGCCAGTTCCACCGGGCCGGAGCCGTCCGGGGCGGGGTCTCCCGCGCGCACGGTCGAGACCTCGACGAAGCCGTCGCCGACGAAGTCGCGTCCCGCGACGAGCGAGTGCACGTGCTTCTGGTCGACGTTGGCTCCCGTGATCCACGCGGTGCCGTCGACCACGCGGGGGTCGAGGTAGTAGCGGATCTCCGTCGCCGACTCCTCGCCCAGCAGCGGGCCGGTCGGCGACCAGGGCCCGATGTAGCCCTTGACCAACAGGGGGTTCTTCGCGAAGTCGGCCTCGGTGGCCGCCTCGACCTCGGCGGGAGCGAAGGCGACCTCGACGCGCTTGTCGTCGACGTCACGGTCGCCGGGCAGGCCCACGACGACCAGCTCGCGCGTGCCGTCGAGGTGCGTGAGGGCGAGGACGACGTTCTTGAGCGTGTGCGCGGCCGTCCACTGCGTCGCCTCGGCGGTGGCCGGACCGGCGATGCCGGGCGCGGGGGCGTCGAGGTGCGCGTTGACGTGGTCGACCAGAGTCGCGATCGTGGGGGTGTTCGGGGAGTCGAAGATGACGGCTTCGGGCTGCCCCTCGATGGGCAGCGCCTCGGGCGCGACCGTCGTGAAGGCCTCGACATTGGCCGCGTAGCCGCCGGCCGAGCGCACGAAGGTGTCCTCACCGATCGGAGTCGGGTGCAGGAACTCCTCCGACTTCGATCCGCCCATCGCGCCGGCATCGGCGGCGACGATCACGTACTCGAGACCCAGACGGGTGAAGATGCGCTCGTAGGCGTCGCGCTGAGCCTGGTACGAGGCGTCGAGTCCGGCATCCGTCGCGTCGAACGAGTAGGCGTCCTTCATCGTGAATTCGCGGCCCCGCAGGAGCCCCGCGCGGGGACGTGCCTCGTCGCGGTATTTGTCCTGGATCTGGTAGATCGTCAGCGGCAGGTCCTTGTACGACGAGTAGAGGTCCTTCACCAGAAGGGTGAACATCTCCTCGTGCGTGGGCGCGAGGAGGTAGTCGGCTCCCTTGCGGTCCTGGAGGCGGAACAGCGCGTCGCCGTACTCCTCCCAGCGGCCCGTGACCTCGTACGGCTCACGGGGCAGCAGAGCCGGGAAGTGCACCTCGAAGGCTCCGGCGTTCGCCATCTCTTCGCGCACGACGGCCTCGATCTTGGCCTTGACCTTCAGGCCGAGCGGGAGCCACGCGAAGACGCCCGGGGCGTTGCGACGGATGTAACCGGCGCGCACGAGCAGGCGGTGGCTCGTGACCTCGGCATCCGAGGGATCTTCGCGAAGCGTGCGGAGGAAGTAGTTCGACAGACGGGTGACCACGAGAGACGAGTCTAGGGCGCGAGGGTGGGAGGGGCGGATGCCGGGGGTCACCCGAGCGCGCCGATGAGGTTCGCGGCGAGGGTGCGCATCTGTTCTTCCGAGAGATCCGTGCCCGCCGCCTCGATGATCCCCCCGTCGGCGTCCGCGCGCAGACGCCCGCGGACCCCGTTCGCGGGTGGGATCCACCAGGCTGCTCGGGCCCCGTCGACCTGAACGGGGGTGCCGCCGAACCGCTCCACCTCAGTCGGATCCGATTGCAAGCCGGGGGCGATGCTGATTCGCAGTGTGAAGTAGTCCCGGTCATCGTAGACGGGAGGGGCGACCGAACACCAGGCCGCCGCACCGCGCGCGGTGAGGACGTCCCACTCCTGGCCCTGCGGCACATTGTCGGTTCCGATGGGTTCGAGCCCGGAACGCCCGAGGGTTCGTTCGACGGCACGCTGGAGCTGATCCTGGCAGCCGTCGACACTCCACGCTCCGGCCGGAAGCGCCCGTTCGGTCACGGGGGACGAGGCCGCGCGAGCTCCCACCGCCGCCACCGCGTTCATCGCCACGTCCGCGCTGTTCGCGTACGCCGAGACCCACGCGTCGCCGAAGCGCTCGGAGTAGTCACAGGGACCCCCCTCGCAGACCGGGACGACACCGATCTTCGAACGGACGGCGTCCGGGACGGCGGAATAGGGAAGGACGCTGACGCCGACCGACTGCCACCCCGAGGAATCCTGCGTGCGCCAGTGGCACGAGACGCCGCCCAGCGACCGTGCGTCCCAGACGCTCAGCCCCTCCCACTGCGTCATCGGAACACCGACGACGGCCGAGACCGCGTCATCGTCGAGCACCACGGAACAGTCGCCCCCGAAGGCGAGCGCGGGCGTCGTGGCGCTCGAGGTCGGCGTGGGCGTCGGCGTCGGCGTCGGGGTCTGCACCGGCACCGGCACCACCGTCACGCTCGGACTCGGCGACGGCGTGGTCGCGATCTCGGGCGCACTGAGCGTCGAGGTCACCGCCACTCCCCCGGCGATCGCGACCACGAGCGCCGCGGCCACGGAGCCGGCGATCCACGCGTTGCGGTGCGCCCCGACGGGCGTGATGTCGTGGGCGCCGCCCACGATGCGGGCGCGCAGGGCCGCGCGCTCCGAGGGGGTCAACTCGTCGTTCATGCCCGTGCCCCTTCCAGCGCGAGCTCGCCGCGCAGTTTCGCTTTAGCGCGGGCGAGCCGCGATTTGACTGTTCCGGCCGGGATTCCGAGAGCCTCGGCGATCTCCTTCTCGGCGTATCCCTCGAGGACCGACAGCACGACGACCGCCTGCTCACGCTCGGGAAGGCGCTTCAGCGCCGAGAGGACGCCGCTGTCGTCGTGCGCAGCGCTCGAAACGGGTTCGGCGACCGGTGCCCGATCCAACAGCGCGCGGTAGCGCCGGCTCGAGCGCTCGAGGTTCCGCGCGCAATGCGCGACCGCCGTCAGCAACCACGGCAGCGGCGACCCGTCGACCAGACGCACCGAGGCACGCTTGCGCCACAGCTCGAAGAACGCCACGGTCACGGCATCCTTCGCGTCCTCCCGATGGGTCAGCAGCCGCGAGGCGTGCCGGAACAGCCGCGTCTCGTGCCGATCGAACAGCGCGGCGAGCGCGAGCTCGTCGCCTTGGCGTACCCGGTCCCACAGCCCGGCGTCCTCTTCATCCACACCCAGTAGTGTCCGCGAGGGAGCCATCGGTTCCCGTCTCGACCACGCGTTCGATAACGAAACGGTGACGGTCACGGGCCGTCTCACCCCCCGGGCGAGCGAAGAGGACGGGCCGGACGGCCCCTATGGTGAACGCATGCGCAGCACCTGGATCGCCGTCACCGCGACCGTCGCCGCCATCATCCTCGGCGCAGGGCTCTGGGGAACGATCGGCGCGGCGGCGCTGGCGGTCTCCCTCGTGGCCTCGACGTCGACCGCGTCGTGGCAGGACGACCTCGGGGCCCCGACGGAACCGGTTCCCCGCTCCGACGACCTCGACCCGTTCCCCGTCACCGAGGTCTACGACGTGGGTGCCGACGGCGTGCTGACGCCCGAGCCCACGCCCGAGGCAGCGAAGGTGTGGAAGAGCATCGAGCGCGTGTTCACCCCGCGCGGAGCCGCCGCACGGATCGACCAGCTGCGCCTCGGCCGCGACGTCTCGAGCGACACGATGGCCTGGGTGTCGCGGTCGGAGTCGGTGGAGTACTGGACGTTCGCGGCCAACCTCGCCTACGCCGCCGATGACGACGACTGGATGAGCACCGTGGTGCACGAGTACGCGCACATCCTCAGCCTCGGCCCGGAGTCGGCCGATGCCTTCGCCGTGACCTGCGACACCCTGTGGGTCGGACAGGGGTGCCTCTTCTCGGATGCCGACCTGCTCACGTTCTCGGATCGGTTCTGGAACCGCTACACCGACGCCCCGGACGCCCTCAACGTCGACGCCGACGTCGCCGACGCGTTCTTCTCCGCGCACGAGGGGGACTTCGTCGACGCGTACGCCGCGACCAACGTCACCGAGGACTTCGCCGAGAGCTTCCTCGCGTACGTGAGCGAGGACCCGGTCGAGGGCGACGACCTCCTCTCGCAGAAGATCGCATTCTTCGGCGACTACCCGCGGTACGTCCTCGTGCGCGAGCGCCTGCGCGCGGAGCTCGGCTGGGACTGACGGCCCGCGCGCCCCGGTTCGTCTTCCGCGAGGACTCTCGCCCGCGGCCCAGAGCCGCACTAGGCAGCCCGGCGGCCTCCGCGCAGGACTGTCCGCGTGACGAGCCCCGCCAGCAGCGCCCAGAACGCCGCGCTCACCCCGAACACCGCGATCCCGGATGCCGCGACGAGAAAGGTCACCACGGCCGGCACCCGCTCACCGGGATCGTCGATCGCCTGCTGCACGGCGGACCCGAAGGCCCCGAACAGGGCGACGCCGGCGACCGCGGGGATGACCCCGGCCGGAGCCAGCAGCACGATCGCCGCGAATGCCGCCGACAGCGCGCCGAGCACGAGGTACGTCGCCCCGGCCGACACCCCCGCCACCCAGCGCTTCTTCGGGTCGGGGTGCGAATCGGGGCCGGCCGCGATCGCCGCGCTGATGGCACCGAGGTTCATGACGTGTCCCCCGAAGGTCGCGGCGGCCGCCGAGCCGAGGCCGGTGACGAGCATCGCGGGGCGCCAGGGAATCGTGTAGCCGAGGCTGCGCATCACGGCGACGCCGGGGACGTTCTGCGACGCCATCGTCACCACGAACAGCGGTAAGGCGATCCCGATGACCGCGCCGACCGTGAGCGTCGGGGCGGTGAACTCCAGCCGGGGCAGGAGCGAGGCGGCATCCGCGTTCACTCCCGTGCGGGTGAGTTCCACCGCGACCACCGCGATCGCCGCGACGAAGGCCAGCGGCACGGCCCAACGGGGCAGGAATCGGGATGCCAGGAGCCACACCAGCAGCACGGGTGCCACGCCCCACGGGTCGTTCACCAGACCGACGAACGGCGCCACGCACAGGGGCAGCAGGACTCCGGCGAGCATCGCCTGCGCGATGGACGGCGGGATGCGGGCGATGAGCGCCCCCAGGGGCGGGAACAGCGCCGTGCACAGGATGAGCGCCGCGGAGACCAGGAAACCGCCGACCACGGCGGGCCATCCCCCGTCGACCGCTCCCGTCGCGGCGAGCAGCGCGACGCCGGGAGTGGACCAGGCGACCGTGATGGGGATCCGGTACCGCCCGGCCAGCACGACGCACCCGATACCCACCACGAGGGTGATCGCGAGCAACCCGCTGGCCGCCTGCTCGGGGCTCGCCCCCACCTTGCGCAGGCCCGTGAGCACGACGGCGAAGGTGCTGGTGAAGCCGACGAGGGCGGTGACGACGCCGGCGATGAGCGGGCGGGCGAGGGAGGGCGGCGAGGTATCGGCCATAGGCCCCCGAGGCTACCGGACGCCCGAGGGCGCCCCGTGCCCGGCTACCCCCGCGGGCGCGGGGGGGTCGTCGCCCCCCCGGGTGCGGGCCTCAACGCAGCACGACGAGCGTGCCGAGCGGGAGCGCGGCGAGCGCCGCGACCGCGTCGGCTCCGATCCGCACGCAGCCGTGCGAGATCGCCCCGTCGCGCTGGTCCGCGTAGTGGATGCCGATGAGCCCCCCGTCGTGACCGCCGAAGGGCTCGTCGGCGGCGGCCGAGTGCAACGACGTCAGGTGGATGGGGTGGTCGCCGGTCCCCTGCGACGGGTCGACGTATCGCGCCTCGAGGTAGCCGAATACGCCGGTCGGCGTGGGCGTGCCGTCGGCACCGACGGCGGCGGGGAACGTCGCCTGCACGGTGCCGTCGAGGGCGACGATCGACACGGACCGCTGCGCCACCGACACCTCGACGCGCGACGTCGGGCCGGTCGCCTTCGCCAGCGACGACAGCGGGGCCCAGGCCGCGGTCTGCGCCGCCGCGGGCTGACCCGCGGGCGCGGCCGACGGGAGCGTGCGGCGGGCGGGCGTCAGCACGAGCGCCCACGGCCCCTCCGTGCGGACCACGACGACGGGGGTGGCCTCGCCCAAGAAGTCGAGCGCGGCCAGACGCGCGACGGGACCGCCGCTGCCACCCGCGCGTCCCGTGCCGTCGGCGTCGCCGAAGAGGGGCAGATCGGATGCCGTCGAATACACGTCGGCGTGCGCGGGCACGGCCGTGTCTGCGACGAGGAGCCCGCCGATCACCGCGTCGTAGCGCGCCTCGGGCAACGCCGACAGTGCGCCGGCGTCGACCGCGGGAACCGGACGGGGCGACGCGGTGGTCACGGGCGTCGGGGACGACGAGGGCGTGGGATCGGCCGCCGGGACCGCGGGGGCGGCGGGAGCCAGCGCCCACGCGGCGATCACCGCGACGACGGCCGCAGCCGCCGTCGCGGTGATCGTGATGAGCGCCAGGCGCCGACGAGCGGGGCTCGTCGTCATCCGCTCACCAGGGGCAGGCGCACGCCGGTGACCGTGACCGCGAGCGGTCCCGCGACGACGGCGCCCGTGGCATCCAGGAGCGTGATCGTGTGCGCACCGGCCGGGGTCGAGGCGGGGATCGTGACGGTCGCGGCGAAAGCGCCGTTCGCATCGGCGGTGACCGTCGCGACCGTCACCGGGTCGCTGTGCAGCTGCACCGTGAGCGTCTGACCGGCGGCGAATCCCGAGCCCGCGATCTGCAGCTGGCCGCCGGCGGCGACGGTCGTGCCGTTCGGGGCGCTCAGCACGGGCGTCGTGCTCGTCGAGCCGGTCGGCGCGGGGAGCACCTGGGCCGCGCCGCCGACGCCGAGCACCGTGACGGTGGAATCGGCGTTGACCTGTACCTTGGCCGACATCGCGGCGGCGAGGTTGAGGCGCTGCCACGAGCCGTTGCCGCCGGACGTCTGGTCGAGCGGGTAGCCCGAGTCGATCTGGGTCTGCGCGAGGATCGACGTCCGCTGCGCGTCGGTCAGCTGCGGGAACGCGGTCAGCAGCAGGTTCGACGCGCCTGCCGGCACGGCCGCCGGCTGACCGGCGGTGCCCGTGCGGGCGAAGCCGTAGGTGAGGCGTTCGGTGTACACCGACACGGCCGAGGCGCGGTCGGTGACCTTCTGCGCCGTTCCGCCGGGCATGGCCTTCCCGCCGTAGGGGTCGTTCTGGTACGGCGACTCGGCGGCGATGCACGCGGCGAGGGTGCCTCCGCACTGCTGCTGCAGGTACGTCGTCAGCTCCTGACGGGCGGGTTGCAGCACGCCGGTGCGGTAGGCGTCGTCCGACCAGCGGGCGGCGAGAGCGGCCTCGCCGTCGATGCGTCCGCCGACGATGTCGAGCGGGTAGTGCACACCGAGCACGATGCGGTTGTTGCCGTTCTCGGACGCCCGCGCGAGCACCTCGGGCCCCAGTTCGGGTACGAGGGTCGCGAGCGTGATGCCGGCCTGGTAGGCCGTGGTCGTGTGGCCGGACGGGAACGAGCCGCCCTTGCAGATGCCCGGCTGACCGTACGCGGCGTCGAGGGGCACGTCGTTGGGCGAGAACTGGTGCGTGGTGTCGGTGACCGGTGCGACCCGGCCGATGAGCAGGTTGCCGTCCGCGTCGGCCCATGACGTTCCCTGGCGCACGGCCTTCAGCGATGCGGCGTTGTTCACGCTGGGCGCGCAGGCGGAGTCGTCGCCCGAGACGGAGGTCGCGTTCGGGTCGGTCTTGACGAAGGGGCGCGCGTAGCTGAATGTGTTCTTGGCCGTGCTCGTGGACACGTAGGCGCCCGACGATCCGTTCGAGCTGTTGATGAGCGCCTGCGTCAGGGGCAGGGCACCCGAGTTGAGACCCTTGACGTAGATCGCGCTGAGCGACGATCCGAGACCGCCCGAGACGGTGAAGGACTGGTCGTAGGCGGTCTTGGCGCTGTTGTTGTACTCGGAGTCCTGCAGCGCGCGGAACTGCTGCGCGGCGGTGGCGTTGTTGTTGATCCACACCGTCAGCCGGTCGTTGTACGCCAGCGCCGTCGAGTTCACCACGGTGCCGCTGAAGTCGCCCTTGCCGCTGGGCGTCCAGAAGTCGCGGTAGCCGCTGAGCAGCGCGACGAGATCGGGCTTGGCGCTGTCACTGGGGTAGCTCGCCGCGGTCGCCGAAAGCGGCGCCGCGGTGCCGGCGACGACGAGCGCGCCGGCGACGGCGATGCGCCATGCCGTGCGGAGTCTCAGGGTGCGTGATTCCATGCGTGATGCGCCGCGGGGTCGCGGCGTCTCCTCTCCGACCGTCCGATGGGATCGGCCGCGACGCGCGCCGCGACCGGATCAGACGGTAGGCCCGCTCCGTGAGCATCGATGGCTCGGCCATCGCCGAGATGTCGAACGGCCGGTACCACCCAGGTGAACGAATGCTGTGGGGACGCGATGAGAGCCCGGGAGGCCGGCGACGACGCGCGGGGCTCAGGCCGTGATGACCTGGGCCGTCCCGGTCGCGGCATCCGGACCCATCTCGGCGGCGATGCGGTTCGCCTCGGCGATCAGGGTCGCGACGATCTCGCTCTCGGGCACGGTCTTGACGACCTCGCCCTTCACGAAGATCTGGCCCTTGCCGTTGCCCGAGGCGACACCCAGGTCGGCGTCGCGGGCCTCACCGGGGCCGTTCACGACGCAGCCCATGACGGCCACGCGCAGCGGCACGGTCATGTCTTTCAGGCCCTCGGTGACGTCGTCGGCGAGCGTGTAGACGTCGACCTGCGCGCGACCGCACGAGGGACACGAGACGATCTCGAGCTTGCGCTCGCGCAGGTTGAGCGACTGCAGGATCTGGTGCCCGACCTTGACCTCTTCGGCCGGCGGGGCCGACAGCGAGACGCGGATCGTGTCGCCGATGCCCTCCGAGAGCAGGATGCCGAAGGCCGTGGCGCTCTTGATGGTTCCCTGGAACGCCGGGCCGGCCTCGGTCACGCCGAGGTGCAGGGGCCAGTCGCCCCGCTCGGCGAGAAGACGGTACGCCTTGACCATGACGATCGGGTCGTTGTGCTTGACCGAGATCTTGAAGTCGTGGAAGTCGTGCTCCTCGAACAGCGAGGCCTCCCAGACGGCGCTCTCAACGAGCGCCTCGGGGGTGGCCTTGCCGTACTTCTCGAGCAGGCGGCGATCGAGCGAGCCGGCGTTGACGCCGATGCGGAGCGAGACGCCCGCGTCTTTGGCCGCCTTGGCGATCGCGCCGACCTGGTCGTCGAACTTGCGGATGTTGCCCGGGTTCACGCGCACCGCGCCGCAGCCGGCGTCGATCGCCTGGAAGACGTACTTCGGCTGGAAGTGGATGTCGGCGATGACCGGGATCTGGCTCTTCTTCGCGATGATGTGCAGCACGTCGGCGTCGTCCTGCGACGGCACGGCGACGCGCACGATCTCGCAGCCGGATGCCGTGAGCTCGGCGATCTGCTGCAGCGTGGCGTTGATGTTGGTGGTGGGCGTCGTGGTCATCGACTGGACGCTGACGGGGGCGTCGCCGCCCACGAGGACCTTGCCGACCCGGATCTGGCGGGTCTTGCGACGGGGCGCGAGGGTCTCCGGCACGCGGGGCATTCCGAGGTTCACTGCAGGCACGCGCTCAGCCTACGCCGCCCGCACCGTACGGTGCCTGAACCGACGCCGAAAGGCTGCTGTGGTAGGTTCGGCGCCATGCGCGCTCGCACCTCCTGGTGGCCCACCGTCTAGGCGGTGCGCACGCATGCAATAGACCGCCCTCCCCCTGGGGAATCCGGCGGTCTTCGTGTTTTCGGCGGCCGCGACGGAACCTCGCTCAGCACAGACGGAAAGACATCTCGATGACCGGGCTCGACCCCTCTTACCTGCTCTCGGACCTCGCCGCAGGCTCCGCCCCCTTCGCCCTGATCGCCCGTGACGGGGCGACCGTCGAGGTCCTCACCGGAGACGTCGTCGACGTCGAGCTCCTCGCCGACATCCCGTTGACGGATGACCACGGCATCGCCCGCGAGGTGCTGGCGCTCGTCCCGTACCGGCAGGTGCGCGAGCGCGGCTTCGTCTGCCACGACGACGGGGCCCCGCTGCGCTGTCTGGTGATCGGCGACCGCGTGTCCCTGCCGCGGACCGAGGTCATGGCATCCCTCCCGTCCTCCCCCGTGCCCTTGGCGGACGCGGGCTTCGACATCAGCGACGAAGACTACGCGCACATCGTGCGCCGCGTGATCGCCGACGAGATCGGACGCGGCGAGGGAGCGAACTTCGTGATCCGTCGCGACTTCGTGGCGGGAGTCGACGTCGACCCCCGGATCGCCGCTCTGACGTGGTTCCGCGCGCTGCTCGAGCACGAGAAGGGCGCGTACTGGACGTTCGCGGTCGTCACCGCCGACCACATCGCGGTGGGCGCGAGCCCCGAGGCGCACGTCAGCGCGAAGGACGGCGTCGTCACGATGAACCCCATCTCGGGCACCTTCCGCCACCCGGCGGGAGGCGCGACCGCCGAGACCCTCGCGGAGTTCCTGCGCTCGACGAAAGAGACCGAAGAGCTCTTCATGGTCGTCGACGAGGAGCTCAAGATGATGAGCGCCGTCTGCAGCGACGGCGGTCGGATCACGGGCCCGCACCTCAAAGAGATGTCGCGGCTCACGCACACCGAATACATGCTGCGCGGCTCGAGCGACCTCGACCCCCGCGACATCCTCCGCGAGACGATGTTCGCCCCCACCGTCACCGGGTCGCCCATGCAGAACGCGTGCACGGTGATCGCCCGCCACGAGACCGTCCCCCGCGGGTACTACTCCGGCGTCGCCGCGCTGTTCACCCCGAACGGCTCGACCGAGGGCCCCACGCACGACCTCGACGCGCCGATCCTCATCCGCACGGCGTACCTGGTCGACGGGCGACTGCGCGTCCCCGTCGGCGCGACGCTCGTGCGTCACTCCGACCCCGACGGCGAAGTGGGCGAGACCCACGGAAAGGCCGCGGGCGTGCTCGGCGCCATCGGGGCGATCCCGCGCGACGCGGCCGCCGCTCCCGTCGATGCCGACCCCGACGCTCCGGCCGCGGCCCGTCGGCCGTTGGCCGAAGACCCCGCGATCGCCGAGCTGCTGACCTCGCGCAATGATCGGCTCGCACCGTTCTGGATGAATCCGCAGGACCCCGACGGATCGGGTCCCTTCGCGGGCAGGACGGCGCTGGTGGTGGATGCCGAGGACCGCTTCACCACGATGCTCGCGCACCAACTGCGTCACCTGGGCCTGGACACTCGCATCGTGCCGTGGTCGGAGGCGACGGACGATGAGATCGACGCCGCCGACCTGGTCGTCTCGGGCCCCGGGCCCGGCGACCCGCGCGACGACAGCCCGCGCATGACGAAGATGCGGTCAGTGGTCTCGCGGCGGCTCTTCCGTCACGCTCCGCTCCTCGCGGTGTGCCTGAGCCATCAGATCCTCGCCGACCAGCTCGGTATCCACCTCGCCCCTCTCGCGCAGCCGCACCAGGGCCTGCAGAAGAACGTCGAGGTGTTCGGAGAGAACGCCTCGATCGGTTTCTACAACACCTTCACGGCGCGCGTGGCTCCCGGCACGACCGAGCGCGGGATCGTCGTGGAATCGATCACCGCGCGCCGCGAGGCGACGGACGCCGCGCCTCCCCTGCCCGAGGGGCGCATCGACATCCCCGCCGAGGTCGCGGCCGACTCCGAGACCGGAGACGTCTACGCCCTGCGCGGGCCCGGATTCTCGAGCGTGCAGGGTCACCTCGAGTCGATCCTGTCGCGCGACGGCATGCGCACCCTGGAGCGCTTGATCGCCCACGCGCTCTGACGCCCGCTCTCGGACGCGCTCGGGAGCCCCTCCGGCGAGGTGGCTGAGCCGGTACCGAGGTGGCCGACCGGGTCGAAGCCCCCGCCACTCGGGGACCCCTCGACAAGGTCAGCGACCCCGAACGGCGAGAGCCGCTCCTACAGCAGCTGCACCGGGTTGAAGATGTCCGCGAGGAACAGCACACCGCCGGTCGCGACCAGAAGCACCACGACGACGAACGTCACGGGCACGAGCTTCGTGGCATCCACCGGCCGTGCGACTCTGCCGCGCAGGCGCGCGACCTGCCTCTTGATGCCGTCCCACAGGGCGACCACGACGTGGCCGCCGTCGAGCGGGAGCAGCGGGATGAGGTTGAAGACGAAAAGGGCGATGTTCAACCCGCCCAGCAGGGTGATCATCGTCTGCACGCGATCGAGGATCGGCGCGTTGACGGCGGCGATATCACCGGCGAGACGGCCCGCACCCACCACGCTCATGGGGCTGTTCGCGTCACGCGGCTGACCGCTGAGGGTGTCGACGGCGACCTCGTAGATGCGAACGGGGAACTGCGACACGATCTGCGCGACCGAGCCGATGTACTGGCCCGTGGCCTGGAGGCTCGTCCCGATCGGCTGGCGGACGAGGGCGCTCTGGGGGCTGATCCCGGCGAACCCGACCGTCTGGTACTCGGTCGCACCCGACGCGTCGATGACGGGCCGGCCGTTCGGATCGGTGACGGCCTTGTCGGTGGTCGCGGGGGTGAACTGCACGGTGCGCTGCGCGCCGTCGCGGTCGATGACCACCGACAGCTGCTGCCCGGGAGAGCGCTGGATGATCGCCGCCGCCTCGGCGAACGTCGATACCGGCGTGCCGTCGATCGAGACGAACTCATCCCCGGGCTGGATGCCCGCGGCGGCCGCCGGAGCGACCGGGTCGCTGGGGGTGCAGTCGGTGCGGTTCTGGCTCGCGGGAATGACGCACTGCGAGACGGAGGCGACGGTCGTGGTGCCCTGCTGGATGCCGATGCCGCTGAGGGCGATCGTGAAGAGCACGACGGCGAGGACGAGGTTCATGACCGGGCCGCCGAGCATGACGATGATCCGCTTGTAGACGGGCAGCTTGTAGAACACGCGGTCGTCGGAGGCGATGAGGGTCTCGGCGTTGGCGTCGCGGGCGTCCTGGATCATCGTCGCGAAGAAGCGCGAGCGCTTGGTTCCGGGCTTGGCGTCGTCGGGAGCCGGCGGGTACATGCCCGCCATCGAGATGAACCCGCCCAGGGGCAGCGCCTTGAAGCCGTACTCCGTCTCGCCGATCCGCTTGGACCAGAGCGTCGGGCCGAAGCCGATCATGTACTGGCCGACGCGCACGCCGAAAAGCTTGGCGGGCAGCAGATGCCCGACTTCGTGCAGCGCGATCGAGACGGCGAGGCCGAGCACGAGCACGATGACGCCGATGAGGAACGCGATCGCAGTCACCCGCCGACGATACCGCCGGACGCCTTTGAACCGCCCGTGCGGCTTCGATGCGGTGCCTGTGCGAGACCGGATGAGAGAATGGTCCCGATGCCCTCCGACGCCCCCTCGAACCTGCCGCCCGTCCTCCGACCGGAGAACCCGCCGCGACGCGACCTCGCCGAACTCGCCCGACGCTACGGCGTGCGCACCATCGGAGACGCCGACGGCACGACCCTCACCGGCATCACGCTGGCCACCGCCGATCTGCGCGCCGGAGAGGCCTTCGTCGCCATCCGCGGCGTCAACCGGCACGGCGCGGAGTTCGCGCCCACCGCCGCCCAACGCGGTGCGGTCGCGGTCATCACCGACGCCGCGGGCGCCGAGATCGCGGCCCCCGCGGGTCTTCCGATCGTCGTCGTCGACGATCCCCGCGCTCTCCTCGGCGAGCTCTCGGCGTGGGTCTACGGCACCGGTCCCGACGACCAGCTCCCCCAGCTGCTGGCCACCACGGGCACCAACGGGAAGACCAGCGTCTCGCACCTGCTCGAGGGGATCCTCGACCAGCTCGGCGTCGTCACCGGGCTGTCCTCCACCGCCGAGCGGCACATCGCGGGCGAGGTCATCGTCTCGCGCCTGACCACCCCCGAAGCCTCGGAGTTCCACGCCCTCCTCGCGCTCATGCGCGAACGCGGCGTGCAGGCGGTCGCGGTCGAGGTGAGCGCCCAGGCGCTGACACGTCACCGCGTCGACGGGCTGGTGTTCGACGTCGCGGGGTTCACCAACCTCACGCACGACCACCTCGACGACTACGCCGACATGCGCGAGTACTTCGAGGCGAAGCTCCCCCTGTTCCGCCCCGACCGCGCCCGCCGCGGCGTCGTCTGCCTCGACTCGGCGCCCGGCGCCGAGATCGCCGCCCGCGCCGAGATCCCGGTCGTGACCATCGCGACCCCCGCCATCAGCGAAGACGCCGCCGTCGCGGCCTCCGCCGATTGGATCGTCGAGATCGTCGACGAACGCCAGGAGGGCACCGAGTTCACCCTGAGCGACGGCAAGGGTCGCGCGCTGACCACCGTCGTCCCGGTGATCGGGCGCCACATGGCCGCGAACGCCGGTCTCGCGATCGTCATGCTCCTCGAGGTCGGCTACACCTGGGAGCACCTGTACAGCACCCTCGACGGCTCGCACATCGAGGCCTCGCTGCCCGGCCGCACGCAGCTCGTCTCGGGGGCCGAGGGCCCCGCGGTCTACGTCGACTTCGGTCACTCCCCCGACGCGTTCGAGAAGACCCTCGCCGCGGTCCGCCGCGTGACCCCGGGCAAGGTCGTCATGGTGTTCGGCGCCGACGGCGACCGCGACGCCACGAAGCGTCACGACATGGGCCGCACGGCGGTCGAGGGCAGCGACATCCTCGTCGTCACCGACCACCACCCCCGTCACGAGAACCCCGACACGATCCGCGAGGTCCTCGTCGAGGGGGCGCGTCGAGCGCGGCCGGATGCCGAGATCCTCGAGTTCACGCCGCCCGAGCGCGCGATCCTCGAGGCCGTGAAGCTCGTCGGCGAGGGCGACGCGATCCTCTGGGCCGGCCCCGGTCACCAGGACTACCGCGACATCCGCGGGGTGCGCACGCCCTACTCGGCGCGCGAGCTGTCGCGTCGCGCCCTGCGCGCTGCGGGATGGCCCGTGCCCGACCCGCAGTGGCCCGTGCCCTACCCGGTCGACAGCACCCCGTCGTCCGACCCCGAGCGCCCGGTGGACTTCCCGGCCTGAGGCGCGGGCGACGCGGCATCCCGTCCCCCGTCAGGCTCAGGAGCCTTCCGCCTGACGAGGCTGAGCCGCGGGGGTTGGCTCAGGGACCTCCCCCATGAGAACGCTGCGCCCGTCGGAGCCGCCGCCCGGCCGCCTCAGCGCGCGGCGATGAGCGCGTCGGCCGTGCGACGTGCCCAGGCCTCCGCCTCGGCGAGGGACTCGCGAGTGAGCGTCGTGGGCGGCTCGTGGCGATCGACGACGCGTTCGATCAGCTCGACGATCTCGAGGAAGACCAACCGCCCCTCGTGGAACGCGTCGACGGCCTGCTCGTTGGCGGCGTTGAAGACGGCGGGGTAGGTCGCCCCGGCCCGTCCGACCTGCTTCGCGAGCGCCACCGAACCGAAGGCCTTCTCGTCGAGCGGTTCGAACGTCCACTCCGAGGCGCGCGTCCAGTCGAGCGGAGCGCCGACGCCAGAGATCCGGTTCGGCCAGTCGAGCCCCAGCGAGATGGGGAGCCGCATGTCGGGCGGCGACGCCTGGGCGATGGTCGAGCCGTCGACGAACTCCACCATGGAGTGCACGATCGACTGCGGGTGGACGGTCACGGCGATCCGGTCGTACGGCACGTCGAAGAGCAGGTGCGCCTCGATCACCTCGAGACCCTTGTTGACGAGGGTGGCCGAGTTCGTCGTGACGACGCGCCCCATGTCCCACGTCGGGTGAGCGAGGGCCTCGGCGGGGGTGACGTTCTGCAGCTCGTCCCGCGAACGCCCGCGGAAAGGACCTCCGGATGCCGTGAGGACCAGCCGACGCACCTCGCCGGCGTGACCGGAGCGCAGCGCCTGCGCGATCGCCGAGTGCTCGGAATCGACGGGCACGATCTGCCCCGGCGCGGCGAGGGCGGTGACGAGGTCGCCGCCGACGATCAACGACTCCTTGTTGGCGAGCGCGAGGGTGCGCCCCGATTCGAGCGCGGCGATCGTGGGGCCGAGCCCGACCGATCCGGTGATGCCGTTGAGCACCACGTCGGCCTCGACGTCGCGGACGAGCTGCTCCGCCTCGACCGCGCCGAGCGCCGTGTGCTCGACCCCGAAGGCCGCGGCCTGGGACTCGACGCCGGCGCGGTCGGTGCCGGCGGCGAGCCCGACGACCTCGAATCGGTCGGCGTTGTTCGCGATGACGTCGAGCGCCTGCGTCCCGATCGAACCGGTGGAACCGAGGATGAGGACGCGGCGCATGCCCTCAGCCTACTTAGCCCGCCATGTTGGCGTGCTGGACTCCGAGGATGTCGACGACGAAGAACAGGGTCGAGTTCGCGGGGATGTCGCCC
The DNA here is from genome assembly GCA_913774665.1 of uncultured Microbacterium sp. Taxonomy (GTDB): domain Bacteria; phylum Actinomycetota; class Actinomycetes; order Actinomycetales; family Microbacteriaceae; genus Microbacterium. The sequence continues at coordinate 268,005 of CAJYHN010000013.1, forward strand.
TGGGCCTTGTCGCCGTAGCCCGCGGCGGGCGGGATGACGACGACGACCTGCGAGCCGACCGTCTGCCCCTCGAGCGCCTGGCGGAAGCCGTCGACGACCTGGTTGGTGACGAACTGGGCCGGGGTTCCGCGCTGCCAGCTGGAGTCGAAGACCTGACCGCTGTCGTAGAGCGCACCCGTGTACTGCACGATGACCTGATCGCCCGGGTCGACGACCTCGCCCGCGCCCTGGCGCAGGTTCTCGACGCGGACCTCGGTGGGTGCCGGAGCCGTGGGCTGGGGCAGCATCTGCTTGCCGTCCGCGTTGGTCGTGGTCGTGGGGGCGCCGTTGTCGTCGAACGTCACCGCGGGCATGCCGTCGACGGGAGCGACCTCGGTGCCCTCGGCGCGGGTCGGCAGCTCGGAGATCGAGTCGGCGACGAGCACGAAGGCGGGAGAGCCCTCGCCGAGCGTGCCGGCGGGGAACGACGAGACGGTGCGCGACCCGAGGGGGGCGCACTCGAGGGCGGCGCCGAAGATCTGCTGGGGCGAGATGAGCGTGTCCATGCCGTTCGGCTCGGTGTCGAGCGTCTGCAGCTGAACGGCGCCGGAGGCGGTGTCGATCAGCGTGAAGTTCGCCTTGAGGACGTCGCCGGCCTTCACCTGCTGGCCCGTGCCCTCGACGAGGGTCGTGCGCTGCAGGGCGGTGGGGGTGTAACCGTCGGGGAGGGTGACGCTGACCTTCGACCGGAAGTCCCCCGAGACGACGAGTCCGTCGGGGGCCGGGGCGTCGGCGAGTGCGCTCTGGCACTGCCCCGCGTCGGCGGAGCCGCTCGCGTCGGGCGTCGATGCCTCGTCGGGCGAGCCGGAGCATCCGGCCAACAGCAGGGCCGCGGCGGCGACGACGGACAGGGAAGCGATCGGGCGGAAGCGCACGGGTGACCTCTCGGAGCAAGACAGGAAGATCCCATCCTCGCGCATCCGGCTTTGCCGCGGCTGGGAGGCCGGTGCGCGTCCTCGCTCGCGCGCGGGGGCGTGTAAACGCGCGCACCATGCACGCCCGGGCATGCGGCGGCGAGTAGCCTCGACGGGTGAGTTCCGACCTGCCCGCCGAGACCCCCGTGACCGTCCCGGAGCAGATGGGCGCGACCTACCGCCTCGGACGGCTCCTCATCGCTCCCCTGGCGCGTGCCGTCTACCGCCCGCGTATCGAGGGGCGCGAGAACGTCCCGCGCACCGGCCCCGTCATCTTCGCGAGCAACCACCTGTCGTTCATCGACTCGATCGCCATCCCCGTCGCCGCTCCCCGCCCGGTGCACTTCATGGCGAAGTCGGCCTACTTCGAGAAGTGGGCGTCGCGCCAGTTCTTCACGGCGATCGGGGCGATCCCGGTCGAGCGCGGCGCGGGGCAGAAGGCGCTCGACGCCCTCGACCAGCAGCGCGCCCTGCTCGAGGACGGCCGCGCCGTCGCGCTCTACCCCGAGGGCACCCGGTCGCTCGACGGTCGCCTGTACAAGGGGCGGACCGGGGTCGCCTTCCTCGCCCTGCAGACCGGAGCCCCGGTCGTGCCGGTGGGTCTCATCGGCACCGACAAGGTCATGCCGGTGGGCGCGAAGATCCCCACGACCAAGGAACGCATCACGGTGCGTTTCGGCACGCCCCTCGACCTCTCCCCGCACGGGGCCGCCTCCTCGGGCCGCGCGCGCCGCGGCGCGACCGACGAGATCATGGCCGCGATCCACGCCCTGAGCGAGCAGGAGCTCGCGAACGCCTACAACGAGGCCCCGGCGCAGAACCCGATCGAGCGCATCAGGCAGGTCCTCCCGCACGAGCGGCTCTGACCCCCCTCACCGGCTTTTCCTCCTTGACGGAACGGCGACCTGCGAGCAGGGTCGAAACCGACGGCCCGAACCGTCGTCGCCACAACGAGGAGGCACCGTGAAGAAGTTCGTCAACGACCCTGCCGACGTCCTGGCCGAGGCCCTCCGCGGCATCCAGGCCGCCCACCCGGACGTGCGGGTGGATGCCGAGAATCGGGTGATCCTGCGCGCGGAACCGACCCGCGCGGGCAAGGTGGCGCTGGTGTCCGGAGGCGGATCCGGGCACGAGCCGATGCACGGCGGTTTCGTCGGGCTCGGCATGCTCGACGCCGCGGCCGCCGGCGAGGTGTTCACCTCGCCCACCCCCGACCAGGTGCTCGCCGCGACGCAGGCGGTCGATTCGGGCGCGGGCGTCCTGCACATCGTGAAGAACTACACCGGCGACGTCCTGAACTTCGAGATGGCGGCGGAGCTCGCCGCGGCCGAGGGCGTACAGGTCGAGTCGGTCGTCGTGGCCGACGACGTCGCCGTGACCGATTCGACCTGGACCGCGGGTCGCCGCGGCACGGGAACCACCGTCATCCTCGAGAAGATCGTCGGCGCCCTCGCCGAAGAGGGGGCCGACCTCGCGGCGGTCGCCGAGCTCGCGCGTCGCGTCTCCGCCGCCGGGAGGTCGATGGGCGTGGCTCTGACGAGCTGCACCGTCCCCGCCGCGGGTCGCCCCACCTTCGAGCTCCCCGACGACGAGATGGAGGTCGGGGTCGGCATCCACGGCGAACCCGGTCGCTCGCGCGTGAAGCTGGCATCCGCTCGAGAGATCGCGAAGCTCATGGTCGACCCGATCGTGCACGATTTCGGCGAGCCCGTGGGACCGGCGATCGTGCTGCTGTCGGGCCTGGGCGGCACCCCGCTCATCGAGCAGTACCTGTTGTACGGAGAGATCGCGCCGCTGCTGGCCGAGGCCGGCGTCGACGTCCAGCGCGTTCTGATCGGCGACTACATCACGAGCCTCGACATGGCCGGGGCGTCCTTGACCGTCGTGAAGGCCGACGACGACATGCTGCGCCTGTGGGATGCGCCCGTCGCGACCCCGGGTCTGCGGTGGGGCGCATGACCGGGGCGGTCTCGACCGACGACCTCGTCGCCTGGGTCCGCGCGTTCCGCGACGCCGTCCACGCGCACAAGGACGAGCTGACGCGCCTCGACTCCGAGATCGGCGACGCCGACCACGGGTCGAACATGGCGCGCGGTCTCGACGCGGTCGTCGCCGAGCTCGATCCCGCTCCCGCGAGCCCCTCCGATCTGTTCAAGACGGTCGGCATGACCCTCGTTTCGTCGGTCGGCGGAGCGAGCGGTCCGCTCTACGGCACGCTCTTCCTGCGCATGGGTCCCGCACTGGGTACCGAGACGGAGGTGGATGCCGAGGGCCTCGGCGCCGCTCTGCGCGCCGGGGTCGAGGGGGTCGTGGCCCGCGGCAAGGCCGAGCCGGGGGACAAGACGATGATCGACGCCCTCTCCCCCGCCCTCGACGCGTGGGACGCCGCGGCCGCCGCGGGCCCCGCCGAGGCCGCCCGCGCCGCCGCCGAGGCCGCAGCCCGCGGGCGCGATGCGACCGAACCGCTCGTCGCGCGCAAGGGCCGGGCCAGCTACCTCGGCGAGCGCAGCGCCGGACACCTCGATCCGGGCGCCACCTCGGCGACCCTTCTGCTCGAGGCCCTGCGCGACACCCTGGCGGGAGCCGCGTGATCGGCCTCGTCGCCGTCTCGCACTCCCGCGCCCTCGCCGAGGCCGCCGTGCATCTCGCCCTGCAGATGGGCGGGGCGAATCCGCCGGAGATCCGCGTCGCGGCCGGCGGCCCCGACGACGATCTCGGAACGGATGCCGTGGCCATCGCCGCCGCCATCGATGCGGCCGACTCCGGCGACGGCGTCCTCGTGCTGATGGACCTCGGGTCCGCGATCCTCAGCGCCGAGACAGCCCTCGAGTTCGTCGCGGAACCCGACCGCGTGCGCCTGAGCCCCGCCCCCTTCGTGGAGGGTCTGGTGGCGGCCGTGGTGACCGCCGCGGGCGGGGCGGACCTCGAGACCGTTTCCCGGGAGTGCGCCACCGCCGCGGGAGCGAAGACGCGTCAGCTGGGCGCGGACGCCGGGGAGTCGGCATCCGTTCCGCAGGCCGCGGAGGACGCGGCGAAGGACCCGTCGCTGTCGTTCGAGACCGTCGTGACCAATCCCTCGGGCCTGCACGCGCGACCGGCCGCGACCTTCGTCAAGGCCGCCTCGCGCCACGACGCCGAGGTTCGCATCGCCGACCTCGAGACCGGATCCGACGAGGTGTCGGGGCGGAGCCTGCTCGCCCTCATGGCGCTGGGCGTGCGGCAGGGTGCGCGCGTGCGCGTGAGCGCCACGGGCCCCGAGGCGCGAGCGGCTCTCGACGAACTGCACGCCCTCATCGCCGACGGGTTCGGCGAGAGATGACGGGGGCGGCCGGATTCGTCAGCGCGTGACGCTGAGCAGCCGACGCGCGAGGGACTCCTCGACCACCAGCTCGGTGACGAGGTCGGCGGCCAGGGCGCCGCGCAGGCCGTCGAGCTTGGACAGGCTCGACACGACGCAGAAGCGACGGGGAATGCGCCGCACCGTGTCCAGGTCCGGCCCGCTGGAGCGGGCGTTGAGCTCGGGGATGTCGCTCGAGCCGTCGGCGCGGTAGAACACGGTGGCGCAGTCGCCGACCACTCCCTCGCGCTCGATGACCGCGCGGTCGCGCTGGTCGAAATAGTCGCCGCTGTACACGTGCGAGGGGACGTCGGCGTGCGGGGAACCGAGTCCGAAGACGAACAAGCCGACGCGCTGCTGGATCTCGAGCACCGAACGCACCGAGCGCTCCCGCCACATCGACTGCTTGGTGAGGGGATCGTCGAACAGCGCGGGCACCGGGAATTGGTGCACGGACGACGACCAGGCCGCGCCGAACTTCGACAGGATCTCACCCGCGTACGGGATGCCCGAGGTGCGCACGTTGGCCGCACCGTTCATCTGAACGATGTGGGTGTCGTGGACGTCCTTCTGCGGGACGTGGCGGGCGACGGCCGAGAGGGTCGATCCCCAGGCCACGCCGATCGTCATCGACGACTCGACACGTTCCGCCAAAATGCGCGCGGCGGTCAATGCGGTCCGCTCGAGCCTCTCGGCCTCCGAGGTGCGCGGGGGCGTGGGTACGACATGCGCCGTGATCCCGAAGCGATCGGCGATGCGCTGAGCCATCTGCCCTCGGGCGTCGTCGGGCGGGCTGATCGAGATCGTGACGAGGCCGACGTCGCGGGCGTGCTGGAGCAGACGCGACACCGACGAGCGCGAGACCCTCATCTCGTGCGCGATGGCATCCATCGTGAGGTCCTGCATGTAGTAGAGCTGCGCCGCGCGCAGGGCATCACGGGAGCGCTCCTCGGCCTGCGTCACCACCGTCCTGTCACCTTCATGAACACTATTCTGCACGTTTGTTCAAGGGGCTTGCAACAACGTGCAGACAAGCGCATTGTGATCGTCGTACCAACAACGAAAGGTCGCAGTCGACATGTCGTCCCCCGCTACTTCGCTCCGCGCCGACGTCCAGGCGCTCCGCGACGCCGAGAACCTCGACGTCCTCATCATCGGAGGGGGCATCAACGGCCTCGCCACCCTCCGCGATCTCGCCCTCCAGGGCGTGAGTGTCGCACTCGTGGAGCGCGGCGACTTCGTCTCCGGCGCCTCCTCGGCCTCCAGCCACATGGTGCACGGCGGCATCCGCTACCTCGAGAACGGCGAGTTCCGCCTCGTGAAAGAGGCGGTCACCGAGCGCAACGACCTGCTCAAGACCGCGCCCCACTACGTCAAGCCGCTCGAGACGACGATCCCGATCTACAAGACGTTCTCCGGCATCCTGTCGGCGCCCTTCCGCCTTCTCGTGACGCACGGTCGCGGCAAGCCCAACGAGCGTGGCGCGCTGCTCATCAAGGTCGGCTTGATCATGTACGACACCTTCTCGCGCGACGGCGGATCGGTCCCCCGCCACAAGTTCCTCGGCAAGAAGAAGTCGCTGTCCGAGCTGCCCAAGCTCAACCCCGACCTCGCTTACACCGCGACCTACTTCGACGCCTCGATGCACGACCCCGAGCGCATCGCCCTCGACGTGCTGCGCGACGGCATCGAGGCCGGCTCGGGCCGCACGCAGGCCGTCAACTACGTCTCGGCCGTCGGCGCCGACGCGAATGGCGTGCGCGTGCGCGACGAGGTGTCCGGCGAGGAGTTCAGCGTCAAGGCGAAGGTCGTCCTCAACACGGCGGGACCCTGGACCGACCTGGCAAACCGGGCGATGGGCCTCGACACGACCTTCATGGGCGGCACCAAGGGCTCGCACATCGTGCTCGACAACCCCGAGCTGCTCGCCGCCACCGGCGGTCGCGAGATCTTCTTCGAGCACTCCGACGGTCGCATCGTTCTCATCTACCCGCTGAAGGACCGCGTCCTGGTCGGAACCACCGACATCGACGCCGACCCCTCGAAGCCGGTCGTGTGCACCGACGACGAGATCGAGTACTTCTTCGACCTCATCGGGCACGTCTTCCCCACCATCGGCGTGGACCGCTCGCAGATCGTCTACACGTTCTCGGGCATCCGCCCGCTCCCCCGCCACGACGACACCGCCCCCGGCTTCGTCTCGCGCGACTACCGCATCGTCGAGGACGAGATCGCGGGCGTCCCCGCCATGAGCCTCGTCGGCGGCAAGTGGACCACCTTCCGCGCCCTCGCCGAGCACCTCAGCATGAAGACCCTGCAGAAGCTGCGCCGCCCCCACCGCGTCAGCACCCAGGGCCTGCCGATCGGCGGCGGCGCGGGCTTCCCGGCCACGCCCGAGCAGCGTCGCCGCTGGGTCGCCGCGCGCACGAATGCGCACTCCGCAGAGCTCGTGGAGGCGATGCTGGAGCGCTACGGCACCCGCGCCGACGCGATCCTCGCCGCCCTGCCCGCCGAGCCGACACCGGTTCCGGACGCCGCCGGGTACTTCCGCGAGGAGCTGGCGTTCATCGCCCAGAACGAGCAGGTCGTGCACCTGATCGACGTGCTCCTGCGCCGCACGCACCTGGCCTTCGTCGGCGGGATGACCGAGCGCACTCTGCAGGAGGTCGCCGAGGCGGTCGCCGAGCCCCTCGGGTGGGACTCCGCGCGCATCGACGAAGAAGTGGCCCGTACGACGGAGATCCTCCGCTCCGCCCACCGTGTCGACCTGGCACAGGCCGGAGTGGCCCGAATCTGAGAGAACGTGCGGGCGCGTCACCTGTTGCGCGCCCGCACGTGAGCCGTAGGTTCGGAGCACCGAGCCGCACTACCGCCCAAGCCGAAGGTGTCCGGGCGACGAAAGAAAGGTCGATGACGACATGCAAGAAGTGAACCTGGGGCTGTACTTCCTCTCGGAGGTCGTCGGCACCGCGATGCTCATCCTGTTGGGCTGCGGCGTGGTCGCCAACGTGGCCCTCGCGAAGACCAAGGGTAACGCCGGCGGCACCCTGATGGTCAACTGGGGTTGGGGCCTGGCGGTCTTCGCCGGTGTCATCGTCTCCGCGTACTCCGGCGCTCAGCTGAACCCCGCCGTCTCGATCGGCCTCCTGGTCGCCGGCAAGATCGCCTTCGTCCAGTTCCTCGTGGCCGTGGCCGCGCAGATGGTCGGCGCCATCATCGGCGCCGTGCTCGCCTGGGCGTCGTACAAGCAGCACTTCGACGACGAGCCCGACCCCGCCGCCAAGCTCGGCGTCTTCTCGACCGGTCCCGCGATCCGCTCGTACGGCTTCAACTTCCTCACCGAGGTCATCGCCACCTTCGTCCTGGTGTTCGTGATCTTCGGCTTCGGCGACTACGGCGTGGCCGACATCGGCGTCCCGGGCGGCATCGGCGGCCTCGCGGCCGTCCCCGTGGCCCTGCTCGTCGTCGGTATCGGCGCATCCCTCGGTGGCCCGACCGGTTACGCGATCAACCCGGCCCGCGACCTCGGACCCCGCATCGCCCACGCGATCCTCCCCATCAAGGGCAAGGGTTCGAGCGACTGGGGCTACGCCTGGGTTCCGGTCGCCGGCCCCCTCGTCGGTGGTCTGCTCGCGGGTCTGCTGGCCCCCGTGCTCCTCGGCCTCGGCAAGTAACACCTCGGCGGGGGCGTCGACCGGCGCTCCCGCCCTTCTTCTTCACCTCTTCACCCGTTCACTGAACTCAGACAAAGGAGTCCATCCATGGCCGACTACGTCCTCGCCATCGACCAGGGCACGACCTCGACGCGCGCGATGATCTTCGACAAGTCCGGGAGCGTCGTCTCCGTCGGACAGAAGGAGCACGAGCAGATCTTCCCGCGCGCGGGATGGGTCGAGCACGACCCCGCCGAGATCTGGCGCAACACCCAGGAGGTGATCGGCCTGGCCCTCAGCCGCGCCGACATCACCCGCCACGACATCGCCGCCGTCGGCATCACCAACCAGCGCGAGACCGCGGTGGTCTGGGACAAGAACACCGGCAAGCCCGTGTACAACGCCATCGTCTGGCAGGACACGCGCACGCAGTCCATCGTCGACCGTCTCGCCGACGGCGACCCCGAGCGCTACAAGAGCATCGTCGGTCTGCCCCTGGCGACCTACTTCTCGGGCACCAAGATCGTCTGGATCCTCGAGAACGTCGACGGAGCCCGCGAGAAGGCCGAGGCCGGAGACCTGCTCTTCGGGACGACCGACACCTGGGTGCTGTGGAACCTCACCGGCGGCATCGACGGCGGCGTGCACGCGACCGACGTCACCAACGCCAGCCGCACCCTGTTCATGGATCTCGAGACGCTGTCGTGGCGCGAGGACATCCTCGCCGACTTCGGCGTGCCGGCGTCGATGCTCCCCGAGATCCGCTCCTCCTCCGAGGTCTACGGCACCGTCGAGTCCTCGTCGCTGCTGCGCGAGACCCCGATCGCGGGCATCCTGGGCGACCAGCAGGCCGCGACCTTCGGCCAGGCGGCCTTCGACCCGGGTGAGAGCAAGAACACCTACGGCACGGGAAACTTCCTCATCTTCCAGACGGGCGAAGAGATCGTCCACTCGAAGAACGGTCTGCTCACGACCCTCGGCTACAAGCTCGGCGACCAGCCCGCCCGCTACGCGCTCGAGGGATCGATCGCCGTGACCGGCTCGCTCATCCAGTGGCTGCGCGACCAGCTCGGCATCATCTCCTCCGCCCCCGAGGTCGAGAAGCTGGCCGAGAGCGTGGACGACAACGGCGGCGTGTACTTCGTCCCGGCGTTCTCGGGTCTGTTCGCGCCCTACTGGCGTCCCGACGCCCGCGGCGCGATCGTCGGCATGACGCGCTACGTCAACCGCGGCCACATCGCCCGTGCCGCCCTGGAGGCGACCGCCTTCCAGTCGCGCGAGGTGCTCGACGCCGTCAACGCCGACTCCGGCGTCGACCTGGCCGAGCTCAAGGTCGACGGCGGCATGACCGCCAACGACGCTCTCATGCAGTTCCAGGCCGACATCCTCGGCGTGCCCGTGGTGCGCCCGGTCGTCGCCGAGACCACCGCCCTGGGTGCCGCGTACGCCGCGGGCCTCGCGGTCGGCTTCTGGGACAACCTCGACGACCTGCGCGCCAATTGGCAGGAAGACAAGCGCTGGGAGCCCAACATGGACGACGCCGAGCGCGAGCGCGAGCTGCGCCTGTGGAAGAAGGCCGTCACCAAGTCGATGGACTGGATCGACGACGACGTGCGCTGATCCCGCTTTCCACGAACGCACCCCCGTCGGCCCCGCTCCGGCGGGGGTGCGTCGTTCGCGGGGCGCCCGGTTCCCGGCATCCGGATGCCGAGGACTCAGCGCTGCGGCCTGGGGTACGCCGCGCGCACGGCGTCGGACTGCAGGTAGTCCGAGACGCCGATCAGCAGGATCGCGAAGAGGATCTGCTCCGTGACGACCCAGAACGGGTAGAGCCCCGGGATCGCCGCGAGCACGAGCGCGACCACCGGGAAGATCCGGCTGAACAGCTGCAGGCGGCGGAACGCCCAGTACCACCCCGCGCGGGCGCGCCAGAGGAAGTAGAACAGGGTCGTCGTGATCGCCAGCACCACGAGACAGCGCATCCAGACCGCGAAGCCGACATCGTCGCCGTTCGCCGTCATCACCAGGGCGATGACGACCGTGGCGACACCGAGGATGAAACCGGCCGCGAGCAGGAGGGTGATCGCGCGGAACGCCCGGCGCACCTTCGGGTCGGCGGAGACGGGAACGCGATGATCGGCCTGACGGCCTCCCGCGATGCGGTCGAGGCGGCGCAGGGCGGGTTCGAGCTGCATGGGCTCACTGTACGACGCCGGAGCCTGCCCGTCGTGCGCGCGACGCGGCGCGATCAGCCCGCGGTCACCTCGGGTTCGTGGCGCACCGGGAAGTTGACCGAGTTGGCGATGAAGCACCACTCGCGCGCCTGACGGTGGGCCGCCCGCGCCGCCTCGATCATCGACTCATCCGCCACGCGGACGCGCGGGCGCAGCACGACCTCGGTGAACGCTCCCCCGCCGTTGCCGTCCTCCTGCAGGGTGCCCGAGGCGTCGTCCTCGTAACCGGTGACCACGACGCCCACCTTCACGCACGCGTAGAGGTACGACAGCAGGTGGCACTCGCTCAACGCCGCGATCAGGAGTTCTTCGGGGTTCCACTTGGCGGGGTCGCCGCGGAAGGGCTTGTCGGCGGATGCCGCGATGGCGGGCTTTCCGTCGACCTCGAGGGTCACGGCGCGCTCGTAGTCGCGATAGCCGCTCGTGCCCGTGCCCAGGTCGCCGGTCCAGGTCGAGCGCAGGCGGTAGTGGTGCTCTCCGTTCATGTCCCCAGTCTGCCCGCTGCCGGAGGGGCGGGCACCGGAAATCGCGGGAACGGCGACACTCGGCACTCTTCGAACGACGAGGCCCCCGCCCGGACGAACCGGACGGGGGCCCTATGGCCGTGCTCAGGCGTGTCGACGTCGGCGGCGCAGCACCAGTCCGAGGCCCGCGAGCAGCAGAGCGGCGCCCGACAGCGCGGCCAGAGCGCCCGAGGCGACGCCGGTGGCGGCAAGATCGCCGCGACGCGCGCTCCCGGGCTGGGAGCCCGCATTCGACGTGGCGACGCCCCCGGTCGCGGAGCCGCCGGCGCCGGCCCCCGGATCGACCGCCGCGACGGGAGGGGCGACCGTGACGCGCGCCCAGCCCACCAGCTCGCCGGTCGCCGTATAGACGGCGAGCCGGTGCTCGCCCGCAGCGACGCTCGCCGGGACGACGAGCGAGATCGATCGGTTCGCCACGGTCGCGGTGCCCAGACCCGTGGGCTGCGAGAAGAGGAACCCGTAGAGCGCCTTCCCGTCGAGACCCACGGGCACGTTCACCGAGACCGTGTCGCCGGCCCGGAAGGTGCTCGGCGTCACCGCGATGGCGCCGTCCTTGCCGGCAGCCAACTGCTCGCCATCCGGAGACCAGGCGGCATCCACCCCCATGGTGACCGTCATCTCGAGCGCCGAGCCGGTCCGGGTCCCGATGGACTGGGCGAAGCTCACCGCGTGCGCACCGACGCCGGCGATCGGCGTCTTCAGCGCGAGACGCCAGGTGCCGTCGGCTCCCACGGCGGCACGACCGGCGTCCGCCCCGTCGACCCGCACCGTCACCTGCGCCCCCGCGACCCCGCGTCCCTCGAGCGTCGGAACCGTCGCGGTCGAGGCCTGCACGCCCGACAGCGCCGTGGTCACGACGAAGGCCGCGGCGGTGGCGTCGAGGTCGGCACGCTGAAAGAGGAACTGCTCGCGCGGCAGGGCATGGTCGACGATGCGCGTCTCGCCCACGCAGCCGTACCAGCCGTGCTCGGGCTCGGTGTTCCACAGCGAGGCGCCGATCACCCACGGCATCAGGTCGGCGGCCATCATCCCGCCGACGCCCGAGGCGTTGCGCAGCACCGGCACGCCGTCGACGTACATGATCACGGTTCCCGCGGCGGGGTCGTTAACGATCGCGACGTGGTGCCAGCTACCCGGCATGATCTCGCCCGACCAGAGCGTGTACGAGTTCTTCGAGACCGTGTCGGCCGCCGAGAACTGGTACTCGCGCAGGTTCGAGATGCCCAGCCAGGCCGCACCGGCCCCCTCGTCGGAGGTGTCGTTGATCCCGATCCAATTGCGCGCGCCGCCTCGACTGACCGCGGCGCCCCAGCGGTTCGCGGCCTCGGTCCAGTTCGCATCCATCTGCAGGAAGGTCTCGAGGGTGTACCCCGACTCCGCGCTGAGGTGCGCCGAGGTCGCCGGCGCACCGTACTCGGTCGTGAGGAACGCGAGATTGTCGGGTCCCGTGCTGTTGCGGTGCACGTCGCTGAAGCACACCGCGCCCGGGTCCGCCGAGTAGAACGGGACGTTCTTGTGGGTCACCGCGACGTCGTCGAGTTCGTCGGGGGCGTCGGTCTGGTCCAGTGGCAGGCGGTACATCGGGCTGGACCCCGCGATATCGGGGACGACGGTGTTCTCGTCGACGACGCCCTCCTTGACGTCGCCGAACCGCCAGTGCGCCACCGTTCCGGGTACCGCGAAGTAGTCCGACGCGTCACCGGCGGCGGCGAGCTTCTCGCCGGTCGACGACCCGGTCCACCCCTGCGACACGATGGCCTTCGCGGCGGCGGTGAGGTCGGGACCGTCCGCCTGGGCCGCCGAGGGCGCACCCCATCCGAAACGGGATCCGAAGTCCATCGCGAGCGAGAACTGCTGCCATGTCCCGGTGAGCACGGGGGCGTCCGTCGACGTCCGGGAGTTGGCGTGCTTCTTGCCAACCCAGGGCGAGATCGTCGAGACGTCGATGCTGCCGCCCGACAGGTCGAACTCGAACAGCGTCATGATGCCGTTGCCGCCGTCCGCCGCCATCTGATAGTCCGTCAGCACCTCGTGGACGGGATGCCCGAAGTCGTTCGTGAGCGTGCGCATGGTCGCGCCGTGGAAGTGTCCGTTGAGCGTCAGGACGATCTGATCGTTCTTGCGGATGAGCTTGTCCCACAGCAGGTCGCCGTACCACCAGCTGGTCGGTGACACCTGGTCCTGGTCGATGCCGATGATCGCGTGCGACGACAGGATCACGGGCACGCCTTTGTTGGCGTCCAGGATCCCCTGGGCCCAGGCGAAGGTGTCGTCGGAGGCGTTCCAGCCGAGCGACAGCACGACCCAGTCATGCCCCTCGGCCGAGAAGCGGTACGCCGACGAGTACCCGTTCTGGAACGTGCCGAGCAGGCTCGAACCGCCCTGTCGCTGCAGCGTGGATGCCCCGAAGGAGGCGAGGTAGTTCGACGCGTTGCCCTCCGACGAGCGGGCGCCCTGGTCGGCCACGTCGTGATTGCCGGGAATTACCGAGTAGGGCACCTTGCCGTCCTCGAGGATCTTCATCGCCTTGCTCGCGGCGCTCCACTGATCACTCTTGCCCTGCTGATCGACGACGTCGCCGAGCTGCATGGTGAACGGGATGTTGAGCGCCTTCTTGTTGTCGACGACCCACTGGGTCTGCACCTCGAAGGGGTTCGTCCCGTACTGCGGCACGAATTGCGAGGCGCTGTACCGCGAGTAGAACTGCGTGTCGGGCAGCACCGGCAGCAAGAAGCTCGAGCGTCCCGTCGCGGAGGAGGTTCCGGATGCCGCGGACCCGGTCGCCGCGGAACCGGTGATCCCCGTGGTGCTCGTCGCCGACGCGGTCGTGGACGGGCTCGAGACCGTGTCGGAGGGGGTCGTGCCGGAGGTGGTGCCGGTGAACGTGCCCGAGGCGGCGACGGCGATCGAAGCGCCGCCGAAGGCGAGGCTCGACACGGCGAGCGCGCCGACGACCAGCCCGGCCGAGAGGCCGCGTACGGAGCGGCGTAGACGAGGGAACATATCTCTTCTCATGTCAGGGTGGTCGATCAGGAGGCGGGGGTGAGCTGGGGCCCGAAGGCCTCGATCTCGGACAGGGTCATCCAGGTGGACGAGGTCTTGTTCTTCACCAGCACGCGAAGACCCGTGGCGAGGACGGGACGCGAGGCGGTGACCTCGAGACGCAGGTCGGCCGACGTGTTGGCGGCGGGCCAGGCGATGGCGGAGGGAAGGTTCGCCCACCCGCCGCGCGTGGTGCGGTACTGCACGGTGACCGAGCCGATGTTCTGCTTGCCGCCGATGTCGTACACGTTCACACTCGAGATCTGCCGCGGCTGGTCGAGGTAGAAGGTCACGCGGTTGGGGTTCACGCGGTTCGCCGAGCCCCCCGAGCGCCAGTCGGCGAAGCCGGTGGCGGTGCGGTTCCCGTCGGTGAGGGCGAAGGTCGTGGAGTCCTTGAACGACCAGTCGGGGTGCACGCCCGACTGACGGAGCACGTTCACCTGCTGCGCGGCCGAGACCGTGACCACGAGCGTGGCTGAGAAGCCGAGCCCCGAGACCGCCGGGACCTTCACCGTTCCGGGCGTCGAGAACGCGGCATCCGTCACACCCGTGAAGTCCCAGCGCACGGGGGCGGTCAGGGTCTGCCCGGTGTCGCCGATACGACGCTGGACCGTGGCCGGGGCCCGCATGGCGACCTCGGCGACGGTGGCGCCCGCGTAGGTGGTGAGCGCGGAGTCCGCGGCGTCCGAGAGGGCGCCGACGGCGACGGATGCCGTGAGAGCCACGTCTTCACCGAAGAAACCCTTCGCCGTTCCCGTCACCGAGACCATTCCGGGCGTCAGCCAGGTCGTCGCAGCCGGCAGCGCCCAGGTGATGGGCGACAGCGTCACCGTGCGGCCCCAGCCGTAGCGGCCGCTGAGTGAGCTCGGCAGGGTCGGGAGCACGCCCGGCGTGGTGACGAGCGAGGGAGAGGTCACGGTCGGGGTGAGAGCGTGCACGCGCCACTGCTGCACCGCGGCGGAGGCGTTGAGGGTGTAGGTCTGCACCTCGGAGCCGTCGGCCGTCTTCCAGTTGTAGAGGTCGAGAGCCGATTCCCTGCCCTCGCGATCGCGCTGCACGTTGACGAGGTTCACGGCCCCGTTGCCCGCGTCGCGCAGCTCCCACTGGGCGTAGGGGTCGGTCGCGGAGTCGGCGACATCGGCCGTCTGCAGGTAGCGGAGGGCGTCCTGGTCGTTGCGCGAGCGGGTGAGGACGCGGTCCTTCTGATCGGCGATGAGGAACGTGCGCGCCGAGCCGACGACCGGGTACAGGCGAAGCGCCTGAGCGGACAGCGTCTGAGGGTCGGCTTGCGCCATCGACGAGATCGACGCCACCGCCGGAGTCGTCGAGCCGGGCGCGCTCGAGACCTGAGCGTCCCCCGCCCCGATCTGGAGCACCTTGCCGCTCGCGTGGACGCTCTCGACGAGCACGAGCTGCGCTGCGCCGACGGCCGACGCGGAGACGGGCGTTTCGGTGGCGGCGAGGGCGGGAGGGGCGGATGCCAACAAGCTCGCGGCGGCCACGAGGGTCGCGGCCGCGCGGAGCAGTCGCGATCGGGTGGGGGTCATGAGTGACGGGTCCTTCCTGGTGCGTGCGCTCCCCCCGGGGCGCGCACGTCGGCGCGAGGAGCATGGGCTCCCGACGGGGTGGCGGGACGCGTGGTTGGGAGCTGTGGGGAGCGGCCCGCGAGAGCGGGCGACCCGACTGTAGGGAGCGCCCCCGCCGGACGCGGGTCCGGGAACGGTCGCACCGGTGAACGAGACCCGTCCTGTTCGGTGCGCGGGGCGGCAGCCGATGACCCCTTTCCGTGTCCGTCGGCCGCGTCGGCGACCGAGTCGGGAGCGGGCCCCCGCGATACGATGGACGGATGCCCGCTACGCCCCCCGCCTCCGTCGAACTCGCCGTCGTCGACCGCAACGATTTTGTCGAATCCCGCCACTACGGCGTCGCCGTGGTCCTCGCCCCCGACGGGTCCGAGAAGCTGACCCTCGGCGATGCGAGCGCGCTCTTCCTCCCCCGCTCGAGCATGAAGCCCCTGCAGGCGCTGGCGTGTCTCTCGGCGGGCGCCGAGCTCGCCGACGAGCGTCTCGCGATCTCGATGGCGAGCCACGCGGGCACCGAGCGCCACGCCGAGGTGGCTCGCGGCATCCTGCAGTCCGCCGGCCTCACCGAAGATGACCTCGGGTGCCCAGCGGCCTGGCCCACCGACACCGCGTCACGCGACGAGATGGTGCGTGATCACGCCGCGCCCTCGCCGCTGCGCATGAACTGCTCGGGCAAGCACGCCGCGATGCTCCTGACCTGCGTGGCGAACGGCTGGAGCACGGGCGACTACCTCGATCCGCAGCATCCGCTGCAGGCGCACATCCGCGAGGTCATCGAACGTCTCGTGGGTGAGCGCATGACCACGACGGCGATCGACGGCTGCGGAGCCCCCGTCTACGCCATGAGCCTCGTCGGTCTCGCACGGGCCATCCAGCGCATCGCGACGTCGTCGGAGCGCTCCCCCTTCGCTCTGCACCGCAGCGCCGGAACCCTCGTGCGCGCCGTGCGCGAGCACCCGTGGACCATCGACGGCCCCGGCCGGCCCGACACGATCGTCATCGAACGCCTCGGGGTCTTCTCGAAGATGGGCGCCGAGGGCGTGCAGGTCATGACCGCCCCCGACGGCACCACGGTCGCCCTCAAGATGCTCGATGGCTCGAATCGCGCCGGACATGTCGTCGCGCTGCGCCTGCTCGAGAAGGTCGGGGCTCTCACCGCCGCGGCGGTCGACGACACCGTGGCGCAGCTCTCGCTGTCAATCCTGGGCGGCGGTCGCGAGGTCGGTTCGATCCGCTCCGCGGTCTGACCCCGACGCCCCGCCCCTCCACGGTGCGGCGGCCGCTCAGATGCCCCCGTCGACCGAGCGCGGGTGGGCGATCGGCTCGTCCGGGACGAGCACCTCGGTCTCGCGATTGAGGCTCTCGCCGCGGAAGAACGGCTTCGATCCCGGGAACAGGTACCAGAGCACCATCAGCACGACCCCGATCGCCAGCGCCCCGATACCGACGACGAACGTTCCGCCGATGCCGAGGAGCACGGTGTTGCCGTACTCGGGGTCGTACATGTCGATCGCCGACTGCACGAAGGCGTACGTCAGCATGAGCGCCCCCAACAGGGGCAGGATGCCGCGGTAGACGAGGTTCTTCGCCGACGAGAACAGCTCGCGTCGGTAGAACCACACGCAGGCGTACCCCGTCATCGCGTAGTAGAAAGCGATCGCGAGCCCGAGCGACAGGATCGAGTCCTGCAGGATGTTGTCGCTGATGATCGTCATGCCGACGTAGTAGACGCTCGCGACGACGCCCATCACCAGCGTCGAGAACGACGGCGTGCGGAAGCGGGGGTGCACCGTCTGGAAGCGGCGCGGCAACGCCTTGTACGCGGCCATCGCGAGCGTCCCTCGCGCGGTGGGGAGGATGGTCGTCTGCGTCGACGACACGGCCGATATCAGCACGGCGACGATGAGGACCCACCCGAACGGGCCGAACAGGTCGTCCTTGAGCGCGAGGAACACGTCATCGGCGTTGGCGGGATTGGCCAGGCCCGCTCCGTCTTCTCCGACGCCGGCGTACATCATCGCCGCCACCGTCACCGTGACGTAGGTGCCGAGAAGGATGACGGTGGTCAGGAGCGCGGCGCGCCCCGGGATGCGCTTGGGGTCCTTGGTCTCTTCGTTGAGAGCCAAGCAGGTGTCCCATCCCCAGTAGATGAACAGAGCGAGCAGGACGGCCTCGGTGAACCCGCTCCAGTCGGTGAACCCGAAGGGGTTGAACCACGCGAGATCGAGGGGGGTGGGATTCGGCGCTGTCCCGTCGAAGAACTTCCACAGCGCCAGCACCACGAAGAGAACCAGGACGAGGTACTGCACCGCGAGCAGGATGTTCTGGATCCGCTCGCCGATCTCCACCCCGCGGTAGCTCACGTAGGTCATCGCGGCGATGAAGGCGACACCCGTCGCCGTGACCAGCGGCACGTTCTCGGCGAGTGAGCCGTCTCCGATGAGCGACCACAGGTAGATGCCGGCGATCTGCGACAGGTTGGCGAGAACCACCATCCCGGCGACGGCGACACCCCAACCTCCCATCCATCCGACCCAGGGGCCGAACGCCTTCGTCCCCCACGTGAACGTCGTGCCGCAATCGGGCACCTCGTTGTTCAACTCGCGGTAGGCGAAGGCGATGAACAGCATCGGGATGAAGGCCAGTACGAACGCGATGGGCGCCGACGCCCCCACCGCCAGGACGACGAAGCCGAGCGTCGCGACGAGGGAATACACGGGTGCGGTGGATGCCAGACCGATCACGGTCGAGCCCCACAGACCCAGGGTGCCGGTGGCCAGGCCTTTGCCGGCCGTCCGTTCGGGTGCGGAGGTCATATGCCGAACGTAGAATCCGCGGTCCCCGCGGTCAAGATGAATCTCAGGCGGAGCGGCGGGCGACGTCGAGCACGACGATCGAGATGTTGTCGCGTCCGCCGTTCTCGAGGGCGGCGGCCATCATGGCCTCGACGGCTGCAGCCGGGTCCGTATTCGCCTCGAGGAAATGACGGATGCCGAAATCCGTGAGCTCTTTGGTGAGACCGTCGGAGCAGATCACGAAGCGATCGCCGTCGAGCACGTCGAGGCGGAGATAGTCGGGCTTGACGCTGTCGCTCGGTCCCACGGCGCGGGTGATCACGTTCCCGTAGGGGTGGTTCTCCGCCTCTTCGGGGCTCAGACGTCCGGCGGCGATGAGCTCCTGCACCACGGAGTGGTCGGTCGTGACCTGGACGATCTCGCCATCGCGCAGAAGGTACACGCGCGAGTCGCCGATGTTCAGGGTCACCCAATGCGGTTCTTCGGTGTGGGTCTCGAGGTACACGCCGGTAAGGGTGGTCCCGGTGCCCTCGTCGGTGGTCTCGGGGTGGGCCACGATGTCTTTGACAGCGCGTGAGAGCGCCTTCTCGATGTTCTTCGTCGAGACCGGGCCCGTCGCGACCACGGCACGGAGCCGCTCGACGGTGCTCGCGCTCGCGATCTCTCCGCCGAGATGTCCACCCATGCCGTCGGCGACGACGAACAGGGGGAAGTCGGCGAGGACGGCGTCCTGGTTCACCTCGCGGCGGCGTCCGACCTCGGTGCTCGCCGCCCACGACAGCTCGAGAACGGTGTCACCGAGCGGGACGGTGCGCGTGTAGGTGGTCACCTCGGGCACGAACGATCCTCCGGTTGGCCGACGACTGCGCCGGCGGAAACGCACGGCCCTGTCATCTTAGTCGACGCCCGGGCACGATCCGAGGACGCGCCGCACCGACACATCCCAGTGGCGGCATTCATCCCGCGGCCGGATCGGAGGGCAGGGGCAGGATGCCGTCGATCTCGGCGAGATCCTCTGCGCTCGGCGTCCAGGCGGTGGCGGCTGCGGCGTTGGCGCGCACCTGCTCGGCGCTCGTCGCGCCCGCGATGACGCTGGCGACCAGCGGATTGGCGAGGAACCAGGCGAAGCTCGCCTCGAGCATCGTGATGCCGCGCGCATCGCAGAACGACTGGTAGCGCTCGAGCGCGTCCCAGGGGGCGTCGCGCCACAGGTGGGGGCGCTGACGCATGATGCGGCTCCCCTCGGGGCCCCCGTCACGGGTGAACTTCCCGGTCAGCAGGCCGTTGTGCAGCGGGAAGAAGGGCAGGAGCCCGAGGCCGTATCGAGCGGCAGCCGGCAGCACCTCGCGCTCAGCAGCGCGGGCCAGCAGGCTGTATTGATTCTGGGCTGAGACGAACCGCACGCCGTCGGCGGCATGGTCGGCCTCGGCGAGCTGCCACCCCGAGAAGTTCGAGTGCCCGATGTAGCGCACCTTGCCCTCGCGGACGAGGTCGGCGAGGGCGTCGAGGGTTTCTTCGATCGGCGTCGTCGGGTCGGGGGTGTGCAGCTGGTACAGGTCGATCCAGTCGGTGCGCAGGCGCCGGAGAGAGTCTTCGACGGCACGACGCACGTGCGCGCGGGATCCCTTCGAGCCCCCGTTCACCGCGGGGGCGAAATCGGCGTGCCCGAACTTCGTGGCCAACACGACCTGATCGCGGCGCCCCTCGAGCGCCTCCCCCATCAGCGTCTCGGACAATCCGAATTCGCGACCGTAGATATCGGCCGTGTCGAGGAAGGTCACCCCCGCATCGATCGCCGCGTCGAGCACCGCACGCGTGCCCGCGATCGTCTCGGTCGCCGTCCCGGCGCGCCCGAAATTGTTGCAGCCCAGGCCCACCGCGGAGACGCGGAGTCCGGAGCGGCCGACGGCACGAAGAGGAAGAACGGAGGACGTCATCCCTCCACGCTATCGCCGAGGACGACGAAGGGCTCCCCGTCGGCACGGGGAGCCCTTCGCGGAGGTCAGACCTGGGGGCCGGCCGGCGGAGCCGGGGGCGGCGGCGTCGTACCCGGAGCGGGCGGCGGCGTCGTTCCCGCTGCGGGCGGGGTCTGCGGCGGGCTGTAGGGCTGCGCCGGAGGTGCACCGTATCCGGAACCGGCGTATCCCCCGCCGTTGCCGGCGACGGGCTGGCTGGGCTGAACGGGGATGCCGTTCCAGACCGTCTTGTCGGCCAGGAAGGAGTTGGCCCACGGAGCGGGCGGGATCGCGGGGTTCCAGCGGTTGTTGCTGAACGCGATGATCGCGAGCCAGATGAGCGCACCGACGCCCGGGATCAGCCAGAGCAGGAGCAGCGGCCAGTCCTTGCCGAGCTTGAGGCCGATGCGGTACGAGTACATCACCGCGACGGCGAGGATGACCAGGCTGAACACCGGTCCGATCACGGGGATGTTCGACAGGACGCTCGAGGCGACGACGGCGACCAGCACGACCCATGGCGACACGTCACCGAGCTTGGCCGCAATCAGTCCGTTGTAGACGGGAACCCAGGCGCGCCACTTGCCCTGCACGCCGGCCTTTTCGAAGATCTTCATGTAGAGGAACGACGAGATCACGTACGCCGCGAGGGCGAGGATGAAGAGGACCGGGATCAGGACGAGCAAGACGGCGGCGAGAGCAGCGGTACTGCCCCCGTCGTTGTAGTAGTAGGAGTCACCCATGCGAGTTCCTTTCCAAGCGAGTGCGCGGGAAGCATCCACGCACCCCCCGCGCCTCACATGCTAGCGAAGCTGGGACTTTCCTGACAGGGGCACGCCACTGTCATACAATGAGCGCCACCTCGCCCGCCGCCCCGGGACGAACCGTCCAACCGACGCCGGACGCCCACTGAATGAACTGGTCGAGCGAGGTGATCCGAGCCCCCTGGGAGGCGAGGGATCGCACGAGCTCACCCTTCGCATGCTTGTTGAAGTGGTTGAGCGCCCGCGTCCGACCGCCGGAGTCCTCGCTCATGACGCGCACGTAGGCCGAGGGGACACCCTCCGGCAGCGGACCGAGGGCGGCGTACGCCTCGGAGCGCAGGTCGAGGACGAAGTCGGGCTGGCGCTGCGCCCACGCCTGCCGAACGGGCTCCGCCCAGATCCGCCGCAGAGCCGGGACGCCGGGCAGCGACGTCCCCGCCGCGAGCCGGTACGGCGGAATGCCGTCGAGGGCAGCCACCGGCCCGAACGGCGCCGACTGGATCAGGACGTGCTCGCCGAGCCAGGACCGGGATGCCGCATCGAGGGTCGCGGCATCCAGAGCATCGAACAGGACCCCCGTGTACCGATCGATCGCCGGCAGGGTCGGTGCCGTGCGCACGGCGGCGATGTCGGCGATCTCGTGCCGACGTTTCGCGCTGATCTTCAGCACGCGGGCGGCCTCGTCCTCATCGGCCGACAGGGCGACCAGCGCGGTGACGACCGATTCGCGCGCGTCTCGGAGGGAAGGGAGCGCGAGGGAGGCGAGATCGAGCCTCGGACCATCGCCGCCGGGGCGCTTGGTCTCGGACGGAGGGAGCAGGACGAGCATGGGAACCTTCGGGAAAACAGCGACGCGCGCCGCCCGGAGAACCGGGCGACGCGCGTCAGCGATGAAGCGGCGTCAGGAGACGAGAGCGGCGTTTCCGGCGACGATGGTGAGTTCGTCGTCGGCCATCGACAGGAAGCCGTCCTCGGCGTTGGCCAGGATCTTCGTGCCGTCGGCGCGGGTGATGCGCACCTCGCCCTGGGCGAGGATCGCGAGCACCGGCTCATGCCCCTGCATGAAGCCGATCTCACCCTCGACGGTCTTGGCGACGACGAGCGTCGCCTCCCCCGTCCACACCTCGGCGTCTGCCGACACCAGGCTCACGCGC
The DNA here is from genome assembly GCA_913774665.1 of uncultured Microbacterium sp. GTDB lineage: Bacteria > Actinomycetota > Actinomycetes > Actinomycetales > Microbacteriaceae > Microbacterium. Next base: position 289,999 of record CAJYHN010000013.1, read on the forward strand.
AACGACATGTCAGCCGTTCTCCTTCTGGATCTGCGCCCACTTGGCCTCGACGTCGGAGATGCCACCGACGTTGAAGAACGCCTGCTCGGCGACGTGGTCGAAGTCACCCTTGACGATCGCGTCGAACGACTCGATGGTCTCCTTGATCGGGACCGTGGAGCCCTCGACGCCGGTGAACTTCTTGGCCATGTAGGTGTTCTGCGAGAGGAACTGCTGGATGCGACGTGCACGCGACACGACGATCTTGTCTTCCTCGGAGAGCTCGTCGACACCGAGGATGGCGATGATCTCCTGCAGTTCCTTGTTCTTCTGGAGGATCTGCTTCACGTTGGTGGCGACGCGGTAGTGGTCGGCACCGATGTAGCGCGGGTCGAGGATGCGGCTGGTCGAGGTCAGCGGGTCGATGGCCGGGTACAGACCCTTCGACGCGATCTCACGCGAGAGCTCGGTGGTGGCGTCGAGGTGCGCGAACGTGGTCGCGGGGGCCGGGTCGGTGTAGTCGTCGGCGGGGACGTAGATCGCCTGCAGCGAGGTGATCGAGTGACCGCGGGTCGACGTGATGCGCTCCTGGAGCACACCCATCTCGTCGGCGAGGTTCGGCTGGTATCCCACGGCGGAGGGCATGCGGCCGAGCAGCGTCGAGACCTCGGAACCGGCCTGCGTGAAGCGGAAGATGTTGTCGATGAACAACAGCACGTCCTGCTTCTGCACGTCGCGGAAGTACTCCGCCATCGTCAGCGCCGACAGGGCCACGCGAAGACGCGTTCCCGGCGGCTCGTCCATCTGGCCGAACACGAGGGCGGTCTTGTCGAAGACACCGGCCTCTTCCATCTCGCCGATGAGGTCGTTGCCCTCACGGGTGCGCTCTCCGACACCGGCGAACACCGACACACCACCGTGGTCCTGCGCGACGCGCTGGATCATCTCCTGGATGAGGACGGTCTTACCGACGCCGGCACCACCGAACAGACCGATCTTTCCACCCTGCACGTAGGGGGTGAGGAGGTCGATCGACTTGATGCCGGTCTCGAACATCTCGGTCTTGGACTCGAGCTGGTCGAAGCTGGGCGCCTTGCGGTGGATGCCCCAGCGCTCGGTGACCTCGATCGTCTCACCGGGGGCGCCGTTGAGCACCTCTCCGGTCACGTCGAACACCTTGCCCTTGGTGACGTCGCCGACGGGCACCGAGATGGGGCCGCCGGTGTCGCGCACTTCCTGGCCACGGACGATGCCGTCGGTGGGCTTGAGGGCGATGGCGCGGACGAGGTCGTCACCCAGGTGCTGCGCGACCTCGAGGGTGATCTCGGTCGAGTCGTCACCGATGGTGATCGTGGTCTTCAGCGCGTTGTAGATCTCGGGGATCGCGTCATGCGGGAACTCGATGTCGACGACCGGGCCGGTGACGCGCGCGACGCGTCCGACGACGGCCGCGTCGGTCTTCTCGGCGGTGAGGCTCATGGCTTCTTCTCTCCTTGGGAACTTACTTGCCGGATGCCAGGGCATCGGCGCCGCCGACGATCTCGGCGATCTGCTGCGTGATCTCCGCCTGACGCGCGTTGTTGCGCAGGCGGGTGTAGTCGGTGATGAGCTTGTCGGCGTTGTCACTGGCCGACTTCATGGCCTTCTGTGTCGCGGCGTGCTTGGCGGCCGACGACTGGAGGAGGGCGTTGAAGATGCGGCTCTGGACGTACACCGGCAGGAGCGCATCGAGCACGGTCTCTGCGTCCGGCTCGAACTCGTAGAGCGGGTACACCTCGGCCTGGGCCGGAGCCTCGTCCGCCTCGAGGACCTCGAGCGGAAGAAGACGGACCGACTCGGGCGACTGCGTCATCATGCTGACGAAGCGGTTGTACACGAGGTGGATCTCGTCGACACCGTCGTTCTCGCCACCGGCGCGGTAGGCCTTCAGGACGGCATCCGAGATCTCTTCCGCCGTCGAGAACTGCGGCGTGTCGGTGTCGCCGACCCACTGTGCAACGCTCGCCATGCGACGGAACTGGAAGTACCCGACGGCCTTGCGCCCGACGAGGTAGAAGACGACCTCTTTGCCCTGCGAACGCAGCAGCTCGGCCAGCTCGAGCGCCTCACGGAGGATCTGCGAGTTGAACGCGCCGGCCAGGCCGCGATCGGAGGTGAAGACGACCAGGGCCGAGCGACGGATGTTCTCACGCTCGGTGGTCAACGGGTGATCGACGGAGGAGTGAGTGGCCACCGCGGAGACGGCGCTCGTGACGGCCCGCGCGAAGGGGGATGCCGCGCGCACACGCGCCATCGCCTTCTGAATGCGCGAGGCCGCGATGAGCTCCATCGCCTTGGTGATCTTCTTGGTCGTCTGAGCAGAAGAGATCTTCTGCTTGTAGACCCGTAGCTGTGCGCCCATGATTTACGTCCGTGTCCTCGCTCCTCAGCGACGGCCTTTGACGATCCGCTCCTGGTTCACGTCTTCCGCCTCGGCAGCGTCGACCTTCTCGGCGCCGACGACGCCCTGGTCCTTGCCGGGCTGGAACTCCTGGGTGAAGGCATCGATCTGCTTCTCGAGCTCGGCGAGGGTGTCGTCGCCCAGCGCGTTGGTCTCGCGCAGCGTGTCGAGCACGGTCGAGTTGCGACGGAGGTAGTCGAGCAGCTCGCGCTCGAACCGGAGCACGTCCGAGACCTCGACGGTGTCGAGCTTGCCGTTCGTGCCGGCCCAGATCGAGACGACCTGCTCCTCGACGGGGTAGGGCGAGTACTGCGGCTGCTTGAGCAGCTCGGTCAGACGCGCACCGCGTGCCAGCTGACGACGCGAGGCCGCGTCGAGGTCGCTTGCGAACATCGCGAAGGCCTCGAGTGAGCGGTACTGCGCCAGCTCGAGCTTCAGGGTTCCGGAGACCTTCTTGATCGACTTGACCTGAGCGTCACCGCCGACGCGCGACACCGAGATACCCACGTCGACCGCGGGACGCTGGTTGGCGTTGAACAGGTCGGACTGCAGGAAGATCTGGCCGTCGGTGATCGAGATCACGTTGGTCGGGATGTACGCCGAGACGTCGTTCGCCTTGGTCTCGATGATGGGAAGACCCGTCATCGAGCCCGCGCCGAGCTCGTCGGACAGCTTCGCGCAACGCTCGAGCAGACGCGAGTGCAGGTAGAAGACGTCACCGGGGTACGCCTCGCGGCCCGGCGGGCGACGCAGGAGCAGCGAGACAGCGCGGTAGGCCTCGGCCTGCTTCGACAGGTCGTCGAAGATGATGAGGACGTGCTTGCCGCCGTACATCCAGTGCTGGCCGATGGCCGAGCCGGTGTAGGGGGCGAGGTACTTGAAGCCGGCGGGGTCGGAGGCGGGGGCCGCGACGATGGTGGTGTACTCCATCGCGCCGGCCTCTTCGAGAGCGCCCTTCACCGAAGCGATGGTCGAGCCCTTCTGGCCGATCGCGACGTAGATGCAGCGCACCTGCTTGTTGACGTCGCCGGACTCCCAGTTCGACTTCTGGTTGATGATCGTGTCGATCGCGATGGCCGTCTTGCCGGTCTGACGGTCGCCGATGATGAGCTGACGCTGGCCGCGGCCGACGGGGATCATGGCGTCGATCGCCTTGATGCCGGTCTGGAGGGGCTCGTGCACGCTCTTGCGCTGCATGACGCCGGGCGCCTGCAGCTCGAGGGCGCGGCGACCCTCGGTCGCGATCTCGCCGAGACCGTCGATCGGGTTGCCCAGCGGGTCGACGACGCGACCCAGGTACCCGTCGCCGACGCCGACCGAGAGGACCTCTCCGGTGCGGGTGACGCTCTGGCCCTCTTCGATGCCGGAGAACTCGCCGAGCACGACGACACCGACCTCGTTCTCGTCGAGGTTCTGGGCGAGGCCGAGCGTGCCGTCCGCGAAGCGGATGAGCTCGTTGGCCATGACGCCGGGAAGGCCCTCGACGTGAGCGATACCGTCGGCCGCGTCGACGACGGCACCGACCTCGGTCGCCGCGGCGCCGGTGGGCTCGTAGGCGGTGACGAAGTCCTTCAGCGCGTCACGAATGACGTCGGGGCTGATAGAGAGATCTGCCATTGTCTTCCTTCGTTCGTGGGGCACTCGGCCCCCAGATCCACGCCCACTCGGGCGGAAAGTCTTCAGCCGGCGATGCGCTGGCGGAGGTCCGCGAGGCGTGCGGACACGCTCGCGTCGATGACGTCGTCGGCGACCTGCACGCGCAGTCCACCGACCACGGTCGGGTCGATCACGGTGTTCAGCGTGACGGCTGAACCGTAACGTGCGCTGAGAGCGTTCTGGAGGCGGGACTGCTGGTCGGCGTTCAACGGCGTCGCGGCGAACACCGTCGCGACGATGCGCGCGCGCTGCTCGGCGACGATGCGCTCAGCGCGACGCAGGAGGGCACGGACGCGACGACCGCGGGCGTGCTCGACCAGCGACGACACGATGAGTGCGGTCCCCGCGCTCGCCCGGCCGTCGAGGAGCTTCGAGACGAGAGCCCCCTTCGCCGACGCGCCGCCGAGGCGGCCGCCCAGGGCGAGCTCGAGTTCGCCGTGGGATGCGACCGTGCGCGAGAACGAGAAGAGCTCGGCCTCGATGTCCGCGTTCTCGGCGACCGAGGTTGCGAGCACAGCGAGCTCTTCGAGTCCTTCGACGAACTCCGCGGAGCTGGACCAGCGCTGCTGCGCGGCGCTGGAGAGTAGCGCAACGGTCACGGGCCGGTAGGAGGCTCCGAAGACGCGGGACACCAGACCCGCGCGGGCGGCGGGCGGCACCGACGAGTCGGACAGCGCGCCGCTCAGCTGCGCCGAGCCGCTCACGGCGCCGACGGCCGCGAACAGTTCGCGCGCGACGTCGAGATCGACGCCCGAGGTGGAGGCCAGGGCCTCCGCGGTCGCGGTCCGCGCCTGAGTGGTCGCGCTGCCCATTACTTGGCCGCCTTCTCGGAAGCCTCGAGCTCGGCGAGGAAGCGGTCGACCACGGCGTTGGCGCGCGCGTCGTCCGTCAGGGTCTCACCGATGACGTTGCCCGCGAGGTCGACCGCGAGGGTACCGACCTCGGAACGCAGCTGCACGAGAGCCGTCTGACGCTCGGCCTCGATCTGAGCGTGCGCGGTCGCGGTGATGCGAGCGGCCTCGGCCGACGCGGTCTCCTTGGCCTCGGCGACGATCTTTCGACCGTCCTGGGTGGCGTTCTCGCGGATCTCACCGGCTTCCTTGCGCGCCTCGGCGAGCTGGGCGGTGTACTCCTCGAGGGCGGCCTCGGCCTGTCGCTGAGCCTCGTCGGCCTTGGCGATGTTGCCCTCGATGGCAGCACTGCGCTCGTCGAGCAGCTTCGCCATGCGCGGCAGAGCGACGCGCCACACCACGAAGATGATGACGACGAAGCACACGGCCGACCAGATGATGTCGTAGACCGCGGGAAGCAGCGGGTTGTGCGCTTCCCCCGCGGGCTCCGCGGCGAGAGTGACAAGAGCGTTCAGCATCCTGTCTCCTTACAGTGAATCGAGAGCGGCCGGGATCAAGTGAAGATGAAGCCGGTGGCGATACCGATGAAGGCGAGCGCCTCGGTGAAGGCGATACCGATGAACATCAGGACCTGCAGGCGGCCGGCGAGCTCGGGCTGACGAGCGACGCCCTCGATCGTCTTGCCGACGACGATGCCCACGCCGATGGCGGGACCGATGGCGGCGAGACCGTAGCCGATCGTGGCGACGTTACCGGTGACCTGGGCGAGAACCGTAGTTGCGTCCACGGGTTTTTTCCTTTCGTTGGGTGGCTCGGCGTGCGCCGGGCCGCTCAGTGCTCTTCTGCGACCGCGAGCTGGATGTAGACCGCGGTGAGGATCGCGAAGACGTACGCCTGGAGGAAGGCGACGAAGATTTCGAACAGGGTGAAGGCGAAACCGAAGGCGAGGGAACCGGCGCCGAGCGCGGTCCACCATCCGCTGAGATCGACCACGAAGAACTGCGTCGCGGCGAAGAACAGCACCAGCATGAGGTGGCCGACGACCATGTTCATCAGCAGTCGCAGCGTCAGCGTGACGGGGCGGATGATGAAGGTCGACAGGAACTCGAGCGGGATGATCAGGATGTAAAGGAACCAGGGCAGCCCGGGAGGCATCAGCGAGTTGCGGAAGAATCCGCCGGGGCTCTTCTTGATGCCCGCGTAGATGAAGGTGACGTAGGCCACGATCGCGAGGAGCATGGGGACCGCGATGACGCTGGTGCCGGCGATGTTCAGGAACGGGATGACACCCGTGATGTTCATGAACAGCACCATGAAGAAGATGGTGGTGAGGATCGGCAGGAAGCGCTTGCCGTCCTTGCGGCCGAGGATGTCCTCGGCGATGTTCACGCGGACGAAGTCCAGGCCCATCTCGACGACGCTCTGGAAGCGACCGGGGACGACCTTCATGCGGCGCGTGCCGACGACGAGGAGCGTGACCAGAACCACCGTCGCGAGCATCTGGATGAGGTTGATGCGCGTGATCGCGAACATCGTGCCCTCGAACAGCACCGCGTCGGGGAAGAACTCCGAGATGGAGGGCGGGTGGAATTCCGCACCCGCAGACGCGAAGTTCGTGATCAGGGTCGCAGCTTGAGTAGTCAGCGCTGGCTCCAGCTTCGGGGCATCGGTGTGAACCGTTGCGACGATGGTCGGTGATTGTTACCCGATGTGCGAGCTTGGAGAAGAATTCCAATCGCGGCCGGGTACTCGTCCACCCTATCAAACTCCCGGCGGATCCATGAGTCCGCCCGGAGCGATCGTCTCGGCACCGGACTAACGTGCCGCCGCCGACCGCACCATGGGATACGGCAGCTCACGAGCGCCGGTCGCCCGCCTCGGGGTCGGTGGGCAGAGTCACGTCGCTCACGCTCGGGATCCGCATGCGCAGGAGCACCACCACGTCGACCGCGAGCGAGGCGATGACGCTGACGACGAGCGCCACGTAGAACACGACGGGGTCGACCCATCCCTGTCCGCGCAGGACGACGATCGCCACGATGAACAGGATGAGCTTGAGCAGCCACCCGCCCAGCACGATGCCGAAGAAGATCGGGACGTAGAGCGGATCGCCGAACCACCGGTTCGCCACCAGGATGCTGATGGCCGTGACCGCGAGGAAGATCGCGCTGACCGCGACGCCGGACAGGGCGCTGCCGAGGCCGCCCCCTCCCCCGACGAGGAATCCGATGACGGCCCCGAGCACGAGGAGCACCGCCGTCACGATGCCGCCCCAGACCAGGGCGGTGCGCAGCACCGGGGTACTGGAGAGGGGACGACGGGGGGTGGAGGAAGCGCTGCTCATGAGGGGGACTCCGGTCGGGTGGGTCGGGGGCGGCGGGACAGCCGCAGTCGGTGCTGGGAGGGCAGGAGGGTGAGCACGACGCACGCGATGACGCCGATGACGCCGAAGACGATGCCGAAGGCGTAGTCGCCGGGCCAGCTCTGCTGGGTGCCGATGTACATCAGCAGGAACGCGAGGCTCACCACGGCGGTCCAGCTGTAGAAGATGAGGACCGCGTCGCGGTCGGTGTGCCCCATGTCGAGCATGCGGTGGTGCAGGTGCTTGCGATCCGGCGAGAACGGCGACCTGCCCGCCCACTGGCGGCGGGCGACCGCGAGACCGAAGTCGAGCAGGGGCAGCAGGACGATGACCACGGGCAGCAGGATCGGGATGAACGCACCGAGCAGCTGCGACCTGCCGATCTTCTCGGGATCGAGTACCGCCGGGTCGAGCTGGCCGGTGATGGCGACGGCCGAACTGGCCATGAGCAGCCCGAGCATCAGGGCCCCCGCGTCTCCCATGAAGAGCTTCGCCGGCGTCCAGTTCATGGGCAGGAAGCCGAGGCACGCCCCCACGAGGACGGCCGCGATGAACGACGCGAGGTTGAAGTACGTGCTCGCTCCGGTGTCGCGCACGAGCAGGTAGGAGTACGCGAAGAAGACCCCGTTGGCGATCAGGCAGACGCCGGCGACGAGACCGTTGAGGCCGTCGATGAAGTTCACCGCGTTCATGACGACGACCAGGGCGAACACGGTCAGCAGGAAGCTCACCCAGCTGGAGCCGACCGTGAGGGCGCCGATGGGCAGCGAGAGGATCTGCAACTGGCCGAACCAGGCGATGATGCCCGCGGCGACGAACTGCGCCCCGAGCTTGATCATCCAGTCGAGGTCCCAGAGGTCGTCGGCGACGCCGACGAGCACGATGAGCAGAACCGCCCCCAGCAGGGACAGCACCGGTACGGGGTCGATCCAGAAGATCGCGAAGTAGGGGTTGCGGCTCGACAGGACGAACGCCGCCACGACACCGAGGAACATCGCGACTCCGCCGAGGCGCGGCGTCGGGGTCTTGTGCACGTCGCGATCGCGGATGCCGGGGTACAGCTTGAACCGCAGCGCGAGCTTCCACACCACCCACGACAGCGCGAGCGTGACCGCCGCCGTGAACAGGATGGTGAGGAGGTACTGGGTCACGGACCCGGCGCCTCGGCATCCGGGGTCGTTGCGGCGGGGGCGGCGAGCGGTTCGACGACCTCGTCCACGGGGTCGGGCTCGAGCAGGTCGCCCACGACGGCGCGCAGCCGATCGCGCGAGATCGCGCCCTCGCGCAGCACCCGGATCTGCGGCTCCGCTCCCCCGACGAGCGTGGTGGCGTCGATGATGGTCGAGGCGATGCCGGTCTCGCTGACGCCGGCGTCGAGGTAGACGGCGACGCTGTCACCGAGCATGTCGCGTGCGGAGTCGATGTCGACGGCGGCGGCGCGACCCGTGAGGTTCGCGCTCGACACGGCCAACGGGCCGGTCTCTTCGAGGAGTTCCAGCGTCATCTTCTGGGCGGGCATGCGCACGGCCACCGTGCCGTGGGTGTCCCCGAGGTCCCACGAGAGCGAGGGCTGCGCGGGCAGCACGATCGTGAGGCCACCCGGCCAGAACTCGCGGACGAGGTCGTCGACGGCGGGCGGGATCTCGGCCACGAGGGCCCGCAACGTCCCCACTCCCGGCACGAGGACGGGGGGCGGCTGCTGGCGTCCGCGGCCCTTCGCCTCGAGCAGGCCGGTGACGGCGCGCGCGTTGAACGCGTCCGCGGCGATTCCGTAGACGGTGTCAGTGGGGAGCACGACGAGTTCGCCTCGGCCGATCGCTTGACGCGCGTGGCGCATTCCGGACAGCAGCTGCGACTCGTCACGGCAGTCGTAGACGGGTGACATAACGCGCGCCAGTCTAGCCGCGCGTCACCGCCCGCGTCGTCAGGGGCGCGAGGCTGTCGTGGCGCGATCCCGGGTCGTGAGATCCGGGTGGGTCGCCGCCGAACGCCAGCCGTCGGCGGTGAGGATCTCGCGGATGGCGGCGCCCTGCCACTCCCCGTGCTCGATGACGATCGTCGCGCCGGGGTGGCCCAGCCGCAGACCCACGCGACTGAGGTGGCGCACGGCATCCAGCCCGTCCGGTCCTCCGTAGAGCGCCGCGGGCGGGTCGTAGAGACGCACCTCGGGATCGCGGGGGATCGCGTCGTCGGGAACATACGGAGGATTGGATGCCACGACGGACACCGTTCCGTCGAGCTCGGGGAAGGCATCGGCGAGGTCGACGAACGCGAGCGTGACGTTGTCCGCGCCGATGCGGGCGACGTTGTGCTTCGTCCACACGAACGCGTCCACCGAGTTCTCGGCGGCGAACACGCGGGCGTGGGGCACCTCGGTCGCCATCGCCAGGGCGATCGCTCCGCTGCCCGTGCCGAGGTCGACGGCGATCGGAGCCTGCGACGCCGCCGAGCGGAGGGCGTCGATGGCGAGCTGTGCCACCGTCTCGGTCTCGGGCCGGGGGACGAAGACCCCCGGTCCGACCGCGAGCTCCATCGACCGGAACGGCGCGAGCCCCGTGAGGTGCTGCAGCGGCTCGCGGGCGGCGCGGCGGTCCAGGAGCGGCGCGAGGGCGCGCGCGGCGGGCTCCGGCATCCGGTCCCCGCGGATCGCGGCGGCCTGGACGCCCCCGCGCGACGATCCGAGGACGTGGGCCACGAGCAGTTCGGCGTCGACCTGGGGGTCGGGGACCCCCGCCGCGTGCAGTCGGCGAGCGGCCGCGCGCACGGTGTCGGCGACCGAGACGACGAGGGGGGCGTGAGGCGGGACGGTTCCTGACATGACGGGAGCCCAGCCTAGTCGCGCAGCGTCACACAACCGGTGGTGTCGGAGGGCTCGCCTAAAATGAACGCGACCCGACCGACGGCGAAAGGCGAGCCATGCCCGGCATCCACTCCGACATCACCTCTGCATTCGGCGACACGCCCCTGGTGCGGCTGAACCGCGTCGCGGAGGGCGTCGGCGGCCAGATCCTCGCCAAGCTCGAGTTCTACAACCCCGCCTCCAGCGTCAAGGATCGCCTGGGCATCGCGATCATCGACGCGGCCGAGGCCTCGGGCGAGCTGAAGCCCGGCGGCACGATCGTCGAGTCGACGAGCGGCAACACCGGCATCGCCCTCGCGATGGTCGGCGCCGCGCGCGGGTACAAGGTCATCCTCACGATGCCCGCCTCGATGTCGAAGGAGCGCCGCATCCTGCTCAAGGCGTTCGGTGCCGAGCTCGTGCTCACCGATCCGACCAAGGGCATGTCTCACGCGGTCGACGAGGCCAAGCGCATCGTCGCCGAGACCCCCGGGGCGGTGTGGGCCCGCCAGTTCGAGAACGAGGCGAACCCCGCGATCCACCGCAAGACGACGGCCGAAGAGATCCTGCGGGACACCGAGGGCAAGGTCGACTACTTCGTGGCGGGCATCGGCACGGGCGGCACCATCACGGGCGTCGGCCAGGTGCTGAAGGAGCGCGTGCCCGGGGTCAAGGTCGTGGCGGTCGAGCCCGCCGACTCCCCCGTGCTCACCAAGGGTCACCCCGGCCCGCACAAGATCCAGGGCATCGGCCCCAACTTCGTGCCCGCGATCCTCGATCGCGACATCATCGACGAGGTCATCGACGTCGAGTTCGACGACGCCATCCGCCTCGCCCGCGAGACCGCGGCGAAGGACGGGATCCTCGTCGGCATGTCGTCGGGCGCGGCCATCTGGGCGGCTCTCGAGGTCGCGCGTCGCCCCGAGGCGGCGGGCAAGAACATCGTCGTCATCATCCCCTCCTACGGTGAGCGGTACCTCTCGACGGCGCTCTACGAGCACCTGCGCGAAGACTGACGTGGGGGCCCTCTCCCGCATCCGCGAAGACATCTCCTCCGCCAAGCTCCGCGATCCTGCGGCGCGCGGCGGCCTCGAGATCGCGTTGCTGTACCCGGGGCTTCACGCCGTGTGGTCGTACCGCGTCGCGAACCGGCTCTGGCGACGGGGCCTGCGCTTTCCGGCGCGGGCCCTGTCGCAGGTCACCCGGTGGCTCACCGGGGTCGAGATCCACCCCGGCGCCACGATCGGCCGGCGGTTCTTCATCGATCACGGCATGGGTGTCGTCGTCGGCGAGACGGCCGAGGTCGGCGACGACGTGATGCTCTACCACGGCGTCACCCTGGGTGGCCGTCAGCGCGAGGGCGGCAAACGCCACCCGACCCTTCACGACGGGGTGGCCGTGGGCGCGGGGGCCAAGATCCTGGGTCCGATCACGCTCGGTGCACGGTCGGTCGTGGGGGCGAACGCCGTGGTCACCCGCGACGCACCGGCCGACAGCGTGCTCGTCGGCGTTCCGGCGAAGGCGCGCACGCGCCGCAACGGCGAGGACACCCGCGCGCTGTTGACCACCCCGGAGTACTGGATCTGACCGCCGCGGCGGCTGTTTCCGTTCGGCCGCCCCGCCGTAGGCTCGGACAATGCCCCGACTGCACGATCTCTCCCTCGTGGCCCAGGTCGACGGGCTCCGCAGCGGCGAGTTCTCGCCCGCCGAGCTGACGACCCACTACCTCGACCGCATCGGCCGCCTCCGCGGTCTCGGTGCCTTCTCCGAAGTGACCCCGGATGCCGCGCTCCGACGTGCCGCCGACCTCCCTCGACCGGCCGACGGGTCGCTGTGGGGCGTTCCCCTGGCCGATAAGGACCTCGTCGCCCGCGCCGGAGTGCCCACGCGCTACGGTTCGCGCTCACGGGTGAACCATGTGCCCGCGGCATCCGACCCTCTCGCCGTGGCCCTCGACGCGGCCGGAGCGATCAACGTCGGCAAGACCAGCACCTCGGAGTTCGGCCTCACCGGGTTCACCGAACCGCTGATCCACGACCCGGCGCGCGACCCCTGGCGCCCCGCGGCCGGCGCGGGCGGCTCGAGCGGAGGGGCGGCCGTGGCCGTCGCGGCGGGACTCCTCCCCGCGGCCGTCGGTTCGGACGGTGGCGGCTCGATCCGCATCCCCTCGGCGACCGTGGGCGTCGTCGGCCTCAAGCCCTCCCGCGGGCGATTGCCGATCGGCTCGGGCTTCGACTCCCCCGACGGCCTGTCGGTCACGGGACCGATCGCGCGCTCGGTCGAAGACACCGGCCTCCTGCTCGACGCCCTCGTCGGCCTCGCCCCCTTCTCGTATGCGACGGCCGCGCCCGGCGCCGGCCCCTTCGTCGACGCCGCTCGACGCGACCCCGGTCGGCTGCGCCTCGGGGTCACCACCGTCTCGCCGTGGGACGACGACGAGGACATCGTCCTCGACGCCGACGCCCGCGCCGCCTTCGACACCGCCGCCGCCTGGCTCGACGATGCCGGGCATGCGGTGAGGGATGCCGATTGGCATCCGTTCGGCTATGCCGAGCTCTTCCACGTGCTCTGGCGGGCGAGTGCCGCGCGGATCCCCCTGAGCGACGCCGACGCCGACCTCGTCGAGCCGCTCACCGCGTGGCTCGTGCAGGAGGGGCGTCGCCTGTCTGCCCTCGACCTGCTCGGCGGCCTCGCGGACGCCCGAGCGTTCGAGCGCCGCACGATCGCGGACTTCGCGGACTTCGACGCCGTGCTCACCCCCGCTCTCGCGCAGCCTCCCCAGCCGGTCGGCTCGTACGCGGGGCACAGCCCCGAGCGCACGTTCGCGATGCAGGTCGAGTACGCCCCTTATTCCAGCTTCGTCAACGTCGCCGGCGTGCCGGCCCTCACCATCCCGGTGACGACGGATGCCACGGGCCACCCCGTGTCGGTGCAGCTCGTGGGCCGCCCGGGGGGCGAGGCGACGCTGCTGTCGCTCGCCGCTCAGCTCGAGGCTCGCCGAGGCCCGCTCCCCCACCCGCCCGCCTGGGACGACTGAGGCACGTCGAGACACCGCGCACGAGATCCGCCCGCCCCGGAGAGCTGACACCACGCTGCGACGGGTCGCGGCCGTGTGTCCTTCGTGGTGGCGTCGGACTGGCGCCGTCAGGGCAACAGGCCCGCCGCCGCGAACGCACGCGCGTAGATCTCGCGGATCACACCCTCTTTGCGGGCGTTGTACTCGCTCATCAAGCCGTCGGCCGCGACCTCGCGCTTGACCGCGGCGTAGCGCTCCCGATCGGACTCGTCTGCGCGCAGCCAGTCACGGAAGATGCGGTGACGCGCGGCCTCGGGACTGTCGGGCGGCCACACGTGCAGGTTGGCGGCCGGTTCGGCCGCGACCAGGCAGCGGTGCCCCAGCCACCACGGCTCGCGCACGCGCAGCACGAAGCCGAGCGCCTCGAGGGCGGGGACGTAGGCGTCCTCGTCGTCGGTGTCGGCGACCGTCAGGTCGATGTCGATGATCGGCTTGGCTGCCAGCCCCGGAACCGACGTCGAACCCACGTGGTCGATCGCGAGGACGCGGTCGCCCAGGGCGCCGACGATCCGAGAGCGGAGCATCTCGAAGACCCCGGGCCAGGCGGCATCCGGATCGACGATCTCGATGTGCCGCACCTGCTCCGCAGCTCCGACCCACGGGGAGAGTCCGGGCGGGGGCGGGGTGTCGTCGAACGACACGATCTGAGCGGCGGTGAGCACCACCCGAGCTTAGGAGTCGGCGAGGGCCGCGAGGCGCGCTTCTTCGTCGGCGGTGATCGCCGACTCGATGATCGGGCCGAGGGCGCCGTCCATCACCTGGTCGAGGTTGTACGCCTTGTATCCGGTGCGGTGGTCGGCGATGCGGTTCTCGGGGAAGTTGTAGGTGCGGATGCGCTCGGAGCGATCCATGCCGCGGATCTGCGACTTGCGCGCATCGGCGGCGACGGCGTCGCGCTCCTCCTGCTGCTTGGCGAGCAGGCGGGCGCGCAGCACGCGCATCCCGGCCTCGCGGTTCTGCAGCTGCGACTTCTCGTTCTGCATCGACACGACGATCCCGGTGGGAACGTGGGTGATGCGCACCGCGGAGTCGGTCGTGTTGACCGACTGCCCGCCGGGTCCCGACGAACGGAACACGTCGATCTTGAGATCGTTGGGGTCGATCGCGACCTCTTCCGGCTCATCGACCTCGGGGAAGACCAGCACGCCCGTTGTAGAGGTGTGGATGCGCCCCTGCGACTCCGTGGCGGGTACGCGCTGCACGCGGTGGACTCCGCCCTCGTACTTCAGATGCGCCCACACGCCCTGCGCGGGGTCGCTCGAGGAGCCCTTGATCGCGACCTGGACGTCTTTGTAGCCGCCGAGGTCGGATTCGGTGCGTTCGAGAAGCTCCGTCTTCCAGCCCATGGATGCCGCGTACTGCAGGTACATGCGCAGGAGATCGGCCGCGAAGAGGGCGCTCTCGGCTCCCCCCTCGCCGCCCTTGATCTCCATGATCACGTCACGGGCGTCGTCGGGATCGCGCGGGATGAGCAGGCGACGCAGACGCTCCTGCGTCTCGGCCACGCGCTCCTCGAGAGCCGGGACCTCCTCCGCGAACGCGGAGTCCTCGCGCGCGAGCTCGCGCGCCGCCTCGAGGTCGTCGGACGCCGCGGTCCACGCTTCGTGGGCCGCGACGATCCGCGACAGCTCGGCGTAGCGTCGGTTGACGCGCTTGGCGCGCGCGGCGTCCGCGTGCACGGCCGGGTCGGAGAGTTCCTCCTGGACGGCCTTGTGCTCCTCGAGCAGTCCGCGGACCGACTCGAACATCGCGGGTTCCGACATCGCGCCTCCCGCCCCGATCAGCGGATGCTGTTGTCGTCACCGCCGCGCGCGGGCGCCGGGATCGACTTCTGCATCTGCACGAGGAACTCGACGTTCGACTGGGTCTCCTTGAGCTTTCCGAGCACGACCTCGAGGGCCTGCTGGGGCTCGAGGCCGGCCAGCGCGCGACGCAGCTTCCAGGTGATCTTGACCTCGTCGTTCGACAGCAGCATCTCCTCGCGGCGGGTGCTCGACGCGTTGACGTCGACGGCCGGGAAGATGCGCTTGTCGGCGAGCTGGCGGTTCAGGCGCAGCTCGCTGTTGCCGGTGCCCTTGAACTCCTCGAAGATCACGTCGTCCATCTTGGAGCCGGTCTCGACGAGGGCGGTGGCGAGGATCGTGAGCGATCCGCCGTTCTCGATGTTGCGCGCGGCGCCGAAGAAGCGCTTGGGCGGGTACAGCGCCGAGGCGTCGACTCCGCCCGAGAGCACGCGGCCCGAGGTGGGCGCGGCGAGGTTGTACGCACGGCCGAGGCGGGTGATGGAGTCGAGCAGCACGACGACGTCGCGACCGAGCTCCACGAGACGCTTGGCGCGCTCGATCGCGAGCTCGGCGACGGTGGTGTGATCCTCGGCGGGGCGGTCGAAGGTCGACGCGATGACCTCGCCGCGCACGGTGCGCTGCATGTCGGTGACCTCTTCGGGCCGCTCGTCGACGAGCACGACCATGAGGTGGACCTCGGGGTTGTTCGTCGCGATCGCGTTGGCGATCTGCTGCAGCACGATCGTCTTACCGGCCTTGGGGGGCGCGACGATCAGACCGCGCTGACCCTTGCCGACCGGGGCGACCAGGTCGATGATGCGCTGCGTGAGCTTCTCGGGGCCGGTCTCCAGGCGCAGACGCTCCTGGGGGTACAGCGGCGTGAGGTTGCTGAACTCGACGCGAGCGGCGGCGTCGTCGACCGACAGACCGTTGATCGAGTCGACCTGCACGAGGGCGTTGTACTTCTGACGGCCCTGCTGCTCGCCCTCGCGGGGCTGCTTGATGGCACCGACGACGGCGTCGCCCTTGCGCAGGTTGTACTTCTTGACCTGACCGAGCGAGACGTAGACGTCGCTCGGGCCGGGCAGGTAGCCGGTGGTGCGCACGAAGGCGTAGTTGTCCAGCACGTCGAGGACGCCGGCGATGGGGACGAGCACGTCGTCCTCGCCGATCTCGGTCTCGAACTCGTCGCCCGTGCTGCTCTGGCCGCGGCGCTTGTTGCGCTGACGGTTGCGGCTGTTGGCCGCCCCGCCCTGCTGCTGCTGGGCCTGCTGGCCGTTCTGGGCGTTGTCGCGCTGGCCACCGTCGCGCTGGCCGCCCTGCGACCCGTTGTCGCGGGCGTTCTCGCGCTGGCCGCCCTGCTGCTGCGGGGCCTCGGCCTCGTCGGCAGAGGGCTGGGCGGGAGCCTCGGCCTTGTCGGCGTCGGTCTTGTTGCGGTTGCGGTTGCGCGAGCGGCTGCGGCCGCGGCCACGGGCCGGGGTCTCGTCGGTCTGCTCGGCGGCGCCGTCGGCGGGCGCGGCGTCGGCCTGCTCGGCGTCGCCCTCGGCGGGCGCGGCGTCAGCGGCGGGAGCCTCGGCGGCGGGCGCGTCAGCGGCGACGGCGGGGGCCTCGGCGTCGGCGGCCACGTCGGCGGCCGTCGTGACGGGGGTCGTCGCCGACTCGTCGGTCGCGGCCTCGGCGGCGGGCGCCTCTGCAGCGGGCGCCTCGGCGGCGGGTGCCTCCGCAGCGGGGGCCTCGACGGCGGGTGCCTCCGCCGCGGCTGCCTCGGCGGCGGCGTCAGCGGCGGCCTTCTCTTCGGCGGTCGCGCTCTTCGCCCGGCGCGGGGCGCGCTTGCGCGGAGCGCGTGCAGGCTTTTCGACCGGCGCCGGCTCTTCGGCGGCCGGCTCCGCGGCGGCGTCGGCGGCAGGCGCGTCGGCGGCAGGCTCCGCGGCAGCGGGCTCCGCGGCGGCTTCAGCGGCGGGCGCGTCGGCGGCGGGCTCCGTGGCAGCGTCCACGGCAGGCGCGTCCGCGACCGCCTCGGCCGGAGCGTCAGCGGCGAGGGCGTCGTCGGTGAACAGCGCCTCGGGCTGCGCGTCGGAGGCCGCCTCGGCGGACTCCTCGGCCGCCGGGGCGTCTGCGCCCTCGGGGGTCTTTTCGGTGTCGGTGCCCTCCGCCGCAGCCCTGGGCTGCTCGTCGGCGGGGGTCTCGGCGCCCTCGGGCGCGTCGACGGGCTGGGTCTCGGAGATGGACTCCACGAGTGCTCCTCAGAAAATGAAACGTGATCAGATCGCGCTTCGCCGTGCAGAACGCAGACGAAGGACACCAGCGGTTCGGGAGACTGCAGCCGATACCGGGTTCGCGATGTGTTGCGGATTTCGCAGGTGGTGCAGAGGCTCAGATTCGCGAAGTTACGCGGAACCCTCTGCGTTTTTCACTGTACCACCCTTGACGTCGACGGCGAGCATGAGCGCCTGCCACGGGGTGTCGACCACGGATGCCATAAGATGAGCCGCCTCGAGTCGCTGCCCCGGCCCGTCGGCCAGCACCAGCACGCTGGGCCCGGCCCCCGACACGACCGCCGCATACCCCTCCGCGCGGAGGGCCCGCACGAGCCGATCGGTCTCGGGCATGGCCTGCGCGCGGTAGTTCTGATGCAGCTTGTCTTCGGTCGCCGCCATCAACAGCTCGGGACTCTGGGTCATCGCCGCGATCAGCAGCGCCGAACGCGAGACGTTGAAGACCGCATCCTCGCGCGGCACCTGCAGGGGCTGCAGGCTCCGTGCCACGGCGGTCGACATGGTGAAGCTCGGGACGAACACCAGCGGCGAGACTCCGCGGTGGACGATGAGCTGCTTGTGCTGGGGGCCCTCGGCATCCATCCACGCGATGGTGAGTCCGCCGAAGAGGCCGGGCGCGACGTTGTCGGGGTGGCCCTCCATCTCGGTGGCCAACCGCAACAGATCAACGTCGCTGAAGGCGACCTCTCCCTCGAGCAGACCCTTCGCGGCCAGGATGCCGGCGACCACGGCGGCCCCGGACGATCCCATGCCGCGACCGTGCGGGATCACGTTGTGCGCCGTCAGTCGGAGCCCCGGCAGCGAACGACCGACCGAAGCATAGGTGTGCGCCATCGCGCGCACCACGAGATGCGAGGCGTCGCGGGGGACGTCGGCCGTCCCCTCGCCCTCGACCTCGATCTCGAGGCGGTCGCCCTCGAGCTGCTCGACGACGAGCTCGTCGTAGACGCTCAGCGCGAGGCCGAGGGTGTCGAAGCCGGGCCCGAGGTTCGCGCTGGTGGCGGGAACGCGGACGGCGACTCGACGACCGGGGCCTGAGCTCACGCGGTCACCGGCTGCAGGTCGAGCACGGAGGCGACCTCCGCGGTGGCGGCGTCGACGACCGTGGGCGACACGTCGGTGCCGTCGGCACGACGCAGAGCCCACTGGGGGTCCTTGAGGCCGTGGCCGGTGACGGTGAGGACGACCTTCGCGCCGGCCGGCACGACGCCGGCCTCGGCGCGCTCGAGCAGACCCGCGACGCTGATGGCCGAGGCGGGCTCGACGAAGATGCCCACCTCGCCGGCGAGGATCTTCTGCGCTTCGAGGATCCCGGCGTCGTCGATCGCGCCGAAGTAGCCGTCGGTGGCGTCACGGGCCTCGAGAGCCAGCTCCCACGAGGCGGGATTGCCGATGCGGATCGCGCTCGCGATGGTCTCGGGCTGCTTGACGACCTCGCCGCGCACGAGCGGGGCGGAGCCGGCGGCCTGGAAGCCGAACATCCGCGGAACGCGCGTGGCGACGCCGCGGGCGGCCTCTTCGCGGTAACCGCGCGAGTACGCGGTGTAGTTGCCGGCGTTGCCGACCGGGATGAAATGGAAGTCGGGGGCGTCGCCCAGGACCTCGACGACCTCGTAGGCGGCGGTCTTCTGCCCCTCGATGCGGTCGGGGTTCACCGAGTTGACCAGGTGCACCGGGTAGTGGTCGGCGAGCTCGCGCGCGATCTCGAGGCAGTCGTCGAAGTTGCCGCGGATCTGGATGAGCCGGCCGTTGTGCGCCACGGCCTGGCTGAGCTTGCCCATCGCGATCTTGCCCTCGGGCACGAGGACCGCGGCGGTGATGCCCGCGTGGGCGGCGTAGGCCGCGGCCGAGGCCGAGGTGTTGCCGGTCGAGGCGCAGATGACGGCCTTGGCGCCGTGCTCGACGGCGCGCGAGAGGGCCACGGTCATGCCGCGGTCCTTGAACGAACCGGTCGGGTTCATTCCCTCGTACTTCACCCAGACGTCGGCGCCGGTACGACGCGACAGCGCGGGGGCGGGCAGCAGCGGTGTGCCGCCCTCGCCCAGGGTGACCACGGTGGAGGCGTCGGTGACACCCAGACGGTCGGCGTATTCGCGGAGGACTCCGCCCCAGAGGTGTGCCATGTCAGTTCCCTTCCACACGCAGCACGGAGACCACGCGCTCGACGACGCCGCTCGCGGCGAGACGCTCGACGGTCTCGCTCAAATCCTGCTCGCGGGCCTTGTGTGTTCCGATGACCAGGCGGGCGGATCCCGCCCCGGTCGCTGAGCCTGTTGCGGCTGCCGAGTCGTCGGCATCCGGAGTCTGCTCGATGACGGTCTGCTCGACGGTCGCGATCGACACGCGCCCCTCGCTGAGGATGCCCGCGACGGTGGCCAGCACGCCCGGCTGGTCGTCGACCTCGAGCGTGATCTGGTAGCGCGTGATGACATGCCCGATCGGCACGGCGGGCAGGTTCGCGCGCGTGGACTCGCCCACGCCGATGCCGCCGGCGATGTGGCGGCGCGCGGCCGAGACGACGTCGCCGAGCACGGCGGAGGCGGTCTGCACGCCGCCGGCGCCGGCGCCGTAGAACATCAGGTCGCCCGCGGCCTCGGCCTGCACGAAGACGGCGTTGTTCGCGCCGTGGACGCTCGCCAGCGGGTGCGTGCGCTCGACGAGGGCGGGGTACACGCGCACCGAGATCGACTCGCCGCCGCCGTTCTCGCCGGCGAGGCGCTCGCACACGGCGAGGAGCTTGATGACGTAGCCCGCATGACGCGCCGACTCGATCATCGCGGCGTCGACCGAGGTGATGCCCTCGCGGTGCACCGCGTCGAGCGGAACCGTCGTGTGGAAGGCGAGGCTCGCGAGGATCGCGGCCTTCTGCGCGGCGTCGTAGCCCTCGACGTCGGCGGTCGGGTCGGCCTCGGCGTAGCCGAGGGCCTGCGCCTGGGCGAGCACGTCGCCGAAGTCCGCGCCCTCGGTGTCCATGCGGTCGAGGATGTAGTTCGTCGTGCCGTTGACGATGCCCATGATGCGCACCACGCGGTCACCGGCGAGCGAGTCGCGCAGCGGCCGGATGATCGGGATCGCACCGGCGGCGGCGGCCTCGTAGTACACCTCGGCGCCCACCTGGTCGGCGGCCTCGAAGACCTCGGAGCCGTGCGTGGCCAGCAGCGCCTTGTTGGCCGTGACGACGTCGGCACCCGAGGCGATCGCGTGCAGCACCTGCGTGCGAGCGGGCTCGATACCGCCCATGAGCTCGATGACGATGTCGCTGCCGACGATCAGGGTGTCGGCGTCGGTGGTGAACAGCTCGCGCGGCAGGTCGACGTCGCGCCTGGCGTCGAGGTCGCGCACCGCGATGCCTGCGAGTTCGAGCTTCGCGCCCGCGCGGTCGGCGAGCTCGTCGCCGTGCTTGAGCAGCAGGTCGGCGACCTGCGAGCCGACGGCGCCGGCGCCGAGGAGCGCCACGCGGAGCGTGCGGTAGTCGGTCATTCGGTGTCTCCGTGGGGTGTAGCGGAAGGAGCGGATGCCGGGATCCCGGCGTCGCGCGCGAGGAGGTCGTGGACACTCTCGCCGCGGACGATCACGCGAGCCCGACCGTCGCGCACGGCGACGACCGGGGGGCGCGGGGTGTAGTTGTAGTTGCTCGCGAGCGAGAAGCAGTAGGCACCGGTGGCGGGAACGGCCAGCAGGTCACCGGGGGTGACGTCGGCGGGGAGGTATTCGGCATCCACCACGATGTCTCCCGACTCGCAGTGACGGCCGACGACGCGCGAGAGGGCCGGGGCCGCGGAGCTCGTCCGCGAGACCAGCCGCGCCGAGAAGTCGGCGCCGTAGAGGGCGGGCCGGGCGTTGTCGCTCATGCCGCCGTCGACACTGATGTAGGTGCGGTCGAGGTCTTCGCCGGCCGTCACGGTCTTGACCGTGCCGACCTCGTACACGGTGACGCCGGCCTGACCGACGATGACGCGACCGGGCTCGGTGGCGACGTCGGGCATCGGGATGCCGCGCACCGCGCACTCGTCGGCGATGGCGTCGACGATGCCGTCGGCGATCTCCTCGATGGGCTTCGGGTCGTCGACCGACGTGTAGGAGATGCCGAAACCGCCGCCGACGTTGAGCAGGGGGATCTCTCCCCCGGCCAGCAGGTCGGCGTGCAGGTCGACCAGGCGCGCGGCCGACTCGCGGAAGCCCGAGGAGTCGAAGATCTGCGAGCCGATGTGCGCGTGCAGGCCGACGAAGCGCAGGCTCGACAGCTCGCGGATGCGCGCCACGGCCTCGGCCGCCCCCTCGAGTGAGAAGCCGAACTTCTGGTCTTCGTGGGCGGTGGCGAGGAACGCGTGGGTCTCGGCGTGCACACCGGTGCGCACGCGCACGAGGACCGACTGCACGGCGCCCCGGCGCTCGGCGATGGCGGCGAGCCGTTCGATCTCGATCGGACTGTCGACGACGACCGAGCCGATGCCCACCTCGACGGCGCGCTCGAGCTCGGAGACGCTCTTGTTGTTGCCGTGGAAGCCCAGGCGCGCGGGGTCGGCGCCGGCGGCGAGCGCGACCTCGAGCTCGCCACGCGTGCAGACGTCGACGGCGAGTCCTTCGTCGACGACCCAGCGCACGACCTCGGTCGACAGCAACGCCTTGCCGGCGTAATAGACGCGGGCCCGGATGCCATGGCGGGCGGCGGCGGCGTCGAAGGCGGAACGCGCGCGACGGGCGTGGCCGCGCACCTCGTCTTCGTCGAGGACGTATAGGGGCGTCCCGAAGCGGTCGCGGAGGTCGAAGACCGACACCCCGCCGATCTCGACGGAGCCGTCGTCGACGCGGCGAGCGGAGGCGGGCCAGACGGTGGCGACGAGCTCGTTCGCTTCGGCCGGGGCGGTGAGCCAGGCGGGCACGAGCGCGGAGTGCGAGGCGGACACAGGGGGACCAATCGGGTTTTGCGGCGACGCGACGGCCGCGGATCACGGCTCCCACCCGCGCGGAGAGTCACGCGGCGGGCAGTCCTTGCAGTCTAGGGCACGTCGTATGCCGCACCTTTCCCACGCCGGAGCGGCGGTCACACCAGGAAACGCCCACCGCGGATCTCGAGGGTCTGCCCGAAAGGGAATCGAGCGGGCGGGCCGCAGCATACGAGCGTGGGGGCACGACGCGTGCCGCGCGCCACGATCGCGCGCCGGGCGAAGAGCGGGCCCCGTGTGACGGCCGCCGACGGTGAGCAGGTGAGGTTCGTCGATCGATCGGGTGAGTCTGCGGACGAGCACTCGGCCTGCCCCGGGGCCACCGCGCGCGCGGGCCCGTCGCGGGCTTTACGGTGGGCCGGTGCTCCCCTCCCCCGCAGACCACGTCCTCGTCGTCGACGCCATCGGTGTGCGCGTGGGGATCGACGTCTCGGCTCTCAGCCCGGCTTCGCGTGCGGCGGTGGCCGCGGCTTGGAACGACGCCCGCTCGAGCGCGGGGTCGCTCACGGACACCACTGTCGTCGCCTGCGGCACCGTGGATCGCGGGCAGATGCTCTCCGACCTCTCCGGCGCCGTCACCCAGGCGGCGATCTCGGCGCGGCGCGGCGTCCTGCTCATGCTCCACGCGGCGGGGCTCGCGGCCCCCGACGGGCGCGTGACCGTCCTCGTCGGTCCCTCCGGCGCGGGCAAGACGACCGCGACCCGCACTCTCGCCCGCCGTCGTGGCTACGTCACCGACGAAACGGTCGGCGTCGACGCCGACGGCACCGTGTTCGCGTATCGCAAGCCGCTGTCGGTGATCACCGAGGGCCACCGCTTCAAGGTGCAGCTCTCCCCCTCGGAGCTGGGCCTCGCACCGCTCCCGGAGGCCCCGCTCCGCGTCGGCCGCTTCGTGCTGCTCGATCGTCGCCCCGCCCCCGCCCCGGCACGACTCGTGCCCGTCGACGAGACCGAGGCGCTCACCGCTCTCGCCCCGCACTGCAGCGCCCTCGCGGTCCTGCCCGGGCCCCTCCGCCTGTTGGCGCGACTGCTCGCCGCGACCGGCGGCGCCGTGCGCGCGGAGTACTCCGAGGCCCGCGATCTCGCGGACCTGTGGGACGAGATGGATGCCGATGAGCCCGCGCTCCCCGCCGTAGAGGCGCTCGAGGGGGTCCCGGCCCCCGAGCGCCCGTCGACCCGAGACGCGCTCTCGATCCCGGGGGAAGGCGGGGCGCCGAGGCCGCGGTACCGCCGCGCCGACGCCGCCGACTGGTTGCCCCTGGCCGACGACCGTCTCGCCGTGCTCACCGCCGCGCCCGACGGAGGCGGAACGCTGCGCGTCCTCGCTGGACTGGCGCCGCTGCTCTGGCACTGCGCCCCGGGCGCCGCGCGCGACGACCTCGTGCGCGCGATCGTCGACGAGATCGGCGACCCCTCCGCGGAGGCCGGGGTCAGCGGCATCCTGGACGAACTCGTCGAGGCGGGACTGCTCGAACTCTCGCGCTGAGCGGCTCAGCCGCAGGTGCCGTCGCTCTGCAGCGCCGGATCGTTCAGGA
The DNA here is from genome assembly GCA_913774665.1 of uncultured Microbacterium sp. Taxonomy (GTDB): domain Bacteria; phylum Actinomycetota; class Actinomycetes; order Actinomycetales; family Microbacteriaceae; genus Microbacterium. Next base: position 313,743 of record CAJYHN010000013.1, read on the forward strand.
TGCCGCCGGCGACATCGAACGTCGCGACGAGGTCCTGGCCCTGCACGGTGGCCGAGGCCAGGGTCAGCCCCTTCGGCAGTCGGTCGGCGATGCACAGGCTCCGCTCCGCGAGGAGGGAATCGGCGATGCCGCCGAACTGGCCGCGCAGGGTGTCGGCGTCGATCGCGTTGCCGCCCACCTGGAACGACGACGGTGTCAGCGTCAGGTCGCCCGCCGCGGCGCCCGGGGTCACTCCGACGCCGACGGGGATCGCGATGCCGAAAAGCGAGAGCGAGGTGTCGAGCTTCATGTCGGGGGCGGCCAGGGTGATCGTGCTCGCCGGGAAGTCGGGGACCTCGGCCAACAGGGCCTTCAGCTGGTCCTGGTCGAGGCGGACCGACGCGACCCCGCCGTCGGCCGCCGCGCCGCCCGAGACGGGTACTCCGCGCAGGTCGACGCGGACGTCACCGGTGATGGGCCCGAGGGTCACATCGTTCGACGAGACGGCGACCTCGTCGAGGCGTCCGCCGATGAGCTGCGGCAGCACGAGACCCGTTAACGACACGTCGACGTTCTGATCGTCGGGAAGACCGACGTTCTTCACGACCAGAGAACGGACCGTGCTCGTCACCACGGAGCGCGCGATGAACTCGGCGGCGACGGCGGCCATGGCGAGCAGCACCACGACCACCACCAGCGCCGCGATCCAGCGGCCCGTGCGGCGACGGGGAGCCGTGGCATCCGTCATGCTCTACATCCGCTCCGGAGCGCTGACGCCGAGCAGGTCGAGACCGTTGCGCAGCACCTGACCGGTGGCGTCGTTGAGCCACAGGCGCGTGCGGTGCACAGGCTCGACCGGGGCGTCTCCGATCGGGGTGACGCGGCAGTTGTCGTACCAGCGGTGATAGAGGCCCGCGAGCTCCTCGAGGTAGCGCGCGACGCGGTGCGGCTCGCGCACCTCGGCGGCGAACGCGACGATACGCGGGAACTCCTGCAGGGCACCCAACAGGGCCGACTCGGTCTCGTGGTCGAGCAGCTCGGGGGCGAATGCGGAGCGGTCGACACCGGAGTCGGCGGCGTTGCGGGCCACGTTGTGCGTGCGCGCGTGGGCGTACTGCACGTAGAACACCGGGTTGTCGTTCGTGCGCTTCTGCAGCACATCGAGGTCGATGTCGAGGTTCGAGTCGGCGGAACTGCGCGTCAGAGCGTAGCGAGCGGCGTCCACCCCGACGATCTCGACGAGGTCCTCGAGGGTCACGACCGTTCCGTTGCGCTTGGACATGCGCACCGGCTGTCCGTCGCGCACGAGGTTGACCATCTGACCGATGAGCACCTGGAGGTTGACGTTCGGCTCGTCGCCGAACGCCGCGCACATGGCCATGAGGCGCTGGACGTACCCGTGGTGGTCGGCGCCGAGCATGATGATGCAGCGGTTGAAACCGCGCTCGCGCTTGTCGAGGTAGTAGGCGAGATCGCCCGAGATGTACGCCGGGTTCCCGTCGGACTTGATGATGACGCGATCCTTGTCGTCACCGAACTCCGTGGAGCGCAACCAGGTGGCCCCGTCGGCCTCGAAGATGTGACCGAGCTCGCGCAGCCGCGCCACGGCACGCTCGACGGCGCCGGAGTCGTGCAGATCGTTCTCGTGGAAGTAGACGTCGAAGTCGACACCGAACTCGTGCAGCGACTGCTTGATCTCGCCGAACATGAGGTTCACGCCGAGCTCGCGGAAGGCCTCCTGCTTGGCGTCCGCGTCGAGCGCGTCGATGTCGCCGTCGTAGGCCGCGACCACACGCTGGGCGATGTCGCCGATGTAGGCGCCGCCGTAGCCGTCCTCGGGAGTGGGGTCGCCCTGATGGGCGGCGACGAGGCTGCGAGCGAAGCGGTCGATCTGCGCCCCGTGGTCGTTGAAGTAGTACTCGCGCGTCACCTTCGCACCCTGCGACGACAGGATGCGGGCGAGCGAGTCGCCCGCGGCGGCCCAGCGGGTACCGCCGAGGTGGATCGGACCGGTGGGGTTGGCGCTGACGAACTCGAGGTTGATGACCTCGTCGGCGCGGCTGTCGTTCGTTCCGAACGCAGCGCCCTGCTCGACGATCGTGCGGGCCAGAGCACCGGCGGCCGCGGCGTCGAGGCGGATGTTGATGAAGCCCGGGCCGGCGACCTCGACGCTCGCGATGCCCTCGACGGCTTCGAGGCCCGCGGCGATCTCGGCGGCGAACTCGCGAGGGTTCGCCCCGACGATCTTCGACAGCTTGAGGGCGGCGTTGGACGCCCAATCGCCGTGGTCGCGGTTCTTGGGCCGCTCGAGCGGTAGGTCGGCGGCCGTGATCCCGGCGGACGAGCCCTCTCGTCGCGCCTCGGCGAGCGGGGCGATGACGGCGAGCAGGGCGGCGGAGAGGGCTGCGGGATCCATAACCCTTCAAGTCTAGGCGCGGCGCCGGGGCGCCCGCGTCAGGCGATCTGGACCAGGGCCTCGTGGTCGTCGGGCTCCGTCGCGTCGACGCCCTCGAGGACGGCATCCACCCGCATCCGCTCGAGACCCACGTATCCACCGTGGTAGCTGAGGAACGCGCAATCGGCGGCGTCGCGTCCCGTGGCGATGCGCACCAGCGATCGGCGATCGGCGAGACGTGTCGCATCCACGACGTACCAGGCCCCGTCGAGGTAGGCCTCGGCCACGGCGTGGAAGTCCATCGGCTCGAGCCCGGGGGCGAAGCAGGCGGCGTAGCGGGCGGGCATGTCCATCGCGCGCAGCAGGGCGATCACGAGGTGGGCGTAGTCGCGGCATACGCCCTGGCCCGTGGCGAGGGTCGTCACGGCGCTGTCGGTGCCGAAGCTGAGCCCGGGCGTGTAGGTGACGGTGGATGCCACGAAGCCCGACACCGCGGCCAGCAGGTCGCGCCCCGCCAGGCCCCGGAACTGGCGGCGTGCCTGGGCGAACACCTCGTCGGACTGGCAGTATCGGCTCGGACGCAGGTACCCGATGGTGTCGAGGTCACTCGTGCGGGGGCTCTGCGCGGGACCCGCGACGAGCGCGTCGTACCGCACCGAGAGGGGACCTTCCTCGGCGGTGAGGCGGTGCAGACGACTGCCGGCCTGGTCCACGAGTTCGGTCGCCGTGTACCGCCGCTCACCCTGAGCGAACGTGAGATTCTCGTCGACGACGGGCACACCGCGCGCGGCGGCGATCTGGAAGATGAGGTCGACGGAGGCCCCGAGATCGAGGTCGAGTTCAGCGGTCACGCGGCGCGGCACCGGGCAATCCTCGCATGCGTTCGGACCCCCTCGGCCCGGCGGGCGCGAAGCCGATCACCCGCCCTTCTTACCGGGGCCCTTGCCGTCGCCGTTGCCCGGCGCCTTGTCGTCTTTTCCGCCCGGTCCCTTGTCGTCGGAGGGGGGCTGCCCCGGCTCGTCGCCGCGGTCGTCGGTCACCGTGTCCTGAGACTGCTCGGGGCTCGGCTCCGTCGTCTGGGTCGGAGTGGAAGTGGGAGTGGGACTGGGGGCGAGAGAGGTGAGATCGGCGCGGACGGTGGCGATCCGGCTCAGGATGCCGTCGGCCTCCTCCGCCGAGACCTCGCCGGCGTCGCGGCGGGCGATGACGTCGGCTTCGAGGGCGTCGAGGCTCGCGAGGGCGGAGGCGTAGTCCCCGCTCGAGGCCTGGTCGGCCACCGTCTGCACGTTCTGCTGCCACGCCGTGGGGGTCTCGGCGGGCGGGGTGCACCCGGCGAGCGCGAGGACCCCGGCGAGCAGAATCCCGGCGAGGGGAGCGGCGCGGCGGATCACGGGGCCACCTCTCTCCAGAGATCGTCCATGTGCTGGTCGAGAGGTTGCGGCAGCGTGGGCAGAGCGGGCTCCGACGATGCTCCCGCCCCGCCGAGGGCGACGGCGGTACCGATGGCGCCCCCGGCCAGCAGGACGGCCGCGATCGCCCCGATCACGATCGTGCGCCGCGAGAGTCGGCGGGGCGTCGCCGTCCGTTCGGACCGGGCCGCCGGCTCGAGAAGACGCGTGGGGGCCGTGCCGCCGGGAAGAGCGGCGGTCGTGACCGCCGACGCCGGCCTCGACGGGAGCGGCGGGGGGACGGCGACTCCCGAGAGCGTCCTGAGCGCCACGATCAGGCCCGTGGCATCCGGTCGCTCGCTCGGCTCGATCGCGGTCATCTTCTCGAGCACCTCGCGCCAGGCGGCCGGGATCTGCGCCGGGATCTCGGGAGGCGAGACGAGTCGCGCCGCCAGGGCCTCGTGCGGCGTCCGCGACCCGAAGGGTCGCGAGCCGGTCAGCGCTTCGAGCAGCACCAGACCGAGCGCGTACACGTCGCTCGCGGGGGCCGCGGGCATCCCCCGAGCCTGTTCAGGGCTGAGGTACGCGGCCGTGCCGATCACGGTGTCGGCACGCGTCACCCGTGTCGCCCCGACCAGCGAGGCGATGCCGAAGTCGGCGAGCGTGGCCCTCGGGGTCTCGCCCGTGTGGGCGGCGGGCCGGATGAGGATGTTCGACGGCTTGACGTCGCGGTGCACGATGCCTCGCCCGTGGATGACGGCGAACGCCTCGGCGATCTCGCGACCGACGCGCGCGACCTCGGGGCCGGGCAGCGGGCCCCGCGCGATGCGATCCGTCAGGGTGGGGCCCGAGATGAGCTCCATCGCGAGGTAGGCCGGTTGCCCGTCGAGCTTGGCGTCGAACAGCGTCACGAGCGAGGGGTGCGACAGCGAGGCGAGAAGGCGGATCTCGGATCGTACGCGGGCGACGTCGGAGGGGTCGGCGCCGTCGCCGTCGATGATCTTGAGGGCGAGAGTGCGCTCGAGCGCGGTGTCGACCGCCTCGTACACCCGGGCGTAGCCGCCTCTGCCGAGAAGGCGCCCGAGTCGGTAGCGCCCGTCGAACAGGTCGTCGACGGCCGGATCGTAGGCGACGGTGGGAGTGGGTTCGGTCATGATGGTTCTCCGGGGCTCGACCCCGCGGGACTCAGACGAGGTCGTCGTTCGAGGAGCGTGTGGTGGAGCGGGTCACCCGCGCACCCCCTGTTGCTTCGGTGCGGGTGACCGTATCGGTTTGCCGACGGCGCATCATCAGCACCGCCCCGATGACGAAGACCACCACGCCCGCCCCCATCATGATGTAGCCGATCGTGGTGAGGTCGACGAACTCATTGGGAAGATCGACCGCGAAGGCGAGGATGGCGCCGATGACGAACAGCGCGATGCCGGCTCCGATACTCATGGCTGACCCCTTTCGAACGTGATCCCACCTTCTCAGCACCTCCGGAAACCGCGAGTGGTCTTGACAACGTCTGTCAAGACGGCGGCGCCGGATGCCGCGAGGGTGTCCCATGGATGCCATGAGCCAGAACGACGTGACCACCCGATCGAACCGCGGCCAGTGGGAGAACGCGGTCGAAGGCCGACCCGAACTGTCGGCGAGCTTCTCGAGCCGCGAGGAGGCCGTCGACCAGGGTCGCGCCGTCGCCGACGAGCTCGGCTCCTCGCACATCGTCGAGGACGCGGAGCCCACCGGCGCCGTCACCGACGAGGACTGACGCCGGGAGGACGAAAGGCCGCGATCGAGATGATCGCGGCCTTCTTCGTGTGCCCCCGACAGGAATCGAACCTGCGACCTTTGGTACCGGAAACCAACGCTCTATCCCCTGAGCTACGGAGGCGGACCGGTCAAGGTTAGCACCGCGGCGGGAGCGCCCCGACCCGCGGGACGAGCGCCGATGGTCACCGCCGCCCGCCCCGCGGCATCCGGGTCACTCGTCGCCGATGACGCCGATCCCCGTCGCCTGGTGGTCGGCGTTCGGGTCGTCCTTCGAGGGGGCCTTCGCCTCTTCGTCGACGTCGTTCTCTTGGCTCGGCTTGACCGTGGGGTCGTCGCCGAGGTCGGCGGCGTCGTCGGCCGGGGCGGAGTTCTGCGGGTCGCTCATGGGATTCCCTTCGTCGCGTACTCGCCCAGCCTGGCAAGAGCGCGGGCGGGGAGCACCGGCTTGACCGGAGCGGCCGTCGGGCCTAGCGACCGAACAGACCCCGCACGCGTCGCCCGACGGACTGCGTCAGAAGCACCTGTCGTCCGTTCACGTCGACGGTGAGCACCGACCCGCCGAGGCCCCCGGCCCGCGCGGGTCTGGCCTCTCCGCGGACGTACGCCTCGGCGACGTCGACGTGCACCGCGAGAAGCTGAGCGCTCTGGTCCTTCGAGGTGTTGGCATCCACGATCTGCAGGCGGTGTCCTGTGTCGGTCTCGACCGAGAACCAGCGGGATCCGGGCGTCGACACGACGGCCCAGCGCCCGCCGCGCGAGAAGCGCGCCCAGGCCGCACCGTTGCGCAACTCGGTCGTGACGTCGAGATCGGCCTGCGCGATCACCAGGACCTCGAGCATCGCGAGCGCCTCCGCCGCGGTGACGTAGTCGCCACGGTCGGCACTCAGCCCGCCCCACTCGAACTTGCGCTCGCCCATCTCGCCGCCTTCGCCTATTTCCTGCCCCCGAGCGTAACCCCGGGGACGACAGCGGGGGCCGGCGCAGCGGCCAACCCATGCCGCGAGGCGTCCGCGACGGTCTCAGTCGGGCCGCAACCGATCGTCGGGGTGCAGGCTCCGCAGCGGAACAGAGCCGTCGACGATCGCCTGGATCGCCCCCGTGCTGACCTCGAGCTCCGCAGAGATCCGGTCGAGATCGGCGCCCGACGACACGGCGGAACGCAGGGCGGTCACGGCCGCGTCCGAGGTCTCGTCGACGTCGTCGGCCGTGCTCTCGACGAACGCGGCGAGACGAGCCTGCGCGAGACGGATGCACGCGCTCTGTCGTTCTCTGCCGTCGGAGGGATCGTGACGGCGGTCGATGGTCTGGGCACGATCGGGCGACATGAAACTCCACTCCGGGGGGAAGTGTTCGCCCGCGGGGCTCCGCGAGCTCTTCCCATCGTGCCGAACGGGCTCCTCCCCCGCATCCCCCGAGCGATGTATCCCACCCCGGCCGAATGGCGGATGCCATGGCCGCGGTGCAGCAGCCATGGCATCCGTCTCAATCGCCCTTCACGTTGACGATCTGACGCAGCGTGTGCCGGACCGTGACGAGGTCGGCTGCATCGGCCATGACCCGGTCGATCGGCTTGTACGCCTGCGGGATCTCGTCGATGAACGCGTCGGTGTCCCGGTATTCGATGCCCGTCATCGCTTCACGCAACTGCTCGTGCGTGAAGGTCTTGCGGGCGGCCGAACGCGAGTACTCCCGCCCCGCGCCGTGCGGCGAGGAGTTCAACGCGACGGGGTTGCCGCGCCCCTCGACGACGTAGGAGGCGGTGCCCATCGACCCGGGGATGAGCCCGGGACGACCGGCGTCGGCCATGATCGCGCCCTTTCGCGAGACCCACACCCTCTTGCCGAAGTGCATCTCGGACTCGGTGAAGTTGTGGTGGCAGTTGATCCGCTCGCGCTCGTCGACGTCGGTACCGAGGAACCGACCGAGCTGGTTCGCGACGCGGTCCATCATCTCCTCGCGGTTGAGCAGGGCGAAGTGCTGCGCCCACCTGAGCTCGCGGATGTACGCCGCGAACTCCGGCGTGCCCTCGACGAGGTAGGCGAGGTCGGGATGCGGGAGCTCGATCCACCACTGCTTCGCCAGGCGCTGCGCGACAGCGATGTGGTGCTTCGCGATGCGATTGCCGATGCCCCGCGACCCGGAGTGCAGGAACATCCACACGTCGTCGTTCTCGTCGAGCGAGATCTCGATGAAGTGGTTGCCGCTGCCCAGCGACCCGAGCTGGAGCCGCCAGTGACCCGCGTACGAGGCCGGGTCGAACTCGGCCGTCCCGGCCAGCGCCTCGAGCTCGGCCACGCGCGGTTCGGCGGTGGCGACGATCGTGCGATTGTCGCGGCCGGCCGACAGCGGGATGGCGCGCTCGATCTGCTGCCGCAGTGCCGACAGGTCGCGGCCGGCGAGGTCGGCGGCCGCGAACTGCGTCCTGACCGCGATCATTCCGCAGCCGATGTCGACGCCGACGGCCGCGGGCATGATCGCCCCGAGCGTCGGGATCACCGATCCGACCGTCGCGCCGAGTCCCAGGTGGGCATCGGGCATGAGGGCGAGGTGGGGGAAGATGAACGGCATCCGCGACGAGGTGCGTGCCTGCTCGATGGTCTTGTCATCGATCAGGCTCGCCCACGACACGAGTCGTTCGGTGAGCTTCTGCATGGGTCCTTTCCTTCGTGTGGTGCGCTGACGCGCGAGGAGTCGAGCCTCGAGCCGAGGCACTCCCCCACCGATGGAAAGGGAAACGCCCCGACCTGACGGTGCGGGGCGTGAGAAGACGGATGTCTAGACGACCGGCGCCGGAGGGTACGACGAGGGGAGGAACGGCAGGTACTGCTCCTGCTGCTCCGCATTCAGATCGCGCATGGCGGTCATGGTCTCGTCTTTCCTCGGCTCATCGCGCCGATCGGCACGGACTTGCGAACATAACGGATGACACGAGTCGGTGACAAGACCCGCGCCCCGTTTCACCCGGCGAGAGGCGAACTCTCGCCCCTCTGGCTCTAGGCCTCGGTCGGCTGGTCGAAGTCGTAGTCCAGGGGCTCGTCGTCGCCGCCCGCATCGGACTCGACGGCTCGGAGATGGGTTCGCGGGAAGAGACGGTGATCCTTCAGCTCCGCGGCGGCGTGCGAGAAGTCGGGCTCCTCCTCGTGCCACTCCACCGGAGCGGAGAGCACGTCGTTGCCGACGCCGATGACGAGCTCGGCCTGGGCGACCTTCTTGTCGTCGGTGACGATGGGGATGCTGACGGCCTCGGCCTGACCCTCCTTGGCGACCGCCGCGGTCAATTCGACCAACGACGCCGCGACGTCGTCGGTGGTGATCACTGTCTCGCCGGCATAGGTCACACATCGCATACGCCCACCCTGACGGGGTGCGCGCAAGGACAGGGGCGGCTTGCCCCTCACGCGGACGTGGGGTACGGGTCAGTCGCGACGCTGCGGCGAACGGAACATGGCCTCATCGAGCTCGAACCACACCGCGCGGACGGTGTCGAACTCGCCGAAGGGTTCGGGCTGCGGGTCGCTGAGCGAGAGGCGGTAGCCGCGAGGCAGATCGTCCACGTGCTGTCCGTCGCGCGGGCCGCCGACGAGCACGTAGATCACGGGAAATCGACCGCCGGGGTCTCGAGGGCGACGCCGTCGACGGCGTCGCTCATGCGTCGGAGGAACGCCACGACCGCCGCCGACTCGTCGGGCGTCATGTCGATCACGGCCGCGAGCATGCGGTCGTGCATGTTGCCGAGGGTCTGCCGCACTTCGGCGTGTGCGCGAGGGGTGGCCTGGATGAAGATGCTCCGGCGGTCGCCCGGGTTGGCGGCGCGGGTGATGTGCCCGGAGCGCTCGAGGCGGTCGAGGATGGCCGTCGTCGACGCGGTCGACAGGCCGAGATAACGAGTGAGCTCTCCGGGGCGCACCTGCCGTTCCGCATCGCGCAGCAGGTAGCGCAGGACCAGCAGCTCGTTCTCACCCATCGACATGGCGTCGCGCGTGCGGCGTCTCATGGCGACCTCGGCGGCGCGGTAGATACGGAGCGCCTCGAGCACCGCCTTGCTGCGCTGGCGGCGATCGGCCGGCTCGTCGCCGTACCAGTAGGTCGCCTCATCCACGGGCTCGACGGGTGCGGGCCGGTGGGACGCGGTTTCGACGTCTGTCATGGCACACTCCTCCCGCTCTTACCCGTGACTATACCTCCGAAATAATAGTTAGACAAACTAGTTACTAACCGATTATGTTCTACGTACAGCTAATCGCTTCCGAAGGGAGTACCGCCATGGGCCACCTGTACTACGGCACGTCGACCGAGTCGATCCGCATCCCCGACCGCCTCCTGTCGCACATCAAGGTCGTCATGACCACGAAGCTTCGCCGCAGCGAGAGCTTCACCCTCAGCTGGACACACGTCGACGGCACTCCCGGGCGATCCACCCTCTGGCTGCAGCCCGCCATTCCCATGCGCTTCGTCTTCGACTCGGCTGAGCCCGAGACGCTGAACGCGACCGTCCTGAAGAACATGGCCGATGCGGCCAACTCCTCCGCCGGACTGGTCGTCGACCTCAACGTCGAAATTCCCGCCAGCGAGACCGCGCAGCGCCCTCAGCCGGCCCGCGCGACCGCCCCCGTCCGTCGGCGCACCCTCTCGGCAGCGGCCTGACATGGACACGACAAACCCCACCGCGCTGGCGACCGCGCGCATCCTCTGGGCCAAGGTCGACACCGGCTTCTGGGTCGCCCACCGTGGCGGCGAGTACTTCGGTTGCGTCGATCAGGTCGCCGGCGGCTTCGTCTCGCGGGACGCCCACGGCGTCCCGGTCGGCCGATACGACTCCCTCGACACGGCGAAGTCGTCGCTGCGATCCACCACGCACCCCGCCAACGTCTCGCGTCGACGTCGCCTCGAGCGGGCGACGGTTCTCACCGCGACCGGCGTGGGCGGCACCGCCCTGGCCCTGGCCCTGACCGCCGGCGCCCTGGCGCCGTACCTGTGACCGGCATGGGCGAGATCGATCTTCGCGACGAGGCCGACGACTTCGAAGATGCCGCCAGCGCGGACTTCGCGGAGAGATTCGGATTCGCCCCGCTCTGAGCCCGTCGACCCCCTGGACACGTCTCGCCGTTCGTGCGAGCGTCACCCCTGACGACGACGGAGAGAAGAGCCATGACGAATCACGACGGACGAGCAGACGACGCCCCCGACCAGAACTCGAAAGGTGCCGGGAGCGAGTCTCACGAAGAGGGTGCCGCGGCTCAGCAGGACGCGGATGACGCGGCCACGACCGACGACTCCCCCACCGGCGAGATCGGCTGAGTCTCAGAACGCGTAGCGCACACGGCAGTACGGAAGCTTCCGGGCGATCAGGTCGGTCAGGGCCGCCACGGCCTGCGCCTTGAACGGATGCCAGTAGCGCACGTTCACCGCTCCGTTCTGGGACGTCTTCTCTTCTTGCAGCGAGGGCGTCCACAGCAGCTCTTCGCCCCGCGGATGCCATCCGAGATTGACCTCGTGCAAGCCCTCGTTGTGGGTCAGGAAGATGACCTCGCAGGCCAGTTGCGCCTTGGCGCGGGCGTGGAGAACGGCGTCGAGCTGGTCGAACAGCTCCGACCAGTCAGCGAGCCACGTCGGTGTCACGATCACCGGGGAGAAATTGACGTGGACCTCGAAGCCTGCGTCGACGAAATCGTTGATCGCCGCGATCCGTTCTCCCATGGGTGACGTGCGGAGATCGGTGACCTTCGCCGTGGCCGCGGGCATGAGCGAGAACCGGATGCGCGTCCTGCCCGCCGGATCCCACTCCAGGAGGTCGCGGTTGACGAACTTCGTCGCGAACGATGCCTTGGCGGTCGGCGTCATCCGGAACAGATCGCAGACGTCGCGGACGTTCTCACTGATCAGCGCGTCGACGGAGCAGTCGCCGTTCTCGCCGATGTCGTAGACCCACGCGTCCGGATCGCACTGATTCGGCTCGGTCTTCGGACCGCGGGCAGCGACGTGTCGCGCCAGGTGCCGGGTGATCTGATCGATGTTCGCGAACACCGTGATCGGGTTGCTGTACCCCTTGCGCCGCGGAACGTAGCAGTAGCTGCATGCCATCGCGCAGCCGTTCGAGAGCGAGGGGGCGATGAAGTCGGCGGAGCGTCCGTTGACCCTGGTCGTCACGCTCTTCTTGACGCCGAGCACGAGAGCCTCGGTCTTGATGCGCACCCACCGCGCGACGTTGCTCTCGTCGCCGTGGACCTCGGGGATCTGCCAGTGCGAGGCGACCGGCACGATGTCGGCCTCGGGCCAGCGCGCGACGATCTCTCGGCCGCGCTCGAGTTCGAGAGCGGCGTCCTCCGCGTAGATGCGGGTGACGCGCAGGAGATTCTCGCGCTCGACGGCCATGCTTCGTTTCTACCCGGGGGTTCCGACATCGGCGATTCCGGGCATCGGCTGGCACCGCGGGCACCACCAGGTTCGTCGCTGCTCGGGATCGTTCTGCACCTCGTCGCGGACCCGCACCCGGGTTCCGCAGCGCAGACAGGGTCGACCGGCGCGCCCCGCCACCCAGTGCGACGCCCCCTTCCGTCGATCCCCCCTCGTGACCTGGTACATCCCGGGCACCGTCGCCGAGATCCGCAGGCATCGCGCCGCGAGTGCCAGGAGTGCGTCCAGATCGGTCGTGCCGATAGGGGCGAAGGGATGGATGCCGCGAAGGAAGGCGAGCTCGTTCACCCACAGGTTGCCGAGACCGGCGACGGCCGTCTGGTCGAGAAGCGCCGCGACGAAAGGCCGCTCGGGGCGCCTCGAGAGCCGACGCGCCGCCTCGGCGGCATCCCAGTCCTCGCGCAGCGGATCGGGGCCCAGGTATCCGATCACGTCGCTCTCGCGCACGGTGGGGACGAGCTCCACGACGGGGAGGTCGAGGCCCCACACCTCCCGCCCGTCCTCGAGGCGCAGGCGCACGCGCGCTGTCTCGCTCACCGCACGGGGAAGCGAGCGGCCCGCACGGGTGATCGTCCAGCTCCCCTGCATGCGCAGGTGGGTGTGGAGGGTCGATCCGTCGTCGAAGCGCGTGAGCAGATGCTTGCCGTGGGTGTCGTACCCCTCGACGCGGAGTCCCGCGAGGGACCGGCCGGCGGCGTTCCCCGACCGCACCTCCCCGTCGCGCACCGCCGCGCCGAGAGTGGCCGCCTCGAGCCGTCGTCGGAGTCGATAGACGCTGTCGCCCTCGGGCACGACTAGGGAGCCGTTGCGTGCAGCTGGTCGGCGCGGGGAGCGAGGTCGGGGCGCAGGCGCGTGCCGAACTCGTGCCGGAGCGCGCTGAGAGCGGCCTGCCACCCGGCGAGCCCGTGGACACCCGGGCCCGGGCTCGTCGACGACGAACACAGGTACACGCCCTTCATCGGAGTCCGCCAGGGGTCGGGACTGTAGACCGGCCGCCCCAGGAGCTGGGTGAGGGTCGGGGCTCCGGCCGAGATGTCGCCGCCGGGGAAATTGGGGTTCCACGCCGCGATGTCGACCGCGGTGCGGGACGACGTCGCCCGCACGGTGTCGCGGAACCCGGGGGCGAATCGCTCGATCTGGCGGACGACGGCCTCTTCGCGATCGGCGGCGCTGCCCGACGGCACGTGCGTGTACGCCCAGAGGACGTGGGCGCCCTCGGGCGCGCGGGTGGGGTCGAACAGGGTGGGCTGAGCGGCGAGAACGTACGGGGCGTCGGGGAGATCTCCGCGGGCCACCGCGTTCTCGGCCGCCGCGATCTCGGCGCGCGTCCCGCCGAGGTGCACGGTTCCCGCGCGGGCGACGTCGGCGTGCGCCCAGGGCACTGGATCCGAGAGGGCGAAGTCGATCTTGGCGACGCCGCCGCCGTAGCGGAACCTCTCGAGCGCGTGGCGGTACGCCGGCGGCATCCGGTCTCCGGCGAGCCGGATGAGCGAGCGCGGATTCGTGTCGAGGAGCACCGCGCGGGCCGGGGGCAACTCGTCGAGCGAGGTCACCTCGACACCCGCGTGCAGCACTCCCCCGTGCGCGCGGATGTCGTCGATCATCGCGTCGGCGATCGACTGGCTGCCCCCGACCGGAATGGGCCAGCCCCGCCCGTGACCGTACGTGGCGAGCACCAGACCCGCGCCACCCGCGGCGAGGCTCGGCTGATGCAGGATCGTATGCGCCGAGACGCCGGTGATCATGCTCGGCGCGACCTCCTCGCGGAAGCGCGCGTTCCACCACGGACCGCCCTGCTCGAGAGCGCGGAGGCCGAAGAAGAACGCCGCGAGCGGATCGCCGGGGACGCGCAGCAGCGCATTGCCCGTGAAGTCGGCGACCCCGCGCAGGTGGTCGACGAGGGGCCGCATGAGACGCTCGTACGCCGGCCCGTCGACACCGAGCGCCTCGGCGGCCCGGGCGAGGTCACGGTAGGCCAGGCCCGCACGCCCTCCGTCGAGGGGGTGGGCGTACGACACCTCGGGCACGACGAACGGCACGCGACGATCGAGACCGAACTCGCGGAAGAACCAGGACTCCAGGGCAAGAGGGTGCACCGCGGATCCGACGTCGTGCCGGAATCCGGGCAGGGTCAGCTCGGCGGTCGACGCGGCGCCGCCGAAAGAGGAGGACTTCTCGTACACGGCCACCGACAGGCCCGCGCGGGCCAGGGTGACGGCCGCGGCCAGCCCGTTCGGGCCGGAGCCGACGATGATCGCGTCGTAGCTCTCGCTCATCGGTCGATGGGCTCCTTCTCGGCGGTGGACTGATGGCCGAGGGCCGCCGCACCCCCGCGGGTGCCGGGGGCACCTCCCTCGGCGAGGTAGGCCAGGCGGCGGAGTGTCTCGGCGTTGCGGTAGCGCGTGATCGCGTCGAAGACCGTGTCGGGCAGGAGCTTCGTGGGGCCGGTGACGGGCTCCTCCTGGAGGCGGACGACGCAACGGTCCCCGTGAGCCTTCACATCGATCGCGACGCGGGCGACGCCGATGGGTCCCCCGTGCGGCTCGAGCACGGCGCGTCGGGGCGGGTCCCACTCGCGCATCACCGTCGTGTCGTCGACGACCAGCGGCCACGGGCCGAAGGAGTGGTGGAGCGTCGCCCCCTCGGCGGGCCAGGAGTCGGCGACCTCGCGGATACGCGAGGTGCCCACCACCCACAGGGGGTAGAGCCACCCGTTCGCGAGCACCCGGAAGACGTCCTCGGGCGTGCAGTGCATCAGGCGCACGTTGCGGGCCATGGGCGTTCCTCCTCGGCATCCGGGACGGGCGGCGGAGCACCCGGTGACCTCCGCCTCACCGCCCACGCTACGACCCCGCTCGGACACCCGTCGCGGAGGTTGCGCCCGGGCGCGTCGCCCGTTATCGCTCAGGCCGCTGCGGGCAGCACGAACCAGGCGCGGGTCCCGCCCGACGGGGAGGCATCGAGCCCGATCGACCCGTGGTGAGCCTCGACGATCCGCCGGCAGGTGGCCAGACCGATGCCGATCCCCTGCACCTCGGCGCCGTGCCCGCGCTGCATGGGCTCGAACACGCGATCGCGCAGTTCGGGGGCCACGGCGTCGCCGTTGTCGTCGACGGTCACGCGCCACCCGTCGGGCAGCTCCTCGACGCGGACGGTGATGCGCGGGATCTTCTCGGCCGCGACCGTGAACTTCACCGCATTGGCGATGAGGTTCTGCAGCAGCACACGCAGCAGCGTGTCGTCGGCCCGAACGAAGGTCGACGCCTCGACCGTCACCTCGGCTCCCGTGCTCACCAGCGCTCCGTCGAGGTCTTCGAGCACGGCGTCGACGGTGTCGGCCACATCGACCTGGGTCATGCGAGGGCGCGTCCCGCCCATGCGCGCGAAGTCGAGCAGGTCGGTCACCATCGACGTCATGCGACCCGCCGCCGCTTCGGCGCGGGCGAGGGACTGCGCGGCGCGTGGCGCGTCGACCATCTCGGGACTGTCGGCGGCGAGCTCGAGGAAGCCCGCGAGAGCGGTGAGGGGGTTTCGGAGGTCGTGACTCACCTGCACGGCGAACTGCTCCAGCTGAGCGTTCGACTCGAGCAGGTCACGCTGGATGCGGCGCAGTTCGAGAACGTCGATCACCTGGTGAGCGAGCAGGTCGAGGGCTCGGCTGCTGGCATCCGACAACTCTCCGACCTTCGTGTCGAACACGCAGAGCGTGCCGATCGCGACCCCCGCCGGGGTGATGAGCGGGCTCGACGCGTAGAAGCGCGTGTGGGCGATCTCGCCGGTGACGAACGCGTTCTGCGCGAAGCGCGGATCGAGCCGAGCATCGGGGACGACGACCCGGCCGGGCGTGCTCATGACCGCCGCGCACATCGAGTCTTCTCGCGCACAGGACGCCGCCTGAATGCCGACGGCCGCCACCTGATGCTGCATGCGGTCGTCGATGATGTTGATCACCGCGGTGGGGACATCGCACACCGTCGCCGCGAGCTCGACGAGCCCTTGCAGATCGGGCTCCGACGGCTCACCGATCAGGCGGTACTGCGCGATCGCCTCGCGTCGCGTCACATCGTGTGCGGTGGACACATCGTCCCCTCGTCGTCGGGTTCTCCGAAAGCCTAGCGGCCACCGGCTACACCGCGCCGGACTCTTCGGGAAGGGGCTCGCGCAGGCCGGCCGCGGCGCCGAGAGTCGGGGAATGAGCACACCGAACTTCCCCCAGGCCCCGTCCGATCCCTCGCGGCCCACCCCCTCGGAGCCCACCGCCCCGACCCCCGCCGAGCCGACCATCCCGACCCCCGCCGAGCCGACCATCCCCCTGCCGCCCGAGACCGCCCCGGCACCCGCCGGCGCCGCCGACCCCTCGGCCGGGGCGTTCGCGCGCACCGAGGAGAGCGCGACCGGATCAGCGGAGATGGATGCCGACAACGCCGCCGAACAGGATGTGATCGACGCCGTCGATCCCGGCGGACAGCCCGACTGACGACTCCGGGAACGGGAGAGGGGCGGCGCCGCACGGCACCGCCCCTCTCTCGTGTCAGCGTCGGATCACGGGTTGCCGCGGGTCCACAGCAGGAGGATGGCCACGGCCTGGAGCACGAGGCATCCCGCGAGGATCGCCGTACGACGACGCGGCGTCGACGACCATCGTTCGTCGCCCAGCAGCGGCGCCATCGGCATGAGCAGGCGGAACGTGCTCTGCTGCGGGAGGAACACCGCGAAGATGTAGACGCCGTAGCTGACGCCGTACGCCACCACCATGAGGCCGAGCTTGCGGACGGGCCGCGACCACATGAGGGCCGCGAAGGCGACGATCAGCGCGATCACGAGGATGATGCCGACCACGCCGAGGTGCGTTCCCGCCTGGCGGAACCACGGGGTGAAGGGCGTGAACTCGTCGTTGCCGACGTAGTCCAGCCACCAGCCGAGCTCGGTGCGGATGTAGGCGTTGTGCGTGCCCGTGACGTACTGCGCGATGTGGTTCCACGACAGGCCCGCCGCGGCGATCACGAGACCGGATGCCATCAGTGAGGCCCACTCGCGCACCGGGAACGGATCGACCTTGCGGCGGAAGAAACGCACGAGGAACACGATGCCGAGGGCGAGCCCCAGGGCCAGCACTCCCGGCCGCGTGTAGGCCGTGATGAGCCCGATCGGCAGGATCCAGAGATAGCGCCGCTTGATGGCGAGCAGCATGCCCGCGAACATCAGCAGCATGAACAGACCCTCGCTGTAGCCGATCACGAAGAGGAACGACATCGGCGCGAAGGAGAAGAACACGACCGCCCACCACGCGGGCTGGGGCTTGGTGACCGTGCGCAGGAGGACGAACAGCAGCCAGGTGGCCCCGAGGCTCGCGCCGAGGCTCAGAAGCACGGCGACCGGCTGCCACCCCAGACCGGTGGCACCCGAGAGGACCCGCACCATCGTGGGGAACACGGGTAGGAACGCCCAGTTGTTGGGCAGGATGTCGCCCGAGACGTTCATCGGCAGCGACATCGGGTAGCCCTGCGCGGCGATCTGACCGTAGCGGTCGGCATCCCATCCGGTGAGGTAATCCCAAAAGGTGCCGAGACGCTCGCTGTCGGGACCGAAGCCCCAGCGCGCCGCCTTGGCGATCGAGTAGAAGCCCCACAGCATCCCGAAGTTGACGATGCGGGCGATGGCCCACAGGAGCAGGACCTTGGTGAACGCGCCCCGCTCGACGGGGACGATGCCCTCGGGCGTGCGGAGGATGTCGCGCCCGTACTGGGCGAGGGCACGACCGAGGCGCGAATCGCGCACCCGATCGAGGCGCTGTCGCCCGATGACGGGGGACGGGCGTGTCGCGGGGGCAAGCTCGCTCGGCGGTGCGCTCACTCGGAACCTTTCACGGGGGACGACATGGGCGAGTGACGACGTTGTCGGGCCCGGACAAGTGCAATTGGGGAGGATCGTACCGGATGAAACCGAACGTTCCATCCGGTTGACTTTCGGGGAAATGCCCTGGTCAGTGGCTGTCGCCCACGAGCTTCAGGCCCACGACGCACCCCACCAGACCCAGGACGAGCAGCACCTTGACGACCGAGACGGCCTCGGTCCCGCTGACCATGGCGACCACGACGGTAAGAGCGGCGCCGATCCCGACCCACACCGCATACGCCGTTCCGGTGGGGATCTCGCGCATCGCGAAGGCGAGACCGCCCATGGATGCCACGAGGGCGACGCCGAAGATCACGCTCGGCCAGAGCTTGGTGAAACCCTCGCTGCGGCCCAGGGCGGTCGCCCAGACGGCCTCGAGGACTCCGGACAGGATGAGGACGATCCACGACATGACGGTGCTCCTTGGCCAGTCTTGTCGCGGTCCGGGTACTGATCCGTCGTCCGGGGACGCGGGTCGGCGTCCGCACACCAGGCTAGCGGCCTCACCTGTGCAGGACCCGCGCAGCGCCGCCGTCGCCGCTTCCGCTGCGGCTTCCGCCGCCGTTCCCGCTGCTGCTGCCGCTGCCGCCGCTGGCGCGGCCGCTTCTGCCGCGGCTCCCGCTGCCGCCGCTGCCGCGGCCGCTTCTGCCGCGGCTCCCGCTGCCGCCGCGATAAACGCTGATTCTCTCGAGACACGGCGTCGCACAGCGTTTCTCACAAGGATCAGCGTTTATCGCGGGGTCACGGAGCGCCGCGCAGGCCGCGGGGCACCGCAGACGCCGCGAACGCCCCGGGCACCACGGCATCCCCGGGCACGGCGCGATAAACGCTGATTCGCTCGAGACACGGCGTCGCGCAGCGTTTCTCACAAGGATCAGCGTTTATCGCGGGGGCCGCGGGGCGCCGCCGCGGGGGCCGCGGGGCGCCAAGGAGTCCCCGGGCAGCGCGGCATCCCCGGGCACGCCCCGGGCACCGCGGCAGCCCCGGGCACCGCGGCAGCCCCGGGCAGCGCGGCATCCGGGATCAGATCAGGAAGAGGGATGCCGAATCCGGATTGTGCGCGTGCACGAGGACCCCGAAGACCACCGCGTCGAACAGCAGGTGGACCGTCACGACGTACCAGAGCGAGCGGGTCCTCAAGAAGAGGAAGCCCTGCACGATCGCGAACGGGATCGTGAGCAGCGGCCCCCACGCCTGGTAGCCGAGCTCCCACAGGAACGACACGAAGACGATCGCCTGCAGCAGGTTGGCAGTCAGGTCGGGAAAGTGCCGGCGCAACAGCACGAAGACCGTGCAGATGAAGAAGAGCTCGTCCCAGATGCCGACCGCGCCGACGCCGACGAACAGACGGGCGATGAGGTCGCCCGTGACGACCTCGGGCCAGTTGCGGTAGACGCCCGAGGTGATGAAGTAGAACGGCAGAATCAGGTAGCCGAGCACGATGACCCCGCCCAGCCACGCCCACTGCCACCAGGCCCAGCGGCCACCGCCGCGCCACGGGAACGAGATCGCGCGGTCGCGGTAGACGAAGCGCGAGATGACGTAGGGCACCACGACCGCCCCGCCGAGGGCGAGGGTGAATCGCACGAAGGCGGCGTTGTCGAGCTCGGCGTGCAGCGGGATCAGGCTGACGATGAACTGGCCGATCGCGATGAGCGACACGTCGCGGGCGATGCTCGGCTCCTCGCTGCGGGCGAGGGCGACGCCGTTGCGCCGATCGACGAGGACGGCGGATGCCACGGCGAGGGCGAGCAGGACCCACCCCAGCCACACGATCTGGAGCACGAAGAGCGCGGGGGCGGCGAGGCACACCGCGAGCGCCGGAATCAGCTTGGGCGTCCACGTGGAACGCTCGCGGACCGGCACCGCGGTGTGCGCGGTCACGGGGAGACCCGCGTGTAGGTCAGGTCGCGGATGTCGCGGCCGACCCGCAGGCCCTTGCGCTCGAAGGCGGTGAGCACGCGGCCCTCGAACCTCTCGGCCCACTCCCCCGGGAACGCCCGCTCGAAGCCGGGGGCCTCGTCCAGCACGTCGCGCATCTGGTCGGCGTAGTCCTGCCAGTCGGTCGCCAGGCGCAGGACACCGCCGGGGCGGATCGCCCGGGCCGCGATACGCGCGAAATCGGGGGCGACGAGGCGGCGCTTGGTGTGCTTGTTCTTGTGCCACGGATCGGGGAAGAACACCCAGAGCTCGTCGACGGATGCCGCGGGCAGGAGGTGTTCGAGCGCCTCCGGCGCGTTGGCCTCGACGAGGCGGAGGTTCTTCACGCCCTCGCGGTCGGCGTCGAGCATGGTGCGTGCCAGACCCGCGGTGAACACCTCGACGGCGAGGAAGTCGGTGTGGGGGTCGGCGGCTGCGGCCGACACGATCTGGTGGCCCTGGCCTGAGCCGATCTCGACGATCAGTCGGGCCGTGCGGCCGTAGACCGCGGCGGGGTCGATCGCGGTGCCCGGCTTGACGCTGGTCGCGGCGGCGGCGCGCTCGACGGGCAGCAGGTAGAACGGCGAGAGCTCGGCCCACGCGCGGTCCTGCGCCTCCGACATGCGGCCGCTGCGCCGCACGAACGAGACCGGCTTATCGCGGAAGACGGGGGCGGCGGCATCCATGTCTCCCAGGCTATCCGCCGCGTGAGGGGTCACTTTCTGTCGCTTGAGCGCCGCGGAAGCGACAGATTCCGACCCCTCGCGCGAGAGGGAACGCTTGCGGCCGCTCACGGGACGGTCACGAAATCGATGAGCTCCTCGACGCGGCCGAGCAGGGCCGGTTCGAGGTCGCGGAACGTGGTGACCTTCGACAGGATGTGCTGCCAGGCGCGAGCGGTGTCGGCCTGCTCCTCGGCGGGCCAACCGAGGGCGCGGCACACGCCCACCTTCCACTCGATGCCGCGCGGCACCTCGGGCCAGGCCGCGATGCCGAGCGCGCGCGGGGTCACGCACTGCCACACGTCGACGAAGGGGTGTCCGACGATCCGCACGTGCGCGCCGTGGCGGCCCCGCGCGATCTTCTCGGCGATGCGCGACTCCTTGGAGTTCGGCACGAGGTGGTCCACCAGCACGCCGTAGCGACGCTCGGCGGTCGGGGGCTCGGCATCCAACTTCTCTTCGAGCAGGTCGACGCCCTCGAGGAACTCCACGACGACGCCCTCGGCGCGCAGGTCGGCGCCCCACACCTTCTCGACGAGCTCGGCGTCGTGCTTGCCCTCGACGAAGATGCGGCTCGCGCGAGCGGTGCGCGCGCGCTGGTCGGCGGCGGCGAACGAGCCGGATGCCGTGCGCGTACGGCCCTTCGGCGCCGCGGCGGGGGCCTTCAGCACGACCGGCTTGCCGTCGACGAGGAAGCCGCCGCCGAGCGGGAACAGCCGCCGCTTGCCGAAGCGGTCCTCGAGCTCGACGTTCATGCCGTCGACGCGGGTCACCGCTCCGACGAAGCCGTCGCCCGCGACCTCCACGACGAGATCGGCGGATGCCGCGACCTCGGCGGGTCTGATGCGTCCGGCGTCGCGCCACCCGCGGGCGAGCACGTCCGTTCCGTAACGGTCGTCCATGGTGTACCTCCGAGCGTCCGAGCCTAGGCGGCGCCGGTGTGCGCTGACAGCGGACGCGCCGCTCCTACCCCGGTGTCGGCGGTCATTTATAGGGTGGAGGCATCCGGCGACCGAAGGGGACTGCATGCGAAAGCCGAACGTGCTGCACACGATCACGGTGTTGCTGCTCGCGTTCGCCGGCGTCCTGGTCGCTCCCCTCAGCGCCGCGGCGATCCCCCCGCCCGCGCTCGGCTCGAGCTACGTGCTCGATCAGGCGAACGTCCTGACCGACGCGCAAGAGGCCGACGTGCAGCGGCGCCTGCTCACACTCTCGGAGCAGACGGGCCTCGACCTCTGGGTCGTGTACGTCGACGGCTTCCAGGATCCGACCGGTGCGGACGATTGGGCGAACGAGACCGCCAATCGCAACAACCTCGGCCCCCACCAGTACCTGCTCGCGGTCGCCATCGAGGGCGACACCTTCCAGTACTACCTCTCGGGCGACGTCGACGCGGGCGGAATCTCGGCCGCCCAGCTCACCTCGATCGAGCAGGATCAGGTGCAGCCGGCGCTCGAAGCGGGCGACGACGCGGGCGCCGCGATCGCCGCCGCCGACGGGTTGCGGACCGCTCACGCGAAGGCCGGCGGCAACATGCCGAACCCGCCCCCGACCCCGGCGACCCAGAATGGACCGGCCATCGTGCCGATCGTGCTCGTCGGCGTGCTGTTGCTCGCGATCGCTGCCGCCCTCGTCTGGCTGGCCGTTCGCCGGCGCCGTCGCGCGTCGGCCGGAGGCACCGACGCCCCCGCCGAGAGCGTGGAGGACCTCTCGCGCCGCGCCGGTTCCGCGCTCGTGGCGACGGACGACGCGGTCAAGACCAGCGAGCAGGAGCTCGGGTTCGCGCGCGCGCAGTTCGGCGACGCCGCCGCCGCGCCTTTCACCGAGGTCCTGGCTCAGGCGAAAACCGACCTCGAGCGGGCGTTCTCGATCCAGCAGCAGCTCGACGACTCGACCCCCGAGACCCCGGAGCAGCAGCGCGCGGGGTACACCGAGATCCTCCGGCTGTGCGCGTCCGCCGACGAGGCGCTCGACGCCAAGGCCGCGGCCTTCGACGAGCTGCGCGCCCTCGAAGCCGACGCACCCGGCGCCCTCGCCGCGGTACGGCAGCAGCACGCCGCGGTGGCCGCGGCCCTGAGCGAGGCGGAAGCGGGACTCGCGCGCCTGTCCGAACGCTTCAGCGACGACGCTCTCTCACCCATCGCCGACAACCCGACGCAGGCCCGCGCGCGCCTCGAGCTGGCGAGCAGCCAGGAGACCGCCGCCGACACCGCCCTCGCCGAGGGCCGCACCGGAGAAGCCGCGGTCGCCATTCGCGCCGCCCAGACGGCTGTCGCCCAGGCCGACACCCTCGAACGCGCCATCGCCTCGCTCGACGCGGCTCTGTCCGACGCGCAGCAGCGCGCGGCGGCCCTCGTGTCCGAGATCGAGGGGGACCTCGCGGCGGCCGCACAGCTCCCCGACCCCGACGGACGCATCGCCGCCGCCGCGGCCTCGGCGAGGTCGCAGCTCGACGACGCCCGCCGTGCGCTGTCGGCGTCTCGGCCGAACCCGCTGCGGTCGTTCGAGACCCTGCAGCAGGCGAACACCACCATCGACACCGTGCTGGTCGAGGCGCGTGACGCGGCCGAGCGTCGCCGCCGCGCAGAGGGGCAGCTCGACTCGACGCTCGCCCAGGCACGTGCGCAGGTGACCGCGACCGAGGACTTCATCTCCGCCCGCCGCGGCGCGGTGGGGGCGACGGCGCGGACGCGTCTCGCCGAGGCCGGCGCCGCTGTCGTCCAGGCCGAGCAGCTGCGCACCGACGACCCGGTGGCGGCCCTGGCCGCGGCCCAACGCGCGGCCCAGCTCGCGGCGGCGGCCGATTCCGCCGCGCAGAGCGACGTCGGATCCTTCGGCGGCGCGGGCGGCGGCGGCGACATGATGGGGGCCATCCTCGGCGGCATCGCGGTGAACGCGATCCTCGGCGCGGGACGCTCTCGCGGCGGCTTCGGCGGCGGCGGCCTGGGCGGTCTCGGCGGAGGTCTCGGAGGTCTCTCCGGCGGCGGGGCCCGCTCGCGCGGCGGGGGCTCCTCCGGCGGAGGACGCTCGCGCAGCGGTGGAGGTGGAGGCCTCTCCGGCGGCGGCCGCAGTCGCGCCGGCGGCGGACGGGGATCGCGTCGCTAGTCCCCCCTCGCCGCACCACCGCCCGATCACAGACAATTCGTAGTAACCGCCACCAGACTCGACACCGTCGCCCTCAGGAAGGAACACCCCGCATGGCCAAGCAGTCCATCTTCGGTCGCATCCAGACCCTCGTCCGCGCGAACGTCAACGCGCTCCTCGACCAGGCCGAGGACCCGCAGAAGATGCTCGACCAGCTCGTCCGCGACTACTCGAACTCGATCGCCGATGCCGAGTCGGCCATCGCCGAGACGATCGGCAACCTCCGCCTGCTCGAGCGTGACCACCAGGAAGACGTCCAGGCGGCGGCCGAGTGGGGCAACAAGGCCCTCGCCGCCAGCCGCAAGGGCGACGAACTGCGCGCCGGCGGCAACCTCAGCGAAGCCGACAAGTTCGACAACCTCGCCAAGATCGCCCTCCAGCGTCAGATCACCGCCGAGGGAGAAGCCAAGGCCGCCGCTCCCACGATCGCCGCGCAGACCGAGGTCGTCGACAAGCTCAAAGACGGCCTGAACGGCATGAAGACCAAGCTCGAGCAGCTCAAGGCCAAGCGCAACGAGCTCACCGCTCGCGCCAAGGTCGCCGAGGCGCAGAACCGGGTGCACGACGCCGTCAAGTCGATCGACGTGCTCGACCCGACGAGCGAGCTCGGCCGCTTCGAAGACAAGATCCGCCGCCAGGAGGCCCTCGCCGCCGGCAAGCAGGAGCTCGCCGCCTCGAGCATCGACGCGCAGTTCAACGCCCTCGAGGACGTGGGCGAGCTCACCGAGGTCGAGGCACGTCTGGCCGCTCTGAAGGTCGGCGGCCCGCAGCGCGCAGCCATCGACGCCCCGAGCCCCGACCAGGTCTGATCCACCCTCGCGAGTGCATCGCCCGGTCGACCGGGCGATGCACTCGCGTCTCCGGCGTGAGGGAAGCCGTCATGACCCGATTCATTGTCGCCCCGCAATGGCAGGGCTCGTCCTCGTCGCGGGCGATGCAGCTCGTCGACGGCGCCGAGGCGATCGCCGGCGACCTCCCGCGCGCCTCGACGACCGTGCTCGCCGCGCCGACCGAGGCCGGTGACGCCCAGGGCAGCGGCGTGCAGCGACTCAGCGCCATCGTCCGCATGCGCGATCGCATCGAGGAGGCCGTTCGCGCCTCCGACGAGCCGGCCGTCGTGGTGGGCGGCGACGGCGGGGTCGCGCTGGGCGCCGTCTCGGCCATCGCGGGCGACGATCTCGCGGTCGTGTGGATCGACGCGCACCCCGACCTGAACACCCCCGAGTCCTCCCCCAGCGGGGCCTTCACGGGCATGGTGCTCCGCGCCATCGCGGGCGAGGGTGAGGCCCTCGTGCGTCTCGAACCGGGCATCGCACCGTCGCGCCTCGTGCTCGTGGCCACGCGCGCCTGGGACCCCGAAGAAGAAGCGTTCGTCGCCGCCCACGGCATCACCGTCGTCCGCGCCGACGAGCTCTCGTCCCCCGAGGCGCTGGCCGACGCGGTCGCGGCGACCGGTGCGCGTCGCACCCACGTGCACATCGATCTCGACGCGCTGGATCCCGCCGACATCGCCGGCGTCGCTCAGACCGTGCCCTTCGGCGCGCGCACCGCCGACGTCGTGGCATCCGTCCGTCGCCTGCGCGAGCGCCTGCCGATGGCGGGTGCCACTCTCACCGAGTTCTCCCCCTCGTCGCCCGCGGCGGCCGTGGACGACCTGGGGACGATCCTCCGATTGATCGGGGCCCTGGCATGAGCCCCCTCCCCCCTCCGCCCGCGGACTGGCGTCAGCGCGCCGAGAGGGCCGTCGCGCGCGGCCGCCGACTCGACCGTTTCATCCCCGGTGTTCTGCTGGACTCCCCCCTGAGCCGGGTCGGCTACTGGTACGGGTGCACCGTCGGGTGGGTCTGGGGCTCGCTCTGGAGCACGGGGCGCATCGAGAAGCGTCAAGGTCTGTGGGTGTTCCGCGGGCTCCCCTCGTGGGCGTTCCCTCGCGGGGGCGTGTGCGTGGGCGGATGCTTCCTCACCGGCGACGATCGCCCGACCGACACGGTGCTCGGGCACGAAGCCGTGCACCGTCGTCAGTGGCGGCGGTACGGATTCCTCATGCCGGTGCTGTACGCGCTGGCCGGGCGCAACCCCCTGCGCAACAGATTCGAGATCGAGGCGGGGCTGATCGAGGGCAACTACGTGCCCCGCGGGAGTTGACCCCGCCGCACGCTCCGTCGGCGGGAATCAGCGGTCGCTGACGGAGGTCGAAGGACCCCCCGAGGGAGCACGCCCGCCGAAGGCGGGTCAGCGTGCGGTGGCGAGGCCGAAGCGCTCGGGCGTCTGAATGGCCTGGGCGTCGACGCCGTGACGTGTCACGAGTTCGTCCACGATCTCTGCCGTGCCGAGGTACCCTCCGAGCAGGATGACGCGGGTCGCGTCGTCGTCGCAGCACAGCATCTCGCCGGCCCAGCCCGACACCGCACGCGACAGCGCCTCGCCCGCGGCGCAGCCACGGCCCGTTCCCGGAGCGCCGCCGCGGCGCGAACGGTCGAGCCAGGTGAGCGTCATGCGCGCGGGCGCGGCGATCGAACCGATCCACGAGGCGTCGGGGACCTCCACGAACACGCGACCGGTCGAGCAGATCGGCAGCGTCGCGAGCAGGGCCTCGAGCTCGGCGAGCGACGTCTCATCGGCCGTCACGAGGTGCTGCACGCGGGTGTGCCGCGACGCGCGGCACGCGGCGGCGTTGTGCTCGGTGGAGATCGACATGATGACTCCACTATACGCGCGACATAGGTATGCCTAACCTGTGCTCACGCTCAGTATCTCGACGTCGACACGACGGCGCGATCGCGCCGTTCAGTCGATCAGCACCTCGCGGAGCTGCCCGATCTCGGCCGTCCTCATTCCGTTGGAGAGCAGATATCCCGCGACCGAACCGAACTCCCGATCGAGGCGATCGAGGAGGACCCGCATGACCGGCGCGGGCGAGCGAGTCGCCAGCGCCTCCGCGTGGACGTTGCCGGGGTGGACGGCACGGATCGCGGCGAGCACTCGCGCATTGCGCTCGGCAGGAAGGAAGTCCTCGGTGCGGGCGTAGTCGGCGACGACGGCCTCGCGATCGACACCGGCCGCGGCGAGCGCGATGGCGACCGTGACCCCGGTGCGGTCCTTCCCCACCGTGCAGTGGACGAGCACGGGCTGCGCGGTCAGGATGCCGCGGATCGCCGAGACCACCCGATCGGCGGAGTCGTCGACCAGGGCGGCGTACATCTCGTCGAGGCTCAGGTCGCGCGCGAAGAACGAGGCGACCGACCCGAGGAAGAGCGGTTCGTGCTGGATCTCGACCCCGTCGTCGAGTCGGCTGGGCGCGTGGGCGACCTCGGACTCATCGCGCAGATCGATCACCCTCCGGATGCCGAGTCCTCGCAGGGACCGCGCGCCCGCGTCGTCGACCGCGACGAGGTTGCCGGAGCGGTAGAGCACGCCCGAGCGGGTGCGTCGTCCGCCCGCGGGGAGGCCGCCGACGTCGCGGAAGTTCACCGCCCCCGAGACGAGCGAGCCGCTCACGGCGCGCCGTCCGCGTGCACGTGCGCCGACGCCGGGGGCGTGGCATCCCGAATCGCGTTCTCCGCGGACGCGGCGCGCGGAGGAACGGGGTACCGACCGGCGATGGCGACCCTGTTGAAGGCGTTGATGGCGACGAGGACCCAGCTGAGGGCGACGTACTCGGCTTCGCTCAGGATGCCGCCGGCCCGGTCGTACACCTCATCGGAGATGCCGCCATCGTGGATGAAGGTGAACGACTCCGTCAGCTCGAGGGCCGCCCTCTCGCGCTCGTCGAAGACGCCCGACTCGCGCCAGGTCGCGATCTGGGCGATCACATCGGCGTCCATTCCGGCCTTCACCGCGGCGTCGACGTGCACCCGCACGCAGAAGGCGCATCCGTTCAGCTGCGAGGCGTGGATCTGCACGATCTCGCGCAGGCGCGCGTCGATGCCCGCGTCGGCGGCCAATCGCCCCACGGTGGTCGAGAACGAGCGCAGGGCCGCATACGCCTCGGGAGCCGACTTCGAGAGGTGCACGCGCCGTTCTTCACCCATGGCCACAGCCTACGGCGGCCCCGCGGGGTGGAGACGGGCAATCGGCGACGTCGCACGGCGCGGTGGTGGCGGCATCCCGTCCGCGGTGCAAAGCTGGTCGAATGCCCGAGCGCGACGAGTTCTCGTTCCTCCCCGCCCAGGCGACCGATCTCGGTCGCGACGTCCCCTCCGTCGAACGGGTGCACCTCACGCTCCCCGACGGGCGCACCCTCAGCGGGCTGCGGTGGGGCGACGCTCCCCCGGCGGTGACGCTGCTGCACGGCGCCGGCTTGAACGCCCACACCTGGGACACGACCCTCCTGCACCTCGGGGTCCCCGCCCTCGCCCTCGACCTGCCGGGTCACGGCGACTCCTCGTGGCGGGACGACGCGGCGTACGTCGCGCGCGTGCTCGCCCCGGACGTCGTCACCGCCCTCGAGGAGTGGACCAGCGGTGCCCAGGTTCTCGTCGGGCACTCGCTCGGGGGGCTCACGGCGGCCGCGGTCGCGGCATCCCGTCCCGATCTCGTCTCGCGCCTCGCGATCGTCGACATCACGCCGGGGGTCGATCCGAGCGCCGGGCCCGCGCAGATCCGTGCGTTCTTCGCCGGCCCGACCGACTGGGCGTCGCGCGAGGACCTCGTCGAACGCGCCCTCTCGTTCGGCCTGGGCGGCTCACCCGAGGCCGCCGCGCGCGGCGTCTTCCTGAACTCCCGCGTGCGCCCGGACGGCCGGGTGGAGTGGAAGCACCACTTCGCGCACCTCGCCGCGGCCGCCGCGAACGCCGGAGCCGATCCCACCACCCCCGACGCGGTGAAGGCCGTGCTCTCGGCGACCGGGTGGGACGACCTGGCCGAGGTGACGGCCCCCGTCACCCTGATCCGCGGCGAGCGCGGGTTCGTCACGATCCCGGATGCCGAGGAGCTCGAGCGCCGCGTGCCCGGGGCCGTCGTGCACGCGCTCCCGACCGGGCACAACGCCCAGGAGGACGACCCGGAGGGTCTCGCTCACCTCATCCGCTCCCTCCTCCCCTCGCCCTGACCTCTCCCGTCGTTCCCCGTCATCTCCCGTCGCGCTCCGTCACAGAGGGCGTCGAGCGCAGACGGGCGAAAGTAGGCTGTTGCCACCCCCGCTCGGCATCCACAGCACCCTGATGCCTCGGCCTGCGAAAGGACACACCCCGCAATGCTGCGCCGCACCGCTCTCGCCACGAGCGTGCTCCTGATCGGAGCGCTCCTGCTCACCTCGTGCACCGGCTCGAACACGACGCCGAACCCCACCGGGAAGGCCGACCCGAACGCCACCCTCACGGTGCGTCTGTCGCTCGAGCCGGCCAACCTCGACATCCGCCACACCAGCGGCGCCGCGCTCGAGCAGGCGCTCGTCGACAACGTGTACCAGGGTCTCGTCACCCGCAACGGCGACGACTCCAACGCGATCGTCGCCGCCCTCGCCACCGCCTGGGCTGTGTCGCCCGACGGCCTCACGTACACCTTCACCCTTCGGCAGGGGGTGACCTTCCACGACGGCAGCGCCCTCACCGCGGACGACGTGGTCACCTCGCTGCAGACGGCGAAGGACGACCCCACCATCCAGAGCAGCGCCGACCTGAAGAACGTGGCGTCCATCGCCTCGCCCGACGCCTCCACGGTCGTCATGACCCTCGCCCAGCCGAACATCGACTTCCTCTTCGCGCTGACCGGTCGCGCCGGACTCATCTTCAAGAACGGCGACACCACCAACTTCCAGACCGCCGCCAACGGCACCGGACCGTTCCGCGTCGAGAGCCGCAACGCGGGACAGAGCCTGACCCTCGCGCGCTACGACGGCTACTGGGGCGACAAGGCCGGAGTCGCCGAGGTCGTCCTCGACTACATCCCCGATCAGAGCGCCGCCACGAACGCCGCGGTCGCGGGCGACCTCGACGTCGCCCTCGAGATCGACCCCGAACTGCGCGGACAGATCGAAGGCACGAACAACTTCACGATCGAGTCGGGCCTGACCACCGACAAGGGCACGCTGGCCTTCAACAACCAGCGGGCTCCGCTGAACGATCAGCGCGTGCGCGAGGCGCTGCGCCTCGCGATCGACCACAAGGCGCTCATCGACACCCTCGGCTCGGGAAGCGAGCTCTACGGCCCCATCGCCCCGCTCGACCCGGGATACGAAGACCTGTCGGGCAGCATCTCGTACAGCCCCGACCGCGCCCGTGAGCTGCTCGCCCAGGCCGGGGCCGAGAACCTGAACCTCACGCTGACGATCCCCAACGTGTACCCGACGACGATCCCGACCTTCCTGGTCTCGTCGTTCGCCGACGTGGGAGTGACCCTGAAGGTCGACTCGGTCGACTTCAGCGCGTGGCTGCAGGACGTCTACACGAACCACGACTACGACCTGAGCTTCGTGCGCCACGTCGAAGCCCGCGACTTCGGCAACTGGGCGAACCCCTCGTACTACTTCGGGTACGACAACGCCGAGGTGCAGGGCCTCTACGCCCAGGCGTTGGCGACCACCGACGAGCAGCAGTCCTCCGACCTGCTCGCCGAGGCCGCCCGCATCGTGAGCGACGAGGACGCCGCCGACTGGCTGTTCCTCTCGACCCCGCTGACCGCGGTGGGCACGAACGTGGCGAACTTCCCGAAGAATTCCCTCAACGTGCGGCTGCCCCTGGCCGGCGTGACGGTCGCGGCGGAGTGATCCGCTACGCGCTGACACGGCTGGGCCTGCTCGTGCTGGGCCTGGCCGTGGCCAGCGTGCTGATCTTCGTCTCGCTGCGGGTGCTTCCGGGCGACGTGGCGCAGCTCATCGCCGGCACCGAGGCGACCCCCGAACAGGTCGCGGCGTTGCGAACCAGCCTCGGCCTCGAGGCACCGCTCTGGACGCAATACCTCGACTGGATCGGCGGACTTTTCCGCGGCGAGCTCGGCACCTCGCTCATCACCGGCGGCTCCGTCGCGTCGGAACTGGCCGACAAGGCCCGCGTCACCGTCCCCCTCGCCGCGATGTCGTTGACGGTGGCGCTGATCGTCGGCATCCCGTTCGGTGTGCTCTCGGCCCTCGGCCGGCGGCGGGCCGGGGGGACGGCGCTCAGCGTCGGAGCCCAGGCGCTGGCGGCCGTGCCCGTCGTCTGGGCGGGCCTGATGCTCGTGGTCGTCTTCGCGGTGTGGCTCGGCTGGCTTCCGCCCCAGGGCTTCCCCCGCGCGGGATGGAACGACACCGCGGCCGCGTTCCGCGCCCTCATCCTCCCCGCGCTCACCATCGGCGTGGTCGAGGGAGCGATGCTCCTGCGCTTCGTCCGCAGCGCGACGCTCCAGGCCCTCGGCCAGGACTACGTGCGCACGGCCGCCGCGAAGGGACTCACGCGCACGCGCGCCCTGCTCAGCCACGGCCTGCCCAACGTCGGCCTCTCGGTCATCACGGTGCTCGGTCTGCAGATCGCCGGGATCATCGTCGGGGCCGTCGTGATCGAGCAACTGTTCACCCTCCCCGGCGTCGGCCGGATGCTGGTGTCCGACGTCGCCTCGCGCGACCTCCCCAAGGTCCAGGGTGAGCTCCTCGTCCTCACCGGGTTCGTGCTGCTCGTCGGATTCCTGGTCGACCTCTCCCACCGCCTCATCGACCCCCGCCAGAGGGAGGCCTCATGACCACTCTCCGGCGGCTCTGGAGCCTCGGCACCGGTCGATTCGGCATCCTGATCGTGGCTCTCGTGCTCATCACGGCCCTCGTCTCTCTCGTCTGGACGCCCTTCGACCCCGCGTCGGTCGACGCTCGAGCGCGCTGGAGCGATCCGTCGTGGCCGCACGTGCTCGGGACCGACAACAGCGGTCGCGATATCGCGAGCCTGCTCATGGCGGGAGCGCGCACCACCGTCGTCGTCGCCGTCGGCGCAGGGGCGGTGGCCTCGGTGCTGGGCATCGCCCTCGCCGCCCTCGGCTCGCTCACGGCGCGGTGGATCCGCGAGAGCGTCGCCGTGCTCGTCGACATCCTCGTCGCCTTCCCGGTCCTCCTCATCGCCATGATGATCTCGGCCGTGTGGGGCGGTTCGCTCGCCGTCGTCATCTGGTCGGTGGGGATCGGCTTCGGCGTGAACGTCGCCCGCGTGACACGACCCGAACTGCGGCGCGTGCTGCACAGCGACTTCGTGCTCGCCGGTCGAGCGAGCGGCCTGTCGACGGGGCAGAACCTCACCCGGCACCTCCTGCCGAACGTCGCACCGGTGTTCATCGTGCAGCTGTCGTGGGGAATGGCGGTCGCCGTGCTGGCCGAGGCGGGGCTGTCGTACCTCGGCTTCGGCGCGCCCGTGACCCAGCCCTCGTGGGGAGTGCTCCTGAGCGACCTGCAGGCCTACATCGCCGTGCACCCCCTCGCCGTCGTCTGGCCCGGCCTGGCGATCACGCTGACCGTGCTGGGGCTGAACCTGCTCGGCGACGCCCTGCGCGAGGCGGCCGACCCCACCCTCGGCGAGCGCATTTCCGCGGCCCGCACGCATGTGCCGGGGGTGGTCGCATGAGCCTCGTCGTCACGGACCTGCGCATCGAGATCGGCGGCCGGGCCGTCGTCGACGCGGTGTCGTTCGAGGTGCCCGACGGCGCCCGCGTCGGCCTCATCGGCGAATCCGGCTCGGGCAAGTCGATGACCGCGCTGGCGATCCTCGGGCTCCTCCCCGACGGCGCCCACGCCACCGGCAGCATCGTCTGGAACGGCCGCGAGATCCTCGGCCTCGCCGACCGCGAGCTGGCGCGCCTGCGCGGCGACGACATCGGCATGGTCTTCCAAGAGCCCCGGACGGCTCTGAACCCCATCCGCACCGTCGGCCGGCAGATCGGCGAATCGGTGCGCATCCACGAGGGCGTCTCTCGTCGCGAGGCTCTGCACCGCGCCGTCGCCGAGGCCGAGCGCGTCGCCCTCCCCGATCCCGAACGGATCGTCTCGCGCTACCCGCACCAGCTCTCCGGCGGCCAGCGGCAGCGGGTGGCGATCGCGATGGCCCTCGCGTGCCGACCGCGGCTGCTCATCGCCGACGAACCGACGACGGCGCTCGACGTCACCATCCAGGCGGGGATCCTGACCCTCCTGCGCTCCCTCGTCCAGGATGCCGGCATGTCGCTCGTCTTCATCACCCACGACCTCGCGGTGCTCGCGCAAGTCGCCACCCACGCCGTCGTCCTCGAGAACGGCCGGGTGGTCGAGCAGGGCGCCGTCACCGACCTGTTGAGGGCGCCGTCGTCGCCCGTCACGCGGGCGCTGCTGCGCGATGCGACCGCGACGCTGTGGCATCCCGAGCTCCCCCCTCGCGAGCTCGCGACCGACGATGCCGAGGAGACCCCGTGACCGAGACGCTGATGCGCGCGCGCGGGCTCTCGCGCTCCTACCCCACCCCCCGGACGCGGGGCGTCGGCCGGGCCGAGCAGACCGTGGGCCTCGCCGACGTCGACCTCTCGGTGCTCGCCGGCAGCGCGGTCGGGATCATCGGCGAGTCGGGGTCAGGCAAATCCACCCTCGTGCGCCTGCTGCTGGGCCTCGACGTGCCGAGCGCGGGCACCGTCGAGGTCGACGGACGCGCCGTCGACGCCCGTGGCTCGGCACGGTCGCTGCACTGGCTGCGACGGGCGACCGGCATGGTCTTCCAGGACCCGTACGCCTCGCTGGATCCCCGGATGAGCGTCGAGCGCATCGTGGGCGAGCCGCTGTGGGCGCTCGGGATCGAGGGCGATCGCCGCGCGCGGGTCCGCCAGGTGCTCGAGCAGGTCGGTCTCGACGCCGGCATGGCCGCGCGGTTCCCGCACGAGTTCTCGGGGGGCCAGCGCCAGCGCATCGCCCTGGCTCGCGCGATCGTGCATCGCCCGCGCATCCTTGTCGGCGACGAGCCCCTCTCGGCCCTCGACGTGACGGTGCGCGCGCAGATCCTGCGCCTCATCGCGCGACTCCGGCTCGAAGAGGACCTCACCCTCGTCCTCGTCTCGCACGACATCGGCGTGGTGCAGAACGTGTGCGACCAGGTCGTCGTCATGAAGGACGGCCGCATCGTCGAACAGGGGCCCACCGAGAAGGTGCTGCTGCAACCGCAGGCGGCGTACACGCGGCAGCTGCTGGCGTCGATACCGACGCTGCCGAGCTGACGCGGGGTTCGGGCTGCGGGACGGGTGGGGCCGTTTCGGGGGCGCGAGAACGGGAGAACGTCACGAGAACAGGCTGATTCCACCGAATTCGTCCTGTTCTCGAAGCGTCTCCTGTTCCGGCGCGGTTGCAGGATGCCGCCCGCCCGGCTCTCCGGATCGCTCGCCCACGCGCCGATCAAGGGATCCTGCGATGTCGGAGGTCGGCGCTACCCTCGGCGCATGACCCCCGGTATCGTCCCCCCGTTCCTGCTCGACCGACTCGCCTCCACCGATGACCCGCGCATGGCACGGGCCGCCGAAGCGGCGCGAAAGACCCTCGCCCTGCCCCGGCCGGCGCGCCCGACGCGATCGCGCCTGCGCTTGTCGATCGAGGGCGACACCCTCGTGGCCGAGACCGGGCCGGCGCCCGATCGCATCATCTCCGACGCCGCGAACACCGAGAACCTGCCGGGTCGTCGCGTGCGCAGCGAAGACGACGGCCCGTCGGGCGACACCGCGGTCGACGAGGCGTACGACGGTCTCGGCGAGACCTACGACTTCTTCTGGGACGCCTTCGCCCGCGACGGCATCGACGCCGCCGGCGGATCGCTCCTGGCCACCGTGCACTTCGGCGACGACTACGACAACGCGTTCTGGAACGGTGAACGCATGGTCTTCGGCGACGGCGACGGCGACGTGTTCGTCGGCTTCACGCGCTCGCTCAGCGTCATCGCGCACGAGCTCGGGCACGGCGTCACCGAGGCCTCCGGCGGCCTCGAGTACCAGGGGCAGTCGGGCGCGCTCAACGAGTCCCTGTCCGATGTGTTCGGCGCCCTCGCCGAGCAGCACCACCGGGGTCAGACCGCCGAACAGGCGTCGTGGCTCATCGGTGCGGGCATCTTCGCCGCCGCGGTCCAGGGCGAGGCCCTGCGCTCGATGAAGGCGCCGGGCACCGCCTACGACGACGACGTGCTCGGCAAAGACCCGCAGCCGGGGCACATGCGCGACTACGTCGAGACGACCGACGACAACGGCGGAGTGCACATCAACTCCGGCATCCCGAACAAAGCCTTCTACCTCGCCGCCACCGCGCTCGGCGGGTTCGCGTGGGAGCGCGCCGGTCTCATCTGGTACCGCACGATCACCGCCGGAACGCTGTCGCCCACCGCCGACTTCTCGGCGTTCGCGACCGCCACCCTGTCGGCTGCGGCCAGCGAGTACGGTGAGAAGTCGGAGGAGGTCGCCGCCGTCCGCGCCGCGTGGGCCGGGGTCGGCGTCGAGGAGGATGCCGCAGCCTGACACCGAGAGCGCCGGACGCTTCGCCGTCGTGGTCGTGCGCTCCGGTGGTCTCGCGGGCCTGTCGAAGCAGTGGCGGGCCGAGCCCGACCCCGACGGACTCCCCCACTGGCAGCAGCTCGTCGAGAGCTGCCCCTGGGATGCAGCTCCCGCAGCGTCCACGGGCGCCGACCGCTACCAGTGGCGCATCGAGGTGCACCACGGCGACACCGCCGTGCATCGGGCGCGCCTCGACGACGGACAGGTGGAAGGACCCTGGCGCACCCTGGTCGACGAGGTGCGGCAGGCCTCTCCGTCGCGGCCCGTTCGTCGCTAGGCGTCAGCCGAACAACCGCCGGCGGGGCTTCTTCTTCGACGGGATGCTCTTCTGCAGGTACACGACGCCCAGCCAGCGTCCGAACTTGAAGCCGACGCGCCCCATGCGGCCGACCTCGGTGAAGCCGAGCTTCTCGTGCAGGGCGATCGACGCGTCGGCGCCCTTGTCGCTGATCGCGGCGACCATCTCTCGGATGCCGAGATCCTGGCACGCGCCGATGAGCGCCTCGAGCAGCGCACGACCGAGGCCCTTGCCCGCGGCCGCCTGGCCCAGGTAGATCGAGTTCTCGACCGTATAGCGGTACGCCGACTTCGACTGCCACGGCTGCACCAGGGCGTACCCGAGGATCTGACCGCTCGGCGACTGGGCGACGAGGAAGGGCAGCCCCAGCTTGTGAAGGGTCGCGAACTTGTCACGCCACTTCGCGAGCGACCAGGCCTTCTCGTCGAAGGTCACGACCGAGTTGCGCACGTAGTAGTTGTAGATCTCGCGGATGTCGGGGATGTCGGCCTCGGTCGCCGGGCGGATCTCGAACGTGAAGGGCTGTTCCGGCTTCGGCGTCGGGCGCAGGTGGGCGGGCAGCCGCCGCCGGCTCTTCTCGTACTCCTCTTCCAGCACCCCGCCACTCTACGGGCGTCGCGGTTTCGCGCGTGTGACGCGGGCGACCGGCGGGCGGCTGCTCCCGCCCACCGGGCAATCAGGCGGGGATCCGCCAGTCGACGGGGTCGGCGCCCTGCTCCTCGAGCAACGCGTTCACGCGAGAGAACGGCTTCGAGCCGAAGAACCCCCGACTCGCCGACAGGGGCGAGGGGTGCGGAGAGGCGACGACCGCCGTCTCGCCGAGGATCGGAGCGAGCCCCTGCGCGTCCTTGCCCCACAGCACCGCGACCAGTGGGGACTCCCGCGCGACGAGGCAACGGATAGCGTGTTCGGTCACCCGTTCCCATCCCCATCCACGGTGGGATGCCGGGACCCCCGGCGCCACCGTCAACACCCTGTTCAGCAGCATGACGCCCTGCGCGCTCCACGCCGAGAGGTCGCCGTGGGGCGCCGGAGCGATACCCAGGTCGTCGGAGAGTTCCCGGTAGATGTTCATCAGGCTGCGCGGGAGCGGCCGCACGTGCGGGTCGACGGCGAACGACAGACCGATGGGGTGGCCCGGGGCCGGGTAGGGATCCTGACCGACGATGAGCACGCGCACCTGGTCGAGCGGCGTACGGAAAGCGCGGAGGACGAGATCACCCGCCGGGAGGTACGGTCTCCCCTCGGCCCGCAGTCGCTCCCCCACCGCGGCGATGTCGGCGGCCACCGGGGTGAGGGCCTCGACCCAGGAGCGGTCGATGAGACCCGCGTCCGCGAGCTCGGGGAGAGTCATCGCGCTCACGCGGCGTCTTCCTCCTGCACGGAGCCGAGGTGCGACCAGGGGAACTCGATCCACAACGACGTGTCGCGCCAGGAGAAGTCGGGAGCGATGATCGTCGTCGGCTTGGTGTAGATCACCGCCGACCGGACGTCGGCGTCGTGTCGTCTCAGCAGCGTCACCGCGAGATCGAGCGTACGGCCGCTGTCGGCCACGTCGTCGACGAGCAGCACGCGCCGGCCCGCCAGGTACGTCAGATCGAGCGCCGGAGGCAGGACCTCGGGGGCATCGAGCACGGTGCCCACACCGGTGTAGAACTCCACGTTCAGCGCGCCGCAGTTCTTCGCGCCGAGCCCGTACGCGATCGCTCCCCCCGGGAGCAGCCCGCCGCGCGCGATCGCCACGACGACCTCGGGCTCGAACCCGTCGGCGACGATCGCCCGCGAGATGTCGCGCGTGGCGGTCCCGAAGTCATCCCAGCTCAGGCGTTCGCGTTCGTCCGTCACGGCGGACTCCTCTCGTCGACTGCCTTTCACCCTAGGGGCGGCGACTATGAGAGCGAGCCCACCGGGAGGATCATCGAGGTCGTTCCCGGGATGTCGACGAAGCCGATCGCCGCCCAGTGCGCCCGGCCGAGCCACGGGTCGATCGACTCGTCCGTGCCGCTGCGTCGCGCCCCCAGCAGCGCGATGGTGTCTCCGTCGAAGACCCGCGCGATGCTGCGCACGAGTTCGTGGCTGAGGGCTGGCGCGTCCTCGTCCCCCTCGACGTCGACGGAGGCGATGACGCAGAGGTTGTCGGTGAAGAGAGACGACTCGTCGAGCATGGAGATCAGCTCGCGATCGGCGAAGGCGGAGCCGATCGACGTCAGGTCGTCCTCGGCATCCCCCAACTGCTCGATCCACCGCGGGTTCGCGTAGTGCACGCGGTAGACGATCGCGGCGGCTCGGCGAGGCTCCCGGACGGACGGGTCCTCATCGGCGGATTGGATGGTGGCGCGCCAGACCTCGGGCTCGTCGTCGGTGCCGGTCGTGCGAAGCGTGAGCTGGAACGCGGTCGCACCCGGTTCGGATGGATCTGACATGTGGCCCCCACGGCCTGTCGGAGTGTCGGGAGGCACTCGGCTTTTCCCTGACCATAGCGAAATGCCGTCGCGCACTTCTCATCTTTCGGGCGAGGAATGCGTCGTGGTATGCGCCAGGCCGCGGCCGGGAGGCCCGGAAAGACGGGGGCTGCGCCGCGGCTTGCGCCAAAATTCGGGCAATCCTCACACAAAGATGAGAAGACGCTAATGTAAAACTCAGAAAGCGACCGCCCCCACGGAACGCCCCTTTTCCCCCAGGAGCCCAGCAAAGTGAGCAGCACCTACATCGAAACCGGCGGACAGGTTCGGGTCTACGACTCCGCCGTCCAGGCTCACGATTCGCTCCCCCTGGGCACCTATCGGGTGCGGTACAGCATCAAGGAGGGGTTCAGCCTTCTGCGCACCGAAGACCTCGGCGTCGGGTCCGAGAAGGTGTACGGCCGCCGCGAGGCGAAGGTCGACAAGATCTTCCGCACCTACGCGCGCTTCGAGCGCAACCTCGGCGTCATGCTCTCGGGCAACAAGGGCCAGGGCAAGTCGATGTTCCTGCGCATGCTGGCCGCGCGCGCCATCGAGAGCGGCATCCCGGTCGTGCTCGTCAGCGAGGACGCGGAGGGGATCGTCGACTTCCTCGACACTCTCGACGAGTGCCTCGTCATCTTCGACGAGTTCGAGAAGACCTTCTCATCGGGCCGCGGACCGCTCGACGGCCCGAACCGCCAGAACCAGTTCCTGACGCTGTTCGACGGGACGTCGTCGGTCAAGCGGATCTACTGCCTCACCGTCAACGACGTGCAGGACGTCAGCCACTACATCGTCAACCGCCCCGGTCGATTCCACTACCACATGCGATTCGACTACCCGAGCCCCGACGACGTCCGCGAATACCTCGTCGATCAGGCTCCGCTCGCCGCTGCCGCCGAGATCGAGAATGCCGCATTGTTCTCACGTCGCGTCAATCTGACCTACGACCACCTGCGCGCGATCGCCTTCGAGATGAATCACCCGGACGCCACGTTCACCGACATCGTCGAGGACCTCAACATCAAGGCGATCGAGCCGAGCACCTACCGCGTCGAGGCCACGTATTGCGACGGTTCCGTCCTCACGGACGAATCCGTCCTCAATCTGCACGAGCGCAGCGATGTCAGCCGGACGATCGAGCTGCGCAGCACGCACCGGGTGCTGTTCTTCTCGTTCGCGCCTCGCGACGTCGTCTTCGAGGACGACGGCAACATCTCCGTACCCGTCCACAAGATCGAGGCGTTGGACGAAGACGACGAGACCCCGGAAGAGCTGCCGACGAGGATCAGCCTCACCCTCATCGGGCAGGCCAGCTACTCGTTCGATCGCTGATCGGTGGGGACGAGCGTCGTCAGTCGCCGAGGTCGCGAGGGGCGGCGACCCTCTTGTTGACCTCGCGGGTCGCCGAGAACTTCAGAACGCTGTAGTCCTCGACGCGCCCGCGGTTCTCGGGGTTGTCGCGGATGTTCAGCACGACGTTGTGTCCCTTGTGCGACTGCGCGTAGAACTTGCCGAAGCCGGTCAAGGTGACACGGTTTCCGGCGTTCACGAGATCGAGGATCTCTCCGAAGATCGCCTCGTAGGCCATCTGCGTGACCGTGGGAGACAATCCGGCGCGCTTGGAGACGCGCTGGATGAACTCACGCTTGCTCACCTTGGGTTCATCGGTTCTCATGACGGGCATTGCTCACCATCCCCTGCTCTGTGCTCGGTACGAACGTACGCGTCGCCGTCGCGAGGGGCGGAGGGGTTGCCTCGCCGGTCGCGACGCGCACGTCGCCGGAGTCGTCCTTCGGGAGACGACACCGGGGCAGACGGAACGGGGCGATGAAGCCTCGGCCGTCGACGGGCGATGTCACCGCGTTTCGGGTCGCGGGACGAATCGTCGTTTCTGCTCGTTTTCGCGTCGATCCTACTCGGTCCCGCGACGCGGGACCATTGTGTGACGGAGGTGGCGTCCGCGCGCGGGGATCACGCGCCCAGGCGCGCACGGAGCGGGTACGCCGACTCGTCGAAGATGACCTGGGCCCCGGCCCCCGTCTGCGCGTTGACGAGGATGGGAGCGCGCAGGTTGACGAAGACGCCGTCGTCCGCCGGATTCGCCACGACGAACACCCGCACCTCATCGGGGGATGCGGAGATGGCGGAGAGGGATGCCGCGGCGATCGGCGGGTCGTAGGCGAGACCGCCGCGCGCGGGGTCGAGCAGGAAGAGCCGCAGGTCGTCGCTCGTGGAGCGGAGCGCGTACAGTCCGTCGGCACCGTCGATGGGCTCGAGGCGGAAGGACGTCCGGGGAGCGAGACCCGGGGGCGAGGTCTCGAAGTCGACGTCGATGCCCGCGAGGGGAGGATGGGCCGTCATCTCACGAACTCCAACAGAGTGGTCTGCAGCGTCTTGGCGGTGACCTGCAGGGCGGACTGGTACACGAGCTCAGCCGACTGCAGCTTGATGTAGACCTCGAGGGTGTCGACGTTCTCGACGGCCGCGCGACGCGTCTCGAGGTCGACGCCGACGCTCGCGTTGGTGGCCTGCGCGCGCTCGATCTGCGCTTGCTGTGCGCCGGTGACGCCTCTGGCCGTCACCAGCTGCTTCAGGTGCGCGTCGACGTCGGCCAGACGCGCCCCGACGTCGACGCCCGCCCGCAGGTCTGCGGCGATGCCCTGCACCGTCGCGAAGACACTGGCGCCCCCGGCACCGAAGGCCTCCGCACCGTCGACGTCGACGCGTACCTTCTCGTTCTCGGAGACCCGACGTTCGACGGAGGATCCGGCGACCCCGGTGAAGGCGAAGGTCGCGGGGTCGAAGGCTCGACCGCTGTCATCGGTGCCGGCGAACACCGTGCGACCGAGCACCGTGGTGTTGGCCTGCGAGAGGAGCTCGCGGCTCACGCTGTCGAGTTCCGCGGCGATCGACTCGCGCGCGGCGGGGCTGAGCGCGCCGGAGTTGGCGCCCTGCGCCGTGAGGTCGCGGGCCCTGTTCAGCAGGTCGATGCTCGCTCCGAGAGCCGTGTCGGCGGTGGTCACCCAGGTGAGCGCATCGCCGATGTTGCGGGAGAACTGAGACGCCCGAGCCTGCTCCCCGTGCACACCGAGGATGGCGGCGGCGGCCGTCGGGTCGTCGCTGGGTGCACGCAGGGCCCGCTGCGAGGTCGCCTGATCCTGCAGGCGGGCGCGGTCGGCCAGCCCCGCCTGCAGCGTGCGCAGCGCCTGCTGATTGACGGTGCTGCTGGTGATGCGTCCGATCACGGTGTCTCCGGGGT
The DNA here is from genome assembly GCA_913774665.1 of uncultured Microbacterium sp. Taxonomy (GTDB): domain Bacteria; phylum Actinomycetota; class Actinomycetes; order Actinomycetales; family Microbacteriaceae; genus Microbacterium. Next base: position 354,804 of record CAJYHN010000013.1, read on the forward strand.
CAGCGGCCGACGAGGCCGACGCGGTTGATGAGGGTGTCGAGGGCCTCGTCGACGGCGGTGAGGACACGCGCCGCAGCCTGGTAGGCCGTCTGATAGGTCAGGAGGCTGATCGTCTCTTCGTCCCCGTCGACCGACGCGTGCGACTGCTGCCCCGCGATAGCGGCGATCGCCCCGCGATCGGCGGTGTCGGCTCGCTGGACGTCGCCGCCGACGGACACACCGAAAGAGGTCACGAAGCTCGCCCACTGCGTGCTGGGGCCCGTCGCGGAGGTGGCCAACCCGGCGATGCGATCCGCGATCGAGGTGTCGAGCGCCCCGCTGCCGGGCGCCGCCAGGGCCAGCTGATCGAGGGAGGTCGGCAGGACCGTCAGCCCGAGAGCCGCCGGGCCGGTCGCGGAGAGCGCGAAGAAGTCCCCTCCGGCGGTTCCCGTCGCGGTCCGCCCCTCGCGGTGCACGTCGTTGACCGCCTGCGCGAGCGTCGCGGCCGTCGCGTTGTAGGCCTCGGCCACCCTCGCGAGGGTGCCGCCGTCGGATGCGGGCGCGAGCACGCCGATCGCCCCGCCCAGCGAACCGCCCGTGACCGCCACGGGCACGTCGGGGCGGTCGGCCCACGCCAGGCTGACACGACCGCCGTCTGCGAGGGTGCGGGGTCCCGCCACGGCGATGGTGCGGCTCGTGTCGGCGCTGACCAGGGCGTTGCCATCCACGCGGAGGGTGAGCGTGCCGTCGTCCTCGAGCCGCCCCGTCGCACCGATCATGGTGGACAGCTGCTGAGCGAGCAGATTGCGCTGGTCGACGAGTTCGTTGGCGGAGCGTCCGGACTGCAGAGCCGATCGGACCTGCCCGTTGAGCGTCGCGATCTGACCCGCGGTCACGTTCACGACGTCGACGTCGCGATCCACCTGACCGCGCAGGTCGGACCACTGACCGACCACGGCCTCGTACCCCGCGGCGATCTGCCCGACGAGCACGCGCGCGTTGGTGAGCACCACCTGCGCGGCCGCCGGCTTCGGGGTGTTCGCGAGGTCGGACCATCCCGACCAGAAGCGGTTCAGATTCGCCGCCAGACCGTCGGTGGTCGGCTCCGCCATCGCCGCCTCGACCTTCTGCGCCGCGGAGGATCGCGCGGACCAGAATCCGGATGCCGACAGCGCATCGCGGACGCGGGCGTCGAGGACCTCGTCACCGAGGCGCGCGATGCCCTGCACCGACACCCCACCGCCGACCGAGAAGCCCGTCTCCCACAGGCCGGCCGTGCCGGCCGCGGTCAGGGAGGTCTGCTCGAGCCGCTGGCGGGTATAGCCCGGTGTGGTCTCGTTCGCGATGTTCTGTCCGGTCACGGTCATGCCGGCGCGAGCGGCGGCGAGGCCGGACGCGGCCACCTGGAGTCCTGCGAAGGTCGACATCTCTCACACCCGCACGTCGAGCAGGCGGGATCCGGCATCGGCGACGCGGGAGCCGCTCGCGGCGTACTCCCCCGTCGGCTCGCCGAGGCCGGCGATGGTCTCCTGCGTGACTCTCAGGGCCGTTCGCAGGTTCTGGTTGACCGCGCCCTTCTTCTCCGCGATCTCGGCCGCGAGGGCGGACAGGGCCTCGTGATGCGAGCCCAGGACCTCGCGCCACGCGTCGGTGGGAGCGACGTCGATGAGATCTCGCAGGGCCGTCGCCTCGGGGGCTCCCCACTCGGCGGCGACATCGAAGAAGAGCGCGTCGCGCTCGATGGTCGCCGTCGTGAGGGCCTTGGCCACGCGCTCGACCTCCACGGTGGCGTGGTGCACCCACCGGGTCCGCCCCGTCGACAGGAGCATCTCGAGCTCTTCGAGCTTGAAGAGCATGAGCTCGAGCACCTCGCGCTGACGCAGCAGATGCATGCTCAGGTCGGTAGCGGACACGTGAGTCACCTCGTTCGGGTCGGGTCGAGTCGTGTGACGGATGCGCCCACCACGGGTCCGACTATCGCGACACCGCGTCGAGCGAGTAACCCCGGCGTCGGCGGATCAGTCGCGGACTCCCCCGCGCAGGGCGTCGAGCACCGCGCTCTCGGCGGCCGCGGATCGCGACGCCTGAACGGCATCCTGATTCTCGTTCGTGACGGCCACGACGATCTCGCTGCGGTGGATACGGGTGTCGCGGGGAGCGTCGATGCCGATGCGCACGCCGGTCGCGGTCACCCCGAGCACCGTCACCGTCACATCGTCGCCGATCACGATGCTTTCACCCGGGCGTCGCGTGAGTACGAGCATGAGCGTGTGGCCGCCTTCCGTGGCTGGTGCGCCGTCGGCGCCGTCCTGGGCCAGACTACCTTTTCTTCTCGGTTACGAGCGTTCCGTGCGATCAGGACGAGGGCAGCGCGACCTGTTCGGGACGGACCACGCCCACGACGTCGGTGGCGAATCCCCCGGCCGCGGCTTCGTCGTAGGACAGGATCGGCATCGCGCCCACCTGCCCCGCCAGCAGGGCGCGCACCCCCTGCCGGAGGGTGGGGGCGCACACGAGCACCGGCTCGCCGCCCACGGGATCGACATCGGCGATCGCCCGGCGCACGCCCTCCATCACCTGCATCGTCTGGTCGGCGGTGAGCACGATCTGCGACCGCCCCTCGACGTGCCGGAGTCCCTCGAGCATCTGCTGCTCCCAGAGCGCGTCGAACATCACCACGCGCAAGCGCCCGTCGTGAGCGAACCGCGCGGAGATCGCCGGCCCGAGAGCCGCGCGCGCCGCCTCGACCAGGGCGGGGACCTCGGTCGTCGATTTGGCCCGCAGAGCCAACGCCTCGTAGATGCGACCGAGATCGTTGATCGAGACGCGCTCGGCGAGGAGGCTCGCGAGCACGCGCTGGATGAGGGCCAGGGGAAGCAGGGCCGGCGTCAGCTCGTCCACGACGCTCGGCTGCGTCTGCTTCAGGTGATCCGTGAGCTGGCGCACGTCCTCGAGCGAGAGCAGGCGGTGGGCCTGGGCGTGCACGGTGTCGGACAGGTGCGTGATGATGACGCTGGCTCGGTCGATGACGGTGGCACCCGCCATGTCGGCGGCGTGGGACATCTCGGTGGGCACCCACTTGCCCTCGAGCCCGAAGACGGGGTCGATCACGGCGGAGCCCGGCAGGTGCTCGAGCCCGGTTCCGATCGCGAGCACGTGCTGGCGCGGGACGATGCCCCGCCCGACCTCGACGCCCGCCACGAGGATCGCGTAGGTCTCGGCCGGGAGCTCGACGTTGTCGCGCGTGCGCACCGGAGGCATGAGGGTGCCGAGCTCCAGCGCGACCTTGCGACGGAGCGATTTCACGCGGGTGAGCAGATCCCCGGCCCCGCCCGCGGCGAGATCGACGATGTCGGGCGAGAGCGAGATCTCGAGCGCGTGAACCCTCATGGTGTCCATGAGGTCGTCGGGCCCCTCGGCGGCGGCGGCCTCGGCGACCACGCGCGCCTCGGCATCGGCCGCGTCGGCGGCCGCGCGGTCGGTGTTCGCCTTCACCCGCGAGGCGGCGAAGAGCAGCCCCGCCCCGACCGCCGCGAAGGCGAGGAACGGCATCCCGGGGATCAGCCCCATGCCGATCGCGGCCATCGCGGTGATGAGCAGGGCGGTGCGCGACTGCATCAGCTGACGCCCGGCCGCCTGGCCGAGCTCGGCCTCGGCGTTCTCGCGGGTGACGATCATGCCCGTGGACACCGCCATCAGCAGCGCGGGGATCTGCGTCACGAGTCCATCGCCGATGGTGAGGATGCTGTAGGTCTCGAGGGCCTTGTCGATCGCCATGCCGTGCATGGTCATGCCGATGATGATGCCGCCGACGAAATTGATGACGAGGATGACGATGCCGGCGATCGCGTCGCCCTTGACGAACTTGCTGGCACCGTCCATCGCGCCGTAGAAATCGGCCTCGGACGCGACCTCCGCGCGGCGGGCCCGGGCCTGCTCGTCGGTGATGAGCCCGGCGTTCAGATCGGCGTCGATGGCCATCTGCTTGCCCGGCATGGCGTCGAGGGTGAAGCGCGCGCCCACCTCGGCGACGCGCTCGGCACCCTTGGTGACCACGACGAACTGGATCACGGCGAGGATCAGGAAGATGACGAAGCCGATCACGAGCGAACCGCTGATCGTGATCTGCCCGAACGCCTGGATCACCTGACCGGCGTGCGCCTCGCTGAGCACGAGTCGGGTCGAGGCGACGTTCAACCCGAGGCGGAAGAGCGTCGCGACCAGCAGCAGGCTCGGGAAGACCGAGAAGTCCAGGGGCTTCTTCACGAACATCGCCGTGAGCAGGATGAGCAAGGCGAAGGCGATGTTCGTCACGATGAGGACGTCGAGCAGCCCCACGGGAATGGGGACGATGAGCAGCAGGATGATGCCCACCACCCCGACGGGGACGGCGCCCTTCGACAGCAACTGACCGATCATGCGGTGCGCTTCTTTCGTGTCATGGTCTTCTCGGCTCTCACAGTCCCCGCCCGGTCAGGGCCGCCGGGGGCATCTCGAACGTCCCCGAGCGCGAACCCCTCTTGTGCAGGTGCTGCACGAACGCCAGCACCTGCGCGACGGCGGTGTACAGGGCCTCGGGGATCTCGCGTCCGAGCTCGACGCCCGCGTGCAGCGCGCGGGCGAGGGGGATGTCGCGCACGATGGGGACCTGCGCCTCCTCGGCGCGCTCGCGGATCTTCTGCGCGATCACGCCGGCCCCCTTGGCCACGACCCGGGGGGCCGAGGTGCCCGGTTCGTAACGCAGGGCGACGGCGATGTGGGTGGGGTTCACGAGGACGACGTCGCTGTCGGCCACCGCGGCGATCATGCGGTTGCGGCTGACCGCGAGCTGGCGGGCGCGGCGCTGCGAGCGGATGAGCGGATCGCCCTCGGTCTTCTTGTGCTCGTCGCGCGCTTCCTGCTTGGTCATGCGGGTGTGCTTGCGGTTGCGCGAGATCACGACGAAGACGTCGATCGCCGCGAGCAGCAGGCCCACCACGACAGCGACCTGCAGCAGCGTCGCGACGGCCTGACCGGCCACCTCGAGCAGCCACGCGATGCGGTGCCGCCCGCTGCCCATGAGGACCGGGACGAGACCGGCGACCACGCTCCACAGCGCCACGCCGATCGCCGCCGTCTTCAGCAGCGCCTTGACACCCTCCCACAGCGCCGCGACCCCCACGGTCCGCTTGAGACCCGCGACCAGGTCGAACTGCTCCACCCGCACGGGCACGCCGCGCAGGTGGATGCCGCCCTGAGCGATCGCGGTGATCGTCACGGCCAGGAGCACGACGATCAGCAGCGGCAGGAGCACGTGCCCCACCGAGGCGATGGCCGAGCCGATCGCCTCCACGGCGGTACCCACCGTGGGGTCCCTCGCCACGGCCCCGACCCTCAGCGTCTGCTCGGTCAGCACGGCCGAGGCCGACGACAGCGTCGCCGGCATCATGACGGCGGCAGCGCCGATGCCGACCCACGCGGTGAAGTCCTGGCTGCGACCGATCCGCCCCTTCGCGATCGCCTTCCTCAGCCGTTCCGGAGTCGCTTTCTCGGTGCGCTCTCCGGCATCCGTTCCGCTCATCGGGTCACGCCGATCACCAGGCGGGCGGCGTCATCGGCGATCGCGGACACGATCGACGGGAGCGCCGCGTAGACGAAACCCACCAGAACGAAGGTGAGGGCGATCTTGATGGGGAACCCGAGGGCGAAGGCGTTCAGGGCGGGGGCCACTCGAGAGACGAGACCGAGACCGACGTCGGCGAGGAAGAGCACGATCAGCAGGGGCCCGGCGATCTGCACCGCGCTCAGGAGCATCTGCCCGACCGCGGACGTCAGGACCTCGGCCGGGCGCGAGAGGTCCACGGTCCCCGCGACCGAGACCGCGTCGAACGAGCGGAAGAGTCCGCCCAGGACCAGCTGATAGGCATCGGACGCGAACAGCAGCAGGATCGCCGTCATCTGGAACAGGCGGGTGAACTGGGCGCCGTTGACGTTCATCCCGGGATCGAAGGCCTGGGCGAGCTGGAACCCGCCGAACGTGTCGATGAGGAACCCCGCGCCCTGAACGGCGCTGAACAGCACCAGGACCAGGAACCCCAGGAGCGCCCCGACGAGGATCTGCCCCGCCGCGGCGAGGAGGAAACCCCCCGCGTCCAGCCGCTCGTACCCCGCGACCACCACCGGCGACACCGCCAGGCCGAGCCCGACCCCGAGCATGCCGCGCACCCGCATCGGGATGGAGCCGTGGCTGAACGGCGGTGCGATCACGAGGAACGCCGTGATGCGCACGATGGCCAGAGCCGTCGCCTCCAGCCACGTGAAGTCGATGGGGATGTTCATCCGCCGCCGTTCAGCAACGACGGCAGACGCTGGAAGAGTTCGTGCGTGAAGGCGACCGTCTCGGCGATCATCCAGTTGCCGCACACCATCAGCGCGATGCCGACCGCGAGAAGCTTCGGCACGAACGACATCGTCATCTCCTGCACCTGCGTGATCGACTGCAGGAGCGAGATGGCGAACCCGACTACGAGGGCGGTGATGAGCAGGGGGGCGCTGAGCTTCGCGGCGAGCATCAGGGCGCTCGCCCCGATGTCCATGACCGCCTCGGGATTCACGTGCCACCCCGATAGGACTGCACGAGCGAGGTGATGACGAGCCCCCACCCGTCCACCAGGAGGAACAGCAGGATCTTGAAGGGCAGCGAGATCATGACCGGCGGCAGCATCATCATGCCCATCGACATCAAGGCGCTCGAGACGACGAGGTCGATGACGAGAAACGGGATGAACACGATGAACCCGATCACGAACGCCGCCCGCAGTTCGCTCAGCATGAAGGCCGGGATCAGCGTGTACAGCGGGATCGCCTCGGGGCTGTCGGGGTTCGCCATCTGCGCGGCACGGTGCATCAGGGCGATGTCCTCCTCGCGCGTGAACTGCAGCATCCACGTGCGAAGCGGGGCCTGCGCGGCATCGAAGGCCTGACCGAAGTCGATCTGCCCCGCGGTGAACGGGGCGACGGCGAGTTGATTGATCTCGGTCAGCACGGGCCACATGATGAACAGCGTCAGAAAGAGGCTGAGTCCCGCCAGGACCTGGTTCGGAGGGATCGAGGGCAGCGACAGCGCGTTCCGCGTCAGCGCGAGCACCACGAAGATCTTCGTGAAGCTCGTCATCATCAGCAGCAGGGCCGGGGCGACGCTGAGCACGGTGATGCCCAGAAGCGTCGTGATGCTGTCGGACGGCGTCGCGTTGATGCCGTTGATGCTGATCCCGCCCGATCCGCCGGGCTCCCCCGTGGCGGCGAGAGCCGCACCTCCCGCGAAGACGTCGACGACGGCGAGCACCGCGAGCACGCCGAGCAGACCCAGGATGCCGGCCCCCCAGCGCCCGCGACGGGACGGTCGACGCCGCCCGACGGGGCGGGCCGCGGGGCGCGACGCGGGAACGGGCAAGACGGCACTCCGTGCGTGGGTGACGAGGCCGATCCGTAGCCAGGGGGTCGAGCGATCCGTGCTCGCCACCGACTATCGCGACGGCGCCCCCGCGCGGTAACCGCTCAGGCCGCGTGGACCCCGGACCTCTCGCCCTCGCTCGGGGTGCCGGCATCCGTCAACGTCAGGACGTTCTCGCCGCGCTCGGCGGAGCCCTCCTCGGCGACCTCGGTCGGCGCCTCCTGCGTGTCGACGACGTCGATGCCCTTCTCGCTCACGCCCAGCACGTACCGGATGCCGCCGAACTCGGCGACGACGAGCTGCGCACGGCCCCCGAGCCCGGTGCGTGCGACCACCGTGATCTTCTCGCCGCGCGCGCGAGACGGTGTCGCCGCCCCGGTGCGGGACGCGAAGCCCGCGAAGGGGCGAAGGCGCCGCGTCAGACCCTTCGGCACCAGCGAGGAGAGGGGGCTGCCACCCGCCGCCTGCCCCTTCTGCACCCGCTTGGCGAGGAAGAGCAGCAGCCCGACCACCGCGGCGAGCGAGACGACCGTCCGCGCGGCGAGGAGCAGATCGTCCACGGTCAGTCGTTCCCCGCCTGGTCGATGATGCGCTCGACGCGCACAGCGAAATCGCCGTCCGCGACGACGACCGTGCCGTGCCCGATGAGGCGACCGTTCAGCGTGATGTCGGCCGGCGAGCCCGCGGCGCGGTCCAGCTCGACGACGTGGCCGGGCTCGAGGCTCAGCACGTCGCGCACGGGGAGCCGGGTGCGGCCGATCTCGACCACGAGTTCCATCTCCACCCCCGCGATCCGGCTGAGCCGAACCGGACCGGCCGTCGAGGCGGCGGCGCGGGCGTCGTCGATGCGGATCGCGGCGCGGGCGACCGTGGTGCCGTCCTCGCGGACGAGATCGAACACCTGAGCTCCGGCCTCGGTGAACGCGCTCGCGGCATCCACGTCCTCCCCCTCGCCGAGGGTGCCCGTTCCGAGCACGGCCACGGCGGCCTGGAAGGCGGGGTGCAGGCGATCCGACAGCTCCTGATCGCTCGACCCGTCGTCGAGGACCGCCGGATCGGCGATCTGCACGGCGATGCTGGCCCCCGGGGCGCCGCTGAAGGCGACGACGACGGCCCGCCCGGTCGCTCCCGGGTCGGTGGAGGGCGTCGGCAGCACGGGGAAGCCGAAGGGGAGCTTCGCCGCGATCGCGGCGGCCATGGCGGCGGCGTGGAAAGTGCTCATCGGGTGGTCTCCTCGAGGATGGTGGTGATCGTGCAGGCGAGTCGCGAGCCCTGGGCACCGGGGACGGCGCGCGCGATCGGGGTGTCGCCGACGATGAGGTCGAAGGGTTTGGTCTCGGGATGGGCGAAGCGCAGCAGGTCGCCCGGGGCGAGGTTCAGGACCTCCCCCGCCGCGATGACCCGCGGCGCGATACGCAGCGACACCTCGAGGGGAGTGCCGAGGACCTGATCGACGGTCGCGCCCGCGCGATGGGCCGAGGCCGCGTCGCGCTCGCTCTCGGCGAGCTGATCGACGACCACGGCAGCGGGCAGCATCACGGTCGCGGTCGAGCGCGACTCCCCCATCCGCATCGCGAACCGCGCGACGATGACCGCTTCGCCGGGTGAGATGACCTGGAGGTACTGCGGGTTGTCATGCAGGCCGGCGTAGGTCAGGGGGCTCGGCAGCAGCATCCCCAAGCTCGTGGTCAGCAGTTCGAAGGTGCGGTCCATCAGCTGGCGGATCAGCGCGGACTCGATGGGGGTCAGCGTGCGCGGTTCGATCGGGACGGTGCTCCTGCCCCCGAGCATCTGCACGACCCACGCCAGCGCCACCCCCAGATCGAACTGCACGGCACCGGGCTCCTCGCGTCCCGCGGTCGCCCCGGTGACCATCGCGGTCATCGTCGGAAGGGTGTCGGCGTACTCCTGGTACGACATCAGCTCGACGCCCTCGAGCGTCAGGTGGGTGCGCATGCGCACCTTGCCGGTGAGCTGCGACGCCCACTGCCGCGCGAACGCCTCGAACGCCGCCTCCAGCCGGCGGCGGTGCTCGCGTCCGAGCTGGGCCGGGCGGCTGAAGTCGTAGTCGGGGTAGCGGCGCAGGGGGTCGTCGCGGACGGCGGCCGTCATGGCGGGCTCCTTCGAGGTCGGGGACACGAGGCGTCAGCCCCGCGGCGCGTTCTGGACGAGACCGGGGATGAGGGCACGCACCTTCTCTTCCTCGGTGGACTGCACGACGATGTCGACGCGGCGGTTCGCGGCGAGATCCTCGGCGGTGTCCCCCTCGACGATCGGGCGCTGATCGGAGTAGCCGACGGCCTGCACGCGGGAGCCGGTGATGCCCTCGTGCTCGACGAGGAAGCGGGCGACCTTGGTGGCGCGTCCGCTGCTGAGCTCCCAGTTGCTCTCGTACGGCGCGACGGCCGCTCGGTGGTCGGCGTGCCCTTCGATGCTGAGGGGGTTGCCGGCGGGGGCGAGCACGTCGCCGATGGCATCGAGGACGGCGTCCGCCTTCGCGGAGAGGTCGGCGCGGTTGTCGGTGAAGAAGGTCTCGGCGCCGACGAGGCCGACCTTCAGCCCCCGCTCGTCGATGACGAAGTCGACCGTGTCGGCCAGGCCCTGAGCGGCCAGCACCGAGGTGATCTGCGCCTTCATCTGCTCGAGGGAGTCCACCTCGCGGGCAGCCCGTGTCGCGACGTCCTCGACGCCGTCGTCGACGAGGAGTTCCGGCGGGATCACCAGACCCTGGGTGAGGTCGCCGCCGCCCTGCGTCTGGGATTGCCCGAAGGCTTCGGCGAGACCGTTCTTGAGCTGCTCGTACTTGGTGTCGTCGACGATCGACACCGCGTACAGCACGATGAACAGACACATCAGCACGGTCACCATGTCGGCGTACGACACCGCCCAGCGCTCGTCGGGCTCGTCGTGGTCGTCCTCGTCATGCCTGCGGGTGCGCGCACGACGGCTGGTGCTCACTCGGCATCCCCCGTCGCGGCGGCCTTCTCGGGCCGGGACTCCTTCTTCTTCTTGGGCTTGTTCGTGGTGAGGGCCAGCAGCCGCTCCTCGACGAGACGCGGGGCCCCGCCGGCCTGGATGGCGAGGATGCCCTCGCACACGAGCGTCATGCGCTCCTGCTCGACGGCGGCCATGCGGTTCAGCCGCCCCGCGATGGGGTTCCAGATGAAGTTGGCCGACAGCAGGCCCCAGAGCGTCGCGACGAACGCCGCCGCGATCATGTGCCCCAGCTCGTCGGGTTTGTTGAGGTTCTCGAGCACGTGCGTGAGCGAGACGACCGTTCCGACGATGCCGATGGTGGGGGCGTAGCCGCCCAGGGCCGAGAAGAAGCGGGCGGCCACGCGATTGCGCGCGGACTCGGCGACGATCTCGTCGTCCATCAGCGTCCGCAGGTCTTCGGCGTCGACGCCGTCGGCGACCGCCTGCAGCGCGCGGCGCGTGTAATCGTCGGGGGCGGAGTCCACCTCGTCCTCGAGGCGCAGCAACCCCTCGGTCCGCGCCTTCTCGGCGTAGGCGACGAGGATCGGGATGACGGCCGCGGGCGCTGACCGTGGACCGCGCACCATCCGGCCGAGCGAACCGAACGCCGCCATGGCGTCGCGCAGGGTGTGGCTGGCGATGCCGACGCCGATGGTCGAGCCGAGCACGAGGATCATCGGGGCCGGCAGCAGGAGCGCGCTCAGGTGAGCGCCCTCCATCGTGATCATGGCGTACAGCGCGCCGAAGGCCACCACGACCCCGACGACGAAAGCGATGTCCATCTCAGAGCTCCGAGCGCGCCGAGAGAGCGGATGCCGCGGCGAGGACGCGCGCGCGGTAGGCGACGATGAGGTCGACGAGGTCGTCGAGGCTCTCCTCGACGTTGTAGACGCGACCGTCGACCATGTGCAGGGTCGTGTCGGGCGACTCGTGCACCCGCTCGATCAGATCCGGGTTCACCGCGAATCGCGTGTGGTCGAGACGGGTGAGGGTGATCATCGAGGGGTCTCCGGTCGATGGGTGAGGGGACGCCCCCGACTATCGCGACGCGGCCCACCGCGGGTAACTCGGGTGGGCCGCGTCGTCGGGCGCCGTGGGGTCAGCGCTTGAGGTTGGTGAGTTCCTGCAGCACTTCGTCGCTCGTCGTGATGATGCGGGCGCTCGCCTGGAAGCCGCGCTGGGCGACGATGAGGTTGGTGAATTCCTGCGACAGGTCGACGTTGCTCATCTCGAGCGAGCCCGAGACGAGCTTGCCGAAGCCGGCCTGTCCGGCCTCGCCGATCTGGGCGCCGCCGCTGTTGACGGTGGCCCGGAAGGCGGTGCCCCCGACCTTCTCGAGACCCTCCGCGTTGGCGAAGGTGACCATCGCGACCTTCGCCAGGGTCTCGGTGCGCCCGTTTGAGAAGGTTCCGATGATCGAGCCGTCCCCGGTGATGGAGTACGACTGCAGGGTGCCGGCGGCGGCACCGTCCTGCGAGGTGATCGCGACCGTGCTCATGTCGGCGAAGCCGGTGACCGACGTGAGATCGACCCGGATGTCGCGGGCGTTCAGGGTGAGCCCCGTGGGCTGGCGGCCGTCGACGAACGCGAGGGTGCCGGTGGCGCCGCTCGCGGGCTCGGTGACGTCCCACCCCGTCGCGGTGCGGGTGAAGGTGAGGCTGAGCGAGGTGGTGGCGCCCTGGGCGTCGTGCACCGCGATGTCGCGGACGATCTTCTCGCCCACGGCGGCGGACGAGGGGAGGTTGCCGGTCACCGTCGCCGCTGTCGTCTCTCGGGCCGGCGAGACCGCCCCCTGCGGCAGCGAGATGGTGCCCGCCGCCTGCCCCATGCCCACGACACCGTTCTGAGCGGTCCACCCCTGCACGAACGACCCGTCGGCGGTGACCATGTTGCCGGCGGCGTCGAAGCCGAAGCCTCCGGCCCGCGTGTAGAGGGTCTCCCCGCCCGAGCGCACCGCGAAGAAGCCGTCGCCCTGGATCATCAGGTCGCCCCCGCGGCCGGTGGTCTGCGCCGCGCCCTGACTGAAGTTGGTGCGGATGCCGGCGACCTGCACGCCCAGCCCGACCTGGGCGGGGTTGCGACCGCCGGTGTCGGCGCCGGGGATCGCGGCCTGGCCGACCGCCTGCGAGAGCGTGTCCTGGAAGAGCACCGAGGCGCCCTTGAAGCCGGCGGTGTTGACGTTGGCGATGTTGTTGCCCGTGGCGTCGAGCATGGTCTGGTGCGCGCGGAGTCCGGAGATGCCGGACGAGAGGGAACGGAGCATGGAGGTCTCTTTCGTGGGGGTGGTCAGGCGGACGTGCGGGTGGGTGCGGTGGCGAGGGAGGTGATGTCATCGAGAGCGACCGTCGCGTCGCCGATGGTGACCTGCGGGACCGGGCCGTCGAAGCTCACCTTGGTCACGATCCCGGTGACGGCGACGCCCTTGGCGTCGAGGTAGTCGGCCTGCTTGCCGATGAGGGCCGAAGCGGCCTGGCGCATGTCGAGGGCGAAGGCCTCGGTGGAGGTGCGACTCATCGCCGTGAGTTGCTCCATCATGGCCAGTTGGGTGGTCTGCGAGATCATCTGGTTGGTGTCCATCGGGGTGGACGGGTCCTGGTTCGTCAGCTGGGTGACCAGAAGCTTCATGAACACCTCGCTGTCGAGGACCTTCTTCGGCGCGCTGGTGGCGGCCGTGGCGGTCGCGGTGTTCGCCGGGATCGGGGCGGGTGCGCCGGTGATCGGGGTGACGGGCATGGGGGTCCTCTCAGACGACGATGTCGAGCCCGCCGCCGGTCAGGGCGACGGAGGGCGCGGACGGGGGACGGGTGCGGGCGGGTGCGGACGACCCGGCGGCGTCGGGGCGGGGCTCGCGCCCGCGCCCGGCCTGATCGGCGAGGGAGCCGTCACCACCGGGGGCGCCGCGGTCCCCCGCGCCGGTATCGGCGGTGGGACCGGATCCGACGCTCAGGTGGGCGTGCGGCATGACGCTCGCGAGGTCGCGGCGCAGGTCGGCGATCATGACGCGCAGCGCGTCTCGGCCGGCCTCGGTCGCTCCGGTGAGGTCGATGCGCACCTCTCCCCCCGAGCCGATGCGGGCGCGGACGGTCACCGGCCCGGTGGAGTCGGGGCTGACCGTCAGGGTGATCTGGTGGACACCCGGGGCGCGCTGAGCGATGTGCACGACGGCGGGCGCGACCTGCGCGGCGATCGAGCGCTGGGTCGCCGTCGCGGCAGCGGTTTCGACCGGAGCGGACGGGGCGAGGGGGACGGATGCCGGCACGGGGGCCGCCGTGTCGACCCCGGTCGTGGCGACGGTCGCCGGTGCCGACGGCACGTGTCGTGCCGACGGCGAAGCGGGGGCGGCACCGGCGGGCAAGGCCGCACCGGCCGGCAGGGCGAAACCGGCCGGCAGGGCGGCACCCGCGGGCAGGGCGGCACCGGTGGGCAGGGCGGCACCGGCCGGGGAGGCATCGTCCGGGCCGGAAGCGGCGGGCGCGGCGCTCGCCGTTCCCGCAGCCGCAGCGGGGGCATCGAGGACGGCCGGGACGGTGGGGGGCGCGAGAGTGGAGCTCGCGGGAGCCGTGCCCGGAGTGGGCGAGGGAGCGGCGGGGACTCCCCCCGTCGGCGAGGGAGCGGCGGGGACTCCCCCCGTCGGCAAGGCGACGGGTGCCCCGCCGGTCGCCCCGGGGCGCGCCGATGAGGCAGCGACGGCCGCGGCGACGCGATCGGCCCCGGGCCCGTCGAGGGGAGGCAGAACCGACGGGGCGTCGTCCCGGGCGCCGGGAGCCGGACCGGCGCTCGACAGGACGGCGGGCGCAGCGGCCGGGCTCAACGGCGCCTCCGCCGCGGCCGGGCTCAGCGGCGCCTCCGCCAGGGCGCGGAGGGCGATCGTCTCCCCCGCCGCGGCGGCCGGCGCCGTCTCCGGCGCGGGAACGAGCGGCAGCGCGTCCGGCGCCTCGGCCGCGGCTCGCGGTTCCCCGCTCGCCGGCGTCGTCGGCGGCGCCGGGAAGGGCATCACCGTCATCATCACGGGCGCGGGGCTCCCGGCATCCGGACCCTTCGACGAGCATTCGTCAGCGGAGGTCGGATCGTCCCCGCCCGAAACGGACGCGTCGGCCGAAGGCCCCGCCACGGGGATCTCGGCGCTCTCGACACTCGACGCGGCGGCGGGATCGCCGTCGCCCGCGGCCAGTGAGCGGGCGGCGTGCGAGAGCGCGTCGCCGAAGCGCGCCCCGGTCGCCGGATCGCCCGTCGCTCGCATCGCTCGCGCCGGCGCGGTGGTGCTCGCCACGGCGAGGAGAGGAACGCTCACGCGGCACTCCCCTCATCGCGCGCGGCGCGGACCACGGCCATCTCGTCGAGGGTGCTCTGCTCGGCCCGGCGCTCCCGCGCGAGCTCGCTCTCGAGGTGCGCGGCCTCGAGGCGCTCGAGCCCCTTGAGCTCCCGACGCGCCTCCACGTGCGCGGCCGACGCGGCCTCCGCGGCCTCCCGGCGCAGGCGGGCCAGCGTCCGCAGGTCGGCGAGCGCCGCCTGACCCGACGAGCGCGCGGCGGCCAACGCGAGAAGGGTCGCGGCGTCGTCGATCGCGGTGGTGACCTCGCTCAGGCTCGACTCGGCCTGCTCGACCGCCGTCTCCGCGGCGACGGCCTCGGAACGGGCGAGGGACGACGACTCGGCGGCGGCGCGCTCCTGGACCCCGCGCACACGCAGCAGGCCGGAAAGGGGGAACGTCATGACAGTCCTCCGAAGGTGGTCGTCAGTGCGGCCAAACGCCGCCAGGAGTCGTCGGCCGCGGTCAGATCGTCCATGCGCTGGGTGAGGAACCCGTCGATCGCGCTCCGGTGCGCGAGAGCGGCATCGACGAGGGGGTTGGCCCCCGCCTTGTACGCCCCGATGTCGATGAGGTCGTCGGCCTGCCGACGGGCGGCCAGCACGCGGCGCAGGACGATCGCGGTCTCTCGCTGCTCGGGCGTCGTCACCTTCGAGACCACGCGCGACACCGAGCCCAGCACGTCGATCGCGGGGAAATGACCGCGCACGGCGAGGCCCCGGTCGAGCACCACGTGCCCGTCCAGGATGCCGCGCGCGGCGTCGGCGACGGGTTCGTTGTGGTCGTCGCCATCGACGAGCACCGTGTACAAGCCGGTGATCGATCCGACGCTGCCGGTGCCCGCGCGCTCCAGCAGCCCCGCCAGGACCGAGAAGGTCGAGGGCGGATACCCGCGGGTCGCGGGCGGCTCCCCCGCCGACAGCCCGATCTCGCGCTGCGCCATCGCGACACGGGTGAGCGAGTCCATCATCAGCACCACGTCGAGGCCGTCGTCGCGGAACTGCTCCGCGATGCGGGTCGCGACGAACGCCGACCGAAGACGCGCCATCGCCGGCTGATCCGAGGTGGCCACCACGACCACCGCGCGAGCGAGACCCTCGGGCCCGAGATCGTCCTCGAGGAACTCCCGGACCTCGCGTCCGCGCTCCCCCACGAGGGCGATCACCGTCGCGTCGGCGGTCGAGCCGCGCGCGATCATCGACATGAGCGACGACTTGCCGACGCCCGAGCCCGCGAACAGCCCGAGACGCTGCCCCACACCGACGGGGGTCATCGTGTCGAGTGCGCGGACGCCCAGCCCCAGCTGCCGATCGATGCGCTGCCGCCCGATGACGCTGGGAGCCGAGTTCGCCAGCGGGACGAGGGGGGCGCCGACGAGCGGACCGCGGCCGTCGAGAGGGCGCCCGAGGCCGTCCAGGACGCGCCCCAGCAGTGCCCGTCCGGTCGGTACCCTCAGCGCCGCGCCCGAGTGCCGCACGGGAGCCCCCACGCGGATGCCGGACATCGGCCCCATGGGCATGCAGCGCACGGCCTCGCCGTCGACGGCGACCACCTCGGCATCGATCTCACGAGCGCCGGAGGTCTCGATGCTCACGCGATCACCGACGGCCGCGGGAACCCCGAGCGCCTCGATGCCGAGGCCCACCACGGCCTTCACGACGCCGGAACGCTGCGGCCGCGTCGCGGCGAGCGCGCGCTCCCAGCGACCGCGCGGGGCGCTCACGGCGCTTCCTCGACGTTCTCGTCGATCGAGAGGGCCGCGCGCGCCCGCTCCAGCGCGGCGGCGACCCGCGTGTCGACGCTTCCGTGCGCGATCCGCACGACCGCTCCCCCGGGGTCGACGTCTGCTCCCACCACGACCTCGACCCCCTCCGGGAGGGACGGGCCCACGAGCGTGCCGAGCGTGCGCACGTCGCGCTCGTTGAGACGCACGCGCACCCAGGTCGACCGAGGGGTCTGCGCCGCGGCCCGGCGCACGGCATGCGCCGCCGAGCGGGCGGCATCCGACATCTCCGCACCGAGGATCGCGGCCGCCATCTCGACCGCGAGCTCCTCGAGGCGTCGCAGATCGGATGCCACGATCGCGGCGATCCCGTCCTCGAGACGGGCCCGCGCCTCGCCCAGGCCCGACAGCGCCGCCCGGTGGGCAGCCTGCGCCGCGGCCTCGCGCGCGGCGAATCGCTCATCCGCCTCGAGACGCTCGCGTTCGAGCTCGGCCCGCGCCTCGCGCCGGCCCTCGGCGAAGCCGTCGGCGTAGCCCCGCGCACGCGCCTTGTCGGCGACGGTCCGAGCGTCGGTTCGCTCCTCGCCCACGCGCGGCAGCACCAGCGGCGTGAAGACGGACTCGGACACGGCGGTCACCCTGCGGTTGTGGCGAAGCCGATCCGTGGCCAAGTCGACGAGCTATCCGTGCTCTCCCCGGACTATCGCGACGCGACGGCGTCGCGGTAACCGACCGCCACCGGGGAGGGCGATCGGGGTGCCGGTCACTCGATGAGCTCGTCGTCGTCCTCGCGCGAGAGGGTGATCTCCTCGGCGGCTTCGAGTTCGCGGATGACGCGCACGACCTCGGCGCGCGCCTCGTCGACCTGACGCATGCGGACGGGCCCCAGCGCTCGCGTCTCCTCCTCGAGGTTCTCGCGGTTGCGCTCGGTCATGTTGCGGCGGATGACCTCGCCGATCTGCTCGTCGGCGCCCTTCAGCGCGAGGGCGAGGACCCGCAGGTCGATCCCGCGCAGCACGCGTTGGGCGTCGCGGTCCTCGAGTCGGGCGATGTCGGCGAAGGTCAGCATCCGACTGCGCACCTCCTCGGCGAGCACGTGATCGCGGTCTTCGAGCCCGGCGAGCAGCGCCTTCTCGAGGGCGGTGTCGGATCGGTTGATGATGTCCACCAGCGGTTGGACCCCGCCGATCGCCTCGTGCGCCTCCCGGATGCCGAACACTCCCGTGCGCGCGCGCAGCGACTCGGCGACGACGGTGATCGCCTCCTGCGAGGCGACGCCGAGCTCCGCGATCGCCTGGGCGACGTCGGTGCGCAGAGGATCCTGCAGGGCAGCCAGCACGGCCGCCGCCCGGTCGGCCCGCAGGTTCGCCAGCACCACGGCGACGGTGGTCGGCATCTCGCCGTCGAGGATCGTGGCCAGCTGCGTCGGGTCGGCGGCGTTGAGGAAGTCGAACGACACCACCCCCTGCGACAGGACGCGACCGACCATTCCCACCGCCTTCTCGCGACCGAACGCCGTCTCGAGCAGTCCGGTCGCGAACTGCTCGCCCCCGCGACTCATGAGCGATCTGCCCGAGGCGATGCGGCGGA
Source organism: uncultured Microbacterium sp. (assembly GCA_913774665.1). Classification (GTDB taxonomy): domain Bacteria; phylum Actinomycetota; class Actinomycetes; order Actinomycetales; family Microbacteriaceae; genus Microbacterium. The sequence goes on from CAJYHN010000013.1 coordinate 372,813, forward strand.
AGTCCGCGAGAGCGTCCGCGGTCGCGGCGGTGTCGACGCTGCCCAGCTGGGCGAGCTCGCCCGCCAGCAGCTCGGCGCGTGCCTCGCCCAGGTGGCGCAGCACCTCGGCGCTGGTCTCGCGATCCATGTTGAGCATGACGATCGCGGCTTTGCGCAGCCCCGAGAGCGGGGTGCGCGCGACGGGGAGCACCTCGGTCACGGCGGTGGGCGCGACCTCGGCGGCCGCCTCGGGGCGCGCGTCGAGCAGGCTCATGCCATCGCCTCGTCCATCATGTTGGCGAGGGCCTTCGCGGCGTTCTGCGGGTCGCTCTTGGCCAACTGCTCGACCTCGCGTCGGCGCTGCTCGACCAGGACCTGCGGGGCCTCGGGTTCTTCCTCGATGTCGAGCAGCGTGGGGAGGACCTTGGTCGGCGGGGCGGCGGGGAGGGCGATCGGCTCGGCGAGGCCCTTGAGGGTCTTGAGCTTCTGCTCCTCGGTCTCGGTCATCGACGCGAAGTACTCGATGGGTCCGTCCTCGGTGTAGAGGGTGCGACGCTTCATCCGGCGCCGGGCCAGCAGAGCGATGACGACGATGACGGCGGCGAGCACGATCGACCCGCCGATGATGGCGGCGCGCACGAGCTCCGACTGCACCCGCGCGGCCTTCTCTTCCTCCGCGGCCTGGAGGGCTGCGGCCGCGGTCGCGGCGGCGCTCTGACTGAAGTCGACGAACTCCACGGTCACCGTGTCGCCGCGCGCGGTGTTGATCCCGGCCGCGTTGGAGACGAGCGCCTGCACCTGTTCGGCGGTCACCCCCTGCACCGATCCGCGGTCGAGCGCGATGCTGACGGTCTGGCGGGTGACCTCCCCGGCCGGGGTGGTCGTCTTCTCGGTCGTCTTGTTGACGGCGTTGTTCCGCGTGGATTCCTCGGATTGGAACGACCCCGAACCGCCGGTGCTGGGCACGGCGATGTTGTCGGGACCGAGTACCCCGGTTCCCCCCGCCTGTCCGCCCGTCGAGGTCTGCGTGCGGGTCTGCTCGTTCGTCATCACGCCTCCCTCGGGCGCGGTGTACTTCTCGTCCATGCGCTCGGACGTCGAGTTGGCGACGTCGGCGCTGACGCTGACGGTGGCGTTGCCGGGTCCCACGATGGTCTCGAGCATCTTGGTCACCGCGCCCGCCACCTTGGCCTCGTGGTCGGAGGCCTGCGTGCTGGCGGAGCCGGTGAGGCCCTGTCCCACGGCGGCGAGGACGCGCCCCGACTGGTCGGTCACCGCGACATCCTCGGGCGTCATACCCGGGATGGAGGCGCTGGTCAGGTGCACGATCGCGGCGATCTGGTCGTCGTCGAGACTCGCTCCGCCCTGGGTCTTGAGGAAGACGGATGCCGTGGGGTGCTGCTTGTCGGCGACGAAGACGCTCTGCTCGGGAATGGCCAATTGCACGGATGCCGCGGTGACACCCGACATCGCGCCGATCGTCGCCGCGAGCTCGCCTTCGATCGCGCGCTTGTAGGTCACCGACTGCTGGAACTCGCTCGCGGTCACCCCCATCTTGTCGAGGAGGGTGTAGCCGCCGGTGTTCTCGGTGGGCAGGCCCGCGGCCGCGGCCGCCAGGCGCTGCGGGTAGACCTGTGCGTCGGGGACGAGGACCGTCGCGCCGCCCTCGGTCAGTTCGTAGCTGACCCCCGCCGACTTCAGCTGCTCGACGACGGCGGACGCGTCGCTCGGGCTGAGCCCGGTGAACAGCGGACTCATCTGCGGTTTCGTGAGCCAGCTGCCCAGGGCGATGACGCCCATGACGAGCAGGGCGGCGCCGATCACGGCGATCGTGCGCTGGGCGACGGTGAAGCCCGCGACGATTTTCTTGAGACGGTCGAACGAGCTCGTGAGCAGGCGCGGCACGGTCAGGCCTGCATCCGCATGACGTCGTTGAACGCGGCGACTCCGCGATCTCGGACGGCCACCATCAGGTCGAGCGTGACGCCGGCGCGCGCCGAGGCCAGCGTGGCCTTGTGGATGTCGTCGAGGTCTCCGGTGACGGCCTGCACGGCGAGGTCGTTGGAGGTCGACTGGAGCTGCTGCAGGTTCTCGACCGCGGAGGCGAGCGAGGTCGCGAAGGACGCTCCGCCCACGCCGGCCGCGGCCGGGGCGGCGGTCTGCTCGAAGCTCAACGGGCTCAGGGGCGTCACGCCCGCGGCTGCGATCGGGGCGAGGGGGAGGCTCATCAGCTTCGTCCGATCTGCAGGGCCGCTTCGTAACTGGTCTTGGCGCGGTCGATGACGGCGGCGTTCGCCTGGTAGCCGCGCTGGGCGAGGATCAGCATGCTCATCTGATCGCCGAGGTCGACGTTCGGGTACTGGACGTAGCCGTTCTCGTCGGCGTAGGGGTGCTCGGGTTCGTAGACGAGACGCCCTTCCGCCGTGGAGTCGCGCACGCCCGTGACGTAGACGCCGGGTGTCCGACTCCCCTCGGCCACGGTGACGTACTTCTCGCGGAACATGTCCTGGCCCGCGGGGGTGGCGGTGTTGACGTTGGCGATGTTGTCGCTGATGGCGTCCAACCACTTGCGGTGGGCCGTCAGGCCCGTTCCCGCGATGCCGATCGCGTCGAAGCTCATGCGGAGGCCTGCCCGATCGCCTTGGTGATGGATGCCGCCTGGCCGCTGAGCGCTTGGGCGGCGAACTGGTAGCGCAGCACCGTGTCGATGTTCGACATCGTCTCGGTGTCGAGGTTGACGTTGTTGCCGTTGAGACGGGTGGGCTCGAGCGATCGCTGCACGATCGCCTCGGCGCGTCCGGAGCCCTGCTCGACGGCGCTCTTGAGCCGGTCCTCGAACGACACGCGCTTGGCGTGGTAGTCGGGAGTGTTGACGTTCGAGATGTTCTCGGCGATCGCACGCTGCCGGATCGACAGCGCGTCGAGGGCGCTGGACAGGGCGGTTGAGGTGACGGATTCGAGCACGCGGCACTCCGGTCGAAAGCGAGCCGATCCGTGGCCAGGCGGTGAGCGATCCGTGCTCGGCCCCGACTATCGCGACGCCGGCGACCCGGCGTAACCTCCCGCCTCGGATGCGGAGGGATGCCGCCCCGCCCTGCCACGGCCCTGACGGGCGCGGAGGGACCGGGTCACCCGCGCACGTCGAGGTAGACGGGTCCTCTCGTCTGCGTCGGGGGGATCCGTCGAAGGGTCGCGAGCTCGCGCGCGACCTCGGCGCGGGCGATGCCGAGCGCTTCGATCTCGCGGAGCTGCCGCTCGAGGATCGCCCGCGCGCGAGCGACGAGGTGCTCCGGCGGGGGGCCGGCGGGCCGCGCGAAGGCCTCGGGGATGCACTCGTTCCCGCCGTCGATGGCGCGCTCGAAGGTGTCGAGGAGTGCGGCCCAGGCCGCGGCGTCGTCGGTCACGAGGGGGTCACGAGACCGTGAGGGAGGCGGCCGCGGCGTGCCAGGCGTCGCGGAGCGGGGCGATCAGGGTCGCGCACTCCTCGGTCGCCGCTTCGTCCCGGCTGACGTTGGCCACGATGAGCCGGCCCGTGATGTAGGTGTAGAGCCCGCGCAGCCCGTCGGACCCGTCCCAGCTCGCGTCGAGCGAGCCGCTGAGTTCGGCGATGATCGCCTGGGCGTGCGTGAGGTAGGTGCCGGCCGAGGGCCAGTCACCGGCGGACTGGGCGACGCGCGCGCGTTCGACATCGACGAGCAGCCGGTCGTACAGCATGGTGACCAGACGCTCGGGGGTCGCGGACGAGACCTGCTGCTCGAGGTACTCCTGCTGCGCACGGGCGAGGGTGGTGGCGGGCATCGTTCTGTCTCCTGTTCGCGGTTACTTCGACGACGGGGTGAGGGCGGCGAGCTGCGAGGTGAGCCACGACGACTGCGACTGCAGTCCTGACAGGCGCACCTCCATCGCGGAGTACGTGCGCTCGAGCGTGGCGCGCCGCATGTCGAGACGGAGGTCCATGCGCTCCACCTGCTGCTGCAGCGTCTTGACCTCCGTCTGCTGACCGGTGATCCGCTGCGTCAGCAGTCCGTCGTACTTGTCGGAGTACCGCGCGGTGGCCGCCTGGACGCGATCCGAGACGGCGGAGAAAAGGGCCTGCGTGCGGGCGGGATCGGCCGTCATCGCCGCGGTGAAGGCGTCCTGGTCGAAGGTGAGCGCCCCGGTTTTGTCGACGCGGATGCCGATCGTCGAGGGAGAGACCCCGTCGACGGGGCTCTGCACGGCGTCGGCGAGCGCACCGCGCAGGGCGCGCACCGTGCTGTCTCCGGTGAACACGCCGAGCGTCGTCGCGGCGCCCGGGGCGGCGACGGTGGCTTTCGACCCGTTGTCGATGCGCGTCAGCAGGGCCGCGATGTCCTTGACGAACGCGGCCGCGGTGTCGGACCGGGCTTTGACGTCGGCGGCCACCGTGATCGTCACGGGCTGCGCCGACACGGCGCGCACGGTGAGGTCGATGCCCTCGCCGATGCCGGTGAACGTGTTGGTGGAGCTGGTGACCTTCTGCTCGGCGGCGGTGCCCGCGAACAGGCGGATGACGGCATCCGTCCCCTTCCCGACGATCGCCGCGCCCGTCTCGGTCGCGACGTCGACCCCGGATCCGGCGGCGACGTCGGCGGCACTGCCGCGGTGCAGGGTGAAGGCGGCATCCGCCCCGGTCGTGCTCGCGGTGATCTGCACGCGCGACAGCTGCTGGCCGTCGGCTCCGCGGCCGCCGGGCACCACGGTCGCGGTGACGCCCGCGCCTGCGGCGTTGATCGCGGCGGCCAGATCGCCCGGCGCGCTGCCGGTCGGCGAGATCTCGGTCGCCGTGCCGTCGGCGGCGACGAGCGTGAACGGTCCGGCGAAGGCATCGGCTGCACCGGGAGCGGTCACGACGGCGTGGGCGACGGCGAGGGCGTCGACCACGACGGCGGTCGAGAACGCGCGGGCCTTGTCGCCCGCCGTGACGACGACGGCGTCGGTCGAGCTCGTCGCCGTGAAGCGCGCGAGCGAGGTCGCCGATGCCGCGGTCTTCGCCTTGTCGGCCAGGCTCTGCAGCGAGGTGTTCAAGGACTGCAGGTTGCTGATGACGGTGGTGCGGTCGGTGATCTTGTTCGTCACCAGGGTCTTGGGGATCGCCGAGACGCTCATCAGCGCGTCGATGACGTCTTTGGTCTTCAGACCGGATGCCAGACCGTCGATGTTCATGGTGTCCTTCGTCTTCCGTCTGTGCGGCGATCCCGGGTGAAGCGACGCCCGGGCGAGAGGAACCCCCGCCCGGGCGTCGCCGGCGCCTCAGCGCTGCGGATCAGCGCAGGAGCTGCAGGACGCCCTGGCCCGACTGGTTGGCCTGGGCGAGCATCGCGGTGCCCGCCTGAGCCAGGATGTTCGAGGCCGTGTACTTCACCATCTCGGCCGCCATGTCGGTGTCGACGATGCGGCTCTTCGCTGCGGACAGGTTCTCGGCCGAGACCTGCAGCGAGTTGATGGTCGACTCGAAGCGGTTCTGCGCCGCACCGAGTCCGGCGCGAGCCGTCGACACGTTGGTGATCTCCGTGTCGATCGCCTTGATCGAGGTCAGCGCGTTCGCTGCCGAGTCGACCGAGAGCGCCGCGATGTCCGCGCCCAGGTCGGAGAAGTTCGTCAGCTTGACGCCGATCTGGTCCTCGGTGTCGGTCGAGCCCGCGCCGACCTGGAAGGTCAGGGTGTCACCGCTGTTCAGCAGCTTGATGCCGTTGAAGTTCGTGCTGGCAGCGACACGGGTGAGCTCGTCGCCGAGGGCCGTGATCTCGGTCTTGATGGCCGTGCGCGAATCGGCGTTGTTCGAGTCGTTGCCCGCCTGCACCGCGAGGTCGCGCACGCGCTGCAGGATCGAGTGGACCTGGGTCAGGGCGCCTTCCGCGGTCTGGATGACCGAGATGCCGTCCTGGGCGTTGCGCGCGGCGACGTTCAGGCCGTTGACCTGCGAGCGCAGGCCCTCGGAGATGGCGAGGCCGGCGGCGTCGTCGGCCGCACGGTTGATGCGCTGACCGCTCGAGAGCTTCTCGAGCGACTTCGACACGTTGTTCTGGTTCGCCGACAGGTTGCGGTACGCGTTGAGGGCGCCGACGTTGGTTGCGATCTGAAGACCCATGTTGTTCCTCCGTGGATGGGGTTTTCGAAGCGGGGCCGTCCGTGGCCCCGCACCCCCCACCATCGCGACGGGGCGAGCGGTGCGTAACCGTGGTGTCCGAAGAACTCCGCGGGGCCGCCGGCTCGGCGGCATCCCGCCGATCGGGTCAGGCCGGCAGCGCCAGTCCCGTCAGATCCACGCTCGCCGACCCAGCGGCCTTCGAGGCGCGGCGCGGCGGCACGGGTGCGGAACCGAAGACGCCGTCGAAGAAGGCGGCCTTCGTGCTCGTCGATCGATCGGGCGTCGTGCCGTTCTCCCACGCGTCGAGAGCCTCGCGCATGAGTCCGAGGCCGATCCGTCGGAGCTTCGAGACGTAGGCGTGGCTGACCGCGAGATCCTCGGCGACGTCCTTGACCATCCGCTCGTCGAGGTAGACCCCGCGGATGACCTGGCGCATCTGGTCGGGAAGGGCGTCGACGATGCGCTCGAGCATGCGCTGCTTCTCGGCCTGCTCGACGGCGTGCTCGGGCAGGATGACGCTGTCGGTGAGGTCGGCGATCTGACGGGAGTCGTCGCCCTCGAACTGCACCTCGAAGCTCGTCCCGGTGCGGACCATCTCGTCGAGGACCCGCATCTTCACCACGACCTCGGCGTCGAGACCCGACTCGGCGGCCAGCTCGGCCACGCTCGCGGCCCGACCGGTTCGCACCCGCACGAGCTCGTCGGCGACGCGCACGCGCTCGATCTTCTCGCGACTGCGCTCCCCCGCCGGGTCGGCGGCGCGCATCTCGTTGAGGATCGCCCACGTGATCTTCGTTCGCGCGTAGGCGCCGAACGGGATGCCGCGGGCGGGCTCGTACTCCATCGACGCGGTGGCCAGTCCCAGGTAGGCCGCCGAGAGGAGATCGTCGAGATCGACGTGCTGCGCGCTGCGCGCCTTCTCGACGGCGAGGTACTTCGCCAGAGGCAGGTTCTCCCGGGCGAGACGCTCCGGCGACATCGGGGTCTCGGACTCACGGGGGGCAGTAACGCTGCTCAACACGGGTGCTCCTGCTTTTTACTCGTTTACAAGCAGAAACTAACACACTGAGAACCGCTTCCCGCCACGGGTTCCCACCCGGGCCTCCGGGGCGACGCGGGGCGCCGACGTCGCCTCGCGGCGAGCGCGCTCAGGACCGCGCCATCACCCGCAGATCCACGACGGTCACGGGCGTCTCGCCGACGGGCAGGGTCACGAGACGGGGGTTCCAGATGACGAGCGGAGCCCCCGCGTCGATGTGGCACTGGTCCTCCGCCAAGCCCGAGCGCGCGCGGAGGCCGTGCCGGTTCAGCAGACGCGAGAAGCGCTCCCGCTCGCTCCATCGCCAACCGCGCACCGGACTCACGAGCACCCCCGCCTGCACGCGCGGGAACGACGGGTGAGCGAACGCGCGCGCATCGCGATGGAACTGCTCGAACGCCGCCTCGCATCCCTCCTCCTCGAGGGCCCGAGTGACCCGACGCACGTCGTGGTCGAGACGCACCAGGGCTGCACGCGTCCCCACGCGCATGATGGCCGCGAGCGTCAGGACGAGTCGGGAGTACGGCCCGAGCGTGCTCACCCGACCCCAGGCCACGCCGCGATGCGGGATCATCCCGTGCGCGCGCAGCCAGCGGTCGAACATCACGTCGAGGTGCGACTCCGATCGACCGCCCGCGAGAAAGCGGGATTCGTCGGCAAGCCGGGCGGAGACGATCCGAGCGCGTAAGGTCGGAGTCGGGGAACCGGGGTCGGCGAACTCGCGCAGGGCATCGGCGGTCGGCATCTCGTTGAGTCGGGCGAACCGTGCCACCATCTCGGCGGCGGTCATGCCGTCACGCAATCCCGCTCCGTCCATCGCCACGGCCCGCGCGTCCCACTCCATTCGCGCCAGCTCCTTTTTTGCACGTTTACGAGTGAACGTAGCACGCTCCGCCTCAGCTGCCGCATCGCGACGGCGAACGGCGCCCGGCTCGCGCTCCGCGCCTCGTCCCCCCGCGTCGTCGGCCCCGGTGCCCGCGGTGCTACTCTCGCGCCATGTCGCGCGTCTCCGGCGCGGTCGCCCGGCTGCGCAGCTCCGCGCTCGGGGTGACCGCGGGTCTCATCGGCTGGTTCGTTCTCGTGGAGGTGGCCAGCGGCATCCTCCAGGGGTTCTACATCCCCCTGTTTCCCGAGGTCGTCACGCACCTCGGGATCCGCGACGCGGACATCAACTGGTTCGAGGCGGCCCAGCTCCTCGTGTCCGCCCTGGTCCTCCCCGTCCTGGCCAAGCTCGGCGACATGTTCGGGCACAAGCGCATCCTGCTCTTCTCCGCGCTCGCCACGGCGCTCGCGAGCTGGGCGCTCGTGTTCGCCGATTCGTTCGCCGCCTTCCTCGTCGCGTGGGCCTTCCAGGGCTTCTACGTCGTCTGGCTCCCCCTCGAGATCGCCCTGATCTTCGACCGCGGGCGCCGCCGCCAGCACGGAGTGTCCCAGACGCGCCGGGCCGCCGGACTGCTCGTCGTCGGCCTCCAGGCCGGCGGCATCCTCGGCGCCCTGGCCGCCGGTCGCCTCTTCGCCGCGAGCGGGGGCGACCTGCAGCTCTCTCTGGCGATCCCCGCCATCGTGGTGACCCTCATCAGTGTCGCGATCTGGCTCGGGGTGCCCGAGTCCGAGCGCTCGAGCGAACCGCGCCGCCTCGACATCGGCGGCTTCGTCATCCTCGCCGGCGCCCTGCTGTTGATCACCGGGGCTCTGTCGTTCGTGCGCCTGCCGGCGGGCCCGGGCCCGCTCGTCATCGGCGGCCTCCTGGTGGGCGGCGTGCTCCTCGTCGCGGTGTTCGTGCGCTATGAGCTGCGCCAGCCCGATCCGGCCATCGACATCCGCATGCTCCGTCGTCCCGAGATGTGGCCCGTGCAGTTCACGGCCTTCCTCGTCGGAACCAGCCTGCTCGGGGCGCAGGGGCCGCTCGTCACCTACGCCGGGACGGATCCCTCTCTCGGCTACGGCCTGGGCCTCGATGCGACGCAGCGCTCGAACGTGGTCGGCGCCTACCTGGTCTCGCTGATCGTCGGCGCCGTGCTCTTCGCCGTCACCTCGCGACGCGCGAGCCCGCGCGTCATGCTCATCGGGGCCGCGGCGCTCGTCGGTGTCGGATACGCCCTGCTGCTCCCCCTGCACGACGAGCTGTGGCAGGTGCTGCTGAGCCTCGGTGTCGCCGGCCTCGGCGCGGGTGCCCTGATCGCCGCGATGCCCGCCGCCGCCGCCGCGGCGGCCCCGCGCGGACAGACGGGCGTGGCCTCGGCGATGACCAACACGACCAAGACGATGGGCGGCACCCTCTCGTCCGCGATCTTCGGCGTGGTGCTGGCCGGGGGCGCGGGCGCGGCGATCGGAACGGCCGCGCCGTTCGCGGGCTACGTCACCGTGTGGGTCATCTGCAGCGCGGGCGGTGTGCTCGCCGCCGTGCTGCTGTTCTTCGTCCCCAAGGTCGCGTTCGCGGACGCCGCGGAGGGCGAGGTCGCCGCCGCCGCGCGCGGAGACGTGGGCTGACCCGCGACCGGTCCGACTGCGGGTCGCTGCCGCCGCCGCGCGCGGAGACGTGGGCTGACCCGCGACCGGTCCGACTGCGCGCGGAACGACCGCTGCGCGATCACCCCGGGGTCAGCGCGTCGTCAGGGGCCCGCGCGCGAGCAGGTGCTGGGCGGACTGAGCCACGGGACGCAGAGTGACCAGGTCGAGGTTCACGTGGCCGGGTGCATCGAGGGCGTACGCGATGACGTCGGCGACGTCCTCGGCCAGGAGCGGAGCCTCGACGCCCTCGTACAGCTTGTCGGCGGCATCCTGATCTCCGCCCAGGCGGTTCAGGCTGAACTCCTCGGTGCGCACCATGCCCGGGGCGATCTCGATGACGCGCAGGGGTTCGCCGTTGAGCTCCTGTCGCAGAGCGTGCACGAGCATCGCCTCGCCCGCCTTGGCCGCGTTGTACCCGCCGCCGCCCGGGTAGGCCGTCTGCGCGGCGGTCGAGGTGACGAAGAGCAGGTCTGCGTGGCCGCCGGCGTCGGCGGCCGAGCGCAGGAGAGGAAGAAGGGATGCCACGAGCCGCTGCCCCGAGAGCACGTTCGCCTCGAACATCCACCGCCAGTCCTCGGGGTCGCCGTCCTCGACGCGGTCGCTGCCGCGCGCCCCTCCGGCGACGTGCACGAGCGCGTCGAGTCCGCCGGTCTCACGCAGCCAGCTCGACAACCCGGCGATGTCGGCGGCGTCGGTCAGGTCGGCCGCGTGCGCGACGATCCCGGTCTCGGCCTCGAGGGCCGCGAGGCGGTCCGCGCGGCGGGCGACGCCCACGACCTCCCACCCGCGCGAGCGCAAGAGGCGCGCCGTCGCCTCTCCGATACCCGAACTGCCCCCGGTCACCACTGCGCGTCGTGTCATGGCATCCACGCTATCGGTCCCCTCCGACACCGGGCCCAAGCGCGGTGTTACGGCCCGTGTCCCCACCGGTTGTCGGTGTCGGGGGCGGTCCCTACGCTCGCAGCAGGCCATGGCGACCGCCCGGCCTGACGAAGCTGAGGAGCAGTCATGTCGGCACCCGAGAACTGGCGTTTCGAGACCAAGCAGATCCACACGGGCGCGCAGCCCGACCCGGTGACCAAGGCCCGTGCGACCCCGATCTACCAGACCACCTCGTACGTGTTCGACAACGCCGACCACGCCGCGAACCTGTTCGCGCTGGCCGAGTTCGGCAACATCTACACGCGCATCCAGAACCCCACGCAGGACGTCGTCGAGCAGCGCGTCGCGGGCCTCGAGGGCGGCACCGGCGCCCTCCTCGTCGCCAGCGGCCAGGCGGCCGAGACCTTCGCCGTCCTCAACATCGCGCAGGCCGGCGACCACATCGTCTCGTCGAGCTCGATCTACGGCGGCACGTACAACCTCTTCAAGTACACCCTCGCCAAGCTGGGCATCGAGACGACCTTCGTCGAGAACCAGGACGACCCCGAGGAGTGGCGCGCCGCGGTGCGCCCGAACACCAAGCTGTTCTTCGCCGAGACCATCGGCAACCCCAAGATCAACGTGCTCGACATCCGCTCCGTCGCCGACGTCGCGCACGAGGCGGGCGTCCCGCTGATCGTCGACAACACGATCGCGACGCCGTACCTCATCCGCCCCTTCGAGCACGGCGCCGACATCATCGTCCATTCGGCGACGAAGTTCCTCGGTGGGCACGGCACCACCATCGGCGGCGTCATCGTCGACGGCGGCACCTTCCCCTGGTCCGAGAACTCCGAGCGCTTCCCGGGCCTGACGACCCCCGACCCCTCGTACCACGGCGCTGTCTACACGCAGGCGGTCGGCGACGGCCTCGCCTACATCATCAAGGCGCGCGTGCAGCTGCTGCGCGACCTCGGCGCCTCGATCTCGCCGCAGAGCGCGTGGCAGCTCATCCAGGGCATCGAGACCCTGTCGCTGCGCATCGAGCGCCACGTGCAGAACGCTCAGGAGATCGCGGAGTGGCTCGAGTCGCACCCCGACGTCGCGACCGTGAACTACTCGGGTCTGCCGACCTCGCCGTGGTACGCCGCGGCCAACACCTACGCCCCGAAGGGCGTGGGCGCGGTGCTGTCGTTCGAGCTCAAGGGCGGCGTCGAGGCGGGCCGCGAGTTCGTCAACTCGCTGAGCCTGTTCAGCCACCTCGCCAACATCGGCGACGTGCGCTCGCTGGTCATCCACCCGGCGTCCACCACGCACTCGCAGCTCACGCCCGAGCAGCAGCTCACCGCCGGCGTGACCCCGGGCCTGGTGCGCCTGTCGGTGGGTCTCGAGAACATCGACGACCTCACGGCCGACCTCGACCAGGCCCTCGCCGCCGCGCGCCGCCTGTCCGAGGCCGCCCGCGCCTGAGTCGCCCCCGCCGAACGCCCCGCCCCGGTCCTCCGGGTCGGGGCGTTCGCGTGTCTCCCGGGTGAATCGCGTGAGGGGCGGACGTCAGATCTTCTGCCGCGGGCGCAGGCTCCCCAGGCCCCCGTCGACGCCGAGCACCTGGCCGGTCATCCAGGCGTTCTCGGGCGCGAGCAGGAACTCCACGGCGCGCGCCACGTCGTCGGGCTCGCCGAGGCGCCCGAGGGGGTGCATGGCCTCCGACACCTTGCGCGACATGTCGCTCGAGGTGAGCTTCTCGGTCAATCGCGTCTGCACGAGGCCCGGGGCCACGGCGTTCACGCGCAGCCCGTGCGCCGCGTAGCTCGCCGCCGCCGACAGGGTCAGGCCGATCACCCCGGCCTTCGCCGCGGCGATCCCGTCGTGGTTCGGCAGCCCCGCCAGCGCCGCCGCCGACGACACCAGCACCACCGCTCCCCCGTCGCGCATGTGCGATCCGGCCGCACGGACGGCGGCGAACGCCGTGGTGAGCGAGGCGGCGATGAGCTCGTCGTACTGCTCGCGAGAGGTGAGGTGCGCGGGCTTGAGTAGCATCGAGCCCGCGAACACCGCGATGCCGTCGAGCTCGCCCGCCTCGCCGACGACGCGGTCCACGGCGTCGAAGTCGGTGGCATCCAGGGTGAAGTCGGGTTCGATCCGCGAGGAATCCCGCGCGGTGGTCACGACGCGGTGTCCCGCGTCCCGCAGTCGTTTCGCCGTCGCCTGACCGATGTCGCTCGAGGCCGCAAGGAGGAGGAAGTTCGCCATGCCGGGATCATGACGACCCCACCCGGGAGGAAGCGGGATCTTGACAAGCACCGTCGCCGCGCTCCGCGACCGTAACAGTCCGGTCGACCCCTCCGACACCGGGGAGAATGGATGCCATGGACTGGCAGATCTCCGAAGACACGGTGCCCTCGGCCCCGGTGACGGAGGCCGACGCCCGCTCCCTCCTCGGCCGGCCCCCCGCGACCGGCGCCTGGCGCGACGGCGACCCGGTCGGCGACCGCCGCTTCGCCGCGTTCGGGGCGTTCGAGACCGAGAGCGGCGAGTCCCTCCCGGCGTTCCGCCTCGCCTTCGAGACGTGGGGCGAGCTCTCCGCCGCGAGAGACAACGCGGTCCTGATCCTGCACGCTCTCACCGGCGACAGCCACGTGCGCGGCGCCGCCGGGCCCGGGCACCCCACGGCCGGATGGTGGAGCGACCTCGTCGGCCCCGGTGCCGCGATCGACACCGACCGCTTCTTCGTGGTCGCCCCGAACATGCTCGGCGGCTGCCAGGGCTCGACCGGTCCCGCGAGCATCGCGCCCGACGGGTACGAGTGGGCCTCGCGCTTCCCGTACCTGACGATCCGCGACCAGGTCGCCGCGCAGGCCCTGCTCGCCGATCGCCTCGGCATCGGCAGCTGGCACGCCGTGGTCGGCGGCTCGATGGGCGGCATGCACGCGATCGAGTGGGCCGTCGGTCACCCCGACCGCGTGGAGCGCGCCGCGATCCTCTCGGCTCCGCCGATCACGACGGCCGACCAGATCGCGCTGAACTCCGTGCAGATGGACACCGTGCGGGTCGACCCTCGCTTCGCGGGCGGCGAGTACTACGACGCCGGCGACGGCGACGGGCCGCACCGCGGTCTCGCGCTCGCGCGCCGCATGGCTCTGTTGAACTACCGCAGCCCCACCGAGCTCAACTCGCGCTTCCAGCGGTCGTGGCAGTCGGGGGTCAGCCCCCTGGGCCGCGGCGGACGCTTCGCGGTGGAGTCGTACCTCGACTTCCACGGCAACAAGTTCACCCGCCGGTTCGACGCGAACAGCTACCTGACCCTCGTCGAGGCGATGAACTCGCACGACGTCGGCCGCGACCGCGACGGCGTCGAGGACGCCCTCGGCCGCGTCACCGCGACCACCCTGGTGCTCGGGATCGACAGCGACCGCCTGTTCCCCATCGACGGCCAGCACCGCATCGCCCGCGGGGTCCCGCGCACGCTCGACGGCGACAGCGCGGTCGTCCTCTCCAGCGACTTCGGTCACGACGGCTTCCTCATCGAGACCGCCGCGGTCGCCGCGCACCTGCGCCGCCTCCTCGCGAGCTGAGCATTCCCGGATGCCGTGAGCCCGCGGCATCCGCGAGTCCGGTCGACCCGCGGGCGCGCCCCCGCCCGCCTCAGCGCTGCGTCGGGATCGAGCCGGTGATAGCCGTCTGCGCGGCCTCGGCCGCCGGCATCCGATGCGCGGGGTGACGGCCGGTGCGGTCTTCGACGCGATAGGCGAGCACGGCCACGACCAGTCCGCCGACGGCCAGGGCCGCCCCCACCCATGCGGGGGCCACGAGTCCCAGCCCCGCGGCGATCGCGAGGCCGCCCAGGAACGCTCCGAGGCTGTTGCCGATGTTGAGCGCCGAGTGGTTGAGGGCCGCGGCGATGGACTGGTTGTCCTCGGCGACGTCCATCAGCCGCGTCTGGATGGCGGGGCTGAGCGCCGCGCCGCAGAAGGCCACGAGGAACGCGAACAGCACCAGGCTCACGATCCACTCGGCGGTCAGGGCGAGACCCACCGATGCCGCGCCCAGGGCGATCAGACCCGTGCACAGCCAGAACCGCAGGTCCTTGTCGGCGAGGGCTCCTCCGACGATGTTGCCGATCGTCATCCCGATTCCCACGAGCACCAGGACGAGCGACACGGCCCACTCGGGCCGGCCCGCGACGTCGGTGATCATGGGCGCGATGTAGCTGTACATCGCGAAGAAGCCGCCGAATCCCACGGCGCCGATGCCGAGCGCGAACCACACCTGTCCGAGCCGGAAGACCCGCAGCTCGTCGCGGAGGCGCCGACCGGGCGTGCCCGGGTGCGTCGGGACGAACAACGCGATGCACAGCGTCGCGAGGGCGAAGATGCCGGCAACGACCGCGAACGCGGCACGCCACCCGACCTGCTGGCCGAGAAGGGTGCCGAGCGGCACGCCCACGACGTTCGCGATCGTGAGGCCCGTGAGCACGAACGCCACGCCCTTGGCGCGGTTGCCCGGGCCGAGCACGTCGGCGGCGACGAGCGCGCCGATGCCGAAGTACGCCCCGTGCGGGAGACCGGCGAGGAATCGGGATGCCGCGACCAGCTCGAACGTGGGAGCGATGACGGTCAGCAGGGTGAAGAAGGCGAGCGCTGCCGCCAGCACGATCATCACGCGATGCCGCGGGAAGCGCGCGACCGACCCGGCGATGGTCGGGGCTCCGACCACGACGCCGAGGGCGTACAGCGAGATGAGCCACCCGGCCTGGGCGATCGCGTCGTCGGGCGACGCGGCGTAGGCGGTGGGCAGCAGGTCGCGGCCGATGTTGGGCAGCAGGCCCATCACCACGAACTCGGTCATGCCGATGCCGAAACTACCGATGGCGAGAGAAAGGAGCGCCCGCATCGCCGCACCTCTCGAGGTCGTCGAAGAGGTCACCAGCCGATGGTAGTCGGCGGGGCGCGGTCAGGTCGAATCGTTTCGGAAGCCGGCCTCGGGGGTATGACCTTCACGACCAGACTCATCACGACCACCCTCACCCAGGTCATCACCGCGAACACCGATCGGCTCGACGTCACGATCGACGCGAGGTGCAACGAACGGGGCATGAAGATCGACGGTGTCGAGAGTCGACTCAACGCGAAGATCGACAGCGTCGAAAGCCGCCTCCGGGGCGACATGGCCCGCATCGACGCCGACGTGACGGCGATCACGAGACGCATCGGGAACGACCCGCCGCGCGAGTGAACGCGCCGGGCCCGGGCGCTCAGCCCGCTGAGCGATCCTCGCGACGCTCCAGGGCGTTCTCGAGTCTCTCGATCTTCCCGTCGAGCTCGCCGGTACGCCCGGGTCGGATGTCGGCCTTGAGCACGAGCGAGACGCGAGAGCCGTAGGGCATCACGGCATCCGTCGCCGCCTTCACGACGGCGAACACCTCGTCCCACTCCCCCTCGATCTCGGTGAACATCGAGGTCGTGCGGTGAGGCAGCCCCGACGCGCGCACGACGGCGACGGCCGCGGCGACGGCGTCGTGCACCGAGGCGTCGGGGTTCTCGGCGGCGAGGGTGCCGACCCCGGAGGGGGCGACGGAGAAGGCGATGATCATGCTCCGAGCCTACGGGGGCGACCCGCCGGTCGGAACGGGCTCAGCGCCCGGACGGAACCCGGGAGGGGATCGGCCGGCGCCCCGTCACGATCTCGCGCAGCCCCGCCGGCGGACGCACGCGCCCCGTGGGCACGCGCACCACGCGCACGATCGCCCACACCAGCAGGACCAGGGCGAGCAGGTTGCGCGCCTCGAGCACGACCACGGGGAAGGGGTTCGGGTGCGTCGCCATCAGTCCGTCGTACATCAGCGGGTACATCCACTGCGTGAGAGCGGCGATCACGAGCGTCATGCCCGCGAAGGCGTACCAGCGACGACGGTCGATCATCAGCCCCAGCACGACCGGTGCGAACAGCCAGACGTAGTACTGCGGCGATCCGACCTTGTTCAGCGCGATGAACGCGGTCACCAGGGCCAGCGAGAGCGGGGGGAACAGCGAGAGGAAGGTCGCTCCACGGCGCATCTTCCGCACGCCGACGACGGCGACGGCCACCATCGTCAGCAGCATGATCGGCGTCATCGCGGCGATGAGGGGCTCGGCCCCCGGCCCGGTCACCTGGAAGGTGAGCACTCCGCCGTCGTAGTAGACCTCGCTCCCGGGCACGTAGAAGGCCGCCAAGAACATGTACAGGCCGCCGATCGGGGCCTCCATCTGGATGCCGCGGGACGTCTGGTCCCCCACGAAGCCGAACACGTAGGGCGCTCCCCCCAGGGCCACGACGGGGATGATCGTCGCGAGCGACACCGCGACCGCTCCCCAGATCAGCGCCAGGCGACGCCGCACGACGATGAGACCCGCGGCGAGGATCGCGGCGGGCCACACCTTCATCCACACCGAGATCGAGAGCAGGAGCGAGGCCACGAACGGGCGCCGCAGCATCCAGATGCTGCCGAGGATCGCGAACGGCACCGTGATGCCGTCGATGCGGTACAGCCCCACGGGACCGATGAGGAGGATCGCGGCGAGCCAGAACCACGCGGCGAGCACGCGACCCGTCGAGCGGCCCTTGCCGACCAGCACGACGAAGGCGACGAGGTCGAACAGGGCGACGGTGATCGCCCACGCGGGGGTGTACCCGACCGCCCACGCGAAGACCCACGCGAAGGTCATCGGCAGGAAGGCGAGCTGCGGGTAGATCCACTTCTCGGTGATGCCGGGCCACGCCCACGCGTCGCTGCGCGTGCACGAGCTCACGTCGAACCCGCCGAAGAGTGCGCAGCGCGACCAGGGTTCGTACACCAGGTACACGTCGCCCATGGGCTCGTTGGGCTGCTGATAGCCCAGGATCCCCACCACGACGTGTACGGCGACGAACGCGACAAACAGGGGAACGACACGCCTCAACACCGCCTCATCCTAAGCGGGCGGGACTTCCCGACCCGGACGGACGGCGGCTCGACCCCCGTCGTCGCGCGGCGCGCGAGGGCGAACCGTTACGGGATCGAGTCCCGCAGGACGGCGGCCACGACGCCCGGGAGGGCCTCGGCGACGTCGAGTGCCGTGATCGGTCCGCCCCGTTCTCCGTGAGCGAGGGATGCCGCCCGCCCGGCGCGTCCATGCAGCCACGCGGCCGCGGCGGCGCTGGTGGCGAGGTCGTCCACGGCGTCGCGTCCGGCGGCCACCGACCCGGCCAGGACGGCTCCGAGCACCCCGCCGAGCACGTCTCCGGTGCCCGCCGTCGCCAGCCACGGGGTCCCCGCCGACACGCGACGCGTCCACCCGCCTGCGGCGGAGACGATGGTCACCGCCCCCTTCGACAGCACCACTCCCCCGAACGCCTCCGCCGTCTCGCGAGCCGCCGCCTCTCGGGCGTCGTCGTCGCGGGCGTCGGCGGCCGGCATCCCGAGGCTCTCACGGAGCCGGTCGAGCTCCCGCGCGTGCGGGGTGACGATCACGGGGGCCGTCGCCCCCGGCACGAGATCGAGCGCGCCGGCGTCGACGACGACCGGGATCTCGCCCGACAGGATGCCGCGCAGCGCCGCGGTCTCGGCGGCGTCGCGCTCGGTGGCATCCGTCCCCGATCCGATGACCCACGCCTGCACGCGCCCGTCCGCGGTGACGGTCTCGGGGCGCCGGTGGAGCACGGCGTCCTGGGCGCGCGCGGGGCCGAGGTATCGGACCATCCCCGTTCCCGTCCGCCAGGCCCCCTCGACCCCGAGGACCGCGGCGCCCGGGTATCGGGCCGAGCCGGTGCGCACCCCGACGACTCCGCGGGAATACTTGTCGTCGTCCGCCGTTGGCTTCCGCAGTGCACGGGCGACGTCCTGCCCGTTGAAGTCCTTCGCCGTCATGGCGTCACCCTAGAACGCAAAGGTCCTCATGAGTTCCCTCTTCACACCCCTGTCGATCCGCGGTACCGAGATGCGCAACCGCCTCTGGGTCTCGCCGATGTGCCAGTACAGCGCGGTCGAGGGGGTGCCGAACGACTGGCACCACGTGCACCTCGCGCAGTTCGCGGCAGGAGGCGCGGGTCTGGTGATCGCCGAGGCGACCGCGGTGTCCCCCGAGGGGCGGATCTCCCCCGAGGACGCGGGCATCTGGACCGATGCGCAGGCCGAGGCCTGGGCCCCCATCGTCGCCGCGATCCGGTCGCGCGGAGCGGTCGCCGGAGTGCAGCTCGGCCACGCGGGCCGCAAGGCCTCGACCACCTCTCCCCTCACCGGCGGGCGCGGCACGGTCGCTCCCGCCGAGGGCGGCTGGAGCACCGTCGCCCCCTCGGCTGTGGCCTACGACGCCTTCGCCGCCCCCGTCGCCCTCGACGCCGCGGGGATCGAGAAGATCGTCACCGACTTCGGGGATGCCACCCGCCGGGCCGTTCGCGCCGGCTTCCAGGTCGTCGAGGTGCACGCCGCCCACGGCTACCTGCTCCACCAGTTCCTCTCGCCGCTCGCGAACCACCGCGACGACGAGTACGGCGGATCGTTCGAGAACCGCGTGCGGCTTCTCGTGCGCGTGACCGAGGCCGTGCGCGAGGCCGCGGGCGACGCGGTCGTGTTCGTCCGCTTCTCGGCCACCGACGCCGCGGACGGGGGCTGGGACGTGGCTGACACCGTCGCGGCCTCGCGGCTCGTCGCCGACGCGGGAGCCGACCTCATCGACGTCTCGAGCGGCGGCCTCGTGCCCCACCAGCACATCGTCCCCGGGCCGGGGTACCAGGTCGACTACGCCGAGACCGTCCGCCGCGAGACGGGCCTGCTCGTCGCGGCCGTCGGCATGATCGACGACCCGACCTTCGGCGAGCAGATCCTCGCCGACGGCCGCGCCGACGCGATCCTCTCGGCCCGCGAATGGCTTCGCGACCCGCACTACGCGCTGCGGGCCGCGGCCGAGCTGGGGGCGGAGTCCCCCGCCCCCGCGCAGTACCTCCGCGCGTACTGACGCCCCCACCCCGCCGAGATCACACGATCCCGCCGAGATCACACGCGAAGATCGCGCCAGAACGCGTGATCTCGGGCGGTACGTGCGATCTCGAGCTTCCCGCGCCCTCACCCGAAGACACCGGATGCCACGAGGCCCAGGCCCCGTGGCATCCGGTGTTCTGCGTTCAGACGAAGCGGCGACGCTCGGTGGCGTCCTGCACCTCGCCGACGAGCTCCTCGATGACGTCCTCGAGGAAGAGGACCGACTTCACGTCGCCGCGGTCGTCGCGCACCTGGGCGAGGTGACGACCGGAGCGGCGCATGAGGGCCAGGGCGTCCTCGAGGTCGGTCGTCTCGAGCATCGACACCATGTGGTGCACGCGCTTGGCGGGGATGGGGCGGGCCATGTCGACTTCCGATCCCTCCGCCGCGCGCAGCACGTCCTTCAGGTGAACGTAGCCGGTGGGGTGTCCCGTCTCGTCGACGATCACGTACCGCGAGTAGCCGTGCTGGGCGACGACGCGCTCGATCTCGGCCGGGGTGGTCGTCTCGGGCAGCGTCACAAGGGCGCTCACCGGCACCGCGATGTCGGCGGCCTTCTTCTCGGTGAACTCCACCACGGCGGTCACCGTTCCGGCGGAGTCGTCGAGGACGCCCTCGCGGCGCGACTGCGTCACGATCGTGGCGACCTCGTCGAGCGTGTAGGTCGAGGCGGCCTCGTCCTTCGGCTCGACGCGGAACAGTCGCAGCACGTGGTTGGCCGTCCAGTTGAGCGCCACGATGATCGGGTGGAACGCCTTCGAGACGGCGACCAGCGGCGGGGCGAGCATCAGCACGGCGCGGTCCGGGAGCGAGAACGCGAGGTTCTTGGGCACCATCTCGCCGAACACCACGTGCAGGTACGACACCACCAGCAGCGCGACGACGAAGCCGATCACGCCGACGGCGGCCTCGGGCAGCCCGGTCAGTCCCAGCGGCCCCTCGAGGAGATGGTGGATCGCGGGCTCCGAGACGTTCAGGATCAGCAGCGAGCAGATCGTGATGCCCAGCTGGCAGGTCGCGAGCATGAGCGTCGCGTGCTCCATGGCGTACAGCGCGGTCTTGGCCGCGCGCGAGCCGCGGTCGGCGTGCGGCTCGATCTGCGAGCGTCGCGCCGAGATGACGGCGAACTCCGCGCCGACGAAGAAGGCGTTGGCGGCCAAGAGGACCACCAGCCAGGCGATTCCGGCCCAGTCGCTCATCGCTGATCACCGCCTTTCGCGGCGCGCACGAGCTCGTCGACGTCCTGTTCCACCGGGGTCGGCGTGAACTGCACGCGGTCGACACGACGGCCGTCCATGCGCTGCACGGCGAGTCGGCCGTCCTCGAGATCGACGGTGTCGCCGACGACGGGGATGCGCTCGAGCGCCGCCATGATGTACCCGCCCACCGTGTCGTAGACCTCGCCCTCGGGCACGCGCACGCCGGCGCGGTCGAGCGCCTCATCGGGTCGCAGATCGCCGGGGAACGTGACGGACGCCGCCGAGCGCACGACGCCGGCGCGCGAGCGGTCGTGCTCGTCGAGCACCTCGCCCACGATCTCCTCCACGAGGTCCTCGAGCGTCACGACGCCGGCGGTTCCGCCGTACTCGTCGATGACGATCGCCATCTGATAGCCGCGGGAGCGCAGCTCCGAGACGAGCGCGTCGAGGTGCACGGTCTCGGGCACGCGCAAGGGCTCGGTCGACAGCGCCGCCACCGGCACGTCGCCCCGCTTCTCACGCGGCACGCCGATCGCGGCCTTGAGGTGCACGACACCGACGATGTCGTCCATCGACTCGCCGTACACGGGGAAGCGGCTGTGGCCGGTGCGGCGGGCGAGCTGCACCACGTCGTCGGCGGGGTCGCCCGCGGCGAGCGCGTGCACGCTCGGGCGCGGGGTCATGACGTCGGCGGCGCTCAGGCGGGCGAAGGTGAGACTGCGGTCCAGCAGCGAGGCGGTGTCCTTCTCGAGCATGCCGGCGCTGGCCGATCGCTTCACGAGGCTCGACAGCTCCTCGGCGGATCGGGCTCCCGACAGCTCCTCCTTGGGTTCGACGCCCATCGCGCGCAGCACGCCGTTGGCGCTGCCGTTGAGCACGACGATCGCGGGCTTGAACACCGCGGTGAACGCGACCTGGAACGGCATGACGAGCTTGGCCGTCTGGCGAGGAATGGCGAGCGCGAAGTTCTTGGGGACGAGCTCGCCGAGGATCATCGAGAGCACGGTCGCGAAGCCCACGCCGATGACGGCGGCCGCTGAGACGGTGAGCGCCTCGGGGAGCCCCCACGACTGAAAGGCCGGCCGGAGCAGGTTCGAGATCGCCGGTTCCATCGTGTAACCGGTCAGCAGCGTCGTGAGCGTGATGCCCAGCTGCGCGCTGGACAGGTGCGTCGAGGTGATGCGCAGCGCATCGATCGTCAGCGAGAGACGGGTCTCACCCGCGGCGCGACGGGATTCGAGGTCGGCGCGGTCGAGGTTGACGAGGGCGAACTCGCTCGCGACGAAGAGTCCGGTTCCCACGGTGAGCACGAGCCCCACGCCCAGCATGACGTAATCCATCAGGCATCACCCCCGCCCGATCGCTCGGCGGAAGAGGGTCTGTGGGGCCTGGGTCTACAACTGGGAGGGTCGTCCATCGTGCGGTCGATTCTATGACAGCCCGCGCCCCGCGGCATCCGTCTCGTGCACATCCGTGAGCACGGGAGAGGATCGACGAATGGATGCCGACACCCCGGCGCAGCACCGCGCCGCCGCCGCAGAACGAGCGGTGCTCGAGCGCTACCTCCACCGCTACGGCCCGGTCGCCTGGGCGCACGCCTCCGTCGCCGACGCCCGCACCGCCCGGACGTGGCACTACTGGTGGCACGCGCACCTCATCCACGTGCTCGCCGACGCCGAGCGCAACCGCCCCGACCCGCGCCGGCGCCGACTCCTTCGCCGACTGGGCCGCGGCGTGACGCTGCGCACCATCGGGCGCTGGACGACGCCGTTCTACGACGACATCGCGTGGATGGGGCTCGGACTCTTCAGCAGCCGCGCGAACCCCCGCGCTCTCCGCAAGATCGGGGGCGTCCTGCACGAGGCGATCGATCCCGGCGTCGGCGCCCTGCCGTGGAGCGTCGGAAGCGCGCTGTACAACGCGCCGGCGAACGCCCCGGGGGCGATGGTGCTGGCGCTGACCGGTCACCGCACCGAGGCGGAGCGACTCGCCGACTGGATGGCATCCACTCTCGACGACGACACCACCGGTCTCGTCCGCGACGGCATCGAGCACGACGCGGTCCGGCCCGACCTGTGGACCTACAACCAGGGCGCGACGATCGGCCTCGAGCTGCTGCTGGGCGAGTCGGCGATCGACGAGACCGACGACGCCTGGAGGCACGTGCGCCGGGCGCGCGGGCTCGTGCACGCGGTCGCGCGATGGTGCGCCGACGACGACGGGCTCTTCCCCGCGGCCGGAGGCGGCGACGGAGGCCTGTTCGCCGGCATCCTGGCCCGCTACCTTGCGGAGGCGGCCGTGGAGCTGTCCGAGAGCGAAGACGCCGAGGGCGACGCCGCGGCGAGCACGGCCCGGCGCCTGGTGGAACGCAACGCCGACGCCCTCTGGGACGGTCGTCGCGACGGGCTGTTCCCGGCCGACCCGCGCCGCGCGGCCACCGCCGACGGCGACGACCTCGACCTGTCGGTGCAGCTGGGGGCGTGGATCACGCTCGAGGCCGCAGCGACCCTCGACCGCCTGCTCACCAGCTGACGGGGAGCGCCTTGCCCTCGTCGTACCCGGCCGCCGACTGCAGGCCGACGCGGGCGCGCTCGTGGAACTCGGCGACCGTGGCCGCTCCGGCGTAGGTGAACGAGGAGCGCACGCCCGAGGTGATCATGTCGAGCAGATCCTCCAGGCCCGGGCGCTGCGGGTCGAGGTAGATCCGCGACGACGAGATGCCCTCGGCGAAAAGTTCTTTGCGGGCCCGCTCGAACGGGTCGAGCGCACCGAAGCGTCCCTGCACCGCTTTGGTCGAGGCCATGCCCCAGGACTCCTTGTAGATGCGCCCTCCGGCGTCGGTCTGCAGCTCCCCCGGCGCCTCGATGGTGCCGGCGAACCACGAGCCGACCATGACCGAGGCCGCGCCCGCGGCGAGCGCGAGGGCCACGTCGCGGGGGTAGCGCACGCCGCCGTCCGCCCACACGTGCGCCCCCACCGACCGTGCGGCCTCGGCGGTCTCGAGCACCGCCGAGAACTGGGGCCGCCCGACGGCGGTCATCATGCGGGTCGTGCACATCGCGCCCGGCCCCACACCCACCTTGAGGATCGTCGCCCCGGCGTCGGTCAGGTCGGCGACGCCGTCCGCGGTCACCACGTTGCCGGCGGCGATCGGGATGCCGAGATCGAGGGCGGCCACCGTGCGCAGCGCCCTGAGCATCTGAGCCTGGTGGCCGTGGGCGGTGTCGACGACGAGGACGTCCACCCCGGCATCCGCGAGGGCGC
The DNA here is from genome assembly GCA_913774665.1 of uncultured Microbacterium sp. Classification (GTDB taxonomy): domain Bacteria; phylum Actinomycetota; class Actinomycetes; order Actinomycetales; family Microbacteriaceae; genus Microbacterium. The sequence goes on from CAJYHN010000013.1 coordinate 396,770, forward strand.
GGGCCTTGGTGGCGACGTCGCCGTTCACCCCGACGGCCGCGGCGACGATGAGGCGCCCCCGGGCGTCGACGCCGGGGCGGTAGACGGAGGCGCGCAGCGCGCTGCGCGCGGACAGGGTGCCGACCAATCGGTCGCCGTCGACCACCGGCACGATGTCGACGCCCGCGGCCTCGATCCGCGCGAACACCTCGCGCGGATCGTGCACGTCCGCCGCGTCGAGGGGATCGGCATCCCGCCGCGCGATGTCACCCAGCGTGGCGTCGGGAAGGGCCGTGGCGAGGCGCCCGGCGGGCACGACGCCCCGCACCGCGGAGACGTCGACGACCCCGTCCTCGCGAGGGACGGCCACGACGATTCCCCGACCGGGCACCGCCGGAAGGATGCGGCGGGCGTCGGCGACGGTGGCCTCGGGCGGGAGGATGAGGGGCGTGTCCCAGGCCGTCGGCTGGGCCTTGACCCATGACACGGCCTCGACCAGATCGTCCAGAGCCATGTCCTGGGGCAGCACCCCGAGGCCGCCGCGACGCGCCAGGGTCGCCGCGAGCCGGGTGCCCGTGACCGAGTTCATGTTCGCCGAGACGAGCGGGATCGTCGCCCCGCTGCCGTCGGCGGGGGCCAGGTCGACGTCGAGGCGGCTCCGCACCTCGGAATGGCGGGGGACGAGGAACACGTCCGAGTACGTCAGGTCGACATCGGGCTGCGCGCCGGAGAACTCCATGGCATCCACCTCACCACATCAGGGGGATGTAAAGACCCGAAAGTCGTCCAGGAACCTCGGCTAGGCTGAAAGGAACGCAGGACGGCGACGTCCGCGTATCCACAGGAATCTTCATCGAGGAAAGCAGGCGATCGACTGTGTCGAGCCAGGTGACGGGCGTCGGTACTTCGAGCGAGGGCGAGTTCGGCGCGAACGAGTGGCTCGTAGACGAACTCTACGAACAGTTCAAAGTCGACAAGCACTCCGTAGACAAGGCCTGGTGGCCGATTCTGGAGGCGTACCACCCGGTCGTCGATGGATCCTCCGCCGCCGCTCCCCCGCCCTCCGCGCCGCAGGCGCCGACGGCATCCGAGCCCAAGCCGGTGACGGCTCCCATCCCCGTGGTCGGTCAGGCGCCCGTCGCCCGCACCACCGCGAAGCCGGCCAAGCCGCAGCCGATCCCGGCGCAGGCCCCCAGCGTGGTGCCCTCCGCTCCCGCAGAGAGCACCGAAGAGGATCGCGTGACGGTCCTGAAGGGGATGCCGAAGGCCCTGGCGTCCAACATGGACGACTCGCTCACGGTGCCCACCGCGACCAGCGTGCGCACGATCCCGGCGAAGCTGATGATCGACAACCGCATCGTCATCAACAACCACATGTCGCGCACGCGCGGCGGCAAGGTGAGCTTCACCCACCTCATCGGCTGGGCGCTGATCCAGGCGCTCAAGGAGTTCCCCAGCCAGAACGTCTACTACGCAGAGGTCGACGGCAAGCCGTCGGTCGTCGCACCCGCGCACGTCAACCTCGGCATCGCGATCGACATGCCCAAGCCCGACGGGTCGCGCGCTCTCCTCGTCCCGAGCATCAAGCGGGCCGACACCCTCACGTTCGGCGAATTCCTCGCCTCGTACGAAGACCTCGTGCGTCGCGCCCGCACCAACAAGCTGACCCCCGCCGACTTCCAGGGCACCACGGTCTCGCTCACCAACCCCGGCGGCATCGGAACGGTCCACTCGGTCCCCCGCCTCATGCGCGGCCAGGGCGCGATCATCGGCGCCGGTGCGCTCGACTACCCCGCCGAGTTCATGGGCGCCAGCGAGAAGACGCTGAACGAGCTGGCGATCGGCAAGACGATCACCCTCACCAGCACCTACGACCACCGCGTCATCCAGGGTGCCGGCTCGGGCGAGTTCCTCAAGAAGGTCCACGAGCTGCTGATCGGGCAGCGCGGCTTCTACGACGACATCTTCGCCGCCCTGCGCATCCCCTACGCGCCCATCCACTGGGCCGCCGACATCAGCGTCGACCTCTCCGAGCGCATCGACAAGAGCGCTCGGGTGCAGGAGCTCATCAACTCCTTCCGCGTGCGCGGCCACCTCATGGCCGACATCGACCCCCTCGAGTACGTCCAGCGCACCCACCCCGACCTCGAGATCGAATCGCACGGGCTGACCTTCTGGGATCTCGATCGCGAGTTCGTGACCGGGGGTCTCGGCAATAAGCGCGTCGCCAAGCTCCGTGACATCCTCGGCGTGCTGCGCGACTCCTACTGCCGCACCATGGGCGTCGAGTACATGCACATCCAGGACCCGGCCCAGCGCCAGTGGTTCCAGAGCAACCTCGAGGTCAAGTACACCAAGCCCGGCCACGACGAGCAGCTGCGCATCCTGTCGAAGCTGAACCAGGCCGAGGCGTTCGAGACGTTCCTGCAGACCAAGTACGTCGGTCAGAAGCGCTTCAGCCTCGAGGGCGGCGAGTCCCTCATCCCCCTGCTCGACCAGATCCTCCAGGGTGCGGCTTCCGCCGGGCTCGACGGGGCCGCCATCGGCATGGCCCACCGCGGGCGTCTGAACGTGCTCACCAACATCGCCGGCAAGACGTACGGACACGTGTTCCGCGAGTTCGAGGGCGCCGTCGCGATCGGCAGCAAGCGCGGCTCCGGAGACGTGAAGTACCACCTCGGCACCGAGGGCACTTTCGTCGGTGACGCAGGCGACGAGCTCCCCGTGTACCTGGCGGCCAACCCCTCGCACCTCGAGACCGTCGACGGCGTGCTCGAGGGCATCGTCCGCGCCAAGCAGGACCGCAAGCCCATCGGCACGTTCTCGTGGCTGCCCATCCTCGTGCACGGCGACGCCGCGTTCGCGGGTCAGGGCGTTGTGGTCGAGACGCTGCAGATGTCGCAGCTGCGCGGCTACCGCACCGGCGGAACGATCCACGTGGTCGTCAACAACCAGGTCGGCTTCACCACGACTCCGACCGACGCCCGCACCTCGGTGTACGCCACCGACGTCGCCAAGACGATCCAGGCCCCGATCCTGCACGTGAACGGCGACGACCCCGAGGCCGTCGTCCGCGCCGCGGAGCTCGCGTTCATGTACCGCGAGGAGTTCCACCGCGACATCGTGATCGACCTCGTCTGCTACCGCCGCCGCGGTCACAACGAGGGCGACGACCCCTCGATGACGCAGCCCCTAATGACCAACCTGATCGAGGCCAAGCGTTCGGTCCGCCGTCTGTACACCGAGTCGCTCGTCGGCCGTGGTGACATCACCGAAGACGAGTACGAGCAGGCGAAGCAGGACTTCCAGAACCGTCTCGAAGTCGCCTTCGCCGACACGCACGAGGCCGAGACCGGCGCGAACCCCGTCGTCACCCTCGACGCGGCCGAAGAGCCGGCGGTGGGCGCTCCCGAGACCACGGGTGTCTCGCGCGAGGTCGTCCAGCACATCGGCGACGCCTTCGTGAACAAGCCCGACGGCTTCACGGTTCACACCAAGCTCCAGCAGCTGCTCGAGAAGCGCCACGACATGAGCCGCAACGGCAACATCGACTGGGCTTTCGGCGAGCTCCTCGCCTTCGGCTCGGTGCTGATGGAGGGCACCCCCGTGCGCCTCGCGGGTCAGGACTCGCGTCGCGGCACCTTCGTCCAGCGTCACTCGGTGCTCCACGATCGCGACAACGGCCAGGAGTGGCTACCCCTCGCGAATCTCAGCGAGAACCAGGGCCGTTTCTGGGTCTACGACTCCCTGCTGAGCGAGTACGCCGCGATGGCGTTCGAGTACGGCTACTCGGTGGAGCGCTCCGACGCGCTCGTGCTGTGGGAAGCGCAGTTCGGAGACTTCGCCAACGGCGCCCAGTCGGTCATCGACGAGTTCATCTCGTCGGCCGACCAGAAGTGGGCGCAGCAGTCGAGCGTCGTGCTGCTGCTCCCCCACGGCTACGAGGGCCAGGGACCCGACCACTCCTCGGCCCGCATCGAGCGGTACCTGCAGATGTGCGCGCAGGACAACATGATCGTCGCGCGCCCCTCGACCCCCGCGTCGTACTTCCACCTGCTGCGCCGTCAGGCGTACCAGCGTCCCCGTCGCCCGCTCGTGGTCTTCACCCCCAAGGCGATGCTGCGTCTGCGCGGGGCGACGAGCCCCGTCGAGGACTTCCTCGAGGGTCGCTTCGAGCCGGTGCTCGACGACAACCGCGGGGTCGACAAGGGCGCCGTCACGCGTGTCCTGCTGCACGCGGGCAAGATCCACTGGGATCTCCGCGCCGAGCTCGACAAGAACCCGAACCCCGAGATCGCCCTCGTGCGCCTGGAGCAGTACTACCCGGCGCCCATCGAGGAGCTGACCCAGGTGCTCGGCCAGTACCCCAACGCCGAACTGGTGTGGGTGCAGGACGAGCCCGAGAACCAGGGGGCGTGGCCGTTCATCGCCCTCGAGGTCGCCGATCAGCTCGGCGGCCGCTCGATCCGCCGCGTCTCGCGCGCCGCCGCGGCCTCGACCGCGACCGGTTCGCCGAAGGTGCACGCCAACGAGCACGCCGCGATCATGAAAGAAGCGCTCGCGCGCTGACCCGCACCCCGAAGGGGCCCGATCGACATCCGTGTCGGTCGGGCCCCTCGGCGTTTCGCCACACCGGTGGCAGAGGGCCACAGCGCGCTCCCCGACGCCGCGTGCTCAGCGGGCTATCACCGCACCGTCCACGCACCGAGGGTGCGCACGGCGGCCTTCACGGTGCTTTACGGCGGTGGCCTCAGGATGCTGGCGCAGCCAGCCCCAGCGTGGGCGCCAGGGCCGGGATCGCCCAGGCCAGACTGCCGTCGAGAGCCTCGCCGGTGTGTCCGGCTCCCTCGACGATGTGCGTCAGGACCGTGAATCCCGCGGCCTCCGCCGCCTTCGAGTTCGCGAGCTGCCCGGGGCCGTAGGTCTTGTCTTCGCTCCCCCACGTGAAGATCGCCGTGTGGCCGCTGAACGTGCCGGGTGCCGCGGCCGCCATGACGACCGACGGCTTGTTCGCCTGGAAGGCTCCGGCGTCTCCGTTGTACACGTCCTTGACCGTCTGATCGACGTGCTCCGATCCCGGGAACTCGTTGCCCATGACATCGAGCATCTGCCCCCACGTGCCGGGGTACTTGGCCCCGTACAGCGCGGCGCACGACCCACCGTTGGAGAACCCGCCGATGATCCAGTATTTGTGGTCGGTGATGATGTTGAGGTTCTTCTCGGCCCACTGCGGCACGAGCTGATTGATGTAGGTCGCGACGGCGCCGTATTTCGCGGAGTCGACGCACGTCGGATCGCGGTCCGGCGCCGTCAACTGGTCGACGACGATCGCGATGGGCGCGAGGCCCCTGTTCTTCGCGGCGAAGGCGTCGAGCGCCTTGGCCAACGCCGTCGGGTCGGGGGAACCGGGCTGGCCCATCATGAACACGAGGAGAGGAAGAACGGGAGGCTTGGAGACCTGGGCCGCGGGGGGCAGGTAGAGCGACGCGTCGCGCGCGGCGTACTGCCCGGTGGGGATCTGCGTGCTCCCCGTCAGAGCGCTGACCGATCCCTTGGTCGGCATGTCGGCCGGCGGCTCCCACGTCTGGTAGAGCGTGGCGGGATCTTCGGCGACGGCGTCCTGCTGCGGCAGCGACGCCGGATCGAGGGCTTGGACGCCGAGGATCGCGGCGAGGTTGTGCGTCACCCCGTACGAGGTGTTCACGCCGAGGATCCCCGCCAGCAGGGAGGCGATCACCGCGACGACGCCGAGGACGCGACGCGGCCACGGGGCGCGGAAGATCCCGACGATGCCGACCGCGACGGCGACCATCGATCCCGATGCCCACCAGATCGCCGCGCCGGGCAAGGGACCCTGGAAGGTGTTCATCGCCTCGAGGATCTTCGCGACCACGAACATCACGACGCCGGCGGCGATCCCGATCACGAGAGTGCTCACGATCCGACGCGGAGGCCACACCACCACGGCGATCACGCCGACCGCCGCGATGATGGCGCTGATGAGCAGCAGGGGACTGTCGATCAGCTCGAAAGACAGGATGAACTTGTTCACCGGCGTCCCTCCCAGGCGGTTCTGGCCAGCGCGACGATCTCGCGGCGTGAGGCGTCGGGCAGGTAGGCGCGGCCGACCGCGGCCCCGATGGCGGGAAGCTGCAGCGGATCACGGTAGGCGAGCGAGAGCGGACGGTATCGGGGCCGGAACTTGCCCTTGAAGCGGAAGAGCGAGGCGAACCCGTACGCCGGCTCGAGGACCTCGGCGAGCCAGCGCAGGAGCGCCCGAAGAGGAGCGGGGTCGCCGTCGACGGCTTCGTCCGGGTCGTCGGCGAGAGGCGCCCCCGACAGGCTCAACACCGTGGCGCCCTCGTCCTGCAGCTCGAGGGCGGCCTTGGCGATGAGGAACTCCATCATGCCGTTGGGTCCATCCGTGCGCCGCCGCATGAAGTCCAACGTCCACCCCGAGATCTCGCCCGCCGTCCACGACGGCATCCAACTGGTGACCGCCTCGATGCGATCGTCGGGGCCGACCGCCAGCAGCAGCCGCACATCGCGGTCACGGAGTTCGTCGAGGGAGCCCAGCGTGAACCCCATCTCGGGCAGGGCGCGGTCGGCGACCCACTCCTCGTCGATGGCGATCACCTGCGAGGCCTGACCGACGCTCAGTTCGTGCCACCGCGACCAGACGGCGGTGTATCCCTCGCGCTCGGCCCGGGTGAGCGGCTGCCGCACCTTCTGCCAGGTCTTTCCGGCGAAGGTGAGGCCCGGCAGGTCCATCACCGTCTCGACGCCGACCGGGACGTGCCTCCAGCCGAGGGCGATCAGATCCTCGAGGGTGTCGCCGTGGATGCTGTAGAACGCCGGCGTCCACCCGTGCTCGACGCAGTAGTCGGTGAAGCCGCGCAACGCCTCCGAGCGCCGTCCCTCGGGGGCGAGAGGGTCACCCACCGCGAGGGCCACATCCCCGCTCAACCGATAGGCGACCGCGCACTCCCGGTCGTCGGAGTACCAGTGGCTGCTCCCCGCCCAGGTGCCGAGGAAGCCGAGGGTGTCGCTCCCGCGGCGCAGCAGATCGCGGTAGTGGCTGTCGTCGACCGCCTCGGGGCGCCGCGAGCGCCGATAGAGCCACAGGATCGCGGCGACCACGATGGCCCAGAAGAGCACGCCGATCCACTGGTACGCGAAGAGCGCGGGTCCGCTGTGCGGGAACGCCATCGACCCGCCCGGGTGGGTGAAGGACGGGGGAAGGAACCGTCGCACCGTCAGAGCGAGCAGATCGAGGACGGACACGTCCCGGTCGAAGGCGCGGTGGCCGATCGCCTCGACGAGGAAGAGCGTCGTCGCGCACACGACGAAGGCGAGGGTGACCACGACGGCGACGACCCGCGCCGCGCGCCGGGTGGCGCGCACCGAGAAGCGGGCGCGGGCGATGACCAGGGCGACTGCCAACGCGAGGGGGATCACGATCGTCGCGATCGCCCAGAGCACGTACTCCGCGCCGCTGCCGTCGACCCACGGGTCGATGCGCAGGCGCCCGTCCAGCAGAGAGATGACGGGCAGGACCGCGGATGCCACGAGCACGAACTCCGCGACGATCCAGGCCGACCGTCGCCCCTGCCGCAGCCCCCACGCGGCGACCAGGAGCAGCACGAGAGGCACGATCGCGAGGAGGGCGGGGCCGGCGCCGCGTGTCATGAGGAGACCGATCTGCTCGTCGCAGACCGACGAGGCGACTCTTCCGCACTGCGCGAGCAGCTCGTCGTCGTATTGCATGTACGCGTCCACCACGAGCGAGAGCGGCCCGCGCCCCCCGCCGCTGACGAGAGCGACGATCGGGCCGCTGCCCACCACCGCGACGAGCAGGGCGAGGAGGGTCCGCGTCTCGCGCGTCGAACTGCGGTGCCACGACCGTCGCTCCCGTCCTCGCGCGAGCAGAGCCCCGACGAAGAGTCCGATGGTCGCCGCGGACAGGCGATACCAGGAGTCGGCATCACCGGCGTAGAGCGCGAACAGGGCCAACAGGGCGAAGCCGACCAGACGCAGACGACGGCGCCAGAGCGTCGGGGCGAAGGCCGATCCGGCCATGACGGCCCCCGCGATCGCCGTCGTCGGGTCGAGCACGGGGACCTCGGCCGCGACGACGGGGCGGAGGTCGGTGATCGTCCACGCGGCGGCGTGCAGGCCGATGCCCACGAGCAGTCCGCTGAGCCCGACGGCGGCGAGGAACACGCTCGTGCGCCGCGATCCGACCAGACGCTCGACGTACGCGAGCGCGGTCAGAGCCAGCAGCACCGACGAGAACGCGTCGATCGCCGAATCTGGCACGACCAGCGCGGTCAGCAGGGTCCACCAGCGCCCGCTGGCGAACGTGGCCAAGGGCCCCGCTCCCCAGGCCAGCGCGTCCTCGCCCCAGAGCGACCCGGTCGCTGCGGCGGTGGCGATGACGATCACCGCGACCACGATCGCCACCGGGTTGCGCGACAGGTAGCGACGCAGCGACACGCCCACCCTCGTCAGCCGCGACGGCGAGCGGTCGGCGACGGGAGGAGCAGCGGATTCGGACATCGGCGACAGCGTATTGCCAATTCCTATGAGAGAGCGTCAGTACCAGATGTCGAGCAGGGGGGTCACCTCGGGGGTGAACACCCGGTCGAGGGAGGCGAGTACCTCGGCCCCGCCGTGCACGAGTCCCGCGTGGGCGAGCTCGGTCGAGCGCACCCCGCCCAGCAGGAGCGAACTCAGGGCGCCGACGGTCAACTCGACGTCCGTCGCCTCGCGGTCGTCCGCCCGGGTGACGACGGCTTCTCCGTCCGCGCCGACGCGCAGGCGCCACGACCCCTCGGCGAAACCGAGCGGGTCCGCCACGCGCAGCACGACCTCGAGCGCCCCGGCGTACCGCCGCGAGCTCAGGGCTCCGGGCACGTCGAGGATGCGCAGCCAGTGGTGGTCGGTGAGAGTCGCCGTCACGGCGCGACGGTCGGCGACCATCCACTGGACCGGCGGGACAGCGGGCTGCAGCAACGCCTTCACCCGAGCGACGAGGTCGTGCTCGATCGCGAATCGCCAGAGAGCCGCGGACGCCTCGGCGTCGACGGCGAACAGGGCGCGCACCTCGAGCTCGTGCGCCGAGAAGTCGTCGCGCTCGTCGATCGTGTAGACGAGGATCCCCGTCTCGTCGCCGTCCGCGCTGCGATAGGCGACGGCGCGGACCTTCTCGCCCGACTTGTCGCCGGGTGCGAGGCCGGCGACCCCGCGCCACCGCCCGTCCCACCCGGGCACGGAACCGGGACGTTGGATGCGCACCCGCTCGTGGACGGACGCCACGCGCTCCGCGACAGCCTCGCGCGGCACGAAATCGAGCCGCCCGGGTGCCGTCGGGCCCGTCCAGCGGGCGCGACCTGTGTCGATCTGCACGTCGGAAGCCCACGCGGCGGGCGAGAAACCCCAGCGCCCGTAGATCGTCGCCTCGGTGACCGTGAGGCCCGCGATGGCGAACCCGGCAGCGGCCGCCGTCCGCAGTTCGCCGCCGATCATCGCGCGCGCGATCCCCCGCCGACGGTGCGTCGCGGCCACCGTGACCGCACTGATGGACCACAGCGGAGCGACGCGACCGGGCGAGGTCGTGAGCTCGGAGGCCCACGAGTCGATCGTGCCGACGGGCACCGCGGGCTCCACGCCCTGACGATCGTAGACCGCCGTCAGACGGCGGGTCCGCAGGGTCGTGCGCGCGTTCTCTGCCTCGTCCTCGGTCGACTCCCCGCCCAGGAAGCCCCGGGCCACCGCCCGTTGGAACGGACGGAACCCCTCGCCGTCGGCATCCACCCGCTCGTACTCGAGCCCGGAGGCGGCGAGGTCGGCGGCGGAAGTCGGATCGAGGGGCAGCGTCAGGGTGTCGAGGGATGCCATGACCCCAGCCTAGGGATGACCTCCGACACGCGGCGAGCGGACGCCCGCGACGTCAGTGGGTGGCCTGAATGGCGCGCAGGCGCGAGAGCACCTGATCGCGGAGTTCGTCGGGCGCGGTCTCTTTGCACGCGCGCGCGACCACCTCGGTCAGCGTCCGTGCCACGAGGGCCTCGTCCTGGCATCCGGGGCAGTTCTCGAGGTGCTCGCGGATGTCCTTCTGCTGGGTCTTGCAGACCTCGTTGCGGAGGTATTCCTCAAGGTCGCGTCGCGCCTTGTCGCAGCCGCAGTCGCTCATTTCTTCTCTCCCGTCGCGGCCTGGATGCCGCGCTCCTTGGCGTAGTCCGACAGCAGGTCGCGCAGCAGCCGCCGGCCGCGGTGCAGACGGCTCATGACCGTGCCGATCGGAGTCTTCATGATGTCGGCGATCTCCTGGTAGGCGAAGCCCTCGACGTCGGCGAGGTACACCGCCATCCGGAAATCTTCGGGGATCGACTGCAACGCGTCCTTGACGACGGATGCCGGCATGTGGTCGATCGCTTCGGCCTCGGCCGAACGGGCACTGCTCGCCGTGGTCGACTCGGCTCCGCCGAGCTGCCAGTCCTCGAGGTCGTCGATCGCGCTCTGGTAGGGCTCGCGCTGCTTCTTGCGATACGTATTGATGTACGTGTTCGTCAGGATGCGGTAGAGCCAGGCCTTCAGATTGGTGCCCTGCGTGAACGTCGCCCACGAGCCGAAGGCCTTCACGAAGGTCTCCTGCACGAGGTCGGCGGCGTCGGCCGGATTGCGCGTCATGCGCATCGCTGCGGCGTACAGCTGGTCCATGAAGGGCAGCGCCTGCTCTTCGAACTGTGCGCGGGGCTCCGCCTGCGGGCCGGCGTCTGCGGTGTCGTTCATCGCGCGCCAGTCTACGTCGAGCCTGTCGGCGACCACCGGGATGGCCTCCGGCAGGCGGTCGCGTTCGAGAAGTGCGGTCACGTGTCGTCCCCTTTCAGTAGGCTAGGAACCGATGACTCCCCTCGGGTATTCCCCTTCCGCCGCCACTCCCCGCGGTGAGTGGGACGCGCCCGTCTCCGCCGGCCCCGTGGATGCCACGGTCACGGTGCCGGGTTCGAAGTCGCTGACCAATCGCGAACTCATCCTCGCCGCCATCGCGGACGGCCCCGGCACGCTGCACGGACCTCTGCACTCCGACGATTCCGCACGCATGGTCGACGCATTGCGCGTCCTCGGCGTCGGAATCGATGAGATCGACACCGGCTCGCCCTTCGGCCCCGACCTGCTGGTGACCCCTCCGTCCTCGTTCACGGGCGACGGCACGATCGACTGCGGTCAGGCCGGAACCGTCATGCGGTTCATCGCCCCCGTGGCGGGCTTCGCCCGCGGCGACGTGCGCGTCACCGCTCACGAGAGCGCACTTCACCGTCCCATGGGCGCCATGATCCACGCCCTGCGCGACGTCGGTGTCGACATCGACGACGGCGGCCACTGGGCCCTGCCGTTCTCGGTGCGCGGGCACGGACACGTGCGCGGCGGCGAGGTCGAGATCGATGCGAGTCAGTCGAGCCAATTCGTCTCGGGGCTCCTGCTCGCCGCCGCGCGCTTCGATGTGGGGCTTCGCCTTCGTCACGTCGGCTCGCGCCTTCCGAGCATCCCGCACATCGACATGACCGTCGAAACCCTCGCCCACCGCGCCGTGCACGTCGAGCGCCCCGCTCCCGGCGAGTGGATCGTGCCGGCCGGCCCCGTGCGCGCGAAAGACGTGGCGATCGAACCCGATCTCTCCAACGCCTCGCCGTTCCTCGCCGCCGCGATGGTCACGGGCGGCTCCGTCACCGTCACGGGCTGGCCGTTGCACAGCACGCAGCCGGGCGCTCTTCTCGTCGACATCCTGGCCGAGATGGGAGCCCGCGTCAGCCGTCGCGGCGGCGCCCTCACCGTGTCCGCCGGAGACGACGGCATCCTGGGCGTCGACCTCGATCTGTCCGCGGCGGGCGAGCTGGCGCCGACGCTGTTCGGCCTGGCCGCGTTCGCCGACGGTCCCACCACGCTCCACGGGATCGGACACATCCGCGGTCACGAGACCGACCGCATCGCCGCCCTCGTCGGAAACCTCCGCTCGCTCGGCGGCGAGGCCCACGAGCTCGACGATGGCATCCGCGTCGTGCCGCGGCCTCTCGTCGGCGGCGAGTGGAAGGCCCACCACGACCACCGTCTCGCCACCACCGGCGCGCTGATCGGTCTGCGTGTCCCCGGCGTGCGCATCGACGACATCGGAACCACCGCCAAGACCCTCCCCCAGTTCGCGGCGCTGTGGCAGGCGATGCTGCGCGCTCCCCGCGCGTGAGCGAGCGGCGACCGTGAGCTGGCTCGACGACGCCGACGACGACGAGGACGACCTCCGCTACGACGAGTCGTCCATCCGCGTCCGCCCCAATCCCAAGGCGAACAGGCCGAGGACGAAGCGGCGGCCCGCCCACGCCGACGCGCAGATCGCCCGCGTGCTCGGTGTCGACCGCGGAAGGTACACGGTCCTCGTCGACGAAGACGGCCCCGACGAGCGTCGCGTGCTGGCCACCCGCGCACGCGAGCTCCGCAAGCAGCCCATCGTCAACGGCGACCGCGCCCGCGTCGTCGGCGACCTCACGGGCGATGAAGGCACCCTCGGGCGCATCATCGGTCTCGAGGAGCGCACGTCTCTGCTGCGCCGCAGCGCCGACGACACCGACCAGGTCGAGCGCGTGATCGTGGCCAATGCCGACCAGATGCTCGTCGTGGTCGCCGCGGCCGACCCCGAACCCCGCGCCCGTCTCGTCGACCGCTACCTCGTGGCGGCGCTGGACGCCGGCATCCGTCCCCTGCTCGTCGTCACCAAGACCGACCTGGCCGACCCGACGGAGTTCCTCGCGCACTTCGTCGGTCTCGACCTGCGCGTCTTCACCAGCGCGCGGGGACAGATGCCCCTCGACGAGATCGGCGAGGCCCTCGTCGGCCACTCGACGGTGTTCGTGGGGCACTCGGGTGTGGGCAAATCGACGCTCGTGAACGCCCTCACGGGGTCGGAGCGCGCGATCGGTCACGTGAACACCGTCACCGGTCGGGGACGTCACACCTCCTCGTCCGCGGTGTCGCTGCGGTATCGCGGGCGCGCCGGCTCGGGCTGGGTCATCGACACCCCCGGCGTGCGATCGTTCGGTCTCGGACACGTCGACCCCGCGCACGTCCTCGGGGCGTTCACGGATCTGGCCGAGGTGGCCGAGGAGTGCCCGCGCGGTTGCACGCACCTGCCCGACGCCCCGGACTGCGCCATCATCGAGGCGGTCGAGTCCGGCCGCCTCGGTCCCGGGGCCGCCGCCCGGTTGGACTCCCTGCAGCGCCTGCTGACGACGTTCCAGGGCATCGAGCGTTCTAGGCTGGAGGGGTGACGAACCTCGCAAAGGGCGACATCGCCCCCGACTTCACCCTCATCGATCAGGACGAACACCCCGTCTCGCTGGGCGACTTCCGCGGCCGCCGCGTGATCCTCTACTTCTACCCCGCGGCTCAGACGCCGGGATGCACCACGCAGGCGTGCGACTTCCGCGACAGCCTCGCCTCTCTCCAGGGCGCCGGGTACACGGTGCTCGGGATCTCGCGCGACACCCCCGAGAAGCTGCGCGCGTTCCGTGACAGCGACGGTCTGACCTTCCCGCTGCTCAGCGATGCCGACCACGCCGTGCACGAGGCCTACGGCGCGTGGGGCGAGAAGCAGAACTACGGCAAGACGGTCACGGGCGTGCTCCGCTCGACGTTCGTCGTCGACGAAGAGGGCAAGATCGTCGAGGCGATGTACAACGTCAAGGCCACCGGCCACGTGGCGCGTCTGCGCAAGACCCTCGGTCTCGCCGCCGCCTGATCCGCGGATGCCGCGACCCCGCCCCGCACGAGCGGTCGGCGGGGTCTTCGCGTCTGCGCCGTGATTCAGTCGTCGTCGCGACGTCGCGGCGCCGCCGCGCGCACCGCCAGCGCGAGCAGCACGAGGCCGACGACCGCCGGCAGCGCGATGAGCACGGCGATCGCGGGGGATGCCCACTCCCCCGTCACCGCACCGATGGCGACCGAGAGGATCAGCAGCTGCGTCACGATCCCCCCGGATCGACCGGCCGAGACATCGCGAGCTGTGGCGACACCGAAGGCACCGACGATGGCCGCGCCGACCACGGTCAGGACGATGAGGGCGACCGAGCTCACCACCGAATCGGTGTCGCCGCCGACGAGGGCCACCGTCTGCCAGCCCGCGAGCGCGAGGATGCCGACGCTCTCGAGTCCGAGCAGGACCGCGGCAGCGAGACGAATCGGCATCCGGAAAGCCTCCCCGGCGGGCGAATCCGCGCCGTTACGATCTGGAAACCTCGCGGTTACCTCTTGATCAGGCGGAATCGCTATGGGAGCATGGAACAAGCCGTGTGCTCCCACAGCGAAGTGGGGCGAGCAATCGCTCGCGTTCCCACCAGGGTACCGGACCCGAATCCCGGTGCCGAATCGACCATTTTTCTGTTACAAGGAGCACCCCTATGGATTGGCGCGACAAAGCAGCCTGCCTCACCGTCGACCCCGAACTGTTCTTCCCGGTCGGCAACACCGGCCCCGCGGTCGACCAGATCGAGAAGGCCAAGTCGGTCTGCGCACGCTGCACCGTCACCGAGGTCTGCCTGCAGTACGCTCTCGAGTCCGGCCAGGACTCGGGAGTCTGGGGTGGCCTGAGCGAAGACGAGCGTCGCGCGCTCAAGCGTCGCGCCGCTCGCGCTCGCCGCGCCTCCTGACGCCCGTCGCAGCGCGAAAGCCCGCCCCTCGGGGCGGGCTTTCGCGCGTTCACGGGCCCGGCTCGCGCGTGACCGCTTCGGTGCCCGACGGCATCCCGAACCTCCGAGACCCCCGCAGCGTGCACGACGCGGCGGGGAGTCGGCGTGACATCGTCCGGATCGAGGGATGCCGCGGAGAGGTGCCGCGTCAGGCCGCGGAACCGCCGATGTAGCGCAGCGGGATCTCGATGGTGACCTCGGTGCCGCTGCCCATCAGGGTGTGCCAGTCGATCGTGCCGCCGAGCTCGCCCTGGATGAGGGTGCGGACGATCTGCGTTCCCAGCCCACGGCCCACCTGCCCCTCGGGGAGGCCGACGCCCGTGTCGCGCACGCTGACCTCGAGCATCTCGCCACTGCGCTCCGCCGCGATCTCGACGTCGCCCTCCTGCCCGGCGAGCCCGTGCTCGACCGCGTTGGTCACGAGCTCGGTGAGCGCGAGGGCCAGCGGCGTGGCGAACTGGCTGGGGAGCGTGCCGAACTTGCCCGTGGTGCGCGTGCGCGCCCGGGTGTTGGGGGCCGCGGCGACCTCGGCGACGAGCTTGAGCACGCGCGCGAAGACGTCGTCGAAGTCGACGTTCTGGGCGAGTCCCTCCGACAGGGTGTCGTGCACCACGGCGATCGCCGACACGCGGCGCATGGCCTGGGTGAGCGCGTCGCGCGCCTCGTCGGAGTGGGTGCGGCGCGCCTGGATGCGCAGCAGCGAGGCGACCGTCTGCAGGTTGTTCTTGACGCGATGGTGGATCTCGCGGATCGTGGCGTCCTTGGTGATGAGTTCCTGCTCCTGGTGGCGGATCTCGGTGACGTCGCGGCTCAGCACGATCGCGCCGATGCGCGTGCCGCGGTCGCGCAGCGGGATCGTGCGCAACGAGACCTGCACGCCGCGCGCCTCCATGTCAGCACGCCAGGGGGCGCGTCCGCTCACGACGACGGGAAGGGACTCGTCGACGTCCTGGCGCTTGGCCGGGAGGATGCGCGCGGTCACCTCGGCGAGCGACTCGCCCTCGAGCTCGTCGTCGAAGCCCATGCGGTTGAACGCCGAGAGCGCGTTCGGGCTCGCGAAGGTGGTGATGCCGTCGACGTCGAGACGGATGAGTCCGTCGGAGGCGCGCGGAGCACCGCGCCGGGGAGCGGTCGGGGCCGAGAGGTCGGGGAACTCGGCCGAGGCGATCATGCCGAAGACGTCGTCGGCGCAGTCGTTGAAGGTGATCTGCTGCCGCGAGGGGGTTCGCGTCTCGCCGAGATTGGTGTGGCGGGTCAGCACGCCCACCGTCGTCACCGCGTGGCCCTCGCGCGAGAGCTCGCGCACGATCGGCACCGCGCGCACGCGCGTGGGCGTCTCCTCGAACCAGTCGGGGGATGCCGAGTCCACGATGCGACCGCTCTGGAAGGCCTCGCGCACCTGGGTACGCCACTGCGGACGGACGCGATCGCCGACGATGTCGCGGTAGAAGAGCGTCGCCGCTCCCCCGGGCCGCGTGTGGGCGACGGCGACGAAGGAATCGTCCGGAGTGGGGACCCAGATGACGATGTCGGCGAACGCGAGGTCGGCGAGCAGCTGTCCGTCGCCGGCGAGCCGGTGCAGCCACTCGACGTCCGCCTCGCTGGAGCGGCCCTGGGCGTAGACGAGTTCACTGAGTGTCGACACCCTTCCACCCTAGGGGGAGCCCCCTCAGGATGAGCCGACCCCGCGGCGGTCCCGGACGCCGGAGGAGCAGATCGGGTGATTGCTCGGGTGAATTTCTACCCCCGCGACAGGGATGAGGGGCTAGTGGTCGGGCCAAAACCGTTGCGGAGTGGCGCGGCACTGCGGGCCTTCCGACCCCGGGGTGGGGAGGCTGGTGAGGCCTCAGCGTCCCCTGGACGGTGGACATAATGACCGCATGACGGAGAAGGACCCGCCCCGAGGACGATTTACGACGCCGGAGGCCGTCGCGAAGATGCTCGACATCACGCCGTCGGACGTCGGCGCACTCGTGCGGAACGGGCGACTCCGGGGCCTTCCGGTGGGCGCTCCCCCGCAGTGGCGCATCGACCTCGACAGCGTCGACGATTATGTGGACGGCCAGGCTGAAATCGCGCGTCGCGCGGCCCTGTGGCGACAGTCGCAGGAGGCCAGCTTCCCCGAGCTGTGGGGACGAGGCGCCGTCCGTCACGACGACTGATCACCAGGTCCTCCCCAACCTCACCCCCAGCGCAATCTGTCCACAGACTCAGCGAGCACCTCAACGCGTGTGCCTTCGTCCACTTACTGTCGGCGTCATCCCCGCCACGCTGGATGTACGACCGACAGATTGAGGATCTATGCCCGAAGCAGCACGGCGACGCGAGGCCGCGGAACGTGCGCGGCAGAACGCGCGCCACCTGACCGACGTCGGGACGAGTCCGTCCCTGGAGAACCCCTCGCCGATCGAGGTCTTCGTCGGTAACATGGTGCGCGGCGTCCTCGAGGTGATCGCGGGCGTGCGGGATCCGGAGCAACTGGTGCGGTGGATGTCCGAAGAGGTGTACCGCACCCTCCTTACCCGCGCGAGCCTCGCCGCCCGGGCGCGCAGCGCCCGCCGAGCACAGGTGTATCGCGTCGTGCACGAGATTCGCAGCGTCCGGCTGTCCTCCCCGCGTGAAGGCGCCATCGAGGCGACGGTGATCGTCACGGGTCGCATGCGAACGCGGGCCGTGGCCCTGCGTCTGGAGAACATCGAGCGACGCTGGCGCATCACGGCACTGCATCTGCTGTGACGCGCGCCGCCCCCAGCGCTGTGCAGACCGTCAGGGCCGCCAGGACGCCAAGAAGTTGCCGAGACGCTCGATCGCGTCGGTGATGACGCGCGCCTCGGGCAGCGTCACGATGCGCACGTGATCGGTCGCCGGCCAGTTGAAGCCCGAGCCTTGCACGAGCAGCACGTGCTCGGCGAGCAGGAAGTCGCGCACGAACTGCGCATCGTCGGGAATCTCGTACACCTCGGGGTCGAAGCGCGGGAACGCATACAGGGCCCCTCTCGGCATGACGCACGAGACGCCCGGAATGGCCTCAAGGCCCTGCCACGCGGCATCCCTCTGCTCGTGAAGACGACCACTCGGGGCGATGAGCGCGTCGATCGACTGCACCCCCGACAACGCCGCCTGCACCGCGAACTGCGCCGGCACGTTCGGGCACAGACGAGTGGATGCCAAGAGGTTGATGCCATGCAGGAATCCCTGCGCGTGCTCCTTGGGGCCGGTGATCGCGAGCCAGCCGGAGCGGTATCCCGCCACCCGGTAGGTCTTCGAAAGGCCGTTGAAGGTGAGGCAGAGCAGGTCGGGGGCGACCGTGGCCATCGGGATGTGCACGGCGTCGTCGAACAGGATCCGGTCGTAGATCTCGTCGGCCAGCAGCAGAAGCGAGTGCTCACGGGCGATGTCGGCGATGCCCTCGAGGATCTCGCGCGAGTACACCGCGCCCGTGGGGTTGTTCGGATTGATGACGACGATCGCCTTGGTGCGCGGAGTGACCTTGGAGCGGATGTCCTCCAGGTCGGGCTGCCACTCGCGCTGCTCGTCGCAGAGGTAGTGCACGGGAGTGCCGCCGCCCAGGCTGGTCATCGCCGTCCACAGCGGGTAGTCGGGAGCGGGGATGAGCACCTCGTCGCCCTCGTCGAGCAGGGCCTGCATCGTCATCGTGATGAGCTCGGACACGCCGTTGCCCAGGAAGACGTGGTCGGGGTCGAGGTGGGGGAAGTCGGGCTCCTGCTCGTACCGCGAGACGACCGCGCGACGAGCGGACAGGATGCCACGACTGTCGCTGTAACCGTGGGCGTGAGGGACCGAGGCGATCATGTCGCGCACGATCTGGTGCGGTGCCTCGAACCCGAAGATCGCCGGGTTGCCGGTGTTGAGCTTGAGGATCGAGTGCCCCTCGGCCTCGAGTCGATCGGCCTCGACGAGGGCCTCCCCGCGGATCTCGTAGAGGACGTCCTTCAGCTTGGACGACTGGTCGAGGGGGCGCAGCGGGCTCATCGGTTCAGGATATCCCCGGGCCGTCGCGGCCAATCGACACCGCGTGGACCGCTCGGTCGGGCGACTCCCCCGACCGGCGGCCGGACGACGGCACCCCGGAACGACGGATGCCGCGCCCCCGACCTCGGGGCGCGGCATCCGTCGTGCGCTTACTTCTTCTTGGCGGCGCGGCGATCGGCGCGGTTGCTCGCGGCGGGCTCGTCGCTCGAAGCGACGCGCTGGCCGAAGGCACCGCGCGCGGCGGGAGCCTGCTCGGCCGCGGGCTCGGCCTGCTGCTCGGCCTGACGGAGGCGGTTGGTCGCCGCCTGCTGCACCTGACCGCGGTCATTGCGGACCTCGACCTCGCCCGCGTCGTTCGCGGCGGAGTACTCCAAGCGCTGGGTCTCGACCGGCGTCGGGGCGAGGCCCTTGGCCTCGACCTGCGCCTCGTCGCCCTCGACCTTTCGCACCTCGACCTCGAGGTTGTAGAGGAACCCGACCGACTCCTCCTTGATCTGCCCCATCATCGACTGGAACATCTGGTAGCCCTCGCGCTGGTACTCGATGAGCGGGTCGCGCTGGGCCATGGCGCGCAGGCCGATGCCGTCCTTGAGGTAGTCCATCTCGTAGAGGTGCTCGCGCCAGCGGCGGTCGAGGACCTGCAGGACGACGCGCCGCTCGAGTTCGCGCAGTGCCTGCTCGCCGAGGGCCTTCTCGCGGTTCTCGTAGGCGATGCGGGCGTCCGAGATGATCTCGCGCTTGAGCCCCTCGGGCGTGATGCGCCCCTTGCTTCCACCCGCCTCGGCCACGACCTCGTCGATCGTGACGCTGACGGGGTACATGGTCTTCAGCTCGGTCCACAGGGCGTCGAAGTCCCACGACTCGGTGTGACCCGAGCCGGTGTGGTCGTCGATGACGGCCGTGATGGCGTCCTCGATGAAGTGCTGCACGCGATCGGCGATGTCGTCGCCCTGGAGCATGTGGCGCCGGTCGGCGTAGATCGCCTCGCGCTGACGGTTGAGCACGTCGTCGTACTTGAGGACGTTCTTGCGCATCTCGGCGTTGCGCGACTCGACCTGCGACTGCGCGCTCTTGATGGCGCGCGAGACGAGACCCGACTCGATCGCGACATCGTCGGGGAAGTTGGTGCGGGCGAGGATCGCCTCGGCGGCCCCCGACTGGAACAGGCGCATGAGGTCGTCGGTCAGCGAGAGGTAGAAGCGGCTCTCACCGGGGTCGCCCTGGCGTCCCGAGCGACCGCGAAGCTGGTTGTCGATGCGGCGCGACTCGTGCCGCTCGGTGCCGAGCACGTAGAGCCCCCCGGCCTCGACGACCTTCGCGGCCTCCTCCGCCACGGCGTCGCGCATGCCCTGGTAGACGGTGTCCCACTCGGACTCGTAGGCCTCCGGGGTCTCCACCGGGTCGAGGTTCTTCGCCTTCATCTCCTGGACGGCGAGGAACTCGGCGTTACCGCCGAGCATGATGTCGGTCCCGCGACCGGCCATGTTGGTGGCGACGGTGACGGCGCCCAGGCGCCCGGCCCGCGCGACGATCTCGGCCTCGCGCGCGTGGTTCTTGGCGTTGAGAACCTCGTGGCGCACGCCCTTCTTGGCGAGCAGGCGTGAGAGGTACTCGCTCTTCTCGACGCTCGTGGTGCCGACGAGGACCGGCTGGCCCTTCTCGTGGCGCTCGACGATGTCTTCGACGACCTGCGCGAACTTGGCCGTCTCGTTCTTGTAGACGAGGTCGGACTGGTCCTTGCGGATCATCGGCTTGTTCGTGGGGATGGGCACCACGCCGAGCTTGTAGGTCGACATGAACTCGGCCGCCTCGGTCTCGGCGGTACCGGTCATGCCCGCGAGCTTGTCGTAGAGGCGGAAGTAGTTCTGCAGCGTGACGGTCGCGAGGGTCTGGTTCTCGGCCTTGACCGGCACGTTCTCCTTCGCCTCGATGGCCTGGTGGATGCCCTCGTTGTAGCGGCGGCCCACGAGGATACGGCCCGTGTGCTCGTCGACGATCATGACCTCGTCGTTCATCACGACGTAGTCGGTGTCGCGCTTGAACAGGGCGATCGCCTTGATGGAGTTGTTGAGGAACGAGATCAGCGGGGTGTTCGCCGACTCGTAGAGGTTGTCGATGCCGAGGTAGTCCTCGACCTTCTCGATACCGGGCTCCAGCACACCGATCGTGCGCTTCTTCTCGTCGACCTCGTAGTCGACACCGGCCTCGAGGGTACGGGCGAGCTTGGCGAACTCCGCGAACCAGCGGTTGGCTTCACCGGATGCCGGGCCCGAGATGATCAGCGGGGTGCGGGCCTCGTCGATGAGGATCGAGTCGACCTCGTCGACGATGGCGTAGAAGTGACCGCGCTGCACGAGGTCCTCTTTGCGCCAGGCCATGTTGTCGCGCAGGTAGTCGAAGCCGAACTCGTTGTTCGTGCCGTAGCTGATGTCGGCCTCGTACTGCTCGCGGCGCACCTCGGGCGTCTGCCCGGCGACGACGGTTCCCGTGGTCATGCCGAGGGCGCGGTAGACGCGGCCCATGAGCTCGGACTGGTAGCTCGCGAGGAAGTCGTTCACCGTGATGACGTGCACGCCCTGACCGGCGATCGCGTTGAGATACGCGGGGAGCGCCGCGGTCAGCGTCTTGCCCTCACCGGTCTTCATCTCGGCGATGTTGCCGAGGTGGAGAGCCGCACCGCCCATGATCTGCACGTCGTAGGGGCGCTGTCCGAGCGTGCGCTTGGCGGCCTCGCGGACGGCGGCGAAGGCCTCGGGCATGAGCTGGTCGAGCGTCTCGCCGGCGTCGTAGCGGGCGCGCAACTCGACGGTCTCGTTGCGCAGTTCGTCGTCGGTGAGCTGCTCGTAGTCCTCTTCGAGCGCTCCGGTCGCTTTCACGACGCCCTGCAGGCGGCGCAGGATGCGGCCCTCGCCGGCGCGCAGCAGTTTCTCGAGCGGATTGGCCACGGAGCATCTCCATCTGTCGGGTGCGGCGCCCGCGTGGACGCCGGCCTGCGAACAGGCATACATCGCCCATGTTATCCGTGTTACCCGTTCGTGACCTGCGAGGAGGCCGCAATCCGAAAGAGCGGTGCGCGCCCGCAGCGAACACACGGCGACGCCGCCGAACCCGACGCCTAGGATCGACCCATGGCCGGTTTCTGGGGCAAGAGGAAGCGCGAAGAGCAGGACGCGGCGGATGCCGATCTGGCACGCCGAGCGGAGCTCGCGATCGTCGCGGCCGACGAGCGCGTGCGCCTCACCTCGGACGAACTCGATTTCGCCCGCGCCGAACTCGGCGACAAGGCGACCGAAGACCTCGCGGCGGCCCTCGACTCCGTGCGGACGCACCTCGCCGAGGCGTTCCAGCTGCACCAGCTGAACCACGACGAGATCCCCGACACCAAAGAAGAACTGCGCACGCGCAACGCGCGCATCGTCCAGCTGTCGCAGTGGGCCGAAGACCTGCTCGAGGAGCGCACCCAGGTGCTTCAGCCCAAGATCGACGCCGTGCGCCGCGCCCCCGAGACCCTGGCGCGGGTACGCGCGGATCGCGACCGGCTCGCCGAGCGCATCCCGAACGCCCGCGAGGTCGTCGACCGGCTGTCCCGCCGGTACAGCGATTCGGCCCTGGCCCAGATCGGCGGCAACGCCGAAGAGATCGAGCAGCTGCTCGACTTCGCCGTGCACACCGCGGCCGTCTCGGAGCGCCGTCGCGACGCGGGCCAGCGCGAGCAGGCGTCGGTCGCCCTCGAGGCGGCCACCGAGGCTGTTCGACGAGCGGAGTCCCTCCTGGATGCCGTGGACACCTTCGAGATCGAAGCCCTCCGCGCCGAGTCGACTCTCGCCGCCGTGGTCGACGACTCCCGCAACGACCTGATCGAAGCGCGACTCGGCGCGCAGACACCGGCCGTGGTCCAGGCCATGGCCACGCTGCAACAGGCCTTGACCGCGCTCCCCGCTTCGGGATCGCGCAGCGACCCCTTCGAGGCACTGTCCTCGCTGCGCAAGGCGAACGCCGATCTCGACCTCGCGCGCGAGCGCGCCGCCCGCCCCGTCCCCTCGCAGGATCAGGTGGAGCACGCGATCGACGACGCCGACCGGCAGATCGCTGTCGCTCGCGGCCTCATCACCGGGCACCGCGGCTGGATCGGTGCCGACGCGCGCACGCGCTTCGTCGAGGCCGAGCGCCTTCGCGCGGGCCTGCCGCTCGGACCCGTGCCCGAGGATCAGCGCGACACGGCCCTCGCCACCGCGAGACGGGCCGGCGCCCTGGCCTCCGAGGCCTTGCAGATCGCCCAGCGCGACATCGACCAGTCCCGCCCGAACGACTGGGGCAACGACGGCCGCGGCGGTGGCTACGGCCGCGGGGGCGGAATGGGCGGCGGCAACATGGTCGGCGGCATGCTCGGCGGTCTCGTCATCGGCTCTCTGCTCGGCGACATCTTCGACGGCTGACCTTTCACGAGACGTCCCCGCGGTCGACGCCCCCGGTCCGAAGACCGGGGGCATCGACCGCTCTCTCAGATCAGGATGCGACCCCGACGGCCGGGGCGGCCTGGGTCGCCAGCGCGATCACACCGTAGTCCCAGCCCTTGCGGCGGTAGACGACGCTCGGGTGATCGGTGCGCGCGTCGATGAAGAGGAAGAAGTCGTGGCCGACGAGCTCCATGCGGTCGACGGCGTCTTCGACCGTCATCCACTCGGCGCCGAACTCCTTCTGTCGGATGACGACGGGCGTGTAGTCCTGGTCGTCGGCGTCGGCCTCCTGCACGGGGACCGCACCGGTCGCGACAGCGCGCAGGACCTCGACGGAGGCGGGCTCGACGTCGATGCCGGCGAGCTCTCCCGTGCCCTTTTCGAACTTCGCGCCGCGGGGGTGATTGCGCGCGTCGATGCGCTTGTCCTTCGCGCGGCGCACCTGCTCGGAGATCTTGTCGACCGCGAGGTCGAGAGCGGCGAACTTGTCGGTGTCGGTCGCCTCCGCGCGGACGACCGGGCCCTTGCCGTCGAGCGTGAGCTCGACGGTGTCGTCTTCGAGACGACCGTTGCGATAGGAGCGGTGGGTCACCTTGACCTCGAGCACGTGAGCGCGCGGGGCCAGGTGCTCGATGCGACTGACCTTCTCTTCGACCACCGAGCGGAAACGATCGGTGATACCGACTCCCACGCCGACGATGTTGGTGTCCATCTGTGACCTCCTTGTTCCGGGTTCCGCCCGGTCTAAGGGCAGAACATCCGTCGCCTTCAGTCATCCCCACGCTAGTAGCCCGCCACTCTCGTGTCACGTCTCAATCACCCGGGATTTACCTTCGGTGTTCCCGCGACGCGGCGTGTGCGCCAACGCCACGGCGATCACCTCGTCCGCTCCCCCAGCCCTCAGTGCCCTCGCCGCCTCGGCGAGGGTCGCCCCGGTGGTGACCACGTCGTCGACCACCACGACCACCCCACCGGAGAGGGGCCGGCTCACGAACGCTCCCCCGATGTTCTCCCGCCGCGCGCGGCGACCGAGGCCGCGCTGGTCGTCGGTCGCGCGGGCCAGACGCAGGAGTCGCTCGTGCGTCCACCCCGCTCGACGCATCAACACGTCGAGGGGACGGTATCCGCGACGGCGGAAGGCGGCGCGCGTGCTCGGGACGGTGGTCACTCGGGCACCGGCGGGGGTCGCGACCCGCAGCGCCTCCGCCAGGGCCGGGGCGAGAGCGCGCGCGAGGGAGGTGCGCCCCTCCTCCTTGAGCGCGCGGACGACACGGGCCGCGACACCCTCGAAGGTGAGGGCACTCGTCACCGTCACCCCCGGCTCGACGAGGCGGCGGGTCACCACCGCGACCAGGGCGTCGCGGCATCCGGAACACAGGTCCGTGTCGACGACGCCGCACCCCGCGCAGGCGACCGGCAGCCAGAACGTGAGGGCATCTCGGAAGGATGAGGAGACCGCGACGGCGAGCGACATGAGCCCAGGGTGACGCCGCCGGCGGCCGCGCCTCGGCCCGGCAACCCCCTTTCCGGGATGACGCGCGGCGTTCGCCCGGTGGGGAGGAGCCTCAGGAGGTCGTGCCCTGCTGGGCGGCCAGCACGCGGATGCCGGTCGCCACCAGGGTCCACGAGCTGCCGCGACGGCTGTAGAGGCGACCGGTGCCGTCGAGGACGCGGACGCTCGTGCTGCCCGCAGCGAGAGTCGTCGCGCCGTCCGGTGCCGCGGCCTCGGTGCCCCGGCCCCCCACGTTGAGCTCGCGCAGACGGCTGGCGCCGTCGACGTCGGCCAGGACTCCGACCGTGGTGTCGTCGAGCCACGCCAGATCGAACGCCCCCTGCTGCGCGAACGACAGCACGTGCGGGACCCCGAGATCCACCTCGCCACCCTCGCGCTGGATGCCGGCCACCCACACCTCGCGCGTGCCCGAGACCGTCACGATCGCCGCGACCCGCGTGCCGTCGCGCGAGATCTGCATCGCACTGATCTCGGAGGCATCGGGCCAGGCATTGCCCACATTGCGCGGGACCCCCTCGGCCGTGATGACCCGCAGCTGCGTCGGAGCGGAGCTCGGCACGCTCCAGATCGCCCCCTCGGCGTCGATCGTGGGCGCGATGAGCCCCGAGCGCTCGTCGAGGAGGAAGGTGCGCCCGTCGGCGAGAGCGCTCGCCACGGCGCCCTGCTGCGTGCGGACGGCGGCCAGGCTCCGATCGGCCTCGAGCTCCACCGAAGCCGGCGAGAGCGACTCGATCGCGTCGGAGAGCCCGCCGAGCGACTCCACCGTGTCGCCGGCGAGCGCGCCGAACGCCCCCGCCGTGGTGAGCACGGCCGGAGAGGGATCGACGCGCGTGACGCGGACCGACACCTCGGACGCGGGGACGGGAGTGCCCTCGACCGTCATCTGGACGTCGCTGATCCCGGCCGTGACGAGACTCTTCGACAGCTGGGTCTGCATGCGGTCCAGCGTCGTGCGGTCGAGGCTGAGCGCCGCCCGCGGCAGCTGCACCTGGGCGACCCCGCTCGACGAGAGCGTCACCGACCGCCCCACCAACGACAGCTCGTCGGGGAACGCCGTCTTGACCGCACCCGCGAGCCACGCACTCGGCTGACCGTCGACGAGGGCCGTCGCCACCCGACTGGCCACCAGGGCCCGGGGGAACCAGCGGACGTCGGGGACGATGAAACTCCACGTGGGATCGAAGTACGCGATGGATGCCGACTGGTAGACGGTCGGGAACACCTCCTCGTACAGCACGACTCCGTCGGGCGCCGAGGTGATGCGCCACTGATCGTCGACGCGCGCGAGGGTGAACGACAGCGACTCCGCGGTCCCCGAGGCGGTCGGCGCGTAGGCGCCGTTGGCATCCACTCCCGCCATCGTCGTGAGCGAGACCGTCACCCCGGTGCCGTCGGCGTTCGCGGTGGCGCGGCGATCGGCGAGACGGTCGATCGTGACGCGAGCTCGCGGGTCCCACTGCGTCCCGGACGCCAGGAACAGCTTCGCCGTGGCCCAGTCGTCGGCGGGACCGGAGCCGGCGCGGAGGAACCCCTCCACGATCTCGGCGGGAGAGGCGTCGTCCTGCGGCCCGTCGGGGACGAACGCGAAAGCCTGCGTGTCGTCGACCTGCGGGCCGCGACCGGGATTGACGTACCCGGAGGTCGGCAGGCCCGTGCAGGCGGTGAGCACGAGGACGAGGGCGAGACCGACGAAGGCGAGGGCGCGTCTCATGTCGTCTTCCTCACTCCCGGACGGGTGGAGATGGGCTGGGTGAGCCCGAGGGCCTCGAGGGCCCCGCCCTGCTCGTCGTCGGGGACGAGCGGCAGGGGCGAGCTGCTGACCGGCTCGCCGGCCCGCGGGAGCGTGAGCACGAAGTTCGAGCCGCGCCCCGGCTCCGACCAGACCGACAGGGTACCGCCGTGCAGCTTGGCGTCGCCGAGGGCGATGGACAGGCCGAGGCCCGTGCCGCCGATGGTGCGCACGCGCGAGGGGTCGGCGCGCCAGAAGCGGTCGAACACGCGCTCGACGTCGTCGGGCTGCATGCCCAGACCGAAGTCGCGCACGCCGAGGGCGACGGCATCCCGATCACTGTCGACCGACACCACGATCGGGCGTCCCTCCCCGTGCTCGATCGCGTTGCCGAGGAGGTTGCGCACGATCCGGCGCACGCGTCGGGCGTCCATGTCCACCGGGGTGTATCCGCCCGGCGCGACCAGACGCACGTCCGAACCGTGCCCCTCGGCGAGCTGCTCCATCGAGAGGATGACGTCTTCGGCGAGGTGGGCCAGGCTCGTCGGCTCGAGCTCGAGCTGCACGGACCCGGCGTCGTACCGGCTGATCTCGAGCAGGTCGGTGAGCAGCACCTCGAAACGCTGCACCTGCGCGTGGAGGAGCTCGGCCGCGCGGCCGGTGGCGGGGTCGAACTCCTCGCGCTGATCGTTGATCATGTCCGCGGCGAGTTTGATCGTCGTCAGGGGCGTCCGCAGCTCGTGGGAGACGTCCGAGACGAAGCGCTGCTGCACGAGCGAGAGGTCGGCCAGCTCCTTGATCTGCGACTCGATACTGTCGGCCATCGCGTTGAACGAGCGGTTGAGGGTCGCGAGCTCGTCCTCGCCGCGCACCGGGAGGCGCACCCCCAGATCACCCGCGGCGAGCTTGGCGCTGGTCTCGGCGGCATTCGCGATCGGGGTCGTCACCGATCGCAGCACGAACCACGCGATCGCCCCGATGAGCAGGACGAGGACGAGCCCGACCACCCACAGCAGCACCTGCACGAACGCGAGGGTCTGCGAGGCGCTCGTCAGGTCGTACCCCATGTAGAGCTCGTACGAGTCGACCCCGTCTTCGGCGGGGAAACGCAGTTGATGACCGACCAGGATGCCGGGAACCTCGCGGCCGTCGTCGGCGGGCAGCGCCACCGATTGCCACCACTGCAGATCGGGGCTCGACTGGACCTGCGTGCGCAGGGCATCGGTCACCAGACTCGACTCGAACGCCGGGGAGATGAAGGGCTGAGGGGCGAGGGGCGAGGGCGGGCCGATGCGATACAGGGCGATGAGATCGCTCGAGGACTGCTGCGACAGGCGCGTCGCGATGCCGTTCATCAGCGTCTGCGCGGCGGCGGGATCGGTCGAGTCGACGGCGGCGTCGAGGGTAGCCTGGGCGGCCGCGGTGGCGCGTTGGGCCTCGAGAAGCACCTGGTCCTTGCGAGCGGTGAACAGCTCGTTCTGGATGACGAGCGCCATGGCGACGCAGGTCACGAGGATGGTCGCCGCTGTGAGCGTCACCGTGAGCACGATGGTGCGGAAACGCAGGGAACGGCGCCACAGGGTGGCCAGGCGGTCGCGCACCACGCGCCAATCCCGCCATCCCCGCACCCGTGGCCGCGGGAGGGTGCGCACCGCCCCCGTCATGAGGGGGTCAGGCCACCGCGCCGGCGCGGTAGCCCACGCCGCGCACGGTCGTCACGATGCGCGGGTTGTCGGGGTCGGCCTCGATCTTGGCGCGCAGTCGCTGGACGTGCACGTTGACCAGTCGCGTGTCGGCCTTGTAGTGGTACCCCCACACCTGCTCGAGCAGCATCTCGCGAGAGAACACCTGCTGCGGCTTCTCGGCCAGGGCGACGAGGAGCTCGAACTCGAGGGGGGTCAGGGCGATCGGGACGTCGCCGCGGCGGACCTCGTGCGCGGCGACGTCGACGACCAGGTCGCCGATGCGCAGCGTCTCATCGACGGGAGCCTGCACGGGACGCAGACGCGTGCGGATGCGCGCGACCAGCTCCTTCGGGTTGAAGGGCTTCATGATGTAGTCGTCCGCACCCGACTCGAGGCCCTTGACCACGTCGGCCGTGTCGGTGCGCGCCGTCAGCATGATGATCGGGACGCCGGACTCGGCCCGCACGCGCGTGCAGATCTCGATGCCGTCGACGCCCGGGAGCATGAGGTCGAGCAGGATGAGGTCGGGACGCTCGGTGCGCCACGCGTCGACGGCCTGGGCGCCGTCCGCGC
The DNA here is from genome assembly GCA_913774665.1 of uncultured Microbacterium sp. Taxonomy (GTDB): domain Bacteria; phylum Actinomycetota; class Actinomycetes; order Actinomycetales; family Microbacteriaceae; genus Microbacterium. Next base: position 425,437 of record CAJYHN010000013.1, read on the forward strand.
AGAACACCGTGTCGAATCCCTCGGTGCGCAGCACGATGCCGATCATCTCGGCCAGCGCGGTGTCGTCGTCGACCACCAGGATCCGTGAAGTCATTCGGGTGCAGGTCTTCCGTCTCGAACCCGCTCGGGGACGGGTAAAGCGCCCCGGGTGAGGGCGCGTCGTATCGAGAGTAGTCGACCTGCCTGGACGACAGGGGTGCGTGTCGGGGGTGTGTGACACGATGAGGGCACCGCCATGTGACGAGGAGGGGCCCCACATGACCGCGTACCCGGCTTGGACACCGGCATCACGCCCGGGCATCGTCCCGCTGCACCCCTACGGGTTCGGCACGATCCTTGCCCGCTCGTTCGTCGCGCTGCGGCACAACCCCAAGGTGCTGCTGGGTTTCGCGCTCGTCGTGCAGGCCGTGGCGTACATCCTCGTGACGGTCGCGATCGGCGGGGTGGCCATCGCGAGCTTCTCGCGACTCGACACCGTCGCCCCGGGTAGCGACGAATTCGACGCGATCACCGCGGGCTCGGTCGCGCTGACGGGTATCACCGCTCTCGTGCTGGGGGTGCTCTCGGGAGCGCTCGGTGTGGTCGTCCAGGGCGTCGTCGTCGCCGAGGTCGCCCACGCGGTGGTCTCCGAGAAGCCGACCCTGCGGGCCGTGTGGGGACGTGTCCGCCCGGTGTTCTGGCGGCTGATCGGCTATAGCGCGCTCTCGATCGGCGTCGTCGTGGTCGTGGTCGGTGTGCTCGCCGGGATCGTGACGCTGCTGGTGATCGCCGCGACCTGGGTCGGAGCGCTCGTCGGCGTGCTGTTCTTCCTCGCGCTCATCCCGCTCTACCTGTGGCTGACCCCGAAGCTGTTCCTCGTCCCCTCGGTCATCATCCTCGAGCAGGCCCCCGTGTTCCGCGCGATCGCCCGGTCGTGGCAGCTGACCCGGGGGCGCTTCTGGTCGACGCTCGGCGTCATCGTCGTCATCTCCATGGCGTTCGGCCTCGTCGCCCAGATCATCTCGATTCCCCTCAGTCTCGTGAGCGGGTTGGTGCCGGCCATCATCGCCCCCACGGGCGACAGCGACGTCAGCACCGCCATCGGGTTCATCGCCCTGCAGGTCGTCGGGCAGTTCGGCATCCTCCTGGTCCAGTGCATCGCCCTCGTGGTGCAGTCGACCTCCGCCGTCCTCGTCTACGTCGACGCCCGCATGCGCGTCGAGGCGCTCGATCACGACCTGCAGTCGTACGTCGAAGCCCGCGACACGGGTGCGAGCGACCTCAGCGACCCCTACCTCGTGGGTGTCGGTCGCGTCGTCGAGCGCCCCGCCCCTGTGCCGTTCGGCGCCGCCCCCGCGTTCGCGGGCTACGGGCCGCCGGTGGGCACCGCGGGATACGCCGCACCTGCCGGATACGGCGCACCGTCGGCCGGTGGCTACGCCCCCGCGCCGCAGGGGTACGCAGCGCCGCAGGGATACGCAGCGCCGCAGGAGTACGCGCCGCCGCAGGGGTACCCGCCGCCGCAGGGACCCGCCGTCCCGCAGGTGCCGCCGACCGGCGCGACGACCGAGCCCTCGCCGCCCGCGGCAGACAGCTCGCGAACGACGTGGGCCGCCCCCGGTTCGAGCGACGACGCGTGATCCCCACCGCGCTGGCGGCGGCATTCCCGCTGCTCCCCGACCCCGACCAGGCCCGCGAGTGGGCTGAGCAGGAATTGCGCGATCCCACCTACCAGGCCGCCGAGCCGACCTTCATCGACCGCATCTCCCAGGCGGTCGGGCAGTTCTTCCGTGACCTCCTCCGCGTCCCCGACACCAACGGATGGGGACCGTCGGCCCTGATCGTGCTGGGCGTCATCGTGGTCGCCGCGATCATCGTCGGCATCCTCATCTGGGGCCGCCCGCGGCTGTCGACGAGCGCCAGCGAGCCGGCTCGCGCGCTCTTCGACGACGACGATGCGCGCTCCGCCGACGAACTCCGTGCCGACGCCGCCGCCGCAGCCGGTCGAGGCGAGTGGGACGAAGCGATCGTGCTGCGCTTCCGCGCCGTCGCGCGCGGCCTCAGCGAACGCGGGCTCGTCGATCCTCCGCCGGGTGCCACCGTGCGCGCTTTCGCTCGCGAGACGGCCACCGCTCTGCCCTCCCTCGTCCCCCTCCTCGACCCGGCGGCGGCGACCTTCGACGACGTCCGATACCTCCGCCGCCCCGGCACCGCCGAGCGCTACCGCACGGTGGCCGATCTCGACGACGCGGCGGTGCGCGCCCGCGCTCTGCCGGTGGCATCCCGATGAGCGCGGCGGCGGCGAGGACGGCGACCCCCGCTCCCGCGCGCTCCCGGCGAAAAGCCGCCCTCGGGTGGGTCGCGCTCGTCGTGGGGCTCCTCGTCGTGGCACTCGTCGGCGGCACCCTCGTCTTCGGCGGGTACGCGCAGCGCGCGATCCTCGATCCCGAATCGGCGGGGCCCGAAGGCAGTCGCGCGGCCGTGCGCATCCTCGAACAGCAGGGGGTCACGGTCACCGTCGCCCGTGACCGGTCCGCCGCCGAGCGCGCGCTCGCGGGCGGCGGGGCCACCCTCGTCATGCGGGACGCACCGATGCTGTCGGACGAGGGCCTGCGCGATCTGGCCGGACGCGCCGCGCACGTGGTCCTCGTCGAGCCCCGCTCCCGCGCTCTCGACATCCTCCTCGACGGCTCGGCACTCGGGGGCTTCTCCGCCGACCTGGCCACGAGTCCCGAGTGCGCCGTCCCCGCCGCCGCGAACGCCGGAACCGCCCGCGTCGGCGAGCTCCTGCGTCCCGGCGACGGGGTCGAGGGGTGCTACCCCGTCGACGGCGAGTTCGGACTCCTCCACTCCGTCGCGGCCGACGGCGAGACGGTGACGGCCCTCGACGGCCTTTCCGTGCTGACCAACACCGCACTCCCCCTCGACGGCAACGCCGCTCTCACGCTCGGCGTGCTCGGACAGACCGACTCCGTGGTCTGGTACGTCCCCTCGCTCTCCGACGCGGATCAGGGGACCACCGCCCCCACCCTCGGCGACCTCACCCCCGACTGGGTGACGCCCGCCCTGCTGTTGCTGCTGACCGCCGCCCTCGCGACCGCGATCTGGCGCGGCCGCCGCTTCGGGCCCCTCGTCGCCGAGCGCCTTCCCGTCACCGTCCGCGCCACCGAGACCACCGAGGGTCGCGCTCGTCTGTACGCCTCATCGAGAGACGCCGCGCACGCCCTCGACGAGCTGCGCCGCGCCGCCCGCTCCCGCCTGGGACGGCTACTGGGACTGACCGCGCGCACCTCGCCGAACGACGTCGCCGATGCCGTGGCGCAACGCCTCGGCGCGGACCGCGCGCAGGTGCGCGGCATCCTCGTCGACGACACCCCCCGCACCGACCGCGAACTCGTCGCGGCGGCCGACCGCCTCCGCGACCTCGAGGAGAGCGTGCGCGCCGCCGTCCGAACCGAAGGGACCACCCGATGACCGACAGCCCCGAGACCCCCGCAGCCGCGGCCCCCGTCGCGCGCGGCGACGAGCACGCCGAGCTGCGCGACGCGATGCACCGCGTCCGCCTCGAGGTCGGCAAGGCCGTCGTCGGACAGGACGGGACCATCACCGGCCTGCTCATCGCCCTCCTCTCCCGGGGACACGTGCTCCTGGAGGGCGTCCCCGGGGTGGCCAAGACCCTTCTCGTGCGCTCGTTCAGCCGCGCCCTCGGCCTCGACACCCGCCGGGTGCAGTTCACGCCCGATCTCATGCCCGGTGACGTCACGGGGTCGCTCGTGTACGACGCCCGCGCGGGGAACTTCGAGTTCCGCCCCGGTCCGGTCTTCACCCACGTCCTGCTCGCCGACGAGATCAACCGCACGCCCCCGAAGACGCAGGCGGCCCTGCTCGAGGCCATGGAAGAGCGGCAGGTGTCGTCCGACGGCGAGAGCCGCGCACTCCCCGATCCCTTCCTCGTCGCCGCGACGCAGAACCCCATCGAGCACGAGGGCACCTACACGCTCCCCGAGGCCCAGCTCGACCGCTTCCTCCTCAAGCTCATCGTCGATCTGCCCGGCCGCGAGGCCGAGGTCGACGTGCTGCGGCGTCACGCCTCGGGCTTCGACCCCCGCCGCCTCGACGACGCCGGTGTCGCGCCGGTCGTCACGGCGCCGCAGATCCTCGCGGCCCAGCGCGCCGCGGCATCCGTCGCCGTCGACGACGACCTGCTCGGCTACGTCGTCGACCTCGCCCGCGCGACCCGCCAGAGCCCCTCGGTGCTGGTGGGGGTGAGCCCCCGCGCCTCCACGGGTCTGCTGGCCGCGGCCAAGGCCTGGGCCTGGCTGAGCGGCTATCCGGCGATCACACCCGACCACGTCCAGACCATGCTCGTGCCCGTGTGGCGTCACCGGATCCGCCTGCGCCCCGAGGCCGAGATCGAGGGCGTCTCGGTGGATGCCATCCTCACCTCGGTCCTGCAGCAGACCCGCGTTCCCATCTGATGTTCGTCACCGGCCGTCTCGCCCTGCTGGTCGCCCTCGGCGTCGCCCCTCTCGTGCTGTTGAGCACGGCGGGGGTCTCGGCGTGGGCGGTCGCCGGCGGATGGGTCCTGCTGTGCGTCGTGCTGGCGGTCGTCGACACGACGCTCGCGGCGGACCCGCGTCGCGTCGAGATCACGCGCACGCACCCCGAGCGGGCGCTGCGCGACGAACCCGTGGCCGGCGAGCTGAGAGTCCGCAACCTCGGCACCCGCCTGCTGCGCGCGCACGTCCGCGACGCGTGGCAACCGACGGCCGGGGCGCCCGAAGAGCGACAGCGCTTCACGGTTCCCCCGGGCGAGCGGCGCGGCGCCCCGCTGCCCCTCCTCCCCCGCCGTCGCGGAGAGCTGCGCAGCGCCTTCGTGGTGGTGCGCTCCCTGGGTCCCCTGGGGCTGGCCGGTCGGCAGGGGCGCGTCGACGCTCCCGCGCGGATCCGCGTGCTGCCGCCGTTCACCTCTCGGCGGCATCTGCCGTCGCGTCTCGCCCGGCTCCGCGAACTCGACGGCAACACGAGCCTGCAGGTGCGCGGACAGGGCACCGAGTTCGACAGCCTGCGCGAGTACGTGCGCGGAGACGACGTGCGCTCGATCGACTGGCGCGCCACCGCCCGCGCGGGGACCACCATGCTCCGCACCTGGCGCCCCGAACGCGACAGGCATGTCGTGATCGTCATCGACACGGGTCGCACGGCGGCAGCACGCGTGGGCGACGGGGTGCGCCTCGACGCCGCGATGGAGGCGGCCCTGCTCCTGTCGGTGCTGGCGACGCGCGCGGGCGACCACGTGCACCTGCTGATGTTCGATCGCCTGCCCCGCGCGCGCGTCACCCGCGTCGACGGGACCCAGCTGCTTCCCGCCCTGGTGGATGCCATGGCCCCGGTCGACCCGCAGCTCATCGACACCGACTGGGATGCCGCCTTCGCCCACGTCCGCGGCTTCACCGTGCGCCCGGCGCTGGTCGTCCTGCTGACGGCGGCCGACGATCCCGAGGCCGCTCGGGCCTTCCTCGCCTCGCTCCCGGCGGTCGCCTCGCGCTCTCGCCTGCTGGTGGCCACCGCCACCGACGGCCCCGGAGAGACCCCTGTCCACCGCGACGCCGTGGACGTCTACGCCGCCGCCGCGATCGAGCGGGCACGCCACGACGCCGAGCGCGTCACCGCGGCCATCGTGCGCGCCGGGGGCGACGCCGTCTCGGCGTCGGCCGACGACCTGCCGCCCCTCGTCGCCGACCGATATCTGGCGCTGAAAGCCGCCGGTCGGCTGTAGCACACCGACCCCCTATGCAGCCTGCGACATATCTCGCGGCTTATCCTGGGGGGTACCCTTCCAGCCGTCGATGCGTTCCCTCCGCGCCCGGCTGCGCCGTCTACGCACAGGATGCGGGAGATCTCTTGCCAGGTAACGCCACCACGCACTTCGACGATGTGGCCCTCGTTTCGGTGGCGAGCGTCTTGCCCAGCCGCGTCACGACGTCGGACGACATCGAAGACCGTCTCGCCCCGGCGTTGCAGCGACTGAAGCTCAAGCCGGGACTCCTGCGTCGCGTGGCGGGCGTCACCGAGCGCCGCAACTGGGCGGAGGGCGAGTCCTCCGACGAGGCGACGATCGCCGCCGGCAAGCAGGCCCTCGCCGAGGCCGGCGTCGACCCGAGCGAGATCGGGCTGATCATCAACACCTCGGTGACGCGCAAGCACCTCGAGCCCTCGGTCGCCGTGCGCCTGCACCACGGCCTGGGCCTGCCGAGCTCGGCGATCAACTTCGACGTCGCGAACGCCTGCCTCGGCTTCATCAACGGCATGAGCCTGGCCGCCGGCATGATCCAGTCGGGTCAGGTCAAGTACGCCCTCATCGTCAACGGCGAAGACGCCGACGAGATCCAGGTCAACACGATCAACCGTCTCGTCCGCGAGGACCTCGACCGCGACGCCTTCATGCAGGAGTTCGCCTCCCTGACCCTCGGCTCGGGAGCCGCCGCCGCCGTCCTCGGCCGCGCGAGCGACCACCCCGAGGGCCACCGCATCGTGGGCGGCGTCACGCGCGCCGCGACGCAGTTCTACGACCTCTGCGTCGGCAGTGTCGACGGCATGTTCACCGACGCGAAGGCCCTGCTGAAGGGCGGGCTCGACCTGGTCGTCTCGGCCTGGAAAGAGGCGAAGGGCGAGTTCGCGTGGACCGGCATGGACCGCTACATCACGCACCAGGTGTCCTCCGTGCACACGTCGGCGATCGTGCGCGCCGCCAAGCTCGATCGCGAGCGCGTCCCCGTGACCTACCCCACCCTCGGCAATGTCGGCCCGGCCTCGATCCCGATCACGCTCGCCGCCGAGCAGAAGACGCTGCGCCGGGGTGATCGCGTCCTCCTGATGGGAGTGGGCTCCGGCCTGAACACCGGCATGCTGGAGCTGGCCTGGTGAGCTTCGCGCGCGTCACGGGACCCCAGGCCACGCTTCCCCCCGCGGGTCTGCCCGGGCTCGACCCGGCCCTGTCGCGCCTGGTGAGCGTCGACGGCGTCCTCGCCGATGCCGGCGCCACGCGCCTGTGGCACGTCCTCGACACGGGCGACGCCCTGGCCGACCGCGGCCTCGAGCCGATCGGCACGATCGTCGCCGTGCACGGCAATCCCACGTGGTCGTACCTGTGGCGAGCCCTCGTGAGCGCCTCCCTCGCCCGTGCCGAAGCCGGAGCGGCCGTGTGGCGCGTGGTGGCCGTCGACCAGCTCGAGATGGGCTTCTCGGAGCGTTCGTCGCTGCGGCGCACCCTGGCCCAGCGCATCGCCGACCTCGACGCTCTCGTCGAGGGTCTCGGCATCCGGGGTCCGATCGTGACCGTCGGTCACGACTGGGGCGGACCTGTCTCGCTCGGCTGGGCCGTCGAGCACCGTGATCGTCTCGCCGCGGTGATCGCCCTGAACACCGCCGTGCACCATCCCGAGGGCGCCTCGCTGCCCTTCGCGCTCCGTGTGGCCACGGCCCGGGGGATGCTCGCCGCCGGCACGACGGGCACCACGGCGTTCCTCGATACCACCTTGGCGCTGGCCGAGCTCGATCCGGCGGTGAAGGCCGCGTTCCGCGCGCCGTACGCCACCGTCGCCCGCCGCCGCGGCATCGGCGGCTTCGTCGCCGACATCCCCGCGACCCCCGAGCACGAGAGCACCCCCGCGCTGCACCGGATGTCGGCCGGTCTGCGCGAGCTCGAGGTGCCCGCTCTGCTGCTGCGCGGGCCGAAGGACCCGGTGTTCGGCGAGGACCACCTCGACGACCTCACCGACCGCCTGCCGCACGCGGACGTGCACCGTTTCGAGGGGGCGGGCCACCTCGTCGCCGAGGAGCGCCCCTACGCCGACGTCGTGCTCGACTGGCTCGACGAGAAGGTCGTGGATGCCATCGCCCCCGCGACCCGTTCGCGTCGCTCCGCCGCGGCGAAGCACGCCGCCGCCGCTCCCACCCCCGAGGCTGCCGGTGCGCCCTCCGGCCACCTGTGGGACGCCCTCGACGCCCGGCGCGACGACGACGGCACCGCCGTCATCGACATGACCACCGAGAGGGACGGCGCACCGCTGAGTGTGAGCTGGCGCCGCCTGTCCGCCCGCGTCGACGAGCTCGCCGCGGGACTCGATGCCTTCGGCGTGCGCGCGGGTGACCGTGTCTCGCTGCTCGTGCAGCCCGGCCCGACCCTCACCGCCGCCCTGTACGCGTGCCTGCGCATCGGGGCCGTGGTCGTCGTGGCCGACCGGGGTCTCGGCATCCGAGGTCTGTCACGCGCCGTGCGCGGCGCGGTCCCCGACGTCGTCATCGGCGAGGTCGTCGGTCTGGCCGCCGCTCGCGCCCTCGGCTGGCCCGGGCGTCGGATCTCGGCCGCGGCCCTTCCCTCCGTCACCTCGCGCGCGCTCGGTGTCGAAGCGAGCCTCTCCGACCTGGCCCGCGCGGGCCGGGGCCGCTCCGTGCCCGCTGCCCCGGGCCCTGACGCCGACGCCGCGGTGCTGTTCACCTCGGGTTCGACCGGACCGGCGAAGGGCGTCGTCTACACGCACGCGCAGCTGACCGCGTTGCGCGACACCCTCGCCGCGCACTTCGGCGTCACCGCCGAGACGGGCCTGGTCACCGGCTTCGCCCCCTTCGCGCTGCTCGGGCCGGCGCTGGGCACGCGCTCGGCGACGCCCGACATGGACGTGTCCGCCCCGCGCACGCTCACCGCCGCGGCCGTGGCCGCCGCCGTCCGGGCCTCCGATGCACGGATCGTGTTCCTGTCGCCGGCGGCGGTCTCCAACGTCGTCGCGACGGCGTCCGCCCTGACCCGCGACGACCGGGCGGCCCTCGAGAACGTCGAGACGTTCCTCTCGACCGGCGCCCCGGTGAGCGTCGACCTGCTGCGCCGGGCGCAGGCGCTCATGCCGAACGCCGTCGCCCACACCCCCTACGGCATGACGGAGTGCCTTCTCGTCGCCGACGTGACCCTGCCCGAGATCGAACAGGCGCGCGGCGACCGAGGGGTCTGCGTCGGCCGCCCGCTCGGCACCGGCCAGGTGCGCATCTCGGCCATCGACGCCGAGGGCCGTGCCTCGGGCGAACCCCTGACGGACGCGGGCGTCACCGGCGAGGTCGTCATCTCGGCGCCCCACCTCAAGCGCGGGTACTTCCGGCTGTACCTCACCGACCGCGAAGCCCGCCGCGGGCTCCCCGACCGCTGGCACCGCACGGGCGATGTCGGCCACCTCGACGCCGACGGCCGCCTCTGGATCGAGGGGCGCCTCCTCCACGTGATCACCACCGCCGACGGCCCCGTCACTCCCGTCGGGATCGAGCAGGACGTCGAGTCGGTTCCCGCCGTCGAACGCGCCGCCGCCGTGGGCGTAGGACCGGTGGGCCGACAGGTCGTCGTGGCGGTCGTCGAAGCCGGCGCGCGGCGCCCCGGCCTGGCATCCCCCGATCTGACCGAGAAGGTGCGTGCGGCGACGTCGCAGCGTCTCGCGGCCGTCCTCGTGGTCCCCACGCTTCCGACCGACATCCGTCACAACTCGAAGATCGACCGCTCGCGCCTGGCCCGGTGGGCGGAGCGCGTCTTGGCCGGAGAGAAGCCGACGGCGCCGTGAGGGTCCTCGCCACCGGGTCGTCCGGCTTCCTCGGCCGGGCCGTCGTGCGCGCCCTCCTCGGCGCGGGGCACGAGGTGCGTACCCTGCAGCGCCGCCCCTCGGGGGTCGACGGCGCCGACGACCGGCTCGGGTCGGTCACGGACCCGGATGCCGTGGCATCCGCGCTCGAGGGCATCGACGGGATCGTGCACCTCGCCGCGAAGGTCTCGCTCGCCGGTGACCCCGCGCAGTTCCGCGCCGTGAACGTCGACGGCACCCGCACCCTGCTCGACGCCGCCGCGGCGGCGGGCGTCACGCGCGTCGTGCACGTGTCGTCCCCGTCGGTCGCTCATGCGGGACACGCTCTCGCGGGCGTGGGGGCGGAGCCCGCCGATCCAGATGCCGCGCGCGGCGAATACGCCCGCACGAAGGCCGAGGCCGAAGTGCTCGCGCTCTCCCGCGCGGGCGGGGGGACGGCCCTCGTCGCGATCCGCCCGCACATCGTCTGGGGCCCCGGCGACACCCAGCTCATCGAGCGCGTCGTCGCCCGCGCACGCCGGGGCACCCTGCCCCTGCTCGACGGCGGAACGGCGCTCATCGACTCCACGTTCGTCGACAACGCGGCATCCGGGATCGTCGCCGCTCTTCACCGCGTCGATGATGTCAGCGGCCGCGCCTACGTGCTGACGAACGGCGAACCGCGCCCGGTCGGCGATCTGCTCGCCGGCATCTGCCGCGCGTCGGGAGTGACTCCCCCGCGCTTCAGTGTGCCCGCGGGGGTCGCCAAAGCGGCCGGATCGCTCATCGAACGGGTCTGGGCCGTGCGCCCGGGTCAGGACGAGCCGCCCATGACGCGCTTCCTCGCCGAGCAGCTGTCGACGGCGCACTGGTTCGACCAGACCGAGATCCGCCGCGACCTGCGGTGGGCGCCCGCGGTGTCGATCGACGAGGGCCTGCGCCGCCTGTCGCGCGCCTGACCGCGCGGCATCCGCCCGCTCGTCGCCGCCGCCGGTCGCGCGCGGCTCCCCCACCCAGAACACACGATCGGCTCGAGCGCACACGCTCCGAGCAGCGCCGAACGTGTGATCTCGAGCCGATCGTGTGACCTCGCGGGCGATCGACGCCGGCGCGCGCAGACGGCGAGCGCGACGGTGAGAGCGGCGGAAGGCCCGGCCCGCGGAGGGGACGGGCCTTCCGTTGCGGCGGGTCAGACCAGGTCGAACCGGTCGAGCTCGGTGACCTTGCGCCAAGCGGCGACGAAGTCGCGCACGAACTTCTCCTTCGCGTCGTCGGAGGCGTAGACCTCGGCGAGCGCGCGCAGCTCGGAGTTCGACGAGAAGACGAGGTCGACGCGGGTGCCGATCCCCACCTTCTCGCCCGAGCCGTCCTTCGTTCCCTCGAAGGCGTGCTTGCCGGGGTCGAGCGGCTTCCACGTCGTGCCGAGGTCGAGCAGGTTGGCGAACACGTCATTCGTCAGGGCGCCCGGAGTCTCGGTGAAGACGCCCCAGTCGCTGCCGTCCCAGTTGGCGCCGATCGCGCGGAGACCGCCGACGAGCACGGTCATCTCGGGAGCGGTGAGCGTGAGCAGGTTCGCCTTATCGAGCAGCAGGAACTCCGCGGGAAGCCGCGCGTCGCGCGAGGCGTAGTTGCGGAAGCCGTCGGCGATCGGCTCGAGCCAGCGGAACGACTCGATCTCGGTCTGCTCCTGCGGGGCATCGGTGCGGCCGGGGGTGAAGGGCACCTCGACCTCGACGCCGCCGGCGAGGGCGGCCTGCTCGACACCGGCGTTGCCCGCGAGCACGAGCAGATCGGCGATCGAGACCTTCTTGTCGCCCTGCGCGTCGAAGTCGGCCTTCACGCCCTCGAGGACCGAGAGGACGGATGCCAGCTGCTCGGGGTTGTTGACCGTCCAGCTCCTCTGCGGCTCGAGGCGGATGCGCGCACCGTTCACGCCGCCGCGCTTGTCGCTGCCGCGGAAGGTGGATGCCGCGGCCCACGTCGTGGTGACGAGCTGCTGCACCGTGAGGCCGCTGTCGAGGATGCGCTTCTTGAGCGCGGCGGCATCGGCCTCGTCGATCAGCGGGTGGTCGACCGCGGGCACGGGGTCCTGCCACACGAGCACCTCGGCGGGCACCTCGGAGCCGAGGTAGCGCTCGCGCGGCCCCATGTCGCGGTGGGTGAGCTTGAACCAGGCACGGGCGAAGGCGTCCTGGAAAGCCGCGGGGTCGTCGAGGAACCGGCGCGAGATCTTCTCGTACGCGGGGTCGACGCGCAGGGCCAGGTCGCTGGTGAGCATGCGCGGCTCGCGGCGTCCCTCGGAGTGGGCGAGCGGCACCATGTCGGCTCCGCCGCCGTTGACGGGCCGCCACTGGTGGGCACCCGCGGGGCTCTGGAAGAGCTCCCACTCGTACCCGAAGAGGATGTGGAAGAACTCGTTGTCCCAGCGCGTGGGGTGGTAGGTCCAGGTGACCTCGAGGCCCGACGAGATCGTGTCATCGCCCTTGCCGCTGCCGAAGTCGCTCTTCCAGCCGAAGCCCTGGTCTTCGATGTCGCCGGCCTCGGGGTTGGGGCCGACGTGCGAGTCGCTCGCCGCGCCGTGCGTCTTGCCGAAGGTGTGTCCGCCGGCGATGAGGGCGACGGTCTCCTCGTCGTTCATGGCCATGCGACCGAACGTCTCGCGAATGTCGCGTGCCGACTTCAGCGGGTCGGGCTCGCCGTTGGGGCCCTCGGGGTTGACGTAGATGAGGCCCATCTGGACAGCGGCGAGCGGCTTGTCGAGCTCGCGGTCGCCCGTGTACCGCTCGTCACCGAGCCACGTGGTCTCGG
>CAJYHN010000014.1 GCA_913774665.1 uncultured Microbacterium sp.
CCAGGAGTCCGTGCGGCCCCCGGGGCCTGAGGCCCTGTAGAACAGACCCGCGGTCGCTCGGACCAGGAGGCCGAGCGACCGCGGTTTCTTTCCGTCTTCTAAACGTCTTCGAATAGGGTGCACAGCATGAAGCTCGAGCTCCGCGGCATCACCAAGCGGTTCGGGTCCCTGGTTGCGAACGACCACATCGATCTGGTCGTTCAGCCTGGTGAGATCCACGCTCTCCTCGGAGAGAACGGTGCCGGTAAATCCACACTCATGAACGTCCTCTACGGCCTGTATCAGGCCGATGAGGGCGAGATCCTCCTGGACGACGTCGTCCAACGCTTCCGCGGCCCCGGCGACGCCATGGCCGCGGGAATCGGCATGGTGCACCAGCACTTCATGCTCATCCCCGTCTTCACCGTCGCCGAGAACGTCATGCTCGGCCACGAGAACACCAAGGCCCTCGGCGCTCTCGATCTGAACGCGGCCCGCAAGCACGTGCGCGACGTCGCGCAGCGCTTCGGCTTCGAGGTCGACCCCGACGCCCTCGTCGGCGACCTGCCCGTGGGCGTGCAGCAGCGTGTCGAGATCATCAAGGCTCTCTCGCGGGATGCCAAGGTGCTCGTGTTCGACGAGCCCACGGCCGTGCTCACGCCCCAGGAGACCGACGAGCTCATGGGCATCATGCGGCAGCTGCGCGACGAGGGCACCTCGATCGTCTTCATCACGCACAAGCTCCGCGAGGTGCGCGAGGTCGCGGACCGCATCACCGTCGTCCGTCTCGGCAAGATCGTCGACGAGGCCGAGCCCACCGCGAGCAACAGCGAGCTGGCCTCGCTCATGGTCGGTCGCGCCGTCGAGCTCACCGTGGTCAAGGACGCCCCGAAGGCGGCGGCATCCGGGGGTCTGTCCATCCGGAACCTGCGCGTCGTCACCGCCGAGGGGACCGTCGTCGTCGACGACGTCGATCTCGACGTGCGTCCCGGCGAGATCGTCGCGATCGCGGGCGTCCAGGGCAACGGCCAGACCGAGCTCGTCGAGGCCATCGTCGGGCTCGCCGACGGCGTGACGGGCACCGTCGATCTCGACGGCACCGACCTCGTCGGCAAGAGCGTCCGCGCGATCCTCGACGCGGGCGTCGGGTTCGTGCCCGAGGACCGCAAAGAAGACGGACTGGTCGGCGGGTTTTCGGTCGCCGAGAACCTCATCCTCGACCGCTCCTCCGACGCGGCATTCGTCTCCGGGGGGACGATCAAGCGCGCGGCTCTCAGCTCGTTCGCCCGTGACCGCATCGCGGAATACGACATCCGGACGCAGTCGGCATCCACCCCGGTCGGCACCCTCTCGGGCGGCAACCAGCAGAAGGTCGTCATCGCCCGCGAGATGAGCCGTCCGCTGAAGCTGTTCGTCGCCGCCCAGCCCACTCGCGGCGTCGACGTCGGCTCCATCGAATTCATCCACAAGCAGATCGTCGCCGCGCGCGATGCGGGCGTGCCCGTGATCGTCGTGTCGACGGAGCTCGACGAGATCGCCGCCCTCGGTGACCGCATCGCGGTGATGTACCGCGGCGGCATCGTGGGCATCGTGCCGGGGAACACCCCGCGCGAGGTCCTCGGGCTCATGATGGCGGGCGAGCAGCCCGCGGAGGAGACAGCGTGAGCGGCCACATCCCGAGCACGGGCGCGACCGGGGACTCCGGTCTCCCGCCCGAGCAGCTGCCGACCGCATCCGGTCCGCTGACCGGTCACACCCCGGCCGAGACGCCCGCACCGCCCCGCACGAACCAGTTCCTCACCGAGCTGCTGCGTTCGTCGTGGGTCACCACGGTGCTCGCGGTCGTCGCGGCGATGATCGTCGGCGGCATCCTGATGGCCGCCACCAACGACCAGGTGCGCACGACGTCCGGTTACTTCTTCGCGCGTCCCGGCGACATGCTGGCCGCGATCTGGAACTCGGTCTACGGCGGGTACGAAGCGCTGTTCCGCGGCGCCGTGTTCAACTCCCGTGTCGCCGACTTCGGCGCGCAGATCCGCCCCCTCACGAACACCCTCGGGTTCGCCGCTCCGCTGATCGCGGCCGGTCTCGGCGTCGCGCTGGCGTTCCGCGTCGGCCTGTTCAACATCGGTGGGCGCGGTCAGATCCTCATCGCGTGCGCGTTCGCCGGACTCGTCACCTTCAACCTCGACCTGCCGATGATCATCCAGCTGCCGCTGACGCTCATCGTCGGTATCGCCGGGGGAGCGCTCTGGGGCGGGATCGTGGGTCTGCTGAAGGCGCGCACCGGCGCGCACGAGGTCATCCTCACGATCATGCTGAACTACGTCGCCTACTACCTGGTGACGTGGATGGTGCGTACTCCGGGCCTGCTGCAGCGCGCGGCCGGTGACCAGCCGATCTCGTCGGCCACCCCCGCGAACGCGCAGTTCCCCGAGCTCTTCGGTCCTCAGTTCCCGCTGCTCGATCTCGGCTTCGTGTTCGTGATCGTCGCGACCGTTTTCGTCTGGTGGCTCATGGAGCGCTCGAGCCTCGGCTTCCGGCTCCGCGCGGTGGGGGAGAACCCCCACGCCGCGCGCGCCGCTGGCATCTCGGTGCCCCGCATGTACGTCTACGCGATGCTCTTCGCGGGAGGCCTTGCGGGCCTCGCGGGCATGAACCAGATCCAGGGTGCGGTGACCACGGGCTTCGACGGCCTCATCGACTCCGGCATCGGCTTCGACGCCATCACCGTGGCCCTGCTCGGCCGCAGCCGTCCGTGGGGCGTGTTCGCCGCCGGCATCCTGTTCGGCGCCCTCAAGTCGGGCTCGTTCACCATGCAGGCGTCGCAGGGCATCCCGGTCGACATCGTGCTCGTCGTGCAGGCCCTCATCGTGCTGTTCATCGCGGCCCCGCCGCTCGTGCGCACGATCTTCTTCCTCCCCAAGAGCGAGGCCGAGCGCGCGGCCAAAGACCGGGCCAAGGCGGCCAAGAAGGCGGTGGCGGCATGACCGCGACGCATCTCGCGGATGACGCGATCACGTTGACCACGGTGCGCGTGCGCCACCTCAAGCTGGCGGTGAGCCTCGCGGTCGTGACGGTGCTGCTCGCGCTGCTGTTCGCCCTCGTCCCGCGCGACGGGCAGAGCACCTTCCGCCTCGGCGACCCGGCCTCCGACATCGACCTCGGCAGCGTCGCGGTTCCCACCGCGGTCACCAGCTGGAGCGTGCTCGTCCTGCTGGTCCTGCTCACCGCGTGGTCGGTCTGGGATGCCGTGGGCTACCGCCGCACCCCGCTCTGGCTGCCGATCGTGTTCGGCGCCCTGGCCGTCTTCGCGTTCCTGGTGTGGGCCGCCGCCGACGGACTGGTCCCCGTGACCGGTCTGCTCTTCGGAGCGCTCTCGCTCTCGGTCCCGCTCATCTTCGGCGCCCTGGGCGGCGTGATCGGCGAGCGTGTCGGTGTCGTGAATGTCGCGATCGAGGGGCAGTTCCTCTTCGGAGCGTTCAGCGCCGCCCTCGTGGCATCCCTCACCCGCAACCCCTTCCTCGGGCTCCTCGCGGCCATGGTCGGCGGCGTGCTCGTCGCGTTCGTCCTCGCGGCGTTCTCGATCAAGTACCTCGTCGACCAGGTCATCGTCGGTGTCGTGCTGAACGTGCTCGTCACGGGTCTGACCGGCTTCCTCTACGGTGCGCTGCTCGTGCCGAACGAGGAGGTGCTGAACCGCCCCGAGCGCTTCCCCCGCATCGAGATCCCGCTGCTGGGCGACATCCCGATCATCGGACCGGTGCTGTTCAACCAGACCTTCATCGTCTACCTGATGTACGTCGTCGTCGCCGTGGTCGCGTGGGGTCTTTACCGCACGCGCTGGGGCCTGCGTCTGCGCGCGGTCGGCGAGCACCCCCAGGCCGCCGACACCGTCGGCATCAAGGTCAACTCCAGCCGCTTCTGGAACGTCTCGCTCGCCGGCGCCATCGCCGGCATCGGCGGGGCGTACTTCACGCTCGTCTCGGTCGGGCAGTTCACCAAGGAGATGACCGCCGGCCTCGGCTTCATCGCCCTCGCCGCCGTCATCTTCGGTCGCTGGGACCCGATCCGCGCGACGCTCGCGGCGCTGCTGTTCGGCTTCGCGACCAACCTGCAGAACCTGCTGACCGTGCTTCGCACCCCGATCCCCAGCGAGTTCATGCTCATGCTGCCCTACATCGTGACGATCATCGCGGTGGCGGGTTTCGCCGGCCAGATCCGGGGGCCTGCGGCCGCCGGAAAGCCCTACATCAAGGGCTGACCCCCTTCCCTTCACGAGAGGATCCACCACTCCACGATGACCGACATCGACTGGGACGAACTCCGTTCGGCCGCCACGGATGCCATGCACCGCGCCTACGCGCCCTATTCCCGATTCAAGGTGGGGGCCGCCGCGCTCGTCGCCGACGGACGGATCGTCTCGGGGTGCAACGTCGAGAACGCCTCCTACGGCGTGACGCTGTGCGCCGAGTGCGGACTGGTGTCCGACCTGCACATGAGCGGGGGTGGTCAGCTGGTGGCCTTCGTCTGCGTCGACGGTGAGGGACGCACCCTCATGCCGTGCGGTCGCTGCCGTCAGCTGCTGTTCGAGCACGCGATCCCGGGCATGCTGCTCGAGACCGTCAGCGGCATCCGGACGATCGACGAGGTCCTGCCCGACGCCTTCGGTCCGCGCGACCTCGAGGAGGCGGCACGATGAGCGCCGAGCAGTACGACGCCGTCGACATCATCCGCGCCCAGCGCGACGGGCGGCCCATCACCGAGGGCGAGATCCGCTGGCTGGTCGACGCCTACACGCGCGGCTACGTGATGGACGCGCAGATGTCGGCGTTCACGATGGCGGTGCTGCTGAACGGCCTCGGCCGCGACCAGATCCGCGTGCTCACCGACGCGATGATCGCCTCGGGCGAGCGCATGGACTTCGGCTCGCTCGGCAAGGTCACCGTCGACAAGCACTCCACCGGCGGCGTCGGAGACAAGATCACGCTGCCGCTGGCTCCGCTGGTCGCGGCGTTCGGCGTCGCCGTCCCGCAGCTCTCGGGCCGCGGTCTCGGCCACACCGGCGGAACGCTCGACAAGCTCGAGTCGATCCCCGGCTGGCGTGCGGCGCTGTCGAACGACGAGATCATGGCGCAGCTGCGCGACGTGGGCGCGGTCATCTGCGCCGCGGGCACGGGCCTGGCCCCCGCGGACAAGAAACTGTACGCGCTGCGCGACGTGACGGGCACGGTCGAGGCCATTCCGCTGATCGCCTCGAGCATCATGTCGAAGAAGATCGCGGAGGGCACCGACTCGCTCGTGCTCGACGTGAAGTTCGGCTCCGGTGCCTTCATGCAGGACATCGACCGCGCGCGCGAGCTCGCTGAAACCATGGTGGCCCTCGGCACCGACTCCGGCGTGAACACCACGGCACTGCTCACCGACATGAACACCCCGCTGGGCCTGGCCATCGGCAACGCCAACGAGGTGCGCGAATCGGTCGAGGTGCTCGCCGGTGGCGGCCCCGCCGACGTCGTCGAGCTCACGGTCGCCCTCGCCCGCGAGATGCTGACGCTGGCGGGCAAGCCCGACGCCGACGTCGAGGCCGCGCTGCAGGACGGCCGCGCGATGGACGTGTGGAACCGCATGATCCGCGCGCAGGACGGAGACCCGGATGCCGCCCTCCCGGCGCCCCGCGAGACGCACACCGTCGTCGCCGAGCGTTCGGGCGTCGTCTCGCGTGTCGAGGCCCTGCCCTTCGGCATCGGTGCCTGGCGCCTGGGCGCGGGTCGTGCGCGCGCCGAGGACGCCGTCGTGCACGCCGCGGGCATCGACCTGCACGTCACCGTCGGACAGGCCGTGAGCGCCGGTCAGCCGTTGTTCACCCTGTCGGCGGACGATGAGTCGCGCTTCGAGCGTGCCCTCGACGCCGTCGCGGGTGCGCTGGAGATCGGCGACACCGCTCCTGCCGCGTCGCCGATCGTGCGCGAACGGATCACCGCGTGATGGCATCCGGAAAGAAGGGCACCGTGGCATCCGAGGAGTTCCGCATCGGGCGGACGAAGATCGTCGATCTGCCGAAGGTCTCGCTGCACGATCACCTCGACGGCGGCCTGCGGCCCCAGACAGTTCTCGAGTTGGCGGACGAGATCGACCTCGACCTCCCCGCCGACGACGTGAAGAGCCTCGAAGCGTGGTTCTCGGACCACATCGACGGCGGTTCGCTCGAGGACTACCTCGAGAAGTTCTCGGTCACGGTCGGCGTCATGCAGACGCGCGAGGGGCTCGTGCGCACGGCCAAGGAGTTCGTCGAGGACCTCGCCGCCGATGGTGTCGTCTACGGCGAGGTCCGCTGGGCGCCTGAGCAGCACCTCACCCGCGGCCTGAGCCTCGACGACGTCGTGGATGCCGTGCAGGAGGGCATCGAAGCGGGAGAGGATGCCGCGGACGCCCGTGGGCGTGACATCCGAGTCGGTCAGCTGCTCACCGCCATGCGTCACACCGACAACTCGCGCGACATCGCCGAGCTCGCCGTGGCATGGCGGGGACGCGGAGTGGTCGGCTTCGACATCGCCGGGCCCGAGGACGGGTTCCTCCCGTCGCGTCACCGTGAGGCGTTCGACTATCTCGCCCAGCAGTTCTTCCCCACCACGGTGCACGCGGGAGAGGGGGCGGGGCTGGCATCCATCCGGTCCGCTCTCATCGACGGGCGCGCGCTGCGTCTCGGGCACGGGGTGCGCATCGCCAACGACCTCGACGTCGTCTCGCGCGAGGGCGAGGAGGTGCAGGTCACCTTCGGCGACCTGGCGCGCTGGGTCCGGGACCGCGAGATCACGCTGGAGCTGTCGCCGACGTCGAACCTGCAGTCCGGCGCCGTGACGGCCTGGGGCGACACGATGGACGCCCACCCGTTCGACCTGCTGTACCAGCTCGACTTCTCGGTCACGGTGAACGTCGATAACCGCCTGATGAGCGCGACGACGCTGACCCGCGAGCTGGGCCTGCTGGCGCAGGCCTTCGAGTACGACCTCGGCGACCTCGAGGCGTTCCAGCTCAACGCGGCGGCGGGGGCCTTCCTCCCGGTCGAGGAGCGCGAGGAGCTCATCGAGATCATCTCGGAGGGTTTCGGGCGCTGAACCGCGGTGTCGAGGCGCGCACCCGTTCGGGTGCGCGCCTTTTGGCGTTCTGCGGGGGGTGGGCGGGGCTGGGCGGGGCCGTGCGGCGCTCTGCGGGGCTGGGCTGGGCTGGGCCGTGCAGGCCCGGGCCGGGCCGGGCCGCGCCGGCGGGCGAAACTCCGGAGATCTGTGGCGGAGAGGCCGCTTAGGTGCCGATTCCGGTCATGGCGGCGAGGTTTCTCAGGAGTTCGGCACGCGTCCGGGCTCGCGAGGGGAGGACGAGATTGGCCGTTGCGGATTGGACGGGGTCGACCGCGGCGCGCGAAACTCCGGAGAAATCGGCGCGCGGAGCCGACATCGGCGCCTGCGGCGGGGTGGGAGCGCGAGAAGTCAGGAGTTTCGACCGGGTGCGCCGTGGGTGAGGATGCGCTCGAGCGCGGCGCGCACCCGGTCGGGGTGGTAGAGGATGTCCTCGGCGAGCAGTCGGAGCGTCGTATAGCCGCGTTCCAGTGCCGCCATGTCACGGCGCCGGTCGTTCTTGTGCATCTGCCAGGTGCCGTGGAACCGCTCGCTGTCGCACTCGACGATGAGCCATCCGTTGATCAGGAGGTCGACGCGGCCCACGCCGTCGATGCGGACCTGCAGCTCGACGCGACAACCGAGCGGACGCAATAACAGTCGCACGAGCGATTCGGTGCCCGCCTCGGCGCGCCGGTCCACCAGGCGACGCAGCACCTGGAAGCGGCGCGGAACCCGGGCGAACACCTCGTCGATGTCGGCCTCGCCGACCAACCCCAGGTGCCAGGCGCTATCGAGGGTGGCGACCGCCGATCGCGGAGGTTGACAGCGGATCGCCTGGGCGAGGGCCTCCACGACGTCGACCGCGAGTCCGTCTCGCGCGGCCGATGACGCGCGCCAGTGGTAGACGACACCGCGGGGTGCGGGAGGCCGTCGACTGGCTGGAGGATCCTGCTGCACGTGACGGTCCGCCTGTCGGTGGATGAACACGCCGCGCGCGGCGAGGAGGCTGACGCAGTCGAGTCTCCCGCCGGCGCGGGCGGCTTCGACGAAGTCCTCCTGTGTGCCGGCCTCTACGAACCGCCCCTGTCGTACACGTACGAGGCTGCCGTCCGCGAGGGCACGGTCGAGTGTCCTGCGCGACCATCCGGCGGTGAGGAGCTCGCGCGTCGTCCACACTCGCTCGGGTCGCTCAGCGGGGCGGGGCGAGAGGGAGGCCATCAGCCCACCCTGGCCGTCGCAGCCGCTCGACGGCGGCGGCGAGGGCCGCGGCTGTGGATAACGGGGCTGGGGAGGACAGGTCGGGGCCGACCTGGCGTGTGCGAAACTCCTGAGTTTTCGGCGATTGCGGGATGTTGCGGGGTTTTCGGGGCGCGCAGGTGCGGGTTTTTCAGGAGTTTCGCTGGGGTTGAGGGTCCTTGGCCGGGGCTGCGGCCGGGGTGACCGCCCGGTCCGCCCGGTCCGGCCGGTCCGCCTCAGCCCGTCCCGGGGGCGATCCTGTGCGCGCGAAACTCCTGAGTTTTCGTCCGCGGCGGGCTGCTCGCGGGTTTCCGGGCATGTGCGTACGAGTTTTTCAGGAGTTTCGCTCGAGCGGAGGGTCACCCGCCCCGCCCCGCCTCGCCCGCACCCCCACCCGGCCCCGGCCCCCGCCTCCGGCTACGGCCGCGGCAGAAAGCCCGCGAGCTGCTCCGCGATCACGCGGTCCACCTCGGCCGGGTCGGCGGTCGGTGTGCCATCGCCGGGCTGCGGTCCGTAGGCGCCGAACGAGGCGTGCGAGGCGCCGGGGATCTCGACGAAGGTCGCACCCGGGGGGAGTTCGCCCTTGGCATCCGCGATTTTCTGCGGAGTGGACAGACCGTCCTCCGATCCCGCGAGGCTCAGCACGGGGAGTCCGGATGCCGAGAGGTCGTTCGCGCAGTACGAGGCGAACAGCACGAGGGCGTCGGCATCGGTCGCGAGCTGGCACGCGCGTACCCCGCCCAGCGAGTGCCCGCCCACCGCCCAGGTCGAGACGCCCGGGGCGAGATCGGTGAAGGTCGAGAGCGGGCGGGGGTCGAAGAACGCGAGGTTCAGCCACGGCTTCGTGATCACGATCGTCACGCCGTCGTCGACGACGGTGTCGGCGAAGGTGGCGATGTACCCCTCGGCCTCCACCTTGGCGCCCGGGATGAAGACCAGGCCCTGTCCCGTCGCCCCGGCGGTCGGTGCGAGCACGATCCCCGCGCCGTCGTCGGTGATGGTCAGCCCGGGGTTCGCTTCGGCTTCGGCGAGCGGGCCCGGTTCCGCGCCCATCACGCCGACCTGGCTGTAGATCAGGATGCCGCCGACGAGAAGGACCACGACGGCCCCCAGCCCACCGAGGAGCCAGCGCAGCCATCGCCGCCGGCGACGCGGAGCGGGGGAGGAATCGGGGTCGGTGGAGGCGGTGCTGTCGGTCACGTCTTCGAGCGTATCGCCGGGCGCGCTGTGCGACCGGTTCACGCCGGACGGCGGAAACCCGACACCGCCGACGGGCCGCCGGATGCGGCCGCGTCGGCGGTGTCGGGGGAGTCAGGCCGAGAGCGCCGCCTGGCGTGCGGCGACGATCTCGACGACGCGCGCGTGCAGCGGGTGGTCGGCGTCGAGGCCGGTCACCTCGGACGTGAACCCCTCGGCATCGGTCTCACGCAGCAGGCGCTGCAGCTCGACGGCCTGGGCGTCCTCGGCGTCCGAGAACTCGAGGGCGGCGGCCATGGCAGCGACCAGGGCGTCGACGGGCAGGCCCCGCTCCACGGCCTCGGCGGCGGGCCCGACGAACCGCTCGTGACGCGAGAGCTTGCGCAGCGGCTGCCGGCCCACGCGCCACACGGTGTCGGGGAGGGCGTCGTTGCGGAAGCGGCGCAGGATCGTCGCGCGGTACTCGCCCTGCACCCCGGCATCCAGCTCGTGCTTCTCGACGAGCAGCGCGCTGGTCTCCTCTAGCGCAGCCTCGACCTTCGCCGCGATCTCGGGGTTCGCCAGGGCGTCCGAGATGCGCTCGATGCCCGCCTGCGCACCGAAATACGCGGTGGTGGCGTGCCCGGTGTTCACCGTGAAGAGCTTGCGCTCGATGTAGGGCTCGAGGTCGTCGACGAAGTGCGCCCCGGGGATGTGCGGGGGGTTGTCACCGAAGGGGGGCCGCTCGATCGCCCACTCGTAGAACGGCTCGACGGTGACGTCGACGCCGCCGCCGGACTGGGCCGGGACGATGCGGTCGACCGCGGTGTTCGCGAAGACCGAACGGGATGCCAAGGCATCCCAGGACTCGCCGGCGAGCTCGACCACGTGCTCGCGCAGCTGGTCGGTCGCCCCGATCGCGTTCTCGCACGCCATGATCTGCAGCGGGGGGAGCGACGGGTCGCGAAGCGCGAGACCCGCGACGATGTGCGGGGCGACGAACTTCAGGATCGTCGGCCCGACGGCGGTGGTCACCACGTCGGCGGTGGCGATCTCGTCGACGAGCGCTTCGGCATCCACCGAACTGTCGATCGCGCGGAAGCCGGTCACCTCCGTGTCGACACCGCCCTCGCCCACCTCGTGGACGGTGTACGACGACGCCGCGTTGATCGACTCGACGAGGGCCGCCGAGACGTCGGAGAAGACGAGGTCGTACCCTCCCTCGTGCAGGAGCAGACCGACGAAGCCGCGACCGATGTTGCCGGCGCCGAAGTGGACGGCCTTCATGCGTTGACGGAGCCCGAGAGGGCCTGGAAGAGCTCCTCAGCGGAGGAGGCGGCCTTCAGGCGCGCGACGTCGTCCTCCTCGGAGAACAGGATCGCGATCTGCGAGAGGATCTCGAGGTGCTCGTCGCCCTTGCCGGCGATGCCGATCACGAAGGTGACGGGCTCCCCGCCCCAGTCCACGCCGCCGTCGTAGCGGACGACCGACAGGCCGGACTCGAGGATCGCCTGCTTGGTCTCGTTGGTGCCGTGGGGGATCGCGAGCTCGTTGCCCATGTACGTCGACACGGTCTCTTCGCGCGCCTGCATGGCGGCGAAGTAGTCGGCGGTCACGGAGCCGGTGGCCTGCAGCAGGTCGGCGGCCTCTTTCATCGCCTCCTCGCGGGTGGCGCTCCCGGGGTGGATGCGGACGGATTCGATGCGGAGGACGTTCGACATGGTTCTCGCCTTTCTCGTCGTGCTGTCCAGCCTCGCAAACCGCGGGCCGGACGGGAAGACGCCAGGGGCCGGGCTGACGCACCGACCCCTGGCGTGCTAGGGGAATTACTTGGCTTCGTGCTGAGCGCGCACCATCTCCACGACCTCGTCGTACTTCGGCGAGTTCATGAAGTTGTCGACCGACACGTGGAGCGAGTCGGGCGACTGCGCCTTGGCGCGATCGGTGAGCTGGTTCTGCGTGATGACCAGGTCGGCCGAGCCGTCGAGGTTCGCGATCGCCTGGTTGGTGACCGTGACGCCGTCGATGCCGGCCTTCTTGATCTTGTTGCGCAGGACGCTGGCGCCCATGGCCGAGGAGCCCATGCCGGCGTCGCAGGCGAACACGATGTTGTTCAGCTGCTTCGTCGTGACCGCTCCCGCGGCGCCGCCGAGGACGCCGTCGACGTCGCGGTCGGCCGCCTCCGTGGTGCCCGAGCCGGTGGTGCCGGCGGCGCGGGTGCGCAGGGCGCCGAGGGCGGAGGACTCCTTGCCCTTGTTGGCCGCGGTCTGGTCGATCGCGGCGGCGAAGCTGTCGCCCTCGGCCTCGGCGTCGCGCTTGCGGGAGGCCCGCAGGATGATGCCCGAGATGAGGAACGTCACCACCGCGGCGACGATCACCGAGAGGTAGACCACGAGCACGTTCGCCACGCCACCGCCGGCGGCCGCGGCGGTGACCGCGATGATGCTGCCGGGAGCGGCCGGGAAGACCAGGCCGCCGCCGAAGATCATGTTGACCGCGACACCCGAGGCGCCACCCGCGATGAGCGCGAGGATCGTCATGGGCTTGGCGAGGGCGTAGGGGAAGTAGATCTCGTGGATGCCACCGAGGAACTGGATCACGATGGCACCGGGGGCCGACGCCTTCGCCGCACCGACACCGAAGAAGGTGAAGGCGAGCAGCAGACCCAGGCCGGGGCCGGGGTTCGCCTCGATGAGGAACAGGATCGACTTGCCGGTGTCGGCGGCCTGCTCGATGCCGAGCGGGGTGAACACACCGTGGTTGATGGCGTTGTTGAGGAACAGCACCTTGGCCGGCTCGACGATGATCGACAGCACCGGCAGCAGGTTGAACTGCACGAGGAACGCGACGATGCTGCCGAGAACCGCGCTGATGCCGAGGAAGACGGGACCGAAGGCGAAGAAGCCGACGATCGCGAGGATCATGCCGAGGATGCCGGCGGAGAAGTTGTTCACGAGCATCTCGAAGCCGGGGCGGATCTTGCCGTCCCACAGCTTGTCCATCTGCTTGGTGATCCAGGCCGCGAGCGGGCCCATGATCATCGCGCCGAGGAACATCGGGATGTTGGTGCCGACGATCACGCCCATCACGGCGATGGTCGCCACGACGCCACCGCGGGCGCCGTAGACGATGCGTCCACCGGTGTTGGCGATGAGCAGGGGCAGCAGGTAGGTGATCATGACGCTGACCAGGCCGACGTAGCCCTGGTAGGTGCCGCCGTCGGCGTTCGCGGTCAGCGCGGTCGCCGCTCCCGGCCAGCCGATGGTCGCGGCGTCGCCGCCGCCGCCGATGATCTCGGCGACCGGGGCCCAGTGCCAGCCGAACGGGCTCTTGGCACCGAAGAATCCGGCGGGGATGAAGAGCATGGTGATGAATCCCCATGCGATGAAGGCCGCGATGTTCGGCATGATCATGCCGGAGAGGAACGTGCCGAACCGCTGGACTGCGATCCGTGCCCCTCCCGGCTTCTTGGTGGGTGACGTCGTCGTCATTGCTGTGTCTCCTTGACTCGCTGCGCGGCTGGGGCCGCGGTGGGGGGTGCGGCTGGGGCCGCGGTGTCGATGGGGCGGAACCGCCCCGGGTTTACGGGGTGTGGACGAGGGTGGAGGCGGCCTGGGCCGCCTCCCGGGCGGAGGCCGCGTCGTCCGCGGCCAGGGCGGCCTCGGCGATGCGGCGGGCATCGTCGAGAGTGTGGGTGAGAAGGGTCGCGCGCACGTCGGCGAGGGCCGTGGGGGCCATCGACAGCGTGGTGGCGCCGAGTCCGACGAGCACGACGGCGAGCATCGGGTCGGCGGCGGCTTCGCCGCAGATTCCGACGGGCTTGCCGTGCGTGCGGCCCGCCGCGCCGACCTCGCGGA
Source organism: uncultured Microbacterium sp. (assembly GCA_913774665.1). GTDB lineage: Bacteria > Actinomycetota > Actinomycetes > Actinomycetales > Microbacteriaceae > Microbacterium. The sequence continues at coordinate 13,367 of CAJYHN010000014.1, forward strand.
TGAGGCGGAGGACGGCCGGATGCCACGGGTCCTGGAACGACGCGACGGAGCCGAGCAGGCGGTCCGCGGCGAGCGTGTACTGCGTCAGATCGTTCGTGCCGATCGAGGCGAAGTCGGCGATCTCGAGGATCCGGTCGGCCAGGAGGGCCGAGGAGGGGACCTCGACCATGACGCCGGTCGTCTTCAGGCCGTAATCCTTCGCGAGGGCGGTGAAGTACCGGGTCTCTTCCACGGTCGAGACCATGGGTGCCATGACCCACAGGTCGGCGGGGCCCGCCTCGGACGCCCGGGTCGCGGCATCCGCTTCGGCGAGGGCCGTCAGCTGCTCGCGCAGGATGTCCTCGCTGGCGCGGAGGGCGCGCAGGCCGCGAAGGCCCAGCGCCGGGTTCTCTTCGTGCGCGTCGTTGAGGAACGGCAGGGGCTTGTCGGCACCGGCGTCGAGCACGCGCACGACGACCTTCTTGCCGGGGAAGGCGCTGAGCAGTTCGATGTAGGCCGCGCGCTGCTCCTCGACGGTGGGAGCCGAGCTGGAGCTGAGGAACAGGAACTCGGTGCGGAAAAGGCCCACACCCTCCGCGCCGAGCTCGACGGCCTCGGCGGCTCCGCCGGGCTTGCCGAGGTTGGCGAGCAGGGGCACCTTCGTCCCGTCGGCGAGGGCGCCGTCGGTGATGGGGGCGGATGCCGCGGCCTTGCGGGCATCGGCACGGTTGCGGGCGCGCTCGAGATCGTCGTCGCTCGGGTCGACGGTGACGACGCCGGCGGCGGCATCGACGATGACGGACTGTCCGTCGGCGAGGTCCTTCGCACCGGCGGCGCCCACGACCGCGACGATCGACTTCTCGCGGGCCAGGATCGCGGTGTGCGAGGTGGGGCCGCCCTCGGTGGTGACCAGGGCCAGCACCTTGTCGAGGTCGAGCAGGGCGGTGTCAGCGGGGGCGAGGTCCTTCGCGACCAGCACGAAGGGGTGACCGGGGTCGGGGATGCCGGGGGCCGCCACGCCGCGGAGGCGGGCGATCACGCGCTGGGCGACGTCGTCGAGGTCGGCCGCGCGCTCGCCGAGATAGCCGCCGAGGGCCACGAGCTGCTCGCGGAACGAGGCGAAGGCGTCGTGCACGGCGAACTCGCCGGTCTTGCCGGCGGCCAGGCGGGAGTCGACCTCGGCCTCGAGCGTGGGGTCCTCGGCGATCATCGCCTGGGCCTCGAGCACGTCGCGGGCGGCGCCGCCGGCCTGCGCGCCGCGGGCTTCGAGCTCGCGGGCGACGGCGCCGATGGCCTCGCGCACGCGGGCCGTCTCGTCGTCGACGCTCAGTTCGCTCTTCGCGTCCTTCGGGGCGGGCAGGGGCTCGGCCATGCGCGCGATGGGTCCCTGGGCGACGCCCAGGCCGATTCCGACTCCACGGAGTTCCGTCATGGTGCTGTGTTTCCTTTACTCGGCGTCGTGGTCGGTGGTCAGGAGCTCCGCGAGGCGCTCCAGCGTCGCTTCGGCGTTGTCGCCGTCGGCGGTGAGGGTCACATAGTCGCCCTGCTCGAGTCCGAGCGCGATGATCCCGAGGATGCTGGCGGCGTTGATCGGCTTGCCGGCGTCCTTGGCGAGGGTCACGGGGATGCCGGCGTCCTTCGCCGCCTGGGCGAAGAGCTTCGCGGGGCGGGCGTGCAGGCCGTGCGACGATCCGATGCGGACGGTGCGGGTCAAGTGGGGCATGGTGTCCTCTCCGTCGATTCAGATCGTGTCCGCGGTCTGACGCGAACGCAGGGCGTCCTCGACCAGCGCGAGGGTTCGGGTGCCGCTCTGGTCGGCGAAGACGTCGTCGGGCAGCAGGACGACGGTGACGCCCCGCGGGGCGGCCTCGAGGCGGATGCTCTCGAGCTCGGGTGCCAGGTGCGGACCCACGAGCACGAGGTCGGCGGCGTCGAGGTCGATCGGGAGAGAGCGCGAGGTTCCCGCCGAGGCGGAGTAGTCCAGGCCCTTCTCGTGCGCAGCACGACGGACGCGTTGCGCGACGAACGTGCTCGACGCACCCGCTCCACACACCACGAGGATCCTCATCGACCGGCCTTTCTTCCTCTCGATTGTCCGCACCTGTCTCACAGCGGACAACCAGGTTCGTTTCCCACCCCCCGGAACGCGGATTCTGCAGCCGCCTCCTGCGCGCGTCGTCCCGAGCCGCGCCCGGTGCGGACGGGCGTGAAAGGATGGACGGAACGCTGCCAACCGGGGCAGTGCGGAGGACGGATCGTGACGACCAAGGCTCGCCAAGACCGCCTGCTGGCCCTGTTGCTGCGGGACGGGGAGTGGTCCACCGCGGCGTCCCTCGCCGACGCCCTCGGGGTCACCCCGCGCAGTATCCGCTCCTATGTCACGGCGATCAACGCCCGTGTCCCCGGCGGAGCCGCCATCGAGTCGGGACCCCTCGGCTACCGCGCCGGGACCGACGCCGCCGCAGCCCTTCGGGCCTTGACCGGAACGGATGCCGGCACCCCCCGCGACCGCCTGCACACCCTCGTCCGGCGGCTTCTGGACTCCGCCGACGGCATCGACGTCTTCGACACGGCGGACGCCCTGCACGTGAGCGCCGCGACCCTCGAGGCGGATCTGTCACGCGTGCGGGGACTGCTCGGCGGAACCGAGCTGACCCTCGAGCGCTCGGCATCCACCGCCCGTCTGCGTGGAACAGAGGTCGCCCAACGCCGACTGCTGTCCAAGCTCGCGCACGACGAGATGGACGCCGGACTCTTCGACCTCGATGCCCTGCGGCGCACGCTCGGCGAGCAGTCAGTGGGCGCCCGGGCGTTCGGGCCGTTCAAAGCCGAGCTCGTCGCCGAGCTCGGCGCCCTCGGCTATTACGTCAACGAGATCGGCATCGGCGACGTGGTGATGCACATCGCGATCGCCGCCGACCGCACCACGCGCGATCGGGCCCTCGGCTCCCCGGGAGGGGATTCGTCGGATGCCGCGGCCGCCGTCGTCGCGCTGCTCGACCGGCTGACGGTCAAGCACATCGGCGTGCAGCTCGGCTCGGGCGACCTGCGGCACCTCGCGACCCTCGTGCTGACCCGCATCGTCGCCCCCGGCTCCCCGGCCGGCGACGACGTGCGCTCGCGCCTCGACCCGGCCGTCGAGGTGGCCGTCCGGCGGGTCGTCGAGAACGCGGCATCCGAGTTCCTCGTCGACATCGCCCACGACGACTTCATCCTGCGCCTCGCGCTGCACGTGCAGAACCTGCTGCACCGCTCCCGCGAGCAGGCGTGGTCGCGCAACCCGCTCACGCGGTCGCTGAAGTCGACGTACCCGATGATCTTCGAGGTCGCGGTCTACATCGCCAAGGGGCTGCAGGACGGCCTCGGCATCCCGATCCTGGACGACGAGATCGCTTACATCGCGATGCACGTCGGAGGCCGCCTCGAACGCAGCCGCCGCGCCGATCAACTGCTGACGGCGACGATCGTGTGCCCCGGCTACTACGAGCTGCACGAACTTCTGCGTTCGAGCGTCGACCGCTCGCTCGGTCAGGCGATCGAGGTCGTGGGCGTCGAGACGCGCATCGACCCGGCGTGGGACTCGATCGAGACCGACCTGGTGCTGACGACCATCGACCCGCCGCGGCCGGGCGACCGGTTCGTGCGGATCCAGCCGTTCCTCACGGACGCCGACGTCGAGCGCGTGCAGGCCGCTGCCGGGCGTATCCGCCGCGGGCGGCGTCTGGCGCGCCTGCGGGCCGAGCTCGAACGGTACTTCGCGCCCGAGGCTTTCGTGCGGGGGCTGGATGCCGCCGACGGCGAGGCCGGCGTCATCCGACGCCTCGGCGGGATGCTCGTGGAACAGAGCGTGATCGACGACGCCTACGTGGCTCGGGCCGTGGAGCGCGAGGCCATCTCGTCCACCGCTTTCACCGACGCGCTCGCCGTGCCCCACGCGATGGGCATGACCGCGACCCAGACCCGCATCGCCATCGGCATCGCCGACCCCTCGATCGCGTGGGGCGAGGGACGCGTGCAGGTCGTGGCGCTCGTGGCCTTCAGCGAGACCGACCGCGAGGCCTTCCAGACGGTGTTCGAGCAGTTCGTCGAGGTGTTCAGCGAGCGCGACAGCGTGCAGCGCATCGTGCGGCGGGCGGTGTCGTTCCCCGCGTTCCTCGATGAGCTGGTCGCGGTGATCGACGGCTGACGCGGGGCGTCCTCGCCTGGCGCAGCGTGTCCGGGGTCTTCGCAGCCGCCCGGGGCGTGGTTGGTGGCCCCGGGGCGTGGTTCGTGGCCCTGGGCGGGGCGGGTCGGCGTTTGTGAGTGGTTTTGGGGCGTGGTTGGTGGCCCTGGGGGTGGCGGACCGGCGTTCTCAGCGGTTCTGGGGCGTGGTTGGTGGCCGTGGGCGCGGCGGGTCGGCCTTCTGGGCGGTTCTGGGGCGTGGTTGGTGGCCCCGGGGCGTGGTTCGTGGCCCTGGGGCCGGGTTGGTCGCCCTGAGGGGCTGCCCCGACGCCGGGGGGTGACGGAGCGATGTCGCGCCGCGGCGGACAGCTTGGCGACGTCTCCGTGAGGTCGCACGCTGGGGCGGCTGCGCGTTCCCGGCCGCGGCCGACTCGAGATTCGTCGCTGAACCGCGGACTGGGCGTGCCCGTCACGCGGCGGAATTCATGAACGCGGTCCGGGGCGTACGCCGAAGGCAGCAAGACGGCGGCCGAGAGCGGCAGCGTCGCTGATGTGCTCCCATCCCCATCGCACGACGTTGCGCCCGGTGGTGCCGCGAATCCAGTCCTCCCGCCGCTTCTCTGCTTCGACGATCTCGCGAGACGAGCGTCCGGATGCGTCTGCGAGCTCGCGGTACTTCACCTTGCCGTCGAATTCTCCCCATGCATCCGCTTCATCGAGGCCGAAGTCGAGCCAGTAGGCCTTGCCCCGCGGCCCCTCGACGGCAACCTGCAGTGACGGCGAGGCGAAGCCCAGCTCGTCGAGTCGGATTCGGCTGATGCTCTCTCCCGGGCGCTGCGCCCGTCCGTCCGCGAACCCGAGAACGCGGCGTCCGCGGCCGCGCCCGCGCGGAGAGACATCGAGAGCGTCGAGCGCGGAGGCGCGAAACGTTTCAGCCTTGACCAGGTCGTAGGAACCGGGCGATGTCCATGCGATGGCGCGCAGAGCGGCGTCGGCCGCGGAGACGGCTGATTCACGCGATTCCCATCTCGCCACATCGGCGATGGTCCGAGTGAGGGACGTACACGCGATCCCGCTGATCTCGGTGATCTCATCGTCGCTGAGGCTCCCGCGGTGCCGAACGACATCTGAAGCAGCGCCCGGTCGATTCTCGGGCGAGTAGACGTGGAGTCGCCCATCATCTGCGATCAGCGGGAGTCCATGGAGGGCCGCAGCAGTGCGACCCGCGAAGATCGGGCGCGAGCTGGCAAGGGCAGCGTAGGAGCGTGCTCGAACGACTACCTGCTCCTCGATCTTGAGATCCTGCACTTCAGAGGCGCGCGCGAACACACCGCGCCGCACAGCGATGAGTTGGCCCGCCTTCAGCGCGCGAGCGATCTGGCGGGAGTCCCATCCCAGATCCTCGAGGTCGCCACGACGACGCAGAGGAATGACGAATCCATTCGACATGGCTTGATCGTGGCGGCCGTAAGCGCCCTTCCACAGGCGGGAACGCCCCGACGGGGGACAGAGGGCGCAAAGCCGTCGCTGGGGAGGAACGGTGCACGCCATGGAGGCCTTCTCCCAAGGGGCGCGCGGCCGCGGGGCCCGGGGCGGGTTGACCTGCTCATCCATGGCCCCGGGGCCACAGGTCGCGCCCCGGGGCCACGAACGGCGCCCCGAACCGGGGGCGAGCCGCCCCCCTTAGGGGTCGACACGTCTCACCGCGACGCCACCGACACGTCTCACCGCGATGCCACCGGCACGTCGGCAGCCCGTGTCTCGATAATGCTCGCGGCCCCCACCCGGAGGTGCATTGGGTCCTCGTTGACGGCCCCGGGGCCATCATTCACGCCCCGGGGCCACGGTTCCCGCCCCAAACCGCGAAAACGCGGCGTCAGCGCACCGACGCCAGCAGCTCCTCCGCGCCGGAGCGCAGCGCGGTCAGGCGGCGGCGGGCCTTCTTCGCCGATGAGCCGCGCACGTCGAGGTAGAGCTTGAGCTTGGGCTCGGTGCCGCTGGGGCGCACGATGAGGCGCGAGCCGTCGTCGAGCCAGAGCCGCAGCACGTCGCCCGGGGGCAGCCCGTCGACGCCGCGCAGCAGGTCGTCGATGCGCGCCACCGCGACCTCGCCCACCGCGGCGGGAGGCTGGGCGCGCAGGGCGGCCATGATCCCGGCGATCTCGCTGACGTCGCTCACGCGCACCGAGATCTGGTCGCTGGCGAACGCGCCGAACGTCTCGCGGAACTCCTGCAGCAGGTCGGCCACGGTCCGGCCCTGGGCGCGGGCCTCGGATGCCATGCCCAGAAGAGCCACGGCGGCCGAGATCCCGTCCTTGTCGCGCACGGTGGTCGGGTTGACGAGGTAGCCGAGGGCCTCCTCGAAGCCGAACACGATTCCGGGGGCCCTCGAGATCCACTTGAACCCCGTGAGGGTGGAGTGGAAGTCGAGACCGTAATGCTCGGCGACGGCCTGGAGTCCGGGCGACGACACCAGAGAGCAGGCGAGGGATGCCGGCACCCCGGCGTCTCCGCGTGGGTCACCGGAGGCGTCGCCCGCGGGGGAGGTGCCCGCGAGACGAGCCGCACGCCACCCCAGCAGCAGTCCGATCTCGTTGCCGGTCAGCCGACGCCACCCGCCCTCGGCGTCGGCGTCGGGGATCGCGACGGCTAGGCGATCGGCATCCGGATCGTTGGCGATGACGAGCTCGGCGTCCACGGCGCGCGCCGTCTCGAACGAGAGGTCCATGGCCCCGGGCTCTTCGGGGTTGGGGAACGCGACGGTCGGGAAGCGCCCGTCGGGGTGGATCTGCGCCTCGACGACCGTGGGGCGGGGGTATCCGGCCTCGGCCAGCACGGCCGAGACGGTCTCCCAACCGACGCCGTGCATCGCGGTGTAGACCCAGTTCAGGCCCTCGGCTCCCGCCGGGGCGGGCGCCACCGCTGCGGTCGCGGAGACGTACGCCTCGACGACCGATTCGGGGGCGTTGGCGTAGCCGACCGAGCGGGGGAGGGTGGTGATGTTGCCCTCGTCGGCGATCCGCTGGATGTGGGCCGCGATCTCGGCATCTGCGGGCGAGACGATCTGCGCCCCCTCGTCGTCGCCGCCGAGGTAGACCTTGTAGCCGTTGTCGTCGGGCGGGTTGTGACTCGCGGTGACCATGACGCCCGCGTCGGCGCCGAGGTGGCGCACGGCGAACGCCAGCACGGGGGTCGGCAGCAAGCGGGGGAGGAGAATCGCGTTCAGCCCCGCCCCGGCGAAGATCTCGACCGAGTCGCGCGCGAACACGTCGGAGTTGCGGCGTCCGTCGTACCCCACGACGACCGTCGGCGTCGTGCCGCCCGAGCGCTCGAGCAGGTACGCCGCGAACCCGGCCGCCGCCTGGGCGACGAGCACGCGGTTCATGCGGTTGGAGCCGGCGCCGAGGGTTCCGCGCAGGCCCGCGGTGCCGAAGGCCAGCCGCGTCGAGAAGCGATCCTCGAGGTCGGCCGCCGCCTCCGTATCGCCGTCCTCGACGCGCGCGAGCAGCTCCGACAGTTCGTCGCGGGTCACGGCATCCGGATCCTGGGCGAGCCAGGCGCCGGCCGCGTCGACGTAGGCGCTCACAAGGCGCCGATCACGCGGGCCAGCAGCGCGGAGATGACGGGCTCGGCCTCGCGGCCGGCCTCGAGCACTTCCTCGTGGCTGAGGGGCGTCTGCTGGATGCCGGCGGCCAGGTTCGTGATGAGCGAGAAGCCCAGGATCTCCATGCCGGCCTGGCGAGCGGCGATCGCCTCGAGGGCCGTCGACATGCCGACGATGTGGCCGCCGATGGTCTTGGCCATCTGCACCTCGGCGGGCGTCTCGTAGTGCGGCCCGCGGAACTGCGTGTACACGCCCTCGTCGAGCGAGGGGTCGATCGAGCGGGCGACGTCGCGCAGGCGCTTCGAGTACAGGTCGGTGAGGTCGATGAAGGTCGCGCCCTCGAGGGGCGAGTCGGCCGTGAGGTTGATGTGGTCGCTGATGAGCACGGGCTGGCCGGGCTTCCACGTCCCTCGGATGCCGCCGGCGCCGTTGGTGAGGATCATCGTCGTCGCACCCGTCGCGGCCGCGGTGCGCACGCTGTGCACGACCCGGCGCACGCCGTGGCCCTCGTAGTAGTGCGTGCGGGCGCCGATGACGAGGACGTTCTTGCCGCCAGGGGTGCGGACGCTGCGCAGAGTGCCGACGTGGCCCTCGAGGGCGGGCTTGCTGAAGCCGGTGACCTCGGTCGCGGGGAACGACGCCGTCTCCTCGCCGATGAGCTCGGCGGCGCGTCCCCAGCCCGACCCGAGGGTCACGGCGATGTCGTGGTGCTCGACGCCGGAGAGGCGGGCGATGTCGGCCGCCGCGGTCCGGGCGACCTCGAAGGGGTCGACGGCCGGGTCGTCGAGCGGGTGAGATGTGCTGTTGGACATTCCCCCACTCTAGAAACTGCGGGGCCCGCGGGCCAGACGGCGCACCTCGACGCCCAGCGTGTCGTGCCCAGCTGGGTGTCGCATCGGCATCCGCCCAGCGCTGACAGAATGGATGCCATGGTGCAGAGCTTCGAGCGCAAGCAGTCCGTCGCGATCGTCGGCGGCGGCCCCGGCGGATACGAGGCGGCCCTCTCCGCCGCTCAGCTCGGCGCCGACGTCACCCTCGTCGAGCGCGCGGGCGTGGGCGGTTCGGCCGTCATCACCGACGTCGTGCCCTCGAAGACCCTCATCGCCACCGCCGACGCGGCCGTCGCGATCCGCAACGCCAGCAGCCTCGGTGTGCAGCTGTTCGCGAAAGACGATCGCGGCAAGCCGCTGACCCCCGAGGTCGCCATCAACCTCGCCGCCGTCAATCAGCGTCTGCTCTCGCTCGCCCGGCAGCAGTCCGATGACATGCGTTCGTCGCTGCTCGAGGCGGGCGTGCGCATCATCTCGGGTCACGGCCGCCTCGACGGCAACGGCGCCGTGGTGGTGTCCACCGAGGCCGGCGGCACCGACTTCGACCGCATCGAGGCCGAGACCCTCGTCGTCTCGGTCGGAGCATCGCCGCGCGAGCTGCCGTCCGCGAAGCCCGACGGCGAGCGCATCCTCACCTGGACGCAGCTCTACAACATGAAGTCCGTGCCCTCCCACCTCATCGTGGTCGGCTCGGGCGTCACCGGCGCCGAGTTCGCCTCGGCGTACATGAACCTCGGTGCCAAGGTCACGCTCGTCTCGAGCCGCGATCAGGTGCTGCCCGGGGAGGATCAGGATGCCGCGGCCGTCCTCGAGCGCGTCTTCCAGCGCGGCGGCATGACCCTTTTGGCGAAGGCGCGGGCCGACTCGGTCGTCAACACCGGCGAGGGCGTCACCGTCACCCTGTCGGACGGCCGCACCATCGAGGGCAGCCACTGCCTGATGGCGGTCGGGTCGATCCCCAACACCGCCGGCATCGGGCTCGAGCAGGCGGGGGTGCAGATGACGGCATCCGGTCACATCCGCGTCAACCGCGTCGCGCGCACGTCCGTGCCCAACATCTACGCCGCGGGCGACTGCACGAACTTCTACCCCCTGGCATCCGTCGCCTCGATGCAGGGGCGTCAGGCGATCTTCCACGCGCTCGGCGACATCGTGATCCCGCTCGAGACGCGCCGCATCACGGCCAACATCTTCACGGCGCCCGAGATCGCGACCGTCGGTTTCAGCGAGCAGGACGTCACCGAGGGCCGCATCGCCGGAAAGGTGCGCAAGCTCCCGCTCTCGGCGAACCCCCGCGCCAAGATGCAGGGCATCACCGACGGCTTCGTCAAGCTCATCGCCCGCGAGGGCAGCGGCACGGTCATGGGCGGTGTCATCGTCGGCCCGAAGGCGTCCGAGCTGATCTACCCGATCGCGATCGCCGTCGAGCGCCGCCTCACCGTCGACCAGGTCGCCCGAGTGTTCGCGGTGTACCCCTCGCTGACCTCGAGCATCACCGACGCCGCGCGGGCCATGCACATCGTCGACCGTGACGACCCCGGCGAGGACTGAGCCCTCCCGGATGCCGCGGCTCCCGGCATCCGTGCTCCGGCGTCTGTGCTCCGGCGTCTGTGCTCCGGCGTCCGTGCTCCGGCGGTGGCGTGCCTGCGCCGGTGCGCGCCCCCTCCGTCGCGATAAACGTCGTTCCTCTCGAGGAACGCGGTGTCGTGGCGTGTCTCGCTCGGGATGCCGTTTATCGCTGCTTCCCCGCCTCGCTGTCTCGCCGCTTCTTCGCCCGGGTGCGCTCTGCGGGACGCCGACCTTTCCCGCTCTCCGGCCGACGGCCTGGAGGCGCCGGCGTGCGCCCTGTCGCACGCGATAAACGCCGTTCCTGTCGAGGAACGCGACGTCGTGGCGTGTCTCGCTCGGGATGCCGTTTATCGCGGCTTCCCCGCCTCCCCGGGTCCTCCCCGGGCTCGCCCCGCCCCGAACGACGCACGGCGCCGCACCCCGGAGGGGTGCGGCGCCGTGACGAAGGCGGGCGTCAGCTGATCAGCAGCAGCTGGTGACCGGCCGAGACCGTCGTGCCAGGGTTCGCGTCGATCGAGGCGATCGTGCCGTCCTTGTGCGCCTGAATGGGCTGCTCCATCTTCATCGCCTCGAGGACCACGACCAGGTCGCCCTTGACGACCTGCTGGCCCTCCTCGACGGCGATCTTGACGACGGTGGCCTGCATCGGCGACTTCACCGCGTCACCGGTGGCGCCAGCCGTCGGCGAGGCGCCGTGGGCGCGGCGGGACGGGGGAGCGGCGGCCGGACGCCCGACCTGCGGGGCTGCGGCCGTGATGCGATCGGGCAGGCTCACCTCGAGGCGCTTGCCGCCCACCTCGACGACCACCGTGTGACGGCCGGCCGCTGCGGCGGGGGCTTCGAGCTCGCCGTCCCACGCGGGGATGTCGTTGACGAACTCCGTCTCGATCCAGCGCGTGAAGACGCCGAACACGCCATCCTCGGCAGTGAAGGCGGGGTCGCGGACGACCTTGCGGTGGAAGGGGATGACGGTGGGCATGCCGGCGACCTCGAACTCGTCGAGCGCACGGCGGGAGCGCTCCAGGGCCTCGGCGCGGTCGCGGCCGGTGACGATGATCTTCGCGAGCAGCGAGTCGAAGGCGCCCGAGACGCTGTCGCCCGCGGTGACGCCGGAGTCGAGACGGATGCCGGGACCGCCGAACGTCTTGAAGACGTGGATCGGGCCGGGCTGAGGGAGGAACCCGCGCCCCGGGTCTTCGCCGTTGATGCGGAACTCGATCGAGTGGCCGACGGGGGCGGGGTCGTCGTAGCCGAGCTCTTCGCCCTCGGCGACGCGGAACTGCTCGCGCACGAGGTCGATACCGGTGACCTCTTCGGAGACGGGGTGCTCGACCTGCAGGCGGGTGTTGACCTCGAGGAACGAGATCGTTCCGTCGGCGCCGATGAGGAACTCGCAGGTTCCGGCACCGACGTAGCCGACCTCCTTGAGGATGGCCTTCGACGCCGAGTACAGGATGGCGTTCTGCTCATCGGTCAGGAACGGCGCGGGGGCCTCTTCGACGAGCTTTTGGTGGCGACGCTGCAGCGAGCAGTCGCGGGTGGAGACGACCACGACGTTGCCGGCGGCATCCGCCAGGCACTGCGTCTCGACGTGACGCGGCTTGTCGAGGTACTTCTCGACGAAGCACTCGCCGCGGCCGAAGGCCGCGACCGCCTCGCGCGTGGCCGACTCGAACATCTCGGCCACCTCGCCGAGCTCGCGCGCGACCTTGAGCCCGCGTCCGCCGCCGCCGTACGCGGCCTTGATGGCGATCGGCAGGCCGACTTCGTTGGCGAACGCGATGACCTCGTCGGCGCCCGAGACGGGGCCGGGGGTTCCGGGAGCGAGCGGGGCGCCGACCTTCTCGGCCACGTGGCGCGCGGTGACCTTGTCGCCAAGCGCCTCGATGGCATCGGGCGAGGGGCCGATCCAGATGAGGCCGGCCCCGATCACGGCGCGCGCGAAGTCGGCGTTCTCGGCGAGGAAGCCGTAGCCGGGGTGCACGGCGTCGGCGCCGGAGCGGCGGGCGACCGAGAGGATCTTCTCGATCGACAGGTAGGTGTCGGCGCTGGTCGCACCCTCGAGGGCGTAGGCCTCGTCGGCGAGACGGGTGTGCAGGGCGTCGCGGTCCTGATCGGCGTAGACGGCGACGGAGGCCTTCCCCGAATCACGGGCGGCGCGGATGACTCGGACGGCGATCTCGCCGCGGTTGGCGACAAGGACCTTGGCGATCTTCGGCATCCTCCCAGCCTAGCGAGGGGGCACCCCGGCCTTTTGACCCTCCTCGATAAGAAACGCCGAAAAACGTGTGAGGGAGTCTACGAACGGTTCCACAGGGCGGTCCACGAACCACCCAGTTCGCGCACGAGGCGACGGACCGTCGAGAGCGACATGCCCACCACCGTCGAGGGGTCTCCGTCGACGCGTTCGATGAACGCCCCGCCGAGGCTGTCGACGGTGAACGCCCCCGCCACCAGCAGCGGTTCGCCGGTGGCGACGTACGCGGCGATCTCGTCGTCGTCGACGTCGGCGGCGAAGGTCACCGAGGCCTCGGCCACGGCGTGGGCCTCCTGCGGCGGTGCACCGGGGGAGAGGCGGAAGACGCTGTGTCCGGAGTGCAGCACCCCGGTACGCCCCCGCATCCCGCGCCAGCGCGCGGTCGCGGCATCCGGGGTGTACGGCTTCCCCAGGATCTCGTCGCCGAGGGCGAACATCGAGTCGCCGCCGACGACGAACCCGTCGAAGTCGGGCTCCTCCGCGCGCAGGCGGTGGGCGACGTCGGCCGCCTTGCGGCGTGCGAGCAGCAGCACGTGCTCGGCAACGGGGAGGCGCCGGGCCTCGGCCGCCTCGACCTCGGCGATCACGGCCTCTTCGTCGACCTGGGGTGCCCGCGCCTCGGGCTCGATGCCCGCTTGACGCAGCAGCATGAGACGAGCGGGAGAAGTGGATGCCAAGCACACGCGCATGCGACAACGCTACCCACGCTCGGGAGCGGCGGTCTCGGCGCGCCCGCCCCCGGCGGTCTCCCTGCCGCGTATGACAGGCTCGGGGGATGCACGACGGCGACCTCATCGAACTCGACATCACCGGCATCGCCCACGGCGGTGTCTTCGTCGGACGGCACGAGGGGCGGGTCGTCTTCGTCTCGGACACGATGCCCGGCGAGCGCGTCCGCGCGCGGTTGACCGACACCCGCAAGAAGGCGTTCTGGCGGGCCGAGGCCGTCGAGGTGGTGGATGCCGCTCCCCAGCGCCGTCCGCACGTCTGGCGTTCGGCCGACATCGATGTGGACCCCGCGGAACGCGTGGGCGGGGCCGAGTTCGGTCACATCGACCTCGCTCACCAGCGCGCCCTCAAGGAGCGCGTGGTTCGCGAGGCCATGGAACGCGTGGGCCGGCTCGAACTGCCGGTCGACGTGCGCCCTGCCGGCGACGCCGATCACCCCGAGTCCGCCGACGGAACCGGCTGGCGCACGCGCGTGAGCCTCCACGTCGACGACCGGGGTCGGGTGGGCGCCTTTGCCGCCCGAACGCACCACGTCGTCGAGACCCCCGACTTCCCTCTCGCGACCGAGGCCGTCGCGCGCGCGGCCGCCGAGGTGCGCGGGGGAGCGCGCCCCGGGCGCATCGACCTCGTTCAGCCGGCGGACGGACGCGTGCGCGTCCTGCCACGGCCCGAGGGCGAGCGATCGACCGCTGCCCCCGAGGTCGTCGACGAGATCGTCGGTGAGCGCGTCTTCCGCGTCGATGCGGGCGGGTTCTGGCAGGTGCACCGCCTCGCCGCGCCCACACTGACCTCTCTCGTCACGGCGGAGCTCACCGCTTCGGTCGAGGCGCTCGATCCCGAGGCGATGCATCTCGACCTCTACGGCGGCGTCGGTCTCTTCGCCGCAACGCTCGCCGAGCTCGGCGGATCGTCGACGCGCGTGGTGAGCGTGGAGTCCGACCCCCGGGCGACGGAGCACGCCGGCGAGAACCTCGCCGAATGGGTCGGTGCCCGGGCCGAGACGGCGCGGGTCGACCGCTACGTCCAGAACCTGGGCGCGAGCGCCTCCGCGCGCGAACGCGAGCGCCTGGAGCGCGGAGTCGTGCTGCTGGACCCGCCGCGGGCGGGTGCCGGCCGGGCCGCGGTCGAGGGCATCGCCGCGCTGTCGCCGTCCGCCGTCGTCTACGTCGCGTGCGACCCCGTGGCCCTCGCTCGCGACCTGGCACTGTTCGCCGAGCTCGGATACCGCGCCGAGCGCGGCATCCGGGGTGTCGACCTCTTCCCGAACTCGCACCACGTCGAGGCCGTCACGGTGCTGCGCCGCTGACGCGCCGGATCGCGCGACCTTCACCCGCGCGGCGGCCCCCGCGCAGATACGATATGGGGATGACGCGCGTCGCCCTCATCGATGACCACGAGTCGGTCCGACTCGGGCTGGAGGCCGCCCTCGCGCGTACCGAGGCCACCGAGGTCGTCTTCTCGGGCGCGAATGTCGCGTCGTACCTGTCCTGGCGTCAGGCCGCGGCCGCGAACCCCGCCGACGTCGTGGTGCTCGACCTGACGCTCGGTGACGGCACCACGGTCTCCGAGAACGTCGACCGCGTCGTCCGCGACGGCTCCAGCGTCATCATCCACAGCGTCGCCGACCGTGCCGCGGCGGTGCGCGAGGCACTCGCCGCGGGTGCCGCGGGGATCGTCAGCAAGTCGTCGCCGACGCACGAGGTGCTGGGTGCCATCAGCACCGTCGCCCGGGGCGAGGTGCTCGACAACGTCGAGTGGGCGAGCGCCGTCGAAGGCGATCGGGAATTCGCCGACGCGCAGTTGTCCGCACGCGAGCGCGAGGTTCTGCGCCTGTACGCCGCGGGCCTCCCCCTCAAGGCCGTCGCCGACCGTCTCGGCGTCGCCTATTCGACCGCCAAGGAGAACATCACCCGCGTCCGCGTGAAGTACGTCGAGGTGGGGCGCCCGGCACCGACGAAGGTCGACCTGCTGCGGCGCGCCATGGAGGACGGCATCCTGCAGGACGCACCCGATGATGCTCCCCGCCATGGCTGAGAATCATCGGTCCGTGCTCGACGAAGCCTGGGGGAGGATCCCCCACACCCGAGAGGGACAGGCGGAGCAGGGCTCGTTCACGCAGACGCGGATCGAGCGCGTCATCACGCTGATCGTGGGCCCGGGCTCTCTCGTGCTGGGGCTGCAGGCGTTCGTCGCCGCGTTCGGCCCGGGAGACGAGGCGGCCGGGTGGCACATGCCTCTCGTCCTCGCCGTTTTCCTGCCGCTGGTGGCGATGATCATCGCGTGTACCGTGGGACGCTTCGCGCGGGTGTTCTCGGGCGTCTTCGCGGTCGTCTTCATGCTCGCCCTCGCGTTCTGGCCCGTCGCGACGGCCGGCGGACCCACACCCGTCCCCACCGAGAACCCCTGGATCTTCTACCTCATCAACGTCGCCACGGTCGCCACCGTGGTCGCATTCCCCCTCGCGCTGCAGATCGTCTGGACGGTCGCCGCACCGCTGCTGTTCGGAGTGGTGCGTCTGCTGCAGGCCGGCGGGCGGGCGGAGTTCATCCTGCCGATCTCGCTCGACGTCTCGTTCGCACTGATCCTCGGCAGCGTCCTGGTGACCCTCGGCTGGATGTACCGCTCGATCGCCGCGAACGTCGACCAGGCCCGGGCGGCGGCGGTGTCGAGCTACGCGGCCGCGGCCGCGACGGCCGCGACCGAGCACGAGCGGGTCGCGGTGGCGGCTCTCATGCACGACAGCGTCCTGGGCGCCCTGCTCGCGGCGGACCGCGCCACGACGCCGCGCGAGCGGACTCTCGCCGTCAGCATGGCGCGCGAGGCGCTGACCCGGTTGGCGAACGCCGAGAAGGACTCCCTGGAAGGAAGCGACGAGCCGGTCCCCGCGCTGCGCCTGGCCGACGACATCGAGGCCGCCGCTCGCGAGCTCGGGGTCGACCTGACCGTCGTCCGCCACGTCGACGAGGGCACACCGCACGTACCCGGGCGGATCGCCCGCGCTCTCGTGCTCGCGGCGATGCAGGCCGTCGCCAACGCCGTACAGCACGCCGATGCGCAGGGCCTCGCGGTGCAGTTGACGGGCTACACCTCCCCGGGGAGCGTGTCGGTCCGCGTGCGCGACACGGGTCCCGGATTCGACGTCGCCGCCATCCCGGCCGACCGCCTCGGCATCCGTGGCTCGATCAACGCGCGACTGGCGGCGGTGGGCGGTCGCAGCGAGATCGACTCGCATGCAGGTGGCACCACGGTGACGCTCGAGTGGGAGAGCGGAGACCGCTGGTGACCGTTCGCGCCATCCTGTCGGTCATCGGACTGGCCTTCACCGCCTACCTCGCCGCGCGAGGCCTCATCTGGACCTCTCCCGAGACCGTCGAGCGCGGGTGGCTCATCGTGGCGGCCCTGGTGCTCTACCTCCCGGTGACGTGGCTGTGGATCTTCGCAATCGGCGCTCGGGGCCGGCGAGGGCAGCCGGCACCGACGTCGGGTGGGCGACTGCCCGCCTGGGGCGTCGCGCTCGCGCTCGTGGTGGCGATCGCCGTGTCGAACGCGCCGTTCCTCGCGGTGACCGAGGCCGGTCGCACTCAGCCCTTCGTCACATGGGTGATCGGCGGTGTCGGCGCGCTCATGACCATCGTCATGGTGCGGCGCCGGCCCATCGTCGCGTGGGTCGGGATGCTGATCCTCGCCCTGTCGACATCGTTCTGGTTGGGACCGCTGCAGGCTCTCAGCCTCGGCCTGGTCGGCTCGATCGTGTGGGTGACCGCGGCGCAGCTGGTGACCATCGCTCTCGACCGCGCGGCGCGGGACGCCGAGCGTCTCGCCGAGCTCCAGCAGGCGGCATCCGCGTGGCAGGCCTCGCAGAGCGGCCGGCAACGAGAGCGTCGACTTCACGTGCAGCGTGCGCTGCAGGCGGCCGGCCCCATCCTCGCCCGCACCATCGAGAACGGTGGCAACCTGCGCGCGGCCGACAAGCAGGCTGCGCGACGCGCCGAGGCCAGCCTGCGCGACGAGCTGCGGGGCAACCGCCTGCTCGACGACGACGTGCGGGCCGAGATCGACGCCGCGCGCCGCCGGGGGTCCGCGGTGAGTCTCTTCGACGAGGGCGGTCTCGAGGGGCTCGGCGCCGGCGACCTGAAGGTCATCCGGTCGGAGCTGGCGGGCATCTTGCGGGAGTCCGTGTCGGAGCGCGTGATCATCCGCACCTCCCCGCACCACGAGATCGCCGTCACGATCGTCGGGCGCTCGAGCGGTGACAGCGCCGGGGGAGACGACGACCAGGTCGACCTCTGGCGCGAGATCCGTCGCCCGCGCTGACCCACGATGGGCAGCGCTGTCGACCGCGAACGCGGGCGTGATCGAGCCGCGCTGCGTTCGCGCACACCCGCGGCCGGCGGCGACGACGTGAGGGGGGTTCCGTCGACGCTGCCATGCCCTCCGCGGGGGAAGAGGATGAGGGTGAGGGGCGGCGAATGCGCCTGCCCCTCACCCGTGCGAACGGTTACCCGAAAACCGTCCGCGTGGTCGAATCCGGCTCTAAGAAGCGGTCCGACCGAACGCGTGATGCGTTCCAGCTCCTCCAGTATTCGACAGTGTCCCTCGCCCGTCTGTAGGTATTTCGGGGGACATTTCGAACGGGTGTCAGCCGGTGAAGCCGTGCCAGCCGGCGGTGCGGTTCAGCGGGGTGCGCAGACCCCGTGCCGACAGCTCCCACCGGGAGCGTGGCGTCTCGTCGGGAACCGTGGCGTCGGCCACCTCGCGCGCGTACGACTCGCTGACCACGACGATCGCCGCGGCCAGCTCCTCCTCGGTGGGCGTGCCGCGTACGACCTCCGCGACGAGGGGTCGAGGGGCGCCGGCGTCGACGGTGTCGCTCACAGCGGGATGTTCCCGTGCTTCTTCGCGGGCAGGCTCGCCCGCTTGTTGCGCAGCGCCCGCAGCGCCTTGGCGATCGACACGCGCGTCTGCGCCGGCTCGATGATCCCGTCGAGCTCGCCGCGCTCGGCGGCGAGGAAGGGGGATGCCACGTTGTACGTGTACTCGTTCGCCAGGCGCGTGCGCACGGCCGCGACGTCTTCGCCGGCCTCTTCTGCGCGCTTGATCTCGCCGCGGTAGAGGATGTTGACCGCGCCCTGCCCGCCCATGACGGCGATCTCGGCCGTGGGCCACGCGAGGTTGATGTCGGCACCCAGCTGCTTGGAGCCCATGACGATGTAGGCACCGCCGTAGGCCTTGCGCAGGATCACGGTGACCAGGGGCACCGTGGCCTCGGCGTAGGCGTACAGCAGCTTCGCGCCACGGCGGATGACACCGGTCCACTCCTGGTCGGTGCCGGGGAGGTAGCCGGGCACGTCGACGAGGGTGACGATCGGCACCGAGAAGGCGTCGCAGAACCGCACGAAGCGGCTGGCCTTCTCGCCCGCGTCGATGTTGAGGGTTCCGGCCATCTGCGAGGGCTGGTTGGCGATGATGCCGACCGTGCGGCCCTCGATCCGGCCGAAGCCGATCACGATGTTGGGAGCGAACAGCGGCTGCACCTCGAGGAACTCCGCCGCGTCCACGATGCCGTCGATCACGGTGTGGATGTCGTACGGCTGGTTCGGGGAGTCGGGGATGACGGTGTTCAGCGAGCGATCGGCATCCGTCGTCTCGAATTCGAAGGGGGTGTCGTAGACCGGGATCTCGGCGAGGTTGTTGTCGGGAAGGTAGCTGATGAGGCCGCGTGCGTAGTCGATCGCGTCGTCCTCGTCGTCGGCGAGGTAGTGCGCGACGCCCGAGCGGGTGTTGTGGGTGTGGGCTCCGCCGAGCTCCTCCATGCCGACGTCTTCGCCGGTGACGGTCTTGATCACGTCGGGTCCGGTGACGAACATCTGGCTGGTCTTGTCGACCATGATGACGAAGTCGGTGAGGGCGGGGGAGTACACCGCTCCGCCGGCGGCGGGCCCCATGATGATCGAGATCTGGGGGATGACCCCGGATGCCGCGGTGTTCAGGCGGAAGATCTCGCCGTACTTGCCGAGGGCGACGACGCCCTCCTGGATGCGGGCTCCGCCGGAGTCGAGGATGCCGATGATCGGGATGCCGCTGCGCAGCGCCAGCTCCATCACCTTGATGATCTTGTCGCCGGCGACCTCGCCGAGCGACCCGCCGAAGGTCGAGAAGTCCTGCGCGTACACCGCGACGGTGCGGCCGTGGATCGTGCCGGTGCCCGTGACCACCGAGTCGCCGTAGGGGCGCGACTTGTCCATGCCGAACGCGGAGGTGCGGTGGCGCACGTACTCGTCGAGCTCGACGAAGGAGCCGGGATCGACCAGCATCTCGAGCCGCTCACGGGCGGTGAGCTTGCCCTTCGCGTGCTGCTTGTCGCGGGCGGCGGCTTCGGCGTCGACGACCGCCTCCTGGAACCTGTTGCGCAGGTCCGCGATCTTGCCGGCGGTGGTGAAGAGATCGGGCTGGTCGGTCACGCTTTCCACCCTAGCGACAGCGTCGGCGCCCGTCTTGGAGGGTGCGCACAAGCGAATGCGCGAGGCGCTGTGGCATCCGCCCATGTTCTGTCTCGTCCGGCCGCCGCGTCGAGCGCAAGAGGATGCCGTGGACCCGGCGCGTTCTCTAGGGTGTGCTCATGCCGATCCCCGCCGCCGGATACCCGCTCGCCGCCGCCCACAGCCCGCGCGTGCAGGTCGTCGAGACGACCGACTCCACGAACGCCGACGTGATCGCGGCGGTCTCCGCCGATCCCGAGGGCTGGCCCCACCTGTCGCTGCTCGTGACCGACGACCAGCGCGCCGGGCGCGGGCGGCTCGATCGCAGCTGGACGGCGCCGGCCGGAACAGCGCTGGCTGTGTCAGTCGTCGTCGATGCGGCGATGATCCCGATCGCGCAGCGCGGGTGGATCCCCCTGGTTGCGGGGGCCGCCATGACCCGTGCGGTGCGCGCGCAGCTCACCGGCCACGGCGGGACCGCCGAGCTGAAATGGCCGAACGACGTGCTCGTCGACGGCGGCAAGATCTGCGGCATCCTCGCCGAGGTCGTTCCCGGGGCCCCCGACACGGTCGTGGTCGGGGCGGGCGTCAACACGCGGATGACCCGCGCCGATCTCCCCGTCACCACGGCGACCTCGTTCGCCGCGATCGGCGCCGAGTGCGACGACGACCGTCTCCTCGCCGACTACCTCGACGACCTCGGCAAGATGCTCTCGCGTCTCGTGCACGACGACGTCGAGCGCGTGCACTCCGAGATCGAGAAGCTCTGCGTCACCGTCGGCAAAGAGGTGACCGTTTCGCTGCCCGACGGCTCCACCCTCCAGGGCACGGCCACGCGCCTCGACCCGGACGGGCGCCTCGTCGTCGGGACCGGCACCATCGAGACCGTCGTCTCGGCCGGAGACGTGGTCCACGTCCGGTGACGGCGAGGCCCTCCGCGTGGCACCGGCCCGCCGGGGCCCGCGCGTCGCACAATGAGACCGTGACCCAGCCGTCGAACTCGATCGGGCGCCCGCGGATGCCGGCGCCGGGAACGGCCGCGCCCGAGCTGCGCATCGCTCGACTGCGCTCGCACGCGCGGCGTCTGTTCTGGTCGGCGCTGCTGCTGATCGGCGTCGCGGGGGCGACGGCCTTCTTCTACGACAACCTTCCCGCACCCTTCGAGAACTGGATGCTGCTGACCGCGGCGGGCGTGCTCGTCCTGCTGCTCGTGGTCATCCCCTACCTCGTGTGGCTCTCGCACACCTGGACCATCACGACGCGCCGCGTGATCGAGCGTTCCGGTCCGTTCGGGGCCAACCGACGCGAGGTCTCCCACGTGCGCGGGTACGCCATCGAGATGCGGCGCGGCATCCTGCAGCGGATGTGGGGCGCGGGCACGCTCTCGCTCTCGAACGGCGTGGAGCCTCCGCTGCGCCTGAAGAACATCCCGCACGCGGTGCTCGTCCACGAGACGCTCGTCGACCAGGTCGAGGTCAACCAGATCCTCGCCCACCGCGACGCGCAGACCCTCGGCTCCGGCGCCGTCGGCGGGCTCTGACGGCACCGCGGCCACTTCCCGCCATCTCGATCGCGGAAGCCGTTCGGGTTCGGCTCGCGCCCCCGCGGGCGGCCCGACAGAATGGATGCCGACGGAAGGAGCGGCATGGCGCTGCGTGTCGGAGTGGTCGGTGGCGGACAGCTGGCGCGGATGATGATCGCGCCCGCCGTGGAGCTGGGGGTCGAGATCCGCGTCCTCGCGGAGGACGAGGGCATGTCGGCGGCACTCGCCGCGACCGCCGTCGGCGACTACCGCGACGCCGAGACGGTGCTCGCCTTCGCCCGTGACGTCGACGTCATCACCTTCGACCACGAGCACGTGCCGCAGGACGTGCTGGCGGCCCTGGTCGACGCCGGTGTCGCCGTCCACCCCGGACCCGCACCCCTCGGCGTCGCTCAGGACAAGCTCGTCATGCGCGCGAAGATGGCCGAGCTGGGGCTCCCTCAGCCCGACTGGGCCGCCGTGTCCACGGCATCCGATCTGCAGGAATTCCTCGACGCGCACGGCGGGCGAGCCGTGGTGAAGACGCCACGCGGCGGGTACGACGGCAAGGGCGTGCGGGTGGTCTCCGCCGCCACCGAAGCGGACGACTGGTTCGCCGCGCTCGCCGAGGACGGCAACGGCGGCGCTCTGCTCGCGGAGGAACTGGTCGACTTCACCCGCGAACTGGCCCAGCAGGTCGCTCGACGCCCCTCCGGCGAGGTGCGCGCGTACCCCGTCGTCGAGACCGTGCAGCGCGGAGGGGTCTGCGCCGAGGTCGTGGCTCCGGCTCCTCGCGCCGACGCCCGCGTCCAGCGCGTCGCGGCCGAGATCGGCGTCGCGGTCGCGGAAGGTCTGGGGGTGACCGGCATGCTCGCCGTCGAGCTGTTCGAGACGAGCGACCAGCGCATCCTCATCAACGAACTCGCCATGCGTCCGCACAACAGCGGTCACTGGACGCAGGACGGAGCGATCACGAGCCAGTTCGAGCAGCACCTGCGAGCGGTCCTCGACCTGCCCCTCGGATCGACGGATGCCGTGGCCCCGTGGACGGTCATGATCAACGTCCTGGGCGGCCCCGCCGAGGGCGGCCTCGACGAGCGGTTCGCCGCCGCCATGGCCGCGCACCCCGCCGCGAAGATCCACACCTACGGCAAGGCCCCGCGCCCGGGGCGCAAGGTGGGCCACGTCAACGTCATCGGCGAGAACCTCGACGACGTCGTCTACGAGGGTCGCGCGGCCGCCGCGTTCTTCGACTGAGCGCGCCGTTCCGAGATCTTCCAGCGAGCCGCCCTACCCTGGACCGGTGACCCGGCCGCTGCATTCTTCCGAGACGCCCGTGGTCGGCGTCGTCATGGGCTCCGACTCCGACTGGCGCGTGATGAACGCCGCCAGCGAGGTGTTGACCGAGTTCGGCATCCCGCACGAGGTCGAGGTGGTCTCCGCCCACCGCACCCCCGACAAGCTCGTCCGTTACGGGCGTGAGGCGCGCGGACGCGGGCTGCGCGCCATCATCGCGGGGGCCGGGGGAGCCGCGCACCTGCCCGGCATGCTGGCATCCGTCACCGCCCTCCCCGTCATCGGGGTTCCCGTGCAGCTGGCGACGCTCGACGGCCTCGACTCGCTGCTCTCGATCGTCCAGATGCCCGCGGGCATCCCGGTGGCGACCGTCTCGATCAACGGGGCGAAGAACGCCGGCCTCCTCGCCGCGCGGATCCTCGGCAGCGCCGACACCGCACTCGCCGAGCGCGTCGAGGCCTACGCGCGCGATCTCGAGGCGCAGGTCGAAGAGAAGAACCGACGCCTGAAGGACTCCCTATGACGCTCGCCGCCGCCCGGCCCCGCTCTCGGGCGCACGTCGTCGAGCAGCGCCCGATGCGTCATCCCGACGCGACCTCGCGGGCGGTCATGACCCGTCGCGGGTGGTGGCTCGTGGCGCTCAACTTTCTGCTGCCCGGTTCCGCTCAGGTTCTGGCGGGCAACAGGCGCCTCGGCCGATTCGGCCTCGGCGCCACCCTGGTGATGTGGACGATCCTCGTGCTCACCGGTCTCGGAGCACTGCTCATGCCGAGCGGACTGTTCGCCCTGGCGACCGGATCGTTCATCCCCGACTTCCTGTCGTGGTTCCGGCCGCTGCCGCTGACGCTCGTGCAGATCGCGCTCATCGCGTACGCCGTGCTCTGGATCGTGCTGACCATCGACACGTTGCGGTTGGTCCGTCTCGTGAAGGTCGGGCCCCTGTCCCGCGTCGCCATCGCCGTCGTCGCTGTGGCGCTGCTCGTCGTCTCCGGCTCGGGCGCGGCGTGGGCGGCGCAGGCGGCGGGAACGACCCGCGACACCTTCTCGGAGCTGTTCGCGCAGTCCGCCCCCGTCGTCCCGCCGTCCGACGGGTACTACAACATCCTCCTTCTGGGCGCCGACTCCGGCGAGGGGCGCGACTCCATGCGCTTCGACAGCATCTCGGTCGTCTCGATCAACGCCGACACCGGCGCGACGACCATCACGGGCATTCCGCGCGACATGCCGCACTTCCCGTTCGCCCCGGGGCCGATGCAGGACGAGTACCCCGACGGGCACACCGGATACGCCAACGCGACCTGCGGCTGGGGGAGCGGCATCAACCAGCTCCGCACCGAGGTCGAAGTGTGCCAGGACGGCAACAAGCTCTACCCCGGGACGAAGGAGCGCGGGACGGAGCCCGGGATCGAGGCGACGAAGGACGCCGCCGAGGGGATCATGGGCATTCAGATCCCGTACTACGTGCTGATCGACATGAAGGGCTTCGCCGACCTCATCGACGCGCTCGGCGGCGTCGACATCGACGTCAAGGAACGCCTGCCCAAGGGCGGCCCCGCCTACGACGGTCAGCCGGTCGACGACTGGGCCTTCGGCTGGGTCGAGCCCGGCCAGCAGCACATGGACGGCGACACCGCGCAGTGGTACGCCCGCTCGCGGTACACGACGAGCGATTTCGACCGCATGCGCCGCCAGCGCGAGCTGCAGGAGGCGATTCTCGCGCAGACCACCCCGCAGAACGTGCTGACTCACTTCCAGGATGTCGCCACCGCGGGCACCAATATCGTGCAGACGGATCTGCCGCAGGGCCTGATCGCCCCGACCCTCGTGAACCTTGCGATGAAGGCGAAGGGCCAGCCGGTCGGGACGCTCGAGCTGACCCCGGCGGGTGGTGTCGACGAGTTCGACCCCGACTTCGCCCAGGTGCAGCAGATGGTGCACGACAGACTGCACCCGGCAACCGAGACGGAGGCGCCCTCCTCGTGACCGTGACCCTGCGCGTCGTGCTGGACCAGCTCGTCGCCCCGACCTCCGTCGACCTCGCCGAGGCATCCGCCTCGTTGACCGAGGCCCTCATCGCCACCGCCCCCCGCGGATGCGACGTCGCTGCGATCGTCCCCTCGCCCGGGATCGCCGACGGTGGCGCCATCGCCGGCCTGAGCTCTGAGACCCGTCTGTCGATGCGTCGCCGCGAGCTCGCGGCATCCTGGCAGCTCGGCG
This sequence comes from uncultured Microbacterium sp., assembly GCA_913774665.1. Lineage (GTDB taxonomy): Bacteria > Actinomycetota > Actinomycetes > Actinomycetales > Microbacteriaceae > Microbacterium. Next base: position 38,010 of record CAJYHN010000014.1, read on the forward strand.
TCGCGCCCGGAATCGGCAAGGGGCTCATCCATTCGCCGACCCCGCTCGCGCCGCTCGTGCGCCACGACCGCGTCAACGAGACGCACCAGATCGTGGTGACCCTGTGGGATCTGCGCGCGTGGGAGACCCCCGAGGAATTGCCCAGGGCCGAGGTCCTCGCCGCGCGCGCGCTGCTCTCGCGCGTGACCAAGCACGCGGACGCGGTGATCGTGCCCACGCACGCGATGGCCGAGCGCCTCGCCGAGGTGGCCAAGCCCAAGCTCGTCAAGAAACTGCGCGTGATCGGCGGCGCTCCCGCCGCGGGACTGCGCGTGCCCTCCGACGCCGTCGGGCGCCTGCGCGCCCTCGACCTGCCGCAGACCTTCGTCGCGACGGCCGGGGGGAGCGCGGTTTCCGACGCCCTCGGGAGCGGGTTCGCCGCCGTCGTCGCCGCGGGGTGGGAGGGCGACGTCGTCGTCCTCGACGTGCCCGAGGGGGACGAGCCCGCCGTGATTGAGCTCGCCGCCGCTGCGGGGCTGGCGGAGGGGCGCGTACACGCCCGGGGCGCGCTCGACCGCTGGGACCGCGCGGCCGTGCTCTCGCACGCGGTGGTGTTCGTGGCCTCGTCCGCGCGCGCGGACTGGCCCTGGCGAGCGGTCGACGCCCTCGCCGTCGGCATCCCCGTCGCGGCGGTCGACGCCCCCGTGCTGCACGAGGTGCTGGCGGATGCCGCGGCCTTCGCCCCGGCCGACGAGCTCGGTGCGGCGCTCTCCCGGGCCCTGGGGGAGGACGCCGAGCGCTTGCGTGTGCTGGCCGGCGACCGCGCCAAGGGATTCGCCTGGGGGGCCTCCGCCGACCGGGTGTGGGCGCTGCACGCGGAGCTGTGAGGCGGGCGCCCCTATGCTCGACAGCATGACAGCGCGCGTCGGGATCGTCGTCCGTACCCGGCGGCGGCCGGACTTCCTTCGCCGCGCGCTGAGCGATATCGGTGCTCAGACGTTCGCAGAGCACCGTGTCATCGTGGTGAACGACGGGGGAGACCCCGGCGAGATCGAGGCGATCGTCGCGGAGGCCGCATTCGACGTCTCCGTCCTCCACATCGTCGACGGGCAGGGAGGACGGTGCGTCGCCGCGAATCGCGGCGTCCGCGAAGCCGGTACCGAGTACGTCGTGCTCCATGACGACGATGACCGGTGGCATCCCGAGTTCCTGTCCCGAACCGTCGCCTGGCTCGACGCGACGACTTCTGACGCGGCCGTCGCCGTGCCAACCGAGATCGTCTACGAAGAGAAGCGCGGCGGGGCGTGGGCCGAGGTCGGGCGTGCACCGTTCTGGGCGGGCATGCAACGTATCTCGCTGACCGAGATGCTCAGCGTCAACCGTGCCGTCCCCATCTCTGTGCTCTACCGGCGGTCGATCCACGACGAGATCGGCTGGTACGACGAGTCGCTCGACGCCGTCGAGGATTGGGATCTCTACCTTCGGATCCTCCGACACGGCGGGATCGGCTTTCTCCCCGGAGAAACGCTCGCTTTCTGGACGCAGAGACCGGATGCCGCCGGTCTCGACGCCAACAGCATGTTCGCCCTCACCGAGGCGCATGCCGCCGACGATGCACGGGTGCGCGACCGGGCACTCGCGGAGTGGATCGGGCGTGAGGGCGACGGGTTGCCGTTGTATCTCGCTTCGCTTCATCGAGAGTTGACGAGCCATATCGACGGGGCGATCGGTCACGCGTTGGAACGCTTCCGCGAGGAGATCCGCACGGACCTCCGCCGTGAAATCGACACGCACCAGCCGCTCTGGTCGCGTCTGCGGCGATGGCGTCGACGCATCGGCGGCGCGAGAGGGCGCACCTAGAATCGGTGGAATGCACGCAGGTCGGTTTCGATATGTCGTTCGCCGCCTTCGCGGGTCGAAGCTGCTGGGCTCGGCGATCCGGGGGGCGGACCGCTTCTGGTGGGCCCGAACGATCGCGCGTAGCACTCTCGTCGACCACGGCTACTACGCCGCCCAACTAGGCGTCAGGTGGGTTCCGCGGACGGCTGCCATCATGCATTACGTGACCCGCGGATTCCGTCGGGGGATGAGCCTGAACCCGCTCTTCGACGACATCGTCGCCGGGGCGGAGCTGCCAGAGGTGCTTCGCGTGCCCGCTCTGTACGCGTACCTGCTGAGTGAGCGCGAGACCGTTCGCGTCCACCCCTGGTGGGACGCTGAGGAGTACGGCCGTGTGCACGGTGGCGCGGGGCTCGAGCACGCCTGGGCGAACATGGAGTCGGCAATCACCCTCCGGGCGGCGGGTCGATCGGTGACACTGTCCGTAGCAGAGGTGCGCCAGGTAGCCCTCCGCGGGGCGCGCTCCTGGCCTCGTCACCGCGCTCGCCCAGTGGTGCACCCCGCGACGGGCGCGAATGGCATCGTCCGACCGATTCAAGCTCGCGACCGCCGCTATGCACGCAAACTCTCGCAGGCCGCGTCCCGTGCCGTCGCCCCGCGGCACGAGGCAGTCGTGATCCCGCTCGTCGGCGTCGACGCGTCTCAGTGGGTGTCGGCTCACGTGCTCGCCACCGTCGTACCGGAAATCATTCTGCAGGGGCACCCTCGTCGGGCGGCCTGGACGCGAGTGATCGATGAAGCGAGCGCCGACCTGAACGTCCACACGGTGGTCGCCCTGGATCCCCGCGCGGAATTCACCGACGACGAGATCGACGCACTGCTCGACGCGACCGATGACCGACATGTTGCGATGCCTGCGCAGCGAGCACACGATGGCACTGTTGATGGGCTTGGCGCGGCGGAGACGGGGGGAGCCGCGCCGTGGGCGATCCTTTGCGATCACCCCGTCGAGGACCTCGCCCCTCTTGATGCGATCATCTCGGCGCCGCTCCTGCACGGCAGGAGCCTCGCGCTCTCGCACGCGGTGTTGCGCGACGTGCTCGAAAGCGAGGCTCCCGTCTCCTGTGCCCAATTCGCTCGGGCGTTGAGACCCCGAGCGGGCGTGCGCGTCCTCACCACCGTCCGACCGGTCCTCGACGAACCGCTTCACATCTTCGACGAGAAGACACCGCGAGAGAGGGGCCGCACCGGCGACCGCCAGATCGCCGCTGCAATCATCGAGCAGGTCGGCTTCGATCTGCTCGCGTGGCAGCCCGGCAACGGCGTCGCCATCGTGCCGTTCCTACGTTGGAGGCGCCCCCATCCGGACGCGCAGCGCTGGGCCATCAAAATCTGTGCGCCGGCCGGACGGCAGGGAGCCGTGTGGGGTGACATGCACTTCGCGCGGGGTCTCGCGTCCGCGTTGCGCCGACGCGGGCACACGGTCATCATCGATGCGTTCGACGCGCGGGATCGTCCGACGGCCTACCTCGACGACGTCAACATCGTCGTGCGTGGACCGTACCGCATAGATCCGCTCAAGACCGGCATCAATCTGCAATGGATCATCAGCCATCCCGACGAGATCTCGCGGAACGAGCTGGTATCCTTCGACCGGGTCTTCGCGGCATCCGTCAGTTGGTCGGAACAGGTCGGCCGCCGTTGGGGCATCGAGATAACTCCCCTGTTGGAAGCGACCGACGTGGATCTCTTCACTCCCGGCGGTGTCGCCCGTACCGAGGAGATCGTGTTCGTCGGCACCGCGCGCGGCATCGCACGACCGAGCGTCGTGGCGCCGCTGAGAGCCGGCATCCCGGTTCGCGTCTACGGACCGGATTGGCGGCCGTTCATCCCTCACTCGGCCATTGCGGCGCGGGCGCTACCCCACGCAGACCTCGCTCGGCGCTACGAGTCGGCGTCGATTGTTCTCAACGATCAATGGCCGGCGATGCGTCGTCACGGATTCATCGCCATGCGTCCCTTCGACGTGGTCGCCGTCGGGGGACGTGTGATCTCGGAGGACGTCGAAGGCATCGGAGAGATCTTCGGCGGTGCGGTGGTCACCTACCGCGATGCGGAACATCTCGTCGAGTTACTGCGAACGGACCCCGAGACCCTCTTCCCCGATCGTGAGACGCTGGCCCGTATCGCGGAGCGAGTCCGCAAGGAGCATTCGTTCGACGCGCGTGCGACCGTGTTGATAGAGGCGGCGCGGGACGCCGATCGCGGCCTTCGCCGTTGACGGGATCGGCAGCCGGCCCCACAGGAGACGCGCGGCCCCGCCCCCTAAGCTCGTTACGTGCGCTCCCTCCTCCGACGAACGGTCTGGCAGATCAACGCCGTCCGTAACCGTGATCCGCTCAGCCCGGCCCTGTTCGCTCGCCTGTTCGGCGCACGGGGACGACGCTCGTGGGATCCGACGACGGATCCGCGTCGGATCGTCCTGCTGCGAAGCGATGAGATCGGAGACACCGCGAGCACAGTGACCCTTCTCGCCGCGCTGCGAGAGCGTTGGCCCCGGGCGGTCATCCACCTCGTCGTGAAGCCGGGGCCGGCATCCATGTTCCACGCGCTGCCGACCGTGGACCGTGTCATCGAATGGGTGCCGGTGACCGATGGGTCCGCGCTCAAGCGCCAGCTCCTCACGGCCCGTCAGGGCCTGAGGCGGTTCGGACTCATGGGGTACGACCTCGCCATCCTTCCTCGGTGGGACTTCGACGACACGCCCATTCGTTTTCTGGCCGTCGCCACCCGGGCGCGATCCATCGTCGGCTTCAGCCCGGTCCCCGAGCGCGAGCCCGCGTGGCTCGGGCAGCAGGCCGCGCTCTTGACCGATGAGATCTGGCGCGGCACGACGCCGCTGCGCACAGTGGACCAGCTGCACCGCATCGCCCAGTACCTCGGGGTGCCCTGGGCGCTGCATCGATCCTCCCCGGCGGGCATGGGGCTGTTCGACGCGCGTGACGCGGAGGTTGCTGCGGATCGCGCGGGAGCGGCGGAGGACACCGGCCATGTCATCGGCTTCGGTATCGGCGCGCGTGACGCCAAGCGTCAGTGGCCCGTCGAGGAACTGGCCGCCGTCGCCGAGCGATTGACCGCGCAGCGGCCGGTGTCGGTGCGCATTCTGGGTGGTTCGGTCGACAAGGAGCGAGGAGAGCGACTGCGCGCTCTTCTCGCGGCCCGCGGCATCCGCGGTGTGGATCTCACCGGCCGACTCAGCCTCAGCGAGAGCGCGGCTGCGATCGCCGGGTGCGAGGCCTTCTTGGGCAATGACTCCGGTCTGCAGCACATCTCGAGCAGCATCAACATTCCTACCGTCGTCGTCACATGTCATCCGGCTTCAGGGTCCCCGTGGAGCGACAACGCCCCCGAACGATTCGGGCCCTGGTCCGATCGCAGCGCGGTGCTCCAGCCGGAGCGCCCGGCTGACGGGTGCGGTGATGAGTGCGTCGCACCCGAGCCGCACTGCATCCGGGCGGTCGGAGCCGAAGAGGCTGCCGAGACGCTCGAGCTTCTGCTCGCCGGCTCGTCACGCTGACTTCGTTACGATCATCCGGTTCGCCCCTCACACCCTCTTTCGCACGTCTGGATACTCCGCATGTCAGCACTGCCATCGATCACCCCGCAGCATGTCCTCGGGTTCGAGGGCGCTCGAGTCATCGTCATCGGCGACGCAATGCTCGACCGTTACGTCGACGGAGCGGTCGAGCGCATCTCACCGGAAGCGCCCATTCCCGTCCTGCGGGTGCGTAACGACCGGAGCGTCGCGGGCGGTGCAGCCAACGCCGCGATGAACATCGCCGCGCTGGGTGTGCGGACCACGCTGGTGGCTGCATGGGCCGACGACGAAGCCGGTCGCGAACTCGCGCGGCTACTGGGTGCATCGGGCGTCGAGGCAGTCTCGGTGCGCCGGGGAACGGCGCCGACCATCGAGAAGCTGCGCGTGGTGGCGGGCGCCCAGCAGATCGTGCGCGTCGATCGCGAAGACACCCAGCCGTTGCCGGCCGGTGCCGCAGACGAAGCCTTCGAAGCCGTTCGAGCGGCTCTTTCCAGCGGTTCCGACCGTGTCGCGGTGGTCGTCTCCGACTACGCCAAGGGCATGCTCGACGAAGACCTCGTTCAGCGCGTCGTCGAACTGGCGCGCGCCTCGAACGTCCCCGTCGTCGTAGACCCCAAGTCCGCTGACATTCGCAAGTACCGCGGGGCCAGCATTGTGAAACCCAACTTCACCGAGGCCCTGCAGATGGCTGGTCTCACGGCGAACGCGCCCGACGAACAGACGTTGGATGCCATCGCCGAGCGTCTGCTCGTGGACGGTATCTCGTCGCTGGCGGTTTCCTTGTCCGCCGCCGGTGTCGAGGTCATCGAGAAGACCGCGCGCACCCGTATCCCGACCCGCGCGCGATTGGTCGCCGATGTCTCCGGCGCCGGGGACTCGGTCATCGCGGGTATCGCAGCCGGTATGGCGAGCGGTCTGACGACCTTGCAAGCTGTTCAGGTGGGCAATCTGGCGGCCGGAATTGCCTGTGGGCGTCCCGGAACTGCGGTGGTCTCCAGCGCCGACCTGCTGAACGAGCTGCTGGTCGAGTCTTCTCCCGAGGACCGTCCCGGCACCATCGAGGACTGGAACCAGCTCGCTCACCTCGTCTCTGTCGAGAAGTCCGCAGGCAAGACCGTCGTTTTCGCCAACGGTGTATTCGATCTATTGCACGCGGGCCATGTGGCTCTCCTCCGGGAGGCGCGGTCACTCGGCGATGTCCTCGTCGTCGGCGTGAATTCCGATGAATCCACGGCACGCTTGAAGGGCCCCACCCGCCCCCTGCAACCGCAGCAGGATCGCATGCACGTGCTCGAGGCGGTCCGTTACGTCGACTTCGTCACGGTATTCGGCGAAGACACCCCGCGAGAGCTGATCCGCGCGATCGAGCCCGACATCATCGTCAAAGGGTCCGACTACCGGCCCGAGCAGGTCGTGGGCGGAGAGGATGCCAAGGCCTGGGGTGGCCGCGTGCACATCGTCAACCTCCTCGACGGCGTCTCGACGACCCGTCTCTCGCAAGGCCAGCAGGTTCGGCGCGGCTAACGCCGGAGCCGATCGAAGGAAGGGAGTCACCCATGGGTGTTCTGCAGGAGAATCTCAGAGACAACGCACGACGGATGTCCGTTCTCGCGGACGACGAGGCGTTCGGGATCGCTTTCGATCGCGCAGCGGAGATCATGGTGTCATCGCTGCGCGGCGGCGGCACGCTCTTGGCATGCGGCAACGGGGGATCGATGACGAACGCGCAGCACTTCGCCGAGGAGCTGACCGGCCGCTTTCGAGGCAACCGCCCGCCGCTTCGGGCGATGGCGATCTCCGATCCGTCGCACCTCACGTGCGTGGCGAACGACTATGGGTACGAGTACGTCTTCTCGAAGTTCGTCGAGGCCTTCGCTCGCCCCGGTGACGTGCTTCTCGCCCTGTCGACGAGCGGAAAGTCGCCGAACGTGCTCCGTGCGGCAGAGGCGATGAAGTCGGCCGGGGGACTTGTGGTGGCATCGTCTGCCACGGCGGCGTCACCGATCGGAGCGCTCGCGGACGTCGTGATCGAACTCGGCGGCAGCCGATGGGCAGACCGGGTGCAGGAGTCGGAGCTCGTCGTCATCCACTCGCTCATGCAGGCCATCGAGGACGCGTTCGGCTACTCAGCCGAGTGATCGTCCAACGCTCGTTGGACCTCCGTCGCAAAAGCAGCCAAGCTCGATGAGGTGTGGTCGGCAGCCGGGTCGTGGTCGGTGTGTATGCGCACCGTTGCGCCGCCGCCGTTACGGACGGCGAGCCGACGTCCCATTTCGACATCCGAGGCCGTGTCTCCGACCATGACCGACAGGGACCCGTCGAGGTCGGGGTTCTCCCCGAGGTAGCCGGTCGCCATTCCCGGCGCCGGTTTACGGCATTCGCAGCCTTCTGCCTCGAGATGAGGGCAATAACGGATGTCATCGATGCGACCGCCGGCGTCTTCGATCGCGCGAACCATCCGCAGATGCACACGCTCGAGATCCTCACGAGTCATCAGCCTTTTGCCGATGCCCTGTTGATTCGTGACGACGACTATGCGCGGCGACCAGTGGGCGAGCACCCGAAGAGCCTCGAGAGCGCCGGGCTCGAAACGAAATTCATCCCAGGTGCGGACGTAGCCGCCCCAGATGCGTGTGTTGATGACGCCGTCGCGGTCGAGGAAGAGACACCACGGGCGACCGACCCTGCGGCGGACGACGTCATCGATGGCCGCCGTCATGCCTGTCCGCCGTCGTCCGCTCGCACTCAAGAGCTGGCCAGTTCGCGGAACTCTTCGTAGTCGCGGATGTAGTCCGCGTCGTCGTAGGGGTGCGAGGCGAACACGATAAGAACGGCGTCGGCACTGTAGTCGTACTGAGTGCCCCAGGTCATCTTCGGCATGTACAGACCCAGCGAAGGATCATCAAGCACGTAGACGCTGCGCTGGGTACCGTCATCGACGATGCACGAGACGCTTCCCGTCAGACAGACCAGAAACTGCTCGCACTGCCGATGCGCGTGCTCTCCGCGTACCTCTTTGGAGGGCACGCCGTGGACGAAGAACACACGTCGCGGATCGAAAGGGAGGTCGCCGGGGAGATCGATCGGCAAGAGCGCGCCACGAATGTCGCTGACCGTACGCAGGCGGGTCAGGCCAGCGGAGATGCTTGCGCTCGGTGTCGTCTCGGGGCTCTGGCCGCCTGCCGTCTCGGTGTACCCGGCGATACGCGCGGGGTTTCCGACCACAATCGCGTACGGGGGGACATCCTTCGTGACGACGGCCCCCGCGCCGATCATGGCCTTACGCCCGATGCGGACGCCCGGCAGGATCACGGCTCCGCCGCCGAGCGACGCCCCGTCTTCTATAACCGTCGTGGCGAAGACTTCCGGGTACTGCTTGCTGCGGGGGAACGGGTCGTTGGTGAAGGTCACGTTCGGTCCGACAAACACATCGTCGCCCAATCGGATGCCGTCCCAGACCTGCACCCCGGACTTGAGAGTCACTCGGTCACCGATGCGGACATCGTTCTCGACGAAGACGTGATCGTTGATGTTGACGTCCTCGCCGATCACAGCGCCGGGGAGCACATGCGAGAAGGCCCATACCCGGGTACCGTCCCCGACCATCGTGCTCTCACAGATGCCCTGCTCATGGACGAAGAACCGCGTCGATTCATTCATCTGGACTCTCCTTGCGTGGTGTAAAGACGATCCGACCCGCCACAAAGCCCAAGGGCGCGGTCACGACGACGCTGAGCGCGTTCGCATATGCGGGCCAGTTCAGTGCATGGATGCCGGCGATGACGACCAGCCCGATCAAGAAGATGACGAGGTAACACAGCGCGTAAGAGATCGCCGCTCGCGCTGATCCGTCGTTGGTGAAGACCCACCTCGCCGCGAAGACGGTCGAATATGCCAGTCCCAGGGCAAACGAGATCGTGTAGGCCAGCCAGCCCGGCATGAGATAGCTGAGACCGACGAGCAGGGCAGTGGTGACGAGGGTGTTCGTCGCTCCGACCAGGAGGAATCGCCATGCGGCTTGCCCCGTTGTGCGACGACCTCCCGGTGCGAGAGTCACCACTCCTCGCGCTTCATCACGATCGAGATGGGGCGCTGCTTGGTGTTGTCGAAGATCCGCCAGACGTATGCCCCGACGATGCCGATCGATGTGATGGTCAGGAAGGTTGAGAACAGGATCGTCAACATGAGGGGAACATAACCGGGCTCGTTGATCTGCCCGGCAAGGTAATAGCCGAGGATCACGATCGCGGCGATGACGACCAAGAAACCTCCGAGCAGTCCCCCGACCAGGAGCACGTCGAGCGGGATATTTGTAAAGGCAAATACGCTATCCAGGAGGTACTTGACCCGCTTCCGCAGGGTCCACTGGCTCTCGCCGTCCTCGCGCGCTTGGCGCTCGTACGGGATCTCCCCCCGACGGAAGCCCACCCAGTACAGCTGGGCGACGAGGCTGGAATTGGCCTCCGTCATCTGGACCAGCTGTCGGGCGACGGTGCGTGTGCAACCGAACACGTCGACCCCGCCGGGGGGCATGTCGCGGGCAATGAACCGTCGGTACATGCTCCAGAACGTCCGCGCTCCGACGCTGGACAGTGCGGGATCAGCCCGGGCCGTGCGGCGCCCAACGACCACGTCAAGGGCGCCGGTCGAGAGCGCTCGCGCGAATTCGATCATGAGCTCGGCCGGCTCCTGCAGATCGGCGGCCATGACCCCGATTGCCTCGCCTCGAGCGGCCTCCAGGCCGCTGCGGATCGCGGCGAATGATCCGAAGTTGCGCGAGTGCTGCAGGAGCTGAGAACGGAAGCGCGCACCGGGTAGGGCAGCAACCAACGCATCGTACGAACCGTCGGGCGAGCCGTCGACGACGAACACCACCTCGGTGTCCGTAGGGAGCTCTCCCATCAGTCCTTCGAGCCGAGATACGAGGGCGGGGATGTTCTCCTCGTTCCCGTAGACGGGAATGACAATCGAGAACGCCGTCACCCGATGCTCCTCAGTACCCCGCAAACGCGGTCCACTTCATCGTCGGTCAGCTCGGGGAACAACGGCAGACTGAAGACCTCGTCACACGCCGCTTCGGTCTGCGCCTTGGGCGTAGCCGGAGCGTGTGCGGAGAAGGCTGCCTGCTTCCAGTCGGGAAGGGGGAAGTGCACATCGGTCGTCACTCCCGCGCTGCGCAGATGATCCCTGACCGCGTCGCGTTGCGGGCTGCGGCAGACGGCGAGGTGCGCGCCGTGGCCTTCGGCGGCGGGAAGGACCGTGAGGATTTCCGGGGCGATCTCGGCTCCGGCGGCGCGGTATCGCGCGATGATCTCCCGCCTTCGAGCGTTGAACCTGTCGACCAGGGGAAGGCGCAGGCGCAGGAACGCCGCCTGCATTTCATCGAGACGGGAGTTCGTCCCTCCGGGCAGCGTCGCGTCGTACTTCGTCGCCCAGCCGTACTGTCGCAGCTGACGGACGCGATCGGCGACTTCGCTCGAACGGGTGACGACAGCGCCACCATCCCCGACGGCGCCGAGATTCTTCGTTGGATAGAAACTGATGGTGGCCGCATCGCCGAAAGTCCCCGCGCGCCCGTCGCGAGAGTCGGCTCCGATGGCCTGAGCGCAGTCCTCGACGAGTGCAATACTTCTCTCGTCGCAGAGGGAACGCAGTTCCGCGATGTCACCGACGTGGCCGTAGAGGTGGGTGACGACGACGACCCCTACTTCGTGGTCGAGGACGTCGCGGACTGTGTCGGCTGTCAGACAGAGCGTTGTGGCATCCACATCCGCATAGCGGGGGGTCAGGCCAGCGCGTTTGACCGCTGTTGACGTGTATCCACCAGCATTGCCCGCCGTGACGACAACCGAGCGGCCCGCGGGCATTACCGCCTTCACGGCCAGTTCGAGAGCGTCCGTTCCGTTGGCGACTCCTACCGCGTGATCGACGCCGACATACGCCGCGAGCTCGGACTCGAATGCGCGGTGGTGGGTGCCGTGCACCGCATAGCCCGAATCGATGACCTCGGCGGCTGCGCGCAGGAGAAGGTCACGATCTCGCCGCAAGCCCCGGGAGAGGTCATTGAAGGGGATCGCAGGATGTTCGCTCATGAGTTCCTTCTGGGGACGAGATGCGTGGTGGCGCTGCCGCGTCCCCCGAGCATGTGGCTTCGACGAGGCGCCCCGCCTCGCTGTCGACAGTGACGTTGCGCAACGGTCAGAGTCGGTGTCTTCCGCATCAGTGTATCGGCGCCTTTTGCGAACTCTTGTTCTCGTGCGCGTTCCTGCTCTTCTGAGAACGACTCACGCACGGCCCTTTCGGGCACCGTCTCCTACCCGGATTCAGCCGACGTCACTCTGGGGAGTGTGAGGAACGATGTCCGCGATGGTCACGGAGTCGACGCACATGGTCCCGCCCTGCGTGTTGACCTGAAGATCACCGCCGATCGGCCCCGGGATGTACACCGCGACCGTTCCGGACTGCTCCGGCCGCTCGATCGTCGTCCATCCGTCACGAAAGAGAAAGGCTACGGACGTCCCCGAAGCGCGCGAGAACGAGAGGACCACGAACTTCCGGCCGTCGCTGTGGGCCTGCGGGACCGCGATATTTGTGCTCCCGTCGCTGCATTGGGTGTCGGACAGGGCGACCTCGGGATCAGCCATGGTCGCGGGGCCGGCTGATCCGTCGGGGCCTACCACCCACGCGCCCTCGATCGAGGTCGTCGTGCGCACATCTTTCCAACCGAGGCTGGGAAGAGCGGCAGCCACCATGTCGTAAGGGTGAAGCGGAGGGAGGCCGAACGATTCGGGCAGTGGTGAGTCGATCAGGGGCGGGGCCGGGTGCGGCAGACTCGCGCGGAGCGATTCAACCCAGGCACGCGCGTTACGTCCCTCGTTACGGTCGATCGCGTTCGCGACACCGTGAGACCACGACCACGTCGAGAGCACGAAGATGACCACACCGGCGATGCCGACACCGACGCGCAAAGGACGGCCCGATCGCGTTGTCTCGGGGGGCTCGGATCGCCTCATACCTGCACGGAGCGCGACGACCAGCACGACGCCGATCGTCAGCCATAAAAGGGCGGAGCTTTCGAGCAGGTAACGCAGGTTGCGCCCGCCCGTAGGTCCGAGGATGTCAGCGCGGCGGGACACCGCTACGACGTTGGCGAGCACACCGATAAGGGCGAAGGCCCATACGCCGAGGTTCGAGCGATCGCGCAGAACCGTCCAGACGATGAAGGCGAGGAAGATCGCTGTCGTCGCAACGACGCGCGGATCGAGAAGGGAGGAGACGACCTTCTCCATATCCAGACCGAAAAGCGACGGAATGAGCCCGCCCATGACGCTGTCGAGGATGAAGGCCAGAGAGGTGGGCAGGCTGGGCGAGGAGCCTGATTCCTCGACATACCCGCCGGTGAGGAAGACGACGACCTCGACTGCGGAGATCACGACCAGACCCGCCCAGAGGGGCCACGTCTTCAGGATGTTCCTCAGTCTTTCCGACACCGGAAGTCCACGCCAGACGACGAGGACGCACCACAAACCGATGTGGAGGGAGAACAGAAGATTCTTCTCGCTCATCGCGAGTGCGACGACATACAGAGCGAGGGCAGCGACGAGGTGGCGGCGGCGGCGGTGTGTGACCCATCGGGTGGCGCACCCGAGTACCGCGAGCCCGAGCGCGAGGGCGAGCATATTCGTCAAGGTCGCCGCCCACCACAGCCGGGAGGTGAGGGGCCCCAGTGACAAAGTGAACGCCAGCGCGGCGATCACGTTGAATCGCGCCGTGCCGACGACAGCATCGAGTGCACGGGCGACGGCGACGAAAGCGCCGACGTTGATGAGCGCTGTCACGAAAAGCGCCGCGGACCAGGACAGTCCGAAGACCGACAGGAACGCCGTAAGGAATGCAATGTAGCCGGGCACAAAGTGGCCGAACCACGAGCGTAGGAAGACCTGGGGCGTGATCGGGTTGAGCTGGAAGAACTCCGCGTACACGAAGTCGTCGCGGTGGAAAAAAGACCCGGCAGCGATCAGGACCGTGGCAAGTGCGACCAGCAGAGCCCCGATGACCAGTTCCCACCGGTTACGGTCGTTCACAACAAAACGCGCAATCACGCTGGCGGACCTCCATGCATCCGCAAGATCCTATCCTTACCGTTGTCCGAGCTCCGGACGGCAGCCATGCCAGGCCGTCGCCGTGTCATTCGGCGAAGTTGCGGGCGTAGACGGTGCAGCTCGCCCATACTGGGGGCATGACGCGCGGCGAACGGAACACCTTCAAAATGGCAGACCGCCACGTACGGTGGGGACGGGTCTGCGCGACCGGTGTTGCCATAGCGGTGGCCGTCCTTCCGCTAAGCGCGTGCGCCACCCCTCAGAACGGTCCCGGCGCGGTGGCCTCTGCTTCGCCGACCGGCACCCCTGATGCATTCCCGCCGGAGACACCCACCCCGGTCGTTTCGCCGACGTCGACCGACGAGCCGAGTGCCGCTCCCTCGGATTCTCCTGCTCCGGCGCCGTCCGCGTCGAGTTCGACGATCACTGTCACGATCGCCAACTCGGGTACGGACGAGCAGGGGGTCTTCGCTTCCGGCCTCGTGACCGGCGCGACCGGCGGGGAAGGGACGTGCATGCTGACCGCGACCTCGACCGACGGACGGGTGCTCGAGGCTCAAGCCGCCGCACACGCCACGCCCGCCGCCCTGAACTGCGGCATCCTGCGGATCGCGGCCGCCCCCGGTGATTGGTCGCTCGTCCTCAGCTTCTCATCGTCGGCGTCGACGGGGTCGTCTGAGCCGGTTGCGGTCCGTCGATCGTGACGTCGAACACGCGGCCACCCCGACGAAGAAGCCTCACCGCGGGCTTCGTCGTCCTCGTTTCGCTCATCGCGAGCCTCGTGGCAATCGTCGCCCCCGCTCAAAGTCCGTCGGCGTCCGCAGCGGACGCCAGCGCTTTCCAACCGGGCTATCTCATCTCGGATGCGAACTTCTTCGACTCATCGTCGATGTCGGCAGGAGACGTACAGAACTTCCTCAACTCGAAATTGAGCACCTGTCGTTCCACGAACGGCATCCCCTGCTTGAAGGATTATTCACAGGTCACTCCGTCTCGCCCGGCAGATGCGTACTGTCGTGCCTTTCCCGGGGGGCAGATGAGCGCGGCCCAGCTCATTGTGGCGGTGTCGCAGGTGTGCGGGATCAGCCCCCGCGTGATCCTGGTCATGCTGCAGAAGGAGCAAGGACTCATCACCGAGACCTCTCCGAGCTCGTATCAATACACCGCGGCGCTCGGCCAGGGGTGTCCGGACGGCGCGCCCTGCGATCCCGCGTTTGCGGGGTTCTTCTACCAGATCTACGGCGCTGCTCGACAGATGCAGGTTTATATCAAGAACCCCAACTGGTTCGGGTACCAACTTGGCTGGAACAACATCCTGTTCCAAGCGAATCCGCCGGATCGTGCGGGCGTGTGCGGAACGAAGCGCGTCTTCATCCAGAACGATGCCACCCGGGCGTTGTACGTCTACACGCCGTACACCCCGAACGACGCGGCGATGGCGAACTTGTACGGGACGGGCGACTTCTGTTCGGCGTACGGCAATCGCAACTTCTGGCGTCTCTACACCGACTGGTTCGGGGACCCGACCATGGGGCAGGTGACAGGCGAATATCTGACCGTGTGGAACTCGCTCGGGGGCGCATCCGGCGTTCTCGGCTCGCCGACGAGCACAGTCGTCTGCATCAACAATCGCTATTGCCAGCAGACTTTCACGGGCGGAACGATTTTCTGGTTCCCGGCTCGTGGCGTCTTCGGGGTACCCAGCGTCGTCGAGTCGATGTGGCGAAATCTCGGCTTCATCGATGGGAAGCCAGGATTGCCGACGGGAGTGCCGGTCTGCGCTTCGGACGGAACGTGCGCTCAGTCCTTCGACGGAGGCGTGATCTCCGCGGACAGCGTCGGTGGGTCCCTAGTTGGGCTTCATATTCAATACACCTGGTTGTCGGCAGGTGGGGTCAACATCGGCGGAGCACGCGGACCCGAGGTCTGTACGTCGACAGGGCAATGCGCTCAAACGTTCGCGCGGGGAGCATTCTTCTCAGGTGGGCCTGCAACCGCGGTGACCGGGGGAATATTCACGGCATGGTCCGCGGCGGGCATGTCAGCAGGTGCGATGGGCTACCCGTCCTCTGATGCCGTGTGTACGACTGCCGGCTGTACCCAACAATTCGGCGGGGGAATCATCGTCGCGTCGGGCTCGAACGCGCAAGCCATTCCGACTCTGATCGCTCAGCCTTACTTGGCGTCGGGGGGCGTGGGTGCTCTCGGAGCACCCCTCGCGGCGGCCTCCTGCGCCACGACCACCACGTGCTATCAGCTCTTCGAGCGGGCGCGTATCGATGTGTTGCCTGCTCGCGGTGCCATCGTCACCACGGGTGGTTTCCTCGACGCCTGGCGCGCCCTCGGGTTCGATCAAAGCGGAGTCGGTCTGCCGGTGGCGAACGCCACGTGTTCGCCCGTCACGTGCTCTCAGACCTTTGAGAAGGGAACCCTCGTCGGCTCACCGTCGAACGGCGTCGTCGCCGTCATCGGCCAGTACCGCGACGTGTGGAACGCCTCCGGGGGAGCCAGCGGCTCGCTGGGCCTCCCGCTCGTGGGCGATTCCTGCAACGGCCGAAATTGCTCGCAGACCTTCCAGCGAGGTGCGCTCGTATGGACACCTACATACGGCATGGTCACGATAGGCGCGCCGTTCCTGCAGGCATGGCAATCCCGTGGTTCGGGTGCGGGAGCACTCGGTGCGCCGAAGGGCTCCGCCAGCTGTTCCTCGATCACCTGCTCGCAGCCTTTCGAGGGTGGGACATTGGTCGGCTCGCCCGCCAACGGGCTCGTCCTTGTCTACGGCCAATACCTCACGGTGTGGAACAACGCCGGCGGAGCAAGCGGATCGTTCGGACTTCCGCTGGCGAATGATTCCTGTAACGGCCGCAGCTGTTCGCAGCCCTTCCAGAACGGCACTCTTGTCTGGACGCCTGCGTCCGGAATGATCACCGTATCCGGATGGTTCCTCCAGCCGTGGAAAGCACAGGGATCGTCTGACGGTCCTCTCGGCGCGCCGACAGCGACGCCGATCTGTTCGTCCCTGACGTGCTGGCAGCAGTTCGAGGGCGGTGTGCTGTCGGGCTCGCCGTCGAACGGTGTAGTGCCGCTCTACGGTCAATACCGCGACTTGTGGATGGCGAACGGCGGGCCGACCGGCGCCCTGGGCCGCGTTCTCGCCCCGACTTCCTGCAATGGTCGGTGGTGTGAGGCGGACTTCGACAACGGAGCGATCTTCTGGTCGCCTCAGACGGGTGCGAATGTGGTCGCCCCTCCGATTTACGCGCGTTGGATGGCTGCGGGCGGACCATCTGGACGCTACGGTCTGCCGACGGGGTCTTCGCGCACGGTGAACGGTGCCACGACGCAGGACTTCCAGAACGGTAGCGTAACCGCGGTTTCCTGACGGCGGAGTGGGCAGCCTCAACCAAGGTCGTGACGACGAGGATGCTAATCTTCTCGAGGCAGTGCCGCGCGCCGAGGGGGCTCGGATCCGCGTATTCGAGTGCCCGCGGCGACCGCCTCCACCTCTGCTTCCCGTTTGGCTGGCTCCTCTGCCTCCGGGGCTTTGCAGAGGAGGCGAGTCCTGGCTGGCATGTGGCACGGCTCTTTAGGATGATGACGAGAGGTTTTCCCCGAGTGAGCGACGATCAGGTTCTATCGCCGGCAGCAGTCGAGGCGGTTTCGCTCGAACGGGCGTTGAAAGACGTCGAGGTGGCGAACGCGAGGGTGATCGCCCTCACCCGCCAGGTTCTGGAGCGGGAGGAACGGGTAGCCGAACTCGAGTACGACGTCGTACAGCTCAAGCGTCTCCTCGATCCCCGACGCAAGATGGAGCATCTCTTCCGGAAGAACCATTCCCTCTACGTGATTGGTCGGCAGGCGAAGCGGATGCTGGGGCGGTGAGCCGCAGCGTCGAACCCCGCGTTCTGCTCGCGGTCACCTTCTACAACGGTCGAGAATTCGCGCGGCGGACCATGGAGTCGATTGCTCGACTCGATCACGAAGGGTTCACCCTCGACCTTCTGGTGCTCGATGACGCGAGCCCCGAGCACGGGTTCAGCGATCACCTGGCCGAACTGGCGCGTGAGACGGGTGCGACTTATTACCGCACCCCGCGCAATCTCGGCATCCCGCGGAATGTCAATTTGGGGCTCGCGACCGCACAGAATCTCGGGTACGACTACGTCGTGATCTCGAACTCCGACGTCATCTACGCGCGGAACTCGGTTCAGATCCTGCTGGAAGCGCTTCGCGATCACCCCCAGGCGGCGTCGGCGACAGCATGGTCGACCAATGTCGAGCCGTACTCCCTACCCTGCGGTACAGACCTGTATCTCGAGACGCAGCCGGTGGCCGACCTTATCGGTACGGCGTTGGAGGAACACTTCGGCCGAGATGTCATCGACATCCCGGCGGGAATCTCGTTCGCGATGATGGTTCCGGTTCCTGTTCTCCCGGCGGTCGGTCTCATGGATCCCGTCTTCGGGCGCGGGTACGGGGAGGAATCGGATTGGTCGGCTCGCGCCACCAGCGCCGGATTCGCCCACCTTCTCGTGACGGGAGCGTTCGTTTTCCATGCCGGCCGCGGCTCCACGTTGGCGGCGGGCCTCGTCTCGCAGACAGACATCGCCGACTGGACGAACCAGCACATCGTCGAACACCGCTCACCGATGTTCCGTTGGGACGTCGATGGTTTCCTGCGCTCGGGTGTCCTCGAGGAGAACAAGCCCGCAGCAGTCGCCGCGATCATCCGTCGGGCGGCGGCGCAGAACGGTTACGTGCTTCTCGATGCATCGCGCGACTGGGTGGACGTCGACCCTTCGCTGGTGACGGTCACCATCCGTTCCCAGACCGATGAGATGTGCACGGCGCACTGGTCCGGTTTCACCACTGAAGTGGACACCGACACCGGACACACAAAGGCGGCTATCTCGGCATTCTTCGGAGGAGCCGAACCGACGTACACGAACATCCCTCCCGCGACGTGGGAGGAATCCGAGCGGTTCGGGTATCCGGTCGGAATATGACGGTCGTGACCACGCTCGGTGCGGCATTCGACCCTCGGAAAAATTCCATCGGGTTCCTCCGATGGCTGATGGCCTTCATGGTCATTTTCTCCCACGCCGGCCCCGTTGCGGGCATCTTCGGCGCCGCGGACATCGGTGCCCAGTGGGGCGCTGAGACTTCGTTGGGCGGCGTTGCCGTCACCGGCTTCTTCTTCCTCTCCGGCATGCTCATCACGCGTAGCATGATGCGGTCGAAATCGCCGTTCCGTTATCTGTGGCACCGGGTCGTGCGCATCTACCCGGCGTGGTTCCTCATCCTCATTGTGACCGCCTTTCTGCTGGCACCGTTGGCGTGGATTCATACGCAGGGCAGTGTCCGCGGGTTTGCGTCATATCCGTACGACTCTCCGTGGACGTACGTGTACAACAACTTCACGCTCGTGCTGAACCAGTGGGCGATCGCTGGAACCGGCGCGCAGACGCACGCCGTGCAGGTCGGTTACAACACCTGGAACGGCTCGGCATGGACTCTCATGTACGAGTTCGTCTGTTACCTGGGTGTTCTGGTGCTGGGCATCATCGGCGCCCTTCGCGGACGTATCATCGGCGCGGTGGTCGCTGGTCTCGTGATCATGCTGAGCACCTTTCAGGCGTTGCACATTGGCGATCTCGCTGGCGCGCTGCAGACATTGTCGAATCCGCAGGTCTTGCAGTTGGCCGCGCCCTTCGCATTCGGCACACTCGTTCAGCTGTACATCGAGAAGGTCCCCTTCGATGACAGGCTGGGGATTGCCATGCTCGTCATCGCCGCTCTGTGCTGGTGGCGGGGGGGCTGGTTCCTCTTCGGCCAGTATGCCTTCGCCTACGGGCTCGTCTGGTTCGGAACGCGAGTGAAGGCGCTATCCGGGTGGGATCGGCACGCCGATCTCTCGTACGGCATCTACATCGCAGGGTGGCCCGTGATGTTTCTCGCGGCGGAGTACGGACTTGCCTCGTTCGCGGGCGGGTTCTGGTATTTGCTGATCGTGATTGTCGTCGTGCACGTCTATGCCTACGCGAGCTACATGCTTTTCGAAAAGCCCGCCCTGGATCTGAAGCATTGGATGCCGCGATGGCTTGCCCGTATACGGGGACTGCCAGCCGTCGCTCCTGGTGGCGGTGGCGGAACCGGCATCCTGGTTCGCGCTCGATTCGTCCCGCTGATTCTGCTGCTGTTGGTGACCGCGGGCCTCATCATCGTCGGTGCAGTGCGTACCTGGGCGTAGCCTGCGTACGTGTCGGAGGAGGACCTCATGAAGAACATCGTCGTGATCACGGGAGCCGGTGGCTATGTCGGCAGGCACGTCACGAGGGCTGTCGCGGAGCTTGGTTACGAAGCCGTGGCGGTCGTCCGCCGCCATCGCGAGGGTGATCTCGACATGGCGACGCGTGTCGTCGAGGCCGATGTGCTCGCTCCGGGATTCGATATCGCGACCGTGGCGGCGTCCGATCAGATCGAAGCTGTCATTCACCTCGCGTGGCAGGATGGCTTCGTCCATAATGCCCCGTCTCACCTGGCCCGCCTGTCCGACCATTACCGGTTCCTGACCTCAATGGTGGATTCGGGCATCCACCGCATCGCAGCGCTCGGCTCGATGCATGAGATCGGTTATTGGGAGGGCGCCGTCACAGCGGAGACTCCCACGAACCCCGCGACCCTCTACGGAATCGCCAAGGACGCGCTGCGCCGATCGGCGATGCTCTCGATCGCGGATCGAGCGGAGTTCGTCTGGCTCAGGGCCTATTACATCTTGGGCGACGACCGGCGTAACAGGTCGATCTTCGCCAAGCTGCTCGAGGCGTCCGACCGAGGCGAGAAAGTCTTCCCGTTCACGTCCGGACGGACGCTGTACGACTTCATCGACGTCGCCGAACTGGGGCGTCAGATCGCGGTGGCGGCGACTGCTGACGGTGTGACAGGCATCGTGAACGTGTCCTCCGGCGAGCCCGAGTCCCTCGCGAGTCGTGTCGAGCGCTTCATCGCCGAGAACCGGCTCGATATCACCCTGCAGTACGGCGCCTTTCCCGACCGTCCGTACGACTCCCCGGGAATCTGGGGGGAAGCGGGCAAGATCCGCGCGCTCATGGCGCGCTCTCGCTTCCCTCACTCCGTGTGATCGTGCCCTGAGCGGGTCCGGCGACCGGCACAATTGTGCGGCAGGATCAGCGTGAGCCGCTCGCGCTACCTTCGACATCGATGCGGAGGTATCCGGTTGCCCGCGGATCGAACTCCACGTTGAACGACGTCGCCTGCATGATGTTGTGCACATCGTTGCCGTCGCCGTCGATGAGGGTGGCGTTGACGAAGTATTTCCCGCCGCCGAGCGCGGGCTTCTTCAGGACAAATGCCACCTCGCCTTTACCGTCGAGAGGCGGCATGGGCGTATCCAGCCAGTCGGTTCCCGTGACGAACATCTTCTGGCCCATCGTGTCATCGATCTGCACTCGACATCCCCAGGTTTTAAGACCGGTGGAGGTCACGGCGAGGCGGATTTCGAGGTCGTCGTCCGGTTGGAGCGCGGACCCTTCCTCCTTGCCGACGACGTGCGCGCTCACGCTGGTCACAGCGCTTTGCGGACGTTCGACTTCGGGCTCGGCAGCGTCCCGCTCGGCGACGCGACGCTCTTCAAGCAGGTCACGGAATCGGGCGACGGCCGTGGACGGCTTGCCATCGAAGAGAACCTTCCCCTGGTGCAGCAACACGCACCGCCCGCAGAGCTCCACGACCTGATCGAGCGAGTGCGTTACAAGGATGATCGTGCGTCCCTGCTGTTGGAACTCGCGGATGCGATCCATGCATTTGCGCTGGAAAGCCTCGTCGCCCACGGCGAGGACTTCATCCACCAGAAGGACGTCGGGGTCTGTGTGGACTGCCACGGCGAACGCCAATCGCACGTACATGCCGGATGAATAGAACTTGACCTGGGTGTCGATGAAGTCGCCGATAGATGCGAACGCGACGATGTCGTCGAATTGCGCCTCTGTCTCTTCGCGGCTGAGCCCGAGGACCGACGCATTGAGGAAGACGTTCTCTCGACCGGTGAGATCGGGGTGAAAGCCCGCGCCCAACTCGAGGAGCGCGGCAAGGCGCCCGCGCTCCTCGACTGTGCCATCGGTGGCGTCTACGATCCCGCCGATGACCTTCAAAAGCGTGCTCTTGCCCGATCCGTTGTGCCCGATGAGGCCGATGGTCTCGCCCGCGTAGATGTCCAGATCGACGTCTCGCAGCGCCCAGAACTCTTTCTTGTGGCGGCGGCCGGCACGGCCGAGGGTGACGACTCGTTCCTTGATCGAAGAATCTTTGCGGATGGTGAACTTCTTTGAGACGCCACGGATGCGAGCGACCTCGGGGCGGGGGGAGTCGTTTGCCGGGACAGTGGGGGAAATCGGCATGGGTTCACAGCTCCTGAGCGAAGTTGCCCTGCAGGCGGATGAAGACGCGATGGCACACCAGGAGTAGCACCAATCCGATGAGAAGAGCGATCGTCATGCGGAGGAGGAGCTCGCCGGGCCACTCGGCAGTATCGCCGGCTACCCAGAAGGCTCGCTGGAACCCAAGGACCGCGAGAGTGAGTGGGTTGTTGGTGTAGACGTCGAGGACGATGGGCGACGGGATGAGCGTCTTCGCCATCTGCCAGGAATAGACGATCGGACTCGCCCAGAATAGGAGCATGGTGATGACTTCGACGAGATATTGCACATCGCGCAGATAGACATTGACCGCGCTGAACAACAGCGCGAATGCAGTCCCGTACACCACGATGAGTGCGATAGCCGGCACGGCGTAAGCAAGCTGCGCGTGCAGCGGCGGCTTCGCGACGAGAAGAGTGGCGGCCACCAGAACAATGAGCTGAATGCCGAAGTTGAACAAGGCCGATCCGACACTCGAAAGGGGGAAGACCTCGCGGGGGAGGTAGACCTTTTTGACGAGTCCGGCGTTGGTCAGTACGGATCCGGTCCCGCCCACAACTATTTCCGTGAACAAACCGATCGCCGAGAGACCCGCGAAGACGTACACGGCGAAGTCGGGAATGCTTCGCGCGGCACCGAGGAACTGTCCCATCACGATGAAGTACACGGCGAGCTGGATCAGCGGACGAATGAGCGACCAGAAGAATCCGAGAGTGGAATCTTTGTACCGTGCCTTCAGATCGCGACGCACGAGGAGGCTCAGCATCTCTCGGTGAGAGAAGATCGCGCGAATCGCTCCCCACCATGCTCCTCGACCGGTCACTGCTCCGACGGGCGTCAGCGGGGTTGCCGCCAACCGCTCCATGCGCAGCGCGGCTTGTTCATTTGCACGAGACATCGCCCACGATCCTACAGGGGGTTTCTCTCAGACGTCTGGGCGGCCGAGGGGCGGTTGAAGCGCGTCAGTTGTGTGGGGAGGCGAGATACTCGGAGAGGCGTTGTTGCCAGGTGGTGTCGAGCATCGACGTTTCGAGGACGCTGTTCCGCGGTCTATCGGATACCGGACTGGATGCGGTTGCGTAGTACTCGTTCGTACTCACGCCCGTGACGCGGGCGGGGTCGTGCCCCGTGAGCCGGAATACTTCCCTGGCGATATCGCACCAACTGCCCGGCTCGCCCACGTTCGTCATGTTGTGGATACCGAAGGGTGCCCCTCCGTCGACGAGCCGGCGGATGCCGGCCGCGATATCCGACGCGAAGGTAAGCCGCCCCGTCTGATCGTCTACGACGCGCGGATTAATGCCCCGTTCCGCGAGATCGGCCATGGTTCGAACGAAGTTTCGCCCGTCCCCGACCACCCAGCTCGTGCGCACGATGTAATGGCGGGGGACAGTCGACACGATCGCGTCGCCAGCGGCTTTCGTCTGTCCGTAGACGCCGAGAGGCGACACCGCATCCTCCGCGGTGTAGGCGGTGCTCTTCGTCCCGTCGAAGACGTAGTCGCTGGAGATGTGGACGAGGGTAATGCCGTTGGCGGTAGCGATGCGAGCGATATTTGCGACGGCGGTGACGTTCGCGGCCCAAGCCTCCCTGCGACCGTCGGGGGTCTCGGCGATGTCGACCTTGGTGTACGCGGCGGCGTTGATGATGACGTCGTAGTCGCGCCAGCGACGCGCGGTATGGAGTCCGGGGGAGGTGAGGTCGAGATCCTCGCGTGTGGCGTACTCGATCCACGCGTGCTCACCGAGCTCCGCGCGCAGAGCGCGACCGAGCTGACCGTTGGCCCCGGTGACGAGGATCTTCTTCGGCGGCATCGGAACCACGTCGGCGAGGCGCGGATGCGCCTTGTCCTTCTGGCTGATTTCGACCTCATCGAGTGGGATAGGCCACTCGATGGCGCTCGTCTCGTCGGCGAGATTGAGGAAGGTGTACGTCGCGTCCGGCGACCAGTGGTCGTTGACAAGGTACGTGTATGCGGTGTCGGCCTCAAGGGTCTGATACGAGTTACCGACTCCGCGGGGAACGAAGATTGCCGTCGACGGGTCGAGCTCGGTGGTGAAGACCGCGCCGAAGGTCTCGCCCTCGCGGAGGTCGACCCATGCCCCGAAGATGCGCCCGGTGGCGACCGAGACGTATTTGTCCCAGGGCTCAGCGTGGATGCCGCGCGTTGTCCCGACCGCGTCGTTGAACGAGATGTTGTTCTGCACGGGGCCGAAGTCGGGGAGCTCGATGCCGGCTGCGGTCATCTTCTCGCGTTGCCAGTTCTCCTTGAACCATCCGCGCGCATCCCCGTGCACCGGCAAGTCGAGGACGACGAGACCTGGTATTGGCGTCTCGCGCACGGCGAGAGCCTTGCCGAAGGCGATGGACATCGAAGTCACTGCCCCTTGCTGGCATAGAAGGCTTCGACGCCGTCCTTGGCGGGTGCCCACCACGCTTCATTGTCGCGGTACCAGTCGATGGTGGCGGAGAGTCCCGATTCGAAGTCCCCGTAGGTAGGTGTCCAGCCAAGCTCGGTGCGCAGCTTGGTCGAATCGATCGCATACCGCAGGTCGTGGCCGGGGCGGTCGGTGACGAGGTCGTAGGCGTCCCTCGGCTGACCCGTGATCTGCAGAATCAGCTCGACGACGCTCTTGTTGTCCTTCTCACCGTCGGCGCCGATGAGGTACGTCTCACCGATCTCACCCTTGTCCAGGATGGTCAGCACCGCAGACGAGTGGTCATCGGCGTGGATCCAGTCGCGGACGTTCTCGCCCGTGCCATACAGCTTCGGACGGATGCCGCGCAGGACGTTCGTGATCTGACGGGGAATGAATTTCTCGACGTGCTGGTAGGGGCCGTAGTTGTTCGAGCAGTTGCTGATGGTCGCGCGGACGCCGAACGAACGGACCCATGCGCGCACGAGAAGGTCGGAGCCGGCCTTGGTGGAGGAGTACGGGGAGGACGGGTTGTACGGCGTCTGCTCGGTGAAGCGCGCTGGGTCGTCGAGCTCCAGGTCTCCGTACACCTCATCGGTGGAGATGTGGTGGAAACGCACGTCATGCCGCCGCGCAGCCTCGAGCAGGGTATACGTGCCGATGATGTTCGTGTCGAGGAACGGGCGTGGATCGTGCAGCGAATTGTCGTTGTGAGACTCGGCGGCGTAATGCACGACGGCGTCGGCTTCCGCCACGAGAGGATCGATGACGGACGCATCGGCGATGTCGCCCACCACGAGGCGAACACGGTCCTCTGGTAGACCTTCCAACGAAGCCCGGTTGCCGGCGTAGGTGAGTTTGTCGAGTACGGTCACCGTGTGATCGGTGTGTTCGATGACATGGTGAACGAAGTTGGAACCGATGAAACCGGCGCCGCCGGTCACGAGAAGGCGCGTCATCCGCGGCCCCTTTCAAGGATCTCGAGCAGGTATGCGCCGTAACCGGACTTCACGAGCGAGTTCGCCCGCTGCCGGAGAGCGTCATCGGACAGGAAGCCCTGACGCCAGCCCACTTCCTCGGGGACGCCGATGCGCAGGCCGGTTCGGCGCTCGATCGTTCTAACGTAATCCGCCGCATCCGTCATCTGGTCGAAGGTTCCCGTGTCGAGCCACGCAGTACCGCGAGGGAGGACCTCGACCTGGAGTGTGCCGCGCCGGAGATATTCGGCGTTGATGTCGGTGATCTCGTATTCGCCGCGGGCGGAGGGCTCGAGGTTGTGCGCGATCTCGACGACGTCGTTGTCGAAGAAGTACAGTCCCGGGACGGCGTAATTGCTCCGGGGGGCGGCTGGCTTCTCTTCGAGAGAGACGGCATGGCCGTCGCCGTCGAACTCGACCACCCCATAGGCGGACGGCTCCGCCACCCAATAGGCGAACACCGCTGCCCCGTCGACATCGGCGTAGCGCTTGAGCTGTGTTCCCAGGCCGGGCCCGTAGAGCAGGTTGTCGCCCAGCACCAGGGCGACCTTGTCGTCGCCGATGAAGTCTGCGCCGATCGTGAATGCCTGGGCGAGACCGTCGGGGGACGGCTGCTGCGCGAACGTGATCTCGACTCCGAATTGAGACCCGTCACCCAGCAGACGCTCGAAGAATGGTGCGTCGTGCGGAGTAGTGATGATCAGGATGTCGCGGATGCCGGCGAGCATCAGCGTTGACAGCGGGTAGTAGACCATTGGCTTGTCGTACACCGGGATCAGCTGCTTGGAGACGCCCAGCGTGATCGGATGCAGTCGGGTGCCGGAGCCGCCAGCGAGAATGATGCCCTTCACGCTTTTATGTTGTCACACCCTGGCCCGCGTCCCGAGTACCGCTCGACCCGGTTCGCCCCGTCTTGGTCAGTCTCGCGACGCCCAGTACCCGTTGGTTCGCATCTTCATCGACTCGCGCAGGCCGATGGACTGGTCGATCGCATCGGCCGGCAGACGCAGACGGGGTGCGAGCGCGCCTCGACGCCATCCCTCCCACCGGCCGGCGAGCGAGACCACGTCGCGACGCAGCACGAGGCGCGCGCCCGTGACGATCGCCTCGACGAGGAGCGCCCGCAGGCCCCACCGTGAGCGCAGCACGCCGTACTTGCGCAGCAGGTACCCGCGCGCGAACCCGGACAGACGGCGCTGACGCACCGACTCCTTGCCGGCGCTGGCCCCACCCAGGTGCGTTCCTGAGGGCTCGGGGAGCGCGACGCACGACCATCCGGCCACCCGTAGGCGGAAGGCGAGGTCGAGTTCCTCGCCGTACATGAAGATGTTCGTGTCGAACAGGCCCACCTCATCGAGCGCTGCGCGACGGTAGACCGCCACGGCGCCGTAAGGTCCGAGAACGGGCGGGTGCTCGGCATCCGCTCTCGTACGTTCTGCACCGTGGAACCGGACGAAACCCGCCCCTGTCACATCGGCCACGATGCCGTACGAGTCGACGGTGCCATCGGGGGCGAGGAGAAGGGTCGCGGCGCTTCCGACGCGGGATGCCGGGTCGTCGGGGAGGGCGCGGAGAGCCGCCGCCGCGGCGTCGGGTTCGAGGACGACGTCGCTGTTCACCAGCATGACGAGGCGACCTTGACTCGCGGACATGCCGACGTTGCACGTACGGGCGAACCCGAGGTTGACCTCGTTGCGGATGAGAGTGACCTCGGGGAACTCGACAGCGATCCGGTCGGCGGTGTCGTCGGGCGACAGATCATCGACCACGATGACACGGGCCGGGACGCTCTGCGCGAGGGCGGCGCCGATGCACGAGTGCACGAATTCCCACCCCCCGTGGACGGGGATGACGAGATCGACCTCGGGAGCAGCAGTCATACCTGGTCGGCCTTCCGGTGGGGCGAGCGCTCGGCCCTCAGGCGCAGTCCCGGACGGATGTCGGGATGCCCACGGAGCCGGAACGACCAGTTTAGTCTCGACGTTTCTCTGCCATGACGGTAGATAGCATGGACGGGTCTTCCCGACGCCTCCCGCCATGACTGCATTCGAACCCGCCCCCGCCCCCGGCTACGTCGTCCTCGCGGCCTACCAGCCGCCTGAGGTGCTGTTCACTCGACAGCTCCGCTCCATCCAGGCGCAGACCCTTTCCGCCTTCCGGTGCATCATCGTCGCCGACGGTGGTGCCGACGACGTGCGGGCCATGATGCGACACGCGGTCGGAGAGGACGATCGGTTCGCAGTGGCCGGTTTCGATGAGCGCGTCGGTTTCTACCGCAACTTCGAGCGGGGACTCGCCGAGGTGCCCCTCGATGCCCCGTGGGTCGCCCTGAGCGACCAAGACGACGAATGGATGCCGGACAAGCTCGCCGTCCTCGTCTCGGCTCTCGACCGGGCGGCTCTGGTCAGCGGCCAAGCGCGCGTGGTGACGTATCCCGACGGCGTCGTGGTGGCGGCATCCACTCATCGACGATCGGTGTCCGCTCCGGCCCTCGTCCTCGAGAATCAGTTCTCGGGAGCGCTCTGCGTGTTCCGTGGATCGTTGCTGCAGACGGCGCTGCCGTTTCCGCACTATCCGGGACCCGCCCAGGTGCACGACCACTGGCTCGCCGTCTGCGCCGCCGTCACGGACGGCCTCGATGTGGTCGATCGGGTGGTGCAGGACTACGTCCAGCATTCCTCGAACGTGCTCGGTGAGGCGGATACCGCCCGCCTCGGGTGGCGACAGACCCTGCGTCGTCGGCGCGAAGCCCTCCGGGCCGAGACCGACGTGCGCGGCCTGCGCGCCGTCGCGAAGTCGTTGTACGCCGTGAATGCGGGGTGGACCGAGGCGATGGTCGACACGCTGGCCGCGCGCGTCGACGACGAACGGGCCCGACAGCTCGCGGCCGCCTTCAGTGGGCATCGACGACGCGGACGCAACGTGCGCACAGTCGTCGCCGCGGCGCGTCGTGGCGAGATCAGCCCGCGGACAGCCGTCGTGCACCTCATCGGAAGTGCGGCGTGGACCGTCACCGGGGGACGGCGCTCGTAGCCGAGCCCTGGCGGTCTCGTCTCAGGCGCGGGCGACGACTGCGCGCTGGCGGAGGATCTCTTTCGTCGCCGCGATGCCGACGACGGTGAGCACGACGACTTCCGACGCGGCCAACCCCCACACCACCGCAGTTGCCCCGGCGGTAGCACCCAGCAGCACCATGACGGGCAGCCCGACGCACGCCGACGAGACGATCGCGGCGAGGACGACGCGGTTGCGGTTCGCAGGGACGAGCACGTTGCGGATGAGCGGCGTCGTCAGCGAGATGATGAGGTAGGTCACCCCGTACGCCGGGAACATCGACGGGGGAGGCGCGACCGCCGATCCGAGGAACGCCGCGGTCAGCCACGGCCCGAGCAGAACCAGCACCAGCAGGCCCACGACCCCCACCACGAGGTGCAGAGCGAGCGCCACGAGGTGACGTCGTGTGCGGCCCTGCTCCCACGAGGCCTCCAGGACCCACTTCTGCAGGGTGTTGCCGACGATGAGGATCGCGGTCAGGCCGACACGGTAGAGCTTGTCGGCAGAGGTGAGCTCGGCGGCGGCCTGCGTGCCCACGAGACCCTGTGTGATCGGCACGGGGGCGGTCGTATAGCTGCCCCCCAAGCCGTCGGCGCTCGCGAGGGGGAGGTTCTGACGGAAGCTCCTGCCGATGTCGGCCAGGTGGAACGGGGGGATGACCCGGCCGAACAGGTGAACGTGGAGAGCGGCGAGGCCCACGAGGGTCCCGGCGATCATCAGGAGCGGGTAGGCCACGATCTGGCCGGTGAGCTGCATGACGAGAGCGCTGCCCGCGGTGAAGACGGCCATCGGGATCGCTTCGTACCACAGCACCATTCGCGCACGACCCGTGCCCACGGCGTACCACGACATTGTGAGACCGGTCAGGCCTGTCGCCAGAACGACGAGCGCGGCGACTCCGCCGAACGCGCCGCCGACGAGGGCCGCGGCTATCCACGCCGCCACGCCGCCCACGACGGCGAAGACGGCCAGACGTGACCAGAAGCTGTGCGCATAGACCTCGCGCCGTGCGCCGTCGTGCTCCGCCATGGCGATGCGGGCGCCGCCGGCGACGTTCCAGCCGTAGCTCGAGATCATCGCGAGGAGGCTGCCCAGTGCCTGACCCGTGCCGATCGCCGCCCATCCGTCTGCCCCCTGGATGCGTGCCGCGATGGGCAGCACGAGCAGGGGCACGACGGCGACGATCATCGGCGCCGTGCCGAAGCCGATGAGGCGCGCGAGAAGGACCTTCATCGACGATGCCCCAACAACACCTGATCGAGCACGTCCGCGGTCGCCTCGGCCGCGGAATCCCACGTGAAGCGCGCCGCCCACCGCTGGGCCTGGGCGCGCGCGGCGTCGTCGGCGGGAGCACGCAGCGCCGCCGTGAGCGCGGCACCGAAGGCGGCGGGATCCGTCGCATCGGCGTAGTGCGCGGCGTCACCGCCGACCTCCCGCAGGACGGGGACATCATGGGTGAGGACCGGCACACGCCGGCGCAGCGCGTCGATGACGGGCAGGCCGAAGCCCTCGGCGAGGGAGGGGCAGACGTAGAGGTCGGCGGCCTGGTAGAGCGCCTCGAGCTGATCGTCGCCGACCCAGCCCGGCAGGATGACGTCGTGCTCCAGACCGAGACGGACCACGTCGCCGGTGAGCGGGTCGGGCAGGCGGCTGCCGGCGATGACGACCACGGGTCGATCGGCGGGGGCGATCGTGGCGAGGGCCGCGAGCAGTCCCGGGAAGTTCTTGTGCGGCATGCGGTTGCCGACGCTCAGCACGAGGGGACGGCCCGCGGGCAGTGCGAGGGACGACAGTATGCCACGGGGGTCGTCCACCGGGCGAGGTTCCGAGCTGCCGTTGTGCACCACCGAGACGCGCCCGGCCGGTATGGCGAGGAAGCGACCGATGCTGTCGGCCGCCGCATGCGACACCGTGATCACGCGGTCGGCGGTCTGCGCCGAACGACGCATGAGGGTCGAAGTCATCGCGCGCTGGGCGCGCTGGGCGAGACCGCCGGGGATCTCGTCGTAGATGGCGTCGTGCACCGTGACCACGCGCGGGACGCCGCGGAAGACGGGCCCGAAGTTGGCGGGCGCCCACACCAGGTCGGCTCGGCCCCGCCGTGCGAGCAGGTCGGTCGCCGCGACCGCGCCCAGGGCCCAGCTCGCGGGGTCGGCTCCGACCCACGGCACGGTCTGCACGCGACCGGGGAAGAACGCCGATACGCGGTCGGCTCCGGCACGGCCGGTCAGGGCGGCGAAGCGCGTACCCGGAAGGAGATCGGCGAGACGGGGGAGCAGCTCGCGGACGTAGGTCTCGGTGCCCCCGCGCGAGCCGGTGAACCCCAGGAGATCGACGAGGATGCGGCGGTCGGCCATCAGCTCTCGATGACGGCTTCGGGGCGCTGCTCGCGCCGCGGCGTCGTGAGCACGCCGGAGAAGAAGCTCATCATGGCGGTCTGGAAGCCCAGGATGATCAGCAGCGCGCTCGGCACGGCGATGCGCACGGCCTGGGCGGCGTTCTGCTGGCCGAAATCGAGGTTGCCCCACAGCGCGACCTGCACGATGCCGATGACGATGCCAAGGAAGAACAGGCCCACACCGATCAGCAGGCCGCGCTCGGCGGACCATTTGGCGACGATCCGTCGGTAACGCTCACTCGTCGGGAGGAAGCCCTCCTGTGTGGCGTATAGCTTCGTCAACCAGAAGAACAAGAGTGATTGGAACCCGATCACGCATAGGGCGCTCGCGTAGACCATGGTCGTGACGTCGAAGCCGACGCCGCCGATGTTCACCCCGCCGAAGGCCAGCACCGCAACGGCGATCGCGCCGAGGAAGAACGCGACCAGACCCGGGTAGACGAACAGCCACCGGGGGGCGAAGAGCAGGAGGAAGCGCAGGTGGCGCCAGCCGTCGTGCCAGCTACGCAGGTGCGGCGGGCGCGAGCGGCCGTCCTTCTTCAGCGTCGTCGGCACCTCCTCGATGCGGAAGCGGGCGAGCGAGGCGCGCACCACCATCTCGGAGGCGAACTCCATACCGGTGGTCTGCAGGTCGAGCTCGCGGATGCGGGCGCGGTTGAAGCCGCGCAGCCCGCAGTGGAAGTCGCGGATGCCCGGCTTGAAGAACAGCTCGCCGATGAACGAGAGCACCGGGTTGCCGAGGTACTTGTGCAGCGGCGGCATGGCGCCCGGCTCGATGCCGCCGCGGAAGCGGTTGCCCATGACGAGGTCGGCGCCGGCGCGCAGGCGCTCGACGAAGGGCTCGAGGTTCTCGAAGTCGTAGCTGTCGTCGGCGTCGGCCATGATGATGTACCGGCCGCGGGCCGTCTCGATGCCGTTGATGAGAGCGGCACCGTATCCGCGGCGCGGGGCGTGCGAGACGCGCGCGCCGAGGCTCTCGGCGAGGGCCTGCGAGCCGTCGGTGCTCCCGTTGTCGGAGATGAGGATCTCGCCCTGGATACCGCTGCGCTCGAGGAAGCCCTGCGCCTTGCGGATGCAGACCTCCAGCGTCTCGACCTCGTTGAGGCAGGGCATGAGGATCGTCAACTCGAGGTCGGACGGTGCGGGAGTGGTCACGGGCTGTCTTCTTTCGTCTTCACCGTGGCGGGGCTCGGCAGCGGCAGAGCCGAGAGGATGCCTTCCACGGTGCGGCGGATGGTTCGGGTGCCGACGGCGGTGTCGTACCAGGCGCGCGAAGACCGGCGCAGGTCGTCACCTCCGTCGGCGACGTCCCGGATGGCCCGGGCGAGGTCGGCGGGTCGAGTGGTGGGTGAGACGACGCCGTTGACGTCGCTCTCGATGAGTTCGGTGGCGGCGTTGCCCTCATCGGCGACGAGGACGACGGGGGTGCCGTGCGCGTTCGCCTCGACGACGACGAGACCGTACCCCTCGCGGCGAGAGGGGTTCGCGAGGGCCAGGGCGCCGTGCAGGAGACGGTCCAGCTCAGACTCGGACACGAAGCCGGGGAAGTCGGTCCACGACTCCCCGCCCACGCGGTGGACTTCGGCCCGGACGGCCTCGGAGCTGGGACCGGTGCCGAGGATCACGAGGCGCAGGTCGGGGATGTTCTCACGGGCCGCGGCGATCGCGGCGGGGAGGACGTCTACCCGCTTGTCGGGGATGTGGCGACCGGCATAGAGCACGTACGGGGGAGTCGCGGCCGATGCGGGGGGAGCCACCTCGACGGCACCGTCGATGAGCCCGGGGCTGACGAGGGGCTCGCAACGCAGTCCTTCGCGGAGCAGACGGGTGGCCGAGAGCTGCGAGTGGCAGGTCGCCAGCGGGGTGATCGCGATAGCGGCTCGCTGCAGGACCCAGGCGATCGTGCCGGTGACGGTGCCCGAGTACTCGATCCACTGACGGCGGTGCCACACCTCGAGGTAGTCCACGACGAGCTTCGTCCCCGACCCGAGCAGGGCGAGGCGCGCAGCGAAGACGTTGAAGATCGGCAGTCCGCTGACGATGACGGCGGCATATCGCCGGCGTCGGCGCACCAGAGCGCCGAAGAGACCGGCCGCGTAGCGGAGGGCTGCGGGGATGCGGCGCACACCATCGGCGGAGTAGAGGGAGAGGCGAGGGGTGATCGGGAGGATGCGGAAGAGCCCCTCCGTCGGAGTCTCGCCGTCCCACTGTCGAGAGGTGAGGTAGTCGACGTCGAAGCCCGAGCGTCCGAGCTCCTCGGCGAAGGCGCGATACTGCCGCTCGCCCCCTCCGGTGGAGTACGGGAACAGGCAGTCGTACGCGACTGCGAGAGTCGAGGTGCGGGACACGTCAGCACCCCTCGATGCGGAACAGACGCGCCTCGGGACCCTGGGAGTCCACGAGCACGAGGTGCGCGCCCGGGGTGAGGTCCTGGATGCCGCTGTACGCCGCCGCACCCGCCGGATCGATGACGTCCTGCGTGCCGAAGTCGAGCACGTAGTCGATGCCCAGCTCGTCGACGGTGCGGCATACGGCCGGGTCGGAGTCGATGTCGCGCAGGCGCGCGTTGAGGAAGAGAAGCTCGGGGGAGGGGTTTCCGAAGACGTGCTTCTGCGTCACCTGGCGGTTTGCGAAGGCGAGGGCGAGAGAGGCGCCGGTGCGAGGGCTGCCGGCGATGAGGGCGTCGGCGGGCGTTTCGTCGTCGAGGCGCTCGAGGAGGGCCTCTTCGTCGGACGAGAGGATGAGGGAGCTGTCTGTGTAGGCGTAAGCTTCGTGCACCTGGCTGAGAGCGATACGGACGTTCGGGCCAATAGCGACGGAGAACACGGCGGCGATTCCGACGACGACGGCGCCGACGCGCGCCCACGTCGGCACGCGACGTGCACGGACGGCGGTCCGGAGAAGGTCGACGACCGCCAGGGCTCCGAGAGTGGCGACGGGAATGGCCACCAAGGGGAGCAGCGCGGCGAGTCGGTTGGAATCGTTGTACCAGGGGTTGGTGAGCAACTGACGCAGGGGACTGTCGATGCGCAGGCCCGAGGCGACGGCAAACAGCATCACAGCCACGGCGAAAGGCGCCAGGACCGGAAGCAGACGCGGGCGGCGCGCGACGGCGATGAAACCCGCGATCAGCAGGAGCGAGGCGACAACGGTCGGGGTGAACCCGCGGGGTGCCGCGAACAGTCCCTCGCCGAGTGACTGCGACAGCTGCTGCCACGGGGCCCAGCCCGAGTGCTCGGCTCCCGTGCGGAAGACCGCGACGGTGCCCGCCAGGGCCACGGCGAAGGCGACCACGGAGACCACCAGGCCGACCACGGCGCCGCGCGTGCGCTCGGTGACCGCCCGAACAGCGAACGTCGTGATCACGGCAGCTGCTGCGAAGAACAGCAGGCTGAGGAACGCGTTGGGGTGGCCGAGGAACGTTCCGCCCGCCAGCAGGCAGACGAGGAGGGTCGAACGCACCAGGGCGGGCGCTCCGCGCTCCGGCAGCATCGTCACGATGACCGCGAGGGCGGCGGGCAGCATCGCGTATCCGACCAGGTTGGGGTACAGCACACCCCAGTTGAAGAACAGGGCGGGAAAAGCGCCGAACCCGGTGGAAAGTGCGGCGGAGACCACGTACGCGGTGCGTCGCTGAGCGAAGAAGGCACCGGCCAGGGCCATCACCGACGCGGGCCACAGGATCGATACGATCGCGAGATTCGACCCGTTCACGGCGACGGGGACGGTCGCCCCGGTGAGCTCGGCGCCGAGCGTGGTGAGGGCGTGCCAGGCGT
Source organism: uncultured Microbacterium sp. (assembly GCA_913774665.1). Lineage (GTDB taxonomy): Bacteria > Actinomycetota > Actinomycetes > Actinomycetales > Microbacteriaceae > Microbacterium. Next base: position 72,588 of record CAJYHN010000014.1, read on the forward strand.
TCGGGTAGAACCCGATGTCGGAGGTGGACCCGATCTGGAACGGTGAGGCGCTGCCGTTCTGCAGGCCCAGCGCGATCGCATTCAGGTGGACGATGTTGTCGAAGCGCTGGGCGATGTTGCCCGGGGCGCCGAAGGCACGGGCGAACATGACGGCGCTGACCACAGCCGTCGCCGCCAGCGAGAGGAGCGCGACCAGCCCGGCCCGGCGTGCACGGGGAGCCGCGTCGACACCGGCGGAACGGCGGAGGACCAACGCGATGCCGACGACCACGAGAGTGACGAGGGCGAGGGGGAGGAGGTTCCATCGCAAGCCGATGAGGGGAGCGACGGATGCCGCGACGGCCGCGATCGTGACCGAGATGGCCGGCGCCAGAAGAAGGCGCTGGGGGCTTCTTGCGCCCCAACCGACGATCACCACGGCGGTGCCGGGAAGGATCAGGACCGCGGCGACCGCGAGGTACGCCGGAATCGCGCTGATCCAGTCACCCATGCAATTCCGTCTCCGTCTGCGGCCGTTTCGACACGCCATCGTATCGGACTGTCTCTGCGGGCCCCCTGAGCGCGGCCGCCGAGGCTCGGATGTGCCCCGGGTAGTATCGACCGGACGTCTCCCGCGGGGTCGTGCCCCATCTCTCGACACGAAAGACGCTGCTTCCCATGGACCTCCTCATCGTCGGCTCCGGCTTCTTCGGCCTCACCATCGCCGAGCGCGCGGCCGCAGCGGGTCGCAAGGTGACCGTCATTGATCGTCGTCACCACATCGGCGGCAACGCGTACTCGGCCAACGAGCCCGAGACCGGCATCGAGGTGCACCAGTACGGTGCTCACCTGTTCCACACGTCCAACCCGACGGTGTGGGAGTACGTCAACCGTTTTACCGCGTTCACGAACTACGTGCACCGCGTCTACACGACGCACAAGAACGTGGTCTTTCCCCTGCCGATCAACCTCGGCACCATCAACCAGTTCTTCCAGGCCGCGTACACCCCCGACCAGGCGCGTGCGCTCGTGCAGGAGCTCGCGGGGGAGTTCGAGGCGAAGGATGCCGCCAACCTCGAGGAACGCGGGATCGCTCTGATCGGCCGCCCCCTGTACGAGGCGTTCATCCGCGATTACACCGCGAAGCAGTGGCAGACCGATCCGAAGGACCTGCCCGCCGAGGTGATCTCGCGTCTGCCCGTCCGCTACACCTACGACAACCGCTACTTCAACGACACGTGGGAGGGCCTCCCCGTCGACGGGTACACCGCGTGGTTGGAGCGCATGGCGGATCACCCGAACATCGACGTGAAGCTCTCGACCGATTACTTCGACGAGTCGCAGCCGCTGAACAAGAAGGCGACCGTGGGGCAGGTGCCCGTGGTCTACACCGGACCGGTGGACCGCTACTTCGACTACGCCGAGGGCGAGCTGTCGTGGCGCACGCTCGACTTCGAGCAGGAGGTCCTGCCGATCGGCGACTTCCAGGGCACCAGCGTGATGAACTACGCCGACGCCGACGTGCCGTACACCCGCATCCACGAGTTCAAGCACTTCCACCCCGAGCGTGCCGACCGCTACCCGACCGACAAGACGGTCGTCGTGCGCGAGTACTCGCGCTTCGCGACGCGCGCGGACGAGCCGTACTACCCGGTCAACACCGCCGACGATCGCGCCGGCCTGCTCGCGTACCGCGAGCTCACCAAGGGGGAGCAGGACGTGCACTTCGGCGGTCGTCTCGGTACGTACCAGTACCTCGACATGCACATGGCCATCGGTTCCGCCCTCTCGATGTGGAACAACCAGCTCGCGTGACCTCGTCGTGCGTCTGACCCTCGGGTCGCCCACCCGCCCCCTGCTCGCGCACCGGGAGACGGAGGCGCGCTGGGCGTACCGTCGCGACATCGACGGGCTGCGCGCCGTCGCCATCCTGCTGGTCGTGTCGTACCACGTGTGGTTCGGCCGGGTCTCGGGCGGCGTCGACGTCTTCTTGATGCTGTCCGCCTTCTTCCTCACCCGGGGATTCGTCCGGCGGATGGCGGGCCCTGCCCCGATACGTCCGTTCCGGCACCTGCTGGGCGTGTTCCGACGCCTGCTCCCGGCCGCTGCGGTGACCCTGGTCGGCATCCTGGCGGTGGTGTGGGCGATGTATCCCGAAACGACGCACCGCTCGATCGCCGAGCAGGCGTGGGCGTCGCTCGGCTACGTGCAGAACTGGCTCCTGGCCGCCGACGCGGTGGACTACTACGCGCGCACCGACATCCCGAGCCCCCTGCAGCACTTCTGGTCGATGTCGGTGCAGGGTCAGGCCTTCGTCCTGTGGGTGGTCATTCTCTGGGTGTGCCAGGTCGTGGTCCGCCGTCGCGGCTGGTCCCCCGATCGCGTGGTGGGGGCGGTGTTCGGCGCCGTCTTCGCCGTCTCGTTCGTGTACTCGATCGTCCGCACGGCGTCGGCGCAGCAGCTGGCGTACTTCGACACGGGGGCGCGGCTGTGGGAGTTCGCCGCGGGTTCGCTGCTGGTCGTCGCCCTGCCCCACGTGCGTCTCGGCGCGGTGGCCCGCACCCTCGTGGGATGGGCGGGGCTCGTCGGATTGCTCGTGCTCGGGGCCGTGCTCGACGTCCAGGGCGGATTCCCCGGGTTCCTCGCTCTGTGGCCCGTGGTCTGCGCCGCGGCCATCGTGGTCTCGGGCTCGGGGGAGGCCGGCCGATTCTCCCTCGCGCGGGTGCTGTCGTCGCGCCCCCTGCGGGCCGTGGGGCGCGATGCCTACGCCCTGTATCTCGTACACTGGCCGATCCTGGTGACCTTCCTCGTCGTGAACGAACGCACCGAGGTCGGCCTGGTGGGCGGCGCGGGGATCATCGTGCTGTCCCTGGTGCTCGCGCGGTTGGTGACCTGGGCCGTCGATCGTCCGGTGCGAGCGTGGCGCAGACACGATGCGTCGGCCCTCGTGCCGGTGGCGGTCCTCGCGGCAGCGGCCGCGATCGTCGCCGTCCCCGTCGGCACCTGGCAGACCTCGACGTGGCTGCAGGAGCGGGCGATCGAAGCGCGAGCGCTGCAGACCAACCCCGGGGCGGCTGTCCTGCGCGATCCGTCGTCGGCGGAGCCTCCGGCCGATGCCCCGCTGCTGCCGCTTCCCTCTCTCATCGACGACGAATGGGTGCACTTGGACCGCGAGTGCTCGGCGGAGTGGGCCAACGACATCGAGGAGCTGCGGGGGACGTGCTCCGAGACCACCCGCACCCCGCGCGCCCGCCACACGATCGCCGTGATCGGCGACTCGCACGCCCAGCAGGTCACCGGTGCCCTGCTCCCGGTGGCCGAGGCCAACGGATGGGGGGTCGTCTTCCTCATCAAGGGCGGATGCTCGATGGGGCTCGACGAGCCCGGCATGGACGAGCGCTGCGAGGGGTGGCGCGAGGCCGCCATCGAGCTCGTGGAGCGGGTGCGGCCCGATGCGGCGCTGACGGTGGTGACCCGGTCGGACGCGGGCGAGGACGATGAGCGTGTGCGGCCGGGGATCGAGCGCTTCCTGGACCGGATGGACGGCGCGGGGGTGCAGGTGCTCGGTGTGCGGGACAACCCTCGCTTCGCCTTCAACATGTACGACTGCGTCGTCGGATCGGACGAACCGCTCGACTGCGCTGTCCCGCGATCGGCGTCGCTCGCCGACCGGAACCCCGCCGACGATCTCGACCGCGCCGGTCTTCACCTCCTGGACCTCACGCCGTGGATCTGCCCCGACGACCTCTGCGTCGGCGTGATCGGGAACGTCGCCGTGTACCGCGACGACAATCACCTGACCCGCCTCTACGGGCGCTCGCTCAGTCCGTCGCTGGCCGAGCAGCTTCCGGCCACGATCGGCTGAGCCGAGTGGTGCGGCGGAGCCCGTCCCCGATCACGGGTGTGCTCCCCGTCTCGGCGGACGGCCGCGCGGCCCCGCGGGAGGCGTCCCGCGTCGAGCCGCGCGAGCCGTTCAGCTGACCGGCTGCGACTGCTCCAGCGGTGGCATCGGCTTCCACGACGCGTCGCGCAGGATGCGTCGGCCGTCGCGGAGTCCGCGGAAGAGGTGGCTCGTACCGGTGATCTTGCGCTCGACCACGACGAGGCGGATGAGTTCTTTGACGAACGTGAGCACGGTCCCGAGGGTGAAGGGCAGCGCGCGGTAGACCCCGAGCGCGCGGTAGTACTTCTGCAGGTACGCGCGGTTGCGCATGATGTAGTACCGGTACGCGTCGCTCGAGGCGTTCATGTGCCGGATGCCCATGTCCCACTGCTTGATCTCGCGCGTTCGACGCAGCACGAACTCGTTCACGATGACCGACCGCGTCTGACGTGAGGCCAACCACCCGTAGAGCTGGTCGTCCCAGTAGATGAAGAAGCGCGGATCGGGGAGGCCGATCTTGGCCACGATGTCGCGGTGGATGAACATGCCCTCGAAGCAGCCCGAGTTCATCGGCTTGAAGCCGGAGTCGTCGAAATCCGCCGGAGCAAAGGGGATCGGGATCGCCATCGACTCGGCCACCCGGTACTGCCAGTAGAACTCGCTGCCGTCGTAGTCGTACCGACGGCCCTGGATGCTGCGGAAGCGCGGCGTCCACTGGCCCATGCGGGCGAGGCCGTCGGTGACCACCTCGACGTCGTCGTCCATGAGCCAGATCCACTCGGACCCGAGTTCGTAGGCGACGCGCATGCCCTCGCTGAAGCCCCCGGAGCCGCCGGTGTTCGTCTCGAGGCGACGGTAGACCAGCTCGGTGGGCAGGCGGTCGCGGAACGACTCGACCACGGCGGTCGTGTCGTCGGTCGAGGCGTTGTCGATCACGACGAGGCGACCGGGCGCCGGGTCCATGCGCTCGATGCTCTCGAGCAACCGCGTGAGCAGGTGCGTGCGGTTGTAGGTGACCACGACGATCGTCGCGGTCTTCGGGTCGAACGGGGCCGTGGTCACGGACGCTCCTCGAAGGTCGCGCGCCAGTTGGCCTCGGAGACGAGCTCGGGCAGGGCGCTGCGGTACTGACGGGACAGGCGGGGCCACTCGCGCTGGAGGCGGCGGTGCAGCTTCCAGCTGTCGACGAGCATGCGGCGGAACATCGCGCGGTCGCGCGTGTAGATGTTCTTGCCGGAGCCGTCGGCCGCGCTCACGAGGGCGCTGTCGTACAGCGGGACACGCCACCAGTGCGCGTCACCCTTGCCGAACTCGACCTCGGGCTGCTCGACGTTCTCGGGCCGGGGGGTGTGGAACCAGTGCGAGACCAGCGTGCGCAGGGTGAAGATGCGCAACGACAGGCCCGTCGGGCTGTCGAACTCGTGCTTTTTCAGGCGCTTGAAGACCTGGCGGCCCCGGCGCGAGCGCAGGGGGACGCCGGAATCCTTGTGAACGACGGTCTCGGCGTGCTTCTTCGCCACCAGGCGGGCCTCGGGCATGGCCGTCGCGAGGTTCTCACGCATGTGCGCGGGACCCGACAGCACATCCCGCAGCGCGCGGTGACGCAGCTCGACGGGGTAGTACTGCATCATCATGAGGTGCTTGAGGTCGACGCGTCGGCTGTGCCGGATGAGCGTTCCCCCCAGCGGTGAGCGCGAGTGCAGCAGGGCCGCGACGATGCGGTTGCGGGCGTGGAAGTAGGCCTGCCAGTCGATCGAGTCGTCCTTGCCGATCCACGACACGTGCCACAGGGCCACACCCGGCATCGAGACGGTCGGGTAGCCGGCATCCCGTGCCCGGACGCAGAACTCCGCGTCGTCCCACTTGATGAAGGCGGGAAGGGAGAGGCCTATCTCGCGCAGGATGCTGGTGGGGATGAGGCACATCCACCAGCCGTTGTAGTCGGCGTCGAGGCGCATGTGCAGCAGCGGCGACTGCCGGAGGTTCGCGACGCTGAAGTCATGGGGGAGGCGCTCCTGGAAGAGCGCGCGCCACATGAAGGGGGCGTCGTCGACGACCTCGGCCCAGGCGTGCAGCTTGGGGCGGTCGAGCAGGTCGAACATGTGCGCGCCGACGATGGTGGGGACCGAGGCGTAGCGACCGAAGACCACGGAGCGGCGGATCGATTCGGGCTCGATGCGCACGTCGTCGTCGAGCAGCTGCACGAAGTCGCTGCCCTCGCGAGCCAGCGTCTCGACCATGGCGCGGGCGAAGCCGCCGGAGCCGCCCAGGTTGGGCTGGCGGAGGACCTGCAGCGTCTCGCCGAGGCGTTCGGCGACGGCGGGGTACGCGTCCTGGGCCTCGACGAGGTCGGTGCCCTGATCGATGATGAACACCCGGTCGACGACGTCGAGCACGTCGGGGGCGTCGGCCAGGGCCTGCAGCGTCTCGACGCAGTAGTCGGGCTTGTTGTAGGTCGTGACACCGATGCTCGCCTTGCCGCCGCGCACCGGCTCCTGCTCGGTGGTCCATTCGGCACCCTCGAACATCGCGTCCGCGCGGTCGGCGGCGACGTCGAACCAGATCCAGCCGCCGTCGCTGTACTGATCGAGGACGAGGTCGAACGACGTGGCGACGGCGTCGCCGCGCACCTCCCGGGTCTCGATGCGCTGCTTGGTGCCGCCGCCGTTCGAGCGGTAGACGAGCACCGTGGCATCCCCCGAGGTGTGTACGGTGAGGCGCACCTGGCGCACGGCCGTCCAGTGCTGCCAGTAGGAGGCGGGGAAGGCGTTGAAGTACGTGCCGAACGACACGCGTCGACCCGCGACGATGCGGGCGCAGTGGCGATCGAGGATGTTGCTGAGCTGGGCGACATTGGTGACCCGCACCGGCTCCTCGTCGATGGTCGACCAGGTCTCGGGGTCGACGTACAACGGGAGGAGGTCAGGGTCGCGGTCGAGCGGCAGCACGGCGTTCTGCAGGGTGTACGTCACGAAGAGATCTTTCGGTCGAGGAGCCGCGGCCGCGGACGGCCAGCGGGAAGTCTACCGGGCGCTCTCGGCGTCACCCTGAGCGTCGGACGCGTGACGGTCAGGGCGCGGGGCGCCGCAGTTCGCCGCGTTCGATCGAGATGCTCTGCTCGCTCGGGCCCACCCCCACGAGCGGCGTCTGCTTGATCTTCGCGCCGAACAGGATGACGAACATCCACCCCCACAGCAGCAGGGGGCCCGAGTCGGTCAGTCCCTGCACGACGAGGAGCGCGCCCACGAGGGTCGGCAGGAGCGTGAGGGGAGAGTGCGGGCGGTCGGCGCGCAGGTCCCACCGGGGGCGATCGACGGCGAAGAACCACGACCTCCACAGGTAGGCGAGGTACACGAGCGCCAGCAACGCCACGCCCACCCCGCCGAGCTGCAGGTACGCGTCGAGCCACACGCCGTGCGCCTGGGCGACGATCTGCCCCTGGTCGACGATCCAGCCGTCGAAGAGCGGTTCCGTGGTGATCCACGGCGTCGAGAACCCCCAGCCGATGACCGGATGCTGATCGGCCCGGACGAGCACGTCGGCCCAGATGCCCTCGCGACCGGTGAGGTCGGCGCCGCGACCCAGCACCCCGAAGATCGTGTCGCGCCCGAACCACAGTGCCGCTGCGGCCCCGAGGCCGATCGCGGCGTAGAGCAGGTACCACCGCGAGCGCTCGCCGGGTCGCCCCGCGGTCCGCATGACGAGCACGGTGCCCAGCACGAGCGCGACGAAGCCCGCGGCGATGACGCCCGTGATCGACTCGGCGCGGACGAAGAGGAATCCGGCCACCGCGATCCACGCGATCAGCAGGGCCCGCCGAGGCGCCCCGACCGCCAGCCGTACGCCGAAGACGATGATGGCGACGAGCATCACGGCCGCCAACAGGTCGGCGTCGCCGTAGATCCCCTGAATCCGGCCGCCCGTGAAGAGGGCGCCGTCGGACCAGGGGGCGATCGGATCCGTACCCGCGGTCGGCACGGCGAATCCCGGGAGGAGCGGCCCCCGCACGAGGAGAGCGACGGCGATCTCGAAGAGGAGCGAGAGGCCGACCACCCACTTCGCCGCGGATGCGATCGCTCGCACGACGTCCCTCCAGGTGAGGACGGCGCCGACGAACAGTCCCTGGAACGTCGTGACCCACAGCAGGAGGAGGGTGACGACGGATGCCGCGGGCCACGCGCTCCACGCGAGCGACGCGGTCGCCCAGACGAGGTAGCCGGCGGCGATCCACGGCAGTCGCCGGACCGCGAGGGGCGGGCGGACCACGAGCCAGACGATCGCCGACACGACGGCGCTGGCCGCCACGATCACGGCGGTCACGGCAGGTCCGACCGCGTGCACGAGGCCCACGCCGCCCAGGGCGAGCACGAGCAGGAGGACGCACCAGGCCCGGAGAAGCAGGTGCCCGGTCGTCTCGCGCGCCGGTGCCGTTGGCAGCGCCGACACCGGGTGACTCGTGTGCATCGCCATGGTCTGTTCAGGGTAGCGGTCGGCATCCGTGGCCGTCGGGTGCGCGCATTATGCTGACGCCGTGCTGATCGCCATCTCGAACACCCCCCGCGACTATGCCTGGGGGAGCCCCACCCTCATCGCCGACCTGGAGGGACGCGAGCCCACTGGGGCTCCCGAAGCCGAGGTGTGGTTCGGCGACCACCCGGGCTCGCCGGCCGAGGTGCATGACGGCTCCGCCCGCACGCTGGACGCGTGGCTGCCGGCCGTCGCCGCCGAGCAGGGGGTTCCCGCGAAGCTGCCGTACCTGTTGAAGCTCCTCGCCGCAGGGGCTCCCCTCTCGATCCAGGTGCACCCCTCGAAGGAGCAGGCGGTCGAGGGCTTCGCCCGCGAGGAGCGAGCCGGGGTTCCTCGCGATGCGGGTCAGCGCAATTACAAGGACGACAACCACAAGCCCGAGGTGATCGTCGCGCTGAGCGACACCTTCACCGCGCTCGCGGGGCTTCGCGATCTGGAGCGCACGCGTGCTCTCGTCTCGGCCCTGGGCGACGCCCCGGCCGTCGAGGCCCTGCGGGCGCACCTGACCGGCGACGACCCGCTGCGCTCCGCGATCGGGTGGCTGCTCGGCGAGGCCGAGCGCGCCCAGATCGAAGAGATCGTGGATGCCGCGGCCTCGGCCGAGGCGCCGGAGTTCGACGCCGAGCTGGCCCTGACGCGGTCGTTGCACGCGGCGTACCCCGCCGACCCGGGCATCGTGGTGGCCCTGTTGATGAACCTCGTGGAGCTGCGCCGCGGAGAGGCGATCTTCGTCCCCGCCGGCGTCCTGCACGCCTACGTCGCCGGTCTCGGCGTCGAGATCATGGCCGCGAGCGACAACGTGCTGCGCGGGGGCCTGACGCCCAAGCACATCGACGTCGACGAGCTGCTGGGGCTTGTGGACTTCCGCCCCGCGGAGCCGCCCTTCTTGACCGCGACTGCGGCGGGCGTGGGCGCCGAGGTGTTCGCCCCCGGGATCGCCGACTTCGCGCTCGGGCACCTCGTCGCGGGCGCTGCGGGCAGCCTCGAGCTCAACGGTGTGGCGATCGCCCTCGGCGTGACGGGCGAGACGGTGCTCACCGGCGCTTCGGGACAGAGCATCACCGTGCTCCCGGGCCAGGCCGCCCTCGTCACGCCCGACGAGTCGCCGCTGGCGACCGACGGCGGCGGCGAGGTCTTCGTCGCGATGCCGGGAGCGTGACCCGCGACACGCCGTGGCGGATCATAAAGGTTCACCTCGCCCTTGAGGGTTTACCATCCGCGACTTGACTCAGCGGAATGACACGGGTGTAATTATGACTGCGCGGAACCGCGTCATGGGGGCTTGAACGAGGCGGAGGACGATATGGCGACGTCGCAGTACCGGTCCGGTGTCCCGGAGAATTGGTTCGTCGATCCGGTCGATCTCGGTGTACCCGGCGTTCGCCGCGATATCGACTCCACCGAAGAGAACACGCTCGCCTGGCAGACCGATGCGCTCTGCTCGCAGACCGACCCCGAGGCGTTCTTCCCCGAGAAGGGCGGCTCGACGCGAGATGCCAAGCGCATCTGCACGTCGTGCGACGTGAAGTCGGAGTGCCTCGAGTACGCGCTGCAGAACGACGAGCGCTTCGGCATCTGGGGCGGCCTCAGCGAGCGCGAGCGTCGCAAGCTCAAGCGTCGCGCCTGAGCCGCGTCATCCGTCCGCTCGATCGATCCTCGCGCCGACGGCGCGGCGTCCGTGATCACGGGACAGCACGCCTAGGCTGATCCGCGTCATGCCCGCCCGTGTTCACGCCATCCTCGTCGTGCGTCCCGAAGGACGCACTCCTGCAGCGAACCATCTGGAGCGCACCCTCTCGGCCCTCGCCGCTCAGACCCGCCCCGTCGACGCCCTCACGATCGTGCTGTGCGGCTCCGACCCCGCTCTGACGCGACTGGCCGCCTCCTCCGGCGCGGAGGGTGTGATCACGGCTCCGGCCGGCACCTCGTTCGCCACCGCCACGGCGCTGGCAACCCCCCGCCTCACCGGCGATGCGGTCTGGCTGCTCGCGCAGGACACCGCACCCGACCCCGACGCCCTCGTGCGCCTCGCCGGCGCCCTCGAGCTCTCGCCCCCGCTGGTCGTCGCGGCCCCCAAGCTCGTGGCGTGGGACGATCGCGACGCGATCCTGTCGCTCGGCGTGAGCATGAACCGTTACGGCGGCACCGTCGAGCTCGCGGCCGGCGAGCTCGACCAGGGACAGCGCGACGGCGATGCCGACGTGCTCGGTGCCGACGTCCGCGGCCTGCTCGTCCGCCGTGACGCCTGGACCGCCCTCGGCGGTCTCGACCCGGCGCTGGGCGGCGCCGACGAGGGGCTCGACCTGGGCGTGCGCGCGCGTCTCGCGGGCCACCTCGTCTCGCTCGTGCCCGCCGCCCGTGTCGCCGTCGCCGGCGACGGGGTCGCGGCGATGGCCCGCGGTCGCCGCCGCGCGCGGCGCCGCGCCTTCGCGACGCGGACCGCTCAACTCCACCGCCGCCTGGTCTACGCGCCCGCTCCGGCGGTGGCGCTGCACTGGCTGTCGCTGCTCCCGCTCGCCCTGTGGCGCACGATCCTGCACCTGGTGTCGAAGGTCCCGTACCGCGTCCTCCCCGAATGGGGGGCGACGCTGCTCGTGATGGCCCGACCGGCGGCCATCGCCCGGGCCCGTCGTCGCATCCGCTCCTCGCGGGTGGTCGGATGGTCGCGGCTGGCGCCGCTCCGGGTCTCCCGCGCGGAGATGCGGCTGCGCTGGGAGAGCGACGTCGCCGACCCCGACGCGCCCGTGCGCTCGGAATTGCGGTTCTTCGTCGGCGGGGGAGCATGGGCTGTGCTCGGCGCCCTCGCGGTCTCGGCGGCCCTGTTCGCCCCGTTGCTGGCCTGGCCCGTGCTCGGCGGGGGTGCCCTCGCCCCGCTGCGCCAGAACGTCGCGCAGCTGTGGCAGGACGCCGCCTGGGGAGCGCGCCCCCTCGGCCTGGATGCCATCGGCCCGGCGGACCCGTTCTCGGCTCTCGTCGCCGTGATCGGCACGCTGTCGCCCGGCGACCCCTCGCGCGCGTTCGTCGTGCTCTGGGTGCTCGCCCTCCCGCTCGCGGTGCTGGGCGGATGGTTCGCCGCGACCCGCGTGACCGAGTCGTCGATGCTGCGCATCGTCGCCGGTGTGGCCTGGGCGCTCGCCCCCACCTTCCTCGCTGCCCTCACCGAGGGGCGCCCGGCCGGTGTCCTCGTCCACCTCCTTCTGCCGTGGCTCTTCTACGCCGCGTGCGTGGCGCACCGCTCGTGGGCTCCGGCGGGGGCGGCATCCGTCCTTCTCATCGCCGTCCTCGCGTGCGCCCCGTCGCTCGCTCCCGCGGTCGTGGTCCTGTGGTCGGCGGCGCTCGTCGTCGTCGCTCTCGTGGCCGGGCGCGGTGTGGCCCGCGTCGTCTGGCTCCTCATCCCCTCGGCCGTCGTTTTCGCCCCGCTCGTGTGGACCCAGGTGCGCGCCGGAAATCCCTGGGGCCTGCTCGCCGACCCCGGGATCGTCTACGCGGGAGCCGAGGCCTCGGCGACGCCGCTGGGCCGCGCGCTGGTGGCGGCCGGGTTCCCCACGTCCGACCCGGGCGGGTGGGCCAGCCTGACCGGGGGACCTGTCTGGTGGGTGGGCCTGCTCATCGCCCCTCTCGCTGTCCTCGCGGTGCTCGCCGTGCTCACGCCGCGGTGGATCACGGCATCCGCCCTCATCGTCATCGCCGTCGCGGGCCTCGCCACCGCCTTCGCCGCGGTGGGGATCGCCGTGTCGTTCGATCACTCCGTGCCCGTGCCGCTCTGGCCGGGAGCGGGCCTGAGCCTCGCGTGGATCGGGCTCGTCGGCGGGGCCGTGGTGGCCCTCGACGCCGGCGTCCCCGCGCGCGTCCGCGTGCTCCGACCTGTCGGCGCGCTCCTCGCCCTCGCCGCTCTGGCCGTCTCGGTCGCCCCGGCTCTGACCGCGCAGACCGCCGACGCCGGCAGCGACCGCTCCGCCCTCACGAACGGTCCCGTCTCGACCCTCCCGGCCTTCGTCGCCGCCGAGGGCCGCGGCTCGCTCGACATCGGCACGATCGTCCTCGACCCGCGCTCCGACGGCCTGCGCGTGCAGGTGGTGTGGGGCGGGAGCGCCACCCTCTCGGGGCAGAGCACCGTCGAGGCCACACGCACCACGGCCGACGATCAGGACGTCGAACTCGCGGCCCTCGCGGCCGACCTCGTGACCCCCTCCGCGGACGACGTCGTGTCGCGTCTCGCCGCACGCGGAATCTCGTTCGTGCTGCTCGAATCGGCCCCCGCCGGCGAGGACGACGTGATCCGGGGCACGCGACTGGGAGCGGCCACTTCGCTCGACCAGCGCGACCTGCTCGACCCCGTGGGGGCGACCACCCGCGGCGACCTGTGGCGGGTGAACACCGCGATCACTCCGCGCCCCGCACTCGACGACCACCGCCTGGGACTCCAGCGGCTCGTCGCCGTCGGTTCGCTGGGTGTCGTGCTCGTCGCCCTCCTGCTCGCGGTGCCCACCGCGGCCTCGCGTCGAGTCGCCCGCCGGACGCCGCGCATCGTCGGTCCGAACCCGGGAGGATCCCGATGAGCGAGCGCCGTCTCGTCCGTGTCGCCGCCACGAGCGCCCGCGTCGTCGCGGGAGCCGCGGTGGCGACGGCCGCCGTCCTCGGCACGGTCGTCGCGATCGCCGCGCCCTGGCCGCAGTACTCCGCGATCCCCGTGCGCGTGCAGGTCACGCCGACCCCCGGTGACACGCTTCTGGCGTGCGACGGCCCGCTGCTGGCCCTCGGGCGAAGCGCCGACTCCGCGAGCTCGCTGAGCTCGGCGGCCGGGCAGCAGGTGATCAGCGGCCCCGCCGACTCCGATGCCTCTTCGACCGCGCTGACGGGGGCGACCTCCGACGCCTCGGGCGACGCCGAGGCCCTGCGCGCGGCTCCCCGTGACGGCGCCCCGTCCCCGCTCGCCGCCGCCGGGTCCGCCACGGCCGCCGCGAGCGACCTCATCGGGTTCGCGGCATCCGCCTGCCGCCCGCCCCTGGCGGAATCGTGGCTCGTCGGGGGCGCGACCACGACGGGCGCCAACGATCTCGTCGTCCTCGCCAATCCCGGGGCCGTCCCCGCGACCGTCCAGCTCTCGGTCTACGGCGCCAAGGGAGTGTCGGATCCGCCCAGCGGTCAGAACCTCGTGGTCCCCGCGGGCGGTCGCCGGGTCGTGCCCCTCGCGGGCCTGCTGCTCGGAGAAGAGAGCCCGGTCGTGCGCGTCGTGTCGTCGGGTGCCCCGGTGCACGCGTCCCTGCAGGCGCAGCTGACGCGTCTGCTGCTGCCGGGCGGGGTGGATCAGGTCGCGCCTCTCGCGCAGGCCGACACGCGATTGGTCATGCCGGGCGTCCAGGTCCTCGCCACGGACGCCAGCCAGGCGGGCACGGTGCTGCGCCTGCTGTCTCCCGGATCCGACGCCTCAGCGACCGTGACGCTCGTGCCGAACGATCCCTCGGTCAGCGCTCCCGCCCCCACCGACATCCCGCTCACGGCGGGGCTTCCCACCTCGGTGAACCTCTCGGGTGCCGCCGCCGGCGCCTACACGGTCGACGTGTCGGCCACCGCGCCGATCGTCGGGGCGACGTGGTCGACGACAGGTTTCGGTGAGGGCTCGGATTTCGCCTGGTACGTCTCCGCACCCGCCATCTCGACGCCCAGTGCGATCGCGGTCGCCCCGGGTGTGGGCGCGAACCTGGTGATCGCCGGCGGGGACACCGACACGGCCGTCACCCTCACCCCCGCGGACGGGGGCGCCGCGATCACCACCACCGTCGCCGCCGGCGCCAGCGTCGCCGTGCCGGTCGCGGCGGGCGACTATCGTCTCGAGACGGCGGCGCCGGTGCGCGCGGCCGTCACGTATGCGGGAACGGGTGCGTTGGCGTCCTACCCCCTGTGGCCGGCGGATGCCGCGGCCTCGGCGCTCACGATCCTGCCGTAGCGCCGAGAGGCCCGGTGCGGGTCAGAAGAAGCGGAAGCGTTCGGGACCGAGATCCCACGGGTCGCGGTCGAGATACTCGGCGGCCGCGCGGAAGACCGCGCCCTCGATCATCATCCGCCGGTGCAGGTCATCGTCGTGATGGGGGTGACCCAGGCGTTCGATCGGCACGCGGTAGAGGATGATGCGCTTCTCTTCGCGCAGGACGGTCCAGCGCGGGATGCCGTCGGCTGCGGCGGGAGGCATGATCCCGATCTCGAACGAGACCTCGCGCAGGTCGGTCCAGGCCGAGCGAAGGAACTCGGCGGCGGCGCCGACCGCGATGTCGAACCTTTCGACGCGAGTGTCGATCGGCGGCAACGGCGGGCGTACGACCGGGCTGCGATTCTCGCGGCCGTGACGACCGTGCCGCGAGGGGCGGGCCACGGGTCGCGCTTCGCGGGACCGACGACGCATCATGGGCCCATCCTACGTTCGGGTCCCGGCTCGGTCGTGCCGTGCCGGCGAGCCCGTCGGCGCCGGAGCGATCCGCGCGCGGGGGTCCCCGCATCGGGACCGGGGTCGTTCGGGCGGGGCGGGCGACCTCGGCGCGTGCGGGGCACGACGGCGGGAAGCCGCCGCGGGGGCCGATGCCCCCGGCGTGTCGGGTCGAGGGCCCGCCGGTGTACGCCAGCCCCCGGTCTGGATTCCGCCGCCCGTGCACCGGCGTGCGCTTCCGGCGGCGCGGCGTCCGCGCGGTGTCGGAGGGGCTGACTAGGCTGATCCGCGATGCGCGACAGACTCTGCTCGAAGGTGGGATGCGCCCGCGAGGCGATGAGCACCCTCACCTATGACTACGGTGACCAGATGGCGGCCGTCGGCCCCCTCGGTCCCGCGGGTGACCCCCACGCTCACGATCTGTGCGTGATCCACGCCGACCGCCTGTCGGTGCCCAAGGGCTGGGTCGTCGTTCGCCACGAGACGCTGCGCACCTGATTCGCCGACCGCTCCGGGGCGTGAGTGTCGATCGGGCGCGCATCGAGGATCCGTCGCTCCCGGAGTGGGCGAAGCGGCGATCCTCGACGACTCACGCCTTCTCGGTGAGGACCGCGGCCCGCTCGTTCTCGAGCAGCAGCGCGCGATACTCGCGGTCCCGCCGCACCGCCGAGACCGCCCGAACGAGCCCCTCCGGGTCGGACGGGGGCAGCGGCGAGACGAAGGGACGCACGGCCTCGGCGAGCGAAGCGGCGACGCGCACCCGGGCGGCCGGCTCGAGTGCGTCGGCTCCGCGGACGAACTGCGTGACGCGCGCGGCCAGCCGATCGGGCAGGCGCGACACGTCGGCGATCGCCGCCCAGGACTCCCAGCCCGGGGGCAGACCCGGGGCCGGAGGAGGGAGCCTTCGCGTGCGCGTGCGCTCGCTCGCGGTCCCGGCGAGCAGGTCGCCCAGACGCTGAGCGCGCGGGGTGAACATGCCGACGACCGCCGCGAGAGCGCCGACGGTGAGCCACACCTCGAGCACCCCGGTGAGCGAGCGGATCAGGGCCTGGCGGAAGCCCGCGGCTCCGCCGTCGGTACGGACGATGCGCGCGCCCACGGCGAGGCGGCCGAGGCTCCGGCCGCGCGAGAGCGTCTCGACGGTGGTGGGGATCGCGACCGTCACGAGCACCAGCAGCGAGATGACGCCGATGCGGACGGCGGACTCGGGCAGGGTGCCCGCCCCGACCATCGACACCAGCAGCAGCGCGCCGCCGATGAGCAGCGCGGCCCCGAGCAGGAAGTCGATGACGGCACCGACCGCGCGGAGGAAGAAGCCGACGGGTTGGACGTCGAGGGCGACGGCCTCTCCGGTCAGCGTCTCATCGGCGCTCGTGTGAACGAGGGCGACCGCGGGAGCGGGGGTCGACGACGAAGCCATGCGTACAGTTGACCACATGGACCTCGACGCCCTGACGGCCGCCCGGCGCGATGAGTGGGCGCGGCTCGACGAACTGGGGCGCCGCAAGCGCCTGAGCGGGCCCGACGTCGACGAACTGGTCACCCGCTACCGCGCGGCCTCGGCCGACCTGGCCGACATCAAGACCTCGGCCGGTCGCACGCCCGAGGGTGACTACGTCTCGATCCTGCTGGCGCGGACGCGCCTGCGTCTCACGGGCGTCCGCGACAACGTCCTGCGGCAGCTGCCGCGCTTCTTCGCGCTGCAGCTTCCGGCGGCGTTGTATCGCGTGCGATGGATGACCCTGGCCGTGACCGTGTTCTTCCTCGTGGTCTCGACGCTCTGGGCGGTGTGGATCACGGGAAACCCGGCGGTGCTGGCGTCGATCGCCGCGCAGACGGATATCCAGAGCATCGCTGACGAGCAGTTCGTGGCGTACTACCGCGAGAACCCCAACGCGATCTTCGCCGCCTCCGTATGGTCCAACAACGCCTGGCTGGCGGCCCAGTGCGTGATGTTCGGGATCACCGGCATCTGGCCCGTCTACGCGGTCATGCAGAACGCGCAGAACGTGGGTATCAACGCGGCCATCATGTTCTCGTTCGACCGCGGCGACGTCTTCTTCCAATTCATCCTCCCGCACGGTCTGCTCGAGCTCACGGCGATCTTCGTCGCCGCCGCGGCGGGCCTGCAGATCTTCTGGGCCTGGGTCGCCCCCGGCCGGCGGACGCGGGTGGAGGCGCTCGCGGCGGCCGGTCGGTCCCTCGCGACCGTGGCCGTGGGCCTGGTCTTCGCCCTCGCTCTGTCGGGCCTCGTCGAGGGGTTCGTGACCCCGCGCGAGTGGCCGTGGCAGATCAAGATCGCGATCGGCGCTCTGGCCCTCGGGGTCTTCCTCTTCTACATGCTGGTCGTGGGCCGACGCGCGGCGCGCGCGGGTGAGACGGGCGATCTCACCGAGTACGAGGCGGGCACTCCGACGCTGACGGCGGGGTGACGGCATCCGCTCGCTCGAGTGAACCGTGCTCGAGGTTCCGTCCGTTTCCCGGCGTGTCATTTTTGATTCACTCAAAAATAGATACGCTGGTCGCATGCTCGACAGTCGACCGGACGCCCCCGCGGATGCCCTCATCCGCGAGGCGGGTCTGCGGGTGACGGCGACACGCATCGCCGTCCTCGAAGCCCTCCGCGCCCGGCCGCACGCCACCGCCGACGCCGTCTTCGACGGGATCGTCGGCACTCTCCCCGGAACGAGCAAGCAGTCGGTGTACAACGCGCTCGGCGATTTCGCCGACGCGGGACTCGCCCGCCGTATCGAACCCGCCGGCCACGCCGGAACGTTCGAACTGCGGGTGGGCGACAACCACCACCACGTGGTGTGCACCGGGTGCGGCCGCATCGACGACGTGGACTGCGTCGTCGGGTCCGCGCCGTGCCTGCACATGCCGGAGGGGAGCGGCTTCGTCATCGAAACCGCAGAGGTGACGTTCTGGGGCGTGTGCTCCGATTGTCGGGCGAAGTCCGAAGCCGAAAAACCGAGAGGATCCCGATGAGCGACGCTCTGAACGGGTGCCCCGTCTTCCACGACGGTGCCGCCCCCGACGACAACCGACTGCCCGTGGGCGAAGCCCCCGCCGACAGCGAGCCCGCCGGCGCCCTGCCCCACCCCACCCGGGGCTCCGCCAACCGCGTGTGGTGGCCCGAGAGCCTGAACGTCAAGATCCTCGCGAAGAACAACGCCCTGCGCGACCCGCTCGACGCGGGCTTCGATTACAAGGCGGCGTTCGAGGCGCTCGACCTGAACGCCGTCAAGAGCGATATCCAGCAGGTCATGACCACCTCGCAGGACTGGTGGCCCGCCGACTTCGGCCACTACGGCCCGCTCATGATCCGCATGGCCTGGCACAGCGCCGGCACCTACCGCGTGACCGACGGTCGCGGCGGCTCGGGCGCGGGCATGCAGCGCTTCGCTCCGCTGAACAGCTGGCCCGACAACGTCAACCTCGACAAGGCGCGCCGCCTGCTCTGGCCGGTCAAGAAGAAGTACGGCCAGTCGATCTCGTGGGCCGACCTGATGATCCTCGCCGGCAACGTCGCGCTCGAGGACATGGGCTTCCCGACCTTCGGCTTCGCCGGCGGCCGCACCGACGTGTGGGAGCCCGACGACGACGTGTACTGGGGCCCCGAGACCACGTGGCTCGGTGACGAGCGGTACACGGGCGACCGCGAGCTCGACAAGCCGCTCGCCGCTGTCCAGATGGGCCTCATCTACGTCAACCCCGAGGGCCCCAACGGCGAGCCCGACCCGCT